>NZ_CP104578.1:0-2400000 GCF_036826855.1 Streptomyces sp. SJL17-4 | reverse complement strand
CCCCGGCTTGTGGCCGGCGCCCGTCGGGGGCTCGGGCCAGGACAGGGCCGCCCCGTAGGCGTTCGCCGGGTCCGCCGCCGCGAGGACCAGCGCGCGCGGGCCCGCCGCGGCCTCCGCGCCGCGGTCACGGGCGGTCGCGGCGGCCCGGAGGCGGTCCACGGCCCCGTCCATCGCGAACTGGGCCGCGCCGAGACCCTCGACCACATAACCGCGCCGGGCCTGCCCGCTGTCCTCGAAGGCGGCCAGGATCCGGTACGTGGCGGAGAAACCGCCTTCCACCCCCTCGGCGGCCACCGCGCCCCGGGTGACCACGCCGTGCCGGTCCAGGAGGGTGCGGGCGAGGGCGTGCGCCCGGTGGGTCGGTTCCGGTTCCGGCGGGGGGAGGAGGGACCAGCGGCCGGAGACCGTGGGCGGGCCGGTGCGGGAGACGGGGCGGGCGGCCGCCGTCAGCGTGCCGTACCGGCCGCGCGGGACCGTGCGGCGCGCGCGGTGGGCGGTGGAACCGGCCGTACGGCCCGAACCGAGGACCGAGCGCAGCGGGGCGAGGGTGTCGTTGGTCAGACGGCCGGACCAGGCCAGGTCCCAGAGGGCGTCCGCCAGCTGCGGGTCGGTGGCGTCCGGGTGGGTGGTGGCCCGGATCTGGTCGGCGATCTGCCGGAAGAACAGGCCGTACCCGCCGGAGAGGGCCGTGAGCAGCGACTCGTGCAGTGCGGACAGCTCCAGGGGATGCGGCTGCGGGAGGAGCAGCGGTGCCGCGTCCGCCAGGTACAGCGAGACCCAGCCGTCCTTGCCGGGCAGTGCCCCGGCTCCCGCCCAGACCACCTCGCCGGTGGTCGTCAGCTCGTCCAGGAGCGCCGGGGCGTAGTCGCGGACCCGGGACGGCAGGATCAGCTTCTCCAGGGCCGAGGCGGGTACGGGGGCGCCCTGCAGCTGCTCGATCGCGCGGGCGAGGCCGTCGATTCCGCGCAGGCTGTTGCTTCCCAGGTGCTGCCACTGCGGCAGGAAGGTGGCGAGGGCCGCCGGGGGCACCGGCTCCAGCTCGTGGCGCAGGGCGGCGAGAGAGCGGCGGCGCAGCCGGCGCAGGACGGTGGCGTCGCACCACTCCTGGCCGATGCCGGAGGGGTGGAACTCGCCCTGGACGACGCGGCCCGAGGCGGCGAGCCGCTGGAGGGCGCCGTCGGTGACGGCGGCGCCCAGGCCGAAGCGGGTGGCGGCCTGGGAGGAGGTGAACGGGCCGTGGGTCCGCGCGTACCGCGCGAGGAGGTCGCCCAGCGGGTCCTTGACCGGCTCGGTGAAGGCCTCCGGGACGCCGACCGGCAGGGCCGTGCCCAAGGCGTCCCGGAGCCTGCCCGCGTCCTCGATGGCCGCCCAGTGCTCCCGGCCGCCGATCCGCACCCGGATCGCCCGGCGTGCCGTCCCGAGCGCGGGTGCCCAGCCGGCCTCGGCGCCGCGCTCGGCCAGCTCGGCGTCGGTCAGCGGGCCCAGGACCCGCAGCAGGTCGGCGACACCTTCCGCGTCCTTGATGCGGCGGTCGTCCGTCAGCCACTGGAGCTCCCGCTCCAGCTCCGTCAGGACGTCGGCGTCGAGCAGCTCGCGCAGCTCCGCCTGGCCCAGCAGTTCGGCGAGCAGCCGGGAGTCCAGGGAGAGCGCGGCCGCCCGCCGCTCGGCGAGCGGGGAGTCTCCCTCGTACAGGAACTGCGCCACGTAGCCGAAGAGGAGCGAGCGGGCGAAGGGGGACGGTTCGGGGGTGGTGACCTCGACCAGGCGGACCCGGCGGGCCTCGATGTCGCCCATCAGCTCCGTCAGACCGGGGAGGTCGAAGACGTCCTGGAGGCACTCGCGGACGGCCTCCAGGACGATCGGGAACGAGCCGAACTCGCTGGCCACCTGGAGGAGCTGGGCGGCGCGCTGCCGCTGCTGCCAGAGCGGGGTGCGCTTGCCGGGGTTGCGCTTGGGCAGCAGCAGGGCGCGCGCGGCGCACTCGCGGAAGCGGGACGCGAACAGCGCGGAGCCGCCCACCTGGTCGGTGACGATCTGCCCGATCTCGCCCTTGTCGAAGAGGGCGTCGGCCGCGCCGACGGGCGCCTTGTCGGCGTCGAACGTCGTGTCGAGGTGGCGGCCCGGGTCGACCGGGTCGTGGTCGAGGAGGTCCAGGCCCATGTCCAGGCCCATCAGGTCCGCGTCCGGCAGGCGCAGCACGATGCCGTCGTCCGCGTGCATCACCTGCGCGTCCATGCCGTACCGCTCGGCGAGGCGCGCGCCGAGCGCCAGCGCCCACGGGGCGTGCACCTGCGCGCCGAACGGGGAGTGGATGACGACCCGCCAGTCCCCGAGTTCGTCCCGGAAGCGCTCGACCAGGATCGTCCGGTCGTCGGGCACGTGGCCGCAGGCCTCGCGCTGCTCCTTGAGGTACGCCAGGACGTTCTCCGCGGCCCAGGCGTCCAGGCCGGCGGCGAGCAGCCGCAGCCGCGCGTCGTCGTCCGGGAGCGCGCCGACCTCGCGCAGGAACGCGCCCACCGCCCGGCCCAGTTCGAGCGGGCGGCCCAGCTGGTCGCCCTTCCAGAACGGCAGCCTGCCCGGCACCCCGGGCGCCGGCGTGACGAGCACCCGGTCCCGGGTGATGTCCTGGATCCGCCACGAGGTGGTGCCGAGGGTGAACACGTCGCCGACCCGGGACTCGTACACCATCTCCTCGTCCAGCTCGCCGACCCTGCCCCCGCCCTTCTTGGGGTCCGAACCGACGAGGAACACACCGAACAGGCCCCGGTCGGGGATGGTGCCGCCCGAGGTGACGGCGAGCCGCTGCGCGCCCGGCCGACCCGTGACCGTCCCGGCGACCCGGTCCCAGACCACGCGCGGGCGCAGCTCGGCGAAGGCGTCCGACGGGTAGCGGCCGGCGAGCATGTCGAGCACGCCGGTGAACGCCGACTCGGGCAGCGAGGCGAACGGCGCCGCCCGGCGCACCAGCGCGAGCAGGTCGTCCACCTGCCAGCTGTCGAGCGCGACGATGGCCACCAACTGCTGGGCGAGGACGTCCAGGGGGTTGGCGGGGATCCGCATCGACTCGATCGCACCCGCCCGCATCCGCTCGGTGACCACGGCCGCCTGCACCAGGTCGCCCCGGTACTTGGGGAAGACCACGCCCGTCGAGACCGCGCCGACCTGGTGCCCTGCGCGGCCCACGCGCTGGAGTCCGGAGGCCACCGAGGGCGGCGACTCGACCTGCACGACCAGGTCGACCGCCCCCATGTCGATGCCCAGCTCCAGGCTGGACGTGGCCACCACGGCGGGCAGCCGGCCCGCCTTCAGGTCCTCCTCCACCTGGGCCCGCTGCTCCTTCGACACCGAGCCGTGGTGGGCGCGGGCGAGCAGCGGCGGGGCGCCCTGGGCGGCGCCGGACTGGGCCATGATCTCGGCCGGGGGAGCCCCGTCGGGGAGGGGTTCGCCGGTCGCCCGCTCGTACGCGATCTCGTTGAGCCGGTTGCACAGGCGCTCGGCGAGACGGCGCGAGTTGGCGAAGACGATCGTGGAACGGTGGGCCTGGACGAGGTCGGCGATCCGCTCCTCGACGTGCGGCCAGATCGACGGCTTGTCGCCGCCGTCCTTGCCCTCGGATGCGGGGGAGCCTCCCAGCTCGCCCATGTCCTCGACGGGGACGACGACGGAGAGGTCGAACTCCTTGCCCGAACGCGGCTGCACGATCTCCACGGCGCGCCCCGGCGACAGGTACCGGGCCACCTCGTCCACCGGGCGGACCGTGGCCGACAGGCCGATCCGGCGCGCGGGGCGGGGCAGCAGCTCGTCGAGCCGCTCCAGGGAGAGGGCCAGGTGCGCGCCCCGCTTCGTGCCCGCGACCGCGTGGACCTCGTCCAAGATGACCGTCTCCACGCCCGCGAGGGCCTCGCGGGTGGCGGAGGTCAGCATCAGGAAGAGCGACTCGGGCGTGGTGATCAGGATGTCCGGCGGCCGCGTCGCGAGCGAACGGCGCTCGGCGGCCGGGGTGTCACCGGAGCGGATGCCGACCCGGATGTCCGGCTCGGGAAGGCCGAGCCGCACCGACTCCTGCCGGATGCCGGTCAGCGGCGAGCGCAGGTTCCGCTCGACGTCCACGGCGAGGGCCTTGAGCGGTGACACGTAGAGCACGCGACAGCGCTTCTTCGGCTCGGCCGGCGGCGGTGCGGCGGCGAGCCGGTCGAGGGAGGCGAGGAAGGCGGCCAGGGTCTTGCCCGAGCCGGTCGGAGCGACGACGAGCACGTCGGAGCCCGCCCCGATGGCGGTCCAGGCGCCCTCCTGCGCCGCCGTGGGCGCGGTGAAGGCCCCGGTGAACCAACTGCGGGTCGCGGGGGAGAACGAGTCGAGCGCGGACCTGACCATGTCCCCCATCGTGCACCCCGGCACTGACAACCGCCCGGACCTGGGGATATCCGGACCCGGGGATGTCCGTACGCGCCACGACGGCCCTCCGGGCCCTGCCGCAGAATGGAGGCATGGCGAGTGGGGAGCGGGCACGGTACTGGCAGTACTCCGAGCTGCCCGGGGTCGACCTGCTGCACGCCCACTACATCCACAAGGCCTTCGCCCGGCACACCCACGAGACCTTCGTCTTCGCCGCGATCACCGAGGGCGTCGAGGCCTTCCACTACCGCGACGATCTCGTCCACGCGGGCCCCGGGCAGATCGCCCTGGTGAACCCCGACACCCCGCACACCGGGCACGCGGGCGTGCCCGAGGGCTGGACGTACCGGACGATCTACCCCGACGCGGAGATCGTGCGGTCCATCGCCGCCGACACCCTGGCCCTGCGCGGCTCGGTCGGTTTCACCACGCCCGTCGTGGACGACCCGTACGCGGCCCGGCTCGTCGTCGGCGTCCACCGGGCCGCCGAGGAGGGCAACGCGCTCGCGGCCGACAGCCTGCTGCGGCTGGTCACCGCCCGGATGCTGCGCAGTCACGGCGGGATCGTCACCCCGCTCCCGCCCCGCTCGGCGGGCGCCCGGAACGCGGCACGCGCGCGTGCCGTCCTGGAGGACCGCATGATTGAGCCGCCGACCCTGGAGCGGCTCGCCACGGACCTCGGCACCAGCCCCTTCGCCCTCCTCCGGGCCTTCCGGGACGTGTACGGGATGCCGCCGCACACCTGGCTGACCGACGCGCGCGTACGCCGGGCCAGGCGGCTGCTCGACACGGGGACGCCACCGGCGGAGGCGGCCGCGGCCGTCGGCTTCACCGACCAGTCGCACCTCAACCGGCATTTCACCCGCAGCGTCGGGGTGCCGCCGGGGGCGTACCAGCGCGCAAGAACGTACAAGACCGGGCCGCCGAGGCTGCCGTAACGTCCCTGACGTGGCAGAACAGACAGCACCTCCCGTCATACGCGACGGCGCACCGAACCGCCCCGAAGGCACATCGAACCGCCCCGACGGCGCACAGAACCGCTCCGAAGGCGCACCGAACCGGCCCGACGGCGTACCGGCCAAGCCCGACGCCGCCGTCGTCCGGGACGCCCTCGGGGTCGGCATCGCCGTCGGGCTCTCCGGCTTCGCCTTCGGCGTGACCTCGGCGGGCTCCGGCCTCAGCGTCCTCCAGACCTGCGTCCTCAGCCTGCTCGTCTTCACCGGCGCCTCGCAGTTCGCCCTGGTCGGAGCGCTCGCCGCGGGCGGCAACCCCTTCACGGCGGCCGCCGGGGCCTTCTTCCTGGGCACCCGGAACGCCTTCTACGGGCTGCGGCTCTCCCAGCTCCTCGCCGTACCGAAGGCCGTCAGGCCGTTCGCCGCGCACTGGGTGATCGACGAGACCACCGCCGTCTCCCTCGCCCAGCCGACCCGCCGGGCGGCCCGCATCGGCTTCACCGTCACCGGACTCACGCTGTACGTCCTGTGGAACGCCACCACGCTGCTCGGGGCGCTCGGCGCCGAGGCGATCGGCGACACCGCGGCCTGGGGGCTCGACGCGGCCGGGCCCGCCGTCTTCCTGGCCCTCCTCGCCCCCATGCTGAAGTCCGCGACCGAGCGGGCCACCGCCGGGATCGCCGTCCTGCTCGGCCTCGGGCTGCTGCCCGTGCTGCCCGCCGGCGTCCCGGTGCTCGCGGCGGCCCTCGCCGCGCCCCTGGTGCTCTGGTTCCAGGGCCGTCGGATGGGCCCCGCCGGACGAGAGAAGGACTCCCGATGAACGTCTGGATCGCGATCGCCCTGACCGCCGCCGGGTGCTACCTGGTGAAGCTGGCCGGCCTGCTCGTACCCGCCGGAGCGCTGGAGCGCCCGCTGGTCCAGCGGCTCGCCGCCCTGCTTCCCGTGGCGCTGCTCGCCGCGCTCACCGCGCAGCAGACGTTCAGCACGGGCGGCACCGTCGTCCTGGACGCCCGCGCCGCCGGCCTCGCGGCGGCGGCCGTCGCCCTCGTCCTGCGGGCACCGTTCCTGGTCGTGGTGGGCGCGGCCGTCGCCGTCACGGCGGGGGTACGGGCACTGGGCTGGTGAGCCCCGCCGACGCGACCACGCCCCGCCGCCCGAGGTCAGTCGAGCGGGCGGCCGTGGGCGCGTAGCGTGCGGAGGGCTTCCACCGTGACCATCGGGCGGCATTCCAGAGCCGTGCCGGGGGCCCACGTGCGCCAGCGGATCGGCCAGCCGCCGTCCTCCTGCTGGTCCGAGGCGAGCCGGTCGAGCGAGCGGGTCATCTCCTCCTCCGTGAACCAGCGGGTCGCCAGGGAGTCCGGCACGCGCGCGTAGTCGTGCGGGAAATGCAGTTCCCGGGGTGCGTACCCGTCCGCCACGGGATAGTCCTCCTCCCGGTCCGGGTCCAGGACGGCGAGCCGCTGGTCCCGGACCATGCGGCCGAGGCGGTCGGCGGCCGCCTCCGCACGCGCGCGGTCCGGGGCCCCGTCCAGGAAGGCGACGGCCGCCTGGACCTCGTACGGGTGGGACTTCTCCAGGGCCTCCACCGCCGACCAGCAGAACTCGGTCGCCCGGAACAGCCACGCGTGCCAGACCTGGTTGCGGTGCAGGACCCCGACCACCGGGCCGGTCGTGAGCAGCGCGCTCGGCGGGGAGTCGACGACCGGGACGAACGGCGCGGACGGGTAGGCGCGCTGTGACGGGTGGATCGCGGGGAGCGCGCCCTCGTGGGTCGACACGTCCGTCAGGTAACGGCAGATCCGCTCCACGCGCAGCCCGCCGCAGCGGCCGATGGAGTCCAGCACGCGCAGCGCGTGCGCGGTGTGCAGGGGCTGGCTGACCGGCCCGCGGAGATCGGGTTCGAGCGCGTGGCCGTAGCCGCCGTCCTCGTTGAGGTACGCCGAGAGGGCCGTCTCCACCTGATCCGCGCCGCCGCGCAGGAAGTGGTAGGCGAACCGGCGCTGTTCCAGGACGCGGGCCGTCAGCCAGATGAAGCGCTCGGCACGGGCGAGGGGGGTCTCGGGCGGGGAGGAGAGCGGTTTTTCGGCCATGCTCCGACCGTAGGGCGGAAAGTCGCGGTGACAAGGGCTACGGAGCGGGCTGCACTCTTGGGAGCGTGATACTGGGGTCATGCGGTTGACGATTTTCTGGGAGCGGATGGCGGACCACTTCGGTGCGTCCTATGCCGAGTCCTTCGCACGTGACCATGTGATGGCCGAGCTCGGAGGCCGGACGGTGCACCAGGCGCTGGACTCCGGCTGGGAGACGAAGGACGTGTGGCGGGCCGTGTGCGCGGCCGTGGACGTCCCCGCCGACAAGCGGTGACCGGTCGGGCACGACAGGTGGCCGAAGGGGAGGCAGGGGGTCCGGGGTGGAATGTCCGTGCCGTGCGCGAGACTGGCGGGGTGGCTCCTCCGACTGACGACACCGACGGCTCCGACCTGACCGCATCGACGGATTCGACCGCATCGGCGGATTCGACCGCCGTGACCGGAGCGACCGCCGCGACCGCGTCGGCCGGAGCGACCGCCGCGACCGCCGCGACCGCGTCGGCCGGATCGACCGGACCGGTCGCCGCGTCCGGAGCGGCCGAACCGGCCGCCTCGGCCGCCTCCGCCGTTTCCGCGACGTCGGGCGGCAGAGGCGACGGCGGTGGCCCCGCGCCCGTGTCCGCCGGCCAGGCGGCCCGGATGCCGCGATGGCTGCCACGGGCGCTCGTCCTGGCCCTCGCGCTCTACTCCGTCTTCCTCCTCGGCAACTGGGCCTTCCACCAGCTCGTCGGCCTCCTCGTCAACATCCTGCTCGCCTTCTTCCTGGCCCTCGCCATCGAACCGGCGGTCGGGCGCATGGCGGCGCGCGGGATGCGCCGGGGGCTCGCGACCTTCCTGGTCTTCTTCGCGGTCCTGATCTTCAGCGTCGGCTTCGTGGTCCTCCTGGGATCGATGCTCGCCGGCCAGATCGTGGACATGGTCGAGAACTTCCCCAAGTACCTCGACTCGCTGATCAACTGGATCAACCAGAACTTCCACACGGACCTGTCGCGGGTCGAGGTCCAGGACAGCGTCCTGAGCTCCGACTGGCTGCAGAAGTACGTCCAGAACAGCGCGTCCGGCGTTCTCGACGTCTCCGCCACCGTCCTCGGCGGCCTGTTCCGGCTCCTGACGATCTTCCTGTTCTCGTTCTACTTCGCCGCCGACGGGCCCCGGCTGCGGCGCGCGCTCTGCTCCGTCCTGCCGCCCGCCCGCCAGACCGAGGTACTGCGGGCCTGGGAGATCGCGGTCGACAAGACCGGCGGCTATCTGTACTCGCGCGGTCTCATGGCCCTCATCTCGGGCACCGCGCACTTCGTGCTCTTCGAGATCCTCGACGTGCCGTACGCGCCCGCGCTCGCGGTGTGGGTCGGCCTGGTGTCGCAGTTCATCCCGACCATCGGCACCTATCTGGCCGGCGCGCTGCCGATGCTGATCGCCTTCACCGTGAACCCCTGGTACGCGCTGTGGGTGCTCGGCTTCGTCGTGATCTACCAGCAGTTCGAGAACTACCTGCTCCAGCCGAAGCTGACGTCGAAGACGGTCGACATCCACCCGGCGGTGGCCTTCGGCTCGGTCATCGCGGGGACGGCGCTGCTCGGCGTCGTCGGCGCGCTGATCGCCATTCCGGCCGTCGCCACCCTCCAGGCCTTCCTCGGTGCCTATGTGAAGCGGTACGACGTGACGGACGACCCGCGGGTCCACGGTCACCGGCGGTACGGGGAGGCCGTGGTCGCGCGGCTGCAGAAGGCCCTTCACCACAAGAAGGAGGCCGCACAGGAGTCAGGGCAGTTCCGTCCCGAGGATTCCTGACCCTGCCCCTCAGAGGTACGACGGCCCGGTGACCCGGTGCCGGAAGGTGTGCCAGATCCACGCCTGGACGATCACGAGCAGCGGCGTGACGACCACCAGGGCGGGCACGAGCAGACCGAGCGTGGCGGGGGACGCCGCCCGCTCGGCCAGCGGCAGCGCGGTGCCCGCCCAGAGCGGCAGCCCGCCCATCAGGACCGCGGTGAGCGCGAAGGACTGCCAGGGGCGCCCGGCGCGCCCGACGAGCCTTCGGGCGCGCTCGTACGGCAGTCCCGTGAGCCGGAGCGTGGCGAAACCGAGCCCGTGCGCGGCGAACAGCGCGGCCACGGCGAGGGCGGTGAGGAGGGCCGTGGCGCCGGTCGCGGGCGCGAACGGCCGTCCGGTGAGCAGGGCGGCGAGCAGCCACCCCCAGGACATCGCGACGGTCCAGCTCCCGCAGGTCACTGCTGCGTCGCAGGCCGCGCGCCAGCGCGGACCCGGGCCGCGGCCGCGGGACCAGAGGCCCGCGTCGCGGACGATCCAGCCGGTCAGCAAGGCCACGAGGACCGGGAACTGGCCGCTCAGGAGCTCGCCTTCGAGGGCGGGGAAGCAGCCGACGAGGACGCCGACGGTGGCCACGAGCCAGACCTCGTTGCCCAGGAAGAACGGGGCGAACGAGGCGAGGACGAGCCGCCGCTCGCGGTCGTTCCGGCCGAGCCAGGGCGTGAGCATGCCGGTGCCGATGTCCGCCCCGGCGAGGACGAACCAGCCCGCCGCGAAGAAGGCGAGCAGGGCGATGGCCAGGGTCTCCACGGGGGCTCCTCGGGCTTTCCTGGGGGAGGGAGGGAGGCGACGGGGGGAACGGAGTGTTCAGTAGCGGGGGGCCGGGAGGGAGTCGGCCGGGTCGGGTGTGCCGTCCCCGCCGTCCCCGCCGTCTTCGCCGGGCTTCCTGCCCCCGTGCCCTTCCCCGCCCACGCCGGGCCGTTCGTCGTGGCCGAGGCCGGCGTCGACCGGGCCCCGGCGGGCATGGCGGGTGAGGAGCCAGGCGTTGAGGACGGCCAGCAGGACGAAGACCGTGGTGAAGACGGTGAGGGAGAGGCGCATGGTGCCGGGGGAGAGGTCCGAGACCGCGTCCTCCGTCTTCAGCAGCCCGTAGACCACCCAGGGCTGCCGCCCGGACTCCCGGAAGACCCAGCCGCTGATCATCGCGATGTACGGCAGCGGGACGGCCGCCATCAGGACGAGATGCCACAGGCGGAACCGGAAGACGACCTTCCTGAATGCTGCCAGGATCACCCCGGCGAAACACAGGTACATCATCAGCGCGAAGCAGATCAGCATCACCAGTGCGCCGCCTCGGGTCCACGCCTCCGAGGGCACGTAGTCGCCGGGCCCGAAACGTTCCGTCAGCTCCGCCTGGACCCGCGCGATCTCCGCGGTCGTCCCGCTGAACACGGCCGACTTCATCGGCTGGAAGGCGTCGAGGACGGCGAACTGCACCCCGCCGAAGACGGCGGTCACCATCAGCGCGGGCGCCGAGAGGAACACCCCGATCCGCAGGCTGCGGCCGAAGAACTCCCACTCCGGGCTGCGCCGGAACAGGTGGTACGCGCTCACCCCGGCCATGAAGAACCCTGCCGTGAGCAGCGCGCCCGCCACGATGTGACCGAAGGCGAGCAGGGCGGAGGGGTTGGTCAGCACCGCGACCGGGTCGTCGAGGACGAGCTCGCCGTTCTCGGAGCCGTACCCCACGGGGTGGTTGAGGAAGCCGTTGGAGACGAGGATCCAGTACGCCGAGACGTAGGCGGTCAGGACGACGATCCAGATCGCGGCCAGGTGGGCCCAGCGGTTGAGCCGGTTCCAGCCGAAGATCCACAGGCCGAGGAAGGTCGACTCGACGAAGAACGCCACGATCGTCTCGACGGCGAGCGAGGCCCCGAGGATGTTGCCCGCCTCATGGGTGAGCCCGCTCCACGCCATGCCGAACTGGAACTCCATGACCAGACCGGTGACGATGCCGACCGCGTAGTTGATCACGTACAGCTGGCCCCAGAACCGCACCATGCGCGCGTCCTGCGGCTTGCGGCTGAACGTGGCCCGTGTCTGGAGCACGGCGACGACGGTCGCGAGCCCCAGAGTGAGGGCGACGAAGAGGAAGTGGCCGCCCGCCGTGAGGGCGAACTGCAGCCGCGCGAGATCGAGTACGTCCTGGTTCACCCGATCAGCGTCGGCGTACGGTCAGGGGCGTGGCGTCACCCCCGGGTGGACAGTCGCCGTACCCCAGCGGTTGCGCCTGTCCACGCGCGCGTACCCCGTGAGTTGTGCCGAGCGGTTCCCCTCACCTAGGGGTCGGGACCCCGCCGAGGGGGCCTGCTCCGGTCAGGCCAGCCAGCCCGGCGTGATCATCCCCGACTCGTACGCCAGGATCACCAGCTGCGCCCGGTCCCGTACGGCCAGCTTGGTCATGATCCTGCTGACGTGGGTCTTCGCGGTCGCGGGGGACAGGACGAGGCGGCCGGCGATCTCGTCGTTCGAGAGCCCGGCGCCCACCAGGCCGAGGACCTCGCGCTCCCGCTCGGTGAGGGCGTTGAGCCGGGGGCTCGGATCGGGCTGCCGGTCGGCCCGGCCCGCGAACTCGGCGATCAGACGGCGGGTCACGGCCGGGGCGATCAGGGCGTCGCCGCGCGCCACGACCCGCACCGCGTGCAGCAGCTCCATCGGCTCGGTGTCCTTCACCAGGAAGCCCGACGCGCCCGCGCGGAGCGCCCCGTACACATGGTCGTCCGCGTCGAAGGTGGTCAGGATGACCACCCGTACCCCTTCGAGCCGTTCGTCGGCGGTGATGCGGCGGGTGGCTTCGAGGCCGTCGAGGACCGGCATCCGGATGTCCATCAGGACGACGTCCGGGCGCAGTTCGCGGGCGAGCGTGATCGCCTGCTCCCCGTCCCCGGCCTCGCCGACGACCTCGAGGTCCTCCTCGTCGGAGAGGATCGACCGGAAGCCGGCCCGGACCAGGGTCTGGTCGTCGGCGAGCACGACACGGATCATCGGGGGTCCCTCTCGGACGCGTCGCTGTCGGATGCGGTGGGTTCGGACGCGTCGCCTTTGGACGCGGTGGGTTCGGACGGCGTGGGTGTGGATGCCGTGGGTGCGGACGTCGTGGGTACGGACGTCGTGGGTTCCGGGAGGGGCAGTCGCGCGTCCACCAGGAAACCGCCGGCGTCCCCATTCTCGGCGCTCAGCTCGCCGCCGAACGCACGGGCCCGCTCGGCCATGCCCCGGATACCGCTGCCGAGGGGGCGACCCTCCGGCGCGCCCTCGCCGTCGTCCGCGATCCGCAGCCGCACCGCGTCCGTGCCCCAGTCGAGGGCGATGCGGACGGTCCTCGCGCCCGCGTGGCGGGTGACGTTCGTCAGCGACTCCTGCACGATCCGGTACGCGGCCAAATCGACGGGCGGCGGAAGGGGTACGGGCGTGCCCGTGACGTCCGTACGGACATCGAGACCGGCACTACGCGCGCGTGCGACGAGATCACCGAGGAGCGCGAGACCCGAGGAGGACGGGGCCGTCGGTGTCGGCTCGTCGGTACGGCGCAGCACCCCGAGGGTCGCCCGCAACTCGCGCAGCGCGTCCTTGCTGGTGGACTTCACCGCCTCCAGGGCCTCGGTGGCGGTGACGAGCCCGGCCTCCGGGGCGGGCCCCTTGCCGAGGCGGTGGAGCGCGGCGCCCGACTGGACGTTGATCAGCGAGATGCTGTGACCGAGGACGTCGTGCACCTCCCGGGCGATCCGCAGCCGCTCCTCGGTGGCGCTCTGCCGGGCCCGCGCCTCCTGCTCCCGCTCGGCGGCCAGCGCCCGCTGCTCCACCTCGTGCAGATAGGCGGTCCGGGTGCGCTGGGCCCGGCCCACCGCGACGAGGCTGATCAGCCAGCCGGCCAGCATGACCAGCGACGTGTCGTCGATCTGCCGGTGCCCCGGCCGCTGCCGGATCTCGCCGAGCCCGACCGCGAGGAGGGTGACAGCGGCCAGTGCGACGGCGGCGGCGAAGCGGCCCTCGGCGGCGGTCGTGTACAGGGCGAGTGCGAAGGCGATCATCAGCGGGCCGTCCTGGGCGGACAGCGGGTAGTAGACGACGCACGCGAGCAGCGTGACGACGGAGACGGCGACCGGCTGCCGCCGTCGGAAGTACAGGGCTCCGCACCCGACCAGGATGAGTACCCAGCCGAGCACCGTACGGCCGGTGGGCTCACTCGCGTACTGCGCGGACACGAGCGTCCAGACGGCGACGACGAGCAGGACGACACCCGCCACGGCGGCATCGGCGGCCCGTGGCGAAAGACGCCCGCCGCCCGGGGAAGGGAGGGGGAGGGACATGCGTCGAAGGATAGGCGGGGGACGGTTGGGGATCACCGTGCTGCCCTGGGTCCCGGGGTACGGGATCACTCGCGTGGTACGGGGGGTCCGGGCGCGTCGGGGACGGGACCACGGCCCGGATCGGGAGCCCGGTCAGGGCCGGGGCCGAGGCCGTTCGGAGGTCTGGGCGGTCGTGAGGGGGTTGGGCACCGGGAGGTAGTGGGGCGCGGTGCCCTCCGCGCGGAGCCAGCGGGAGAGCAGGTTGGCCTTGCCCGGGACGGTGGGGGAGCCGAGCAGGGCCTTGATGTCGGGGAGGGCGGGCAGCCGGCCGCCCCGCTCGAACTCGGCGCGGGCCATCGCCCACAGCGCGGCGGCGGACCCCGGGAAGCGGTGGGCGAGGGCGCCGGCGATCTCGGAGAGGTTGTTGACGACGAGGCAGTACACGAGCCTCCGCCAGGCCGCCGAGCGCGGCATCTCGGGGATCGTCTTGGCACCCTCCGCGTCGCGGAAGACGGACTGGACGGGAGTGCCGTGGGTGTCCACGGCGATCAGGGTGTTCTGCAGGTGGCACTCCACGACGACGCCGAAGCGGGCGAACGCCTCCAGGACGGGCGCCACGACGCACCGCAGATACGCCGCCCACCAGGGCCGGGGGTCGCCGATCCGGTCGAGGGGGTTGCCGGGGAAGCCCTCCGCGAGCGCGGCGGCCAGCACGGCGGTCGAGCCGGGGGCCAGATGGCGGTCGAGGCCGTCCCGGACGAGGACGGCGCAGGTCTCGAAGAGGCCGTCCACCGTGCGGTAGCCGCGATCGCTGAGCCAGGACGCCGGGCCGTCCATGGCGGCGAAGGCGGCGGTCACGACGGGGTCGGTGCGGCGGACCTGGAGCAGCTCGTGGCGTCGCATCCGGCGGATGTCGTTGGTGATCCGGACGTCGAGACTGAACTTCAGGAACATGTCCCCGGCCTTCCCGGGCTCCCCGGCCTTCCCGGCATTCCCGACCTCCCCGGCTCCGGAGGTCCGCGCGGCGTCCCCGGGAACGTGCAGGGTGCGGACCGAGGACGTCGGCCGGGCGGCCCCGGGCGTGATGCCCAGGTGGACGAGGCGGCCTTCGGCGAAGGCGGTACGCACGCGCGTGGTGCGGTCGGAGAGCGCGAGCTGCCAGGGGTGGGCCGGAAGCAGCCGGTAGCCCGGCGGTGCCTCGCCGAGCGTGTCCAGGGCCCGGGTGTCACCGTCCTCGACCACCGCGTCCTCGCGTACGCCGAGCAGGACGAGCGGGAACTGGGCGTACGCCTCGGGCGCGTAGCGCAGCCAGTCGGCTGCCGGGCCCTCGCCCATGCGCGCCTTGGGGGCCGGGTGGTACGGGTGGCCCATGACCAGCGCCTGTTCGGAGCGCAGCCAGGGGTCCTCGGGCGGCGCCACGCGGGCGCGTGCGGCGAGTACGGCCTGGACCGCGGTGCGGCTGGCGGCCATCTCGGCGGCCAGGGCGGGGTTGGCGCGGCCGGTGGACGCGTACATCTCCTGGACGGCGAGGTCGACGAGCTCCGCGTGGCGGAGGCTCCGCCAGGAGCGGCCCGTCCACAGTTCGGGGGCGGAGGGGCGGTGGCCGGGGCGGACGCGCAGGAGGCGGCCGCTGACCCGCAGCCGGTGGACGGCGTACGGGGCGGGGCCGCCCCTGCGGGGCGGGTCCGTGGCGGTGTCCGCCGCCGGGTCCGCGGCCTCGCGGAGCAGGCAGTTGAGCAGGGGCGTCACCGCCAGTGCGTCAGCGGTCCGCGCGAGTGCGTCCATCGCCATCAGTATGTGTGGATCGCGTTCGACCGCGATAGAACAACCGTATGTGCCGAACCGCCGCGGAGCGGACCCTGGCAGCCGAGCTGGACGCCGTACGCCCGGGACTCACGCCCGCGTACGCGGCGGAGCTTCCGGGCGCCAGGGCCGCCGTGCTGACCCGGCTCTGGCGGGGGCTCGTGCACGAGCCGCTTCCCTGGGTCGCCACGCGGACGCCCGACCGCGAGGGCGTCACCCTGCGTCTGGAGGACGGGCGGCGCCTGCGCGGGCCGCACTCGGACCCCTGGGCGACCACGGCGTCGGTGTCCGGGCTCGACCTGGCCGGGGTCCGGTACGACCATCCGGCTGAACTGGTGGCGGCTCTCGCCGTTCCGCAGGGCACGCGACTGGCGGCCGAGCTCGACCACAGTGTCGCTTCGCTGGCCCTCTCCCGCACGGCTCCTCGGCGAGCGGCGCCGCCCGTCCAGCCGTGGGAGTGGGAGCAGGGCGAGACCGACGGGCACCCGTACCACCCGGGCTGTCGCTCCCGGCCCGGATTCTCCGCCGCCGAGCAGCTCGCGTACGCCCCCGAGCACCGGCCCGTGGTGTCCCTGCGGCTCGCCCCGGTCGAGGGCGCGGCGGTGTCGTTGTCGGGGGAGTGGCCGCGCGAGCTGCGCGACGGCTCCTCCGTGCTGATCCCCGTACACCCGTGGCAGGCCCGGCACGTGCTTCCCGGCCTGGGGCTGCGGCCCGGTCCGGACGCCCATCCGCTGCTGTCGCTGCGGACGCTCGACATGGGCGGCGACCGCCACATCAAGACCTCGCTGACCACGCAACTCACCTCGACCGTGCGGGACATCTCGGCGTACACCGTCACCCACTCCCTCGCGACGTCCGAGTTCGTCGAGGGGCTCGCCCGCAGGCTCGACGGCCGGCTGCGCATCGCCCGCACGGTGGCCGCGGCGGGGGCGGGAACGGCCGATCTGGCGGCGCTCCTGCGTGAGTCGCCGCAGGTGCACGCGGACCGGGCGGCCGGGGAGCGGGTCGTTCCGGTGGCGGTCCTTCCCGAGGTCCTCGCGGAGCGCACACCGGGTGAACGGCTCGATCGCGTCGTGGAGTTCGCGCGCCTCGCCCTCGGAGTCTGTCTGGAGCTGCTCGACCTCGGGGTGGCCCTGGAGGCGCACGGCCAGAACCTGCTCGCCGTCGTCGACGCCGACGGCCGGACCCGGCGCCTCGTCTACCGGGACCTCGCCGACATCCGCATCAGCCCCGCCCGCCTCGCCCGGCACGGCGTCCCGGCCCCGCCCGTCAGAGGCCGCCTCCTGAACGACGACCCGGCCGTGCTCCGTCGCAAGGTCCTCGGCAGCCTGGTCACCGGCGCGCTCGGCCCACTGGCCGGCGACGCGACGACCCTCGGCACGGTCCTGGAGACGGCCACCCGGGACCTCACCGCCACGGCGGATCTGCACGCCCTGCGGACGGAACCGCTCCCGGCGAAGGCACTCACGCTGATGCGGCTGGCCACGGCGGGCGGCAGAGGCGGGGAGCTCTGGACGGAGCTTCCGCACCCCTCGGCGGACGGGCGGCGCAGTGGCCGTCATACCGGCTGAAACCGTGGCTCGACGGCCGGGGTTCCGGTCGGCGGGTCCGCATCAGGCGGGCCGCATGTCGTGCTGTGCGGCCTCGGCGGCGCTGTAGGAGGAGGCGAAGGTGAACGCGCGCGGGGACGGGCCGTTCGTCCGCAGGTCCGCCAGCCGCTCCAGGGCCTCGTCGGCGGTCGGGAGGTGTCCGGCGGGGACCCACCACAGCACCAGGTGCGCCTCGACGTGCCGTGCGAACCATTCGCGGCGCCGTCGCATCACCTCCAGGTGCCCGCTGCGGTAGGCGAAGTCCCACAGGGCCTCCTGGGTCTCCCAGACCGACAGGTTGACGATGACGTCCTCGCCCGCCGGGCGCAGGGCGGTGGCGTCGGCCTCGCCCTCCTCCACCAGCCGCCACACGAAGCCGGGTGTGCCGTCGGCGGCGGCGTTGACCGGATCGAGCAGCTCGACGAACGGTGCCACGCGCGGGTCGTCGAGGGGGTGGAGGAGTGTGGCGACGTTGAGTTGGGCGAGGTGGGCGGCGGCGTGCGGGGATGTGGTCATGGCCTCATCCCAGCACGCCGTCGATTTCTATGTCAATGATCGTTGTTTTTAGAAGTCTCGACCACTACGCAGCACTCGCCCGGCCGGGCGTCCATGCGGGCGCGTACGGCGCCGTCCGTGCCCAGCAGTCCTTCGAGCAGGGCGAGGTTCATGCCGCAGACGAGGGGCGGGAAGCGTTCGGCGACGGCGTGGAAGGGGCAGTTGCGCATACGGAGGACGAGTGCGGTGTCTCTGATGTCTTCGGCGACCTCGGGGGTCCCGGTGGCCTCGGCGGCCTCCAGGTGCGGTTCGTAGCCGCGCGCCGCCAGCGTCTTCATCGCCTCCTCCAGGTCTCCGCAGGGCGCCTCCGAGCCGCGCAGCTCCTCGCCGCGGCGGCGTGCGGCCGCGCAGAGCCCGGCGTCCAGTCCGGCCTGTTCGGCGGCCTCGGCGAGCAGCTCGGCGGCGGTGCGGTAGTCGCGGGCCGGCAGGGACACCGACCGCTCGGCCCGCGCCCGTGTGTAGACCTTGGCGGGGCGGCCGGCTCCCGGCCCCGAGCGGCCCGTCAGGCGGCGGCTGCCGCTCTCCAGGAGCCCGGCGTCGGCCAGCTTGTCCAGGTGGTGCGCGGCGAGCGTGCGCGCCACCCCGACGGCCTCGGCGGCCTCGTTGCGCCCGACCTCGCGGCCCTGCGCCGCCACGTACGCGTACAGGCGGCGCCGTACCGGATCCTGCAGCATGGCGATCGCGTCGATGTCCTGCGTGTCCTCCATTCGGCCATTCTAGGAACAACGCGGGTTGGAGATAGAGAACCGGGGCCCGGGCCGGGACCGAGACCGGGACCGGGACCGAGACCGGGGTCGGGACCGAGACCGGGGTCGGGACCGAGACCGGGACCGGGGTACGGCTTACGGGCCGCGCCAGATGTTGGCGAAGGCGGTGTTCTCGATGGTCCGCCTCTGACGTACGGCTTCGAGTTCCATCACCGCGTCGTGGACGACGGCGACCACGGCCGTCACCGCCTCGTCGTCGAGACCGGACTCGTCGTCGGACCGGCCGCTGTCGATGCCCACGGCCGAGGCGAGGGCGACCAGGACGGGTTCGTTCTCCTCCCAGCGGTCGGCGGCCCGGCGGTTCGCGGGCGTGTCGGCGGGTTCCACGCGTTCGGGGCCGAAGGACAGCCGACCGCTGCGCTTCCGCGTCAGCTCGCCGGCCCCCTCCAGCGCGGTCCGGTACGCGGCCGAGAGGTCGCGGCCGCGGCGCCACAGCCAGTCCTCGACGAGCTCGTAGGGCTCCTGCCGGGCGACTTCCGCCGCGGCCTCGCCGAGGAGTCGGTCGTCCGGCTCCGACGGCTCGCCCGGCACGATGCGGTCGTCCTCCACGGTGACGGTCCCGGCGCCGATGAGATCGATCAGCTCGGCTCCCGCGAGTGCGAGCGACAGGTCCCCCTGGCCCACTGCATGGTCCGACCTCGGGTCCATGGCGATGATGAACAGGTCTTTCGCCGTGGTCATGAAGGCTCCCCTCGGAGACATCGACAAAGATGCGTTCCCACCCCCACCCGACCGGCCCGTGTCCAGGACCGATCCGGTGCGAAGCGACTGCCGTGATCAGTATCGCCCCCTGCTCGCACGTCCGAAGCCCCGTCGCGGTACGGGGAGTTCGCGGCCGAGGGTGTGGTGCCACCCGCCGGCCCCTCGGGGGAGCCCGGTGCCCTGTATCCGCCGTGTGTCCGTTCGGTTAGGCTGACCTTGCCTGGGCGTTCGGCCCGGGTGCGAGGGTTCGGGTTCCGGTGCCGCGGGCGTTCCAGTGCCACGGGCGGGAACCCGGAGGGCGGAACGGGCAGAGGCGGGGCGCAGGTGAGAGACGGTGACCGGGCTCGTGCGCGTCGTGCGCGTCGTGCGCCCGTCGAGGCGGGACGTCCATGAGGGTGACGAGGGGCGCGGGTTCCGGCCCGGCGCCCGGGACGAGGCGTCGTGGATAGGATCGCGCTCACGGCCGGAACCCTGTACGTCATCGTCCTGCTGCGCGCCGGAGGGACGTTCGCCGTCGGGTGGCTCGCCGGCGCCGGTGCCCGGCGCAGCAGGTTCGCCGGGCGGATCTCCTCGGCGAAGTTCCAGCGCGCCGAGCGTGCGATCCAGCGGTGGGGCGCACCGGTGGTGGCGGTCTCCTTCCTGACCATCGGTTTCCAGACCGCCGCGAACTTCCTCGCGGGCAGCATGCGGATGCCCTTGCCGCGCTACCTCCCCGCCCTGTTCGTGGGCGGAGCGGCCTGGGCGCTGATCTACGCGACCGCGGGGCTCGGCCTGCTCGAAGTGGTGGGACGGCTCTTCGCCGGGCGGACGGCCCTCGGGGTGTCCGCCGTGGCCGTCCTCCTCCTCGCGGTGTGCGGGGTGGTGGTGTACCGCAGAAGAAGGGCAGCTCCGTCCTCCAGCGGCACCGTGGCCGACGAAGCGTGAACCTGGCCCGTGAGGGCGGATGCCACGGCGGGCCGGATGTACGCGGCGCCTCGGCTCTCCCCGGGTCTCCTCGGACCTCTACGGCCACGGCCGCCCTTCGCTCTCCGTGTCCGGGCTGGAGCAGTCGGTAGCGAACGAGTCGGCGTGTCGCCCCGTGGATACGCTTGACACTAAAATCGAACATCCATTCTCATGGAAGCCCGGCCCTTGGGATCTCGGGCTTGTCGCCGAGTTGTCCACAGGCTGGAGGGGACGTCGGGGCCCATTGTCAGTGGCAGGGGTTAGCGTCTTTCACATGAAGCGATCGACTCAAGCAAACCGGGTGGAACCCATGGCAGGAACCGACCGCGAGAAGGCGCTCGACGCCGCGCTCGCACAGATTGAACGCCAATTCGGCAAGGGCGCCGTGATGCGCATGGGCGACCGCACCCAGGAGCCGATCGAGGTGATCCCGACCGGATCGACCGCCCTCGACATCGCCCTCGGCGTCGGTGGCCTGCCGCGCGGCCGTGTCGTGGAGGTCTACGGACCGGAGTCCTCCGGCAAGACGACCCTGACCCTGCACGCGGTGGCCAACGCCCAGAAGGCCGGCGGCCAGGTGGCGTTCGTGGACGCCGAGCACGCCCTCGACCCCGAGTACGCCAAGAAGCTCGGCGTCGACATCGACAACCTCATCCTGTCCCAGCCGGACAACGGCGAGCAGGCCCTCGAGATCGTCGACATGCTGGTCCGCTCCGGCGCCCTCGACCTGATCGTCATCGACTCCGTCGCCGCGCTCGTCCCGCGCGCGGAGATCGAGGGCGAGATGGGCGACTCCCACGTCGGCCTCCAGGCCCGACTCATGAGCCAGGCGCTCCGGAAGATCACCAGTGCGCTCAACCAGTCCAAGACCACCGCGATCTTCATCAACCAGCTCCGCGAGAAGATCGGCGTGATGTTCGGCTCGCCGGAGACCACGACCGGTGGCCGCGCCCTCAAGTTCTACGCCTCGGTGCGCCTCGACATCCGCCGTATCGAGACCCTCAAGGACGGCACGGACGCGGTCGGCAACCGCACCCGCGTCAAGGTCGTCAAGAACAAGGTCGCGCCCCCCTTCAAGCAGGCCGAGTTCGACATCCTCTACGGCCAGGGCATCAGCCGCGAGGGCGGTCTGATCGACATGGGCGTGGAGCACGGCTTCGTGCGCAAGGCCGGTGCCTGGTACACGTACGAGGGCGACCAGCTCGGCCAGGGCAAGGAGAACGCCCGCAACTTCCTGAAGGACAACCCCGACCTCGCCGACGAGATCGAGAAGAAGATCAAGGAGAAGCTCGGCGTCGGCGTCCGGCCCGAGGCCGCCAAGGCCGAGGCGGCGACGGACGCGGCCGCCGCCGCGGACACCGCCGGCACGGACGACGCCGCCAAGAGCGTCCCGGCACCCGCGAGCAAGACCGCGAAGGCGACCAAGGCCACCGCGGTCAAGAGCTGAACCAGTGACCGGTCGCACCGAATGGCCGGGTGACAGCCCCGACTCGTCGAGGGCCGAGAAAGAGCTGTCACCCCAGGACCCGGCTGAGCGGGCGCGGGCGATCTGCCTGCGCCTGCTCACCGGGAACCCCCGCACGCGCAAGCAGCTCGCCGACGCGCTGCGCAAGCGGGAGATCCCTGACGAGGTGGCCGAGGAGGTCCTCTCCCGCTTCGAGGACGTCGGGCTCATCGACGACGCCGCTTTCGCGGGGGCCTGGGTGGAGTCCCGCCACCACGGCCGGGGCCTCGCCCGCCGGGCGCTCGCCCGCGAGCTGCGGACCAAGGGCGTCGAACCGTCCCTCATCCAGGAAGCGGTGGAGCAGCTCGACTCCGACCAGGAGGAGGCCACCGCGCGGGAGCTCGTCGCCCGCAAGCTGCGCGCCACCCGCGGTCTCGACCGCGACCGGCGCCTGAGACGGCTCGCCGGGATGCTCGCCCGCAAGGGCTATCCCGAGGGCATGGCCCTCCGTGTCGTCCGCCAGGCGCTGGAGGCCGAGGGCGAGGACACGGACGGGCTCGACGAGTCCTTCTGATCCCCGGGGGAGATCAGAAGGACGCGTTCCCTCCCTCTCGGGGCTCAGCCCGGTGTCGTCGGGAGCAGGACCGGGAGGCCCGCCGCCTTCCATGCCTGGAAGCCGCCGATCAGGTCCGTCGCCCGGTGCAGGCCCAGACGGCGCAGGGACTCGGCAGCGAGGGAAGAGGCGTAGCCCTCGTTGCAGAGGACCACCACCAGGAGGTCATGGCCGGTCGCCTCCGGTGCGCGGTGGCTGCCCCGGGGATCCAGCCGCCATTCCAGTTCGTTGCGCTCCACCACCAGCGCGCCCGGGATCAGGCCGTCCCGTTCGCGCAGGGCCGCATAGCGGGTGTCGACCAGGAGCGCTTCACCCGACTCGTACGCCTCGTAGGCGGCCCGCGGTTCGATCCGGTCGAGGCCGGACCTGACCTGCTCCAGGAGTTCGTCGATGCCGACTTCGATGCCCCCTTCGACACCGACGTCGATACCGGCGCGGGCGTTGTCGCTGTCGCTCACTGCCAGTCCTCCGGGCGTTCGACCTGCTCGAGACGGAGCACCGCGCCCGCCCGGCTGAAGCGCCGGATCAGCGGGAGCGGCGGGTAGTAGGCGTGCACCGACACCGCGTGGGTGTCGGTGGACTCATTGAGCACCTCGTGCACATGGTGGCGGCCGAAGGCGCGGCCACCGCCCTCCCCGAGCCGACGGGAGCGGTCGAGGCCGTCGGCCAGTTCCAGGGTCTTCCAGCCGCTCGCCGGCAGCCGGACCGCCAGCGCGTTCTCGGTCAGGGTGCCGCGCGCGGTGGCGAAGGCGCCCAGCGACTCGGCGTGGTCGTGCCAGCCCGTGCCCGTGCCGGGCGGCCAGCCGATGAGCCAGGCCTCGCTGCCGCCGGGGCCTTCGAGCCGTACCCAGGTACGGCCCTCGGGGTCGAGGGGCAGGGAGTCGACGAGTTCCCGGTCGGCCGCCGTGCGTCGGACGAAGTCGAGCAGATCGGCCGCCGACGGGGCGCCGGGGGGTGTGGCGGCGGGAGTGGCGGGGGAGTCGACGGGGGAGTGGGTCGAGGCGTTCAGGGGGCGTGCGGGGGCGGGTTGAGACACGGGTGACCGTCCTGGGTTCGCTGAGAGCGCGCGGCGGCAGCACGACACACGGACGTACCGGGATGTACCTGGACGTACGGCGATGGCGGGGCGCGCGCGGGGAAGGGGCGAGATCAGCAGGACGGGCGACACACGCAGCCCGCATAGCGGACGAGGTCCATATGGACCCTCCGCCACAGGCGCACATCGGTGTCGGTCACGCTCCGGAGTACACCATGCGCGCCTGCGGGAATCAACGCATGTCCGCTGTGCGGTCACTCCCCGTGGACACTCCGGCGGCTTCCACCTTCGACCCCGTCTTCGAGCTCACCTTCGAGCCCGCCTTCGCTCCGGCCTTCGCTCCGGCCTTCGCTCCCGTCTTCGATCCCGCCGTTGCGCCCGCCGTCGCTCCGGCCTCCGTCCCGCCCTCCGTCCCGTCTTCCGGCTCGTCGGTCGGCGAGCCGCCGCGGGCCGCGTCCGCCGCCGCGTACAGCCCCTCGGGGTGGACCCCGGCGAAGGCCGCGACGAGATGTCCGTCGGGCCGTACCAGCAGGACGGCGTGGGCGGGGGCGCCCGGGTAGGCCTCCGTCACCAGGACCTCGGCCTTCGCCGGGAGGGCGGCGACCGCCTCTTCGAGCCGGGGCATCACCCCGGCGCCGCGCCAGTGCCGCGGGTCCCACACCCCGGTGCCGGGCGCGACCAGGAGGACCAGGAGGCGGCCCTGACCCAGCCGGTCCCGGAGCCGTACGGTCGTGCCGTCGGGGGCGGTCACGCGGACGTCCTCGACCGGGGCGCCCTCCGGGGTGCCGACCGGGGTCCGGCCCTCGGTGTACGGAGGTGCGAGGGGGGAGTGGGGGTACGCCGGGGGCGCGCCGAGCGGGCCGCGCCCCACATGGCCGTCGGTCAGGAGGGCGTCGTGGCCGCGCGTGGCCCCCGGAAGGTACGTCCGGAGACCGCCGCCGCCCCGCAGGACCGGCAGCGACTGGTCGGCGCCGCGCAGCCGGTGGGCGACGGCCGAGCGCCGCTCGCTCTGGTAGCTGTCGAGCAACCGCTCGGAGGCTCCGTGGTGCCAGGTGTGGGCCAGTTTCCAGGCGAGGTTGTCGACGTCCCTCAACCCCTCGTCGAGGCCCTGGGTGCCGACCGCGCCGAGCAGGTGCGCCGCGTCCCCGGCGAGGAGGACGCGGTCGACCCGCCACCGGCGGGCGAGCCGGTGGTGGAGGGTGTGGACGCCGGTGTCGATGAGTTCGTACGGGGGTGTCACACCGTCGCACCAGCCGGCCAGGGTCTCGCGGATCCGGGCGACCAGCGCGTCCGGGGTGACGAGGTCGCCCCGGGGCGGCAGCAGCCAGTCGATCCGCCACACCCCGTCGGGCAGTGGGCGGGCGGTGATCTCGTCGGCGGCGCCGCGCCACGGCGGCTGACGGTGCAACAGGGCCTCGCCGGGCCAGGGGAGTTCGGTGCGCAGTGCGGCGACCGCGTGCCGCTCCACCGCCGTACGGCCCGGGAAGCGGATGCCGAGCAGCTTGCGGACGGTCGAGCGGGCGCCGTCGCAGCCGACGAGATGGCTGCCGCGCCACCAGGTGCCCGCCGGGCCCCGGGTGTGGGCGACGACGCCGTCGCGGTCCTGCTCGATGGTGTCGAGCCGGGCCTCGGTGACGAGCCGGATCAGCTTCTGGTGGGCGATGGCGTCGCGCAGCCCGCGCGCCAGGGCGTGCTGCGGGATGTGCAGCGGCGCAGCCGGTGCCGAGGGCGCGGCGGGGTCCTCGGACCACTCCTCCGTACCGCCGAGCCCCAGGTCGAGGGTGAGGTGGCGGACCACCTGGCGGCGGCGCATGCCGCGCCAGCCGACCCAGCGGACGCCCTCGTCACGGAGGGTGGTGCAGCCGAGCCGCTCGACCATCGCGGCCATGTCGGCGCGCAGCACGACGCTGCGGGCGGGGCGTGGCTCGTCCTTGCCGGAGCCCTCGTCGAGGACGACGCTGGGCACACCCTGCGCGGCGAGCGCGAGGGAGAGCGCGAGGCCGACCGGCCCCGCGCCCACGATGATCACCGGGTCCACGGCGCGGCTCCTGAAGGCCGGACGGTCATGGGGGCAGCACATCTGAGTGTGGCACGAGCCCGGTGCTTGATCACAGACCGTATGCAACCCACTGAGGGTGCTTGCGTCAAGCGACGGGGTGGGCGCGGTGCGGCTGACCTGAAGTCAGTACCGCTCCGGCCCACCCCTGTTGTCCCACAGACCCCTGGAGGGGTCAGGCACCGCTGACGGCGTCGCTCTTCACATCGGCGGGTCCGCCCTGGGCGGGGATGGCCGCCGCGACGGACTTCTTGCCCTGCCGCAGGCGCTTCTCCAGACGTCCCGCGAGCCAGGTGACGATCGCGTTGAGGACGATGTAGATCAGCGCGATGACGGTGAAGGTGGCGATGGTGTTGGCGCCGTAGTTCGCGGTGATCTGCCGGTTCTGGCTGAGCAGCTCCGTGAAGCCGAGCAGGGCGCCGCCGAGTGCCGTGTCCTTGACGATCACGACGAGCTGGCTGACCAGGGCGGGGAGCATGACGGTGACGGCCTGCGGGAGCAGGACGTACATCATGGTCTGGCCCTTGCGCATACCGAGTGCCTCGGCCGCGTCGCCCTGGCCGCGCGGCAGCGAGAGCACACCGGCCCGGACGATCTCGGCGATCACCGAGGCGTTGTAGAGCACCAGACCGGTGACGACCGCGTAGAGCGGGCGGAAGTCGGAACTGACCGTCGTGAACTCGCGGTACAGGGCGGCCGCGAACATCATCAGGAGCAGCACCGGGATGGCGCGGAAGAACTCCACGACCGCCCCGACGGGGACGCGCACCCAGCGGTGGTCGGAAAGCCGGCCGATGCCAAGGAGGGCTCCGAGCGGCAGCGCGATCAGGATCGACAGCGCGGCGGCCTTGAGGGTCTCCATCAGACCGGGCAGCAGATAGGTCGTCCAGACCCGGGAGTCGGTGACGAACGGACTCCACTTCTCGGCGGCCAGCTGGTTCTTGTCGGCCAGGGCGGCCAACACCCACCAGGCCAGTAGGCCGAGGACCGCGAGGAAGCCGACCGTGTAGAGGACGTTGCGCCGCTTGGCACGGGGGCCGGGGGTGTCATACAGGACGGAGGTCATCGCTTCACCGCCAGTCGCTTGGCCGCCCAGCCCAGGATGAGGCCGGTCGGGAGGGTGAGGACGATGAAGCCGAATGCGAAGACCGCAAAGACCGCGAAAAGCGCGTCGGCCTCGTTCTCGATCATTTCCTTCATCAGGAACGCTGCCTCGGCCGCGCTGATGGCCGCCGCCACGGTGGTGTTCTTGGTGAGGGCGATCAGGACGTTGGCGAGCGGAGTGACCACCGTGCGGAACGCCTGGGGGAGCACCACCAGGGTGAGGACCTGGATGAAGCTCAGGCCCAGCGCGCGGGCCGCCTCGGCCTGGCCGGGCGGGACGGTGTTGATGCCGGAGCGCAGCGCCTCGCAGACAAAGGTGCCGGTGTACGCGACGAGTCCGAGGACGGCCAGCCGGAAGCCGATCGACTCGGAGCCCTCGGCGCCGAGCGTGATGCCGAGGGTCTGGTCGAGGCCGAGTGAGCAGGCCACGATGACCACGGTCAGTGGAGTGTTCCGGACGAGGTTGACGTACGCGGTGCCGAAGGCCCGCATGAGTGGGACCGGGCTGACCCGCATGGCAACCAGAGCGGTGCCCCAGATCAGCGAGCCGATCGCCGAGTAGAGGGCGAGCTGCGCCGTCACCCAGAAGGCGCCGAGCAGGTCGTACTGCCCGGAATCAAGAAAGTCGAACACGATGCCCGCGCTCTCCCCTGGTGGTCGGTCGGGTGTGAAGGCCGGTGCGTGGGCAGCGGCCGGTGCCGGTGTGGCGGCCGCCCCGGAAGGGGGCGACCGTCACGGCCGGAGCGGGTCAGGTCAGTTCTCGACCTTCGGCGCGGGCTCGTACTTGTAGCCGGACGGGCCGAAGTGCTCCTTGACGAGCTTCTCCCAGGTGCCGTCGGTGACCATCTTCTCGAGCGCCTTGTTGATCTTGCCGCGCAGCTCCTCGTCGCCCTTCTTGACGCCGATGCCGTACTTCTCGTCACTCATCCGGAGACCGGCGAGCTTGAACTTGCCCTGGTTCTCCTTCTGCGCGGCGTAGCCCGCGAGGATGGAGTCATCGGTGGTCAGCGCGTCGACACGCTTGTTCTCCAGGCCGGTCAGGCACTCGGAGTAGCCGCCGAGCTGGCGGAGGTCGGCCTTCGGAGCGAGCTTGTCCCGGACGTTCTGCGCGGAGGTCGAGCCGGTGACCGAGCAGAGCTTCTTGGCGTTGAGGTCCTCGACCTTGGTGATCGAGCTGTCGTCGGAGCGCACGAGCAGGTCCTGGTGGGCCAGGAAGTACGGACCGGCGAAGTCGACCTCCTTCTTGCGCTTGTCGTTGATCGAGTAGCTGGCGACGACGAACTTGACGTCACCGTTCTTGATCAGGTTCTCGCGCTCGGCGCTGGGTGCCTGCTTGAAGTTGATCTTGTCCTCGGCGAAGCCGAGCTCCTTCGCGACGTAGCGGGCGACGTCGACGTCGAAGCCGGCGTACTTGCCGTCCGGGGTCTTCAGGCCGAGGCCCGGCTGGTCGAACTTGATGCCGACGTTGATCTTGTCACCGTTGCTGCCCGAGTCGGAGCCGCCGCCACAGGCGGTGGCGGTCAGCGCGAGGACGACGGCGGCCGCGGCGGCGGCAGGGGTGCGGCGAAGCTTCATCGAGGAATATCCCTTGGTCTAGAAGTGAGTTGGGAAGAATAGGCCCGAACTCGCTCAGTGGTGAAGGATCTTGGAGAGGAAGTCCTTGGCCCGGTCACTGCGCGGGTTGCTGAAGAACTCCTCGGGCGTCGCCTGTTCGACGATGCGACCGTCCGCCATGAAGACGACCCGGTTGGCGGCGGAGCGCGCGAAGCCCATCTCGTGGGTCACGACGACCATCGTCATGCCGTCCCGCGCCAGCTGCTGCATGACCTCGAGGACCTCGTTGATCATCTCGGGGTCGAGCGCGGAGGTCGGCTCGTCGAACAGCATGACCTTCGGGCCCATCGCGAGCGCGCGGGCGATCGCCACACGCTGCTGCTGGCCACCGGAGAGCTGCGCCGGGTACTTGTCCGCCTGGGTGCCGACCCCGACCCTGTCGAGCAGGGCGCGGGCCTTCTCCTCGGCGGCCTTCTTCTCCGTCTTCCGGACCTTGATCTGGCCCAGCATCACGTTCTCGAGCACCGTCTTGTGCGCGAAGAGGTTGAACGACTGGAAGACCATGCCGACGTCGGAACGCAGGCGGGCGAGCTCCCTGCCCTCCGCCGGCAGCGGCTTGCCGTCGATGGTGATGGTGCCGGAGTCGACGCTCTCCAGCCGGTTGATCGTGCGGCACAGCGTCGACTTGCCGGACCCGGAGGGTCCGATGACGACCACGACTTCGCCGCGGCTGATCGTCAGATCGATGTCCTGGAGGACATGCAGTGCGCCGAAGTGCTTGTTCACGCCGGACAGTACGACCAGGTCGTCCGAGCCCTGCGGGGTGCCCTCGGGACTCTTGGACACTGACTCTCCGCTCATCGGCCTTGCTCCGTCCTCCTCGGTTGGGGAGGACACTAGAGACCCGATGTGATGACCGTCATCACATCTGAGCGGAAATTGAGGATAACGATCCGGCCGCAACCGGACACAGTATGTGAACGGGACACCCCGGGCCGTACCGGCTGCATAACGGAAACGCAGCCGTCACAGGGGGACACTTGACTGTGACACCGATGATCGGCGTTCATGCCTTGGTACCACCTGGTACACAGAGACCCGATATCAGGACCGCGACCACGGAGGAGGTACGTATGCGACTGCTGCTCGTCGAGGACGACGATCATGTCGCCGCCGCCCTCTCCGCGATCCTCGCCAAGCACGGCTTCACGGTGACCCACGCCCGCAACGGCGAGGAGGCGCTCCAGGCCGTACTGCCCACGGCGCAGGGCGAGCGCCCCTCGTACGGGGTGATCCTGCTCGACCTCGGCCTGCCCGACCAGGACGGCTACCAGGTCTGCGGCCGCATCCGGAAGCTCACCACCACCCCGGTGATCATGGTGACCGCGCGCGGCGACGTACGCTCCCGGATCCACGGGCTCAACCTCGGCGCCGACGACTACGTCGTCAAGCCCTACGACCCCGGCGAGCTCCTCGCCCGTATCCACGCGGTCAGCCGGCGCAACGCCGGCGCCGAGGAGACGGCCGCGGGCGGCGCGGTGACCGACGGCACCCAGCTGCGGCTCGGCTCCGTCACCATCGAGCTGCCCACCCGCCGGGTCAGCGTCGACGGCGAGAGCGTGCCCCTCACCCGCAAGGAGTTCGACCTGCTCGCCCTCCTCGCGCAGCGCCCCGGAGTCGTCTTCCGCCGCGAACAGATCATCAGCGAGGTCTGGCGCACCAGCTGGGAGGGGACCGGCCGCACCCTGGAGGTGCACGTCGCCTCCCTGCGGTCCAAGCTGCGGATGCCCGCCCTGATCGAGACCGTGCGGGGCGTCGGCTACCGCCTGGTCGCCCCCGCCGCGTAACCGCCGGACGGCCCCTTCGTGCGCACCCGCCTCCTTCCGCTGCTCATCGTGCTGATGGCCGGCGTCCTGCTCGCCCTCGGCTTCCCGCTCGCCGCCAGCCTCGCCGCGTCCGAGCAGCAGCGGGTCGTCGTCGACCGGCTCGACGACGCCGCCCGCTTCGCCGCGCTCGCCCAGTTCGTCAGCGAGACCAGCCCCGGCACCGACGAGCGGCGCACCACCCTCGGCGGCGAACTCGCCAGCTACCACGACGTGTACGGCATCCGGGCCGGCATCTTCTACCGCGACAACCGGTCCATGGCCGCCGCCCCCGAGGACTGGGTGGTCCCGTACGAAGGGGAGGGCCGCCGCGCCTTCAACGAGTCGCTGCTCGGCCGCCGCAGCCACGACCCGCCGCAGGTGTGGCCCTGGCAGGCCCACGCCCGGCTCATCATCGCCTCACCGGTCGTCCGCGACGGCGACGTCGTCGCGGTCGTCGTCACCGACTCGCCCACCGGCCAGCTCCGGCTCCGCATCCTGCGCGGCTGGCTGCTGATCTTCGCGGGCGAGTCCCTGGCCATGCTGGTCGCCGTCGGCGCCGCCTTCCGGCTCACCGGCTGGGTCCTGCGGCCCGTCCGCGTCCTCGACTCCGTCACCCACGACATCGCCACCGGCCGGATGAACTCCCGGGTCGCCGCGACCGGCGGGCCGCCCGAACTCCGGCGTCTCGCGCTCTCGTTCAACGAGATGGCCGACAACGTCGAGGAGGCGCTCGAACAGCAGCGGGCGTTCGTCGCCGACGCCTCCCACCAGCTGCGCAACCCGCTGGCCGCGCTGCTCCTGCGGATCGAGCTGCTCGCCATGGAGCTCCCCGAGGGCAATGCGGAGATCGCCTCCGTACGCACCGAGGGAAAGCGCCTCTCACAGGTCCTCGACGACCTCCTCGACCTGGCGCTCGCCGAGCACGCGGCGGCCGAGCTGCGGCTCACCGACGTCGGCGCGCTCACCGCCGAGCGGCTCTCGTCCTGGCGGCCGGTCGCCGACGACAAGGGTGTCGTGCTCACCGGGGAGTGCGGGGCGGTCACGGCCTGGGCGGACCCGGTGGCGCTCTCCAGCGCGCTGGACGCGGTGATCGACAACGCGCTGAAGTTCACCCCGGCCGGGGAGGAGGTCACCGTCACGGCCAAGGCCCTGCCCGGCGGGGAGAGCGTCGCCGTCGTCGTCGCCGACCACGGGCCCGGCCTGACGGACGAGGAGCTGGGCCGGGTCGGCGACCGCTTCTGGCGCTCCGGCCGGCACCAGAACATCAAGGGATCGGGCCTCGGCCTCTCGATCACCCGGGTCCTGCTCACGGCGGGCGGGGGCGGCATCGACTTCGCGCCGAACGAGCCCCACGGGCTGCGCGTGACCGTCACCGTGCCCCGGAACCCGCCGGTGGCCAGGGGCGACGCACAGGGTCAGGGCTTCACCGAGCGGTAGTAGCGGCGCGCGCCGTCGTGGAGGGTCAGCGGCTCCGTGTAGATGGCGGTCCGTAGGTCGACCAGCTGCGCCGGATGGACCTGGCGGCCGATCCGGTCCCGGCTCCCGATCACCGTACGCGTGAAGCCCTCGACCAGGTCGTCGTCGGCCTCCACGGTCGTGACCAGCAGGTTCGCCACCGCGAGGGTCTCTATCGGCCGGCCGTCCTGCGCCTTGGCGTACGCCTCGGCCGGGATCACCGCGGACCGGTAGTGCCGGGTGGTCGAGTCGCCGACGGCGTGGAGCCGGTCGATCAGCGCCGCGTCCAGCGCCAGCAGCCGGATCGGGAAGCGCTCGGACAGCACCTGCACCGCCTGGGTCGGCAGGCCGCCCGACCAGAAGAAGGCATCCAGCTCGCCGCGCTCAAGGAGGCCGGGCATGGTGTCGATGCCCGCCGAGACCGGCACGACGTCCCGGTCCGGGGTGAGGCCGGCCGCCGCGAGGACGCGGTCGGCGATCAGCCGTACGCCCGACCTGTCCTGACCCACGCCGACCCGGAGGCCGCGCAGGTCCCGCACGTTCCGCAGCTCGGAGCCCTTGCGCACCACGATCTGCACATAGTCGTCGTAGAGCCGGGCACAGCCGCGCAGCCGCTCCCAGCCGGGCCTGCGCTCCCGCTGGTACTGGGCGACCGCGTCCGCCGTCGCGACGGTGAAGTCGGCCTCGCCGTTGGCCACCCGCTGCACGTTCTGCTGGGAGCCCTCGCTCTCCTTCAGCGTTATCGACACCTCGGGCAGGTCCTGCGCGAGGTCCTGCTTGAGGAGGTCCCCGTACCGCTGGTAGACGCCGGTGGAGACTCCCGTACTGAAGGTGACCGAGCCGCTGGGAGCGGGGGAACCGAAGGGCATCAGCCACCACGCCAGCACCCCGCACACCGCGAGCAGCGCGGCCGCGCCCGCCAGGACGCGGCGACGGGCGGCACGGGAGAGGGAGGCGAACATGCTCGCGATCCTGCCAGGTCACTGTCCCTTATGGCCAGGATCGGGGGTGTGGGCCGCCTCTCCCCGCGGGGGTGGCCGCCTCCCCCGGCCGGGTGGGGCTCCGTACCCGGCCGGGGTGAGCCCCGTACCCCGCCGGGGTGGGCGCGGGGCCGGCGAGGGCCCCGCGCGCGTCGGCCCCGTCAGTAGGCGAAGCCGGACTTTCCGGTCATCGTCGTCGCGACCTTGGTGATGCCGCTGCCCGGCGGGAGCGCGGTCGCCGTCGCGGTTCCGGTCGGGGCGGTCGTGGAGCCGTCGCCGAGCTGGGCGGCCGCGTTGGCGCCCCAGCCGATCACCGAGCCGTCGTCGAGCGCGGCCACGGTGAAGTCGGCGCCGCCGGCGATGTCCTGCACGCCCTTGAGGTGGTCGAGGGTGACGGGCGTGGTGCGGTTGGCGTTGGTGCCGTCGCCGAGCTGCCGGTCGGTGTTCTTGCCCCAGCCGGCCAGGCTGCCGTCGTCGAGGACGGCGAAGCTGGAGGCGGAGGTGGCGAAGATCCTGGCCACGGAGTCCAGGTAGGCGACGTCGACCGCCTTGTTGCTGTCGGTGGTGGAGTCGTTGCCGAGCTGGCCCTCGGCGCCCTTCCCCCAGGCCTTGATCGTGTTGTCGGCGGTCAGCGCGAGGACGTGGTCGCAGCCCACGGCGATGGCTTCGACGTTCTCGGCGTCGGGGACCTTCTGCGGGGTCTCGCGGGTGGTGTTGTTGCCCGTGCCGAGCCGGCCGTTGTCGCCCTTCCCCCAGGTCCAGACCGTGCCGTCCTGCCGGAGCGCCACGCTGAAGTCGCAGCCCGCACCGACGTCCTTCACCTTGTCCAGGCTCTGCACGGGGATCGGGGTCTTGTAGGGGTTGGTGGTGTCCTGGCCGGTGCCCAGCTGCTTCGAGGCGTTGCTGCCCCAGGCGAGGACCCGGCCGCCCTTGACGGCGAGCACGTGGTTGAGGCCCGCGGAGAGCGCGCTGACGCCGGACAGGCCCGCGACGGTGGCAGGGAAGCTCTGAGCGGTGGTGGTGCCGTTGCCGAGCTGGCCGGTGGCGTTGGAGCCCCAGCTCTTGACGGTGCCGTCCTTGAGGAGGGCGACGGCGAAGGGGTTGGCGGTGGTGCCGGCGCCGCCTCCGCCGCCGGACAGCTTGCGCACGTCGTCACGGGTGATGCCGGTGACGGCGGCGGGGGTCTGCTGGGCGAGCGTGGAGCCGTTGCCGAGCTGGCCCTGGGCGTTCTCGCCCCAGCCGCGGACCCAGGGGTCGGTGCCGGCGGCGGCGTGGGCGGAGAGGCAGGGGGCGGCGAGGGCGGTGATCGCCGTCAGGGAGGTGAGCAGGGTGATGCGCTTGTGGTGCATGAGGGGGACCTTTCAGGTCAGTAGGCGTAGCTCGACGTGCCGACGGTGGTGGCCGAGACGCGGGTCGTGCCGCTGCCCGCGGGCAGCACGGTGACCGGGGTGGGGGAGTCGGTGGTGCTGCCGTCGCCGAGCTGTCCGGACGTGTTGTCGCCCCAGGCGAGGACGGAGCCGTCGGAACGGACGGTGACGGTGTGCCGCCAGCCGCCGGCCATGTCGGTGACCTCGGCCAGGCCGGGTACGAGGACCGGGGTCGTACGGGAGACGGTGGAGCCGTCGCCGAGCTGACCGGCGGCGTTCGAGCCCCAGGCGCGGACCGAGCCGTCGTCGAGCACGGCGAAGCTGTGGTAGCCGCAGCCGTGGACCTGGGCCACCCCGTCGAGGTGGTGCACCTCGACCGGCGAGGGCCCGACCTCCTTGCTGTCGTTGCCCAGTTGGCCGTCGGCGTTGTAGCCCCAGGCCCGCACGGTGCCGTCGGCGAGCCGGGCGAGCACGTGGTGGCAGCCGGTCGCGATCTCGACGACCTCCGTGAGGCCGGGGACCCGTTGCGGGGTGTTCCGGTCGGTGGTGTCGCCGAGACCGAGCTGGCCGTTGTGGGCGCGGCCCCAGGTCCAGACGGTGCCGTCCTCCCGGAGGGCGACGGCGTGGAAGCAGCCGGCGGCGACGTCCTTCACCTTGTCCAGGCTCTGGACCCGGACGGGTCGGGTGGCCGACACCACGGTGCCGTCGCCGAGCTGGCCGTAGGTGTTGTCGCCCCAGGCGAGCACCCGCCCGCCGCGGACGACGTAGACGGCCTGGTGGCCGGCGGCGACCTCGGTGGCTCCGGAGACTCCGGCCACGGCGGCGGGGAACGGCCGGCTCACGGTGGTCCCGTCGCCGAGCTGGCCCGTCACGTTTCCGCCCCAGGCCTGGACCGTACCGTCGGTGAGGAGCGCCACCGCGAAGGCGTTGGTGCTGTTGGATCCACCGCCGGACAGCTCGCGCACGGAGGCGCGGGCGAGCCCCTGGACCGCCGACGGGGTCTGCTGGTCCGCCGTCGTGCCGTTGCCCAGCTGGCCGCCCGGGTTCGCGCCCCAGGCCCGCACCCACGGTTCATCGGGTTCGGCGGCGACGGCACCTTCGGTGGGGGGCAGTGAGAACGCCGCGAGGACGAGGAGCGCGGCGGCGGCGCGCACGCGTGCGTACGTCATGGGAGCACGCCCCCGCTCAGTACGCGTACGTCGTGTTGCCGCCCAGCGACACCGCCACGTTCTTGATCGCCGAGCCCTCGTTGAGGATCTTCACCGACTCGTAGCGCGGGACGGTCGTGCCGTTGCCGAGCTGGCCCTCGCCGTTGTGGCCCCAGGTGAAGACGTCGTCCGCGGTGACGGCGACGCCGTGCCGGGCGCCGGCCGCGAGGTGCTGGACGCCTTCGAGGCGGGGGATCTCGACGGGGGCGGTGCGGTTGGTGCGGGAGACGTTGGAGTCGAAGGCCTCGTCGGACTCCAGGAGCTGGCCGTACTGGTTGTTGCCCCAGCCCCAGACGTGGCTGTCGCTCGTCTTCACGTAGTTGTGGTGGGCACCCGCCTCGATGTCCGAGACGCCCTCGATCCAGTCGACGTCGACGGGGACGGTGGAGGACTTGGTGGAGGAGTTCCCGAGCTGGCCGTAGAGGTTGTAGCCCCAGGACGTGACCGTGTCGTCGGCGGTCAGCGCGAGGGCGTGGTGGCAGCCCGCGTCGACCTCGACGATGTTCTCCAGGCCCACGACCTGCCGCGGTACGGAGCTGGTGGCACGGTTTCCGGTGCCGAGCTGGCCGTGGATGCCGCGGCCCCACGCGTACACCTTGCCGTTCTCCAGGAGGGCGAGGCTGAAGTCGCAGCCGGCCGAGATCTGCTTGACCTTGGGCATGCCCTGGACCCGGTCGGGGACCGTACGGCTGTCGCCGGTGCGGTTGTTGCCGAGCTGGCCGTAGGCGTTGTCGCCCCAGGAGTAGACCTGGCCGCTCGTGTCGAGGGCGAGGGCGTGCCGTCCGCCCGCCGCGATGTCCTTGATGTTGTTGAGGCGGGGGACGGTGGTGGGCACGGTCTGGTTGGTGTTGCCGCCGTTGCCGAGCTGACCCGAGGCGTTGTGACCCCAGGACTTCACCGTCTTGTCGGTACGGGCCAGGGCGAAGGAGTCGGCGGACGAGGTGCCGCCGGCCGACATCTGGTCGACGTCGCCGCGAAAGAGGCTGGTGACCGAAGCCGGGCTGAGGCTGTCGGCGAGGGTGCCGTTGCCGAGCTGGCCGGTGCGGCCCGCGCCCCAGCTCAGCACGGTCGGATTGCCCTCGTTGGCGGTCGCGACGGGGGCCAGGGCCGGCAGGCAGCCGAGGGCGGCGGCCGTGAGCGCTGCGGCGGCGACCGGTAGGCCGCGGAAGCGGGGACGCAGGGGACTGCGGCGTGTACGGGACATGGCTCTGCTCTCCTTCGATGGGGACATACGGGAGCGCTGCGCCCCTCGGCCGGCGGCTCCGCAGGAGGCGGAGTGCGCGCGGGTCGGGCGCGGGTCATGCGGACAGGCCGTGCCGGGCCCTTGGGCATGGGGCGCCCACGGCCGGGTGCGGCGACCGGGACGGGCCGCCGGGCACAGGAGCAGACTGTCCGAAAACGATCACTTCGGCGAGCCGGAACAGCTGAAACACCCGTCTGACGGACGCCCGTTCGGGGAGGTGTCCCCGGGGGCGCTTTCCCCCTCGGGGCGCACCCGCCGGGGCCGGTTCGTCGCCCGATCCGGTGGGCCGCCGAACGGCGGCGGCCGGGTGAGTGAGGGCCCCCGCCGCGTACGGCCGCCCACCCTCACGCCGGCGTCCTGGATTCCCTACGAACGGGTGGACCGGAGCGCCCGTGAAGCAGCGTGCGGACACCCCGGAACCCGCCCCTCGCTCCGGCCCCGAGTGCGCTCCGCCGAAGTGGTGAGCGGGTCCGTCGGCGCGCGCCGCGCCGTGTGTCCTGCCGGGGGCCCGGGGGCCCGGCGGCTAGCGTCGGCATGCGCTCGGTGATCTTGAGGACAGTCCCCTGTCCGCCCCTGGTGTCCCCTCCGAGCTCGCCAACTCACCTCAGTCTCAAGGGAGTTCCCATGCCCGCGTTGAAGGCATCGGCACGTCGTGTGCTGACCGCCGCCGTTCTCGCCGCCGCTCTCGCCCTGCCCCTGGCCCCCACCGCGTACGCCGAGGAGTGCAAGCCCGACGACCAGGCCTGCCTGGACAAGGAGGCCAACGCCAAGGAGGCCAAGGAGATCGAGGAGCAGCAGAAGAAGACCCAGGAGGCGGCCGGCAAGGCCGAGAAGGACATCAAGGACGCCGGGAAGAAGCTGGACGAGTGCCCGCCCGGCTCCAGCTCCTGCATGGAGAAGCTGGCCGGCAAGGGCGGCCGCGAGGAGGACGGCTTCAAGGACATGAACACGACCATCTCCACGTACCGGCCGGAACCCGCCGACAACGCCTCCCAGGCCGTCGAGTCCACCTGTACGGCCTTCCCCGCCTCCCTGCCGCAGGGGTCGAGCGACCCGGGACAGTCCCCCTTCCCGGCCTCCCAGCTCTGCTCCCTGCTCGGCTCCTGACCCACTTCCCGTCTCCGCTCGTTCCCCCGTCTCCGCCCGTTCCCCCGTCCCCGCCCCCCGTCCCGAAGGGTTCCTCCGTCATGCCTCCGCGCCGTCCCCGCGCCGCCGTCCTGCCCGTGCTCGCCCTGAGCCTCGGGCTCGCCGCCCCCCTCGCCCTGCTCACCCCGCCCGCCGTCGCCGGCACCGTCGAGGAGGGGCCCGGCGAGACGCCCGTGGCCCGCGCCGTGACCGCGTCCGGCCGCCCCGCGAAGATCGCCGACGTCCTGGAGTACTGCGGGACCAAGCGCTCCGCCTGCACCTTCCGGATCGACCCGAAGCAGGCCCGCGAGTACGCCACCGCCGTCAAGTCCCTCGGCAACGCGGTCGTCAACTGCACCACGAGCGACATGGGGGTCGACCGGACCGTCACCCTGCGGACCAGCAGCACCGACAACATCGGTGGCGAGATCTCCGGGAAGATCACCGCCGAGGGCACGGTCTCCGCCTCGGGCGAGGTCACCACCAACCTCGCCAACGACATCACGAGCGAGAACAAGACCCCCAACCTCAAGGACGGCCCGACCTCGACGAACGGGACGAAGACCTCGGTCTCCGGCGGCGCCAAGGCGGCCGGTTCGATGAGTGCCAAACTCGCCTTCGAGGCCGCCTTCAAGGCGACGTACTCCAAGTCCTGGACCATCGACAACACCGAGACCACCGTCTACAAGTCCACCGTCAAGCCGTACGACATGCTCGTCTTCGGCGCGAGCGCGGCCATGCGGCGCGTGGTCGGCGACCTCGTCACGGACACGGGCAAGAAGATCCTCAACGTGAGCGTGGACAGCCCCTCCATGGTCAACACCAGCAGCTTCGTCGCCCAGACGTACGCCGTCCCCGACCGGCTCTGCGGCCGTAAGCGCCCCGCCGGTGACACCGCGCCGGACGCCGACAACAACCCTCCCGGCGGGCTGCGGAGCGCCGCCGCAGCGGAGGGGCAGGCCGTACGGGAGGTGCCCGCCGTACGGGAGGTGCCGGCCGCGCGGGCCGTGCCGCCGGGCGCCGAGCCGAAGCGTGAAGTCGTCCTGTCGTCCCACGCCCACTGACGCGGAGGAGTCCCCACCATGAACCGCTCCCTCCCGGCCCTCACCGTCCTCGGGGCCGCCGGGCTGCTGCTGCCCCTCGCCCCGCTCGCCTCCCTCTCCTCCCTGTCCTCCGTCGCCTCGGCCGCCCCCGCCGAGCAGGCCGTCCCCGTCCTCAACGGCGACTTCGCCGACCCGGTCATGAAGGGCGACGGCCCCACCACCGTCGGCATCGACTTCTGGACCGGCCTCAACCAGCGCTATTCGCCTACCGCTTCGGGCCGCACCGACGCCTCCCACGGCGTCGCCCTCCAGAAGGACGGAAACACCCTCCGGCAGCGGCTCCGCGGGGTCCGCGCGGGAGCCAAGGTCACCGTCCGCTACGAGGACAGCCCGGCCGTCTCCAAGGAGTGCACCGGCGAACAGGTCGCCGACGGCCAGCCGTACGAGGTCACCGCCTCCGGCGGACCCGTCCAGGAGGTCACCACCGCCGGCGACCCCGACCGTGTGAAGGGCACGCCCGGCAAGGGCCGTTGGACCGGCCGCGCCTACGTGTTCACCGCCGGCGAGAACGAGCCGCTGCTCACCTTCACCTCCCGGGTCACCGACTCCCGCACCCATGTGACCTGTTCACCGATGATCGCCCGCATCCGCGCGGTCGAGGTGCCGACCGCCGTGGACAAGACGGTGAACAAGACGGCGCTCGGTACGTCGGAGGCGTACAAGGGGAACGAGCGGGAGAGCACCCTCCAGAACGCGGCCGCCGCCTGCAACGGCGAGAACGCCTGCGCCTTCCGGCCGGACACCCGCACCTCCTTCCGCTACTACGACCGGGCGCGGGTCGTCGGCGAGGCCTTCGTCAACTGCACCCGCAACGCGCTGGAGCACTCCCGGCTCCTCTCGTACTCCGAGCGCAGCCACGACAGCATCTCCCAGACCTACGCCGACGCCGGTCTGGCGCTCAACGAGGTGGCCAGGCTGCCCACTTCGGGGGACCGGACCGAGGACGAGAAGCGGGTCAAGGAGCGCCCCATGGCCACCCAGTTCGCCCTCGCCCACGAGAAGGACTGGCAGCGGCCCTGGCAGTGGTTCAGCAGCGATCAGCGGACCGTCGTGGAGAAGATCCAGCCCGGCGAGGTGAGTTGGGTCGAGATGCAGCCGAGCCGTGAGCGGGTCGAGGGCTGGTTCGTCAGCAAGAAGGACGACTACCGGCTGCACGCCGTCGTCGACGGACCCTCCCGGGCCGTGCCCGACCGGCTGCTCCAGCGCACCGGGCCCATGTCGGAGGCCGAGAAGCAGCGCTGCGCGGCCGCCCGGCCCATGACCACGACCCCGGTCGGCGCGGACGCGCCCGCGAGCTCCAGTGACAAGGGCCTGCTCAAGATCCCGGCGCCCACGGCTCCGGGAGTGCGGTCCTCGGATCGGAGCATGCCGCTGGACTGACCCCGCCTCCGGTGCCGGACCGCCGCCTCACCCCGCCACGGCGGTGAGGCGGCGCCGTACTTCGTCCGGGCCCAGCGCGCGGGCCACGGCGAACAGGTCCGGGCTGCGGGTGGCGCCGGTCAGGGCGACCCGGACCACGTTCGCGATCTCCCTCGGCGGTCCCGCCCAGCGCTCCGGGTCGCGGCGCCAGGAGGCCGTGTCCGGGGCGTAGCCATGCCGCCGGGCCAGCTCGCGGAGGGTGCGGTACCACTCCTCCGGCGTGGCGGGGCCGCTTCCCTCCCCGGCAGGGCCGATTTCCCCCCTGGCAGGGCCGCTTCCCTCCCTGGCAGGGCCGACAGCGGACGGGACGCCGGATTCGACGGGGAACTCGGCGGCGAACTCGGCGGCGAACTCGGCTGCGATCCGGCGCACGAGCTCCGGGTCCAGGCCGCCGTAGCGGTCGTCGTCGGCGGCCGGAGGCGGGCCGAAGAGCTCCGCGAAGAAGAAGCCGTAGCGGTCGCGGAAGCAGGACCAGCGGTCCAGGTCCTTCCGGGCGGGCGCGCCCTCCGGCCGGCCCGCCGCCACGGCCGCCAGGGCGAGTCCCCGCTGCCGGACGAGCACGGACCCGAGCTCCGGGTCGTACTCCTCCGCCCAGGCGAGCAGCTGGCCGTACAGCTCGTCCGGCGTGAGCGAGGCGATGAACTCCCGGCTCAGGGAGTGAAGTTTGGGCAGATCGAGCAGCGGCCCCGAGGGACGCATCCCGTCGAGCCGGACGGGGGCGGCGAGCGCCTCGGCCGTGGGGACGTCCATCAGCCGGATGTTGGCGAGACCGCGCAGATAGTGCTGGACGGCGGCCGGCGGATACCCGGCGGCCAGGTAGTAGTCCACCGACGCCTCGGGGTCCTTGCGCTTGCTGAGCTTGCGCCGCGAGGGCCCCTCGGCCTTCATCAGCGGCGCCAGATGCGCGTACGCCGGAGGGTCGAAACCGAGCGCCGCGTGGAGCTGGAGATGGACCGGCGTCGAGGACAGCCACTCCTCGCCGCGCACCACGAGCGACACCCGCATCAGGTGGTCGTCCACGACATGCGCGAAGTGGTAGGTCGGCAGGGGGAGTTCCTCCTGCGAGGACTTGAGCAGCACGATGTCGTTGCCGTTGTCCTGCAGGGTGACCTCGGCGCGGATCCGGTCCGTGAAGCGGACCCGGCCGGGGAACTCGTACGGGCAGCGGAACCGCACGACGTACGGCTCACCGGCCGCAAGCCGACGGGCGGCCTCCTCCGGTGCCAGTGTCCGGCAGGGCGCCCACCGGCCGTAGTAGCCGATCGGGGAGCGGCCCGCGCGCTGCTCCTCGGCGCTGCGGGCCAGCCGGTCCTTCTCGCAGAAGCAGGGGTACGCGCGGTCCCGCCGCAGCAGCTCGCGCAGCTGGCTGAGGTAGACGTCCCGCCGCTCCGACTGGAGGTACGGGCCCCACTCCCCGCCGCCGGCGACCCCACCCTCGTCCGGCGCGAGGCCGAAGGCCGCGAGCAGCCGGGAGAACTCCTCGGCGGCTCCGGCCACTTGGCGCGTCCGGTCGGTGTCCTCGACGCGCAGCACATGCACGCCACCCGACTGGTGGGCCAGGGCGCGGGCGACGGCCGCCGTGTAGAGGCCGCCGATGTGCAGATGTCCGGTGGGGCTCGGGGCGAAGCGGGTCACCTCGGCGCCCTCCGGCAGGGTGCGCGGCCGGAACCGGCGCTCCCAGTCGGCCGGTTCCGGGAGATCGGGCGGGAACATCGCGTTGATGACGGACAGGTCGAGCACGGTGGACTCCCTCCTGGGGTTCCTCGATCGATCCACCGTAGGCCGGTGACCGGCCGATTCGAGAGGAGCGGGGGCGCGAGGCTGCGGGACTCCGAACCCTCTTCGGTGTTGTGGGCCCCGAGCGCCGCACACGGTCGGTAGCGTCCGCAGGACCGTTCCGTACGAGGCGGGCGGACGACAGACGCGGAAAGGAGGGGGGTGTGATGGGCGGTACGCGCGCGGTGACCCTGCTCGCCCTCGGCTCCTTCGCGATGGGGACCGACGCCTACGCGATGGCCGGACTGCTCCCGGACATCGGCGCCGACCTGGATGTCTCCGTCTCCCTCGCCGGACAGTCCGTCACCGCCTTCACCCTCTGCTACGCCCTGGCCGCGCCGCTGTTCTCGGCCGTCCTCGCCCGCTGGGGGACCCGTACGGTCCTGGTGACCGCGCTCGTGGTCTTCGTCGTCGCCAACGCCGGGACCGCACTGACCGGTTCGTACGCCGGACTCCTCGGCACCCGGGCCCTCGCCGGTGCGGCAGCGGGCCTCTTCACCCCGGCGGCGGCCACCGCGGCCGTCGCGCTCGTCCCGCCCGAGCGGCGCGGACGCGCCCTCGGCCTGGTGCTCGGCGGGATGAGCGCGGGGACGGTCCTGGGGGTGCCGCTCGGGCTGCTCGTGGCGGCCAACTCCGGCTGGCGTACCGCACTTTGGCTGATCACCGGACTCGGCGTGATCGCCCTGGCCGGGGTCGGCCTCGCGCTTCCGCCGGTACGCGGGGCCGCGGCGCCCTCGCTGCGGGCCCGGTTCGGCGCCCTCGCCCGGCCTCGCGTCGCCGTGGTCGTCGCCGTCACCTTCACCCAGACCGTCGCAAGCCTCGGGCTCTACACGTATCTGGAACCGGTCCTCCACCGGGTCGCCGACATCGGCAGCGCCGTGCCGTACCTCTGGGTCTGGGGCATCGGCGGGGTCTGCGGCAGCCTCCTCGCCGGGACCCTCGTCGACCGGACCGGCAGGCCCGCCCTGCTCGCGGTCGCCCTGCTCGGCACCCTCGCAGCGGCCCTGGCCCTGCTGCCGTGGGCCGGAACCGTACCCGGCCTCGTCCTGCTGCCGCTGATCGTGTGGGGCGCGGTCGGCTGGGCCTTCGTCGTACCCCAGCAGCATCGGCTGCTCGCGCGGGAGGGGGAGGGAGGAGCCGCCGCCGTCGGCCTCAACAGCTCCGCCACCTACCTGGGCGGCGCCGTCGGCTCAGCGCTCGGCGGCCTCGCCCTCGCCCACGGGCTCGACGCCCGCTGGCTCCCGCTCCCCGCCGCCGGGGTCGCGCTCGCGGGAGTCCTCTTCCACCTCACCGCGGTGCGCGCGCTCGCCAAGCGCGAGGCCGGGGCCGGCCACCGTGACGGAGGCGAGGTCGACCGTCGTGACGGAGCCGGAGCCGGCCACCGTGGCGGAGGCGGGGTCGACCGTCGTGACAGAGCCGGAGCCGGCCGCCGTGACAGAGACGGGACCGACCGCCGTGACAGAGACGGGGCCGGAGCCGCGGGCGCGACCGTGGCCGAGGTCCCGGAACCGGAAAGGAACGCGCCATGAAATTCGGCGTCAATCTGCCCAACTACGGGCCCGAGGCCACCCCCGACGCCCTCGCCGACTGGGCGCTGCGGGTCGAGTCGATGGGCTACCACTACGCGATGGTCTCCGACCACGTCGCGCTCACCCCGGACGTGCAGCACCTCTTCCCCGCCCCGTTCTACGACCCCTTCGCGACCCTCGCCTGGCTCGCGGGCGTCACCAGGACCGTGGGGCTCGGGACGACGGTGACGATCCTCCCGTACCGGCATCCCGTGCACACCGCCCGCGTCGCCGCCAACATCGACCGGTTCAGCAACGGCCGGCTCGTCTTCGGTGCCGCCGCCGGCTGGGCCGCCCGGGAGTTCGCCGTCCTCGACGTCCCGTACCGCAAGCGGGGGGCGATCAGCGACGAGTACCTCGCCGCGATCAAGGCCTGCTGGGCCACCGAGGTGGCCTCCTTCGACGGCGCCCATGTCTCCTTCCACGAAGTGCACACCGGACCGCTGCCCGTGCAACGGCCCGGCCCGCCCGTCTGGGTCGGCGGCCACAGCCACGGCGCGCTCCGCCGGGCCGTCCGGCTCGGCGACGCCTGGCACCCCACCTCCGTCTCCGGCGACTGGCTCCTCGGCGTCGGCCTGCCCGCGCTCCGCCGGGTCGCCGACGAACACGAGCGGCCCGTCCCCGACGTCTGCCCCCGGATCAAACTCCGCGTCACCTCCCGGCCGCTCGGCCCCGGACGGCTGCTGGGCGAGGGCGCCCTCGCGCAGATCGCCGGCGACCTCGGACTCCTCCAGGACCTGGGCGCGCGAGCCGTCGTCCTCGACCCCACCTACCCGGGCGACCGGCGCGAGGCGGGGCGCACCGCGCGGGACCTCGACGTCCTGGAGACACTGGCCAAGGAGGTCATCGACGTGGACGCCGGCTGCGTACGATGATCGAACGGCGGCAGCGGGAGGGGGCGCGTGACGTGACCGATCCGGACCTGCGGAAGCTGCGGGTGCTGAGGGAACTCAGCGAGTGCGGAACCGTCAGCGCGGCCGCCCAGGCCCTCCACCTCACCCCCCAGGCCGTCTCTCAGCAGATCAGCGCCCTGGGACGCGAGTTGGGCGTCCCGCTCACCGAACCGTCCGGACGCCGGCTGCGGCTCACCGGGGCCGCGCGGATCGTGCTCCGGCACGCCGACGCCGTCTTCACCCAGGTCGAGCAGATGCGCGCGGAGCTCGCCGCCCACCAGAGCGGCGAGCGGGGCGAGGTGGCGGTCGCCGGTTTCTCCACCACCCTCTCGGCGCTGATCCTGCCCGCCGTGGCCCGGCTGCGGGAGACCCGGCCGCTGCTGCGGACCTCGCTGGCCGAGGTCGACCCGCCGGAGAGCTTCTCCCTGCTCCAGCGCGGGGAGACGGATGTCGTCATCTCCGCGGACACGACCCGGCCCTCGCCGGGCTCGGGCGGTGACGAGGGGCGCGTCGACGGACCGCGCGACGGCCTGTCCGGCGGGGACTCTTCCGACGCCCGCTCCGGCTTCCACCCCGAGGGCCGACCCGAGGGCCGCCCGGACTCCCGCTCCAACGGCCGATCCGAGGGCCGTTCCGACGCCCGCTCCGACGGGCGGTTCCACCGGGTCGTCCTCTGCGACGACCCCTTCGACATCGCCCTGCCCGCCGGCCACCGGCTCCTCGACAGCGAGCGGCTGCTCCTCGCCGACCTGGCCGACGAGACCTGGATCTTCGCCACGACCGGCCTCTGTCACGACATCGGCGTCGCCGCGTGTACGGCCGCCGGGTTCACCCCGCAGGCCTCCCACGCCATCGGCGACTGGGACGCCACGCTCGCGGCGGTGCGGCTCGGCCTCGGGGTCGCGCTGGTGCCGCGCCTCGCCAAGCCGGTCCCGCGGCCCGAGGTGACGATCCGCCCGTTCAGCGAGCGGGCGCCGTCCCGTACGGTCTTCGCCGCGGTACGGGAGGGCAGCCAGACGTCCCCGGAGATCGCGGCGGTCCTCGACGCGCTGCGCACGGCGGCCAGGGCGGCCGTCGCCGGCTGAGCGGGCCCCCGGGCGAAGCGTGGTGCGTGCGTCACCACTGACCTGCGGGAACGCGATTCGCCACGGCACGTGGAAGGTACCGTCCACCAGACGTTGCTGGACCCGTCCGACCGCCGGTGCGAGGCTCGATCCGTACCGCGCGGAGCTTCGCGCGTCCCTCTCACTTTTCCTCTTCCAACTCCTTGCCGAGCCCTGTCTGCCTTCGGAGAGCGGGAACACCCATGTCCAAAGCCACCTACACGCGGCTGGCCGCACTGAGCCTCATCTGGGGCTCCGTCTTCCTGTGGATCAAGATCGCCGGGTACGGCTTCTCACCCGTGCAGATGGTGCTGATCCGGCTGGCCCTCGGGGCCGTCGTCATCCTCGCCATCGGGTACGCCAAGGGGCTGCGGCTCCCCAAGGAAGCCGCCACCTGGGGGCATCTGACCGTCGCCGCGCTGCTCGGCAACGCCATCCCGTGGACCCTCTACGCCGAGGGGGAGATCGAGGGTTCGAGCAGCGTCGCCGCGGTCGTCAACGGCAGCGCGCCGATCTGGACCCTCGCCGCCGCCCTGCTGCTCGGCCAGGAGAAGCGGGTCTCCGGCTTCAAGGCCGGCGGCGTGCTGCTCGGCCTCGGCGGCACCGCGCTCATCGCCTCGCCCTGGAACTCGTCCTCTGCCGGGACCGGTTGGAGCATCCTCTGCTTCGTCCTCGGCTCCATCAGCTTCGGTGCCAGCTTCGCGTACATGGGCAAGTACCTCGTGGGCAGGGGCATTCCGCCGCTGATGCTCGCGGGCGGCCAGCTCGGCGCCGCCACCGTCCTCCTCCTGGTCGCCTTCCCCTTCCTGGGTCTCCAGACCGTCACCTGGCGCACCGACTCGGTGATCTCCGTCCTCGTCCTCGGCGTGGTCTGCACCGGCTTCGCCGCGCTGCTCAACTTCGAGCTGATCATCAAGGACGGGCCCACCGTGGCCTCCACGGTCACCTATCTGATGACCGCCGTGGCCGTCGTCCTGGGTGCCGTGGTCCTCGACGAGCCCCTCGGCTGGACCGTCTGGCTCGGGGCGGTCGCGGTGCTCGCGGCCACGGGTCTGCTCCGGCGCAAGCCGCGGCCGGCGTCCGAACCGGCGCCCGAGGCCACCCCCGTACCGACGACGACGGCGGCCGATTAGCTGCTCCATTCCCTCAGGAAATGCCGGGCCGCCGCCCGCAACATTGTGTTCATTCATGGGGCGGGTGATGGGTGGTAGCGTCACGAGTGGAAACACCCGGCCTTTATGGGGGAGTCGTACGTGGCTTTTGTGGTCGAACTCGTTTTCCGTGGCAAAGAGACGGACCGGTTGAGTTTCGGAGAGGCCCACCGGACCTATTGGAAAAGGATGGTAGCGCGCGGCATCCTGCTCGGCGGCGGGCCCTGGCGGGACGGTACCGGGGAACTCCTGGTCTGCGAGGCCAGGGACCGCCGCACCCTCTTACGGGTTCTGTACGCCGATCCGTACGCCCAGGCGCAGGTCATCGGAGAGTTACGGGTCCGTGAATGGAACGCCGTCATGGGGCACGTGGTGCTCGCCGGTCTTGAGCGGTCCACCGGTGGCGCGGGGACCCATGAGCGAATACGCGGGGGCGTCGCGGCGCCCGCCCCGCCGGCCGTCCGTGCGGTGGCCGCCGTAGGCGCGGAGGTCGCCGCCCGCGAGGAGGGCGCCGTCCGTGAGGAACTGACCGCCCACGAGCGGCGCATCGCCACGATGATGCTCGACGGCCTGACCAACAAGCAGATCGCGGAGTCGTTCACGGTGTCGACCCGGGCCGTGGAACTGCACATCACCCGCATCTACCGCAAGCTCGACATCCGTCGGCGCGCCCAACTGGCCGCTGCCATCGACCGGTTCGAGGCGGCGCTGGCCTGCTGATCCTTCCGCCGTACCGGAGCCCGATGCCGTTCCCTTCCGGTTCCGGTTCACGTTGCTGTTCGCGTTCCCGCTCCTGTTCCCGTTCCTGTTCCCGTACTGATCCACTTGGGGGAGTTCGTCATGCCGCTTGTCGAGATAACCGTTCCCGAGGGCACCCTCTCCGAGGCCGCCGCGGAGATCCTGCGGCAGCAGGTCGCCGACTCCGTGCTGACGGCCATGGAGCTGCCCCGCACCGACTTCTTCGCCGCCGCCACCTGGGTGTACGTCCGTGAAGCCGCCAAGGGGTCCGCGGCCACGGGCGCCGGCACCGTCCCGGGCGTCCTCGTCGTGGTCACGCCGCTGGAGGGCTTCCTCACCCCCGAGCGCAACGAAGCCCTCTCGGTCGAGGTCACCCGGCACGTCCAGGAGGCGACCACGCCCGACACCGTCGTCTGGCTCGTCGTGAACGAGATCCCGGAGGGGAACTGGGCCGTGAACGGCGGGCTGACCCGACGGGCGAAGATCGACGAATTCGTCGCCGAGGCCGCCCGGGCCCGCTGAATTCCGTTTCCGTATTTCGGCTGCCACGGCGCCGCACCGTATTCACGGTGCGGCGCCGTGCTTTTGTCGGGTGGCGAATCCGGCCACGGGTGCGGAATCCCGTATCGATGTGCGGTGCGTTCCGCTCGTACGGTGATGTCAATGGCACCGACGGATGGGAGTGACTCGTTCATGGCTCTGCATTCGGCGCCGCGACTCGGTGTGGTGGTTCCTTCGGGAAACGCCGCGGCCGAACCCGAGATCGGCAGCCTCGTCAGCCCCGCATTCAATGTCCACACCGCACGCTTCCCGGTCCTTCCCGGAAAAGACCTCCGCGGTCGGCTGGAGAAGTACAACGACGTACTCCCCGACGTCCTGGGGAGTTTCGGCGGTCTGCGTCTCGACGCGGCCGTCGTCTCCTGCACCGGCTCGCACTACCTTCTGACGCCGGACGGCGACCGGCCCCTCTGCGCGGAGCTCTCCGAGCGCGTGGGAGCACCCGTACGGTCCGCGGCGCTCGCCATCCTCGACACGGCGAGGGCGGTGGGCGCCGAGCGGCTGGTCCTGATCTCGCCGTACGAGCCCTGGCTCACCGAACTGTCCCACACCTACTGGGAGTCGGCCGGACTCGCCGTCGACCGGGTGGTCAAGATCCGGGCCGGCGCCCGCTTCTCCCCCTACGACGTGACCACCGAGGAGCTCGTCACGCAGGTGCGTGAGGCGGAACTCCCGGAGGACGCCACGCTGTTGTTCACCGGAACCGGCATGTTCACCTTCGACGCGCTCGCCGAGCTCGGCCGGGACAGCGGACGCACCCTGCTCACCTCCAACCTGGCGAGCGCCTGGTGGGCCCGGGACGCCCTCGGCCTGCCGGCCGACGGACCGGACGCGCATCCCTTGCTGCGCCGGCTCGCCGAGCGGACCGGTACGAGGGCGGGTGCTCCGGGTGCCGGTCGTGATGCTGCCGTGGCAGGTCGTGATGCTGCCGTGGCCGGTCGTAGCGCCGCCGTGACCGGTCGCGACGCTGCCGCAGCCGGTCGCGATGCCGCCGTGGCCGTGTCGTGAGCGGCGATCCCGCCTCCCACGGGCCGGTCGCCGTCGTCGGCGCCGGGCCCGTGGGGCTGACCGCCGCGCTCGTCCTCGCCCGGACCGGTGTCCCCGTGACGCTCCTGGAGTCCCGGGAGACGCCGGCCACCGAGTCCCGCGCGTCCACCTTCCACCCCTCCACCCTCGACCTCCTCGACGAGCTCGGCGTCGCCGCCGCGCTGCGCCGCCAGGGCCGTACGGTCGACCGAATCCAGTGGCGCGACCTGGACGGCGTCGTCCACGCCGAGCTGGACTACTCCCTGCTCGCCGGGCACACCGGTCACCCGTACCGGCTCCATGTCGAACAGGCCCGGCTCACCCCGCTGTTGCTCGCCGAGCTGACGGCCACCGGTCTCGCCGACGTACGGTTCGGCACCACCGTCACCGAGGCCGAGCACATCGGTGGCGGGGACGGCGGCGAGCACATCGGTGGCGGGCGCAGCGGCGGCGGCGGAACCGGCGGCGGGATCGGCGGCGGCGGGGTGCGGCTGCGCACCGAGGACGCGGCGGGCCGGATCACCCTCACCCGCCACCCGTACGTCCTCGCGGCCGACGGCAGCCGCAGCCGGCTGCGCGAACTCGCCGGGCTGCCCGGCACCGCCGAGGAGTACCCGGACTACGCGCTCCGCGTGGTCACCGGGACGCCGCTCGACGAGCTGGTTCCCGGGCTCGCCCCGCTGTCCTACGTCCGCGACGCCCGGGCCTCGTACAGCGCGCTCGGCATGCCCGACCACTGGCGGCTGATCTTCCGGATCCCGCGCGGGACGGACCGCGACGCCGTCCTCGCGCCGGAAGCCGTACGGGCCAGGGTCGAGCAGGCCCTGCCGGGCGCCGCAGGGCGGGCCGTCCGGATCGCCGACGCCCACACCTACCGGCTCGCCCGGTTCCTGCTGCCCCGCTACCGGGCGGGCCGGGTGCTGTTCGCCGGGGACGCCGCCCATCTGACGTCCACCGCCGGCGGCCTGAACATGAACTGCGGGATCCACGACGCCGTGGAGACGGGCCGGGCCCTCGCCGCCGTCCTGCGGGGCGACACCCAGGGCGGGCCGGCGCTCGACGCGGTCCTGGACGCGGCCCTCGAACGGCGCCGATCGGTCGTCGAGACGGCGGTCCTCCCACGCAGCGAGGCCCGCACGGCCGGACTGGACGACGCGGCCGAACTCCCTGCCCGACTCGCCTCGTTGAGGCACACCGCCGCCGACCCCCGCTCGGCCGTCGACTACCTGCTCAAGGCATCACTTCTCGACGTCGCACCACGACCACTGAAAGGTGACGCACATGCGGATCTGGTTCCACAAGCACACCGTTGAGGGACGTCTGCCGCTGCTCGACCAGTGGTACCGCGAACACCTCGACGCGATCGCCGCACCCGGCACCACCATCGACATCAAGACCCTGCCGGCCGACACCTACCCCGACGCCACACCCTTCGGGCTCGTCGGCCACCACTCCGCCCAGGTGCTCTTCAGTCGCCACTTCTCCGAGTCCGCGCTCGTCGCGGAGCGGGAGGGCTACGACGCCTGGGTGATCGCCGCCGGCCAGGACCCCGGCCTGCGCGACGCCCGCCACCTCGCCTCCATCCCGACCCTCGGCTACGGCGAGACGGCCTTCTTCCTCTCGGCGCTCACCGGGCAGCGCTTCGGCGTCCTCGGCTTCATGCCGCCCCTGGAGGAGCCCATCCGGGCCAACATCCGGCAGTACCGCCTGGAGTCCTCGCTCAGCTCGTACGAGGTCGTACCCGGCGGCTGGGACTCCGTACACCGTTCCCTGGAAGGGGACTTCGACCAGTTCGTCGAGGTGTACTCGGCGGCCGCCGAGCGGGCCGCGCGGGCCGGGGCCGAGGTCATCATCCCCGCCGAGGGCATCCCCAACGAGATCCTCTGGCACCTCGGCATCCACGAACTCCACGGCCTGCCCGTCGTCGACCCGGCCGGGCTTGCGGTCAAGGTCGCCGAAACCCTGGTCCAGCTCGGTGAGTTGAAGCTCTTCCAGCGCAGTGAGCACGGCTACTGGTTCAGCCGTCCGGACGAGCCCGTCGCCAAGCACCTGGAGCAGGTGTTCCTCGGCGAGGCCCTCTAGGAGATGCCGTGTCCGCAGCCTCACGCGCCCTCCTCGCCCCGCACTTCGCCCCGCCTTCGCACCGCGCCCCGTCCGCGCACAGCTCCACGTCTCCGCACTGCGCCCCGCTCCCGTCCCGCTCCCCGTCTCCGTACGCCGCCACGCCCTCGAAGGAGTCACGCTCATGACGTACGACACCTACGGCCGCAACACCGCGGCCACCGACCCCGCCGCCCCCTACTACCGCCCCCGCCGGCTGCGCCGCACGCCCGCGCTGCGCCGGTTCGCCGCCGAGACCCGCGTCGGTCCCGCCAACCTCGTCCAGCCCCTCTTCCTCCGCGAGGGCCTGACCGAGGCGCGGGAGATCCCCTCGATGCCCGGCGTCTTCCAGCACACCCGTGACACCCTCCGCAAGGCCGCCGCCGAAGCGGTCGCCAACGGCGTCGGCGGACTCATCCTCTTCGGCATCCCCGAGCACAAGGACCCCACCGGCACCGGTGCGGTCGACCCGGACGGCATCCTCCAGGTCGCCCTCCGCGACGTCGTCGCCGAGGTCGGCGACTCCTCCGTGATCATCGGCGACATCAACCTCGACGAGTACACCGACCACGGCCACACCGGAGTCCTGGACGAGAACGGCGACGTCGACAACGACGCCAGCATCGAGCTGTACGCCCGGGCCGCCGTCGTCCAGGCCGACGCGGGCGCCCAGATCGTCGCCCCCAGCGGGATGATGGACGGCCAGGTCCGCCGTATCCGCGAGGCACTCGACCGGGCGGGCCACCAGTCCGTGGCGATCCTCGGCTACTCCGCCAAGTACGCCTCGCACTTCTACGGCCCCTTCCGGGACGCCGTCGAGTCCACCCTGCGCGGCGACCGCAAGGGCTACCAGCAGTTCCCCGGCAACATCCGCGAGTCCCTCCTGGAGGTCTCGCTGGACGTGGCCGAGGGCGCCGACCTGGTGATGGTGAAGCCCGCGCTCGCCTACCTCGACATCGTCCGGCTGATCGCCGACCACGTGCAGGTGCCCGTCGCCGCCTACCAGGTCTCCGGCGAGTACGCGATGGTCGAGGCGGCCGCCGCCAAGGGCTGGATCGACCGTGACCAGGTCGTCCGCGAGAGCCTGGCCTCCATCCACCGCGCGGGCGCCACGCAGATCATCACCTACTGGGCCTCCGAGTTCGCCCAGACGCTGGACCGGTGACCCGGTGAGCCCGTCCTCCACCATGCTGGTCCTCGGCATCAGCCACGCCAGCGCCCCGCTCGACCTCCTGGAGAGACTCGCCGGCACCGACCGGCCCGCCGAGGACCTCGTCTCCGACGTCACCTCCGTCGACGGCATCGACGCCGCCGTCGTCGTCTCCACCTGCAACCGCCTGGAGATCTACGCCGAGACCCGGGGCGGCTCCACCCCCTTCGGGGATACGGGAGAAACGGACCGGCCCGGCGAACTGACCGGCCTCGGACGGCTGTTCGCGGAGCACACCGGCGTCGACCACGACGAGATCGCCCCGCACCTCTACAGCCACCACGCCGACGGCGCCGTACGCCACCTGTTCGCCGTGGCCTCCGGACTCGAATCCGTCGTGGTCGGCGAGGACCAGATCCTCGGCCAGGTGAAGCTGGGCCTCGAACGGTCCCAGCGGCTCGACCGGACCGGCCGGGTCCTCGCCAAGGCCGTGCAGACCGCCCTGCGGGTCGGCAAGCGGGCCCGTAACGAGACCGGGCTCAACGAGGCGGGCCGCTCGCTCGCCACCGCCGGACTCGGCTTCTTCGAGCGCCGGGTCGGCTCCCTGCACGGCAAGACCGCCCTGGTCATCGGCGCAGGCGCCTTCGCCGGGGTCGTCGTCGCCGCGCTGCGCCGCTCCGGCCTCGAGCGGGTCCACGTCGCCAACCGCACCCCGGAGAAGGCACAGCGGCTCGCCGAGACCACCGGGGGAGTCGGGTACGACCTGACGGACCTGCCCCGGCTGCTCACCGAGGTGGACGTGGTCGTCGGCGCCACCGCCGCGACCGGCCACCTCGTCACCGCCCGGGACGTCGAGGCGGCGCTCGCCGGCCGGGACGGCCGCGAGCTGTTCCTGCTCGACCTGTCCCTGCCGCACAACATCGCGCCCGGCGCCGCCGAGCTGCCCGGCGTCACCTTCGTCGACCTCCGCCGGATCGCGGAGGAGGGCCAGGAGGACGAGATCTCGGCGGCCAGCGTCCAGGCCGCCCACGAGCTGATCGACGCGGAGGTCGAGCAGTTCCGCACCGGACTGCGGCTCGCCGGCGCCAAGCCGGTCCTCACCGCGCTGCGGAACGCCGCCACCGAGGCCGCCGATGCCGAACTCGACCGGCTCGCCCGCCGGTTGGACCGCATGGACGGCATCGACGGGTTCGACGGCACGGTACGACGGGAGATCGACCGCAGCGTACGGCGCATCGTCGACAAGGCCCTGCACCAGCCCACCGTCCTGGTACGGGAGTTGGCGGCCGACCCGGACGGCGCCCGGCACATCGCCGCCTTCACCCGCCTCTTCGCGGCGGCGGACGCAGAGGACGGCGCCGCGAGCACCACCCCGAACACCCCGAACACCCCGAACACCCCGAGCACCCGGAACACCCCGAACACCCCGAGCACCCGGAACCACCCGAACGACCCGAACGACCCGAACGCACAGAACGAGACGAAGATCGAGGCCATCGCATGAGTGACATCTCGGCTCTCTGGGAAGCCGAATCCATCGCCGTCATCGGCGCCAGCGAGCGCCCCGGGGCCCTGGGCCGCAAGCCGCTCGACTACCTCCTCCGGTACGGCTACAAGGGCCGCATCCTGCCGGTCAACCCGCGCTCCCCGGAGATCCTGGGCGTCCCCGCGTACCCCAGCGTGAAGGACGCCCCGGGCCCCGTCGACCTGGCGCTGATCATGGTCTCCGCCGAGCGGGTCGCCGGCGCCGTCGACGACTGCGTGGCCGCCGGCGTCAAGCTCGCCGTCATCGCCTCCTCCGGCTTCGCCGAGACCGGCGAGGAGGGTGCCCGACTCCAGGAGGAGATCGTCGCCAAGGCCCGCGCCGGGGGCCTGCGGATCATCGGCCCGAACTGCATCGGCGCCGTCGGCTACGAGAACCGCGTCCTCGCCACCTTCAGCCCCCTCTTCGGCGCCGAGTCCGTGCCCTTCGAGCCCGGCACCCTCGCCTTCGTCAGCCAGAGCGGCGCCCTCGGCTTCGGCGCCGCCAGCCTCGCCCTGGAGCGGGGCCTGCGCCCCGGCTGGGTCGTCAGCACCGGCAACGACGCCGACGTCACGGCCCTCGAAGTCCTCCGCGAACTCGCCGCCGTCCCCGAAGTCACCGGGCTCCTCGGCTACCTGGAGGACACCCCGGACATCGGGACCCTCCGCGAGCTTGCCGGCTCAGGCAAGCCCGTAGCCCTCCTCAAGTCGGGCCGTACGGAGGCGGGCGGCCGGGCCGCCGCCTCGCACACCGGCGCCCTCGCCACCGACGACCGCGTCCTGGACGCGGCCCTGCGCGGCCTCGGCATCGTCCGTGTCGACGACATCGACGAACTCCTCGACGTGGCACGGGTCTTCGAGTCCGAGCGGCGTCCCACCGGGAACCGCGTGGCGGTGGTCACCACCTCCGGCGGCTCCGGCATCCTCGCCGCCGACGCCGTCGAGGCCCACGGCCTGGAGCTCAGTGCCCTGGAACCGCGCAGCAAGGAGGCGCTCGCCGAGATCGTCCCCGCCTTCGGGGCCGTCGACAACCCCGTCGACATCACGGCGACCGTCCTCAGCGACCCCTCGCTGTTCGACCGCTCCCTCGACGTCCTGATCGCCGACGACACCGTCGACATCATCGTCGCCGCCTTCTGCGTGATGGCCGGACCCGACGTCGAGAAGGCCGTCAACGCGCTCTCCCGGGCCGCCGAGAAGGGCGGCAAGCCCATCCTCGTCGCCCGTACCGGCGCCGACTTCCTCGCCCCCGACGCCCCGCGCGACCTGCGCGAGGCCGGGCTCCCCGAGTACCCGACGCCGGCCCGCGCCCTGCGCGCCGCCGCCGCCCTCTGGGAGGTCAGCCGCCCCCGTACCCTGCCGGACGCCCCGCGCCCCGGGACCGTGCCCGGCCCCGGCGCCGAGGCCACCGAGCCCGAGCTGAAGCGGCTCCTCGCCGAGGCCGGGATCGCGGTGCCGAAGGGCCGGATCGCCGTGAACGCAGAGGACGCGGTACGGGCCGTGACCGAGGTCGGCGGTACGGCGGTGCTCAAGGCCGTCGTCCCGGGCCTGCTCCACAAGACGGAGGCCGGGGGAGTGGAGATCGGCGTCACCGCCGACACCGCGCCCGAGGTCCACGCGCGCCTCGCCGCGCTCGGCGGACAGGTGCTCGTCGAGGAGCTGATCGACGGGGGAGGCACGGGAGGCACGGGAGACGAAGGAGGCAAGAGAGGCGAGGGAGGCGAACGAGGCGAGGGAGTCAAGGGAGGCGCGGGAGGCGAGGGCGTCGAGCTGATCGTCGGCGTCCACACCACCGACCTGGGCCCGGTGCTCACCGCCGGTCTCGGCGGGATCTTCACCGAGGTCCTGGACGACGTCGGCCACCGGCTCCTGCCGCTCGCCCCCGGCGAGGGGGCCGCACTCCTCGCCGGGCTGCGCGGTGCGCGAATACTCGGCGGGGCGCGGGGGCGGGCCGCGGTGGACGTCGAGGCCGCCGCCGAACTCCTGCACAAGGTAGGTGAGTTGGTCCAGGACTGGCCCGCCGGCTTCGCCCTGGACCTCAACCCGGTCCGCGTCCTCCCGAAGGGCGCCGTCGTCCTGGACGCGGCCCTCGCCTTCGAGACCCCCGAGGAGGCCGGGCGATGAGCGGCGCAGGGACCGCGAGCAGGGCGCTCTTCGAGCGGGCCCGCCGGGTCACCCCCGGCGGCGTCAACTCCCCGGTGCGCGCCTTCGGGGCCGTCGGCGGCACCCCGCCCTTCATGGCCTCGGCCCAGGGCCCGTACCTCACCGACACCGACGGCAACGAGTACGTCGACCTGATCTGCTCCTGGGGCCCGATGATCCTGGGCCACCGGCACCCGGCCGTCGTCGAGGCGGTCACCGGGGCCCTGGCGCTCGGCACCTCCTTCGGTGCGCCGTCCACCGGGGAGGTCGAGCTCGCCGAGGAGATCGTCGAGCGGGTCGCCCCGGTCGAGCAGGTCCGCCTCGTCAGCTCCGGCACCGAGGCGACGATGTCGGCGATCCGCCTCGCCCGCGGCTTCACCGGACGCGGAAAGATCGTGAAGTTCGCGGGCTGCTACCACGGCCACGTGGACGCGCTCCTCGCCTCGGCCGGCTCCGGACTCGCCACCTTCGCCCTCCCCGACACACCGGGCGTCACCGGCGCGCAGGCGGCGGACACGATCGTCCTGCCCTACAACGACCTGGCCTCCGTCGAGAAGGCCTTCGCGGAGATCGGCGACGAGATCGCCGCCGTGATCACGGAGGCCGCCCCCGGCAACATGGGTGCCGTGCCGCCGCTGCCCGGCTTCAACGCCGGTCTGAAGGACGTCACTTCACGGCACGGGGCGCTCTTCGTCTCCGACGAGGTGATGACCGGCTTCCGGGCGAGTCGCTCCGGCTGGTACGGCCGGGACGGCGTCGCCCCCGACCTGCTGACCTTCGGCAAGGTCATGGGCGGCGGCTTCCCGGCGGCGGCCTTCGGGGGCCGCGCCGACGTGATGGCCCACCTGGCCCCGGCCGGGCCCGTCTACCAGGCGGGCACGCTCTCGGGGAACCCGGTCGCCACCGCCGCCGGCCTCGCCACCCTCCGGCACAGCACCGCCGAGGTGTACGAGCGGCTCGACGAGGTCTCGGCGACGCTCGGCCGTGAGGTCTCGGCGGCCCTGACCAAGGAGGGTGTGGCGCACCGGGTCCAGTACTCCGGCACGATGTTCTCGGTCTTCTTCACGGAGGACGAGGTCGTCGACTACGACGGGGTCCGCGCCACGGAGTCGTACCGCTACACGCCCTTCTTCCACGAGCTCCTGCGCCGCGGCGTCTACTTGCCGCCCTCGCCGTTCGAGGCCTGGTTCGTCTCGGCCTCGCACGACGACCGGGCGGTGGGCCGGGTGGTCGAGGCACTGCCGGCGGCGGCCGCGGCCGCCGCGGCGGCGAGGCCCTGACGTCGGGGTCGTGGACGAGAGACCAGGAAAGCCCCCGTGGCATGACCACGGGGGCTTTCCCCCGACCTTTCCGCGGGAATTCCGTATGGATTACGCGGCGGCGAGATTCACCCGCACCTCTACATTCCCCCGTATCGCCTTCGAATACGGGCAGCGCCCGTGTGCCGCGTCGGCCAGGCGGCGGGCCTCGTCGGCGTCGAGTCCGGGAAGTTCGACGGTGAGGACGACCGACAGATGGAACCCGCTCTCCTCCTTGTGGAGCGCCACCTCGGCGACGACCGTGTCGTCCGTCAGCGCGAGCCTGGACTCGCGCGCGGAGACCCGGAGCGCGCTGTGGAAGCAGGCGGCGTAGCCGGCGGCGAAGAGCTGCTCGGGGTTGGTCGCGGTGCCGGACCCTCCCACGGCCTTGGGGCTCGACAGCGGAAGGTCGAGCAGCCCGTCGGAGGAACGCACGGCGCCGTTGCGCCCGTCTCCGGTGGAGGTGACCTCGGCGGTGTAGACGACGGCCATTTCGTCATGCCTTTCGACATCGGGAAAGGGGATTCCCTCAGTCTCGGGCGCCGCCGAATTCCGGACGCTACGGATGTCCGCAGTCCCTTCCCGTACCTTCCGGAATAGCGTGGAAAGCGTCACAGACCGTTGTACACGAGGGAGTTGGCCATGGCGGGACCGCTGACCGGAGTGCGCGTACTGGAATTCGCGGGCTCGGCACCGACGGCGTTCGTCGGAACGATCCTCTCAGGCCTCGGTGCCGATGTCGTACGCGTCGACCGGGCGCCCGGCCAGGCCGCGGGCCCCGGCCAGGCCGCAGGCCCCGACGAGCCGCGTCCGGCGGAGAACCCGCTCTCCCGCGGCCGCCGCTCGGTCGCCCTGGACCTCAAGAGCCCCGAGGGCGTCGAGCAGGCCCTGTCCCTCGTCGAGCACGCGGACATCCTGGTCGAGGGCTTCCGCCCCGGCGTCGCCGAGCGGCTCGGCATCGGGCCGGAGGCGGCCCGCGCCCGTAACCCGCGCCTGGTGTACGGGCGGGTCAGCGGCTGGGGCCAGCAGGGCGAGTGGGCCGGCCGCGCCGCCCACGACCTGGCGGTCCTGGCCCTGACCGGGGCCCTGGACGTCGACCCGGCCACCGGGGACCCGGTGCCGCCGCCGACCGCGTACCTCTCCAGCTTCGCCGGCGGCGCCAACGCCCATGTGCAGGGGCTGCTCGCCGCGCTCCACGAGCGCGAGCGCTCGGGCCGCGGGCAGGTCGTCGACACCGCGCTCGCGGACGGCGCCGCCCTGATCTCCACGCTGATCCACCAGTGGCGGGAGGTCCCGGGCAACCACACCGTCACCGACGCCCCGCACTACTCGCTCTACCGAGCCGCCGACGGCCGCCACCTCGCGGTCGCCGCCATCGAACCCCGGCTCTACGAGAACCTCCTGGACCAGCTGGGCCTCACGGACACCGCCACCCTCCCGGACCGCTCCGACCAGGCGGCCTGGCCCGCGCTGCGCGAGCTGATCGCGGCCCGCTTCGCGACCCGGGACCGCGAGCACTGGGTGAAGCTCTTCGACGCCGTGGACGCGGGGGTGGCCCCGGTCCTCACGGCCGCGGAGGCCGCCGCACACCACCAACTCGCCGCCCGCCGGGCCTTCGTGGCGATCGGCGACAGCGCCACCCTCCAGCCCGCCCCGCCCTCCCGCTTCGACCGCACCCCCACCGGAACCCCGGACCGCGCACCCCTCCCCGGCGAGCACACGGAGGAGGTCCTCGCCGAGTGGCACGGATGAACCTCGACGAGCGGGGCTCACGACTCCGGTGCTCACGACTCCGCTGCTCACGACTCCGCTGCTCACGACTCCAGATAGCGGAGCACCGCGAGGATCCGCCGGCTGTAGCCGGTCGTGCGGGTCAGCTCCAGCTTGTCGAAGACGGCGTTGAGGTTCTTCTCCACCGAACTCAGCGAGAGGTGCAGCTTCTGCGCGATGGCCGCGTTGGTGTGCCCCTCCGCGAGCGCCTCCAGAACCGTCCGCTCCCGGGGCGTCAGCCGCGCGAGCGGGTCCCCGTGGGTGGTCCGGACGACCAGCTGCCGTACGACCTCCGGGTCGATCGCGGCCCCGCCCGCGTGGATCCGCTCCAGCGCGTCGAGGAACTCCTCGACCTGCGCCACCCGGTCCTTGAGGAGATAGCCGACCCGCTCCGCGTTGGCCGCGAGGAGCTGGGCCGCGTACTGACGCTCGATGTGCTGCGAGAGCACGAGCACGCTCACCTCCGGCCAGCGCTCGCGGATCTCGACGGCCGCCCGCAGCCCCTCGTCCGTATGCGTCGGGGGCATCCGGATGTCGACGACCACGACGTCCGGCCGCTGCTCCTCGACCTCCCTGAGCAGCGTCACCGCGTCCCCCAGCGCCGCCAGGACCTCGTGGCCCTCCTCGGCGAGCAGCCTGACCAGGCCCTCTCTCAGCAGGGTCGAGTCCTCGGCAAGGATGACGCGCACGGCAGCTCCGCGGTGATGGTGGTCGGTCCCCCGAGGGGGCTGTGGATGTGCAGTGCGCCGTCGAGCGCGGCCACCCGGCTGCGCAGCCCCGTCAGCCCGCTGCCGGTCTCGCTCGCGCCGCCCGTGCCGTCGTCCTCGACCCGTACGGTGAGCCGCGTCCCGTCGAGGGTCACCCGCACCGAGATCGCCGAGGCCGAGGAGTGCTTGGCCGCGTTCGTCACACACTCCGACACCACGAAGTAGGCGGCCGTCTCGACCGTCCTGGGCAGCGGTGCGTCGACCTCGAAACGGCATCGCAGCGGGATGCCGCTGCGCTCGGCGACTCCGCCGATCGCCTCTTCCAGCCCGAGGCTGTCGAGCGCCGACGGATACACCCGCCAGGCCACTTCGCGCAGTTCGGTCAGCACGCCCTGGGACTCCTCGTGCGCCTGGAGCAGCAGCGCCTCGGCCTGCTCGGGGTGACGGCCCCGGCGCGCCCGCCCGATCAGCACGGCGAGCGCCACCAGGCGCTGCTGGACCCCGTCGTGGAGATCGCGCTCGATGCGCCGCCGCTCGGCGTCCACGGCCTCGACGACGGCGGCCCGGCTGGCGGCGAGTTCGTCGACACGGCGCCGGAGCAGCTCCCGCTCGGAGGGGCCGAAACACTCGCGGGCGGTACGGGCGTCGAGCGCGGCCAGCGCGTACAGACCCTGGACGTCGAGGAAGAGGAGCACCCCGCCGAGCACGATCTGGGTGAGCAGCTCGTCCCAGCCGATCGTGCCCCGGACCACGCCGTACGCCAGGATCCCGGCCAGGACGGCGCCGAGGACGAGCAGCGCGATCACGACCGCGCAGAGCAGCCCCGTGGAGGTGCGGACGGCGAGGTGGCGCAGGATCTTCCGGTCCGAGGCCTCGTAGTGCGCGGGGAAGAGATCGCCGAAGAAGACGGAGCGGCGGAGCCGTTCGAGGGTGACCAGGCGCCGGGCGCCGGCCATCAGGATCTCCAGGGCGCCGGCGCGGGCGGGCGGCCAGAGGAGGAACGGGCCGAGGGCCGTACCGACGACGAGGAAGTAGAGGGCGCCGATCAGCGCTGTCACACAGCCGAGGAGGGTCCCGAGGCCGCGGCGCGGCCAGGAGGCGATGGTCGTACGGGTGACGGGCCCGTCCGCACCCGCGTCACTCCCGGTACTCGCCGACTCCCCGTCCCCGTGCACGGGCCCCGACACTAATGCGCCCGCACGGCCCGGGCAAGATCGCCGGGGCTGTACGGAAAGCGGTGCCGTACGAGTGGGGCGGGAGTCGGGTGTCACGAGGCGTGCCGGTGCAGGTGTCACGAGGCGCGTCGATGCGTGGCGGTCCTGCCGCGACCGCGCAGCCGGACCGCCGCGTAGGCCACGACGGCGACGACGACCAGGACGAGCACCGCCTTCGACAGGACACCCACGTACGTCTCCACCAGGTCCCACCGGTCGCCCAGCCAGTAGCCGGCCATGACGAGGACGCTGTTCCAGATGAGGCTGCCGAGGGTGGTGAGCATGATGAAGAGCGGCATCGGCATCCGTTCGACACCGGCCGGCACCGAGATCAGGCTCCGGAAGATCGGCACCATCCGGCCGAGGAAGACGGCCTTGGTGCCGTGCCGGGCGAACCACTCCTCGGTACGGATCAGGTCCGAGGCCTTCACCAGCGGCAGCTTCCGCCAGATCGCGTGCATCCGGTCCCGGCCGAAGAGCCCCCCGATCCAGTAGAGCGCCACCGCGCCGACGACCGAACCGAGCGTCGTCCAGAACAGTGCCGAGGCCAGGCTCAGCACCCCCTGACCGGCGGCGAAACCGGTCAGCGGCAGGATCACCTCGCTGGGCAGCGGTGGGAAGAGGTTCTCCAGGGCGATGGCGAGACCGGCTCCCGGACCGCCCATCGTGTCGACGAGGCCGGCGGCCCAGCCGGCGACGCCGTCGGCGGGCTGCTGGGCGATCGCCGTGGTCGTGAGGTCGAGGTTCATGAGAGGACTCCAAGCCTGCCGGAGGGCGCGGGGCGAGCGCCCCGCTCTTCTCCCTCGAACCTAGGAACCGCTGCTCAGCGCCGGTATGAGGCTTCCCGCCCCTCCGGGTGCGGTTCTCCGCAGCCCCGACCCTGCGGAAAACCGCGGGGTCGGGGCTGCGAGGCAGGGCTCCCCGGCATGCGCCCCGGCCCCCGGTCCGGCCGGAGGCCGTCCGGGGACCGCCTACCCTTGGACGCATGACGAGCAGCAGCGACCGGAGCACCGCAGTGAGCGTTGACGGCACCAAGACCTATGAGATCCGCACCTATGGGTGCCAGATGAACGTCCACGACTCCGAGCGGCTCTCCGGTCTGCTGGAAGAGGCGGGTTACGTCAAGGCGCCCAAGGGCTCCGACGGGGACGCCGACGTCGTCGTCTTCAACACCTGCGCGGTCCGTGAGAACGCCGACAACAAGCTGTACGGCAACCTCGGCCGGCTCGCCCCGATGAAGACCACCCGCCCCGGCATGCAGATCGCCGTCGGCGGCTGTCTCGCCCAGAAGGACCGCGAGACGATCGTCTCGAAGGCCCCCTGGGTCGACGTGGTCTTCGGCACGCACAACATCGGCAAGCTGCCCGTCCTCCTGGAGCGCGCCCGCGTGCAGGAGGAGGCGCAGATCGAGATCGCCGAGTCGCTCGAGGCCTTCCCCTCGACGCTGCCGACCCGCCGCGAGTCCGCGTACGCCGCCTGGGTCTCGATCTCCGTCGGCTGCAACAACACCTGCACCTTCTGCATCGTCCCCGCCCTGCGCGGCAAGGAGGAGGACCGCCGCCCCGGCGACATCCTCGCCGAGATCGAGGCGCTGGTCGCCGAGGGCGTCTCCGAGATCACCCTGCTCGGCCAGAACGTGAACGCGTACGGCTCCGACCTCGGCGACCGCGAGGCCTTCTCCAAGCTGCTGCGCGCCTGCGGTCAGATCGAGGGCCTGGAGCGGGTGCGCTTCACCTCCCCGCACCCCCGCGACTTCACCGACGACGTGATCGCGGCGATGGCCGAGACGCCGAACGTCATGCCGCAGCTGCACATGCCGCTGCAGTCCGGCTCGGACACGATCCTCCGGGCGATGCGCCGCTCCTACCGGCAGGAGCGTTTCCTCGGAATCATCGAGAAGGTCCGCGCGGCCATCCCGCACGCCGCCATCTCCACCGACATCATCGTGGGCTTCCCCGGCGAGACCGAGGAGGACTTCGAGCAGACCATGCACACCGTCCGCGAGGCCCGCTTCGCGAACGCCTTCACCTTCCAGTACTCCAAGCGCCCCGGGACCCCGGCGGCCGACATGGAGAACCAGATCCCCAAGGAGGTCGTGCAGGAGCGCTACATGCGGCTCGTCGCCCTCCAGGAGGAGATCTCCTGGGAGGAGAACAAGAAGCAGGTCGGCCGCACCCTGGAGGTCATGGTCGCCGAGGGCGAGGGCCGCAAGGACGGCGCCACGGACCGCCTTTCGGGCCGCGCCCCCGACAACCGGCTCGTCCACTTCACCAAGCCGGACGAGGACGTCCGCCCCGGTGACGTCGTGACCGTCGAGATCACGTACGCCGCCCCGCACCACCTGCTCGCCGAGGGCGCCGTCTCGGCGGTGCGCCGCACCCGCGCCGGCGACGCCTGGGAGAAGCGCACCACCGCGGCCGCGGCGAAGCCGGCGGGCGTGCTGCTCGGGCTCCCGAAGATCGGCGTCCCGGAACCGCTCCCGGCGGCCGAGGTCCCGGCCTGCGGGAGCCACTGACACGGTTCGAACCTGTGGGGGGAACGCATGGAGAAGTGGATCGTCTACGCGCAGTACAAGTCGGGTGACTCCTGCTTCACCGAGGTGGTCTCCCGGGTGACCGGCACCCGGGACGACGCCCGTGAGGCACTGACCACCGCCACCAGGACGTTCCGCGAGCCCATGCGGGAGAAGTGGCGCGAGGTCTACCGCATGCCGGGTGGCGACAGCTACCTGGTGATCGTCAAGGGCGCCGTGACACTGACCGAGATCACGATGGGCATCGCCGAAATGGTCCACGACTCGAAGACCGCGACGCCCGAGTAGCGCCCCGGCGGAGCCGCACACCGGGCGAACGCCGCGTCGTGCGCCCGCCCGCCGGAACCCGGTCGGCGGTGCGGGACTCCGGCGGTGCGGGACCCCGGCGGTGCGGGCCCCGGCGGTGCGGGACCCCGGACGTGCGGGCCCGGGACGTGCGGGACCCCCGATGTCCGGGACCCCCGATGTCCGGGACCGTCGGCTCGCCGAGCGGGGCCGACCCGCGCGCCGTGCCCGCCCCGGCATGCGGGCCCGCCCGGTCGTGCCGGGGCGGGCGGCGTGTCAGGGTGCCTGGGGAACCCGGCTCCGTGGGCGGGGCGCAGTAGGCTGCCGATCATGCTTGTCGCCGCCGCCGTCTGCCCCTGCCCGCCGCTCCTCGTGCCCGAGGTCGCGACCGGCGCCGCCCCCGAGCTGGACGCCGCGCGGGCGGCCTGTATGGACGCCGTCGGGCTGCTCGCCGCGGCGCGCCCCGACCGGCTGTACGTCATCGGGCCGGCCGACGAGGGCGCCCACGGCGTCTTCCCGGCGGGTTCGACCGGCTCCTTCGCGGGCTTCGGCGTCGACCTCTCCGTACAGCTCGGGGGCCCCGTACCGCCGGGCGGGGGAGCGGCCGACGACGGCGACGGCCTGCCGGCCGAGGACCGTCCCCTGCCCGCCTCCCTCGCCGTCGGCGCCTGGCTCCTCGGCCGGGCCGCGTGGGCGGACGCGCCCATTGAGGGCCTGGGCGTCGACCCGACGGCCACCCCGGACGTCTGCGCCGGAATCGGCCGTGGGCTCGCCGACTCGGCCGGGCGGGTCGCCCTCCTGGTGATGGGCGACGGCAGCGCCTGCCGGACCGTGAAGGCCCCCGGCTACCTCGACGAGCGGGCCGCGGACTTCGACGCGGAGGCCGCCCGTGCCCTGGGCACGGCCGACGGCGCGGCGCTGCTCGCCCTGGAGCCGGAGCTCGCGTACGAGCTGAAGGTGGCCGGCCGCGCCCCCTGGCAGGTCCTCGCGGGCGCCGCCGACGGCGCGGGCCTCGACGGCCGACTGCTCTTCGAGGACGCCCCGTACGGCGTGGGGTACTTCGTGGCCGCCTGGTCCTGAGGCCCCGCCACACCGACCTGCGGAAACGGCGGACGGCCGCGGAGCGAGATGCTCCGCGGCCGTCCGCCGTGCGAAGGGACTGTGGGGTGACGCCGGACGTCAGGCGGTCGGCGGCGGTGTCGTACCGCCGCTGCCGGGCGTGGGGCCGCTCCCAGGGGTGGGGCCGGTCCCGGGTGTCGGGCCGGTCCCCGGTGTCGGGCCGGTCCCCGGGGTGGGGCCGCTTCCCGGCGTGCCGTCGTCCTTGTGACCGATCCGGTCCAGTGCGTCCTTGGCCTTGTCCGTACCGGAATGGATCTTGTCGCTGTACTTGCCCTTGGTCTTCTCGTCGACCAGCTTCGCGGCCTTCTCGATGCCATGGTCGATCTTGTCCCCGTGCTGCTGCGCGAGGTCGGCGACTTTGTCCTTGGCCGGGGCGAGCTTTGCCTTCAGCGAATCCAGGAGACCCATGGGGCACCTTCCCTCCGCGGACCCCCGAGGAGTCCGTGTTCCGAGTCCTGCCTACTTACGGGCGCCTTCGCCGGCCTCGTTGTCCGCGGCGGCCTCGGCGGACTGCTGCTTCGGGATCTCCACGACGTCCGCGGCGACCGCTCGGGTCTCCACCTCGGCCACGTCGACACCGTCCGGTTCCACGGTCGCGGCCATCGCCCTCCCGACCCCGGACTCGGCCCCGGATTCGACCCCGGATCCGGCCGCGGCTTCCGGGGACTCCGTCCCGGTCTCCGTCCCGGCGTCCGTCCCGGCGTCCGTCCCCGTCACCGTGTCACCGTCCGCCGCCGGAACGACGGCCCCGGTCTCCGTCTCCTCCGACGAAACCGCGGCCGCATCCTTCTTCTTACGGCGAAACACTGCAAAAACGCCCATATTCACTCCATAGCGTACTCGGATGGGAGGGATTCCGTGATGATCGACGGCCGGAACCTCGCAACAGGCAACGAAGCCGGATGAGGCCCGTCACGTAGCTCATTCGGGGACGGGCCGGGAGGTTTGCGAGACTGGTGCGGTGAGAAGCGCAGCTCCCGCCCCGCGGGTCATCGCCGTTGTCGGCCCCACAGCGGCCGGAAAGTCCGATCTGGGTGTATTCCTGGCCCAGCAGCTCGGGGGCGAGGTCGTCAACGCAGACTCCATGCAGCTCTACCGGGGGATGGACATCGGGACCGCCAAACTGACGCCGGAGGAACGCGGCGGCGTTCCGCACCACCTCCTCGACATCTGGGACGTGACCGAGGCCGCGAGCGTCGCCGAGTACCAGCGGCTCGCCCGCGCCGAGATCGACCGGCTGCTCGCCGCCGGCCGTACTCCCGTCCTCGTCGGCGGTTCCGGTCTGTACGTACGGGGTGCCGTCGACGCCCTCGAGTTCCCCGGCACCGACCCCGCCGTCCGGGCGCGCCTTGAGGCCGAACTCGAGGAGCGCGGCTCCGGCGTCCTGCACGCCCGGCTCACCGAGGCGGACCCCGAGGCGGCCCGCGCGATCCTGCCCAGCAACGGGCGCCGGATCGTCCGCGCCCTCGAGGTGATCGAGATCACCGGCAAGCCCTTCACCGCCAACCTGCCGGGCCCCGACTCCGTTTACGACACCGTCCAGATCGGCGTCGACGTGGGCCGCCCCGAGCTCGACGAGCGGATCACCACGCGCGTGGACCGGATGTGGGAGGCCGGCCTCGTCGACGAGGTGCGCACCCTGGAGGCCCAGGGCCTGCGCGAGGGCCGCACCGCGGCCCGCGCCCTCGGCTACCAGCAGGTACTCGCCGCGCTCGCGGGGGAGTGCACCGAGGACGAGGCGCGCGCCGAGACCGTGCGCGCCACCAAGCGCTTCGCCCGCCGCCAGGACTCGTGGTTCCGCCGCGACCCGCGCGTCCACTGGCTCAGCGGAGCCGCCGATCACCGGGGGGAACTCCCGGGGCAGGCGCTCTCGTTGGTCGAACGAGCGGTTACAGCCTGATCACGTGATGGCATCGGGACGCCCTGCCCGTCATTTCGGCGGTCAGGAGCGTGCCATCATCGAGCATCGATCGACCAAGTGGAGTCCGAGTGGGGAGGGCGCGTGGCGATGGAGGCCGGCCCTCGCGACAGAGAACAGCACGAATCGGCGCTCGGTGACCCGACGGGTGACACGCCGGGCCGCTCGACCGACGACCTGCCGGTCGGTGCCCCGGGGCTGACCCCGGACGGCCCCGACGACGCGGTGGGAACCGCCGTCGAGGTGGACGCCGACGAGGTCGAGGTCGAGCTGCGTCCCCAGCGTCGGCTGCGGATCTGGCAGCTCGCGCCGATCGTGGGTCTGGCGGCCGTCGGTTCGCTGATGTTCGCGTTCCCGCTCGCCTTCGGTTCGGGGGACGGCGGCGCCGTCCTCGCCATGCTCGGTCTGCTGATCAGCTTCTGCGCGGCGGGCTGGGGCATGATGGCCGCCCGCAAGGTCGGCTACACCTGGCCGGGCCTCCCGCAGCGCGGCTCGGGCGAGCGCCCGAACTGGCGTTACCTCGCGCTGTACGTGATCACGATCGCGGCCCTGGTCGCCCTCGCGGTCTGGCGCGTCGCCCGCCTGCGCTGACTGGCCGGCGGGGCACACGGCCTCGTACCCGACGGCTCCGGATCGACCAGCCGGACGCCGACCGCCTCGTACCGACCGACCGCCTCGTACCGACCGCCCTGCGGACGACCGGGCGGCCTGTCGGGGCCACCCCGTACAGTTGATCTCGTGACCAGTGCGCAGACCTCACCGCTCCCGCCCCTCCGGTTCCTCAAGGGCCACGGCACGGAGAACGACTTCGTGATCGTCCCCGACGCGGAGAACGCCGTGGACCTGCCCCCGGCCGCCGTCGCGCGTCTCTGTGACCGCCGGGCCGGCATCGGTGGCGACGGGCTGCTGCACGTCGTGCGCAGCGCCGCCCACCCCGAGGCCCGGCACATGGCCGACGAGGCCGAGTGGTTCATGGACTACCGGAACGCCGACGGCTCGGTCGCCGAGATGTGCGGGAACGGAGTCCGGGTCTTCGCCCGCTACCTGGAGCACGCCGGCCACGTCACCGCCGGCGAGGTCGCCGTCGCCACCCGCGGCGGGATCAAGCGCGTCCACCTCGACAAGGACGGCTCCGTCACCGTCGCCATGGGCCGCGCGGCCCTCCCCGAGGCCGGTGTCACCGTCACCGTCGACGGCCGCAGCTGGCCCGCGCGCAACGTGAACATGGGCAATCCGCACGCGGTCGCCTTCGTCGAGGACCTCGACCACGCGGGCAACCTGTTCACCGAGCCGCCGTACGCGCCGGCCGCGGTCTACCCGGACGGCGTGAACATCGAGTTCGTCGCCGACCGAGGCCCCCGGCACGTCGCCATGCGGGTCCACGAGCGCGGTGCCGCCGAGACCCGCTCCTGCGGAACGGGCGCGTGCGCCGTCGCCGTCGCCACCGCCCGCCGGGACGGCGCCGACCCCGCCGAGAGCGGCACCCCCGTCACGTACACCGTCGACGTGCTCGGCGGGACGCTGATCATCACCGAGCACCCCGACGGGCGGATCGACATGACGGGCCCCGCCGTGATCGTCGCCGAGGGCACCGTCGACCCCGCCTGGCTCGGCTGAGGCCGAGCGCCCGCAGCGGCGCGGGAATCGAAGGAAGCGACGAAATCGAAACAGTCAACGACTGATTTGTCGCTCGAATGGGTGATCCGATTCACGCTGAGCGAGAGGGCGACTGCGCCACGTGGTGGGCTCGGTAGCATCAAGCACCGGCCCCCCGGGCACGCCTGGCCCGCCCACCGCCGGTCGACGTTGCCGGAGGTGCCCCATGAGCGCAGAGGCCACCAACCCTGTGAGCGCGGCGGACGCCGCCGTCACCGATGCGACCACCCGCAGACGCGGACGCGCCCGAATCGACCTGCGCCGGATCGGCCGCGCCGCGCTGCTCGGCGCCACCGCCGGACCGGCCCCCCGTGACCGGTTGCCCGACGCGATCAGCCATGTGGCCGAGGCGCACCGCGCCCACCATCCCGAGGCCGACCTCACGGTGCTGCGCCGGGCGTACGTACTGGCGGAGTCCTCGCACCGCGGCCAGTTCCGCAAGAGCGGCGAGCCGTACATCACCCATCCGCTCGCGGTGACCCTGATCCTCGCCGAACTCGGCGCGGAGACCACCACCCTGACCGCCTCCCTCCTCCACGACACCGTCGAGGACACCGATGTGACGCTCGATCAGGTGAGACGGGAGTTCGGCGACGAGGTCGCCTACCTCGTCGACGGCGTCACCAAGGTGGAGAAGATCGACTACGGTGCCGCCGCCGAACCCGAGACCTTCCGCAAGATGCTCGTCGCCACCGGCAACGACGTCCGGGTGATGTCGATCAAGCTAGCCGACCGGCTCCACAACATGCGCACGCTCGGCGTGATGCGGCCCGAGAAACAGGCGAGGATCGCCAAGGTCACCCGGGACGTCCTCATCCCGCTGGCCGAACGGCTCGGGGTCCAGGCCCTCAAGACCGAGCTGGAGGACCTCGTCTTCGCCATCCTCCACCCCGAGGAGTACGAGGCCACGCGCGCGCTCATCGCGGGCAACCCGCACGCGGGCGACGCGCTCGGCGCCGTCGCCGAGCAGGTCTCGGCGGTCCTGCGCGAGGCGGGCATCGGAGCCGAAGTCCTGGTCCGTCCCCGGCACTTCGTCTCCGTCCACCGCGTCCGCCTCAAGCGCGGTGAGCTGCGCGGCTGCGACTTCGGGCGGCTCCTCGTCCTGGTCTCCGAGGACGCCGACTGCTACGCGGTCCTCGGCGAGCTCCACACCTGTTTCACCCCGGTGATCTCCGAGTTCAAGGACTTCATCGCGGCCCCCAAGTTCAACCTGTACCAGTCCCTGCACACCGCCGTCGCGGCACCCGACGGCGCGGTGGCCGAGGTCCTCATCCGCACCCATCGGATGCACACGGTCGCGGAGGCGGGAGTCGTCGCCCTCGGCAACCCGAACGTGGGGCAGGAGGCGACGGGACAGCCGGGCGGCACCCCGGGAGCAGACGCCCGTACGGCCGTGGCCCCGTCGGCGGACACCGGCCGACCTGGAGCCACCACCCCACGGGACCCCGCCGCACCGGCCACGCCCGCCGCACGCGCCACATCTGCCCCGCGCGCCGCGCACGCCACATCCGCCCCGCCGGCCGCACAGGCTGCACCCGACGCACAGGCCGCACCCGCCCCGCCTCCCGCCCCGGCCGCACCCGCCGCGCCGCCCGCCGAGGACGGCGAGCGCGTCGACCCCACCCGCCCCGGCTGGCTCTCCCGGCTCCTCGACTGGCAGCAGGCCGCCCCCGACCCGGACACCTTCTGGTCCTCGCTCCGCGCCGACCTCGCCGAGGACGACGAGATCACCGTGTTCCGCGCCGACGGCACCGCCCCCGGCACGATCAGCCTCCCCGCCGGAGCCAGCTGCGTCGACGCCGCCTACGCCCAGCACGGCGAAGCCGCCCACGCCTGTCTCGGCGCCCGCGTCAACGGACGCCTCGCACCCCTGAGCACCGTCCTCGGCGACGGGGACACCGTCCAGCTGCTGCTCGCCCAGGACGCCGTCTCCGGGCCGTCCCCCGAGTGGCTCGACCACGCCCGCACCCCCGCGGCCCGGATCGCGATCACCGGCTGGCTCCGCGCCCACCCGGAGAGCGCGGCGCCGCCCGTCGCCGCGACCGGCCCCCGGCCGCAGTCCGGCGTCACCGCCGACCACCGCTCCGGCGCGGAACTCCACGCCGACCTGGAGGGCGAGCCCCGCGCCTCCGTGCGACCGGCCGGCTGCTGCACCCCCGTACCGCCGGACAAGATCACCGGCTTCCGGGTCCGCGGCGGATCCGTCACCGTCCACCGGAACGGCTGCGCGGCCGTCGACACCATGCGCCGGCTCGGCCGCGAACCCGTCGCCGTCCGCTGGGGCGACACCGCCCAGGGCCGGGTCACCCTCGTCGCCGAGTCCTTCGGGCGGCCCGGTCTCCTCGCCGACCTCACCGAGGCCATCGCCGTCGCCGGGGCCGCCGTCGTCTCCGCGACCGTCGAGCCGCCCAGCGAGCAGCGGGTCCGCCACACGTACACCCTCCACCTGCCCGACGTCGCCCGGCTCGCCGCCCTCATGCGGGCCATGCGGGACGTGCCCGGGGTGTACGACGTGAGCCGCGCCCGCCACCGCTCCCCGGAGCGCCGCCGGGCCTGACCGGCCGGGGCCGACCGTCGGGCCCGACCGTCGGGCCCGACCCGCCAGGCCCGACCAGCCGGAGCCGGGGCGGTCCGCGAGGCGAGGCCGCGGCCCGGCGTGGCACGGGATCCTGCCGTGGACCGGGCCGCGGACACGCCCTGGACCCGGCCGTGTCCCCCTTCGAGTGGCGGGCGAGCGCGCCGCCCGGGGGAGCGGGCGCGGCCCTGGTAGCCGTAGGGCCAGTCCTCCGGAAAGGCCTGGCCCATGCCGCTCGTCCGAACGCCCCTGCCCCGCGCGCGGTGGCTCCGCTCCGCCGTCCTGGTCGCCGCCTCGGCCGGTCTCGTCGCCGCCGCGCTGCCCGCCCCGGCGCCGCTCGGCATCGGGGACCCGCTCTTCCCCACCCTCGGCAATCCCGGTTACGACGTCCGCGCGTACGCCGTCGACCTCACCTACCCCGGGGTCAACACCGCACCGCTGGCCGCGGTGACCCGGATCGACGCGCTCGCCACCGACGACCTGGAGCGGCTCAACCTCGACTTCACCCACGGCACGGTCTCCGCCGTCACCGTCGACGGCCTGGCCGCCACGTACACCACCAGCGGCGAGGACCTGGTCGTCACCCCCGCCGTGCCGATCGACGAGGGCGAGTCGATCGAGATCACCGTCACCCACACCAGCGACCCGAGCGGTCCCGCCGACACCGGCGGCTGGGTCCGTACGAGCGACGGCCTCGCCATGGCCAACCAGGCCGACGCCGCCCACCGGGTCTTCCCGTCCAACGACCACCCGTCGGACAAGGCGTACTTCACCTTCCGCGTCACCGCCCCCAGCGAGCTCACCGCCGTCGCCAACGGCCTGCCCACCGGCCGGGTCACCCGCGGCGACACCACGACCTGGACGTACCGCACCAGCCATCCCATGGCCACCGAGCTCGCCCAGGTGTCCATCGGCCGCTCCACCGTCGTGCACCGGGCGGGCCCCCACGGCCTGCCCGTACGGGACGTGGTGCGCACCGCCGACCGGAAGCTGATGGAGCCCTGGCTCCGCAGGACCCCCGGCCACCTGGAGTGGATGGAGCGGCAGGTCGGCCCGTACCCCTTCGAGACGTACGGGGTGCTCGTCGCGGACGCCACCACGGGCTTCGAGCTGGAGACCCAGACCCTGTCGCTCTTCGAGCGCCGCCTCTTCACCGAGCCGGGCTATCCGGAGTGGTACGTCGACTCGGTCATGGTGCACGAGCTGGCCCACCAGTGGTTCGGCGACAGCGTCTCGCCGCGGACCTGGTCCGACCTCTGGCTCAACGAGGGGCACGCCAGCTGGTACGAGGCGCTGTACGCCGAGGAGACCGCCGGCAAGTCCCTGGAGAAGCGCATGAAGGCCGCCTACGCCGCCTCCGACGCGTGGAGGGCCGCCGGCGGCCCGCCGGCCGCCCCCGAGCCGCCCGCGCCCGGCCACAAGATCAGCCTCTTCCGGCCCGTCGTCTATGACGGCAGCGCCCTCGTCCTCTACGCGCTCCGCGAGGAGATCGGCACCGAGGCCTTCGGGCGCCTGGAGCGCCGCTGGGTCGCCGACCACCGGGACGGCACCGCCACCACCGCCGACTTCGTCGCCCTGGCCGGCGATATCGCCGGACGCGACCTCACCGCCTTCTTCCGAGGCTGGCTGTACGAGGCGAAGACCCCGGCCATGCCCGGCCACCCGGACTGGCGCAGCCGCCCGGCCGGGACCGAGCGGACGGCCCCGAAACCCGGATGACGACCCCGACAGCGGGTTGGCGGCCCCGAAACCCGGATGATGACCCCGACGCCTGGTCGACGGCCCCGAAGCCCGGAGGACCGCCCCGAAACCCGGATGACGGGCCGCGCCGGGGCGTGTCACCATCTTCAGGTCGGCGACGCGGCCGACGGCCCGGGAATCTTCTCGTGCCCTCACGCGTTGTGACGGCATAAGACTCATCGCTCCATGGCGTCGCCGATGTCGGCGCCGCCGTGGCAGCAATCGACGTAAGGATCAAATGACCTCCTCTTCTTCCCCTTCCCAGGACGAGCAGAGCTTCGCGGAGACGAGCCGTACCGAGAGCCTTCGGGCCGATGCCCTGATGGAAGAGGACGTCGCCTGGAGCCACGAGATCGACGGAGAGAGGGACGGCGACCAGTTCGACCGCTCCGAGCGCGCGGCCCTGCGCCGTGTCGTCGGCCTCTCCACCGAGCTCGAGGACGTCACCGAGGTCGAGTACCGCCAGCTGCGCCTGGAGCGCGTCGTGCTGGTCGGTGTCTGGACCTCCGGGACCGTCCAGGACGCGGAGAACTCCCTCGCGGAACTCGCGGCCCTCGCCGAGACGGCGGGCGCCCTCGTGCTCGACGGCGTGATCCAGCGCCGTGACAAGCCGGACCCGGCGACCTTCATCGGCTCCGGCAAGGCGCGCGAACTGCGCGACATCGTGGTCGAGACCGGAGCCGACACCGTCGTCTGCGACGGCGAGCTCAGCCCCGGCCAGCTCATCGCCCTCGAAGACGTCGTCAAGGTCAAGGTGGTCGACCGGACCGCCCTGATCCTCGACATCTTCGCCCAGCACGCCAAGTCCCGAGAGGGCAAGGCGCAGGTCGCGCTCGCGCAGATGCAGTACATGCTGCCGCGCCTCCGTGGCTGGGGTCAGTCGCTCTCCCGTCAGATGGGCGGCGGCGGCGGTGGCGGCATGGCCACCCGTGGTCCCGGTGAGACCAAGATCGAGACCGACCGGCGTCGTATCCGCGAGAAGATGGCGAAGATGCGCCGGGAGATCGCGGAGATGAAGACCGGCCGCGACATCAAGCGGCAGGAGCGGCGCCGTAACAAGGTGCCGTCGGTCGCCATCGCCGGATACACGAACGCCGGCAAGTCGTCCCTGCTCAACCGCCTCACCGGCGCGGGCGTGCTCGTGGAGAACGCACTGTTCGCCACCCTCGACCCGACCGTCCGCCGGGCCGAGACGCCCACCGGCCGGGTCTACACCCTGGCCGACACCGTCGGCTTCGTCCGGCACCTGCCCCACCACCTGGTCGAGGCGTTCCGCTCCACCATGGAGGAGGTCGGCGACTCCGACCTCATCCTGCACGTGGTGGACGGCTCGCACCCGGCACCCGAGGAGCAGCTGGCCGCCGTGCGCGAGGTCTTCCGGGACGTCGGCGCGGTGAACGTGCCGGAGATCGTCGTCATCAACAAGGCGGACGCCGCGGACCCGCTGGTGCTCCAGCGACTGCTGCGGATGGAGAAGCACTCCATCGTGGTCTCGGCCCGTTCGGGTCAGGGCATGCAGGAGCTGCTCGCGCTCATCGACTCCGAGCTGCCCCGCCCGCAGGTCGAGCTCGAAGCCCTCGTGCCGTACACGCAGGGCGGACTCGTCTCGCGGGTGCACGCCGAGGGCGAGGTCGAGTCCGAGGAGCACACCCCGGAGGGCACCCTGCTCAAGGCCCGGGTGCACGAGGAACTGGCGGCGATGCTCGCGCCGTACGTCCCCGCGGCGCACTGACCTGACGTACGACGAAGGCGCCGGCCTCCTCCCGCGAGGGAGGGGACCGGCGCCTTCTCTCATGCCGAGAGGTGTCGTGAGCGGGGCCGCCCTGACGACGGCCGCCATGCTGTGACGGTGGGTGTCGTGACGGGACGGGTCAGCGGGCGTACTTCTTGCTGACCATCTCGTGCGCCGCCTTCGCGCCCCGGCCCAACTGCGGTCCGGCGAGCCAGCCGTTGCTGCCGGCCGGGCCGATCGAGGTGTTCGACACGAGCGCCGTCTTCCCGTTCGGCAGCACGCGGAACCAGCCGCCGCCGGACGAACCCGCGGTCATCGTGCAGCCGATCCGGTACATCACCGGGGTGGCGGGCGCCGTGGTCATGCGCGTCGCCCGGTCCAGGCACTTGTGCATGATCACGCCGTTGTACGGGGCGGCCTGCGGGTATCCCCAGGCGCCGATCGTGCCGGCCTGCGCGGGTGCGGGAGCGGAGAAGTCGACCGGCAGCGCGGCGCCGACGGTCTCCTCCAGGGACTTGCTGCCCCGCTGCGGCTTCACGTGCAGGACGGCGTAGTCGTACGGCCAGGCCTGGTTGCTGCCACCGGACTTGATCCACTCGCCCGAGGTCACGGCCCAGTCGGCCCAGTACTGGCCGTAGGGGTAGATCTCGTGCGCCTTCGCGTTGTTGAGCGCGGAGGGGGACTTGCCCAGGTCGTTGAAGGCCGGGACGAAGGTGATGTTGCGGTACCAGCCGCCCTTCTTGCCCGCGTGGACACAGTGGCCGGCCGTCCAGACCAGGTTGGACTTACCGGGCCGGCGCGGGTCCTTCACGATGGTGCCGGAGCAGACCATGTGGCCCTGCGGCGAGTCGAAGAAGATCTTCCCGACCGGGGCCGCGTTGCGGTGGTACGGGGTCTTCTCGCGCTGTGCCTTGACGGGGCGGGGCGTCGGGTCGGTGCCGCCGCCTCCGGCCTGCGCCGTGATCGTCGGGTCGGGGCTCTTGGCGGACTGCATCCGCGCCGGGTCCCAGAGCCCGTCGATGACCGGGTTGACGAAGTCCTCGGCCTCACGCAGCCAGGTGTTCGTGTCCCAGTTCTTCCATTCGCCGTCCTTCCACTTGTCCAGGTCGACGCCGTGCTTCTTCAGCTTGTCGGCGAGGTCCTTGGTGAGGTCGGCGCCACCGTCCCCGGTGGCCGCGTCGTCGGTACCCGACGCGGAACTGCTCGATCCGGCGGCCGGCTTGTCGGCCGCCGGGGTCTCGGTGGGGCCGCAGGCCGTGGCGGTCAGCGCGAGCGCGGTGACCAGGCCGAGGGCAGCGGGCAGGAGTCGTACGGAACGCATGTGGTGAATTCCCCCTGAGATGATTCCCGCGTCCGGGGAGCGGCCTCGTTTCCGGCGCGTTCTCGCCTTGACGTTGCCATGGACGCGTCACTTGCGGTGCACAGTATGCCGGTTGGGCAAACGGTTGAGCGAAGGGGCGGGCCGGGGGTCGTCACCTGTCCAGGTGGAGCCCCGGGACACGGGGCTGCACCTGTCCGGGCAAAACCCCCCGGCCGCGGGCATAGGGGGAGGCGAGGCCCCGAGGGCCCCGCCTCCCGCCCTGCGCGCCTACTGTCCGGCGTACTTCTTGCTGACCTCGTCGAACATGGCCTTGGCCTCGGGACCGAGGCGGGGCCCCGCGAGCCAACCGGCCGTCGACGGGCCGATCGAGGTGTTCGACACCAGCGCCGGCTTGCCGTCACTGCCCTGGGCGACCCAGCCGCCACCGGACGAACCACCGGTCATCGTGCAGCCGATGCGGTACATCGTCGGCTGCTCCGCCTTCAGGGACAGCCGGCCCGGCTTGTCCTCGCACTGGAACATCCGCTGGCCGTCGAACGGCGGCGCCGCCGGGTAACCGGTCGCCTCCATGCCCGTGATCTTCGGCACCGCCGGCGCGTTGAAGTCCACCGGAAGCGCCGAACCGACGGTCTCCTCCAGGGACTTGTCCGTGCCGCCCTTCTCCGGGGTCACCTTGATGACCGCGAAGTCGTAGGGAGCACCCGCGCCACCGGTGGACGCGCCCTCGGCGATCCACTGGTCGGAGGTCTTGACCCAGTCAGCCCACCACACGCCGTACGGCGCGATCTGCTCCCGCGACGCCTTCTCCAGGTCGGCGGTCGACAGCGCGGAATCGTTGTACGAGGGCACGAAGGCGATGTTGCGGTACCAGCCGCCCTTCTTGCCCTTGTGGACGCAGTGGCCGGCCGTCCACACCATGTTCGACTTGCCGGGGTGCGCCGGGTCCTGCACGACCGTGGCCGAGCAGACCATCGAGCCCTCGGGGCCGTCGAAGAAGACCTTCCCGGACTCCGGGGCGTTGCTGTGGTACTTCGCCGGGACGGCCTTCGCCTTCACCGGGTCCGGCGTCGGGTCGGTCACGCCCTCGTCACCCGAGATGTCCTCCTCCTCGACCGGCTTGTCGGGACGCTCGGCGTCCCGCATCCGGTCCGGGTCCCAGAGGTCCTCGATGATCGGGTTGACGAAGTCCTTGGCCTCACGCAGCCACTTGTCGTGGTCCCAGTTCTTCCATTCGCCGTTCCGCCACTTGTCGACGTCGATCCCGTGCTCCTTCAGGCGATCCTTCAGGTCCTCCGGAATCTTGATCTTGTCGGCCGGGTTCTGGGCGGTCGCGGGCGCACTGGGCTTGTCTCCCGCGTTCTCCTCGCTCGGTCCGCAGGCCGTAACGGTGAGCGTCAGCGCCGCGACGGCGGAAGCCGCCGTCAGCAGCGGACGAATCGATCGCATCTCGTGATCCCCCTGGGACTACGTCAACTGGTGCATGGACAGCGGCCGTGCCGTGCGGGCAGCGGCCGACGGCCCCCACTATGCCGGTGCCGGAGGGGACGGTACGCGGCCGGTCGGCGGTTCCGGCCATCGCTCCGTCGTTGCCGTGCCGTGATCCGGGACACGCCAAGTTCTTGCCTCCGGCCCGTGATCCTGGGCAGTTCGCGTCGTTGGTACGTACGGGGGACACAACGGTGGCGTTCAGGGCGGCCCTTGCGGCGGCTCCACGACGCCCCGATGTGCAACGCAACTGTTACAGCGGGAGGACACCGAGCCGTGGCCGTGACCGAATCAGCTCCGGCCGTCCAACCGGCCGCGCGGACGCAGACCCGGACGCCCGACGGGCCCGTCACCGGACCGCCCGACGAGGCCGGCACAGGGACGCACACCCCGACGATCCGGGACACCCTGGACCGAGGCCCCACGGACCGAACGGCTTCCGTGGACCGAGCGGCTCCCGCCCAGGCGGTCCCGGACCGAGCGGCTCTGGCCCAGGGGGGCCCAGACCGAGCGACTCCCGCCAAGGATGCTTCGGACCAGGGCGGTGGCGGCGGATACGAGGGCATCCTGCGCCGCCAGTCCCTGCGCGAGTCCGCCGCCCGCACCTACGCCCGCTCCCTGCCCATCGTCCCCGTACGGGCGCGAGGGCTGACTATCGAAGGCGCCGACGGCCGGCGCTATCTGGACTGCCTGTCGGGCGCCGGGACACTCGCCCTCGGCCACAACCACCCCGTGGTCCTCGAAGCCGTCAAGAAGGTCCTCGACTCCGGAGCCCCGCTCCATGTCCTCGACCTCGCCACCCCCGTCAAGGACGCCTTCACCTCCGAGCTGTTCGCCACCCTGCCGGGCGAACTCGCCGCCAACGCCCGCATCCAGTTCTGCGGACCGGCCGGAACGGACGCCGTGGAGGCGGCCCTCAAACTGGTCCGTACCGCCACCGGCCGCAGCGGACTGCTCGCCTTCACCGGTGCCTACCACGGCATGACGTCCGGCGCCCTCGACGCCTCCGGCGGAGCGACCGACATCCGCGTCACCCGGCTGCCGTACCCCCACTCGTACCGCTGCCCCTACGGTGTCGGCGGCGCCCGCGGCGCCCAACTCGCCGCCAGCTGGACCGAGAGCCTTCTCGACGACCCCAAGAGCGGCGTCACCACCCCCGCCGGAATGATCCTCGAAGCCGTCCAGGGCGAAGGCGGGGTCATCCCCGCGCCCGACGACTGGATGCGCCGGATGCGCCGCATCACCGCCGACCGTTCCATTCCGCTCGTCGTCGACGAGGTCCAGACCGGTGTGGGCCGCACCGGCGCCTTCTGGGCCGTCGAGCACAGCGGCGTCGTGCCCGACGTGATGGTCCTCTCCAAGGCCATCGGCGGCTCCCTTCCCCTCGCCGTCATCGTCTACAGGTCCGAGCTCGACGCCTGGGAGCCCGGCGCCCACGCGGGCACCTTCCGCGGCAACCAGCTCGCCATGGCCGCGGGCACGGCCACCCTCGCGTACGTCCGGGAGAACAAGCTCGCCGAGCGAGCCGGCATCCTCGGCGCCCGCATCCTCGGCCAACTCCGGGGCCTCGCCGCAGCCCACCCCTGCGTCGGCGACGTCCGCGGCCGGGGCCTCATGATCGGCGTCGAGCTCGTCGACCCCGACGCGGCGGGACCGGACGATCCCGTGCCGCCCGCCGCCCCCGCCCTGGCCCTCGCCGTCCAACAGGAGTGCCTCGCCCGCGGACTCATCGTCGAACTCGGCGGCCGGCACTCCGCCGTGGTCCGGCTCCTGCCGCCGCTCACCCTCACCGACGAGCAGGCCACCGCCGTCCTGGACCGCTTCGCCGACGCCCTGGCCGCGGCCGAACGGGCCCACACCCCCCAGCTGCCCGCCGCCCGCAGGCCCACGGCCCCCCGGACGGCCCCCGGGCCGTCCCACTGACCCGGGCCGCCCCGGCCCCGCCCCCCAAGGAAGCCCCCGTGAACGCCACGCCCCCCTCCCCGGCGCCCAAGACCGAGGCCCCCCTCGCCGTCGAGCACCTCACCTCCCAGATCCTCTCCTCCACGGCGCTGGATGCCCCCCTGCTGACAGCCGAGGCCCTCGGCCCCGAGGTACTCACCGCCGTGGAACCCCCCTCCCAGCACCTCGCCCCCGAGCCCCGCACCATCCCCGAGCCCCGCACCACCCCCGAGCCCGGCACCGGCACCGAACCCGGCACCACACTCCCCAGCACCACTCTCTCCGGGACCACGCTCTCCGGCACCCCGCTCCCCGGAACCCCGGAGCCCGACGCGCCGGCAGCCCGCCCCGCCGACCCCACGGTCCCGCGGCAGCACGTCGGCTCGTACGACCCCCGACCGCACCGCACGGCCGTGGGAACCGACCCGCTGGGCTACCCGAACCCCCACCCCCACCCCCACCCCCGCCCCCACCGGCCGGCCGCCGTCGACCCGCAGCGGAACCCCGCCCCGGACCCGCACCACCCGGCCGGCGCCGACCCCCTGGACGACCCCGACCCGCAGCGCGCCGCCGAGGCGGCCGCCGTCGAGAACCTCCTCCGCTGCTGGGTCCGCGAGAAGAACCTGCCGACCCCCGGCTCCACCACCCTCCGCATCCCCCTCGCCGCCAGCGGCACCGCCCTCCTCGTCCCCGTCCGCTACTGGTCACCCACCGGCTGGCACCGCTTCGGCGCCCCCGCCCTCGAAGGGCTCCCGGCCACGGCTCCCACCGTCGACGCCGTGACCGTGGCCGCCCTGCTCAGCCGGGAGACCGGCCGCCCCGAGGGCACCGAACTCGTCGGCAGGGTCGCCGACTCGGCCCGCCGCACCGCCGACTTCCTCGCCGAACGCCGCCGCTCGCCTCAACCGCACCCGGACGCCGACCTCTTCCTCGCCGCCGAACAGTCCCTGCTGCTCGGCCACCCCCTCCACCCCACACCCAAGAGCCGTGAAGGCCTCTCCGACGCCGAGGCCCGGCTCTACTCACCCGAACTGCACGGCTCCTTCCCCCTCCACTGGCTCGCCGTCGACTCCTCCCTGCTGGCCTCCGACTCCGGCTGGACCGAGCAGGGCCGTCCCGTCAGCGCCGAGCAACTCGCCCTCGGCCTCGCCGAAGGGCTCGCGCTCCCCGCCGGAACCGCGCCCCTGCCCGTACACCCCTGGCAGGCCCGAGAGCTGCTGCACCGCCCCGACATCCGCGCCCTCATCGACTCCGGCCTCCTCCACGACCTCGGTCTGCACGGCAGCCCGTGGCACCCCACCTCCTCGGTCCGCACCGTGCACCGCCCCGGCGCCCGGGCCATGCTCAAGCTCTCCCTCGGCCTGCGCATCACCAACTCGCGCCGTGAGAACCTCCGCAAGGAACTCCACCGCGGCGTCGAGGTCCACCGGCTGCTCCGCACCGGCCTCGTCGACGAATGGCAGGCCGCCCACCCGGGCTTCGACATCGTCCGCGACCCCGCGTGGCTCGCCGTCGACACCCCGGACGGCGCCCCCGTCCCAGGCCTCGACCTGATGATTCGCCACAACCCCTTCGGTCCCGGCGACGACGCCGTCTGCATCGCCTCCCTCACCGCCCCCCGGCCCTGGCCCGGAACCAGTGCCATGCGCTCCCGCCTCGCCGACGTCATCGGCCGCCTCGCCGCCCGCACCGGCCGGCCCACCACGGCCGTCGCCACCGAGTGGTTCCTCCGCTACCTCGACCAGGTCGTCCGCCCCGTCCTCTGGCTCGACGGCCACGCCGGCATCGCCCTGGAGGCCCACCAGCAGAACACCCTGGTGCTCCTCGACCCCGACGGCTGGCCGGTCGGCGGCCGCTACCGCGACAATCAGGGCTACTACTTCCGCGAGTCCCACCGGAGCGAGCTGGAGAGCCGCCTCCCCGGCATCGGCGCCGAAAGCGACACCTTCGTCTCCGACCAGGTCACCGACGAGCGCTTCGCCTACTACCTCGGCATCAACAACGTCCTCGGCCTGATCGGCGCCTTCGGCGCCCAGCACCTCGCCGACGAGCGCGTCCTGCTCGCGGCCTTCCGCAGCTTCCTCACCTCCGCCACCAGCCTCGGCTCACCCCTGCCCCACCGCCTCCTGGAAGCCGCGACCCTCCGCAGCAAGGCCAACCTCCTCACCCGCCTGCACGGCCTGGACGAACTCGTCGGACCCGTCGACACCCAGTCCGTCTACGTCACCGTCACCAACCCCCTTCGCGCCTGATCCCGCCTTCGGAGAACCCACGCCCCGAGCGCGCCGCCGAGAGGAGAGCGACACCGTGTCACCCACCCGCCCACCGGCCGACCCGCCCGGTGACGACACCCTCGACCTGAGGCTCGACGAACTCGTCACCCTCCTCGAAGGCGGTCACATCGACGCCGAACTCCTCGACGGAGACCGGCTGGACTCCGTCGCCTCCTGGAACCCGGTTTACACGTCCGTAGGGGTCTTCCAGCTCGTTCCCGTGCGCCTCGAGCGAGACCTGCGGCTCGTCACCCGATGGATGAACGACCCCGCCGTCGCCGCCTTCTGGGACCTCGCCGGACCCGAGGCCGTCACCGCCGAGCACCTCCGCACCCAACTCGACGGCGACGGCCGCAGCGTCCCCTGCCTCGGAGTGCTCGACGCCACGCCCATGAGCTACTTCGAGATCTACCGCGCCGACCTCGACCCGCTCGCCCGGCACTACCCGGCGCGCCCCCACGACACCGGTATCCATCTGCTGATCGGAGGCGTCACCGACCGGGGCCGCGGCGTCGGCAGCACCCTGCTGCGCGCCGTCGCCGATCTCGTCCTCGACCACCGTCCCCGCTGTACCCGCGTCGTCGCCGAACCCGACATCCGTAACACCCCCTCCGTCTCGGCCTTCCTCAGCGGCGGCTTCCGCTACGCGGCGGAAGTCGACCTCCCTGACAAGCGAGCGGCGCTCATGATGCGTGACCGCGTCCTCCGTCACGTTCTGTGAACAACCCTCTGTCTTCTATACACCGCCCGACCCACAGTGGTTCCCACTCCGAGGAGTCCTCGTGTCGACGTCCCCTGCACCCCACGACTCCGCACAGCCCACCCACTCCGCCACAGCTCCCTCCCTCTCCTCCAGGGCCGAATCGGTGGCCGCACCCGCACTGCCCGTCCACCCTGACCTGCTCGCGCCTCCCGAGCTGAACGCCTCCGCCTGGGCCAGGGCCTCGTCCCGGCTCCTCGCCAAGGCCCTCGCCGAGTTCGCCTACGAGGAGATCGTCGAACCAGCCCCGGTGGCAGACGAACCGGACCTCCACACCCTGCGGCTCGACGACGGCGACACCCTCACCTTCCGTGCCCGCCGAGGTGCCTACGGCAGCTGGTACGTCGCCGCCGACTCGATCACCCATGAGGGCCGGCCCATGACGGACGTCCTCGACTTCCTGGTCCGCGCCCGCCGCTTCCTCCAGCTCGACGGCGCCACCCTCGGCCACCTCATCCGAGAGCTCTCCGCCACCCTTGCCGCCGATGCCCGTCTCGATCACACCGCCCTCTCCGCAGCCCGGCTCGCCGACCTCTCCTACGCCGAGCTCGAAGGGCACCAGACGGGCCACCCCTGGCTCGTCCTCAACAAGGGCCGCATCGGCTTCTCCGCCACCGACGCCGCCCGCTGGGCACCCGAGGCCCGCCGTGCCACCCGGCTGCCGTGGATCGCCGTCAGCAACCGCCTCGCGGCCTACCGTGGCGTATTCGGGCTCCGCACCCCCGACCGTCTCTACGCCCAAGAACTCGACCCCGAGGTCCACGCCGCGTTCCGCGCCGAACTGACGGCCCGCGGCCACGAACCCGATGGCTACCTCCTGCTGCCCGTCCACCCCTGGCAGTGGGACGAGATCCTGCTCCCGCTCTACGCCCCGGCCATCGCCGCAGGGACCGTCGTCCCGCTCTCCGCGGACGGCGACCTCCGGCTGCCGCAGCAGTCGGTCCGTACCTTCCTCAACACCAGCCGCCCCGAGCGGCACACCGTCAAACTCCCACTGTCCGTCCTCAACACCCTGGTCTGGCGCGGCCTGCCCACCGAACGCACCCTCGCCGCCCCGGCCGTCACCGCCTGGGTCCACGGCCTCCGCGACGCCGACCCGTTCCTGCGGGACGAGTGCGGGGTGATCCTCCTCGGGGAGGTCGCCTCCGTCACCGTCGAGCACCCTCTGTACGACCGGCTGCCCGAAGTTCCGTACCAGTACAAGGAACTCCTCGGCGCGATCTGGCGCGAGCCGCTGCGGCTGCCCCCGGGCGAGCGGGCCCGCACCCTCGCCTCTCTGCTCCACACGGACCCCGCCGGGCGGGCCTTCGTCGCCGAACTCGTCGAGCGCTCAGGACTCGCGCCGGCCGTCTGGCTCCAGCACCTCTTCGCCGCGCTGCTGCCCCCGCTGCTGCACTTCCTCTACCGGTACGGCACGGTCTTCTCCCCGCACGGCGAGAACGCCATCGTCGTCTACGACGGAGAGGACGTCCCCGTACGCCTGGCGATCAAGGACTTCGTCGACGACGTGAACATCAGCGGCCAGTCGCTGCCCGAGCACGACACGCTGCCCGACGACGTGCGCGCCGTCCTCCTGACCGAGGGGCCCGACTTCCTCGTCCAGTTCATCCATTCGGGGCTCTTCGTCGGTGTCTTCCGTTATCTCGCACCGCTCTGCGAGGAACAACTCGACGTGCCGGAAGAAGAATTCTGGTCCCTCGTCCGCGCCGAGATCCTCCGCCACCAGGCGCGCTTCCCCGAGCTGAAGGAACGGTTCGAGCTCTTCGACCTCCTCACCCCCCGGATCGAGCGGCTCTGCCTCAACCGCAACCGTCTGCACCTGGACGGCTACCGGGACCGCCCCGAGCGACCCCACGCGGCCGTCCACGGGACCGTCCCCAACCCGCTCGCGTGACACGCGCGCGTGCCTTGGGTGTCAGTGGCGCCCCGTAGGGTGGAAGGGCTATGACGAAGCCATCCCTCCCCGACCTCCTCCACGCCGCCGTCACCGCCGTCGGCGGCACGGAGCGGCCCGGCCAGGTCACCATGGCCGAGGCCGTGGCCGAGGCCATCGACGACAATTCCCACCTCCTCGTCCAGGCCGGCACCGGCACGGGCAAGTCGCTCGGCTACCTGGTGCCGGCGCTGGCCCAGGGCGAGCGGGTGGTGGTGGCCACAGCCACCCTGGCGCTCCAGCGCCAGCTCGTCGAGCGTGACCTTCCGCGCACGGTCGACGCGCTGCATCCGCAGCTGCGCCGCCGCCCCCAGTTCGCCATGCTCAAGGGCCGGTCGAACTACCTCTGTCTGCACCGGCTCCACGAAGGGGTTCCGCAGGACGAGGAGGAAGGCCTCTTCGACCCCTTCGAGGCGGCCGCGCCCAGCAGCAAGCTGGGCCAGGACCTGATGCGGCTCCGGGACTGGTCGGACGAGACGGAGACCGGCGACCGGGACGACCTGACGCCCGGCGTCTCCGACAAGGCCTGGGCCCAGGTCTCGGTCTCCTCCCGGGAGTGCCTCGGCGCGAGCAAGTGCGCGTACGGCCCGGAGTGCTTCGCCGAGTCGGCCCGTGAGCGCGCCAAGCTCGCCGACGTCGTCGTCACCAACCACGCTCTCCTCGCCATCGACGCGATCGAGGGTGCCCCGGTGCTCCCGCAGCACGAGGTGCTGATCGTCGACGAGGCCCACGAGCTGGTCTCCCGGGTCACCGGCGTCGCCACCGGCGAGCTCACCCCCGGCCAGGTCAACCGCGCCGTGCGTCGGTCCGCGAAGCTGGTCGACGAGAAGGTCGCCGACCAGTTGCAGACCGCCGCCGAGGGCTTCGAGCGCGTCATGGAGCTGGCCCTCCCGGGTCGCCTGGAGGAGCTCCCGGAAGACCTCGCGTACGCCTTGATGGCGCTGCGGGATGCCGCTCGCGCGGTGATCACCGCCCTGGGTTCCACCCGGGACAGGTCCGTGCAGGACGAGGACGCCGTACGCAAGCAGGCCATGGCCTCCGTGGAGACCGTGCACGGAGTCGCGGAGCGGATCACTCAGGGTTCGGAGTACGACGTCGTCTGGTACGAGCGTCATGACCGCTTCGGTGCGTCGGTGCGGGTCGCGCCGCTCTCCGTCTCGGGCCTGCTGAGGGAGAAGCTGTTCACGGAGCGGTCCGTCGTCCTGGCGTCGGCGACGCTCAAGCTGGGCGGCGACTTCAACGGCGTCGGTGCTTCGCTGGGTCTCGCCCCGGAGGGCACCACGGGTGACGACCTGCCCGTCTGGAAGGGAATCGATGTCGGTTCCCCGTTCGACTATCCCAGGCAGGGCATTCTCTACGTCGCCAAGCACCTCTCCGCCCCCGCCCGTGACAAGGACCGGGCCGACATGCTCGACGAGCTGACCGAGCTGATGCAGTCGGCCGGCGGGCGGACCCTCGGTCTGTTCTCCTCGATGCGTGCGGCACAGCTGGCGGCGGAGGAGCTGCGGATCCGCGTCCCGGAGCTGCCGATCCTGCTCCAGGGCGAGGACACGCTGGGCGAGCTGATCAAGAACTTCGCGGCCGACCCGAAGACCTGTCTGTTCGGCACGCTGTCGCTCTGGCAGGGCGTGGATGTCCCGGGGGCCAGCTGCCAGCTGGTCGTCATGGACAAGATCCCGTTCCCGCGCCCGGACGATCCGCTGATGAGCGCCCGGCAGAAGGCAGTCGAGGAGGCCGGGGGCAACGGCTTCATGGCGGTCGCGGCGACCCATGCCGCCCTGCTCATGGCACAGGGCGCCGGCCGACTCGTACGGGCCACGGGCGACCGGGGCGTCGTGGCGGTTCTCGACCCCCGGCTGGCGACGGCCCGGTACGGCAGCTATCTGAAGGCCTCGCTGCCCGATTTCTGGTACACGACCGACCGCAACCAGGTACGGAAGTCGCTGGCGGCCATCGATGCCGCCTCGAAGGCGGCGGAAGTCTGAGCCTCCACCCTGTCGAGCCTCGGCGCACCGGGGCTCGACAGGACACGGCAGGGCCCCGGGACCGGCGCAGTGGGTCCCGGGGCCCGGTCAGAGCCGGCGAGGTGAGTCAGACCCGCCGCAGCACCGCCACGACCTTGCCGAGGATGGTCGCCTCGTCGCCGGGGATCGGCTGGTACGCCGCGTTGTGCGGGAGCAGCCAGACGTGACCGTCCTCGCGCTTGAAGCGCTTGACCGTGGCCTCGCCGTCCAGCATGGCCGCGACGATGTCGCCGTTCTCCGCGACGGGCTGGCGGCGGACGGTGACCCAGTCGCCGTCACAGATGGCGGCCTCGATCATCGAGTCGCCGACGACCTTGAGGACGAACAGCTCGCCGTCACCGACAAGCTGCCGGGGGAGAGGGAAGACGTCCTCGACGGACTCCTCGGCGAGGATCGGGCCACCGGCCGCGATCCGGCCGACCAGGGGCACGTACGAGGCGGCGGGCTTGCCCGTGGTGTCCGTCGGCTGGGTGCTCGGCTGGTCGGAGCCGCGCACCTCGTACGCCCGGGGGCGGTGCGGGTCCCGGCGGAGGAAGCCCTTGCGCTCCAGCGCCATGAGCTGGTGCGCCACCGAGGACGTGCTGGACAGGCCGACGGCCTGCCCGATCTCGCGCATCGACGGCGGGTAGCCGCGCCGCTGGACCGAGTCGCGGATGACTTCGATGACCCTGCGCTGCCGGTCGGTGAGACCGGAGCTGTCGGCTCGGATGCCTGGAGGTCGCCCGGGGAGGGCACGGGCGGGTCGCCCGGGGTCCTCACCGTTCATGCTTGTGTCATTCATGGCGTGCACCGGCTCGAGTCGGCCCTGGGAGCGGTCCTGGGCGGTGATGGTGGCACTGTCTGCGGTGGTGGTCACGTCGTCGGCCCCTCTCGAATGGTCTCCCTGGCTGGCACAACGGTAGTGGCTTTCGAAAGGTTGCGCCAAACACACGTTCGAGTGAAAATTCGCAGATTGCCTTACGCGTGTACGCATGCGGGTGTATGAGCACTCTCGCGCGGCCGTCCCGATTCGGTCGTCACGGTAGCCTTCGCCGCTGGGCCGCGCGCGGTGCACCCTCTCAGTGTCGCACCCGGAGGGGTCGGATCGCGGGAGCGGGCGCGTCGCGACACGCGGAAGGCCCGGAATCGCCGCCAACCCAAGATCTAGTGGTTGGATGGCACCGGCCACCCAGGGGTAGTGGTCCCCGGTCTGCCGGGGGTGCCCACATCGCCTATGCTGGTGGTCGCTTCGCAGGGCCTTGACGGTCGGGCGAGGTTCACCAGTCGTGCCGTGAGGAGGGTCGGAACCAATGCACTGCCCCTTCTGCAGGCACCCCGACAGCCGTGTCGTCGACAGTCGCACCACCGACGACGGGACGTCGATCCGGCGCCGTCGCCAGTGCCCCGACTGCTCCCGTCGTTTCACGACGGTGGAGACGTGCTCGCTCATGGTGGTGAAGCGGTCCGGTGTCACCGAGCCCTTCAGCCGTACCAAGGTCATCTCCGGCGTACGCAAGGCGTGCCAGGGGCGACCGGTCACCGAGGACGCGCTCGCCAAGCTCGGCCAGCGGGTCGAGGAGGCGGTGCGCGCCACCGGCAGCGCCGAGCTGACCACCCACGACGTGGGTCTGGCCATTCTCGGCCCGTTGCAGGAGCTCGACCTCGTCGCGTACCTGCGCTTCGCGTCCGTGTACAAGGCTTTCGACAGCCTCGAAGACTTCGAGGCCGCCATCGTGGAACTCCGCGTGCGGCCTCCCGCTGAGAACCGCGGGACCGGTGCGACCCCTGAGGTCCCCGTTCCCGCCACCGCCGCCGACTGACCGGCGGTCCGGGCCGACAGTGCCCGGCGGCCGGCCGCCGAGCGGCCTGGCAGACGTGCCCCGAGCGACCTCCGTGGCGCTCGTGGCAGCAGTACAGAACGACGTACAGAAGACGGTGCCCTGGGACTATCTGGGTGCCAAAGTGTGTTTTGCCCGTATATGGGAGGCGGCATGACAGAGACGGCGAGCGGTCCGGCACGTGGTTCTCGTTCCAAGGGAGCGAAGACGACGAGCAAGGGCCTGCGTATCGAGCGCATCCACACCACCCCCGGCGTGCATCCGTACGACGAGGTGACGTGGGAGCGCCGTGACGTCGTCATGACCAATTGGCGCGACGGCTCGATCAACTTCGAGCAGCGTGGCGTCGAGTTCCCCGACTTCTGGTCGGTGAACGCGGTCAACATCGTCACCAGCAAGTACTTCCGCGGGGCCGTCGGCACCCCGCAGCGCGAGACCGGTCTCAAGCAGCTCATCGACCGGATCGTGAAGACGTACACGAAGGCCGGCGAGGAGTACGGCTACTTCGCCTCGCCCGCCGACGCCGAGATCTTCGAGCACGAGCTGGCCTACGCGCTCCTGCACCAGATCTTCAGCTTCAACTCGCCGGTCTGGTTCAACGTCGGCACCCCCCAGCCCCAGCAGGTCTCCGCCTGCTTCATCCTGTCCGTCGACGACTCCATGGAGTCCATCCTCGACTGGTACAAGGAAGAGGGCATGATCTTCAAGGGCGGCTCCGGCGCCGGCCTGAACCTCTCCCGCATCCGCTCCTCCAAGGAACTGCTCTCCTCCGGCGGCAACGCCTCCGGCCCGGTCTCGTTCATGCGCGGCGCCGACGCCTCCGCCGGAACGATCAAGTCGGGCGGCGCGACCCGCCGCGCGGCCAAGATGGTCATCCTCGACGTCGACCACCCCGACATCGAGGACTTCATCGAGACCAAGGTCAAGGAGGAGGAGAAGATCCGCGCCCTCCGTGACGCGGGCTTCGACATGGACCTGGGCGGCGACGACATCACGTCCGTCCAGTACCAGAACGCCAACAACTCCGTCCGCGTGAACGACACGTTCATGAAGGCCGTGGAGTCCGGCGGGAAGTTCGGCCTCACCTCGCGCATGACCGGCGAGGTCATCGAGGAGGTCGACGCCAAGTCGCTCTTCCGCAAGATGGCCGAGGCCGCGTGGGCCTGTGCCGACCCGGGCATCCAGTACGACGACACGATCAACCACTGGCACACCTGCCCGGAGTCCGGCCGCATCAACGGCTCGAACCCGTGCAGCGAGTACATGCACCTGGACAACACGTCCTGCAACCTCGCCTCGCTGAACCTGATGAAGTTCCTCAAGGACGACGGCAAGGGCAACCAGGCCTTCGACGTCGAGCGCTTCGCCAAGGTCGTCGAGCTCGTCATCACCGCGATGGACATCTCCATCTGCTTCGCCGACTTCCCCACCGAGAAGATCGGCGAGAACACCCGCGCCTACCGCCAGCTCGGCATCGGCTACGCCAACCTCGGCGCCCTGCTGATGGCGACCGGCCACGCGTACGACTCCGACGGCGGCCGCGCCCTCGCCGGTGCCATCACCTCCCTGATGACCGGCACCTCGTACAAGCGCTCCGCCGAGCTCGCCGCGGTCGTCGGCGCGTACGACGGCTACGCCCGCAACGCCGCGCCGCACCAGCGCGTCATGCAGCAGCACGCCGACGAGAACACCAAGGCCGTCCGCATGGACGACCTGGACTCGCCGATCTGGGCCGCCGCGACGGAGGCCTGGCAGGACGTCATCCGCCTCGGCGCCAAGAACGGCTTCCGCAACGCCCAGGCCTCGGTCATCGCCCCGACCGGCACCATCGGTCTCGCGATGTCCTGCGACACCACCGGCCTCGAGCCCGACCTCGCCCTGGTCAAGTTCAAGAAGCTCGTCGGCGGCGGCTCGATGCAGATCGTCAACGGCACCGTCCCGCAGGCCCTGCGCCGCCTGGGCTACCAGGAGGAGCAGATCGAGGCGATCGTCGCCCACATCGCCGAGAACGGCAATGTGATCGACGCCCCCGGTCTGAAGACCGAGCACTACGAGGTCTTCGACTGCGCCATGGGCGAGCGCTCCATCTCCGCGATGGGCCACGTCCGCATGATGGCCGCCATCCAGCCGTGGATCTCGGGCGCCCTGTCCAAGACCGTGAACCTGCCGGAGACGGCCACGGTCGAGGACGTCGAGGAGGTCTACTTCGAGGCCTGGAAGATGGGCGTCAAGGCGCTCGCCATCTACCGCGACAACTGCAAGGTCGGCCAGCCCCTCTCCGCCAAGAAGAAGGAAGCGGAGAAGGTCGAGGTCACCGCGAAGACCGAGGCGACGATCCGCGAGGCCGTCGAGAAGGTCGTCGAGTACCGTCCGGTCCGCAAGCGTCTGCCCAAGGGCCGCCCGGGGATCACCACCTCCTTCACCGTCGGTGGCGCCGAGGGCTACATGACCGCCAACTCCTACCCGGACGACGGTCTCGGCGAGGTCTTCCTCAAGATGTCCAAGCAGGGTTCGACGCTCGCGGGCATGATGGACGCCTTCTCCATCGCCGTCTCCGTCGGTCTGCAGTACGGCGTCCCGCTGGAGACGTACGTCTCGAAGTTCACCAACATGCGCTTCGAGCCGGCCGGCATGACGGACGACCCGGACGTGCGGATGGCGCAGTCGATCGTCGACTACATCTTCCGCCGCCTGGCGCTGGACTTCCTGCCCTTCGAGACCCGCTCCGCGCTCGGCATCCACTCGGCCGAGGAGCGTCAGCGTCACCTGGACACCGGCTCGTACGAGCAGTCCGAGGAGGACGTCGACGTCGAGGCGCTGGCCCAGTCCGCGCCCCGCGCCCAGGAGCTGAAGGCCGTCGCGGCCCCGGCCCCGAAGGCCGAGGTCCCGGCCCCGAAGCAGGCGCACACCTCGGCGGAGCTCGTCGAGATGCAGCTCGGCATCAGCGCCGACGCCCCGCTCTGCTTCTCCTGCGGTACGAAGATGCAGCGCGCCGGCTCCTGCTACATCTGCGAGGGCTGCGGCTCGACCAGCGGCTGCAGCTGACGTCGAGTAGGTGCTTCATGAAGGGGACCGGCCTCGTGCCGGTCCCCTTTGCCGTGCCCGGGTGAATGCGTCCGGGCGTCAGGCGCGTATGGACCCCATCACGGTGCCGAACACCTGGGGGTCGGTGTCGAAGCCATGGCTGATCGGGCGGTACGTCCAGCCGTCGGCGCCGTCCCGGGTGAACTCCACGACCGTCGCCGCGAGGGCGTCAGGCACGTCCGCGAAGTCGTGGACCAGCAGGTCCGTGTAGCCCTCGCGGACCCGTACGCCCGTGTTCGCCACGTCGCCGAAGGACCGCCGCCCGCCGCCCTGCTGTATGGCGACGCCCACCACCACACGCGTGTACCGCGGGGCCAGCCGGTCGAGCTCCAGGGTCATGGCCTCGTCGTAGCCGAATCCCTGGCCCGTGCGGCTGTCCCGGTGGAGTGTGATCGTGCCGTCGGGAGACCGACTGCCGAAGTGCACCAGTTGGACCGGCTCGCCGTGCGGGTCGTCCGCGTCGAAGACACCGGCGACGATGTCCAGGTCGTGGGCAGGCGCGCCGATCGGGGCAGGGTCCCACCTGAGCGTCACCTCGACCCGGCCCACCCCTTTGTTGAGTCCGCTCATGGTGCTTCCCCTCTCCGCGTACGCCCCCGCGCACGCCTCGCGTCGTACCGCTGACCCGTTCAAATGCCCGTGGTCGTGGGCCGATTACTCATGGTGTCACGGGGGTGTGACAGAGGACCCGGGGGTTGAGGGGGTGAATGGTTCGTGCAGCGATGAGGAGCTGGATCTCGACGCATATCTGGCTCGAATCGGATGCGAGGTCGAGCCGGGTGGGGAGGCGCGCGCGGATCCGGAGCGAATGCGCCCCGTGGGAGTCCGACGAGGCCTGCCGGGGCGGTCGTTGGCCCCGTACGATGGCGCGGTGCTGGTCAAGTGGATTCGCTGCACCGTGATGGACCGTCGAGGGTTCGAGCGGGGACAGCGGAAATGGGCGGGGCTGCTCGGTGAGCCGGGATTCCGGGGGCAGGGCGGCGGGTGGAGCCGGGCTCGTCCCGACGTCGCCCATGTCTTCGGGTTCTGGGAGAGCCGCGCTTTCTACGACTCGTTCATGGCGCGCTCACACGATCGCTTGGCGGCCGCGCAGGTGGGCACGTTCAAAGACAGCCAGGTCAAGCTGTTCGACCACCGCTTCGATGTGAAGACCGGGTTCGAGCCGCGGTTCTCCGACGCCGATGTGGCGAGGGTGGCGCACTGCCGTGTGCACGAGGACCGTGCCGAGCACTTCGCGCTGATGCAGGAGAAGGTGTGGAATCCGGCGATGGCCGGGTCCCCCGGCATGCTGCGGGGGCTGTTCGGCGAGGCGCCCGGCAGTGAATTCCTGGTGCTGTCGATGTGGCAGTCCGCGGCGGAGCACGGGAAGTACCGGGTGGAACGGATCGAGCGGCTCGGACTCCGGGCCAGGACCGCGGCCGATGTGGCGGCGCTTGCCGGGGACGTGGTGCAGCTCGAGTCGGCCTGGACGGTCTGAGTAGACCCAGGTCTGCCGTTCGCGGGCCTGAGAGGCCTCGCGCGTCGTGGCTGAGCGGGGCTAGACAGGGACGTACGCGCCCGATTCGACCCCGGCCAGAACCGCGCGGGCCGCCTGGTCCGCGAGCGCGCCGTCGATCGGTTCGCGGGTGATGAAGAGCCGCAGGAACAGGGGCGCGGAGACCGCCTGGACGACCGCGCCCGCGTCGGTGTCCCGCGGTGCCTCGCCGCGGGCGACGGCCCGGGTGACGACGACCTCGCACCGCCGGAAGCGCTCGCTGTAGAAGGTGTGCAGGGCCTCCGCTGCCCGCGGCGACTGGAACGCGGCGCCGATGAACGCTGTGGGGGCTGCGCCTGTCGCGGGATCGCCGAAGGCGTCGACGACCTCGTGCGCGAGTGCGCACAGATCTCCGGAGAGCGTCCCGGTGTCCGGTGGCGTCCAGGCGTCCTCGTTCGCCAGGTCGAGCGCGTCGGCGAGGAGGCCTTCGACGCTGCCCCAGCGGCGGTAGAGCGTCGTCTTGTGGACGCCCGAGTGCTCCGCGACGTACTCCACGGTCAAGGCGGGGTAGCCGTGCTCGGACAGGCCGGTCAGGACGGCGTCGCGGACGGCCGCCCGGGTACGGGCGGTACGGCCCCCGGGGCGCGTGCTGCCCGGCGCCGGGGTCGGACGCTCCTCGATCGAGTCATTCAATTGCTACTCCCGTTGCGTTAGGGATTCGAGTGTGCCACACTCGCCTTAATGCGATCGCAGTTGCATTTGATGGTCTACCCCTGGAGGCGCCCTTGCCCACGCAGATCTCACTGCACGACGTCGTCGTGTCCCGTGGTGAACGACTGCTTCTCGATCAGGTCTCGCTCTCCGTGCGTCCCGGGGAGCGGATCGGGATCGTGGGGGAGAACGGCGCGGGGAAGTCGACTCTGCTGCGTCTTCTCGCCGGAGCGGAGCAGCCCGACGAGGGCAGCGTCGTCACCGTCGCCGATGGCGGTCTGCGGATGCTCGCCCAGACGCCCGAGCTGCCTCCGGATGCCACCGTCGGGGATGCGATCGACGCCGCGCTCGCCGAGCTCCGCGCCATGGAGCGGCGGCTGCGCGCACTCGAAACAGCACTCGACACGGCGGACGGGGCGGAGCTCGACGCCTACGGGGAGCTCCTCACCGCCTACGAGCTACGGGGTGGGTACGAGGCGGACGCTCGGGTCGACAAGGCTCTATACGGACTCGGCCTCGCGGGCACCGGTCGCGAGCGGATACTCGGCAGCCTCTCCGGCGGCGAGCTGGCCCGGCTCGGCATCGCCTGCGCGGTCGCGGCCGGCCCCGAGGTGCTCCTGCTCGACGAACCCACCAACCACCTCGACGCGCAGGCGCTCGACTGGCTGGAGAGCGCCCTCCTCGCGCACCGCGGGACCGTCGTGGCCGTCTCCCATGACCGGACCTTCCTGGAGCGGGTCGCCACCGCGATCGTCGAGGTGGACGCCGACCGGTGTGCACTCGTGCGATACGGAGACGGATACGCCGGCTACCGCGCGGCACGGGCGGCCGCGCGGCGGCGCTGGGAGGAGGCCTACGAGGAGTGGTGCGAGGAGACGGCGCGACTGGAGGCGTACGCCTCGACCACGGCGCACGGGGTCGCACCCGGGAGGGAGATGAAGGACAACAACAAAATGGCCTTCGACCGGGCGGCGGGCCGTGTCCAGGCCTCCGTTTCGGGGCGCGTCCGCAACGTCCGGGAGCGACTGAGACGACTCCGTGAGGAGCCCGTGCCCCAGCCGCCTCCACCCCTCTCGTTCTCCGCCCGGCCCCTGGCGGGCGGAGCGGAGGGAGCGCTCGTCAGCCTGACCGGAGTGCGGGTCGCGGACCGTCTCGCCGTGGACGTGCTCACGGTCCGGGCGGGGGAGCGACTGCTCGTCCACGGCGGCAACGGCGCGGGGAAGTCCACGCTGCTGCGGGTCATGGCAGGGACGGTCGACCCCGACGCCGGAGACGTCCGGCGCGCGGGACGGATCGGGTACCTGGCCCAGGACGTCACCGTCCGGCGCCCGGAGGAGCGGCTGCTGGCCTGTTTCGGACGCGGGCTCGCCCTCGCCGAGGACGAGCGGGCCGAACTGCTCCTGTCGTACGGACTGTTCCGCCCGGCCGACCTGAGTGTGCCGGTCGGCGGTCTTTCCGCGGGCCAGCTCCGCCGGCTGGCGCTCGCCCGGCTGCTGGCCCGGCCCGTCGACCTGCTCCTGCTCGACGAGCCGGGCAACCACCTGGCCCTGGGGCTCGTGGAGGAGCTGGAAGAGGCGCTGGAGCAGTGGGCCGGAGCCCTTGTGGTGGTCTCGCACGACCGAGCGCTGCGCCGTCGCTTCACCGGTCACATACGCCGGATGGACTCCGGACGCCTCCTCGGTTGAGCCCGCCCAGGACCGGCGATCTAGGGTCGGGGTATGGCACGACCGCGGCGCATCGTTCTCGTACGGCACGGAGAGTCCGAGGGCAATGTCGATGACACGGTGTACGAACGGGAGCCCGACCACGCCCTACGGCTCACCGAGACGGGGTGGCGACAGGCGGAGGAGACGGGGGAGCGGCTGCGGGAACTCTTCGGGGACGAGGCGGTGAGCGTCTACGTCTCGCCGTACCGTCGCACCCACGACACCCTCCGCGCCTTCCGGCTGTCGCCGGAACAGGTCAGGGTGCGGGAGGAGCCCCGGCTGCGGGAGCAGGACTGGGGCAACTGGCAGGAGCGGGAGGACGTCCGACTGCAGAAGGCCTACCGGGACGCGTACGGGCACTTCTTCTACCGCTTCGCCCAGGGCGAGTCGGGGGCGGACGTGTACGACCGGGTCGGGGCCTTCCTGGAGAGTCTCTACCGCAGCTTCGAGGCGCCCGACCATCCGCCCAACGTCCTGATCGTCACCCACGGGCTGACCATGCGGCTGTTCTGCATGCGCTGGTTCCACTGGACCGTCGCGGACTTCGAGTCGCTGTCGAACCCCGGCAACGCCGAGACCCGCATGCTCCTGCTCGACGCGGACGGGCGATACCGTCTGGACAGGCCGTTCGAACGCTGGCGTACCCCGGAACCGTACGGCCCCACCGGATAGAGTGGCAGACCGATGACCGCTGACTCCTCATTCGACCGGCGCTTCGACCGCGCCCTGGCCAGCCTGCGCGGGCTGTCCGTGGGAGACGCCCTGGGCTCCCAGTTCTTCGTACCCGCCAACTATCCCCTGCTGAAGCGGCGCGAGCTGCCCGACGGCCCCTGGCAGTGGACCGACGACACCGAGATGGCCTGCTCCGTCCTGGCCGTCCTCGCCCGCCATGAACGGATCGACCAGGACGCCCTGGCCATGTCCTTCGCTCAGCACCACGACTTCGACCGGGGCTACGGTCCCGCGGTCAACCGCATGCTCCGGCTCATCCGGGAGGGTGGCGACTGGCGGGAGCTGGCCGCTGCGCTCTTCCAGGGGCAGGGCTCCTGGGGCAACGGTGCCGCGATGCGGATCGCACCGCTCGGAGCCTGGTACGCGGACGACCCGGAGCAGGCGACGCACCAGGCCGAGATCTCCGCGTACACGACCCACCAGCACCGTGAGGCCGTGGTGGGTGCCATGGCCGTCGCCGCCGCGGCCGCCCTGGCCGCCGACCCGGCCGGGCCGCCCACTCCGGAGGCGCTGCTCGACGGAGTCGTCGCCCTGGTGCCGCGCAGTGCGGTCGGGGCGGGCCTGCGCCGGGCGCGCGACATGCTCGACTACGGCGACGCGGGCACGGTCGCCGCGGTCCTCGGCAGCGGTCGGCGGACAAGCGCACACGACACGGTTCCGTTCGCGCTCTGGTCGGCGGCCCGCGGCCTCGGCGATTTCGAGCGGGTGTTCTGGACGACCGCGCAGGTCGGTGGCGATGTCGACACGACCTGCGCCATCGCCGGGGGTGTGGTGGCCGCGGCGGCGACCGGAGCGCCGCCGGCGGACTGGCTTCGCCAGACCGAGGACCTGCCGGAGTGGGTTCCGGTCGCGACGGCCTGAAACGGCGCGAGGGCCCCTGAACCCCGGAAGGGATTCAGGGGCCCATCGGCCATTTCAGGCCACGGGGCCGGCGGCCTCCGCCCGGCCGCTGAGCGCTTCCAGGTCGCTCTTGCGGACCCGGATCACCAGGACGGCCGTCACCAGCGCGATCAGCACCATCACGACGGCGGCCGTGAAGGCCGAGGAGATGCCCGAGGTGAGCACCTCGTGGCCCCAGGGCGGGGGCAGCTCCTTCGTCTTCATCGCCTCGGCCTGCTGCTCAGGCGTGGAATTCGCGAGGAAACCGGGCATCTGCCGCTCGCCCTCCTCGCGGCTCGCCGTTCCGAAGATCGTGACCAGGATGGACAGGCCCAGCGAACCGCCGACCTGCTGGGTGGCGTTGAGCAGGCCCGACGCGGCTCCCGCCTCGTGCTGGGCCACTCCGGAGACGGCCGTGAGCGTGAGCGTCACGAAATTCAGGCCCATACCGAAGCCGAACAGGATCATCGGGCCGAGGACGCCGCTCGCGTAGCTGCTGTCCGAGCTGATGAACGTCAGCCAGAGCAGACCCGCTCCGGTGATCGCCGCACCGCTCACCATGAACGGCTTGGGACCGAGTACCGGCAGCAGCCGCTGGGCGAGCGCCGCTCCGGCGCCGATCGCGAAGGTGACGGGAAGGAAGGCCAGTCCGGACTGGATCGGGCTGTACCCCAGGACGTCCTGCACCCACAGCACGATGAAGAAGAACATGCCGAACATGGCGGCCGCCAGGCTCAGCATGATGACGTACGTGCCCGAGCGGTTGCGGTCCGCGAACATCCGCAGCGGGGTGATCGGTTCCTTCGCACGTGACTCCACGACCGCGAAGGCGACGAGCAGGATGGCCGCCGAGACGAAGGAACCGATGGTCAGCGCGTCTTCCCAGCCCTTCTCGGAGGCCCGGATGAACCCGTAGACCAGCGCCGCCATACCGAGTGTCGAGGTCGCGGCGCCCGCGATGTCGAACCGTCCGGGGTGCCGCTCGGACTCGGCGATGTAGCGCGGGGTCAGGAAGGCGATCAACAGACCGATCGGGACGTTCACGAAGAGGACCCAGCGCCAGTCCAGCCACTCCGTGAGCAAGCCGCCGGCGAGCAGACCGATCGCGCCACCACCGGCGGAGACGGCGGCGAACACGCCGAACGCCCGGTTGCGCTCCGGCCCCTCGGGGAATGTCGTGGTGATCAGCGCGAGTGAGGTGGGCGAGGCGATGGCGCCACCAACACCCTGCAGAGCCCGCGCGGCGAGCAGGTGCCAGGGCTCCTGGGCGAAGCCGCCGAGCAGCGAGGCGAAGGTGAAGAGCAGGATGCCGACCATGAACACCCGGCGGCGCCCCAGGATGTCCCCGGCCCGTCCGCCGAGGAGCAGCAGACCACCGAAGGTGAGCGTGTAGGCGCTGAGCACCCACGACAGATCGGTGGTCGAGAAGGAGAGCGCGTCCTGGATGTGCGGCAGGGCGATGTTCACGATGGTGGCGTCGAGGACGACCATCAGCTGGCAGGCGGCGATGACCGTCAAGGCGATACCCGGCCGTCCTCCGGCGCGAGCTGGTCCGTCCTTGGCCTGTGTGTCGACCGGAGAAGTTGTCACTATGGATCCCCCACGGAAGAATTAGTGAACGCACCCGTTCACTGTCCACCACGGTAGTGAGTCCCCCTCAGTGAACGCAACCGTTCACTGAGCGCCGCCGACGACATGACGCTGTCTCAACGGAGAGATCCTGATGGTTACTTCGCGCTCCACGGCCGCCGCCCGGCCGGAGGGGGTGGCACTGCGACGCCGCGGCCCCGTACTCGAACGGGCCATCCTGGAGGCCACGCTCGAGCAGCTGGGCAGCGTCGGCTGGAACGGCCTGACGATGGAAGGTGTCGCGGTCGGCGCACAGACGGGCAAAGCCGCGGTGTACCGGCGATGGCCTTCGAAGGAAGACCTCGTCGCGGACGCGCTCCAGGCCGGACTTCCGGCCCTCGATGAGGTCCCGGACCTGGGAAGCGTGCGCGAGGAGCTGTACGAGCTGTGCCGCCGCGTCCGCGACGTCATGTACTCCAAGCCCGGCTTCGCCCTGCGTGCAGTCCTTCACGAATGCGATGTCGATGCCGCCGAGAGGTTCCGCGGCCTGATCGTCACGGGGGTGGTCGAGCCCTCGGCCCGACTCTTCCGGGATGTGCTGCGCCGTGGAATCGCGCGGGGCGAGGTGCGCGCGGACGCGAACAACGACCTGGTGGTCGACGTCGTTCCGGCGATGATGATGTATCGCTCGAAGGTGTGCGGAAGCGAATGGCCGGACGGTGAGATCGCCGATCTGATCGACCGGATCATGGTGCCGCTGCTGCGTGCCTGACCTGGGCGGGTGGCTTCCGAGGGGCGAGGCGCGCGGGCCCGGGGGTGTGCTGCGACGGCCCCTCGGGCGCCCGAGGGGAATCCGGGTATCGCACCCGGCATCAAGCGGCGTAACCTGTCAGGCGCCATGCCGTACGAACCACCCACCCACACCGTCGAGCGATCGCTCCGAGCCACCACCGGCGTCAAGATCGTTGCCGGAGTCGACGAGGTCGGACGCGGGGCGTGGGCCGGCCCCGTCACCGTGTGCGCCGCCGTCACCGGACTGCGCCGGGCGCCCGAGGGGCTCACCGACTCCAAACTGCTCACCCCCAAGCGCCGTACCGTGCTCGCCGCGGAGCTGGAGCACTGGGTCACGGCGTACGCACTGGGCGACGCCTCTCCGCAGGAGATAGACGAGCTCGGTATGACCGCCGCGCTGCGACTCGCGGCCGTCCGGGCCCTGGAAGGCCTCCCCGTCCGCCCCGAGGCGGTGATCCTCGACGGCAAGCACGACTATCTCGGCAGCCCCTGGCAGGTTCGTACGGTGATCAAGGGCGACCAGTCCTGTATCGCCGTGGCCGCCGCCTCCGTCATCGCCAAGGTCCGGCGGGACGCCGCCATGGCGGAGCTGGGCGTGGGCGGTGACGAGTACGCGGCGTACGCCTTCGGTGCCAACGCGGGCTACCCTTCGCCGGTCCACAAAGCGGCGCTCGAAGAGCTGGGGCCCACCCCGCATCACCGTCTCTCCTGGTCGTACCTGGACGCGATGCCCAGGTGGCGCCACCTCAAAAAGGTCCGCCTCTCCGCCGAGGCGGTCGCGCTGGAAAGCGGGGGCCAACTCGGCTTCGACTTCTGAACTTCCGGTCGCGGGACCCCGGCCCTGTCGAAGGGTCGGTCTTCCACGCGGCCGGGGTGCACATGTGTGCCCACCCGCCGGTGCCTCGCGCAGCGGCGTTTGATAGACATCCACTCATGCCTCTCATCCCCGAGGAGCCTCAGATTCACGAGAGCGCCCAGGGTCCCCGCGGCACCACTGCCGCCGGCCGCCCCGCGTCGACCCCCCGTCCCGTACCCGGCCCGCGTACCGCGGCCTCACCGCGTCCCGGACGCCCCGTTCCCGGCCCTGCCAGGCCCGCGGCGCCGACGCCGCGCCCGCACCCCGGTGCCGGGCCGTCTCCGGCGAACACCCCGGAGAATCGTTTCGATCAGCGATCCACGCCGCAGCTCCAGCTGATCCCGGCCCCCGTCGACGGCGCACTCGACGCCGCCGAAGAGGCCCTGGACCTGCTTCTGGAGAGCGGACGGGCGCCGGGCGAGGTCCTGGTGCTCACCACCGGCGACCCGCACCCGTGGGCCACGCACGAGCTGTCCTTCGGCGAGGCCGCCTACTGGGCCCAGCAGGACACCGGTGACGACGTGTTCTTCGCGCACGCCGCCGCCGTGGAACGGGCGGCCGCCCGCCCCGTGGTGATCGTCGCCGTCAACGGCGGAGACGACGAGACGACCGCCAAGGCCCTGCCGTCCGCCATGGCCCGCGCCGGAGCCCTGCTCGTCGTCTGTGGTGACCCGCAGCGCGTCACGACGCTCCTCGGAGCGGACGCCGAAGTCTGACCGACTGCCCCTCCGCCGGACCGCACCGGGTCCGGCGGGGGCCGACGTCGTCCGCGCGATCAGCGTGCGGCGGCCCGGCGCAGGGGCTCGGTCGCTCCGCCGGCGGTTCTCGGCGTCAGCCGGCCGAGCTCGGCCGGCCCCTCGCCGAGCGGCAGGGGAAGCGAATCGGAGCTCGGACGACGGCCGCCACGGCCTTCACCGAGCACCTGCCAGCCCGCTCGGGTCAGCGTGATGTACGCGCCGCAGCGGAGTCCGTGCAGGGTGCAGGCGTCCCGGAGCCCCCACATCCAGGCACCGTCCTCCTCGGTCCAGCGTTCGTCGCCCTCACGGCAGTACATCAGCACCGCGGTCCGTACGGGCGTGCGCCTGCGGAGGTCGTGCGGAATGACCCGCCGCAGATGCGCGAGCAGCGCGTTGCGGAATTCCCAGCCGTCCGCAGGGGTGGGGCGACGGACGAACGAGGCGCTGGCGGCGATCCGTTCCTCGTGGTCCAGGATCGCGAGGACCGCCGTCGAGGTCGTGGGCGCGTGGCGCGAGTGCAGTCCGCCGACGACCTCACGCGGATTGCTCAACAGGGGGATCCCCGCCGAGGCCCACTCGGCCGGTTCGAGTATCCGAGCGAGGCGGTTGGCGGACTCGGACGACGATCTGAGCGAGGCGGCTGTGGGCGGAGCGAATCCGAGGGTCACGGTCCTCCCTTCGGATACGCGCCCGCGAGGCGGGCAAGGTCGGGTGAGGGCGCACCACAGCACAGCCCGTCCGGACCGCTGGCGGGGCGTGCGAGGCGGTTTCCCAATTCTTGCTGGCCCGTGGGCGAGCGGCAACGAGCAATTGAGGCCGCTGACGGGATTGCGTCGGTATGCCTTTCATATCCCTGCCCAGTTGCCCATTGTTCACTCCCCGTTCCCCCTCCCGTTTCACCCCTGGACGGCAAGTACCAGCGGAAAAACTCCTTCCGCTCCGGCCCGCCGAAGGAGCCGGGCCGCCACCGCCAAAGTCCAACCGCTGTCGGACAGATCGTCGACGAGGAGTATCGGCCCGCCTGCCGCGGCCAGCCGCTCGCCCAGCTCCGCGGAGACCGCCAGGGTGCGCTGCAGTCCCACCACCCGCTGGGCGCTGTTGGTCCGGGACAGCCGTACGTCCTCGGCCTCGGGCGCGTACTCCACCGCTCCGAGCAGAGGCATTCTGCCGATCTCGGCGATCCGTTGGCCGAGTGAACCCACCAGTCGAGGCCTTCGGTGGGAGGCGACCGTGACCACACCGGCCGGCCGGACAGGCGCGTCGGGCGCCCCGGAGGCCCAACCGCCGGGCCCCTTGGCCCAGTCGGCGAGGACATGCACCACCGCCTGCACGACATCGTCCGGAACCGGCCCATCGGTGGCGGTGTCGGCCAGCAGCGGACGCAGCCGGTTGCCCCAGCCGATGTCCGAGAGCCGTCCCAGCGCCCGGCCGCCGAAAGCCTGCTCACTCGCCGGGATACGACCCTTCAGATCGACCCCGACGGCCGCGAGTCCGGTCGGCCACATCTTCCGCGGCTCGACCTCCACACCAGGCCGGCCCAGCTCGCCCTTGGCCGCGTCCAGCGCCGCGTCGGAGACCTTCGGATCGAAGCGGCTCCCCGCGCAGTTGTCGCAGCGACCGCACGGTGAGGCCTCCTCGTCGTCCAACTGACGGCGCAGGAACTCCATCCGGCACCCCGACGACGCCGCGTAGTCACGCATCGCCTGCTGCTCGGCCGCCCGCTGCTGTGCCACCCAGGCGTACCGCTCGGTGTCGTACACCCAGGGGCGGCCCGTGCTCTCCCAGCCGCCCTTCACCCGACGCACCGCGCCGTCCACGTCGAGGACCTTGAGCATCGTCTCCAGACGGGTCCTGCGCAGCTCCACCAAGGGCTCCAGCGCGGGCAGCGACAAGGGCCTGCCCGCCTGGGCGAGCACGTCGATCGTGCGGCGCACCTGCTCCTCGGGCGGGAAGGCGACCGAGGCGAAGTAGCGCCAGATCGCCTCGTCCTCCTGCCCGGGCAGCAGCAGCACCTCGGCGTGCTCCACACCTCGCCCGGCACGTCCGACCTGCTGGTAGTACGCGATCGGGGAGGAGGGCGACCCGAGATGCACGACGAAGCCCAGGTCCGGCTTGTCGAAGCCCATGCCGAGCGCGGAGGTCGCCACGAGCGCCTTGACCCGGTTGGCCTGGAGATCGTCCTCCGCCTGCTGGCGGTCGGCGTTCTCCGTGCGGCCCGTGTACGAGGAGACCGTGTGCCCGCACTGGCGCAGATAGGCCGTGACCTCGTCCGCCGCGGCGACCGTCAGCGTGTAGATGATGCCGGAACCGGGCAGTTCGCCGAGGTGGTCGGCCAGCCAGGCCAGCCGGTGGGCCGCGTCCGGCAGCCGGACCACGCCCAGGCTCAGGCTCTCCCGGTCCAGCGGGCCGCGCAGCACCAGGGCGTCCGTGCCGGCGCCCGTCCCGAGCTGCTCGGCCACGTCCGCCGTCACCCGGGCGTTCGCCGTGGCCGTGGTGGCGAGCACCGGAACCCCGGACGGCAGGTCCGCCAGCATCGTGCGCAGCCGGCGGTAGTCGGGACGGAAGTCGTGCCCCCAGTCCGAGATGCAGTGTGCCTCGTCGACCACGAGCAGCCCGGTGGCGGCAGCGAGCCGGGGAAGCACCTGGTCACGGAAATCCGGATTGTTGAGCCGCTCGGGGCTCACCAGGAGCACATCCACCTCACCGGCGGACACCTCCTCCTGGACCGTGTCCCACTCCTCCGTGTTCGACGAGTTGATCGTCCGGGCGCGGATGCCCGCCCGAGCGGCCGCCTCCACCTGGTTGCGCATCAGCGCGAGCAGCGGGGAGACGATCACGGTCGGGCCGCTGCCGCGCTCGCGGAGCAGCGAAGTGGCCACGAAGTACACGGCCGACTTGCCCCAGCCGGTCCGCTGCACCACCAGGGCACGGCGCCGGTCGGCGACCAGGGCCTCGATGGCCCGCCACTGGTCCTCGCGCAGTCTCGCCGTGCCCGTCGGGTCCGAGACGAGACGGGCGAGCACGGCATCGGCGGCGGTCCGGAGCGCGGCGCGGTCTTCCAGGGGATCTGCGTGGGTCATGACTCCATGCAACCCGATGGCTCGGACATCGCGCGAATGAGCGCCGAACCTGTGGACAACTCGACAGGCCGGCGGCAGCCCCGTTCCGGGAGTTATCCACAGGGGTTTCGGATTTCGGGAGATCACGAGACCGTCCTGACCATGAACGCGAATCACCACGAATCCAGCGGACCCTCCCGTACCCAGATCACCCTGCGCGGCCCGGCCGAACTGGCCGACGCCCTGCCGTTCGTGCTGGGCTTCCACCCCACCGACTCCGTCGTCCTGGTCGCCCTCCACGGGGAGCACGGCCGCTTCGGAGGACGGGTCAGGCTCGGCATTCCCCGCTCGCCCCGCGAATGGGCGTCCACCGCCGATCACCTCGCCGAATGCCTCGTCGAGGGAGGCGCGAGGAGCGGCACCCGACCCGACGGCATCGTCGTCTTCCTCTGCCAGGACCCCGCGGCGGGCGAGACGGGCCGCAGGGTCATGGAGCGCCTGCGCCCCTTCGCCCAGCGGCTGCGCACGGCGTGCGGCGCCCTCGACATCCCGGTCTACGAGGCCCTCTGCATCTCCGACGGTCTCTACTTCTCCTACTGCTGCCCCGACACACGCTGCTGCCCGCCCGATGGCACCCCGCTCGCCCTCAGCGGTACGTCGGTGATGGCGGCGACCGCGGCGTACGCCGGCGTCCAGGTACGGGGGTCCCTGCGGGACATGGAGAGGCGGTTCCAGCCCCCCGGCGGCCCCCAGGAGGAAGAACAGCGCGCGGCACTCGACGCGAGCGCCGCGGCGATCGTCCCCCGGATCCTCGAGGACGCCGAGGGCAAGGGGCGGGAGGAGGTGCGCGAGACGACGCTGCGCCTCGCACGGGCGGTCCTCCGCCGCTTCGTCAATCCGACGAGGGAGGCCGGGCCGACCGGCCGCACGGGCACCCCGACCGGCCCGAAGACCGTGCGGGGGAGCCTCGCCGGTACCGCCGAGGGCGACGCGGCCGACGACGCCCTGGTCGAGACCGGCGAAGCGGCCGCGCTGATCCTCGGTCTCCAGGACCGGGTCACCCGGGACCGCGCCGCCGAATGGATGGAGGGCTGGGAGGGCACCGCGGCCCTGCGCCTCTGGCGCGTACTCTCCCGGCGCTGCGTCGCCCCCTATCAGGAGCACGCCGCCGCACCGCTCACCCTCGCGGGCTGGACGGCCTGGTCCACCGGCGACGAGCCGACCGCCCGGGTCGCCCTCGGACTCGCGCTCGACATCGACCCCGAGTACGTCTTCGCCCGGCTGCTGCACCAGGCGTGCAACGAAGGGCTCGACCCCGAGTCGCTCCGCTCCTGCCTGCGAACCGAGCGGGACGGCCGGATCGCCTCGGACGAGGCCGCTTCCGGCGCCTCCCCGCGGGTCCGGACGCGCGTCGCCCGCCCGCAGAGCAGCAGGCAGACCCTCCGGAAGCCCGGTCGTCAGACCGGCGGAGGGGAGCGCCGTACCTCGGCCGGCGTCCGGCCCGGAGGGCCCGCCGCGGGGAAGCCGGGAAGCGGAAGTCCGCGGCGCGGTGGGCAGCGCGGCACCAGGAGCGGCCGATGACGACCGTGACCCGGCCGCCCGTCGGCGCGTTCAGCTCTCTGGCGGAGTCGTCCGAACCGTCCCGCCGACACGTCGCCGGCCGCCCGGTTCGCACAGAGAGCACCCCGTACCCGCCATGGCCCCCAGCCCTGTCCCGGCCCCCGGCCGTCACACCGGACCCCCGATCGGTCACCTGCCCGGACGCCCCAACGGGCGTCAACCGGGCACCGGCACCGACATGGGAGTCGGTGCCGCGCCGCCGCGCGCGGCCCGGCCCGTGGAGCTTCCCTCGGTGCACGGCGCGCTTCTCTGCGTGGCCCTGCCCGCCCTCGCGGTCTGCGCCGAGCACGGCCAGCTCACCGGTGAGGGACCCGAGGGCGTGTACGCGGCCGGGCGACGGATCCTTTCCCGCTGCGTCCTGCGCGTGGCGGGGCGCGAGCCGGTCGCCCTCCAGGGCCGCATGGCGGCCGCCGACCGGGCGGTGTTCCTCGGAGTCCTCCGAGCCCCCGGAGACCTGGGGCCCGATCCAGGACTCACCGTCGAACGCACGCGGAGCGCCGACGGCAGCGAGCGGATCACCCTGCGCAGCGCCGTCGCCCGCCCCCTCCGGCTCCCAGTGGAAATCGCTCTGGGGTCGGATCTCGCGGACCTGGGCACGGTGGCATCCGGCCGGACCGGACCCGAGCTCACCGCGACCGTCCACGGCACCGGGCTGCGCTGGGCCGGCGACGGCGGACGGTCCGTCACCGTCACGGCGGACCCGCCGCCCATGGACGCCCTGGCGGTGGCGGGCGTCCTGCGCTGGGAGGCCGAGCTGGCGCCCGGGGGCACGTTCACGGTCCGGTTGCGGGTACGCGGCGGCTCGCCGGGCCGCCCCGCCGGCTCCCAGGGCGGCAGCGCCGGACGGCCCGGCGGCCATGTCCTCGCCGAAGCCCTCGCCGAGGGCGACGACCCCCGCCCGGGGGAGCTGCTGCGCGCCTCCGTCGAGGACCTGCGGGCCCTGCTCCAGCGCGACCCGGCGCACCCGGCGGACGTCCACCTCGCGGCCGGCGTCCCCTGGCGCTGCGGGCCCGTCACCGCCGAAGCGCTCTGGGCGGCCCGGATGGCGCTGCCCCTCGGCACCCGGCTCGCCGTCACCACCCTGCGGGCCCTCGGGCGCACCCAACTCTCCGGCGGCGGACCCGAGTCCGGCCGCGTCCCGGGCCCCCTCAGGGACGCCGGCCCGTATCTGCCGCCCCGCTGCACGGGTATCGAGGCCACCCTCGCCTATCCGGTCGTGCTCGCCGAGGCCCGCCGCTGGGGGCTGCCGGCGGCGGACCTGGAGGAGCTGCTGCCCGTGGCGGAGCGCTGCCTCGACTGGTTGCGCCGGACGGCCGGCGCGAGTGGGCTCGTGCCGGACCCGGGGGCCGCCGGTCCGTGGCGCGCCGAGACGCAGGCGCACGCGCATCGCGCGGCGCTGCTCGGAGCGGACCTGCTCGACGCCTGCGGCAGGCCCGGGGGAGACGCGCTGCGCGAGGCGGCAGGGAGGCTGCGCGAGCACTTCCGACGGGATTTCTGGCTCGACGACCGGGGCGGCGGCCGACCGGCCGCCGCCCGGGGACCGGACGGCCGGACCTGGCCCCAGCTGGGTGGCTGGGCCGCGCATCTGCTCGACACCGGGCTGCTGGGCGGCGGCCGCCTCGCCCACGGGCTGCTGGACAGGACGGAGACCGAACAAGTGGCGAGGCTGCTCGGCACCCCCGCCCTCGACTCCGGCTGGGGGCTGCGCAGCCTGGGCGCCAAGGAACCGGGTCACAACCCCTTCGGCCACCGGGCCGGTGCGGTGCGGGTGCACGAGACGGCGGTCGCCGTGGCCGGACTCGCCGCCCTCGGCCATGAGAAGGAGGCCGCCTCCCTGCTCCGTGGGCTGCTCGACGCGGCGGAGGCCTTCACGTACCGGCTGCCCGAGATGTACGCGGGGGAGCAGCGCACAGCGGGCGGGCGCCCGGTGCCACACCCCGCCGCGTGCCGGCCGGCGGCCGTCGCGGCCGCCGGAGCCGTTCACGCGCTGCTTGCCCTCGCCGGAATCAGACCGGACGCGCCGGGCCGGTCCGTGTCGACGCATCCGCTGCGGTCGGCGCCGCTCGGAGCGATCCGGTTCTCGGGGCTCGTGGTCGCGGGGGAGCCGTTCGCCGTACGGGTCGGCAGGCTCGGTCTCGGTATGGTCGAGGAGGCCGCAGAGGGCCTTCAACTGGGGGTGTGACGGGATGCCGGGCACAGACACGACGGAAGCCTCGCGACAGGGCGCGGAACTCGGCGCCGATGCTCCCGAGGGGCGTGCTTATCGTCAGGAAGACGACTATGATCGCGGCATGCCTCCCTACGACCCGTCGGCCTTTCCGCCGTTCGCCGTGACCGTCGATCTGGTCGTGCTCACCGTGCGCCGCCATGCGCTGTGCACCCTGGTCGTACGGCGGGGGGAAGCGCCGTACCAGGGGCGTTGGGCGCTGCCCGGCGGCTTCGTGCGCGAGGACGAGGACCTCAGCGGCGCCGCCGCGCGGGAGCTGGTCGAGGAGACGGGCCTCTGTGCCCACGACCCGGCCGCTCCGCCGCCCGTACCGAGCAACGGCGCACACCTGGAGCAGCTGGCGACGTACGGGGCGCCCGGCCGTGACCCGCGCATGCGGGTGGTCAGCGTCGCGCATCTGGCGCTCGCCCCGGACCTGCCCGCGCCGCGGGCAGGCGGCGACGCGAACAGCGCCCGCTGGGCCCCCGTCGAGGAATTGCTCGGCGAGGACGTGCTCGCCGGGACGGCGGAGGGCGCCGTAGCGGCCCGTAGCGCCGCTGATGCCGGGGACTCCGGTGGCGCCGGTGCCGCCGGTGGGGACGAGGACGAGAGGGAAGGCGGCCCGGCGGCGCTCGCCTTCGACCATGCGCGGATCCTCGCCGACGGAGTGGAACGCGCCCGCTCCAAGATCGAGTACTCCTCCCTGGCCACGGCCTTCTGCCCGCCGGAGTTCACGGTCGGAGAGCTGCGGCGCGTCTACGAGGCCGTCTGGGGCGTGGCGCTGGACCCGCGCAACTTCCACCGGAAGGTGACCGGCACGCCCGGCTTCCTCGTTCCGGCCGGTGGCACCACGACTCGTCAGGGCGGGCGGCCGGCCCAGCTCTTCAGGGCAGGTGGGGCCACTCTCCTCAACCCGCCCATGCTGCGTCCCGAGGTCTGACGGACCGGTGTTTCCGGCGCTCCTGGGCGCCAACCCTGCGCTGAAAGTCCGAAATGTAGCGTTATCTTGCTGCGATAGCGCCGCCCTGCCGCGGAGCGGTGTCACCTACCGCGAGAGAAGCGATGCTCCAGGCAATCGGACTGACCAGCACTCCCCGCCGTGATCGCCCGCCCGCCGTGGACGATCTGACCTTCGAGGCCCGGCCGGGTGCCGTGACCGCTCTCCTCGGCTCGGCGGGCTCCGGCAAGACCACCGCGCTGCGGCTCATGCTCGAACTCGAGCCGGGCCGTGGGATCACCTACTTCCGGGGCCGGCCGCTGCACCGCATCGGCCACCCTCCGCGTGAGGTCGGCGTCCTCCTCGGGGACATCCCCGGGCATCCCTCCCGCACGCTCCGGGGCCAGCTGCGGATGCTGTGCGCCGCCACGGGTGTTCCCGCCTCACGGGCCGGGGAACTCACCAGGGCCGTCGGTCTCGACGGCCTGGAGCGCCGGCGGATCGGCACCCTGCCGATCGGGGCCGACCGCCGACTGGGCCTCGCCTGCGCCCTGTTGGGTGGCCCTCACACCCTGTTGCTCGACGAGCCCGGTGCCGGCCTCTCGGTACCCGAGAGCGCCTGGCTCTACGAGCTCCTGCGGGCGCACGCGGACGACGGGGGGACCGTGCTGTACACCACGGCGGATCCCAAGGACGCGGCCCGCAACGCCGACCGGGTCGTCACGCTCGACGGCGGGAGACTCGTCGCCGACCAGGACGTCACCGAGTTCGCCCGTACCCGGCTGCGCCCCCGCGTCGCCGTCCGCACACCGCAGGCCGCGCGGCTCGCCGCCGTCGTGACCCAGGAGGCCAGGGCGGCCCGCCGGCCGGTCGAGGTCGTCGCCGAGGACGGCAACCGGCTGTCCGTCTACGGAAGCGACTGCGCGGCCGTCGGCGACACGGCGTTCCGCCACGGCGTACCGATCCACCGGCTCGCCGCCGAGACCGGCGACACGGCTGACACCAAGCCCGTTCCGCGTACCACGGCGGGAAACAGCCGTCCGGAGGCCGGCACCGGGCGTGAGGCCGCGCCCAGCGGCCCCCTGCCCAGTGATCGTCCGCCCAGCGGCTCCGTGCCCGGTGCGCCTCCACCCAGTGACCCCGCCCCTCGCGACCCTGCCCCCCGCGACCCCGCGGCCGCGGAGCCGGGTCGGGCTCGGAGGCCCGTTCGCTCGCCCCTGCGGCCGCTGCGGTACGAGATCCATCGGCTCCTGGGGGTGCCGTCCACCCCGCTCGTCGTGGCGGCCGTCATGCTCGGCTCCGTGACCCTCGCCCTGCTCCTCGGGCGGGGCGGGCGCGCCGCGCTGCCCGCTGTCCTGGCCGGCTGGCCCGCATTCTCCCCGCTGCCGCCCGCGGCCCTCGGGGCCGGACTGCTCGGCGCCTTCTCCTTCGGTGAGGAGTACCGCTACCCCGCGCTCACCACGGGCCGGGGCGCCGTGCCCCGCAGGCCCGGCCTGCTGCTGGCGAAACTGGCGGTGGCGGCGGCCGTCGCCGTGGCGCTCGGGGCGTCCGTCGTCGTGGTGGATCTTGAGGTTCTGCGGTTCGTCTACGGCGGAGAGTTGATCTCCGTGCCCAAGAACTGGCCGACACTCTGCGCGAGTTGGCTGGGGCTGATCGTCGGTTGCGCCTGGGCCGGAGTGCTCGGTGCCGGGGTGTTCCGGGCGGCGGCGGCCGGGGTGGCGGCGGTCCTCGCGGTTCCGGTCGCCTTCGTCCCGCTGCTGCAGAAGGTGCTGACCGGCCCCTCGGTGCGGTCGGCCGCCGGACTCCCTTCGCGACTCAGGGAGTTCGCCGGGCCGCAGTGGTCCCCAGCGGTGGACCGCTGGCTGGCGGGAGGGTTGCGGGTGCTCGGGCAGCCCTCGGGGGTGGCTCTCTCGCTGACGTTGACCGGGTTGCTCTGCGCCTATGTGTTCACCGGCCTTCGCCGAAAGGCGCGTTGGTGATCACTTGCGGACCGAAAGGTTCCGGTTCGAGGTCAACTCCCTTGAAATCCGCCAAATATGTCCGATTAATCGTCAATTGTGTAGGGGGTGCCGATCACCCTTTCGTGTGCTTTTCACCAAAGACCTCAAGGGTCACGGAAGCAACGCCGACAAAGGATGCGTGAGTACCCTTGCGCACACCATGATGACCGCCGCCCGCTCCGTCGACTCCGGCCTCGGCGCCCCGGGCGATCTCGACCGCTACCCCTACGCGGAGGCGCCCGCCGCCGGCCGCGTGGGCCCGCCCTCCTGGGAGGGGGTGGACACCGACCTGGGCCGCGTCGGCCGCCGGAGCGCCGGGAACCGGGGGCGCGGGCTGCACGGGCAGCTCGTCCAGCAGCTCGGCCAGATGATCGTCTCCGGCGATCTCGGGGCCGACCGCCCGCTCGTCCCGGAGGAGATCGGCCAGCGGTTCGAGGTCTCGCGCACCGTCGTCCGTGAGTCGCTGCGCGTGCTCGAGGCCAAGGGGCTCGTCAGCGCCCGCCCGAACGTCGGCACCCGCGTCAGGCCCGTCAGCGACTGGAACCTCCTCGACCCCGACATCATCGAGTGGCGGGCCTTCGGCCCGCAGCGGGACGATCAGCGTCGTGAGCTGAACGAGCTGCGTTGGACGATCGAGCCCCTGGCCGCCCGCCTCGCCGCCGGGCACGGCCGCGAGGACGTCCAGCAGCGTCTCGCCGACATGGTCGAGATCATGGGCCACGCGTTCGCGCAGGGGGACGGCATCACGTTCTCGCGCGCCGACACCGAGTTCCACTCGCTGCTCATCCAGCTCGCCGGGAACCGCATGCTGGAGCACCTCTCCGGCATCGTCGGCGCGGCGCTCCAGGTGTCCGGCGGCCCCGTCACGGGCTGCGACCGCCCGAGCGAGGCCTGTCTCACGCACCACGCCCGGATCGTCGACGCGCTCGCCGCGGGCGACGCCCTCGGCGCGGAGACGGCCATGCGGGCGCTGCTCACGGTCCACCCCGAGGTGGAACGGGTCGTCCCCGCCCCTCGCGAACACTGACCCGCGGGCCGTGGCCGGGAGCGCGGAGGCGCGGACATCGCGCGCCGCCGGGTCCGAGCGGCGCCCGGGGAGCCCGGAAGGGTTTCCCGGCCGGTGCCAGGATTCCGGCGGCGTGAATGTACGCTGATATATCCCTCTGCGTTGATTTGTCGCACATGAGGTGTGACTCGGGCCACGAAGATTGGGCGTAACACTCCTCCGAGCCGTGCGATGACCTAAGAGGTGACAGCCGAGGAAGGAATACAGCAGCCGATGGAGGCGCTGTGTAGTTCCCCGGTCCAGCCCGCGCCGTCGGCACATTCCCCGTCGACGGTCGTCGGCTCCAGCCCGATCCAGGGCGGGGCCGGAAGCCGTTTCCATCGTTCCGAGAGGTTGTTCGTGTCGGCCAGCACATCCCGTACGCTCCCGCCGGAGATCGCCGAGTCCGAGTCTGTGATGGCGCTCATCGAGCGGGGAAAGGCTGATGGGCAGATCGCCGGCGATGACGTGCGTCGGGCCTTCGAGGCTGACCAGATTCCGCCAACCCAGTGGAAGAATGTTCTGCGCAGCCTCAATCAGATCCTCGAGGAAGAGGGTGTGACGCTGATGGTCAGTGCAGCGGAGTCGCCGAAGCGCGCCCGCAAGAGCGTCGCCGCGAAGAGCCCGGCCAAGCGCACCGCCACCAAGACCGTCACCGCCAGGACGACCGTGACGAAGACGACCGTCACGGCCGCCTCGGCCTCCGCGGCAGAGGGCGCCGACCCGGCTGACGAGGCCGGATCCGCCGCCCCGAAGGCGGCCGCGAAGAAGACCGCCGCCAAGAAGACGGTGGCCAAGAAGACCGTCGCCAAGAAGGCCACGGCCAAGAAGACCTCGTCCAAGAAGGACGCCGACGAAGCCGTCGAGGGCGAAGAGCTGCTCGAGGACGTCGCGCCCGGCAAGGGTGAGGAAGAAGAGACCGAGGGCGAGAGCAAGGGCTTCGTCCTGTCCGACGAGGACGAGGACGACGCTCCGGCGCAGCAGGTCGCTGTCGCCGGCGCCACCGCCGACCCGGTCAAGGACTACCTGAAGCAGATCGGCAAGGTCCCGCTCCTCAACGCCGAGCAGGAGGTCGAGCTCGCCAAGCGCATCGAGGCCGGCCTGTTCGCCGAGGACAAGCTCGCGAACTCGGACAAGCTCGCGCCGAAGCTCAAGCGCGAGCTGGAGATCATCGCCGAGGACGGCCGCCGGGCCAAGAACCACCTCCTGGAGGCCAACCTCCGTCTGGTGGTCTCGCTGGCCAAGCGCTACACGGGCCGCGGCATGCTCTTCCTGGACCTGATCCAGGAGGGCAACCTGGGTCTCATCCGCGCGGTCGAGAAGTTCGACTACACCAAGGGCTACAAGTTCTCCACGTACGCCACCTGGTGGATCCGTCAGGCGATCACCCGCGCCATGGCCGACCAGGCCCGCACTATCCGTATCCCGGTGCACATGGTCGAGGTCATCAACAAGCTCGCGCGTGTGCAGCGTCAGATGCTCCAGGACCTGGGCCGTGAGCCCACCCCGGAGGAGCTGGCCAAGGAGCTCGACATGACCCCTGAGAAGGTCATCGAGGTCCAGAAGTACGGCCGTGAGCCCATCTCCCTCCACACCCCGCTGGGTGAGGACGGCGACAGCGAGTTCGGCGACCTGATCGAGGACTCCGAGGCGGTCGTTCCGGCCGACGCGGTGAGCTTCACGCTCCTCCAGGAGCAGCTGCACTCGGTGCTCGACACGCTCTCCGAGCGTGAGGCGGGCGTCGTCTCGATGCGCTTCGGTCTCACCGACGGCCAGCCGAAGACGCTGGACGAGATCGGCAAGGTCTACGGCGTGACCCGCGAGCGGATCCGTCAGATCGAGTCGAAGACCATGTCGAAGCTGCGTCACCCGTCGCGCTCGCAGGTGCTGCGCGACTACCTCGACTGATCCTTGCCGCGGGTCCGTGAGGGTGACGGACACGAGGCAGGAGCGGTACGCGGAAGGGCCCGGTTCCCCGAGAGGGAGCCGGGCCCTCCGGCTGTCCGCGGGGTGCACGGCGCGGCCGTGTGCTGGACGCTGGGTGAACCGACATCACCGGAGAGTCAGGAGGCTCCATGCGTGGTTCCCTCACCCGAGCATTGACGGGTGCTCTGGGCCTGATCGCAGCGGCGGCGGGGCAGCTGGCCGGCGCCGCACCCGTGGCCGCCGACGGCGTCGTGGTGGGCGGCCGGCAGGCCCAGATCACGGACGCGCCATGGGTCGTGGCGCTGTCCAGCCGTGACCGGTTCGGGGGTACGCGCGCGGGGCAGTTCTGCGGGGGCGTGCTCGTGGCGCCGACCAAGGTGCTCACGGCGGCCCACTGTCTGGGCCGTGAGGTCCTCGGCGGCGAGCCGTGGGAGGTGCGCGACTTCGTGGTCATCGCGGGCCGCGCCGCGCTGCGCGGGCAGGGCGGGCAGGAGGTGCGGATCTCGGACACCTGGGTCAACCCCGACTACGACCCGACGACGAACTCGGGCGATCTCGCGGTGCTCACGCTGGTGAGCGCGCTGCCGCAGTCGTACGTGATCGGCGTCGCCCGTACGGGAGACGCGGCGTACACGCCCGGCACGGAGGCGGACGTCTACGGCTGGGGCGACACGACGGGCAACGGGACCTATGCCTCCACGCTGCGGACGGCGCGGGTCCAGGTGCTGCCCGACAGCGCGTGCGAGCGGGCGTACCCGGGCGGGTTCGGCGTCCCCTACCGGAGCGACACGATGCTGTGCGCGGGCGACCCGCAGGGCGGCAGGGACGCGTGTCAGGGCGACAGCGGAGGCCCGCTCGTGGCGAAGGGGCTCCTCGTCGGCCTGGTGTCCTGGGGCAGCGGCTGTGGGCAGGCGGAGAACCCGGGGGTCTACACCCGGGTCTCGGCGGTGCTGCCGGAGCGTTTCTGATCCAGGGCGGACAGTGACGGTACGAGAGCGGGCGGCCACCCCCCTTGGTCTTCGGGGGTGGCCGCCCGCTGTCCGGTCAGTGGCCGGATCTGGGCTCGTCGTGGATGCGAGGCGTCAGTGGTCGTCGCCCTGGGTGCGGGCCGGCACGTCCGTCAGGCGGTCCGTCTCATCCTGTATCTCAACGGCGATCTTCTTGAGTTCCGGCTCGAACTTACGTCCGTGGTGGGCGCAGAAGAGCAAGTCACCTCCGCTGGTCAGGACGACACGCAGGTAGGCCTGGGCGCCGCAGCGGTCGCAACGGTCAGCGGCCGTCAGGGGGCTCGCGGGGGTCAGAACAGTAGTCACGTCGCCTCTTCTCTAGCTCGACGAGCTGTCGTACCAGGGTCAACATCCAACCAGGCCGAAAACGTTCCCGCTCGCGGCTTTTCCTTCAAACTTCTTCGCAGGTGGCTGTCTGCTGCCGGTTGGCGGCGAATGAGCCGTATTGCGTCGCTCTACGGATTTCGCGTTGCTTGTGTCGGTCAGTCCTCCCGGCGTGGTTGCCGGTTGTTCATGAGGACGTGCCCGGAGCCTAAATGGTTCATGCCTGGAAGGGAACGTGATGTTCGCGTCACCCCATCGAGGGATCGAACATCCATGCGACGCTGGACTAGCATGAGGAATCGGGGAGGGTGGTGTAACAACGGCTCTACCAGGCATCGGTACCCTCTGACGGGTGACCGACGCCGGGCCTTACCCCACCGGGCCAGATTTCAAATTCAGCGAGGAGCGAACCGCGTGACCGCCGAAACGTCCGTGCCGTCCAGTGCGCTGCTGACCGCAGACCGTGACGCTTCCAACTACACCGCGCGGCACCTGCTCGTACTCGAAGGGCTCGAAGCGGTCCGCAAGCGCCCCGGTATGTACATCGGGTCCACCGACAGCCGCGGCCTGATGCACTGCATCTGGGAGATCATCGACAACTCGGTCGACGAGGCCCTCGGGGGCTACTGCGACCACATCGAGGTCGTCCTCCACGACGACGGCTCCGTCGAGGTCCAGGACAACGGCCGGGGCATCCCGGTCGACGTCGAGCCGAAGACCGGACTCTCCGGAGTCGAGGTCGTCATGACCAAGCTGCACGCCGGCGGAAAGTTCGGCGGCGGATCGTACGCCGCGTCCGGCGGTCTGCACGGCGTCGGCGCCTCCGTGGTCAACGCCCTGTCGGCCCGCCTCGACGTCGAGGTCGACCGGAACAGCGCCACGCACACGATCAGCTTCCGCCGGGGCGTCCCGGGCATCTTCACCGAGCAGGGTCCCGACAGCCCCTTCGATCCGGGCAACGGCCTGCGCAAGGGCAAGCGCGTCCCCAAGACCCGTACCGGCACCCGTGTGCGCTACTGGGCCGACCGGCAGATCTTCCTCAAGGACGCCAAGCTCTCCCTGGAGACGCTGCACCAGCGCGCCCGGCAGACCGCCTTCCTCGTGCCCGGCCTCACCATCGTCGTCCGCGACGAGCGGGACCTGGCGGGGATCGGCAAGAGCGAGGAGACCTTCCGCTTCGACGGCGGCATCAGCGAGTTCTGCGAGTACCTCGCGCAGGACAAGGCCGTCTGCGACATCCAGCGCCTCACCGGCCAGGGCACCTTCAAGGAGACCGTCCCGGTCCTCGACGAGCGCGGCCACATGACGCCGACCGAGGTCACCCGTGAGCTCGCCGTCGACGTCGCGCTGCGCTGGGGCACCGGCTACGACAGCACGGTCAAGTCCTTCGTCAACATCATCGCGACGCCCAAGGGCGGCACCCACGTCTCGGGCTTCGAGCAGGCCGTCACCAAGACGGTGAACGAGGTGCTGCGCTCGGCGAAGATGCTGCGCGTCGCCGAGGACGACATCGTCAAGGACGACGCCCTGGAGGGGCTCACGGCCGTCGTGACGGTCCGCCTCGCCGAGCCGCAGTTCGAGGGGCAGACCAAGGAGGTCCTCGGCACGTCCGCGGCCCGCCGGATCGTGGCGAACGTGGTCGCCAAGGAGCTCAAGGCCTTCCTCACCTCGACCAAGCGGGACGCCAAGGCACAGGCCCGTGCCGTCCTGGACAAGGCCGTCGCCGCGGCCCGTACGCGCATCGCCGCCCGCCAGCACAAGGAGGCGCAGCGCAGGAAGACGGCGCTGGAGTCCTCCTCGCTGCCGGCCAAGCTGGCCGACTGCCGCAGCGACGACGTGGAGCGCAGCGAGCTCTTCATCGTCGAGGGCGACTCGGCCCTCGGTACGGCCAAGCTCGCCCGCAACAGCGAGTTCCAGGCCCTGCTGCCGATTCGCGGCAAGATCCTCAACGTCCAGAAGTCGTCCGTCTCGGACATGCTGAAGAACGCCGAGTGCGGGGCGATCATCCAGGTCATAGGAGCGGGCTCGGGCCGCACCTTCGACATCGACGCGGCGCGGTACGGGAAGATCGTCCTCCTGGTCGACGCCGACGTCGACGGCGCCCACATCCGCTGTCTGCTGCTGACGCTCTTCCAGCGCTACATGCGGCCGATGGTGGAGGCCGGGCGGGTCTTCGCCGCCGTGCCGCCGCTGCACCGGATCGAGCTCGTCCAGCCCAAGAAGGGCCAGGACAAGTACGTCTACACGTACTCGGACAACGAGCTGCGCCAGACCCTGCTGGAGTACCAGCGCAAGGGCGTCCGCTACAAGGACTCCATCCAGCGCTACAAGGGTCTGGGCGAGATGGACGCCGACCAGCTCGCGGAGACCACGATGGACCCGCGTCACCGCACCCTGCGCCGGATCAACATCGGCGACCTGGACGCGGCGGAGCAGGTCTTCGACCTCCTCATGGGCAACGACGTGGCACCGCGCAAGGAGTTCATCACCGGCTCCGCGGCGACCCTCGACCGCTCGCGCATCGACGCCTGAGGCAGTCCGGACCGTGCGGTACGCATATCAGCACGGTCCGGTCAGGGCACCTGGGCGGAGAGTCACCTGATGGGGTGAACAGCGGGAGGAGAAGAGTCCGGGATCTTCCCGCTCTGTCCATCCTTGGGCACGCGGCCGAAACGGTTCGCCTGACAAGGAGAGTTGCCCGGTGGAGCAGGTGGACAAGCAGGAGGGGCTCGACGCTTCGGCGGTGCCCTTCGACGACCCCTGGTACGACGCGACGGGCTCCGGCCGGGACGAGCGCGCGGGGGCCGGGGCTCCCGGTGACGGCCGCCCCGACGCGGTGCTGCGACAGCGGGTCCACAGCGCGGCGGAGATCTATCTGGAAGTGCAGCGGAGCCCTGCCTTCCAGGAGGTGCGCCGCCGCTACCGCCGGTTCGTCTTCCCCGCCGCCCTCGCGTTCCTCCTCTGGTACCTCGCCTACGTCGTGGCGGCGACCGCCGCGCCCGGACTCATGGCGCGGCCGGTCGTCGGGGTGGTGAACGTGGCGATGGTGGCGTGCCTCGGGCAGTTCCTCACCACCTTCCTGCTGACCTGGGCGTACGCGCGCCACGCGCGGCTGCGCAGGGACCGGGCCGCGCTCGACCTGCGCTGGGACACCCAGGAGATGACCCGAGGGGTGACGCAGCCGTGACCGCGGACCACCAGACCCTGGCGCTCGTGCTGTTCAGCGTCTTCATCGCCGTCACCCTGGGGATCACCACCTGGGTGAGCCGCAACCGGCGCGGTTCGGCCGAGGAGTTCTACGCCGGGGGCAGGCTCTTCTCGCCCCTGGAGAACGGCTTCGCCATCGCCGGCGACTACATGTCCGCGGCCTCCTTCCTCGGCATCTCCGGGCTGATCGCCCTCTACGGCTACGACGGCATGCTGTACTCCGTCGGATTCCTCGTCGCCTGGCTGGTCGTGCTGCTGCTGGTGGCCGAACTGGTCCGCAACTGCGGCCGGTTCACCCTCGCCGACGTCGTCGCCGCGCGGATGGCCGAGCGCCCGGTGCGGATCGCCGCCGGCACCTCCTCGGTGGCCGTCTCCGTGCTGTACCTCGTGGCCCAGATGGTGGGAGCCGGAAGCCTGGTCGCGCTGCTGCTCGGCGGCACCAGCGAGGCGGCCCGCTCCTGGACGGTGATCGGCGTCGGCGCGCTGATGGTGATCTACGTGTCGCTCGGCGGCATGCGGGCCACCACCTGGATCCAGATCGTCAAGGCGGTCCTGCTCATGGCGGGCACGATCGCGCTCACCGTTCTCGTCCTGCTCCGGTTCCACGGCGACGTGAACAGCCTGCTCTCCAGGGCGGCCGAACGCAGCGGGCACGGCCTGGACTTCCTCGCCCCCGGGCTCCGCTACGGCGGCGACTGGACGGCCCGCCTCGACTTCATCAGCCTCGGCCTCGCCCTGGTCCTGGGCACGGCGGGACTGCCCCACATCCTGTCGCGCTTCTACACCGTGCCGACCGCCCGGGCCGCCCGCCGTTCGGTCGTCTGGTCCATCGGGCTCATCGGCAGCTTTTACCTGATGACCATCGTGCTCGGCTTCGGCGCCGCCGCGCTGATCGGCCCCGACGAGGTCCGCGCGTCCAACGCGTCCGGGAACACCGCCGTACCGCTGCTCGCCCTCGACCTCGGCGGCGGCGCGGGCTCCACCGGCGGCACCGTGCTCTTCGCGATCGTCGCCGCCGTCGCCTTCGCGACCATCCTCGCCGTCGTCGCGGGGATCACCCTCGCCTCCTCGGCCTCCGTCGCCCACGACCTGTACGCCTCGCTGCGCCGCCGGCACGCGAAGCAGTACAGCGAGGTGACCGTGGCCCGGATCGCCGCCGCGGGGATCGGCGCGGCCGCGATCGGCCTGGGGCTGCTCGCCCGCGACCTCAACGTGGCCTTCCTCGTCGGGCTGGCCTTCGCGGTCGCGGCCTCCGCCAATCTGCCGGTGCTGCTCTACTCGCTGTTCTGGCGGAGGTTCACGACCCGGGGCGCGGTCTGGTCCGTCTACGGCGGTCTGATCCCCGCGGTGCTTCTCGTCGTGATCTCGCCGGTGGTCTCCGGCAGTCCCGAATCGCTGTTCCCCGGTGTCGACTTCCACCTCTTCCCGCTGCAGAACCCGGGAGCGGTCTCCATCCCGCTGGGCTTCCTCGCCGGCTGGATCGGGACCGTGACGTCGACCGAGCCGCCCGACGAGGCACGGCACGCCGAGACCGAGGTCCGGTCGCTGACCGGCGCCGGCGCCGCCTGACCGTCCCGCGCGGGGCGTCAGCCGGTGGAGGGCGAGGTCGCCCAGGCGTAGGCGTCAGCCGGTGGAGGGTGAGGTCGCCCAGGCGTAGCGGTGTTCCGGACGGCCCGTCTCGCCGTACCGGAGCGAGAGGCGGACCCTGCCGGTGCGTTCCAGGAGTTTGAGGTAGCGCTGGGCGGTCTGGCGGCTGACGCCGGCCCGCTCGGCGATCTCCTGGGCGGACAGCGGCCCACCGGCGGCGAGCAGCACCTGGCGGACCAGCTCGGCCGTGGTGGGGGAGTGCCCCTTGGGCAGGTCCGGGGCCACGGAGCCCGCCGACAGGACCCCGAAGATCCGGTCCACCTCGGCCTGCTCCGCCTCGCCCCCGCCCTCCAGAGTGCGGCGGAGCGTCGCGTACGCCTCCAGCTTGGCGCGCAGCCCGGCGAAGTTGAACGGCTTGACCAGGTACTGGAGGGCGCCGTGCCGCATCGCCGCCTGCACGGTGGCCACGTCCCGGGCGGCCGTCACCATGATCACGTCGCACTGGTGACCGCGCGCACGGAGCTCCCGTACCGCGGCCAGGCCGTTCTGGTCGGGCAGGTAGTGGTCCAGGAGGATCAGGTCCACCGGCTGCTCGTCCAGGGCGGCGAGCGCCTCGGCGGTCGAGTGGGCGGTGGCGGCGACGCGGAAGCCGGGCACCTTGGCGACGTAGGCGGCGTTGATGCGGGCCACCAGCACGTCGTCGTCGACGACGAGGACGTCGATCATCGGGCCTCCTCGACGGGCTCCGGACCAGGCCCGCGGAGAGCCGCGTCCGGCTCGGCATCCGGCCTCCGTGCCGTCAGGTCCGGCTCGGGCTCGGGCGCCCGTACAGCCAGGTCCGGATCGGCCTCCGCGGCCAGGTCCGGCTCCGGCTCGGGCTCGGTCAGGGCGTCCGGGAGGACGATCGTGAACTCCGCGCCCCCGTCGAGCCCGTCGGCCACCCGCGCGGTGCCGCCCCGGCGCTCGGCGAGCCGGCGTACCAGGGCGAGACCGAGGCCGCGCTTCCCGTGCGACGGAAGCGCCTTCGTCGACCAGCCCTCGGTGAAGATCAGCTCGCGGCGCTCCTCGGGAACCCCCGGGCCGCTGTCCGTGACCCGCAGCACGACCGTACGTCCCTCGGTGCGGAACGAGACGTCGATACGGGCTCCCGGGGTGCCCGCGACGGCGTCCAGGGCGTTGTCGACCAGATTGCCGACGACGGTGACCAGTTCGCGCGGGTCGACGAGCCGGTCCGGCAGCAGCGAGTCGGGGGCGAGCCGCAGCGAGGCGCCCCGCTCGGCGGCGACGGTCGCCTTGCCGACCAGGAGCGCCGCGAGGAGCGGGTCGTGGACCTTCTCCGTGACCTGCTCGGCGGTGGCCCGGTGCACACCGACCACCTCGGTGACGAACTCGACCGCCTCCTCGTGCATCTCCAGCTCCAGGAGCCCCAGGAGGGTGTGCATCCGGTTGGCGTGCTCGTGATCCTGGGCGCGCAGGGCGTCGATCAGGCCACGGGTGGAATCCAGCTCGCGCCCGAGCCGCTCCAGCTCGGTGCGGTCGCGGAGGGTCGCCACGGCGCCGCCGTCGTCGGTCGGCATCCGGTTGGCGATCAGCACCCGGTGCCCGCGGACGGTGAGCAGGTCCTCGCCGGTCACCCGGCCCGCCAGGACGTCGGCGGTACGGCCGCGGCCGAGGACCTCGTCGAGCGGTCGTCCCGCCGCCTCGGGGCCGAGGCCCAGCAGCCGCTGGGCCTCGTCGTTCATGAGCCGGACCGAGCCGTTGCGGTCCAGCGCCACGACCCCCTCGCGGATGCCGTGCAGCATGGCCTCGCGTTCGGCGAGGAGCGCGGAGATGTCGGAGAAGGCCAGGTCGTGGGTCTGCCGCTGAAGACGCCGGGAGATCAGGTACGCGGCCAGGGCACCGGCCGCGAGCGCCCCGCCCGCGTAGGCGAGGAGGCCCGGGATCGCGGCGAGGAGCCGTTCGCGGACGCTGTCGTACTCGATGCCGACCGAGACCGCGCCGACGATCCGCCCGTCCGCGTCCCGCAGCGGCGTCTTGCCGCGCGCCGAGCGGCCCAGGGTGCCGCTGTCGATCTCCATCACCTCGTGCCCGGCGAGGACGTCGGTCGGATCGGTGGAGACGCGCCGGCCGATCTCCGCGGGATCGGTGTGCGACCAGCGCACCCCGCGGGTGTCCATGACGACGACGTACTCGGCGCCCGTGGAGGTCCGGATCCGCTCGGCCTCCGTCTGCACCGGACCCCGCGCCGACGGCCGCGTGCCGGTGAGGTCCGCGGCCAGCCGGGGTGACGCCGTGGTCCCCGCGATGGCCAGGGCGCGCCGCATCGCCTGGTCGTCGAGCTGGGCGCTGAGCGGGGCGAGGAAGAGCCCGGTGGCGAGGACGGTCACACCGGTCGCGATGGCCAGCTGCATCAGCAGGACCTGCGAGAACACCCGCTGCGGCCAGCCGAACCGCCGACGGCGCGCACGCGGGCGCGGGGGGCTGGTCTGTGCGGGGCTCATGGCGGAAACGGTACGGGGCCACGCCCCGGCACCGGAAATGGCGTCGGCACGGGTGTCGGTGCGGAAACCTATTCTGGGGATCCCACAGCCGTGGGACCCGAAGGAACCGGAGGCACGTCCCTTGACCACGCAGCAGATCCCCGTCGTCGTCCTGGCCGGGTTCCTCGGGGCCGGGAAGACCACGCTCCTCAACCATCTGCTGCGCAGCTCCCGGGGGACCCGTATCGGCGTCATGGTCAACGACTTCGGCGACATCGGCATCGACGCGATGAGAATCGCCGGGCAGGTCGGCTCCACCGTCTCCCTCGGCAACGGCTGCCTGTGCTGCGCCGTCGACGCGAGCGAGCTCGACGAGTACCTGGAGGTCCTCACCCGCCCCGAGTCGCGGCTCGACGTGATCGTGATCGAGGCGAGCGGCCTCGCCGAGCCTCAGGAACTGGTCCGGATGGTCCTCGCCAGCGAGAACGAGCGGATCGTGTACGGCGGGCTCGTGCAGGTCGTCGACGCGGCCGAGTTCTCCGCCACCCGGGAGCGGCACCCCGAGACCGACCGGCACCTGCCGATCGCCGACCTCGTGGTCGTGAACAAGACCGACCGGGTCTCCGCGGCCGAGCTGCTCGCCGTACGCGAGACGGTCGGTGGTCTCGCCGGGAAGGCCGTGATCGTCGACGCCACGCACGGACGGATCGACCCGGAGCTGCTCTTCGACCGGGTGGTCCCGGAGGACGAGATCGAGGGGCAGATGTCCATCGAGGACATCCTGTACGGAGACGGGGACGGGGACGGGGGCGGGGACGGGGACGGTGACCCGCGGGCGCACACCCACACGTCGTACGAGACCGTCTCCCTGACCGCTGCCGCCCCGCTCGACCCGCGTCGGCTGATGGCCTTCCTCGACGCGCGGCCCGAGGGGCTCTACCGGATCAAGGGCTTCATCGACTTCGGCGCCGCCGATCCGGACAACCGCTACGCCGTGCACGCGGTCGGCCGTTTCCTGCGCTTCTACCCCGAGCGATGGCCCGACGGCGAGGAGCGGCTCACCCAGCTCGTCCTGATCGGCTCCGGCGTCGACGCGGCCGGCCTGCGCAAGGAACTCGTGGAGTGCGAGCAGCACGGGCCGCAGGACGTCCCCGACGAGCAGAGCATGTGGGGCGTCCTGCGGTACGTACAGCGGAGCGAGGACGGGCCGGAGACCTCCGAGTAGGGCTTCGGCCGGGCTCCGCGTGGCGGCGAGCCCTGCGGTGGGGGAGTCCCGTCAGTGGCCCGGAACCCGCCCGTCCGGGCGTACGGGCGTCCTAGCGTGCCCGTCATGACCTCGTTCAGTGGTTGGCGGGCGCCGCTGCTCGCTCTCACGGCCGTCCTGCTGCTCGCCCCCCAGACGGCCGCCGCGCAGGACCCCGGAGGCTCCCCGCCCCCCGCGCGGACGGTGGCGACGCCGGACCGCCCCTCGTACGACGTGTCGCTGCGTACTGACGCCGACGGCTCGCACTGGACCGGCCGCCAGACGGTGTCCTTCCGCAATGCCGCCCGTACTCCGCTCGCTTCGGTCGACGTACGGCTGTGGGGCAACGGCACCGTCGGCTGCGGAACCCCGGACGGTCCGCCTCCGGTCCGGGTGAGCGGGGTCGCCGGAGGCACCCCGCACCTGCCCACCGTCGGCTGCACCGCGCTGCGGATCGACCTGCCCGCACCCCTGCCGTACGGGGCGCGGGCCAGCGTCTCCTTCGACGTCTCGATCACCGTCCCGGACCGCGTCCACCGCTTCGGCAGGGACGGCGCGCACCGCTACCTCGGCAACGCGCTGCCGCTGCTGTCCGTCCGCGACGAGCGGGGTCGGCACCTCGACCCGGACGTCGGCTTCGGCGAGAGCTTCCACACCCTCGCCGGGGACTTCCGGGTCGCCCTCGACCACCCCCGCGGTCTCGTGGTGCCCGCGACCGGCACCACCACCCGGCACCCGGGCGCCCCCGGCCGCACGGTCACGACCAGCGTCGCGCGCGGGGTGCGGGACTTCGCGTGGGCGGCGGGCCCCTTCCGGTCCAAGACGGTGACCACGCCCGGCGGCGTCAGGCTGAACGCGTACTGGACCGGCACCACCACCCCCGAGGGCGTCACGAACGCGCTGAAGGAGTCCGTCGGCTCGGTCGACGAGTTCGGGAAGCGGTTCGGGCGCTATCCGTACGGCGAGCTCGACCTCGTCATGAGCGACACCCTCGACGACTTCGGCAGCATGGAGTTCCCGGGCCTCGTCCTGCTGTGGACCGAACCGGAGGAATCGGGAGCCGTCCACGAGATCGCCCACCAGTGGTTCTACGGAGTCGTCGGCAACGACCAGTTCGCGGAGCCCTGGCTCGACGAGGCCTTCGCCCAGTACGCGAGCCGGCTGTACCGCCGGGAGGACACCACCACGTGCTGGGAGGACCAGGGCGCGTGGCCCAGTGACACGGCCGCCCTCACGCGGACCATGGGCTACTACGGGGACGGTCACCGCTCCGAGTACGTCCGCGTCGTCTACGTCCGGGGAGCCTGTGCCCTGAGCGATCTGGAACGCCTCCTGGGCGGCCGGGAGATGGCGGGCATGCTGCGCGGGTACGTGCGGGACCACTGGCTGGGCGTCGCCACCACCGCGGACTTCAAGCGCGCGGCCCAGGCCGCGACGTCCACGGACCTCGGCCCCTTCTGGACGGAGCACCGGATCCACTGACCGAAGCAGACGACCGACCGGAGCACGACCAGCGGCCGTCCGGTGGATCAGAGCACGCCCTGATCCACCGGTTCCAACCGTCGTGCCGGGTCAGACCGCCGGGCTCGCCACCACGTCCACCGGGTGGGGGAGCGGGGTGCCCGAGCCGTCGCGGCGGGGGTCGACGTCCGGGAGTTCCACCGGGGTGCCGGTCTTCTGGGCGGCGTGGGCCGGGGTGGTGCCCGCCCAGGCCAGGATCAGGACGTCCTCGCCCTTCAGGAAGCGCTGGCAGCGGACGCCGCCGGTCGCGCGGCCCTTGCGCGGGTACTGGTCGAAGGGCGTCAGCTTCGCCGACGTACCCGCCGAGGAGTCGAGCGTGCCCGTGGAGCCCGCGACGGTGAAGACGACGGCGTCCGCCGCCGGGTCGACCGCCGTGAACGAGATCACCTCGGCGCCGTCCGCCAGCTTGACGCCCGCCATACCGCCGGCCGGTCGGCCCTGGGGCCGTACCTGCGCGGCCGGGTAGCGCAGGAGCTGGGCGTCGGAGGTGATGAAGACCAGGTCCTCCTCGCCCGTCCGCAGCTCGGTCGCGCCGACGATCCGGTCGCCCTCCTTGAGGGTGATGACCTCCAGCTCGTCCTTGTTCGCCGGATAGTCCGGGACCACGCGCTTCACCACGCCCTGGAGCGTGCCGAGGGCGAGCCCCGGTGAGGACTCGTCGAGCGTGGTCAGGCAGACCACGGTCTCGTCCGCCTCCAGGGACAGGAACTCGGACAGCGGCGCGCCGCCCGCCAGGTTCGGCGCGGACGCCGTGTCCGGGAGCTGCGGCAGGTCGATCACCGCGATCCGGAGCAGTCGGCCGTCCGAGGTCACCGCGCCGATGTCACCGCGCTGGGTGGCGGCCACCGACGACAGGATCACGTCGTGCTTGACGCGCTTGGCGTCCGGGTCGACCGGGGGCAGCTCCGCCGTCGCCGTACGGGCGAGCAGCCCGGTCGAGGAGAGCAGCACGCGGCACGGGTCGTCCGCGACCTCCAGGGAGACGGCCGCGACGGGCGCGCCCGCCGACTCCAGCAGGACCGTACGCCGGTCCGTGGCGAACTTCTTGGCGACCGCGGCCAGTTCCGCCGAGACCAGCTTGCGCAGCTCCGCGTCGGAGTCGAGGATCCCGGTCAGTTCGTCGATCTCGCCGTTGAGCCGGTCCTGCTCGGTCTCCAGCTCGATCCGGTCGAACCTGGTGAGGCGGCGCAGCGGGGTGTCCAGGATGTACTGCGTCTGGGTCTCGCTGAGCGAGTAGCGCTCGATCAGGCGCTCCTTGGCCTGCGCCGAGTTCTCGCTCTCCCGGATCAGCCGGATGACCTCGTCGATGTCGAGCAGGGCGACGAGCAGGCCCTCCACCAGGTGGAGCCGGTCGCGCTTCTTGGTGCGGCGGAACTCGGAGCGGCGCCGGACGACCTCGAAGCGGTGGTCGAGGTAGACCTCCAGGAGTTCCTTGAGGCCGAGGGTCAGCGGCTGGCCGTCGACCAGTGCCACGTTGTTGATGCCGAAGGACTCCTCCATCGGCGTCAGCTTGTAGAGCTGCTCCAGGACCGCCTCGGGCACGAAGCCGTTCTTGATCTCGATGACCAGGCGCAGGCCGTGGTTGCGGTCGGTCAGGTCCTTGACGTCGGCGATGCCCTGGAGCTTCTTGGAACCGACCAGGTCCTTGATCTTGGAGATGACCTTCTCGGGGCCGACCGTGAACGGCAGCTCGGTCACGACGATGCCCTTGCGGCGCGCCGTCACCGTCTCCACGCTCGTGGTGGCGCGGATCTTGAACGAGCCGCGGCCCGATTCGTACGCGTCCTTGATGCCGGAGAGGCCGACGATCCGGCCGCCGGTCGGCAGGTCGGGTCCGGGCACGAAACGCATCAGCGTCTCGAGGTCGGCGCCCGGGTGGCGGATCAGATGGCGGGCGGCGGCGATGACCTCGCCGAGGTTGTGCGGGGGCATGTTGGTCGCCATGCCGACCGCGATGCCGGACGCGCCGTTGACCAGCAGGTTCGGGTACGCGGCGGGCAGCGCCACCGGCTCCCGCTCCTGGCCGTCGTAGTTCGGCGCGAAGTCGACCGTGTCCTCGTCGATGGACTCGGTCATGAGCAGCGCGGCCGGGGCCATCCGCGACTCGGTGTACCGCATGGCGGCCGGCGGGTCGTCGTTGCCCAGGGAACCGAAGTTGCCGTGTCCGTCGACGAGGGGGAGGCGCATGGAGAACGGCTGCGCCATGCGGACCATGGCGTCGTAGATGGACGCGTCGCCGTGCGGGTGCAGCTTGCCCATCACCTCGCCGACGACGCGGGCGCACTTGACGAAGCCGCGGTCGGGGCGGAGCCCCATCTCGCCCATCTGGTAGACGATGCGTCGCTGGACGGGCTTCATGCCGTCACGGGCGTCCGGGAGGGCACGCGAGTAGATCACCGAGTACGCGTACTCGAGGAAGGAGCCCTGCATCTCGTCGACAACGTCGATGTCGAGGATTCGCTCCTCGAACGCGTCGTCCGGCGGCGGTGTCTTCGTGCTGCGGCGGGCCATCGCGGCTGCGGCTCCTTCACCAACAAGGTTGATCTGACGCGGACCATTGTGGACCGTGCCACCGACAGCGCCGACCGCGACCCGGAAGAGGGACATCTCCGGGGGGCGGGAACTTCGCCAGGTGTCGGCGCGCTTGCATACAGTGGCAGGACTTTTTCACATCGCGATCGAAGGGACGTACATGCCCATGGGTCACACGGCCACGGCCGAGGCCGGCTCCGGCGGCCTGACAGCGACCGAGCACCGGTTGGCGAACGGCCTGCGTGTGGTGCTCTCGGAGGACCACCTGACCCCGGTCGCCGCGGTCTGCCTCTGGTACGACGTCGGCTCGCGGCACGAGGTCCCGGGCCGCACGGGCCTCGCCCACCTCTTCGAGCACCTGATGTTCCAGGGCTCGAAGCAGGTCCACGGGAACGGGCACTTCGAGCTCGTGCAGGGCGCCGGCGGCTCGCTCAACGGCACGACGAGCTTCGAGCGCACCAACTACTTCGAGACCATGCCCACGCACCAGCTGGAGCTCGCGCTCTGGCTGGAGGCCGACCGCATGGGCTCGCTGCTCGCCGCCCTGGACGACGAGTCCATGGAGAACCAGCGGGACGTCGTCAAGAACGAGCGCCGCCAGCGCTACGACAACGTGCCGTACGGCACGGCCTTCGAGAGGCTGACCGCCCTGGCCTACCCGGAGGGGCACCCGTACCACCACACGCCGATCGGTTCGATGGCCGACCTGGACGCGGCCACCCTGGAGGACGCGCGGAACTTCTTCCGCACGTACTACGCCCCGAACAACGCGGTGCTGTCGGTCGTCGGCGACATCGACCCGGAGCAGACCCTCGCCTGGGTCGAGAAGTACTTCGGCTCCATCCCCGGCCACGACGGCAAGCCCGCCCCGCGCCCCGGCGACCTGCCCGAGGTCATCGGCGAGCAGCTGCGCGAGGTCGTCGAGGAGGAGGTCCCGGCCCGCGCGCTGATGGCCGCCTACCGGCTGCCGCACGACGGCACGCGCGCGTGCGACGCCGCCGACCTGGCCCTCACGGTCCTCGGCGGCGGCGAGTCCTCCCGGCTGCACAACCGCCTGGTCCGCCGCGACCGTACGGCCGTCGCCGCCGGCTTCGGCATGCTGCGGCTCGCCGGCGCGCCCTCGCTCGGCTGGCTGGACGTCAAGACCTCCGGCGGTGTCGAGGTCCCGCAGATCGAGGCGGCCGTCGACGAGGAGCTCGCCCGGTTCGCCGCCGAGGGCCCCACGCCCGAGGAGATGGAGCGCGCGCAGGCCCAGTTGGAGCGCGAGTGGCTCGACCGGCTCGGCACCGTCGCGGGCCGCGCCGACGAACTGTGCCGGTTCGCCGTGCTCTTCGGCGACCCGCAGCTCGCGCTGACCGCCGTCGACCGCGTCCTGGCGATCACCGCCGACGAGGTGCAGGCCGTCGCCGCGGCCACGCTGCGCCCCGACAACCGCGCGGTGCTGGTCTACGAGCCCCTGGCGACCGAACAGAGCGAGAACGCCGACGGCGACGAGGAAGAGGGAGCGGACCAGTGACCGACGCCGCCGCGTCTTTGACGAGCATGGACTTCCACCCGCAGCCGACGCCGGGCCTCGCCCGGCCCTGGGCCTTCCCGGCCCCGGACCGCGGCGCCCTGGACAACGGCCTGACGGTGCTGACCAGTCACCGCCCCGGCCAGCAGGTCGTGGCCGTGGAGATCTTCCTGCCGGCCCCGCTGGACGCCGAGCCCGCCGGCCTCGACGGTGTCGCCACCATCATGGCCCGCGCGCTCTTCGAGGGCACGGACCAGCACAGCGCCGAGGAGTTCGCGGCCGAGCTGGAGCGCTGCGGCGCCACGCTCGACGCGCACGCCGACCACCCGGGCGTACGGGTCTCCCTGGAGGTCCCCGTCTCCCGGCTGCCCAAGGCGCTCGGTCTCGTCTCCGAGGCCCTGATCGCGCCCGCGTTCCTCGAGACCGAGGTCGAGCGCCTGGTGCGCAACCGCCTCGACGAGATCCCGCACGAGACGGCCAACCCGTCCCGCCGCGCCGCCAAGCAGCTCTCCAAGGAGCTCTTCCCGGCCGAGGCCCGGATGTCCCGGCCGCGCCAGGGCACCGAGGAGACCGTCGAGGCGATCGACGCCGCCGCGGTCCGCGCCTTCTACGAGGCGTACGTCCGGCCCGCCACGGCCACCGCCGTGGTCGTCGGCGACCTCACCGGCGTCGACCTGGACAAGGTCCTCGCCGAGACCCTGGGCGCCTGGACCGGCGAGCCGGCCGAGCCGCTCCCGATGCCGCCGATCACCGCCGACGACACCGGACGGGTCGTCATCGTGGACCGTCCCGGCGCCGTCCAGACCCAGTTGCTGATCGGCCGGGTCGGACCCGACCGCCACGACAGTGTCTGGCCGGCCCAGGTCCTGGGCACCTACTGCCTCGGTGGCACCCTCACCTCGCGGCTCGACCGGGTCCTGCGCGAGGAGAAGGGCTACACGTACGGCGTGCGTGCCTTCGGGCAGGTGCTCCGCTCGGACGGCCGGGGGAACGGCGCCTCGATGCTCGCCATCAGCGGTTCCATCGACACGCCCAACACCGGCCCGGCACTTGAGGACCTGTGGAAGGTGCTGCGGACGCTGGCCGCGGAGGGGCTCACCGACGCCGAGCGGGAGACGGCCGTGCAGAACCTGGTGGGGGTCGCGCCGCTCAAGTACGAGACCGCGGCCTCCGTCGCCGGGACGCTCTCCGACCAGGTCGAGCAGCACCTCCCGGACGACTACCAGGCCCAGTTGTACGCCCGGCTGGCCGAGACCGGCACGGTCGAGGCGACCGCGGCCGTGGTCAGCGCCTTCCCCGTGGACCGGCTCGTCACCGTGCTCGTCGGCGACGCGGCGCAGATCGCGGAGCCGGTGCGCGCGCTCGGGATCGGTGAAGTGACCGTCGTGACCGGCTGATTCACGCCGCCGGCATGACAAAGGAGGGCCCCGACGGCATAGTTCGTCGGGGTCCTCCTGTTTGTCCGTATTAAGGTCAAGGGTGATCGTATGCCCTGTGGCATGTCTTACAAAAGGCGTGTCCGGTTGGTGATTGAAAGACGATCCGCATAGCGTCGGTGCGTCTGTTCGTCAGTTGCACGTGCCGCACCCGCGGCATCGGACAGACATCGCCGAGTCCCCGTCAGGCGCGAGCCTGGGGAGCCGGGGACCCATACGCAGTCCCTGGGGTGAATCGGGCGCCTTCGTCTCGTACGGAGGGGCTCGTAGGAGACCTTCCTGCTCCGAACCCGTCAGCTAACCCGGTAGGCGAGAGGGAAGGAAAGGACCAGCCCCTACATGGCGTTCACCCGTGCCACCGGGAAGCATCGTGCTCCGAGCCGGATGGCGCGCCGCGGCGTGGGCATCGCCGGCGCGGCGACGCTCGCCACCACCGGCGTCATCGGAACCCTCGCTTCCCCGGCGCTCGCCGCCGACACGGAGAACCGTTCCTCCCTCGAGGACACCGGTCTCACCAAGGTGATCACCGAGGACTCCCTCGCCGAGCGGATCGACGCCCAGGCCGCCGCCCAGGAGCAGGAGGCCTTCGAGGTCGCCGCCAAGGCGAAGGCCAAGGCCGAGGCGAAGCGCAAGGCCGAGGCCCGTGCCAAGGAGATCCGCGAGGCCGAGCAGCGCGCCGCCCGTGAGGCCGAGCGCCGCCGCCTGGCCTCCTTCCAGCTCCCCGTCGAGGGCACGTACGTCTCGACCGGCTACCAGACCGGTGGCTCGCTCTGGTCCTCCGGCAGCCACTCCGGCATCGACTTCCACGCCTCCTACGGCAGCAGCGTCGTGTCCGTCGGCTCGGGCACCGTCGTCGAGGCCGGCTGGGGCGGCGCGTACGGCAACAACGTCGTCATCCGGATGAACGACGGCACGTACACCCAGTACGGCCACCTCTCCTCCATCGGGGTCTACGTCGGCCAGAGCGTCGAGCCGGGTGAGCGGATAGGCATCTCGGGCTCGACCGGCAACTCGACCGGCCCGCACCTCCACTTCGAGGCGCGGACGACCTCCGAGTACGGCTCCGACATCAACCCGATCTCGTATCTGCGCGCCCGCGGCGTCAACGTCTGATCCCCGCGGCGTCGACGTCCGATCCAGGACGGATCGAGGACGCCTCGCGCAGGACCGGCGGTTCCGCCGCCGCCCCCAGTGCCCGTTCCGCCGCCCCACCCGCATCGCAAAAGCCCCGGCTCGTACAGAGCCGGGGCTTTTCGTCGGTCGCGGGAGACCGATATTCCGCCGGGGCATCGGAAATTCCGGCGCGCTGCAATAGAGTCGCAGATCGGGCGCAGAACAGGCGCCGCTGGAATTGACTCGCGCAGACCAAGGCGGAGGTCGGACATGCGCATTCCCGCGCACTCGGTATGCACGGCGATCCGGGACGACATCGTCTCCGGTGTCTTCGAGCGGGGCAGCCGGCTGACCGAGGACCAGCTCGCCCGCCGGTACGGGGTCTCCCGGGTCCCGGTCCGTGAGGCCCTGCGCACCCTGGAGTCCGAGGGCTTCGTGGTCACCCGCCGCCACGCCGGGGCGCATGTCGCCGAACCCACCGAGCAGGAGGCGGCCGATCTGCTCGACATGCGGGCGCTGCTCGAACCCCTGGGGGCCGCCCGCGCGGCCCAACGGCGCACGGAGGCCCATCTCAAGGTGCTGCGCGGCCTGGTCAGGCTGGGCCAGGAGCGGGCCAGGCGCGGACAGGGCGAGGATCTGCGCTCCCTCGGCGGCTGGTTCCACGAGACGCTCGCGCAGGCCTCCGGCAGCCCGGCCCTGACGGCGCTGCTGACCCAGCTGCGGCACAAGATCGCCTGGATGTACGCGGTCGAGCAGCCCGAGCGGCCGGTGGACGCCTGGGCCGAGCGCGGCGCGATCGTGGACGCCGTGGCGCGCGGCGACGCCGAGCGGGCGCGGGCGCTGACCGCGCTGCACGCGGAGCGCTCGCAGTCGCTGCACCGCCTCAAGAGACCGGACCGCGGCCGTGTGAGGGTTTCGCAACATGCAGTCAACACGGCGAGTTCCCGGAATTAACGCGCGCATCGTATACATGGAATAGGAATTCGACGCCGTCGCTCCGTGCTGCCCGAAAAGCGGAGCGGTGGAAAAGCGAAAGGCCGTGACCACCGGAATTCCGGCGGTCACGGCCTTTCGTCGTGCAGAGTGGGTCGACCCGGATCAGACGGTCTCGGGAAGCTCGTCCAGGCCCTCGGCGACCAGCTTCGCCAGACGGTCCAGAGCGGCCTCGGCGCCGTCGGCCTCCGAAGCGAGGACGATCTCCTCGCCGCCCTGCGCGCCCAGGCCGAGCACCGCGAGCATGGAGGCGGCGTTCACCGGGGTGCCGTCGGACTTGGCGATCGTCACCGGAACGCCGGAAGCCGTGGCGGCACGGACGAAGATGGACGCGGGGCGGGCGTGCAGGCCCTCGGCCCAGCCGACGTTGACGCGGCGCTCAGCCATGGTGTTGCCCTTCAAGTCTCAAGCGGGTTGTCTAGACCAGTCTCTCACGGGTTGCGATGTGCTCGCGCCGACGTTCGACCCGGACCGGACCGCCTTTCGGCCCTCCCTCGCCGTGCGTGGCGTGCTCCCTACCTTGCACGGCGGACCCCCGCCGCGCGAGCGGTGCCGCCACCGTGTCGCGGCCGGTGCCACCACCGTGTCGCGGCCGGTGCCACCACCGTGCCGCGACCCGTGCCGCCACCGTGCCGCGACCCGTGCCAGCGCCGTGTCGCGGCCGTAGGCTGACCCCATGCAGAGCGCGTCGGACCAGCTGCCGGAGCACGACTACCCCGACCACTGGGAAGCGGACGTGGTGCTCCGCGACGGCGGCACCGCGCGTATCCGGCCCATCACGGCCGACGACGCCGACCGCCTCGTCAGCTTCTACGAGCAGGTCTCGGACGAGTCGAAGTACTACCGCTTCTTCGCCCCCTACCCACGGCTCTCCGCCAAGGACGTGCACCGCTTCACCCACCACGACTTCGTGGACCGGGTGGGCCTCGCGGCGACGGTGGGCGGCGAGTTCATCGCCACCGTGCGCTACGACCGCATCGACGACCGGGGCCTGCCCGCCTCCGCCCCGGCCGACGAGGCCGAGGTCGCCTTCCTCGTCCAGGACGCCCACCAGGGCCGCGGCGTCGCCTCCGCCCTGCTCGAACACATCGCGGCGGTCGCGCGCGAGCGGGACATCCGGCGCTTCGCCGCCGAGGTGCTCCCCGCCAACACCAAGATGATCAAGGTGTTCACGGACGCGGGCTACACCCAGAAGCGCAGCTTCGAGGACGGGTCCGTACGACTCCACCTCGACCTCGAACCCACCGACCGCTCCCTCGCCGTGCAGCGCGCCCGGGAGCAGCGGGCCGAGGCCCGCTCCGTACAACGCCTCCTCACGCCCCGGTCCGTCGCGGTCGTCGGCGCCGGACGCGCACCGGGCGGCGTCGGCCGGACGGTCCTCCGCAACCTCCTCGGGGCCGGGTACACCGGACGCGTGTACGCGGTCAACGCGGCGCTCGGCGAGAACGACGGGCCCGTCGAACTCGACGGCGTCCCCGCCCACTCCTCCGTCGCCGCCATCGGCGAGCCCGTCGACCTCGCGATCGTCGCCGTCCCCGCCGAACGGGTGCCGGAAGTCGTGGCGGACTGCGGCGAGCACGGCGTCCAGGGCCTGGTCGTCCTCTCCGCCGGATACGCCGAGAGCGGGGCCGCCGGGCGGGAGCGGCAGCGTCAGCTGGTCCGGCAGGCACGCTCGTACGGCATGCGGATCATCGGGCCCAACGCCTTCGGGATCATCAACACCGCCGCCGACGTCCGGCTCAACGCCTCCCTCGCCCCGCAGATGCCGGCCGCCGGGCGGATCGGGCTCTTCACCCAGTCCGGCGCGATCGGCATCGCGCTCCTCGCCGGACTGCACCGACGGGGCGCCGGGCTCTCCTCCTTCATCTCGGCCGGCAACCGCGCCGACGTCTCCGGCAACGACTTCCTCCAGCACTGGTACGACGATCCCGGGACCGACGTCGTCCTCCTCTACCTGGAGTCGATCGGCAACCCCCGGAAGTTCACCCGGCTCGCGCGCCGCACCGCCGCCGTCAAGCCGGTCGTCGTCGTCAAGGGCGCCCGACACAGCGGCAGCGCGCCGCCCGGCCACCGTGTGCCCGTCACCCGCATCCCGCACGCCACGGTCTCCGCGCTGCTCCGTCAGGCCGGAGTCATCCGCGTCGACACCGTCACCGAGCTGGTGGACGCCGGACTGCTGCTCGCCGCCCAGCCGCTGCCCGCCGGGCCCCGGGTCGCGATCCTCGGCAACTCCGAGTCCCTCGGCCTCCTCACCTATGACGCCTGCCTGACGGAGGGGCTGCGGCCGCTGCGGCCGCTCGACCTCACGACGGCGGCGGAACCGGCGGACTTCCGGGACGCCCTCGTGGCGGCGCTCGCGGACGAGACCTCCGACGCGGTCGTCGTGAACGCGATCCCGTGGGTCGGCGAGAACGGCGCCACCGAGTTCGGCGACGGCGAGGTCCTCGCGGCCTCCCTCCGCGAGGCCGTCGCCTCCGCTCAGGCCCCCACGAAGCCGGTCGTCGTCGTCCACGTCGAGATGGGCGGCCTCGCGGAGGCCCTCGCGGTCGCCACGAGCACCCGCCCGACAGCACCGGGCCGGGGCACGGCGGCGGCCGCCTCGGCCCCCCGGCCGACCGGCCTCCCGACCGAACCGGGGGCCGGGCCCGCCGCGCCTGACGGGCCCGCGACCGAACCCGAAACCGGGTCCGGACTCGTACCCGGACCCGGGCCCACCGGCCTTCGGCCCGAGGCCCGGACACCCGACCGCGGCCCGTCCGGCCAGGGAACGGGCAGCGCCGGGTCCGCCCTCGGCACCCCGGCGACGAGCCCGCCCGCGGCCACTCCGGCCGCAGCATCACCGGCTCCCGCGTCCGGCGCCGGGGACTCCGAGTCCGGCGCCGGGGACTCCGACTCCGACTCCGACTCCGACTCCGACTCCGGTACCGGCACCGACCCGGCACCCGCGGCCGTGTCCCTACCCGTCCCGCCCGCCACCATCCCCTCCTACCCCGCCGCCGAGCGGGCCGTGCGGGCGCTGGCCGAGGCCGTGCGGTACGGGCAGTGGCGCCGGCAGGCCGCCGAGCCCGGCCGGGTGCCCGAGTACGAGGACATCGACGAGGCAGGGGCCGCCGCGCTCATCGAGCGTGTGCTCGGCGGGGACGACGCCGACCCGCGCGGTGTGACCCTCGACACCGCACAGGCGGGGGAACTGCTCGCGCGCTACGGCATCGCCGTCCTGCCCACGCTGCCCGCCCCCACCCCCGACGCCGCCGTCGCGGCCGCCGGCCGGCTGGGCTACCCGGTGGCCCTCAAGACGACCGCGCCCCACCTCCGCCACCGCCCCGACCTCGGGGGCGTACGCCTCGATCTGGCGTCCGAGGAGCAGCTCCGTACCGCCTACGCCGAGCTGACCGAGGTCCTCGGCAAGCCCGAGGAGCTCCAGCCGGTCGTCCAGGCGATGGTGCCCCGGGGAGTCGACACCGTCGTCCGCTCCGCCATCGACCCGGCCGTCGGCGCCGTCCTCTCCTTCGGCCTCGCGGGCGCCGCGTCCGAGCTGCTCGGCGACACGGCGCACCGGCTGGTGCCCGCCACCGACCGGGACGTCGCCGAGCTGGTCCGTTCCCTCCGCACGGCCCCGCTGCTGTTCGGCTGGCGCGGCTCGGCCCCCGTCGACACCCCGGCCCTCGAAGAGGTCCTGCTCCGGGTGTCCCGCCTGGTCGACGACCACCCAGAGGTGGTCGCCGTCTCCCTGGAGCCGGTGGTCGTGGCACCGCGCGGGCTGTCCGTCCTCGGCGCCACCGTCCGGCTGGCCCCGCCGCCGCCCCGCACCGACCTCGGCCCGCGCAGCCTGCCGAGCTACTGAAGGGCCTGAGGGGGCCCCACAGCCCCGTAGGATGGAGTCCATGGCGAAGACCGGTACGACGACCCAGGGGCTGCGCGCGGCGATCGAGCGCAGCGGCTACTACCCGGCCCTCGTGGCCGAGGCGGTGGAGGCCGCTGTCGGCGGCGAGGCCGTGGCGTCGTATGTCGTGCACCAGGAGACCACCTTCGACGCCAACGAGGTCCGGCGCCATGTCACCGTCCTCGTCCTGACGCCGCACCGCTTCATCGTCAGCCACACCGACGAGCAGGCCGCCGACACCAGCTCCCCGACGCCGTACGCCACGACGTCCACCGAGTCCGTGAAGCTCGACCGGATCTCGTCGGTCGTCGTCAGCCGTGTCGTCGCCAACCCGGAGTCGTACACGCCGGGCACGCTGCCCCGCGAGGTGGTCCTCACCATCGGCTGGGGTGCCGTCTCCCGCATCGACCTGGAGCCCGCCGCCTGCGGCGACGCCAACTGCGACGCCGACCACGGCTACACGGGCAACGCCACCGCCGACGACCTCAGCCTCCGGGTGAGCGAGGCCGGGGACGGCCCGGACACCGTCCGGCAGACCCTCGTCTTCGCCCAGGCCCTGTCCGAAGCCATCGCGGCCACCGCCGCCCCCACCCGCTGATGGTGCAGCCGACCGCCGTGGCACACGGCTGGCCCGACGACCCGGTTCCGCTCGCCCCCGACACCGCGCCGGTCCCCGAGTACACCTTCGGGTCCCTCGGCGACGTGCTGCCGACGCTCGTCGCCGGTCAGGGCGTGCCCGGGTTCGACGCCCGGATCACCGAGCTCACCCCGGCCGACCGGAACTGCGTCTTCCTGATCGACGGGCTCGGCTGGGAGCAGATCAAGGCCCACCCGGACGAGGCCCCCTATCTGACCTCGCTCCTCGGCTCCTCGCGCGGAGGCACCGGCCGGCCGGTCACCGCGGGCTTCCCCGCCACCACCGCGACCTCGCTCGCCTCCGTCGGCACCGGCCGCTTCCCCGGTACGCACGGGCTGCCCGGCTACACCGTGCGCAACCCCGCCACCGGCGAGCTGATGAACCAGCTCCGCTGGAAGCCGTGGACCGCGCCGCAGGTCTGGCAGCCGTACCCCACCGTCTTCCAGCTCGCCCACGAGGCCGGGATCCACACCGCGCAGGTGTCCTCCCCGATCTTCGAGCAGACCCCGCTCACCAAGGTCGCGCTCAGCGGCGGAACGTTTCACGGGCGGCTCTCCGGCGAGGAGCGCATGGACTTCGCCGCCGAGCAGCTCGCCGCCGGCGACCGCTCGCTGGTCTACACGTACTACAGCGAACTCGACGGTGCCGGACACCGCTTCGGCATCGACTCCGACGCCTGGCGCGGCCAGCTGATGTTCGTCGACCGGCTCGTGCAGCGGCTCGCCGAGCAGCTGCCGGCCCGCTCGGCGCTGTACGTCACGGCCGACCACGGCATGGTCGACATCCCCTTCGACGAGCAGCACCGCATCGACTTCGACGAGGACTGGGAGCTCCGCGCGGGCGTCGCGCTCCTCGGCGGCGAGGGGCGTGCCCGGCACGTCTACGCCGTGCCCGGTGCCGAGGCGGACGTCCTCACCTGCTGGCGCGAGGTGATCGGCGAGCAGTTCTGGGTCGCGAGCCGCGACGAGGCGATCTCGCTCGGCTGGTTCGGGGACGAGATCGACGAGCGCGTGTACGGGCGGATCGGCGACGTCGTCGCCGCGGCCCACGACGACGTGGCGATCACCGCCTCCGTGAACGAGCCCCACGAGTCCGCGATGGTCGGCATGCACGGGTCCATGACCTCTGCGGAGCAGCTCGTCCCGCTGCTCGAAGTCCGCCCCTGAACCCGCCGGATCTCCGGACACCCGGACGCCCCGGCCACCCTTCCCCCTCCACGACCTGAAAGGTCCCCGTCCCGTCATGCCCGAGCTGGTCTTCTTCTCCGGAACCATGGATTGCGGGAAGAGCACCCTGGCACTCCAGATCGCCCACAACCGCGACGCGCGGGGGCTCCAGGGCGTGATCTTCACCCGTGACGACCGGGCGGGCGAGGGCAAGCTCTCCTCCCGGCTCGGCCTGGTGACGGAGGCGGTCGAGGCGCCGCAGGGCATGGATCTGTACGCGTACCTCGTCGCCCAGCTCTCCCAGGGCGGCAAGGCCGACTACGTGATCGTCGACGAGGCCCAGTTCCTCGCCCCGGAGCAGATCGACCAGCTCGCCCGGGTCGTCGACGACCTCGGTCTCGACGTCTTCGCCTTCGGCATCACCACCGACTTCCGGACCAAGCTGTTCCCGGGCTCGCAGCGGCTCATCGAGCTGGCGGACCGCATCGAGCAGCTCCAGGTCGAGGCGCTGTGCTGGTGCGGTGCCCGCGCCACGCACAACGCCCGCACGGTGGGCGGCGAGATGGTCGTCGAGGGCGAGCAGGTCGTCGTCGGCGACGTGAACCGCCCGGCCGAGGAGATCGGTTACGAGGTGCTGTGCCGGCGCCATCACCGTCGCCGGATGACCTCGGCCTCGGCCCGCGCGGGCGTCCTCTCCCCGGACGTGCTGCCGGTCAACGGCTGAGGCCTGCCGCTTCCCTGGACAGCCGGCATCAGCTTCTCTCGACAGCCGGCATCAGCGCCAGGTGCTCCGTTGTGGGACGGTCGTCTGTCAGGTCGCCCGGCGGCGGATCCACCAGGCGCAGAACCCGGTCAGGGCCAGGGCGAGGCCGAGGTAGAGCCCGGTCTCGGCCCATTGAAGGGCCCAGAAGTTCCCGGCCGGCTGATACGTCACCTGCTGCTTGTAGCCCAGGGCGCCGAGGTCGCCGACGCAGCGTTCGAACTGCTGCAGGGTGGGCGGGCCCGACTCGGTGTGCAGGCAGTCGGCGAAGGACGACGGCACGGTGGTCGGCTGACCTGCGGCGTTCAGCGTCTGCTGGGAGGTTTCCCAGGCACCGGGCACCTCGGGATGCGCGACGATCTGCTCGGCGTTCTCCTGGATGCTGATGGGAGCGCCGCCGGGCTCGATCGGCACGGTGGTCCGCTCCGTGGCAGCCAGGTGGGGCCGGATCCACATCGGCGCGGAGATCTGGACGGCGGTGTAGAGGGCGAACGTGGTCGCCATCGCGGGCAGGGTGCGGCGGATGACGAGGCCGAGGGCGACGCCCAGGGCGAAGGCGAAGGCGGCGTACGCCATGGGGACGACACCCCGTGCGGCGAAGGCCACGGGGTCGAGCCGCGGGAAGTAGGTGTCCGTCGCGCCACCGCCGTTGACAGCCCGGTCGATGGGGCTGCTCCACCAGCTCACCGCGAGTGAGGCCAGTCCGGCGACGGTCATGGCGGCCGCCGTGCCGAGGCCCAGTTTCGTCGCCAGCCAGCGGGTGCGGGTGACGCCCTGGTTCCATGCGAGGTAGTGGGTGCCGGTCTCCAGCTCACGGGCGATCAGCGGCGCGCCCCAGAACATCCCGATGACCGCCGGCACGGCGAGCACCACCAGCAGTCCGGCGTAGTAGACGGTCTGGTCCGCGCTGGAGACCTGGTCCACCAGGCGGCTGCCGGCAGCTCGGTAGAGGTCGGCCAGCTGTGGGCCGGTGACAGCGAGGGCGGCGGCGAGGGCAGCGACGGCGGCGAACATCACCGCGGCCTGCGTGCGGAACTGGCGCCAGGTCAGCCAGATCATCGGAGTACCTCCAGTGCGGGTCGGGTGTCACGTACCGCATCGGCGGGCCGGGTCATGTAGGCCAGGACGATGTCCTCCAGACCGAGCGGGCCGACGGTCCAGGACGGATCGTGGACCGTGGTGTCGGTGCGCACCAGGAGGGTGGTCTGCCGGTCGGTGTGGCTGGCGGTGATGACGTGCTGACCGGCCGGGAGCGTGTCCGGGTTCCGGCGCGGTCCGGTGAGCCGGTGGTGGGAGGCGAGGAGGTCGTCGATGTCGTCGGCCACCTGCACCTGGGAGTCGACCAGGACGATGATGTAGTCGCAGGTTCGCTCCACGTCGGAGACCAGGTGGGAAGAGAGCACGACGCTCAGTTCGTGCTCGGCGACGGCCTCCATCAGGTCCTGCATGAACTCCCGTCGGGCGAGCGGGTCCAGGGCCGCGACCGGCTCGTCCAGGATGAGCAGTTCCGGGCGCTTGGCGATGCCCAGGGTGAGCGCGAGCTGCGCGCGCTGGCCTCCGGACAGCTTGCCGGCCCGCTGCTTGGGGTCCAGACCGAGGCGACGGACCCGGTCGCGCGCCAGGGCGTCGTCCCAGTTCGGGTTGAGGCGCTTGCCGAGGTCGAGGTGGTCGGCGACGCTCAGCGCGGAGTAGGTCGGGGTGTCCTGGGCGACGAAGCCGACCTTGGCCAGCTGTTCCACTCCCTCGGCGGGACGGCCGCCGCACACCTCGATGGTGCCGGCCGTCGGGGTCAGCATGCCGGAGGCCAGCTTCAACAAGGTCGACTTGCCTGCGCCGTTGGGGCCGACCAGGCCGACCACCCGACCCGCGGGGACGTCCAGGTCACAGTCCCGCAGCGCCCAGCGCTGCTTGTACCTCTTGCCCAGGCCCTGGGCTCGCAAGACGGCGCTCACGCCACGTCCTCTCCGGCGGCGTCGCGAAACGTGTTCGCGAACAGCGCCTCGATGCTCTCGTCGTCGAGCCCGGCCAGGCGGGCCTTGGTCAGCCAGCGTTGCAGGTCCTTGCGCAGCGGTCCGTGCGCGGCGAGCGTGCCGTCGGCCAGCGTCCGGGTCACGAACGTCCCGACGCCGGGGCGGGCGGCCACCAGGCCGTCGTGCTCCAGCTCCCGGTACGCCTTGAGCACCGTGTTCGGGTTGACCGCCATCTGCCTCGCCACGTCCTTGACCGTCGGCAGCCGGTCGCCCTCCTCCAGGAGGCCGAGACGCAGTGCGTGGCGCACCTGTTGGACGAGCTGCTGGTACGGCGACAGCCCGGACCGGCTGTTCAGGTGGAACTCAATCACCGGTTCCTCCATTTATCTAGTTGCCTAGCACTATAGCCACCTAGGTCGGCCTTTCGGCAAGGTGGGTGCGGCGCAGCGCGCGCCCGCCCTGCCCGGACCGTGCAACGGACGGTGGGCGACGGATGGCGGGCGACGGGTGGCGGGCGAAGGGTGCGGCGGCAGCCGACCGGCGGTTACGTCTCCGAGGGCGGCGCGGCCGGGCGCCGGGCGGCGGTCAGCCGGTCGAGGGTGGCGCCGTCGGGGGTGGGCGTGCCGGTGAGGGTGGCGACCAGGGCCTGGGCGAGGACGGTCGCCGTACCGATCCGGCTGTCCTCGCGCTCGTCGCCGGTGACCTTCCCGATCACCGCGTCCCGTACCGCCGGAGCGGTGTCGGAGTCCCCGAACAGGTCGGGGAACGAGAGCGCCATCATGCACACGCCCACGTTGGCCGAGAGGATCGAGCGCCCGGCGAGCTCCGGGCTCGTCCGGAGCCTGCCGGCGTCACGGCAGCGCTCCACCGCCGTCAGGAGGATCGCCTGCGCCTCCTTGATGCCGCCCGGCTTCGCGTCGCCGGTCGGCGTGAACATCAGCCGGTAGAGGTGCGGGTTGCGGAGTGCGAAGGCGACATGGCTGTCCCAGGCCGTCCGCAGGTCCGCCACCGGATCGTCCGTGAGCGGATTCTTGCGCTTCTCGGCGAGGAAGCGCTCGAAGCCGATGTCGGCGACCGCGGTGAGCAGGCCCTGCTTGTCGCCGAACTGCCGGTAGATCTCGGGCATGCCGACCTTCGCCCGGTCGCAGATGGCACGGGTCGAGATCGCCAGCGCGTCCTTGGTGGCGAGGAGTTCCTCGGTGGCTTCCAGGATGCGCGCGCGTGCCGTCGACATGCCTCCCACGATATCAGCGCTAACACCCTTTCGTAATCGATGATTACAAGCTGTGTTAGCGTTGAAAACGTCTCGGGGGGTCGGGCGCCGCCTCCGGGTCTTCCCACCGTTCGCCACGAGAGAGCTGGTGTTCCCCATGAACCGTTCGACGTTCCGTCGCGTCGCCGCAGGGGCCTTGGCGGCCACCGTGGGCGTGACCCTCCTCGCCGCCTGCGGCAGCGAGAGTTTTGACGGCGCCGCCCGCACCCCCGCGATCCTCGACAACGCGCCGCTGACCCTGACCTCCGCGAACGCCGCCCTGGTGGCGAAGGACCTCGCGCCTCGCCAGGTCGTTCCGGTGCACACCGACAGCTGGAACATCTACTCCGAGGACCTGCGGTCCCTCGTGAAGGCGTTCGAGGACGAGGGGATCGAGGGCGAGCTCGTCGACCTCGCGCCGGACGGCACCCCGAAGAACCTCTCGTGAACCCCGATCTCTCCCTCTGCCCCTCCCTGTGAAAGGAACCGCCATGACCGCCTCCACCACCCTCCGTGATGTGATCGGCCTTCCCCAGGACCTGCCCCGCCTGAGCGAGTCCACGCTGATCATGATCGACTTCCAGAACACCTACCGCAGTGGCGTCATGCGGCTCGACGAGGCCGAGAAGGCCGTGGCCGCTGGCGCGCGTCTGCTCGCCGCCGCCCGAGCGGCGGGGGTGCCCGTCGTGCACATCGTCAACGACGGCGGCGAGGGCACTCCCTACGACATCCGTGCCGAGATCGGCGCGATCAGCCCCGAAGTCGCCCCGATCGAGGGCGAGAAGGTCGTCGTCAAGCAGTTCCCCAACGCCTTCCACGCCACCGACCTCGAAGAGACCCTGAAGGACCTCGGCGTCACCGGAGACCTGGTCATCGCCGGGTTCATGACGCACATGTGCGTCCTCTTCACCGCGCAGGGCGCCTTCAACCTCGGCTACCGCCCGACCGTCGTCGCCGAGGCCACCGCGACCCGTCCCCTGGAGGCGCCGGACGGCACCGTCACGGCCTCGGAGGCGCTCCAGGCCGCGAGCCTGACGACGGTCACCGACCTGTTCGGCACGGTGGCCCGGACGGTCGACGAGCTCGTCGGGTAGCGGTTCTCCCGGTGGGCGAAGGGTGCCGCCCCGTCCGGCGGCCCCCGCCTTGCCCCTGGCCCCGCCCCCGTCCGGCGGCCGCGCCCTGTCCCCGTCCCGCCCCCGTCCGGCGGCCGCGCCTCGTCCCGCCCCCGCCCGACCCCTCGCCCCCCTCGCCCCCTCGACCCCTCGACATCGGGAGTTCACCCGAGGTGTACCGAAACACCGCCTGATGATCGGTTACGGGTCGCCCGACTCGGCGGTAATGGCGGTCGGCCCGTGACGAATCACCCGGGCGCTCCTGTTCCGTACGCCCCCTGGAGGACGTGTGCCCCCCGCCGCCGAGACCGTGCTCGACGAGGTCGACGGCGAGGAGGGGACGGGCGGCCCGAAGCCTCCGCCCGGCTCCCCGCGGCACCGCCTGCGCTCCCCGGCCGTCGCCGGTCCGCTCTCGGCCGCCCTGCTCACCGCCGTCCTGCTCGCCCTCGCCACCCGGCTCTCGCGCAGCTACCCCTTCGGTCCGGTGACCAGGAACATCGTCGACCTGGGCCAGCAGTACCTGCCGTTCCACGCGTACTGGCGCTCGTTCCTCCTCGGTGAGACGCACGGAGACGCCTTCCTCAACTGGAACTCCGGCTTCGGCGCCAACTTCCTCGGTGACATCGGCACCTATCTGAGCAGCCCCTTCGACCTGCTCGTCGTGCTCTTCCCGGCGGACCGCATCGAACTCGCCCTGTACGTCGTCACCGCCGTCAAGATCACCGCGGCCGGGGCGGCGATGGCGCTGTTGCTCCTCCGGCTGCGGACCGGTCCCTGGCCGGTCGCCGCCGTACTCGGCAGCGCGTACGCCCTCTCGGGCTGGACCTTCAACTTCGGTGCCACCGTCCCGATGTGGCTCGACGGACTCGTCGCCTTCCCGCTGCTCTGCCTGGTCGGCGAGTGGGCCCGCACCGGGCGCCGCCCCGTCCTCGGCCCGGTCGTGGTCGCCCTGGCCTGGACCGCCAACTTCTACACGGCGTACATGGCGACCATCGGCGCCGCCGTCGTCCTGCTCGTACGGCTCCTCACCGCGGAGGAGACGGCCGACGCACGGCAGCGCATCGCCGGGGCGCTGCGCGCCGCGCGGGGCGTGCTCCTCGGCATCGGCCTCGCCGCGCCGCTCGTCGTGGTCATCTTCCTCGGCACCAAGGTCGCCGACCCCACCCCCGAGTCCACCTTCGCGCCCGCCGCCTGGGCGGAGCTCCTCGCCCGGTTCCTGCCGGCCACCGCGAGCCTCGCGAGCCCCGCCCTCTTCATCGGTACGCCCGCGCTCGCGCTCGCCCTCACCCTGCCCTTCAACGGAGCCGTCGCCCCGCGCGTCCGGGCCGGCTGGTCGGCCGCGGTCGTCCTGGTGACGCTCTCCCTCCAGTGGGAGCCGACCCATCTGCTCTGGCACGCGGGTGCCTCGCCCAACGGCGGTCCGTACCGGCAGGCCTTCGTCCTGTGCGGGCTGCTGATCGTCGCCGGCTGGTTCTCGGCCGCCCGGGGCGTGCCGCGTCCTCCCGCGCTCCTCGCGGGCGGCGCCCTGCTCGGGCTGCTTGCCTGGGCGGCCCACGGCAGCATCGACATCGACCGCTGGACCTACCCGGCCTTCGGCGTGGCCGCGGCCCTCGCGCTCGCCGCCGCCCTGACGGCCCTCCTGCACCACCGCAGGACCACGGCGAGCGAACCGTCCGCTCCCGGCACCGCGTCCGCCTCCCCTGCACGGGCCCTGACCACCGCGCGCGTACTGCCCGTTCTCGCCGTTCTCCTCCTCGTCGCCGCGCAGGCCGGGGAGGCGGCCGTCACCGGCAAGCGGATCGAGGAGCAGCAGCGCGCCAAGGTCGCCTGGTCCCCCCGGATCGGCCCCTGGCACACCGCCGTGGCCGACGAGGTGGCCCGCGCGGACGCCTGGCCGAAGTACCGGACGGAAGCCGGAGAGGTCCCCGGCGGCAACGACGTCCTGATCGTCGGCGGCCAGGGGGCCGACTACTACAGCAGCCTCACCGCCGAGGTGACCTCCCGCACCCTGGCCTCCCTGGGCTTCGGCTACTACGCCAAGGGCCGCCACCCGGTCACCCTCGACAACCCGGTGACCGACGCCTTGTTCTCCATCGGCACCCGGGTCCGCTCGGTGCCCACCGAGCCGGTACGACAGGACGCGCCGCCCCGGGCCACGGTGTCCGTCGCCACCACCGCCGTACCGCCGCTGGTCACCGTCCGTCCGACGCGACGGCCGGCCACCCACCCCGGGGACTCCGCGTTCGCCGAGCAGGAACGGCTCCTCGGCGCCGACGTGTACGAGCTGCCGGCCGTCACCCGTGACGGACGGACCGTCAGCGCCCGCTGCCCGGCGGGCTCCCAGGCCTGGTTCTGGGCCCCCGAGTACCTCGGCGGCGCGACCCTCGCGGGGGAGCCGCGCGTGGACTTCGAGGGCAAGCCGCCCGCTGTCCGGGCCCCCATGCGGGCCCTCGGGACGGTGCCCGGGTCCGGCGAGGTACGGATCGAACTGAGCCCCGAGCGCAAGGTCCGGCTGCCCCGTCAGCCGGTCGGCTGCCTGGACCGGGCCCGGCTCGACGCCGCCGTGCGGCAGCTGACCGCCACCGGAGCCACCGAGGTGCGCGCCACCGGACACACCGTCACGGCCGAACTTCCCCCGGGCAGCACCGGGACCGCGGTGCTCGCCGCGCCACGCATCTCCGGCTGGCGCTGCGCCGCCGGTGACGCGGAGCCGCGCCCCGCGCGCGCGTACCAGGGCCTCGTCGCGATCCCGCTCGACGGCCGGGCGAACACGGTCAGCTGCTCCTTCCGCCCGCCGGGTCTCAAGCTCGGCGGCGCCGTCGGCCTGACCGCCCTCCTCGCCCTGATCGCTACGGGAGTCCTGCACCGACGGGCCGGTCGGCGGACGGACGGGTGAGGCCGGTTCCGCACGGACTTTCCGCGGGGGACGACAAGAGTTCACCCGGAGTGCACGCGCGGATCGTTCGCCCGGAAAAGTGGAGCGTTACCGTACCCGCCGTAGCGGCGTTTAATTGTTCGATTCAGTATGGGGATTCCGAGTGCCGAAACTGTCCGTCGTCGTACCGTTCCACAATGTCGGGGCCTATGCGCCCGACACCCTGCGCAGTCTCGCGAACAACGCGGATCCGGAATTCGAGTTCCTGCTGATCGACGACTGCTCGACGGACGACACCCCGGAGATCCTCGACCGCTGGCGCGACCGTCTGCCGAACGCCACCGTCATCCGGCACGAGACGAACAGCGGTGTCGCCCAGGCGCGCAACACGGGAATCGACGCGGCGCGCGGGGACTACATCACCTTCCTCGACGGCGACGACTGGTACGCGCCCGGCCACCTGAAGGCCATGGTGACCGGAATCGAGCGCCTGGACTGCGACTTCGCCCGTACCGACCACGTCCTCTCGGAGGGCCGGAAGCGGAACATCAAGTACGCCCCGGCCAAGCGCCGCGACACCGTGATGGACCCCCGAGACGGAATCTCGCCCGCCAGCATGGTGACGATGGTGGACTATCCGTTCGTCCCCTTCGGAATTTACAGCTCCCGTCTCTTCCAGAACGGCGAATCCCGCTTCGAGACGTCCCTGAGAACGGCCGAGGACCGCCTCTGGGTCTGGCGCCTCCACCTCAAGGCCCGCACGTTCGCGGCGCTTTCCCTGCACGGCGTTTTCTACCGCCGTGGCGTCACCACCTCGCTCACCCAGATCACCGACAACCGGCAGCTGGACTTCATTCCGTCGTACGACACCCTGCTCGCCGACGTCTCCCGCGACGCGGAGGCCGACCGGTTCCTGCCGAAGGCGGTCCGCACCTACTGCGCGATGATCGCCTTCCACATGGGCAAGGTCGGCAAGTACGAGCCCGCCGTCGCCGAGCGGCTCCGCGTCGACGTGCGCGACGCGCTGCACCGGATGCCGCAGCAGGTCCTCGAAGAGACCCTCGCCACCATGGACACCCCCCGCAGCACCCTCCTCCGGAGCCTGCGCGACACCGTAAGGACCGCCTGACCCATGGCCCCCGCCCCCGTCACCGACCAGGCACCGGCGCTCGACCCGGCCACCGACGGCCGCCCGGTCCAGATCTTCCAGGTGTCCACCCTGTACGGCGCCGCCACCCTCGCGGCCTCGCTGGACGCCGGCCAGTTCGGCCCCCGTGAGGACCACCGCCGGCTCCTGCTGATCTCGCGCAACGCCGAGATCCCGGAGACCGCGCTGCGCATGGAGACGATGACCGGTTACGAGCGGATCGCCGCCCGCTTCGACGGCGTCCTCGACTGGAACGAGACGATCCACCCGTACCACCCCGCCGCCTGGGCCCCCCGCCCCGAGGAGGCCCCGCTCTGGCAGCGCGTGATGCGCACCGCGTGGGACCTCGGCACCGCCCCGGTCGAGCTGATCGTCGAATCCATCCAGGTCAACCCCGCCAAGGCGCTGGCCGGCACCTTCCCCGAGAGCGCCGTCCACGTCTACGCGGACGGCCTCATGAGCTACGGACCGACCCGCAACGACCTCGCGCAGTCGGTCGCCTGCCGCATCCGCCGGGTCCTCCATCTCGACCTGGTGCCGGGCCTGCGCCCCCTCCTCCTGAGCGAGTACGGCGTGGAGCCGGAGCTCGTCCCCGACGACGCCTTCCGCGCGGTCCTCGCCGAGATCGCCGAGGAGGCGGCCGACGACCCCGAGATCGTCCGGGCGGCCGCCGCCGAGCCCACGGCCCTGATGCTCGGCCAGTACCTCGCCGCCCTCAACCTCCTCACCGTCGAGGAGGAGGAGGAACTGCACGTACGGATGCTCCGTGGCGCCACGGAGGCCGGACACCGCTCGGTGGTCTTCAAGCCGCACCCGACCGCGCCCGTCGGCTACTCCACGGCGCTCCAGGAGGAGGCGGAGCGGTCCGGCGTGCGGCTCACCGTCCTCGACGGACCGCTGCTCGCCGAGACCTTCTACGAGCGGTGCAGGCCCCGGCTCGTCGTCGGCTGCTTCTCGACCGCGATGTTCACCGCCGCCGTCTACTACGGCGTCCCCATCGCGCGCGTGGGCACGGCCGAGGTCCTCGAACGGCTCACCCCCTTCGAGAACAGCAACCGGATCCCGCTCACCGTCGTCGACCATCTGGTCGCGGATCTGGAGGAGGGCGAGGAGCCCGTGGTCCCCGGCGCCGCGCCGGACTCGCTCACCCCGCTCGTCCGCGCCGTCGGCTACTGCATGCGGCACAAGAGCCACCCGGGGATGCGCGAGGAGGCCGCCGCCTTCCTGGCCGCGCACCACGCCGCCCCGGGCATCGCGCACCACTTCGATCCCGAGCGGCTGACCCAGCTCGGTCTGCCGGGCGGCACGGAGACACCGGCCCAGGGGAGCGGCAGGCAGTCCCGGCTCCGCCGCAGTCTCGTACGGTCCCGACGGGGCTGAACTTTCCGCCCGGTGCGAGGCCGCCGCGTAGCCCGTGCGGGCGGCGGCCTCCCCCGGGTCACACGGCGGGGGACCTGACGAGGGTGAAGACCGCGCCCTCCGGGTCCGTCACCAGGGCGAGCCGTCCCGCCGTGGCATCGCGCGGCGGGCGCAGCACATGGCCGCCGAGCCGCAGGACGAGCCGGGCGGCCGCGTCCGTGTCGGCGACCTCGAAGTAGGTCATCCAGTGCGGGCCCCGGTCCCGGGGCAGCGCGTTGCCGACGCCGTGCAGCGAGGCCACCGGGAGCCCGTCCACCAGCAGCGTGGCGAAGTCGTGGTCGGCGGACACGACCGGCTCCACCTCGTAGCCGAAGACCGTCCGGTAGAACTTGCCGACCGAGGACGTCTCGTACGTCAGGAGCTCGTTCCACACCGGGGTCCCGGGCGGTCCCGCCGTCGCCGTGCCGTGGTGCGCCTTCGCCTGCCAGACGCCGAAGACCGCGCCCACCGGGTCGGAGCAGACCGCCATCCGGCCCGCCTCGCCCGCGTCCAGCGGGCCCACGGCCACGGTGCCGCCGCAGCAGCGGATGCTCTCGGCGGTCTCGTCGGCGTCGGTGGTGGCCAGGTAGGGCGTCCAGGCGATCGGCAGATGCCGGTCGGGCGGCAGCTGGCCGATGCCCGCCACTTCCTTGCCGTCGAGCAGCGCGCGTACGTACGGGCCGAGATGCTGAGGCCCTGGTTCGAACTCCCAGCCGAAGAGCGCGCTGTAGAACTCCTGGGTGGCCTCAAGCCCGTGCACCATCAAGCTCACCCAGCAGGGTGTGCCGGGTGTGCGCCGAGTCGCCTCGGTCATCGTGACTCTCTCCTCGGACCATCGTCGTGCCCGTGTCCCCGTCCGATGGTGTCACCGACGGGGCCGCGGCGCGCCCCGGTCTCACCAAAGAGTGGCGCGATCCCGTGGCGACGACGCGGGGAGGACGCCGGGTTCGCCCTCCGCGGCCGTGTGGCTGCGCGAGGATGGCACCCATGAAGCCCATCATTGCCGTAAGCGAACTGTTGAGCGAGTCGGCCGGGGCCCGGCCGCCGGTTCTCCTGGACGTCCGCTGGACGCTGGGCGGCCCGCCCGGACGTCCGGCGTACGAGGCCGGGCACCTCCCCGGCGCGGTCTACGTCGACCTCGACACGGAACTCGCGGGCCCGCCCGGCGGCGGCGGACGCCACCCGCTCCCCGACCCGGAGGCCTTCGGGGCCGCGATGCGCCGGGCGGGTGTCTCCGCGGACACCCCGGTCGTCGTCTACGACGGCGGCCTCGGCTGGGCCGCGGCCCGCGCCTGGTGGCTGCTCCGCTGGGCAGGCCACCCGGACGTCCGGGTCCTGGACGGCGGTCTCGCGGCCTGGACGGGGGAGCTCACGGAGAAGGTGCCCACGCCGGAGCCCGGCGACTTCCGGCCGGAGCCTGGCGCGCTCGGGCTGCTCGACGCCGACGGGGCGGCGGCGCTGGCCCGCGCGGGGCTGCTCCTGGACGCGCGGGCGGCCGAGCGCTACCGCGGGGACGTGGAGCCGATCGACCGGGTCGGCGGGCACATCCCGGGCGCGGTCTCGGCCCCGACGACGGAGAACGTGGACGCGGAGGGGCGTTTCCTGGGCGCCGACACCCTGCGGGACCGTTTCATCTCGCTCGGCGCCGCCGAGGGGACCCCGGTCGCGGTCTACTGCGGTTCGGGCGTCTCCGGTGCCCACGAGGTCCTGGCCCTGGAGATCGCCGGCATCCCGGCCGCGCTCTACGCGGGCTCCTGGTCGGAGTGGTCCGCCGATCCCACCCGCCCGGTGGCCACGGGCCCGGACCCGCGGTAGCCCGTAGACGGATCCGGCCCGGGTCCTCCGTACGCGGGACCTGCACGGGTCCTCGGTACGCGGATCCGGCCCGGCTTGTCCGTACGCGGGACCTGCACGGGTCCTCCGTACGCGGAGCCCGCAGGGTCCTCCGTATGCGGAACCCGCCCGGGTCCTCCGGACACGGAAAGCCCGCACCGGCCCCCCGTACGAGGAGAGGGCCCGCGCCGATCTCGCGCGGGCCCTCTCCTCGTACGGCTACAGCCGTCAGTCCTGCTTCTTCCTCCGCGTGCCGAAGACGATCTCGTCCCAGCTCGGCACCGCCGCGCGGCGGCCCGGGCGGACGCCGTCCGCCTCGGCCTGGCGGTCGGTGGTGCCGGTGAGCCGGTCCCGGTGGCCCGAGACCGCGCGTGGCATGAGGACATCGGCGTACGCGGAACCGGCACCCGCCGAAGCGGCCGGGGCCGGCGGCTCCTCCGCCTCGACCTCTTCCGAGGGCTCCGAGTCCGGCTGGTCGGGCACGATCATGTCGCCGCGGAAGCTCGGCACGGCCTCCAGGAGGCTGGTCAGCGAGTCCCGCTCGTCCTCCGGCTCCACGGACGCGTGCGCCCGCTCCAGCTGGCGGTCCGGCCGGTCGATCTGACGGTCCAGGGCGCGGTCGAGCGGCCTGTCCCGGGGCAGCCGGGCGATCCGCGGCACGAAGGGGAAGCTCGGTTCCGGCGCGGCGGCGATCGTGTCGTCCGTCTCGCCGATCAGGGCACGCGCCTCGTCGTCCACGGCCTGGACGAGCCGCCGGGGCGGGTCGTACGTCCAGCTGGCCGTGTGGACCTCGCCCGCGACGCGGTAGACGAGCAGCACCTCCCAGGTGCCGTCGTCGCGCCGCCAGGAGTCCCACTGCGTGGTGTCCTTCTCGGCGCCGCGCAGCAGCAGCCGCTCCTGCACCGCCTCGCCGAGCTGCGGCCCGCTGTTCTCGCCGGGCCTGCGGACCGGGGTCTTGCGGGCCCGCTCGGCCATGAAGGCGCGCTCCGCGAGCACGGGGCCCTCGAAGCGACGTACGCGGTCGACGGGGATCCCGGCCATCTGGGCGACCTCCTCCGCGGAGGCACCGGCTCGTATCCGGGCCTGGATGTCGCGGGGGCGGAGGTGGCTCTCCACCTCGATCTCGATCTGGCCGAGGCGCGCGCGGTCGTTGCGCACGGCGGCGCGAAGCCGCTCGTCGATCGGAAGTGTGTACTCCGTGCTGTCAGCAGCCTTCAGCACCAGTCGTGTGCCGTCGTTGGAGACGGCCACGACACGCAGTTCGGGCATGGGGACCTCCCGGGTGGTGCCTGCCGACGTCACGTGCGTCGCTGCTTCCGCTAGTCGAGTGTGGCCTGCCCGGGTGCAGCCTGCCACTACCTTGCCGAGTTGCCCGGCGTGTCGGGCGTGGACCCTGGAACGCCGTTATGACACGGTTACCTGTTGGCTACTCGGAGTGACAGGCGGTCACTCTGTGCAGCCGGTTTCCGTGCGATGCCGCGGCGCCGCCGGTCGAGCGCCGTGTCCGGCCCCCTCCCCTTGATCCCGGGCACCCATGAGGGCGTCCGGACCCAGGGTTCGTCAATGTACTCCATTCGGGCCACCTGGGTGGACCGGCGCGCCGCCCAACTTCTCGGGCGGTACGGGAGTTGAGTCTCCGCGATCTTCCCCCGTACGTGTCGCTGTTCACAGAAAGAGCAGAAGCGGAACCATTCCCTTCGCCCATTTGTCCCTTCTGGGTGCAAGGCGAACGGATGAGCCATCAGGGGCTGGATCAGGGGTTGGAGATGCGTCACAGGCCGGAAACCGACACGGACGAGCCGGAGGGGAAGGAGGGCGGGAAGAGAAGGATCGATCTGAGTGTGGCTCAGGTCTCGGGCAGCGCCCTGGCCGCGGTCATCGCCGCCAAGCTCGCCTCCACCCTCGGCGTGTACGGCACGATCCTCGGCGCCGGTGTGATCAGTGTCATCGCCACCTGCGGTGGTCCGCTCTTCCAGCACCTCTTCCGCCGCACCGGCGAGCAGGTCCGCGACGTGACGGTCGCCGCCAAGCCGAAGGGCCGTCAGGTGCCGCTCGCCCCCGGGCCGCGGGACGACCACACCCTGATGCTGGGCACGGTCCGGGCACCCGCCCCGTACGCCGAGGAGCTCGACGAGGAGTTCGGCACGGCCACCACCCACGGCACCCGGGTGCGCGGCTGGAAGCGCCCGGCGATCGCCGCCGCGCTCGTCTTCGGCGTCACCATGGGCGGCATCACCACCTATGAACTCGTCTCGGGGCAGGACTTCAGCGGTACGCACGGGACCACCACCTTCGGCTCCGTCGTCCGGGGCGATGGCGGTTCGGGCCAAAAGGCGCCGCCGGCCGAGGACAAGGACCCCGCGACCGCGCCCTCCGGGTCCACCGGCGGCGCCGGGCGGCCGGACGACGGCGCCGGCAGCCCCTCGACGGGCGCCACCCCGACTCCGGGCGACCAGGGCGACGGGCAGAACGGCACCGCGACCCCCTCGCCCGAGCCGACGCCCTCCGACTCGACCGGCGGCGAGCCGACGCCCACCCCGACGCCCACGGCTCCGACGACGGAACCGACCCCGGCCCCGACCCAGGATCCGACCACGGGGACGGTCACGCCGGAGACCCCGTCGGCCCCGACCCCGGCGGGAGCAGGGGACGGAGCCGACGCGGGAGCCGAGTGACCGTCAGTCGCCCAGGACCCGGCGCAGATAGTCGTTGGCGAAGAGCCGGTCCGGGTCGAGCCGGTCCCGCAGCGCCGTGAACTCGGCGAAGCGCGGATAGACCTCGGAGAAGTAGGCGGCGTCACGGGTGTGGATCTTGCCCCAGTGGGGGCGGCCCCCGTGCGCCGTCATGATGCGCTCCACCGCCGTGAAGTACGCGCGGTGGGGCGTGCCCTTGTAGAGGTGGACGGCGATGTACGCGGTCTCCCGGCCCGAGGCCGTGGACAGCGCGATGTCGTCCGCCGGGGCCGTCCGCACCTCCACCGGGAAGCTCACCTTGAGCGGCGAGCGCTCGACCATCGCCTTGAGCTCGCGCAGCGCGGCGACCGCCGCCTCACGCGGAAGCGCGTACTCCATCTCCAGGAAGCGCACCCGGCGCGGCGAGGTGAAGACCTTGTACGGGATGTCGGTGTACGTACGGGCCGACAGTGCCCGGCTGGAGAACTTGGCGATCGAGGGAATGACCGGCGGCACCGCGCGGCCCAGTGAGCACGCCACCTGGAAGAGCCCGTTGGAGAGCAACTCGTCCTCGACCCAGCCGCTGACCCGGCCGGGGGGAGCGGCGGGGCCCGCGCTGCGGTTGTTGCGCTTGGTGTTGCAGTTGTCCGTGTGGGGGAACCAGTAGAACTCGAAGTGCTCGTTCTCCGCGTGCAGCGCGTCGAACTCCGAGGTGACCCGGTCGAAGGTCATCGGCTCCTCGCGCGCGGTGAGCAGGAAGACCGGCTCCACGGCGAAGGTGATCGCGGTGACCACGCCGAGGGCGCCGAGCCCGATCCGGGCGGCCGCGAAGACCGCGCGTTCCTCGTCGTCTCCCTTCTCCGAGCAGGTGAGCAGCTCGCCCGAGGCCGTCACCAGCTCCAGTTCGCGGATCTGCGCGGCTATCGAGGCCGAGTCGCGGCCCGTGCCGTGCGTCCCGGTGGAGGTGGCCCCGGCGACGGTCTGATCCATGATGTCGCCCATGTTCGTGAGCGACAGGCCCTCCCGGGCCAGCGCCACGTTGAGCCGCTTGAGCGGGGTGCCCGACTCGACCGTCACGGTCATCGACTCGCGGTCGATGCGCCGGATCCCGGTCAGCAGACCCGGCCGGATCAGGACGCCGTCGGTGGCCGCGATCGAGGTGAAGGAGTGGCCGGTGCCGACCGTCTTCACCCGCAGCCCGTCCTCGGCCGCCCGGCGCACCGCCTCGGCGAGCTCCTCGGCCGAGGCCGGGCTCACCTCCCGCACGGGGCGGGAGGTGACGTTCCCCGCCCAGTTACGCCACGGGCTGTCCGCCGTCCTGGTGCTGCCCGACCCCGCTGTTGTCGTCCCGCTCACGCTGCCCCTCCCGGTTCGGCGCCGGCCTGCGCAGCCGACGGTGTCCGAGGAGACCCACCGCGACCGCGAGCGCGCCCGAGACGACGGGCACCACGTACCCCGCCTCGGCCCCCGACGCGTCGACCACCCAGCCGGCGGCGGAGGAGCCGAGCGCCACGCCGATCGCGAGGCCGGTACCCGTCCAGGTCATGCCCTCGGTCAGCTTGGTGCGCGGTACGTGCGCTTCGACGAGGGCCATGGTGGTCACCATCGTCGGTGCGATGGACAAGCCCGCGACAAAGAGCGCCACGGCCAGCAACGGCAAGTTCCCGGCCAGTAGGAGGGGGATCATACTCACGGCCATCGCGCAGATGCCCAGCAGCCATCGACGGGACGGCTCGCTCTTGAGGTGGAGCAGTCCGAAGACGGCGCCGGCCAGACCGGAGCCCAGCGCGTAGACGGCCAGCACGAGACTGGCGGCGGCCTTGTGGCCCTGCTCCTCGGCGAAGGCCACGGTCACCACGTCGACCGAGCCGAAGATGGCGCCGGTGGCGACGAACGCGAGGGCCAGCACCTGGAGGCCGGGGGAGCGGAGCGCGGAACCGGTCTTGGCGCCCTGCTGGGGGTGCGGGACCGGCTCGGTGGCGCGCTGCGCGGTCAGCCAGAAGACACCGATGGTCAGGAACACCCCGGCGAACAGCGGACCGGCCTCGGGGAACCAGGTCGTCGACAGACCGATCGAGAGGATCGGCCCGAAGATGAAGCACACCTCGTCGACGATCGACTCCCAGGAGTACGCCGTGTGCAGGCGCCGCTCGTCGCCGCGATAGATCGCCGCCCAGCGGGCACGGGTCATCGCGCCGACGCTCGGCACACAGCCGATCACGGCGGTGAAGGCGAAGAGCGTCCAGTCGGGGGCCTTCTGCTGCACGCAGAGGAGGAGCCCGGCGGCGGCCACGAGCGAGACCAGCGTCACCGGGCGGAGGACCCGGCGCTGCCCGTGCCGGTCGACGAGCCGGGAGACCAGGGGGCCGAGGACCGCGGCGGACGCCGCCAGCGTCGCGGAGAGCGCGCCGGCCAGCCCGTACCGGCCGGTGACCTGCGAGATCATGGTCACGATGCCGATGCCCATCATGGACAGGGGCATCCGGCCGAAGAAGCCGGCGACGGAGAACGACGCGGTGCCGGGCGCGTTGAAGATCGCGCGGTAGGGACTGGGCAAGAGGGTCTCCGGATCTCCGTGCCTCGGAGCGGGCTCCGCGCGACGACTCAACACGTGTAATTAATAGCTAAAGCCTACGGTGTTGAAGTCGATGGGTCATCCCCCTTTTTTGGACGAGCACAGCCGGACGGGACGGCCGGTCGAGCGCCGTCGGACGGGACGGCCGGTCGAGCGCCGTCGGACGGGACCGCCGGTCGAGCGCCGTCGGACGGGCCGCACCCTCCGGTGTCGGGGGCGGGTGGGAGGATCGGTGCCATGTCCGATCAGCACGATCCCGCCCCGTACGACGCCCTGCTGCTGCTCTCGTTCGGCGGCCCCGAGGGCCCGGACGACGTGGTCCCGTTCCTGGAGAACGTGACGCGCGGCCGAGGCATCCCGAAGGAACGGCTCAAGGAAGTGGGGCAGCACTACTTCCTCTTCGGCGGCGTCTCCCCGATCAACGACCAGAACCGCGCGCTGCTCGACGCGCTGCGGACGGACTTCGCCGGCGCCGACCTGGAGATGCCCGTCTACTGGGGAAACCGGAACTGGGCCCCGTATCTCACCGACACCCTCCGCGAGATGATCACCGACGGCCGACGCCATATCGCCGTCCTCACGACCAGCGCGTACGCCTCCTACTCCGGCTGCCGTCAGTACCGCGAGAACCTCGCCGACGCGCTCGCCACCCTTGAAGCGGAAGGCCTCCCGCTGCCCCGGGTCGACAAGCTCCGGCACTACTTCAACCACCCCGGCTTCGTCGAACCCATGGTCGAGGGCGTCCTCGCCTCCCTCGCCGAACTCGACCCGTCCGTCCGCGCCGACGCCCACCTCGCCTTCACCACCCACTCCATCCCCGACTCCGCCGCCGACTCCTCGGGACCGGTCACCGAGCACGGCGACGGCGGGGCCTACGTCCGGCAGCACCTCGACGTCGCCCGGGTGATCGCCGACGCCGTCCGCGAGCGGACCGGGAACGACCACCCCTGGGAGCTCGTCTACCAGTCCCGCAGCGGAGCCCCCCACATCCCGTGGCTGGAGCCCGACATCTGCGACCACCTGGAGGCGCTGCACGGCTCCGGCGCGCCCGCGGCCGTCATGGTCCCCATCGGCTTCGTCTCCGACCACATGGAGGTCCTCTACGACCTCGACACCGAGGCCACGGCCAAGGCCGCCGAGCTCGACCTCCCCGTGCGGCGCTCGGCCACCGTCGGCGCCGACCCGCGCTTCGCCGCCGCCGTCCGCGAACTCCTCCTGGAGCGGGCCGCGCACGAGCGGGGGGCCCGCGTCGAGCGGTGCGCGCTGGGCGCCCTCGGCCCCTCCCACGACCTGTGCCCGATCGGTTGCTGCCCGGCCAGGGCGGAGCGCCCGGCGGCGGCCGGCGCCGACAGCCCGTACGCCTGAGGAACCCCATGACCGAGATCGCCGACGACGTGACCGAAGGGACCGACGTGACCGACCCGCTGCTCACCGAACTGCTCGACCTCGCCGTGGAGGCCGCACGACGGGCCGGAGCCCTGCTGCGCGACGGCAGGCCGGACGACCTGGCCGTGGCGAAGACCAAGACGAGCTCCATCGACGTCGTCACCGAGATGGACATCGCCGCAGAGAAGCTGATCACCGGCTTCCTCGCCGACCACCGCCCGCAGGACGGTTTCCTCGGCGAGGAGGGCGCGTCCAGCCCCGGCACCAGCGGGGTCCGCTGGGTGATCGACCCGCTCGACGGCACCGTGAACTACCTCTACGGACTGCCCACCTGGGCGGTCTCGATCGCCGCCGAACGGGACGGCGAGACCGTGGTCGGCGTCGTCGAGGCCCCGATGCGCGGCGAGACCTACCGGGCGGTCCTCGGCGGCGGCGCGTACGCGGAGGGCGGCGCCCGGGCGGACGAGCGGCGCCTCGCGGTCCGTCTCGCGCCCCCGCTCGACCAGGCCCTCCTCGGCACCGGCTTCGGATACATCCAGGCCAGGCGGGCCCACCAGGCCGACGTCGCGCGGCGCGTGATCCCGCGCGTCCGCGACATCCGGCGCGGCGGCTCGGCCGCCATCGACCTCTGCGACGTCGCCGCCGGCCGCCTGGACGCCTACTACGAGCGGGGCCTCAACCCCTGGGACCTCGCCGCGGGCGCCCTGATCGCCCGTGAGGCGGGCGCGCTGACCGGCGGCCGCCCGGGGGAGCCGGAGTCGGGCGAACTGGCCCTGGCGGCCCCTCCGGGCCTCTTCGGGCCCCTCCAGGAGATCCTGGAGGACCTCGGCGCCTGGCACGACTGACGGACGCGTGAGGGCCCCGGTGCCGGGAACGGCGCCGGGGCCCTCACACGTGTACGGGTCGGATCGGTGGAACGGCCTGGTCTGCGGGTCGGCCGGGTCTGCGGGTCGGTCGGGGTCGGGTCGGGCAGCGGGACGGTCGGGTCAGACGCCCGGCGCGGCTACTTCCACGCCGTGCTCGGCGGCCAGCCGGTGCAGGTCTTCGAGCTCCGCCTGCTCCACCTCCGCCAGGTAGTCGTCGCCCGTCTCACGAGCCCGCGTGAGGTCCGTCTGCGTGGTCCTGATGCGGTGCAGCAGGCCTGCGGTGAAAGCGTCCATCGTGCGCCCCCTCGTCATGGGTCCGGTGGCACGGGGGTGTGCCGAGGGTGGGTGGATCACACACTGCGGTCTCTGGGGGACAGAGAGCGGTAGGTGGCGCGCCACATACAGGGCGTGATCACGGGGTGTGCAGTCGTCCTCCCCAACCCCTTCCTCAGAGAAACCTCAACTGGCCCGCGAATCCGGTGAATTCTTCGAACCCGGGCTCGCGCCCCGCCTCACGCCCCCGTTCACCACCCACCCGCCCCCGGGCCCCGCACCGCCGTCTTACAGCCGGTTTACGCGCGTACGGGGCAGGATGGACACGCACAGTCAGTGCTCAGGTTTTCAGCCGGTCCGCCTCAGGGCCGCAGCTCAACGGGAAGGATGTACGACGTGCGCGTACTCGTCGTCGAGGACGAGCAGCTGCTCGCCGATGCGGTGGCCACCGGACTGCGCCGGGAGGCCATGGCCGTCGACGTCGTGTACGACGGCGCCGCGGCCCTGGAGCGCGTCGGGGTGAACGACTACGACGTCGTCGTCCTCGACCGCGACCTTCCCCTCGTCCACGGTGACGACGTCTGCCGGAAGATCGTGGAGCTGGGCATGCCCACCCGCGTCCTGATGCTCACCGCGTCCGGCGACGTCAGCGACCGGGTCGAGGGCCTGGAGCTCGGCGCGGACGACTACCTGCCCAAGCCCTTCGCCTTCACCGAGCTCACCGCGCGCGTGCGCGCCCTCGGCCGGCGGACGAGCGTGCCCCTCCCGCCGGTCCTGGAGCGTGCCGGCATCAAGCTCGACCCGAACCGCCGCGAGGTCTTCCGCGAGGGCAAGGAGGTCCAGCTCGCACCCAAGGAGTTCGCCGTCCTGGAGGTGCTCATGCGCAGCGAGGGCGCCGTCGTCTCGGCCGAGCAGCTCCTGGAGAAGGCCTGGGACGAGAACACCGATCCGTTCACCAACGTCGTCCGCGTCACCGTCATGACCCTGCGCCGCAAACTCGGCGAGCCGCCCGTCATCGTCACCGTCCCCGGCTCCGGGTACCGGATCTGACCTCATGCCCACCACCTCAGCGCCCCACCCCCAGGCGCCCCCGAAGCCGACCTGGGACCCCAGGGACCCGGTCCGGCCCCTGCTCCGGCCGACCATCCGGATACGACTCACGCTGCTGTACGGCGGGATGTTCCTGATCGCGGGCATCCTGCTGCTCTCGATCATCTACCTCTTCACGGCCCAGGCGCTCACCGACAGCGCCGCCCAGCTGCCCTTCAAGATCATCAAGGGCGAGGTCCAGCCCACCACCTCGACGTGCGTCCTGCCCAACACGGGGACCGGCGAGCAGTTCAACGACGCGGTGTCGGCCTGCCTCCGGTACCAGAGCGACCGGGCCCTCGACGACCTGCTGCGCCGCTCGCTCTTCGCCCTGCTCGGCCTGAGCATCATCGCCTTCGCCTTCGGTTACGCCATGGCGGGGCGGGTGCTCTCCCCGCTGGGCCGGATCACCCGGGCCGCCCGCCAGGTGGCCGGTTCCGACCTGGCCCGGCGGATCGAGCTGGACGGCCCGGACGACGAGCTCAAGGAGCTCGCCGACACCTTCGACGAGATGCTGGAGCGCCTGGAGCGCGCCTTCACGGCCCAGCAGAGATTCGTCGCGAACGCCTCGCACGAGCTGCGGACCCCGCTCGCGATCAACCGCACGCTCCTGGAGATCCACGTCTCGGACCCCGAGGCGCCCCTGGCGCTCCAGCAGCTGGGCAAGACCCTGCTCGCCACCAACGAGCGCAGCGAGCAGCTCGTCGAGGGCCTGCTGCTGCTCGCCCGGAGCGACAACCAGATCATCGAGCGCAAGGCCGTCGACCTTGCCGAGGTCGCCTCCCGGGCGGTCGACCAGACGCACGCCGAGGCCGTCGCCAAGGGCGTCGAGATCCGGGGCGAGCGCGCGCCGGCGGTCGTCCAGGGCAATGGTGTCCTGCTGGAGCGGATCGCGCTGAACCTGCTGCAGAACGCCGTCCGGTACAACGTGGCGGAAGGAGGCTGGGTGGAGGTGACGACGGCCACCGAGCACGGCCAGGCGGTCCTGGTCGTCTCGAACACGGGTCCCGTGGTCCCCGCGTACGAGATCGACAATCTTTTCGAGCCGTTCCGGCGGCTCCGGCAGGAGCGGACCGGCAGTGACAAGGGAGTCGGTCTCGGCCTGTCGATCGTGCGGTCCGTGGCCCGCGCCCATGGCGGCCGTATCATCGCGGAGCCCCGCGAGGGCGGCGGTCTCGTGATGCGCGTCACTCTGCCGATCTGACACACTGCACGAGCCGACCCGGTTCCGTTCGCTTTGCGCGGAATTCCGCGGGCCCGATTCTGAGACGCTCATGTGTGATCGATCACAGGAGAGGGTGTCCGGACATCCACTCTCCGTGACGGAGAAATCCCCGTGAAAACCCGGAAAAGTCCGGGTTTCCCGGGCCCGGATTGACGGGAAGTACACGGGGTGGCGCCTGCAAGGGGCGCCCGTAGGACCGTGTACGGTCCGGTTCGCCACCCGAAGCCGATCACTCGCGAGAGGACGGAACGGGTGTCGATTGAGTAACAGACCTTGATGTGAGGCAAAATCTCCGCCTCAGGTCGGGCACAAGTCCGACCTCTCACGCGTTACGTGCGCTGGAGACACCGCAACCACCCAGAGGGGGAGAGCGACATGGCAACGGATTACGACACCCCACGCAAGACCGACGACGACGTCGATTCGGACAGCCTTGAGGAACTGAAGGCCCGCCGGAACGACAAGTCGACCTCGACCGTCGACGTCGACGAGTTCGAGGCCGCCGAAGGCCTGGAGCTTCCCGGCGCCGACCTCTCGAACGAGGAGCTGGCCGTCCGGGTCCTGCCCAAGCAGGCCGATGAGTTCACCTGCATGAGCTGCTTCCTCGTGCACCACCGCAGCCAGCTGGCCAGGGAGAAGAACGGCCAGCCCATCTGCCGCGACTGCGACTGAGACCCTCGGTCGTGGCAGGCGACACACCGTCCCGGAAGCGGCGTCTACGGCTCCCTGGGAGCCCGAAGACGTACAAGGGCGGCTCGGGCCCGGCGGAGGGCGCCCAGGAGGCCCCTGAAGCCGAGCACGCCGCCTCCCTGCCCTCCCTCGGCGTACGTGACGACGAGCGAGGCCTCCCGGCCTCGCTCGAGGCGGTCACCGAGCCGGACCCGGCGCAGCCGCCGGCGGTGCCGGGAGCGGGGCGGAGCGACGCGCTGGACGAGGCAGGGGACGACGAGACACGGCGGGACGGGCGCTTCGGCGCCGTCAAGCGGCTCGCCAATCCCGCACGCGCCCAGCTCGACAAGATCAAGATCGACTCCGACCGGATCGACGCCGTCCGGCGCGGCGTCGCGCAGGGCGTCCGCCAGGGCGTGAAGCGCGGCGGCGACAGCGCCAAGGCCGGCATCGGCCATCTGGCCGACCGGTTGATCGACCTCGCCCCGCGGATCCCGGTCCGCGATCTGGCGACCCTGCGCAAGCAGTTCCCCGGGCTCGGCCCCGAAGCGCTCGCCGACAAACTCGTCGCGGGTGCGGCGAACGCGAGCTCGACCGTGGGCGCGAGCATCGGTGCCGCCGCCATGCTCCCCGTACCCCCGGCCATGCCGGCGGAGCTCGCGGCCGAGATCACCGGCGTCGCCGCCGTGGAACTCAAACTCATCGCCGAACTGCACGAGGTCTACGGGCTGCGGCCCCCCGGCCGGCTCACCCAGCGTTCGGCGGCCTATCTGACCTCCTGGGCCGAGGAGCGGGGCATCGACCCCACCAAGCCCACCACGGTCAACGCGGCGCTCGGCGGACAGCTCAAGCGCGAGCTGCGCCAGCAGATCATGAAGCGCATGGTGCGCAACCTGCCGAACCTCACGCCCTTCATGGTGGGCGCGGCCGTCGGCGCGGTCATGAACCGCCGCGACACCAAGAAGCTCGCGGGTCACATCCGCAAGGACCTGCGAACCCGCCAGGTCCCCTGGGACTCCCTCCGCGAGCTGCCCCCGCTGGAACAGCCGGAGAACCCGAAGGAACTCGGGTTCTAGCCGGACTCCCCGGCAGGCCCGCTCAGTCCTGGGCGCCCGCACGGACGGCGTCCAGGGCCGCCACCAGCGCCTCCGGCTCACGGCTGGAGAGATACACGTACGGCGTCGGGTCCGACGGGTCCGCCACCTCGATCCGCACCGCCCGGGTCACATAGCCGCGCATCACCATGAACGCGCGCGGGTCGGCCTTGTGGCTCCGCCACGCGCGCGCCTCCTCCGCGTCGAGCACCTCGGCCTCGCCCAGGGCCGAGACGGGGATCCGCGCGTCGCCCGCCACGAGCGAACCGGCCACCACCCGGATCCGGGCGGAGCCGTACGAGGAGACCGCCGCACCGGCCAGCACCGCCGCCACGATCAGACCGCCCAGCATCGGGACCGTACCCAGCGGCACCATGATCAGGCCGCCGGAGAGACCGAGCAGACCCGCGATGAACCACCAGGAGCGGGGCGCCGTCAGCCGCTCGTCGAAGAGCGGCGCGGCGGCGGGCACGGGGGAGGGGGCGGGGGACGGTGCGGAAGGCTGCATGCGTCCAAGCTTGGCACGGCGCGACCTGCGCCCATCCGCGCGGGTAAGGTCTGCGGCTGTGACTGCAACATCTGCCGCCCTCACCCCGCCGGCCGACGCCATACCGCCGGTACGCCACCCCGACGCGCCGGCTCCCGGAGAGCTGCTCGGTGCGCACTACGAGTACTGCTTCGGGTGCGGCGGCGGGCAGCCCCACGGCCTCCACCTGGAGGCACGCGCGGGCGAGGGCGTGACCGTCACCGCCGAGTTCACGGTGACCCCCGACCATCAGGGCGCCCCCGGTCTCGCGCACGGCGGCGTGCTCGCCACCGCGCTCGACGAGACCCTCGGCTCCCTGAACTGGCTGCTGCGGGTCATCGCCGTGACCGGACGGCTGGAGACCGACTTCGTCCGGCCCGTCCCGGTGGGCACCGTGCTCCATCTGGAGGCCGCGGTCACCGCCGTGCACGGCCGCAAGATCTTCTCGACCGCCGTCGGCCGGATCGGCGGGCCCGAGGGCCCCGTCGCCGTTCGCGCCGAGGCACTCTTCATAGAGGTCAAGGTCGACCACTTCATCGACAACGGCCGCCCGGAGGAGATCCAGGCCGCCATGTCCGACCCCGACCAGGTCCGGCGCGCCCGCGCCTTCGAGGTGAACCCCTGATGAGCAACCCTGTCGACGTACTGATCCGGCGTGTGGACCCGGACGTGCCGATCCCGGCCTACGGCCACCCCGGTGACGCCGGGGCGGATCTGGTCACCACCGAGGCCGCCGTGCTGGCCCCCGGAGAGCGGGCCGTGCTGCCCACCGGGATCTCCATCGCGCTCCCGGACGGGTACGCGGCCTTCGTGCACCCGCGCTCCGGACTCGCCGCCCGCTGCGGAGTGGCGCTCGTGAATGCCCCGGGGACGGTTGATGCCGGGTACCGTGGAGAGATCAAGGTGATCGTGGTCAATCTCGACCCGCGCGAGAGTGTGCGGTTCGAGCGATTCGACCGGATTGCCCAACTTGTCGTCCAACAGGTCGAGAAGGTGCGCTTCCATGAGGTGGCGGAGCTTCCCGGCTCGGCGCGGGCCGAGGGGGGCTTCGGGTCCACCGGCGGTCATGCCGCCGTGGACGGCACAACGGGTGGGAATCGATACGCTTCGGTCGTATCCGACCGGGAAGGACAGTGACGTGTTCGGACGTCGCAAGAAGAGCGGTGCCGCAGAGGACGCGGCGGGCGAGGCCGAGCAGGTCGTCGACGCGGTGGACGGCGAGGACGCGGACGACGCGGCCCCGCGCCGTGTGAACCTTCCGCCGGCGCCCCGGCCCGACGGACCCTGGGACATCTCCGAGGTCGGCAAGCCCGAGGACGGCCGTGTCGACCTGGGTGGCGTCTTCGTCCCCGGAGTCGAGGGCATGGAGCTGCGGGTGGAGGTGGCGGGCGACGCGATCGTCGCGGCCACCGTCGTCCTGCGCGACAGCGCCGTGCAGCTGCAGGCCTTCGCCGCCCCCAAGAACGAGGGCATCTGGGGCGAGGTCCGCGACGAGATCGCCACGGGCATCGTCCAGCAGGGCGGGGTCATCGACGAGGTCGAGGGCCCGCTGGGCTGGGAGCTGCGCGCGCAGGTCCCCGTACAGCTGCCGGACGGCAACCGCGGTGTGCAGCTGGTCCGTTTCGTGGGTGTCGACGGACCCCGCTGGTTCCTGCGCGGAGTGATCTCCGGGCAGGGCGCGGTCCAGCCCGAGGCGGCCGGTCTCCTGGAGCAGATCGTCCGGGACACCGTGGTCGTCCGCGGCGACGGCCCGATGGCCCCGCGCGACCCGATCGTCCTCAAGCTGCCGAACGACGCGCAGATGGTGCCGGACGGCGTGCAGCAGGAGGAGCAGGAGAACTCCCGCTTCTCCGGCGGCATGGGCCAGCTCCAGCGCGGTCCGGAGATCTCCGAGATCCGCTGAGCGACAGCAGCCACAACAGCGACAACAGCGACGGCATCGTCAGCAGCGACAGCGCCGTCCATGAGGGCCGGTGGGCCGCTTCCCGTACGTCTCGTACGGGAAGCGGCCCACCGGCCTTTTCACGGCACAGGCCGGTTTTCCACAGGTCCGGCCGACGGCTCTGGCCCCCGGGCCCGGCCGCGGACCATACTGGGCGCACATGTTCGAGGAGGGGGAGAACAGGGTGAGTGAGAGCAGCACGAGGTCCGCGACGGCCCTCGCCGAGGACCCGGCCGGCCCGCCGATGGTGCGCGTCGAGAACCTGCGTCGCTCGTACGGCACGGGCGAAGCGGCCGTCCACGCCCTGCGCGGGGTCTCCTTCGACATACCGCGCGGCGAGCTCGTCGCCCTCAAGGGCCGCTCGGGCTCCGGCAAGACGACCCTGCTCAACCTCGTGGGCGGGCTCGACACCGCCGACGGGGGCACGATCGTCATCGACGGCGTCGACCTCGCCACCCTCGGTGAGAACGGGCTCCTGGAGCTGCGCCGCGACCGGATCGGCTTCATCTTCCAGTCCTTCGGACTGCTCCCCATCCTCTCCGCCGCCGAGAACGTCGGCGTACCCATGCGGCTGCGCAAGGCGGACCCGAAGGAGCGCGAGGAGCGGGTGGCCCTCCTCCTCGGCCTCGTGGGCCTCGCCGACCACGCGAACCAGCGGCCCGGCGAGCTCTCCGGCGGGCAGCAGCAGCGGGTCGCCATCGCCCGCGCCCTCGCCAACAAACCGGCGCTGCTCATAGCCGACGAGCCCACGGGCCAGCTGGACGCGGAGACCGGGCTCGCCGTCATGCAGCTGCTGCGCGCGGTGGTGCGCAGCGAGGGCTGTACGGCGCTGGTCGCCACCCACGACCCCCAGCTGCTCGGGCTCGCGGACCGGGTCCTGGAGCTCAGCGACGGCGAGATCATCGAACACTGAGCGACATCAGGATCACGTCAAGACCGCACGGGCCCTTTCGCCGCGTACGGAATGTCCCATTGGCTGGACGTATGGTCGACCCATGGGACGCGGCAAGCTTCGGATATACCTCGGCGCTGCGCCGGGCGTCGGCAAGACGTACGCGATGCTCTCCGAAGGGCACCGCCGGGTGGAGCGCGGCACGGACTGCGTCGTGGCGTTCGTGGAGCACCACGGACGGCCGCGCACCGAGGTCATGCTGCACGGCCTGGAGCAGGTGCCGCGCCGCACCCTGGAGTACCGGGGGACCGCGTTCACCGAGATGGACATCGACGCCGTCCTGGAGCGGCGGCCCGCCGTCGCGCTCGTCGACGAGCTCGCCCACACGAACGTGCCCGGCTCCCGCAACCCCAAGCGGTGGCAGGACGTCACCGAGCTGCTCGCGGCCGGCATCGACGTCATATCGACCGTCAACATCCAGCACCTGGAGTCGCTGGGCGACGTGGTCGAGGCGATCACCGGCGTACGACAGCGGGAGACCGTCCCCGACGAGGTGGTGCGCCGGGCCGACCAGATCGAGCTGGTAGACATGTCCCCGGAGGCCCTGCGCCGCCGGATGGCCCACGGCAACGTCTACACCTCGGACAAGGTCGACGCGGCCCTCTCCAACTACTTCCGCCCCGGCAACCTCACCGCCCTGCGCGAGCTGGCCCTGCTCTGGACCGCCGACCGGGTCGACGAGTACCTCCAGCAGTACCGGGGCGAGCACAACATCCGCTCCACCTGGCAGGCCCGCGAGCGCATCGTCGTCGGTCTGACCGGTGGTCCCGAGGGCCGCACCCTCATACGGCGCGCCACCCGGCTCGCCGAGAAGGGCGCGGGAGGCGAGGTCCTCGCCGTCTACATCGCCCGCAGCGACGGCCTCACCGCCGCCTCGCCCAAGGAACTGGCCGTCCAGCGCACCCTGGTCGAGGACCTGGGCGGAACGTTCCACCATGTCATCGGCGACGACATCCCCTCCGCGCTCCTGGAGTTCGCCCGCGGGGTCAACGCCACCCAGATCGTCCTCGGCTCCAGCCGCCGCCGCTCCTGGCAGTACATGCTCGGCCCCGGCGTCGGCCAGACCGTGGCCCGTGAATCGGGGCCCGACCTCGACGTCCACATCGTCACCCACGGCGAGGTCGCCAAGGGCCGCGGCCTCCCGGTCGCCCGGGGTGCCCGCCTCGGCCGCTCCCGCATCATCGGCGGCTGGGCGGTCGGCGTCGCCGGACCGGTCCTCCTCGCCCTTCTCCTCACCCATGTCGAAGCCGACCTCGGTCTCGCCAACGACATGCTGCTCTTCCTGGCCCTGACCGTCGCGGCGGCCCTGCTCGGCGGATTCCTGCCGGCGGTCGCCTCCGCCGCGGCCGGCTCCCTCCTTCTCAACTGGTTCTTCACCCCGCCCGTCCACCGGCTCACCATCGCCGACCCCAAGAACATCGTGGCGATCGCCGTCTTCCTCGGCGTCGCCATGTCGGTCGCCTCCGTGGTCGACCTGGCCGCCCGCCGCACCCACCAGGCCGCCCGGCTGCGCGCCGAGTCCGAGGTGCTCTCCTACCTCGCCGGCAGCGTGCTGCGCGGCGAGACCAGCCTCGACGCCCTCCTGGAGCGGGTCCGCGAAACCTTCTCCATGGAGTCCGTCGCGCTCCTGGAGCGGGTGGACGACATCGAGCCCTGGACCCGGGCCGCGAGCGTCGGTCCCCACCCGGCGGCCCGGCCCGAGGAGGCGGACGTGGACATGCCGGTCGGCGACCATCTGGCCCTCGCCCTGTCCGGCCGGGTGCTGCCCGCCGAGGACCGGCGCGTCCTCGGCGCCTTCGCCGCCCAGGCCGCGGTCGTCCTCGACCGCCAGCGGCTCGTGGGTGAGGCCGAGGAGGCCCGCAAGCAGGCCGAGGGCAACAAGATCCGCACCTCCCTGCTCGCCGCCGTCAGTCATGACCTGCGGACCCCGCTCGCGAGCATCAAGGCCTCCGTCTCCTCCCTCCGCTCCGACGACGTCGAATGGTCCGAGCAGGACCACGCCGAACTCCTGGAGGGCATCGAGGCCGGCGCCGACCGGCTCGACCACCTCGTCGGCAACCTCCTCGACATGTCCCGCCTGCAGACCGGCACCGTCACCCCGCTGATCCGTACAGTCGACCTCGACGAGGTCGTCCCCATGGCCCTCGGGGGAGTCCCCGACGGCAGTGCCGAGCTCGACATCCCCGAGTCCCTGCCCATGGTCGAGGTCGACAAGGGCCTCCTGGAGCGGGCCGTCGCCAACATCGTCGAGAACGCCGTCAAGTACAGCCCCGAGGGCGTGCCCGTGGCCGTCGCCGCCAGCACCCTCGGCGACCGCGTCGAGCTCCGGGTCGTGGACCGCGGCCCCGGAGTCCCCGACGAGGCCAAGGACGGCATCTTCGAGCCCTTCCAGCGCTTCGGCGACGCCCCGCGAGGCTCCGGCGTCGGCCTCGGCCTCGCGGTCGCCCGCGGCTTCGTCGAGGCCATGGGCGGGACGCTCGGAGCCGAGGACACCCCGGGCGGCGGCCTGACGATGGTGCTCACCCTCAGGGCCTCGCCGGGCGGGCCACCGGCACCGGCCGCCGGCCTCCCGGCGCACGCCCTGACCTGAGCCGGCCGACCCGAGGCGCACGACCCGGCGCCTCAGCGCGCGCCCCGCTCGTTCCCGTACCCGCCGTGCCCCGCACCCCGCACCCGCACCCAGCACCCCGCAACCTCGCGCACCGGGTCCCGTACCCCGCGCGCCGCCCCCTCCGCTCCCGTACTCTCTTGCTCCCGCCCGCACGGGCGACCGAAGAAGGAAGGTCCCTCTCCATGACCCGGGTTCTCGTGGTCGACGACGAGCCACAGATCGTCCGTGCCCTGGTGATCAACCTCAAGGCGCGGAAGTACGAGGTCGACGCCGCGCCCGACGGCGCCACCGCCCTCCGGCTCGCCGCCGAACGCCACCCCGACGTCGTCGTCCTCGACCTCGGCCTCCCCGACATGGACGGCGTCGAGGTCATCAAGGGCCTGCGCGGCTGGACCCGGGTGCCGATCCTGGTCCTCTCGGCCCGGCAGACCTCCGACGAGAAGGTGGAGGCGCTCGACGCCGGCGCCGACGACTACGTCACCAAGCCCTTCGGCATGGACGAGCTGCTCGCCCGGCTGCGCGCCGCCGTCCGCCGCGCCGAGCCGGTCGGCGGCGCCGAGGACGGGGTCGTGGTCGTCGAGGCCGAGGGCTTCACCGTCGACCTCGCGGCGAAGAAGGTCCACCGCGACGGCCGGGACGTGCGGCTCACCCCCACCGAGTGGCACCTGCTCGAAGTCCTGGTCCGCAACAGCGGCCGTCTGGTCAGCCAGAAGCAGCTGCTCCAGGAGGTCTGGGGACCCTCGTACGGCACGGAGACCAACTACCTCCGGGTGTACATGGCGCAGCTCCGCCGCAAGCTGGAGAGCGACCCCTCGCACCCGCGCCATTTCGTCACCGAACCGGGCATGGGCTACCGCTTCGAACGCTGAGCGGATGCGGCCCCGGATGCGACCCCGGATGCGACCCCGGACGCGGCCCGGGGTGCGACCCCGGATGCGACACCGGGTGCGGGGTCCGGAGCCGGTCTCGGTGGCGGCGGTGGCCGGTACGCTTTCTTTATGAGTGCTGCACCGCGTACAGAGAAGCCGGCCGGTAGGTTCCGCCGGATGCTCGACCGGCTCTCCTCCTCCCCGGAGGACCTGGAGTCGGAGGAGCTCCAGGAGGACGCCGAAGCGTCGGGGTGCACGCGTATCTGCGACTGCTCCGACCGACAGATAGTCAAGGTGACTGGTACCTTGCGCACGGTCACGCTGCGTCCCCGGGCCGGTGTGCCCGCGCTGGAGGCCGAACTCTTCGACGGCACGGCACCGCTCGACGTCGTGTGGCTCGGCCGGCGCTCCATCGTGGGCATCGAGCCGGGCCGCAAGCTGATCGCCTCCGGCCGGATCTCCATGAGCCACGGCCGGCGGGTCCTCTTCAACCCCAAATACGAGCTCCGACCGCTCGGACAGGAGTAGCCGGTGACGTCCCTCGACAAGCCGACCACCACGGACCAGGACGCCCAGGCATCGAAGGAGGTCACCGAGGCCGCGCTGTTCGAGGCCTTCGGCGGCCTGCGGGGCATGATCGAGACGGTCCTGCCGGGCCTGTTGTTCGTCACGATCTTCACGATCAACAAGGACCTGCACATCTCGGCGATCGCCGCCCTCGCGGTGTCGCTGGTCCTGGTCGCCGTCCGGCTCATCCGGCGGGACACCGTCAAGCACGCGTTCAGCGGTGTCTTCGGCGTCGCCTTCGGCGTCGTCTTCGCGATGATGACGGGCAACGCCAAGGACTTCTACCTGCCGGGCATGCTGTACACCCTGGGCCTCGCCCTCGCGTACATCATCACCGCGCTCGCCGGGGTGCCGCTGATCGGCCTGATCCTGGGCCCGGTCTTCAAGGAGAACCTCTCCTGGCGCACCCGTAACCCGGGCCGGAAGAGGGCGTACACGAAGGCGAGCTGGGCCTGGGGCCTGATCCTGCTCGGCAAGTGCGCGATCCTCTTCCCGATGTACTGGTGGGCCGACACGACCAAGTTCGGCTGGGTGCTCGTGGCGCTGAAGATCCCGCCGTTCCTGCTCGCGGTCTACCTCACCTGGGTGTTCCTCGCGAAGGCTCCGCCGCCGATCGACGTCTTCGCCGAGATGGAGGCCGAGGAGCTCGCCGAGAAGGAGCGCAAGGCGGCCGCCGCCGCGGCGCGGAGCCACCCGGAGGCCTGAGACGCTCCTCCCGGAGGCCTGAGCGCACCACCCGGAGGCCTGAGACGCACAGGGAAGGGCCCGGACCTGACGAACAGGTCCGGGCCCTTCCCCGTACACCCGGGGCTCAGGACTCCGTCGGCTCGCGGCGGACCTGCAGCAGGTCCTCCAGCTGCTCCTCGCGGGCCTGCGCGGCCACGAACAGCAGCTCGTCACCGGCTTCCAAGGTCTCCTCGGGGCTCGGCGTGAGCACCCGCGAGCCGCGGATGATCGTCACCAGCGAGGTGTCCTGCGGCCAGGCCACGTCCCCGACCGAGGTACCGGCGACCGCCGACTCCGGCGGGAGCGTCAGCTCGACCAGGTTCGCGTCGCCGTGGCTGAAGCGCAGCAGCCGGACGAGGTCGCCGACGCTCACCGCCTCCTCCACCAGCGCCGACATGAGACGCGGGGTCGAGACGGCCACGTCCACGCCCCAGGCCTCGTTGAACAGCCACTCGTTCTTCGGGTTGTTCACCCGGGCGACGACCCGCGGCACGCCGTACTCGGTCTTCGCGAGCAGCGAGACGACCAGGTTCACCTTGTCGTCGCCGGTCGCCGCGATCACCACGTTGCAGCGCTGGAGCGCCGCCTCGTCCAGCGAGGTGATCTCACAGGCGTCGGCGAGCAGCCACTCCGCCTGCGGCACCCGCTCCACCGAGATGGCGGTCGGCGCCTTGTCGATGAGCAGGACCTCGTGACCGTTCTCCAGGAGCTCGCCCGCGATGGAACGGCCCACCGCACCCGCGCCCGCAATAGCGACACGCATCAGTGACCGCCCTCCTCGGGACCCTCGGCGAAGGCCTCCTCGACCTTCGCGATCTCGTCCGTACGCATCATCACGTGCACCAGATCACCCTCCTGGAGCACCGTCTGCGAGGTCGGCAGAATCGCTTCGCCCAGCCGGGTGAGGAAGGCGACCCGCACGCCGGTCTCCTCCTGGAGCCGGCTCACCTTGTGGCCGATCCAGGCGGGGGAGGTGTGCACCTCCGCGAGCTGCACCCCACCGCTCGGGTCCCGCCACAGGGGCTCAGCGCCCGAGGGCAGCAGCCGCCGCAGCATCTGGTCGGCGGTCCAGCGGACCGTCGCGACCGTCGGGATGCCGAGGCGCTGGTAGACCTCGGCGCGCCGCGGGTCGTAGATCCGCGCCGCCACGTTCTCGATGCCGAACATCTCGCGGGCGACCCGCGCCGCGATGATGTTCGAATTGTCGCCGCTGCTCACCGCGGCGAACGCCCCCGCGTCCTCGATGCCGGCCTCACGCAGCGTGTCCTGGTCGAAGCCCACGCCCGTGACGCGCCGACCGCCGAAACCCGACCCCAGACGACGGAAAGCCGTCGGGTCCTGGTCCACGACCGCGACGGTGTGCCCCTGCTGCTCCAGGGTCTGCGCGAGAGCGGCTCCCACTCGCCCGCAGCCCATGATGACGATGTGCACGTCCCCTTACCCCGCACTCCTGATCGTCTTACTGACCTGCGAAAACACCCTGCTCACAACTTTCCTCACCCGATGCGCCCGGGTCGCGGCGGGCAACACCCTGCCGGGTCACCCGGTCCGAGCTTAAGCGGCAACGCTGGCCGGGACCGCATCCGAGGTGGTAGACGGAAAGATTCCGTATGGATAGGGGGTCGCGGTGAGCATGGCTGTTTTCGAACGCTTACGATCCTCTCCGTGTCCAAACTGACCGACCTTCCCAAACGGATCCTGATCGGGCGGGCCCTGCGCAGCGACAAGCTCGGAGAGACCCTCCTCTCCAAGCGGATCGCGCTCCCCGTCTTCGCCTCCGACCCGCTGTCCTCGGTGGCGTACGCACCGGGCGAGGTGCTGCTCGTTCTGTCCGTCGCCGGTCTGTCGGCGTACCACTTCAGCCCCTGGATCGCGCTCGCGGTCGTCGTCCTGATGTTCACGGTGGTCGCGTCCTACCGGCAGAACGTCCACGCGTACCCGAGCGGCGGCGGCGACTACGAGGTCGCCAACACCAACCTCGGGCCGAAGGCCGGACTGACCGTCGCGAGCGCCCTGCTCGTCGACTACGTCCTGACCGTCGCCGTGTCGATCTCCTCGGGCATCGAGAACCTCGGCTCGGCGATCCCCTTCGTGGTCGAGCACAAGGTGGCCTGCGCGGTCGGCGTGATCGTGCTGCTCACCGTGATGAACCTGCGCGGCGTGAAGGAGTCGGGCTCGCTCTTCGCGATCCCGACGTACGTCTTCGTCGCCGGCGTCTTCATCATGATCGCCTGGGGCGCGTACAAGGGGATCGTCCTCGACGAGACGATGAAGGCCCCCACCGCGGACTTCGAGATCAAGCCCGAGCACCAGGGTCTGGCCGGTTTCGCGCTGGTCTTCCTGCTGCTGCGCGCGTTCTCCTCCGGCTGTGCCGCCCTCACCGGAGTCGAGGCCATCTCCAACGGTGTCCCCGCCTTCCGCAAGCCGAAGTCGAAGAACGCCGCCACCACGCTCGCCCTCATGGGCGGCCTCGCCGTCACCATGTTCTGCGGGATCATCTTCCTGGCCATGGCCACCGACGTCCGGATGGCCGAGAACCCCGCCCACGACCTGCTGAACAACGGCGTCCCGGTCGGCGAGAGCTACGTCCAGGACCCGGTCATCTCCCAGGTCGCGGCCGCCGTCTTCGGTGACGGAACGTTCTTCTTCATCGTGCTCGCCGCCGCCACCGCGCTCGTCCTCTTCCTGGCCGCCAACACCGCGTACAACGGCTTCCCGCTCCTCGGCTCGATCCTCGCCCAGGACCGGTACCTGCCGCGCCAGCTGCACACCCGCGGCGACCGCCTCACCTTCTCCAACGGCATCGTGCTCCTCGCCGGCGCCGCCGCCCTGCTCGTCTGGGTCTACGGGGCCGACTCGACCAAGCTGATCCAGCTGTACATCGTCGGCGTCTTCGTCTCCTTCACCCTCAGCCAGACCGGCATGGTCCGGCACTGGAACCGGCACCTGAAGACGGAGCGGGACCCGGCCAAGCGCCGCCACATGATCCGCTCCCGCGCGATCAACGCCTTCGGCGCCTTCTTCACCGGCCTCGTCCTCGTCGTCGTCCTCGCCACCAAGTTCACCCACGGCGCCTGGGTCGCCCTGCTCGGCATGGTGATCTTCTACGGGACGATGAGCGCGATCCGCAGGCACTACGACTCGGTCTCCGCGGAGATCGCCGCCGCCGAGGAACGCCCCGACGAATACGTACGCCCGTCCCGGGTCCGCTCCATCGTCCTCGTCTCCAAGCTCCACAAGCCCACCCTCCGCGCCCTGGCCTACGCCAAGCTCATGCACGCGAACGAGCTGGAGGCGCTGACCGTCAACGTCGACCCGGTCGAGACGAAGGCGCTCAGGGAGGAGTGGGAGCGGCGCGGCATCAACGTCCCGCTCAAGATCCTCGACTCGCCGTACCGCGAGATCACCCGCCCGGTGATCGAGTACGTCAAGAGCATCCGCCGCGAGAGCCCGCGCGACGCCGTCTCCGTCTACATCCCGGAGTACGTCGTCGGGCACTGGTACGAGCACCTGCTCCACAACCAGTCGGCCCTCCGCCTCAAGGGCAGGCTGCTCTTCACCCCCGGCGTCATGGTGACCTCCGTCCCGTACCAGCTCCAGTCCTCCGAGGCCGCGAAGAAGCGGGCCAGGAAGCGCCAGGAGTGGAACGCGCCGGGCTCGGTCCGCCGCGGCCCGGTGGAGAAGGGCCAGAAGGAACCGGCGGCGAAGAACAACTAGACTGGTGGGCTGCCGTCCAAACGGCAGCCCACCATCGCGTCCCCTTGGAGCTTCCCCACCATGCAGAACACCCCTGTTTCGTCGTTGGTCGGGGAAGAGTACGAGGTCGAGGTCGGTCCGGTCGCCCACGGCGGCCACTGCATCGCCCGCACCGACGCGGGCCGCGTCCTCTTCGTGCGCCACGCACTGCCCGGCGAGCGGGTCGTCGCCCGCGTCACCGAGGGCGAGGAGACCTCCCGCTTCCTGCGCGCGGACGCGGTCACGATCCTGGACGCCTCGAAGGACCGCGTGGCGGCCCCCTGCCCCTTCGCGGGACCGGGCAAGTGCGGCGGCTGCGACTGGCAGCACGCCAAGCCCGGCGCCCAGCGCCGCCTCAAGGGCGAGGTCATCGCCGAGCAGCTCCTGCGGCTCGCCGGGCTCACCCCCGAGGAGGCCGGCTGGGACGGCACGGTCATGCCGGCCGAGGGCGACAAGCTCCCGCAGGGCGAGGTCCCGCAGTGGCGGACCCGCGTCCAGTACGCGATCGACGCGGACGGCCACGCGGGCCTGCGCAAGCACCGCTCGCACGAGGTCGAGGTGATCGACCACTGCATGATCGCCGCCGAGGGCGTCTCGGAGCTCGGCGTCGAGAAGCGCACCTGGGAGGGCATGGCCTCCGTGGAGGCCATTGCCGCCACGGGCTCGAACGACCGCCAGGTCATCCTGACCCCGAAGCCCGGCGGCCGCCTCCCGCTGGTGGAGCTGGACAAGCCGGTCTCCGTCCTCCGCGTCGACGAGAAGGACGGCGGAGTCCACCGCGTCCACGGCCGCGCCTTCGTCCGCGAGCGCGCCGACGACCGCACCTACCGCGTCGGCAACGGCGGCTTCTGGCAGGTCCACCCGAAGGCCGCGCAGACCCTGATGCTCGCCGTCATGCAGGGCCTGACCCCCCGCAAGGGCGAAACGGCCCTCGACCTCTACTGCGGCGTCGGCCTCTTCGCGGGCGCCATCGCCGACCGCGTCGGCGACCAGGGCGCGGTCCTCGGCATCGAGTCCGGCAAGCGCGCGGTCGAGGACGCCCGCCACAACCTGGCCGGCTTCCCGCGCGTCCGCATCGAACAGGGCAAGGTCGAATCGGTCCTCCCGCGCACGGGCATCACGGAGGTCGACCTCATCGTCCTGGACCCCCCGCGCGCGGGCGCCGGCAAGCAGACGGTCCACCACCTCGCAGGCCTGGGCGCCCGCCGCATCGCCTACGTGGCCTGCGACCCGGCAGCCCTGGCCCGAGACCTGGCGTACTTCGCGGAGCGCGGCTACAAGGTTCGGACGCTGAGGGCGTTCGACCTGTTCCCGATGACGCACCACGTGGAGTGCGTGGCGATCCTGGAGCCGGTGAAGAAGGACGCCTGAGCTGCGGTTTCTCCGAGTGTGCGTTATGGGCGTTACGTGCGTTAGGTGCGATATCTTGACGCATATTCGACGCACGTGACGCACGTTTGACGCACGGACGGCCCCGTCTCTGATAGGTCGTCATGAGTGGTCCGAGGCTGCCGGTCGGTGCGCCCGCCCGTGTGGAGGTGGCCGCCGCGATGCGGTGGTGAGGCCGACTGCCACACAACTGGTCGGCCCCACCTCTTCGCTTCTCGGCCGTGACGTTCCGTGATGCAGGCCGGGTATCGGGCAGATGTCGTCGCAAGGGCCGTAGGGATTCCAGTGCCCAAGGGACGCCTTTGCGAGCGATCTTTCTGACGGAAGGGTGCGACGAGGTCCATGCGCGGCATGGAGGTCTGGCCTTCGCGGACGCGGATCAGGCGCTGGTGTCCACGGACGGAATGCCGACCACAGACACGTCGATGCCCTGGGCGCGCAGCGCACGGGCTGCCTGCAGTAGGGAGACCTGGGCGAAGGTGAATAGGTTCGCCGTCGTCAGGGCCTTCCCGCTCTTGAGCGAGATGGCGTAGACGACCTTCCGCGGGGTGAAGTCCTCGCTGACGGGGTGCCCAGAGCGTCGTTCCCGCACGCGTCGGACGAACTCGGAGCGCGCCTCCGCGTCGTAGCGCAGGGCATCGGCGGAGATCCTGCCCTGGGCGAAGAGATGGCTCAGCGGCGCCGAGGAGGCGGCCCTCTTGACGTAGATGAGGGTTCCGTCCTCGGCAAGCAGGTCAGCGGCCTCGAAACCGTGCGGATGCTGGGCGGTCTTGATCAGTCGGCGGTCCAGGCAGACGTAACCATGCTTTGCTGCCTCCACGTTGTACTCCTCCTCCGTCGCGAGGTCGGCCGTCCAGGGCGGCAGCGTGCAGCCGGCCGGTGCGGTCAGCAGGGTGTCGACCTCGCTCCGGATGCCCTCCAGGTACTGGTCCCCCGATCTCGAACCAGCGCCCCTCGTGGTGGAAGTAGCGGCTGGCGCCGAGCGAGATCTCGGCCGTGATCCACTTGTGGGCCTTCACCTGGGCGCTCACCGGGTCGGTGCCCTCCTCGTCCCGGTGCATCTGTATGTAGCCCGCGGACAGGGTTTCCAGGCGCCTGCCGGGCGGGATGCCGTCGAGCAGCTCCAGGATGTCGTCGATGGCCGGAGAGGACATGAGGCGGCGGACGGATCCGACCTTCACCTGGTAGGAGAGTGCGGCGTCCTCCTGGTCGAGGCAGGCCGCGGGGGCGGCCAGAGCCAGCGATCCGGTGTCCGCCGAGGCGCCCAGCAGGTTGTCGAGGCGGGCCTCCAGGCCGCTGCGTCGCGGGTCTCCGCTCTTGAGCGGGCGAACGCGGGCGATGGCCTCGAACTCCGGCGCGGGAGAGCGGCGGGCGAGGATCGCCCGGACCTGCGTGAGGTCGTGGACCAGGTCCTCGGGCTGCGCACCGAGATGGATCTTCAGGGCGTCCGTCCCGGCCACCTGGGGCGTTCGCCTGCTGTGCTTCCCGATCGTGAGTTCCGTCGAACTCAGGGTGCCGACCAACCGGCTCACCACTTCTCCGTACTCCTCGATGGGGAACGCGCGGATGTGCTGGCCCTGGGCGGCGGAGCTCCGGTCCGTGCGGCCTCTGGCGTCCATCAGGCTGTGCGTGACCTGGCGGACGGCGTCGGGCTGTGCCGCGCGCAGGACGAAGTCGAAGCCGAAGCCGGGGGAGATCCTGCTCTGGTCGAGCAGGAGGTGCCCCATGCCGAAGGTGAGGGCGAAGACGTCGTCGGCGACGGGGAGGAGCAGGACGCACGCCGAGGTGCGGTTCTCCACGGGCGGCTTCCGCCCGGTGAGGGTGTGCACCGCCGAGGTCCAGTCGGGAGGCCGGTGGTGGCCGATCACACCGTGGCACAAGAGCGCGGGGGCGTCCCCGACCGTCACGTCCTCGACAGCGAAGGAGTAATCGCGCTCATACCTGGCGTTGAGTGCCGCCCGCAGGTCCGCGGGAGACTGGCCCGTGTCCCGGAGCAGGTGGAGAGTGCTGCGCCGGGTCCTGGGGGCGGTGGCAGGGCTGTGGGTGAGGGTCGGGCCGAGCGGCATGGGGACTCCCGGGGTGGTGAGGCGGGGCCGTGGTGCTAACGACACCCAGTAGATGGACCTCTGAAAGCACTGTCAAGCGCAAATTCAGTCTCGGGGTGTGGTGTAGGGTGTGAACTGCCCGTCCAGAGGAGAGGTTCCGCCCGGTCATGCCCGAGACAACAGCCCACGTGACAGCCGCGGAGATCTCCCGCATCGCCGGCGTCACCCGGGCCACCGTCAGCAACTGGCGCCGACGGCACGCCGACTTCCCCCATCCGTCCGGCGGCACCGAGACCAGTCCGCTCTACGACCTCGGAGCGGTCCAGGCGTGGCTCGGCTCGCGCGGTCACACGCAGGTCGTCGACCCCCGGGGGGAGCTGCGCACCGCGGTCCGCCTCCAGGCCTCCGACCCGGACCGGACGACCGGCCGCATCGGCTTCGTCCTCACGCTCGCCCGCCGCTCCCCGGACGAGGCGGCGGCGCTCGCCGACCTCACGGACGCCGAGCTCGTCGCCCGCGCCGCCGAGGAGGTGGCCGAGCTCCTGGCCTCGCTCCCCGGTCCGACGCCCGCGAGCCCCCTGTTCGCCGCATCCGATGGCCCCACCCTGCGCGCGGTCCTTCGCTGCGTACGCGAGGAGAGCGGCCCGGCCGCGCTCGCCGTGCTCGCGGAAAGGGAACTGGAGGACAGCGCCGCGACCGGCGTCTACGGAACCCCCGAACCCCTGACGCGGCTGGTCGCGGCGCTGCTCCCGGCCGCGGTCACGCGGGTGCTGGACCCGGCCTGCGGCAGCGGCGCGCTTCTGGCAGCCGCCGCCGGGCGCGGCGCCACCACTCTCCTCGGCCAGGACTCCGTACCCGTACAGGCGCAGCGCGCCACGGTCGGGCTGAGCCTCGCCGCGCCGCAGGCCGAGGTCACCGTACGCATCGGGGACAGCCTGCGCGCGGACGCCTTCGACGGCCTGACGGCGGACGCGGTGGTGTGCAACCCGCCGTACGGAGATCGCGACTGGGGCCACGACGAGCTCGCGTACGACCCGCGCTGGGCGTACGGCGTACCGGGACGGGCAGAGTCCGAGCTCGCCTGGGTGCAGCACTGCCTCGCCCACCTCGCGCCGGGCGGCTGGGCCGTGCTGATCCTGCCGCCCGCCACCGCCTCCCGCCCCTCCGGGCGCCGGGTGCGGGCGGAGCTGGTGCGCGGCGGCGCCGTGCGGGCCGTACTGGCTCTCCCGGCCGGGGCCGCACCGCCGCTGCACGTGGGCCTGCAGCTGTGGGTACTGCAACGGCCCGAGCCGGGCGGCCCGGAGCGGAAGTCGGTGCTGTTCGTCGACATGGCAGGGTCGCCCGGGCCGGGTGCCGGGGAACAGGCGGCGGGATCGCCGCGTACGGGTTCTTCCCGTGCCCCGATCGACTGGGCCAGCCTGACGGGGCAGGCGCTCGCCTACTGGGCGGCCTTCACGGCCGACCCGGACGGCTTCGCGGCCGAGCCGGGCGCCGCACGTGCGGTACCGGTCGTGGACCTCCTCGACGAGTTCGTCGACCTCACCCCGGCCCGCCAGGTCCGCACCTCCCGCACGGATGTCAACCCCGCCGAGCTGTCCACGCGTACGGAGACGGGCCGCCGTGAGCTGACCGAAGCCGCCCGCTCCCTCCTCGACGCGGCGGACCTCACCGCCTGGACCCCGCCCGAACCTGGCGGCTCGGCCCGGGAGTGGCGTACGGCCACCGCCGCCGACCTTGCCCGGGGCGGGGCGCTGACCCTACTCCGTACCATCCCGGACGCCAAGGGACCGGAACCGGAGCCGGAAGGGGCCGCCCCCGCAACGGCGGCGCCGGTCCTCACCGGAGCGGACATCGCGCGCGGGACGGGCCCGACCGGCGACCCGGCGGAACTCCGTTCGGCGGCTCCCGTGCCCGTGATCGCCGTCGGCGACGTCCTGGTACGGGCGATCGCGGGCGGCGTCGGGCCGATGGCCCGAGTGGCGGATGAGGGGGACGCGGGTGCTCTACTCGGCCCCCAGGTCCACCTCCTGCGCCCGGACCCGGCCCGCCTGGACTCCTGGTTCCTGGCCGGATTCGTCGGCTCGGCGGAGAACGTTGCGGGGGCCTCCACCGGTAGCACCGTCCTGCACGTGGCTCCGGGCAGGCTACGGGTCCCGCTGTTACCACTGGACGAGCAGCGCCGCTACGGCGAGGCCTTCCGGCACGTCCACGGACTGCGCGCGCGGGCACAGCAGGCCGCGCGCCTCGCGGAGGAGACGGCGGCCCTGCTGACGGGCGGCCTCACGGGCGGCGCGCTCCTGCCGACCAGGGCCCCGGCTGGGGCCTCGGCCGATACCGAACCGGCCTGAACCACACGTGTACTTCTCGACCATCCACCACACTTGTCCGCACCCGCTTGCCTTGCGGGACGGTCCGGAAGGAAACCGGGGAATCCCTTGAACAGCAGTAAGCACACGGAACTGGCGAACCACGCCTGGTCCGTCGCCGATCTCCTGCGCGGCGACTACAAGCAGTCCGACTACGGCAAGGTCATCCTGCCGTTCACGGTGCTGCGCCGGCTGGAGTGTGTTCTGGAGCCGACTCGGGAGAAGGTCACGGAGACCGCGGCCCAGTACAAGGACCAGGAGGACATCGACCCGGATTACTGGCTGCGCAAGGCCTCGGGCCACTCGTTCTACAACAAGAGTGACCTGACCCTGAAGAAGATCGCGGGCGACCCGAAGAACGCCGCGAAGAACCTCCAGATCTACGTCGCCGCCTTCTCGGACAACGCCCGCGAGGTCCTCGACAAGTACGAGTTCGCCCAACAGATCAAGCGGCTCGACGGCGCCGACCTCCTCTACAAGGTCATCGGCAAGTTCACGGACCTGGACCTCCACCCCGAGCGTGTGCCCAACCACAACATGGGCTACATCTTCGAGGAGCTGATCCGCCGCTTCGCGGAGCAGTCCAACGAGACGGCGGGTGAGCACTTCACCCCCCGCGAGGTCATCAAGCTGATGGTCAGCTTGCTGATCGCCCCTGATGGCGACGCCCTCAGCCTCCCTGGGGTGGTCCGCACGGTCATGGACCCGGCGTGCGGCACCGGCGGCATGCTGTCGGCGGCCGAGGAGTACATCAAGAAGCAGAACCCGGACGCCACGGTGGAGGTGTACGGCCAGGAGCTCAACCCCGAGTCCTGGGCCATCTGCCGGTCCGACTTGATGATCAAGGGCCAGGACCCGGAGCACATCGCGTTCGGCAACTCCTTCAGCGATCCCGCTCACCGCCGCGAGAGGTTCGACTACCTCCTGGCCAACCCGCCGTTCGGCGTGGAGTGGAAGAAGGTCAAGGATGAGGTCGAGTACGAGCACAAGCACATGGGCGAGGCCGGCCGCTTCGCCGCGGGCCTGCCGCGCATCAACGACGGCTCGCTCCTCTTCCTCCAGCACATGATCTCGATGATGAAGCCGGTGGACGCCAAGGGCGGTGGCGGCTCACGCCTCGCCATCGTCTTCAACGGCTCCCCGCTCTTCTCCGGCGCGGCCGGCTCGGGCGAGTCCGAGATCCGCCGCTGGATCCTGGAGAACGACTGGCTGGAGGCAATCGTCGCCCTCCCGGACCAGCTCTTCTACAACACGGGCATCTCCACGTACTTCTGGATCCTCACCAACCGCAAGGCCCCGGACCACAAGGGCAAGGTCGTCCTCCTGGACGCGCGCGACCAGTTCCAGAAGATGCGCAAGTCGCTCGGCGACAAGCGCAAGGAACTGGGCAAGCAGCACATCAAGGACGTGACGCGGCTGTACGCGGAGGCCATCGAGGCCGCGGCGGACCCTAACCACGAGCTCCATGTCAAGGTCAAGGTCTTCGACAACGCGGCCTTCGGCTACCAGCGCATCACCGTCGAGCGGCCGTTGAAGCTCCGCTTTGAGGTCACCGAGGAGACGCTCAGGGCCCTGGCGACGGCGAAGCCGGTCCAGAAGCTGGCGGACGCGGAGCCGTTCGAGGCCGCCGTCCGTACCCTGCTGGGCTCGTCGTGGTCGAAGAAGTCCGACGCGCTGGTGGCCCTGAAAGATGCGGTGGTTGCCGCCGGCCTGCTGTGGCCGGCGGGCGCACCCTTCGCGAAGGCGCTGCGGGACGCGGTCGGCGTCCGCGACCCCGAGGGCGAGGTGCAGAAGGTCAAGGGCGAGCCGGAACCGGACACGGAGCTGCGCGACTACGAGAACGTCCCGCTGGGCGAGGACGTCGAGGACTACCTGAAGCGAGAGGTCCACCCGCACGTCCCGGACGCGTGGATCGACCACACGAAGACGAAGATCGGCTACGAGATCCCGTTCACACGGCACTTCTACGTGTACGAACCGCCGAGGCCGCTGGCGGAGATCGACGCGGAGCTGAAGGCTCTGGAGGCGGAGATTCAGGCGCTGCTGGGGGAGGTAGCGGAGTGAACCTCTCCTCTCTTCCGGTCGGCTGGCGCGTTGCCCGTCTGGGGTTTCTCGTTGAAACGCATGTACCTCAGCGTGACAAGCCTGATCCGTTGAACGGGCCAATCCCGTGGGTGCGTATCGAAGATTTCGATGGTCAGGAGATCCGAGTCTCCAAGTCGGGTCAGGGGGTGACCGCTGAGCAAGTGGCGGACATGAATCTCCGTGTGCTCAGTCCGGGCACGGTCCTTTGCAGCTGTAGCTGTTCGATGGGTGCAACGGCGATTGTGCGTGAGCCGTTGGTTTCAAATCAGACATTCATCGGCCTCACGCCTGGCCCCGAGGTTGAGTCACGCTTCCTCCTCTACCTCATGCATGCGATGCGGGATAGGTTGCAGGCGCTGGCGACTGGCGCGATTCAGCAGTATCTGTCACGTGACGACTTTCGGGCTCTGCGTGTTCCCCTTCCGTCGCTGGCGGAGCAGCGTCGCATCGCCGACTTCCTCGATTCCGAGACCGCCCGCATCGACAAGCTCCGAGAGCTGCGGGCACAACAACTCGCCCTGCTTACGGAGGCTGCGGTCTGCAGGGTCTACAACGCGGTGCGCGGGGGCTCAGTCGCAGGTGCACGGAAGGACAGCGGGCTGAATTGGTTGGGCAGCGTCCCCGAGAGCTGGCGGGTAGCTGCGGTCTCTCACTTCTTTGACGTGGAACTCGGCAAGATGCTCAACGAGGAACGTTCCACTGGAGACCATCTGCGCCCGTATCTGCGCGTGGCGAATGTGCAGTGGGACCACATCGATATCGGCGAGTTGGCCATGATGAACTTTCCGCCCAATGAGCAAAGCCGGTACCGGCTCAGAGAGGGGGATCTGCTGGTGAACGAGGGGGGAAGCTGGCCAGGGCGAGCTGCGATCTGGACCCACGGTGCGACGGAGATGTATTACCAGAAGGCGCTGCACCGAATTCGGCCGCGAACCGGCGAGCTGCCGAGGTGGCTCTATTACTGCCTCGTGGTGGCTGAGCGCGTGCGAGTGTTCCAGGTACAGGGCAATACCAGCACGATGACCCACCTCACGCGCGAGCAGTTGCGGCCGCAGCGGTTCCCCTTCCCGGACAAGGCAACTCAGGCGGCACTGGTTGCGGAACTTGACGCCGCAGCCGAGCGCGACAAGGGGCTTCAGGGCCTGTTGCGGCGCCAACTCGCCCTTTTCGCCGAGCGCCGCCAAGCCCTCATCACCGCTGCCGTAACCGGCCAGTTCGACGTCTCCACCGCCAGCGGACGCAACGTCACGGAGGGAATCACCGCATGAACCACGGCCCCGTCCACAGTGAGTCCGCCTTCGGCGAGGCCATAGTCGCCGCCCTCACTCGCCCGGCGAGCGACGGCACTCACCCCTGGCGTGAGGTCAGCCCCGCCTGCTACCAGCCTGACGTCGGCCTGGATACCCGGGAACTCTTCAAGTTCCTGGAGGAGACCCAGGACGAGGAGTGGCACGAGCTCTGCACCGTCTACGGTGACCCCAAGGAGGCCGAGCGCGGATTCGCCCGCCGCCTTGACCAGGCCATCGCCAACGACGGACTCCTCCACGTCCTCCGCAACGGCGTAAAGGATCGGGGTGTACTCCTACGTGTCGCCTACTTCAAGCCAAACCTGATCGCAGACGATTCCGTCCTCAAGGGCTACCGCGCCAACCGCCTCACCGTCGTCCGCGAGCTGATCTACGCCACCAAGCAGCTCGACTGGAACCACAAGCTCGACCTGACCCTGTTCCTCAACGGCATTCCCGTCGCCACCGCCGAGCTGAAGAACCCGCTCACCGGCCAGGGCGTCGAGCGCGCCATGCATCAGTACCGCACCGACCGTGACCCCACCGAGCTGATTTTCACCCGTCGGGTCATCGCGAACTTCGCCATAGACCCGGACCTAGTCTTCGTCGCGACCGTACTCAAGGGCAAGAACACCCGCTTCCTCCCCTTCAACACCGGCTCCGAGGGCCCCGGCCGCCCCGGCGGCGCCGGCAACCCGGCCCCCACCGCCTTCGGCCAGTACTCGACCTCCTACCTCTGGGAGCAGGTCTGGGAGCGGGACAACTGGCTCGACCTCCTCCAGCGTTTCGCCCACCAGCAGAAGTCCAAGACTCCCGGCGGCGGAACCACCCGCACCACGATCTTCCCGCGCTACCACCAGTGGGACGTCGTCAAGAAGCTGACCGCCCACGCCGCCACCCACGGTGCCGGTCAGAACTACCTGATCATGGCCTCGGCCGGGTCCGGCAAGTCCAACACCATCGGTTGGCTCGTCCACCGCCTCTCCGACCTGCACGCGGACAACGACCCCCGCACGCTGAACACCGAGGCCCTGTCCGCAGGCTTCATCAAGCCCGGGGCGCCCGTCTTCGACAAGGTCATCGTCATCACCGACCGCCGGAACCTGGACGCCCAGCTCCGCGAGACCGTCGGCAGCTTCTCCCAGACCGACGGCCTGGTCGTCAAGATCGACGAGAAGCACGGTGCCAAGAGCGAGCAGCTCGCCCGCGCGCTCTCCCGTGACACCGGCAAGATCGTCACCGTCACCCTGCACTCGTTCCCCGCGCTGCTGGACTACCTCAAGCGCAACCCGACCGAGATCAAGGGGACCACCTTCGCGATCGTCATCGACGAGGCCCACTCCTCCCAGTCCGGCGACGCCGCGACCTCCGTCCGGGCCGCCCTCCGTGAACTCGGCCTCGACTCCGACTCCGACGAGGCCGGCGCGACCACCGTCACCGTCACCGACAAGCTGAAGAAGAAGGCGCTCGAACGCTCACGGGCTGCCAACCTCTCCTACTTCGCCTTCACTGCCACCCCCAAGTCCAAGACCCTCGAACTCTTCGGCACCCCGGACCAGGTGAACGGCAAGGCCGCCTACCGTCCCTTCCACACGTACTCCATGCGCCAGGCCATCGAGGAAGGGTTCATCCTCGACCCGCTGCGCAACTACGTCACGTACAACACGTACTGGAAGCTGGTGAACCAGAACCACGACGAGCGCGAGGTCGACCCCGCCAAGGCGAACTCGCTCCTCGCCCGGTACGTACTCACCCACGACTCGACCGTCTCCCAGCACGCGCAGGTGATCGTCGAGCACTTCGTCGCCCACACCCGGGGCCGGCTCGGCGGGCGCGCCAAGTCCATGGTCGTGACCGCCTCCCGGCATTCCGCCGTCCAGATGGCCCGCGCCATCAAGAGCTACATCAAGGACCGCGACTACCACACCAGGTACCCGGAACTGGGCGTCCTGGTCGCCTTCTCCGGCTCCCTCACCATCGACGGCGAGGAGACCACCGAGCCGAAGGAGAACGGCGGCCTCTCCGAGACCGCCCTGCCCAAGGCCTTCGGTTACACGCGCGCCGACGACAAGGCGGTCAAGGTCGGAGCGAAGGGGCAGCAGGAGTACCGGATCCTGGTCGTCGCCGAGAAGTACCAGACCGGCTTCGACCAGCCCCTGTTGACGACCATGTACGTCAACAAGACGCTGACCGGCATCGCGGCCGTCCAGACCCTCTCCCGTCTGAACCGCACCGCCGAGCGCAAGGCACAGGCCGACCTCGCCGTCCTGGACTTCACCAACGAGGCCGAGGACATCAAGGAGGCGTTCCGCCCGTACTTCGAGGAGGCGAACACCCTCCCCTCGGACCCCAACCTGCTCTACACCGCCCAGAGCCGGGTCATGTCCGCGCCGATCATCTCCGAAGCGGAGATGGACGAGTTCGCCGCCGCCTACTTCGAGGCGAAGGAGAAGGCCGCCGGCACGCAGGCCAAGTGGGAGAAGCTGCACGCCGAGTTCTACCGACGGCTGTCCCCGGCCGTCACCCGCTACGAGGCCCTGCGCGACAACGACGAGGACGAGGACGAGGTCAAGGCGGCCGAGGACTTCCGCGCCGACCTCATCGACTACGTACGCAAGTACGGCTTCCTCGCCCAGATCGTGCCCTACCACGACCCCGACCTGGAGCGCCTCCACCTCTACGGGCGCTACCTCCTCACCCGCCTGCGCGGGCGCACGGACGGCGGCGTGGACATCGGCGATGTGGACCTCAGCCACCTGCGTGTGGAGAAGACCGGAGAGCATGACGTCTCCCTCAGCCCGGAAGGGCCCGCGACGATGCCGGGCTTCGGCGAGGGGCCGGGCGGCGCCAAGGAGGCCGAGACGTCGCTTCTGTCCGAGCTGATCGAGAAGTTCAACGCCAAGTTCGGTACGGAGTTCACCGAGCAGGACGTCATCCGGCCCTTCGAGGAGGCCAAGGCAGACGCCAAGGTCCGGGCTGCGGCCGTCGTCAACGACGAGGACAACTTCGGCAAGGTCTTCGACAAGGTCTTCGCGGACAAGATGGCCGACCACGTCGACTCCATCGCCGGTCTCGGCCGCCAGTACTTCGGCGCCGACCGGAACTTCAAGTCCAGCCTCGACCGCAGCGCCCGCCGCGCCGCGTGGCGGATGATCCGCCGCGAAGAGGGCGTGGACGACGCGGCGTAGCCCGCTGGCGCGCCGGGGTCTGCGTACACCTCACCGGTGTACGCAGACCCCGCGTCGCCTCAGCCCGTGGGGCCGGCTGCCAGCTCCACGAACCCGGCCCACGCCTCGGGTCCGACCGTCAGCACAGGCCCGCCAAGTCGCTTGGAGTCCCGGACGTGCACAACGTCGGGCGTCGGGGCCACCTCGATGCAGTCGCCACCTTCGGCGCCGCTGTAGCTGCTCTTGAACCAGGCGAGTGCCGGCTGCGCAGGCGAGGTCTCTGCGGTGCTCATAGCTCCCCCAGCAACTTCTCGATGAATCTCGTGGTCTCTCGCGGACTGAGAGCCTGGCTCCGAATGATCCCATAGCGGGCGGAGGCTAGCCGTGCCTCCTCCCGGTCAGTCAACAGGCTGCTTCGTCCCTGGACTTCCATGTACATCAGTTGCTGCCCGCCCTTGCGGGTGATCACGGTGAAGGGGCCATCCACACCGGCGTTGTCCTCGCGGTCGAGTGGCATGACCTGGATCTCCACATTGCGCTTCTGGCCGATGAGCAGCAGGTGTTCCAGTTGCCCGCGCAGGACCGCCTTGCCACCCAGGGGTCGGCGTAGAACCGACTCCTCCATCACGAAGCTCAGCAAGGGAGCCGGCCATCGGTTAAAGATCTCGTGGCGGGCCAGCCGGGCCGCCACGCGTGTCTCGATGGTCTCCTCATCGAGCAGCGGGCGTCGCATGCCCAGCACGGCCCGTGTGTACTCCTCAGTCTGTAGCAGGCCCTTGACGACCAGAGTGTCGTAGGCACACAGTTCCACCGCCTCCGCCTCCAGGCGCGCCATGTCCCGGAAGAACGCCGGATACTGCGCCCGCGCCACCTCCCCTTTCAGCGCTTTCAACACACCGCCCGCGTCCAGCACCTCGTCCGACTGGTCGATGAGCCTCGGCGGCGGGATGCGCCGTCCCTGCTCGAACGAGGCGATGGACTGCGCCGCGTACCCCACCAGCTTCCCGAACTCCGCCCGTTCCAGTCCGGCCCGGGTGCGGAACAGCTTCAGCTGTTGCCCGAACGCCGTGACCACGCCCTGCCCCGGCTCGTCCTCCGGCCGCTGCCCCACCGGCTCCGCCGCCCCGAGCGGCTCCGCCGACTCCGGTCCGGCCCCCGCGTCATCGTCCCGCACCGCCGCCACCCTTCCGCGCACGTACACCGCACCGCCCACCCGCGTACAAGCGGAACGCGACGGCGCGTCACCCATGGTCACGCTACGCCACCACGGCCCACCGTGGAGCCATGACGAGCAACCCCGCCAGTACCGGCACCCCCACCCAACCCGCGATGCCCACCCACCACTTCGAGATGCGGTTCACCTCCACGCCCCGCGGCGCCCGCCTCGCCCGCCGGCTGTGCGCGGAGCGGCTGCACGCCTGGGGGATCCCGTACGGCACCGAGCCGCACGACGTGATCGCCCTGCTCGTGGCCGGGCTCAGCGCGAACGCCGTCCAGCACGGCCGCGTCCCGGGCCGGGATTTCCACGTACGGCTGACCGTGCCCGTGCAGCCCCTCGCTCCCGCGCGGATCGAGGTGACCGACACGCGCGGCGACCGGACACCGGAGCCCGCACCGCACCTGCCCGGCCCGGACCGTACCGAGGGGCGCGGCCTGCTCCTCGTCGCCGCTCTCGCCGACCGCTGGGGCTGGGGCCCGCGCCCCTGCGGGGCGCCCGGCAAGATCGTGTGGGCCGAGTGTGACCGGCGGAGTCACGACGCACGGGCGGTTCTCGGCCATATGTGACAGACCTTCCCGCCCTTCCCTGGACGGAAGATCGCCACCCCCACCACACTGGTCCCGACATGTCGGGCCGGCCGACACCACCTCGGTACGCACGTCGGCGACAGCAACACGACGGGGCGGGGGCACGGTGCCGCAGCAGGTGATCGCCGGACGTTACGAACTCCTGGAGGAGCTCAGCCACGGCGGCATGGGCGACGTCTGGCGCGGCTACGACGCCGTACTCGACCGGCCCGTCGCCGTGAAGCTCATCCGCCCCCAGGCCGTCACCTCGCCGCAGATGGCGGACGAGCTGGCCAAGCGGTTCCGGCGCGAGGCCCGGATCACGGCCCGTATCCAGCACCCCGGCGTGCCGCAGGTCTACGACGCCGTCCTCGACGACACCCACGAGCGGCTCTTCCTCGTCATGGAGCTGGTCGAGGGCGTCCCGCTGTCCGCCTACGTGGACCCGGCCCGGCCGCTGCCGGTGAGCTGGGCCGTGGCCGTGGCCGCGCAGGTGGCCACCGTGCTCTCCCACGCCCACGAGGTCCCGGTGATCCACCGGGACCTCAAGCCGGGCAACGTCCTCGTCGCCCGCGACGGGACCGTGAAGGTCCTGGACTTCGGTATCGCGGCCATCCTGCGCACCGACGCGACCAAGCTGACCGCGACCGGGAGCCCGATCGGGACGTCCCAGTACATGGCGCCCGAGCAGGTCCGCGGCGGACGTGTCACCCCGCGAACCGACCTGTACGCGCTCGGCTGCGTCCTGCACGAACTGCTCGCCGGGCGCGCCCTGTTCCAGGCGGACAGTGAGTTCGCGCTCATGTACCAGCACGTCAGCGCCGCCCCCACCCCGCTCCGGCAGCTGCGCCCCGAGGTCCCGGCCGCGCTGGAAGACCTCGTCGTGCACCTGCTCCGCAAGGCCCCGGAGGCGAGGCCCGCCGACGTCCAGGAGGTGTACGAGCGGCTGCGGCCCTTCCTCCCGCAGGCCGGCCAGGAACCGGCGCCCGGCGAGAGCGGCCCGGCCGGAGCGCCGGACCCGACCGGGCTGTTCCGCCACCCGTACGCGCCCCGCTCCCGCCCCCGGCCGGTGGCCGCCCAGGCGCTTCCCGGGGAGCCCGCCCCCGCGCCCGTGCCCGTGCCAGTACCGGACGGACTCAGGGCGGACATCAAGGAGGCGTACGCGCACTCCGACGCCCTCCTGGAAGAGGAGCGGTTCGCGCAGGCCGCGGAGGTGCTGAGCGAGGTCATCGAACCGGCCGCCCGCGCCCTCGGCACCGACAACCGGCAGGTGCTCGACCTGCGCACCCAGCGAGCGGCCATCCGACTCCTGGGCGGGGACTACCGTGCCGCCCTGCCCGAGTTCAACGCGCTCGCCGACGCGTACGGGCGCATCGCGGGACCCACGAGCGCGAGGGCCCGCGCCTGCCGTGCCCAGGCCGCCCGCTGCCGCGCCGAACTCGGTCAGGTGACGGAGGCGCTCACGGCACTGGAATCAGTGCTGGCCGTCGTCCGGTCCGTGGACAGCGATGCCAGCGAGGAAGCCCTCGAACTGCGCCGTGACATCGGCATGCTGCTGCTCGCCCAGGGCCGCGCGGCTGATGCCCTGATCGTCCTCGAACCGCTGCACGGCGACCTGAACGTCGTCTACGGGCCCGCGGACGAGCTGACCGCGGAGATCGGCGAGGCGCTGGCCCTCATACGGCTGGACCTCGACGGCCAGGCGACCTGAGCCCACCCCCCTGGTACGTCAGACAACGTCCGAGGCCGTGTCGCCGGGTGGGCCCGGTCACCGGAGAAAGAGAGATCATGAGCGGGAAGAAGGCTGGAGACGGCGGCGACAGCGTGGCCCTTCAAGTGCGTCAGGTGGAGCAGGCGCTTCGGACCGTGTACGTGGACGGCGGCCTCCTGCACGTCAGCGATCTGGAAGACAAGTCGCCCCAGGAGCGCGAGCCCCGACTGTTGTCGAGGGCGCTGACGGCCCAGGCCGTACGGATGGTCACCGGCTTCAGCCCGCAGGAGGCGGCGGACACCGTCATAGACGGAATCGCAGACCAGGGAATCGACGCGATTGCGGTGGTGGACGGCCCCGACCCGCACGTCTACCTCGTTCAGGCGAAGTGGAGCCAGTACGGCAAGGCCAAGAGCGAGCGCGAGGCCGTTCTCGAACTGCTGGCAGGGCTGAGGCTCATCGACGACGAGGACTTCGCGCCGTTCAACCCGCGCGGCCGTCGCCTGGCCGAACAGGCCAAGGCCGTCATGTCGCGAGGGCCTGTGCCCGTCACCCAGGTCGTCGTCCTCATGCGCACGGACGAGGTGATCGAGGGCTTCCGGCAGGCGCTGATCAACGGCGAGAAGGAGTTCAACCGATTCGGTGACCTCCTCGACCACGAGATCATCCTCGCTCCCGACGTGTGGGCCTCGGTGCGGAAGGACCTGGCTCCCAAGCCCGTGGAGCTCGACGCCGTCCTCTTCCCGTGGTTCGGGGTCAACGCACCCTACGAGTCGTATCAGGGCGTCGTCGCGGCGGAGATCGTCGCGGAGTGGGCCGAGCACGGCTCCCACCTCTTCAACCTCAACATCCGCAACCCGCTGGGCAGGACATCGATCAACAACGAACTCATAGAGACCCTCACCCAGGAACCCGCGCACTTCCTCTACTTCAACAACGGCATCACCGTGCTGTGCGAGTCGGTCGAGAAGACGTACCAGTCGATGCGTACACCCCACACCTACCCGCTCGCGCTCAAGCTGCACAACGCCAGCGTCGTGAACGGTGCCCAGACCGTCAGGTCCGTGGCCGATGCCGTCGCCGCCGATGACGGCGCAGCCTCCGCTCAGGTGCCCGTCCGGATCATCGTCACCGGCAAGTCGGTCGATTTCGCCAAGCGGACCACCCAGGCGACCAACAGGCAGAACCGGGTGGAGCCACGCGACTTCATCGCGCTCGACCCGGTACAGGCTGCCATCCTGGAAGAGATGCGCGCCGAACTCGGGCTCGACTACAGCGTCCGCCGGGGTGAACTGGACCCGCCCGAGGACACCGGGTGTTCGGTCGTCGAGGCCGCCTGCGCCCTCGCCTGCGCCCACCCGAACAGCCAGTACGCCGCCCGGATGGCCACCACGCTGGACGTGCTCTGGGAGCGCGGCAGCCAGGGCATCTACGACGTGCTCTTCCGGCCGCAGCCCGGGGTGTACCTCCTGTGGAACGGGGTGCAGATCCTGCGCGCCGTCCGCCGAGCGCTCCACACCCTGCGCCCGCGCTATGAAGGCCGCGGCGCCGCACTCGTCGAGCACGGTCCCTACCTGCTCACGCACCTTGTGTTCCGGAGCCTGGACACCGAGGCGATCGACGAGCCGGATCCCAGGCTCGAATGGTCCACTGCCGCCGTGGCACGGGTTCCCGACCTGATCAAGGAACTGCTCCCCACGGTCGCGGCGACGATCGACGAACTCTATGGCGACCGGTCACAGATCCGCGCGGTGTGCGCGGACGTCGTCCGCTGCCGCGAGATCGCCGACCGGGTACTCGACGGCGGCGCAGCGGCACCGGACCCGGCCGAGCGGGACAAGTACCGCCGCATTCCCACACAGCGCAAACCCCGCCGGCCGAACGCCGTACACGTTCTCATCGACCAGGGCGCGCTGGAAGAAGGCGACCCCCTCACCCTGACCACCGCCTACCCCACGGAGGCCGAGGCCCTTGCGGGCTGGCTGGCCGAGGACGAGCGGCGCTCGCGTGCCACCTGGGTCAAGCACCGGTCCCGGCCGGTCCTGTGGGCGGCCGACGGCAAGCGGTACTCGCCGTCCGGACTGATCACACACATGTGGAAGCTGGCCGAGTGGGATCAGCGGCCCGTGGCGAACCAGGGCACCGCTCGATGGCTGACCTCCACCGGCGAGACTCTCGCAGAGCTTGCCTGGCGAGTTCTCGGCGGTCTCGAAGAACCTGCGCCGAGTGGCGAAGGCGACTGACGACAGCCGGGAGGGGGCGGCGACAGGGATGCCCGCCGACTGCCTCTCCCGCACCCGATGAGGAGACCCGCTCATGCCCCGCCTCGCCTTCGACATCGCCTTCTGCGCCCAGCTCCCCAAACTCCAGGGCACGGTCCGCAAGGGGGTCTTCGATGCCTGGGAGAAGTTCGAAAGGCTCACCCTGGACCAGCTGTTCAAGGATCCTGGCCTGAAGCTGGAGTCGCTCAAAGGTGCCCGGGACCCGCACATCCGGACGATCCGGATCGACCGCGGCACCCGAGGGGTCGTGCTGGCACCCGACAGCGGGGACACGTACGTCCTGCTGCGCGTGCTGCCGCACGACGAGGCCAACGCCTGGGCCGTCAAACAGAAGGCGAGCATCAACACGGTCACCCGGGCCGTCGAGATCCGCGACATCGCCGTCCTGGAGGAGCTCACCCCCGCCTACGAGCTGTTCGCCCCCGCCGCCGAGCAGCGGCTCTTCGCCCGGTTCTCGGACGGAGACCTCGCGGCACTCGGCATCGACGGGACGACCCTGCGGCAGGCCCGGGTCCTGACCAGTGCGGAGCAGCTGGAGGCCTTCGCGCCGTTCTTCCCCCAGGACCAGCGGGAGGTACTGGAGTACCTGGCCGCCGGCTTCACCGTGGAGGACGTGTGGCGCGAGGTGGTCGCCGTCAACCTGGCGGCCGCCGACAGCACTGAGCCCGTGAACCCGGCCGACTACGAGACCGCGATCCGGCACACCCGCACCCGCATCGCGCTGGTCACCGGGTCCGAGGAGCTCCGCGAGATCCTCGACAAGCCCTTCGCCGCCTGGAGGGTCTTCCTGCACCCGTCCCAGCACAAGGTGGCCTACCGGGCCTCCTACTCCGGCCCGGCCCAGGTCACCGGAGGTCCCGGCACGGGCAAGACGGTCGTCGCCCTGCACCGCGTACGCCACCTGCTCGGCCACCTGCGTGACGGCGACCGCATCCTGCTCACCACCTACACCAACGCACTGGTGGCCGCCCTGCGTGTGGGCCTCGCCGAGCTCGTCGACGACGTGACGCTCCGGGACCGGGTGGACATCATGACCGTCGACGCGTTCGCCGGGCGGGTGCTGTCCACGTCGCGCCGGCCCCTGCGCGCCGACGAGGAGCCGGCCCGCTGGCAGCATGCCGGCCGGGCCGCGGGTTTCGCCGGGAGCCCGCAGTTCCTCGCCCAGGAGTACAGACACGTCGTACTCGCCCAGAACCTGCGCACGTACGAGCAGTACGAAGCCGCCGAGCGCAAAGGGCGGGGCAGCGCGCTGCCCGCCGCGGCCCGGCCGCCCGTGTGGAGCGCCGTCGAGGAGTTCACCGCCCGGCTGGCCTCCGACGGGCTGCGGACCTACCTCGGCACCTGCACGGAGGCCGGGGACCTGCTGGAGCGGACCGGACCACGCTACCGGCACGTCGTCGTCGACGAGGCCCAGGACCTGCACCCCGCCCAGTGGCGCCTCCTGCGCGCGACCGCCCCGGTGCGCCCGGACGACCTGTTCATCGCGGGCGACCCGCACCAGCGGATCTACGACAGCAAGGTCTCCCTGAAGGCGGTCGGGATCAAAGTCGCGGGGCGGTCGGCGAAGATGCGCAAGAACTACCGCTCCACACACGAGATCCTGAGCTGGTCCACCGCACTCCTCGTCGGACGCCCCTTCGCGGAGCTTGAGGACGACGTCCGCCACGAAACCCTGCTCGGCTACCGTTCGGCCTTGCACGGGAGCGGCCCCGAGACCCACGCGGCCGGTTCCCCGGAGGCGGAGTTGACAGCGCTCGTCGCGCGCGTCCGCGGTTGGCTGGAGGACGGCATCGCCCCCGGTGACATCGGCGTGAGCGCCCGCTTCAACCAGACCTGCGACCAGGTGGCGGAGCGCCTGTCCGCGGCCGGCATCCCCGCTCAGCGCCTGCGGGCGGACCTGTCGGCGCCGGCCGACGCGGTGAGCGTCGGCACCATGCACTCCTTCAAGGGCCTGGAGTACCGGTGCGTCGCGGTGATCGGTGTCCATGACGGCGCCGTGCCGTTTCCCAAGGCGGTGACGCCCGTGCACGTCGACCGTCTCCAGCACGAGGCCGACCTGCTGGCGGAACGCTGCCTGCTGTTCGTCGCCTGCACCCGCGCCCGCGACGGTCTGTACGTGTCTTGGGTAGGGGAGCCCAGCCCTTTCCTGCCGACGACCGGAGTGTGAGCCGGAATGGATACCTGCGGCAACCGGCAAGCGCCCGTCCTTTGCGTTCCTGCTGTCGACGGGGGTGTTGCCTACCGTGTCCGGCGAGACGGCTTCGACGGGATCTCAGCTTGCCGGCAGACTTGGCGGCCGGACTGGGAGGCCCCTGCGGATGCTGCGGCGTGCGTCGAGAGTCGCATGTAGCGCCCGTAACGCACATTGATCTTGATTCGATTCGCGTCATGCAAGTCTCTGACCTGCAGCTTTCTTCAACATGTTTTCTGTTGACGTGGTTCCGATGACCCAGCACGTAGAGTGCGTCGCGATCCTTGAGCCTGCTGAAAAGGGCCGCTGACCTGGCTTTTCTCCTAGTGTGCACTATGGGCATTACGTGCGTTAGGTGCGGTATCTTGACGCATATCTGACGCACGTGACGCACGTTTGACGCACGGATGGCGCGAGTTCTGATGGGCCGTCATGCGTGATTGGCGCCACCGTTTAGAGTTCTCCGCTGTCTGTGCTTAGGCGCGCTGAGGTGGCCGAGGCGCTGGCTGCTGAGCTATAGGCCGCCACTGCCCCATCCCTTCTCGGTAGTGACGTTCCGTGACGCTAGATGAAGTGTCCGGTCCTTGGTGTGTCAGGGGCTGTACGGGCTCCAGTGTCCGAGAAAGGGCCCGAGATCGTCGGCTCGTGGTCGGGGATGTGGGGCAGTCGGTGAGTGCAGAGGGTCGAGGCGCTCCACACGCGTTGCTGTCCGGCTGATCCACCTTTCGGCCTCGGTGATCGACTGCTTCTGTGTATCTCGCACAGTCTCTGCTCGCGAGACGGGCGAGGGGGACTCGAAGGTGGTGCGCCTCTATGGAAGGTTGCCGCTGCCTTGGGAGCCCCGGCGGCTGAACCGATTAACTGAGATTGTAGATAACGTTGTCCTCAGATGTTCACATGGAGGGGTGGCGGCCGTCCGTCGCCTGGCGGGAGCCGAATTCAATGCGAATGACGGCCGGAAGGCCGCCGTCGCCCCACCTCCGAGCCGAGGCCATCATGGACATGATCCTGCAACTTGCGCCGACCTGGGGTGCCCCGTGTGTTCGCCGCGGGGCGGGGAGGAGCGGCTTGGTGCTTGCGCGGCGGCCGCAAGTTGCTCGCCTGGCGCGTCGACACGCCGCAGCCGCCCTGAGGAAGTGGAGATTGTCTCCGGAGGTGGTCGACGACATCGCTCTGATCGTCTCCGAGTTGGTGGCCAATGCCGACCAGCACACCGACGCAGGGCCGAAGGATCTGCGCCTGTCGATGCGCGGCGAACGCGTATACGTTGCCGTGCGGGACGCGTCCCCCTCGCCCCCGGTGCCTGCGACGTCACTCGGATCATGCGTCGATGTCGAACGAGGGCGCGGACTTGAAATCGTTCACGCCCTGGCGGAGGTGGCGGGCTGTCACCACTTCGAAGCCGGAAAGGTGATGTGGGCCCGGATAGGAGTTGCCCGGCCCGACGGTGTTGGTCCGAAATGCGGTGGTCAGCTGCCGGGGGAGGCGCCCCCGTTCGATCTCTGCTCTCCTGGATGGGTGCAGCCGACATCAATGGTGTGTGGCCCGGGGGATCGGATCAGGCCAGAGGTCGCTTCACGTCTCGCTCCGGGCGTGTGACTTAACCGGATCCGTTTCGCTCTAGACAACGTTGTCAACTTCTCGGCAGAGTGGTGCCTCGCACGGTTCGGAAGGTTCTGGAGAGGTTGGGCGGATGGTGTACGGAGCGCTGGACATCGGTGGTACGAAGATCGCCGGGGCGCTGGTCGATGCCGAGGGATGCGTGGTGGCGCGGGCGCAGCGGGCGACGCCCGCGCGCGGATCCGCCGAGGCGATGATGGCTGCGGTCAACTCGGTCGTGGATGAGCTGGCCACCCATCCGGAGTGGGCTTCGCTGTTCTGTCTGGGGATCGGGAGCGCCGGGCCCGTGGACACGTTCGCGGGCACGGTGAGCCCGGTCAACATCCCGGCCTGGCGTTCCTTCCCCCTGGTGGAGCGGGTGCGGATCCATCCTGCCGTCCCGACGGGCATGGAACCGGTGCTCGTCGGCGACGCGGTCGCCATGGCGGCGGCAGAACACTGGATCGGTGCGGCGAAGGACGTGGCGAACGCTCTGTGCATGGTCGTGTCGACCGGCGTCGGTGGCGGCCTGATCCTGGGAGGTTCCGTGCATGTGGGGACGACCGGAAACGCCGGCCACATCGGACACATCACTGTCGATCAGAACGGCCCCGAGTGTCCCTGCGGTGCCCTGGGGTGTGTTGAGCTCTATGCCAGTGGGACGGCGATCGCAGCCCATGCGCTGGAATCGGGCTGGACGTCTCCGGCCGGCCTTCCCGTCACCGCCCGTGAGGTCGAGGTAGCGGCCCGCGCCGGTGACCCGAGGGCGCTCGCCGCGTTCGACCGGGCCGGCCGCGCTCTGGCCGCCGCCATTGCGGCGACGGCCGCGCTCGTCGAACTCGACCTGGTCGTCATTGGAGGCGGGGTCTCCCAAGCGGGCGAGGTGCTGTTCGCGCCGCTGCGGCACCACCTGAAGTCTTACGCCGTCCTTGACTTCACCCGTGACGTTCCGGTCGTGCCTGCCGGGCTGGCTCTCGACGCCGGACTGATCGGCGCGGCCGCCGCCGGCGCCTCCTCTTCCGGACTGCCCCGTGTCGGAGTGGGCGCGAAGGGGCGGTCGGCCGTCTGACGTCCGGCCTTCACCGGTTGTGGGCGGGGTCGTCTCTTCATGCCTGCGTGCGCTGGCACAGAGCGCCCTTCGGGACGCTGTGGCGTCCCTGTCCCTCATCTCCCGTACGCACGTTAGAGAAAAGACCATGGACCTTCTCCACAACACCCTCCAGCCCTACGACTGGGGCTCCCGCACTCTGCTGCCGGAACTCATGGGCTTACCGCCCACCGGAGCGCCTCAGGCCGAGCTGTGGATGGGCGCCCATCCAGCTGCGCCCTCCCGGTTGTTCAGGGGCGAGGCCCTGGCACGGCTGGACCGGATTGTCGCTGAGGATCCGGAGGGCGAACTCGGCGCGGTCACCCTGCGCCGCTTCGGGCCCCGCCTCCCCTTCCTGGTCAAGCTCCTGGCCGCTGACGCGCCGCTCTCCGTGCAGGTGCACCCGGATCTCGCCCAAGCCCAGGCCGGATTCGCCCGGGAGAACGCGCTGGGCGTGCCCCTGGATGCGGTGCACCGCAACTACCGCGACGACCAGCACAAACCCGAGATGATCGTGGCTCTCACCCCGTTCCGAGGCCTTTGCGGCTTCCGGAGCCCTGAGGACTGCGCTGCTCTGCTCGACTCCCTGAGGGTGCCCGGGTTGCGGCCCTACATCGAGACCCTGCGCACTGTTCCCGAGCCGCAGGCACTCGCGCAGGTGTTCCGCGCCTTCTTCCGCCCGCCGGCGGACCTGCTCGTTTCCGTCGCCCAAGCGCTGGCCGTCGCGGCGGCAGGTACGGCCGGGGCTCACATCGTCGCCTACGATCGCATCGCTCGGGCGTATCCGGGCGACGCCGGACTTCTGTCCGCCCTCATGCTCCGCTATGTCGAGCTGAGCCCCGGTGAGGCTCTGTTCCTCGGAGCGGGAGTCCCCCACGCGTACCTCTCCGGGCTCGGGGTGGAGATCATGGCGAGCTCCGACAACGTCCTGCGGTGCGGGCTGACCTCCAAGCACGTCGACGCCGAAGAGCTGAGCCGGACTGTGCGCTTCGGCGCGCCGCCCACTCGCGTCCTGTCCCCTCGGGAGGAGGGAGAGGGTGAGGAAGTGTACCCGGCGCCGGTGGACGACTTCCGGCTGTCGCGGTACCTCCTCCGGGCCGGTGACCCGCGGCGGTGCGTGACGCTGGATGCCCCGCAGATCGTCCTGTGCACCGCCGGGACCATGAGCCTTTCCTCCACGAAGGAGAACGTCGACATCGGTCCCGGGCAGGCCGTGTACGTGCCGGCGGGCGCCGAGGCCGGACTGGAGGGCGCCGGCATGGCCTTTCGTGCCACGACGGGCACTGCCGAACGCCTCGGGTGAATGGAGAAGGTGGTCAACAAAACCACCACTAAACTTAACCGGTTATGTTCGGGCTATTGTTATCAGCCATCACGGCCCCTAGCCTCAACTCGGCCGCTAGGAAACGGCAGGGGGAATCGCTGATGGAAGAAGGCGACGTCCTGCATCGTGACTGCGGTTAATCCCCACTGTCCGGAACGAGCCGCAGCAATATCCGGGCAGTGGGGCCCGGCGGCGGTCCGCCCACCACTTGTGGGCCCGCCCGGCGTCATCGGCGTCGGTCAGCCGTGATCTCACTCCATGTCAGGCACCGCCGCGCCAACGTCTGTTTGGGGAGCGGCACCGAGTTGGGAGCACCACATGAACAGGACAAGGGTCTTCTCGGCAGCGACACTGCTCGCCCTCGCCGCTACGATCACCTCGGTCCCCGTCACCGCCCAGGCCGCCGAGCGCTCCGACGGCTTCCGCGTCGTGGACGGGCGGCTTGTCGACGCAACCGGCAAGGACTTCGTCCTTCGCGGTGTCAACCACGCACACACCTGGTACGCGGACCGTACCGGGCAGTCCCTCAGCGACATCAAGGCGCTCGGCGCCAACTCGGTCCGAGTGGTCCTCTCCACCGGCACCCGCTGGACGAAGAACGACGCCGCCGACGTCGCGACCGTCGTCTCCCAGTGCAAGGTCGATCGGCTGGTATGTGTCCTGGAGGCCCACGACACCACCGGCTACGGCGAGCAGAGCGATGCCGCCTCCCTTTCCGAAGCCGTCGACTACTGGCTGGAGGTGGCGAGTGTCCTCAAGGGGCAGGAGAAGTACGTCATCGTCAACCTCGGCAATGAGCCCCACGGCAACGCCGGCTACAGCGCCTGGACACAGGACACCAAGGCCGCCATCGGCCGGCTGCGTGCGGCCGGTTTCGACCACACCTTGATGGTCGACGCGCCCAACTGGGGCCAGGACTGGTCGGGCACCATGCGCGAGAACGCCCCTGCCGTCTTCGCCTCCGACCCCGACCGCAACACCGTCTTCTCCATCCACATGTACGGCGTGTACGACACCGCCGCCGAGGTCGAGGAGTACCTCGGCAGCTTCGTCGACCGCGGACTGCCGATCGTGGTCGGCGAGTTCGGCTACGACCATTCGGACGGCAACCCCGACGAGGACGCCATCATGGCCACCGCCCGCCGGCTGGACCTCGGCTACCTCGGCTGGTCCTGGAGCGGCAACGGCGGCGGCGTCGAGTACCTCGACCTCGCCACCGGCTTCGACGCCGACCGGCTGAGCGCCTGGGGCGAGCGCCTCTTCAACGGTCCCGACGGCATCCGCCAGACCTCCCAGGAGGCCGGCGTCTACCGGCGCGGTTGCTCGATCACCTACCGCCTCGACGACTGGGGCACCGGCTTCAATGCCGACATCACCGTCCGCAACACCGGTGAGCAGGCCCTCAAGGGCTGGAAGCTCGACTTCTCCCTCCCGGCCGGCACCACGGTGAACTCCGCCTGGAACGCCTCCGTCGACCAGACCGGGCGGCAGGTCCGCGCCACCAGCGAGTCCTGGACCGAGTCCGTACCGGTCGGTGGGGCTGTGAGCTTCGGTATCAACGTGGCGGGCGCCGGCGCCGTGCCCGGCTCCTTCAGCCTCGACGGCGTTCCCTGCGCCAAGGGCTGACCTTCGTACCGCACCCGCCGCACCGGGTGCGAGAGGAGCGGGTTCCGCCGGCACGTCCCTGCCCCGGAACCCGCTCCTCCTCCGTTTCCACGCCTCCCGAGAACCAGGCACGATGTTGGGGGGCTGCCCGCACGGGCAGCCCCCCAACATCGTGCCTGGTTCTCTAAACACGCGGCGGCGGGCCCGTCGACCCTCTCGGAGTCAGGGACGGGGTGGGGACCTGGCGGGCGCCCTTGTGGGTGCCTTCGACGATCCCGAAAAGGGTCCGGGCGACCTCTTCCCCGAAGTGGTGTACGTCATGGCTCATCGCGGACAGGGGCGGGTGCGTCAGCCGGCACAACTGCGAGTCGTCCCAGGCCAGGAGGGAGACGTCGTCAGGGACCGACAGCCCCATCTCCGAGGCGACCGCCGCCCCGGCGACGGCCATGATGTCGTTGTCGTACACGATCGCCGTCGGCCGGTCCTGGGACATGAGGAGACTGCGGGTGGCCCGGGCCCCTTCCTCTCCCACGAAGCCGGTCGCCACCTGCCGCCCTCCGCCCAGGCCCAGCTCGGCCATGGTCGCCTCGAACGCCGCGGCGCGGATGCCGCTGTGGCCGAGGCCGGCGGGACCGCCGACGCGGGCGATGCGTCGGTGCCCGAGCGCAGCCAGGTACCGCACCGCCTCGGCGGCTGCGGAAGCGTCGTCGGTCCAGACCGACGGGAACCCGCCGGTCAACGACGGGTGCCCCACGGCCACCACCGGCATGCCGAGGGCCCGCAGCGGCGGTACCCGCGGGTCGTCGTGGTGGAAGTCGACGAGGATCGCCCCTGCCACCGTCCGGCTGCGCCACCATTCCCGGTAGAGCGTGCTCTCCTCTTCCAGGTCGCGGACGAGCCTGAGAAGGAGAGAGCAGGAGCGCTCGGCGAGGACGTCCTCGATGCCGGATATGAACTCCATGTAGAAGGGCTCCAGGCCGAGGAGCCGGGCCGGCCTGCAGATCGCCAGACCGACGATGCCCGCCCGCTGGCCAGAGAGGTTGCGCGCGGTCTGGTTCGGGCTCCAGCCAAGTTCCCGGGCCGCAGAGAAGATGCGCTCCCGAGTCGCGGGGGACACTCCCGGACGGTTGTTGAATGCGATGGACACCGCGCCTTTGGACACCCCGGCCAGCGCAGCGACGTCGTTGATCGTGACACGCCGGCCGGGGGCACGAGAAGCTGGGGCGCTCACACCGCTCCGATGCTGAACAGGGCCCCGCGCACGGCCTCCGGGTCGTCGCCCGCCCAGCCGCGCACCTTGATCCGGACCTCCTCGCCCGGCAGCAGGGTGACCAGCCCGTGGTCGGCGCTCGCAGCCGGGGCCAGCCGGTCCGCCTGGAGCAGGAGGTCCCGCATGAGGGTGTGAGCGGCGACCGTCACGACCGAGTCGCCGTTCCCGGTCGGCTCGACATGGACGTCGTACACGGGCACCGGGTAGGCGAAGTCCTTCTCGAAGACCGGCAGGTGGACCGTCCGCAGGCCGTCCGCGTCTACCACCAGGAGCTCCTTTCCGGAGTCGGCCTCGGGCAGCAGCGACGCCGGGACGACCATCCGCACCACCGTCCGGGCCGCGGCCTCCAGGTCGAGCGAAACCTCCTTCAGCACGGTGCCGTCCGCGGCGACGCGGCGCAGGACGACCGTGGTGCGCCACGTCGTACCGGACTGGTTGTCGAGGGCGAGTACGGGACCCTCCTCGGTGGGCACCAGGCTCAGGAGCCGGTCGGCATAGACGCGGCGCAGCTCGTGGTAGAGCGGCTTGAGGTGGCCGTCGCCGTCGATGGCGGCCCAGGAGCTGACCGGCCAGCAGTCGTTGAGCTGCCACACGACTGTGCCCGCGCAGACCGGCCAGTGGGAGCGCCAGTGTTCGATGCCGGCGGCGACGGCGCGCGCCTGGACGACCTGGGCGAGGTAGTGCCAGCGGTCGAAGTCCCCGTCAGGCAGGCCGAAGTGGTGCTCGATGCCGCGGTTCAGCTTGCCGTTGCCGTCCTCGGCCTTCTGGTGGTGCAGCATGCCGGGGGAGTCGGGGGCGAGGTCCTCGCCGGGCAGGGCGCGCCGCAGGGTGCTGATCGCGGGCGGTGCCTGCCAGCCGAACTCGGCGCAGAAGCGGGGGACGTCGGCCCGGTATTCGGCGTAGTCCTGCCGGTTCCAGACCTCCCACGAGTGGTGGGTGCCGTGCCGGGGGTCGTTGGGGTGGTGGTCCCAGGAGCCGGACCAGGGGCTGCCGGCGGTGTAGGGGCGGGTGGGGTCGAGTTCGGCGACGATCCGGGGGAGGATCCCGAGGTAGTAGCCCTCGCCCCAGGAGTCGCCGGCCAGCGGCTCCTCCCAGTCCCAGTCGCGGAAGCCCCACAGGTTCTCGTTGTTGCCGTTCCACAGGACGAGACTGGCGTGCGACATCAGCCGGACAACGTTGTCGCGCGCCTCCGCCTCCACCTCCCCGCGCAGCGGCTGCTCCTCGGGGTAGGCGGCGCAGGCGAAGAGGAAGTCCTGCCACACCATCAGGCCCAGCTCGTCGCAGACGTCGTAGAAGGCGTCGTCCTCGTAGATCCCGCCGCCCCAGATCCGTACCAGGTCGATATTGGCCTCGGCAGCCTGGGTGAGCCGGGTGCGGTAGCGCTCGGGCGTGACCCGGGAGGGCAGGACATCGTCGGGGATCCAGTTGACGCCTCGGGCGAAGATCCGCACCCCGTTGACGACGAAGGTGAAACCGGTGCCGTGCGCATCGGCGGCGCGGTCGACGGTGACGGTGCGAAAGCCGATCCGCCGCGACCAGGAGTCGAGCGGCGCGCCGTCCTCGTCCAGGAGCTCGACATCGAGCCCGTAAAGCGGCTGGGGACCGTAGCCCCGTGGCCACCACAGTTCCGGCTCGGGCACGTCGAGGCGGAGCACCGTCTCCGTGCCCTCGTAGGAGGTCTCGGCGGTCGCCCCGGCCACCGTGGCGCGCAGGGTGAGCGGGCGGCCCCTACTGCTTTCGGTGCGGGTGGTCCGGATGCGCAGTTCGACGCGACCGGTGGCGCCGTCCACGGTGACCAGCGGGCGAACCTCGGCGAGCCGGGCGGTCGACCAGTGTTCGATCCGCACCGGCCGCCACATGCCGGCGGTCACGACAGTGGGTCCCCAGTCCCAGCCGAAGGAGCAGGCCATCTTGCGGATGTACTGGAAGGGCTCGGGGTAGACGTTCGGCCGGTCGCCGGTGAGTGCCCGGACCCGCTCGGCCTCCTCGTACGCCGAGTCGAAACGCACCTCCAGCGTTCCGGCCCGTCCCGTGACGTCGAAGCGGTGGACGCGGTGCATGTTTCGGGTCGAGCCGAGGGGCACGCCGTCGAGCAGGACCTCGGCGGCGGTGTCCAGGCCCTCGAAGACCAGCTCACTCCTCTCGTGCCCGCCATTGCCGGTGGCGAGTTCCCTCGTGTACGACCACGCCCGGCGCCCGACCCAGGCGATGTCCGTCTCGTTCTGCCCGAGGAACGGGTCCGGTATCACCCCGGCGGCGAGCAGGTCGGTGTGGACACAGCCGGGCACTTGCGCCGGGAGCAGTGCGCCCTCGTGGCGCAGGCTCCACCCCTCGTGCAGCTGGGTGACGTCCTTCATGGTGTGCGGCTCCAATCGCCTGGCATTGGGCGGGATGCATGTACGGGCCGACAAGTTAGCCCCACATTTACTTAACTGTCCATGAACCGGTGAAGCACAAGCTGTATGGCGCGTGATGTGGCAAGCGCAGGGCGTCATTGCTCCGCGACAGTCGGCCAGCTCGGGTAACGATTAGGCATCACGCTGGAAATCAACACTTTACCGGTTCACGACTGGCTGACATAGTGCCGTCATCCCACCGATGACCTGAGCCGTGACTTTGAAGGAGTTGGGCCATGGGGCACAAGAAGACGACTGCGCTCTCGGGCGCTGTGCTGGCCGCTGCGATGCTCGCGCTGTCGGCGTGCAGCGGAGGAGGCAGTGGCGTCACGGGCGAGGCGGCCACCGCTCCGTCCGACGCGAAGGAGGTCTCGGGCAAGATCGAGGTCCTTACGCAGCGGACCGACCTCGTCAAGAACGGCACCCTGAAGAAGTACGCAGCGGAGTTCAACAAGATCTACCCCAAGGTCAAGGTGTCCTTCGACGGCATCACCGACTACGAGGGGGAGGTGAGGATCCGCATGAACGGCAAGGTGTACGGCGACGTGCTCTTCATCCCCGGCGCGGTGGCCAAGAACGACTACCCGAAGTTCTTCGCGCCTCTCGGCACGACCCAGGAGATGTCGAAGTACCGCTTCAGCGACAAGACCGAGGTGGACGGCAAGGTCTACGGCGTCGCCCAGTTCGGCACCGCCAACGGCTTCGTCTACAACAAGGCGCTGTGGAAGAAGGCCGGGATCACCACCTGGCCCAAGTCCCCGCAGGAGTTCCTCGCGGGCCTGAAGGCCATCAAGGACAAGACGGGCGCCACCCCCTACTACACGAACTTCAAGGACGGCTGGCCGCTGACCCAGTGGACCAGCAACCTGGGCGGCGTCGGCTGTGACGCCCAGGCCAGCAACGCCCTGGCCGGCCCGGTCTCCCCCTGGAAGGCCGGCAGTGAGATGAACACCATCGACACCCTGCTTCACGACATAGTCAAGCAGGGCCTGTCGGAAAAGGACCCGACAACCACGAACTGGGAGTCCTCCAAGGCGCTGCTTGCCGAGGGGAAGATCGGCACCATGATGCTGGGCTCCTGGGCGATCACGCAGATGCAGCAGGCCGCGAAGGAGGGTGGCACGGATCCGGCGGACATCGGCTTCATGCCCTTCCCGGTCCAGAACGACGGGAAGTTCTGCGGGGCCCTGGTCTCGGACTACCAGCAGGCCGTCAGCATCTACTCCGAGAACAAGCCCGCGGCGCGTGCCTGGGTCGACTGGTTCACCGAGAAGTCGGGCTTCGCGGAGAAGGAGGGCGTCGTCTCCGCCCTGAAGTCCGCTCCTATGCCCGCCACGCTCAAGGAGTTCGTTGACAACGATGTCACGTTCTTCGACCGGTCGGAGGCCAAGACGGCCGCGGTCAACGACATCGACGAGGCGGCGGAGATCGGCCTGAACAAGCAGGACTACCGCCAGAAGCTGGTCGACACCGCGCGCGGGGTCGAGAAGGGCGACATCGAGGACTTCTTCGCCGGCCTGAACAAGAGGTGGGACGAGGCGGCGAAGACCGTCGGCGACTGACGACCGACGGAGCGGGCCCCGGCCGTACGACACCGGCCGGGGCCCCTGGACCTTCCGCAGTCGCGGACACGAAAGGCCGACATGACCGAGAAGACCGACACCGCACGAGAGAGCGCCGTCATGACAGGGCGATCCGTCACGGACAAGACAGACACGGGAAGCCACGGCCGGCCAGGGCGCCGGCCTGCCGGCCGCCGACGCGCGCCCTCGGCCGGACGGTCCCGCTCCTGGAGGGATTCGCCTCTACGGAAGATCACGCCCTGGCTGTTCCTCGCAGCCCCGCTCGCGCTGTTGATCACGTTCACCTACGTTCCGGTGGCGAGCATGATCTCGTACAGCTTCACGGACTGGGACGGAGTGAGTCCGGACCGGGAGAATGTCGGTTTCGACAACTATGTTCAGATCTTCACGCGTCCCGAACTCTTCCGGGTCTTCTTCGTCAGCGGCTACTACCTGGCCGCCTCCGTGGTGCAGATCGCCGTCGCGCTGTACTTCGCGGTGGTCCTGAGCTTCAACCTGAAGTTCCGGAACCTCTTCAAGGGGATTCTCTTCTTCCCCTATCTCATCAACGGTGTCGCGATCGGCTTCGTGTTCCTGTACTTCTTCCAGGACGGAGGCACGCTCGACTCGGTCCTGTCCTGGTTCGGTGTGACCACCGACCATCCCTGGCTCGGTGATCCCACCTCCGCCAACATCTCCCTCGCGGGCGTCTCGGTCTGGCGCTTCACCGGCTTGAACTTCGTGCTTTTCCTCGGAGCCATCCAGTCCATCCCCGGCGAGCTCTACGAAGCGGCCGAGCTGGACGGCGCCGGCAAGTGGAAGCAGTTCCGGCACATCATCGCGCCCAGTATCAAGCCCGTCATCAGTCTCAGCGTCATCCTGGCGATCTCCGGCTCGCTGTCCGTCTTCGAGATCCCGTACATCATGACCGGCGGCGCGACCGGCACCCAGACCTTCGTCATCCAGACGATCAAGCTCGCGTTCCAGTTCAACAAGACCGGCCTGGCCTCGGCCGCGGCCGTGGTGCTGCTCCTGATCATCCTGCTGATCACCTGGATCCAGCGCCGGCTCGTGCCCGACGACAAGGTGGACCTCGTATGACCCCCGATCTCGCCGCAGCCCCGGCGCCCACCCGCGCCTCCAAGCGCCGCCTCCCCGTCGGAACGCTGCTGACCTACTTGTCCCTGATCGTCGCCGCGGTGGTGGTCCTGCTGCCGCTGACCGTCATCCTCCTCACCTCGCTCAAGACGTCGAAGGAGGTCAGCGACGGCGGCGCCCTGTCCCTCCCCGGGAACTGGCTGAACTTCGACAACTATGTGACGGCGTTCACCGACGGCAACATGCTCATGGCCTTCGGCAACACCGCCTTCATCCTCTTCTTCTCCATCGGCGGCACCGTGATCATCGGTTCGATGACCGCCTATGCCGTCGACCGCTTCGACTTCCGGGGCAAGAAGCTCGTCATGGCGGGCTTCCTCATCGCCACACTGGTGCCCAGCGTCACCACACAGGTCGCCACCTTCCAGGTGATCGGCAGCTTCGGGCTCATCGACACCCGATGGGCACCGATCCTGCTCTACATGGGGACGGACATCGTCTCCGTCTACATCTTCCTGCAGTTCATCCGGGGCATCCCCATCTCCCTGGACGAGGCCGCCCGGCTCGACGGAGCCAACACCTTCACGATCTACCGGAAGATCATTTTTCCGCTGCTGAAGCCGGCGATCGCCACCGTCGTCATCATCAAGGGGATCACCACCTACAACGACTTCTACATCCCCTTCCTCTACATGCACTCCGAGGACCTGGGGACGATCTCCACCGCGCTCTTCCGCTTCAAGGGCCCCTTCGGAGCGCACTGGGAAGCCATCTCGGCCGGGGCGATCCTGGTCATCCTGCCGACGCTGATCATCTTCCTGCTGCTGCAGCGCTGGATCTACAACGGCTTCTCCCAGGGAGCCACCAAGTAACAGAGCAGTGCCGTGCCGCGGGGGCGGACCGCACGAGGGGACGGCCCGGCCCCCGTGCGGCGCTCCCGTAAACGAAAGGTCAGCGCGGGACCGGCTCCGGGGCAGGGGTGGAGGTGCTGCCCCGGGGCGCGAAGTGCGCGTACCCCTCGCGCATGTCGCCGACATCCTCTCCGCCGATCAGGGCGAGCAGCGCGGTCGCGGAGCGAGCACCGTACGCGGGGATGTCACGGGTCACCGCCGACAGCATCGGGCGCACCACCTGCGTCAGTGGCGACTCGTCCCATGCCACGACCGACAGATCGGCCGGGATCGACAGACCCAGCTCCTGCGCCACCGACAACGCGGCCACCGCCATGATGTCGTTGTCGAAGACGATCGCCGTGGGCCGCTGTGGTGCGATCAACAGCGCCCGCGCGGCCCGTGCACCCTCGTCGCCGGTGTAGTCGGTGTGGATCACCCTCGCCTCGGGGATACCGGCTTCCTGACAAGCCTTTGCGAGCGCCGCGTCGCGGACCGCTGTGTGCGCAAGTCCGGCCGGGCCCGCCACCCGCGCGATCCGCCGGTGCCCCAGCGTCGCCAGGTACCGCACGATCTCGTGGACGCTCTCACCGTCGTCGGACCAGATGGCCGGCAGACCACCGGCCACCTCCGGCGGACCGATCGCGACCGCCGGCAGGTCCATGCCGCGGATGGCGTCGACCCTCGCGTCGTCGGTCTGCAGGTCCATGAGGAACACCCCGTCGACCCGCCGCTCACCCCACCAGCGCCGGCAGACCTCGATCTCCTGCGTCTGGTCCGTCACGATCTGGAGCATCAGCGCATACGTGTGCTCGGCGAGCACCGCCTCGATACCACTGATGAACTCCATGAAGAACGGCTCCACCCCGAGCGTCCGCGCTGGCCGCCGCACGACCAGCCCGACCGCCTGCGCGCGCCCGCCGGTCAGCGCCCGGGCGGCACTGTTGGGACGCCAGCCCAGTTCCTGGGCGATGTTCTTGACCAAGGCACGCGTGGCCTCGGAGACTCCGGGCTGGTCGTTGAGTGCGTACGAGACCGCCACCTTCGACACGCCCGCCCGACGCGCGATGTCCGCCATCGTCGGCCGTTTCACTGCCACCCCAGCTCCATCCTGAACCCTTGATACCCCGACCTTACCGCCGGTTCATGCGCAAAGCGGCGGCTCCCTGCGGGCCCGATGGGCGGGAGATCCGCGCGCCGACAGGGCTTCGGTGACGAGATGTTCAACCCAACTGACTTTCCGGGAAGGCCATTTGAAAGCATTGACATGCCCCTGAGTCATCTCTACGGTTCCCCTCTGAGTTAACCGGTTAATTGCCGCTCGGGTGAGCCGCCCCGCAGACGACCGGATTCTTCTCCAGCTCCCTCCGGACGAAAGGGAATCCCCATGAACGCATCCCCCCGCCCCGCCCCACCGGTGAGACGAGCGGGTCCCCTGACTCTGCTCCTCGCAACGGTCCTGGCCCTCGTCGGTCTCCTAGTCGTCCGCCCGACCTCCGCCGCCGCCGACAGCACCGACTCCTTCGTCACCCGCTGTGGCATCCGCTTCTGCCTCGACGGCAAGGAGTACTACTTCGCCGGCGCCAACGCCTATGACATGTTCACCTTCGGGGCCGGCTCGGGCGACACCGAGACGCAGTACATGGACAAGGCCCGCATCGACACCCACTTCGCCCGCATGGCGGCCGACGGCGTCGACGTCGCCCGCGTCTGGATGTTCAGCCACGAGAGCTGGCACGGCTTCGAGGAGCGCGAGGGCGAGTTCAACGAGCAGCAGTACGCCGCCTTCGACTACATCATCGAGTCGGCCAAAGCCCACGGCCTGCGCCTGATCCCCGTGTTTGAGAACTACTGGGAGGCATACGGAGGCATCGACACCCGCCTGCGCTGGGAAGGTCTCTCCGGCGGACACCCGGCCCGCGCCGCCTTCTTCGACAAGAACCGCTGCCCCGGCTGCTTCACCTCGTACAAGGACTCGGTCTCCTACGCGCTCAACCGCACCAACCACTACAGCGGCGTGAAGTACAAGGACGAACCGACGATCTTCGCCTGGGAGCTCATGAACGAGCCCCGCTACGAGGGCCAGAGCGCCGCAGAGAATGTCGACGGCACCACCCTGCGCGCCTGGGTCGACGAAATGGGCTCCTTCGTGAAGTCCATCGATCCGAACCACCTCCTCGGCGCCGGTATCGAAGGCCACGGAACGAAGTACGGCTTCGGCGGCGACTCCGGCAACCCCTTCGTCCACATCCAGAAGTCCCCGTACATCGACTTCACCTCCGCCCACCCCTATCCGACCGAGCACTGGGCGGACCTCGGCATCGAAGAGACCAAGAACCTCGTCCGCGCCTGGATACGCGACTCGCACGAGGTCGTCGGCAAGCCCTTCTTCATGGGCGAGTTCAACGTCCACAACGTCGACCGCGCACTGTGGTGGAGGGAGATCTACACCGCCTTCGAAGAGGCCGGCGGCGACGGCAGCGCCTTCTGGTGGTACCAGGACCGCAACATCGACGGGAAGTTCGGTGTCTCTCAAGGCGCCCCCGAGCTCGCCGTCTTCCGCGCCCACTCCGACCGCATGGCCGCGAAGAGCGGGCTCCCCGGCTCCACTCCGTCCCCGACCCCCACCGACCCGACCACGCCGCCCACCCCCGGACCGACGGACCCCACGACCCCGCCCACCACCCCGGCCCCGGCCGACTGCACCGTCGCCTACACGCTCTCTGACTGGGGCATCAGCTTCAACGGCAGCGTGACGATCCGCAACACCGGTGGCACCCCCGTCCAAGGCTGGCAGCTGGCCTTCACCTTCCCCGGTGACCAGCGGATCACCCAGACGTGGAACGCCGTACCCGCCCAGAACGGGCGGGCCGTCACCGCGAGCAACCCGTCCGGCTACAACGCCACCATCGCCCCGGGAGCCAGCGTGAACTTCGGCTTCAGCGGCACGTCGGCAGAGGGCACCAACGGGGTGCCGGCCGCGTTCACTCTGAACGGGAAGACCTGCGCCACCGCCTGACCGTACACACCGCAGCAAAGGGGTGCCCACGCGCGGGCACCCCGCCTTGTCATTCCCGCATAGGGGACCTCATGGACATTCTCGCTTCCACCCTTCTCCACCCTTCTCTGCCGCCGCTGCCGGCACGCGCCCTCACCGGCTCGCTGTAACCCATGCCTGCTGCGGAGGAATGCGTACACGGCCGAGCCCGCCCCACACTCCGGGTGTTGTCCGCAGAGCTTCTTCCCGACCGGGCAGGGCCGGTCGCGTCGTACGCGACACGACGCACGCCGACTCGTGCAAGAGCGTGTGGCAGGGGACTACCGGCCACCCTGGCCCCGCACTCCTGCGCACTCTTCCGGCTCACTTGGAGCGATGTGAACTCGTGCGGGAGACCGGCGGTTTAGCCAGGGTTTCGCAAATCTTCCGAGCGGTCCGACCAGTGCTGGAATCGGAGGGCCCGCGCGCCGCATGCTTCTACGAGAGCACGCCGCCGTCCTCGCCCCAGGAAGAACCAGGTCGTCTCACGGCCGCAGGACCGGGCTGCCCTCGTACGGCAATCGTTTTGCCCTGTCCTGCACCCGCCACCAGACGCGGACACGGTGAGAGGGGCGGTCGGCCCCGACGAAGGAAGCCCGTGGAAGCCATGAATCACAGCCCGCTCGACCACCGTTACCGAGGCGAACATCCGATCCGCACCGTCCACTACCTCTTCCGGCCCGATCGCACACGGCTTGCCGGGGCTGCCGCGGTCTTCTTCGCCAAACACGCGCCTGTCTGGCTGCTTCCGCCGGTGACGGCGAACGTCATCGACGTCGTCGTCGAGCACCGGCCGATCTCCGAGCTGTGGTGGAACTGCGCCGTGATGCTCACGGTCCTTCTCCTGAATCCACCGCTGCACCTGCTGTACGTCCGCTGGATGCACGGCGCGATCCGCCGACTCGGCCGTGACCTGAGGTCCGCCCTCGTGACCCGCATGCAACAGCTCTCCATCGGCTTCCACAGCCGCACCAGCTCGTCCGTTCTGCACGCCAAGGTAGTCCGGGACGTCGAGGCCCTGGAGACAGGGCTCCAGCAGACCGCGGACAACGGACTCACTGCCGTCGCCACACTGGCGGGCGGCCTCGCCGTCATCGCCGTCGTGACCCCGGTCTTCCTGCCGGTCTTCCTCGTCCTCGTTCCTGTCGCTGTGCTGCTCATCGGAGCTCTACGCGCCCGGCTCGGAGAAGGGAACACCTCCTACCGGCGCTCGGTGGAGCGCATGTCCGCCTCCGTCAGCGACATGACCACCCTCATCCCCATCACTCGCGCCCACGCCCTGGAGCGCACGGCTCTGGGCCGCGTAGGCCGCGAGCTCGACCGGGTGCAGCAGGAGGGGACCCGGCTGGATCTGCTTAACGCCCGCTTCGGATCGCTCTCCTGGGTGGTCTTCAACGGGCTCGGCACGGGCTGCCTCGTCGGCGCTGCGCTTGTCGCCTACTACGGATGGACGTCCGTCACTCCGGGCGAGGTCGTCATGCTCAGCGCCTACTTCTCCACCCTCACCGGCGCCGTCACGAGCCTGCTCGCGCTCGCCCCGGTCGTGGGCAAGGCGGTGGAGTCCCTCAAGTCCGTCGGCGAGGTCCTCCAGGCGCCTGATCTGGAAGTCAACGACGGCAAGCGGCAGGTGGATTCGGTCGCCGGGGCGTTCCGGTTCGAAGGCGCCGGCCTCACCCATGGCGACAGCGACGAGCCCGCCCTGAGCGAGGTCGACCTCGACGTCCCTGTCGGCACCACCCTCGCGATCGTCGGCGGCTCCGGCGCGGGGAAGTCCACACTGCTCAACCTGGTGCTCGGCTTTCACCGACCTACGATGGGACGGGTACTCCTCGACGGTGAGGACATGGCCGGGCTCGATCTGCGAAGCTTCCGCAGGTTCGTCTCCGTCGTCCCCCAGGAGTCCGTCCTCTTCGAGGGGAGCATCCGGGAGAACATCACGTACGGCATGGAGCGCGTCGACGACGCGACACTCCGGCGAGCCCTGCACGACGCCAATGCGGCCGAGTTCGTCGATGCGCTGCCGGACGGTCTCGACACCGTGGTCGGTGAGCGCGGCACCCGGCTCTCCGGCGGCCAGCGCCAGCGCCTCGCGATCGCCCGGGCCCTCATCCGCGATCCCCGGGTTCTGGTGCTGGACGAGGCCACCTCGGCGCTGGACGCCCGATCCGAGGCGCAGGTACAGGAGGCGCTCGCCTGTCTTGTCGCTGGCCGGACGGTCTTCGTCGTGGCCCACCGTCTGTCCACGATCCGGCGGGCGGACCGGATCGTCGTGCTGGAGCGGGGCCGGGTGGTGGAGTCCGGCAGCCACCAGGAACTGCTCGCCCGCGACTCGGCCTACGCCCGCCTCCAGGCCACCCAGCTGGCCTGACTCGTGGCACGACGCGGGGGTGCCCTCCCGCCGCTGAGGATGGGAGGGCACCCTGTTGCTCAGTGGTCGGCGGTGCTGCCACGGACGACGCAGGAGTGGTTGCTCTCCCAGCCCCAGCCGTCGCCGTCGGGGTCGGAGGAGCCGCCGTTCACGCAGTACGGGTATCCGTTCGGAGCGGTGCCACCGGTATCACCGCCGGATCCGGTGTCGGCGGCGCTGCCCCGGACGACGCAGGAGTGGTTGCTCTCCCAGCCCCAGCCGTCGCCGTCGGGGTCGGAGGAGCCGCCGTTCACGCAGTACGGGTATCCGTTCGGAGCGGTGCCGCCGGTGTCACCGCCGTTGTCGCCTCCGCCTCCGCCTCCGAAGATCGTGGCGCGGGCCGAGGTGGTGGAGATGCCGTCGGCGCCGTTGAAGAACCGGTTGCCCCAAGCGGTCAGGGAGCCGGCGTTGAAGCCGCTGACCATGTCCAGGTACTCGACGCCGCTGCCGTTGCCGCTCCAGGACCAGCCGAGGTAGCCGACGCGCAGTGAGCGCGCGGTGGCCATGATGGCGTTCTCGTCGGGGTTGCCGTCGCTGTGGTTGTCACCGAACTCGCCGACCACGATCGGCAGTCCGTTGTTCACGAAGTGGTTCAGGTAGCCCTGAACCTCGGCGGCCGTGTCGTACACGCCGTACATGTGGATGGAGAAGATCGTGTTGCGGCGCGGGTCGGAGGCGAAGACCGAGGCGGCGTTGTTCCGCATCGTGTTCGACCAGTCCTGTCCCCAGTTCGGGGCATCCACCATCAGCGCGTTCTCGATGCCAGCACCGCGGAGTTTGCCGATGGCGTTCTTGGTGGCGGCGGTCCAAGCGGTGTAGCCGCTGTTGCCGAAGGGTTCGTTGCCGATGTTGACGACGACGTAGTCCTCCTGGCCCTGGAGAGCGCTCTTGACACCCACCCAGTAGTCGGCGGCCTGGTCGAGGGTGGCGGCGGCACCGTCCTCACCGTAGCCAGTGGTGTCGTGCACCTCCAGGACGCAGATGACCTTGTTGGTCTTGCAGTCGCCGATGATTGACGACACCTGGGAGGCGCTGGTCTCCGTCCAGCGGTCGCCGCTGGACAGGACGACGCGGACGGTGTTGGCGCCCTTGGCGGCGATGTCGGCGATGGCGTCGGTCTCGCCCGGATACCAGGCGTGCGCGTGGTTCACCCCGCGCATCACGAACTCACTGCCGTTGGCCTCGTAGATCCGGCCGTTGCTGACGTGGATGCCGCTGTCTGCGGCCTGGGCGGCTCCGGTGGGGCCGAAGACGGGCAGCAGCAGTCCGGCGACGCCGGCGAGGGCGCTGCCCGTTGCCGTGAGCCACGTCCTGCGCGGTGACTTGGTCATGCCTCTCCTCGTGAGAAATGGGGATAAGCCCCGTCCGCGCAGAACTCTAATGACGAGACAACGTTGTCAGAGTCCGATGACCGAGCCGCTGGTCTGCCCGCCGGGGGTGTCCACCATGAGGCACCCGTGGCCAGATCCATGTCAAGCACGGAGAGAGCTTTTATTGCGATGAGGTAAGACATTCAAGTCGGTTCAGTAAATTCCTACTGAACATGTAGTTGCTCCTATGGCTCTGCTGTCGAGCGTCAGGCGCTTGTCTAGTGAACCGTGGTACGTCGATCTGAACCACCGCGGCAGGCCTCGCTCTGGTGAGAGTCGGCGACGTAGGGGATCCGTCAAGGTCGGCCAAGTCGCTGTGGGCGCCAGGCGTCAGGACGCCGATGCGGCTTCCGCAGGGCCTACCTCCGGGCGTTGCCGGGTTGCTTGCCGGCGGGCTGCCGGTGGTGCAGAAGAGCGCTCGACGGTCTGGGTGTCGGGGAAAGCCGGCCCGCCTTCACCGCTAGAGCTGGTTCGGTTGGACTTGGAGGGCATCCCGAGCAGCGCCGACGCAGACGCACTCTCCGCAAGGGCAGTCCCGCTCGCCGACCCCGGCCGGCGAACAGCCGGGGCCGAGCCGGGCTTGATCGAACCATGGTTCCAGAGGACCCCTGTCCGTTTATCTGCCTCGGGAGACCCGCCAGCACTCTCTGGTGCACGTCAGAAGTCGCCCGGAGCGCTCACAGTGCACGCAACGCACATTGACCTTGAGTCCCTTTTGTGCCTCGCGAGCCTCTGATCAGCTGCTTTAATCAGTCTATTCTTGGCTCTACATCTTTTTTGTGACCCACCATGTCGAGTGTGTCGCGATCCTTGAGCCTGCTGAAAAGGGCCGCTGACCTGGCGTTTCTCCGAGTGTGCGTTATGGGCGTTACGTGCGTTAGGTGCGATATCTTGACGCATATTCGACGCACGTGACGCACGTTTGACGCACGGACGGCACGGTTTCTGATGGGTCGTCATGTGGGCTTGGCGACCACCGAATGGAGCCCTCGGCTGTCTGCTCTTAGGTACGCCGAGGTGGCCGGGGCACTGGCTGCTGAGCTGTTGGCTGCCCCAGCCCCACCCGCTTCTCGGTAGTGACACTCCGTGAGGCTAGGCGGGGTCCGGTCCATGTTGCGTCAGGGGCCGTATGGGTTCCATGCCGAGAAAGGGCCTGAGGGCGTCGGGTCGGTCGTGCCACAGCATGGCAAGGCCGGGGTAGCGGCCGATGCAGGGAAAACGGCGTTGGGTGTCTCCCGGCAACGGAGGATCCCGCTACTCAAGCTCCCGGAGAGATCGCATACCCCGCTGATGACTCGTGGGAGAGGCCCCGGCGGATGCCTGGCCCCTCGCACGTTGCTCAGCCGTCAAGAGCTGTCCGGCCTTCCAAGCCGAAGGTGAGGGGCCCGGCAACTCACGTGCCAGTCCCGCTCCTGCTCCGTGCCTTCTCGAACTCGGACACCGGGTCACCTCCGACGCTCCAGGGCCAGATTGTGACCATGCCGTTGATCGCCTCGAAGACCGGGCGGGCCTCGCCGCGCCGCTCGGCGGCCGTCAGTGCGTAGGCCAGCAGGTTCAGGTCGGCGAGGGCTGCCGCGTGGTGGAAGAACCCGGGCTGGGCCCAGGTGTGTGCCGCACGGTCGAGGGCCTGAGCGGCCGATGCGTGGGCCCAGTGGTTGCGTGCCATCAGCGCCTCGACTCCGCCCAGGGCGAGGACGGAGTGGTACTGCAGTACCTGGGCGGTCAGCTCGGTGGCCGCGCAGGGCGCGTTCGTGGGTATGCGGGCGCGGATCGCGTCGACGAAGTCCAGTACCTGGCTGCGCGATCCCATCTCCTCCGGCCCCAGATAGCGCAGCATGCTCAGATACGCCTCGCGGTTCCAGCGGTCGCGGGCCAGCACCTCGTTCCACAGGCCGAACACCTCCGGCTGACTGCGGCGCTCGAGCCGTGAGAGCCCCAGCATGACCACCCAGGGAGTGGGGTCCTCCGGCGCCAGTTCGGCGGCGCGCAGACAGCTGTCGGCGATGCCGGCAGAGTCCTCCAGGCGTCCCCGGGAGCGTCCGCGTTCGAGCTGCGCCCAAGCGGAGAGGATGAGCGCGGTCGCGTTGCGCGGCTCACGAGAGGCCCAGGCGCGGGGCCCATGCGATTCGGACAGGCGGTACGCCAGCACGGAGAGCTGATGGGTGCGGCGGTCCCAGTCGGCCCGGCTCTGGTTCAAGAGACGGGATATCTGGGCCATGTACAGGTCCGTTGTCCCGAGCGCGCCCGTATTCGGCGTCGCCTGGAGGGACTTCAGCAGCCGGCCGAGAGCGGCGTCGTCGAATTCCAGGGCAATACGCGCTCGTCTGCGGCGACTTGAGAGAAATGCCATGCACGGAGGCTAAAGGTTACGAGCCGTTACGCAAGGCGTGCGCTGAGATCGTTACCGATTACACCGTGCAATCTATGCGTTACTCGTCGGTATGTTGAGGCGGGTGCCCCCGAATCTCGGGTGGCCAGAAACGGGTGAGCATGCCGGTGGTCAGTGCATCCACTGCGACCTCGGTGGTGTCGGCGCGGGCGGCCCCGGCGCAGGCCACGTGACGCCTTCATGCCTCACAGGCATGTTAATCAACCCTTCCAAGTATTTGAGGCTATGGCTGATTGGTCGCATTCTTATTTCACCGGAACTCTTGGTTATCGGAGACCGAATCTCCGTCGACTTTCCGGGTAAAACGCATCCTTCGATTGGCTGGTGTTCCCGCATGGCCCGCCCCCTGCCCTTGATCCTCGCCCAGGCGCCCGGTCGCCCGGCCGACGACCTCGCAGGCTTTACCGCCGACGTAGAGCGGCGCGTGAAACTGCGCGCACCTGGCGCCCTCGTCGTCTACCCCGAACTGCACCTCGGCGAGAGCGCCCCCGGCGTCCCGGCCGACCCGGAGCAGGCGGCCGAGCCGCTCGACGGCAAACGCGACGCGGTCTTCGCCGAGCTCGCGGGGGATCTGGGCATCTGGCTGGTACCCGGCAGCGTCTACGAGCGAGGCACCGGCGACCGCGTCCACAACACGACACCCGTTTATTCGCCACAGGGCGAGCGCCTCGCCGCGTACCGCAAGATCTGCCCGTGGCGCCCGTACGAGACGACCGCACCCGGCAACCGGTTCGAGGTCGTCGACCTCGCCGGGGTCGGCCGCATCGGACTGTCCATCTGCTACGACACCTGGTTCCCGGAGATCTCCCGCCACCTGGCCTGGATGGGCGCCGAGCTGATCGTCAACGTGGTCCGCACGCCGACGAGCGACCGCGCACAAGAAGTCGTCCTCAACCGCGCCAACGCCATCGCCAATCAGGTCTTCGTCGCCAGCGTCAATTCCGCTGCCCCCTCCGGGATCGGCCGCAGCCTCGTCATCGATCCCCAGGGCACGGTGCGCGCCGAAACCGTCGATGCCGGCGACTCCACCCTCACCGACGTCATCGACCTCGACGAGGTCAGCAACGTCCGCCGCTACGGCACCGCCGGCCTCAACCGGATCTGGGACCAATTCCGCCCCGGCGACCCAGCCCTCGACCTCCCGCTGTACGGGGGCCGCATCGACCCCGCCACCTGGAACGCCGCCCACCCCACCGAGGAGCCACGACGATGAACAGCGAGACCACTGGGAACAGCATGAGACTGAAGGGCGACCTGAGCCTCTTCTCCGTCGTTCTGTTCGGCCTGGCCTACATCTCCCCTGGCATCGTCGTCACCATGTTCGGTGTGGTCGCCGCCACCAGCGGCGGCGTGGCCCCCACCGCGTTCGCCGTCGCCACCCTCGCGATGCTGCTCACCGGGCTGAGTTACGCGAAGATGGCGCGCGCCGTGCCCGGCGCGGGGTCGGTCTACACCTACGCCCGCAAGATGCTCGACAGTCGCATCGGTTTCCTGTCCGGCTGGGCGATGCTGCTCGACTACTTCTTCATCCCGATGGTCGGCTGGCTGATCACGGCGATCTACTTCAACGCCCAGTTCCCTGACATACCCAAGTGGGTCTGGCTGATCGTCTCGGTGGGCATCACCACCGCCATCAACATCTTCGGCATGAAGCTCGCGGACCGCGTCAACAAGGTCCTGATGTTCATCGCTCTGGGGTCGCTGGTCCTCTTCGCCACCCTGTGCGTCGTCTTCCTCGGCGAGCACGGCTCGTCCGCCTCCGCCACGGACGCTCTGTGGAACTCCGGCACTTCGATCGGCGCGGTCACTGCGGCCGCTGCCATCGCCGCGTACTCCTTCCTCGGCTTCGACGCCGTCTCCACACTGGGCGAGGAGGCCAGGGGCGGGGCGAGGACGATCGGCCGCGGCATCATCGGCTGCGTCATCGCCGCCGGAGCGATCTTCATCGTGCTGTCCTTCGTGATGCAACTGGTTCACCCCGGCGCGACGTTCATTGACGTCGACGCGGCCGCCTACCACCTGAAGGTCCAGGTCGGCGGCGAGACGTACGCCGAGATGATCAACTTCGTCACCATCGCCGGATCCATCGCCTCCTGTATTGCCCTGCAAGCCTCCGCCGCCCGGCTCATGTACGTCATGGGACGCGACGGCGCACTGCCCAAGGCGATCTTCGGCAAGCTGTCGGGGAAGACCGGCACGCCCGTCCTGAACCTGCTGCTGACTGCGGCCGCCGGTGTCGTCGCCATGAAACTCGACCTGACCACAGCCACCTCGTTCATCAACTTCGGCGCCTTCCTCGGCTTCGCCCTGGTGAACGTCTGCGTGATCGCCCACCTGGTCCGAGAGCGCAGAGACGGCCGCACCCCCAACCTCTTCTCGTACCTGGTGATGCCGGCCATCGGCGTCGGCGTCTCCCTCTACCTGCTCACGAGGCTCGATGGCGTTGCACTCCAGATCGGCGGCGTCTGGCTGGCGATCGGCGTCGTCTACCTGGCCGTCCTGACCAAGGGCTTCCGCCGACCCGCACCGGAGATGACCTTCGACGACGACCCCGCGGCCACGGACAGAGCCACCGTGTAGCGATCCCTCCCGATGCGAGGAGACGACGATGCCCACGACAACTGCTGAACTTGTGCATGACCGGACCCTCGGAGACCTGCTGATCCAGCGCGATGTGGTGCTCGACGGCCTCGATGCTCCGCAGCGCGCCGCCCGTACCGTCCTGGCCGACGTCCTGGACGGCAAGGCGGAGGATCAGCTCTTCGACGCCATGCTGGTGGCCAGCGAACTCATCGCCAACGCCATCCAGCACAGCAGCGGCGCGGTCCTCATAAGGGTTGAGGCCTACGAGTTCGGTGCGGCATTGGGCGTCGTCGACCGCGGGGCCGACATCACCGCCGTCCCCGTCCGGCCTTCGAACTCGTCTGTCGACGAGGCGACGGTGGCCGCGAGCGGGCGCGGCCTGTTCATCGTGGACAGCCTCGCCAGCGCCTGGTCAGTCGAGGAGACCGAGAACGGAAAGATCGTCATCGCCGTACTCGCCCTGACGGCAGGCCCCCGTCGTTGACCACCCTCGATGACCACTCTCGAGGAGAACCTCTCCGTGGAGGAGCTGGACCTCTACGTTCTGGAGTCCGGGGACTTCGGTCCGCTTGACCGCTGCCCGGTCACCGGGACCGGCCAGATGCCGTCGCCCTACCGGCGAAATGCCGGGCCGCCGTGCGGAGTGCGTCCCGCTCGGTCGCCGGCTCCCGCTCCCTTGTCTCGAGCTCGGCCCCCGAGCCTCCAACTGCCGGATGTGCTCGACCGGGTCTGTGGACGAGGCCGTCTGTCCGGCCAGGCCGGCCGGGCAGACGGCCTCGGACGTGGCAACGGCGGCGACGCGGCCGTTGCCGGCCACGCGGCACCCACTCACGCAGGGTGGCCCGGTCGACGCCCAGGTCGGTGGCGATGTTCTTGTACGTCGCCCCGGGCGTGGACTCGTACAGGGCCATGGCGCCGGACCTGAGTCAGTCCGGGTAGCCCTGACCGCCATCGGCGGTCTTTTTGTTTTTGGGATCATGCGGATCCCTTTCAGCGTGTCCGACGCGCAGGGGGACATCCCCATCCGCCTCGCGGACGGTCACCCGATCTGTGCCCAGGCCTTGAGGACCTGACCCGCCCGCCCTCGGCCACGTCGGCGGCCGGTCCGGCACTGCCGGCCTGGAGGATGCCGCTCAGCCCGGCGCGGCGCAGGCTCGCACGGCGATCTCGCTCTGCCGCTCCCCGTCACCGGACGCCATGCTCCCAAAGCCGATGAAGACGGTCCGGGGCCCGGGGGCAGCGGCAGGCGAGGGCGCAGTCGTGCGACAGCAGGGGCATGTGGTGGCGGGCACGAAGAGGCGCCCCGGCCTCTGGGGAGAGGCCTGGGCGCTGCTCGGACTGCCAGGTCGTACGCGCCGAGCCGGAGTTCCTTGGTCCACGAGCGGTTCACCGGACTGTTGAGACCGGCCGGTCGGCGCGCGACCCTGCCATGGGTTCGACGCTCGGAAGAAGACGAGAACTCCGGCCTCGGCGGGCGGGAGCCGCAGTCCGCTCGTGGGTCAGACCATGAGGGCGAGCTTGTTGGACTCGGCTACCGCCGCGGTCCAGGAGAATTCGTTGTTGTCGCTGAAGTAGTAGTACGTGGAACCGTTGGGCATCATCGCGATGGTGATGCCTCCGTATCCGGACATGAACGGTACGTGGAACGGCTGGGTGAAGGCGGGGTTGTCCGCGGACGTGAACTCCTGTCCCCAGAAGCCGTTCTGGTAGTGCATCGGTGCGCTGCCTGTCGTGGTGGCGCCGCGTCGGGACGGGTTCTGCTGCATGGAGTCGGCCAGCAGGCCAGGGTGCAGCACCTGGGTTCCGGCCACCGCGCCGGCGTCGTTGTTCAGGAACTTGGCGAACTTGGCGACATCGTCCTTGGTCCAGAACATCCCGTACCCGCCGAAGGGGACGCCGTCCGCGCTGTTGTCCGTACGGGAGGAGACGCGGGCCTCCGGGCTGACGCCGATCGGGGCGAGGACCTCGTCGCGGAGCATGTGGAACAGGTCCGCGCCGGAACCGGCCCGGTTCTGGAGGTAGTTGTTCATGGCGCGGGCTGCCAGGAAGGTGTCGGAGGTGTGGTAGACCCACTTGCTGCCCGGGGTGGTCTTGCGACGGAAGGACAGCGCCTTGTCCATCTTGGTGGCGTAGGGCTCGGCGAGGAAGAAGTCGGTCATGGTGCCGCCCGCCTCGTCGACCTCGAAGCCCGCCGAGGTGTAGTTGCCGGTGGTCATGTCCAGGGCGTGATTGACGGTGACATTCGACCAGGCTCTCTTCCCGGCGGTTTCCGGTATCAGGTCCGTCAGGCGCTGGTCCGCGACACCGGTGCCGTAGCGCTGGGCGAGCCGGAGCAGGGCGGTGCCGGCGAAGGCGGACTTGGCGGTGGAGTAGGAGGGCAGCAGCATCTGCCCGCAGAACGGGTACTGGCCCTGCCTGGTCTGGCAGCCGCCGACGTAGTTCACGCCGTCGTAGTAGAAGCCGTAGGTGCTCAGCGCGGTGGGGGTGATTCCCGCGCCGAACCTCGAGGTGTCCACGCCGGCGCCGGGGTGGTCGGTGGCGAGCTGCGCGATGGGTTTGGTGGGCAGCCGGCCGGCGACCTCGGCCGCGTAGGCGTCGCGCGCGGCTTCGCCGCCGGGGACGGTGCCCGGCTGGTAGGTGGCGGCCACCTGGCCCCACATGTCGAACTGGTGGTAGGCGCAGGTCTCCGCGGTGATCTGGTAGCGGACCTGGGAGACGGAGGATGCGTCGAAGAGGAAGGAGAGCACCCCGTTGTGCACGCAGTTGGCGTTCCGTTCGACCAGTGCGAAGGGCAGCGCGGCGCGCGTGCGGCCGCCGTCGCCGTCCTCCTGCCAAGCCCGGCCGGCTCCCACGGCGAGGTTCCAGGAGGCGTTCCCGGTGTAGCGCAGCCCGCGCACGGTGGGGACGAGGTGGCTGCCGTTCTGTACGAGGGTGGCGCTGAACGGGGGGAGGTGCTTGGTGGCCTCGGCGCCGGAGTAGCCGTAGGGGTCCTTCAGCTTGCGGTAGCCGCCGGCCGTGGCGGTGCCGTTGAGGGTCAAAGTGCCCTCGAACGTGAGTGCGGGCGGGGCCGCCTCGGGGGGCAGAGCGAACGCGCTGTCCACGACGGTGTCGGTGGGGGTGGCGCTGGAGAGCTGAGCCGCGGTGAGAACGGTGCGGGGCACGGCGCCGCTGCCGGTCAGCGGGTCGCCCGGCACGGGGGCCGCGCTTTCGGCGAGCGCGGGCGATGGAGCGGTGAACACGCCGGCGAGCAGCACGGTGAGCAGTGCCGTGGCCGTCGCAAGACATCGCATGCCGCGTGGGCGGCGGGTGGGCGGACTGGAGGTCATGGATGTCCCTCTTCCGGGCGGGGTCTGTTGTTGCGGCATGGTGGGTGCGCGCGGCGAGAGGTGTCCAATGCCTGTCAGGACTGGCCACGGTGTCTGAAAAGCATCGGGGCAGGTGCTCCGGCGGAGTGCGACGCACCGCCGGGGTCGGTGGACGGGAAACCAGGTCTGCGTGAACGTGCCGAGAACGCCGCAGCTGACCTGCCGCCCAGGTCCGATGCTGCTCGAGTCGCCGGGTCCAGCTGTCCGGGCAAGACCACGCTCGCCCGCGGGTCGGGGAGCGGCTGGGGCGGCTCACCGCGTAGGTCTTCGACGAGTTCGATGCACCGGAAGGCGTCGATTGCCGGTGGCGCAAGCGCATGACCGAGAAGGGTGGGTGCGTCGTGCGCTGCGGTACGGGACCGGGGGGCGACCTCCGGACAGGCTCACCGTGCGCGACCCGGGTCGCCGGGACGTTCCGGCCGTTGATGCCCTCCTTGTTCCAGCCGGTTCAGCTCCCCGCTGCCTCCGGCCCGTACTGCTCGACGCAGAAGCGGGCCAGGCCGGTGGCGAAGGACTCGATGGTGCGCAGCGCGTAGTGGCCGGCGTCCCAGGCCGCGTGCAGCCGGATGTGCAGGGGCTCCCCGTGCTGGTCGATGATCAGCAGGGGGTGCAGTCCGAAGCGGGGGTCGTCGGAGACGACGGCGATGCCGTGTCCCGAGGCCGTCATCGCCTGGGCGACCTGCGGGGTGTCGCACTCCAGGACGATGTCGAGGTAACTGCCCGCGTCCTGTACCGCCTGGTCCAGGATGCGGCGGGTGCCGTGCGCGAGGGTGAGGACGATCAGCGGCTCACCGGTCAGCTCCTGGATGGTGATCCGGTCCCGGTCTGCCCAGGGGTGCGAGGGCGGCACGTAGGCCCACACGGGCAGCCGGGCTACGGGCAGGCCCGCGTAGCGGCGGCGCGGCGGGGCTGAGGAGATCGCTACGTCGGCGCCCCGGGTGAGGGCCTGGTAGGCGCGTACCGGGCTTTCCGCCTGCACCGTGACCAGGGGGTCCTCCGGACCCCAGGTGGCCAGGAACGGGGCGATCACATCGGTGATGGTGGTGGCGGGGGCCGCCACGGTGATCCGCATCGCCCGCCCGGATGCCAGCGAGCCGGCGGCGGCGAGGGCGGTGTCGGCGCGGGTCACCAGATCCCGGGCGAGGGGCAGGAAACGGCGGCCGGCCGCCGTGAGCTCCATCCGCTTGCCCGTGCGGTCGAACAGTGTCACCCCCAGGGACGTCTCGAGTCCGCGCAGCTGGCGGGAGAGCGAGGGCTGGGCGATATGGACTTCGGCTGCCGCCTTGGTCACCGAGCCGCTCTCGACGACCGCCAGGAAGTAGCGCAGCACCCTGAGCTCCATAGCGAACCTCCTGTCCATGCCTTGCAGGCATGAAAGTCAACCCAATCAAGTATTTGAGGGTTATAGCTCACCGGGCCCATTGTTGTCTCACTTTGAACAGCCGGCGAATGCGCCTTCCCCGAGGAGCGAACTCATGACCACGCCCCGAAGAACCCCTGCCGCCGCCGCTCTGGTGGCCTGCGGTCTGCTCCTGTCTGCCTGTACCGGTACCGACAGTGGTGCCGACAACGGCACCGGGCAGATCCTCAACGTGGCGACCACCGCCGAGGTGACGACCTGGAATCCGGTGAAGTCCTTCTCCACCGAGGTCTACTACCTCAGCAACGTCTACGAGCCGCTGCTGTGGATGAACCCGCCCGGCTCGAAGGAACGCTTCCGCCCCGCCCTCGCCGAGCGCTGGGAGTCCTCCGCCGACGCCAGGACATGGACCTTCCACCTGCGCAAGGGGGTCACCTTCCACGACGGCGAGCCCATGAACGCAGCGGCGGTCAAGGCGTCCCTGGAAGCCTCCGCCAAGGACGGCGGCGCAGCCTTCATCTGGTCGGCGCTGGACACCATCGAGACACCGGACGAGCACACGGTCGTGCTCAAGCTGAAGAGCCCCGCCCCGGCCGACATGATCGCCTCGTCCATGTACGGGGCGTGGATCGTCAGCCCCAAGGCCCTGGCCAAGGGCGAGGACTACTTCGCCAAGGGCGTCGACGCAGGCACCGGCCCCTACCGGGTCTCGGAGTACCAGGCCAAGAAGAGGGTCGTCCTCAAGGCGTACGACAAGTACTGGGGCGGGTGGAAGGGCGAGCGCTACCGCACGGTCGTCGCCAGGATCACCGCCGAGCCGACCGCGCAACAGCAGATGCTCGAGTCCGGCCAGGTCGACTACGCCGGCTCGCTGCCACTGGAGAACGTCGCCCGGTTCAAGAAGGACAAGGGCTACACCGTCACCGAGTGTCCCACCTTCACGAGCCACACGGCCTTCTTCAACACCACCAAGGGCCCGCTGAAGAACGTGAAGGTACGCCAGGCGCTGGCGCAGGCCATCCCGTACGACGACATCGTCAAGGTGGGCGCCGAAGGCTTCGGCGCCCGCGCTCGGGGCCCCGTACCGGCCGGCGCCTTCCCTTACGACGCGCAGCTGCCGCAGACCCCGTACGACCTGGAGGCCGCCCGTCGGCTGCTCACCGAGGCCGGATACGAGGGCGGCAAGGGCCTGAAGCTGACCCTCAGCTACGCGGCGGAGAACGCGCAGCAGGCCAAGTACGCCCCGCTGATCAAGGACTCCTTCGCCAAGGTCGGCGTGACGGTCGAGCTGCAGCCGATCCTGTTCAACCAGCAGTGGGAGAAGGCCAAGGCGGACCCGGCCACGGCGCAGGACATCTTCCTGCTGATGTACTGGCCGACCTATTCCGACGCCGGCTCGGACAACCTGGTCTCGCTCTTCCGCAGCAGCGACAAGCCGTTCTTCAACCTCAGCTACTGGAAGGACGCCACGTACGACAAGTTCGTCGACGAGGCCGGCACCCACACCGCCACCGACCAGGACAAGGCCGCCGAGCTGTACGGCAAGGCGCAGCGCCGACTCCTTGAGCAGGCCCCCGGCGCGTTCCTCTACGACATGCGCACCCCCGTCGTGATGAACAGCCAGGTCAAGGGCTTCGCCTGCAACCCGAACTACTCCTTCTCCATCCCCTTCCACCAGCTGCGCCACGGAGCCAGCTGATGCCGCGCTTCCTGCTGCGCCGGCTGCGCGGCTCCCTGCTCGTCCTGCTCGGGGTCAGCGCGATCACCTTCCTCCTCGCGCGGGTGATCCCCTCCAACCCCGCCCTCACCTACGTCGGCGCCAAGGCGACACCCGAGGAGGTCGAACGGGTGACACACGCCCTCGGCCTCGACCAGCCGCTGCCGGTGCAGTACCTGTCGTACCTGCGCAATGTGCTGACCGGCGACTGGGGCACCTCCATCGCCACCAAGCAACCGGTCCTCGGCGAGCTCGGCGACCGGCTGCCCGCCACCCTCGAACTCGTCGGCGCCGCCATGGCGGTGGCGCTGGTGCTGGGCGTCACGCTCGGCTGCATAGCCGCCGTGCGGCCCGGCAGGCTCATCGACCAGGCGGTGCGGCTGCTGTCCATCGCGGGCGTCTCGGTGCCCGCCTTCTGGCTCGGACTGCTGCTCCAGCTACTGGTCTTCGGCCGCCTGGGACTGTTGCCGCCCACCGGACGCATCGACAGCGACCTGGAGTTCACCGCTCCGATCCACTCGATCACCGGACTGAACACGGTGGACGCACTCCTCACCGGCAACGGCGCGGCGCTGGCCAGCGCCGCGGCGCACCTGATCCTGCCGGCCCTCACACTGGCCGCCTACCCGCTCGGCGTCGTGGCCCGCATGACCCGCACCAGCATGCTGGAGGCGCTCCAGCAGGACCACATCCGCGTCGGCCGCGCCTACGGCGTCCCCGAACGCACCCTCGTCTGGCGCGTCGCCCTGCGCAACGCCCTCCCGCCCACCGTCACGGTGCTCGGTCTGACCGCCGCCTACGCCCTGACCGGCGCGTTCTTCGTCGAAGTGGTCTTCGACTGGCCGGGCCTCGGCCAGTACGCCGCCTCCGGCCTGCTGAGCCTGGACTACCCGGCGGTCATGGGCGTCACCCTCATCGGCGCCATCGCCTACGTCCTCGTCAACCTCGCGGTGGATCTCGTCCACGCGCGCCTCGACCCGCGAGTGAGGCCGGCATGAGCCACAGCCCGCAGACCATCCCCCCGCGCAGCGCCCGCTTCACCGCCCTGCTCCGCGACCCGCTCGCCGTCATCGGCCTGGTGCTGCTCGTGGCCCTGGTCGCCGCCGCCCTGCTCACCCCCTGGCTCGCCCCGCACCCTGATCAGGGCGCCGGAGCCGCCGAGGTCGCCGCCCGCCACCTGCCACCCGGCGCCGACCACCTGCTCGGCACCGACAACCTCGGCCGCGACGTGCTCAGCCGCATCATCTACGGTGCCCGGCCGGCGCTGACCGTACCGCTCCTCGTGGTCGGCCTCGCCGTGCTGGTGGGCGTACCGCTGGGGCTGATCGCAGGCTTCCGCGGCGGGCGCGTAGGCGAGGCGATCATGCGGCTGTGCGACATGTTCCTGGCCTTCCCGCCCCTGCTGCTCGCCATGGCCATCGTCGCCACCCTCGGCCCCGGCCTCGAGCACGCCGCCCTCGCGCTGGCCATCGCCTGGTGGCCCTGGTACACCCGGCTGGTCCAGGGCCTCACCGCATCCATGCGCGAGCGGCCCTTCGTCGAGGGAGCGCGCGCCCTGGGGCTCAAGGACCGAGTCGTCATGGTCCGGCACATCCTGCGCAACGCCGTCTCACCGATCCTGGTGCAGGCCACCGTCGACATCGGCACGGTGATCCTGGCCGCCGGATCACTGGCCTTCCTCGGCCTGGGCACCCGCCCGCCGCAGGCGGACTGGGGCCTGATGGTGGCCGAGGCCCGCGGCGACCTCCAGACCCACTGGTGGGCGGCGCTCTTCCCGGGCCTGGCGATCCTCCTCACCGTGCTGGCCTTCAACCTCTTCGGCGACGCTCTGCGTGACGTGTTCGACCCGCGCACGGAAGCCCGCTCCGCCGCCGCACGACGCGGCCTGCGCACCCTGGCCGGGCGGGCCGCCGCTTTGTTGCGGCGTCGGCCGGAGGGGAAGGCCACCGGCGCGGCGAGCCCCCTGCCCGCCAGTGAGGACGAGACCGCGCCCGGCCCGGGCACGCAGCGCGCAGACGGCCGGGAGGCACCCCTGCTGGAGATCTCCCGGCTGCGCGTCACCATCGGCGACGCCGCCCTCGTACGCGACGTCTCCCTCCGCGTGCGCGCGGGCGAGGTCGTGGGGGTGGTCGGCGAGAGCGGCTGCGGCAAGTCCCTGACCGCCCTCAGTGTCCTCGGCATGCTCCCCGCCGGAGCCGAAACCACCGGCGCCATCCGGCTCCAAGGCCAGGACCTGCGGGCCGCCGGCTTCCACACGGTCCGCGGCCGGAAGGTGGCCATGGTCTTCCAGAACCCCGCCGCCTCCTTCGACCCCGTCACACCGCTCGGCCACCAACTCGCCCGCCTGGTACGCCTCCACCAGGGCGGCACCCGGACCGAAGCCGCCGAGCAGGTGAGCACCGCACTGACGGAAGTGGGCCTGGCCGCCGAGCGCGTCACGCGCTCCTACCCCCACCAGCTCTCCGGCGGCATGCTGCAGCGCGTCATGATCGCCGCCGCTCTGCTGTGCCGGCCCGATCTGCTCATCGCCGACGAACCGACCACCGCCCTGGACGTCACCGTCGCCAAGGAGATCCGCTCCCTGCTGCGCCGCCTGCAGGCCGAGCACGGCTTCGGAGTCCTGTACATCACCCACAACCTGGGCGAGGTCCGCGAACTGTGCACCCGGATGTACGTGCTCTACGCCGGCCAGGTCGTCGAATCAGGCCCGGTGACCGACGTACTGGACACCCCGGACCACCCCTACACCCGAGCCCTGCTCGCCGCCCTCCCCGACCGGGCCGCCCCCGGCAGAGCACTGCCCGCCATCCCCGGCAGCGTGCCGGACCGCCCCGACCTGCTCACCGGCTGCCCTTTCGCCGACCGCTGTGCCCACACCACCGAGGCATGCGCCACCCCGCCGCCTCTCAACGCCGCCGGAGCGCGGGCCAGCGCCTGCCACCTCACCCAGCCGAAGGGAGTTCCCGCGTGATCCTCGACGTACAACAGCTCGTCAAGACCTTCGGCTCGCACACCGCCGTCGCCGGCGTCGACCTCGCCATCACCGCAGGCGAAGTACACGCGCTGGTAGGCGAGTCGGGCTCGGGCAAGACCACCCTCGCGCGCTGCGTGCTCGGACTGATCCAGCCCACCTCCGGCACCGTGCACATCGCGGGCAGCCCGCTCACCGGGCTGCGCCGCAAGGAGCTGCGGCGGCTGCGCCACCAGGTACAGATCGTCTTCCAGAACCCCTACGCCGCTCTCAATCCCCGGATGACCGTCCGGCAACTCATTGCCGAGCCACTGCGCGAGGCCGGCCGCCCCGTGACCGACGCCACCGCGGAACTCGAGCGCGTCGGCCTGCCCGCGACCGTCCTCACCCGCTACCCCCACCAGCTCTCCGGCGGCCAGTGCCAGCGCGTCGCCATCGCCCGCGCCCTCGCCGTCGGGCCCTCGCTGCTGGTGCTTGACGAACCCACCTCGGCCCTCGACGTCTCCGTCCAGGCCCAGATCCTCAACCTGCTGCTCGACCTGCGCGAGCACAGCGACCTCGCCTTCCTCCTCATCACCCACGACCTGGGCGTGGTCCGGCACATCGCGGACCGGGTCAGCGTCATGCTGCACGGCGAACTCGTCGAGACCGGGCCCACCGCCCAGGTCCTGGACTCCCCCCAGCACCCCTACACCCGCAGGCTGCTCGACGCCGTCCCCGGAATCCACCCACCGGACGCCACCCCGCCGAGCACACCCGCAGCCGCAACCGCACAAGGAGCCGTCCAGTGAGCCGAATCCTCGGCGTCGCCCTCGCCCAGGTCGCACCCGTGACCGGCGACCCCCAGGCGACCTTCGCGAAGTTCAGCCGCGAGGTGCGCTCCCTCAAGGCCCTCTCCCCGTCCATCGACCTGGTGGTCTTCCCCGAGCTGTACCTGAGCGCCTTCGGCAGCTTCGACGCCCGCCACCCGGCCGGCTACCTCGACCGCCTCGCCGAACCGATCCCGGGCCCCACCACAGACGCGGTGTGCCGGCTCGCGGCCGACACCGGACTGTGGATCGTCCCCGGCAGCATCCCGGAGCGGTCGGCCAAGGGCGTCCACAACACGGCCGTCGCCATCTCCCCGCAGGGCGAAGTGGTGGCCTCGTACCGCAAGATCTTCCCCTGGATGCCGTACGAGACCTCCGTGCCCGGCGACACCTACGTCACCTTCGACATACCCCAGGTAGGCCGCTTCGGCCTGGCGATCTGCTACGACGGCTGGGTGCCGGAGATCTCCCGCACCCTCGCCTGGATGGGCGCCGAGGTCATCATCCAGCCCACCTACACCCGCACATCCGACCGCGAACAGGAACTCGTTCTCGCTCGCGCCAACGCCATCACCAACCAGGTGTACGTCCTCAACCCGAACATCGGCGGCCTCTTCGGCACCGGCCGCAGCATCGCCACCGACCCCGAAGGCCGCGTGCTGGCCCAGGGCGGCGCAGGCGAGGAGTTCCTCACCTTCCACCTCGACCTCGACCTCGTGACCACCACCCGTGAACACGGCACCCTCGGCCTCAACCCCCTGTGGAAGCAACTGCGCGACGCCCCGCCCCCCTTCCCGCCCGCCAGCGAGGGCTACGACAAGGGCCAGATCATGACCGGTCTCGGCCCGCTGCATCCCGCCCGGGCCGGATCGACAGGAGCCTGAGACACCCAGCGGTCCCTCGGTCGCGACCGGCAGCCCCGCGCCTGAGGCCCCTCTCCGTAGCGGGCGCCGGGTCTCCGCCGCCGAGCCCTCTCGGAGCCGCCGTTCAGACACCGCTCCAGCGGCCGGCAACTACTTACGAAACGCGGCCGCCTCTTGCGCGCCCGGGGCCGCCCACTCGCTCCGCCGGGCCTGCCGTCTGCCCCCCCATGTGCCCGCCGACCTCCCCGGAGAACACCGTGCCCGACCACCCCGCCACCACACACGACGCCGACCGGCTGCGCGAAGCAGCCGGCAAGCACCTGCTCCTGCACTTCGGCCAACACGCAAACCTGCGCAACGGTCAGGGAATGTTCCTGCCCGACCGGGCCGACGGCGTCTACGTCTACGACGCGACCGGAACCCGCTATATCGACGGCCTGTCCGCCCTGTTCTGCGCACAGCTCGGCTACTCCTACGGCCCCGAGTTCGCCAAGACGGCCGAACAGCAACTCAACCGCCTGCCGTTCAGCACCCTGTGGAACACCGCGCACCCCGCCGCCATCGAGCTGGCCGAGCGACTTGCCGCTCTGGCACCCGACGGCATCAACCGCGTGTTCTTCACCTCCGGCGGCTCGGAGTCCGTGGAGTCCGCGTGGAAGCTCGCCCGCATGTACCACGTCGCCCAGGGCCAGCCCCAGCGCACCAAAGCCATCGCCCGCCGCACCGCCTACCACGGCCTGACCATGGGCGCCCTCGCACTCACGGGAATCCCGGCGCTCAAGGAACCCTTCGGCGAGCCGGCCTTCGAGGTCGCCCACGCACCCAACACCAACCGCTACCGCACGACCGACACCGACGAGGACGCCTTCACCCGGCGGCTGCTGGCCGAAACCGAAGCGGCGGTGCTGGAGGCCGGCCCGGAGAACGTGGCCATGCTCATCGCCGAACCCGTGCAGAACTCCGGAGGCTGCCTCACGCCTCCGGCGGGCTACTGGGCGGGGCTACGGGCGATGGCGGACAAGTACGGCTTCCTCTTGGTCGCGGACGAGGTCATCACCGGTTTCGGCCGCATCGGCGAATACTTCGCCGTGACCAAGTACGGTGCGGTCCCAGACATGATCACCACAGCCAAGGGCCTCACCTCCTCCTACGCCACGCTCGGCGCCGTCCTGGTGTCCGACAAGGTCTCCGCGCCCTTCTTCAACGACGGCGTGACCCTCCTGCACGGGCTCACCTTCGCCGGGCATCCGGTCGCCACCGCCACCGCCCTGACCAACCTCGACATCTTCGAACGAGACGGCGTCCTGGACAACGTCCGCGGCCTGACCGGTCACCTCCACCAGCGGCTCGCCGAACTGACCGAACTGAGCATCGTGGGCGACGTACGCGGCGACGGCTTCTTCTGGGCGCTCGAGCTCGTCGCCGGAGCGGACGGCCGACGCTTCACCACCGACCGCCAGAACGAACTCGTCAAGCAGTTCCTTCCCGCACGCATGCGTGCCCTCGGACTCCTGGCCCGCGCGGACGGCCGCGGCGACCCGGTCGTGCAGATCGCACCACCCCTGATCGCCACCCGCGACGAACTCGACCACATCGTCGATCTGCTCGGGCAGGCCCTGACTGACGCGGACCGCTATTTCCTCCACGCCCGCTGACCATCGAGCCACCCGGCGTCGATGACCGCGTGCAGCCCGGTGGACTTCAGACCGGACAGCAAGCGCGCCGCTCGGGCGGTCGCGCCGGCATCGGATGGATTGCCACCGGGCAGCCTGGCCTGCTCGGCGGCAGCCGCCCCGGGGCGGTGGGGCCGTTTGCCTCGTCGAAGTCGGCGATCAGCTCGTCCCGGTTGTAGCGCTCGATCTGCCGCTGCGCGGAAGCGCCACGCGTGTCGACCACTCACGGATCGCTCGCAGGATGCCAGCGGTCAGAAGGACGGATCCACCACTGCTGGAGCCGTTGCCGGGCGGGTAGTCGGTGTCGTTGCCAGCCGTGACGCAAAGGGCATTCGGGAACGCCAAACTGCGCGATTCTCGGCTGCGTGGTGCCCCAGCTGCCCTTCGGACATGCGTCAGAGGTCGCACGTAGCGCCCGTCATGCACATAATGCACATTGATCTTGTGTCCGTTTCGCGGCCCGCGCGCCGCCGACCTGCAGTTTTCTTCGACATGTTTTGTGTAGACCTGTTTCTTGTGACGCATCGTGTCGAGTGCGTGGCGATCCTGGAGCCTGCCGAGAAGGGGCGCTGACCTGCGATTTTGTTGAGTGTGCGTTACGTGCGTTACGTGCGTTACGTGCGATATTTGGCACATATCTGACGCGCGTGACGCACGTTTGACGCACGGACGGTTGCCCCGCCCCGGCGCCCGAAGTGCTTCGGGTTCGGCCGCGCGTACACCGAGGGGACCGGGCCGACGAACCGCATTCCGTGGGCCGAGGCGACCAGGCCGCCGCCCCACGCCTGCGCCAGCCCGATGGACGCCTGGTGGCCGATCAGGGTGGCGTTCGCGGCCCGGTACGTCGCGGGCCGCAGATACGTCTGGTCGATGTGGGACAGCCGCCCGTACTTCAGCGCGTCGGCCCCGCCGATCGCCGGGGTGCAGCAGACGTTGCAGCCGTGCGCGACACTCCTCACCGCCTGCGGCACTCCGGCCTAGGCGGCCGGCGCGGTCCCGGTGGCCGGTGATGCAGGACGACATCCTGGCCAAGGGCATCGTCGCCCGGTTCCCGGACAAGTTCTGGGCGGAGCCCGACCACAGGCAGGGCTTCAGGCGCACCTGACGGCGCTCCTGGGCCCGGGACGGGAACGGCGGCGACCGACCCTCAGCCCTGCGACCGAATCCCCGGGGGCTTCCGCCGCGGGGAGCCGCACAACGACCGCGACGTGCGCGCGACCTCGGCCCTGAAGGGGTGGTGTCCTGGGCCCTCCGGCGTGTCAGGCCAGGGGCGCGTTCCCGGTCGCCTCAAGGCATCCGCACGTAACGAGGCCGGGTCCGATGAGGTTCAGCGATCGCCGTCCACCCCGCTCGGGGCAGCCTGGCGGTCCGAGCCGGGGAAGTCATCTCCCGTCCGGCCTTCGACTGGCTGTCTACCATGCTGTGAATGGGGCCCATGATCCGTGCCGCCAGCCTGCGTGGCTTCGCGCCTTTGGTCCAGGAGCTGGGCGGTGACGTCGACGCGCTGCTCGCCCGGTTCGGTATTCCGCGTCAGGTGCTGGAGTCCGAGGACGGGCTCGTGTCCATCACGGCTCATGACCGGATGCTGGACGCGGCGGCGGAGCGGCTGGCATGCCGTGACTTCGGGCTGCGGCTGGCCGAGCGCCAGGACCTGACCGTCCTGGGGCCGTTGACCGTCGCGATCGAGTCCTCCTCGACGGTCGCCGAGGCGCTGGACTGCGCGTCGCGGTTCATGTTCGTGCACAGTCCCGCACTGAGCGTCGCCGTCGGGCCCGACCCACGAGGCCGCCGCGGGGTGGTCGCGCTGACCTACCGCAAGGACCTGCGCGAGTCGCTGTACTCGTCGCAGGCCATGGAGTTGGGCCTGGGCCTGTTCCAGCGGGTCGCCGCCCTGCTCCTCGGCGGACTCAGCGGCCTGCGCTCGGTCGAGCTGCCGCACGCGCCGGTCTCCCCGGTGCGCAGGTACCTCGACTTCTTCGGCGCGGACGTGCGGTTCGGCTCCCCGGCGGGGGCCCTCTGCGTCGAGCGGCGCGTCCTCGACGAGCGTTTCGCCGGCGCGGACGAGGCGATCCGGCGGATCGCCGTCGAGCATCTGAGCCGTGACTACCGTGAGCCGGGCGAGTCCGCGTCCACCAAGGTCAGGCTCGCCCTGGCCGAGACGCTCGGGACGGCCACGCCCAGCGTGGCGAACGCCGCCCGGCTGCTGGCCGCCCACCCCCGCACCCTCCAGCGCCGACTGGCCGAAGAGGGGACCTCCTTCGAGGCGATCCTGAACGATGTGCGTCGTGAGGCGGCGCATCGGTGGATCACGTGCACCAATCTGCCGTTCGGGCAGGTCGCCGCCCTGATGGGATTCACGGAGCAGTCGTCTCTCACCCATGCCGTGCGCCGATGGTACGGAGTCACCCCCCGCGATCTGCGCAGGACGGGCGGCTCCTGATCCGGAGCCCTCGGAGGTCTGTCGCGCGAGAACAAGTTTCCGTGGGTGCCGAGGGCCATGCTGACGGGCCTGAGTGCCGCGGACGACGAGGAGCGATGCATCGTGCAGCACAGCCGATCGGCCGACCACCTGGCCGGCATCGGAGCCCGCCCGGTCCCCGAGTTCGACGGAGTCCACGAGGTGTGGCCGCGAGGGGACCGGCTGCGTGCGGTCCGCGCGGCGGCCGCGGCGTACAAGGGACGGTTCAAGGCGCAGGGACAGGTCCGGGCGGTGAAGTCCGTGGACATCGCGGCGGCACCGTACCCGGTCGCGTACGCCTTTCACGGAGCGGTCTCGGTACCGACGCTGCCGCTGATATCGATGATCAACCGGATGATCGTGGTGCAGTACGACGACTGGAACGGCCGGCCCCGGACACTCGTCTTCGAGCCCACTGTCCCGGACGGCTCGGCCGAGGCGCCGTTCTACCGCAACCTGCGGCGGCTCATGGACAGGATTCCCGGCGGCCGGCTCGCCGAGAAGGTCGTGCTGAAGTACTACAACGAACCCGGCGACGTCCTGGCCAAGGTCGGCCTGAGCGCCGACGACATCGACTTCTGCACCTTCGACCACCTGCACGTGCAGGACCCGCGGATGATCCTCGGATCGTCGAAGGTCATCGACGGGGAGACCGCGCCACGTCGGCCGCTGTTCGGCGGCGCGCGGATGCTGGTGCACAGCCGTGAGCTGGCCACCTTGCAGTCGCTGCACCCGATGCAGTGGGCCTGGTACGTCGACGGCGGACTCGACGGCGTGGACCCGGACAAGTGCGTCACCTTCGACGGCGACATCGAGCTCGGCCCGGGCATCGCCCTGCTGTGGACGCCCGGACACACCGACGGCAACCACTCGCTCGTGATCAACACCCCGGACGGCGTCTGGGTGTCCTCGGAGAACGGCATCTCCCTCGACAACTGGCAGCCCGAGCTCTCCAGGATCCCCGGCATCCGGAAGTACCACCGCGAATTCGGCCGGGAGATCGTCCCCAACGCCAACACCCTTGAGGACTCCCTGGACCAGTACGACTCCATGGTCAAGGAGAAGACGCTGGCCGACCCCTGCCGGCGCGACCCGAGGTGGCTGCAGATCCTGCCCTCGACCGAACTCGCGCCGTGGAAGCGCTTCTGGCCGGTCGTGCCCACCTACGTCCACGGCGGGATCGCCTACGGCCGGATCACGGCGGGCCTCCGATGAGCCCGCGCACACCCGCGGGCGCCGTCGTCACCGGCGCCGGGCGTGGGCTGGGCCGGCTGATCGCCCGGCTGCTTGTGGAACGCGGCTACACGGTGCTGGTCACCGACCTCGACGAGACGGCCGCCCAGGCGACCGCCGCAGAACTCGGCGAACGCGCCGAAGCGCGAGCCCTCGACGTGCGCGACCACGCCGCGGTCGAAGGGGCCCGTGACCGCATCCTCGGCCGTACCGGCCGCCTCGACGTGTGGGTGAACAACGCCGGCGTCCTGGTGACCGGGCCCGCCTGGGAACAGAGCCCCGACACCCGTCGGCTGATGCTGGAGGTCAACGCCCTGGGAACCGTCAACGGCACCGTGGCGGCGATCGACGCCATGCGTGGCCGCGGTGGCGGGCACATCGTGAACACCGTCTCCCTCGCCGGTATCACGCTCGTTCCGGGCGAGGCGGTGTACGCGGCGTCGAAGCACGCGGCGATAGGATTCAGCCTGAGCACGCTCGCCGATCTCCGCCTCGCGGGCGTCAAGGACATCGACATCTCGTGCGTGTGTCCGGACGGCATCTGGACTCCGATGCTCCACGACAAACTCGACGACCCCGCCTCGGCCCTGTCCTTCTCCGGCAAGCTTCTGCGGCCCGAGGAGGTCGTCGCCGCCGTGGCGACCGTGCTCGACCGGCCGAGGCCGGTCACCACGATCCCCAGGTGGCGAGGACTGCAGGCGCGGATCGCCGACGCGCTGCCCCGACTGGCCCTGCGCGCAGTCCCCCTCGCGGTCGCACAGGGCCGCCGCGCCCAGGGGAAGCTGCTGAAGACCGGAGGGCCACGGTAGGAGACGCGAAGGGCCGGGCAGGTATCGCCGTTCTCCGCGGCTCGCTCACCGCTCGTCGAGCGAGTTCGCGCTCACCGCTCGTCGAGCGGGTACGCCGTCACCGGTCGTCGCGAGCGGCGCCGCGTGCCCAGAGGATCAGCGGGATCTGCAAGGGAAGCCGTGCGTAGGCGACGGCCCGGGCGGAAGCCGGGCGATGACGCCAGTCGTAGGCCATCTTCACGTTGGCCGGGAACACCGCCGCGAAGAAGGCGGCGGCGGCGCGGGCACTCGTCCGGCGTGTCGCGGGAACGACGAGCCCCGCGGCCAGGCCCAGCTCGACCGCACCGCTCACGGCGGTCCACGTCCGGGGGCGGCCGGGCAGCGCGCGCGGCACGATGGCGTCGAACTGCTTCGGGGCGATGAAATGCGCGGCGCCCGCGGAGGCGAGCAGCGCGGCCAACGCGAGTGCGGAGCGGGCGGGCGTGGGCATCGGAACTCCTTCAGGCGGGGAACGACGGGAAGGGCGCAAGCAGACCCTACTGGCGGGTAAGTGTGCTCCGGGAGCCCCCCGCCCCGTCACGCCCCGCAGGTCGGCGACGGCGGAGCCCGCCGATGCCGGCCTCGGCATCGGCGGGCCCTTGGGCGGGACGGGGCGCGGGCCGTCAGAAGGTCAGGCTCCAGGAGTCGATGTAGCCGGTGTCGCCGGTGTAGAGGTCGGTGACGCGCAGTTTCCAGGTGCCGCTCGCGGGGACGTTGGAGGCGTCGACGGTGTAGGTGGTGATGACGTTGTCGGCGCTGTCGCCGGAGCTCGTGTTCTTCAGGACCATGGCGAGGCCGTTCGGGGCGACGCTCTCGATCTTCAGGTCGCCGCGGTACGTGTGCTTGATGTCGACGGCGATCTTGAGGTCGGTCGGGGCGTATCCGGTGATGCCGGTGACCGTGAGGGGGGATTCGACCGTGGCGTTGTCGGAGATGGTGTAGTTCGCCGAGTTGGTGAACGTGTTGCCGCTCGGCGTACCGAGGGTGGCCGTCGCGTCGGCGAGGCCCGCGCCGCAGCCGCCGGAGCAGTAGCCGGGCAGGGGGCGTGCGTTGCTCTTGATCGCGGCCTCGATCTGTCCCGGCGTCATGGACGGCGTCGCCTGCTTCATCAGCGCGGCGAGGCCGGCGATGTGCGGGGCGGCCATGCTGGTGCCCTGGTAGGCGCTGTAGGTCTCGCTGCCGACGCTGCGGGTGCCGGTGTTGAGCGTGGACCAGATGCCGTTCGCGGAGCTCGCGCCGGTCTCGCCGCCGGGGGCGGTGATGTCGACGATCGTGCCGTAGTTGGAGTAGGAGGCCCGGTTGCCCTCGCGGTCGGAGGCGGCGACCGTGATGACGCCGGAGCAGTTGGCCGGATTGAAGTTCGCCGCGTTCATGTTGCTGTTGCCCGCCGCGACGACGATGGTGCTGCCGCGGTTCACGGCGGCGTTGATGGCGCTCTGGGTGCCGGAGTCGCAGGCCCCGCTGCCGCCGAGGCTCATGTTGATGACGTCGGCGGGGTTCGGGTTGGCCGGCACGCCCGGGACGTAGCCGCCGGACGCCCAGGTGATGCCGTCCATGATGTCGGCCGTCGTGCCGCCGCACTTGCCGAGCACGCGGACCGGCTGGATCGTCGCGTCGTACGCGATGCCGGCGATGCCCTTGCTGTTGTTCGTGCTCGCGGCGATCGTCCCGGCGACGTGCGTGCCGTGCCAGGAGTTGTTCGTGTCGTTGTACGGAACCGGGTTGCCGCTCGAGTCGGTGCCGCAGTCGCCGGAGTACAGCCAGTCGCCCGGGTCGGCGGCGTTGCTGTCACGGCCTCCGCCGTCGTTGGCCATCCACGGGTCGGAGATGAAGTCGTACCCGGCGATCACGTTGGCGGCGAGGTCGGAGTGGTTGACGTAGCCGGTGTCGATGACCGCGACGTTGACGCCCGAGCCGGTCGCCTTGTCCCAGGCGCCGGGGACGTTCATGCCTGCGGTGGCCTCGAACAGGTCCCACTGGCGGTAGTACTGGGAGTCGTCGGGGCTGACGGCGGCCGCGTACATCCGCCGGTCAGGTACGACGTAGGCGACGTCCGGGTCGGCCCGGAAGGCCGCCATGACGTCCTCCGAGTCCTTCGTGCCGAGCTCGCCGCCGAGGTCGACCAGCGCCGCGCCGGTGCCCAGGCGGCGCTCGAAGCCGAGGCGCTCTCCGGCCTTCTTGCCCTTCGCCTCGGCGTCCTTGGACGCCGCGGAGTCGGACGTGGCCTCCGTGGCCGCCGACTTGTAGCCGACGATCAGGCGCTCCACGGGCGCCTGATCGGCAGCGGTGGACGGCGTGGCGCCAGAGGCGGCCGGGGAGGGCGCGGCGGCGGAGGTGGCGGTGCCGGCGGCGAGGAGCGCGGTGGCGGTCGCCGCGAGCAGGGATATGCGAATGCGTCTGTAGCCGTTCAAGGCGTGGCCTTTCCAGGGGTTCGACCCGGCAGCACGAATCCATGCATTCATGGTCAGTGCATGACAAACCGGCTCCTGTGGCCGCGAACAGGAGAAGTGGGGGTTGGTGCGGCGGCCGGCCGCGCGGCGGGTGAAGGGAGCCCCGGGCCGTGAGCCTCGTCGGCGTGGGGTGCGCTCGGGTCCGAATACTTGGGGAGGCATGGTGCGGTCGCCGTGGCCTGGTGGGCTGAGCGCGCCGCACGCGACTCCCTTCAGCCGCGCGGTGCACCGGTCGGCTGTCCGCACGTCCCCCGTTGCGGGAGCGGACCGGCCGACCGGATGGCAGGAACCTATGGCTGGAACCGGCCGGACGCCTATCCGGGTGCGTTCCGCTACGGATACGTGATTAACCCGTCCGGTGTCATGCCCCGCCTGGTTCACGCACGTTCATGTCGTCGATCACGGTCTGAAGCCCAGATCGATCAATACGCACAGCGGGCAGGGCTGTTCGCACGTCGCAGGCGGCGTGTACGTTACCCGCGCGTCAGCAGGTTGGCCGCTTCTCGTGGAGGGCCCACGCCGTGTGCGTGCAGGGCGCAGTCGAAGCCCCCGTGCGGGCGGCCTGTGCCGGCGGGGGATCCGGCCGCTTCGGCAACGGGACAGTGCAAGGAGGCGCGTGGGTCCGACTGCTCAAGCCCGGCCGCAGTGGGGCGGGAGCGGCGGTCGTCGATGCGGCGGCGAACACTCGCTGTGGGAACGGGTGCCGCTAGAACGCGACGACGGCCCTCACTGTTGTGCCGGTGGCGGTCCGCGCGATGGACGACTCGAGCGCGTACGCGTCGACCAGGTCCAGGCCGCGCCCGAAGGTCGTGTCCACGTCTGCGGCCTCACGTCGCGGAGTGTGGCGTTCCTGCCACTGTCCGTCGTCGCGCACTCGCACGATCACCGCCGCGTTGCCGACCTCGAGGAACACGGACACCTCGGCGCCGCCGCTGTGCAGGACCGCGTTGGTGGCGAGCTCGGTCACGATCAGCGTGACCGCCTCGTCGACCCCTTCCGGCAGTCGGCAGCCGCCGACCACCCTGCGCGTAACGGTTCGCAGCAGTGGCACGGACGCCGGAAGCGCGGGCACCGTCACCGCGGCCAGCAGGCGGCCGGTGCAGGGCGGCACTTCCTCGACGGGAAGGCGTCGCGGCGTCGGCTCGGTTGCCTTCCGGGGTGCCGTGAGGGGGCTCGGGTACGTCATCTCATTCACCACAGGACTCCTGCCTGGGCAGCCGGTGGGGCCGGCGGCGGCCCCCGTCGGCCCGACGGGCCAGGAGGGCTTGACCCGCCCCACGCTCCCCGCCACACAGGGGAGCCGCAATCAGGAGAGACTGAAGTACGGATACGCAAACAAAAGGGATGCAGGGGCCACAGGGTGACGACCATGCCTGAACTGGCGGATACCGAGCTGATACGTCTACTGTCCCGCCCGCTCACCGAGGACACCGAGGTCCGGCCGGTCCTGCTGCTGATCGAAGGCGCCGCCGGTACCGGCAAGAGCAGCTTGCTGACCCGGCTGCTCACCGCGCTGCCGGTGCCCGCACGGACGACTGTCCCCGCCGCCACCGAAGGACAGCAACCCGCCGGTCCCCTTTTGCTCGCCGTTGAGGACGTCCACAGGGCAGCTGACAGCGACACCGCCGCGCTGCGTGAGCTGCTGGCGGCCCGGCCCGCCGGGCTCGCCTGCGTGCTCACCTACCGCCCCGAGGAGCTGATCGAGCCGGGCCTGGTCCTCGGACCGGACACCGACTTCCCGGCCGGGCTGACGGTCGTCCGGCACACGCTGGGCCCGTTCGACGTCGCCGCCGTCGGGCGACTGGCCGCCGCCGCGCTGGACGCGGAGCGATGTCCCGCCGATGTCGCCGCAGCCCTGCACCGTGCCTCCGGCGGCAACGCCCAGACCGTCGCCGATCTGCTCGACCTGATGGTCGCCCACGGGGCCGGGCGTCTCGGCATGCCGCCACGCGTCGAAGACCTGGAAGCGGTCGGCACACCGCCCCGGCTCGCCACGCTCGTCCTGCGGCGCACCACGGCCGTCCCCGAACCACTCCGCCGGGTGGTCCTCGCCGCCGCGATCCTGGAGCGGCCCGCGACCGCCCGTGAACTTGCCGCCGTCGCCGGCCTGCCCGAGGACACCGGCCACGACGCTCTGCTCGCCGCGCTGCACGGCGCCGCACTGCACGAACACGGCGACGGCCGGTACGGCTTCGCCGCGCCCCTTGAGGCCATCGCCGTCCGCCGTGCAGTCCCCGGTCCCGTACGCGAGGCGCTGCACCGGCGGGCGGCGGAGCTTCTCGCCCGGCGGCAGCCGGTTCCCTGGGAGGCCGTGGCCTGCCACCGCCGGGCCTGCGGTGACGATCGCGGATGGCTGCGTGCCGTGGAGCGCGCCGCCGAGCAGTACGCCGACACCGGCGAGGTCGAGCGCGCCGTCCGGCTGCTGGAGTCCTCCCTGGCCAACGGTCCGGTGCCGCCGCACGCCCGCTCCCGGCTGGCTGTCATGCTCGCCCGCAGCGCCGTCATCGGGCTGCACTCGGAGCAGACGAGGGACGTCCTCCAGCACATCGTCGCCGACCCCGGCCTCGCTCCGGGTGTCCGGGGGGAGATCCGGCTCGACCTCGGCCTGCTCCTGTGCAACCAGATGGGCAGGGTCCGCGAGGGTCAGGCCGAACTCGTCCGTGCCGTCGGCGATCTGGCGGCTCAGCCGGTGCCGCTGGCCCGTGCCATGTCCGCTCTGGCCATGCCGTACTGGCCGGGGATACCGCTCGCCGACAACATCGGCTGGATGGAACGCGCCCTCGCCGTGGCCACCGAATCCGGTGACCCCGTGGCGCAGGCGGCGGTGGCCGCCAACCAGGTCAGCGTGCTGCTCAACATCGGCGATCCGGCCGCCTGGTCTCTCATCGACCGACTGCCTCGGGACAGCGATCTCGTCGCCTGCCGCCAGCAGGCCGCCCGCGGCCTGTGCAACGCCGCCGACGCCGCCGCCTGGCTCGGCCACTACGAGCAGTCCCGCACCCTGCTCGACGAAGGCATCGCCCTCGCCGCCCGCAGCGGAGCCTCCTACGCCGAGCAGACCGGCCGCGGCTGCACCCTCGTCCTGGACTGGGCCACCGGCCGATGGGCCGGGCTCCCCGAGCGAGCCCGCGCCCTCGTCGACGAGGCAGGCGGCATGCCGTACATCGCCTCCGACGCCCGCATCGTCCTCGGCCTGCTGGCCCTCGCCCGAGGCGAATGGGCCGACCTCACCGAACACCTTGTCGGGCCTGACGCCCTCGACCTCGACGACGGCCCCGTCCCCCTCTCCGCCGCCGCTTCCGGTGCCCTGATCCGGCTCGCCCTCGCCCGTGAGGAGACCGAACCTGCCGCCGCCCAGGCCGCGGCCGCCTGGCGGCGGCTGCGCTCCAAAGGCGTCTGGGCCTGGGGAGCCGAACTCGCCCCCTGGGCCGTCGAGGCCATTGCCCGAGTCGGCGCCTCTGCGGCGGCCCGCGAGATGACCGAGGAGTTCGCGGCCGGACTCACCGGCCGTGACGCCCCTTCCGCGTCCGCGGCCCTGGACTGGACCTACGGTGTCCTCGCCGAGTACACAGGCGACCTGACCGCCGCCGTCCAGCGGTACGAGAAGGCCACGGCCGCGTACACCACCCTGCCCTGCCCGTACCACGCGGCGCTCACCGCGACCGCGGCCGCCCGCTGCGCGCTCGCCTCCGGCGAAGACGCCCCCGAGGCGATCGCCGCCCTCGCTGACTGCGCCGACCGTTTCGAGGGGCTCGGCGCTGCCTGGGACGCGGCCCGCACCCGTGCTGACCTGCGCGGACACCGCCCCCTGGAGGAGCGGCGTGCGCCCGGGCGGCCCGGCTACGGAGATCTCCTGTCCCCGCGCGAGGCGGAGGTCGCCGAGCTCGCCGGCGCGGGCATGACGAACCGGGACATCGCCGCCGCCCTGCACCTCTCACCGCGCACCGTCGAACAGCATGTCGCCCGGGCCATGCGCAAGACCGGCGCGCACTCGCGCAAAGGGCTGGCGGCCGTCGGCCGGGGTGATGCGGAGGAGTGAGTGCGCATGCGTGGGGGCGGCCTTCCGTGCCGCTGCCCAGAGGGAAGAAGGGAATAGATGAGTATCCGTAGGTGATCGGGTCCGGATAGGCCCGGGTCTTCCCGTCGCGGCATGATCCTTCCGGGCGGCGCCGCACAAACCCCCTGCGGCGCCGCAACGGGCCCGGCCACCATGATGGCCCGAGCGCGCGAGGTCCGGCCGTGCGCACGGCTTCGGCCCGTTCCGCGCCCGCGCACTGCATCCGCCACCGCTGTTTCGCGCGGCGGACTCCCGCATGGGTCAGGCTCATGTCGGGATCGCCGGACGCGCTCGGCGCACCGCGGAGCCGACCGCGCGAACCAGTGGAAACGGAGGAAGACGACGTATGGCCCAGCCGCCCCCATCACTCGACGATCTCGATCGCCGGATCCTCTCGGCCCTCGTGGCCAACGCCCGGCGCAGCTTCGTGGAGATCGGTCAGGAGATCGGCCTTTCCCCCGCCGCCGTCAAACGCCGCGTCGACCGGATGCGTGAGGCGGAGGTGATCACGGGCTACACCGCCGTCGTACGGCCGTCCGCCCTCGGGTGGCGTACCGAGGCTTACGTCGAGGTCTTCTGCGAGAGCGCGGCTCCGCCCCGGCGGCTCGCGGAGGTCGCCCGCGCCTACCCGGAGGTGGTCGCCGCCATGACGGTGACCGGAGGCGCCGACGCCCTCCTGCACATCCGAGCAGCGGACATCGAACACTTCGAAGAGGTGCTGGAGCGCATCCGGGCGGAGACGTTCGTGCGGCGCACGAACAGCGTCATCGTCCTCACTCACCTGCTGCCCGGTTCCCCCGACGCCGGCGCTTCGGCGTCTCCCTGAGTGGCCCGCGGGCCGACGAGTGACGCGAAAAGAAACGCCGCGGCAGGCCCGTCAGACGCAAAACTCCTGCGCATACGCGCAATCGGCGGGCGTTGTCGGAGGTCAGGCTCCCTTTCTACGCTGAGCACACCCCTGCCGCTCCCCTTGAAAGGAAGTCCGTGCCGTCCACGCCGACCGCGCGACCACGTCGCTACCTCATGTGCGAACCCCGCTTCTTCGACGTGCGATACGCCATCAACCCCTGGATGAGCGCCGACACCCCGGTCGACCACGCCCGGGCCCTGGCCCAGTGGCAGAGCCTGGTCGACACGTACCGGTCGCTCGGCCACGCCGTCGAGACGCTGGAGCCCCTGCCCGATCTGCCGGACATGGTGTTCGCCGCGAACGGCGCCGTCATGGTCGACGGCCGGGTGCTCGGCTCCCGGTTCCACGCAGCGGAACGCCGACCGGAGAGCGTCGCGCACCACGCGTGGTTCAAGACCGCGGGGTTCGACGTCCGGGAACCGGAGTCCGTCTGCGAGGGGGAGGGCGACCTGGTGCCGGTGGGGAGATTCCTGCTCGCCGGAACGGGCTTCCGGACCAGCGCGGCCGCTCACCAGGAGGCACAGGAGTACCTGGGCGTCCCCACGATCACCCTGCGCCTGGTGGACCCGTACTTCTACCACCTGGACACCGCGCTGTTCGCCCTCGACGACGAGAACGTCGCCTACTACCCCGGCGCGTTCTCTCCCGGCAGCCGCGAGGTGCTTCAGCGGCTCTATCCGGACGCGATCCTCGCAGACCGTGAGGACGCGCTCGCCTTCGGGCTCAACTCCGTCTCCGACGGTCGGCACGTGATCGTCCCGCCCGGGGCCACCGGCCTCATCGCCCAGCTCGCGGCCCGCGGTTTCGAACCGGTTCCTGTCGATCTCTCCGAGTTCCACAAGTCCGGCGGCAGCGCCAAGTGCTGCACCCAGGAGGTACGTACCGCATGACCGTCACCTCGCAGAGGCCCGCCGCGGCCAGCTCCTCCGCCGAACTCATCGCCCTGGAGGAGGAGAAGCTGGCGCACAACTACCATCCGCTTCCGGTGGTGGTGGCCAAGGCCGAAGGCTCCTGGGTCGAGGACGTGGAGGGCCGCCGCTACCTGGACCTGCTGGCCGGCTACTCGGCGCTCAACTTCGGGCACGGCCACCCCGTGCTGCTCGACGCCGCCCACCGCCAGCTGGACCGCGTCACCCTGACCTCCCGCGCCTTCCACAACGACCGCCTCGCCGGATTCGCGGAGTCCCTCGCCGCCCTCACCGGTCTCGACATGACCCTGCCGATGAACACCGGCGCCGAGGCCGTCGAGAGCGCGCTCAAGATCGCCCGGAAGTGGGCCTACGACGTCAAGGGCGCGGCTCCCGGCCGAGCCGAGATCATCGTGGCCGCCGGAAACTTCCACGGCCGCACCACCACCATCATCAGCTTCTCCGACGACGCGGTGGCACGCACCGGCTTCGAGCCGTTCACCCCCGGTTTCACGACAGTGCCCTACAACGACCTGTCCGCGATCGAGGCCGCGATCGGCGAGAACACCGCCGCAGTCCTGATCGAGCCGATCCAGGGCGAGGCCGGCGTGCTGATCCCCGACGACGGCTACCTCGCGGGCCTCCGGGAGCTGACACGGCGCACCGGCACCCTGTTCATCGCCGATGAGATCCAGTCCGGCCTCGGCCGCACCGGCGCGACCCTCGCCGTCGACCACGAGTCGGTCCTCCCGGACCTGCTGCTTCTCGGCAAGGCCCTGGGCGGCGGCATCGTGCCGGTGTCCGCGGTGGTGGGCCGCGCCGACGTCATGCGGGTACTCGGTCCGGGCAGCCACGGTTCCACCTTCGGCGGCAATCCCCTTGCCGCGGCTGTGGGCTCCGCTGTCCTCGGCCTCCTGGAGACGGGTGAATATCAGCAGCGCGCCAAGCAGCTGGGGCAGATCCTGTCCGCCCGGCTCGCCGCCCTCGTGGGCCACGGCGTGGTGGAATTCCGCTCACGCGGCCTGTGGGCCGGTGTCGACATCGACCCCCGCGTCGGCACCGGGCGTGAGGTGAGCGAGCGCCTGCTGGCAGCGGGCGTCCTGGTGAAGGACACGCACGGCTCCACGATCCGCATCGCGCCGCCCCTGTGTATCGAGGAGGACGACCTCCTCCTCGCCCTCGACGCCCTGGAGAACGTGCTGGCCGGCTGACGGCCGACGCAGCCACGCGCCGATTCCCGGGTGCCGCGTCACGTCGCGTGATCGTGATGACGCGTCCCGCTTGCCGGGGAGATACGCGTATCCGAGACTGAAGCCGTCAGTCCGACAGAGTCCGGGTGGTCAGATGGGTATGCCCCGACCGGCTTCACGCGTCCCTCCCGTGCCGTTGGATGGTGCGGTCGCCGCCGTCATCGACGGGTCGGGTGTCCTCACCGCGTGGACACGGGAAGCCGCGGAACTCCTGGGGTATGCCGACGTCGATGTCATCGGACGGCCTGCCCGGGTGCTGGTGGCGCATCGACGCCCCGGCGGGAACGCGCCCGCCGGGGCACCTGGCGGGCGCGTTCTGGCGCTGCGGCGCGACGACGGCGAACGCGTGGATGTCTGGGTCAGGCTGCTGCCGCTGAGCGGCTCGGCCGTCCTCGCGTTGGGGCTGCCCGCGAAGGTCCTCGCGGCGTGGGGTGACCTCACCTCGGTGGCCCGGACGGTGCTGACTCAGGACGCCTGGCAGGTTGCCGTTCACGGCCTTGATCTGCGGCTGCGACAGTGCAGTCCCGCTGTCCGGCGGTCCCGCCGTGTCCGCGAGGGCGACCGTGACCCGCTGTGCGACATGCCCGTCGTGGACGGCGACGGTACGGGTGCGGATCTGCTGCGCCAGGTGATGGAGACCGGACGCCCGGTGGTGGGCGCGGCGGGCGTACTGCGCGCGGCCCAGCCGGGCCTACCGGACGCGATCTACTCGCTGACCGCGGCCCCTCTGTACGACTGGCGCGGGGACATCAGCGGAGCCTTCACTTCCCTGGTGGACGTGACCGCCCGGTACGAGTCCGGTCGCCGGCTCAACCTGGTGTACAAGGCCTCCCGCGCCGGTGACGCCCTGGACATCCGCCGCACGGCGGAGGGACTGGTGGACACGCTGGTCCCCGCGCTGGGCGATCTGGCCGCGGTGGAGATCTCCGAGGCGACCCTGCAGGGCGCCGAGCCACCGCTCCGCGTCCACGGGCTGCGCGGCGACTTCCGCCGCATCGCCGCCGGCCACGCCCACGGGGCCTGGCCCGTCGACCTGGTCCAGGTCGGCGAGATCCTGCCGGCCGTCCCCGACCAACCGGGCTTCCGCGAGCTGGAGCGGGGTACGGTCCTCGTCACCAACGACCGGCGGGACTATCTGGGCTTCCTGGGCGACGTCCCGCAGGCGGCCCGCATGATTCCGCGTGACATGCACGCGTCCATCGGCGCGGCACTCGTCGCCCGGGGCCGTGTGCTCGGCTACGTGCAGGTGTTCCGGACGCGACGGCAGTACGCCTTCACCGGCCACGACGCCAAACTCCTCAAGGAGATCATCACCAGGGCGGCACTCGGCATCGACAACGCCCGCCGCTACACCCGTGAGCACCGGGTGGCCGAGACGCTCCAGAGAAGCCTGCTCCCTCCCGTGTCCTCCAGCACCGCGGCAGCCGAGACCGCCGGCATCTACCTGCCTCCCCGGGGCGAGGTCGGCGTGGGCGGCGACTGGTTCGACGTGATCGCCCTGTCCTCGCTGCGTACCGCCCTGGTGGTCGGCGATGTCATCGGGCACGGCCTGGAGGCCAGCACCACCATGGCCCGGCTGCGTACCGCCGTGCAGACACTCGCCGACCTGGACCTGGCTCCCGACGAACTGCTGGTCCGGCTCGACGACCTGGTCCAGCGCATGGCCGCGGAGTCCGCCCACCCCGACACCCTGGGCGCCTCCGTCCTCTACGCCGTCTACGACCCGGTCACCCGGCTGTGCCGCCTCGCCAGCGCCGGCCACCCGCCACCCGTCGCCGTCCACCCCGACGGCACCACCCACGTGATCGATGTGCGGCCCGGGCCTCCTCTGGGCGTCGGCGGGGTGCCCTTCGAGGTCACGGATGTCCCCCTGCCCGAGGGCAGCGTCCTGACGATGTACAGCGACGGCCTCCTCGACACCGCGCGCGGGGCACAGCGCGACCCGCGGAGACCGCCGGCCGACCCCGAGGGCGAGTACGCGGCCCGACTGCGCGCGGCCTGCCGTCCAGGACGCCCGCTGCGACGGATCGGTGAGGTACTCGTGGAGCAGGCGCGGCAGGCGCCCGAGCGGATGGACGACATCACCCTGTTGCTCGCCCGCACCCGTGCCGTTCCCGACGACTCCGTCGCCGACTGGCGCTTCCCGCCCGATCCCGCCGCCGTCGCGGAGGCCCGTGAGGTCGCCGTCGCCCAACTGACCGCCTGGGGACTGCACGAGAACATCTTCGCCACCGAGCTGGTCGTCAGTGAACTCGTCACCAACGCCATCCGCTACGCCACGGGCCACATCGGGCTGCGCCTGGTGCGCGACGCCGTACTCGTGTGCGAGGTGACGGACTCCAGCGAGAGCCAGCCCCGGCTGCGCCGTGCCCACAACGACGACGAGGGCGGCCGTGGACTCTTCCTCGTCGCCCAGGTCACGAGCCGCTGGGGCAGCCGCTACGACGCCTCCGGGAAGACGATCTGGACGGAACAGGCCATCGTCGCGGAGCAGGTCCCTGGCAGGGACTGAGCGACTGTCGGGCCTGCCGGGACCGGACGCCCCGCTGGTGGCAGGGGTGCGGGTGGCCGGGTCGGGCCGCATCGCTGCTCAGCGAGGCCGGTGCCCGGATGTCCACCTCACTGGACATGCGGCAGACCGCGCAGGAACTGGCCGACGTGGCGCTTCACGGGCTCGCCGACCTCGCCACCGTGGACCTGTTGGCGGAGATCGCCGACGACGCCGCCGCGGAGCCCGCCGACGGCCTGACGGGCGACATCGTCGTCCGGCGGCTGGGCAAGGCACCGACACAGGGCTCGCCGGCGGAGCAGGTCCTCGCTCCGCCGGGTGCGACTCTCCACCATTCGGCGGACGCCCCGTACGCGCGGGCCATGGCACGTGGCGACCCCTTCCTGGTCGCCCAGATGAACGAGCGAACCTTTCCCGCCTTCCCCGGCCGTCGCCCGACGACGTGACACTCGCCCGCGACATCGCGTCCCGGGCCGCCGTCTACCTCGACAACGCCCGCCTCTACACACGCGAACACGACACACCGTGACCTTGCAGCGCAGCCTGCTGGGACACCTCGCCCTGTACACCGACGGTCTCGTGGAGACCCGCGACGCGGACCTCGACGAGCGTCTGAACCGGCTCCGTGACAGTGCTGAGCGACAGCTCGGCGCTGCCGCTGGACGGCCTCTCCCGAAAGGTGGTGGCCCTGCTCGCTCCCGCACCCGACGACGACGTCGCTCTTCTGCTGGTCCGGATCAGCCGGCGGGAATGACAGGTACACCATGGCGACCGGCAGGAGTGCGATCAAGGGGCGGCGTCGGTGACCGCGAGGACCTCCACCAGACGGTTGAGCTTGTTGCGCGCACGGTCGGCGGACTTCCACGGAAGCGTGATTCGCGCCGTGCCCCGCGACGCAAGTGTAGACCCGTACGTCAGTTCGGTGACGGGGATGGTTCCGAGCGAGGCGGTCACCCGGCGCAGAGCACCAGGGGTGTCGGTCAGGGTGACCACCAGCGTGGCGTCGGTCCTGTTCTCCTCCGCGTCGGCGGCACGGCGTGCCGCGCTGTGCAGGAGGCCGTACGTGAAGGATTCCTGGAGCGCTTCGCAGGAGGCGGCGATGACGTTCTCGCCGACGCCGACCGTCGACCACTCGCCGTTGCCGTCGCTGGTGGTGATCAGGACGCGGGTGGTGGACTCGGTGCCGTGGCGGCCTTCCAGGATGCGGACCTTGTAGTCGACCAGCTCGAACTTGGCGAGCTGCGGGTAGATCCGTTCCAGGGCGAGGCGCATCGCGCGGTCGAGGGCGTTGACGGGGCCGTTGCCCTCGGCGGTGGCGACGATCCGCTCGCCCTTGGCCCAGAGCTTCACGGTGGCCTCGTTGGCGTGGGTGCCGTCGGGGCGGTCCTCGACGATCGCGCGCCAGGACTCGGTGCGGAAGTAGCGGCGGGCCCGGCCCTCGGCCTCCTCCCGCAGGAGCAGCTCGAAGGAGGCGTCGGCGGCCTCGTAGGTGTAGCCCTGGAGCTCGCGCTCCTTGACCCGCTCGACGACCCGGGCCACGAGCGCGCGGTCGTCGCCCAGGTCGACGCCGAGTTCCTTGCCCTTGAGCTCGATGGAGGCCCGGCCGGCCATGTCGGAGACGAGCATCCGCATGGTGTTGCCGACGAGCTCGGGGTCGATGTGCTGGTAGAGGTCGGGGTCGACCTTGATCGCGGAGGCGTGGAGCCCGGCCTTGTGCGCGAAGGCGGAGACGCCGACGTACGGCTGGTGGGTGGAGGGGGTGAGGTTGACGACCTCGGCGATGGCGTGCGAGATCCGGGTCATCTCGGCGAGGGCGCCGTCGGGCAGCACCTTCTTGCCGTACTTGAGTTCCAGGGCCGCGACGACGGGGAAGAGGTTGGCGTTGCCGACCCGCTCGCCGTAGCCGTTGGCGGTGCACTGGACGTGGGTGGCGCCGGCGTCGACGGCGGCGAGGGTGTTGGCGACGGCGCAGCCGGTGTCGTCCTGGGCGTGGATGCCGAGGCGGGCGCCGGTGTCGGCGAGGACGGTGGCGACGACGGCCTGGATCTGGGCGGGGAGCATGCCGCCGTTGGTGTCGCACAGGATGACGACATCGGCGCCGGCCTCGTACGCGGCGCGGACGACGGCCTTGGCGTAGTCGGGGTTGGCCTTGTAGCCGTCGAAGAAGTGCTCGCAGTCGACGAAGACGCGGCGGCCCTGGGAGACCAGGTGGGAGACGGTGTCGCGGACCATCTCCAGGTTCTCGTCGAGGGTGGTGCGCAGGGCCAGCTCGACGTGCCGGTCGTGCGACTTGGCGACGAGCGTGACGACCGGGGCGCCGGAGTCCAGGAGGGCCTTGACCTGCGGGTCGACGGCGGCGTCGCCGCCCGGCCTGCGGGTGGCACCGAAGGCCACGAGCTGCGCGTTCCTGAACGCGATCTCCTGGCGGGCGCGGGCGAAGAACTCCGTGTCGCGCGGGTTGGCGCCCGGCCAGCCACCCTCGATGAAGCCCACGCCGAACTCGTCGAGGTGCCGGGCGATGGTCAGCTTGTCCGCGACGGTGAGGTTGATGCCTTCACGCTGCGCCCCGTCGCGCAGCGTCGTGTCGAAGACATGGAAACTGTCGTCAAGCATGTCGGGCGGTCCTGTCTGCCGGGCTGGTGAGCCGTGGGGCACGGTGGCGAGTCGCTGGTGGCGGAAAACAAAAAGACCCCTCGCGGAGCGCGAGAGGTCTGCGTGCGGGCGGTGAGCGGCCGGGAAGGGTCTCTTCCGGGTCACGTCATTGCCGGCACGCTGCCGCTGATAATGAGCTGGTACAGCACGCACGGATTCTCACACATCGGTCTCGGAGTCAGAACAGCGATCTCAGAGTCTGGAACACGCTCGTGAGGACCGGGCGCTGGAGACCGGGTACGGCGGCGCCGGTCGCTGAGGCGTTGCACCTGGGCACCGGTTCTCGTGGGGCACGGCGTGCGCGAGTGCGTGCGACACGCCACGTGACAGAAGGACTGACCTGGTCAACCTCGGCTCGGCGGCGACGCCCACCATCCCCGGCTACATCGCCCAGGGCAACGGTGGTGTCTTCGAAGGCACCTTCAACAACCCTTCAGGCATCGGATCCGGCGAGACGCGCAGGCCCTGACCCCGCGGTTCCACCCGTCCACCGACGGGCCCTGGCGGCTACAGGCACGTACGACAGGAGCGGGAAGCAGCGCGTTCGCCGTCGCGGCCTGGAACCTGGCCCCGGACGACAGCTGCCGGGAAGCCCAGCCGGCGGGCCGGGGAACACAGGGCGCCTGATTCCCCCGTCCACCGCAGCGGCTCACGCCCGTACGGCACACGTCGGCTCACGCCCGTACGGCGCACGTCGGCTCACGCCCGTACGGCGCACGTCGGCTGCGTTCCGTGGCGCGGGGCGAGAGCCCCGCGCCCTCCCTGAGAGGCAGACAGTCACCTGCGCGACCGCGGACATCCTCCGCCTCAGCGAAGACGACTGTGCCCTCCTCGCCCCCGGTGCCGGCCTCGCGGACGCCTGCGAAAGCCGGCACGCCGCGGGCGCCCGCCTCGTCGTCATCACCCTCGGAGGGCGCGGTGCCCTCGCGTCCCCGGACGGCGAGCGCGTCACCGTCCCGGCCCCGCCGGTCACCGTCATGGACACCGTCGGCGCCGGGGGATTCCTTCACCGCCGGCCCGCTCCACCGCCTGGCGGCCCGGGGGCACCTGGGCGGGCGACTCGACCGGATCGCCCTCGAGGACGTCACGGACGCGTGCTCCCACGCCGCCCGCGTCGCGGCCCTCACATGCTCCGTCGCGGGCGCGAACCCGCCCCGGGCGGACGAACCCACCCTGGCGACGGCCGCCGAACCGGTCGTACGACGCTCACCGAACTGAAGGACGCGTCGGCGGGGTGTGGGGCCACCCTTCCCGACAGCCGAGGTGGGGCGGCTCGTCCGTTTGCTTACGGACTGTCAACTCAGAGGATGTTTAGGCAATTTGGCTCGATGCAGACTGGCGGCGATCGGAACCGTACCTCAGACAAGAAGGACTCACCTATGCCCGAAATCTTTCCCGTCATCGACCTCACGCCCTGGTTCGAAGGTGACAGCGGGGAGCGGTCCAAGGTCGCGGAGCAGGTCGACGAGGCTCTGCGGACGTCGGGGATTCTGCTGGTCACCGGGCACCGGGTGCCCGTGGGACTGCGGGAGGAGACGCGGGCGGTGGCGCGGGAGTTCTTCAAGCTGCCGGCCGACGTGAAGGGGCGCTCCTCCATCGCCTTCGGCGGCCGTGGCTGGATCGCGCCCCGGTTCGCCGAGGCCGAGGGGTACGAGGGGACCGCCACGATGGCGCCCGACCTGAAGGAGTCCTTCTCCTTCGGCGCCGACCGGGCGACCGGCGACGAGGCCGTCGACGCCCGCTGGTTCCGGCCGAACACCTGGCCCGCCGAGGTGCCGGGGATGCGCCCCGTGGTCAGTGAGTACATCGAGCGCATGCACGCGCTGTCCGACGAGCTGATGTCGCTGTGCGCGGTCGCCCTCGGACTCGGCGCGGACTTCTTCGCGCCGTACCTCGACCACCCCACGTACGGATTCAACTTCAACCGCTACCCGCCGGTGGACCCCGCCCGGCCGCCGGCGCCCGGGCAGTTCAACGTCGCGCCGCACACCGACTTCGGCACCATCACCGTGCTCGACCGCGAGCCCGGCCCCGGCGGCCTTCAGGTCTACACCTCCGAGGGCACCTGGGTGGACGCGCCGTACCACCCCGACGCCCTGACGGTGAACATCGGCGACCTCCTCGCCCGCTGGACCGGCGACCGCTGGCACGCGACCCGGCACCGTGTCCTGCCTCCGCAGGCGAGCGCTCCCGGGGACGACCTGATCTCGCTCGTCTACTTCTACGAGACGAATCACAACGCTCTCATCGAGTCGATGGAGCCGCCCGTCGGCCGCACCGCCTTCCCGTCGGTCCTCTCGCACGAGTACCTGCGATCGAGGCTCGCCTCCATCGCCCCGAAGGCGAAGCACTAGCCCGAACTCCGGGCGCACATCACCACATCCATGACACAGCAGGGGGGAATCATGAAGGAAGAAACAGCAGCGAGAACGGACAGATCGGTCGTTCGACGTCTCGCCGAGATGTCGAACCTCTACACACCGTGGTCACTGCGGACCGCGGTGACACTGGGGCTTCCCGATCTGATCGCCGACGGGCCGGAGGGGGTCGTCGGCATCGATGATCTGGCCAAGCGGTCGGAAACCGACAATGGAGCCCTGCGGCGGCTCACCCGGCACCTGACCCACCTGGGCCTCTTCGAGGAGGTCCAGCCGGACGGTCTCCGGCTGACCGAGCTGGGCGAGGCGCTCCGCTCGACCCACCCGGCGAAGATGGCCCACTTCCTCGACCAGACCGACGCCTTCATCCGGTCCAACGACGCGGTGATCCCCGCCATGGCCGACTCGGTCCGCACGGGTGCGGCGGGCTGGGAGAGCGTCTTCGGGCAGGACCTCTGGGACAGCCTGGCCGCGGACCCGGTCCTGTCGTCGTCGTTCGACCGGATCATGGCGCAGCACGCCGACATCCTGGGCCGGCGACTGGCCGGGATCCACGAGTGGTCCGCGGTCGGCAGCGTCGTCGACGTCGGCGGCGGCAGCGGTCAGCTGCTCGCCAACATCCTGCGCGAGCACGGCCATCTGAAGGGCACGGTCGTCGATCTGCCCGACACCGTGGGCAGGGCGGCCGCGATCTTCGACACGGCCGGAGTCTCCGACCGGGCCGATGCCGTCGGCCGGAGCTTCTTCGAGCCCCTGCCGGCCGGCGGCGACGTGTACCTGCTCGTGCACGTCCTGCACAACTGGCCTACCGGCGAGGCGGCGAAGATCCTGCGCGGCTGCGCCGAGGCGGCGGGTGCCACCGGCAAGGTGCTCGTCGTGGACCAGGTCATCGATCTGGAGGGGCACGCGGCGCCGTACATCAGCACGCAGCGCGACCTCTGCATGCTGGTCATGGTCGGCGGTCAGGAACGCACCGCCGAGGAGTTCGAGGCGCTCGGGGAGGAGGCCGGCCTGCGGCTCGTCTCGGTGACCTCGCTCGGGCCGGACGGCAACTCCCTGCTGGAGTTCGAGCCCCGGGGCTAGGTCCTGTCTGCTGGATCAGGAGGGGTCGGAAAGCGGTGACGAGGTCACAGCTTCTGGGCTGTGACCTCGTCACCTTTCCGGGCGAGCCGGCGATGAGGGGGCGCCGTTCACCATGGCCGTGGCTACAGCCAGGACCGCTGCGCCGCCTTGAGGCCGGCTTCGAACCGGCTGGTCGCGCCGAGGCGTTCCATGATGGACGCCATCTGACGGCGGACCGTACGGACCGAGACCCCGAGGCGCTGACCCGCGGCCTCGTCGGTCAGACCGGAGGCGAGCAGGCGCAGCAGCTGGCGTTCGGCGGGGTTGAGGCCGGTGTCGGGGTCGCGGCGGGTGCACGCGCCGAGGGGCACCGCCAGCGACCAGGACTGCTCGAAGAGGGTCACGAGCGAGAGGACGATGCTGGGTTCGGTGACGTAGAGCGCGCCCTTGCGGCTGTCCGACGGGTCGAGCGGGACCAAGGCGTGGCTGCGGTCGGTGATGACCATGCGCTGCGGGACGACCGGGGCCGTACGGACCTCGCCGCCGCGCTCCAGGAGCCAGTGGGCGTGCTCGACGGTGGCGGCGTCGTTGCGTACGCAGTCCTGGTAAAGGGTGCGGAACGTGACCCCGCGCGACAGCGCCTCGGCGTTGGGCTGCCGGCTGGCGAGCAGGTCCTCGGCGCGCTGGGCGCGGCCGGGGTGCACGCCCATGCACTCCCCGGTCATGGTGCGGCCCATGATCTCGAGGCGGCTCTGGATCGCGTCGAGGCCCAGGAGCCTTTCCCCGTGGGTGCCTTGTGTCTGACCGCCGTTGGCGTGAGCTGCGAAAAGCTCGGTGACGACGGCGCGCGAGGCCGCCAGCTCCGCCTGTCTTCGGGCCAGTTCCGCTTCCTGTTCGTGGAGGATGCTCGCGAGCCCGACCTGAGGGCTGACGGCGCACAGGTCGCCGGGGTGGTCGCGGGAGACGCGCACGAGCATGAGCCGGCCGAGTTCGTCCAGGGCGGTCCGTACTTGATTTTCTGTCAATGACGTTGCAACTGCCAACTCTGCAACGCCTGCCTTGGGCTGAGCGAGCATGGCGCGATAGAGGCAGTCGGCCTCCATTGATAGTCCCAGCGTCTCGAGCATCCTTGTCCCCCTGACCGCGAAGCCCCGGAGGGGCTCGTGTGCTGAGGATCATGGCAGCCGGGTCTGAATGATTCAAGGTCAGATGGCGTATGCGGAGAGGGTGCGGGCGTCGGCTGGCAACAAGCTGTCAGACCTGATGATGTCACCCGATCCGGCTTCCCCTGTGGCTGGATGACGTCCACAGTGGATCACGGCCGGACGGCGTGAACCGCCGAAACACGGCTTCGCAATTTGCAAAATCATTACCGACGCTTGAGTTAGGGATTCCCTCATGGCCTTCTCGTTCCGCTTCGCCCTCGCCGCGGTCTGCGCCCTCGTGCTCACCGCCCTCCTGACCGCCCAGTCGAGTGACGCGGCGTCGGGTGCGAAGGGCTGGGCCGTGAGCGGTGTGGACGTTCCGGTTGTCCAGATCCAGAACGACCTGTCCTGGGGCTGACAGACGGTGCATGCCGTCTACGCGTCCCTGACCGCCTTGCCCGGGGTGGTCGTCGGACCCGAGGACGCCAACGAACTGGCCGACAGCCTGTGGGCGCACGCCACACAGGAGGACGGCCTGGAACACGTCCTGGTTCTTGCGCAGTCGGCAGACCGCGTCGATCTCATCCTGTTCCTCCTGGAGGGATCGCACCCCGACCCCGTACGCCGGGTGGCCGCCCTGATCCGAGAGTGCTACCGCGCGTCCGGAACCTTGCCGTCGAAGTACGAGGTGCCCGGCGAGCCAGTCCTCGACAGGCTGCGGCCCGGTGCCAGTTGAAAGGCTTGACCGAGAAGTGGGCTTTGATCGTTTCATGGAAGCAACCGCAGTGATCGACCGATGTGCGGCGTTTCCCTCGCCCTGCGCGTCGGGGGCATGTGACACGGCGCGCCTGCTGGCCCTGTCCGACGAGGCCTGGCGCGACGGCCGACTCGAGGACGGGATCACCCTCGCGGGCTCGGCCACCCGGATCGAGTGCGACGCGTCAGCGGGCGAGTGCGCCTTCCACGCGCACATGAAACTGGCGCTGCTCCTGTCCCAGATACGCAGGTTCGAACAGGCCTGGGAGACCCTCGACGCCGTCGGCGCCGTGGGGGAGGGCGGACGGAAGCGCGCCGTCTCCGTGCTGGTCAGGGCGCAGGTGACAGCGGCCTCCGGCGACCTCGCGAAGGCCGTGGACCTCGCGAGGGAAGGACTGGGCGCCGCGGAGGAGGAGGGCCTGCGGGCGTGGATCCCGGTGGGCCACTTCGTCCTCGCCTCGGCCGCGGTCCGCCAGGGCGAGCTGGCGACCGCGATCAGGTACGCACGCCAGCTCCAGGAAGACGCCGTGTTCGGCCGCGAGATGCTGCCGGCGGGGCAGTCGACGTGGGCCGTGGTCCAGGTCGCCGAGGCCGACCGGGGCCGGGAGAAGACCGTACGGCTCGCCGCGGAACTCCTGCTGTCGGGATCCATCACCCGCCAGCTCTTCATCGCCGAACCGGCCGCGGTTCCCTGGCTCGTACGGCTCGTCCTGAGCGCCGGCCACACGGCGCTGGCCGCCGAGGGCGTCCGCACGGCCACGCGGCTCGCGGAGCGCAACCCCGGGGTCCACTCGGTCGCCTCGGCCGCGCTGCACGCCGCCGGGCTGCTGGAGGACGACGTCGCGAAGCTCCGGAGCGCCGCGGAACTGCACGGCGACCCCTGGGCCCGCGCCTCGGCGCTCGAAGACCTGGCCGTGGTGCTGGCCCGTACGGAAACCGGGCGTTCCGAGGCAGCGGAGACGTACGAGGAGGCCATGCGGATCTACCTCGACACGGGCTCCCTGCGGGACTCCTCGCGCGTCAGGAGCCGCCTGCGCTCGATCAACGCCTGCCCGGGCCCGCGCGACCCCGGCCGGCCGCGCAGCGGCGTGCCGAGCCTCACGGACACCGAGTACGCCGTCGCCAAGCTCGCCGCACAGGGATTCACCAACGGCCAGGCCGCGGAGCAGCTGTTCCTGTCCCGGCACACCGTGGCCTTCCACCTGCGCAAGATCTTCCGCAAGGTCGGTGTGGGCTCGCGCGTCGAACTCGCCCGCGAATGGAGCTTCCTGGACGTCGACGGCGCCGCCGGCGAGGGGATATGACGATGCCTCATATTCCCTCGCCGGTCGGACCGTCCCGTGGTCAGACCTGTGCGGCGGGAGCGGGCTTCACGTTGGGATTGCGCGAGAAGACGTTCTCCGGGTCGTAGGCCCGCTTCACGGCCTGGAGCCTCGCGTATGTCGCCGGCGGATAGGCGGCGGCGATGTCCTCCTCGTCCGCCTCGCTGAGGAAGTTGCTGTACGCCCCCCGCACATACGGGGCGAGCGACTCCCAGAACGCGGCGAGCGCCGGAGCGGCCGCGGCGTTCTCCTCGCGCGTCCCCATGTTGATCGTGTTCATCAGGACCTCGGAGCCGCGGTGCGCGAAGGCCGTGGCGTCCTCCGGCACACGGTTCACGGCGCCACCGAGACTGCGGAACTCCAGGAACAGCGTGCGGAAGGCGCCCGCCCCCGCCAGCACCGCGTCGACGAACGCGTCGCCGCACTCGGGAACGAACCGGCTGCGCACCGTCGGCTCCCAGCCCGGCGGGAGCCCGCCGGACGGCGCGAGCACCTGCGGGACCGGCACCAGGTCGACGGTCTTGCTCTCGGCCGTGCCGAGCGACAGGAGCGGTGCGATCGCCTCGTCGCCGTCGTCCCCCGCGTAACAGAAGATCACCGTGATCGGGGCCGGAGTGTCGCCGCGCGTGGGGAAGAGCGTCACATGGGACATGAGCGCGTCGGGCGCCCCCCGCATGTGCCGGGCCCAGCCCTTGAGCACCTCGGCGGCCTCGGTGCCGGGGTAGACGACCCTGCCGTACTGGACGCGTTCCAGCGGGCGCGCGGTGATCTCGAAGGAGGTGACGATCCCGAAGTTGCCGCCGCCGCCGCGCAACGCCCAGAACAGCTCGGGGTTGTCCTCGGCGCTCGCCCGTACGACGCGCCCGTCGGCGGTGACCAGTTCGGCGGCGGTCATGTTGTCGAGGGCCAGGCCGTCGGCGCGGGCCGTCCAGCCGATGCCGCCGCCGAGCAGGAGCCCGCCGACGCCCACGGACGCCGTGTCCCCGGAGGAGAACGCCAGACCGTGTCCCGCGAGGAACGCGGCGACCTCGCTCCACACCGCGCCCGGGCCGACGCGTACCCGGTGCCGCTCGGCGTCGAGGAGTTCGACGGTGTTCATCGGCGACAGGTCGATGACGAGACCGCCCCGGCCGGTGCCGTAGCCGGCCAGGCTGTGCTTGCCGCTGCGGACGGAGATCTCAAGACCCTGCTCGCGCGCGAAGAGGACCGCCGCGCGGACGTCGTCCGTGCCGTGGCAGCGCACGACGGCCGCCGGCTCGCCCTTGCGGGAGAACACATGGCGGAGTTCCTCGTACGTCTCGTCGCCGGGCAGGACGACCTCGCCGGAGAGGTCCTCGGCGAGTGCGGTGAACGGCTCGTGGTTCATGAGCTGTGCTCCATGTGCGTGGTGTGCTCGGTGTCCTGTACGGGGTTCAGGTGCATCAGCGCCCTGGCGGCAAGGCGGTAGCCGTACGCGCCGAGGCCGACCACCACACCGGCGGCCAGCGGTGCGATCACCGACTCGTGGCGGAACGTCTCGCGCGCCCACACATTGCTGAGGTGCACCTCGATCCACGGCTGCGGGTACGCGGCGAGCGCGTCGCGCAGACTCCAGCCGGCGATCATCAGGGCACCCGGATTGACGATGGCGCCCACGGTGTTCGCCCGGTGCTCGTGCACGGCGCGGACGAGATCGCCCTCGGAATCGTGCTGCACCGAATGGACTTTCCAGCCGCGTTCCGCGAGCTCCTCGCCCACGGCGGCCGCGATGTCCGCCAGCGTGTCCGTGCCGTACACCTCCGGTTCGCGTTCACCGAGAATCCCGAGATTGGGACCATTCAGAAGAAGAATTGCGCTCAAGGGCCACCTCTTGTATCGGACTCTCGTATCGGAATGGCGCAGTGCGACGAGGAGCGCGCCAGGCAGCCTGTGCCGCATACGCACGTACGCGCAATTCTCCGTGACCCGCACCGAGTTCGGCATCGCCCGGGTTGACAGTGCGCTCTTTTCCCGGTCCGGTGGAACTGTCAGGCTGAGGGATACCGTGCGGACAACGCGCTCGCTAATCTCCGGACGTCGCCACAAGAGTCGAAAAAGGAGAGTCGCCGGCATGACGCAAGCGTCCACACGCGAGGATCTGTGGGTTCGCCGCTACCATTCGGCTCCCGACAGCCCGATGCGTCTGGTGTGCCTGCCGCACGCGGGCGGCTCGTCGACCTTCTACTTCCCGGTCTCCAAGGCGCTGTCGCCCGCCGTCGAGGTCCTCGCCATCCAGTACCCCGGCCGTCAGGACCGCCTCGCCGAGCCGGGCATCGAGTCCCTGCCGGAGCTGGCGGACCGGATCTTCGACGCGCTCCAGCCGTTCATGGACCGGCCCCTCGCGCTCTTCGGCCACAGCATGGGCGCGATCCTCGCCCACGAACTGGCCCTGCGGATGCGGAGCGCGGGGCTCCCCGACCCCGTACGGCTCTTCCTGTCCGGCCGGCGCGCCCCCTCCTGCCGCCGCGAGGAGGACATGCGGCTGCGCTCGGACGCGGGCATCCTGAACGAACTGAAGGCCCTGCACGGCACGGACGAGTCCATGCTGAACGACCCCGACGTCCTCGACATGATCATGCCGTCGATCCGCAGCGACTACCGGGCTGTCGAGACCTACCAGTTGGCGTCCGACACGCTGCTGAGCTGCCCCGTCACCGTGCTGACCGGGGACAGCGACCCGCGGGTCGCCCCTTCGGAGGCGGAGCTGTGGCGCGAGTACACCACCGGTGAGACCGAGCTCCGTGTCTTCCCCGGCGGCCACTTCTTCCTCGCCGACCGCGCCGCGGAGGTCGTCTCCCTGGTCGCCGGCCGACTGGGCGAGAAGACCGCGACCGTCGTGGCGGGTTGAGCGCGGTGGAGACGTCACGGAGGATCGACGTCGACCTCGGTGAGCGCTCGTACGCCGTGCACATCGGGCCGGGCGTCCGCATGCTCCTCGCCGACGAGGTGGCCGCCACCGGCGCGCGCCGGGCCGTGGTCGTGACCGCGCGCGGGCCCGGGGCGGTTCCCGACCCCGGCGTCCCCTTCCACGTGGTGGAGGTCGCCGACGGGGAGGATCACAAGAACCTGACCGCCGTCGAAGGACTCTGCCGGTCGTTCGCCGAGTCCGGACTGACCAGGGACGACGTCATCGTCTCCTGCGGCGGCGGCACCACCACCGACATGGTCGGCCTCGCCGCGTCCCTGTACCACCGGGGCACACCGGTCATCCATCTGCCGACATCCCTCCTCGCCCAGGTGGACGCGAGCATCGGCGGCAAGACGGGCGTCAACCTCCCCACGGGCAAGAACCTCGTCGGCGCCTACTGGCAGCCGAGAGCGGTGCTCTGCGACACCGACTACCTCGACACCCTGCCCCCACGCGAGCGGCTGAACGGCTACGGGGAGATCGCCCGTTGCCACTTCATCGGCGCCGGGGACCTGCGGCAGCTGCCGCTGCACGAACAGATCGCCGCCAGTGTGGCCCGCAAGGCCGAGGTGGTCGCCGCCGACGAGCGCGACACCGGCCTCCGGCACATCCTCAACTACGGTCACACGCTCGGGCACGCCCTGGAACGGGCGACCGACTTCGCGCTGCGGCACGGCGAAGCCGTCGCCATCGGAACGGTGTTCGCCGGGCGGCTCGCCGGAGCACTCGGGCGGATCGGCGCGGAGCGCGTCGCCGAGCACCTGGACGTCGTCGGCCACTACGGACTGCCGACCCGCCTGCCGGAAGCGGTGGACACCGGGGAGCTCGTCGAGCTGATGCGGCGGGACAAGAAGGCGACCTCCGGCCTGGCCTTCGTCCTGGACGGGCCGGACGGGGCGGAACTGGTCCGCGACGTCGACGAGGCGACCGTCATGGACTGCCTCCGGGCGATGCCCCGCGACCGCTGACCGCGGCTCCTCTCCCTCTCCTGTTCCCTTTCTTCTACGCTGTGGAGGCTGGCCAGCATGCTCATGGACACCGGCATCGACACCGATGTCGTCGTCGTCGGATACGGGCCGGTCGGCGGCGTCCTGTCCATCCTGCTCGCCCAGCGCGGCCTGCGGGTGACCGTGCTCGAACAGCGCGAGCGGCCCTACCTCCTCCCGCGCGCCACCAGTTTCGACGGTGAGACCGCCCGTCTCATCGCCGGCACCGGAATCGGCCCCCAGATCGGCGAGTTCACCGAACCGGCCGACGGCTACCGCTGGCAGAACGCGGCCGGACAGGCCCTGCTGGACATCGACTTCGCGGCCCTCGGCCCGTACGGCTGGCCCGACGCCAACACCATGCACCAGCCGACGCTCGAAGCCCGCCTCGCGGCCCGGCTGTCCGCCCTTCCCGGCGTGGACATCCGGCGCGGGGAGCGGGTCGTCGGCATCGCCGACGACGGGGAGCGCGTCGAGGTGACCACCACCGGACTCGACGGCACGACGCGCGCCCTCACCGCCCGCTGGGTCGTCGGCTGCGACGGCGCCCGCAGCTTCGTGCGCGAGGCGCTCGGCGTCCCCGTCACCGACCTCGGCTTCTCCTACGACTGGCTCCTCTGCGACGTCGAACTCGCCGAGCCCCGCACCTTCACCCCCAGCAACGTGCAGATCTGCGATCCGGCCCGCCCGACGACCCTGGTCGCCAGCGGCCCGGGCCACCGTCGCTGGGAGTTCATGCGCCTGCCCGGCGAGAACAACGCCGAACTGGAGCGGCCCGAGACGGCATGGCGGCTGCTCGCCCCCTTCGACGTCACCCCTGCCAACGCGACGCTCCTGCGCACGGCCACCTACACCTTCCAGGCCCGCTGGGCGGACCAGTGGCGGGTGGGGAGGGTCCTGCTGGCCGGCGACGCCGCGCACCTCATGCCGCCCTTCGCGGGCCAGGGCATGTGCTCCGGTATCCGGGACGTCGCCAACCTGGCGTGGAAGCTCGACCTCGCGTCGCGCGGCCTGGCCGACGTCTCCGTGCTCGACAGCTACACCACGGAACGCCGGAAGCAGGTCGAGGAGTCGATCCGCTCCTCGGTGAAGCTCGGCAAGGTCATCTGCGTGTCCGATCCGGGCGCCGCGGCCGACCGGGACGCCGCGATGCTCGCGCGAGCCTCGTCCGGTACGAGCACGCGGCCCGAGCCGGCGCCGCCGCTCTCCGGCGGGCTGCTCTACCAGCGCTTCACCGGCGTGACCGAGCCGCCGGCCGGTGACGTCGTACCGCAGGGCCGGGTCCGGTACCAGGGCCGTACGGGCCTGTTCGACGAGGCGGTGGGACGCGGCTTCGCCCTGCTCACCACCGAGGACCCGCTCGCTGCCCTCGGCGAGGAACGGCTCTCCTTCCTCGCGGGGCTCGGCGCCCATGTCGGTCGCCTCGTCGCGCCGTCCGAGGCTGATCGCGTCGCCGACGCGGTGGTCGCCGACGCGGTGGTCGACACGGACGGCGTGTACCTCTCGTATCTGGACCGCTGCGACGGTACGACCCTGCTGGTCCGGCCCGACTACCACGTCTTCGGCGCCGCGAAGGGAGCCGCGGAGGCGGCGACGCTCGTCGACGACCTGCGGGCCCAGCTCACCGGGGCGGCGAGGGCCCCCCGGTCCCGGCTCGGGATCTGAACTTCCCTCCTTCCTTCTCTCCTTCTCTTCCTTCTTCCTCGTGGAGGTACCCCATGTCCGAGACTCCCACCGCACGCGAAGTGTTCCTCCGGATGATCGACGGTGTGCCCAAGCTGGTCGCCGGCGACGCGTCCCAGGCCGACGTACTCGCCTCGCTCTACGCCGAACAGACCCGGGTGGAGCACCCGATGGCGCCCGTCGGCGACACCCCGATCCTGACCCGCGAGGCCATGCGCAAGCACTTCGCCGAGGGCCCCGGGAAGTCCGCGGCCGCCGGCCTGCGCGACTACCGCGCGGAGGACGTCGTCGTCCACGAGTCGACCGACCCCGAGGTCGTCGTCGCCGAGTTCACCTACCGCGGCACCATCAACGGCAAGGACCTCGTCCTGCCGTGCGTGTACGTCCTGCGGGTCCGCGACGGGCTGATCATCGAGTCGCGCAACTACACCAACCACCTGGAGGGCTCCCGCGTCTTCGGCCGCCTCGACCAGCTCTTCGCCGCCCTGAAGCAGCTCTGACCTGTGGGGCAGCGACGAAGGCCCGGGCCTTGGCCCGGGCCTTCGTCGTGGTTGCCCGCTCAGAGCGAGCGGGCCAGCGCGCACGCACCCCGCAGGGAGGACAGACCGCCGAGGACCGCCGGGCGGACCGGTGAGCTCGGGCCGCCGGGCCGGGCCAGCCGGGACACGTGCCGGGCCACGCCGTCGACGAACCCGGGCATCCCCTCGGCGAAACCTCCGCCGATCAGCGTGAGCCGAGGATGCAGCAGTTCGTGTACGCCGACCACCGCGGCGGCCAGCGCCGCGCACGCCTCGTCCACGGCCGCCAGGGCCCATGGCGCACCCTCGGCCACTCCCGCGCGCAAGGCCTCGAAGGAGACCTCCGCGCCCCGCAGCCGCGCGGCCCGCCCCAGTGTGGCCGGACCCGAGGCGACGGCCTGTACGCATCCCCGGCGCCCGCACACGCACAGGGCACCGTCCCGCTCGACGATCACGTGCCCGATCTCGAACGAACCCCGGCCGGCTCCCGGGTGGACGGCGCCCTCGTCGACGAAGCCACCGCCGACGCCGGTGCCCACCCCCAGGTAGAGCAGCCGATCACAACCGGCCTCCTCCGCCTCGGCGAGTGCGCCCAGATCACCGTCGTCGGCCCAGCCGACGGCCGCCTCGGGGAACAGCCCCCGCAGCGCCGCCTCCAGCTCGACGCCGGTCCACTCCGGCCGGCTCGGCCAGGCCAGGACCCGGCCCGAAGGGGCCACGGTGGCGGGCATGGCGACGCCCACCGCCCGGAACCCGCTCCTCACGTCCGCGCCCGCGTCCGAGTCCGCGCTCGCAGCCGCACCCGCACCCGCACCCGTACACCCGCGCATGCGAGCGCGCAGCTCGCCGACGGCGTCGGCGAGCTGCGCGAGATCCGCTGCGGCGCTGTGGCGTGCGTTCCACGGGAAGGACACCTCGTACGGGTCCTCGCCCTCGGACTCGACCCGGAAGGCGACCTTGGTCCCCCCGACGTCGATGCCGAGGTGACGTCCCGTCCCCACTGCGCGTTCCACCGCCCGTCTCCCCGGGTCTCTCAGTGACCGGGCACCGCGGGGCAGACCGCGAGAAGGTCGGCCGGTCCGCGCAGGACCACGTCGGGGCCGCAGGCGAGCAGCTCCTCCTCGTCGATGGTCGCCCACACGGCCGCGGCCGTGGAGACCCCCGCGCCCTGCGCGCTGGCCATGTCGGTGGGCGCGTCGCCCACCATGACGGCGCGCTCGGCCGGCACACCGAGCAGGTCGAGGGCGTGGAGCACGATGTCCGGGGCGGGCTTCGGCCGGGGGATCTCGTCGGATCCGATCACGTGGTCGAAGTAGTGGAGCAGGCCGAGGACGTCGAGCAGCGACCGGGCCCGCTCGCCGGCCTTGCCGGTGGCTATGGCAAGGCGCAGACCGCGGGAGCGCAGGGTCGTCAGGAGGTCGACGACGCCGTCGAAGACGCGTACCTCCTTCGCGAGCCGGTAGCTCTCGCGGACGAAGGGCTCCTCCATCTCCAGGGGGAGCCCCATGATCTCCATGATGTCCGTGAAATAGCGGCCCTGGTGGCGCTGGTACTCCTCGAACGGCGCGGGGCCGTCGCCGACGACCTCCGCGTACGCACGCGTGAAGGCCTCGTTCATCACGGCGAGGCTGTCGACGATGACGCCGTCCAGGTCGAAGATCACGGCGTCCCTGACCGGAGTCAGCGTTTCCGTCGTGGTGTCGGACGGTCCGACCGGGCTCGTTGTCATGACATTCCCAGGGGGAGGAGGGGAGAGGGTTCGAGGGAGGGTTCAGGGGAGGGTGCGGCGGAGGTTTCCGGCAAGGGGGCGCTGCCCGCCAGGGCGGACTCGTAGAAGCGCTCCGTGATCCGGATGTTCCTGCGGATGTCCGCCACGGCGCGGCCGCGGTGGGTCGGATCGCCGAGGAGACGGGGCAGATCGTCGAGCTGGCGGCCGTACTCCACACCGATCGGCTCGGTGGGCAGCGCGATGTCCTCGGTGCGGCCCTCACGGGTCAGGGTGAGCGTCGGTACGGGTTCCCTGTTCGGGCTGAAGCCGAAGACGCACCGCAGGGTGGCGGTGCCCGCGCTGCCCTCGACCCGGATGAGCGTGAGGTCGCGTGCCGCGTGCGAGGCCCAGCTGGCGCGCAGCGCGACCGAGGTGCCGTGCTCCGACACCAGAAAGCCGCGGGCCGTGTCCTCCACGTCGCCACGGAGATGGTCCGCCTGCGGGCCGTCCTGGCGCCAGACGGCACCCCACGACGGGTCGTTGAGGAAGTCGTCGGAGACGGTGCCCGTCACCTGGACCATGGGGACCGGTCCGAGGATCGCGTCGAGGGTGTCCAGCAGATGCCAGCCGAGGTCCAGCAGGACACCGCCGCCCGCCTGGCTGCGGCTGGTGAACCAGCCACCGGACTTCGGAACGCCGCGCGCCCGCGTCCAGGCGAGCTCCACGTGACGGACGGTGCCGAGGGAGGGAACCAGGTCCAGCAGGACACCGATGTCGCCGCGGTAGCGCGAGGCACTGCCGGCGAGCAGCACCGCGCCGCCGTCGGTCTCGGCCTGCGCCAGCTTCTCGGCCTCGGCCGAGTTCAGACAGACGGGCTTCTCCACGAAGGCCGGGATGCCGCGCTCCAGCAGGGCGACGGCCACCTCGGCGTGCAGGTGGTTGGGTACGGCGACCACGGCGAGGTCGACCGAGTGGCGGTCGAGCTCGTCCACGTCGGCGAGGACCGCCGGACGGGCGACGCGCGCACCGTCCTGCGCCTCGTCCTGTGTCCCGTCCCGCGCCGCCCCGTCCTGTGTCCCGGTCTGCTCGTAGGCGGCACGGGAGGCCGCGCTCGGGTCGACGACGGCGACGACGTCGAACGCGGGATGCTCCCGCAGCCGGGGCAGCCACAGTTCACGGCCCGCCCAGCCGAGCCCGACGACCGCGACCCGGACGCTCATCGGCCGGCCAGGGTCTCGGCCACCACCTCGGCCACGATGGCCGCGGTGACGTGCATGTCCTCCTCGGTGCCGAGGAGCACGCGGTGCTGGAGCCAGACGCAGTCGCGCGTGATGGCCTCCGTGTGGGGGCAGAGCTCGGCGAGTTCCTCCACCGTCATGTCCGGCGCGCCCGTCTCCCAGAACGCGTCGGTGCGGTAGACCGCGCGGAAGGCGACGAACGCCGGCAGCCCGCGGGCGACGAGCGACTCGACCAGCGCGTTGCGGCCCTCCTCGCTGATGCCGGGGATGCGGAACATCGCCATGTAGTGCGCGTTGTGGTCGGCGCGCGGGTCCACGGTCTGCGGGACCACGCCCGGGATCTGCCGCAGCAGCTCCTGGAGCACGGGCCATCGCTGCTGGCGGGTCGCGATCTGCGCGTCCAGGCGCCCCAGCTGCGCGCGCAGGACGGCCGCCGAGAACTCGTTGAGCCGGAAGTTGGAGCCGCTCGTCTCGTGGAAGTACCGGCGGTCGGTACGGGGACGGCCGCAGCTGTGGCGGATGAACGCCTTCTCGTACGTCTCCGCGTCCGGGAAGAGCACCGCGCCGCCCTCGCCCGCCGTCATCAGCTTTCCGTTCTGGAAGCTGAACGCCGACACCGGGCTCAGTTCACCGACCCGCTTGCCCTCCCAGCGGGCGCCGTGCGCGTGCGCGGCGTCCTGGAGCAGCGGGACGCCGGTGTCGGCCGACAGCTTGCCGAGCGCATCCATGTCCGCGATCTGACCGGCCATGTGCACGGGCATGATCGCCCGCGTCCGGGAGGTGACCGCGGCGGCCACCGCCGCCGGGTCGATGTTGTACGTGTCCGGGTCGACGTCCACGGGGACCGCGACGGCCCCCAGGCGCTGCACGGCCTGCGACGAGGAGATGAAGGTGAAGGCCGGGACGATGACCTCGTCACCCGGGCCGACCCCCATCACCTGGAGGGCGAGTTCCAGGGCGTGAGTGCCGTTCGTGACCGCCAGCGCGTACGGCGCGCCGTGGTGGTCGGCGAACTCCCGCTCGAAGGTGTCCACTTCGCTGCCACCCATGCGCCACCACTGGCCCTGCTCCAGCGCACGGATCAGGCCGTTCCGCTCGTCATCGCCGAACTGCGGCCATGAAGGGAATTCCGGTGCCTGTCGGGGATTCATGAATCTCCTGTTCTCCCGCCTGGGCGGGAATGCGTCCGAGGTTGCCCGGGAACATGCCACGGACGGGTTCCGTGTCCCGAAACACCGTCACCGTGCTGGAAATCGCCTGTGATTGCCGTCGGGCGTCGACATGGGTGATGACGCGGACGGCATCGTGGCTGGGGTTTCCTCAGGGTAGTGCGGCACCTTCGGCCGGACATCCCCCGGTCTGGTAGTGGTCAGCCGCTCCGTCGGGGAACCGCAAGGGCTCTGTCAGGCCCTACCAGGGTGAGGGATGTCGCGCCGCCACCACCCCGAACTAGCCTGGCCGAAAGGTCCGGTCTTGGGACTTCTCTCGAACGATTCTGGTAATTCCGGAAGGTGTGACGTCATGGTGCAGGGCGAAATCATCAACACCCTTCCGGGAATTCTGATCGAGCACGCCGAAAGGTTCGGCGACAAGCCCGCCTTCGTGGACCGGGGGCGCTCCGTCGGCTACCGGGAACTGGAGGCGAGGACGGCCCGACTGGCCGGCCGGCTGGCGGACCTCGGCCTCCGCCGCGGCGACCGCGTCGCCATCCTGCTCGGCAACACCGTCTCCACCGTGGAGAGTTACCTGGCGATCGTCCGCGCGGCCGGTGTCGGCGTCCCCGTCAACCCGCGCTCCACGGCCGGTGAACTCGACCACATGCTCGGCGACAGCGGCGCCCGGTTCGTCATCACCGACCCGGAGGGCGCCGCCCGACTCCTCGACCGGGCGGAGGAGGCCGCGACGCTCGGCCCCCTCGACCGGGTGGAGGAGCCCCCGCCGCTCGGCCCGCTCACGCTCCTCGTGACCGGCGCCGGGCCGGTGCCGGAGGGCTGCCACTCGTACGACGAGCTCGCCGCGGGCGTCCCGTCGGACGACGCGCCGGCCCCCTCCGCCCCCAGGGACGACCTGGGACCGGACGAGGTGGCCTGGCTCTTCTACACCTCCGGCACGACGGGCCTCCCCAAGGGCGTGCTGTCCACTCAGCGCAACTGCCTCTGGTCCGTGGCGAACTGCTACATCCCCGTACCGGAACTCTCCGCCGACGACCGCGTCCTGTGGCCCCTGCCCCTGTTCCACAGCCTGTCCCACATCGCCTGCGTCCTGTCGGTCACCGTGGCCGGCGCCACCGCCCGCATCCTCGACGGACACTCTCCGCAGGACGTCCTCGACGCGCTCCGCGACGACCGCTCGACCTTCCTCGCCGGTGTCCCGACGACGTACCACTACCTCGTCGAGGCGGTACGCGACAGCGGCTCCGCCCTGCCCGACCTGCGGATCGGCCTCGTCGGCGGCGGCGTCACCTCCGCCGCACTGCGCCGGGCGTTCGAGGACACCTTCGCCGTGCCCCTCGTCGACGCCTACGGCAGCACCGAGACCTGCGGGGCGATCGCCATCAACGCCCCCCACGGCACCCGCGTCGAGGGATCCTGCGGCCTGCCCGTCCCGGGCGTCGGAGTCCGCGTCGTCGACCCCCGCACCGGCGAGGAGGTCCCGGCCGGGCAGGAAGGCGAGGTCTGGGTCCAGGGGCCGAACGTCATGGTCGGCTACCACAACAGCCCGGAAGCCACCGCCGAGGCGCTGCGCGACGGCTGGTTCCGCACCGGCGACCTGGCCCGCCGGGACGAGGAGGGCCACCTCACCATCTGCGGCCGCATCAAGGAACTCGTCATCCGCGGCGGGGAGAACATCCACCCGGTCGAGGTCGAGACGGCCATGCGCTCCTTCCCGGGCGTCGCCGACGTGGCCGTCGCCGCGAAGCCGCACGAGGCCCTCGGCGAGGTGCCCGTCGCGTACGTGGTCCCCGGGCCCGCCGGCTTCGACGAGGAAGCGCTGCTCGCGCACTGCCGCGCCCGACTGGCCGCCTACAAGGTCCCCGAGGAGATCCACGAGATCGAGGAGATCCCTCGCACGGCTTCGGGCAAGGTCGTCCGGCACCGCCTCGCGGACGTCCCGGGACGCCTGAGGATCGCGGTGGACGCCACCGGCCGCTCGCTCCGGCTCGTCGAACCCGACCCCGCCGTCCACGCCGCCCTGCGGGCGGACCTCACGGGCCGCGAGAAGAGCGCCCAGCTGCGCGCACTCGAAGAGCTGGTGCGCACACAGGCGGCGGACGTGCTCCGCCTTCCCTCCGCCGAGGACATCACGGCCGACCGCGCCCTGCGCGACCTGGGATTCACCTCACTCGCCATCGTCGAACTGCGCAACCGACTCGTCCTGCGCACCGGGCTGCGCCTGCCCACCACGATCAGCTTCGACCACCCGACCCCGCGCGCCCTGGCCGCCCACCTGCGCGCCGAGATCCTGGGGATCGCGGAGCGGGGGGACGCGGATGCGGATGCGGGTGCGGATGCGGACGCCGCGGGACAGGTGGACAGCGATCCTCACGACCCCATCGTCATCGTCGGCATGGCCTGCCGCCTGCCGGGTGGCGTTGCCGGTCCGGAGGACCTGTGGCAGATGGTGAGTGAGGGCCGCGACGGCATGTCCGGCTTCCCGACGGATCGCGGGTGGGATCTGGAGGGTCTGTTCGACGCCGACCCTGACAATCCGGGGACGACGTACGTCCGTCGTGGCGGTTTCCTGCACGAGGCGGGCCGTTTCGATGCGGGGTTCTTCGGGATCTCGCCGCGTGAGGCGACGGCGATGGATCCGCAGCAGCGGCTGCTGTTGGAGACCTCGTGGGAGGTGTTCGAGCGGGCGGGGATCGATCCGGGTGTGCTTCGGGGCGCCGAGGTGGGCGTGTTCTCGGGTGTGATGGGTCAGGGGTATGCCTCGGGTGAGGGTGTTCCGGCGGAGCTTGAGGGGTTCGCGGGCACGGGCAGTGCGGGCAGTGTGGCCTCGGGCCGTGTGTCGTACGTGTTCGGGTTCGAGGGTCCCGCGGTGACGGTGGACACGGCGTGCTCGTCGTCGCTCGTCGCGATCCACCTGGCCGCGCAGGCGCTGCGGCAGGGCGAGTGCACGATGGCACTCGCCGGCGGTGTGGCCGTCATGGCGACCCCCGACTCCTTCATCGGCTTCTCGCGGCAGCGCGCGCTCTCGGCCGACGGCCGCATCAAGGCGTTCTCGGCTTCCGCCGACGGCACGGCCTGGGCCGAGGGCGTGGGTGTCCTGCTGCTTGAGCGTCTCTCGGACGCCCGTGAGAACGGTCACCAGGTCCTCGCGGTGGTTCGCGGTTCGGCGGTCAACCAGGACGGTGCGTCGAACGGTCTGACGGCTCCGAGCGGTCCTGCGCAGCAGCGAGTGATTCGCAAGGCGCTGGCCGGTGCGGGTCTTTCGTCGGCGGACGTCGACGTCGTCGAGGCGCACGGTACGGGTACGACGCTGGGTGACCCGATCGAGGCGCAGGCTCTGCTGGCGACGTACGGGCAAGGGCGTGCGGCGGACCGGCCGCTCTGGCTCGGTTCGCTGAAGTCGAACATCGGGCACGCACAGGCCGCCGCCGGCGTGGCGAGCGTGATCAAGATGGTCGAGTCGATGCGCCGTGGCGTGCTTCCGGCGACGCTGAACGTCGACGAGCCGACCCCGCAGGTCGACTGGTCGGCGGGCGCGGTCGAGCTGCTCACGGAGTCCCGGTCGTGGCCGGAGACGGAGCGTCCGCGTCGCGCGGGTGTCTCGTCGTTCGGTGTCAGCGGTACGAACGCGCACGTGATCCTGGAGCAGGCGCCGGTGGAGGCGGAGCTGCCGGCGCAGGCCGTGGCGGGCGGTGCGGTGCTGCCGTTCGTGGTGTCGGCGAAGGGTGCGGGTGCGTTGGCCGGTCAGGCGCAGCGGCTGGCGGCGTTCGTCGAGGCTGATGAGACCGTCTCGCTCGCGCGGGTCGCGGGTTCGCTCGTGTCCGGTCGTGCGGTGTTGTCGGATCGTGCGGTGGTGGTCGCGGGTTCGCGTGACGAGCTGCTGTCGGGTCTGGGCGCGCTGGCGCGCGGCGAGTCTCCGGTCGGCCGTTCTGCCGCTCGTGGTCGGTCGGTGTTCGTGTTCCCGGGTCAGGGTGCTCAGTGGGTGGGCATGGGCCGTGAACTGCTGGACTCGTCCGCGGTGTTCGCGGATCGGGTGGCCGAGTGTGAGCGTGCGCTGTCCCCGTTCGTGGACTGGTCGCTGACGGATGTGCTGCGGGGTGACGCGGACGCGGGGCTGCTGGAGCGGGTGGATGTGATCCAGCCGGCGAGTTTCGCGGTGATGGTGTCGCTGGCCGCGGTGTGGCGTTCGGCTGGTGTCGTTCCGGATGCGGTTCTGGGTCATTCGCAGGGTGAGATCGCCGCGGCGTGTGTGGCGGGTGCGCTGTCCCTTGAGGACGCGGCGCGTGTGGTGGCTCTGCGGAGTCAGGCGATCGGCCGAGTCCTGTCGGGTGCGGGCGGTATGGCTTCCGTTGCACTTTCGGAGGCCGAGGTTCGGGGTCTGCTGGTCGAGGGTGTGGAGGTTGCGGCGGTCAACGGCCCGACGTCCGTGGTGATCGCGGGTGATGCGGATGCTCTGGACGGTCTGCTGACCGTGCTGGAGGGCCGTGGTGTGCGGGTGCGGCGGGTCGCGGTGGACTACGCGTCCCACACCCGTCACGTCGAGGCCGTGGAAGAGGTCCTCGCGACCGAGCTCGCCGGGGTTTCCGCGCTGGCTCCTGAGATTCCGTTCTTCTCCTCGGTGGACGGTGCGTGGGTCGAGTCCGAGGGTGTGCTCGACGGCGGGTACTGGTACCGCAACCTGCGGCGCACGGTGGGCTTCGAGCCCGCTGTCCGCGAGCTGATCGGTGCGGGCTTCGGTGTCTTCGTCGAGGTCAGCCCCCACCCGGTGCTCCTCCAGCCGGTGACGGAGATCGCCGACCAGGCGGAGGCCGACCTGGTGCTGGTGGGCTCTCTGCGCCGGGGTGAGGGCGGCATGCGTCGCATGCTGGCCTCCCTCGGTGAGGCGTTCGTGCGTGGTGTGGACGTCGACTGGACGGCCGTCCTGCCGACCGGTGTTGTCGGTGGTCCGCGCGTGGACCTGCCCACGTACGCCTTCGACCACGAGCACTACTGGATCCAGCTGACGGGTGCCGACACCGACGTCGCATCCGTCGGTCTCGCCTCCACCGACCACCCCCTCCTCGGCGCCGTCGTCGGGCTCCCCGGTTCCGACGGCTTCGTGACGACCTCGCGCTGGTCCCTTCGTTCGCACCCCTGGCTCGCCGACCACGCCGTGGCCGACGTGATCGTGGTACCCGGCGCCGCTCTCGTGGAGCTGGCCCTCGCGGTCGGCGACGAGATCGGCGCCCCCACCGTGGAGCGGCTGACCGTCGACCACCCCGTCGTCCTGCCGCTCAGCGGTGGCCGGTCGCTCCAGCTGACGGTGGGCGGCGCCGACGAGACCGGGCGCCGTGCGATCCAGCTGTACTCCCGGGCCGAGGACTCCGGTGCGCAGGAGGAGTGGGTCCGGCACGCCGACGGGACGCTCGCGCCGAGCGCGCCCGTGGACGCGTCGGTCTCCGACGACACCACCGGGGTGGACGTCGTCCTGCCGGAGGGCGTCATCGACGCGGACCGGTACGGGCTGCACCCCGCGCTCCTCGACGCGGCCGCCGCCGTCGCGCTCGCGGACGGCATGCAGCCGTACGAGTGGACGGGTGTCTCCCTGCGGGCGTCGGGCGCCTCCGCGCTGAAGGTCCGTACGGCGCGTGCGTCCGGTGAGGGCAGTTCGCTCGAACTGGCCGACCGGAGCGGCCGCACGGTGATGTCCGTCGCGACCGTGACCGGCAGGCCCTACACGCCCGAGCAGGCACTGATCGCAGACGTCCTGACGCACGACGCGCTGTTCCGTGTCGCCTGGACCGAGCTGCCGTCGGCGCCCGCCACCGCTGCCGCGGGCTCCGCCGAGTCTCCGTACGTGTCCTCGGCCGCCGAGGTCGCCGCCGTGGCCACCGCGAAGGGCGCGGCCCCCGGCCACCTGCTGTACGAGGTGGACCCGGCCGATGCGGACCCCCGCTCCACGACCGCGGCCGCGCTGGGCGTCGTACAGGAGTGGCTTGCCCGGCCCGCGCCGGCGGACACGCGGCTCGTCGTGCTGACCGGCGACAGCGGCGAGCCCGCCACCGCGGCCGTCCAGGGGCTCGTACGCTCCGCCCAGTCGGAGCACCCCGACCGGATCGTCCTCGTGGAGACCGACGCCGACGCCCGCTCCCGTACCGTCCTCGCGACCGCCCTCGCCGGCTCCGAGCCCCAGCTGCGGATCCGCGCGGGAGTGGCCGAAGTGCCGCGTCTCGTCCGCGCGACAGCCGCCCGAGCCGCTGGAGCCGCCGGGTCCACCGGAGCCGCTGCGCGCCCCCTCGACTCCGACGGCACCGTCCTGATCACCGGCGGCACGGGCACCCTCGGGGCCATCGTCGCCCGCCACCTCGTCACCGCACACGGGGCCCGCCACCTGCTGCTGGTCAGCCGGCAGGGCCCGGACGCGCCCGGCGCCGCCCGGCTGGCCGAGGAGCTGACCGCCCTCGACGCCACCGTCACGATCGCACGCTGCGACGTGGCGGACCGTACGGAACTCGCGGCGCTCCTCGCCACCGTCGCCGCCGGGCAGCACCCGCTGACCGCCGTCGTCCACACCGCGGGCGTCCTCGACGACGGCGTGGTCTCCGAACTGACGCCGGAGCGCATCGACACGGTGCTGCGGCCCAAGGCGGACGCCGCCCTCCACCTCCACGAGCTGACCCGGGACCTCGACCTCGCGGCCTTCGTCCTGTTCTCCTCGGCCGCCGGCGTCCTCGGCAACCCGGGACAGGCCAACTACGCGGCCGCCAACGCCTTCGTCGACGCCCTCGCGCTCCGCCGCCGGGCCCTCGGTCTGCCCGCCCTCTCCCTCGCCTGGGGCTACTGGTCCGAGGTGAGCGGGATGACCGAGCACCTCGCCGACGCCGACCTCCACCGCAACACGCGCAACGGCATGTCCGGGCTGTCCGCCGTACAGGGAATGGCGCTCCTCGACGCCGGTCTGCGCGGGGACGACTCCCTGCTCGTCGCCACCCGGCTCGACATCCGCGCACTGCGCGCCCGGGCCGCGAGCACCCCCGTGACCCCGCTGCTGCGCGGTCTGGCCCCTTCACCGCGGCCGACGGCCCGGGCCGCCGCCGCGGACTCCGGCTCGTTCGCCGAGCGCATCGCCGCGCTGGGCGCCGCCGAGCAGACCGAGGCCCTCGTGGAGCTCGTACGCCGTCACGCGGCCGAGGTCCTCGGACATGCCACGGCGAACGCGGTGGCGGACGAACGGGCCTTCAAGGAGGCCGGGTTCGACTCGCTGACCGCAGTGGAACTGCGTAACCGTCTCGCCGCCGCGACGAGCCTGCGGCTCTCCCCGACGATGGTCTTCGACTACCCGACGCCCGCCCTGCTCGCCGGGCAGCTACGGGTCATGCTGCTCGGCTCGCTGGGCATCGAGCCCGGCGACCCGACCGCCCCCGCCGGGGCGGACGCCAGGGCGTCCTCCCGGGCGTCCGCCGACGAGCCGATCGCGATCGTCGCCATGGCCTGCCGCTTCCCGGCCGGCATCGCGAGCCCCGAAGACCTGTGGCGCGTGGTGAGCGAGGGCGCCGACGCGGTGACCGACTTCCCCACGGACCGTGGCTGGGACACGGAGCGGCTCTACGACGCCGACCCCGACCACGCGGGTACGACGTACGTCCGCCACGCCGCCTTCCTCGACGACGCCGCGGGCTTCGACGCCGCGTTCTTCGGCATCTCGCCGCAGGAAGCGCTGGCCATGGACCCGCAGCAGCGGCTGCTCCTGGAGACCTCGTGGGAGGTCCTCGAACGGGCCGGCATCGACCCGACCTCCCTGCGCGGCCAGGACGTCGGCGTGTTCGCCGGCATCAACAGCAATGACTACAGCCTGCTGCTGCACCGCTCCCCGGAGGTCGAGGGGCACCGGCTCACCGGCAGCTCGGGCAGCGTGCTCTCCGGCCGCATCGCGTACCACCTCGGCCTGGAGGGGCCGGTCCTCACCGTCGACACGGCGTGCTCCTCCTCGCTCGTGGCCCTGCACCTGGCGGCGCAGGCCCTGCGCCGGGGCGAGTGCTCCATGGCGCTGGCCGGCGGCGTGATGGTCATGGCCAACCCGGACACCTTCGTCGAGTTCTCCCGCCAGCGCGGTCTGGCCCCGGACGGGCGGTGCAAGGCCTTCGCCGACGGCGCCGACGGCACCGGCTGGTCCGAGGGCGCCGGCCTCCTGCTTGTGGAGCGGCTGTCGGACGCGCGACGCCACGGCCACCAGGTCCTGGCCGTCCTCAAGGGCTCGGCCGTCAACTCCGACGGCGCCTCCAACGGACTGACCGCTCCGAACGGTCCGGCGCAGCAGCGCGTGATCCGCAAGGCCCTCGCCGACGCCGGCCTCACCACGGCGGACGTCGACGCCGTCGAGGCGCACGGTACGGGTACCACGCTGGGCGACCCGATCGAGGCGCAGGCGCTCCTCGCGACGTACGGCCAGGACCGCCCCGCGGATCGCCCGGTGTGGCTCGGCTCGGTCAAGTCGAACCTCGGCCACACCCAGGCGGCGGCGGGCGTCGCGGGCGTCATCAAGATGGTGATGGCGATCCGCCACGGGCTGCTGCCCCGCACCCTGCACGTGGACACCCCCTCCACCAACGTCGACTGGTCGGCGGGCGCGGTCGAGCTGCTGACGGAGTCCCGTCCGTGGCCGGAGACCGAGCAGCCGCGCCGGGCCGCGGTCTCCTCCTTCGGTATCGGCGGCACCAACGCCCATGTGGTGCTGGAGCAGGACACGACTCCTCAGCGGGACGTGCACGTGCACGTGCACGTGGACGTGGACGGAGACGGAGACGGAGACGGAGACGGAGAGAACAGGGTCGTCTCCGGGGCCGCGCCGGACGTTCGGACGGTGCTCGTGCCGGTGTCCGGCAGGACGGCCGACGGGCTGCGCGGGCAGGCGGAGCGCCTCGCCTCCTTCGTCGAGAGCCGCCCTGACGTGAGCGTCGCCGACACGGCGTACTCCCTGGCCACCACCCGTGCGCACCTCGCCCACCGGGCGGTCCTCGTCGCCACCGACCGGGACCGGCTCGGCACCGACCTCCGCGCCCTGGCCGAGAGCGGCGAGGCGGGCCCCGGGACGGTGACCGGTACGCCGGTCGCCGGAAAGCTGGCCTTCCTCTTCACCGGCCAGGGCAGCCAGTGGGCCGGCATGGGCCGCGAACTCGCCGACGCCTTCCCGGCCTTCCGCGACGCCTTCGACGCCGCCTGCGCGGCCGTCGAGCAGCGACTGGGGGAGGAGCACCTCGACCGGCCGCTGCGCGACATCGTGTTCGCGGCCCCGGGATCGGCCGAGGCGGCCCTGCTCGACCGGACGATGTACACCCAGGCCGCGCTGTTCGCCCTGGAGACCGCGCTCTTCCGGCTCTACGAGTCGTGGGGCGTGCGACCCGACCTCCTCGCCGGACACTCGATCGGCGAGGTGAGCGCCGCGCACGTCGCGGGCGTGCTGAGCCTGGCCGACGCCGCCACCCTGGTCGCCGCACGCGGCCGGCTGATGCAGGCCCTGCCCGCGGGCGGCGCGATGGTCGCCGTCCAGGCGACCGAGGCCGAGGTCGCCGCCCTCCTCGCCGAGGACGCCCGAACGAGCTCCGCCGTGTGCGTCGCCGCCGTCAACGCCCCCGACTCGGTGGTGATCTCCGGTAGCGAGGCCGAGGTCCTGGCCGTCGCGGCCGAGCTCGCCGGCCGTGGCTGCAAGACCCGGCGCCTCCAGGTGAGCCATGCCTTCCACTCGGCGCTCATGGAGCCGATGCTCGACGCGTTCCGCGCGGTCTGCGAAGGACTGGACTACCGCCCGGCCGGCGTCCCCATGGTGTCGACCCTCACCGGCAAGGCCCTCGCCGCGGACGAACTCGGCACCCCGGACTACTGGGTCGACCAGGTTCGGCACGCCGTGCGCTTCGCCGACGCCGTCACCTCCCTGAGCGACCTGGGCGCGACGACGTACCTGGAAATCGGGCCGGGCGGTGTCCTCACCGGCATGGCCCTCGGCTCGCTCGCGCCTCTTGCCTCCCCCATGGGTTCGGCGGAGGACAGCGGTTGCGTGGCCACGCTCCGCCGCGACCAGGCGGAGGACGTCAGCGTCCTGACCGCCCTCGCGGAGCTGCACGTACGAGGCATCGCCCTCGACTGGACCGCCCTGTCCGCAGAGCCTCGCCGGGCCAGGACCGACCTGCCGACGTACGCCTTCCAGCACCAGCGCTACTGGCTCGACCGTGCCCTGGACACCCACACCGACGCCGGCGCGACGGGCGGCGCCGACCACCCGCTGCTCGGCGCCCCCACGGAGCTGCCCGGCGACGGCGGGATCGTCCACACCGCACGGCTGTCGGCCGGCCGCCACGGCCGATTCCTCGGCGCGGGCGACCGAGTGCAGGGCGCCGTCGCCGTTCCCGCCGCCGCGCTGCTCGAGATGATGGTCAAGGCCGGCGACGCCGTCGGCTGCGGGTCGCTCGAAGAGACGGCCGTGGAACGCGCCCTCGTCCTGCCGGAGCACGCCACGGTGCAGCTCCAGGTGGCCGTCGGCGGCCCCGACTCCGCCGGACGTCGCACGGTGCGCGTGTACAGCCGCCTCCACGGCGCGGACGCGGCCGGGACTCCCTGGACCCGCCACGCGAGCGGTGTGCTGGCCGCCGGGATGCCGGAGGCCTCGTTCGACCTGGCGAACTGGCCGACTGCCGAGGACACGTCGACCATTGCCCTGCCTGGTGTACGCGCCGTTCGGCAGGACGGCGAGCAGACCTTCGCCGAGGTGGCGCTCGATGGGCATCTCCTCGACGAGGCCGATCAGTTCACCCTCCACCCGGTCCTCCTCGACACCGTGCTGCGGCTCGTGGCGGCCGTCGACGGTACGCCGTCTCCGCGCGAACTCGCCCGCTGTGCACGGCTTGTCGTCCACGCGGCCGGTGCCACGGCCCTGCGCGTACGGATCACTTCCACCGGACAGGGACGCCACCTGGTCGAGCTCGCGGACCCCACGGGTACGCCGGTCGCGTCCATGGGACCGCTGGAACCGGCGGAGGGCGCGCCGACGGCCGGGGGCGCCGAGGTCGGGACCGGGACTCCTGACGTGCCGCCCGCCGCCGAGGCGGTCCGCCGCCGTGCGGTGACCCGCGACGCGGCCGACGCCGGGTCGTTCGCCGCGCGGCTGACCGGGCTCACCGCCGCGGAACAGCAGCGCGTCCTGGTCGAGCTCGTGGAATCCGGCGCGGCCGCCGTCCTCGGCCACCGTGCGACGGACGCCTTCGACCGGACCCGCTCCTTCAAGGACCTCGGCTTCGACTCCCTCGCGGCCGTCAAGCTCCGCAACAGGCTGGCCCACGCGACGGGGATCGAAGGACTCTCCGCCTCGGTCGTCTTCGACTACCCGAAGCCCGCCCTGCTCGCCGGACACCTCCGCGCCGAACTCCTCGGCGAGGAGACCGAAGCCGACTCCACGGCTGGCGCGCCCGCCTCGTCCGACCTGAACGAACCGATCGCGATCGTGGCCATGAGCTGCCGCCTGCCGGGCGGTGTGGAAAGCCCCGAGGACCTGTGGCGACTCGTCGCGGAGAAGCGCGACGCGATCTCCGGCTTCCCCGTCGACCGTGACTGGGACCTGGACGGGCTCTACCACCCGGATCCGGACCACCAGGGCACCAGCTACGCCCGTACCGGCGGATTCCTGCACGATGCCGCGAAGTTCGACGCGGGCCTCTTCGGGATCTCGCCGCGCGAGGCCCTCGCCATGGACCCGCAGCAGCGGCTGCTCCTCGAGACCTCCTGGGAGGCGCTGGAGCGGGCGGGGATCGACCCCCGGTCCACCGGCGGCAAGGACATCGGCGTCTTCACCGGCATCGTCCACCACGACTACGTGTCCCGGCTGGGCCAGGCACCCGAGGGCGTCGAGGGCTACGTCATGGCCGGCACCGCGGGCAGTGTGGCCTCGGGTCGTGTGTCGTACGTGTTCGGGTTCGAGGGTCCCGCGGTGACGGTGGACACGGCCTGCTCGTCGTCGCTCGTCGCGATCCATCTGGCGGCGCAGGCGCTGCGGCAGGGCGAGTGCTCGATGGCCCTTGCCGGCGGAGCCACCGTCATGTCCAGCCCGGACGCGTTCGTGGAGTTCTCCCGCCAGCGCGGCCTCTCGCTCGACGGCCGCTGCAAGTCGTTCGCGGCATCGGCCGACGGCACGGGCTGGGGCGAAGGCGTGGGTGTGGTGCTCCTGGAGCGGCTGTCGGAGGCCCGGAGGAACGGGCATCGCGTGCTGGCCGTGCTGCGGGGTTCCGCGGTCAACCAGGACGGTGCGTCGAACGGTCTGACGGCTCCGAACGGTCCCGCGCAGCAGCGGGTGATCCGCAAGGCGCTGGCCGGTGCCGGTCTGACGTCGGCCGATGTCGACGTCGTCGAGGCACACGGTACGGGTACGACGCTGGGCGACCCGATCGAGGCGCAGGCTCTGCTGGCCACTTATGGCCGGGGGCGTGCGGAGGGCCGGCCGCTCTGGCTCGGTTCGCTGAAGTCGAACATCGGGCACGCGCAGGCCGCCGCCGGTGTCGCCGGTGTGATCAAGATGGTCGAGTCCATACGGCACGGTGTGCTTCCGGCGACGCTGCACGTGGACGAGCCGACCTCACAGGTGGACTGGTCGGCGGGCGCGGTGGAGCTGTTGACGGAGTCCCGTCCGTGGCCGGACACCGAACGTCCGCGCCGCGCCGGTGTCTCCTCCTTCGGCGCGAGCGGTACGAACGCCCACCTCATCCTGGAGCAGGCGCCGGTGGAGGCGGAGCTGCCGTCGCAGGCCGAGCCGGGCGATGCGGTGCTGCCGTTCGTGGTGTCGGCGAAGGGTGCGGGTGCGCTGGCCGGTCAGGCGCAGCGGCTGGCGGCGTTCGTCGAGGCGGACGAGACGGTCCCGACGTCTGGTGTGGCGGCTTCGCTGGTGACTGGTCGTGCGGTGCTGTCGGATCGTGCGGTGGTGGTCGCGGGTTCCCGTGACGAGCTGCTGTCGGGTCTGGGCGCGCTGGCGCGCGGTGAGTCGGCGCCGGGGGTGACGGCGGGTGCTGGTTCTACTGCTCGTGGTCGGTCGGTGTTCGTGTTCCCGGGTCAGGGTGCTCAGTGGGTGGGCATGGGCCGTGAACTGCTGGACTCCTCACGGGTGTTCGCGGATCGGGTGGCGGAGTGCGAGCGTGCGCTGTCCCCGTTCGTGGACTGGTCGCTGACGGATGTGCTGCGGGGTGATGCGGACGCGGGGCTGCTGGAGCGGGTGGATGTGATCCAGCCGGCGAGTTTCGCGGTGATGGTGTCGCTGGCAGCCGTGTGGCGTGCGGCCGGTGTCGTTCCGGATGCGGTTCTGGGTCATTCGCAGGGTGAGATCGCTGCGGCGTGTGTCGCGGGTGCGCTGTCCCTGGAGGATGCGGCGCGTGTGGTGGCTCTGCGGAGTCAGGCGATCGGCCGGGTGTTGTCGGGCGCGGGCGGTATGGCGTCGGTGGCTCTGTCGGAGGCCGAGGTTCGGGGTCTGCTCGTTGAGGGTGTGGAGGTTGCGGCGGTCAACGGCCCGACGTCCGTGGTGATCGCGGGTGATGCGGATGCCTTGGATGGTCTGCTGACCGTGCTGGAGGGCCGTGGTGTGCGGGTGCGGCGGGTCGCGGTGGATTACGCGTCCCACACCCGTCACGTCGAGGCCGTGGAGGAAGTTCTCGCGGTCGAGCTCGCCGGGGTTTCCGCGCTGGCTCCTGAGATTCCGTTCTTCTCGTCCGTGGACGGCGCCTGGATCGAAGAGGCGGGCGTCGTGGACGGCGGGTATTGGTACCGGAATCTGCGGCGCACGGTGGGCTTCGAGCCGGCGGTGCGTGAGCTGATCGGTGCGGGCTTCGGTGTGTTCGTCGAGGTCAGCCCGCACCCGGTGCTCCTCCAGCCGGTGACGGAGATCGCGGACCAGGCGGAGGCCGACCTGGTGCTGGTGGGCTCTCTGCGGCGGGGTGAGGGTGGCATGCGTCGCATGCTGGCGTCCCTTGCCGAGGCGTTCGTGCGTGGTGTGGACGTCGACTGGACGGCCGTCCTGCCAGACGGTGTTGCCGGTGGTCCGCGCGTCGACCTGCCCACGTACGCCTTCGACCACGAGCACTACTGGCTCAAGGCTCCCGACCGTCCCACCGACGGAGACATCCAGGTCAACGAAGCCGACCGCGACTTCTGGACCGCCGTCGACGACGCCGATCTGGACGCGCTGGCCACGCTGCTGAAGGCCGACACGACCGACCGCCAGAGTGCCCTCGGCGCCGTCGTCCCGCTGTTGGCGGACTGGCGTGAGGGCCGCCGCGAGCGGTCCGTGGTGGAGGGTCTCCGCTACGCCGTCACGTGGCAGCCCCTGCCGCAGTCCGCCCCCGGAGTCCCGGGCGGTACGTGGCTGGTGATCGCCCCGGCCGAGCGTGCCGGTGCCGGTGGGACCGACGACCTGGCGCGCGTACTGGCTTCCCAGGGCCTCAACACGGTGCTGCTGGAGGTTCCGGAAGCCGGCCTTCGTGACCGGGCTTCCCTCGCCGAGTCGCTGAGCCGCGTACTCGCCGAGCACGACCTGTCCGGCGTACTTTCCCTCCACGCCCTTGAGCGGGGTCAGGCAAACGCTCCGGAGCGGGGACAGACGCCGCAGGACGCCGCGGCCGTCGCCGAGACCACCCTGGTGCTTCTCCAGGCCCTCGCCGACACGGGTGCCACCCAGTCGCTCTGGTGCCTGACCGCGGGCGCGGTCAGCACGGGAGCGCAGGACTCCGTGACCTCCCCGCTCCAGGCGGCGCACTGGGGCCTCGGCCGCGCCGCGGGCCTGGAGTTCGCGGACCGCTGGGGCGGCCTCGTCGACCTGCCCGCCGAGATCGACAACCGAACCGTTCAGCGTCTGCTCGGCGTACTCAACTCCGCGGGCGACGAGGACCAGCTCGCGATCCGGCGTACGGGCGTCCACGCCCGCCGACTGGTCCGCAAGTCCCTGCCGAAGACGGCGGGTACGCAGCGGTGGCAGCCGCGTGGAACGGTCCTCGTCACCGGCGGAACCGAGGGCCTCGGCCGGCATGCCGCCCACTGGCTCGCGCTCGGCGGGGCCGACGCCCTGATCGTCACGACCACCGCCGAGACCCCGGACGGCAGCGTCGAGACGCTGCGCGACGAACTCTCCCGGCTGGACGTCCGTACCGGTGTCACGGCCTGTGACGCCGCCGACCACGACGCGCTCGCCCGCCTGCTCGACGGACTCCCCGACGACCGGCCGCTGACCGCCGTGATCCATGCCGCCGACGTCATGCAGACCAGCTCCCTGGCCGACACACGGCGCGCCGACCTCGACGAGGTGTTCGCCGCGAAGGTGGAGCTCGCCGTGTGGCTCGACGAGCACCTCAAGGACACCGAGCTCGACGCCTTCGTCACCTTCTCCTCGATCGCCGGCGTCTGGGGCGGCGGTGGGCAGGGCCCGTCCGGTGCGGCGAACGCCGTCCTCGACGCCCTCGTCGAACGCCGCCGCGCACGCGGACTCAGGGCGACCTCCCTCGCCTGGGGCGCACTCGACCAGATCGGTGTCGGCGCCGACCCGGACGCGCTCGCCCAGCTGCGCCGCCGAGGTGTCCTCCCGGTGGCTCCCGAGGTCGCTGTGAGCATCCTGGAGCAGGCACTGCGCGCCGACGAGAACATGGTGGTCGTCGCCGACATGGACTGGACGGCGTTCATCCCGGCGTTCACGTCCGTCCGGCCGAGCCCCCTGTTCGGCGAACTGCCCGAGGCACGCGAGGTGATGCGGTCCGCGCAGTCCGAGACGGGCCCGGGCAGCGACGACGCACACTCGTCCCTGGTCGCGAGCCTGACGGCAGCCTCGGAGACCGAGCAGCAGCGCATCCTGCTGCGGCTCGTCCGCAGCCACGCCGCCACCGTCCTCGGCCACACGAGCTCCGAGGCCATCCGGCCGCTCCAGGCCTTCCAGGAGGTCGGGTTCGACTCGCTGGCGGCCGTCGGCCTCCGCAACAGCCTGCAAGCGGCCACGGGTCTGCGCCTGCCCGCGACGCTGCTCTTCGACTACCCCACCCCCGACGCGCTGGTCGAGTACCTGCGCGCCGAACTCCTCCGTACGACCGGAGACGAGTTCGAAGGGCGGGAGGACGACCTCAGGCGTGTCCTGGCGACCGTCCCCTTCGCCCGGTTCAAGGAGTCCGGAGTCCTGGACGCCCTTCTGGAACTTGCCGAGACGGACGCGCCCGAGGTGTCGGCGCCGTCCGAGGACAACTCGGAACTCATCGACGCAATGGACGTCGCCAGCCTCATTCAGCTGGCACTCGGCGACGACGCAAGCTGACCCGTTACATCAGATCGTGGAGGAAGAAATGGCATCGCCCGACGAGCAGCTTGTGAGTGCACTGCGTGCGTCTCTGAAGGAGAACTCCAGGCTGCAGCACGAGAACAGCCAGCTCGCCGCCGCTGCCGTCGAGCCCATAGCCATCGTGTCGATGGGCTGCCGCTTCCCGGGTGGCATCAGCAACCCCGAGGACTTCTGGCGGGTGGTCTCCGCGGGCGCCGACGTCTACACCGAGTTCCCGACCGACCGCGGCTGGGACCTCGACGGACTCTTCGACCCGGATCCCGACAACCCCGGGACCACCTACGTGCGCGAAGGCGCCTTCCTGCACGACGCGGCCAAGTTCGACGCGGCGTTCTTCGGGATCTCGCCGCGCGAGGCCCTCGCCATGGACCCGCAGCAGCGCCAGCTCCTGGAGGTCTCCTGGGAGACCTTCGAGCGCGCCGGCATCGACCCGACCTCCGTGCGGGGCGCCGACGTCGGCGTCTTCACCGGCATGGTGCACCAGGACTACGCGCCGGACCTGAGCGGCTTCGAGGGATACCTCAGCCTCGAACGCGCCCTCGGCACCGCCGGCGGCGTCGCCTCCGGCCGCGTCGCCTACACCCTGGGCCTGGAAGGCCCGGCCGTGACCGTCGACACCATGTGCTCCTCCTCGCTGGTCGCCATGCACCTGGCGGCGCAGGCACTGCGCCGTGGCGAGTGCTCGATGGCGCTGGCCGGTGGTGCCACCGTGATGGCCACGCCGGGTGGCTTCGTCGGCTTCTCGCGGCAGCGCGGCCTGGCCGCCGACGGCCGCATCAAGGCGTTCTCCGCGTCCGCCGACGGCAGCGGATGGGCCGAGGGCGTGGGTGTGGTGCTCCTGGAGCGGCTCTCGGACGCCCGCAAGAACGGGCATCACGTGCTGGCCGTGCTGCGGGGTTCCGCGATCAACCAGGACGGTGCGTCGAACGGCCTGACGGCTCCGAACGGTCCCGCGCAGCAGCGGGTGATCCGCAAGGCCCTCGCCAACGCCGGACTGACCACCTCCGACATCGACATGGTGGAAGCGCACGGTACGGGTACGACGCTGGGTGACCCGATCGAGGCGCAGGCGCTGCTCGCCACCTATGGCCAGGGCCGCGAGGAGGGCAGGCCGCTGCTGCTGGGCTCGGTGAAGTCCGTCCTCGGGCACGCACAGGCCGCTTCCGGTGTCGCCGCGGTGATCAAGACCGTGCAGTCGCTGCGGCACGGTGTGCTCCCGGCGACGCTGCACGTGGACGAGCCGACCCCGCAGGTCGACTGGACGGCGGGCGCGGTCGAGCTGCTCACGGAGTCCCGGGCGTGGCCGGAGACCGAGCGTCCGCGCCGTGTGGGCGTCTCGTCGTTCGGCGCGAGCGGTACGAACGCGCATGTGATCCTGGAGCAGGCGCCCGAGAGCGAGCTTCCGGACTCCGAGTCCACGCAGCCCGTGGACGGCGACGCCGTGCTGCCGTTCGTGGTGTCGGCGAAGGGTGCGGGTGCGCTGTCGGGTCAGGCGGCGCGGCTGGCGGAGTTCGTCGAGGGCGACGAGGCCGTGTCGCAGGCGGGAGTCGCCGCTTCGCTGCTGTCCGGTCGTGCGGTGATGTCGGATCGTGCGGTGGTGGTCGCGGGTTCGCGCGAGGAGCTGCTGTCGGGTCTCGGTGCGCTGGCGCGTGGGGAGTCCGACGCGACGCTGGTCAGGAGCCTCGTTCCTGGCGTGGGCAGTGGTCCGGGCCGGTCGGTGTTCGTGTTCCCGGGTCAGGGTGCTCAGTGGGTGGGCATGGGCCGTGAACTGCTGGACTCGTCCGCGGTGTTCGCGGATCGGGTGGCCGAGTGTGAGCGTGCGCTGTCCCCGTTCGTGGACTGGTCGCTGACGGATGTGCTGCGGGGTGACGCGGACGCGGGGCTGCTGGAGCGGGTGGATGTGATCCAGCCGGCGAGTTTCGCGGTGATGGTGTCGCTGGCCGCGGTGTGGCGTTCGGCTGGTGTCGTTCCGGATGCGGTTCTGGGTCATTCGCAGGGTGAGATCGCCGCGGCGTGTGTGGCGGGTGCGCTGTCCCTTGAGGACGCGGCGCGTGTGGTGGCTCTGCGGAGTCAGGCGATCGGCCGAGTCCTGTCGGGCGCGGGCGGTATGGCTTCCGTTGCACTTTCGGAGGCCGAGGTTCGGGGTCTGCTGGTCGAGGGTGTGGAGGTTGCGGCGGTCAACGGCCCGACGTCCGTGGTGATCGCGGGTGATGCGGATGCTCTGGACGGTCTGCTGACCGTGCTGGAGGGCCGTGGTGTGCGGGTGCGGCGGGTCGCGGTGGACTACGCGTCCCACACCCGTCACGTCGAGGCCGTGGAAGAGGTCCTCGCGACCGAGCTCGCCGGGGTTTCCGCGCTGGCTCCTGAGATTCCGTTCTTCTCCTCGGTGGACGGTGCGTGGGTCGAGTCCGAGGGTGTGCTCGACGGCGGGTACTGGTACCGCAACCTGCGGCGCACGGTGGGCTTCGAGCCCGCTGTCCGCGAGCTGATCGGTGCGGGCTTCGGTGTCTTCGTCGAGGTCAGCCCCCACCCGGTGCTCCTCCAGCCGGTGACGGAGATCGCCGACCAGGCGGAGGCCGACCTGGTGCTGGTGGGCTCTCTGCGCCGGGGTGAGGGCGGCATGCGTCGCATGCTGGCCTCCCTCGGTGAGGCGTTCGTGCGTGGTGTGGACGTCGACTGGACGGCCGTCCTGCCGACCGGTGTTGTCGGTGGTCCGCGCGTGGACCTGCCCACGTACGCCTTCGACCACGAGCACTACTGGATCCAGCTGACGGGTGCCGACACCGACGTCGCATCCGTCGGTCTCGCCTCCACCGACCACCCCCTCCTCGGCGCCGTCGTCGAGCTGCCGCAGTCGGACGGGCTGGTGTTCACCTCCCGTCTGTCGCTGCGGACGCACCCGTGGCTCGCGGACCACGCGATCCAGGGCTCGGTCGTCATCCCCGGCACCATCTACGTCGACCTGGCCATCCGCGCCGGTGACGAGTTCGGCTGCGGCGTGCTGGACGAGCTCGTGATCGGGGCACCACTGGTGCTCCCCGAGGACGAGGCCGTCCGCATCCAGGTCGCCGTCGGCGGTGCCGACGAGTCCGGCCGTCGCACGGTGGGCGTCTACGCGTCCCGTGGTGACGCCGGTGAGGGCGGCGGGCAGGAGTGGACCCGGCACGCTTCGGGTGTCCTGTCCCCGGTGGCGCCGGTTTCGGCGGGGACGCGGTTCGACTTCGGGCAGTGGCCGCCGGCCGGTGCGGAGCCGGTCGACATCACGGGCTTCTACGAGGATCTGACCGAGCGCGGGTACGCGTACGGGCCGGCGTTCCAGGGTCTGCGGGCTGTCTGGCGGCGGGGCGAGGAGCTCTTCGCCGAGGCCGCCCTGCCCCGTGAGCCCCGGGAGGACGCGGGCCGCTTCGGTCTGCACCCGGCACTCCTGGATGCCGCCCTGCACACGAACGCCTTCGTGACGCGGGAGGACGACGGCCGGAACGTGCTGCCGTTCGCGTGGAACGGTGTGGTGTTGCAGGCGGCTGGTGCTGCGGCGTTGCGGGTGCGGGTGGCTCCGTGTGGTCCGGATGCGTTGTCGTTCGACGCTGCGGACGAGTCGGGTGCTCCGGTGCTGACGATGGATTCGTTGGTGTCGCGGCCGGTGTCGGTGGAGCAGCTGGACGCCGCGGGTGCGGGTGCTGGTGCGGGTGTGGATTCGCTGTTCCGGCTGGAGTGGGCTGAGCTGTCGGGGGTTTCGGTCTCCGGTGGTGGTGCCTCTCCGGTGGCTGTGGCGGATGCCGCTGGTGTGGCATCGCTGGTTGCTGGTGGTGTGGTGCCGCCGGTGGCGGTGCTTGAGGCCGTGGACAGTGGCGATTCCGGCGATGCTGTGGGGCTGTTGGGCCGTGTGCTGGGTGTGTTGCAGTCGTGGCTGGTGGCGCCTGGGTTCGAGGAGTCGCCGCTTGTGGTGGTGACGCGTGGTGCGGTGCCTGCGAGCGACGGTGCTGTGGTGTCGGATGTGGCTGGTGCTGCGGTGTGGGGTCTGGTGCGGGCCGCGCAGGCGGAGTATCCGGACCGGATCGTGCTGCTGGATGTGGAGCCGGGTGTCGAGGTCGGCTCCGGGCTGCTGTCGGATGTGCTGGCTGTGGGCGAGCCGCAGCTGGCGGTGCGCGGTGCCGTGGTGTCCGTGCCGCGCCTGGCGCGCGCCGGTGCGGTGGCCGAGTCGGGTCGGGAGTCGGTCTTCGATTCCGAGGGCACGGTTCTGATCACGGGTGGTACGGGTTCCCTCGCGGGTGTCCTCGCCCGGCATCTGGTGTCGGCGCACGGCGTGCGGCATCTGGTGCTGGCCAGCCGTCGCGGTCCGGCGGCCGAAGGCGCTGCCGAGCTGGTGGCCGAGCTGTCGGCCGAGGGCGCCACGGCGACCGTCGTCGCCTGCGACGTCTCCGACCGCGAAGCGGTCGCGGAGCTCCTGTCCACCCTCAGCGCCGAGCGTCGACTCACCGGCATCGTCCACACGGCCGGTGTCCTCGACGACGGTGTCCTCGCGTCCCTGACCGACGAGCGCCTCGCGGGTGTCTTCGCTCCGAAGGCTGCCGCCGCCCACCACCTGGACGAGCTGACGCGCGGCCTGGACCTGGACGCCTTCGTGGTGTTCTCCTCCGCGGCCGGCACCTTCGGTTCGGCGGGCCAGGGCAACTACGCCGCCGCCAACGCCTACCTCGACGCCCTCATGCTCCGCCGCCGCGCGGCGGGCCTGCCCGGCGTCTCCCTCGCCTGGGGCCTCTGGGAGCAGGTCACCGGCCTCACCGGTCAGCTGGCCGCCGTCGACCAGGCTCGTATGGGCCGCGGTGGTGTGCTCGCCCTGTCCTCGGCCGAGGGCATGGCGCACTTCGACTCCGCCGTGGCCGGCGACCAGGCGCTGCTCGTCCCGATCAAGATGGACCTGCGTGCGGTACGGGCGGAGGCCACGGCCGGTGGCGGGGTGCAGCCGGTGCTCCGTGGGCTTGTGCGTCCGGGTCGTCGCACGGCGCAGGCCGGCGCGGGTGACCGTAACGCCCTCGCCCAGCGGCTGGCGGGCCTCACGCCCGCCGACCAGGAGAAGTCCCTCCTGGAGATCATCGCCGCCGAGGCCATGGACGTGCTCGGCGTCAACGTCGGCGACCTGGCCCAGGGCGGCCGGGGCTTCAGCGAGCTCGGCTTCGACTCGCTGACGGCGGTCGAGCTGCGCAACCGCCTCAGCGCGGCGACGGGCGTGAAGCTCCCCGCCACGCTGATCTTCGACTACCCGACCCCGCGCGCCCTCGCGCGGTACCTGCGCGACGAGTTCAGCGGGCAGACGGCCGCCGTCGCCCCCACGGCGCGGGTCACCGTGTCCACGGACGACGACCCCATCGTCATCGTCGGCATGGCCTGCCGCCTGCCCGGCGGGGTCGCCGGTCCCGAGGACCTCTGGCGGATGGTGCACGAAGGCCGCGACGGCATGTCCGGCTTCCCGACGGACCGCGGCTGGAACCTCGACGGGCTCTTCGACTCCGACCCCGATCACGCGGGCACGTCCTACGTCCAGCAGGGCGGTTTCCTCCACGAGGCCGGCCGCTTCGACGCGGGCTTCTTCGGCATCTCGCCGCGTGAGGCCATGGCGATGGACCCGCAGCAGCGGCTGCTCCTCGAGACCTCGTGGGAGGTGTTCGAACGCGCGGGCATCGACCCGACGCAGGCGCAGGACACCAACATCGGTGTCTTCTCCGGAGTTTCGATCCACGACTACCTCGGTGCGCTGGAGCAGGTGCCGGAGGAGTTCGAGGGCTTCGCGACGACCGCCATCGCCGGCAGCGTCGCCTCGGGCCGCGTGTCGTACGTGTTCGGGTTCGAGGGTCCCGCGGTGACCGTGGACACGGCCTGCTCGTCGTCGCTCGTCGCGATCCACCTGGCCGCGCAGGCGCTGCGGCAGGGCGAATGCACGATGGCACTCGCCGGAGGTGTGGCCGTCATGGGATCCCCGGCCGGTGTGCTGGGCTTCTCGCGCCAGCGCGGCCTGGCCGCCGACGGCCGTATCAAGGCCTTCTCCTCCACCGCCGACGGAACGGTCCTCTCCGAAGGCGTCGGTGTCGTCCTCCTGGAGCGGCTCTCGGACGCCCGGAGGAACGGCCACCAGGTCCTCGCCGTCGTCCGCGGTTCGGCCATCAATCAGGACGGCGCGTCGAACGGTCTGACCGCTCCGAACGGTCCGGCGCAGCAGCGCGTGATCCGCAAGGCCCTCGCCGAGGCCGGCCTGACGTCGACGGACGTCGACGTCGTCGAGGCGCACGGTACGGGTACCACGCTGGGCGACCCGATCGAGGCGCAGGCGCTCCTCGCGACGTACGGCCAGGGCCGCGAGGCGGACCGGCCGCTCTGGCTCGGCTCGCTGAAGTCCAACATCGGGCACACGCAGGCCGCCGCCGGTGTCGCGAGCGTGATCAAGATGGTCGCGTCGATGCGACACGGCATCCTCCCGGCGACCCTGGGGGTCGACGAGCCCACCCCGCAGGTGGACTGGACGGCGGGCGCGGTCGAGCTGCTGACCGAGGAACGTCCGTGGCCGGAGACCGAGCGTCCGCGCCGCGTGGGCATCTCGTCGTTCGGCGTCAGCGGAACCAACGCCCACCTCATCCTGGAGCAGGCGCCGCAGGAGGCCCCCGCGACCGAGGCGCACCCGTCGACCGAGGCGCACCCGGCGCCCGAGGGCGACGCGGTCCTGCCGTTCGTCGTCTCGGCGAAGAGCGCGGCCGCCCTCGCCGGGCAGGCGAGGCGGCTGGCTGAGTTCGTCGAGGACGAATTCGCCGCGGAGGAGTCCGCCGAGACGGATCACGCCGAGACGGATCACGCCGAGACGGAATCCGCCGGTGACGAGTCCGCCCGAGCCGGAGTGAACGTCCCGCTCGCCGGCCTGGCCGCCTCCCTCCTCTCCGACCGCGCGCTTCTCTCGGACCGTGCGGTGGTCGTGGCCGCGAGCCGCGAGGAACTCCTCGCCCGCCTGCGCACGCTGGCCGACGGCGAGTACGGCCCCGGCATCACGTCCGGCACCCGGACGGGTACGGGCAAGCTGGTCCTGCTCTTCCCCGGCCAGGGCGCGCAGCGCGCCGGCATGGGGCGCGAACTGTATGCCCGCTACCCGGTCTTCGCGGCAGCGCTGGACGAGGTGTGCGCCGAGCTCGACGCCGCGCTCGCCGGATGGGTGGCCCGCCCGATCCGCGAGCTCGTCTTCGCCGACGAGGACAGCGCCGACGCGCGGCTGCTGGACCAGACGGTGTACACGCAGGCGGCCCTCTTCGCCGTCGAGACGGCGCTGTTCCGGCTCGTCGAGTCGTGGGGCGTCCGCCCCGACGTGGTGATGGGGCACTCGATCGGTGAGATCAGCGCCGCGCACGCGGCCGGCATGCTGTCGCTGAAGGACGCCGCGACGGTGGTCGCGGCCCGCGGCCGCCTGATGCAGGTCCTGCCGACCGGTGGCGCGATGGTCGCCGTGGCGGCGGGCGAGGACGAGATCCGCGCCCTGCTGGCCTCCACCTCCACCACGGGCGTCGACATCGCCGCCGTCAACGGACCCGCGTCCGTGGTCCTCTCCGGCGACGAGGGCCCCGTGCTCGAACTCGCCGAGCAGCTCAAGGCGTCCGGCCGCAAGGTCAAGCGACTCGCGGTGTCGCACGCGTTCCACTCCGCCCGGATGGACGCGATGCTCGACGAGTTCGCCGCTGAACTGGCCGCCGTCGCGTGGCAGCCGGCGAGCATCCCCGTCGTGTCGAACGTGACGGGCCGCGTCGTCGAGGACGACCTGATGCGGACCGCGGAGTACTGGGTGGAGCACGTACGCCGCCCCGTCCTCTTCGCCGCCGGTGTCCGGGCCGCGCGGGAACACGGAGGCCAGGTCTTCCTGGAGCTCGGCCCCGGCGCGGTACTGACCGGACTCGTCCGGGAGTCGGCCGCGGAGGCCGACACCGCGGGCGCGTCGGGCGCGGTGGACGTCGTGTGCGCACCCGCGATGCGGGACGGCCGCGACGAACGCCAGACGCTGCTTGACGCCCTCGCCGAGGCCTTCGTGCGCGGCGCGGACGTCGACTGGACGGCCGTACTCCCGGCCGGGGCCACCGGTGGCCCGCGCGTGGAACTGCCCACGTACGCCTTCGACCACGAGCACTACTGGCTGCGGACGGCCGATGCCCCCTCGGACGCCTCGTCCCTCGGGCTCTCGGCCGCCGACCACCCGCTGCTCGGCGCGAAGGTCGACGTCCCGTCGACCGGTGGGCTGCTCTTCACCTCCCGTCTGTCGCTGCGAACCCACCCGTGGCTCGCGGACCACGCCGTTCAGGGCGTGGTCCTGGTACCGGGGACGGCGTACGTGGACCTGGTGGTCCGGGCCGGTGACGAGTTCGGCTGCGGGGCGCTCGACGAGCTGGTCATCGACGCTCCGCTCGTGCTGCCCGCGGAGGGTTCGGTCCGTGTCCAGGTCGCCGTGGGCGGCGAGGACGAGTCCGGGCGCCGGGCCGTGGGCGTCTACGCGTCCCGTGGTGGCGCCGGTGAGGGCGGCGGGGAGGACTGGACCCGGCACGCGTCGGGTGTGCTGTCTCCGCCGGCCCCTGTTCCTGCCGGCACGCGGTTCGATTTCGCGCAGTGGCCGCCGGCCGGTGCGGAGCCGGTCGACATCACGGACTTCTATGGGGACTTGGCCGAGCGGGGGTACGCGTACGGGCCTGCGTTCCAGGGCTTGCGGGCCGTCTGGCGGCGTGGCGAGGAGCTCTTCGCCGAGGCCGCCCTGCCGGAGGAACTGACCGAGGAGGCACGCCGGTTCGGCCTGCACCCGGCGCTGTTCGACGCGGCTCTGCAGTCGGTTTCGGCCCACGACGACACCGAGCCCGAGGAAGGCATCACGCTGCCGTTCGCGTGGAACGGTGTGGTGCTGCAGGCGGCCGGTGCTTCGGGGCTGCGGGTGCGGGTGGCTCCGTGCGGTCCGGATGCGTTGTCGTTCGATGCGGCGGACGAGTCGGGTGCTCCGGTGCTGACGATGGATTCGCTGGTGTCGCGGCCGGTGTCGGTGGAGCAGCTGGATGCTGCGGGTGCCGGGACGGGTGTGGGTGTTGATTCGCTGTTCGGGCTTGAGTGGGCTGAGCTGTCTGGGGTTTCGGTCTCCGGTGGTGGCGCTGCGCCGGTAGTGGTGGCGGATGCTGCTGATGTGGCGTCGTTGATCGACGTGCCGTCGGTGGTGGTGCTTGAGGCCGTCGACGGTGGTGAGGCAGTCGGGCTGCTGGGCCGGGTGCTTAGTGTGTTGCAGTCGTGGTTGGTGGCTCCGGGGTGTGAGGAGTCGCCGTTGGTGGTGGTGACGCGTGGTGCGGTGCCTGCGGGCGGGTCTGGTGTGTCGGATCCGGCTGGTGCTGCGGTGTGGGGTCTGGTGCGGGCCGCGCAGGCGGAGTATCCGGACCGGATCGTCCTGGTGGACGTGGAGCCGGGCGTCGAGGTCGGCGCGGACCTGGTGTCGGGTGTGCTGGGCGCTGGTGAGCCGCAGCTCGCGGTGCGTGGCGGTCTGGTGTCGGTGCCGCGTCTGGCGCGGGCCGGTGCTGGGGCCGGATCGGCGGGTCAGGGAGGGGTCTTCGATCCTGAGGGCACGGTTCTGATCACGGGTGGTACGGGTTCCCTGGCGGGCGTTCTGGCCCGGCATCTGGTGTCGGCGCACGGTGTACGGCATCTGGTGCTGGCCAGCCGTCGCGGTCAGGGCGCGGAGGGTGCTGCCGAGCTGGTGGCCGAGCTGTCGGCGGACGGTGCCACGGCGACCGTCGTCGCCTGCGACGTCTCCGACCGCGAGGCCGTTTCCGAGCTGCTGACCGGCATCTCCGCCGAGCGTCGTCTGAGCGCTGTGATCCACACGGCGGGTGTCCTCGACGACTGCCTGCTGGGCGCGCTGAACGAGGACCGTCTCGCGGGTGTCTTCGCTCCGAAGGCTGCCGCCGCCCACCACTTGGACGAGCTGACGCGCGGCCTGGACCTGGATGCCTTCGTGGTGTTCTCCTCCGCGGCCGGCATCTTCGGTTCGGCGGGTCAGGGCAACTACGCCGCCGCCAACGCCTACCTCGACGCCCTCATGCTCCGCCGCCGCGCGGCGGGCCTGCCCGGCGTCTCCCTCGCCTGGGGCCTGTGGGCCCAGACGTCCGGTGGCATGACCGGTCACCTCGGCGCCGCCGATCAGGCTCGTATGGGCCGTGGCGGTGTCCTGGCCCTGTCCTCGGCCGAGGGCATGGACCTCTTCGACTCCGCCGTCGCCGGGGCGCAGGCGCTGCTCGTCCCGATGAAGCTGGACCTGCGTGCGGTACGGGCGGAGGCCACGGCCGGTGGCGGGGTGCAGCCGGTCCTCCGGGGGCTTGTGCGTCCGGGCCGCCGCACGGCGCAGGCCGGCGCGGGTGACCGTAACGCCCTCGCCCAGCGACTGGCGGGCCTCACGCCCGCCGACCAGGAGAAGGCCCTCCTTGACCTGGTCCGCACCCACACGGCGACCGTCCTCGGCCACGCGACGGTCGAGCGCGTCGAGGCGGACAAGGCGTTCAAGGACGCCGGCTTCGACTCGCTGACGGCGGTCGAGCTGCGCAACCGTCTCAGCACGGCGACGGGCGTGAAGCTCCCCGCCACGCTGATCTTCGACTACCCGACCCCGCGCGCCCTCGCGCGGTACCTGCGCGACGAGTTCAGCGGGCAGACGGCCGCCGTCGCCCCCACCGCGCGGGTCACCGTCTCCACGGACGACGACCCCATCGTCATCGTGGGCATGGCCTGCCGCCTGCCGGGTGGCGTTGCCGGTCCGGAGGACCTGTGGCAGATGGTGAGTGAGGGCCGCGACGGCATGTCCGGCTTCCCGACGGATCGCGGGTGGGATCTGGAGGGTCTGTTCGACGCCGACCCCGACAATCCGGGGACGACGTACGTCCGGCAGGGCGGTTTCCTGCACGAGGCGGGTCGCTTCGATGCGGGGTTCTTCGGGATCTCGCCGCGTGAGGCGACGGCGATGGATCCGCAGCAGCGGCTGCTGTTGGAGACCTCGTGGGAGGTGTTCGAGCGGGCGGGGATCGATCCGGGTGTGCTTCGGGGTGCCGAGGTGGGCGTGTTCTCGGGTGTGATGGGTCAGGGGTATGCCTCGGGTGAGGGTGTTCCGGCGGAGCTTGAGGGCTTCGCGGGCACGGGCAGTGCGGGCAGTGTGGCCTCGGGCCGTGTGTCGTACGTGTTCGGGTTCGAGGGTCCCGCGGTCACCGTGGACACGGCGTGCTCGTCGTCGCTCGTCGCGATCCACCTGGCCGCGCAGGCGCTGCGGCAGGGCGAGTGCACGATGGCACTCGCCGGCGGAGCCACCGTCATGTCCACCCCGGACACCTTCATCGGCTTCTCCCGCCAGCGCGGCCTGGCCGCCGACGGCCGGGTCAAGGCCTTCTCCTCCTCCGCCGACGGCACGGGCTGGGCGGAGGGCGTGGGCGTCCTGCTGCTTGAGCGTCTCTCGGACGCCCGTGAGAACGGTCACCAGGTCCTCGCGGTGGTTCGCGGTTCGGCGGTCAACCAGGACGGTGCGTCGAACGGTCTGACGGCTCCGAACGGCCCCTCCCAGCAGCGGGTGATCCGCAAGGCGCTGGCCGGGGCGGGTCTGACGTCGGCCGATGTCGACGTCGTCGAGGCGCACGGCACCGGCACCAGGCTCGGGGACCCGATCGAGGCACAGGCGCTGCTGGCCACCTACGGTCAGGGCCGCGAGGAGGGCCGGCCGCTGTGGCTCGGCTCGGTCAAGTCCAACATCGGGCACGCGCAGGCCGCTTCGGGCGTGGCGAGCGTCATCAAGATGGTCGAGTCCATGCGACATGGCATCCTGCCGGCGACGCTGAACGTCGACGAGCCGACGCCCGAGGTGGACTGGTCGACCGGTGCGGTGGAGCTCCTGACGGAGTCCCGGTCGTGGCCGGAGACGGACCGCGCGCGCCGGGCCGGCGTGTCCTCGTTCGGTGTCAGCGGTACGAACGCGCACGTGATCCTGGAGCAGGCGCCGGTGGAGGCGGAGCTGCCGTCGCAGGCCGAGCCGGACGATGCTGTGCTGCCGTTCGTGGTGTCGGCGAAGGGTGCGGGTGCGCTGGCCGGTCAGGCGCAGCGGCTGGCGGCGTTCGTCGAGGCGGACGAGACCGTCTCGCTCGCGCGGGTCGCGGGTTCGCTCGTCTCCGGTCGTGCGGTGTTGTCGGATCGTGCGGTGGTGGTCGCGGGTTCGCGTGACGAGCTGCTGTCGGGTCTGGGCGCGCTGGCGCGCGGCGAGTCTCCGGTCGGCCGTTCTGCCGCTCGTGGTCGGTCGGTGTTCGTGTTCCCGGGTCAGGGTGCTCAGTGGGTGGGCATGGGCCGTGAACTGCTGGATTCGTCCGCGGTGTTCGCGGATCGGGTGGCGGAGTGCGAGCGTGCGCTGTCCCCGTTCGTGGACTGGTCGCTGACGGACGTCCTGCGGGGTGATGCGGATGCGGCGTTGCTGGAGCGGGTGGATGTGATCCAGCCGGCGAGTTTCGCGGTGATGGTGTCGCTGGCCGCCGTGTGGCGTGCGGCCGGTGTCGTGCCCGACGCGGTCCTGGGCCACTCCCAGGGCGAGATCGCTGCGGCGTGTGTCGCGGGTGCGCTGTCCCTTGAGGATGCGGCGCGTGTGGTGGCTCTGCGGAGTCAGGCGATCGGCCGAGTCCTGTCCGGCGCTGGCGGAATGGCTTCCGTTGCACTTTCGGAGGCCGAGGTTCGCGGTCTGCTCGTCGAGGGTGTGGAGGTCGCGGCGGTCAACGGCCCGACGTCCGTGGTGATCGCGGGTGATGCGGATGCCTTGGATGGTCTGCTGACCGTGCTGGAGGGCCGTGGTGTGCGGGTGCGGCGGGTCGCGGTGGACTACGCGTCCCACACCCGTCACGTCGAGGCCGTGGAAGAGGTCCTCGCGACCGAGCTCGCCGGGGTTTCCGCGCTTGCTCCCGAGATTCCCTTCTTCTCGTCCGTGGACTGCGCCTGGATCGAAGAGGCGGGCGTCGTGGACGGGGGGTACTGGTACCGCAACCTGCGGCGCACGGTGGGCTTCGAGCCCGCTGTCCGTGAGCTGATCGGTGCGGGCTTCGGTGTCTTCGTCGAAGTCAGCCCCCACCCCGTCCTCCTCCAGCCCATCTCCGAGATCGCGGACACCGCGGACGTCACCCCCCTGCTGGTGGGGTCCCTGCGCCGGGGCGAGGGCGGCATGCGCCGCATGCTGGCCTCCCTCGCCGAGGCCTTCGTCCGTGGTGTGGACGTCGACTGGACGGCCGTCCTGCCTGCCGGGTCCGCCCGGCACCAGCGTGACCTGCCCACGTACGCCTTCGACCACGAGCACTACTGGATCCAGCGCACGAAGTCGGCCACGCCTGCGGGCTCGTTCGGCCAGACCGAGTCCGATCACCCCCTCCTCGGCGCCGTCGTCGAGCTGCCGCAGTCGGACGGGCTGGTCTTCACCTCCCGCTGGTCGCTGCGTACGCACTCCTGGCTGGCCGACCACGCCGTCCACGGCGCGGTACTGGTCCCGGGCGCGGCCTTCGTCGACCTGGCCATCAGGGCGGGCGACGAGTTCGCCTGCGAGGTGCTGGACGAGCTGGTGACCGACGCTCCGCTGGTTCTTCCGGAGGAGGGCTCCGTCCGGGTGCACGTCACCGTCGGCGGCGAGGACCCGATGGGCCGTCGTACCGTCGCGGTCTACTCCTCGTCCGGGGATGCCCGCGACGCAGGTCAGGGAAGCGGGCAGGAGTGGACCCGGCACGCGTACGGCACTCTGTCGCCCGAGGCGCCCTTCGCGGCAGCGGGCACGGGTGCAGGCACGGGTGCGGATACGGGCACGAGTGAGGGCGGCGGCGACCTCGGCCAGTGGCCGCCGGCCGGTGCCGAGCCCGTCGACCTCACCGACCTCTACGCCGTACTCGCGAAGAAGGGGTACGCCCACGGGCCGGCGTTCCAGGGCCTGCGCGCCGTCTGGCGGCGGGGCGAGGAGCTCTTCGTCGAGGCCGCCCTTGCGGACGACCAGCGGGCGGACGCGGGCCGGTTCGGTCTGCACCCGGCCCTGCTGGACGCGGCGACGCAGCCCGCGCTGTCCGTGACCGGCCCCGACGGGGAGACGCCGCTGTTCTCCGCGTGGCACGACGTGGTGCTGCACGCCGAGGGTGCCGCGAGCCTCCGGATCATGCTGACCCGGACCGGCTCCGACACGCTGTCGTTCGCGGCGGTCGACGAGATGGGGACGCCGGTGCTGACGATGCGGTCGGCGGTCGCACGGACCGTGTCCGCCGAACAGACCGCGGCCGCGGCCGCCGCCACCGGTGGTGCCCAGGCGCGGCTCCAGCGGGTTCCGGGCCGCAGGCGGCGCCCGACGGCCCAGGCCGTGGTCTCCGCCGACGAGCGGCGTGCGCTCGCGGACCAGCTGGAGACGCTGCCCGCCGCCGAGCGGGAGGAACTCCTGCTCGACGTGGTGCGTACGCAGATCGCCGCGGTCCTCGGGTACGCCACGGCTGATCGGCTCAGCGCCGACCAGGGGCTCTTCGAGATCGGCTTCGACTCGCTGACCGCCATGCAACTGCGCAACAGGCTGGTCGAGTTGAGCGGCACGAAGCTGCCGTCCAACGTGGTCTTCGAGTACCCGACCCCTTCGATGCTCGCGGCGTTCCTGCACGAGCGGACGACCGACCGGCTCGCCGGCTGACGACGTCTCCCTGAGAACCGCCCCGGTGCCGGTCGCCCCGCAGGTCTTCCTGCCGGCGACCGGCACCGGGGCCACCTGACGAGAAATGTGGTGAGGAAATGTTCGACGTCGTCGAATATCTGCGGTGCATAGGTCATGAGGGAGAGGCGAAACCGGATCTCGACACGCTGCGGGCGCTCCACAAGAAACACCTCATGGCAATTCCGTACAACAGCGTCAGCTCACTCACGCTTCCGCCGTCGGAGGGGACCGGAGTCGCCCTGGTCGACATCGACGAGGACGCCACATTCGACGCGGTGATCGCCGAAGGCCACGGTGGCGGCTGTATTCAGCTCAGCCGCCTCTTCTTCCGGCTGCTCCGGGAATTGGGTTTCGACGTCGCCCTGATCGGCGGCAGCACCGTCGAAGGGGCGCAGGTCTTCGGCACGGAGGTCGAGCACATGCTCCTCCTCGTCGCGCTGGACGACGAGCGGTGGCTCGTCGACGTCGGATACGCGGGACCGTCCTTCCTGGAACCACTGCGGGTCGGTGAGGAGATCCAGGTCCAGTACGGCGTCCAGTACCGGCTCGTCGAGGACGCCGGGCACCTCGTCCTGCGCCGGTGCGCGCAGGGCGGCCGCTGGCACGTCGTCTACCGCTTCACGCTGGCCGTCAGGGAGCCCGACGCCTGGTCGGAGCTCGAGGGCAAGGTCAACGAGAAGCTGGCCGCGACGGAACCGCACGCGGCCGGCGGGTTGATGCTCTGCAGCCGGGCGGTGGACGACGGCCAGGCCATCCTGAAGGGGCGGCGGTACCTGACCGTTCGGGACGGCCGTGAGCAGGTACGTACTCTCGTCGACAACGCCGAGTACGAGAACCTCGCCGCGGGCATCCTCACCGGGCCCGTCGGCTGAGCGGCCCGCCGTGTCCTACGTGACCACCCTGCTTCCCCTGCCCGTCGAGGATCTCGCCGCGGCCTTCGCCGACGAGGACTGCGGCCCGGCGCACGCCGTCCGGGAACGGCTCCGCGCCGCGCCGCCGCTCGTGGCGCGGGCCGAGACGGAGCTGCTGTCGGTGCGGCTGGCGGCGGTCGCCAGGGGCGAGGCGTTCCTGCTCCAGGGCGGTGACAGCACCCGGCCCGCCGCGGGGGACCCGCAGGTTCACCTGGAGGCCAACCTGCGCGTGCTGCACCAGACGGGCGTCGCCCTCATGTACGCGACCGGCCTGCCGGTGGTGAAGACGGCCCAGGTCTGTGGGCCGTACGCCCGGCCCCACGGCCTCGCCGACGACGGCATCGCGCGGGACCACGCACTCTCGGCGCCGATCATGAACCTGTTCCGGGGGCTGTGCCGCGGCGAGTCGCCCTCCCTGGACCGGATCCATCGCTGGAACACCGAGTTCGTACGCACCGCCGCCGGCGCCCGCCACCGGGTCCTGGCCGATCGGATCGGCCGCGGTCTGCGCTTCATGGAGGCCGGCGGCTTCACCGACCACACCGCGCGCACGGCGGAGGTGTACACCTCCCGCCGGATGGTGGCCCCGGACGACGAGCGGGCCATGATGCGCCCGGACACTGAGGCCGACCGCCCGGCGGGACGGGACACGTCGACCCCCCGCCCGATGGGCCAGGACGCCGCGCCCGCCGGCCCGGCGACCTCGATGGTCAGCGGTTCGGCGCACTTTCTCTGGCTCGACGCGCGGACCGCCCGCGCGGACGCCTCGTACACGGACCTCGTCCGGCGGGTGTCGAACCCGGTCGGACTGCGGATCGGCCCCGACACCACCGCGGCACACGTCGCCGATCTCGTGGAGCGCCTCGACCCGCGCGCCGACCCGGGGCGGCTGACCCTGACCTGCGCGATGGGGGGCGGGCGGGTCCGCGACCTCCTGCCATCGATCGTCGAGCGGGTCGAGGCGACCGGTCGGCAGGTCGTCTGGCAGTGCGACCCGGTGCATCGCAACCCCGGGGAATTCGAGGGCGCGCTCGACGAGGTGGCGGGCTTCATCGAGGTGCACCGCCGCCTGGGCACGCACCCGGGCGGACTTCGCGTCGAGACAGCCGGGTCGCGCGAGAGCGCCGGGTCGTGCGAGAGCGCCGCCGGGGCGCGACTCACCGGGTCGCACGCCGTCGAGCTCGGCTTCCACACCGCCGAGCTGCTGGGCACATGAACCGAACCGCCCCACCCCGAGGCGGCGCGTTGCGCGGCACATGCGAAGAGGCGGTGCCCGGGATCTCCCCGGGCACCGCCTCTTCGTCGGTCAGCGGACGGCCGCCCGCCTCACGGCCAGGTGAGGACGAGGTTGCCCCGTACGTCGCCGTCCGACAGGCGCTTGAACGCCGCGGGCGCGTCCTGCGCCGGCAGCACCTCGTCCACCAGCGGCCTGATGCCCGTCGTGTTCATCAGCGCGATCATCCGCGCGTACTCGTCACGCGTACCGCTGAACGAACCGACGATCTTGATCTGATGGAAGTAGATGCGGTGCAGCCGCGCCGGAGACACGTCACCGGTGGTCGCTCCGGCGACGACGACCGTGCCGCCGTTGCGCACGCTGCGCAGTGAATGCGTCCAGGTCGCCCTGCCGACGCTGTCGATGACGGCGTCCACCTGCTCCGGCAGCTCGGTGTTGGGCTCGAACGCCTCGTGGGCGCCGAGCCGTCGGGCCAGATCCCGCTTGTCGGCGGTACGGCTCGTGGCGTAGACCCGGAGTCCGGCGGCCGCGCCCAACTGGATCAGCGCGGTGGACAGTCCGCCCGCGGCGCCCTGCACGAGCACCGAGTTCCCGGGGAGCAGTTCGGCCTTGGTGAACAGCATCCGGTACGCCGGCAGCCACGTGCACATCAGACAGGCGGCCTCCTCCCACGTGAGGTGGTCCGGGACCGGCAGGAGGCTGTGGGCGGGCGCCGCGATGTACTCGGCGAGCGTTCCCGGCCGCGCCCCGACGAGCTGCGCGGCCGGCAGGACGAGCGTCTCGTCGGTCGTCCCGGGCGGCGAGTCGAGTACGGGGTACAGCGCCACCCGACGGCCGTCCGGATCCTCGCCCGCTGCCTCGCAGCCCAGGATCCGGGGGTACTTGTCGTGGTTCAGCCCGACGCCCCGCAGGGTCCACAGGTCCTTGTGGTTGAGGGAGACGGCCCGGACCCGGACGCGTACCCAGCCCTCGGGGACCACGGGGTCCGGGCGTTCGCCGATGACCAGCGCCGACAGCGGATCGTGGTCGTCGGGACGGTCTGCGTAGACGGCTTTCACACGTATGCCCTCTCGCGTCGTGCCTGAATGGGCGGGGGATTGTCGCGACAGTGCATGAATCTCCTCACGCAGGGGTCGGTCAGCAAGGGAAGGCGAATTCAGCACTTTGTCGGACGCACGGGATGTGGAGTCCTGTCATGCCATTCGGTGACGCTAGTACCGGGAAGTAGGCCCGCACCATCCCTCAGCCTGGTAGGACCCGGCGGCACCTTCCCGCACCGCTCGTTTTCTTTCCGGACGTCCCGCGCGGAACTGTCAGGCCGGGGGATGTGGAAGTCCCCTGCCCCGATTTAGCGTGACGGTGCCGAGCCCTGTCTGGAGAAATGATCTGTATGCGACGCAAGCTGTCTCTGTCGGAAATCCTGTACGTCGGTGAGATCAGGACCCTCGCGACGACCGTCTGCACCGTACGCGGTGAGGTCGACGAGGAGTTGCTGGCCGCGGCGTTCGCCGCGAAGGTCGCCGAGCACCGCTCGCTCCGCAGCCGGGTGGCCCACGACGGCGACGAGGTCTTCCTCGAACTCCTGGACGAGGAGGAGCTGCCGCGCCTGGAGGTGCTTCCGGCCGGACCCACCGACCTGACCGACCAGCTCAACCGGCCGCTGCCGGCCGGCGGCCCCCTGGTCCGCGCCACCCTCTTCCGCGGCGACGGAGAGTCGACGTTCGTCCTCGGCATCGACCACGTCATCTGCGACGGACACAGTGCCACCGTCCTGTGCAACGAGATCTGGAGCGCGTACTCCGGGATCCAGGACGGTTCGTACGAGGCTCCGCGGGCCGCGGGGGAGTCGTGGCCGGTGGCCGTCGACGATCTGCTCGCGCCGAGCTCCGAGGAGGATCTCGACGCCTACGTGAAGGACCGGACCGAGCGGACCTCCGCGCACCCCCTCGCGGTGCTCCCGTTCACGGCGAACGCCTCGTCGCAGGACGGGCCCCTGATGGACGTGAAGCGCGTCCGTCTGACCCGCGAACAGACCAGCGCCCTCGTCGCGTTCGCCAAGAGCGCTGGCGTCTCCGTGCACGGCCTGGTCGGGGCCGCCCTCCTGGTCGCGGTCCGGGACGGCTACGGACCCGGCTACGGCAGCGACCACCGGCTGAGCTTCGTCTCGCCGGTCGATCTGCGGGCCCGGCTGACCCCGGCGCTCGGCCGCGACGTGCTGATCCCCGCCGCGTCCTGGTACCTCGACGTCATCGACGTACCCGCCGGAAGCGACCTGATCGAGCTGGGCCGCCGGATCACCGGACAGCTGCGCGACGCCATCGAGCGGGGCGAACCCGCCCGGGAGCTCCAGGCCCTGCCCCGGCTGCTCGCGAACCCGTCCGTACTGACGGCAAGTCTCGTCGTGCCCAACGTCGGCAGCGTCGCGGGGCCGCCGGCGCCACGCGGTCTCGAGATCACCGACATGCGCAAGTTCGCCATCTCCTCGAAGTGGGTCCCCGAGGCCGGCGCGGGCGCGCTGGTGGCGTCCCCGATGACCGTGTACGGCCGTCTCAGCATCGAGATGCCGTACAGCGCCAAGTGCTTCACCCCCGCGCGGATGGACGAGATCCACGATCACGTCCTGGCCACCCTGCTCTCCTTCGTGGAGCGCGCCCCGGTGTCCGCGGCCTGACGCCGACCCTGTCGAGAGAGGAACGAACCATGGCAGTCGCAATGGTGACCGGCGCGGCGCAGGGCATCGGCGCCGACGCGTCCGTACGGCTGGCCGACCACGGCATGGACGTGGCCGTACTCGGAGCGGACGAGGCCGCGCACGCCGACACGGTGCGGCGGATCGCGGAGACGGGGCGACGGTGCGTGTTCGTGGCCGCGGACGTCACCGACGCGGGCTCGGTCGATCTCGCGCTGACCCGCGTCCGCGCCGACCTCGGTGATCCCGGCGTCCTGTTGAACTGCGTCGGGGCCGTCGACCGCGGTCCGCTGCGCGAACTCTCCGACCAGGACTGGACCGAGGCCGTCGGCGGCCCCCTGCGAGGGGTCTTCGTCACCAGCCGCGCGGTCGTCGACCCGATGATCAAGAACGGTGGGGGCCGGATCCTCGTGCTGGCCGACGTCGCGGGCGGCGACCGGCCGTCGGCGGCGCGGAACTCGGTCGTCGAGACGGGCCTCGCCGGGTTCACCAGGACGCTGGCGATGGAGCTGCGGCCGTTCGGCATCACGGCCAACGTCATCGCTCCCGAGCCCTCCGTGACGGACCTGACCGCCGCCGCCGCGTCCGGCGCCGGCGGCGGCTCGGCGTACGCGGCGGGGGCGCTCGACGCCGTATGGTTCCTGGCCGGCGCGGAGGCCTCGGCGGTGTCCGGCCAGATCGTCCACGTCGCGATGACGGCGGGACGGCCGTGACGTCGTGCGTGACGGCCCTGATGCCGTGCGTGTCGGCATGACGGCGAGCGCACGGCCGTGAGGCGGTACGACGCGCGGTACGACGGAGCGGGCCCGGAGGATCTCCGGGCCCGCTCCGTCGTACGCGACGCGCTGCTCAGTCCGTCACCAGCGGACGGGCAGTTCGACCATGCTCACCACCGTGGAACGGCCCCGCAGCGGGACCTCCTCCAGCGGAACAGCCAGTTCGAGACCGGGCAGTTCCTCGACCAGCGTCCGCAGCCCGGCGCCGATGACGATCCGCGCCAGGTTCTGGCCGAGGCACATGTGCACGCCGTATCCGAAGGCCATCTGTCCCGACGTGTCGCGGTCGAGATCCAGTGCGTGCGGGCAGCCGAACTTGGCCGGATCGCGGTTGGCGGCGGGCAGCGACACGGTGACCGTGTCGTCCTTCCTGATCGTCTCGCCGCCCAGCTCGATGTCCTCCAGCGCCGTACGGAAGATCTGGTACTGGTTGACCGTCGTGTAGCGGAGCAGTTCCTCGATCGCGTTCGCGGACCTGGGGTTCGCCCGGAACTCCGCGAGCCGTTCGGTGTGGTGCAGCAGCGCCAGCGTGCTGCACGTCAGCGCGGCCTCCGTCGTGGAGTAACCGGCGACGAACACCAGGAGGATCATGTTGGTGATCTCCTGGTCCGTCAGCTCACCGGCGGCGATGAGCCGGCTCAGCATGTCGTCGCCCGGCTCGTTCCGCTTCCGCTGGACGAGTTCGCGCACGTAGAAGAACGACTCGCGCCCCGCGGCGAGCTCGTCGTCCAGCTCGATGCTCTCGTCGTTCGAGGTGTCCGGCAGCTGGGCGATCTTCTCGCACTCGTCGTACGGAATGCCGATCAGCTCACAGATGACCTGGAGGACCAGCGGCCGGACGAAGGAGGCGACGAGATCGGCCGAAGTGCCCTGCTCGCGCATTCCCTTCAGGTGCTCGGCGGCCAGGACGTCGACGCGCTCCGCCCACTGGTTCATCCGGCGGGTGGTGAATTCACCGGTCAGCAGCTTCCGGTACTTCGTGTGCTCCGGCGGGTCCATGTGAATGAACATTCCGGGCATCACCGGCAGCGGCGGAATCTGCTTGCCCTTTTTGGTGATGGGGAAGTGGCCGATCCCGTAATTGTGGCTGAAGACGGGATTGCTGAGGATCTCGCGGGACAGCTCGTGGCCGGTCACCAGCCAGCCGACATGGCCGCTGGGGTACGTCATTCTCGTCAGCGGCCGTTCCCGGCTCAGGTCCAGCAGAAGCGACGGCGGATCGAAATGATCCGTGCGGTCCCAGTGCTGCTGATAGGTTATCGGCTCGCTCATCGCGGCATCCTTCTCGATATCGGGCATACGCAGTGGGGGGTGGGGATTCGCCGACCGGCCGTCATCGGGCCGACGGCCGCAGCCAGGCGCCGATGCGCTCCTGGACCTCCGGCGGGAAGACGTCCTTCGGCACCATGCCGTGGACCGTCTTCGGGGGCAGCGCGCTGTACGAGGAGCCGCGCTGGTCCGCGTACTGCGTGATCCGGAAGCTCACCGCCATGCCGCACAGCGCGTACGCCTCGGCGGCCGTGATCCCCGCCGCGGCCGGCAGCCAGGCCACCAGCCCCCGCAGGCAGGCGAGGAGCGCTTCGTCGAGGTCGGCGGCGAAGCCGAAGCCGATCCAGTGCGTCTCGGTCTCCGCCAGCGGGCCGTCGAGCGCGACGGACTTGTGCAGGTCGTAGCGGATCCGCAGATCCTCCGCGGCCGACTTGATGCCCGTCTGGTCCACCATGCCGTCACCCTGCGCCGCGTGCACGTCGCCGACCCACACCCGCCCGCCGGGCTTGGCCACCGGCAGGAACAGCGAGGACCCGACGGTGAGTTCGCGCAGCACCAGGTTGCCGCCGTGGGGGCCGGCGAGCAGCGCGCCGACCGGCTCGTCCCCGGCCGGCTCCACTGCCATGATCCCGAGGAACGGCGCCAGCGGGATCGTGGTCCCCTGGGCGTAGGCGGCCGTGCGACGCTCCTCGTCGAAACGGAAGTAGTGCATGTACGGCTCGGTGAAGTCGTCACGCAGCGCGCCCGACCCCGGGTGCGAGGCGTTGCAGCCCCAGTCGCGGGTACGGAGCGCGGTGAGCCGGCACTCGATCACATCGCCCGGCTCGGCTCCCGCGACCTCCACCGGCCCCAGGAGCGGAAACGGATTGCCGGGATTGCGCCGACGCACGTCGACCAGTTCCTCGAAGGACATCCCGAACGCCAACTCGTTGTTCCAGTTGGTCCAGGTGTCGGGATAGCTCACCACATCGCCGGATTCAATCTTCGCGACCGCCGGGGCACCCGGGTCGAGTACGCCGGAACGCACAGTGACAGGTGTCGACTCGACCGTGTGTATCTCCATGGCGTACGACGCTAGGACAGGCGTCGTACGAATATCAAGGCATTCCGGCGGCGTTCTCACGACTACCAGACCTGGGGATGTCGGCGCGTCGGCTCCACCTCTATCTTGAGATCTGGTGAACGTCCATCTCAGCGGGCCGATACGCGAGGCCGGAACGCCGTGCCTCAATTGACTGATGCGCTGACGGCCTCGCTCCCACGAGCCGAATGGAGAACGTGGTTGCAAGGCAATAGTCATTACGTCCGGCAGATCCTGGACGCCCTCGGCGCCAATCCCCTGAATACACCACTCATATGCGAGGACGTGCCCACCACCGCCGGATCTCTCGCCGATTCGGTCACCTCGGCCGCCCAGGTCATGCGTGCGCAGGGCGTGGGCCTCGACAGTGTGGTCGCCGTCCTGACCCACGCCAACACCCCGGCGACGCTGATCCTGCGCTGGGCGGCGAACCTGCTCGGCGCCACGGTGGTCCACCTCAGGGGAGTCAACGCGGTCAACCCGCTCGACCAACTGCCGCTGGAACTCCAGCTCGACATCCTCACCGACGTCGGGGCCACCCTGCTGGCCGTCGACGCCGACAACGTCGGCCGCGGCCGCGAGCTGTGCGACGCGCTGAAGACCCGTCCGCTGCTCGCCGGGCTCGGCGCCTTCGGCCCCGACGTCGTCGACCTCACCGCCGCCCCCGCCGACGCCTTCGACCCGGAGACCGCCGAGGCCGGCGACATCGCCGTCGTCACCTACACCAGCGGCTCCACCGGCCGCCCCAAGGGCGTCAGCTGGGCGTTCGCGGTGAAGAACGACATGGTGGCCACCTCGGCGGCCCGCGGCGTCCCCGCGAACTGTCTCGTCACCGCGCCGCTCACGCACTCCAGCGGCTTCGCCGCGGACGACACCGTCATCACCGGCGGCCTCGTCGTCCTCCAGTCCGCCTTCGACGCGACCGAGGTCCTGCGGGCGATCGGCCAGTACGGCATCACCCGTCTCGTCCTGTCCGCGCCCCAGGTGTACGCGCTGACCGAGCACCCCGCCATCGGCAGCACCGACCTGTCGACCCTGCGGGAGCTCTTCTACACCGGCAGCGCCGCCTCACCGGACCGCATCGGCAAGGCCGTGGAGGTCCTCGGCCCCGTCATCATGCAGGTGTACGGCACCAGTGAGAGCGGCCTGATCAGCCTCCTCCTCCCGGACGACCACCGCGACCCCGCCCTGCGGGCCACCGTCGGCCGGCCGCCCGAGGCCGTACGCGTGACCATCCGCGACACCGAGGACGGCCGGATCCTGCCGGCCGGCGAGCCCGGCGAGATCTGCGTCATCTCCCGCTGGTCGATGGAGCGTTACTGGAACGAGCCCGAGCTCACCGCGCTCACCGTCCGCGACGGCTGGATCCACACCGGCGACATCGGGCACCTCGACGACGCCGGATACCTGCACCTGCACGGCCGGATCGCCGACGTCATCAAGACGAACGGCATCAAGGTCTACCCGGCCTCCGTCGAACGCGCCCTGCTTGACCACCCGGCGGTCGCGGAAGCGGCCGTCTTCGGCGTGGAGGACGTGGACCGGCTCGAACGGATCTTCGCCGTGATCGTCCCGACGGCGGGTGCCGCCCCGGACGCCGACGAGCTGCGCCGGCACGTCGCCGAGCGGCTCACGCCGAACCACGTACCGGCCGACATCGAGCTGCGCACCACCCTGCCGGTCCTCGCCCTCGGCAAGCCCGACCGGCTGCGGCTGCGCGCCGAAGCCCGGGAGCGGCTCGCGGTCACCGACGCCCGCTGGCCGGTGGCCTGACATGCCGGACAAGCCCGACGCACCCGCCGTACCCGGCACACCTGACATGACGAATCCGAACACGACGACGGGCGGTACGACCGCGTCGTCCGGGACCGCCCCCCTTGAGGAGAAGGACGGCATGGCCACCACCACACACGGCACGCGGAACGACAGCGGCCCCGGAGAGGCCCCGGTCACCCTCGCCGAGCTGCTGGAACGGCGGGCCAAGGACCGTCCCGACGCCACCGCGCTCGCCTCCGCCGGGGAGACCCTCACCTACGAGGAGTTCAACGGCCGCGCCAACCGGCTCGCCCGGATCCTCCTCGCCCACGGCGCGGGCCCCGAGAAGCTGGTCGCCCTCGCCCTGCCGCGCTCGGTCGACATGGTCGTCGCCACCCTCGCGGTCGCCAAGACCGGCGCCGCGTTCCTGCCGGTCGACCCCGCCTACCCGGCCGACCGCATCGCCTTCGTCCTCGCCGACGCGGCCCCCGCCCTGGTGGTCACCGACCGCACCTCGGCCGACCGGCTGCCGCCGAGCACCGGAAGCGACCGGCTCGTCATCGACGAGCCGGCGACCGCCGACCGGATCGCGACGGCCCCCGACGCGAACCCGGCGCTCGTCGAACTGGACGCCCCCCTGACGGCGGCCGGCCTGGCCTACGTCATCTACACCTCCGGCACCACCGGCACGCCCAAGGGCGTCGCCGTCACCCACGGCGGCCTCGCCGGCCTCGCGGCCGCGACGGTCGAGCGGATGGCCGTCGACACCGACAGCCGGCTGCTCCAGTTCGCCTCGCCGAGCTTCGACGCGTACGTCTTCGAGCTGCTGGCCGTCCTCGAAGCGGGCGCCACCCTCGTCGTCCCGCCGCCCGGCACCCTCGCCGGCGAGACCCTGACCGAGGTCCTCACCGGACTGGACGTCAGCCACGCCGTGCTCCCGCCGGTCGCCGCAGCCAGCGTCCCCGCCGAGGAACTCGGCGGAATCCGCAGCCTGCTCGTCGCGGGCGAGGCGTGCACCGCCGAACTCGTGGAGCGCTGGACGGGGCGGGACCGCCGCATGGTCAACGCGTACGGCCCGACCGAGGTGACCGTCTGCGCCACCATGACCGAACCGCTGACCGCGGCCGGGACCCCCTCGCTCGGCACCGCGATCCCCGGCGCCCGGGTCCACGTGCTGGACGCGGAACTGCGCCCCGTGGCCGTCGGGGAGACCGGCGAGCTCTACGTCAGCGGCGACGGCCTGGCACGCGGATACCTGCGCCGCCCCGGCCTCACCGCCGAACGCTTCGTCGCCGACCCCTTCGCGGCCGACGGATCCCGCATGTACCGCACCGGCGACCTGGTCTCCCCGCGGCCCGACGGCGGCCTCGACTTCCACGGCCGCGCCGACGACCAGGTCAAGCTCCGCGGATTCCGCATCGAGCTCGGCGAGGTGGCGAGCGTCCTGGCCGGGCACCCCTCGGTCGACCAGGCCGTGGCCGTCGTCCGCGAGGACCAGCCGGGCAGCCGCCAGCTCGTCGCCTACGTGATCGTCGGCAAGCTCTACGGCAAGCCCGCACCGAGCTCCGCCGAACTGCGCGAGTTCGCGGCCCGCAGCCTGCCGGAGCACATGGTGCCCGCCGCCTGCGTCACCGTCACCACCTTCCCGACGACCCCCAACGGCAAGCTCGACCGGCTGGCCCTGCCGGCGCCCGAGACCACCGCCGACACCGCCGGCCGGGCCCCCGGCAACCCGGCGGAAGTGGCCTTCGCCGCCATCTTCGGCGAGCTGCTCGGCGTGTCCGAGGTCAAGGCCGACAGCAACTTCTTCGCGCTCGGCGGCGACAGCATGCTCGCCATCACCGTCATCCTCAAGGCGCGCGAAGCGGGCTACTCCATCTCGCCCCGCGAAATGATCAGCAACCCGACCGTCGAGGCACTCGCCGCGGTCGCGAGCGGCGCCGACGCCGCGGCGCAGCGCTGAGCGCGACGCCCCGGCCCCCTGCCGAACCCGCCGACGCGCAACGCGGACTGGAGACCCCGATGACCGAGACCCCGACGACCGAGGCACCGATGACGACGACCGAGGCACCGAAGACCGAGACCCCGAGGACCGGGGCGGAGACACCCGTCCCCCCGCACCAGAGCAAGCCGATGGTCGACCCGGCCGAACTCGAGAGCCTGGACCTCGCCGACCCCGTCCTCCACGCAGAGCGGGACCTGACCGAGGTGTGGCGCCACCTCCGCGCCGAACGCCCGATGTACTGGCAGGAGGCCCGCGGCTCCCAGCCCGGCTTCTGGGTGGTCAGCCGGCACCAGGACGCCATGACCGTCTACCGCGACAAGGAGCACTTCACCACCGAGGGCGGCAACGCCCTGGGCACGCTCCTGACCGGCGGCGACTCCGCGGCCGGGACGATGCTGGCCGTGACGGACGGCATCCGCCACTCCCAGATCCGCAACATCCTGATGAAGGCCTTCTCGCCGCGGATGCTGCACGACATCCGCGAAGGCCTGCGCGAGACCGTCGACGGCCTCCTCGTCGCCGCCATCGAGAAGGGCGAGTGCGACTTCGCGGAGGACGTCTCCGGCAGCGTCCCGCTCGGCGCCATCTGCGACCTGCTCGGCGTGCCGCGCTCGGACCGCAAGTACCTCCTCGGCCTCACCTCCCGCGCCTGGAGCTCCGACCACGCCGACGCCCCGCCGGAGGACAGCTGGACCGCCAAGAGCGAGATCCTGCTGTACTTCGCGGACCTGGCCGCCACCCGTAAGAACAGCAAGCACGACGACGTCGTCAGCCTCCTCGCCAACAGCCAGATCGACGGCGAACGCCTGAGCGACGCCGAACTCATGGCGAACTGCTACGGCCTGATGATCGGCGGCGACGAGACCGGCCGCCACGCCATCACCGGCGGCCTGCTCGCCCTCAAGCAGTACCCCGAGCAGTGGAAGGCCCTCCGCAGCGGCGAGGCGAAGCTCGACACCGCGGTCGAGGAGATCCTGCGCTGGACCGTGCCGTCCATCCACGGCGGCCGCGCCGCCACCGGCGACGTCGTCGTCAACGGACAGCTGATCAAGGCCGGCGACGTGGTCAGCGTCTGGATCGCCTCGGGCAACTTCGACGGCGACGTCTTCGAGGACCCGTACCGCTTCGACCTGAACCGCACGCCCAACAAGCACCTCACCTTCGCCCACGGTGCGCACTTCTGCCTGGGGCACTACCTCGCCCGCATGGAGATCGAGGCGGTCCTCGACGGACTCCGCCGCATGGTCACCGACATCGAGCAGACCGGCCCCGAGAGCTGGATCTACTCGACGATCCTGCACGGCATGCACTCCCTGCCGGTCTCCCTCAAGCCCGACCTCAGCGGCATGCCCAAGGGCTGACCACGCCCGCCCCATCGCGGTCCACCGCGATGCCGCCCCAGAAAGGTGCACCGATGACCCACCCCTTCGAGGACCGAGACGGCAGCTACCTCGTCCTGGTCAACGACGAGGAGCAGTACTCCCTCTGGCCCGCGTCCACCGCCGTACCGGCCGGCTGGCGCAGCGTCCTGGGGCCGGCGGACCGGGCGGCATGCCTGGACCACGTCGAGGCCTCGTGGCTCGACATGCGCCCCAAGAGCCTGATCGGGTCGATGGAGGGAGCATGACCTCGGGCACCCTCCGCGCCGGCGCCGTGGCGATCGTCACCGGAGCGGGCCGGGGCATCGGCGCCGCGACGGCGAAGCGGCTCGCCGCCGACGGCGCGGCCGTCGTCGCCCTCGACCTGACCGAGGGCGACGCGGCCGACACCGTCGCCGGGATTCGCGCGACCGGCGGCCGTGCCATGGCCGTCGGCTGCGACGTCACGGACTCCGGCCAGGTCGACGCCGCGATCGACCGTACGGTCGCGGAGTACGGACGGCTGGACGTCCTCGTCAACAACGCCGGCGTCCTGCGCGACAACATGCTCTTCATGATGAGCGACGACGACTGGGACACCGTCGTCGACGTCCATCTCAAGGGCGCCTTCCTGTGCTCGCGCGCCGCGCAGCGGCACATGGCGGGACAAGGGTCGGGGAAGATCGTCAACCTGAGCTCGGTCGCCGCCGACGGCAACCGCGGCCAGGCCAACTACGCGGCCGCCAAGGCGGGTGTCCAGGGCCTCACCCGCACCCTGGCGATCGAGCTGGGACCGTACGGGATCAATGTCAACGCCATCGCTCCCGGCTTCGTGGCCACGGCCATGACGGACCAGACCGCACGCCGTACGGGCGCCGACCCGGAGGAGTTCCGCCGGGCGGCGGCCGCCAGGTCGCCGCTGCGCAGGGTCGGCTCGCCCGAGGACATCGCCGCGGTGGTGTCGTTCCTCGCGAGCGAGGACGCCGCCTATGTCACCGGTCAGACGATCCACGTGGACGGCGGGCCGCAGTAACCCACCCCCCTCGCGGTGCCGGCACAAGCCCCCTGCCCCTGCCTACGCCGGCACCGCCCCCCTCACCACGCCTTCCGGCCACCCCGACGCCCCCGCCATCCCCGCGCCCGGAGCACATCCGCCCGGGCCCCAGGAGGAACCCCCATGCTTGACCACCGGCTCTCTTCCGAGTACGAGGAACTCCGCGCCACCGTCGCCGCGTTCGCCCGCGACGTGGTCGCCCCGAAGATCGGCGCGTACTACGAGGAGCGGCGGTTCCCGTACGAGATCGTCGCGGAGATGGGCCGTCTCGGGCTGTTCGGTCTGCCCTTCCCTGAGGAGTACGGCGGCATGGGCGGCGACTACTTCGCGCTCTGCATCGCCCTGGAGGAGCTGGCCCGGGTCGACTCCTCGGTGGCCATCACCCTGGAGGCGGCCGTCTCGCTCGGCGCGATGCCCCTCTACCGCTTCGGTACGGAGGAGCAGAAGCGCGAGTGGCTGCCGAGGCTCTGCTCGGGCGAGCTGCTCGGCGCGTTCGGTCTGACCGAGCCGGAGGCCGGTTCGGACGCGGGCGGCACCCGGACGACGGCCGTGCGGGACGGCGACGAGTGGGTCATCAACGGTTCGAAGTGCTTCATCACCAACTCCGGTACGGACATCACGGGTCTGGTGACGGTCACGGCGGTCACCGGCCGCAAGCCCGACGGCCGACCGCTGATCTCCTCGATCATCGTCCCCTCCGGCACCCCGGGCTTCACGGTCGCCGCCTCGTACTCCAAGGTCGGCTGGAACGCCTCGGACACCCACGAACTCTCCTTCGACGACGTCCGCGTCCCGCTCGCCAACCTCGTCGGCGAAGAGGGCCGCGGCTACGCCCAGTTCCTGCGCATCCTGGACGAGGGCCGCATCGCGATCGCCGCCCTCGGGACGGGGCTGGCCCAGGGCTGTGTCGACGAGTCACTCGCGTACGCGGGGACCCGGCAGGCTTTCGGCCGCCCGATCGGGTCCAACCAGGCCATCCAGTTCAAGATCGCCGACATGGAGACCCGCGCCCACATGGCACGCCTCGCCTGGCGGGACGCGGCCTCCCGGCTGCTCCACGGTGAGCCGTTCAAGAAGGAGGCGGCCATCGCCAAGCTCTACTCCTCGGAGGCCGCGGTCGACAACGCGCGGGAGGCGACGCAGATCCACGGCGGATACGGCTTCATGAACGAGTCCGCGGTGGGCCGGTTCTGGCGTGACTGCAAGATCCTGGAGATCGGCGAGGGGACGTCGGAGGTCCAGCGGATGCTCATCGCGCGGGAACTCGGAATGACGTCATGAGGCCGCGGACACCGACGGGCCGGGACGACGCGCGATGACACGCCAGGCACCTGTGCTGACGAGTGGGGCGGATCCCGCCTCGCCGGCCTGGCAGGCGAACGAGGCGGCGCACCATGAGCTGGCGGCGACCCTGCGTGCCAAGCTCGCGGCGGCGGCGCTGGGTGGTGGTGAGAGGTCCCGGGCGCGGCATACCGCGCGGGGGAAGCTGCTGCCGAGGGACCGGGTGGACACTCTGCTCGACGCGGGCTCGCCGTTCCTGGAGCTGGCGCCGCTGGCGGCGAACGGGATGTACGGGGATGCTGCCCCGGCGGCGGGTGTGATCGCGGGCATCGGTCGGGTGTCGGGCCGTGAGTGTGTGATCGTCGCGAACGATGCGACGGTCAAGGGCGGTACGTACTACCCGATGACGGTGAAGAAGCACCTCCGCGCCCAGGAGGTGGCCCTGGAGAATCGTCTCCCCTGCCTGTACCTGGTCGACTCGGGCGGCGCCTTCCTGCCGATGCAGGACGAGGTCTTCCCGGACCGCGAGCATTTCGGGCGGATCTTCTACAACCAGGCGCGGATGTCGGGGGCGGGTATTCCGCAGATCGCGGCGGTCCTGGGTTCGTGCACGGCCGGTGGCGCGTATGTGCCGGCGATGAGCGACGAGGCGGTGATCGTACGGAATCAGGGCACGATCTTCCTGGGTGGTCCGCCGCTGGTGAAGGCGGCGACCGGTGAGGTCGTGACGGCGGAGGAGCTGGGCGGCGGTGAGGTCCACTCCCGGATCTCCGGTGTCACCGACCACCTTGCCGAGGATGACGCCCACGCGCTGCGCATCGTCCGCAACATCGTGGCGACGCTTCCGGAGCGTGGGGCGCTGCCGTGGTCGGTGGAGCCGGTGGAGGAGCCGAAGGTCGATCCGTACGGGCTGTACGGGGCGGTGCCGGTGGATTCCCGTACTCCGTACGACGTGCGCGAGGTGATCGCGCGGGTCGTGGACGGATCGCGTTTCCAGGAGTTCAAGTCGGAGTACGGGCAGACGCTGGTCACGGGCTTCGCCCGGATCCACGGGCATCCGGTGGGGATCGTCGCCAACAACGGCATCCTGTTCGCCGAGTCCGCGCAGAAGGGCGCGCATTTCATCGAGCTGTGCGACCAGCGCGGGATTCCGCTGGTGTTCCTGCAGAACATCACCGGTTTCATGGTCGGCAAGGCGTACGAGCACGGTGGTATCGCCAAGCACGGCGCGAAGATGGTGACGGCGGTGGCCACCACCCGGGTGCCGAAGCTGACGGTCGTGGTCGGTGGTTCGTACGGTGCGGGCAACTACTCGATGTGCGGGCGGGCGTACTCGCCGCGCTTCCTGTGGATGTGGCCGAACGCGAAGATCTCGGTGATGGGCGGGGAGCAGGCCGCCTCGGTCCTGGCGACCGTCAAGCGCGACCAGCTCGGCGACGACTGGAGCGCGCAGGACGAGGAGGCGTTCAAGGCTCCGATCCGTGAGCAGTACGAGACCCAGGGCAGCGCTTACTACGCGACCGCGCGGCTGTGGGACGACGGGGTCATCGACCCGCTGGAGACCCGGCAGGTCCTCGGACTCGCCCTGACCGCCTGTGCCAACGCGCCCCTGGGAGACCCCCAGTTCGGCGTCTTCCGGATGTGAGAGGACCGCAGACCATGTTCGACACAGTGCTCGTCGCCAATCGCGGCGAGATCGCGGTCCGTGTCATCCGCACGCTGCGGGCCCTGGGTGTACGTTCGGTGGCGGTGTACAGCGACGCGGACGCCGACGCCCGGCACGTACGGGAGGCGGACACGGCGGTACGGATCGGCCCGCCGCCGGCCGCCGAGTCGTACCTGTCGGTGGAGGCACTGCTCGACGCGGCCGCCCGGACGGGCGCGCAGGCCGTCCACCCGGGCTACGGCTTCCTGGCCGAGAACGCCGGGTTCGCCCAGGCCTGCGCGGACGCGGGCCTGGTCTTCATCGGCCCCCCGGCCTCCGCGATCTCGCTGATGGGCGACAAGATCCGGGCGAAGGAAACGGTGAAGACGGCGGGCGTCCCCGTCGTGCCCGGCGCGGCCGACCCCGAACTGGTCGAGGCGGCCCGGAAGTTGGGGGCGCCCGTTCTGCTCAAGCCGTCCGCCGGCGGTGGCGGCAAGGGGATGCGGCTCGTCCGGGACCTCGCAGTCCTGGACGAGGAGATCGCGTCCGCGCGCCGTGAGGCCCGCGCGTCGTTCGGCGACGACACGCTGCTGGTGGAGCGGTGGATCGACCGCCCCCGGCACATCGAGATCCAGGTCCTGGCGGACGCCCACGGAAACGTGATCCACCTCGGCGAGCGCGAGTGCTCGCTCCAGCGCCGCCACCAGAAGATCATCGAAGAGGCACCCAGCGTCCTGCTGACTCCGGAGCTCCGGGCGTCGATGGGCGCGGCGGCGGTCGAGGCGGCCCGGTCCTGCGGCTATGTGGGCGCGGGCACGGTCGAGTTCATCGTCCCGGGCGGCGACCCCTCCTCGTACTACTTCATGGAGATGAACACCCGCCTCCAGGTCGAACACCCGGTCACGGAGCTGATCACGGGCATCGACCTGGTGGAGTGGCAGCTGAGGGTGGCGGCGGGCGAGCGGCTCCCCTTCACGCAGGACGAGATCCGGCTGGACGGCTGGGCGATCGAGGCCCGCATCTGCGCCGAGGACCCCTCCCGCGGCTTCCTCCCGTCGGGCGGTACGGTCCTGGCGCTGAACGAGCCGCAGGGCAACGGCGTCCGCACCGACTCCGGCCTCTCGCAGGGCACGGAGGTCTCCTCCCTCTACGACCCGATGCTCTCGAAGGTCATCGTCCACGCCGAGGACCGCCCCACGGCCCTCCGTAAACTCCGCGCGGCCCTCGCCGACCTGACGACCCTGGGCGTCCCCACGAACGCAGGCTTCCTCCGAAGGCTCCTCGCCCACGACGCCGTGGTGGCGGGCGACCTGGACACGGGTCTGGTGGAACGGGAGGCGGAGAACCTGATCGACGCCGGGGTCCCGCAGGAGGTGTACGCGGCGGCGGCGCTGCTGCGTCAATTCCCCCGCCCCACCCCTCCTCGCAGCATCGATCAGCGGCTCCGCCGCGGGCCTGCCGAGGGCTGGCTGGACCCCTTCGAGGTCCGTAGCGGCTGGCGCCTGGGCGGCCAACCGGCTTGGACGCCCCACCATTTCCGCGTCCCAGGCCACGAGCCGGTCCGCGTACGCGTGCGCGGCACCGAATCGAGCGCCCAGCTCCTGCTGGGCGAAACGGAACCCACGCCGCATGCGCCCGGCGCCACGCCCGGCGCCATACCCGGCATCGCAGCCGGCGCCACGCCCGGCGTCGCGAAGCTGCCGCACGAGCCCGGCGCAGCCGGTGCCACGCCTGGCATCGCAGCCGACGGCATGCCCGGCGTCGCAGCCGGTGCCACACCCGGCGTCGCAGTCGGCGTCGCCACGCCCGGCGCCACGCTCGGCGGCGCGAAGCTGCCGCACGCGCCCGGCGCAGCCGGTGCGCTCACCGCTGCCCTCGGCAGCACCCTTCTCCCAGCCCCCGGCAGGGTTTCGGGAAGGGGCGGGGTGGGGGAAATCTCCCTCACCGTCGACGGCGTCACCCACCGCTTCACCGTCACCCCCTCCCCGGAGGGGATCTGGCTCGGCCGCGACGGCGACTCCTGGCACGTCCTCGACCACGACCCCGTCGAGGCCGCGCTCTCCGGCGCCCGGCACGGCGGCGCCGACACACTCGCCGCGCCCATGCCCGGCACGGTCACCGTCGTCAAGGTGGCCGTCGGGGACGAGGTCGAGGCCGGGCAGAGCCTGCTCGTCGTCGAGGCGATGAAGATGGAGCACGTCATCTCCGCCCCGCACGCCGGCACCGTCACCGAGCTGGACGTCACACCCGGCACCACCGTCGCCATGGACCAGATCCTCGCCGTCGTCAGCGCACCGGGTCAGGTTGAAGGGCGAGATCAACACGTCGGATAATGCTGAGATATTCGCCGGTCGTCTCCGACAACCGCACCGCACCGCACCGCACCGCACTGCACCGCCCGTACGGCATACCGCACCGCAACCGCACGTCACCATCGCAGTTCGAAAGGCTCCCATGTCCATTCCCTCGCTTGACCATTCCGAAGCCGCCATCGTCACCCGACTCCGCACCGCGGGATGCGTGTTCGCGGAGGACGAGGCCCAGATGATCATGTCTGCGGCCGGTGATGCCGCAGAGCTCGAAGAAATGGTGGAGCGCCGGGTCGTCGGTCTGCCGCTCGAACACGTCGTCGGATACGCGGAATTCTGCGGCCTGCGCATCGAGGTGGACGCCGAGGTCTTCGTACCCCGGCGACGCACCGAGGCGCTCGTTCAGGAGGCCGCACGGCTCGCTCCGGCCCGGGCGGTCGTCGTGGACCTGTGCTGTGGCTCGGGCGCTCTGGGTGTCGCGCTCGCCGCCTCCCTTGACGAGGTCGAGCTGCACGCCGCGGATGTGGACCCCGCCGCCGTCCGCTGCGCCCGGCGCAACGTCGTCCCGGCGGGGGGAGCGGCGTACGAGGGGGACCTCTTCGAGCCGCTGCCCGTCGGGCTGAAGGGCCGCGTGGACGTCCTGCTGTGCAACGTCCCGTACGTGCCCACCACGGAGATCGAGCTCCTTCCGGCCGAGGCCCGCGACTACGAGGCGCGGGTGGCTCTCGACGGCGGGGTGGACGGTCTCGAGGTCCTGCGGCGCGTCGTCGCCGAGGCGGCGGAGTGGCTTGCTCCGGGCGGCGTCCTGCTGTTCGAGACGAGCGAGCGACAGGCCGACGAGGCCGTGGCCGCCGTGACCGGCGCCGGGCTGCTCGCCCGGGTGGCCGTCGACGACGAGCTGGACGCGACGGTGATCATCGCGAGCCGCGCCGACGCTGCCTGAGGCGTGACCGGGAGGTTGACCGGGGCGTGACCGGGAGGTTGACCGGGACGGTCGGGCGGCGGAGAGCCGCTGCCCGACCGGTCGGCCCGCTGGGATCTGACCGGGATCTGACCGGGATCTGACCGGGATCAGACCGGGATCAGACCAGGATCAGAACTGCCGGGCGTACTGCTCGGCTTCCTCGTGGGCGCGGGCGAGGGACGCCTCCGCCAGGGGAACGAGCGAGGCCATGGCGGGGTTGAGCGGGGCCATGGTCAGTTCGGGGGTGACGAACTCGACGTCCAGGCCGAGGGAGCTGCCGAGGACGGTCTTCAGGTAGGGCGTGACGTGGTCCATGCCCTCGCGGGGGCTGCCGGGGCCGTAGCCGCCGCCGCGGCTCGCGATGACGACGGCGCGGCGGCCGCGCGTGGGCACCTGGTCGGGGGAGCCGAAGAGGACCCGGCCGACGACGAAGACCTGGTCGATCCAGGCCTTGAAGGCGGACGGGACCGAGTTGTTGTACATCGGCACGGTGAACAGGTAGGCGCCGGCCCCGTGGAACTCCTCGATGAGGGTGTCCTGGAGGGCTATCGCGGCCGCCTGGGCCTCGGTGCGGTCCCCGGGGGCGGTGACGCGGCCGGTGACCGCGTCGGGGGTCAGGTGGGGCAGGGGGTCCGTCGTGAGGTCGCGGTGGACGACGGTGAGTTCGGGGTTCTCCTTCTGCCACGTGGTGAGGAAGGTGGCCGCGACGTCACGGGAGACCGATCGGTGGGGGACGGCGGAGGAGTCGATGTGCAGCAGGTAGGTCATCTTCGCATTTCATTTTCGGACCGGGCGGAAACGGTTCCATAGTCTCCCAGTCGAGGGGGAGGAGCCACCCCTTCAAGGTGGCTCGGCATCCCCCATGTTGACGGTTTTGATTCGAAAGGACTCCGCGGCCGGACCGCGGGGCGCCCTGCGGGAAAGAGGTCATCCGTGGAGAGCAACTCTTCTCATGCTCTGTCGATTTCGGGGGAGAGCCGGCTCTATGCCGTCCTTGGTGACCCCGTCGCCCAAGTGCGGGCACCGTCCCTTCTCAATCCGCTTTTCGCTGAGCTTGGCTTGAATTCGGTGCTGTTTCCGGTCCATGTGCGGCCGGATTCCTTCGCCGAGGTCTTCCACGGGCTGCGGAAGACGGACAATCTCGACGGGATACTCGTGACCATTCCGCACAAGGCGGCCGCGCTACGCCTCGCGGACGAGGTCAGCCCGGCCGCCGCGGCCTCCGGCGCGGTCAACGCGCTGCGGCGCGAACCGGACGGTCGGTGGACCGGTGAGAACTTCGACGGCATCGGGTTCGTCGCCGGACTGACCGAAGCCGGGCACCGACCCGACGGGATGCGCGTCACGATCGTCGGCTCCGGCGGGGCCGGGAGCGCGATCGCGGCGGCTCTGCTGGCGGCGGGCGCGGCGCGGGTGTCCCTGTGCGACCCGGACACCGACAAGCTGGACGCGCTCCTCGCCCGGCTCGACGCGTACTGGCCGGGCCGTGCGTCGGGGAGCCGTACGCCCGTGTTCGCGGACGCGGACCTCGTGGTGAACGCGACCCCGCTCGGTATGCGCCCCGACGATCCGCTGCCGTTCTCCCCACAGGACCTCCCGCCGCGGTGCGTGGTCGCCGATGTGATCATGAAGCCGCGGGAGACCGCGCTGCTGAGGTCCGCCGCGGCCCTGGGGCACCCGGTCCTCCACGGGGCACCCATGCTCGATCACCAGCTCGCCCTCTACCGGACCTTCTTCCGGCTCGACGAGGCCGTCGCGGACGGAGGGCGGGACGGTGAGTGAGCGCCGGCCGAGCCTGCTCGCCATCAGCGACCTGCACGTCGCCCACGCGGAGAACAGGCAGATCGTCGAAGGACTCCGCCCGTCGTCGGACGGCGACTGGCTGATCGTGGCCGGTGACGTGGGGGAGTTGACCGAGCAGATCACCTGGGCCCTGCGAACGCTCAGCGAGAGGTTCGCCCGGGTGATCTGGAGCCCGGGCAATCACGAGCTGTGGACCCCGGAGCAGGACCCGGTCCAGTTGCGGGGCGTGGCGCGGTACGAGTACCTGGTGGACGTCTGCCGCGGACTGGGCGTGCTCACCCCCGAGGATCCGTACGCGCTGTGGGAAGGAGACGGCGGTCCGGTCCGCGTCGCGCCCCTGTTCCTGCTGTACGACTACACCTTCCGCACCCCCACGGCCGCGAACAAGGAGCAGTCGCTCGCGCAGGCCTACGAGGCGGGGGTGGTGTGCACCGACGAGTTCTTCCTGCACCCCGACCCGTACGCCGGCCGTGAGGACTGGTGCGCGGCGCGGGTGGACTACACCGAGCGGCGCCTCGCCGCGTGCGACCCCGACGTCCCGCTCGTCCTGGTCAACCACTGGCCCCTGCTCAGGGAACCCACCAGGATCCTGCGGTACCAGGAGTTCGCCCAGTGGTGCGGGACGGAACGCACCGCGGACTGGCACCGCCGGTTCAACACCGCCGTCGCCGTCTACGGTCACCTCCACATCCCCCGGACCACCCGGCACGACGGCGTGCGCTTCGAGGAGGTGTCGGTCGGCTACCCGAGGGAGTGGAAGCGGCCCGGCCACCCCCGGAACGTGCCGCGCCCGGTCCTCGTCCCCCGGAGCGCCCCGTGATCGAGCGGATCCTCCCCGAAGGCCTCGCGGTCTCCGAGGCCTTCGACGACCCCGACGACGCCACTCTCTTCCCCGAGGAGGAGGCGGTCGTCCGAAACGCGGTGGACTCCAGGCGACGGGAGTTCACGACCATCCGGACGTGCGCCCGCAGAGCCCTCGCCGAACTGGGCCTCCCGCCCACCCCCGTACTGCCCGGCGAGGGCGGCGCCCCCCGCTGGCCGGAGACGGTCGTCGGCAGCCTCACCCACTGCACCGGGTACCGGGGCGCGGTCCTGGGCAGAACGAGCGAGTTCGCGATGATCGGCATCGACGCGGAACCCCACGCGCCGCTGCCCGAGGGAATCCTCGACGCGACCACACTGGCGACGGAACGCCGCCACCTGCGCCTCCTGGGGGCGGCCGACCCGGGCGTCCACTGGGACCGCCTGCTGTTCTGCATGAAGGAGGCCGTCTTCAAGGCCTGGTACCCCTTCACCGGCCAGGCCCTCGGCTTCGAGGACGCCGACATCACCATCGACCTCGCCGATTCCACCTTCGACGCGAGGATCCTGTCCCCCGACACCCCGCCCGGCATCGGCCTCACCCACCTGGAAGGCCGCTGGCTGACCGCCAACGGCCTCGCCCTGGCGGCCATCACCGTCCCCCCTACCGGCGTCCCGGAAATGGCAACAAAGATTGTTCAGGTTTCGGGTGGGCCGCACCCTGGCGGCGGAGGTGATCGCCATGACCGGCGCCCACAAGGAAAACAGTGACCGAACCTCGTACGACGTGATCGTCATAGGCGGCGGGGCGGGTGGGCTCAACGCCGCGCTCGTGCTCGCGCGGGCGCGGCGCAGTGTCGCCGTCGTCGACTCCGGGGAGCCTCGCAACGCTCCCTCGGCCCATATGCACAGCTTCCTCTCCCGTGACGGGGTGTCGCCGCTGACCGTGCTCGAGACCGGGCGTGCGGAGATCGCGCGCTACGGGGCCGTACGGATCGAGGGGCGCGTCGACCAGGTCGAGGCGCGTGACGAGGGGGGCTTCGTCGTACGGCTCGACGGTGGTGCCTCGCTCGACGCGCGGCACGTCGTGCTGGCCACCGGGCTGCGCGACCAGCTGCCCGAGATCCCCGGAGTGCGCGCGCTGTGGGGCGGGGACGTGCACTTCTGCCCGTACTGCCACGGCTACGAGGTGCGCGACGAGAAGATCGTGGTGCTGGGCGTCCATCCGGCCTCGGCCGGGCAGGCCCTGTTGCTGCGGCAGTGGTCCCACGACGTCGTGTACGTCTCCCACGACCGGCCGCTCGGCGAGGACGAGCGTGAGCGGATGGACGCCCGGGGGGTCGAGGTGGTCGACGGGTCCGTGGCCACCCTGCTCAGCAAGGACGGGCGGCTGCACGCCGTCGAGCTCACCGACGGGCGCACCGTGGACTGCGCCGGTGTCTTTCTCTTCCCGAAGATGAGTCCGAACGACTCCGCCTTCGACGGGCTCGGCTGCGAGCGTGACGAGCAGGGCTGGCTCGTCACCGACCGCGCCGGACGCACCAGCCGGCCCGGCCTCTGGGCCGTCGGCAACGTGGTGGACTCGCGTGCCCAGGCCGTCACCGCGGCCGGCATGGGAGCCGCGGCCGCGTTCGCGCTCAACCACGATCTGGTGGACGAGGAGATCCAGCGGGATCTTCTGGCCCACCGTGCCTCCCAGGACGAGGGGGCCGTTCCCGCGGCCTGATCCTCCGGCCTTCCGGCGTCGGTCCCCGCGCCGCCTCCCCCTCCTCGCCCGTCTCCGGCTCAGTCGCCGGAGGCGGGCGTTCGGCCTGTCGGTCTGGCGCGGATGTGCATGCGTTCGCCCTGGCGTCCGAAGAGGCTGAGTACCTCCACCGAGCCTTGTCCCGTACTGCCGAACCAGTGCGGCAGCCGGGTGTCGAACTCGGCCACCTCGCCCGGGTCCAGGACGATGTCGTGGTCGGCCAGCACGAGCCGGAGCCGTCCCGAGAGCACGTACAGCCACTCGTAGCCCTCGTGGGTGCACAGCTCCGGGGTGTCGCGGCTCGCCGGGAGGACCATCTTGTAGCTCTGCAGCGGGCCCGGCTGACGGGTCAGCGGCAGCACCGTGTTGCCGTTCACCGCGTGCGGCTTGAGCCGGACCCTCGGGTCGCCCACGTCGGGGGCACCGACCAGTTCGTCGATCGGGACCTGGTGGGCCTGGGCGATAGGCAGCAGCAGCTCCAGGCTGGGGCGGCGCTGGCCGGCCTCCAGGCGCGAAAGGGTGCTCTTGGAGATTCCGGTGACCTCCGACAGCGCGGCGAGGGTGACTCCGCGGGCGGTACGTAGCCGCTTGAGCCGGGGGCCGACGGCGGACAGGGCCTGGGCGATGGACGAGGGCTGCTCCACGCCGTCATTACATGCACTCGTCCCGGAATTTGCAAAGAGAGGTGCTGTTTTCGGACGCTGAACAGGCCCCCACGCGGGCGCCCCGCCCGTCGCGCGCCGGGGGGAGGGGCGCGCGGCGGACGGGGCGGGTCCTGCGTCAGAGGCCCAGTGAGCGGCCGATCAGTTCCTTCATCACCTCCGTCGTCCCGCCGTAGATGGTCTGCACCCGGCTGTTGGCCCACTCGCGGGAGATCGCGCTCTCCTTGAGGTAGCCGAAACCGCCGTGGATCTGGAGGCAGCGGTTGGCGATGTCCACCTGGAGCTCGGTCGTCCACCACTTCACCTTGGCGGCGTCCGTCACCGACAGTCGGCCCGCGTCGAGTTCGGTGACGCAGTGGTCGAGGAAGATCTGGGCGATCGTCAGTTCCGTGTCCATCGTCGCCAGTTGGAAGCGGTTGTGCTGGAAGGTGCCGATCGGCTGCCCGAAGGCCTCGCGGGTCTTCGCGTACTCCAGTGTGTCGGCGAGCATCCGCTCGGCGGCGCCCACCGCCACGGTCGCGATGCTGAGCCGTTCCCGGGGGAGTCCGGCCATCATGTAGGCGAGGCCGGCGTTCTCCCTGCCGATCAGGTTCTCGGCCGGCACCCGGCAGTCGTCGAAGAACAGCTCGCAGGTGTCGCTGGCGTGCCAGCCCAGCTTCTCCATGCGCCGCCCGCGGGTCAGTCCGGGCGTGCCGCGCTCCACCACCAGGAGGCTGATGCCCTGGGCGCCGCGGTCGGGGGCCGTCTTCGCGGCGACCACGATGACGTCGGCGTTCTCGCCGTTGGTGATGAAGGTCTTCTGCCCGTTGAGGACGTAGGAGTCCCCGTCGCGTACCGCGGTGGTACGGATGTCGGCGACGTTGGAGCCGGCGTCGGGCTCGCTCATCGCGATGGCCGCGATCAGCTCGCCCGCGCACAGTCCGGGCAGCCAGCGTTTGCGCTGGTCCTCGGTGGTCCGCTCGGTGAGGTACGTGGCGATGACGTCGTTGTGCGCCACGAAGCCGGGCGCGGTCGCCCGGGCCCACATGATCTCCCGCTGGAACACCGCCGGATAGCGGTAGTCGGGCTCGCCGCCTCCGCCGTACGCCGGGTCGACGCCGATGCCGAGGAGTCCGGCCCGGCCCGCCGCCCGCCACACCGAGCGGTCGACGATGCCCTCCCGCTCCCAGCGGGCGTGGTGCGGGACGACCTCGCGGTTCAGGAACTCCCGGCAGGTCTCCCGGAACTGTTCGTGCTCCGGCTCGTACCGGGACGCAGGGCGGCTGCTTCGGTTTCCTGCCACGGCTCAGCCCTTCCCGGGGTCGGTGTCGTCGCCGATGATCGCCAGCGTCTCCTTGGGGTGCTGGACCGCGGCGAAGTGGCCGCCCTCGATCTCCACCCGGCGGACCGGGGCGGAGCTGTGCGCCGACCACGGCCAGACCCGCTCCGGCGGGGCGTGGACGTCCTCGCGCGCGGCGATCAGGGTGAGCGGGAAGTCCACCCGCAGGCCCGCCGCCTCCCGGGCGAACTCCGCCCGTACGCAGTCGTCCTCGCGGAGCATCCGCAGGAGGATCCGGCTCATCGTCGGCTCGGCGAGCACCGCGGCCGGGGTTCCGCCGTCGGCCGCGGTCCGGGCGAGGAGTTCCTCGTCGGGGACGGCGGCGAGCAGCGCCCCCGGTCGCTGGAGCGCCGGCGGTATCGCCCCCGAGAGCACCGATCGCACCGGCGCCAGGCCGGTCTGCCGGGACACGTGCTCGGCCACCGCGAGGCTCATCGTGGCGCCGAAGCTGTGCCCGAACGTCGCCCAGCGCAGACCGGGGGAGCGCTCGCGCTCGGCGAGCAGATCGGCCACCACCTGCTCTCCCATGGCCCGTACCAGACCGTGGTAGTTGACCGCCTTGCGCTCCTGGCGGCGCGCGCCGCGGCCCGGCGCGTCCACGCCCCGGATCCGCAGGTGGGGCTCGCCGAGGGTCTGCCAGCCGCGGTAGACCTGCGAGGTCGCCCCGGCGTGCGGGAAACAGTAGAGCCGCACCGGAGGGCTCGTGACAGGGTGCACGGTCATTCCTTCATGCTCCGGGCCAGCTTTTCGGCCAGCATCAGGGTGGTCAGATTGGTGGGGGCGCTCGGGATCACGGGGAAGAGCGAGGCGTCGGCGATCCGCAGGTTCTCGGTGCCGTGCACCCGGCCCTCCTGGTCGGCGACGGCGTACGGGTCGGAGTCCGGGCCCATCCGGCACGAACCGGCCGCGTGCCAGCCGGGGTTCATGATGTGCCGGACCCCGCTGCGCAGCACGCCGTCGTTGGCGACCATCCGGTCGCTCCAGAACTGAGTGTGTGTCAGCCTGGCGGACAGGCCGGGGGAGCGCAGGAAGCCCCACGCCCTGCGGACGCCGTGGCAGAGGCGCTCGACGTCCTCGGGGTCGGTGCCGAGGCCGAGTTCGATGACGGGCGAGGCCAGCGGGTCGGCGCTGTCGAGGAAGACCCGGCCGCGGGAGCGGGGGCGCAGCAGCATCACGGAGATGCCGACGACCAGGGGCCAGCCGAGCCGGTCGACGAAACCGGGGATGGTGTGGCTCTCCACGTTGTTGAGGAGCCCCATCTGGATGTCGACGTCGTCGTCGAAGCCGCTGCTCATCCGGGCCGCCACCTGGCGCCAGGGCAGGCCCGGCGTACACACGCCGTCGGCAGGCCGGGACCAGATGACGACGGACGGGTGGTCCACCAGGTCGCGGCCCACGCCCGGCAGGTCGGCCACCGGGGCGATGCCGAGGGCGCCGAGCAGGGCCGCGTCGCCGACGCCGGAGCGCTGGAGGATCACGGGGGTGCCGACGGCCCCGGCGGCGAGGATCACATGCCGGGCCCGGACGGTGTCGAGCCGCCCGTCCCGTTCGGTCTCCACGCCGACGGCACGGTTCCGGTCCTTCGGGTCGAACAGGACCCGGGTGACCCGTACGCCGGGGCGTACGTGGAGGTGGGGCAGCTCGCGGGTGTCGGAGAGGAAGGCGGTGGCGGCATCGATCCGCTCGCCGTCGACCGTGTTGCCGGGGATCGGGCCGACGCCGGCCTCCTCCCCGGAGTTGAGGTCGGGAAGGTCTCCCACGCCCTGGCGGTTGCACTCCTCCCAGAAGGCGGCGTCCAGGGGGTGGACCCGCTCGCGCGGGGTCCGCCGGATCGGGAGGGGGCCGCTGTCGCCGTGCGAGGGGCGGTCGGGGTGGTCGGCGTCGTTCTCGATGGCCCGGTAGAAGGGCAGCACCCGCTCCCAGGACCAGTCGGGGTTGCCCTGCACCGCCCAGGCGTCGAAGTCACGGGGCAGTCCGCGCAGGGCGATGGCCCCGTTGACGGCGGAGCCGCCGCCGACGACCTTGCCGAGCTGGTAGGGGAAGCGTTCCCAGAGGGCACGGGCCGGGCTCCCGGCGCCGTCACCGCCCTTGAGCAGGTCCTCCAGGCGGCCGCTGCTGCGGAGGTTGGCCCGGTAGTCCCAGTTGAATCCGGCGAGGACGAGCCGGCCCGCGTCGGCCAGCGGGTGGGCACGGTCGCGGGGGACCGGCTGGTCGGGGCCGGCCTCCAGGAGCAGTACGGTGCCGGAGCCGCGGGCGGCGAGCCGGGCGGCGACGAGCGCGCCGGCGGAGCCGCCGCCGACGACGACGTGGTCCCACTCGGCGACGTCGGAGTCCGGGGTCGCGGGAGGCGTGGTGGTCATGCTGCGGACTCCTCGGACGCCGGGGAGTCATGGGACCCTTCGGATGCCGTCGACCCCTCGGACCCCCCGGATGCCAGGGACCCCTCCGCCGGGGCGATCAGTTCGGCGAAGGACGAGATCGAGGCGTTCATGAAGAGGCCCTCGACCATCTCCTGCTCCATGTCCGCCTCGATGCCGAACTCCGCGCGCAGCACCGTGAGCAGACCGACCGCGTGCAGGGAGTCCCCGCCGATGTCGAAGAAGCCCTCCTCGACGCCGAAGTCGCCGTGGCCGAGCTGCTGGGACCAGAGCGCGAAGAGCCGCTCCTCGACCCGGCTGCGGGGGGCGACCCGGGTGCCGGTGGTCTCGGCGTCGTCGTTCCACGGTGTCGGCAGCGCCTTGTGGTCGATCTTCCCGTTGGTGGTCAGCGGCAGGGTCTCCAGGGTGAGGAAGCGGCTGGGCACCATGTATCCGGGCAGGACGGCGGTGAGCGCCTCGCGCAGCTCGGCCGGGTCCGGAGCGGCGCCCGCCTCGGGCACCACGTACGCCACGATCTGCCGCTGTCCGGTACGGGCGTGGGCGGGCGCGGTGACGAGTGCGGTGCGCACATCGGCCCGGCGCAGCAGCGCGGCCTCGATCTCACCGAGCTCGACGCGGTAGCCGTTGATCTTCACCTGGAAGTCCTCGCGGCCGAGGATCTCGATGTCGCCGCCGGGCAGGTAGCGGCCGAGGTCGCCGGTCCGGTAGATCCGCTCCCCGGAGACCGGATGGACCGGGAAGCGCTCGGCGGTCCGCTCGGGGTCGCCGAGGTAGCCCTGGGCCACCCCGATGCCGCCGATGTGGATCTCGCCGGTGACGCCGACGGGCGACGGCTCCTGCCACTGGTTGAGGACGTGCATGGTCTGGTTGGCGAGCGGCTTGCCGTACGGGATGCTCGACCACTCCGGCCGGACGGTCTCGACGGGGTGGTGGATCGACCAGATGGAGCCCTCGGTGGCGCCGCCGAGGCTGATCACGCGCATCGCCGGGAGCTTCTCGCGGATCCGGGTCGGCAGGTCGACCGGGATCCAGTCGCCGCTGAGCAGGGCGAGGCGGAGCCGGCAGCCGCGCGGCACCGCGCCGTCGCCCAGCGCGTCGATCCACATCCGCATGGGCGCGGGCACGCTGTTCCAGATGGTCACCCCGTAACGGCCGACGAGCTGGGACCAGTGGGCGAGGTCGTTGCCGCGCGCGGGGTCGGGGACGACGACGGTGCCACCGGCGCCGAGCACGCCGAAGAGGTCGTACACGGACAGGTCGAAGCCCGCCGGGGCGAGCGCCATGGTGCGGTCGTCCGGGCCGACGTCGAAGCGGCGGTTGATGTCCTGGACGGTGTTGGCGGCGCTGCGATGGGTGATCATCACACCCTTGGGCTCGCCGGTGGAGCCCGAGGTGAAGATGACGTACGCGAGGTCGTCGGGTCCCTGGCGGCGCCCCGGTGCCCACTCCGGGCAGGCCAGGGTCTCCGCGTCCTCGGGGGTCAGTACGGTCACGCCGTCCGGCCAGGGCAGCGAGTCGAGCAGCTCGGGGTCGGTCACGACAGCCCGTACCGAGCAGCGGGCGAGCAGCTTCAGGCGCCGCTCCTCGGGCAGTTCGGGGTCGATGGCGACGTACGCGGCGCCGGTGTGCAGCACGCCGAGCAGCGCGGCGTACTGGGCGGCGCCGGGCCGCATCGACACGGCGACGATCTCGTTCGGGGCCGCGCCGGGGGAGCGGAGCAGCCGGTGGGCGATCCGGTGGGCGGACTCGGTCAGCTGCCGGTACGTGGTCTCCGTGCCGGGCGTGATCACCGCGGGCGCGTCGGGGCTGCGCCGGGCCGCCTCTGCGACCAGTTCGTGCAGCAGCGCGGCAGGGATGTCCTGGTCGGTGGCGTTGGCCAGGGCGCGCTCCTCGGCCTGCGCGGCCGGCAGCGGCACGATGCCGCGGATGGCGTCCCAGAGCGCCGGCTCGTCGGTGAGGCGGTCGAGCAGCGTGGTGTACGCCGTGAACATGGCCTCCAGGGTGCCGGCGGGGAACAGGCCCTCGACGGCGTTCCAGTTGACCGAGAGCCGGCCGTCGAGCTCCAGGATCTGGTTCTCCAGCCACACCTGCGGCGTACGGCTGTGGTCGTGGACCAGGGTCCCGAAGGACTCCAGGCGACCGGCGCCGGGCGCGCCGCTCCGGCCGGCCCCGGCCCCGGCCCCGAGGGTGCTGGAGAAGACCACGGGCAGCGACGCCCGGCCGTCGTCCCTGCGGCGGGCCAGGTCGCGCAGGACCCGGATGCCGCCGTGCGGGTGCGCCAGGTCCTCCAGGAGCCGCTGCTCCAGGTCACGGGCCCGCTGGACGAAGCTCTCCTCGGGACGGCCGCCGACGGCGAGCAGGCTCGGGTCGAGGAAGTTCCCGATGACGTCCTCGACCCGCGGGTGCAGGCCGAGCCGGTGGAACTGGGTGACGGTGAGGGTGAATTCCTGCCGCTGCGACCAGGTGCGCAGCACCTCCGCGTAGGCGGCGAGCAGCACGCCGGACGCCGTGAGGCCGTGCCGCTCGGCCGCCGCCCGCAGCGCCGCCCAGCGCTCGGGGGCGAGCTGCGCCCGGTGCCGTACGAAGCGCGGGGTGCCGAGCTGCTCCGGCGCGGCGGCCAGCGGAAGTTCGGGCGCGCCGGGCAGGCTGTCCAGGCGGTCCGCCCAGTAGGCGGCGGACTCCCGGCCCAGGGCGTCCCCGCGCAGCTCCTCCCGCGCGAGGACGTAGTCGCGGAACGAGACCTCCGGCGGCTCGGGCCGCCACGCCGGGTCGTCGTAACATCGGCGCCACTCGTCCATGAGCCGGTAGAGCCCGCGCATGTCGAGGAACAGCAGGTCCACGGCGACATGGAGGCGCAGCCGGTCGTCGTCGAGCCGGGTGGCGCGGACGTCGAGGAGCGGAGTCCGGTCCAACGGCAGTACCTGGCCGGTGAGTTCGGTGCGGACGCGCTCCAGCTCCGCCGTCCGCTCCGACGCGGGCCGGCCGCGCAGGTCCGTGACACGGATGTCGTACGGGCCCACCTCGGCCGCGGGGAGGACGCGCTGGGTCTGGTCGGTCCCGGCCACCGTGCGCAGGGCCTCGTGGCGGGCGATCACGGTGCGCAGGGCCTCGGTGAGCCGGTCCGGGTCGAGAGCGGGACAGTCGAACTCCAGGTAGTACTGGCTGGAGATGCCGCCCAGTTCGAGCCCCTTGTGGCGGCCGATCAGATACGCCTGCTGGATGTCGGTCAGCGGGAAGGGGTCGTGCCGGTGGTCCGGCCGAGGCTTGAGCTCGAGGAGCCGGTCCTCGTCGAGGCGGGGGTGACCGGCACCGCCGCGCAGCCTTGCGAAAAGATCCTCCATCGTCGTCCGTCCCTTTTCCTCGGATGCCCTGCCGGGCTTTCGAATTCCCTTGCGAGAAGCGACGTTAGGCAGTGGGGTAAACGGTCTCAATACGGTGGGACCGTAGGGACGACCGAAGGATTTCGGTGCCTCCGGACTTCCACTGGACTCCTGCTGGACCGGCCCTGGACCCGCTCTGTCATGCCTTGTTGTGCCTCTTGACCTGCGACGGGACGGCGGCGACATCATCAGCCCATGGAAATTCGAAACTCCCCGGAGTCGACCGGGAAACGCATACTCATCGGTGCCACCGGATCCATCGCGGTGACCAGACTTCCGGCGTACGTCGAGGCGATGCGCCGGCAGATCGAGGGCAGCACGTTCACTGTTCTGATGACCCACACGGCGACATCGTTCCTTTCCCCGGAGAGCGTCGCGCTCTTCGCCGAAAGGGTGGTGAGCGGGGAATCCCCGGCGGACTGGCCGACCGACAAGCCCTCCCGGCTCGCCGCCGACCACGACATCCTCGCGGTGCTGCCGGCCACCGCCCACACGCTCGCCTCGGCCGCCGCCGGGGCCGCGCCGAACCGGCTGCTCACGGTCGCGCTGTCGGTGGACTACCCCGTGGTCCACTTCCCGGTGATGGGCGCCAAGATGTGGCACAAGGCGGCCGTGCAGCGGAACATCGCGCGGATCCGCGAGGACGGCGGCCTCGTCAACGAGCCGGAGTGGCACGACGGTTTCGACCCGACCACGGGAACGGTCAGCCGCCACCCGGCCCTGCCCGCACCGGAGACCGTGGCCGCGGTGATCGAGGACCTCCTGGCCAAGCAGCGGCCTTCGACCTGACCGCAGTGACACGCACGTGAGGGCCCCGCCGAATCCGGCGGGGCCCTCACGTGCGTGGTGCGAAGGGTGGTGGAAGCGGCTCCTCCTGGAAGCGGCTACTCCGCGATGGCCGTGGCCTCGATCTCGATCAGGAAGTCGGGCTCGGCGAGGGTGGCGACCCCGACCAGGGTGGTCGGCCGGATGACATCGGCACCGAGCTTGGCGGCCGCGCGCTCGGCGCCCGCCGTGACCGCCTCCCACTTGTCGAGCGACCAGTCCACCGCGTAGATGGTCAGCTTCACCACGTCGTCGAAGCTGGCGCCGGCCGCGGCGAGACCGGTGCCGATGTTGAGGTACACCTGCTCGGTCTGCGCCGCCAGGTCGCCCATGCCGACCGGCTCGCCGTCGGCGGTACGCGGGGTCTGGCCGCTCAGGAAGATGACGCGGCTTCCGGTGCCGACCGCCAGCTGCCGCCAGCCGTAGGGCTTGGTGAGGCCGGGCGGGTCGATGTTCTCGACAGCCATGGGGTGTCCTTTCTGGAGGGACTGACAGCGAGGGCCGTCCGTCAGGGGTGGGGGCCGGTCAGCTGTATTCGCGGCAGGTCGCGTAGTACTTCCGCAGCAGGCTGACCAGCTCGGGGTCGAAGCGGGAGGCGAAGAGGAGCTCGGCCGGCGGGGTGAACTCGGGGTCGAGCTCGTTGGCCCAGGCGAGGGTGGCCGGGCGCAGGTCCATCTCGATCCACTGGTGCCACTCGACGGGGATCGTCCAGTCCTGCTCGTAACCGATGCCCATCTGGTGGTCGATGAGGAGGTCGACGATCTCCTCGCGCGTCCCGGTCCGGTAGGGCTGCCGCAGCGGCGCGAACCGGTCCAGGTCGGCCTGCGGCTCCTCGCCGAGGATGCGGGCGGCGAAGTCCTGGGCGAGCAGCGGGGACAGGTGCAGTCCGTCGCGGTAGGTGCCGGTCATGATCGTCAGGCCCTGCATGCCGCCGTCGCCGAGCAGCGGGAAGCCGTCCATGGAGACCGGGCGGTTGCCGACCTGGACCTTGGTGACCTCGCTGTTCCAGAGGTTGCGGCGGACCTGGCGGTGGGCGCACTGGAGCAGGAAGACCAGGTCGCGCATCTCGGCGGTGTCGCGCGGCTCGACGGCGATGACGTTGGTGGCGCCGACGTAGACGTGGCCGTCGCCGCGGGGCACCACGTGCAGGCCGCACGCGAAGGAGCGGTTCGGCGTACGGATGACGCTGTCCGGGCTCGTGCCGTCCTGCGTCTTGATCAGCGAGGAGACGCCGTAGCCGCTGACCAGCCGGGGGATGCGGGGGCCGACGGGCAGGCTGTCCAGGAGTTCCTGGGTGCGGGCGCCGGCGGCCAGCGTGACGTGGTCGGCGGAGATCGTACGGCCGGAGGCGAGCACGACTCCGGTGACCCGCTCGCCCTGGTACTCGACGCGGGTGGCGAACTCGGGAACGAGGGTGGCACCGGCCTGCACGGCGGCCGATTCGAGCCGCTCCAGGAGGGCCGCGGCGTTGACCGCGTGTTCGCCGGGTATGTGGAAGGCCTTCAGCGGGCGGGAGATGGGCTCGGCGTCCACCCAGTCGAGGTCGGAGGGCTCCACGTCCTCGAACGGCTCTTCGTAGTGGGTGAGTTCGGCGCGGATGGCGTTGTAGTTGGCGTCGTCGATCTCGGCGGTGCCGATGGTGTTGAGGACGACGGTGGTGCCCTGGGCGGTCTTGATCGGCGCGCCCTCGGTCTGCTCCTCCAGCTCGTCCAGCCACGGTCCCCACATCTCGGTCGCCTTGATGCCGAGTTCGAGCTTGTGGCGACCGTGCTCGGTGGCCAGCAGCGAGGTGGTGACCTCGCCGAAACAGCCGAGCATGGCGCCGGCCGCGGCCGATCCGGCCCAGGGCCGGTGGGGCTGGCCGAGCACGGCGACGCGCTGTCCGCGTCGCGCCAGGACCCAGGCGAGCGACAGTCCCAGGACTCCGTTTCCGGCGATGACGGTGTCGTAGCCGGTACCGACCGCGTCTGCGTTCCTGTTGGCGTTCATCAATGTCCAATCTCCCGGGGCTCCGTCAGGTCGCCCCGATGGGTGTGGGTGGGTCGATGGCGTCGGAACTGCTGGTGCGTGTGGTGCCTTGGTACGGGGAGGTGCGGGGAGGTGCGGGGAAGGTGCGGGGGAGGTACGGGGCGGTGCGGGGAAGGTTCGGGGAGGTGCGGGGAGGTACGGGGGCGGTGCGCGGGGTGGTCAGCGGCGCCGGAACTCGTAGAGCGTGAAGTCCATGTGGACGATGCCGCGTTCGTCGGTGTGCGCCTTGACCACGGGGGAGTCGCCGAACTCGGCGGCGGGCAGCTCGACGGACTCGGTGCGGAGCCGCTTTCCCTCGAATCCGGCCTCGTCGGCGGCGCGCAGCATCTTGAACGGGTTGCCCATGGCCTCGCTGGTGCCCAGGTAGATCCGGCCGTCGGCGGCCAGATGGCGCACCACGTCGCGGAAGAACCGGTTCACCAGGCCGTACCCGGGGTCGAAGACCGCGCGCTCGATGTGCCCGGCGTACGGGCGGTCGGCGGGCGCCTCGATGAACGGGGTGTTCCAGAACACCGTGTCGAGCTGCTCGGCGGGGTCGAGGGCGTCGAAGAGGTCACTGGTCAGCGCGGTGAACCGGTCCGTGACCCCGTGCCGCTCGGCGTTGCGCCGGGCGTTCTGCACGGCGGCCGGGTTGATGTCGGTGGCGAGCACCCGCGTGGCCCCGTGCTGCGCCGCGAGCACGGCGGCGATGCCGGCGCCGCAGCCCAGCTCCAGGAAGCGGTCGCCCCGCTCGTACGGCACCCAGGAGGCGAACAGGCCGGGGCCGGGGTCCGTGTGCGGCGGGAACACCTCGGGCAACAGGTCCCATTCCCTGCCGAGCAGCGAGAAGGTCGACTCCGTGGGGCGGTCGGGGCTCTGGATCTGTGACACGACCCAGGTGCCGAGTTCGTAGCCCAGCTCGTTGTCCATGAGGTCCTCCCTGTGGGGGAGCCGGCGGAGAGTCCCGGGGGACGGAGCTCTCCGCGGCTACCGGTGATGTGTCATGACGGTGGATCAGTTGTCCGCGACCGCCTGGGCGCTCACGTCGGCGCTCGTCGTCGTGTTCGCGGAGTCGGGGGTGCGTGCGGCCCGGTTGCGGGCCATCGTGCGCTCGACCAGGACGACCGGGATGGTGAGGACGGCCAGGCCGGCACCCAGCCACGGGATCGAGGTGAGACCGGCACCGGCGCCGAGCGCCACGCCCGCGAGGACGGGGACCACGCTGATGCCGAGCTGGAACATGGAGACGGCGGTGGCGCCGGCGAGCGTCGGCGCGCCTGCCGCGACGGTGAACACCCGCCCGTAGACGGCCGGGTTGAGGACGAAGCCGGCGACGCCCAGGAGCAGGACCAGGGGGACGACGGCCACGGCGTAGTCGGCGAGGAGCGCGAGCAGGACGGAGCAGACGAGGATGCCGCCGGCCCCGATGAGCAGGGCGTGATGGGGGCGCCCGTCGGCGATCCGGCCACCGATGGAGAGGCCGATGAAGGCCCCGATGCCGAAGAGGACGAGGATGCCGGGCACCCACACGGAGTCGACACCGGTGACGTCCGTGAGGAAGGCCGCGAGGTAGTTGTACGAGATCATGTACGCGGCGGTGCTGAGCAGGGTCGCGGCGTACACCACCCACAGCTGCGGCTGCCGCATCGTCTGCAACTCACGCTTCACGCTGGGTTCTTGTGCCGCCTTGGTGGCGGGCACGGCGACGATCGTGGCGATCGCGCTGAGCACGGTGAGCGCGACCACCGCCCAGAACCCGCCCCGCCAGCCGGTGAAGTGGCTGAGGAAGGCGCCCGCCGGGCCGCCGGCGACCATCGCGATGCTGAGGCCGCTGACCACCACGCCGGAGGCCCGGGCGGTGCGGTCGGGGGTGACGAGGGAGATCGCGGTGACCGCGGCGACGGCCCAGAACCCGGCGTACGCCAGGCCGATCAGGAAGCGGGTGACGAGCAGCACGGTGAAGTCCTCGGTCACCAGACCGACGGCCACCCCGGCGGCGAACACCGCCTGCGAGATCACCAGGGTCGTACGGCGCGGCCAGCGCAGGGTCAGCACCGCGAGCGGCGGCCCGCCGATCACCACGCCGATGGCGAAGGCCGAGATGAGGGCGCCCGCGGAGGACAGCGAGATGTCGAGGTCGTCGGCGATGTCCGGGAGGACGCCGGCGAGCAGGAACTCGGCGCTGCCCATCGCGAACAGGCTGAACGCGAGCAGATAGACGGCGAGCGGCAGCCTGCCGTTGGCCTTCGGCGCGGTGGCTTCCTGCGGTTCGGTCTGGACGCTCATCGGGGGCCGCCTCCCGCCTGCGGGACGGAGAGGCGCGGGGCCTGGGTGACGCGCGGGGTGGTGGGGCGCGGGGTGGCGACGGGGTGCGGGGAGGCGGCGGGGTGCGGGGGGACGCGTCGCACAGCCCCGGGGGTGGCCAAACGCATGAGCGGACTCCTCGTTGAGACGGTTCGGGCATACGGATCAGGGCGGATGCGTGCCGGTCTGCCGGCCTCGGCGGTCCGCCGGATCGTGGTGATCACCAGTGGCCCCCATGCTGGAACCGGGCTCCACGGACGGACAACATTTGTTGCCGATACCGGGACGCGGAGGGGACCCGCGGGAGGGCCGGTTCCGGGGGCCGGCCGGGGGATCGGCCCCGCCGTCGGCCTGTGGGTCACTCCTCACCGGGTACGCCCTCGCCCCAGCCCCACTTCTTGATGGTCGTACGACGGGTGGGGCCGACGTCCGGCTGGGAATTGGCCATGGCCCGGCGCGAGCCGAACTCGATGTAGCCGACGAAGGCCGAGCGGAACTCGGCGTCCTCGGGCAGCCCGACCTCGTCCATCGCCGTCAGCATCAGCTCCACCCAGCGGGCCCGCTGCTCGGGCTTGATGGCCCGGCCCCGGTGGCGGGAGACCATGTGGGGGTAGCCGCCGTGCTGCTCGGTGTAGTGCGTGGGCCCGCCGAGTACTTCGCCGAGGAAGGTCGCGACGTGCTGGGGGTGGTCGTCGTCCATGTGCGCGAAGAGCGGGGCGAGGACCTCGTCCTTGCGGACGCGGGCGTAGAACGCCTCGGTGAGCCGCTCCAGCGCCTCGGTGCCGCCGATCCATTCGTAGAGGGTGGGTACCTGGTTCTGGTCCTGGTCCTGGTTCTCGTCCTGGTCCGTCACTGTGTCGCCTCTCTCGGGTGTCTCGCGCGGTGGGGTCGAGGTGGGGGTGGAGGTGGGGCTGGGGTGTGTGGGCAGGGTTCAGGCTGCGTAGAGGTCGAAGGTCGGTGTCGGCCGGCCGCCGTGGGCGGGGGTGTCCAGGCGGGGATCGACCGAGAGCATCGCCTGGTGCAGCCGCTGGAGCTGCGGGGCGGGCTCCAGGCCCAGCTCCTCGACGAGCCGCCGCCTGAGACCGCGGTAGAGCTGGAGCGCCTCGGACTGGCGGCCGGCGCGGTAGAAGGCCACCATCGCCTGGGCGTACAGCCGTTCGTTGGCGGGGTGGAGCCGGGTCAGTTCGACGAGTTCGGCGAGGAGTTCGCCGTGCCGTCCGAGACGCAGCTCGGCATCGAGCCGGCGTTCGGTGGCGAGCAGTCGGCTCTCCTCGAGGTGGGCCGCGTGGATCCGCAGCGCCGCCCCGGCCCGTACGTCCACCAGGGCCGGTCCCTGCCACAGCGAGAGGGCCTCGCGGAGCAAGCGGGCGGCACGGGCGCTGTCGCCGTCGGCGAAGGCGGTGTGTCCGGCCTGGGCGGCGCGCTGGAAGGCGTAGGCGTCGACGTCCTCTTCGGCGATCCGCAGGAGATAGCCGTCGTGACCGGTGGCCAGCAGATCCCGCGCCCGGGCCGGGCCGGTGGCGCGGGTGGTGCCGGTCTCCGCACGCGTCTCCTCCGAGCCGTACGGTCCGCCGAGGGCGGCGGCCAGTGCCCGGCGCAGCCGCAGGATGTAGGTCTGGAGGGTGCTGTGCGCGCTGCACGGCGGCAGCGGGCCCCAGAGTTCCTCCTTGAGGGTGGCCACCGGGACGGGCCGGCCGGGGTGGAGCGCGAGGAGCGCCAGAATCTGTCGCGTCTTCGCCGCACTCGGGACGACCGGAACTCCGTCCGTCTCGGCGTGCAGCGGGCCGAGAATCCGTATCTTCACGCGTCCTCCGTCCATCGTCCGGGTGCCGTCCGGATCGGTCCCTTTCCGAAGCGGCTGTTCTGGGAAGGAACGTAGGAGTGCGGGGGTGAGGGCCTCAATACGGTGGGACCGTAGGGCTGACCGAAGAATCTGCGGAGGGGGTGTCCCTACGGGGGTCCGGATTCGACGGATTCAGGACATGCGAAGGCCCCCGAGGCGGGGGACGCACTTCGGGGGCCTTACGGGAACTGCCGGAACTGCCGGAACCACCGGAACTACCGGAACCGCCGGAACCGCCGGAACTGCTAATCTCCTTAGTTAATTCGTATGCCTTTCCTTTTCGTGGTCGGTTTTCGCCAAGGTGACAAATTCACCGGCCGGATTCAGGCGGCGGCGCGGGGCCGGCACAACCGTGCGGTGTGCACGGTGGCGGCGGTCAGATAGAAGGCGTCGGGCCGCCAGAGGACCCCCGTGCAGGCGTCCCCGTCGAGGAGCTGCTCCACGGTGAGCCGGTCGACGAGGTCGAGGCGCTCTCCGAGGTCGGCGAGCAGCCCGTGCAGCCGGGTGTGGAGGTGCCGGCGCACCGGTACGTCGAGCGGGGCCGGGAACTCGATGAGGAACGTACGGGTACCGGCGGGCACCAGCCCGGCCGAGGCCAGCAGGCAGGGCCAGTCCTCGACGACGGAGGTGGAGCCGGGGAGCCTGGACCGCCGGGCGGTGACCTGTTCCTCGACGGCGGCGTCCAGACGCGCCTGGAGGCCGGGCCGGCCGATGCCGATGTCCCGGGGCAGGAAGCGTGGAGGCAGACCGCGCTCGGCGACGGCGAGCAGTCCGCCGGGCCGCAGCGCGGAGGCCAGGCTCCGCAGGGCGGCCTGCTGGTCGCCGAGGTGGCGGCAGACGTTCCCGGTCCAGATCAGGTCGACGGGGCCCGACCGGGCGAACTCCTCGGGCCGTTCGGCCCGCCGCGTGGTGATCCGGTGCCCCAGCCCGTGCTCGGCGGCCCGGGCCTCGGCCCGGGCGAGCATGGTGGCCGACCGGTCCACGGCGACGACCTGTGCCTCCGGGAAGGCGTCGGCAAGGGCGTGGGAGGCCACGCCCGGACCGCTGCCGATGTCGAGGATCCGGCGGACGGCCGCCGTGGCCCGGTCCGCGGGGCCGAACAGTCCGTGCAGCCAGTGGGCCGCCTCGGTCAGGAAGCCGGCGTGCAGTTCCGCCTCCTGCTCGGCCGGGTGCCCGGCGCGGTCCTCCGCCTCGTGCTCGACTCCGTGGTCGCCTTCGTGCTCGGCTTTCTCTGCGCCGCCGAGGGCGTCACCGGCGAGGCCTCCGGTGCCATGCGTGGGTGTCATACGGTCACCTCCGCCGGCCAGGATGGGGACGCCGGGGACACCGGACAACTCTTGTTGCCGGTTCCGGGACCGACCGCCGGATCGTACGCACCGGAACCGGCCGGTACGCGCGGACGGCCGCCGCCGACAGCCGCGCGCGACGCACGGACCCGGGGGCGCAGCAGGTCCCGGCTGAAGGTGTCGAGCAGCTCCCACCGGGCGGTGAGCGGGAAGTAGTGGTCGCCGGGGATCGTGTCCACCCGCAGGGACCGCCGGGTGCACCGGCGCCACCCGGCCAGATCGGCCCCGGTGACGCTCCGGTCGTCGCTGCCGCCCATGGCGGTGACCGGGCAGTGCACGACATGGCGGGGGTCGCGCCGGTACGACTCCAGGACGGCGAGGTCGGCACGGAGCGCGGGCAGCACCCGGGGCGCCCGCAGCGGGTCGAGGGCGCCCGGGGGAATCCGGCCCCGCCGGCCGAGCCGGCGCAGCAGCTCTGCGTCCGGCAGCTGGGCGACGGCGTGTTCCGGGGCGGGCCGGTACGGGACGCCGGCCCCGGAGACGTACAGCCGCTCGGCCACCGCGTCGTACTCCCATTCGAGGCGGGCGGCGATCTCGTACGCGAGGAGGGCGCCGAAGCCGTGCCCGTAGAGGGCGAACGGGCGGTCACGCATGCGGGCCACGTACGGGATGATCTCGGCGAGCAGCGGCTCGAGCCGGCCGCAGGGGCGGCCGCGCGGATGACGGCCGCGGCCCGGCAGCTCGACGGGGGTGACGACCACCGAGCTCCCCAGGGCCTCGGCCCAGGGCAGGTAGACGCCCGCCGAGGCGCCCTCGAACGGGAGGCAGAACAGCCGCACCGACGTGTCCCCGGTCATCAGGCCACCGGTCCCCGGGTCCGTACGCCGGTGGTCAGGGGGGCGCCCGGTAAGGCCGCGCGCGGCGGCGCCGTGACCGGCGCCGTCGTGCACGACTGCGCCGTGGCGGCTGTGCGGCGCGGGGTCCCGCCGCGGAGCAGTACCGCGTACGCGTCCGCGGCCTCCTCGAGTATCCGGAGCCCTGCCCGCCGGTCCATCAGCTCGCGGGCGTACCGCCAGGCGAAGGTCCAGTCGCGGTCGGAGCGCCGGATCAGGGTGGCGCACATCAACGGGGCCCGGTCGAGGGGCAGTCCGGTCGCGGACTCCCCGGCCAGGCGTTCGGTGAGCCGGGCGTCCTGCACCTCGGCCCGGGTGGCCCGCCAGTCCACGATCTGCAGCCGGAAGCGGGCCTCGGGCCGCAGCGTACGGCGCAGCAGGCCGTCCGGCCCGCGGTGGAGCGCGGTGCGGGACAGCGGAGTGCCGTCCAGGACGGACTGCCACGCCTGCTCGTACACGTACGGCACGACTCCGCGCAGGGACATGACGAACTGTTCGGTGCGGAGCTCCTCGCTGATCGCGGACACGCGGGACCGCTCCCTCCATCAGGTTTACGCCAATTGGCCGGTGGTGAACGCAGGTCCGGGACAACCGCTCTCCGGGCCGTTCACTGGTCACCGCCGCACATCGGTGCCGACCGTACCTGTGTGGTCCCCATTCACCTCAATACGGTGGCACCGAAGCAATGGCCGAAGGAATACGTTCGGAATCCGTGCAGTGACATCCGCTGTACAAATATCGCGGCCCCCGTGTTAGCGTCGGGATCCTCGGAGGTGTGGGCCGTTCACCGGTGTTCGGGGGATCGGCATGGAGGACTTCGACCGGTCCCCGTGTCGTCTGAAGAAGGCATTTCCAGTATGACGGCGACTGTTCGGGCCATGACCTGAAAATGGCCTTGACGGCGTCGGCTCCACAGCTTTTCCGCATGGCCTCCCCCTGCCGAAGTGGCGACCTCGTCCGAGTCATTCCACTGTTCGGCAGGGAGGTGTGGGGCGGTGCCCAAGGAGCTGTTCGGCAGGAGCGAGGAATCGAAGACCATCACCGAGATACTGGACGCCGCGAGAGCGGGTGCGGGCGCCGTCGCCCTGGTGGAGGGCATCATCGGCACCGGCAAGACCTCGCTGCTGCGCTGGGCCGAGGAGACAGCCCGCGACCAGGGCATGATCGTCCTCTCCGCCACCGCGTCCCCGGCCGAGCAGCGCTTCCCCCTCGGGGTCGTGCACCAGCTGCTCGGGACGCTGCCGGAGACCGCGCACGGCTGGGACCGCACCTTCGCCGCCTACGGCACCCCGCCCGGCGGCGGCCGGGCCGAGCCCGACTATCCGCTCCTCGCGGAGCTGTGCGCGAGCGTGGGCCGGGCCGCCCGGCGCACCCCGATCCTGCTGACCGTCGACAGCGTCCAGCACGTCGACTGCCCGTCGTTGCTGTGGCTGGGCTTCCTGAGCCGTCGTCTGGAGAACCTCCCCGTCGTCCTGCTGGCCACCAAGCGCTGCGGCGAACCGGCCAGCGACCAGCACCTCCTGGTCGAGTTCATGGAGGGGCTGCGCCCCGACCGCCACATCCATCTGAGCGACCTCAGCCCGAGCGCGGCGCTCGATCTGGCCACCTCGCTGTGCGGCCACGGACACGGCCACGAGGCCGTGGACGCGCTGGTCGCCGGGACCGGCGGAAACCCGTACCTGCTGACCGAGCAGATACGGACGGGCCCGACGGGCCGATCGGGCCCCCTCGCCCCCGCGGGCCGGCACCACGCCGCGGGCTTGCCGGGCTTGCCGGGACTGCCCGGACTGCCAGGGCGGGCCGCTCATCCCGCGAACTCCGCCGATCCGCGCGCCGGCCGGGCGCCGGGCGACCCGCCGGACGAGCAACTCGGACTCCAGGCCGTCAAGGAGCGCATCCTGTGCCTGCTCCGGCGGATCGACCCGCACGGCCTGGAGATCGCCCGCGCCGCCAGCATCCTGTGCGGTCCGGTGGACGCCGCCCTCCTCGCCGACCTCTGCGGCGTCCCCACCGAAGACGCGTGTCGATGTATCAGCAGACTCACGGAATCAGGACTGCTCTGCCCCCACGACATGAAGTTCCGCCACCCCCTCCTCGCCGGTCTGCTCTACCAGGACATCCCCTGCGCCGAGCGTGCCGAACTGCACCGGCTCGCCGCCCGCAGGATGCGGCATCGCGGCGATCCGAGCGAGGACGTCGCCGCCCATCTGCTGCGCTCCCACCGCCTGGACGAACCCTGGATGGCGCAACTGCTCGTGGACGTCGCCCAGGGCGTGGTCGAGCACGACCCGGCGGGCGCCCGCCGGCTGATCGAGAAGGCCGTCCTGCACGGTGTCCCGGAGGGTCACGAGGACCGGGCGGAAGCCCTGCGGATCCAGGCCCTCAGCGGCCTCGACCTGCCCGCCGCGGCACGTGCCCTGACCGCGCACTCCTCCACCGTCACCGCGCCCGCCGAAAAGTTCCGGCACGCGCTGCGGCTCTCCGACCTCCGGCTGCGCCTGGACGACACCGCGGGCGCGCTGGAGATCCTGGAGGAGACACGGCGGGAGACGGCGGGCACGCTCGGCCCGACCGCCGCGGCACGACTGCGCGAGGCGGTGGCGCAGGTACGGTTCCACGACGGCGGCCGCCCCGATGCCGGAGGCAACGGGGCTGGGGGTGATGACGGTGGACGTCACGGCGACGCGGGCCACCCCTCCCACGGCCGTCACCACCCCGGCGAGGAGGACCGGCTGCTGAGGGTCCTGCTCCTGCGTACGGCCACCGGCGACTCGGCGTCCGCGGCGCGGCGGATCGCCGACCGGCTGCTCTCCGTCCCGCGTGCCCCGTACGGCTCCACGCGCTGGTACCAGGCACTGCTCGCCCAACTCTGGGCGGGCGACGTGGAAGAGGCCCGACGGCACATCGACACCGAGGTCGGACTCGCCCGCGCCGACGGCAGTACGACCCGCATCGCCGAGGCCCTCGCCGTACGCGGTCTGGTGCAGCTGCACCGCGGGCAGCTGGCCCGGGCCGAGGGCGACGCCCGCGAGGCGCTCGACCTGCTCACCCGGATCCGCGCCGGCCGGTTCCACGTGGGGCCGCTGGCCCGCAGCGTGCTCATCGACGTCGCCATGGAACGGGACGACATCGCCGCGGCCGGGGCCCTCCTCGACGACGCCCCGCCGCTGCCCGGCGACCGGCCGGTCACCTGGTGGCGGCTGCACCTCCTGCACAGCGCCGGGCGGGCCCTCGGCCGGCTCGGCGAGGTACGGCGCGGTCTGGTGCTGCTCGCCCACTGCGAGGAGGAGCTGGCCCGGCGCGGAATCGTCAACCCGGCGATCCTGCCCTGGCGTTCCACCCGCGCCGCGCTCCAGCTGGCCCGGCGCAACGTGACCGCGGCCCGCCGCGCCGCTCAGGAGGAGACCGCCCTCGCCCACCGCTGGGGCGCCCCCTTCGCGCTGGGCCGGGCCCTGGTCGCCGAGGCGGCGGCGAGCTCGGGCCGCGAGGCGCTGCGGCTCGCGGACCGGGCCGTGGAACTCCTCGAACCCGCCCCGGCGCCCCTGCTGTTCGCCCACGCCCTGTACGCGGCGGGGCGCGCCCACCGGCAGAGCGGCACGCCCCGCCGGTCCCGCGAACTGCTCCACCGCGCCAACGAGGTCGCCATCTCGCTGGGCGCCGACGGCCTGGTGGAGGCGGTGCAGCGCGAGCTGCGGGACGCGGGCGGCCGCCCCGACCCCCGCAAGGACTCGACCGAGTCGCTGCTCACCCCCACCGAACGGCAGGTGTCCGAACTGGCCGCGCGCGGCCTGAGCAACCGCGACATCGCCCGGCTGCTCCAGGTGAGCCTGCGGAACGTCGAGTCCCACCTCACCCACTCGTACCGGAAGTTACGCATCAGCGGCCGTCACGAACTGGCCCGCTTCTTCCCCGCCGACGAACCACCGGATCCCGCCCCGGTCCTCCTCTACCAGCCCCGAACCGCCCTCACCCCGACCGCCAACCCCTAGACAGCCGGCCCACGGAAACCGGTCCTAGGGCTCGATCAGGCCCACCCTGATCGCGTACCGGGTCAGCTCCAGACGGTCGCGCATGCCGAGCTTCTGGAGGAGGTTGGCGCGGTGGCGTTCCACCGTCTTCGGGCTGATGACGAGGAGGTCACCGATCTCCCGGGAGCTGTGGCCCTCCGCGACGAGTTTGAGGATCTCCTCCTCCCGTTCCGTGACGGCCTTGTCCGGCAGGGGCCTGCCCTGCTCCGCGCGGTCGAGGTAGGTGCGGATGAGGGCGGTCTCCGCGCCGGGGTAGATGAAGGGCTCGTCGCGGACCGCCGCCCGGCAGGCCTCCACCAGGTCGCGGTCCGCGACCGACTTCAGGACGTAGCCGCTCGCGCCCGCCTTCAGGGCCTCGAAGAAGTACTGCTCGTTGTCGTACATGGTGAGGATCAGGATCCGCAGCTCCGGCTGGAGGCGGCTGAGTTCGCGGGCCGCCTGGAGGCCCGTCATGCGGGGCATCGAGATGTCCAGGACGGCCAGGTCGACGGAGCCGGAGCGGGCCAGGGCCACCGCCTCCGCGCCGTCCGCCGCCTCCGCCACGACCGTCAGGTCCGGCTCCGCGTCCAGGATGAGGCGTACTCCTCCGCGTACGAGCGCGTGGTCGTCCGCGAGGAGGATACGGGTGGGGGACGGCGTTGCCGTGGCCGTGGGAGGTGTCGGGGTCGGGGCCGTCATGGCGTCGCCTTACCGCTGGGCGTGCTCAAGTGGACTTCCGTACCGCCGTCCTCGCCGCCGCGGATCGTCAGTTCCGCGCCGACCAGCAGGGCGCGTTCCCGCATCCCGCTGAGGCCCGCCCCGTCCGGCGCCCGGCCGATCCCCCGGCCGTCGTCCTTGACCAGGAGACCGACCCCGCCGTGGGCCAGCCGGCGCAGACGCAGGTCCACCCGGGTCGCGCCCGCGTGCCGCGCCGTGTTGGTGAGGCCCTCCTGCGCCACGCGGTAGAGCACCAGCTCCGTCTCGTGGTCCAGCTTCGGGAGGCCGGACTCGACGTGCGACCGCACCGTCAGGCCCGGCGTCGAGAACTCCGAGGCCAGCGATCTGAGCGCGCTGTGCAGACCCAGCTCCTCCAGAACCCCCGGCCGCAGCCGGCGCGCGATGCGGCGGATCTCGTCCAGGCTCGCCCGGGTCGTCTCCTGCGCCTGGTGGAGTTCCGGGCGCAGCTCCTCCGGAGCGTGGTTCGCGGCATGCTTCAGCTGGAGCAGCACCGCCGTCAGAGTCTGCCCCACCTCGTCGTGCAGCTCCTGCGCGATCCGCCGCCGCTCCTCCTCCTGTGCCGAGAGGACCCGGGCGGTGCTCGCGGCCCGCTCGGCCTCGAGACGGTCGAGCATCGTGTTGAACGTACGCGTCAGATCGGCGAGTTCGCCGCGCCCCGCCACCGCCGCCCGCCGTCCCGGCCGCAGCAGGTCCGCCGTCCGCATCGCCCGGGTGAGGCGCTGGAGCGGTGCCAGACCGAGCCGCAGCAGGAACGCGTTCGCGAGGAGCATCGCGACGAGGCCTGCCACGAGCACGATCGCCTCACCCATGAGGACGGGCGTGGAGACCGTGACCGGGCCCAGCAACAGCAGTACGGCGACGACCAGCACCGAGGCGTCGAGAAGGAAGATGCGCCAGTACAGCGACACTTGTGCGACTCGCTCCCTTTCCCTGCTCCGGGCCTCTGACCTGCGACGGGATCCATGTCCCCGCCTCATCCTGACCAGTTTCCGGTGTCTTGTCCATCCGTGCCGACACCCATGTTCCGGCCCTCCCGGCGGGTGGCACCATGGCCCCCGACCACCGACCTGATCACCCTGTGACATGACGACGGAAGGGACGGGCCCTTGCCTGCTCCGCGGATGAGAACGACACCCCTGCCCGGCATCGGAGTCCAGTACGACCTCACCACCCGGGAGCACCGCCAGCTGTCGGTCATCGCGCACCGCGACGGAACCCGGACCGTGAACGTCTACCGGGGCGACGACCCCGACGCCTGCGCGCAGTCGCTCCACCTCACCGAGGCCGAGACCGCCTCACTGATCGACGCGCTGCTCCCCGCGCACCACAGCCCCAACGTCCTGCACACCACCGACCTGGGGCTCGTCGCCGAACGCATCGAGCTGTCGGCCCACTCGTACTGGAACGGGCGCCTGCTCGGCGAGACGCGGATGCGCACCGAGGCCGGTGCCTCCATCGTCGCCGTACTGCGCCGCTCCGGGGCCGTTCCGTCCCCGACGCCCGCCTTCCGGTTCGCCGGCGGCGACACCCTCATCGTCATCGGCACCCGCGAGGGCGTCGACGCGGCCGCCGCGATCCTCGGTCGGGAGTGAGGGCGGCGTGCACTCCGCGGTCTTCCTGATCGAATTCGGCGCCATCATCCTCGGCCTCGGCCTGCTCGGGCGCCTCGCCGGCCGGTTCAGCTTCTCCCCGATACCCCTCTACCTCCTCGCCGGGCTCGCCTTCGGCAAGGGCGGCCTGCTGCCGCTCGGCACCAGTGAGGAGTTCGTCGCCATCGGCGCCGAGATCGGGGTGATACTCCTGCTCCTCATGCTCGGCCTGGAGTACACGGCGAGCGACCTGGTCTCCAACCTCAAGACCCAGTACCCGGCCGGGCTCGTCGACTTCGCCCTCAACGCCCTGCCCGGCGCCGCCGCCGCGCTGCTCCTCGGCTGGGGGCCGGTCGCGGCCGTCGTCCTGGCGGGTGTCACCTGGATCTCGTCCTCCGGCGTCATCGCCAAGGTCCTCGGCGACCTCGGGCGCCTCGGCAACCGCGAGACACCGGTCATCCTCAGCATCCTGGTCCTCGAAGACCTCGCCATGGCCGTCTACCTGCCCATCATCACGGCCCTGCTCGCCGGGGTCGGCCTCGCGGCCGGCAGCGCCACGCTCGCCATCGCCCTGGGCGTGGCCGGCGCCGTGCTCTTCGTCGCCGTCCGCTACGGGCGGCTGATCTCGCGGTTCGTCTCCAGCGACGATCCCGAGAAGCTGCTTCTCGTCGTCCTCGGCCTGACGCTGCTCGTCGCCGGCGTCGCCCAGCAGCTCCAGGTCTCCGCGGCCGTCGGCGCGTTCCTCGTCGGCATCGCCCTCTCGGGGGAGGTCGCCGACGGAGCCCACGCCCTGCTGAGCCCCCTGCGCGACCTCTTCGCCGCGGTGTTCTTCGTGTTCTTCGGACTGCACACCGACCCCGCCAGCATTCCGCCGGTGCTCCTCCCGGCGTTCGCCCTCGCCGTCGTCACCGCGCTGACCAAGATCGCCACCGGCCACTGGGCCGCGCGCCGCGCCGGCATCGGGGCCAAGGGCCGCTGGCGGGCGGGCGGCACGCTGGTGGCGCGCGGCGAGTTCTCCATCGTCATCGCGGGCCTCGCCGTCACCGCCGGGGTGCAGCCCCAGCTCGGGCCCTTCGCCACGGCGTACGTGCTGATCCTCGTGGTGATCGGGCCGCTCACGGCGCGCTACACCGAGCCGATCGCCGCGTACCTCCTCCGAGGACGACGACGGAAGCCGTCGGCACCGGAGGGCGTGACCGTACGGGAGCCGGAGACGGGACCCGAGCCCGTACGCGTACCCGACCCCGGGTCCGCCGCCGACCGCGTGTGAACCCGCTCCCCGTCTCGGCCCGCGATCTCGATCGATTCCCCCCGCGGCCCAGTACGATGGGCGGCTGTTCTTACGCGGAGGAGAGCGTCGTGACGGACCGGAGCGAGGGCGGAGCGGAGCCCTCCGCGCGCAGGCGCGGGCAGGGCGAACTGGAGTCCCAGGTGCTCGCCGTGCTGCGCGAGGCGTCCGAGCCCGTGCCCGTGGCGTGGGTACGGGAACGCCTCGGCGGCGGTCTCGCCTACACCACCGTCATCACCATCCTCACCCGCCTCCGGGCGAAGGGCGCAGTCGAGCGCGAACGCGCCGGCCGTTCCTTCCGGTGGACGGCGGTCGCCGACGAGGCCGGTCTCGCCGCCCTGCGGATGCGGAAGGTGCTCGACGCGGAGACGGACCGCCAGGCGGTCCTCGCCAGCTTCGTCACCGGCCTCTCGCCGAACGAAGAGCGGCTCCTGCGTGAACTGCTCTCCCAGGCCGCGGAGGAGGAGGAAGGCTAGCCGTCATGGGAGTCTTCGTCTTCCTTCCCCTGGTCCTTCCGCTCACCGCCTGGCCGGTCGCCCGCCTCGCCGAGCAGCGGCTCCACCCCCGCACTGCGACGCGCCTGCTGGCCGCCGTCGCCGGTGTCTCCGCCGTGTGCAGCACCCTCTGCCTCGGCCTGCTCATGATCGTGGGCACCGCGCAGCTCCCCGGAAACCCGCTCCCCGACAGCTGGTCGGACCCCGACGTGCGCGCGGCCCTCCCGTACGACGAGATCGCCGGCCGCGCGGCCATCCCGGCGCTGCTCGCCGTCCTCGTCTCCTGCGCAGCTGCGGCCTGGCGTCACGTGCGGGTACGGCGCCGGGTCGTGGCGGCGCTCGGCGGGCTGCCGCCGACGCCCGTCGCGGTACTGCCGGACCGCACCCCGTACGCGTACGCGGTGCCCGGCAGGGAGGGGCATCGCCGCCTCGGCAGGGAGGCGCGCGGCCCCGGCAGGGAGACACGGGGTCCCGGTCGGGTCGTGGTCAGTACCGGGATGCTCGCGGGCCTCGCCCCCGCCGAACGGCGGGCCCTCTTCGCCCACGAGCGGGCCCATCTGGCCGGGCGTCACCACCGGCATCTCCTGACGGTCCATCTCGCGGCGCGCGCGAACCCGTTCCTGCGGCCGCTGCGTACCGCCGTCTCCTACACGGCCGAGCGCTGGGCCGACGAGGAGGCGGCCGCCGAGGTCGGCAGCCGCCGCTCCGTCGCCCGCGCGATCGGCAAGGCGGCCCTCCTTGCACCACGCGCTCCGGCCGTCGGCCTCCCCGCCCTGACGGGCGGGGGCGCCGGCCCGGTGCCTCGACGGGTCGCGGCCCTGATGAGCCCGGCCCCGGCGGGCCGCGCGTGGCCGCCGGTCGGCACGGCTGTCGGCCTCGCCGCCTGGTGCGCCGCCTTCGGCACGACCGTGTCGGCCCTGTCCTCGGCGAACTCGGCGGTCACGCTCTTCCTGGTGCTGCGCGGGGCCGCCTCACCGATGTAGCCGCCGGCGCGTCCGGCGGGGAAAGACCCTAGAGGTCGAACTCGTGCGGCGGCAGGTCCAAGGTGAAGCAGGCCTCGCGGACCACGGCCTGCTCCGTCTTGTCGAAGTCGCCGTCGGCGCCGCCGATGACGATGCCGATCTGGATGACGGCGCGTGCCTCGGCCGGCTTCTTCTTCGCCTTGGCGATCTCCTGGAGCACGCTCACCTTGCCGAAGTCGAAGTCGGCCGTCAGCTTGTTCAGGTTGTCGTCGAAGCGGCGCTGAAGGTCGAGGGCGTCGAAGTTCTGCAGCACCTCGTTGGTCGAGATGAGCTGGGCGACCCGGCGGCGCTCGGCGGGGTCGATCGTCCCGTCGGCGGCGGCGACCAGCGCGCACATGGCCATGCTCGCGTCCCGGAAGGCGCCGCTCTTCAGGTCGTTCTTCTTCGTCATCAGCTGGGTCTGCATCGTCGATGCGGATTCCCGGATGCGGTCCCACAGGGCCATGAGTACTCCAGATGTCGATTACTTCTACGGTCTTGTAGAACGTAGCAGTGAGGGGTGGAGTTCCCCGGGACCCCGGGACCGTCACACTCCGGGCCGTCACCCGCCGGACCGCCACACGCCGGGGCGACCGAAGGAGAAACGTGACATTGTACGATGCTCCCCCGTGACTTCTCGGAGGACGCACGATGGGTGACCTGAAGCAGTACGGCCTCGTCAGAGCGCAGGAGCGGCTCCGCGACCAGGTCGGGCACGCCCTCCGCGCGGCCCTGATCGCCGGCGAACTGCGCCCCGGCCAGGTCTACTCCGCCCCCGGACTCGCGAGTGACCTCGGCGTCTCCGCCACCCCCGTCCGCGAGGCCATGCTCGACCTGGCCCGGGAGGGCCTGGTCGAACCCGTCCGCAACAAGGGATTCCGTATCACCGAGGTCAGCGAGCGGGACCTCGACCAGTTCACCGAGCTGCGCACCCTCATCGAGGTGCCCACCATCGGCCGCGTCACGAGGAAGGCCGACCGGGAGCAACTGGAGGCGCTGCGCCCGGTCGCCGAGGAGATCGTCTCGTGCGCCCGGGGGCACGACCTCATCGGCTATCTGGAGGCGGACCGCCGCTTCCACCTCGCGCTGCTCGCGCTCTCCGGGAACGACCGCCTGGTCGAGACGGTGGGGGACCTGCGCAAGCGCTCCCGTCTCTACGGCCTGACCGGCCTGGACGAGGCCGGCAAGCTCGTCTCCTCCGCCGAGGAACACCTCGAACTCCTCGACCTGATGATCGCCGGAGACGCGCGCGGAGCGGAGGCGTGCATGCGGCGTCACCTCGGACACGTACGGTCGTTGTGGGCCGAAGCCCGCGACGAACCGGTCGGGCGACGGGGATAGGGCCGCGGAATGTAGCGTCGTGATCATGAACTCGCCGAATCCCGCCGCCGCCACGACCGCGGCCGCCGCCACAACCACGGCTGCCGCGACCACCGCGGCCGCCGCCACGACCACGGACCAGGCTCCGGCCGACCCGGCCGCCACCGACGACCTGCTGCCCTCCCAGCCCGTCGGCTACTGGAGCGGCCTGGCGCACGACACCGTCGTCGGCCATCTGCGCGACGCCATGGCCGGGATCGACGCCACGCAGCCCCAGTACTGGGTCCTGAACCGCGTGAACGGCGGTCCGTCGGCACCGAGCCGCGAGGAAGTGATCGCCCAGCTGACACCGCTCGCGGACGGGCCGCACGAAATCTCCCGGGTGGTCGACCAGTTGCTCCACCGGGGCTGGCTCCGGACCGAAACGGGGAGTGACCGGGGCCGGAGCCTCCACCTCACCGAGGCGGGCGAGGCCGCCCGGCTGAAACTGCGCGAGCTCGCCACCGAGCTGCGGGCCGTCGTCCACCAGGGCATCAGCGACGAGGAGTACGTGGCCGCGCTCAAGGTGCTGCGCCGCATGGTCGCCAACGTCGAGGCCGCACGGAGCGCCGCCGCCCAGGAGTAGCCGCGCGCAGCCGGCTCACCTGCCGTCCGCGGCCCGGGTGAACCGGCCGCTCGGCTCCCCACGGAGCCGGCCGGCCGGAAGCCTGCGACCGTAGGCCAGCAGCAGGAGGTCCTGGGCGGCGCCGAACACGGGAGAGCCGGAACCGTACGACCAGTCGAGGTCCTCGGCGCACAACCGCACCCCGTCGAGGTCGGCACCGAAGAACTTCAGGCCGCTGGGCCGGATCTGGTCCAGCAGGATGCGCAGCCGGTCTTCCGGGACGCGCCGGTCGAGGCCGAGGGCGACGGTGATGTCCAGGCCGTGCACCACGTCGTGGCCGAGCGCCGCCGCGAACCCGCCGACGGGAGGTGTCCAGGGGTGGCCGGCGTTGTCCCGCAGGAAAGCGGCGAGTGCGGTGGTGGAGTGGGCGGCCGCGTCCCTGCGCGCGACCCGGTCGGTCATGCGGTGAAGGTTCCCGCGCGCCTTGACCAGCTCACCGAGCGTCGCGGGCAAGGAGAGCCGGAACCCCATCGACATGTGCGCCGCGACCTCGCGCACCCGCCAACCCGCGCAGAGGCTCCCTCCGTTCCACTGCTCGGCCGACAGACCGTCGAACAGGTCCGCCAGTTCCCGGCGTTCGGCCGCGATCGCGGCCCTGACCTCGGTGGTGTTCCTTGTGCGTGCTGTCTCCTTCTCCATGTGACCAACCTTGCGGCCCACCGGCCGATAACGCCAATAGACGTTTCTGCTGCGATCTAGAATCATTGCTTATGGAGCTTCGGCAGCTGCGTTACTTCGTCTCCGTCGTCGAGGAGGGCGGCTTCACCCGGGCCGCGGCCCGGCTGCATCTGGCCCAGCCCGGCCTCAGCGCCCAGATCCGCCGACTGGAGCGGGAGTTGGGGCAGCCCCTGCTCGACCGCTCCGGCCGCTCGGTGACGCCGACCGAGGTGGGCCGGGCCGTCCTTCCCTACGCCCGCGCCGCACTGGCCGCCGCGGACGCGGTGCGGCAGACGGTGGACGCGTACACGGGGCTGTTGCGCGGCCGGGTCACGCTCGGCCTGGTCTCCGGCGCCGCCGGGCACGTCTTCGACATCGCCGGCTTCCTCGCGGCCTTCCACGAGGACCACCCGTCGGTGGAGGTGGCGCTCACCGAGGACACCACGGAACGGATGGTGGCCGCGCTCCTGGCCGGCGAACTCGACATCGCCCTCCTCGGGACGGCGGTGCGGACGCCACCGCCGGGAACGGCCTTCCAGATGGTGATCGACGTCCCGCTGGTCGCCGTCGTCGCGCCCGGCGATCCCCTGCTCGAACGCGCCGACGGCACGAGCGTCCCGCTCGCCGAGCTGCGCGACCGTCCCCTCATCTGCCTGCCGCGCGGCACCGGGGTGCGTGCGGCGCTCGAACGCGGCTGTGCGCAGGCCGGATTCCGGCCACGGATCACCTTCGAGGCGGCGGCCCCCCACGTGCTCGCGCGGCTCGCCGCGCGGGGCCTCGGCACGGCCGTGCTGCCGGCCGGAGAGAACGAGGATCCCCTCGACGGGCAGCTCCGCACCCTGCGGATCGTCGAGCCCGAGATGCGTGCCCGCCTGGCGCTCGCCTGGCCGGCGACCGGTCCGTCGAGCCCCGCGGCCCGGGTCCTCCTCGACCGCCTGCGCGAAGCCCTCCCGAAGCCGCCCGAGGTCCGGGGGGCGCCCGGAAGGGCGTAGGAAGTGTCCGGAGGGGCGCCACTGCGGCCCCGAGCCGTGTCGCTCGGCACGGGAGGTTCCTTGCCCTGTCGAGCACAGCGACGATCATGGGAACGGGCACCCCTCGCACCGACGGGTGCCCGTTCCGCACAGGAGGTAGGGGAATGGCACGCGCGCGTGAGGTCTACTACTACGACTACGCGGGCGACTTCGGGCTCAGCGGCCTCGCGGGCACGCTGTGCGCCCGTACGACGCTCCGCCTCGACGGACCGGTGGTTCTCGCGCTGGCCGAGGGGGAGGCGGACGACGACGACCACCAGCTCGGCGCCGACGTACGCCTCCTCCTCGACTCCCCGCTGCCCGACGAGGTACTCCACACCGTGTGGCTGGCGGCCGTACGCCGCTGCTTCGACCCGGCCGAAGAAGGCACGGACACCCGGGCCTGGCTGGACCGGGTCGCCGACCTGTGTCCGCCGCGCGCACCGGAGCGCGATCCGTACGAGGTGAAGTCCCTGGACGAGGTGCGGCCGGTGGTCCCCGAGGAGGAGCTGCGGACGACCGTGGCGACGGAGATCGAGTCGGCCGCGGCCGGGCTCGCACGGGCCGTCGCCGTACCGGGGATCGTCCCGGCGCTCCTCCGGGTCGTGCGCGAGGCGGACGCGGACCTCGGGTTCCGGCTGTTCCTGAGGGCGCTCAAGGCGTACTCCGTGCCCGTCGGGGCGGACGCGTACGACCGGCTGCTCGCTCTCGGGGACCTGCTGGCCCACCCCTGGGCCGCCGTCCACGAGGAGCTGACCGTGCGATGGCCGCCCCTCGACCCGGGCCGCCGCGACTTCGCGTCCGGCCGTGTCGGGCTGCCGTTCCTCGCCGCCGTACTGCACGGGACGGACTGGCCGCACACGGGCACCGTGCGGGAGCACATCCAGCGGGTCGCCGACGACGGACCGGGACGCGCTCCCGGCACGGCCGCCGCGGTGCTCCTCGACGACGTGTGGCGACTCCTCGACTCCGCCCTCTCCGAGGAAGCGCTCGGCCTGCTCTGGCGGACCGCCTCCAAGCGCCTGTACGTCGTCGGCGAGGACGAGTTCGACGCCGACGCGCGTGCCCTGCTGGAACAGGTCTCCCAGGTGTGCCACGCCCACCTGGGCGAGGTCGACCCCGCCTACGTCCCCTTTCTGTCGCCCGCCAGGACCGATCTGACGGAGACGGTGCTGCGGGAGGTCCGTGCGGCGGTCCACGCCGACGCGGAGGCAGTACGGGGCGTGGCGCGGGTCCTGGAGGACGTGGTCACGGCCGTCGACCCGGACCTCGGCTTCCGCTTCCTCCTCCAGATCCTCTCCACGTACGACATCCCCGTCACCGGCGACCGGCGCGACCGCTACCGGGCGCTCGCCGAGCGGTTCGGGTTCGACGCGGACCACCTCGACGACGTCCTGCCCACCGACCGCACCGGCGCCTCGTAGTCCGGCCCTCAGTCCCGGCCCGGGAAGAAGTCGGCGCTCTGGACGTACTCCATGGCCTTGGTGAACTCCGGGTCACCGAGGCGGCGTTCCGCCTCCTCCGGGCTCACGTCCTCCACCCGGGTCTGGATCCAGTACAGGTTGCCCAGCGGGTCGCGCACGCGCCCGACCCGGTCGCCGAAGAACAGATGGGTGACCTCGGTGACCGAGGTGCCGCCGGCCGCGACGGCCCGCCGGTGCACGGCGTCGGCGTCCTCCACGTACAGACGGAGGAAGCCGGGGGTCGCCGGCCACTCCGGTCGCGCGTCGAACATCATCACCACCGAGTCGCCGATCCGGACCTCGGCGTGCTGGATGCTTCCGTCCTCGCCGGCCAGGCATGAGAGCTCCTCCGCGTCGAAGGCCCGCCTCAGGAAGTCGATGAGCCGCACGGTGTCACGCGAGATGATCCAGGGCGTCACCGTGTGGTAGCCCTGGGGAACGGAGTTGACGGACATCTGGCTGCCTCCTGGGATGCGAGTGCCTCAAGGTGATGACGACGCTAAGCCCGATATAGGCCAGGTCATGGCCTAGAAGGGCCCGGTTCCCGGCGCGAAGGGGTGAAGCGCCCCCACCCCGCCGACACCTCGTGTCGTTGTTGGGCCGAACGGGTGAGGAGCGGGAGGATGTGCCCATGAGTAGGTACGAGAGGTACGACGTCACCGACGAGCAGTGGGAGGGCCTCGCCCAGGTCGTGCCCCTGCGCGGCCGTGACGAATGGCCGTCCAGGGTCGACCACCGCACGATCCCCGAGCAGTACGAATCCGCCGACCAGCGCCGCATGGTCGTGCTCCGAGTGCAGGTGTTCGCCGACGCCCGTGAGGTCGCCGAGTACCTCATCGCCCAGATCCCGGTGCTCCTCGATCTGACGAGCGCCGACACCGAGGTCGCCAAGCGCATCCTCGACTTCAGCAGTGGTGTGGTCTTCGGTCTCGGCAGTGGGATGCACCGCGTCGACCGGAACGTTTTTCTTCTCGCCCCGGCCGGTACGGAGGTCGAGGGTGCGGAAGGTGAGGACGAGGAGGGTGTCGTGGGCGGCCGGACCGCCGGCGTCCCCCGATCGTAGGAAGGTCATCTAGCCGTAACGGTTCGTCAGGGAGTGGACTGCGTACGGTCCGGGCATGGACCTCACCGGTGGCTTCACGCTCGACCACTCCTCCTCCACGGCTGCCCGCTGCTCCGGCGCTCCTTCGCTGGGGGCACCGTCCACCGGCGCTCCGACGACGGGGGCCGCGCCCCGGCTGCCGTCCCAGGGCGGGCCCGGTCGGCGGGCCCGGGCCGGGGCGGAGGCCGGGGGCGCGTCCGGGCGCGGGTCCGGGGGCGCGTCCGAAGGCGAGGGCGCGTCCGCCGGTGGGAGAGGCGGTGGGGGGCTCCGGGCGCGGCCGGCCGTCACCGAGCTGCGGCTGTCCGCGTTCGCCGGTCACCGCTCCGCCGTGCACGCCCTGGGGCCGGTCACCCTGTTCACCGGGCCCAGCGGCAGCGGAAAATCCACCACCCTGCGGGCGTACGAGGCCCTGGCCCGGCTCTGCGCGGGCGACAGCCTCGACGAGGTGTTCCCCGACGCCGCCGACTGCGTCCCCGAGCGGGCCCGGCCCGACGCCCAGGGCCGGCGCGGCTTCCGCATCGGGTGCACGGTCGACGGGCCCGAGGGCCCGGTCCACCTGGACCTCGCCGTCCAGGTCGAACCCCGGCTCCGTATCGTCGGCGAACGGCTCACCGGCCGGGGCCGCACCCTCCTCGCCACCGCGCTCCGCGACCCGGGCCGCCCCACCGTCCAGGCCGAGTGGCACACCGCCGGCACCACCCCCGTCACCCGGGCGCCCTTCCCCGACGGCCTCCTCGGTACGGCCCTGCTGCCGCTGCGGGTCGCGGGCAAGACCCCCGGGCAGCTGGAGGTCCTGGCCGCCGCCGAGCAGGTGGTCGTCGGGCTGCGGTCCGCCTTCGCGTGCGACCCCCGGCCCGAGCGGATGCGCGCTCCCGTACCGCCGGGCGAGGGGCGGCTGCGGCGCGGCTGCGGCAACCTCGCCGAGGTCCTGCACCGCACCCACACGGACTGCCCGCGCCGGCACCACCGCCTCGCGGCCGTCGCGGCGGCCGGATGCGTGGGCCCCGTCACCGGGCTCGGAGTGCAGGAACTCGCGGAGGGCACCGTCCGGGCCGTGCTGGAACGCGGCGGCCGGCCCGCGACCCCGCTCGCCCGGCTCGGGGACGGGGAACTGCGCTATCTCGCGCTCGCGCTCACCCTGCTCACGGGCCCCGGTGTCCTCGCCATGGACCGGATCGCCGAGGTGCCCGAGGCCATGCAGTCCCTGACGCTGCTCGCCGACGGCCTCGACCGCGGGCTCGACGAGCGGCAGGTGGGCGAACTGCTCGGCCTCGCCACGGGCATCGCCGCCGACGGACACATCCGGGTCGCCGGCACGGTCGGGGCACGGACGGCGGCACAGGCGCGCAGGACGCCCGGGGTGACGGTGGTAGACCTGAGCGCGTGACGGACAACGACGTAGCGGGACTGCAGCGCAGGCTGGCCGAGTTCGCGGCCGCCCGCGACTGGCAGCCCTACCACACGCCCAAGAACCTGGCGGCGGCGCTCAGCGTGGAGGCGGCCGAACTCCTGGAGATCTTCCAGTGGTTGACACCCGAGCAGGCGGAGCGGGTGATGGACGACCCGGAGTCGGCGCACCGGGTCGCCGACGAGGTGGCGGACGTGCTCGCCTACCTCCTCCAGTTCTGCGGAGTGCTCGGGGTCGACCCGCTGGCCGCGCTCGCGGCCAAGATCGACCGGAACGAGGTCCGATTTCCCGTCCGGAAGCGAGGCGGAGGGGAGGGAGAAGGAGGCGAGTAGGGGGATTCGATCATGGATTGTCACTCTTCGGAGTGATCGACTTTTCCCCGTCGAGCCTCCTGTCCACAGATTTCCGAATTCCCCTGGTGTTGGGGCTCAGGCCGCCTCACTCTGGGTAGTGGACTGAGTGGGCAGATAAGTCGTACGAACGGGGGCGGCGTTGATGGAAGCGGAACGGCTCATCGCGCTTGGCCGGCACGCGTTGGCGGAGAGCGGATCGGCACAGGACATCGTGGCGGAGGCCTGGCAGGCGCAGGCGCTCGCCCAGGCGATAGGGAATCATCTCGCGCTCTGCGGACCGCAGGAACTGCGGGGCGAGGCAAGGGGATTGAGCGAGATCGGGGAGTACCCGGCGTGGGGTGCCGGTGGGCCGCGTGCGGCCCAGCTGTCGGAGGTGGCGGACCCGCACGGGGCGCTGACCGCGCTCGGGGAGCTGCTCGGGGAAGTGGGCATCGCGCTGGTCGGCGTGGCCTGTGCAACCGACGAGGAGGGGCTCTACTGGCAGTGCATCGAGGCCATCGACGCCGCCGACGAGTCGAGCGACCGGGTCCGCGGGATGCTGCGGCGCCTCGCCGTGCGGGACGGGGAGCGGGCCCGCCCGCCCGACGCCGCCCGGGGCCGCGCGGGCCCCGGACGGGGCCGGTGGTGAACGGGGTGCGGCTCGGCCCGTTCGGGCCCGTGTTCCTGGGGCTCGTCCTGCTCGGGCCCGTGATTCAGGGGCTCGGTTCGTTCGGGGCGGGGCCGACGGGAAGGGGTCTCCGGCTGCTGGGTCCAGGGCTGCTCGGGCCAGGGCGGCTCGGGCCAGGGCGGCTCGGGTCAGGGGTGCTCGGGCCAGGGCGGCTCGGGTCAGGGGTGCTCGGGCTGGGGCTTGTGGGGGTCGGGCTGGTCGTGGGCGGCCTGGTCCGGAGCGAGGCGGTCGGACGTGGACTGGAGGTCGGCGTCCAGCTGGTTGAGGTCGGCCGAGAGCGCCGCCATCAGTTCCTCCATCTGCTGGAGCAGGCCCTTGGGGGCGCCGGCGCCCTTCTGCTCGGGCACGGACCGCGGCACCGGCTGTTCGGGCACGGCCTGCTCCGGCGCGGCTTCCTGGGACATGGGGGCCTCCTCGGCCCGGACCCCGCCGCCGAGGACGGGGCCACGAGAGAGAGCGACGCACCGGCAGCGGCCGCCGGCACGCGGGCCGGGCGGTCCGGCTCCGCCCGAGCCAACGACGGGTGCCGGGCCCCGGTCACTGGCCGGGACGGACGCGGCCCGCCAGGGGGCGGGATATTCACCCGACCGAGCCGGGGCGCACCGCGAGCTGACGGAGAGGTTGACACGCACCCGACGGTGCAGGATGGAGGCATGGATCTCCGCATCTTCACCGAACCCCAGCAGGGGGCCGACTACGACACCCTCCTCACGGTGGCACGGGCCACCGAGGAGCTCGGATTCGACGCCTTCTTCCGTTCCGACCACTACCTCAGCATGGGCTCCGCCGACGGGCTGCCCGGACCGACCGACGCCTGGATCACCCTGGCCGGGCTCGCCCGGGAGACCAAGCGGATCCGCCTCGGCACCCTGATGACGGCCGGGACCTTCCGGCTCCCCGGCGTGCTCGCCATCCAGGTCGCCCAGGTGGACCGGATGTCCGGCGGACGGGTCGAACTCGGGCTCGGGGCGGGCTGGTTCGAGGAGGAGCACAAGGCCTACGGCATTCCCTTCCCGAAGGAGAAGTTCGGCCGTCTCGAGGAGCAGCTGGCGATCGTCACCGGTCTGTGGGAGACCGGGATCGGCAAGACCTTCAGCTACGAGGGGGAGTTCTATCAGCTCAGCGACTCCCCGGCGCTGCCCAAGCCCGCACAGGACAGGATCCCGGTCCTGATCGGCGGCCACGGTGCGAGTCGCACGCCCCGGCTGGCCGCGCGGTACGCGGACGAGTTCAACATCCCGTTCGCCTCGATCGAGGACAGTGAGCGGCAGTTCGGCCGGGTCCGGACCGCGGCCGAGGAGGCCGGACGGGCAGCCGACGACCTGGTGTACTCCAACGCGCTGGTCGTCTGTGTCGGCAAGGACGACGCGGAGGTGGCCCGCCGGGCCGCCGCCATCGGACGGGACGTGGACGAGCTCAAGGCGAACGGTCTCGCGGGATCGCCCGCCGAAGTCGTCGACAAGATCGGGCGGTACGCGGCGATCGGATCCTCCCGGGTCTATCTCCAGGTCCTCGACCTGGACGACCTGGACCACCTGGAGCTGATCTCGGCGCGGGTCCAGTCACAGCTGGGATGAACGGGGCGATCCGATGAAGCCGGACCGTACGCTCGCCGACGCGCTCGGGGCGGGTGTCCTCGTCCTCGACGGCGGACTGTCCAACCAGCTGGAGGCACAGGGCTGCGACCTCTCGGACGCGCTCTGGTCCGCGCGGCTCCTGGCCGACGGCCCCGAGCAGATCGAGGCGGCCCACGCGGCGTACGTACGGGCCGGCGCCCGGGTGCTCATCACCTCCAGCTATCAGGCCACGTTCCAGGGCTTCGCCCGGCGGGGCGTGGGCCGGGAGGAGGCGGCGCGGCTGCTCGCGCGGAGCGTGGAGCTCGCCCGGACCTCGGCGGCGGACGTGGGGGAGGAGGTGTGGGTCGCCGGGTCCGTGGGGCCGTACGGCGCGATGCTCGCGGACGGGAGCGAGTACCGGGGACGGTACGGGCTGTCCGTACGGGAACTGGAGGCGTTCCACCGGCCCCGGATCGAGGTGCTGGCGGCGGCGGAGCCGGACGTGCTGGCGCTGGAGACCGTTCCGGACGTGGCGGAGGCGGAGGCGCTGCTGCGGGCGGTGGAGGGGTGCGGGGTGCCCGTGTGGCTCTCGTACACGGTCGAGGGCGGGCGGACCCGGGCCGGGCAGGACCTTGCGGAGGCCTTCGCGGTCGCCGCGGGGAACGACCGTGTCGTCGCCGTCGGGGTGAACTGCTGCGACCCGGCGGAAGCGGGGCCCGCCGTGGAGCTCGCCGTCGCCATGACCGGGAAGCCGGCCGTCGTCTACCCCAACAGTGGCGAGCTGTGGGACGCCGGCGCGCGGGGCTGGCGCGGCGACATCGCCTTCGACCCGGCGCGGGCCACCGGCTGGGCCGCGTCCGGCGCCCGGCTCATCGGCGGCTGCTGCCGGGTCGGCCCGGCGACGATCTCCGCCCTGGGCTCGTCCCTGGTCGCGGACGACGACGCCGATGAGGGCGAGGGCTGAGCCCGGAGCCACCCCCCCCAGGGCCGTCGCGCGGAAAAATGCCTGGTCGGGAGGGGAGCGGCGAACCATACTCGGAAGTGTGTTCCTGACGATCAGTACGACCGGCAACCCGGAGCGTCCCGCGACCGATCTCGGCTTTCTGCTGCACAAGCATCCCGAGCGGGCGCAGACGTTCTCGACTTCGCACGGCACGGCGCACGTCCTCTACCCCGAGGCGAGCGCCGAGCGGTGCACGGCGGCACTTCTCCTGGAGGTGGACCCCGTGGCGCTGGTGCGCCGCGGCAAGGGCAAGGGCCGGGGCGGCGCCCCGGACTCCGCGCTCGCCCAGTACGTGAACGACCGGCCCTACGCGGCGTCCTCGCTGCTCGCCGTCGCGCTCGCGAAGGTCTTCAAGACGGCGCTGCACGGCGTCTGCCAGGCGATGCCCGAGCGGGCCGCCGCTCCGCTGCCGCTGCGTGTCGAGGTCCCCGCGCTGCCCGCGCGGGGCGGCGCCGATCTGGTGCGCAAGCTGTTCGGGCCGCTGGGCTGGGACACGGTGGACGCCGAGCCGGTGGCCCTGGACGGGCAGTTCCCCGAGTGGGGCGCCTCCCGCTATGTGCGCCTGGTGCTCGAAGGTGAGCTGCGGCTCGCGGACGCCCTCAACCACCTCTACGTCCTGCTGCCCGTGCTCGACGACGCCAAGCACTACTGGGTCGCGCCCGACGAGGTCGACAAGCTGCTGCGCGCCGGTGACGGCTGGCTCGCCGGTCACCCCGAGCGGACGCTGATCACGGCCCGCTATCTCTCCCGCCGCTGGGGCCTGACGCGTGAGGCGAGCGAGCGGCTCGAACTCGTGCGGCTCGCCGAGGCCGAGGGGCTGGACGTCGACGACGTCGACAACGCGGTCGACGAGTCGACCGACACCGAGGAGCGGCCCGTGCCGCTCGCCGAGCAGCGCAGGGCGGCGATCCTCGCCGCCCTGGAGCGGGCCGAGGCGAGCCGGGTCCTCGATCTCGGGTGTGGCCAGGGTCAGTTGGTGCAGGCACTGCTCAAGGACACCCGTTTCACGGAGGTCGTCGGCGTCGACGTGTCCGTCCGTGCCCTGACCGTCGCCGCTCGGCGGCTGCGGCTGGAGCGGATGGGGGAGCGGCAGGCGGCCCGTGTGAAGCTGATGCAGGGCTCGCTCGCGTACACCGACAAGCGGCTGACCGGCTACGACGCGGCGGTGCTCAGCGAGGTCATCGAGCACCTGGACCTGCCGAGGCTGCCGGCCCTCGAATACGCGGTGTTCGGCTCGGCCCGGCCGCGCACGGTCCTCGTGACGACGCCGAACGTGGAGTACAACGTGCGCTGGGAGTCGCTGCCGGCCGGGCACGTCCGGCACAGCGATCACCGCTTCGAATGGACCCGGGAGGAGTTCCGGAGCTGGGCGGCCTCGGTCGCCGAGCGGTACGGGTACGGCGTCGGGTTCACCCCCGTCGGCCCGGACGACCCCGAGGTCGGACCGCCCACCCAGATGGCCGTCTTCACCCGCACCCAGGACCAGGACACCACCACCGCGAAGGAGAAGGAGGAACAGGCATGACCATGACCACCGAGACCGAGACGCCGGCCGCCCCGGCCCGCATCCTGCCCGTCACCGACCTGTCCCTCGTGGTGCTCGTCGGCGCCACCGGCTCCGGCAAGTCCACCTTCGCCCGGCGCCACTTCAAGCCGACCGAGATCGTGTCCTCCGACTTCTGCCGGGGGCTCGTCGCCGACGACGAGAACGACCAGTCCGCGAGCAAGGACGCCTTCGACGTCCTGCACTACATCGTGGGCAAGCGTCTCGCGGCCGGGCGGCTCGCCGTCGTCGACGCCACCAACGTGCAGCAGGAGGCCCGGCGTCAGCTGGTCCAGCTGGCCCGTTCGTACGACGTGCTGCCCATCGCGATCGTCCTCGATCTGCCCGAGGAGGTGTGCCGCAGCCGGAACGCCGCACGCCCCGACCGCGCGGACATGCCCGCGCACGTCATCCAGCGCCACCGCCGCGAGCTGCGCCGCTCGCTGCGCGGCCTGGAGCGCGAGGGCTTCCGCAAGGTGCATGTGCTGAGGTCCGTCGAGGAGGTCGACGCCGCCCAGGTCGTCCTGGAGCGCCGCTTCAACGACCTGCGTCACCTCACCGGCCCCTTCGACATCATCGGTGACATCCACGGCTGCCGCTCCGAGCTGGAGACCCTGCTCGCCAAGCTCGGATACGTCGACGGCCACCACCCCGAGGGGCGTACGGCGGTCTTCGTCGGCGACCTCGTCGACCGGGGGCCCGACTCGCCGGGTGTCCTGCGCCGGGTGATGGCGATGGTCGCCGCGGGCGACGCCCTGTGCGTCCCCGGCAACCACGAGAACAAGCTGGGCCGCTGGCTCAAGGGCCGGAAGGTCCAGGAGACGCACGGCCTCGCCGAGACCATCGAGCAGCTGGGGCACGAGAGCGAGGAGTTCCGGGCCGAGGTCGGGACGTTCATCGAGGGGCTCGTCAGCCACTACGTCCTCGACGGCGGCAACCTCGTCGTCTGCCACGCCGGTCTGCCGGAGAAGTACCACGGCCGGACGTCGGGGCGGGTGCGTTCGCACGCGCTGTACGGGGACACCACCGGCGAGACCGACGAGTTCGGGCTGCCGGTGCGCTACCCGTGGGCCGAGGAGTACCGGGGGCGAGCGACGGTCGTGTACGGCCACACCCCCGTTCCGAGCACCTCCTGGATCAACAACACCCTCTGCCTCGACACCGGAGCCGTCTTCGGCGGCAGGATGACCGCGCTGCGCTGGCCCGAGCGTGAACTCGTCGACGTACCGGCCGAGCGCGTCTGGTACGAGCCGGCCCGGCCGCTCGCGACCGAGGCGCCCGGCGGGCACCAGGGGCGCCCCCTGGACCTGGCGGACGTGCACGGCCGGCGGATCGTGGAGACCCGGCACCTCGGCAACGTCGCCGTACGCGAGGAGAACGCGGCGGCCGCCCTCGAGGTGATGAGCCGGTTCGCGGTCGACCCGCGGCTGCTCACCTATCTGCCGCCGACGATGGCGCCGACCGCCACGTCGAAGGAGGAGGGCTACCTGGAGCACCCGGCCGAGGCCTTCGCCCAGTACCGGGCGGACGGTGTCGAGAAGGTCGTGTGCGAGGAGAAGCACATGGGCTCCCGGGCCGTGGCCCTGGTCTGCCGGGACGCCGACGCGGCCAGGGAGCGCTTCGGCGTGGACGTCGAAGGGGTCACCGGCGCGCTGCACACCCGTACCGGACGGCCCTTCTTCGACGATCCCGCCGTCACCGAGCAGGTCGTCGACCGGCTGCGGACGGCGATCGGCGCCGCCGGACTCTGGGACGAGCTCGACACGGACTGGCTGCTGCTCGACGGCGAACTGATGCCGTGGTCGCTCAAGTCGGCCGGGCTGCTCCGCGCGCAGTACGCGGCGGTCGGCGCGGCCTCGGGCGCGGTCTTCCCCGGTGCGATCTCCGCGCTCGAACAGGCGGTGGCGCGCGGGGTCGAGGGGATCGACGGGCTGCTCGCGAAGCAGCGGGAGCGAGCGGTGGACGCGGAGGCGTTCACCGAGGCGTACCGCAGGTACTGCTGGCCGACCGAGGGCCTGGACGGTGTGCGGTTCGCGCCGTTCCAGCTCCTGGCGGCGCGCGGACGCTCGCTCACGGCCGTCCCGCACGACGAGCAGCTCGCCTGGCTGGACCGGCTCGTGGAGCACGATCCGACCGGGCTGCTGCAGGTCACCCGTCGGCTCGTCGTCGATACGGGCGACGAGACCTCGGTCCGGGCCGGTGTCGACTGGTGGCTGGACATGACCGGCGCCGGCGGCGAGGGCATGGTCGTCAAGCCGCTGGCCGCACTCGTCCGCGACGGCAAGGGCCGGCTCGGTCAGCCGGGCGTCAAGGTGCGCGGGCGGGAGTACCTGCGGATCATCTACGGTCCCGAGTACACCCGGCCGGAGAACCTGGAGCGGCTGCGGCAGCGCTTCCTCGGCCACAAGCGTTCGCTGGCCCTGCGCGAGTACGCGCTCGGCCTCGAGGCCCTCGACCGCCTCGCCGAGGGGGAGCCGCTGTGGCGGGTCCACGAGGCCGTGTTCGCCGTCCTGGCTCTGGAATCGGAGCCGGTGGACCCGAGGCTGTGAGGCCTTGAAGTGGAGTGAGGCCTCACGGCAGTGAGACCGTGAGGCATTGCGGCCGTGAGGCTGCGCCGCCGAAGTGAGGCCGTGCTGACCGGAAGCCCTCGCGGAGACCCCCTCGGACGGGTGGGGCTCCGCGAGGGCTTCGGTGTGTTCGCCCCGCCTCCGCAGGGCCTTCGCACGGTCTTCGCGAGCTCTTCGCCCGGCCCCGACGGGGGGCGCAGGGGTGCGGGCTGCGGCGCTCCCCTGCGCCCCCCGTGCCTGTTGACGCATTTCTTCCGCACCCTCTAGCGTTCTTCACCCCATGACGTGACACAGCGTCAACAGTGTGACGTAGCAGGTCACTTGAGGTGGGAACACGCACACGAATACGCCGGTCGATCACCGGCGGCCGGTCTTCCCCGGAGGGCCCGAGGACGGTACGGGGGTGAGCGGGCGGTGAGTCTCTTCGGCCAGGACCGCTCCTTCCTCCACGCCCTCCCGGCGGCCGACCGGCGGTCCCTGCTCGCCGAGGGCGCCCGGCGCGTCTACGAACCCGGGGAGGTGATGATCCGCGAACGCGACACCAGCGCCTTCGTCCTCGCGCTCCTCTCCGGCTGGTCCGTCGTCTCCGTGGGCACCGAGCGCGGCTCGCGGCTCATCCTCGCCCTCCGGGGCGCCGGCGAGGTCGTGGGAGACCTCGCCGCCGTCGACCGGCGCCCGCGCAGCGCCAGCGTCACCGCGCTGGGCACGGTCGAGGCGGTGGCGATCTCCGGAGACCGGTTCCGGCGGTTCCTCGCCGCCCGGCCGCACGCCACCTCGCTGGTCATGCGCCAGCTCGCCACCCGGCTGAGGAGCGCCGACGTCGAGCGCCGCGCGCTCGCCTCGGAGACCGTCCTCCAGCGCCTCGCGGCCCGCCTCGTCGAGCTGGCCCAGCGCGCCGGGCGGCAGGCCGAGGCCGGGACCGTACTCGAACTTCCGCTGCCGCAGCACGACCTGGCGGCGGCCATCGGAGCGACCCGGGAGGCGGTGGCCAAGGCGCTGCGCCTGCTGCGGGAGCAGGACGTGGTCCGCACCGCGAACCGCACCGTCATCGTGATCGACATGCGGGTCCTGGTGCTGCTCGCGGAGGGGCGCGCGCGCCCCGGCGGGAATCCGGCGGACGAATCTCCGCCGGATGTGTAAACGGCTACATCGCCGGTCGCGGAACGCGGCCAGTCTGGACACGCGGCACCAACGGCACCAACGGCACCGGGGCAGCACACGGCAGCACACAGGGAGTCCGAGAGTGAGCAGTGCGGGAGTGAACGGGGCAGCGGGCGGAGACGTGGGCGGAGAAGCGGGCGGCATCCACCGGTTCGTCGTCTTCGGTGACATCTGCGCCTCCGGGACGCTCGACCTGGCCGAGAAGAAACACCAGCGGGCGGCGATGTACGCGGCCTTCGACGACGCGTACAGCTCCGTCGGGGTCGAGCCCGGCACCTTCCACCAGGAGGACCGGGGGGACGGCATCCTCGCCGCCCTGCGTCCCGACGTGCCGCCGACCCTCATGGTCGGCCGGTGGATCGACACGCTCTACGAGAGTCTGCGCGCCCACAACCAGGGCCGGGCCAGGCCGCTGCGGCTGCGGATCGGCATGAACGCGGGCCTCGTGGCCCAGGACCGGCACGGCCTCGTCGGACGGGCGGTGGACCTCGCCGCCCGGCTCTGCGACAGCCCCCCGGCCAAGCGGATCATGAACGAGACCCCGGAGATCGACCTCCTGGTCGTCGTCTCCGACTGGCTGTACGGGAACGTGGTCGCCGAGGGCGGTCGGTACGTCGAGCCGGACCACTACCGGTCGGCCCGCATCCGGTCCAAGGAGACCGACGAGGCCGCCTGGTTCCACGTACCGCGCAGGCCCGCGCCGCCGCTGATCGGGCGCGACGGGGAGCTGCCGCCCGAGGGGGAGCCGGCCGGCGAGGGGGCGCCCGCCGCCGCGGGGGAGCGGCCGCCGGTGGGGGTGGCACGGACCGGCGTTGGGCCGTCGCGGGGGGACGGCCCAACGCCCCGGCCCGTGGGTGGGAACCGCGAGTACCACGTCGGGGGCGACCTCCTCGATGTCCACGGCAACACCATCCACGGCGGGTTCACCGGAATCCGCAAGGATTCCGGCACAGGCTCCGGTTCCCGATCCGGTTCCGGCCCCGGCCCCGGCACGGGCTCCGGTTCCGGTACGGGTACGGGGCCCGGTGCGGCCTCCGGGGCGGGTGAGCCGGAGTGAGCGACCAGGACGACGCCGCACCGCAGGGCGACTCCGGGGACGCCGGGCACGGCCACGGCGACCGGGCCGACGCATCGGACCGGGGTGGTGACCGGGGCGCCGACCGTGGTTCCGACCGTGGATCGGACCGCGGCGGCGATCGGGGAGACAGGGACCGGGACCGCGACCGGGACCGCGACCGGGATCGAGGCCGCGACCGGGATCGAGACCGCGACCGCGACCGCGACCGGGCCGGCGGGTCCGAGCGGGGTGACGGTGCCGCCGAGCAGCCCCGCGAGCCGAGCGTCTTCGCGGCCGCCGACCGGGGGCCCCTCGGCGGCGAGAGCGACACCGGCGGGGCCGCCACGGCACGCCGCGCCGTCCGCACCTGGGCGGGCGGCGCCGCCGACCGTCTCACCACCATCCACGGCGACGGCACCGTCTTCGAAGGCAACCAGATCTTCGCCCTGTACGGCTCCGACCGCACCGCGCACTTCGTCCAGGGGCCCGTCCCGCCCGAGACGCTCGACCACCTCGGCCGGGTGTACTGCGCCACCTCCGGCTACCGGCGGATGCGGGACCGGCTCCGCGACCACCGGGTCCTCGTCCTGTGCGGCGAACCCGGCAGCGGTCGCAAGGCCACCGCGCTGGCCCTCCTCGACGAACTGACCGGCGGCAAGGTCTTCCGGCTCGATCCGCGCCACGGCGTCGACGAGATCACCGAGGAGGCCCTCCAGGAGAGCGGCGGCCACCTTCTGGAACTGCTCACCGAGGACGTGCGCGAGGCCGAGGGCGAGCCACGCGCCGGACGCGCCGGCCGGGGCGAACACACCTCCGTCGCCCGCCGTCCCGTCACCCGGCTCTCCGAACTGCACCTGGACCGCTTCGGCGATCTGCTGCGCGGCCGGGACGCGTACGGCGTCGTCCTCGTCGAGAACGGGGAGCTCGCCGACCGGCTGCTGCGCGGCCGGTACGGGATGTACTGCGCGCCGCCCCCGGCCGACGAGGTCCTCCACCGGCACCTCTGGAACCAGCTGCGCGCCGAGTCCGACGACGCCCTCGGCGAGGCCCGGGCGCGCGGCGCGCGGCGGGACGTCGTCGAGGCCCTCGGCCTGGAGGAGCTGCGGCCGCGCGAGGCGGCCCGGCTCGCCGACCACCTCGCCCGGCACTGGCGCGGTGAGGTGACGGACGAGGAACTCCTGGCCGAATGCGCCTCCTTCGTACGCTCCCAGGCCCGCGAGTGGTTCGCCGGCGCCGACCGTCCGGGCGCGGTCCCCGAGGCCCTTCCGGCCCTGAACGCCGGGGCGTTCCGGATCGCCGTCGCCGTCTTCGACGGCTCCGCGTACAGCCTCGCCGCCGAGGCCGCGGAACTCCTCGCCTGGGAACTCGCGGTCACCCTCGACCCCGAACACCCGCCAGGCCGACGCCTGTTCGGGACGCACGCCGAACACCGGCCGGTGCAGGCACGGGCCGTCCTGGAGGACGGCGAGCTGGACCTCGGCCCGGCCAAGGTGCCCGTGCGGGCCGTCCGCTTCCAGGGCGAGGCGCTCGCCGGAGCCGTCCTCGGCGAGATCTGGCACGGCTACCACAACGTCCGTGGCCCGGTGGCCCGTTGGCTGCGCGCGCTGTGCGACGACCCGCGCCCCGAGGTGTGGGTGCGGGCCTCCATCGCGGCCGGCGTCCTCTGCTCCTGGGACTGGATCCACGGCTTCCGCGAGCTGGTGGTGCCGCTCGCCGTGACCGACGATCCGGTCGCCCGCATGGCGGCCGCCACCGCGCTCGCCGAGGCCGCGCGCGACCCGCGCGTCCGGCCCGCCGTCGCCGACGTCCTCAAGAACTGGGCCGCGTCCGACGACGAGATGCTCGTCAGGACCGCCCTGCTCGCCCACGGCTATGTCCTGGCCGCCGGCGACGTCACCGGTTCGCTCGACGCCCTCGCCCGGGTCGTCAGGGCCCGCGAGGCGACCGACGTCGAGGTCCTCGTGCCCGCCGCGTTCAGCGTGGCGCGGCTGCTCGCCTGCGGCGAACCCGCGCCCGTGCTCCGACGGCTCCGCCAGTGGCTGGAGGACGGCCGGCTCAACCTCGCCAACCTCGTCCACCTCGCCGTGATCCGCGCCCTCAGCACCCGGACCACCCATCTGTGGGGGCTGCGGGAGGTTCCGGAGCTCGACGGGCACGCGGCCCGCCCGCTGTTGATCGCACTGCTCGCGACCCGGCCCGAGCTCGCCGCCGAGCTGGCCGCGCTGCTGCGGTCCACGCTCACCACGGCGCGCTCGGGGGAGTCGGCCCTGGAGGCGCTCGGCGGGATGCTCCGGCGGGCCGCGAAGGACCCGGAGTCGCTCGGGCACGTCTGCGCCTTCCTGCCGCGCCTCGCGGTGGACCGGCGTGACCGGGACCGCCTCAGGGGCTTGCTGAACGAACTGGTCCGGGACCGTGACCGGCCCCTGGACAGAGGCGCGGCGCGCCGGATGTGGGACGCCGTGACGGAAGGAGCGAACCGATGACCGGGCCCGAGCAGGACAGGAACGGACGGCCTGACGAGCGGACGCGCTGGATCGACCGGGACCACGACGAGCGCGGCCGTGAAGGCCGGGGACGGGACGAAAGGGCCCGGGACGAACGGGTCCGTGCCGAGCAGGCCCGTGACGAGCGGGCCCGGGACGGCCGCGACCGGGACGACCGGGAGCGGCAGCGGTACGGGGGGCAGCCGGGCGACGGGCAGCGGGGCGGTGGCCGGCGGTACGACGCGCAGCGGTACGACGGGCAGAACGGCGGCGGCCGGCACGCCGGTGGCCGGGACGAGGACGAGGACCTGGACATGGACCCCGACGAGGACCTGGACCGAGAGCAGCAGCAGCGGCAGGGCAGGGGGCGCGTCCGGGGCCAGGGCGGGCGCTGGAGCGGGGACGACGGCGGCGGGGCCGGGGCGGGTTCCCGGTCGGGCGACCGGCCGCGCGGGCCGCTGATCGCCGAGTACGCGCCCCCGTACCGCCGCCGGAGCGGCAAGGTCGCGTCGGTACTCCTCTACCGCAACGGCGGCCACCGGGTGGTCTGGCCGGACCGCACGGAGGACGTCAACAAGCCCATGCTCGGCTCCGCGTACACCATCTTCGAGGTCCAACTCGGCCGGAACGTGACCGAGTTCAGGCTCCAGCTGCCGGCCGCAGGGGACGGCGTCTTCTTCGAGGCCGTCGCCAGGGTCCAATGGGTGGTCACCGACCCCCACCTGGTCGTCCGGGAACAGGTCGAGGACGTGGCCGAGCTGCTGCACGACGAGCTCCTCGACGGACTGCGCAGGATCTCCCGGCGGTTCCGGATCACCGAGGCCCAGCGCGCCGACGAGGCCGTACGCGAGGAACTGAGCACCGGACGCCTCAGGTTCGGCTCGGACATCGGGCTGCGGACCCGGGTCCACGTCTTCGTCGACCTCGACGACTCCGTCAAGGCCGAGGTCTCGCGCCGGGACCGGGTCGTCGTCACCATGGAGGCCGACGAGCGCGTCGCCGAGGCCGAGCGGCGCAGGGACGCCGCCGACCGCGCCCTGATCGCCGACCGTGCCCGCGAGATGGAGGAACTCCTCCGGCGCGGCGACTTCGCCCAGATCGCCCACCACATGGCGATGCACCCCGACAAGCAGTGGGAGATCCGCACCCAGCTCCAGCGCGAGCGGCGCGAGGGCCAGGAGGACTACCTGGCCGTCTTCAACCGGCTCCTCGACACCGGAGTCCTCGAACGGCACGACATCGGCGAGCAGATGTACCAGGTGCTCATGTACCTGCGGACGCAGACCGGCGGCGTCATCGACGGCATCACCAGCCGGGTGCTCAACCCCTCGGGCAACCCCCCGCGGCGTCGACTCGCCCTGGAGGACGCGGCGTCGCCCGAGCCGAACCGCCCCGACTGGTACGAGGAGCAGGACCACGGGGGCGCCCCGGCACCGGGCGGGCCCCGGGTCTACGAGCCGACCCGCGTCGAGTCCGGCTCCGAGCGGGAGCGGGAGCGGGAGCGGGAGCGGGAGCGGGGCAGGGCGCGGGAGAGGGGCCGCGACGGCGACGACCGCGACGGCGGCAGGGACCGCGGCCGCTCGCGGGACCGGCACGACGACGGCTTCGACGACGGCCACGACCGTTACGAGGACGGTGACCCGTACAGGCGGAGCGACGCCTACGAGCGGAACGACCGGTACGACCGCGACGACCCCTACGACCGGGACGGACAGGACGGCGTCCGGCGGCCCGCCCGTCCGGCCCCGCTCAGCTCCGAGTTCGACGACTGGGACGAGGCATGACCACCGCCCCGGGGCGCGGGCAGGACCCGACCCGCCCACCCACCACGACGGACCCGGTCCGGGACCAGGCCCCGGCCCCGACCGCCGTACCGGGCCCCGTGCCCGCACTCACCACGCCGGACCCCGTACGGGACCAGGCCCCGGGCCGGACCGCCGTGCCGGGGCCCGTGGCGTCCGCGCCCGCCCCCGTACCCGCCGAGGAGCTCAGGTTCATGGCCGAACGGCTGCTCGCCACCGTCCGGGAGGACATCGGCCGGGCCGACACCAAGGCCGCGATCCTGCTCTCCGGCGCCCTCGCCTTCCTGGCGGTCGTCTTCTCCGGGGACCGCGCCCTCCTGCCCGACTCCGGACCCGGGCTCGTCCTCCTGCTCGTCGCGGGCGCGCTCTGGACGGCCGGAGTCCTGATGCTCGTCTCGGTCGTGCTGCCCCGCACCCGGATCGGGGCCGACCGCACGTTCCTGCGCGAGCTGACGGGCGGCCCGTCGGAGACCGCGCTGCGCGAGCGGCTCTCCGCACCCGGCGCGGACGCCACCGGATGGCTCCTCGAACAGGCCAGCGTGCACGGCCTCGTGCTCGCGGCGAAGTACCGGTGGCTGCGCCTGGGCGTGTCCGCGCTCGCGCTCGGCGCCCTTCTGGCCCTCTTCAGCGAACTGTGGTGAGAGAGAACATGCAGTGGACCAACAAGGGGGGCGCCCTGCTCCTCGCCGGGGCGCTCCTCGCCCTCGCCGGCCCGCTCGCGGCGACCACCGCCTCGGGCACGCCCGGCGTCTCCGGGACGCGGGCGGTCCCCCGTACCGCTCCCGCCGCACCCGAAGCCCCCGCCGCTCCCGCCGACGGGCCCGACCCCATCGACTTCGCCGTCGTGGTCGACCAGTCGGCGAGCCTCGCCGACAAGGACCTGGCGCTGGAGACCGAGGCGGCGGCGCTGCTCGTCCAGGGCGAGATATCGGAGCGCTCCCGCGCCGCCGTCATCGGCTTCGGCAGCTCGGAGAAGCGCGGCCAGTCACCCGTGCGCGAGGTGTGCCCGCTCACCGTCGCCGACGCGGCGGGCCGCGAGCGACTCAGCGACTGCGTACAGGAGTTGGGGCGCCGCGACACTGCCAGGATGGGCCCCGGCACCGACTTCCCGGCAGCCGTCCGCCAGGCGGTCACCCGCCTCGCCGGAGCCGGAGCCGGAGCCGCGGCCGGTCCCGGCACGGGCGCCGGGACCGGCGGATCCAAGAAGCCCGGCACCCCCAAGGTCGTCTTCCTGCTCACCGACGGCAAGCTCGACGTCGCCGACAGCCCCGAGTACGGCACCGACCGGGAGAGCCGCCAGGCCAACGGGGCGAAGCGGCTCGCCGAGGAACTCGCCCGCGCCCGCGCGGCCGGAGTCCAGATCTGGCCCCTCGGCTTCGGCGGCGAGCTCGACCGCGACTCCCTCACCGCGATGGCCGAGGGCGGCTACCGAGGCGCCTGCTCCGAGATCCCCGGCTCCACCCCGCGCATGCGGGTCGTCGGCACCTCCGCCGAGATCGACAAGGCCCTCCAGGAGACCTTCGCCGCCGCCCGCTGCGCCCGGATCGAGCACGGCACCGTCGGGAAGCCGCCCGCCGACCTGACCGTCACCATCCCGCCCATCGCCACCGACGGCTCCCTCACGGTCGCCAAGCACGACCCCAAGGTGCAGGTCACCTACTACGACCCGGCCGGCCGCAAGGTGCCCGTCCGGGGCGAGTTCGACGGCTCCTCCTTCGAGGTCAGCGGGGAGAACGGCCCGGTCGAGGCGCTGCGCGTGAAGAACCCCCTGCCCGGCCCCTGGCGGGTGCACATCGAGGCGCCGCCCGGTCACCGCGACCGGGAGGTCGCCGTCCGGGCGCTCTGGCAGGGCAGGCTGCGTTCCGCCGTCGTCCTCGACCCGGCCTCCCCGCGCGCCGGCGAGCGGGTCAAGGTCGAGGTGCAGATGCAGACCCGGCGCGGAGTCGTCATCACCGACCCGAACCAGCTGGCCGGTCTCTCGGTCGCGGCCGACCTGAGCGGCGAGGGCTTCGAACCCGTCACCCTCCGGCTCGCCGACGACGGCAAGGCCCCCGACGCCAAGGCCGGCGACGTCCGGTTCACCGGCACGCTCACCGTCCCCGCGAGCGCCACCGGCGCCCTGGAACTCGCCACCCGCATGGAGGCGCCCGGGATCACCTCCGACCGGCGCCCGCTGCACGCCGTCGTCGCCAAGGGCGCGCCGCCCGTGACCGCCGCCCTCACCGTCGACGGGGCCACCGTGCACCCCGGAGCGACCGTCCGGGGCACCCTCGACGTCACCAACAACGACTCCGCTCCGCACACCCTGCGGCTGGCCCTCGCGGACCGGACCCCGGGCGCCGAACTCACCATCGCCCCGGCGACCGTCACGGCCCCGCCGAACGGCAGCACCCAGATCCCCTTCACGGTGACCATCGGCAAGGGCACGCCCTACGGTCCACTCGGCGGCCAGGTCACCGTCGTGGACACCGCGGACGGCGACCGCACCCTGCGCGGCGCCTTCCTGGACGTCCAGGTGGTGGCGCCGCCGACCTGGTGGGAGCGCTGGTGGAAGGCCGTGGTCGGCGGGGCCGTCGTCGTCCTCCTCGTGGGCGCCTTCGTCGGCATCCGGCTCGTGTTCCGGCGCCGCCGCCGCGACCTCACCGGCGTCACGCTCGAACTCTGCCAGGAAGGGCGGCCGCTCGACTCGCTGACCATCCGCCGCGGGCAGAGCCCCGGCGGCATCTTCGCCTTCGCCGTCGACGAACCGTACGGGGTGCCGGCCACCCTCCGCCGCGTCCCCGGCGGCGGCGGCTCCTCCGCCCATGTGCTGCGCCGAACCGGCACGGGCGAGCTGCTGCTGCGCCCCCGCGGCGGCGCCCAGGTGCCCGTGCGGACCGGCGAGCCGGCCGGGCTCGGCGACCACGAGCTGGTCGTACGGGGCGGCCGCCCAGCGCCGACCGGCGGCCGCGGCACACCGTGGTCCCGTCGCCCCCGCCGTACCGGCAGCGGCAGCGGAGGCGGCGGCGCCGGCACGGGCGATACGGGCACGGGCTCCGGTCCCCTCACCGGATCGGGCGCGGCCGGCTCACCCGACGCGAGCGCATACGACGGCAACTTCTGAACGGGTCCCGAGGAGAACGACATGAAGATCTACCAGCCCATGCTCTTCGTCGGACTCGGCGGCACCGGCGGACGTATCGGCAGCGAACTCGAACGCAGCCTCCGCCGGGAGCTGTGCGGACCCGACGGCACCGACCTGGTCGACGGCGGCCGCCGCCTGCCCTTCCAGCTGCCCGACTGTCTCCAGTTCGTCTACGCCGACTTCAGCGAGGCCGAGCTGCTCAACTACCCGCAGTTCAAGGCGAAGGGCGCCGAGGGCGCCGCCTTCGCCCGTACCTCCCGGATCGTCCGCGACCTGCTGCCCACCGACTACGACTCCTCGCCCGCGGTGACGCGCATGCTGCGCGTCTCCGTCCCCGAGGAGACCCGGATCTGGCTGCCGCCGAAGGCCCGCGAACCGCGCGTCGCCCCGCTCAACAACGGGGCCGGACAGCTGCCGACCGTCGGACGCTCCGCGCTCTTCGCGACCCTCCGCTCCGGGCTCGAACCCGTCCTGCGGCAGCTCCGCGAGGCCATCGGGTCCATCGGACAGGCGGCGGGCGACCTGCGGCGGGTCGGTGGCGGCCCGATCCGGGGCTGCGACGTGTTCGTCGCCTTCTCCGTCGCAGGCGGCACCGGGGCCGGCATCTTCTACGACTTCATCCACCTCATCGGGCACGAGTTCAGCAACGCCCGGGTGCCCGGCGTGAAGATCTACCCGCTCGTCGTCATGCCCTCCGCCTTCCCGCTGGAGGCCGGCGGCGGACGCGAGGCCGAACTCAACTCCGCCCGCGCCCTCGTGGACCTCTCGCGGCTCGTCGACGACCAGAACGTGCCCGACGCCACCGACCAGGTCGGCGACGTCGAGGACCGCGGGCGGCTCAGCGTCACGTACCCCGGCGACGGGGTCGTCGCGCTGCGCCCCGCCACCATGCAGACCGCGTTCCTCTTCTCCAAGCCCTCCGTCATCAACAGCGAGGACCTGCGGCGCTCCATCGCCGCCATGGTGATGTCGCTGATCGGCACGGACCTCGGCCAGGACAGCGGCTCGGCGACCCGCGCCGAGGAGGACTACCAGTCCTTCGCCGCCAGCTTCATCAACAAGAGCGTGGAACGGTCCACGCCGGCCCGGACCGGAATCGGCTACCGCGGCATGTCCACCAGCCTCGCCGCCTCCCTCACCGTGCCCGTCGACGACCTCGCCGAGATCGTCGCCGCCCGGCTCCTCGCCCAGGCCGTACGCGGCATGAGCGAGCGGGCCCGGCGCCCCGACCGGGAGGGACAGAACCACGTCAGGGAGCTGTTCAACCGCTCCGGCATCGGCCGCCTCTGGACCCGGGACGCCCCGGACGTCCCGCTGCCGGAGCAGCTCCCCCGGGGGAAGACGAGGATCATCCAGGAACTGCGGAACCGGCTCGGGGACATGGAGGAGGCCCTGCGCCGCCTCGACGCCGGCCTCGCCCGCGACATCCCGCGCCTCACCGAGGACTTCAGGCCGAGTGCGGGGGTCCGTGAACTCCTCGGCTCCATGGACCCCTTCCAGGTCGGAGTCGTCCTGAAGGGCCTGCCCGGCCACCCCGACCGGGTGGCGAGGGAAGGCTTCACCGGCATGATCGACAACCGGCGGAACGAACCCGAACGGCCCCCGAACGTCCAGACCGCCGCCCCCAGCATCCCCCCGATCAAGGGTCCCGTCGGCGGGGTCGTACCGGCCCGCTGGAACGACCCCGACGTCCAGGACGCGCTCGCCGCCCAGCAGGCCTGGTACCAGTGGCGGGCCCGGACCCTCTGGCACCACGGCTGGCAGACCGGCGAAGCCCAGTGGCGGCCCTCCCTGAACAAGGCCGGCTCCGAGATCGCCGAACTCGTCAAGGCACTCCGCGCCCACGAGCAGGACGAGGCCAAGGCCTTCGCCGACAGCCGTCGCGACCTCTACCGGGACGACCGCGCCGGCATCGCCTATCTGCTGCCCCCGCAGAACACCCTGCGCGCCTTCTACGACGACGTCGTCGACCGGCTCGCCCAGAGCGAGGGCCTGCACGAGTCCCCCGACGCCGCGACCCTGCTCGGCCGGATCGTCGGCCCCGACGACTGGCGGCGGGCCCTCGACGCGGTCCGCCGGTCGTCCGGCGCGGCGGTGAAGGAGATCAAGCAGGTCGTCGAACGGCGGGTCAAGCGGCTCTTCGGCGAGGCCAACGAGGACGCCTTCGCCCGCCCCCTGCTGCCCTCCATGGAACTGCTGCTCCGGGCCGCCGCGGGCGACGAGACCGCCGAGGCGAAGATCGACCCGCGCTGGCTCGACCAGTTCCGCTCCCGGCTCGCCGGACTCATCCCGGTGGGCTTCGTCCCGGACGGCAGCGGACCGCTCAAGATCCTCATCGTGCATCCGGCGAGCGAATCCGACGGCCGGGCCCGCGACTACCTGGAGCAGGCACTCAACCTGCCCTCCCGGGTGACCCCGGAGAGCCGGGCCGGCGACACCGACTCCATCACCGTCGTCTTCTTCCGCAGCGGCATGAACCTCACCGACATCTCCGAGGTCCGCAACGTCCTCAGCCTCTGGTCCGAGGCCCGCGACTCGGCCGGCGAGGACGACTTCCTGCACTGGCGCCAGCGGCTCGGCTACGAGGACGACTGGCTGGTCTCCACCGAACACGACCGGCAGCGCATCCTGCACCGGCTGCTCTGCGCCATGTGGAACGGACACATCGACACCGAGGGCCCGGCCGGCTCGCCCCACCGCGTCCGCATCCGGCTCCAGGACGGCGAGTCCGCGACCATGGCCCTGCGCCTGGAGGACTTCGACGGCTCGCTCACCAGCTGGGCGGGGCTGCTGCGGGCGTACGAGCGCTGGGCGCTGCTCGACGAGGGGCAGATCATCGAGCAGTTCTGCGAACGCCTCATGCAGGCCCTGCCCAAGGGCCTCGCGCAGGTCCCGGTGCCGCCGTCACCGCTCTTCACCCACTTCGTGGAGCAGGTCGCGCCGCGCCAGCTCACCCTGATCGACGAACTCGTCGCCGAGTACGGGGAGTACGGCGATTCGGACACCGAATGGCTCACCCCGCTGCGCCACTTCTGGGAGGTCACCTTCCCCGGCGCCCTCGACATGCGCTTCCCGAGAGCGGCCCGCGCGACCCGGTCGAGCCTCCGGGCCCTGTACGAACGGCACGCGCCACGGGCCGGAGCGACGCACGGGCAGGGCCAGGGCCAGGGCCAGGGCCAGGGCCAGGGGCAGGGGCGGACTGTCGGCCCGCAGGGGGTGCAGCGGCCTCGGTCGTACGAGAACGGCGCACGTCCCGGGTACGCGAACGGCGCCGTGCCCGACCCCCGTACCGCCTACGGGAACGGAGACGCCCCCGGCCCGGGTTCCGCGGCGCCGCCGCCCCCGCGGCCCTCCGTCTTCGAGGGCGATTGGGAGATGGAGCCCGAGCCCGACTTCGGGCCCGACTTCGACGACGAGCCCTACCACCGCGACCGGGCCGGGGAGGCGGAGTGAGCGCGCGCGTCCTCCCCGAACGGCCGCTGCCCGGCCACGCCGTCTGCCTCGACCTGCGGACGGCAGGGGCGTACGACCACGACGCGGTCGTACGCGCCGCCCTGGACGCCCCGCAGCCCGGCGGCGAGCGCCGCTTCCTCGTCCTCGACGAGGCCGACCGGCTCGTCTCCCACCAGCTGCTGTACGAGCGGCTCTCCTCCTACGGGCCCGCCCATGTCGTCTGCCTGGCCGTCGGGGTCAGGGGCGAGCGGAGCGTGCGCCGCACCCTCACCCTCCGTCCGCCCGCCGCCGGCGTCCTGTGGGTGTTCGACACGACGGAGGACGGCGTCCCGGGCGAGGCCGTGCTGCGCCCGCTCGTCGACGTCCTGTCCACTCCCGAGGTCTTCGACGCGGTGCTGCGCGCGCTCGGCGAGGTGGTGCACGGCGTCGCCGTGCCCGCCGTGCGCGTCCTGGAGCACGACCTCACCGACGAGGCGCGGGCGCGCGCCTGGCGGCAGGCGGTGGAGGGGCTCACCGGCCCGGAGGTCCCGGCCGGCACCGCCTCGGCCGAGCAGGTGCCGCCCGCGCTCGCGCTGCTGCTCGACGAGGGTCTTCCGCGCTCGCTCCAGGACCACCGCTGGCTGCCCGCCCAGGGCCGCGCGGGGCTCCGGCTCGCCACCTGCGACGACGCCGTCCAGGACGCCGTCGACGGCTACCACCGGGTGCGCGGCGCGGCGGGACTCCTCACCGCCGCCGGCCGTGCGGTCGATCTGCCGGGAGACATCGAGCGGGTGGCGGGGGAGCTGGACCGGTTCCGGATCGCCGTCGCGGACGCGTTCGCCGCCGCGGGCGGCAGCCGGCTCACCGCCGAGCACCGGGGAGTGCTGCGGGAGCGGGGCATCGAACTGCCGGAGTTGCCACGGGAGATCTCGCGGGCCGGAATCGTCCCGGCCCTGCGCGACCACACCCATGAACTGATAGGCAAGGGGCTGCCGTTGCGCTCCGTGGCGGCCCGGCTCGCCGCGCTCTCCGCGCGCACCGCGCCCGTCGGCAGCGCGGCCAGGCTCGCCCGGCTCGACGCGATCTGCGGGCCGGAGCGGCTGCGGCGGCTCGGCGGCAGGCACCCGTTCACGGCCGGCGGTTCGCGGCCGGTCGCCTTCGCCGTGACGGGCCTCCTGGCCCTGCTCGCGGGGGTCTGGCCGTTCCTCGGCTGGGTCCTCGGCCCGGCTGTCGGTGTGCTCGCCGCCGGGCTCGCCCATCTGATGCTGCGGCGCAGGCCGAACCGTTCGCCGGACGGGCGGATCGACGGAGGCGGTGCCACGGGGGCGGCGCCCCGGCTCTTCGGCGGAGTGCTCGGCGGTCTCGTCGGGGCGGGCCTCGGCCAGTTCCTCGGCCTTCCGCCGTGGGCGGGGGCGGTGGCCCTCACGGTGTCCCTCGCGGCGGTCGTCCTCCTCGCGCTGCGCGACTGGAGCCGGGCCGTGGACGAATGGTGGGCCCGTGCGGACCCGGAGGACGCCTGGCGGATCCTGCGCGAGGTCCAGAACCTGGTGGTCACGACCGCCGTCCACGACTGGCTCTTCGCCGAGGTGCGGCACCAGTGCTCGGCGGGGGCGGGCGCGGTGGCGCGACTGCTGCGCGGCCTCGCGGACACGGCAGACGCACACGGCCGGGGGCCGTCGCACGCGAACGGGCCGGGGTACGCGTACGTGCCGTCGGCCGACTCGGCGGACTCGGCGGAGGAGGGCTTCCGTAGGGCGTCCGGCGGACCGCCGGGCCCCGACAGTGCCACCTCGTCGTGGAGTTGGGAGGACTGGGGGCGCGACGGCGGTGCGGACGACGTCTGGTCGGACATGGACGAGGAACCCCCGTCGCCGGTCAGGGCACCCGCTCCGCCGACGAGCGGGTCCCCGTACCTGTCCGATCCGTTCGGCCCCTCCGATCCGTTCGGCCCCTCCGACTCGTTGGGCGCTTCCGTTCCTTCCGGCCGGGACCCCGCCGACGGAGAGGACGGGGCGGAAGGGGCCGGACCGCGCCCCGGGCACGAGGCCGTACCCGCGCCCGCGTGGCTGGAGCGGCGGTACGGCGACGGCGGCCCGCTGCTCGTCGACACGCTCGTCGGTGACCTGGTCGCCGGGACCCTCCTGATCCTCGACCGGTGCTGGGCGGGCATCGAACGTGACCCCGGAGCCGTGGTGCCCACGGTCCACGAGGAGCGGATCGCGGAACTCCTGGGCGAGACCCGTGTCCGTCTGGAGCGCGATGTCGCCGCCTCGCCGCCGCCCCGGTACGACGGTCTCCGTGACCCGGACGCGCTCTCCGGCCTCGCCGCCTTCACCGACCGTTCCGACCGGCCCGACGCCGCCCGGCTCACCGGCGTCGCCCCGGACGCGGTGGCCCGGCTGATCTTGGCCGAGGACGACCCCGGCCGCACGGTCGCGCTCTGCGGCCCGGAGCACATGCGACTGCTCTCCCACGACCCCCTCGCCGTCCGGCAGGTCCGGTTCGTGCCGGAGGCGATGCGGCGCGGGGCCGCCGGGGACGACATCTGGCGGGGCACCGCCGAGGACGTCGTATGGACCGGTGCGGGACGCCACGCCGGAATCCTCCGCCTCGTACCACTGCGCGCGGACGTCGTGCACACCGTCCGCGCCGAGGAGGCGGGAGAAACGTGACCGACCCGAACCATCCGAACGACCAGCGTGACCCGAACCGTTCGAACGACCAGCGTGACCCGAACCATCCGCACGACCAGCGCGACCCGGGCCGACCGAACCAGGGGATCGGCCCGGACCACCCCGACCATCTGAGCGAACCGAGCCCGCCGCCCCATCCGTACTACCAGGAACTGGAGTTCCTCACCCCGAAGGAGGCGCAGAGCCGCTTCGTCGTGCGGTACGGGGAGGACCACAGGCCCCCCGGTCGTCCCGGGTTCCTCGCGCGACGGGCGGTCCTGGGGGCCGCCGGCGTGCCGGTCGTGCAGTACCGGCTGGCCTCGTCCGCGCAGAGCGACCCGCAGGCGTACGGACTCCTGGAGCGGGAGGTGGCCGCCTCCGTCGCCCTCGAACGGCGTTACGGCACCGAGAAGTTCGTCGGCATCCTCACCCGGATCGTCGGCTTCGACCTGACCGCCGCCGAGCCCTTCGTGCTCTACCGGCCGCCGAGCGGGCGGCCGCTCTCCGACTGGGCAGGACGGCTCGGCGCCGAGGAGCAGGAGCGGATCACCGGCCAACTCGCCATGGCCGTACGCCTCCTGGGGGGCCTGGGCCTCGTCCACCGGGCGATCACGCCCGAGAACGTCCGATGGGACGGCGCCCGGGTGCGACTCTGCGAGCCGTACGCGGCGCTGCGTGCCGGGGAGGCGCGCGAAGCCTTCGGGGCCGCCCCCTGGGCCTCGCCCGAGCAGCGCGCGGGGCGGGGGTTCGTCGACCCGCGTGACGACCTGTGGTCCGTAGCCGAGCTCGCCTACTACCTGCTCTCCGGACGCCCCGACCGCGGGGAGGGGCCTCCCGCGGACCTCGCCGACTTCCGGCGCCTCGCCGCTCTCCAGCACAGCGGTCTCTTCTCCCCGAACGCGACGGAACGGCCGCACCCGGACGAGCTGTTGAGACTCCTGTACGTGCCCGACCCGCTCGCGGCCGGGGCCGACGCGGCCGATGTGCTCGAACCGTTCCGCGCCCAGTACGACGCCCAGCTCGCCCGGAAGCGCGCACTGTCCGGGGAGAGCCGGCCGGGCGCGGCTCCGGCCGAGGAGGCCCCGGAGGCTCCCGCCCGGGACCCGCGCCCGTCGCGCCCCTCCCTGATCAGCAAGATCTTCGGCGGCGGCGAACCGCCCCGCCCCGCCCCCCGCCCCGCCACCCCGCGTGCCGCCGAACCGCCCCGCGCGGCCGTCCCGGCCTCGGAACTCCTCCAGCCGCCGCCCTCACGCAGCCGGATGTGCCCGCACTGCCTGCTCCCCGTCGAGTACGACGAACGCCTGCTCGTCACCATCGACGCCAAGGGCAACCGCATCCCGCTCGACCTCAGCACCGAACGCCGGCCCGCCCACCGCGCGGACGCCCTGCGCAAGGCGTACCACCTCTGCCCGCACACGGTGGACGGCGACGAGGGGCACGAACTGCCCCTGCCCTACCTCATCAACGGCGAGCCGCTCTCCATCGCCCTCGTCGGCAGCTCCTCCGTCGGCAAGACCCACCTCCTCGCGGCCATGCTGGGCGAGGTCGAACTCGGCGGCCTCGAACCGTACGGACTGAAGTGCCTGCCGCTCAACCCCGAGGCGCACCGCGCCTATCTGCGCGAACGCGTCCAAAGTCTGCAACAGGGGCGGCAGTTGGGCCGCACCGGACAGCAGACGTTCGCCCGGTTCGCCGACGGCCTGCTCGTCTCGGCGGGCGGCGCCACACCCCGGCCCGTCGTCTTCTTCGACCTCGCGGGCGAGGACCTCGCCCAGGACAGCGAGGTCGGCCGCTTCCTCATGGGCGTCGACGCCTTCATCTTCGTCCTCGACCCGCTGCGCGCGCTCCGGCTGCCCTCCCTCGAACCGGTACGGGAACAGAGCGGACTGCGGCTGCGAGACCTCGGCGACGAGGCCTTCGCCACCGTGCTCAACCGGATCCCCCGGCAGCGCGGCGGACTCGTCGCCGCCCCCGCCGCGCTCGCCGTCAACAAGAGCGACCTGGTGCGCTTCGAACCGGTCGTCGACCGCTGGCTCGGCCGGGGTCTGCCGGGCCGCCACGACCCCGCCGCGGTACGGGCCGAGAGCCGGGACGCGTACGCCTTCCTGGCCCAAGGGGCCAGCCCCGCCTGGCTCAAGCCGTTCGACGACTGCGCCGACTGCACCCTGCACTTCGTCGCCGCGACCGGTGGACAGGCGCGCGGCGACCGATTTCCGCACGGGGCCCGGCCGCGCCGGGTCCTCGCGCCACTGCTGTCGCTCTTCGCCCTGTGCGGGCTGCTGCCCGGGGCGGAACCCGCGGGACCTATGGAGGGGATCGACCGATGACACGGTCGGAGAACGAGGTCGACCAGATCGTGTTCCGGTGGGACAGCGAGAACCTCACCGGCAGCACCGGTTTCGGGCCGGTCGCCTGGTCCGGGCCCCGCGAAGAGGCCGAGAGCCTCTTCCGGACGTCCGGGACCGTGCTGCGCGCCAGCGGCGAGGAGACCCGGCCGGCGCTGATCCGGCTCCAGCGGCGCTCGGAGGTGATGCTCATCCACCGCAGGCCGTTCACGGACGCCGACGGGGGGACCTCCGTGCTCTGCCACGCCCTCGTCGGCTCGCCCGAACTCCTCGAACCCGCCACCTGCCTCGGGCTCCACGCCTGGAACTGGGAGGGCGCGGCCATGGACGGCGCCCGGGTGCGCGGGCAGCTGCCGGTGATCCCGGAGCGGGTCCTCGTCCCCGCGACCGGCCGTGGGCAGGGGCAGCTCGACAGCGCCCTGGAGCACGCGACCATCGAACTCACGGGAATGGTCGCGGAGTTGCTGCGCCACCCGGACGAGCGCTTCACCGTCCTGGACGAACGCGGCGACACCGCGGGCCCGGTGCTCTGGGGGCTGCACAGCATGTTCGGCGCGCTCACCGGCCGCCGGTGGACCTTCGCCACCCATGACACCGTCGAACTCACCGCCCTGCGCTTCGTGTTCGTCGGCCGGTGGTCGGGCGCGGCGAGCCGCAACACCGACCGCCGCCGCGTCGACCCGCGCGAACGGGTCGGCGACCGGGCGGAGGAGATCGCGGCCCGGCTCGTCCGGCACCACCTGAGGGGCGTCGCGGAGGGGGAGGGCCAGGAGTACGCGGTCGGCAGCGCCCTGCACGGCGCCTCCTCTGTCCGGGGCGCCACGCTCCTGGAGACGGCCGGGCGGGCGCTGGACGTCCTCGACCGCCGCCACCCCGGCGGGTACGCGCCCGCCCCGGGGGGCACGGGCCAGGCCCCACGACCCCCGGACCCGGAGGAACCGGAGGTCCGGAGGACTCCGGGACGGAAATGGGGCTGGGGCCTCGGGGGCAGGACCGCCGATGGCGCCCCGGCGGCCGCGGACGACACCGCCGTCGACCGGCCCGGGGCACGTGACGCGGCACCCGCCGGGGGACGTCCCCGAGGAGCGGGCCGCCCCGGCCCGTACGAGAGTCCCGAGGACTGGTTCCGCTCGGACCAGCCGGAGCCGACGCCGGAGCCGGCGGCGCCGACGGTGCCCCAGGACAGCCCGACGCCCAGACCGGCCCGCCGACCGGACCCGTCCCACCCGACTCCCGACCCCACCCCGTACCGCCCCCCTCACCCGTCCCCCGAACCCGACGCCTACCGCCCGCCCCAGCGCCAACGGGACCCGGACCCCGACCCGTACCGCTCGCCCCAAGGGGACCCAGGCCCCGACCCGTACCGCTCGCTCCAACGGGACCCGGAGCCCGACCCGTACCGCTCGCTCCAACGGGACCCGGAGCCCGACGCGTACCGCTCGCCCCGACAGGACCCGGAACCCGACCGCCCGTACCGCCGCGCCCCGGCGGATCAGCAGCCCGCCGACCCGCCCCGCGTGCCACACCCCGCCCACGGGGCCGACCCGTACGGCCGCGACGCCGCCGACCGCGAGCCCCGCCAGGTCCCCTCCGCGCCCTCCGTTTCCTCCGTCCACCCCGACGTCCCCGCCACCCCACCCACCCCGCCCACCCCATCCGCCCCGCCCACCCCGGTTCAGCCCCGGCCCGCCGACGTTCCCGCGCACCGCCCCGATCTCTCCAAGGGCCCCGCCGAGTCCGGCGCCCGCCCGCCCCGGGCGTCCGAAGCCGACGCGTACCCCCGCCCGGCGCTCCCCCTCGTCGCGCCCGCGTGGACCGGCCCGGGGGCGGCCTCCGGGCGGGCCTGGGCCGCGGTGCGGGGCCGCGGGCGGGAACGGGAGGCCGAGACCGGCCTCCTGCACAAGCTGCCCGCCGCACGGACCGTGGACGAGGCGCGCGAGCTGGTCGAGCGCGGCGGCAACCGCGAGCTGCTCGACTCGCTGCGCCGCCCGCAGGCGTACGTCGTCCTCACCCTCCTCCTGGGCGAGGCCGCCCGGCGCCTGCCGTCCTGGGAGCACCCGCTGCGCCGCGAGCTGTGCGAGGTGGCCATCGGCCAGGAGTTCTGGGCCGTCGCACCGTCGGGCGCCTCGGCCGACCCGTCCGACCCGCCGGAGGAGCAGCGCGCGGCCAACGCCGCCGAGCTGCACCGCTGGGCGGTTCGTCCGCTCCTCGCCGGGGGCGACGCCCCGGTCGGCACCGTGGGAGAGCTGCTCGCCCGGCTCCGTACGAGCCCGGTGCCGTCCGCTCGCGAGACCTTCTGGCTGATCGTCGAGGACGAGCGTCCGGGCCTGCCGGAAGCCGTCTGGCTCACGCTCCTCAAGGACGCGTACGGCCTGCCCCGAACGGCGCGCCGCCCGGGGCCGCCCGCACCCGGGGCGGTCACCGATCACCCGGACGATCCCGGCAACGGCTACACCCGTCGCTTCCTGCGCCGTGCCGGGCTGCTGATCGGCGGCATGGTGACGGCGATCGTCCTGCTCGTCGCCGTACGGGAGTGGTTCGGCTGACCAGGACCGAGACCGAGACCGGGACCGAGACCGGGGCCGAGACGGGGGCCGAGACGGGGGCCGAGGCCGGGATCGAGACGGGGGCCGCCGCGGGGTGCGGGGGCACCGCCGGCCACTCGACGCGCCCCGCCCCCGCCTGTCGCGAAACACGGGCCACGGGCGCCCCGCTCCGTCAGGATGGGCGCATGGGATTCCACGTCGATTCCGAGACCGGGCGGCTGCGCCGCGTCATCCTGCACCGGCCCGATCTGGAGCTGAAGCGGCTCACCCCGACCAACAAGGACGCCCTGCTCTTCGACGACGTGCTCTGGGTGCGCAGGGCCCGGCAGGAGCACGACGGCTTCGCGGACGTGCTGCGCGACCGGGGCGTGGAGGTGCACCTCTTCGGGGACCTCCTCGGCGAGGCCCTCGACGTGCCCACCGCACGCGCGCTGGTGCTCGACCGGGTCTTCGACGAGAAGGAGTACGGTCCGCTCGCCGCCGACCACCTCCGGTCCGCGTTCGACTCGCTGGACTCCGCCGCGCTGACCGAGGCGCTCGTCGGCGGGATGACGAAGCGGGAGTTCCTGGCGGCACACCGGGAGCCGACCTCGGTCCGTTTCCACGCCATGGACCTGGACGACTTCCTCCTCGGCCCGCTGCCGAACCACCTCTTCACCCGGGACACCTCGGCCTGGATCTACGACGGCGTCTCGATCAACGCGATGCGCTGGCCGGCCCGACAGCGCGAGACCGTCCACTTCGAGGCGATCTACAAGCACCATCCCCTCTTCACGGGGGCCGAGGCGGGCGCCTTCCATCACTGGTCGGAGGGGCAGGCCGACTACCCGTCGACGATCGAGGGCGGAGACGTGCTCGTCATCGGCAACGGCGCCGTGCTCATCGGGATGAGCGAGCGGACGACGCCGCAGGCGGTGGAGATGCTGGCCCGCGGCATGTTCGCGGCGGGTTCGGCGCGCACGATCATCGCGCTCGACATGCCGAAGCGGCGCGCGTTCATGCACCTGGACACGGTGATGACGATGGTCGACCAGGACACGTTCACGCAGTACGCCGGGCTCGGGATGCTCCGCTCGTACACGATCGAACCGGGCGACGCGGGCCAGGCCCTGCGGGTGACAGACCATCCGCCGGAGCAGATGCACAGCGCCATCGCCGCGGCTCTCGGGCTCCAGGACATCCGGGTGCTGACGGCCACGCAGGACGTGCACGCGGCCGAGCGCGAGCAGTGGGACGACGGCTGCAACGTGCTGGCCGTGGAGCCGGGGGTGGTCGTCGCGTACGAGCGGAACGTCACCACCAACACCCACCTGCGGAAGCAGGGCATCGAGGTGATCGAGATCCCCGGCAGCGAGCTGGGCCGGGGGAGGGGCGGCCCGCGGTGCATGAGCTGCCCGGTGGAGCGGGACGCCGCCTGAGAGGGCCGGGGGCAGGGGCTGTATATAAATGTTGAAGTGTGTATACACTTCCAGGGTCCCTGATCGTCGTCCCCGATCGTCGTCGCCGATCGCCGACCCCTGATCGCCGATCGCCGACCCCGATCGCCGACCCCTCGACCGTACCCATAGGAGCGCGTCCCATGGCCACAGACCTCATCGGCCGCCACTTCCTCAAGGAGCTGGACTTCACCGCCGAGGAGTTCCGCGGCCTGATCGCGCTCTCCGCCGACCTCAAGGCCGCCAAGAAGGCCGGCGCCGAGGTCCAGCGGCTGCGCGGCCGGAACATCGCGCTGATCTTCGAGAAGACCTCCACCCGCACCCGCTGCGCCTTCGAGGTCGCCGCCGCCGACCAGGGGGCCACGACCACCTACCTGGACCCGTCCGGCTCCCAGATGGGCCACAAGGAGTCGGTCAAGGACACCGCGCGCGTCCTCGGCAGGATGTTCGACGGCATCGAGTACCGGGGTGACGGTCAGGACGTCGTCGAGGAACTCGGCGCCTTCGCCGGCGTCCCCGTCTTCAACGGGCTCACCGACGACTGGCACCCCACCCAGATGCTCGCCGACGTGCTCACCATGACCGAGCACACGGACAAGTCGCTGGACGCGATCGTCTTCGCCTACCTCGGCGACGCCCGCTTCAACATGGGCAACTCCTACCTGGTCACCGGTGCCCTGCTCGGCATGGACGTCCGGATCGTCGCCCCGCGCGCGTACTGGCCGTCCGAGGACGTCGTCGCCGCCGCCCGCAAGCTCGCCGAGACCAGTGGGGCCACGGTCACCCTCACCGAGGACGTGGCCGAGGGGGTCAGGGGTGCCGACTTCGTGGCCACCGACGTCTGGGTCTCCATGGGCGAGCCCAAGCAGGTCTGGGACGAGCGGATCGCCGCCCTCGCCCCGTACTCCGTGACGATGGACGTGCTGCGCGCCACCGGGAACCCGGACGTCAAGTTCCTGCACTGCCTGCCGGCCTTCCACGACCTGGGTACGGCCATCGGGCGGGACATCCACGCCCGGCACGGCCTCACCGAGCTGGAGGTCTCCGACGAGGTCTTCGAGTCGGCGCACTCGGTCGTCTTCGACGAGGCGGAGAACCGGATGCACACGATCAAGGCGGTCCTGGTCGCGACGATGGCCGGCGGCCCGCTTCCCGAGGTGACCCCCACGGAGATCCCCACGGAGATCCCCACGGCGATCCCCACGGCGATCCCGAAGGAATAGCTTTACGCCCGATTGGGTGAATATGCGTGGTGCGGTTTACGATCGCACCCTTACAGGGGGTTCGGGCGTGCATGCCCGAACCCCCTGACGCGTGCCCATGAGAGATGAGAACCACCGCATGACCCCGTCCGCCTCGCGGATCAAGACCCCGCAGCAGCTCCTCGCCGAATCCGGCGCCGACCTCGAAGGCCACGGCCTCAAGCGCACCATGGGCCTCTTCCAGCTCGTGTGCTTCGGAGTCGGCGCGATCGTCGGCACCGGCATCTTCGTCGGTCTCTCCGACAGCGTCGCCGAGGCGGGTCCCGCGGTGGTGATCTCCTTCGTCCTCGCCGCGATCACCTGCATCTTCACCGCCTTCTCCTTCGCGGAGCTGGGCGGCGCGATCCCGGTCTCGGGCTCCTCGTACTCCTTCGCGTACGCGAGCCTCGGCGAGCGGGCCGCCTTCCTCGTCGGCTGGTGCCTGCTCCTGGAGTACGGCGTCTCGGTCTCCGCGGTCGCCGTCGGCTGGAGCCAGTACCTCAACGAACTGCTTGAGAGCCTCACCGGCTGGCAGCTGCCTGCCGCGCTCTCCGCCGGGCCCGGCGACGGCGGGGTCGTCAACGTGCCGGCCGTGGTCGTGATCGCGCTCGCCGCCACCCTGCTGGTGCGGGGGGTCCGGGAGAGCGCGGGGGCGACCGCCGCCATGGCGATCCTCAAGATCGGGATCCTGATCGTCTTCTGCGCGATCGGTTTCTCGGCCTTCCGGGCCGGCCACCTCTCGCCGTTCGCCGAGCACGGCATGAGCGGGATCACCGCAGGAGCCTCGGTGGCCTTCTTCTCGTACATCGGCTTCGACGCGATCACCACGGCCGGCGAGGAGGTCAGGAATCCGCGGCGGAACATCCCGATCGCGATCCTCATCTGCATCGGGCTCGTCACGCTGCTCTACTGCGCCGTCGCGCTCTCCGCGATCGGGGCCCTCGGCGCCGACGCCGTGGCCGATCGGCCGGCCGCGCTCTCGCTGGTCGTCGACCAGGTCACCGGATCGTCGGTCGGCGGCGGGATCATCGCGTTCGGCGCGGTCGTCGCCATCGCGTCCGTCGTCCTCGCGGTGATGTACGGGCAGACCCGCGTCCTGATGTCGATGTCCCGCGACGGTCTCGTGCCCCGGGTCTTCGAGCGGGTCTCGCCGAAGTCCGCCACTCCGGTGGCCAACACATGGATCGTGGCCGCGGTCTTCGCCGTACCGGCGGCGTTCGCCTCGCTCGACGTGGTCGTCGACCTGACCACCATCGGCACGCTCGCCGTCATGGCGGTCGTCAACCTCGCGGTGATGGTGCTGCGGCGCCGGAATCCGGAGCTGCCGCGCTCGTTCCGGGTGCCGCTCTTCCCCCTGAGCCCGATCCTCGGCATCGGGTTCTGTCTCTACCTGATCTGGGGCACGGGCTGGACGACCTGGCTGCAGTTCGCCGGATTCCTGGTCGTCGGGACGCTGGTGTACGCCGTCTACGGGCGCCGCCACTCGCGCCTGGTCACGGCTCCGAGCGAGGACGCTGCGCCGGTATCCCCGGCAGCGTGAACCAGACCGCCTTGCCCTGCGCGGTGGGGCGGTGTCCGCAGTCGCTGCTGAGGGCCCGGATGAGGAGCAGGCCCCGGCCGTGCTCCTGCCAGGGGTCCACCTCGCCCGGCTCGGGGCAGACGAGCTCGCCCGGACGGGCGGGTTCGGAGTCGTGGACCTCGATCTGACAGCCGCCGGGAGTGGCGAGCAGCTCGACGACCAGCTCGATGGGACCGAGGCCGGCGGTGTGCTCGACGGCGTTGGCGACGAGCTCGGCGGTGAGCAGCTCCGCCGTGTCGCTGTCGGGGCGGCCGGCGGTCGCGGGGGCGAGGTCGGTGAGGGCGGTACGGATCAGGGCGCGGGCGATCGGCACGGCGGCGGTCGTGTGGGGCAGCCGGATGCGCCAGGAGGCGGCGGGTCCGGTGGGGCCGCGGGCCTCGGTCGGTCCGGTGGCCGGTCCGGTGGCTTCGGTCGGTCCGCTGGCTTCGGGCATGGGCAGGCTCCCTTCACCGAGTGGGGGGGTGGGCGAGTGGGGTGGAGGCATCCCGAGACGTCCTGGTTTCAACCTTACGAGGTGCAAATTCTTTTTCCAGAGGCGCCCCTCCCTGATCGCCAGGGCCTTCGGTCATGTGTGGCCGGGGGCTTTGGGTGGCGCGCCTTCATCCCTCCTTTATCGCGCACTCGTGACGATGGTCACAGGAGAGTGATACCCTCCGAACGGAGGAAGGAGGCCGTTCCGGATGAGCCCCTTTATCGGCTCCACGCCCCGCACGGCACGCTGGCAGCACCTGCGCCTCGACATCGACCGGGGCGTCGCCACCGTGACGCTCGCGCGCCCCGCGAAACTCAACGCCCTCACCTTCGGCGCCTACGCCGACCTGCGTGACCTCCTCGCCGAGCTCTCCCGCGAGCGGTCCGTCCGCGCGCTCGTCCTCGACGGCGAGGGCCGCGGCTTCTGCTCCGGCGGCGACGTCGACGAGATCATCGGCGCCACGCTCGCGCTCGACACCGCCCAGCTCCTCGACTTCAACCGGATGACCGGGCAGGTCGTCAGGGCCCTGCGCGAGTGCCCCTTCCCGGTCGTCGCAGCCCTCCACGGCGTCGCGGCGGGCGCCGGGGCCGTCCTCGCCCTCGCCGCCGACTTCCGGATCGCCGACCCCACCACCCGCTTCGCCTTCCTCTTCACCCGGGTCGGACTCTCCGGCGGCGACATGGGCGCGGCGTATCTGCTGCCCCGGGTCGTCGGCCTCGGCCACGCCACCCGGCTCCTCATGCTGGGCGAGCCCGTCCTGGCCCCCGAGGCCGAGCGCATCGGCCTCCTCTCCGAGCTCACCGAGGAGGGCGGGGCGGGGGAGCGGGCCGCGGAGCTCGCCCGCCACCTCGCCGACGGCCCGGCGCTGGCCCTCGCCCAGACCAAGGCGCTGCTCACCGCCGAGCTCGACATGCCACTCGCCGCCTCGATCGAACTGGACGCGGCCACCCAGGCCCTCCTGATGAACGGCGAGGACTACGCCGAATTCCACGCCGCCTTCACGGAAAAACGCCCCCCGAAATGGCGAGGGCACTGACGATGCCACCCCCCGCCCTCACCCGTATCGCCGTCGTCGGCGGTGGGCCCGGTGGGCTCTACGCCGCCGCACTCCTCAAGCGGCTCGACCCCGCCCGGGACGTCACCGTCTGGGAGCGGAACGCCCCCTCCGACACCTTCGGCTTCGGCGTCGTCCTCTCCGACGAGACCCTCGGCGGCATCCGGGACGCCGATCCCGTCGTCTACGAGGCGCTCGGCCGCGACATGGTCCGCTGGGACGACGTCGACGTCGTCCACCGGGGCCACCGCACCACCTCCACCGGCCACGGCTTCGCCGCCCTCGGCCGCCGCCGGCTCCTGGAGATCCTGCACGCCCGCTGCACCGACCTGGGCGTACGGCTCCGCTTCCGCACCGAGGCCCCGCCCGCCGACGTCCTCGCCGCCGGCCACGACCTGGTCGTCGCCGCCGACGGTGTCCACAGCCGCACCCGCGAGGCCCACGCCGCCCACTTCCGCCCCCGGATCACCACCCACCGCTGCCGCTACATCTGGCTCGCCGCGGACTTCGCCTTCGACGCCTTCCGCTTCGAGACCGCCGAGACCGAGTACGGCGTGATGCAGCTGCACGCCTATCCCTACGAGGCCGGCGCCTCCACCGCCATCGTCGAGATGCGCGAGGAGGTCTGGCGGGCCGCCGGGTTCGACGAGCTCGACGAGGCGGAGTCCACCGTCCGCTGCGCGAAGATCTTCGCCGAGGCGCTCGGCGGCCGGGAGCTGCGCTCCCACCGCTCCGCCTGGACCGCCTTCCGTACGGTCGTCAACGAGCGCTGGTCGTACGGCAACACCGTGCTCATCGGCGACGCCGCCCACACCGCCCACTTCTCCATCGGCTCCGGCACCAAACTGGCCGTCGAGGACGCCCTGGCCCTGGCCCACAGCCTCCGCGACCACCCCGTCCCCGCCGAGGCCCTCGCCGCCTACGAGGCCGAGCGCCGTCCCGTCGTCGAGTCCACCCAGCGCGCGGCCACCGCCAGCCTCCAGTGGTTCGAGGAGCTCGCGGGCCACGTCGACCGGCCGCCCCGCCGGTTCGCCTTCGACCTGCTCACCCGCAGCCGCCGCGTCACCCACGCCAACCTGCGGCTCCGCGACCCGGCCTTCACCACCGCCGTCGAACGCGACTTCGACTGCCCGCCCGGCACCCCGCCGATGTTCACGCCCTTCCGGCTCCGCGGACTGACCCTGCGCAACCGGATCGTCGTCTCCCCGATGGACATGTACGTCGCCGAGGACGGCGTCCCCGGCGACTTCCACCTCGTCCACCTGGGGGCGAGGGCCCTCGGCGGCCCCGGACTCGTCATGACCGAGATGGTCTGCGTGAGCCCGGAAGGCCGGATCACCCCCGGCTGCACCGGTCTGTGGACCGACCGACAGGCCACCGCCTGGAGCCGGATCACGGCCTTCGTCCACAGCCGGGCACCCGGCACCGCGATCGGCGTCCAGCTCGGCCACTCCGGCCGCAAGGGCTCCACCCGGCGCATGTGGGAGGGCATCGACCAGCCCCTGCCCGACGGCAACTGGCCGCTCGTCGCCGCCTCGCCCCTCCCGTACCGGCCCGGCGTCAACCAGACCCCGAGTGCCCTGGACCGCGCCGGACTCACCGCCGTCCGCGAGGAGTTCACCGCCGCCGCCCGCCGCGCCGCGCACGCCGGCTTCGACCTCCTCGAACTGCACTGCGCCCACGGCTACCTGCTCTCCGGCTTCCTCTCCCCGCTCACCAACCACCGCACCGACGGCTACGGCGGTGATCTGGCCGCCCGGCTCCGCTACCCGCTCGAAGTCTTCGACGCCGTACGGGAGGTGTGGCCCGAGGACCGCCCCATGACCGTCCGCGTCTCGGCCACCGACTGGGCCGAGGGCGGGACGACCGACGAGGAAGCGGTCGCGATCGCCGCCGCCTTCGCGGAGCACGGCGCGGACGCGATCGACGTCTCCACCGGCCAGGTCGTCCCCGACGAGACCCCCGCCTACGGCCGCTCGTACCAGACCCCGTACGCCGACCGGATCCGCAACGCCGCCGGCGTCCCCGTGATCGCGGTCGGCGCGATCTCCTCGTGGGACGACGTCAACTCCCTGCTCCTGGCCGGCCGCGCCGACCTGTGCGCACTCGCCCGACCGCACCTCTACGACCCGAACTGGACCCTGCACGCGGCCGCCGAACAGGGCTACGAGGGCCCGGCGGCCCCCTGGCCCGCCCCGTACCGCGCGGGCAACCGGCCGCCTCCGACCGGCCGCCGGGGCTGAGCCGCGCCCCGAGGCCCGTGGACGCCCGTGTATGCGGGGGCGACGCGCGAGCATGGTCCACGGCGCACCCCCTGCTCTTGAGTGGGGACATGACAGAGCAGCGGGGTGGGAAGGGCGCCGGGGCGGTCCTCGGCGCGGCGACGGTGGCGACCGGACCGGTCGCGGGGGTGTGGTTCGCGTACGGGTGCTCGGTGATGCCGGCACTGGCCCGCAGCGACGACCAGGTCTACGTCGACGCCTGCCTGCTCCGGGCCCTGGCGGCACGGACCCGGCCCCAGGGCTAATCCCCGGACCCGGACCCTGCCCCGGCCCCGGACACGTACGGGCGGACGAACTCCGCGCCCCGGTCCCGCAGCAGCTCGTGCAGGGCCGCGAAGACCTCCGCCGAGCGTCGGCCCGGCCAGTCGTCGGGCAGCAGCTCGGCCGGGAGCACCGGGTCCGCGTACGGCAGACGGCGCCAGGAGTCCAGGGCGAGCAGGTAGTCCCGATAGGCCTTCTCGGCGCCCGCCGGTGTCTCCGCGCTCGACAAGACCTCCGCGCCCGCCGGTGTCTCCGCGCTCGACAAAACCTCCGCGCCCGCCGACGCCTCCCCGCCCGCCATGGCCGTCCGCCAGGCCCGCAGCACCGGTTCGTGGGCCGCCAGGAACTCCTCGTGGAGCCGGGCGATGGCCGGCAGGTCCCACCAGCGGGCCACCGCCCCGGCCGTCGCCGCGTACCCCAGGTGGTCGCCCCGGAAGAGGTCCACGTACGGGGAGAGCTCCAGGCGCTCCAGGGCGTTCCGGGTCTCCTCGTAGAGCCGCGCGGGTGCGATCCAGACGCCGGGCGCCGCCGAGCCGAAGCCCAGACGGGCGAGCCGGGAGCGCAGCAGGTGCCGCTTGTGCCGCTCGGCCTCGGGCACAGAGAAGACCGCCAGGACCCAGCCCTCGGAGAGCTTGGGTTCGGTACGGGCGTAGATCCGGCGGTCGCCGTCGTCCAGCAGCCTGCGGGCGTCGTCCGAGAGGGCGTACCCGGCGGACCCGTCGGCCGTCCGGCCCGGCAGCAGCAGTCCCCGCCGCTTCAGCCGCGACACCGAGGAGCGCACCGAGGGCGCGTCCACGCCGAGGACGGCGAGCAGCCGGATGAGCGCGGCCACCGGCATCGGCGCCCCGTCGGGCGCACGGCCGTACGCGCCGTAGAGGGAGACGATCAGGGATCGGGGGGTGTGCTGCTCGGCCACGTGATCACTTTAGAGGGTGGTGCGCTGGTCGGGCCGGGTCGGGCGGGGCCGGGCGGGGGAGTCCGGGAGGGCCGGCCGGGGCGGGTCGGCCGTCACGCCGGCTCGCGCAGCCGGAAGCGCTGGAGCTTTCCCGTGGGGGTGCGCGGCAGCGCGTCCAGGAAGACGATCTCGCGGGGCGACTTGTACGGGGCGAGCCGGGCGCGGACGAAGGCCCGCAGCGCGGCGGCGGTGCCCGCGTCGCGCGGCACCCCGTCCCGTACCACGGTGTAGGCGACGACGACCTGCCCGCGCAGCTCGTCGGCGCGGCCCACGACCGCCGTCTCCACCACGTCCGGGTGGTCGAGGAGGACCTCCTCGACCTGGGGTCCCGCGATGTTGTACCCGGCCGAGATGATCATGTCGTCGGCGCGTGAGACGTAGCGGAAGTAGCCGTCGGGCTCGCGGACGTACGTGTCGCCCGTGACGTTCCAGCCCTCCCGTACGTACTCCGCCTGGCGGGGATCGGCCAGATAGCGGCAGCCGACCGGGCCGCGCACCGCGAGCAGCCCCTCCTCGCCGTCCGGGACGTCCTTGCCCTCGTGGTCGACGATCCTGGCCTGCCAGCCGGGCACGGGGCGGCCCGTGGTGCCGGGGCGGATGTCGCCGTCGGCGGCGGAGATGAAGATGTGCAGGAGTTCGGTGGCCCCGATGCCGTTGATCAGACGGAGGCCGGTGCGCGCGTACCAGGCCTTCCAGGTCGCTTCCGGCAGGTTCTCCCCGGCCGAGACACAGCGCCGCAGGGAGCTCAGATCGGGGGCCGTGCCCTGGGCGAGTTCGTCGAGCATGACCCGGTAGGCCGTCGGGGCGGTGAAGAGCACCGAGACCCGGTGCCGCTCGATCGCGGCGAGCAGCTGCTTGGGTCCGGCCTGTTCGAGGAGGACCGCGCTCGCCCCGGCCCGCAGGGGGAAGACGACGAGCCCGCCGAGGCCGAACGTGAAGGCGAGCGGCGGCGAACCGGCGAAGACGTCGTCGGGCAGCGGGCGCAGGACGTGCGCGGAGAAGGTGTCGGCGACGGCCAGGACGTCCCGGTGGAAGTGGACACAGCCCTTGGGCCGCCCGGTCGTGCCGGAGGTGAAGGCGATGAGGGCCACGTCGTCGGCGGCCGTCTCCACCGCCGCGTACGGGCCGGGGCGGCGGGCCGCGAGGGCGAGCAGGTCGTCCGGGCCCTCCCCGCCGAAGGGGGTGATGCGGAGTCCCGGGATGCGGGCCGCGAGGAGCTCGTCGAGGCTGTTCGTGTCGCAGAGGGCGTGGGTACAGCGGGCGGCGTCGGCCATCGTGGCCAGTTCGGGGGCGCGCTGCTGGGCCAGGACGGTGACGGCGACCGCGCCGGCCTTCATCACGGCGAGCCAGCAGGCGGCGAGCCAGGGGGTGGTGGGGCCGCGGAGGAGGACCCGGTTGCCGGGCCGGACCCGCAGGTCGGAGGTGAGGACATGGGCGATGCGGTCGACCCGGTCCTGGAGCTCGCCGTAGGTCCAGACACCGCCGTCGCCGTCGTGGAAGGCGGGCCGTTCGGCGCCGAATCGTTCCGCCGTACGGTCGAGGAGTTCGGCGCCGCAGTTGAGCCGGTCGGGGTACGCCAGCTCGGGGAGGTCGAAGAGGAGACGCGGCCAGCGATCCGGCGGAGGCAGCCGGTCACGGGCGAAGGTGTCGAGGTGGGCCGAGGGTGTCAGCTCCATGAGTCCGTCCCCCTGTCGTGGTGGGGTCGCCGGTCGCCCCACGAGCGTATCGTGTTGGTGACGGCAGTCAACGGTTCGCGACAAGGGTGCTTCCGGGCGCCCGGACGAAGACATCGGACGGCGCGCGGACGCCATGCGGCAGCGGCGCAGGTACGCCGACGCCGTACGGCGCAGGCACGCACGTGCCGGGCGGCACAGGGACGCCGCCCGGTGCGGGGACGAAGACGCCAGAGGGCGTCAGAGAGGGCCCACATGCCCGCATTCTCGCTCGATCCGGCACAGACCACCTGGTGTGCGGAGCTCCGCACCCTCGCCGCCGAACGCCTGAAGCCCCTCGCCGACAAGGGCGAACCGGGCCGGGTCAACCGCCCCCTGGTGGCCGCCCTCGGCGAGCTCGGCCTCCTCGCCCGGCTCTTCGACGCGGGCGCCCTCGAACTCTGCCTCCTGCGCGAATCCCTCGCCCGGACCTGCACCGAGGCCGAGACCGCCCTCGCCCTCCAGGGCCTCGGCACCCACCCCGTCGCCGCCTTCGGCACCCCCGCCCAGCGCGCCCGCTGGCTCCCCGAGGCCACCGCGGGCCGCGCCGTCGCGGCCTTCGCGCTCTCCGAGCCGGGCGCCGGGTCCGACGCCGCCGCGCTGGCCCTGGAGGCCCGCCCCGACGGAGCCGGCGGCTGGCGCCTCCACGGTGAGAAGCGCTGGATCTCCAACGCCCCCGAGGCAGACTTCGCCACCGTCTTCGCCCGCACCACCCCGGACGCCGGAGCCCGCGGCGTCACCGCCTTCCTCGTCCCCGCCGACCGGCCGGGACTCGGCGGCGAGGCCCTCGACATGCTCGCCCCGCACGCCCTCGGCACCCTCACGTTCGACGGCGTCCCCGTCGGCCCCGACGACCTGCTCGGCGAACCCGACCAGGGCTTCCGGGTCGCCATGAACACCCTCAACCTCTTCCGGCCGAGCGTCGGGGCCTTCGCCGTCGGCATGGCCCAGGCCGCCCTGGACGCGGCCCTCGCCCACACCGCCGACCGCCCCGCCTTCGGCGGACAGCTCGCCGACCTCCAGGCCGTCGCGCACCGGATCGCCGAGATGGCCACCCGCACCGAGGCCGCCCGCCTCCTCGTGTACGCGGCGGCCACCGCGTACGACGAGGGAGACCCGGACGTGCCCCGGCGCTCGGCCATGGCGAAACTCCTCGCCACCGAGACCGCGCAGTACGTCGTCGACTCCGCCGTCCAACTCCACGGCGCCCGCGCCCTGCAACGCGGCCACCTCCTCGAACACCTCTACCGCGAGGTACGGGCACCCCGTATCTACGAGGGGGCGACCGAGGTCCAGCGCGCGATCATCGCCAAGGAGCTGTACGCGTCCCACCGACGGTCCCACCCCCGCCAGGAGGAGCCGACCCCATGAGCCGGAAGGAGCCGACCTCATGAGCCGGAAGGAGCCGACCCCATGAGCCAGAAGGAGCCGATCTCGTGAGCCTGCACCGGCACAACCCCGCCGAACTCGCCCCGCCCACCGGCTTCTCGCACGCCGTCACCGCCACCGGCACCCGGCTGGTCTTCCTCGCCGGACAGACCTCCCTCGACAGCGAGGGCGCCGTCGTGGGGGACACTCTGGCCGAGCAGTTCACCACCGCGCTCGGCAATCTGCTCACCGCGCTGCGTCACGCCGGAGGCACTCCCGCCGACCTCGCCCGCGTCACCGTCTACACCACCGACGTCGACGACTACCGCACGCACGCGCCCGAACTCGGCCGGATCTGGCGGCGGTTGGCGGGCCGCGACTACCCGGCGATGGCCGTGATCGGAGTCGTACGGCTCTGGGACGAGCAGGCCCGGGTGGAGCTGGACGGCTTCGCGGTCCTGGACGAACCCGCCCACACTTGATCAATTGGTCACCCGCGTGGGCCGGGCTTAGTGTCGAAAGGTGGACTGACCGGCCCACGGCCCCGTCAGGTGAGGGCGCGATGCGCCATGAACAGCCATGAGTAGAACACCCGAGCCGAAGCTTCCGACGGCGACCGCCCCCCGCGCGAGCGGCACGGACGGCAAGGGCATCGCCCTGTTCGTGATCGCCTCGTGTCAGCTCATGGTGGTCCTCGACATCACCATCGTGAACATCGCGCTCCCCCATATACAGACCGCGCTGGACTTCTCCACCACCAGCCTGTCCTGGGTGGTCAACGCCTACACCCTGACCTTCGGCGGTCTGCTCCTGCTGGGCGGACGCGCCGGTGACATCCTGGGCCGGCGGCGCGTGTTCATCTTCGGCGTGCTGCTCTTCGGACTGGCCTCGCTGTTCTGCGGACTCGCCCAGAGCGAGTGGCAACTCCTCGCGGCCCGCGCCCTCCAGGGCGTCGGCGGCGCGATAGCCTCACCGACCTCGCTCTCCCTCATCACCACGACGTTCGACGAAGGCCCGGAGCGCAACCGGGCCTTCGGCGTCTTCGCGGGCGTCTCGGCCGGCGGCGGAGCGATCGGCCTGGTGGCCGGCGGGATGCTCGTGCAATGGCTCGACTGGCGCTGGATCTTCTTCGTCAACGTCCCGATCGCCGTACTGATCGCCTTCCTGACGCCACGTCATGTCAAGGAGTCGGCGCGGCACCCCGGTCACTTCGACCTCGCCGGCGCGCTGACCTCCACGCTCGGCATGGTGGCGCTGGTGTACGGGTTCATCCGCGCCGCACAGGAAGGCTGGCGCGACCCGTACACGATCGGCTCGTTCTGCGCCGCGGTCGTCCTCCTGGCCGCGTTCATCCTGATCGAGCGGCGCTCCCAGCAGCCCATCACACCGCTGCACATGTTCGCCGACCGCAACCGCTCGGGCACCTACGTCATCATGCTCTGCCTGGCGGCGGCCATCTTCGGGATGTTCTTCTTCCTCACCCTGTTCGTCCAGCAGGTGCTGAGCTTCAGCCCCCTGGCGACCGGCCTCGCGTTCCTGCCGGTCAGCGCGATCATCGGGGTCGGCGCCGGACTCACGTCCAACCTGCTGCCCAGATACGGCCCCAAACCCTTCATGGTGACGGGCTCGGTACTCGCCGCCGCCGGACTGTCCTGGCTGACCCTGACCGATGTGCACTCCACCTATCTGGGCAGCATCCTCGGGCCGATCCTCGTCTTCGGCCTCGGCATGGGCCTGATGTTCGTGTCGCTGACCATCATGGCCCTGTCCAACGTCGAGCAGCGCGAATCGGGCGCCGCGTCCGGTCTCCTCAACGCCATGCAGCAGGTGGGCGGTTCGCTGGGCCTGTCGATCCTGGTGACGGTCTTCGGTACGGCCAGCCGCAACGAGGCCGAGAAGCAGGTACCCGCCTTCCTGTCCCAGGCGGGCCCCCTGGAGAAGGCCCGCTTCGCCGAGACGGGCCAACTCCCGCCCCCCTGGGGCGACCAGGTACTGACCTCCGGCGTCTCCGCGGGCTTCGTCACGGCGGCGATCTTCGCCGTGGTCGGCGCACTGATCGCCCTCTTCGTGATCCAGGTCCGCCCCTCGGACATCGAACGCCTCAAGGGCGGGATGGTGACGCCGCCCGGCTGACGCCGCCCGCCGTCGCCTGCCCGCCGTCGCCCGGCTGACGGCGGGCGACGGCGGGCGCGCGATGATCCCGGGTGCCGAGACAACCATAATGAAAACGATTGTCATCCTGGTATGGTCGGCCCGTACCCGCTCGCCGCGCCCCTCCGAGGACTCCCTTGTTCCGCCTGCCCGTGCGCTCCGGCCTGCCCGGAAACAGCCGCACACCCCGCGCCCACCGCCGCCGCACCGGCACCGCTCTCGCTCTCACCACCGCGGCCGTGACCCTGCTCTCCGGCTGCTTCGCCGGCACCGGAAGCACCGGAAGCGCCGGAAGCAAGGGCGCCGCCCACGACGGACGCCTCCGGGTCGCGATGATGCAGCCGCCCCGGTCCGGCCTCTCCCCGCTCTCAGACGACGCCTTCAAGCTCTCCCGGTGGTCCACCGCCGAGACCCTCGTCCGGCTCGACCGCGACGGCAACGCCGTACCCGCCCTCGCCACCTCCTGGCGTCGGAGCGGCTCGAACTGGACCTTCACGCTCCGCGACGGCGTGACGTTCCACGACGGAACGCCCCTGACCGCCGAGGCCGTCGTCCGCTCCCTGACCACCGCGGCCCAGGCCTCTCCCAAGCCCCGCATCCTCGACGGCGTCGCCCTCACCGCACGCGCCGCCGGCCCCCGCGCCGTCACCGTGACCACCGGCACGGCCGACCCCCTCGTCCCCCAGCGGCTCAGCTCGCCGCAGCTGTCGATCCTCGCCGCGAAGGCCTACCGTGGCCGCACCGTGAACCCCGTCGGCGCCGGCACCGGACCCTTCGTCCTGGTCCGCGCCGAGGGCGCCGCCTCCGCGACCCTCGACCGGTACGAGTCCTACTGGGGCGGCCGCGCCAAGGCCACCGGCATCGACGTGCGGTACGTCCCCGACGGCACCGCACGGGCCGCCGCCCTGCGCAGCGGCGAGGCCGACATCGTCGAGGCCGTCCCCGTCTCCCAGGCCCACCTCCTCGACCAGAAGCTGGTCACCGAGGTCCCCATGCCCCGGACCAACACCCTCTACCTCAACACCCGCAAGGGCCCGTTCAAGGACCCGGCTCTCCGCGCCGCCGCCCGCGAGGCCGTCGACGCGCGCGCCCTCGTCGCCGGCGTGTACGAGGGCCGCGCCGACGTGGCTCACGGACTCCTCGGCCCCGCCCTGCCGTGGGCGGCCGAGCTCCGCACACCCCTCCACCGTCCCCACGCGCCCGGCGCCCCCAAGGGCGCCACCGTCACCATCGGCACCTTCACCGACCGGGCCGAACTGCCCGAGGTCGCCCAGCTCCTCCAGCAGCAGCTCCAGAAGGCCGGGTTCACCGTGAAGCTGGACGTCAGGGAGTACGCCACCATCGAGGCCGACGCGCTCGCCGGGAAGTTCGACGCCTTCGTCCTCTCCCGCGCCACGGTCCTCGACTCGGGCGATCCCGCCGCGTACCTCTACAGCGACTTCGCGGGCGACGGCTCCTTCAACATCGCCCAACTCGCCGACCCCGCCGTCGACCGAGCCCTCACCACCGCCACCGACACGGCGACCGGCGACGCCCGCCGCCGGGCCGTGATCGCCGCCGAGGCCGCCGTACTCGCCACCGACGCGGCCGTGCCGATGCTGCACGAGCGCGTCATCCAGGGCGACGCCGCCGACGTCGTGGACGCCGCGCACGACCCGCGCGAACGCGAACTCGTCACCATCGACACCCACGTACGGTGAAGTCGCCCGCGGTGACCACCCTCGCGGCCCGAGTGCTCGTGGCGAAGGCCCTGACCGTCAAGACACTCCTGACGAAGGCCCTCCCATGACCCACCCCACGGGGAAACGCCTCCCGACGGAACCCTCGCCCGCCGCGCCCTCGCCCGCCGCGCCCTCACCCGCGGCGCCCTCAGCCACGGCGTCCCCGGGGTCGCCCCGGTGGCGATCCGCCCTTGCCGGTGCCACCGGCAGGGGCGCCGCCCTGGCCGTTCTCGTGGCCGTCGTCGGGCTGCTGCCATGGCTCTCCGGCAAGGATCCCGCACTCGGCCTGCTGCGCGCCCGGTCCGCCGAACAGGCCCCCACCCCCGAGGCGCTCGCCGCCATCCGCGCCGACCTCGGACTCGACGCGGGGCCGTGGGGCCTCCTCGGCGGCTGGGCCACCGGACTGGTCCGCGGCGACCTCGGGGTCTCCTGGGTCTCCGGCAGCGACGTCCTGCCCTCGGTCGTGACGGGCCTCGGCGTCTCGCTGACCCTGATGGGAGCGGCGCTCGTCGTCGCCCTCGTCGTCGGCTCGCTGCTCGCCGCGCCCACGCTCGTACGGGGCAGACCGACGGCCGGCTCGGTCGCCGCGGTCCTGACGTCGCTGCCCGAATTCCTGCTCGCCCTCGTGCTGCTGATCGTCGCCGGGGTGTGGCTCGGTCTGCTGCCCACCTCCGGCTGGGCCGGACCGGCGCACCTGGTGCTGCCCGCACTGGCCCTCGGCGTCCCGGCGGGCGCGCTCCTCGGCCGGCTCGTCGCCGACGCGGTCCCCGCCGTCCTCGACGAACCGTGGGCGGAGCTGTGGCGCGGCGCCGGGACCAGCCGTGCCCGGATCAACCGGGCCGCGCTCCGCCGCGCCCTGCCGCCGCTCGTCCCGCAGATCGGCCTGGTGGTCGTCGGCCTCACCGGCGGCGCGGTCGCCGTCGAGACCGTCTTCGCCGTCCCCGGCATCGGCCGTACGGCGCTCGGCGCGGCGAAGGCGCAGGACCTGCCGCTGCTCCAGGGCTGCGTGCTCGCCCTCCTCCTGCTGGGCCTGCTGGTCGGCGCCGCCGCCTCGCTCGTCCGGCGCAGGCTCCTCGGGCCCGCGCTGCGCGAGGCGGGCCTGACCCTGCCGCCGCCCCGGCCGACGCGGGTGTCCGCCGTGGTCCCACTGCTCCTGGCCGCCGTACTCGCGGGGGTGATCGGCTGGGGGCTGTTCCGTGATCCGTACGCCGTGGACGTGGCCTCCCGGCTCGCCGGGCCCTCCGCCGCGCATCCGCTCGGCGCGGACGCCCTCGGCCGGGACGTTCTCGCCCGGCTCGGGCACGGCGCCGCGGCCACCGTGGGTACCGCCACCGCCGTGACCGCGCTGAGCTGGCTGATCGCCCTCGTGCTCGGCTTCCTGCCGGCCACGGCGGCCGGCCTCGCGGACATCGCCAACGCCCTGCCGCCGGTGATCGCCGGCCTGCTCGTCGCGGCCGTGACCGGCCCCGGCGCGGGCGCGGCCGCCCTTGCCGTGACCCTGGTCTCCTGGCCGCCGCTCGCCGCCCACGCGGCCGCCCTCGCCCAGGAGGTACGGGCCTCACGCTTCCTCCAGGCCCAACGGGCCCTGGGCGCAGGTCCGTTGTGGATCGCCACGCGCCACGTGCTGCCCTCGGTGGCGGGCCCGGTGGCCCGGCACGCGGTGCTGCGGCTGCCCGGCATCACCCTCGCCCTCGCCTCGCTCGGCTTCCTCGGTCTCGGCGCCCGGCCGCCCTCGCCCGAGTGGGGCCTGCTCCTCGACGAGTCGGCCGACTACGTCGAGCGGGCCCCCGCCGCGGCGCTCGCCCCGGCCGTGGCCCTCGCGCTCCTCGCCGTGCTCGCCGTCCGCCTCTCCCACCTCTCCCACGTCTCGCCGGTACGCCGGAGTCCCCACACCGCACCCCTCCCCAGGAAGGCCCGCTCCGTTGCCGCCGCCGGCTCCTGAACCGCTCCTCTCCGTCGACGGCCTCCGCGTCTCCTTCCCCCGGGCCGCTCGTGCGGACGTCGAGGCCGTGCGGGGGATCGACTTCGAGGTGTCCGCGGGCGAGGTCTTCGCCCTGGTCGGCGAGTCCGGCGCGGGCAAGTCGCTCACGGCCCGCGCGCTGCTCGGCATGGTGCCCCGCGCGGCGGCCGTCTCCGGCCGGGTGCTGCTGCGCGGCGCCCCCGTCACCCCGGCCGACCTCGGGCGCCGCCTCGCCCGGATCCCGCAGGACGCCTTGTCGGCACTGTCGCCCGTCCACCGGGTGGAGGACCAACTGGCCCTCGCCGTACGGTCGGTGCAGGGGCTCGGCCGGCGCGAAGCCCGCGAGGCCGCCCGCCGGGCGCTGGCCGACACCGGCCTCGCCCCGGAAGCCGCCACGGCGTACCCGCACACGCTGTCGGGCGGTATGCGCCAGCGCGCCGTGATCGCGCTCGCCCTGGTCAACGGGCCCGACCTCGTCGTGGCCGACGAGCCGACCACGGCGCTCGACCCCGAGCGCCAGGAGCACGTCCTCACCCTCCTGCGCGAACGGTGCGCGGTCGCCGGAGCCGCCCTGCTGCTCGTCAGCCACGACCTGGAGGCCGTACGCCGCCACGCCGACCGGGTAGCCGTCCTGTACGCGGGCCGGATCGTCGAACTCGGCCCCGTGGCAAGGGTTCTGGAGCGCCCGGCGGCCCCGTACACCCGTGCCCTCCTCGCCTCGCTGCCCACGGCCGGACTGCCCCGCCGCTCCCGGCTTCCCGTCCTCGCCGGAGCGCCACCGGTCCCGGGCACGACGAATGAGGGCTGTGCCTTCGCACCCCGCTGCCCGTACGCCACCGCCCTCTGCCGGCGCGAGGACCCCGGACCGAGGACCGTCGACGGGCGCCGGGTCGCCTGCCACCACCCCCTCGGGGAGGCCGCGTGAACGCCCTGCTCCAGGTACGCGACCTCGTCGTACGCCACGGAGACCGCACCGCCGTCGACGGGGTGTCGTTCGACGTGGCGGCCGGTGAGACCGTCGGCCTCGTCGGCCCCTCCGGCTGCGGCAAGTCGACCACGGCCGCGGCCGTCCTGCGGCTGCTGCGTCCCCACGCGGGGTCGGTGCGGTTCGACGGTGTCGAGCTGACGACCCTGCCCGAGCGTGAACTCCGGGCGCTGCGGCCCCGGTTCCAGCCGGTCTTCCAGGACCCGTACGGAGCGCTCAGCCCGCGCCGCCGTATCCGCGAGCAGATCGCCGAGCCCTTGCGGCTGCACGGACGCTGGACACGGGCCGACGGTCCCGCCCGGGTCACCGAACTCCTCGGCCTCGTCGGCCTCGACCCCTCGCACGGCGACCGGTTGCCCCACGAACTGTCCGGCGGGCAGTGCCAGCGCGCCGGGATCGCCCGCGCCCTGGCCACCCGCCCGGACCTGCTCGTGCTCGACGAGCCGACCTCCGCCCTCGACCCCTCACTGCGGGCCGGCGTCCTCAATCTCCTGATGGACCTTCAGGACACCCTCGGGGTCGGCTGTCTGTTCATCTCCCACGACAGGGCGGCGGTGCGGCACACCTGCGACCGCGTCCTGACCATGCGCGACGGAAAGCTCACCGCGTGACCCCCCTCGCCCGCCTGCTCATCACGAGCCAGTTCGCCTTCAACCTCGGCTTCTTCGCCGTCCTGCCCTACCTCGCCGGCCATCTGGGCGGTGCCCTCGGATTCGGCGGCGCGCTCGTCGGACTCGTCCTGGGCCTGCGGACCTTCAGCCAGCAGGGCCTGTTCGTCGTCGGTGGGGCGCTCACCGACCGGTACGGGCCCCGGCCCGTGGTCCTCGCCGGCTGCGCGCTGCGGGTCGTCGGTTTCGCCTGGCTCGCCCTCGCGGAGAACCCCTGGACGGTCACCGGGGCCGTCGTCCTCGTCGGCTTCGCCGCCGCCCTCTTCTCCCCGGCCGTCGAGTCCGAGATCGCCCGCGAGGCGCTGCGAGCCGAACGGTCCGGCGGCCCCCGGCGCACCCGGACCCTGGCCCGCTTCTCGGCAGGCGGCCAGGCCGGCGCCCTCCTCGGCCCGGCCCTCGGCGCCCTGCTCCTGTACGGGACCGGCGACGCCCACTTCCGTACGGCCTGCCTGGCCGGAGCGGCCGTCTTCGCGCTCGTCCTCGCCGCCCACGCCCGGCTGATGCCCCGTGGCGGCGGCCGGGAACGGCACCCGGGGGAGTGGCGGACGGTCCTCGGCGAGCGGCGCTTCCTCCGCCTCGCCCTCGCCTACTCCACCTATCTCCTCGCCTACAACCAGCTCTATCTGGCCCTCCCCGCCGAACTGGACCGCGCCACCGGCTCCCAGGCCGCCCTCGGCTGGTTGTTCGCCCTCTCCTCCGCCCTGGTCGTGTTCGGCTCGGCGCCCCTGGAACGGCTCGCGGCCACCCGCCTCGACGGCCCGGCGATGGTCCGCGCCGGCCTCCTCCTGATCGCTGCGGCGTTCGCCGCGACGGCCGCCCTCCGGACGTACGAGGGCCTCTGGGCGGCGGCCACGTTCACCGTCCTGCTCACCCTCGGACAGATGCTGGTGCTGCCCGCCACCCGGGCCCTGCTCCCGGACCTGGTGGACGAGCGCCGGCTCGGCCTGGCCACCGGCGCGCTCTCCTCGCTCTCCGGCCTGGTGGTCCTCGCCGCGTCGGCCCCGGTGGGCGCCCTCCTGGACCACCCGGGCCCCACCCCCTGGCTACTCCTCGCGACAACCCCGCTCCTCGGCCTCGCCCTCGTACCGGCGGCGAGGGGGCCCCTCGCGCCGGGCGCAAAGGCGCCCCGCCGCGCGAACGGCCCCCAGGGGGTGTCCTAGATGTCCCGGAAGATCTCGATCTGCGCGCCGATCGAGTTCAGTCGCTCCGCCAGGTCCTCGTAACCCCGGTTGATGACGTACACGTTCCGCAGGACCGACGTGCCCTCGGCGGCCATCATCGCGAGGAGGACGACCACCGCGGGGCGCAGGGCCGGCGGGCACATCATCTCGGCGGCGCGCCAGCGGGTGGGGCCCTCCACCAGGACGCGGTGGGGGTCCAGGAGCTGGAGGCGGCCGCCGAGGCGGTTGAGGTCCGTGAGGTAGATGGCGCGGTTGTCGTAGACCCAGTCGTGGATCAGGGTCTTGCCCTGGGCCGTCGCCGCGATCGCCGCGAAGAAGGGGACGTTGTCGATGTTCAGGCCGGGGAACGGCATCGGGTGGATCTTGTCGATCGGCGCCTCCAGCTTGGAGGGGCGGACCGTCAGGTCGACCAAGCGGGTCCGGCCGTTGTCCGCCGGGTACTCGGCCGAGCGGTCGTGGTCGAGGCCCATCTCCTCCAGGACCGCGAGCTCGATCTCCATGAACTCGATCGGGACCCGGCGGATGGTCAGTTCGGATTCCGTCACGACCGCCGCCGCCAGCAGGCTCATCGCCTCGACCGGGTCCTCGGAGGGGGAGTAGTCGACGTCCACGTCGATCTGCGGCACTCCGTGCACGGTGAGGGTGGTGGTGCCGATGCCGTCCACCCGTACGCCGAGGGCCTCCAGGAAGAAGCACAGGTCCTGGACCATGTAGTTGGAGGAGGCGTTGCGGATGACGGTCACGCCGTCGTGGCGGGCCGCCGCGAGCAGGGCGTTCTCGGTCACGGTGTCGCCGCGCTCGGTCAGCACGATCGGGCGGTCGGGGGAGACCGAGCGCTCGACCTGGGCGTGGTAGATGCCCTCGGTCGCGGTGATGTCGAGGCCGAAGCGGCGCAGCGCGATCATGTGCGGCTCGATCGTGCGCGTACCGAGGTCGCAGCCGCCGGCGTACGGCAGCTTGAAGCGGTCCATGCGGTGCAGCAGCGGGCCGAGGAACATGATGATCGAGCGGGTGCGGATCGCCGCCTCGGCGTCGATCGAGTCCATGTCCAGCTCGGCCGGCGGCACGAGCTCCAGGTCGACGCCGTCGTTCACCCAGCGGGTGCGCACCCCGATGGAGTTGAGCACCTCCAGGAGGCGGAAGACCTCCTCGATGCGGGCGACCCGGCGCAGGACCGTGCGGCCCTTGTTGAGGAGGGAGGCGCAGAGCAGCGCGACGCAGGCGTTCTTGCTCGTCTTGACGTCGATGGCGCCCGAGAGGCGGCGGCGGCCGACGACCCTGAGGTGCATCGGTCCCGCGTAACCCAGGGACACGATCTCGCTGTCGAGGGCTTCGCCGATCCTGGCGATCATCTCAAGGCTGATGTTCTGGTTGCCGCGCTCGATCCGGTTGACGGCGCTCTGGCTCGTGGCCAGTGCTTCGGCGAGCTGCGTCTGTGTCCAGCCGCGGTGCTGACGGGCGTCACGGATGAGCTTGCCGATGCGTACGAGGTAGTCGTCTGCCATGGCGTCACGTTATCTCAGATATGAGATGGTGCTCGCCGTTGGGGTAGGCCGTCAGAGTGACAGGCCGTGCGCGGTCGGGTGACGCGGTTCGTACAGGGGGAGTTCGGTGCCGCTCGGCAGCCGTACGGCGGCGAGCAGGCCCCAGCCCTGGTCGGTGATGGCGCGTGAGATCTCCGCGCCCCGGTCCTCCAGCTCCGTCAGGGTCGCGGTGAGGTCGTCGCACATGAGGTAGAGCTCGTGCTTCGGCTCCTCCTTCGTCGGGTGGACGGCGACCTCGGCGGGCGGCAGCTTGAAGATGAGCCAGCCGCCCCCGGCGTCCACGTGCGGGAAGCCGGTCACGTCCTTGAGGAAGGCCCGGTCGGCCTCCGCGTCCCGCGTGTACAGAATCACGTGCGCGCCACTGAACATGTCCCGATCCTCGGCCGCCCGTACGGCCGCGGCAATTCGTCCGCGGCCGTACGGGCGGGTGTCTGCGGGGGAGGGGGTGGCCTGTGTGGAGGGCGAGCGTCTCAGTGCGCCGCGCAGCCGCACGCCCGGTGCCGGCCGCCGTGCACCGCCGCGTACGTCGAGGGCCGCGGCGCGGACGCCGCACGGGCAAGACCCGCGCCGGCCGTACGCCCCGAGGCCGACTCCGCGTCGTGGACCACGCGGCCCCCGACCAGCGTGAGCCGCACCGTGGTGTCACTGATGTCCGCGACCGGACATTCCATTACATCCCGGTCGAGAAGCAGCAGATCGGCGGCCCGTCCCTCCCGGACCGTCCCGGTCTCCCCGTCCATCCGCAGCTGCCAGGCCGTGCCGTACGTGTGCATCCGCAGCGTCGAGGCGCGGCTCAGGCCCTCGAGCTCGCGGTGGAGCGGGCCCTCGCCGTACGCCCCCTGCCGGTCGATCGCGGTCCGGATCTGGTTCCACACCTGGAGCGCGTCCACCGGCCAGTCCGAGCCGCCCGAGAGCACGGCGCCGTGGCGTTCGAGCGAGCGCGCCGGGTACATCCACCGGTGCCGCTCGGCTCCGATGTACGGCAGGAGCGCCTCCATCGTCCAGGTGTCCGCGGACGCCCACTGCAGCTGCATGCAGGCCGCCACGCCCAGTGCGGCGAAGCGCCGCAGATCGGCGGGGTCCACCAGCTGGAGATGGGCGACGGCGTTGCGCGGGTCGCGCAGCCCGGTGGCGCGGCGGGCGTACGCGTATCCGTCGAGCGCCGTCCGTACGGCCCGGTCGCCCAGGCCGTGGGCGTGCATCTGCCAGCCGGCCCGGTTGAAGGTGGCCGAAAGCCGTCCGTAGTCCTGGGCCGAGACGTACAGTTCACCCCGGTTGGTGGTGGATCGTCCCTCACCGTCCAGATACGGTTCGAGGAGCGCCGCCGTCTGCGCCGGGTACTCGATCACCCCGTCCAGGAACACCTTGATCATCCCGAAGCGCAGCCCGCGCACGTCGCCGAACTCCCGGCGCAGCCCCCGGGCGTACGCGAGCGCCGCCGCCGGGTCCTTCGCCTGGTCCGGGTCGAGCCGGATCGCCGGGACGATCCGCTGCGGCAGCTTCCCCGCCGCCGCGAGCGCCCGGTACGTGCTCAGCTCACCGCGCCCGACCAGGGCGTCCATCATCGTGGTGACCCCCGAGGCCGCCGCCTGGGCGAGCACCCGCGCGCAGGCCGCGACCAGTTCGGCCTCGCTCGGCTCCGGGATGTGCCGGGTCACCAGCGGCTGGGCGTCGTCCTTGAGGACGCCGGTCGGCCTGCCGTCCGCGCCCTTCACGATCTTCCCGCCGGGCGGGTCCGGTGTGGCGGCCGTGATGCCGGCGATCTCCAGGGCGCGGCCGTTGACCCAGATGTTGTGGCCGTCCCCGCCGACCAGGGCGACCGGACGGCGGGTGGGGAGGGCGTCGAGCAGCGAGTGGTGGGGGAGCGACCCCTGCGGCAGCAGGCCGATCGGGTTCCAGTCCTCCACGACCAGCCAGCCGTCCGGTTCCTGCCCCGGGCTGTCCTTCAGGAAGCCGGTCAGGATCGCGAGCAGCTCCTCCCGTGTCGTCTCCGCCCCTTCGAGTGAGGGCCGCAGCGAGCGGCTGCCCGCGCCCAGGGGGTGGACGTGGCCGTCGTGGATGCCGCTCATCACGGTCGCACCGCGCGCGTCGACGACCTCGGTGTCCCGGCCGACGAGGCGGCGCAGTTCGTTGCCCCGGCCGGTCGCCAGGATCCGGCCGTCGCGGCCGACGGCCACGGCCTCGACGGGCCGGCCGCCGGACCGGCCGGTGAACACCCGGGCGTTGTGCACGACCAGCGCGGCCGACCGGGGGCGCGAGCCCGCCGCCGCGGGGCTCCCGGCGACCCCGACGAGACCCGCCGCACCGGCGGCGGCGAGAACGGTGCGCCGGCTCAGGGAAGAAGTCATGACCACTCCAAACATTGGCTGTGGCCGGACGCTCGCTGATTAACGTCGTAACCAGTACCCTCCCCGGACCGCGAAATCCGTACGATGGCGCGCATGCCAGGGCCCACCCTCACCGACATCGCCCGCGCCGCGGAGGTGTCCACCGCCACCGTGTCCCACGCCCTCAACGGCACGGGCCGGCTCGGTGAGTCCACCCGGCGCCGGGTCCGCGAGGTGGCGGCGGCCCTCGGCTACGGCTCGCGCCGGACGCCCCTCAGCCGGACCGGGACGCTCGGCCTCGCCGTCACCACCTTCGCGGGCGCGCCCTGGAACTACCTCCAGGTCCCCTACTTCTCCCGCCTGCTGACCGCCGCCGCGGCCACCGCGCACGCCCTCGGCTACGCGCTGACCGTCCTCCCCGCGGAGCGCGGCGGAGAGACCCTGTGGCACACCCTGACCGTCGACGGCATGCTCCTGCTCGACAGCCCCGAGGACGACCGGGTGCTGCGCGCCCTGCGGGCCCGGGGCATCCCCGTGGTCTTCGACGGCCGCCCCACCGACCCGCACCCCGACGACGTCTGGGTCGACAACGACCACGCCACGACCACCCGCGAGGTCCTCGACCATCTGGCGGCCGCCGGTGCGCGCCGGATCGCCCTGCACGCCGGGTACGGCCGCGAGTACTACACCGGCGCCGTGACCCGGGCGTACGAGGAGTGGTGCCGGGAGCACGGCCGGGAGCCCTCGGTGATCACCTTCGACCCGGAGGACGCGCATGGCCATGCCTTCGACCGGGCGTTCGCCGACCGGGCCCTCTCGGGGCGGGACTCCTCCGACCGACCCCTCTCCGACCCGGCCTCCTCCTGCGACGCCGTCCACTCCCTCTACGACCCCGGCGGCCGGCAGGTCCTCGCGGCTGCGGCCCGCCACGGTCTGCGGATCCCCGACGACCTGCTCCTCGTCTGCGCCAGCGAGGATCCGGCCTATGCCGAGACCGACCCCCCGGTGACCACGGTGACGCTGCGGCCCGAGACCATCGCGGAGACGGCGATCACGACCCTGGTGGCCCGGCTCGACCCCGCCCTCCCGGCCCCCGCGCCGGGCGGGCTGACGGTCCCGGCCCGGCTGTGTCCGCGCACGTCGACCGGACGGCCGTCAGGATGACGGCCGTCACAGGCATGCCGGGCATGACCGAGCAGCGGGGATGCACTAGAGTTATCTCGACATCGAGATAACTGCTTACGGCGCACCGCGGCCGCCCACCCAGTAAGGGTTACCTAACTAAGCCTTACCTTAGCGGATCGGCGAGGGAGTCGTGGCGTGCACCACGCGGCGGCAGCCGCATATTGTCGCGGCGCGGTAATACGCGCACATTGATGAAGGAGACTGTCGTGTCGGCGAACAGCTTCGACGCCCGCAGCACGCTGCGCGTGGGCGACGAGTCGTACGAGATCTTCAAGCTGGACAAGGTCGAGGGCTCCGCGCGCCTCCCTTACAGCCTGAAGGTCCTCCTGGAGAACCTGCTCCGCACCGAGGACGGCGCGAACATCACCGCCGACCACATCCGGGCCCTCGGCAACTGGGACTCGCAGGCCCAGCCGAGCCAGGAGATCCAGTTCACGCCGGCCCGCGTGATCATGCAGGACTTCACCGGCGTTCCCTGTGTCGTCGACCTCGCCACCATGCGTGAGGCCGTCGCGGCGCTCGGCGGCGACCCGGCGAAGATCAACCCGCTCTCCCCGGCCGAGATGGTCATCGACCACTCCGTCATCGCGGACAAGTTCGGCACCAACGAGGCCTTCGCGCAGAACGTCGAGCTGGAGTACGGCCGCAACAAGGAGCGCTACCAGTTCCTGCGCTGGGGCCAGACCGCCTTCGACGACTTCAAGGTCGTCCCCCCGGGCACCGGCATCGTCCACCAGGTCAACATCGAGCACCTGGCCCGTACGGTCATGGTCCGCAACGGCCAGGCGTACCCCGACACCCTCGTCGGCACCGACTCCCACACCACCATGGTCAACGGCCTCGGTGTGCTCGGCTGGGGCGTCGGCGGCATCGAGGCCGAGGCCGCGATGCTCGGCCAGCCGGTCTCCATGCTCATCCCGCGCGTCGTCGGCTTCAAGCTGACCGGCGAGCTCCCGGCCGGCACCACCGCCACCGACCTGGTCCTCACGATCACCGAGATGCTGCGCAAGCACGGCGTCGTCGGCAAGTTCGTCGAGTTCTACGGTGAGGGCGTCGCCGCCACCTCCCTCGCGAACCGCGCCACCATCGGCAACATGTCGCCGGAGTTCGGTTCCACCGCCGCCGTCTTCCCGATCGACGGCGAGACCCTGAACTACCTCAAGCTGACCGGCCGCTCCGCGCAGCAGGTCGCGCTCGTCGAGGCGTACGCCAAGGAGCAGGGCCTCTGGCTCGACCCGGCCGCCGAGCCCGACTTCTCCGAGAAGCTGGAGCTCGACCTCTCCACGGTCGTCCCCTCCATCGCCGGCCCGAAGCGCCCGCAGGACCGCATCGTCCTCGCGAACGCCGCAGCGCAGTTCGCCCAGGACGTCCGCAACTACGTCGACGACGTGGACGAGGCGGGCAAGGAGTCCTTCCCGGCCTCCGACGCCCCGGCGAACCACCCCAACGGCGCCCCGTCGAAGCCGGTCACCGTGACCGCCCCCGACGGCTCGACCTACGAGATCGACCACGGCGCCGTCACCGTCGCCGCGATCACCTCCTGCACCAACACGTCGAACCCGTACGTGATGGTCGCGGCCGCGCTCGTCGCGAAGAAGGCCACCGAGAAGGGCCTGACCCGCAAGCCGTGGGTCAAGACCACCCTCGCCCCGGGCTCGAAGGTCGTCACCGACTACTTCGACAAGGCGGGTCTCACCCCGTACCTCGACAAGGTCGGCTTCAACCTCGTCGGCTACGGCTGCACCACCTGCATCGGCAACTCCGGCCCGCTGCCGGAGGAGGTCTCCAAGGCCGTCAACGAGCACGACCTGGCCGTGACCTCGGTGCTCTCGGGCAACCGTAACTTCGAGGGTCGTATCAACCCCGACGTCAAGATGAACTACCTGGCCTCCCCGCCGCTGGTCGTCGCGTACGCCATCGCGGGCTCCATGAAGGTGGACATCACCAAGGACGCCCTCGGCGTCGACCAGGACGGCAAGCCCGTCTACCTGGCCGACATCTGGCCGACGGAGGCCGAGGTCAACGACGTCGTCGCCAACGCCATCGGCGAGGACATGTTCAACAAGTCCTACCAGGACGTCTTCGCGGGCGACGCCCAGTGGCAGGCGCTGTCGATCCCGACCGGCAACACCTTCGAGTGGGACGCCGAGTCCACCTACGTCCGGAAGCCCCCGTACTTCGAGGGCATGACGATGGAGACCACCCCGGTCACCGACATCGTCGGCGCCCGCGTGCTGGCCAAGCTGGGCGACTCGGTCACCACCGACCACATCTCCCCGGCCGGCGCCATCAAGGCCGACACCCCGGCCGGCAAGTACCTCACCGAGCACGGTGTGGAGCGTCGTGACTTCAACTCCTACGGCTCGCGCCGTGGCAACCACGAGGTCATGATCCGCGGCACCTTCGCCAACATCCGCCTGCGCAACCAGATCGCGCCGGGCACCGAGGGCGGCTTCACCCGCGACTTCACCCAGGCGGACGCGCCGGTGTCGTTCATCTACGACGCCTCGCAGAACTACCAGGCCGCCGGCACCCCGCTGGTCATCCTGGGCGGCAAGGAGTACGGCTCCGGCTCGTCCCGCGACTGGGCCGCCAAGGGCACCGCGCTCCTCGGCGTCAAGGCCGTCATCACCGAGTCGTACGAGCGCATCCACCGCTCGAACCTCATCGGCATGGGCGTCCTGCCGCTCCAGTTCCCGGCCGGCCAGTCGGCCGACTCGCTCGGCCTGACCGGCGAGGAGACCTTCTCCATCGCGGGCGTCACGGAGCTGAACGAGGGCACCACGCCGAGCACGGTCAAGGTCACCACCGACACCGGTGTCGAGTTCGACGCGGTCGTCCGCATCGACACCCCCGGTGAGGCGGACTACTACCGCAACGGCGGCATCATGCAGTACGTGCTCCGCAACCTGATCCGCGGCTGACGCGTCGGGTGATCGGCTAGTACGACAAGGGCCCCGCTCCTCGGAAGAGGAGCGGGGCCCTTGCGTTGCGCCAAGGCGACTAGAAGAGCTCGCGGAAGCCGTTCCAGCCGGACGTGCCGATCTTCACGCGGCCGGTGTACGGGGTCGTGGAGCTGCCACGGCCCTTGTACAGCCACAGCGCGCCGGCGCTGTCGCGGGCGACGAGGTCCGCCTTGCCGTCGAAGTTCAGGTCACCCGAGGAGGCGATGGCGTTGTAGGAGTTCCAGCCACTCCCGATGCGGCTGCGGGTGGTGAAGGGCGACCGGTAGTTGCCGGTGCCCTTGTACAGCCACAGCACGCCGGAACGGTCGCGGGCGACGATGTCGGGCCGGCCGTCGCCGGAGACGTCGCCCTTGCCGGCGATCTGGGTGTAGGCGTTCCAGCCGGAGCCGATGCGGTAGCGCTGGGTCAGCGAGCCGTTGCCGTTGCCCAGGTAGTGCCACAGCACACCGGAGCTGTCGCGGGCGAGGACGTCGTCGGCCACGCCACCACCGGTGTTGGCGGCCGAGAAGACCTCGTTGTAGATGCCCCAGCCGCCACCGATGAAGCGGGGCGAGCCGCCGAACGCGGTGTAGGTCAGGTTGCCGCGGTTGACGGTGTACATGCCGTTGGCGGAGCCGTTGCCGTCCATGTCGGCCTGCGAGAAGTGCTTGTCGTAGTTCCAGCCCGAGCCGGACTGGGTGTTGAGGCGCTGGATGGCGCCACCACCGACCGGCTCGTAACGCCAGATGATGCCGGCGCTGTTGACGCCGTTCAGGTAGTTCACCGGAGCGGCGGCGGCGGCCGACTCGGCCGAGAAGGCGCTTGCGCCGGACGCCTGCTCGACGCCGGCGATGGTGGGCTTCGGCGCGTCGGCGGCCGCGGCCGCCGTCGTCGTGCCGACCAGAGCCGCCGTTATCGCCGCGACCGTCACACGGGACAGAACGCCCGTGCGGTTCAGGCGAGAAGACTTCGCCACGTATTACTCCAAACGCATAGGAAACCAGGCAGGTTCGCCGCGCCTCCGTCGCGAGGACGGGCGCCGGCGAGACCTCTATGATCCCGGATCCTCCTTATGGAATCTTCACTTGGTGGAGGGTCTGTGACACAACTGTTTCGATCACGGACGTATGTCCGCCTTTGCCCCTTCACTCACCCGCTCCGTACGGTTGGGGTCCCGCCCATGCTGCGACACGGCCTCCCATAGGTGGAGGCCTGATGTGCTGTCAAGGGTGTTACAGGGCCAACGGTTGGACGAAACGCCGCAGATCCAGCGTGCTTATCCCGGAGGTCTCAACTCGGGAAAGATGGCCGTCAAAACCTGCTTTCGATCTTGCTCAGGCGAAGGGAAGTGGACTATACCTGTCGGCGTCCAGCCAGTCGGTTCCATCACACGACGGCCCGACGCCTGCACGACCCGGCTGCAAATGACCGCGGTGGCGGGGCCCTTCGCCTGTGGCGAGTGAGTACGGGCGACCGGTACACCGCCTGAGTCCTGAATGAAGGCGAGGACTTGAGCATGGGATCCACCTCCGCTCAGACCAATGAGGGCCTTGGCCGTCGCGACCTGATCAAGCGTTCCGCCGCGATCGGCCTGATTTCGGTGCCGACCATGGGCTTCCTCTCCGCCTGCGCGAGCAGCAGCGGCGACGGAAACGGCAAGGTCGAGAAGGGTACGAAGTCCGACAAGAACCCGCTCGGGGTGAACGAGTCGGCACCGCTCGATTTCGTCCTCTTCGACGGCGGATTCGGACAGCAGTACGCCAAGGACGCGATCAAGGTCTACGAGACGAATTACCCCAAGGCCAAGGTCAAGTTCACGCCCACCCAGAAGATCACCACCGAGCTCCAGCCGCGCTTCAACGGTGGCAACCCGCCGGACCTCATCGACAACTCCGGCGCCGAGCAGATGGACATGGGCGTCCTCGTCGGCCAGAAGCAGCTGACCGACCTCACCGCCCTCCTCGACGCGGCCTCCGTCGACGACCCGAACAAGAAGGTCCGCGACACCCTGCGGCCCGGCATCATCGAGATGGGCCAGTTCGACGGCGCCCCCGTCTGGGTCCTCTACTACGCGTACACCGTCTACGGCGTCTGGTACTCGCAGAAACTGCTCGACTCGCTCGACGCGAAGTACCCCGAGACCTGGGACGAGATGCTGGCCGTCTGCGAGAAGGCCAAGAAGAAGGGCATCGCGGGCTGGACGTACGCGGGCAAGCACCCGTACTACCTGCCCTTCTCGCTCTACCCGATGATCGGCAAGGTCGGCGGCCGCGAGGTCCTGGACGCCATCGACAACCTGGAGCCGAAGGCCTGGGAGCACCCCGCGGTCAAGACCTGTTTCGAGGCCTACTACGAGCTCCAGCGCAAGGGCTACATCCTCAAGGGCACCCCCGGCCTCGACCACATCCAGTCGCAGACCGCCTGGACCGAGGGCAAGGCGCTGTTCATCCCGAACGGCTCCTGGGTCGAGAACGAGGCGGCCAAGACGATGCCGGCCGACTTCGACCTGGCCGTCTCGGCCCCGAGCGGCATCGACGCCTCCGACAAGATGCCCTTCGGCACCATGTGGGCGTCCGGCGGCGAGCCGTTCATCGTCCCGGCCAAGGCGGCCAACCCCGAGGGCGGCATGGAGCAGCTGCGCATCATGCTCAGCGAGGCCTCGTCCAAGAACTTCACGCAGTCCGTGAAGTCCCTCTCCGCGTTCAACGGCGGCACCGACGGCATCGAGCTGACGCCGGGCCTCAAGTCGGGTGTCGCGGCCCTGGAGAAGGCCGGCCAGAACGTCGTCAACCCGCGCCTCCAGGACTGGTACGTCGCCCTCCAGAAGGAGAAGATCGGTGTCGCGGGCATCGGCGAGATGATGGCCGGCCGCGCGACCCCGGCCGAGACGATCAAGAAGATCCAGAAGTTCGCCGACGAAGCGGCCAAGGACTCCTCGATCAAGCACTACAAGCACCAGTGAGCAGTGCCGGGGCCCCTTCCCGCCGACCGGGAGCGGGCCCCGGGCCCTTCGCGCGCGGCACCCGCGGCGCGCCTCCGCGGGAAGATCGGGGTCGGTAGGAATGCAGCACGGCAAGTACCGTTTCATCGTGGGGTTCCTGGCGGCACCCCTCGCGCTCTACGCGCTCTTCGTCATCTGGCCGTTCATCCAGTCCATCTACTACTCGCTCACGGACTGGAGCGGACTGAGCCCCGAATTCGGGTTCGTCGGATTCGACAACTACAGCAGAATGCTGGACGACGAGATCTTCTGGAAATCGCTCCAGCACAGTCTGACCCTCGCGGTGGTGCTGCCGCTGGTGACCGTCGGACTCGCGCTGTTCTTCGCGTTCATGCTCAATGTCGGCGGTCGGCGTCGTCGCGGAGCGGCCATCGCCGGCGTGCGCGGATCAGCCTTCTACAAGATCGTGTACTTCTTCCCGCAGGTGCTGTCGATCGCCATCGTCGCGCTGCTCTTCCAGTTCGCCTACAACCCGAATAGCGGAGCCATCAATTCCGCTCTGAAGCTCGTGGGCCTCGGCAGTATTCAGCCGGACTGGCTGGGCGATCCGAAACTCGCCCTCATCTGCGTGATGGCGGTTCTCGTCTGGTCCACGGTCGGCTTCTTCGTCGTCCTCTTCTCGGCCGGCATGGCGTCCATTCCGAGGGACTTCTACGAGGCGGCGCTGCTCGACGGCGCCAACCGCTTCACGACCTTCTTCAAGATCACCCTGCCGCTGCTCTGGGACACCGTGCAGTCCGGCTGGATCTACATGGGCATCCTCGCGCTCGGCGCGGAGTCCTTCGCCGTCGTCCAGATCATGACCGTCGGCCCCAACGGCGGCGGGCCCGACTACTCCACCGTCGTCCTTCCGCTGTACGTGTACCAGAAGGCGTTCCGGGACGGTCAGGCCGCCTACGCAACGACCATCGGTGTCGCGCTCCTTCTCGTCACCCTGGCCTTCGCGGCCGTCGTGATGAAGCTGGGCCGGCGCGAGCGGCTGGAGTTCTGATGAAGACGACCGACACTGTCACTCCCGGCGTCGAGTCCCCCGACCCCTCGGGGGGCGCGGGGCCCGCGGTCGCCAAGACGGCGGCGCCCACGCCTCGCAAGGAGTCCAAGAGCGAGGGCGCGGTCCTCAACGTCTTCTCGCACGGCGTCCTGATCATCTGGGCGATCATGGTCGTCATGCCGCTGCTCTGGGCGGTCATGACCTCCTTCAAGACCGACCGGGCGATCTTCACCTCCCCGTGGTCGCTGCCCGACAGCCTGCACTTCGAGAACTGGTCGCGCGCCTGGTCCCAGGCACACATGAGCGACTACTTCATGAACACGATCGTGGTCGTCGGCGGTTCGCTCGTCGGCACGCTGCTCCTCGGCTCGATGGCGGCGTACGTGCTGGCCCGCTTCGACTTCCCCGGGAACCGCTTCATCTACTTCCTCTTCATCGGAGGAATGAGCTTCCCGATCATCCTGGCGCTCGTGCCGCTCTTCTACGTGATGCAGAACATGGCCCTGCTCAACACCCCGCACGGCCTGATCCTCGTCTACATCGCGTACTCGCTTCCCTTCACCGTCTTCTTCCTCACGGCCTTCTTCCGCACGCTGCCGACCTCGGTGGCGGAGGCGGCCTTCGTGGACGGCGCGTCGCACACCAGGACCTTCTTCCAGGTGATGCTGCCGATGGCGAAGCCGGGCCTCATCAGCGTCGGCATCTTCAACTTCCTCGGCCAGTGGAACCAGTACCTGCTGCCCACGGTGCTCAACACCGAGCAGGACCAGAAGGTGCTCTCCCAGGGCCTGGTCCAGCTCGCCACGAGCCAGGGCTACAAGGGCGACTGGTCAGGACTCTTCGCCGGTCTGGTGATGGCGATGCTCCCGGTGCTCGCCGCGTACATCATCTTCCAGCGGCAGGTGGTGGCCGGGCTGACCGCCGGCGCCGTGAAGTAACCCACGCTCCCGCAGCCTCCAGGGCCCCCGGCGCACCCGCGCCGGGGGCCCTGCGCGCTGTGTGACACGTCGGGAAACCGACCGTGGACGTCATGTGACACAGACCCTCCGCCACTCAAGGTCTTGACGGGGAGCAAGCCGAAAGCGTCCCCTTAGAGTTCACATGTTGGAGAAAACGGTGGGAGTGAGTGAGTCGATGGAGACTCCGGGGTCGCAGACGTCTCTGCACAGGGCCAATCTCGAACGGGTCGTCCGGGCGGTGCGCATGGCCGGCTCGCTCACCCAGGCGGAGATCGCCCGGGCGACGGGACTGTCCGCCGCGACGGTCTCCAACATCGTCCGGGAGCTGAAGGACGGCGGCACCGTCGACGTCACGCCCACCTCGGCGGGCGGCCGCCGGGCCCGCAGCGTCTCGCTCTCCGGTGACGCCGGCATCGTGATCGGCGTGGACTTCGGCCACACCCACCTCCGGGTCGCCGTCGGCAACCTCGCCCACCAGGTGCTCGCCGAGGAGGCGGAGCCGCTCGACGTGGACGCCTCCGCCGCCGAGGGCTTCGACCGGGCGGAGCACCTGGTCAAGCGGCTGATCCTGGCCACCGGGATCGGCCCCGACAAGGTGATCGGCGTCGGGCTCGGTGTCCCCGGCCCCATCGACGTCTCCTCCGGGACCCTCGGCTCGACCTCGATCCTGCCGGGCTGGAGCGGGATCAACCCCGCCGAGGAGCTCTCCGGCCGCCTCGGCGTCCCCGTGCACGTCGACAACGACGCCAACCTCGGCGCCCTCGGCGAACTGGTCTGGGGCAGCGGGCGGGGCGTCAAGGACCTGGCGTACATCAAGGTGGCGAGCGGCGTCGGCGCCGGCCTCGTCATCGACGGACGCGTCTACCGGGGCCCCGGCGGCACCGCCGGCGAGATCGGGCACATCACGCTCGACGAGTCGGGCCCGGTCTGCCGCTGCGGCAACCGCGGCTGCCTGGAGACCTTCACGGCCGCCCGGTACGTGCTGCCGCTGCTCCAGCCCAGCCACGGCCCCGATCTGACCATGGAACGGGTCGTCCAGCTGGCCCGCGAGGGCGACCCGGGCTGCCGCCGGGTCATCGCCGACGTCGGGCGGCACATCGGCAGCGGCATCGCCAACCTCTGCAACCTTCTGAACCCGAGCCGGGTGGTGCTCGGGGGCGACCTCGCGGAGGCCGGAGAGCTGGTCCTGGCGCCCATCAGGGACTCCGTGTCGCGGTACGCGATCCCCAGTGCCGCCCGGCAGCTCTCGCTGGCCCAGGGGGCCCTGGGGGGCCGCGCCGAGGTGCTCGGCGCGCTGGCCCTCGTACTGAGTGAAATGGGCGATTCGACCCTGTTGGAGAGTGCTCTGCCGACGGCCGCTCCGGCCTCACGCCTTGCGTTCACTTAGATAACGAACACCACCGTTGTCATCTCGTTAAGGATTTACTTCTTGACGTCGGTGTGACGGCCGAGTTGACTTCGTGCCACCTCGGCCGCAACGTCGCGGCCTCGTCAGGGAGGCAACCCCAATGAACGCAGTGACGCGTCGCGCCGTCATAGCCACGGCCGCGGTGTCGATGGCCCTCTCGCTCGCCGCCTGTGGCCAGGCCGGCGGCGACGACAGCGGTGACAAGGGCAGCTCGACCAAGATCGGCCTGCTCCTTCCCGAGAACAAGACCTCGCGCTACGAGGCCCTGGACAAGCCCCAGTTCGAGAAGGCCGTCAAGGCCGCGTGCGGCGACTGCGAGGTCGTGTACAACAACGCGGTCTCCGACGTCGTCAAGCAGAAGCAGCAGTTCGACCAGCTGATCGCCGACGGCATCAAGGTCATCGCGCTCGACCCGGTCGACGCGACCAAGGCCGAGGGCTGGGTCACCGAGGCCAAGGCCAAGGGCGTCAAGGTCGTCGCGTACGACCGCGCCGTCAAGGGCGCCGACGCCTACGTCAGCCACGACAACAACAAGGTCGGCGAGCTCCAGGGCCAGGCGCTCCTCGCCGCCCTCGGCGCCAAGGCCGCCTCCGCCAACGTCGTGATGATCAACGGTGACGAGAAGGACCCGAACGCCGGTCTCTTCAAGAAGGGCGCCCACACCGCCCTCGACGGCAAGGTCGGCAAGATCGCCTACGAGGCCTCCGGCGAGTGGGACCCGAAGATCGCCGGCGAGAAGATGTCCGCCGCGATCTCCTCGGTCGGCAAGGACAAGATCGGCGCGGTCTACTCGGCCAACGACGGCATGGCCGGCGGCGTCATCACCTCCCTCGAGAACGCCGGCATCAAGGGCATCCCGGTGGGCGGCCAGGACGCCGAGGTCGCGGGCATCCAGCGCATCATCGCCGGTTCGCAGACCTTCACCATCTACAAGTCGCCGCTCCAGCTGGCCCCCGAGGCCGCCAAGTTCGCGGTGAACCTGCTCCAGGGCAAGGAGCTCGGAGCCCAGGGCGCGACCGACGGTGTGCCGTCGACGCTGTTCCCGCCGGTCGTGGTCGACAAGACCAACATCCAGACCACGGTGATCAAGGACGGCATCTACAAGGCCGCCGACCTCTGCACCTCGGACCTGGCCGCCAAGTGCACGGAACTGGGCATCAAGTAACCCCTGAGCCCAGCCCGCCGGGCCCCCGAGGGCCCGGCGTCACGGATCCCGTCACCGGCCCGCGTACAGAGGCCGAAGCCCCGGCCACGGGGTGAACGGCCCCGCCGGGGGTGAAACCCGCCAGAGGGTGAACCCCCCGCCGACCGCCAGGTGCCCGTCGACCGGATCCGTCCCCCTGCCCGTCCGGCCCCCGGCCGACCCAGACCCCGCTGTCGGTCCGGGGGCCGGACGAGCTCAGCCCCCCTCGAACTTTGGCGCTGCACCGGCGGCGCGACATGCCGCCGCCCGCGGGCGGCGAAGGAGTTGGTTCACGTGTCCCAGACGCAGGCGCCCGTGCTGGCGTTGCGCGGGATCTTCAAGCGGTTCGGAGCGGTTCAGGTCCTCTCCGGTGTCGATCTCGAAGTCCACGCAGGAGAGGTCGTCGCGCTCGTCGGCGACAACGGAGCGGGTAAGTCCACGCTGGTCAAGACGATCGCCGGCGTGCACCCGATCGACGAGGGCGTCATCGAGTGGGAGGGCGAGCAGGTCGAGATCCAGCGCCCGCACGACTCCCAGAACCTCGGTGTCGCGACCGTCTACCAGGACCTCGCGCTCTGCGACAACCTCGACGTCGTCGCCAACCTGTTCCTCGGCCGCGAGATCAAGAAGGGCAGCGTCCTCGACGAGGTCGCCATGGAGAAGCGGGCCAAGGACCTGCTCTCCACGCTCTCGATCCGCATCCCCAGCGTCCGCATCCCCGTCGCCGCCCTCTCCGGCGGCCAGCGCCAGGTCGTCGCCATCGCGCGCGCCCTGGTCGGCGACCCCAAGATCGTGATCCTCGACGAGCCGACCGCCGCCCTCGGCGTCGAGCAGACCGCCCAGGTCCTCGACCTGGTCGAGCGGCTGCGCGAGCAGGGCCTCGGCGTCATCCTCATCAGCCACAACATGGCCGATGTGAAGGCCGTCGCCGACACCGTGGCCGTGCTGCGCCTGGGCCGCAACAACGGCACCTTCCCGGTGGCCACCACCACGCACGAAGAGATCATCGCCGCGATCACCGGTGCCACGGACAACGCCGTGACCCGCCGTCAGGCCCGCAACGCGGAGGTAGCGAAGTGAGCAACACCCCTCCCACCGCGAGCGAAGAGGCAGCGGTGCCCGAGCCCCGTACCCCCGACGGGACGGCCCCGGTGACCGAGGCTCCGGCCGCCGCCGCGATCCCCGCCGTCGACCCCCGCCTCCTCGTGCGCGAGCAGGGCTTCAAGGGCTACGTCACGGAGTTCAAGCGCAAGATCCGCTCCGGTGAGATCGGCTCGCTGCCCGTCGTCGTCGGCCTGATCGTCATCGGCATCGTCTTCCAGGCGCTCACCGGCAACTTCATCACCTCGTACAACCTCGACCAGATCACGCTGTACGCGGTCGGCCCCGGCATCATGGCCGTCGGCATCGTCTTCGTGCTGCTGCTCGGCGAGATCGACCTCGCGGTCGGCTCCGTGGCGGGTCTGGCCGGCTCGGTCTGGGGCGTCCTCGGCACCGACATGCCGGACTCCCTCGCGATCCTCCTCGGCATCCTGTCCGGCACCCTGCTCGGCGCCTTCCACGGTCTGGTCTTCGCCAAGATCGGCGTGCCCGCGTTCGTGGTCACCCTGGCCGGCTTCCTCGGCTGGGCCGGTCTGCAGACCTGGGTGATGGGCGACCGGTCCACCATCCCCACCCCGATCGGCAGCTTCGTCGGCGACCTCACCAAGTACTACTTCTCCGACGTCGCCGCCGCCTACGGCCTCGCCGTGGTCGTCGTCGCCGCGTTCTATCTCGCCCAGCTGCGCGACTCCCGCCGCCGCAAGGGCGCCGAGCTGCCGCACCGCCCGCAGAGCGAGATCATCCTGCGCACCGCCGTCCTCGCGGTCCTGGTCCTCGTCGCCGCGTACGGCTTCAACCAGGAGCAGGGCCTGCCGCTCTCCCTGGTGATCTTCCTGGTGATCCTCCTCGTCACCGACTTCGTGCTCCGCCGCACCACCTACGGCCGTCAGGTCTTCGCCGTCGGCGGTGGCATCGAGGCCGCCCGCCGCGCCGGTATCAACGTCTCGTGGATCCGGATCTCGGTGTTCATGATCTCCGGCACGATGGGCGCGATCGGCGGTCTGTTCCTCGCCTCCGCGACCGGCGGCGCCGACCGCTCCCTCGGTGGCGGCAACCAGCTGATGATGTGCATCGCCGCGGCGGTCATCGGCGGTACGTCCCTGTTCGGCGGACGCGGCAAGGTCTGGTCGGCGCTCCTCGGCATCCTGGTCATCCAGTCGATCGTCCAGGGCCTCAACCAGATGAACCTGTCCTCGAACGCGATCCAGTACATGATCACCGGAGCGGTCCTGCTCATCGCCGTGATCATCGACTCGGTCTCCCGCAAGACGCAGAAGACGGCCGGACGGGCTTAGGGCCACCAGGGCCACGCCCACGCGCGCGTAACGCTCGCCACACCGCCCGGCGCCGGGAAACCGGCGCCGGGCTGCCGCGCGTCCGGAGCAGTACACGCGCCCGTACAGAGCCGTACAGATCAGCGACATGTAGGCCGTGAGGGTGACGCCTCACCCCCCGGCCCGATGCCCACGATCCAAGACGGAACATTAGACTCGACAAATCGGCAAGCTCGACCAGCTCAAACGCAAGGAGGCACGGGTGGCATTGCTGACCCGTATCAGGGGACCGCGAGATCTGGACCGGCTCTCCCCGGAACAGCTGGATCAGCTGGCCGACGAGATCAGGACGTTCCTCGTGGACGCCGTCTCCAAGACCGGCGGGCACCTCGGGCCCAACCTCGGCGTGGTCGAGCTGACCATCGCCCTGCACCGCGTGTTCGACTCCCCGAAGGACAAGGTCCTCTGGGACACCGGCCACCAGAGCTACGTCCACAAGCTGCTCACGGGCCGCCAGGACTTCTCGAAGCTCAAGATGAAGGGCGGCCTCTCCGGCTACCCCTCGCAGGCCGAGTCCGAGCACGACGTCATCGAGAACTCGCACGCCTCCACGGTCCTCGGCTGGGCCGACGGCCTCGCCAAGGCGAACGAGGTCCTCAAGAAGGACGACCACGTCGTCGCCGTCATCGGCGACGGGGCCCTCACCGGCGGCATGGCCTGGGAGGCGCTGAACAACATCGCCGCCGCCAAGGACCGCCCGCTCGTCATCGTCGTCAACGACAACGAGCGCTCCTACGCCCCCACCATCGGCGGCCTCGCCAACCACCTGGCGACCCTGCGCACCACCGACGGCTACGAGCGCTTCCTCGCCCGCGGCAAGGACATCCTGGAGCGCACCCCCGTCGTCGGGAAGCCGCTCTACGAGACCCTGCACGGCGCCAAGAAGGGCCTCAAGGACTTCATCGCCCCGCAGGGCATGTTCGAGGACCTCGGCCTCAAGTACGTCGGCCCCATCGACGGCCACGACATCGAGGCCCTGGAGTCCGCCCTGACGCGCGCCAAGCGCTTCGGCGGCCCCGTGATCGTCCACTGCCTCACCGAGAAGGGCCGCGGCTACCAGCCGGCCCTCCAGGACGAGGCCGACCGCTTCCACGCCGTCGGCAAGATCCACCCCGACACCGGCCTGCCCATCGCCTCCTCCGGCGCCGACTGGACCGGCGTCTTCGCCGAGGAGATGGTCGCGCTCGGCAAGGAGCGCGCGGACATCGTCGCCATCACCGCGGCCATGCTCCAGCCCGTCGGTCTCGACAAGTTCGCCAAGGCCTTCCCCGAGCGGGTCTTCGACGTCGGCATCGCCGAGCAGCACGCCGCGGTCTCCGCCGCCGGCCTCGCCACCGGAGGCCTGCACCCGGTCTTCGCGGTCTACGCGACCTTCCTCAACCGCGCCTTCGACCAGGTCCTGATGGACGTGGCCCTGCACAAATGCGGGGTCACCTTCGTCCTGGACCGGGCCGGCGTCACCGGCACCGACGGCGCCTCCCACAACGGCATGTGGGACATGTCGATCCTCCAGGTCGTCCCCGGCCTGCGGCTCGCCGCCCCGCGCGACGCCGACCAGGTCCGCGCCCAGCTGCGCGAGGCCGTCGAGGTCACCGACGCCCCCACCGTGGTCCGCTTCTCCAAGGGCGCCGTCGGCCCCGCCGTACCCGCCCTGCGCCGCGTCGGCGGCATGGACGTGCTCCGCGAGCCCGGCTCCGACCGGCCGGACGTCCTCCTGGTCTCCGTCGGGGCGCTCGCCCCGATGTGCCTGGAGATCGCCGACCTGCTCGACCGCCACGGCATCTCCACCACGGTTGTCGACCCCCGTTGGGTCAAGCCCGTCGACGAGGCCCTCGCCCCGCTCGCCGAGCGCCACCGGGTCGTCGTCACCGTCGAGGACAACAGCCGCGTCGGCGGTGTCGGCTCGGCCGTCGCCCAGGCGCTCCGCGACGCCGGGGTGGACGTGCCGCTGCGCGACTTCGGCATCCCGCCGCGCTTCCTGGACCACGCCTCCCGCGGCGAGGTCCTGGCGGAGATCGGCCTGACCGCCCCGGACATCGCCCGTCAGGTCACCGGTCTGGTCTCGCGTCTCGACGGCAGGTTCGAGAGCAGCGCGCAGGCCGTGGAGCCCGCCCGCGACTGACGGTCACCGTCACCCCGCGTCACCCAGGGGCCGATCGGTTCACTCTTCGGAGTGCCGATCGGCCCTTTCGCGTGCATTCTGACCAGAGGGCGGGCAGCCCCATGGCAGGGAGGTACGACGAGTGAGTACGGACCAGCAGCCACGCGCCAACAGCGGAATCTTCCGCACCAAGACGGTCGAGCAGTCGATCCGCGACACGGAGGAACCGGAGCACGCCCTCCGGAAGTCCCTCTCCGCCTGGGACCTGACGGTGTTCGGCGTCGGCGTCATCATCGGCACCGGCATCTTCGTCCTCACGGGCAAGGTCGCCAAGGAGAACGCCGGCCCGGCGACGGCCCTCGCCTTCGTCGCCGCCGGCATCGTGTGCGCCCTCGCCGCCCTGTGCTACGCCGAGTTCGCCTCGACGGTGCCGGTGGCGGGATCGGCGTACACCTTCGCGTACGCCTCGATCGGCGAGCTGCCCGCCTGGATCATCGGCTGGGACCTCGTCCTGGAGTTCGCCCTCGGTACGGCGGTGGTCGCCGTCGGCTGGTCGGGATACGTCCGCTCGCTCATGGACAACATCGACTGGCATCTGCCGGCGGCGCTCCAAGGCCCTGACGCGCCGGGCGGCACCTTCGACATCCTGGCCTTCATCCTCGTCCTGGTGCTGACCGTCGTCCTCGTCCTCGGCATGAAGCTCTCCGCCCGGATCACCGCGCTCGTCGTGGCGATCAAGGTGACCGTGGTGATGATCGTGATCGTCGCCGGTCTGTTCTTCATCGTCGGCGACAACTACACGCCCTTCATCCCGCCGGCCGTCACCCCCGAGGGCGGCGGCTCCAGCTGGGACTCCCCGCTGGTCCAGACGATCTTCGGCTACGAGCCGACCAACTTCGGCGTCATGGGCATCTTCACCGCCGCCTCGGTCGTGTTCTTCGCCTTCATCGGCTTCGACGTGGTGGCCACCGCCGCCGAGGAGACCAAGCTGCCCCAGCGGGACATGCCCCGAGGCATCCTCGGCTCGCTCCTCATCTGCACCGTGCTCTACGTGGCCGTCGCGCTGGTCGTCACCGGCATGCAGCACTACTCGGAGCTGTCCGTGAGCGCCCCGCTCGCCGACGCCTTCAAGGCGGCAGGGCATCCCTTCTACGCGGGCGTGATCAGCTTCGGCGCCGCCGTCGGCCTCACCACGGTCTGTCTGATCCTGCTGCTCGGCCAGACCCGGGTGTTCTTCGCGATGAGCCGCGACGGCCTCCTGCCGCGCTTCTTCTCCAAGACGCACCCGCGCTTCCGGACCCCGTACCGGCCGACCATCCTGCTCGGTGTGATCATCGCCATCGTCGCCGGCTTCACCAGCATCAACGAGCTCGCGACCCTGGTGAACATCGGCACCCTCTTCGCCTTCGTCGTCGTCGCGTTCGGCGTCATCGTGCTCCGCCGCACCCGCCCCGACCTGCCGCGTGCCTTCCGCACCCCCTGGGTGCCCGCGCTGCCGATCCTCTCCATCGCCGCCTCGCTCTGGCTGATGCTCAACCTGCCCGGCGAGACCTGGTTCCGGTTCGCGGTCTGGATGGCGATCGGCATCGTCGTGTACTTCCTGTACGGGCGCGGTCACAGCCGGCTCGGGCGCGAAGGCCAGGGAGCGAAGTATTGAGCGGGCCGTAGGGCGGCGATACCGCAGGCGCGGAAGGGACCGTTCGGAAGGGCGACTACAGTCGGTTCGTACCCGAACTCCTTCCGACGACCGGAGTGCTGGATCCCCCCATGGCTATTCGATCCCAGGCCCCCACCGCCCCTTCCCACGGCTCCTCCACCGGCCCCCTGCTCCAGGGCGCCTGGCTGACCAGAGGGGCGGAGGGCCGGTTCAGCGCCTACCTGCCCAGGGACGGAGAGGTGGTGCGCTGGACCGAGCAGCCCGACGGATCGTGGAGCGGACCCGTCTCGCTCGGCGGCCCCGGACCGGCCGGCGGACTCACCCCCTTCCTCGCCGTCGGCCAGGGAGCCGACCGCTACGTCCACCTCGTCGCCCTGCGTCCCACCGACGGGGGAGAGGGCCACGTCGAGCTCGTCCACAGCGTCCAGTTCCAGACCGGCCGCCCCGCCCTCGAATGGCGCTCGATCGGGCACTCCAACGGCAAGGGGCCGTGGACCGGCAACCCCGCCGTCGCGGTGGACGGCCAGGGCCGCGTGTACGCCTTCATGCGCAACGGCGGCGGCGGACTGAGCGTGCGGGCCCAGAAGGACGCCGGCGGCTGGCACCCCTGGTGGGACCTGATGGGGTCCAAGACCGACCCCTCGCCGGTCGCGGTCACCAACGGCTCCGGCTTCGTCGAGCTGTACAGCTCGCACGCCAAGGGCCTCGTCCGTTACGTGCAGCGCGAGTCCGGCGCCAAGCCGATCCGCGAGGAGCTGCTCCCGGCGTCGGTGACCATGGGCACTCTGGCGGCCACGACCGGCCCCTCGGGGCACGTCACGCTCTTCTACCTCGATCTGGACGGACAGGTCCGCGCCTGGTCGCCGGAGCGCTCCCTGGAGCCGACGGTGCTCGGCAAGGCCGTCGGCACCGGGCGGCTCGCCGCCACCCGCTGTCTCATCGACGGCTTCGACTGCACGGTCCTCGCCCAGCAGTCCGCCGACGGCCGGCTCGCCCTCGCCGCCTACCCGAGCGAGCAGGAGACCGAGGGCATCCAGTGGTCGGAGACCGGGGAGCGGCACGGCGAGCTCGCCGCCGTCCTCACCCGCGGGCTCGACGGGCGCCTGGTCGCGATGGCCCGGATCGGCTCGGGCGCGCCGATCACCACCCGCCAGAAGGCCTCGGCGGAGGGTCTGCTCCTGGAGGGCTGGCGCTCCATAGGGTGACGCCCCGCGAAGTGCGCGTCCGGCGGTACGCGAACGGCCCCGGCACCTGGAGAAGGTGCCGGGGCCGTCCACGTACGCCCTGGGGCGCGAGGCCGGGTGTTACGCCGGGACGCTCGCCACGCCCTGCGCGAGGAACCGCTTGCCGTTGACGCGCTCGGAGACGCCCTCACGGTCCAGGTACGGCGTGATGCCGCCCAGGTGGAAGGGCCAGCCCGCACCGGTGATCAGGCAGAGGTCGATGTCCTGCGCCTCGGCGACGACACCCTCCTCCAGCATCAGGCCGATCTCCTGCGCCACCGCGTCCAGGACGCGGTCGCGGACCTGCTCCTCGGTCAGGACGGAGTCGCCCTGGACGAGGAGGGCGGCGACCTCCGGGTCGAGCTCCGGCTTGAAGCCGTTCTCGGCGTTGTAGACGTAGAAGCCGCGCTTGCCGGCCTCGACGACGCGCTTGAGGTTCGGCGAGACGGTGAAGCGCTCCGGGAAGGCGCGGTTCAGGGTCTCGGAGACGTGCAGACCGATGGCCGGGCCGACGAGCTCCAGGAGGACCAGCGGCGACATCGGCAGGCCCAGGGGCTCGATCGCCTTCTCGGCGGTCTCGACCGACGTGCCCTCGTCGATGACGTTCTGGATCTCGCCCATGAAGCGGGTCAGGATGCGGTTCACGACGAACGCCGGGGCGTCCTTGGTGAGGACCGCGGTCTTCTTCAGCTTCTTGGCGACACCGAACGCGGTGGCCAGCGAGGCGTCGTCCGTCTGCTCGCCGCGGACGATCTCCAGGAGCGGGAGGATCGCGACCGGGTTGAAGAAGTGGAAGCCGACCACGCGCTCCGGGTGCTGGAGCTTGGAGGCCATCTCCGAGACGGACAGCGAGGAGGTGTTGGTGGCGAGGATCGCGTGCGCCGGGGCGACCGCCTCGACCTCCGCGAACACCTTCTGCTTGACGGACATCTCCTCGAACACGGCCTCGATGATGAAGTCCGCGTCCGCGAAGCCGGCCGCCTTGTCCAGGACACCGGAGACGAGGCCCTTGAGACGGTTGGCCTTGTCCTGGTTGATGCGGCCCTTGCCGAGCAGCTTCTCGATCTCGGCGTGGACGTAGCCCACACCCTTGTCGACGCGCTCCTGGTCGATGTCGGTCAGGACGACCGGCACCTCAAGACGGCGCAGGAAGAGCAGGGCCAGCTGGGACGCCATCAGACCGGCGCCGACGACGCCGACCTTGGTGACCGGGCGGGCCAGCGACTTGTCCGGGGCGCCGGCGGGGCGCTTGCCGCGCTTCTGCACCAGGTTGAAGGCGTAGATGCCGGAGCGCAGCTCGCCGCCCATGATCAGGTCCGCGAGGGCCTGGTCCTCGGCGTCGAAGCCCTTCTGCAGGTCGCCGTCCTTGGCGGCCTCGATGATCTCGAGGGCGCGGTAGGCGGCCGGGGCGGCACCGTGGACCTTGGAGTCGGCGATGGCGCGGCCCTTGGCGACGGCCTGGTCCCAGGCCTCGCCGCGGTCGATCGCGGGACGCTCGACGGTCACGGAGCCGTTCAGGACGGACGCGGTCCAGATGAGCGACTGCTCCAGGAAGTCGGCACCCTCGAACAGCGCGTCGGCGATGCCGAGCTCGAAGACCTGCTTGCCCTTGAGCTGACGGTTCTGGTTCAGCGAGTTCTCGATGATGACCGAGACGGCCTTCTCGGCGCCGATCAGGTTCGGCAGGATCGCGCAGCCGCCCCAGCCGGGCACCAGGCCGAGGAAGACCTCGGGCAGCGAGAAGGCCGGCAGGGCCTTCGACACGGTGCGGTAGGTGCAGTGCAGACCGACCTCGACGCCGCCGCCCATGGCCGCGCCGTTGTAGTACGCGAAGGTCGGGACGGCGAGCGCGGAAAGCCGCTTGAAGACGTCGTGGCCGCCCTTGCCGATGGCGAGCGCCTCGTCGTGCTTCTTCAGCAGCTCGACGCCCTTGAGGTCGGCGCCGACGGCGAAGATGAACGGCTTGCCGGTGATGCCGACGCCGACGATCTCACCGTTCGCGGCCTCCGCCTCGACCTGGTCGATCGCCGTGTTCAGGTTGGCGAGCGACTGCGGGCCGAAGGTGGTCGGCTTGGTGTGGTCGAAGCCGTTGTCCAGCGTGATCAGCGCGAACCGACCGACACCGGCGGGCAGTTCGAAGTGACGGACGTGGGCGCTGGTGACGACCTCGTCCGGGAAGAGCTCCGCGGCGCCCTTCAGAAGCTCGGCGGTGGTGCTCACTTGCCCTCCCAGTGGGGGTTTTCCCAGATGACCGTGGCGCCCATGCCGAAGCCGACGCACATCGTGTTGAGGCCGTAGCGGACCTGCGGGTTCTCCTCGAACTGGCGGGCCAGCTGCGTCATGAGACGGACGCCGGAGGAGGCGAGCGGGTGACCGTAGGCGATGGCGCCGCCGTACTGGTTGACGCGGGCGTCGTCGTCGGCGATGCCGTAGTGCTCCAGGAAGGCGAGGACCTGGACCGCGAAGGCCTCGTTGATCTCGAAGAGGTCGATGTCCTCGATGGACAGACCGGCCTTCGCGAGGGCCTTCTCGGTCGCGGGGATCGGGCCGTAGCCCATGACCTCGGGCTCGACGCCGGCGAAGGCGTACGAGACGAGGCGCATCTTCACCGGGAGGTCGTTCTCGCGGGCGAAGTCCTCGGAGGCGATGATCGAGGCGGTGGCACCGTCGTTGAGACCGGCCGCGTTGCCCGCGGTGACGTTTCCGTGGACGCGGAACGGCGTCTTCAGGTTGGCCAGCGACTCCAGGGTGGTGCCCGGACGCATCGGCTCGTCGGCGGTGACCAGGCCCCAGCCGGTCTCACCGGTGGAGGCGTCGGTACGGCGGACCGAGATCGGCACCAGGTCCTGCTGGATCTTGCCGTCGGCGTACGCCTTGGCGGCCTTCTCCTGCGAGCGCACGGCGTACTCGTCGGCGCGCTGCTTGGTGATGCTCGGGTAGCGGTCGTGCAGGTTCTCGGCGGTCATGCCCATGAACAGGGCGGACTCGTCGACCAGCTTCTCGCTCACGAAGCGCGGGTTCGGGTCGACGCCCTCACCCATGGGGTGGCGGCCCATGTGCTCGACACCACCGGCGATGACGGCGTCGTACGCGCCGAAGGCGATCGAACCGGCGACGCTCGTGACGGCCGTGAGCGCACCGGCACACATGCGGTCGATGGAGTAGCCCGGCACCGACTGCGGCAGCCCGGCGAGGATGCCCGCCGTGCGGCCGAGCGTCAGACCCTGGTCACCGATCTGCGTGGTCGCGGCGATGGCGACCTCGTCGATCTGCGCGGGGTCGAGACCGGGGTTGCGGCGCAGCAGCTCCCGGATGGCCTTGACGACGAGGTCGTCGGCGCGGGTCTCGTGGTAGATGCCCTTCGGGCCCGCCTTGCCGAACGGGGTGCGGACGCCGTCGACGAAGACGACGTCCCTGACGCTACGAGGCACGATGGCTCTCCTCCAGGGTGCGGGATGGCACTGCTGCTGCCGCACACGCCTAAGCGTGCGCTTGCTTCCCCCATGCTACTTGCGGGTAACCGGGCTGCCCAGCCCCTGAGGGCTAAGCGGTGAAGGTCACATCGAGGATGCCGCCCGGGTGGTTGCGCGCCCCCGCGCGCGCCCGGCCGATCGGAGGGCCCCATCTCCCGGAACGCAAGGCCGTTCTCATGCTGCACGGCCGGAGCACCCCGGTGCTTCCGGGCTTCGACCTCCAGCACACCACCCCGGCTTCCCGACGTTCCTCAACACGCGATGGGGTCTCGACCCAGGGCGTCTTCGACATGGACACCGACGGCAACCTCAGCCCGGTCCCGTAGGACGGCGGAGCCCCCGGCGCCTCGAAGGCGCCGGGGGCTCTACGGACAGGTGTTACGCGGTCACCGTCAGCGCCTTCACCAGCAGCGGGGTCACCAGCTCGACCTGCCACTGCCGGGCGCCGTACCCCGCCAGAGCGGCGGCCACGCCCGAGGCGTCGGCCGGCGTCGGCGGCTCCCAGCAGACCCGGCGCACCGTGTCCGGGGTGATCAGGTTCTCCTGCGGCAGGTTCAGCTCCTCCGCGAGGGCCGAGACCGCCGCGCGCGCCGCCGACAGACGGGCCGCCGCGACCGGGTCCTTGTCCGCCCAGGCGCGCGGCGGGGGCGGGCCGGCCACCTGCTGGCCGGGCTGGGGCAGCTCGCTCTCGGGCAGGGAGCGGGCGCGGTCCACGGCCGCCTGCCACTGCTCCAGCTGACGGCGGCCCATCCGGTGCCCGAAACCGGGCAGCGCCGTGAGCGCGGCCAGGTTCACCGGCACCGCGAGCGACGCCTCCACGATCGCGGCGTCGCTCAGCACCTTGCCGGGGGAGACGTCCCGCCGCTGGGCGACCGCGTCACGGGCCGTCCACAGCTCCCGTACGACCGCCATCTGGCGACGGCGCCGCACCTTGTGCATGCCGGAGGTCCGCCGCCACGGGTCCTTGCGCGGCGGGGCGGGCGGGGCCGAGGCGATCGCGTCGAACTCCTGGTGCGCCCAGTCCAGCTTGCCCTGCCGGTCGAGCTCCTTCTCCAGCGCGTCCCGGAGGTCGACGAGGAGTTCCACGTCGAGGGCCGCGTACCGCAGCCAGGGCTCGGGCAGCGGCCTGGTGGACCAGTCGACGGCGGAGTGGCCCTTCTCCAGGGCGTAGCCGAGGACGGACTCGACCATCGCGCCGAGGCCGACGCGCGGGAAGCCCGCGAGCCGCCCGGCGAGCTCGGTGTCGAACAGCGAGGTCGGGAGCATGCCTATGTCGCGCAGGCACGGAAGGTCCTGGGTCGCGGCGTGGAGGATCCACTCGGTCCCGGCGAGCGCCTCGCCGAGCCCCGAGAGGTCGGGGCAGCCCACCGGGTCGATGAGCGCGGTCCCCGCGCCCTCGCGGCGGAGCTGGACGAGATAGGCGCGCTGGCCGTAGCGGTAGCCGGAGGCGCGCTCGGCGTCCACGGCGACGGGGCCGCGGGCGGCCGCGAAGGCGGCGATCACCTCGGCGAGGGCGTCCTCCGTCTCGACGACGGGCGGAATCCCCTCGCGGGGCTCCAGCAACGGGATCGGAAGCCCATTCGCAGGGACATCGTCGTCCGGGGGGCCGCCCCCGGTGGTGCGCAGTGCTGTGTCTGCTGCGGTCTCTTGGGCGTCGGTCACCTGTCAAGGGTATCGGTGAACGGCAAGCGCCTGTCGACGGAACGTTCCGTCGACAGGCGCCGGCTTCTCGTCGAGCGCTCCGTCAGTGGATGATCCCCGTCCGCAGGGCCACGGCGACCATGCCGGCGCGGTCGCCGGTGCCCAGCTTGCGGGCGATCCGGGCGAGGTGGCTCTTCACGGTGAGGGCCGAGAGGCCCATGGAGACGCCGATCGCCTTGTTCGACTGGCCCTCCGCGACGAGCCGGAGCACCTCGACCTCACGGCCGGAGAGCTCGCGGTAGCCGCCCGGGTGGCTCGGGGCACCCGGGGGGCGGCGGTGGCCGAGCCGCGCGGCCGCGGCGCCGATGGGGGCCGCGCCGGGTCGGGTCGGGTGGCCGATGTTGGTACGGGTGCCGGTGACGACATAGCCCTTCACGCCGCCCGCCAGGGCGTTGCGCACGGCACCGATGTCGTCCGCCGCCGAGAGGGCGAGGCCGTTGGGCCAGCCCGCGGCGCGGGTCTCGGACAGCAGGGTCAGGCCGCTGCCGTCGGGCAGGTGGACGTCGGCAACGCAGATGTCGCGCGGGTTGCCGACGCGGGGACGTGCCTCCGCGATGGAAGAAGCCTCGATCACGTCGCGTACTCCGAGGGCCCACAGGTGGCGGGTCACGGTGGAGCGGACGCGCGGGTCGGCCACGACGACCATGGCCGTCGGCTTGTTCGGGCGGTAGGCGACCAGGCTTGCGGGCTGCTCGAGGAGAACGGACACCAGGCCTCCTGGGGGGAAGGGTGCGGGACGGAGCCGGCTCGGGGAAGAAGCCGGGGGCGAACCCGTGCTGTGAAGGGGTCACTGACTCCTTCGGCAGCTGGGCCGCCCGCCTTTAGGGAAAGATCACGATTTGGTGAGTAACAATTAGGGCAATTCGGACGCATGATCGATCATCCTACGAGCGGGCCCCCTCACGTCACCCCTGAGAGGGAGTACCGGAGCCGTCGTTCGGACACTCCGAAGGTTGGCTTGATCCCACCCCTCAGACCTGCTGCGGCCCCCGCCGCTGGGGCAGCGAGACGATCCCCGCACCCGACACCGTCCCCGCCGCCCCCGTCGCCGGCTCCGTCGGCGCGGGCGGCAGCCCCGCGATCTGGCAGAGCAGATCGCACCAGGCCGCCAGATGCGCCCCGGTGTCCGGCACCCCTCCCAGACCCTCCCGCGGCGTCCAGGACGCCCGGATCTCGATCTGCGTCGCCGGCCTGCGGTCCGCGAGACCACCGAAGTAGTGCGAGCCCGCCATCGTGACCGTCCCGCTCGCCTCCCCGTACGGGAGCCCCCGGGCCTCCATGGCCCCGGTCAGCCAGGACCAGCACACCTCGGGCAGCAGCGGATCCGCCGCCATCTCCGGCTCCAGCTCCGCCCGGACCAGCGTCACGAGCCGGAAGGTGCCCTTCCAGGCCTCGTGGCCGTCCGGATCGTGCAGCAGCACGAGCCGCCCGTCCGCGAGGTCCTCCTCGCCGTCCACGACGGCCGCCTCCACCGCGTACGCGTACGGGGCGAGGCGCTGCGGGGGCCTCGTCGGGTCGATCTCGATCTCGGGTCGCAGCCGCGCCGAGCGCAACGCCTCCACCGCCCGCCGGAACGCGGGTGGAACCGGGTTCGCCTCCGTACTGTCCGCCGTTTCGTCCGTCCCTCGATCACCGTCGGAATGATCGGAAAAATGTCCCTGAGCCGCAGCCATGCGGGGAAGAGTAGGCGGAACGGGGCCTCCGTGCAGGGAGGGACACCCTGCCCGGACGAGCGGCTTCCCGCCACATGCGAAGATTCTGGTCGTGAGTGCCAACGAACGCCCCACGGGCCAGCAGACGAAGCAGTCGCGGACGTACGACTCCGCGTTCCTCAAGGCATGCCGGCGTGAACCCGTGCCGCACACCCCCGTGTGGTTCATGCGGCAGGCCGGGCGCTCGCTCCCCGAGTACCTGAAGGTGCGCGAGGGCATCCCGATGCTCGAGTCCTGCATGCGGCCCGAGCTGGTCACCGAGATCACCCTCCAGCCGGTCCGCCGCCACAAGGTCGACGCCGCGATCTACTTCAGCGACATCGTCGTCCCCCTCAAGGCCATCGGCCTCGACCTCGACATCAAGCCCGGCGTCGGCCCGGTCGTCGCCGACCCGATCCGGACCCGCGCCGACCTGGACCGGCTGCGCGACCTGACCCCCGAGGACGTCCACTACGTCACCGAGGCCATCGGGATGCTCACCGAGGAGCTGGGCGACACCCCGCTCATCGGCTTCGCGGGCGCGCCGTTCACCCTCGCGAGCTACCTCGTCGAGGGCGGCCCGTCGCGCAGCCACGAGCGCACCAAGGCGATGATGTACGGCGACCCGCAGCTGTGGGCCGACCTGCTCGACCGCCTCGCCGAGATCACCTCGGCCTTCCTCAAGGTCCAGATCGAGGCCGGCGCCTCCGCCGTCCAGCTCTTCGACTCCTGGGTCGGCGCCCTCGCCCCGGCCGACTACCGCCGCTCGGTGATGCCGGCCTCCGTGAAGGTCTTCGACGCGGTCGCCGGGTACGGCGTCCCGCGCATCCACTTCGGCGTCGGTACGGGCGAGCTCCTCGGCCTCATGGGGGAGGCCGGCGCGGACGTCGTCGGCGTCGACTGGCGCGTCCCGCTCGACGAGGCGGCCCGCCGCGTCGGCCCCGGCAAGGCGCTCCAGGGCAACCTGGACCCGGCCGTGCTGTTCGCCGGGCGCGAGGTCGTCGAGGCCAAGACGGACGAGGTCCTGGCCGCCGCGAAGAACCTCGAAGGCCATGTCTTCAACCTGGGCCACGGCGTCATGCCGTCGATGGACCCGGACGCGCTGTCCCGGCTCGTCGAGTACGTCCACACGCGGACGGCCGTCTGATCACAGGTCGCGCGCGACTGCGCGCCGCCGGTACCACCCGGCGGCGCACAGGGACGGTCGCGGCTGTCAGGCCTCGCAGCCGACGGGCGGGTTGCCGGATCCCACCCGGCACACGTCGAGGCCGAGGCCGGCGTTCACGACACCGTTGTTGACGCCGACGCGCAGGAAGTCGTTGCCCGAGTCGCCGAAGACCGAGCCCATCGGCGCGACGGTGTTGTTGACCGCGATGTAGTCGCCGTCCCCGCCGCCGCCGGCGATGCCGTTGACGACGCCGGACTGGACCAGGATGTAGTCGCGGCCCGCGCCGCCGGCGACGGTGCCGTTGAGGTTGCCGGTGGTGACGACGATGTAGTCGTCACCACCCAGGCCGTTGACCGTGTCGCCGGCGTTGACGGTCGCACAGCGGATGTAGTCGGGACCGGCCGTTCCGTTGATGGTCGTGCCGGTGCGGGGGGCGCCGTTGACCGTGCACGTGGTCACGGCGTGGGCGGGGGTGCTCAGAGCGAGCGGGGCGATGACGAGGGTGGCGGCGCAGAGCGCTCGCGCGGCGTGTCGGATCATGTGATCAGTCACACATGGTGAAGAATGGTCCGCAAACCGTCACCATGCGTGCTGGTCCGGTCGGGTCACATCGCCGCCCGAACAGCCGCCGTCGCCTTGCGGGCCGCGATCAGGACCGGGTCCCACACCGGCGAGAACGGCGGCGCGTACCCCAGATCCAGGGCCGTCATCGCCTCCACCGTCATCCCCGCCGTCAGCGCCACGGCCGCGATGTCCACCCGCTTCCCCGCGCCCTCCCGGCCCACGATCTGCACCCCGAGCAGACGGCCCGTGCGCCGCTCGGCCAGCATCTTCACCGTCATCGCCGCGGCCCCCGGGTAGTACCCGGCCCGGCTCGTCGACTCCACGGTCACCGCCACGTACCGCAGCCCCACCGCCCGCGCGTCCTTCTCCCGCAGGCCGGTCCGGGCGAGCTCCAGGTCGCACACCTTCGACACGGCCGTGCCCACGACCCCCGGGAACGTCGCGTAGTCGCCGCCGACGTTGGACCCGATGACCTGGCCGTGCTTGTTCGCGTGCGTCCCCAGCGGTACGTACCGCTCGCGGCCCGAGACCAGGTCCATGACCTCCACACAGTCACCGCCCGCCCAGATGTTCTCGTGGCCCCGGACCCGCATCGCCAGATCGGTGAGCAGTCCGCCGTGGGTCCCCAGGGGCAGCCCCGCCGCGCGGGCGAGGGAGGTCTCCGGCACCACACCCATGCCCAGGACGACCACGTCCGCCGGATACTCGGCCTCGTCCGTCGCCACCGCCCTGACCCGCCCGTCATCACCGGTGAGGATCTTCGTGACCTCCGCCGAGGCGACCGTCGTGATCCCCAGACCGTCCATCGCCCGGTGCACCAGCCGGCCCATGTCCGGATCCAGGGTCGCCATCGGCTGCTCGCCCCGGTGCAGGACCGTCACCTCGTAGCCCCGGTTGAGGAGCGCCTCGGCCATCTCCACGCCGATGTAGCCCGCGCCGACCACGACCGCCCGCCGACCCGGCGTCGCGTCCAGGGAGTCGAGCAGCGCCTGCCCGTCGTCCAGGGTCTGCACCCCGTGCACCCCGGGCGCGTCGATCCCGGGCAGCGCCGGCCGCTTGGGCCGGGCGCCCGTCGCGACCACCAGCTTGTCGAAGTCCGTCCAGGTCTCCGTACCCGTGTCCAGGTCCCGTGCGAGGACCCGCCGGCCGGGCACGTCGATCGACGTCACCTCCGTCCGCATCCGCAGGTCGATGGCGCGCGCCCGGTGCTCCTCGGGGGAGCGCGCGATCAGCTCGTCGCGCGAGGCGACGTCACCGCCGACCCAGTACGGGATGCCACAGGCCGAGTACGAGGAGAAGTGACCGCGCTCGAGCGCGACGATCTCCAGCTCCTCCGGCCCCTTGAGCCTGCGCGCCTGCGACGCGGCGGACATCCCCGCCGCGTCGCCACCGATGACCACCAGTCGTTCGCTCATGGGACGACGCTACTTCTCCGACGCCCATTCCCGGACGCTACTTCTCGACGCTACTTCTCGGGCGCCTCCGGAGGCGCCGGAGAGGTCACCGCCCCGGCGGCGTTCCGCTCCGGACCGGCCTCCCCGGGGCGCGGTACCGGCACCGTCGCGGGCGCGGCGGCGGCCCGGCGGGTGACGCGCGGGCGGATCAGGCGGTACCAGACGACGAAGACGATCAGGGCGACCGCGAGCCACGGGGCGAGCGCCGCCAGGACGATCACGACCCAGGTCACCACGCCCACCAGGGCGTTCCAGCCGCCGGCGAGGGCGTCGAGGAAGCCGGGCCGGCCCTCCTCGCGCTCCTCGGCCGGCGGAGCCTTCTTCTCGCTGAGCTGCAGGGTGATCGTCGCCAGCGAGGTTTGGTCCTTCAGCGAGGACTGCTGGGCGAGCAGCGCCTCCAGGTCCGCCTGACGCCGGCTCAACTCGCCCTCCAGCGTCACCACGTCGGTCAGCCGCTCCGCCCGGTCCATCAGCGCCCGCACCCGCGCCACGCTCGCCCGCTGGGTGGCGATCCGGCTCTCCACGTCCACGACCTGGCCGGTGACGTCCTTCGCGTCCGCCTTCCGGGCCAGCAGCTTCCCCGTCCCCGCGAGATCGGTGAGGACGGCGTCGTACCGCTCCTGCGGCACCCGCAGCACGATGCGGGAGGTGACGTACCCCTCGACCCGCTCCGTCGCCTCGTTCTCGACGTGCCCGCCCGCGCCCGCCGTCACCGTACGGGCCGTGGCGAGGGCCTTCGTCACATCACCGACCTCCACCGAGAGAGAGGCGGTGCGGATGACGTGCTGCTGCGCGGGGGCCTTCGAGGACGCCGACGGGGCCTTCTCGGCACCCGATCCGGCGTAGCCGTCGGTGGCGCCCCGCGCCGCCGTGCCGCCCCCCTTGGCGTCAGCGGCCGCGCCGAGGTCCCGCTTGCCGCCCGCGTCCCTGTCGCCGGCCCCGCAGCCCGTCAGGACCAGCGCGGCCGTGAGCAGGACCGCGCCCGCCGCCGCCCGTGTTCTCGCCGTCGTACGTGAGCTCCGCATCGAGTCCCCCCAGGGGTGTAGGTGTTGCCCGTTCGACGTACGAGCCCCCGGCACGGGTTGCCCTCCGGCGGTAGCGATGCGGTCACGGTCCGGCCTCGGAACGGGCGCGGGCGGGAGAGGGAGCCTCGGAGCGGGAGCCGAGGGGCGATTTGAGAGAGTGGTCCCATGAACGCGGACACCACGGGACCCCATGTCGTCGTCGCCGGAGGCGGTATCGCCGGACTCGCCGCCGCCCACCGGCTGGCCGTCGCAGGCCACCGGGTGACCCTCCTCGAAGCGGGACGGCGGCTCGGCGGCAAGCTGCTCGCCGGGGAGATCGCGGGCGCCCCCGTGGACCTCGGTGCCGAGTCGCTGCTCGCCCGCCGCCCCGAGGCGGTCGCCCTCGCCCGGGCCGTCGGCCTGGGCGACCGGCTCCAGGCCCCGGGCACGACCACCGCGTCCGTCTGGTCCCGGGGCGAACTCGTCCCCATGCCCAAGGGCCACGTCATGGGTGTCCCCGGCGACGCCCACGCCGTCGAGGGCCTGCTCTCCGCGGAGGGCGTGCGCCGGATCGGCCTCGACGCCGAACTGCCCCCGACCGGGATCGGCGACGACATCGCCATCGGCGCGTACGTCGCCGCCCGCATGGGCCACGAGGTCGTCGACCGGCTCGTGGAACCCCTCCTCGGCGGGGTGTACGCCGGTGACGCCTACCGCATCTCGATGAAGGCCGCCGTCCCCGCGCTCTTCGAGGCCGCCCGCAGCCACCCGACGCTCACCGCCGCCGTCCGCGCCGTCCAGCGGGCCGGAGCGGCCGTCCCCGCCGACGCGGCGGGCGCCGCCACCGGTCTCGGCGGCTCCGTCTTCCTCGGCGTCGACGGCGGCGTCGGCACCCTGCCCGGTGCCGTCGCCGACGCGATCCGCGCCGCGGGCGGCGAGATCCTCACCGACGCCCCCGTGACCGGGCTCCGCCGCACCGGGGCCACCGGCTGGCAGGTCGTCAGCGGCGACCGGGTCCTCGCCGCCGACGCGGTCGTCCTCGCGACCCCCGCCGGGCCGACCGCCGCGCTCCTCGCCCCGCACGCGCCCACCGCCTCCGCCGAGCTCGACGCCGTCGCGTACGCCTCCATGGCCCTGGTCACGCTGGCCTTCCGCCGCTCCGACATGCCCGTTCTCGCCGGCTCCGGGTTCCTCGTGCCGCCCGTCGACGGCCACACGATCAAGGCCTCCACCTTCTCCTCGCAGAAGTGGCAGTGGGCCGCCGACGGCGCCCCCGACCTGTTCGTCCTGCGCACCTCCGTCGGCCGGCACGGCGAGGAGGACCAGGTCCACCGCGAGGACGCCGACCTCGTCGCGGCCTCCCTCAAGGACCTCGCCGCCGCCACCGGGCTCGCCGCCCGGCCCGTCGCGACCACGGTCACCCGCTGGATCGGCGGTCTGCCGCAGTACCCGGTCGGCCACCTCGACCGGGTGGCGAGGGTCCGCGAGGCCGTCGCCGCCCTTCCCGGACTGCGTGTCGCGGGCGCCGCGTACGACGGTGTCGGCATCCCCGCCTGCATCGCCTCCGCCCATCGAGCGGCCGACGAGATCATCGCCACGTCGAAAAGGACCGACCCCGGTGCGGGGCACTCCCTGTGACGGGCGAGAATAGGCGTATGAGTGCGCCCGAAAAGATCCCGAACGCCGGTAAGAAGGCGAAGGACCTCAACGAGGTCATCCGCTACACCCTGTGGTCTGTCTTCAAGCTGCGCGACGTTCTCCCCGAGGACCGCGGCGGCTACGCCGACGAGGTCCAGGAGCTGTTCGACCAGCTCGCGGCCAAGGACATCACCATCCGTGGCACGTACGACCTGTCCGGTCTGCGCGCCGACGCCGATGTGATGATCTGGTGGCACGCCGAGACGAGCGACGAGCTCCAGGAGGCGTACAACCTCTTCCGCCGCACCCGCCTGGGCCGCGCCCTGGAGCCGGTCTGGTCGAACATGGCGCTGCACCGCCCCGCCGAGTTCAACAAGTCGCACATCCCGGCCTTCCTGGCCGACGAGAACCCGCGCGACTACGTCTCGGTCTACCCCTTCGTGCGCTCCTACGACTGGTACCTGCTGCCGGACGAGGACCGCCGCCGGATGCTCGCCGACCACGGCAAGATGGCCCGTGGCTACCCGGACGTCCGCGCCAACACGGTCGCCTCCTTCTCCCTCGGCGACTACGAGTGGCTCCTCGCCTTCGAGGCCGACGAGCTGCACCGCATCGTGGACCTCATGCGTCACCTGCGCGCCTCCGAGGCGCGGATGCACGTCCGCGAAGAGGTCCCGTTCTACACCGGTCGCCGCAAGAGCGTCGCCGACCTGGTGGCGGGCCTGGCCTGACGGCCGTACGAAAACCTGGTGGTGGCCCGGCTCCCGGTCGGGCGCGCCACCCCTCGACCCGGAAGATCAGACGGCAGGCGTGACCATGCCTGCCGCTCCAGCGACACCGGGTCCGGCTCCGGGTGCGGCGCGCATGACGCGCGCCGCACCGGCGTCATTTCCGGGGTCTTCCCGCTCTCAGCCGCCACACGAACGGGCGGTCAGCTGCTGGAGCTGGAGCACGAACTCCCGCTGGAACTGGAGCTGGAGCACGAGCTGGAGCTTGAACTCGAGCACGAGCTTCCGCCGCCCCCACCCCCGCCACAGCTGGAGCCGCCCCCGGAGCAGGCCCCGGACGAGCACGACGACCCGGAGCCCCCGCCGGAGCAGGAGCTTCCGCCCCCGCCTCCGCCCCAGCTTCCGCCACCTCCGCCGCCACAGGCACTGGTCCCCGCGCACCACACCGTGGCCGCCGCGAAGGCGTCCTCCGCGCCCGAGGTGCCGTACTGGTACTGCGGCAGGGGACGCCGGCCGCCCCGTCCGCGCCGCCGTGGCGGCCCGTAGATCCGGGCGGCGGCCACCAACTGCTCCCGCAGCACCGGATCGGGCAGCGCCCGCAGCCCGTGCAGGGCCACCAGCAGGCCCGCGTCCGCGAGATGGGCGTGCGCCCGCCCGAACGCGAAGACCGCGCGCCGCCCGGCCGGGGTGATCTGCCGGCCGGTGAGCGACCCGCAGACGATGGCGGTGACCAGCGCGGCGAGCAGGATCGGCACCACCTTGAAGATGAACGGGACCGGCATCCCGGAGTCGGTGTCCACGGTGGCGGCGAAGTCCACGACCGTGAGGACGATCGACACCGGGAAGAGCACGAACGCCGTGACGGCGAGCACGCCGCACCACCGGCCCGTGGTGCGCCGGGTCGCCGGGTCGACGACGAGCCCGCGCGCCGCGAGCCCGTCGCCGATCTCCTGGACCGCCGGGTGCCGCATGACGGCGAGCCGAAGGTGGTGCAGGGCCCCGTGCGGTGCGGCGGCGTGCGCCTGGAGCACGGCGCGCTCCACCGGGTCGTACGCCACGGGGCGGACGACGGCCACGATGCCGGGGCCGCCGATCGCCAGCCTGCCGTCCGCCTGGAGGGCGGACAGGGCGGAGTCGACGACCCTGGCGGGGCCGCCGTTGAGGAAGGCGGCCTCGTACCGGTCGTGGACCGGTCCGCCCGGTCCGCCTCGGGTCCGGACGACCCGGCTCACGAGCAGCGTGATGCCGGCGATGCCGGCGAGGTAGTAGAGCGCGGCCAGGACGTTCACGAACACCTCACTTCCGTACCAGTGCGTGCCGGGCGGCCCGGACGAGCCGGGTGGCGCGGCCCGGCGGGCGGCTGCCGGAACGGTCCTGCCACCACTCCGTGAGCCGCCGCCGGGCCGCCGGGTCCTCCGGCCGCCCCGCGACAAGGAGATGCTCGGCGAAGTCGAGCGCGTCCCGGCGGTAGCCGCCGGTCATGGGCCGGGATCTGGCGTACGCGAGGAACGCGGGCCGGTAGCCCTTGCCCAGGATCTCGGGGAGCTCCGGTGCGACCTTCGCGACGACCCCGGCCCGCTTGGCCGCGAGCGCCCGGCTCTGTACGCCGAGCCGCCGGCTGTCGAACCCCTCGGGCACGGGAGTCCCGGCGACGAGCGCGGACAGCAGGGCGGCCTGAGCGACGGCGACGCGCTGCCGAGCACCCTCGCGGGGAGCGGGCCCGGTGGCGACGGGTGTCGGGGCGACGGGTGCCGTGGGGGCGGGTGTCGCGGGGACCACGCCGGGCATCGGCCCACCCGAGACCCGGGCACCGGCCCCGATGAGCAACGGCTGCGCCGCCGCCGTGGGCACAGTCCCCGTCCCACCACGCGGTGCCCTCACCCCGTGCCCCGCTCCACTGCGCGCCACTCGGGAAGCCCCGGTCAGGGTCGCCCGGATGGCGCGGAGCTCGTCGCCCAACTCCTCCCCGGGAGGAAAGTCGTCGTCCCGCTCCAGCAGCACCCCCGGCGGCGTCACCCGGGACGCGAGATCCGCCAGCACGTCCAGCACCGCCCCCGGCACGGGATGCGCGTGCGTGTCGTGCCAGACCCCGTCCCGCTCGACACCCCCCGCCACGTGCACGTAGGCGATCGCCTCCACCGGCAGCTCCGACAGGGCCCGCGCCGGGTCCTCGCCCCGGTTGACGTGGTTGGTGTGCAGATTGGCGACGTCGATGAGGAGCCGTACCCCCGTACGCTCCACCAGCTCCGCCAGGAAGCGTCCCTCCGACATCTCCTCGCCCGGCCACGAGACGAGCGCCGCGATGTTCTCCAGGGCGAGCGGCACGGGCAGCGCGTCCTGCGCGATCCGTACGTTCTCGCAGAGCACGTCGAGCGCGTCCCAGGTCCTGGGCACGGGAAGCAGATGGCCCGCTTCGAGCTGCGGGGTCGCGGTGAGCGGCCCCCCGGCCCGTACGAACGCGATGTGTTCCGTGACCAGCGGCGCCCCGAGCGCCACCGCCTTCTCGCCGAGCGCGGCGAGCCGCGCCGGGTCGGGGCGGTCCGCGCCCCCGAGCCCCAGCGAGACGCCGTGCGGCACGACGGTGACGCCGCGCTCGCGCAGCCGGGTCAGGGAGTCGGGCAGATGGTCGGCGCAGATGTTCTCCGCGACGACCTCCACCCAGTCGATGCCGGACAGGCCCTCCACCGCGTCAGCGATCTCGGGACGCCAGCCGATGCCGATGCCGAGTTCCGTCATGTCCCCCTCCTTCGGTCCTCAGTCACCCACCTGATGGCCCCGGCGGCAGGGTTCGAATCCACGGAGGGGCACGTTCAGAGCTTGATTTGAGGTTCCATTTCGGTCACGCCGAACGGGGGGAGGCCCTCCGGAAGCTCCGGAAGAACCTCCGTACGTCCCCGACGAGCAGCTCCGGCTGCTCCATGGCCGCGAAGTGCCCGCCCCGGTCGTACGTCGTCCACTGCACGATCCTGTTGGTCCGCTCGGCGATGTGCCGTACGGGGATGAAGTTGTCGTGCGCGAAGTCGGCCAGCGCGGTCGGTGTGTCGGAGGGCTCCGGGGGCGTCCCCCAGTACGCGGCGTGCGCACGCTCGTAGTAGATGCGGGCGGAGGAGCCGGCGGTGCCGGTCAGCCAGTACAGCATCACGTTGGTGAGCATCAGGTCGCGGTCGACGGCGTCCTCGGGACACGTGTCGGAGTCGGTCCACTCCTTGAACTTCTCGGCGATCCACGCCAGCTGGCCGACCGGCGAGTCGGTCAGGCCGTACGCGAGGGTCTGCGGCCGGGTGGACTGGATGTCGGCGTAGCCCTGGCGGTCCCGGCTCCACTCCCGCATCCGCTGCCAGGAGGCAAGGGTGCGCGCACGTTCGGCGGGGTCCAGCGCGTCGAGCTCGTCCGTGTGGGGTTCCTCCGTCACGGCCGAGTTCGGCAGCAGGTTCAGGTGCACACCGATGACGCGGTCGGGCAGGGTCCGGCCGAGCTCCCGGGAGATCACCGCCCCCCAGTCGCCGCCCTGCACCCCGTACCGCTCGTAGCCAAGGCGCTCCATCAGCTCGGCGAACGCGGCGGCGACCCGCTTGAACTCCCAGCCGGTCTCCCGGGTGGGGCCGGAGAGTCCGAATCCGGGGATGCTCGGCAGCACCAGGTGGAAGGCGTCGGCGGGGTCGCCGCCGTGCGCCCGTGGGTCGGTGAGGGGGCCCACGACCTCGCGTCCGAATCCGGGGATGCTCGGCAGCACCAGGTGGAAGGCGTCGGCGGGGTCGCCGCCGTGCGCCCGTGGGTCGGTGAGGGGGCCCACGACCTCGGTGAACTCGACGATCGAACCCGGCCAGCCGTGCGTCATGATCAGCGGGGTCGCGTCGGGCTCCGGCGACCGGATGTGGGCGAAGTGGACGTCGGCCCCGTCGATCGTGGTGGTGAACTGCGGCCACCGGTTCAGCCGGGCCTCCGCCGCCCGCCAGTCGTACGTGTGCCGCCAGTGGCGCACGAGCTCCTGGAGGTATCCGCGGGGGATGCCGTACGCCCACCCCACCCCGGGCAGCTCGTCGGGCCAGCGGGTCCGGTCCAGGCGCTCGTGGAGGTCGTCCAGCTCTTCCTGGGGGACGTCGATACGGAACGGGCGGAGGTGGCGGCTGCTCTCGTCGGCCAAGATCGTCATGCCCGCACCCTACGGACCGGCCGTCAGGCCCGGGACAGCCGGAGGTGCGAGGCGAAGAGGGGGCTTCCCTCGGACACGACGGTGGGGCCGGGGGCGATCTCCGTGAACCCCGCGTCCCGGACCAGCGGGAGACCGCTCGCCGTCAGGGCGGGCCACTCCGCGGCCGACGCGGTGCGGACCGCGAGCGGGAAGCCCGCCTCGTGCCAGGCCTTCCGGTCGGCATCCCCCATCGCCCACCACAGCAGCTGCGCCCCGTGCCCGGCCTGGGCCATCGTCTTGCCCGCCGACATGTCGAGCTCCGGGTTGATCCACAGCACCACCGCCCCGTCCGGAACGGGTCCCGGCGCCACCGGGTCGTCCAGGTCCGTGCCCGACACCTGGAGCTTCGCCAGCTCCTTGGGCCAGCCGTCGAGCGGGACCGGCGGGAAGACCCGTACCTCCGCCTCCAGGCCCTCGACCGTGATCCCCGGGAGCGCGCCCGCGCGCCGCCACTCCGCGCCGCGCGCCCGGCGCACCACCTTGCGGATCCTGGCGTCCTGCCAGTCGGTCATGGCCTGCGCCCACTCGCCCTCGCCGAGCGAGCGGTCGTCGGTGAGGATCTCCAGGACGGCGCGTGCGGCGGTCTCCAGGGCGTCGGTACGGGACGGCGGCGCGTCCCGTTCGATCCGTACGACCAACGGCAGGACGAACTGGGGCTTCTCATCGCGAAGATCGGTCTCGTTGCTGCTCACCGGGCAATTCTGCCACTGCCGTCACGAGCGATTCTTGTGGGAATGAGCGCTTCCGGGTCAAGATGCCCCTCATGAAGAGTGATCTTTTCACCGGCGAACACCTCGCCGAGACCGCGGACTTTCCGGGGATGACCCTCCAGAACGCGAAGTCGGTCAAGTACACCGTCAACGGCGAGATGCACGCGCGTCAGGGATCGATGATCGCCTTCCGCGGCGACCTCCAGTTCGAGCGCAAGGGCCAGGGCATCGGCGGCCTGCTCAAGCGGGCCGTCACCGGCGAGGGGCTGGCGCTGATGGCCGTGCGCGGCCGGGGCGAGGCGTGGTTCGCGCACGAGGCGCAGAACTGTTTCATCGTCGAGATCGAGCAGGGCGACGCGTTCTCGGTCAACGGCCGCAACGTGCTCTGCTTCGACGCCACCCTCCACTACGAGATCAAGACCGTGAAGGGCGCCGGCATGACCGGCGGCGGCCTCTTCAACTCCGTCTTCTCCGGATACGGCAAGGTCGCCCTCATGTGCGAGGGCACCCCGATCGTCATCCCCGTCACCCCGCAGGCCCCGGTCTTCGTCGACACCGACGCCGTCGTCGGCTGGAGCGAGCAGCTGCACACCTCGCTCCACCGCTCGCAGTCCGTCGGCTCGATGATCCGCGGCGGCTCGGGCGAGGCGGTGCAGCTGAAGCTGGAGGGCCAGGGCTTCGTGGTCGTCCGGCCCAGCGAGCTGACCCCGCAGAAGTCCTCCGGTTGAGGCTGGAGCGCGTCGGGCGCCGGCACGGCCTCCGGGGGGCGTGGATCCTCCGCGAGGTGGACCTCGACCTGCCCGCCGGGGCCCTCGTCCGGGTCGTCGGCACGAACGGCACCGGGAAGTCGACGCTGCTCCGGCTCGTCGCCGGGGTCGACGCGCCCACCGCGGGCCGGGTCACGGACCGCCCGCCCCGCACGGCGTACGTCCCCGAACGCTTCCCGGTCGCGCTGCCCTTCACGGCCACCGACTATCTGGTCCACCTGGGGCGCGTCCAGGGTCTTGGCACGGCGGTGGCGCGGACCCGGGCGGGGGAGTGGCTCGATCGCTTCGGCGCGGGCGAGCACGCCCGTACGCCCATGGCGGAGCTCTCCAAGGGCACGAGCCAGAAGGTCGCCGTGGCCCAGGCCCTTCTCGCCGACCCGTCCCTCCTCGTCCTCGACGAGGCCTGGACCGGCCTCGACACGGGCGCGCGTGCGGAACTGGACGCGGCGGTCCGCTCACGCCGGGCGGCCGGCGGAACCGTCGTCTTCGTCGACCACGACCCGCGCCGGCTGGAGGGGGAGCCGTCCGCGGTGTACGAGGTGCGGGAGGGACGGGTCAGGGAGGCCGAGAACCCGGTCAGGCCGGGCGCGGGTCCCGTCGGCGTGGGCGTCGGGCCGGTGGGCGTGGGCGCCGACGCGATCGGCGTGGGCTCGGGGCCGGTCCATGCGGGTGCCGGTCCCCTCGGCGTGGGCGTCGGTCCCGTCGGCGCGGGCGCCCGGCCGGTCCATGCGGGCGGCGCCGGTCACCTCGGCGTGGGCGCCGGGCCGATCGGCGCGAGCCCCGGGACGCTGCCGCGTGTGCGGATCATCGTCTCCGGCGGCCCGCGTGCCCTCCCGCCCCCGGAGCGGCTTCCCGGTCACCCCGCCGTCGCACCCGGACCCGACGGCGACGGGACCACCGTCCTCACCGTCGACGCCGCCCACTCCGACGCCCTGCTGAGCGCGCTCCTCGCCGCCTCCTGGCACATCCACCACCTCGGCTCCGAAGGCGTACGCGTATGACGGCGCTCCTGCGCTACCAGACCGGCCTGCTGCTCCGCTCGCAGCGCTGGCTCGCACCGCTCCTCCTGTACGCGGCCTTCCTCGGCGTCGGCGTCAACGCCGGTGAGCCGGTCCTCGGCGCGCTCGGCTTCACGGCCGCCGCGCTGCTCCCCGTGACCGCCTGGACCGTACGGATCTGCGTCACGCAGGAGCCGTCCGCGGCCCGGAACGTCGTCGCGGCGACGGCCGGCCGGGGCCGCGCGCATCTCGCGGCGCTCGTCACCGGGACCGTGCTGCCCGCGCTCGTCGGCGCGGTCGCGGTCCTCGCGGTGACGGCGACCGGCGACCGGCGGGGTGTCACCGCGCCCGCCGCGGTGACCACGGGGCTCCTGGCCGCGCTGGCCTGTGCCCTGACGGGCGCCGCCGTCGGCGCGCTGGCCTCGCGCCCCTTCGTCCGGGCCCCCGGCTGGTCCGTCGCGGCCCTGGTCCTGGGCTCGCTGCTCGCCCTGGTGACCACCGGCTCACCGGCGAAGCACGCGATGACGGCCCTGATCACCGGCGCCCGCACGGTGACCGCCGACCCGCCGTGGCTCGCCTGCGGCGGCGCCGTGCTCCTCGCGGCGGCGTGCGCGGTCCTCGCGAGCGGGGCCACGGCCCGCCTGGAGTGAGTACGCTCGAAGACATGAACGACATGACCGAGTCCACCGAGTCCACGTCGTACTGCGCCACCCCGGAGCCCGGCCCGAAGCCCGAAGCGGCGGCCGAGGGCCCCTTCGCCGACTGTGTGCTGTGCCAGGAGCCGACCGAGTACCCGGATTCCACGAAGGGCATCACGCTGTGCCCGGTCTGCGAATGACGGGAGGCGGAGCGCACCGCCTGCTCCGGCTAGGGCCTGTCCGGCAACAGCCGGAGGTCACCCGCGCATCAGTTCCGAGACCTTCACGAAGCGGTAGCCGCGGGCTCGGAGTTCCGGGACGATGCGGCGGATGGCCTGCTCCGTGACCGGGGCCGCGCTGCGCGTGCAGTGCATGACGACCAGCGAGCCCGGCCGCACGCCGTCGAGGACCTGCTCGGCCACCGCGTCCGCGTCCTTCGCGAAGGCGTCGCCGCTGACCACGTCCCACTGGACCGCCGTGACACCGGTCGGGGCGAGCGCGCGGAGGGCCGCGTCGTCGTAGCAGCCGCCGGGGAAGCGGAAGTACGGGACGACGTTCACCGCCCCGGCGTCGCGGAACGCGTCGAAGGCCCGCTGCACGTCGTCCGCCATGTCGGGCTTGGCGACGGTCGGGAGGCCGTAGCAGGGGGACGCGAAGGCGTAGTGGCTGTAGGAGTGGTTCGCGATCTCGAAGCGCGGGTCGACGCCGATGGACTTCGCCTGGTCCGGGTACTCCTCCGCCCAGCGGCCCGTCATGAACACGGTCGCGTCCACCTTGAGCCGGCGCAGGGTCGCGATGAGCTGCGGATTGTCGAAACGCTCGCCCTGGGCGGCCCGAGGCCCCTGATCGGCCGTCATGTCGGCGTCGAAGGTGAGGGCGACGACCTTTTCCGCGGCCTTCGACGTGCCCGGCCCCGCGGCCTCCCCCGCTTTCGCCCGGCGTGTGTACACGGGGGTGAGTCCGCCCGGCCCCGGAGCCATGGTGGGCGGAGCGGCCGGGACGCGCGCGGGCTTGGGCCCGGCCGCCGCGGCGCTCGCCCGGGGTGACGGGCTGCCGGTGGCGGCCGGTTCCTTCGCCGGCGGGGCCGGGGGCGTTTCGGCGGTGCCCCGTCCACAGCCGACGAGGGCGGCGCCCAGAAGACCGAGCGCCGCCAGGTTTCGTACAGAAGTGTTCACGATCGGAAGTTAACCGATCAGAGTCTCTAACGCTCGCGACTCGACAGCAGCAGCACCCGAGTCCACGCGCTGAGCTGACGCACCATCGCGTCGGCGTGCGCGGCCCGCTCCCGCCGGAAGGGAAGGACGAGCAGGGCGGGTACGAAGGCGAGCGTCACGAGGAGCAGGGGCAGGATCGCCACGAGAACGATGAGGGCGCGCTGGGCCCAGCGGAGAGTACGCATCGGGTTCCTTGGGGTCTGTCGGGTTCTGGATGAGCGAGCCCCCACCGTCGGACCCGTCCGGTACGTTGCGACAGCGGCAACCGTTGCCGGTGTCGGGGCAACGCCCAGGGGGAGGTGTGCGATGACCGAAGTCGCCCGTACGCAGGGCAGTTCGTCGGAGATGGAGCGCGGCGGGGTCGCCGAAGTTGCCGCGCTGGGCAACGTGTTGACAGGCCTGTTCAAGCGGCTGGACATCCCTCAGGCTCAGTACGCCCACCGCGTCCACCTGGACAAGTCGGTGGTCTCCCGCTATCTCTCCGGCCGCCGCATCGCGCCACAGGACTTCCTCGACCGCCTGGTCCAGGAGGTCGAGGAGCACATCGGAGCTCCGCTCCAGCCGGAGGCCAAGGAGGCTCTTCGCGGTCAGAGGCTGGAGGCGCTGCGGGTCTGCAACCCGGACGAGTTCCGGCTGGAGAGCCTGCGGGACGAGTTGGCGCGCTCGCGGCGGGACGCTGACCGTGCCCACCGCAACATCGAGGCGCTGCACGCCCTCCTCGACAGGAAGGAGGCGGAGGCCCGGGACGTCGCGGAGGACCTCACGCGCCTCCGCCTGGACTGGGGTACGGAACGGGCCGCCCTCGCCCGCGCCCAGGAGGCGCTCCTCCGCCAGGTCGACCAGCTCCGCCAGGACCTCCGGGACGCGGAACACCTCCGCGAGGAGGCGGAACGCCACGGCTTGGAACTGCGGGAGACGGTATTGCGCCTGGAGGAGGAGCTGTCGCGGACCGGAACCGGTGACCTCCCGTTGGAGGCCTTCAAGAGCCGGCTGATGGTGCTGCGGAAGGAGGCGAGGTTCCCGGAGGCTTCCCGGGAGCTGAGCGAGGCGGCCTGGTCACGCTCCTTGGAGGAGGTCATGGAGCTGATGCACTGGCTGGGGGACGACGCGGAAACGTTCGCGGTGGACGTCGCACGGCTGAGGCCGTTGGAGGACGTGCTGGCGCTCGCCCCGGAGGTGGCGCGACTGGAGAGCGCCTGGTTCCGTGACACGTGGACGATCGCCGTGGCGGGTCGGGTCACCCCGGGGAACGCGCCGGAAGTCCATCAGGCGATGGGCGAGGACGGAGGCGACAGGGTGATGGCCGAGGCGGTCGGCCGCGCGCGGAGCGACTGGGACGCGGTCGCCCTCGTCCTGGCGGTCCTGTCCGACGGCAGCTCCTTGGCGGAGCTACCGGGACTGAAGCTGGCGCTGGGCATGAAGCGTCGCGCCGACCGGTACGGACTGCGGGCTTCGGTGGAGCTGGTGAAGGCCGGGAGGCCCGACCTGGCTGCGGACCTTCTCGAGGGCGCGCTGTCGTTCCGCCCCTGGGGAGCCATCGTGCGGGACCTGGAAGAGATGGGCGACGCCCCGGCCGCCGCCCTGTTCGACCTGGCCGTGTCGTCGCAAGACGGAATGACCCTGACGGAATTCGCCGTCCATCTGGCCCACGTGGGCCAGAGCCCCTTGGGCCACCGATTCCTCACCGCCCTGGACGACCGGGGACGCCTCGGGCTCCTCGACCTCGGCGCGCACACGTACCTGCTCCAGGAGGTCACCCGCTGGCGCCGCTCACGTGGCCAGTAGCAGCCGCCGGCTCTCTTCCACGTCGAAGTCCCCCGGCGGGTACGTCGGGTCCAGCGCCTCCAGGTGTTCGAGCAGCAGCCTGCTGATCGCCCAGTTCCGGTACCACTTGCGGTCCGCCGGGACCAGGTACCAGGGGGCCTCGTCCGTCGTGCAGCGCTCCAGGGCGATCGCGTAGGCCTTCTGGTACGCCGGCCACATGCGGCGCTCCTCGATGTCGCCCGCGTTGAACTTCCAGTGCTTCTCCGGGTTGTCCAGGCGTTCGAGGAGGCGGCCGCGCTGTTCCTCGTACGAGATGTGCAGGAAGACCTTGACGACGGTCACGCCGTCGTCGGCCAGGGACGCCTCGAAGCGGTTGATCTCGTCGTAGCGGCGGTCGAGCCGGGAGCGCGGGACCAGCTCCCGTACGCGGGCGATGAGCACGTCCTCGTAGTGCGAGCGGTCGAAGATCCCGATCTCGCCCGGACCGGGGAGCGCCTTCATGATCCGCCAGAGGAAGGGGTGGCTCCGCTCCTCCGGCGTCGGGGCCTTGAAGGCGTGGATACGGCAGCCGGACGGGTTGAAGAGGCCGATGACGTGCTTGACCGTGCCGCCCTTGCCGCTGGTGTCCATCCCCTGGAGGACCAGGAGCACGCGCCGGCGGTCACCGGCCGTGCTCGCCGCGTAGAGGCGTTCCTGGAGGCCCGCGAGGCGCGGTGCGAGGGCGGCCGTGGCGGCCAGACCGGCCGCCTTGTCGGCGGGGCCGCCCGGGGTCGCGGCGGCGTCGTACGCGGCGAGGTCGACGCGCTCGCCCCCGGGGACGCGGAGCAGCTCACGCAAGGACGCGTCCTGCCGCTTCCGCTGCCTGCTGCCGTCCTTCTTCGCCACCTCGTGCCCCTTCCACCCGCCGCTGGTGCGCTCGTCCTCCCCCGATCCTGCGACGGAACCCGGCCGCCCGCGAGCGCGCGCGGCCGGGCACCGCCCTCAGCTCAGCACCACGGGCCGGTCACCGCGAACGTCGTCCCCGGCGTGTAGCAGTTGACGTACATCGTTCCCCGGTCGGGGGAGAAGGTGACGCCCGCGAACTCGCCCCACTCCGGGGCTTCGGGCGTGCCGATGTTCTGCCCGCCCCGGGCGACGGCGTACACCTCGCCCTTCTCGCTCACCCCGTAGACGTGCTGCGCCCCGTCGCCGTCCTCGCTGACCATCAGGCCTCCGCTCGGTGCCAGACAGATGTTGTCCGGCGATTCGCCGGGCAGCCGGATGTCGGTGTCCGGGCCGAAGACGACGACCAGGGTGAGCCGGCGCCGGTGCGGCTCGTACTTCCAGACCTGGCCGAAGTGCGTCGCGCCGGAACCGTCCTTCACGCGCGCGAAGGAGGACACGAAGTACACGGCGCGGCCGCCCCAGTAGCAGCCCTCCAGCTTCTGCGCGTGGGTGATGCCCCGGGGGCCGAAGTCCTGGTGTCTGATCGGGGTCTGTGCCGCCTGCGGGTCGGGTACGGGGACCCACTCGATCCCCTCGAAACGGGTGCCCGCCTCCTGGATCACCGAGAGGTCGGCGACGCCCGGGACCCGCATGGCCTCCAGGGCGCCGCCCGCGCGCAGCGAGCCGGTGCCGCCGAGCGGCCGGTGGGGGAGGAAGCGGTAGAAGAGGCCGAAGGGGCGCTCGAAGGCGTCCTCCGTCTCGTAGACGATGCCGCTCGCCGGGTCGACCGCGATCGCCTCGTGCTGGAAGCGGCCCATCGCGGTGAGCGGGACGGCTCCGGTGCGGTGCGGGTCGGCTCCGTCGACCTCGAAGATGAAGCCGTGGTCCTTGGTGTAGCCGTTCGTCCCGGCCTTGTCCTCGGTCTCCTCGCAGGTCAGCCAGGTACGCCAGGGGGTGGGCCCGCCGGCGCAGTTGACGGCCGTACCGGCGATGGCGACCCGCTCGCCGAGGACGTCGTTCCGGCCGTCGAGCTCCAGGGCCGTACAGCCGCCCTTGGCGGCCGGGTCGTACGTCAGGCCGGGGACGGTCGGGACGCCGACCTTCCCGGTGACCCGGTTCTCGTGGTTGCGGACGAGGTGCACGCGGCCGCGACGGCCGGCGAAGGCGCCCATGCCGTCGGGGTTGCTGGGGACGGGGCCCTCGCCGGAGCGGAGCGGATCGCCCTGCCGGGAGAGGACCCGGTAGCGGAAGCCGGCCGGAAGGTCGAGCAGACCGTCGGGGTCGGGGACGAGGGGGCCGTAGCCGGCCCGTCCCGTGTGGCCGCCGGCCGCGGCGCTCGCGCTGCCGGCGAAGAGTTCGGAGAGGGTGCCGGTGAAGGCGATCCCGGCGGCGGTGGCGCCGGTGCGGGACAGGATCTGACGTCGTGTTGCGGACATGAGGCAACCCACTTTCCTGTTGGCGGACAGGTGTGTGAAATGACGTGTGACCCGCATGTGTGTATCACGCACTGTGGTGACACGTGAACCATGCGGGTCACAACTGCCTCATGTGGCGCGTGTTCTGACCGGGGGTCAGGCCAGTTCGGCGGTGAGCGTGATCGTCACACCGGTGAGGGCCTGGCTCACCGGGCAGTTCTGCTTGGCGTCCTCGGCCAGCTCCTGGAACTTGTCCGCGTCCAGGCCAGGTACGGTGCCGCGCACGGTGAGGTGGCTGGTCGTGATGCCCGTGCCGGGCACGAAGGTCACGTCGGCCTTGGTCTCCAGGCGCTCCGGCGCGTTGCCGGCCTTGGCCAGGACGTTGGAGAACGCCATGTTGAAGCACGAGGAGTGCGCGGCGGCGATCAGCTCTTCCGGGCTGGTCTTCCCGTTCGGCTGCTCGGTGCGGGCAGGCCAGGAGACGTCGAACTTGCCGAGACCGGAGGAGTCGAGCGTGACGACACCGGAGCCCTTGAGGAGGTCGCCCTCCCAGACGGCGTGAGCGCTGCGCGTTGCGGCCATGGTGATCCCTTTCGATCGGGTATGGCCTCCAACCTACTGCGCCACCAGCCCCTTGGCGTCGCGGGCGAGCGCGGTGAGCCGGGAGATCGCCCGGAAGTACTTCTTGCGGTATCCGCCGTTCAGCATCTCGTCGCTGAACAGTCGGTCGAAGGGCAGTCCGGAGGCGAGGACGGGTATCTCGCGGTCGTACAGCCGGTCGGCCAGGACGACGAGGCGGAGGGCCGTCGACTGGTCCGGGACGGGCTGGACGTCGGTGAGGCAGACAGCGGTGAGGTCGTCGGTGAGCGCGCCGTACCGGCTCGGGTGAACCCTGGCCAGGTGTTCGAGCAGATGCGGGAAGTCGTCGAGGGAGGCACCCGGCGTCGCGTACGCGGTCTCCGTGACGACCTGGTCGGAGTAGGGGGACGGAGCCTCGGGCAGACCGCGGTGGCGGTAGTCCTCGCCGTCGATGCGCAGCGGCCGGAAGTGGGCCGAGAGGCCCTGGATCTCGCGCAGGAAGTCGGCGGCGGCGAAGCGGCCCTCGCCGAGCTTGCCGGGGAGCGTGTTGGAGGTGGCGGCGAGCGCCACGCCCGATTCGACCAGCTTGCCGAGCAGGCTGGAGACAAGGACGGTGTCGCCCGGGTCGTCGAGCTCGAACTCGTCGATGCAGAGGAGGCGGTGCTCGCTGAGGGTCTTCACGGTCTGCTGGAAGCCCAGCGCGCCGACCAGATTGGTCAGCTCGACGAAGGTGCCGAACGCCTTCAGGGCGGGCTCGGCGGGAGTCGCGTGCCAGAGCGAGGCGAGCAGATGGGTCTTGCCGACGCCGTACCCGCCGTCCAGGTAGACCCCGCGCGGCCCGGTCGGGGCGGCCGGCTTCCGGGCGAACCAGCGGCGCTTCCCGGCACCGGAGGCGTGCGCTCCGCCCAGGCCCTCGGCGAAGGAGCTCAGCGCCTTGACGGCGTCCGTCTGGCTGGGCTGGTTCGGGTCCGGGAGGTACGTGTCGAACCGTACGGAGTCGAAGCGCGGCGGCGGCACCATCTCCGCGACGAGCCGGTCGGCGGGGACGTGGGGCTCTCGCGAGCAGAGCGAGAGCGGGGCCGCTGAGGTGGATGCGGCTGCGGAGAGGGCACGGGTCGACACAGTTCCCCACTGTAAGCGCCATGTCAGACTCGAAGGATGCGACGCCTGTTCCCTGTGACGGACATGACAGCCCACACGACCGAGGCGGGGGGCGGCGGGGACTGGTCCCTCGACGCGCTCGCCGACGCCTACGCGTACCCGGAGCTGCCCGAGGGCGAGGGCGCCTGGCTGCGGGCCAACATGGTCTCCTCGCTCGACGGGGCGGGGCAGCACGACGGGCGCTCCCAGCCGCTCTCCTCCGAGGCCGACATGCGGATCTTCGGCACCCTGCGGGGCCTCGCCGACGTGGTCGTCGCCGGTGCGGAAACGGTGCGCCTGGAGGGTTACCGCCCCGCACGCGCGCGCGAGGCCTTCGCGGCCCGCCGCGCCGCCGCCGGACAGGGACCGGCCCCGGTGATCGCCGTGGTCAGCGCCTCCCTGAACCTGGACTTCTCGCTGCCGCTCTTCACCGAGCCGCTGGTGCCGACCCTGATCCTCACGGGCGCCGCCGCGCCCGCCGAGCGGGTGCGGGCCGCGCGGGCGGCGGGCGCCGAGGTGCTGGTGGCGGGCGACGGGGCCGGGGTCGAGCCGGCCCGGGCGAAGGCGGTGCTCGCGGAGCGCGGGCTCCGGCGGCAGCTGACCGAGGGCGGGCCCCGGCTGCTCGGCCAGTTCGTGGCGGCGGGAGTCCTCGACGAGCTGTGTCTGACCGTCTCGCCGACGATGACGGCGGGTGACGCCCAGCGGATCGCCGGGGGCCCTTCGGTGGCCGTCCCGACACGCTTCGCCATGGCTTCGCTGCTGGAGCAGGACGGCTTCCTCTTCAGCCGCTACCGTCGGATCTGACAATCGGCGGAATTTGTCGTTCCGCTTACCGTCCGCTGGGCACACTTACTGTCGCAGACCCCGTGCGAGCACGGGGAAGGATGGATTCCGCAGAAGGGCTCCTGAGGTGTTCACAAGCGTTCTGATGATCGAGAAGCCCCTGACATCCGTCGACGTGGAATTCGTCACCACGCTGCACGGCGACGAGGGCGTGTCCTTCATCGTTCTGATGCAGCCGCGTGGTGACCAGGCCGATGTACTGCTGCGTGCCATCGACGACGTGGCCATGGGCGAACTGAAGGAAGCGACCCGCGAGGGCGATGAACCGGAGGGCAAGGAGGCCAGGCGTCCCGCCGAGCTGGCCCTGGAGCAGTCGCTCCGGGCGTTGAGAGACGCCGGCTGCGAAGCGGTCGGCCAGGTCGTCGAGGACCACCCTCTCACCAAGATGAAGGCGGTGGTCGAGGAGTCGGAGGCGGACGAGGTGATCGTGCTGACCGCCCCGCACTACGTGGAGGAGTTCTTCCACCGGGACTGGGCCTCCCGGGCCCGCCACAAGGTGGGGGTCCCCGTCCTCAAGCTCTTCGCCCACAGCGAGGAAGCCACCGAGTAGAAGCGAGGAAGCCGCCGAGCGGACCGGCCCGGCCCGCGTCCGCGCCCCGTGCAGGGGGCGCGGACACGGCCCGGCTCCCGCCGGGCCCACCCGGCGGGAGCCACTAGGCTGGGGTCTTCCACGCACGACGCACCCCGGGGAGAGATCCGCATGGCACCCGCCATCCCTGCCGCCATGGAACGGCCGCACTTCATCGGCATCGGCGGTGCCGGAATGTCGGGCATCGCGAAGATCCTCGCCCAGCGCGGCGCCAAGGTCGCCGGCAGTGACGCCAAGGAGTCCGCGACCGCCCAGTCGCTGCGCGCCCTCGGCGCCACCGTCCACATCGGGCACGCCACCGAGCACCTCGCCGACGACGCCTCCGCCGTCGTCGTCTCCAGCGCCATCCGCGCCGACAACCCCGAGCTGGCGCGCGCCGCCGAGCTCGGCATCCCCGTCGTCCACCGCTCCGACGCGCTCGCCTCCCTCATGGACGGCCTGCGCGCGATCGCCGTCGCCGGTACGCACGGCAAGACGACGACCACCTCCATGCTGGCCGTCGCCCTCACCGAGCTCGGTCTCGACCCCTCGTACGCCATCGGCGGCGACCTCGCGGGCCCCGGCACCAACGCGCTGCACGGCGAGGGCGAGGTCTTCGTCGCCGAGGCCGACGAGAGCGACCGCAGCTTCCAGAAGTACGACCCCGAGGTCGCGATCGTCCTCAACGTCGAGCTGGACCACCACGCGAACTACGCCTCCATGGACGAGATCTACGAGTCCTTCGAGGCCTTCACGGCCAAGATCCGCCCCGGCGGCACCCTGGTCGTCGGCGAGCACGCGGGCGCGCGCGAGCTGGCCCGCCGGGTCGCGGACCGCGACGGTCTGAACATCGTCACGGTCGGTGAGTCCGAGGGCTCCGACGCCCGCATCCTGAAGATCGTCCCGAACGGGATGAAGAGCGAGGTGACGGTCGCGCTCGACGGCGTCGAGCACACCTTCACCGTCTCCGTACCCGGCCGCCACTACGCGCACAACGCCGCCGCGGCCCTCGCCGCCGGCGCCCGCGTCGGCATCGACCCGGCCGAGCTCGCCCAGGCGCTCACCGCGTACACCGGCGTCGGCCGCCGCCTCCAGCTCAAGGGCGAGGCGAAGGGCGTCCAGGTCATCGACTCGTACGCGCACCACCCCACCGAGATGACCGCCGACCTGGAGGCCATGCGCGGCGCCGCCGGGGCCTCCCGCCTCCTGGTCGTCTTCCAGCCGCACCTCTTCTCCCGCACCCAGGAGCTGGGCAAGGAGATGGGCGACGCGCTGGCCCTCGCCGACGCGTCCGTCGTCCTCGACATCTACCCGGCCCGCGAGGACCCGATCCCGGGCATCACCAGCGAGCTGATCATCGCCGCCGCGCGGCAGGCGGGCGCCGACGTCATGCCCGTCCACGACAAGACGACGGTGCCGCTGGTCGTGGCGGGAATGGCCGGCCCCGGCGATCTCGTTCTCACCATGGGCGCGGGCGACGTCACGGACCTCGGCCCGCTGATCCTGGACCACCTGGACCACCTGTCGAAGTAGTACCGGCCGAGAGCGGAGCCGGTCGAAGCAGCAGAGGGAGCGAGCTCATGGCGTACGACGTCGAGAAGCCGGACGAGCAATGGCGTGCGGAGCTGACCCCGGCGGAGTACCAGGTGCTGCGCCAGGCGGGCACCGAGCCCGCCTTCCGGGGTGAGTACACGGACACCACCACCCAGGGCGTGTACTCCTGCCGGGCCTGTGGCGCGGAGCTGTTCACCTCGAACGAGAAGTTCGAGTCGCACTGCGGCTGGCCGTCCTTCTTCGACCCGAAGGACAGCTCCGCCGTCGAGCTGATCGAGGACCGCTCCCACGGCATGCTCCGCACCGAGGTCCGCTGCTCCCGCTGCGGCTCGCACCTGGGACATGTCTTCGAGGGCGAGGGCTACCCCACCCCGACGGACCAGCGGTACTGCATCAACTCGATCTCGCTGCGGCTGGAGACCGAACCGAGCTGATCCTTCCCCCCGATCCGGGGGACACGGTGGGCGGACTTCCCTAGGGTGTGCGGTGACACACAGGGGGAGTCCGCATGGCACGCAGACAGTTACCGACGCTTCCGACCTACCGCAAGGACGCGGTGACCCGGCAGCTGTGCGCGCACGTCCACCTCGACGAGCGATTCGCCCGCGAGGTGGACACCGAGCTCACCGCGGACCGGATGACGGCACTCGGACTTCCCCTCGGGATCCACCTGATCGCCCTCGCCCGCCACGCGCGGGCGGCGGTGCGCCGCCATGAGCGGCGTGACCGCTTCCTCTCCCGCCTCTTCCTCGCCCTCTGGGCGGGCCTCGCCGTCCTGGTCTGGGGCTTCGTGAGCGGCAACGCCCTCGGCCCCTGGGCGGGCGGCGGGATCGTGCTCGGCGCCCTCGCCGGAGCCTGGTGGGCCGTCCACGCCGCCCTGTCGGGGGCCTGGAGCGCGGCTCAGGAGGTGTACTGGGGCACCGAACGCCCCGAGACCCTCGCCGAGCCCGTCGAGCGGGCGGCCGAGGACCGGCTCCGGGCACTCGCCAAGGCCAACGTGGTGCCGTACACGGCCGCCGCCGCCCGCACTCACCCCTTCGTCGGCAGCGGCACGAAGATCAAGGACGTCGTCTGGCAGCCCATCGACGTCTCGCGGCCCGCCGAGGACCCCGCCAATCCGGGACGCAAGCTGACCATCGTCCCCTTCGACGCCGTGGACCTGCACACCTACGTCGCCAAGGAGATGGCGAAGATCGCGGGCCTCGAAGGACTCCGCGCCCGCAACCGGCTCTACGTGTGCGGCGACCACGTCCCGCTCCTCGCCGACGAGCTCCTGGAGGAACCGCAGGGCCGCCCCCGCGCCCAGATCGACGCCGACCTCGTACGGACCGGACTGCTCACCCCCGGGGCCGGGATGCGGACCTTCCTCAGCCTGGAGCGCGTCAGCGACGGCGGCCGGGTCATCGTGACCATGCAGCTGCGGGCCCGGCTGCACCACCCCAGCCTCTCCTGGGAGGTGCTGGTCCTCGTCATCCCGCCCGTGGACGACGCCGTCTACAACATCGTGGGCTCCCTGCCGTTCCGCGGCTTCGAGCGGACCTGGAAGCTGCTCTCCGCCACCCGGCGCGCCTGGTTGCCCGGCCTGCGGGGAGCCTGGGGACGCAACTCCGGGCGGCGGAGCCACGCCCGGGCCAGGGCCCGTGAACTCAGGAACTGGCGCAGGGAGATCTCCGAGCGGCAGCTCGTCTTCGACCACGGGGCGACCGGAAGCATCCGGGAGAGCGTCTCCTCCTGGGACCAGATGCTCCACAACGACCGCGCCGACTCCCGGGACTACCTGCACCGGCTCCAGAGCGGCGTCCTCACCGCGACCGAACGGTTCCTCAAGGACCACCGGGTGGACACCAGCTCGTACGACCAGGCGGTGCAGGTGATCAGCACCCAGACGTACAACATCTCGGGCGACATCCACGGCAGCAACGTCGGCAACCACGGCGTCGTCAACCAGCACGGACCGGGCGGACAGCAGGGCGCGCCGGCCCAGCACGGCACCGCCACCCCCTGAGCGAGAGGAAACCCATGAACACGTACAACTTCCACGGCCAGGTGTCCGGGAGCAACATCGGGGACCACGGCCGGGTGGAGATCCACCAGTACGGGACGGACGCGGCGAGCGCCGTGGCGATGGCGGCCCGCCTCGTCCAGTGGCTCCGCGACGAGGAGGCGGCCCGAACCGCCGTCGAGCAGGCCGAGGCGGTGCACGGCGAACTCGTGACCGCCGAGCGCGAGGGGCGCCCCGCCGACCGGAGCCGCATCCGGTCCGCGTTCACCGCCATCGAACCGTACGTGACCGTCGGGAGCGGCGGTCTCGCCCTGGTCCAGGGGATCGCCGGCATCGTCGGCATGTGATCCCCTGGCAGGCTCCCCGGAGGGCGGGCGTCAGCGGGCGCGTACCTCCGCCTTGGCGCCGCCGTCCAGTTCGAGGGCGAGCCCGGACCGCAGCGGCACCGTCTGGCCGGGCACGACCTGCTGGGTGGTGCCGTCGGAACGGGTGCCCGTCCAGGCCGTGGCGGACCGGTTGGCCAGACCGTAGCGCCCCGGCTTCTGCGGATGCTCCACGAGCTCGGCCACCAGGCTCTCCTCCGAGTAGTCGTGCCGCGAGGGCTCGGGGCTCAGGTGATGCCGGTGGATCCGCGCGGACCTGCCGAGCATGATGTGCCGCTCCGCCCTCGGCGGCGGGGTGGTCACCACCAGGCGGGGCGGCAGGACGAGGGCGCTGCGGCAGCCGTCCTTCCAGCAGGTGCCGGGAGTGGCCGAGCCCGGCTCCGTCATGTTCTCCCGGCCGCAGTTCGCGCACTCCACCACGGCGTCACGGACGGCCCGCAGCGCGTCCCGCCACTGCGACTCCCGCACCCGGGCCGACGGTTCCCGCAGCCCGACCGTGAAGTTCTGCACGAACAGCGCCTGTACGGAGGGCGGCACCAGCGGCCACAGGGCGAGCACGGTGGAGTGCTCGACCGGGTCGGGCCGGTTGTCCGTGTACTGCGGGTCGAAGACGAACAGCGGCTCGCGGCCGTACAGCTTGCGCTCCGCGTTCTCGTCCAGACAGTGGATCGCCAGCTCGCGGGCGCCCTTGAGCGGGTGGTGGTTCATCAGGAACATGAACAGCAGGACCGAGAGCGAGTGCAGGTCGCTCTGGGTCCCCGGCTGGGCGCCGGGGTCCCCGCGTACCAGCTCGGGAGCCATGAAGCCCATGGTCCCCGAGATCCCGCTCTGGTCCCCCTCGACCACCGCGTTGTCGTTGTCGCAGACCAGGATCTCGCCGGTGGCCGGGTCGAAGAAGATGTTGCCCCAGGAGATGTCCCGGTAGGCGATCCCCTTGGAATGCAGGGCCTGGTACGCCTCGACCGTGTACAGACAGGCGGTCAGCAGGGCCCGGAAGGAGGTGCTCACCGTCCGGCGGAACAGCTCGGGCAGACCGCGGAAGCGGTCCGGCCGCACGTCCATCAGATAGCCGAAGCGGTCGGCCCCCGCACTGACGAAGGCCGTCGGCCAGAGGAACCTGTCGTCGTCGAAGTCACGGGTCACCAGGTCCTCGACGACCCGGCGCTGCTGCGGGGTCGCGCTGTCCGGGTAGTACCACTTGAGGGCCTTGACGCTGCCGTCGGGCAGGCCGACCCGGTACACCTCGCCCTGGCCGCCCGAGCCGAGCAGCCGGTCGACGACGATCGTCTGCCCGCCGTCCGTGATCAGTGAGTCTCCGCTGTCGAGCATGCCGCTCATGGTCGTTCTCTCTCCTCGCAGTAGGGGATCCGCGGGTCCACGGGGCTGCTTCCCGGGCCCTCCGCGGCCTCGTCCTGGCTCTCGTCCTGGCTCTCGCCCCGGCTCTCGCCCTGGCTCTCGTCCGAGCCCTCGTCGGTGGCCGGGCCTTCGGCGGACCGGCGGGCCAGCACCAGGGTGGTGTCGTCGCCCGAGTGCCGGGACGCCTCGGCCAGCCACCGGGGGATGTCCTCGGCGACGCCCGGCACGCCCCGCTCGGCCAGCCGCCGGTGCAGACCGGCCGCGAACTCGGTGAAGCCCTCGTCCGAGACGAAGCTCTTCGACAGGCCGTCCGTGGACAGCGCCACCAGCCGGGGAGCCCGTACCGGATCGGGCAGCGGCTCCCAGTGCACCCGGACCGACCGCCACGCGTTGCGCATGCACAACGAGGCCGTCTCGTCGCCGAGTTCGGCCCGGGCGGGGGCGAGCGGCAGCCGGACCTCGCCGTCGCCGTCCACCACGGTCAGCTCGCCGTCGCCCAGCTGCCAGGCGACGAAGAGGTCCGGGGTGAGGACCGCGCCGATCAGCGTCGACCCGTACAGCCGCAGGATCGGCCCGGGGGACTTCGGGTCCTCGTCCGGGGTGGGATTCCGCTCCCAGTGACGGAGGACCTCGCTCTGCCAGTCCCTGACCAGCCGCTCCGGCAGCCCGATCCGGGCGTAGTCGCGCAGCCGTCCGCGCCAGCCCGCCCGGTCACGGTCGGCCACGGACATCGCGAACTCGCGCGCGCGGTTGGCGAACAGGTCCGTCGCGTAGTGCGCTCCGACGTGGCTCCGGGGGTACGAGGCCGAGCCGTGGCCGTCCGCGACGGTGAGGATCAGCGGATCCCGGGCCGTGCCGGTGCCCTGGACCAGGCACCGGTCCTGGTTCCGTGCCTTGTTGACGCCCCGGACGCTCTCGTGGAAGGTCTCCCAGGCCCCTGGCCTGCTCACCACACGTCGTCTTCGTCGTCGTCGTCGGAGAGGACGGGCGGCGCGTACGGAGCCGGCTTGACGGCGGGGTCGGCCGAACCGGCCACCGGCTGCGAGGCCGCCTTGACCGCGGCGGTCGAGGCCCAACGGATGGCGGCGGCCAGCTGCTTGGGGCTGTTCGCGTCGAGCGGGCGCAGCTCCGGATTGGCCAGGAACTCCTGGAGCACGCTGCGGTCGGCGTCGGAACCGATCGCGATGGCGACCCGCACCGCCTTGCGGCCCCACGGGGTGGCGTCGATCGCCTTGAGCCCGGCGCGCCAGTCGTCCGTCGGCACGCCGTCCGAGACCAGGGCGATGACCGGCTTGAGGGCACGCTCGGGCATCGGCGGGGTACGCAGCTCCCCGGCCACCAGATGCAGGGCCTCGCCCAGGTTGGTCGTGCCGTCGGGCTGCACGTCCTGCCAGGTGAAGTCGTCCACCGCCACGGGGTCCTTGTGGTGCCAGCGGGCGGTGGTGGAGAAGGTGATGGTGCGCAGGAGCAGCTGGGCGGCGGGGTTGTCGTGCGCCACCGAGCGCATCTCCGGGATCGCCTCCCGGATCGCGTAGTTCAGCTGTCCGATCTTCTCGCCGAGCATCGAGTACGAGCAGTCGAGCAGCCAGATGAAGTGCACCGGGCGGTTCGCCATGGGGCCGCCGGGGATCTCGGTCACGAGAATCCTCCTGTGGGTGGGTAGGTGGCAATCGGATGGTGGGAAGGGGAGTGAGGGGAAGACGTCAGGACTCCTCCCACCGGGGGGACTCCTCCCACAGGAGCCGCAGCTCCTCCAGGAGGCCGGGCAGCGCGTACAGGACGCCGTACACGGCCGCCCCGAACACCACGACGCAGGCCGTCACGAACAGCGCCAGGACCGCCTTGCGGGACCGCGCCACGCGCGGGGTCACCACCGTCATCCCTGTCGTACCCCCTGCTTCCTGGTGTCGGTGCGGCGTCCCTGCCGGGGGACCGGCCCCCGCGACTCGACCAGCGCGCCGACCCTCAGTCCCGAGCGGGCGAGCAGCCAGAGGACCGGCTCCGCCGCCCGCCGCCGCTCGCTGTCCAGGGCGCCGGTGCCGGTGGCCGCGGAGGCGCTGACCGCCCAGAAGCCCGTCGCTCTGAAGTCGTGGGTGAAGCCGCGGACGAGCCCGCCGAGGCCGATGGCGGTGAGCCATTCGTCGACCCGGGCCCCCGGAGCGGGCAGCGCCTCGATGCGGTCGAGCACGTCCCGTTTGGTGACCACCACGGCCACCGGGAGGTCGCCGCGGCCGCCGGTGAGCGCGGCGAGTTCGCCGGTGAGCCCCTGGTAGGTGTCGACGGGCCCCTGGGCGGCGGGCCGGGCCCCGTCTGCGAGGGTGTCGTCGGCGCCGTGCAGGGTGCGCCGTACCGTACGGTCGGCCAGCACGTCGACGACGAAGAGGACGCCGTCGGCGTGGGCGAGGTACTGCTGTTCGCGTACCCGGTCGGCCTGCTGCAGTGACTCGCCCATGGGGTCGTAGAGGTAGAGCAGGCGCCGTCGCCGTCCCCTGCCCACCAGGATCATCCAGGCCCGCTGGTCGCCCTGCGTCTTGTTGGCCCAGTCGTTCCGGTCGAGCTGCCGGTCCAGTGCCTCGCCGTCCTGCTGGTCGGCGTCCGAGGCGAACTCCATGGTGAGGTTCCCGCGCTCCGACCAGGAACGCAGACCCGCCACGACGGCCGCCACGAGCATCGTCTTGCCGGAGGAGGAGCCGCCGATCAGAGGGACGTGGACCACCCGCGTGGTCCCCACCGACGGAGGCAACGGCCGTGCGCAGGAGGGACATTCGGCCGGTGTCCGGCCGCGGCCCGAGAGGAGCGAGGAGGGCAGCCGGGCACCGCACCGGCAGGCGTGCCGGAACACCCCGTACCGCCCGGGCCGCAGCGAGGTGTGGACCGCGCGGCACTGCGGACAGGGGTGGGCCGCCAGGGGGAAGGGCCGGTGGCAGCCGGGGTGCGGGCAGACGGTCCGTACGCCGCGTAGCAGCAGCGAGCCGCGCTCCACGCCCCGTACGACGGCGACGGTCAGGACCCAGGACGACCAGACGACGGCGACGAGGACGCAGAACACGACGAGGACGAGGGTGTGGAGCGCGGCGGCGAGCAGCGCGGCGGCGGTCGCGCCGATCGCCGTGCCCGGTGCCACCAGCCGCAGGATGAGGCGGGTGAAGGCGTTCGCGCCCCGCGCGTTCGTGGCCGGCCGTCGGCCCAGGAGGAGCCGCCCGGCGACGGTGACCATCCAATGGGCCCACCACAGCGTCCACAGCGCGCGGTAGGAGCGGCCCACGGCGCCGGCCGCGTCGATCCACGACTGCTGGGGCCAGTACGAGGGGTGGGCGGGTTCCGTGCCGATCGTGAGGACCCGCGCGTCGGACCGCCCCGCCCGGAACGGCCCCAGGGCCCGTCCCGCGCTCCGGCAGGCCGTGGCGACGAACACCCAGAAGGCGTAGGCCACGCAGACCAGGAACGCGGTCACGCCCGTGATCGCCACGAGCACGTCGACGGCGATCCCGGCGAGTTCGGCACCCGTCATGTCGACCGCCTCCTCGTCGTCGGCCCTGCCGACGTCAGTCCTCGCGCCGTCGTACCTCGCGCCGTCATCGGCCCTGCCGACGTCAGTCGTCTCGCCGTCATCGGCCCTGCTTCCCCTCGGGCGGTGTGACGTCGCCCCGCCAGGGCGTCGTCGGCGTCGTCGGCTTGCGCCCGCGCCGCCGGAAGAGGCGGCCGAGACCGCCCGACGGCCGGTTCCACTCCTGGAAGGCGGCCGCGCGGCTCGCCGACAGACGCCCGAGCGCCTGCTCGACCGAGAAGACCTCCCCGTCGGTGAAGTCCTGGACGACGGGACGCAGCACCTCGTCGAGGAGCGCCCGGCGCGTCAGGTCCCATCGCGGGCTCGCCCCGGCGTGGGCGGTCCAGGCGAGGAAGCAGTCCGCCACACGGCCGGGGGTCGCGCGCAGCACGTTGCGGAAGACCGGCGTACGGGCCGCCGAGGCGTAGGCGTCGATGAGGTCGCCGTCGTCGCTGCGGGCCAGCTCCCCGAGTTCACCCTCCGGCCGGTCCGGGCCCATGAGCCGCCGGGCCAGTGCGGCCGTGGCGCGGTTGCGGACGTTCGGGCGGGCGGAGCCGGCGAGGGCCCGGACCCGGGCCGTCCAGCCTCCCTGGGCGGGGTCGGCGTCGCCCTTCCGCTCCTCCATGTCGTGGACGAGCGACAGCAGCCTCAGGTCGTCCAGGATCGAACGCCCGACGGCGTCGGGCGCGGCCGCGAGGAGCTGCCGGGCGAGGGCCGGGGCCTCCTTGTCGTCGACGGGCGCGTCGACCGCGGCGGCCACCACCTGGTCCCAGGTCTCGGCGGCGATGAGCAGCCGGGCTCCCGTCTCGTTCAGGAGCTGGGACGCCTCGGCCGCCGTCGGTACGCGGTCGTCCCAGACCAGCGCGAACGCCGTGCGCAGCACGAGGGGGTTCTCCAGGTGGGACACCCCGGCGATCCGGAGCAGCTTGTGCAGCTCGCCGTTTCGGTCTCGGACCCACGCCTGCTGCCGCTCGCGCTCCCGTACCGCGGCCCCGTCAGCAGGACGTACCCCGGCCCCGTCGGCCGCCCGTTGGCCTGCTTGTCCGGCGCTCGCCGTGCCCTCCGGCCGGAGCGCCGGGGCCGCCGCGCACATCCGGAGGTGGGGCAGCGCCCCGGGCGGCCCGTCGACCGGAAGCCCGGTGTCCCGCAGGGCGCGGGCGACGCCCGGCGGGTCGTCGGAGGCCCGGGAGTCGAGCAGGACGGACACCTCGTCGCGCAGGGCGCCGGACTCGGCGAGCGTCTCCCGGAGCGCCTCGGCGGTGGAGGGGCCGGGCCGGCTCAGGAGGCCGTCGCGGAACCGCTCGGCGAGACCGGCCGTCAGGTCGTCGTGCGCCACCCCGAGCAGCCGTGCCACCCGCAGCAGTTCGACGGTCCGGCTCAGCGGTGTCAGCGGGTCCCGGAGCGTCCGGCGCAGCTCGTCGCCGGACTCGGCGGCCAGTTCGCCCCGGTACGGCTCGGGCAACGCCCCCGGAGGCAGCGGCGGCAGGGCCGTCGTCCCGCCCCGTACGGCCCGGCTGACGAGCCGCGCGGTGAGCGGGGCCGTCAGCGCGACGGGGACCCGTCCGTACAGCGCGCCCAGAAGGTCCGCCAGGGTGTCCGAGGGGAGTTCGGGCGCGCCGGGGCCGACCTCGCAGACGGCCCTGAGGAAGCGGGTGAGCGTCGTCTCGTCGAGGGCTCCGGGGTGGGCGCGGACCCACGCGACGGCGTCGGTCCGCGCGTCCTCGGTTGCCGGGATGCCCCGCGCCAGCGCGAGCGCGGCCAGCGGTCCCGAGGCGAACGGCTCCGCGCCGTCCGTCTGGGCCGCCTGCCGGATGAGCTCGTACGCGTCGGCGGCCCAGACGGCCGCCGCCGTGTGTGCCCAGGCGTCGGCCACCGGCGGCGGGGCCGCCGAGGGATCGGAGCAGTCGTGCACGCTGTACCGGTGCGGCTGCCCGGCCACGGACCTGACGTCCTCCGGGTGGACGCCGATGATCTGCTGGCGGGCCTGCTGCGGACGCCGGGTGTACGTGGTGAACGTCAGGCCGCGGGCGAACTCGTGCGGCAGCGCGGCGTTCACCAGCATCACCCAGTGCGCGACCCGCCGGGTGTCCTGCTCGGCCAGGACGATCTGCGGGGCGTGCGGGGACTCGGCGAGGCGCCGCAGATCGGCAAGGACGGCCGCGAGCCGGGGCTGCCGTGCGGCGGCGAAGGCCGCGAGCTCCGCCCGGAGTCCGGCCGAGTGCGCCGGGGTGAAGGCGTCGAGCGGCGGTGGGGTGCCGTCCTCCGGGGAGTGGTCCGCCCACTGCGGGGCGCCCCACGCGGCGATGGGCGGCAGGTCGCCGGGCAGCCGGTCGCCGGCCGTCAGATGGACGGCGTGGGCGTGGAAGTTGCCCCACCGTCCGCTGTAGTCGGCGCCCGTGTACACGGTGCGGCTGAGCAGTCCACTGCCGTCGGAGAGCCGCGTGTAGCTGAACATCTCGGGGAACAGGGCGAGTTCCGAGGGCGTGGGGCGTGACGGGGCGTCCCGGGGCGGCTCGTACCCGACGAGCTGCTCGGCCTCGCGGAGCACGGACGACGGGACGCCGGGGGTGACCGCGGTGAACCGGAAGCCGGAGCCGTCCGGTCCGGGCGGCGCCGACGTGTAGTGCATCTGGGGCAGGCTCATGCCGTGGACTCCCCCTTGGCGCCGCCGTCGCGCGGCGGCTTGGCGACCGGGATGAGGCCGCGCCGTCCGAGGAGCCACAGGATCGGGTCCTCGACGCGGACGGGCTGGGGACCGGACTTGGGCGCGTCGGCGGGGGCGTCGGCGGGCGGCGGGGAGCCGAGCGCGGACAGACCGAAGAGCGACACCGTGGAGAAGTCCCGCTCCAGCTGCCGCCAGAGCGCCCCCGAGTCCCAGCCCTCCAGCAGCGACCGGGTCTCCTCGTGGACGGCGAGCCGGTCGGCCTCGTCGAACCGGCCGCCGGAGTGCGGGGTGTTGCGCAGCAGCGGGGAGTGCGGGTCGACCAGCGAGCGCAGGGTGTCCGTCTTGGTGACGGCGACGGCGAGCGGCGTGTCCACCCGGCCGCGCGAGCCGCTCCGGCGGTGCGAGCGCAGCTGGGTGGCGACGTCGGCGGCGATCTGCAGGGCCGGGGTCTCGCGGGAGGGCAGGGGCGGCCCGCCGCTCCCGGGCAGGGCGTCCCGTACCGCCCCCAGCTGCAGCGGGTCGACGAGCAGGACGATGCCGTCGGCCGCGCTCAGGTACTGGGTGTAGCGGGTCATCGACTCGGCCGACTTGAGGTCCTCACCGGCCGCGTCGAAGAAGACGAGCGCCGTGTGCCGGCTGCCCTGGCGGCCCTGCCTCGGCAGGCTCAGGCGGTAGAGCAGCGGGTCGTTGAACCCGGTCGCGGCGGGCCGGGTCGCGCCGGGCAGCCGCAGCCGCTCGTACAGGTCCTCCGCCATCTCGCGGTCACGGTTCTGGCTCTCGTCGCCCATGGCGGCGAGCGCCGCCCCGTACGCCTGCCCGACCCGGTGCCTCAACTCGTTGACGAGGACCGACACATAGGTGCTCTTGCCGGACGCCTTCGCCCCGATCAGCGCGATGATCCGGCTGTCCTGGGCGCAGTAGTCGCTGGGCAGGTCGCTGTGGCAGGCCGCGCACACCCGCACGGGCGTGGCCACGCCGCAGCGCGGGCACTCGGCGCGCCCGCCGCCACCGCCGCGCAGCCTGCCGAGGCCGCCGGGGGCGGCGAACACCGGACCCCTCATGTACGCGGCGGGGGGCGCCGCGGCGCCCGTGAAGCTCGCCCACAGGTCGTCCCGTTCGGGGTCGCAGGGGGTGCCCCCGCGCAGGCCGGTACGGGACATCAGACAGCGGTACGGGAGGCGCGAGGCCTGGGAACGGTCGAAGCAGTACGGGCAGATCACCGTCGTCATGTCAGCGCACCACCAGGGTCGAGAGGGCGGGTTCTTCGAGGCGTACGGAGCCGGCGTGCTCGCCGGCCAGGAACGCGCGCAGGGCGTAGGGCGGCCGGAGGTGCCCGGCGGGCAGCTCGCGGACCGTGCGCGGCGAGGCGGCCAGCTCCGCCCCGGTCAGCCGGACGAGGACGTCACCGTCCTCGGGGTGCCGGGGGCGCGCGGTGGCGGCGTCGCCGACGCGGCCGACGAGCACGAGGTCGGGGAGGGCGGGGAGAGCGGGGAGGGTGGGGCGGTCAGCGGTGTCGGGCGGGTCGGCGCCGGCGGGGGAGGAGCCGGGAAGGTCCGCCCCCTTCACCGTCACTTCGACCGCCTCGGGCGTCGCCCTGCGCGCGAGGCCCCGGCGCCGGGTCACCAGCCGGAAGGAGACGACGACGTCCCCGGGGAGGACGAGCACGGCGGGGGCACGCCGGACGACGACGGTCGGGTCCACGGCGTCCGGGGCGTTCACGGAGGGTGCGCCGGCCTCCGACCCGGCGGGCGGCGCGGGTGACCCGGCCTCCGGCCCGGCGGACGGCCCGGCGAGCGGCTCGTGGCGGGAGGCGGCGCGCACACCGATCCGGGCGGAGGCCGGACCGATCGGCAGCCGCAGCCCCTCCCGGAAGAAGCGGGAGCGGCTGACCCGGGAGCGGTCCCGGGCTCCTTCCTGCTCCCACTCGACCTCCACCGACCCGGCGTCGGCGGGCCAGTCGAAGACGAGCCGCACCTGTCCGTCGTGCTCGCGCAGGCCCTGGAGTCCGGTCACCGGCGCCGGGATGTCGACCAGGACGGACGGGCCGACGAGGGCCCGTTCCCCGAGTACGGCCACCGCGACGATCCGCCCCGCGAAGGCGGAGGGCGACGTCACCGGGTGCGCGGTGCCGTACGTGGCCCAGGGGAGCGCGGCCGGCAGGGCGTCGGTGCGCAGACCGGTGCCCTCGGGCGGCGCCCCCGCCGGGCCGGTCCAGGCGACGAGGCGCACCTCGGCGTCGGCCGCACCCCGGCCGGTGAACCGGACGCCTCCCTCGGGGTCCGGTGTCACGGTGAGCGCGGTGAGCGGCTCCGGCCACACGTGGACGACACCGGCGGCCCGTACTCCCTCGGACTCCACCTCCCGGCCCTCGGGAGAGGAGTGGTGGCAGACGACACGGACGAGGTAGGAGCCGGGCCGGAGCCCGGTGAAGGTGTGCGTGTCGCCGTCGGCGCCCGCGTCGTGGCGCGCGAGCACCGTGCCGCCGGGCATCGTGCCGCCGGGCGCCGGGCCGCCGCGCGCCGGGCCGTCGGCGGCGTGCAGGGCGACCGTCACACGGGCGGTGCGGGGCGGACGGGTCCAGCGGACCGTGAGCCGCGCGGGCGCGTCGGTGACGGTGAGGTCCTCGGCGTCGGGAGCGATCAGGAGCGGCCCCGAGACCAGCGGAGGCCCGTCGGGGACGCCGTCGAGCAGAGGGAACACCGCGTACCGCACCTGGGTTCCGCGCCGGGGGCTGTGGTCGACGGCGGCTCCTCTGGCCCCGGGCGTCGTGGCGGTCGAGGGGACGACGGCCGGCCGGTCCGTGCCCCGGGTGAGACGGACCGCGCGCCAGCTCCGTCCGTCGGTCGCCGGCCAGGAGAGGAGGACCCGGTCGCCGGAGAGCCGGGCCGTGAGCGGGGCGTCCTCGGGGCGCCGGGGGCGGCCCAGCGTGATCAGGCCGCGCGTCGCCGTGTCGTCGTCGGCGGCCACTCCGAGGGCGTCCAGATAGTGGGTGCGGGCCGCCTCCGTGTCCCGGGTGGCGCGTGCGGCGGCGAGCGAGCGGTCGCAGCGGCCGAGGCGGCGGGCGAGCCGGGAGGCGAGGTGCGAGAGCGCCGGGTCGGTGCGGACGGCGGCGGGGCCCAGGGCGTCGAGGGCCCGCGCGGCGGCCCGTAACCGGCGCCGGCGCCAGAGCCCGCCGAGCGACTCGGCCGCCTTGCGCTGCCGTGCGTCGAGGACGGGCACGGTGGGGACGGCCTGTTCGAGGAGGGCCGCCTCGGCCGGGTCGAGCCCGGCGGCCTTCCGCCGTGCTCCCGGCTCCTGGAGGAGCCCGATCAGCTGGTGGAGCAGCACGCGCCGGAGGACGGCCGCGTCGCGGGTCTGGATGTCGGCGAGGAGCCTCAGGAGGGGGCCCCGCGACGGATGGGCGTCGGCGAGGTCACGCAGCCGGGCCGCGCTGAGGTGGTGCCGCCGGTTCCCGGCGCACAGGAAGAGGCCGTCCAGGAAGGACAGCGTCTCGCCGTCCCCGACCAGAGCCTCTCCGAAGTGACGTAACCCGGCCGTGCGCTGATGGTCCATCAGTTCGCCGTACTCGGGTGCGAGCGGGGCGAGGGGTAAGGAACCCAGTGCGCTGGGCAGCCCCAAGCGTTCTCCGAACCCCCGTCGCATCCCCGTCCCTCATGATCGTCCGGCTACCCGCCGGGGGTACATCTCAGCAGAAGTCGTGGCGCTGTGCAGGGGGTTTACCGCTATTACCGCCCGTACCGGAGCGGCTGCGCAGCGTGGCGGAGCCAGGGGCTGTCGCGGCTGGTCGTCGCCGGGGCCGGCGGTCCCCGTCACTCAGTGGACGGAGAAGCCACCGTCGACGAAGAGCGACTGGCCCGTGACGTACGCGGAGGAGGCGCTCGCCAGGAAGACCGCCGCACCCGCGAAGTCCTCGGCGAGGCCGTTGCGGCCGACCATGGTGCGGGCGGCGAGCGCGGCCACCTTCTCGGGGTCGGTGGAGAGCCGCTGGTTGAGCGGGGTCATCACGAAGCCGGGGACCAGAGTGTTGGCCGTGACGCCGTACGGCGACCAGGCCTCGGCCTGCGAACGGGCCAGCGACTCCAGGGCGCCCTTGGACACCCCGTACGCCCCGCTCTGCACGAAGGCGCGGTGCGCCTGCTGCGAAGTGATGTGGATGATCCGGCCGAAACCGCGCTCGGCCATGCCCGGACCGAAGCGCTGACCGAGGAGGAACGGCGCCTCCAGGTTCACGGTCATCGTCGTGTCCCAGACCTCCTCGGCGAGTTCGCCGAACGGGGGCCGGAGGTTGATCCCCGCCGAGTTCACCAGGATGTCCGGCTCACCGAAGACCGCCGCCGCCTGCTCGGCTCCGGCCTTGATCCCCTCGCGCGTGCTCAGGTCGACGCTCACCCAGGCTGCCCGGCAGCCGTCGGCGGTCAGTTCGTCGACGGTCGCGACGAGCTCGGCCTCCTTGCGGGCCATGACGACCACGCTCGCCCCGGCGCGGGCCAGGGCGCCGGCGATGGCGCGGCCGATGCCGGAACTGCCGCCCGTGACGAGGGCCGTGCGCCCTTCGAGGGAGAAGAGGCCGGAGAGGTAGCCGCCGGGGGTCGTGCTCATGCGTGTCGCTCCTCGCGTCGTGCGTGTACCGGCACGCCCTGTGCGGAGGGGGACCGGTCCCGGCATCCTGGCACACGGCACTCCGGTCGCCCGCGTGTGGCACTGCGGAATACCGGGGGCGGACACGGCGGTTCATCGGCCATGAGCCAAGGTCCCGCACCCCGCGTTCTGTCCGACGACGAGCTTTCCGAACTGCTGAGCACACAGCAGTTCGGCACGCTCGCGACCAACAAGAGCAGCGGTCATCCGCATCTCACCACGATGCTGTACAGCTGGGACCCCGAGGCCCGCGTCGTGCGGTTCTCCACGACCGCCGACCGCGTCAAGGCCAAGCAGCTCCGGCGCGACCCGCGCGCGGCCGTGCACGTCCCGGGCGGCGACGTGTGGTCCTTCGCCGTGGCCGAGGGCGAGGCGGAGGTCTCCGAGACGACGACCATGCCGGGCGATGCGACCGGCAGGGAACTGCTCGCCATGATCCCCCAGGCGGCGAAGCCGGAGGACGAGAACGCGTTCCTGGAACAGCTGGTCGCCGAGCGCCGGGTCGTCATCCGGCTGAAGGTCACCCGGTTGTACGGGACGGCGCTCGACGTCAACGGCTAGGAACAGGCGGCCGGTTCAACCCAGTTCGGCGAGGAACTCCGTCCAGGTGATGGGGGAGAGGGCGAGCTGGGGGCCAGTGGGGGTCTTGGAGTCGCGGACGTGGACGGTGGAGGGGCAGGAGGCGACTTCTACGCAGTTGTCGCCGTCGCCACTGCTGTACGTGGACTTGTGCCAGGAGAGGGCGACTTCGACGCAGTTGCCGCCGTCGCCGGTGCTGTAGCTGCTCTTGAACCAGGCCAGTTCAGTGGTGCTCATAGTGCTCCTCGGATCTCCCGCAGCAGGCTCACGGACTCCTCAGGGGACAGAGCCTGTGTCCGCATCCTGGCATATCGCTGCTGGAGGATGCTGACCACTTTGGGGTCGGAGATGAGCTGGCCGGTGCCTTGGCCCTCGCTGTACGCGTACCAGGCGTTCTCCTCGGTCTCCAGGAGGCACAGGGGGCCGTCGAGACCCGCGTGGTGACCGCGCGATTGCGGCATGATCTGGATGTCGACGTTGCGCCGTGAGCTGAGTTCGATGATGTGGTCGATCTGCTCGCGCATGATCTCCGGGGTGGCCACCTGACGGCGCAGGGCGTGCTCCTCGATGACGAAGCTGAAGATCGTCTCCGGGTGTTCCGTGAGGATGCGCGTGCGCTCCATGCGGGCGACCAAGCTCGACTCCATCTTGTCATCGCTCATCGCTGGGAGCTGCTTCTCGAAGAGAGTCCGGGCGTAGGCGGTTGTCTGGAGCAGTCCTGGCGCGAGTCGAGGCTCGAACGTGTACAGCGTCACCGCCAGGGGCTCCAGCTCCGCCCACCCCTCGAACCACTTCGCCAAGCCCGCCTTGCGCGTCAGATGCTTCGCCGCCGCCCGGATCACCCCGAACGCGTCCAGCACCTCCTCCGCCCGGTCCACGAACCCCTTGGACGGCAGCCGCCGGCCCTGTTCGATCGAGGCGACCATCGGGACCGAGTAGCCCACCAGTGGGGCGAACTGCTCCTGCGTCAGGCCCGCCCGCTTGCGGAGGACCTTGACCACCTCCCCGAAAGCCTTCAGGCTCTCCGACGTCTCCGGTTCACTTCCCTTGGGAACCTCGTCCGTCACCCCGCCACCTCCCGTACCCGTGTGCTCGTGCTGAACGCAACCAGGCTCACTGATAGTTACCGGTACAGTCCAGAGTGTGAACCCGTACGCTGCGCAGCGTACGAGTTTCTGAGCTGGCAACACCCCCCGGGCGCCGCCACATTGGCCCCATGACCTCCCCCGTGACCCGCGAAGCCACCGTCACCGTACGTGTGTTCACCCAGCGCTTCAGCTCGACCCCGCGCGGCGCCCGCCTCGCCCGTCGGCTCGCTCTCCACCAGTTCGACCGCTGGAACATCCCGTACGGCTCCGAAGTCTCCGACGCCGCCGCGCTGCTCGTCGCCGAACTCGCCGCCAACGCCGTCACCCACGGCCGCGTCCCCGGGCGGGACTTCGAGCTGACGCTCGCGTACACACCCGGGCTGCGGCTCCGGATCGACGTTTCCGACACCCGGGGCGAGCGGCGTCCGGCCACCGTCGCCCCGAGGCCCCTCGACGAGGGCGGGCGCGGCCTGCTGCTCGTCGCGGCGCTGGCGGCCCGGTGGGAGGTGCTCGACCGCGTACCGGTAGGGAAGACCGTGCGGGCCGAGCTGGACCTCGGCTCCTGACCTCCGGACCGCACGGGTACGTTGATCAGAGAGAGACGACCGAAGGGGGTGGATGACCTGAACGCCGAGACGAACGCGGGCAAGGGAGTCCTGGGACCACGTGCGGCGATCGTGTTCGCGCTGGTGCTCACAGTGCTGCTGGCGGCTCTGTCGGGCCTCGTGATGCTTCCGGCGGCCCAGCACCTGCGCTCCCTCCAGGACGGCCGACAGGCCGACGCGACGCTGGTGGCCGCCGGCTCGGGGTGCTTCCTGGGGGGATGCAAGGTCAGGTTCGAGGCCGAGGGGCGGACCGTGGTGGCGGACCTTCCGGTGGGGAGCAGTCACGGGAAGAACGTCGTCGGTGAACGTCTGACCGTCCGGTACCGGGAGGACGATCCGCGGGTGGCCGCTTCCGCGGACGACGTCGGCGGCGGTGGGGCGGCAGTGGGCACCGTCGTGTTCGGCGCCGGTGCCGTGCTCTTCCTGCTGGCGCTCGTCTGGTCGACGGTCCACCTGGGACGGCAGCGGCGCGCCGAGGCCGGGTGACCCGAGGCCGGGTGAACAGCGGGCGGGCGGACGGTCTCAGACGGGGCGGGGAGCGGCGGCGTCCGTGCCGACGCGGTCTGCCACCGTCCGCTGGACATGGGCGCACCGGCTGATGTCCTCCCGGTCGCAGCCGAGGGCGCATTCAAGGAGTTCGAGCGAGGCCTGCGCGGCCGCGATGCGGGAACGAAGCGTCTCGGCCTCCTCGCGGAGGGTGTCCCGGCGCTTCGCGGTATCGGCGGTGGCGACCAGAGAACGGATGGTGTCCAGGGACAGCCCCGCCTCCTTGGCACGCAGGATGACGGCGACACGTGCGAGGTCGGCGGTGCGGTAGCGGCGGTGGCCGACGGCGTCACGTGCGGGAGCGAGCAGCCCCATCGCCTCCCAGTGGCGCAACACATGCGTGGCCAGACCGAAGCGTTCGGCGAGGGCGCCGATGCTCATCGCCGCAGGCTCCCCGCCCTCAAGCACGCTGTGCTCGCTTGACTTCATGTCGACATTAAGCCCCAGCCTTGCGCTCATGACCAGAGACACGGAACTGACGCGCCCGTCACCGGACGACCTCGTCGCACGGCTCGACGCAGCCGATCGCCTGCCGGGCGCCGGGGAACTGAGGGCCTTGTCCTACGGCCTGCTCGGCGCCGAACCCGGAACGTCCGTGGTGGACGTGGGCTGCGGCGCCGGACGAGCCGTGGCGGAACTGGCCGAGGGGGGTGTGACGGCCGTCGGCGTGGACCCGAGCGAACGGATGATCGCCGTCGCCCGCCGCCGGTGGCCCCGGGCGGACTTCCGCATCGCGGGGGCCTCCGGACTGCCGCTGCCGGACGCCTCGGTGGACGGCTACCGGGCGGACAAGGTGTTCCATGAACTGGCCGAACCGGAGAGGGCGTTGGCGGAGGCCCGCAGGGTTGTCGTGCCCGGAGGGCGGATCGTTCTGGTCGGCCAGGACTGGGACACGTTCGTCATCGACTCCGACGATCCGGGTCTCACCCGCACGATCGTGCACGCGCGCGCCGACCGGATCGTCGGTCCGAGGGCCGCCCGCCGATACCGCAACCTGCTGCTGGACGCCGGTTTCGGTGAGGTGACGGTCGAGGTCCGTACCGGCGTCTTCACCGGACCGGTGATGCTGCCGCTGCTCATCGGGCTGGCCGAAGGAGCCTGCTCCGCCGACGCCGTCACGCGTGAGCAGACGGACCGCTGGGTCGCGGAGCAGCGCGCGCGGGCCGAGGCCGACCGCCTCTTCCTGGCACTGCCGATGTTCCTGGCAGCGGCGACCGCCGCACGGTGAGGGGCCGTCACCCACGGCAGGCGCGGGACCGGGAGCACGACCGGGCGTCCGGGCTGCGGGGTCACCGCAGCCCGGACGCCCTACGCCGCATCCCACGTCACCTCATCGGCGTCGGCGCCGCCGCATAGCCCGCCGGGCGGGTCGTGAACGTGCCCCGGCCCTGGGTGCGGCCGCGCAGGCGGGACGCGTAGCCGAAGAGTTCGGCCAGCGGCACCGTCGCCTCCACCACCGCCGTACCGGAGCGGGTCGTCTGGTCCGACACCCGGCCGCGGCGGGCCGCGAGGTCGCCGAGGACCGAGCCGACGGACTCCGCGGGGACGGTGACCGTCACGTCGGTCACCGGCTCCAGGAGCGTCATCACGCTCGCGCGGAGCGCCTCGCGCAGCGCGAAGCGGCCCGCCGTGCGGAACGCCATCTCCGAGGAGTCCTTCGGATGCGTGGCGCCGTCCGTGAGCGTGACCCGGACCCCGGTCACCGGGTGGCCGCCGAGGGGACCCTCGACGAGCGCGTCCCGGCAGCCGGCCTCGACCGCGCGGACGTACTCCTGCGGGACCCGGCCGCCCGTGACGGTCGACGTGAACGCGAACTCCTCTCCCTCGTCGAGCGGTTCGACGTCGATGACCACATGGGCGAACTGGCCCGCGCCGCCGTCCTGTTTGACGTGACGGTGGAGCAGCCCGGTGACGCCCTTCGCCACCGTCTCCCGGTACGCGACCTGCGGACGGCCGACGGTGACCTCAAGGCCCCGGTCGCGCCGCAGCTTCTCCACCGCGACCTCCAGATGCAGTTCGCCCAGACCCGACAGGACGGTCTGGCCCGTCTCCGGGTCGGACCGCACGACGAGCGAGGGGTCCTCCTCGGAGAGCCGGGCGAGGGCCGTCGCCAGGCGGCCGGTGTCCGTGCTCCGGCGGGCCTCGACCGCGACCGAGACCACCGGGTCGGCGGTCGTCGGCGGTTCGAGGACGATCGGGGCGCCCGGGGCGCACAGGGTGGCTCCGGCGCGGGCGCCCTTCGGGCCCACGACGGCGACGATGTCCCCGGCGCGCGCCACGTCGACCTCGGTCGCCCGGTCGGCCTGGACCCGCAGGATGCGGGCGATCCGCTCGGTGCGGCCGCTGACGGTGTCGAGCACGGTGTCCCCCTTCCCGATCATGCCCGCGTAGACGCGGACGTAGGTCATCCGGCCGGTGGCCGTCGCGCTCACCTTGAAGGCGAGCGCGGTGAACGGCGCCTCCGGGTCCGCCGGCACCTCTCCGCGTACCGGAGGCATGTCCGAGGGCGCCGGGAGGTACGCGACGACGGCGTCGAGCAGCGGCTCGACACCCCGGTTGCGGTACGCCGAACCGCAGAGCACGACCACGGCCTCGCCGGTGAGGGTGAGGTCGCGGAGCGCGCCCGTGAGGGTCTCCGCCGAGAGCGCGCCCTCGCCGCAGAACTCCTCCAGGGCGCCCGGATGCAGCTCCGCCACGGTCTCCTCCAGAAGTCGCCTGCGGTGCCGGGCCTCGTCGCGGAGCTCGTCGGGGACCGGCTGGTCGGTGTACGTGTCGGCGCCGTCGGCCCACACGTACGCCCGCATCCCGACCAGGTCCACGACGCCGGTGAAGCCGTCCTCGCGGCCGATGGGCAGCTGGACGGGCAGCGGGACGGTGCCGAGGCGGGTACGGATCGACTCCACGGCGCTGTCGAGCTCCGCGCCCGCGCGGTCCAGCTTGTTGACGAAGGCGATGCGCGGGACGCCGTGCCGGTCGGCCTGCCGCCACACCGTCTCGCTCTGCGGCTCGACGCCCGCGACGGCGTCGAAGACGGCGACGGCGCCGTCGAGGACGCGCAGCGAGCGCTCGACCTCGTCGGAGAAGTCGACGTGCCCCGGGGTGTCGATGAGGTTGATCCGGTGCCCGGCCCAGTCGCAGCTGACGGCCGCGGCGAAGATCGTGATGCCGCGGTCCCGCTCCTGCGGGTCGAAGTCGGTGACGGTGGTGCCGTCGTGGACCTCGCCGCGCTTGTGGGTGGCGCCGGTGAGGTACAGGAACCGCTCGGTGACGGTGGTCTTGCCGGCGTCGACGTGGGCCAGGATGCCGAGGTTGCGGACGCGGTCGACGAGGTGGGTACGCACGGTGTCGTTCCTTTCGCTGCTGCTGCTGGATGGAGACAGGGCAGCGCGATTCCCGGACGACGGACCGTCAGAGGGACGGGTGGGACGTCACGGGTCGGCGATGGCGGGCGCGCAGCCGCCACCGGCCGGAGGGAGAGGCGAGGATCACGTCGTACCGGGCACGGGCGGACGACACGGCGGCGGCGTTACGGCAACGCACGGTCGTCTCCCCTCGGTCGGACGTCGGACGGCACCATCGGTCGATGCGCCGCGAGACGAGAGTGTAGGGACGGGGAGCGGAGGGGCGACAGCGGTTTTTCCGGTTGCCGTGTGCCGCGGTCGGTGTGCGTCGCGCCTCACGTGTCGGTCAACTCCCGGCCAAAGATGGGGAATTGGCTGTTTCTCGTCTGCCTCGGGCCCCGCCTCGGGCGCTTAATGGTGCTCCCGCACGGTGCGGGTGGGAGTGACGAGAACACGGGGGAACGCATGGCCGTCACAGGGAACGTGGGACCGCCCATGCCGCCGGGGCCACCGCCGGGGCCGCCGTCCGGTCCGCCGGGTCCGCCGTCGGGGCCGGCCTCGACGGAGCCGGACCCCCGCAAGGGAGCCCCCCTGCATCTCCGGGTCAGCCGCCGGATGCTGTGGGTGGGGCCGGCGGCCTTCCCCCTGCACAACATCACCCGCGTCGAGACGTACAGGATCAAGCCCGACCGGGGCGCGGCCTTCCTGCGCTTCCTGAAGTGGCTCCTCGTCGTCGCGCTCGTCTACGCCGCGCTCTTGGGAGCGAGTGACGCCCAGACCCGTTCCGATCTCCGCGACAACCCGGGCATCCTCATCGTCGTGGTGGTCGTGCTCGCCGGGTTCCTCCTCAGGGACCTCTTCGAGCCGGCGAAGCCGGCGCTGGCCGTCGAGCTGTCCAGCGGTTCCGCGGTGCTCGTGACGCTGCCCAGCATGGAGGAGCTGCGGGACATCGCCGGACTGATCGCCAGGGCGATCGACAACCCGGCCGCCGAGTTCAGCACGGTCGTACGGCAGTTCAACAACACGAACAACTACGGCCCCGTGGTCAATATGAACGGCGGCCGGAACAACAGGGGGATCAACCTGTGAGCGGCGAGACGACGAACAATTACGGCCCCGTGGTCAACATGAACGGGGGCAACGAAAACATCGGCATCAACTACGGCACCGTCGGCGGCGGTCAGGACGACCGGCTCCGCGCGGCAGTCGAAGAGCTCACCCGTCTCCTCCAGGGCCTGCGGCCCCACCTCACCCCGGAGCAGGCGCAGACCGTCGACGAGGCCCTGTCCGAGCTCACCCCCGACCGCGCCGCCCTGCGGCAGCGCGGCCTCGTCCTGGCGTCGGTCGCGCAGATCGCCGCCGCCGTCGGCGCGGTGGGGCAGCCCGTCGTGGACGCGGTGGGGCAGCTGCTCGCGCTCCTGGGTTAGGCGCTACGCGGCAGGGTCGGCCGGCTGGAGGAGGTCCCAGCGGTTGCCGTACAGGTCCTCGAAGACGGCGACCGAGCCGTACGGCTCGTGCCGCGGGTCCTCCAGGAACTTGACGCCCGCAGCCGTCATCCGCGTGTGGTCGCGGGCGAAGTCCTCGGTGTGGAGGAAGAAGCCGACCCGGCCGCCCGTCTGGTTGCCGACGGACGCCTCCTCGGAGTCGTTCTTGGCGCGGGCCAGGAGCAGGCCCGCGTTCCCGAGTCCGCCGACCCCGGCCGCGCCGGGCGGGCGGACGACGACCCAGCGGCTGCCGTCGCCCCGGTCGGTGTCCTCGACCAGGTCGAATCCGAGGGCGTCGGTGTAGAAGGCGATGGCCTCGTCGTAATCACGGACGACGAGGGTGACGAGTGCGATGGACGGCATTACCCCAACGTAATACGCGGAAGCGGCAGGAATCTACCCGCGTCAACCCGAGTCGACCCGAGCGGGACCCTCGCCGGATGGAGGGTACGAACGAGGGTCCGGGGGAGGCGGGGGAGGGTCGGGACGGGGCCGTCGGCGGTCGGCCCTCGGGACCGGGCCGTCGGTCGGCGGGACCGGACGGTCGGTCGTCGGGGCCCGTCGGTCGGCGGGACCCGGGCGTCGGCCGCGCCTGGGGAGCGCGGGCCCTGCCCCCGTCGCCGGTGCGAGAATGCCCCGCATGGACGCGCAGCAGTTCGACCGCCTCGCCGCTCGGGCGCGGGCCCTCGCCGAGCGCCCCGGGGACGGCCGCCCGCCCCGCCGCATCCTCGGGCTCGCCGGCGCGCCCGGCGCGGGGAAGTCCACGCTCGCCGCGCGGCTCGTCGCCCGCCTCGACGGGCTCGCCGTCCTCGTCCCCATGGACGGCTTCCACCTGGCCCAGGCCGAACTGGACCGCCTCGGCCGGGCCGGCCGCAAGGGCGCGCCCGACACCTTCGACGCCGCCGGGTACCTCGCGCTCCTCGCCAGGCTGCGCGCCCCCGCCCCCGGCACCACCGTCTACGCCCCCGCCTTCGACCGCGCCCTGGAGGAGCCGATCGCCGGGGCGATACCCGTCGGCCCCGAGATACCGCTGGTCGTCACCGAGGGCAACTACCTGCTGTACGACGAGGGCGCCTGGGCCGGCGTCCTGCCGCTCCTCGACGAGGCCTGGTACCTCGACCTGGACGCCCGGCGCCGCGTCCCCCGGCTCGTCGACCGTCACGTCCGCTTCGGCAAGGACCGCGCCCGCGCCGAACGCTGGGTGCGGGACTCGGACGAGGCGAACGCCCGCCTGATCGCCCCCGGCCGCGACCGCGCCCACCTCGTGGTGCCCATGTCCTAGGCCGAACCGGGACTCCCCGGCGTCACCAGGCCCGATTCGTAGGCCAGGACGACGAGCTGGGCGCGGTCACGGGCGTCCAGCTTGGTCATGGCGCGGTTGATGTGGGTCTTCGCGGTCAGCGGGGTGATCACCATGGTGGCGGCGATCTCGTCGTTGGAGAGTCCTCGCGCGACCAGGACGACGGCCTCGCGCTCACGGTTGGTCAACTCCTTCAGCCCCGTACGGGCACGCCCGGACGGTGGCTGGGAGACGTACCGGTCGATGAGCTTGCGGGTGATCGACGGCGCGAGCAGGGCATCGCCGCGCGCGGCGACCCGCACGGCGTGCAGGAAGTCCTCGGGGACGATGTCCTTGACGAGGAAACCGGCCGCGCCGGCGCGGAGCGCGTCGAAGACGTACTCGTCGAGCCCGTAGTTGGTGAGGACGACGACGTGCACCCCGGCCAGGTCCGGGTCCGCGGCGATGCGCCGGGTCGTCTCGATGCCGTCGACGACCGGCATCTGGATGTCGACGAGCGCGATGTCGGGCAGGTGCTCCCTGGCCAGAGCAAGACCCTCCCGTCCGTCGCCCGCCTCGGCCACCACCTCGATGTCGTCCTCGATGTCGAGGAGGGCGCGGAACCCACTGCGGATGAGTGGCTGGTCGTCGACCAGCAGGACACGGATCACGGCGTGCGCTCCGACGGCGGGGACGTGCGGCTCGACGGGAGGGACGTGCGCTCCACGGGAAGTTCGGCCCGGACGGTGAACCCGCCCCCGGGGCGCGGTTCCGCTCGCAGCCGGCCACCCAGGGCGGTGACCCGCTCGCGCATCCCGAGCAGTCCGACACCGGGCACCGGTACGGTGTCCGGCCTCGCCCCGCCGTCGTCGTCGACCCGGATGACAAGGGCGTCGGGACGGTGGTCGATCCGGACCGACGCGGTGGTGGCGGCGGCATGCCGGGCGACGTTGGTCAGCGACTCCTGGACGATCCGGTACGCCGTCCGGTCCACCGCGGCGGGCACGTCGGACCGGTGCCCCTCGACGGTCAGCCGCGCGTCCAGACCGGGCGCCCGGGCCCGCCGTACCAGTTCCGGTACGTCGGCGAGCCCACGCGGCGGGTTCTTGTCGTCGTCGCGCAGTGCCTCCAGCGTCGCCCGCAGTTCCCGTGCCGCTTCACGTCCGGCCTCGCGGATCACGAGCAGGGCCTCCGGCACCTGCTCGCCCCGCCGGCCGGCCAGGTGGACGGCCACCTCGGCCTGCACCTTGATGACGGAGATCTGGTGGGTGAGCGAGTCGTGCAGCTCCCGGGCGATGTGCAGCCGTTCCTCGTCGGCGCGGCGCCGCGCGGTCTCCTCCCGGGTGCGCTCGGCCTCGTCCGCCCGGCGCTCGGCCTGGCGCAGCGCCTCACCCGCCGCCCCGGCGGCGATCAGCCAGGCCAGTTGGAGGACGTCCCGGGTCCGCGTCAACGCCTCGCCCATGGTCAGGTCGTGAGGGGAGGCGAGCAGCGCGAGCGTCACGGCAACCGGCATGATCACGGAACCGGCCACCGCGACGACGCGGTGTCCCGCCCGCACAGCGGCGTACACGGCGAACAGATAGGCCACGGCGGGCGCGTCGAAACCGATCACCTGGTGGCCCAGCGCGCAGACCGCGGTCACGGCCAGCACGGTGACGGGAGCCCGGCGGCCCCAGACCAGAGCGAGACCGCCGCCGACCAGCAACGCGTAGCCCAGTGGATCGAGCTGCGTGGGCCCTTGCTGCCGCAGCCCGGCGAACAGCAGGGCCGCCGTCACGCCGACGGCGATCGCCCAGTCCGTGACACCGATGCGTTGCCTGTTCATGCGTGGACCCTAGCCGGGCGCCGACGCGGGTGAGTCCCGCGCGAGGAGGACCGACCGCATACCGCGCACGCGGTAGTTCCGCGGCTCCTGCGGCGTCCGCGGCAGTCGGCTACGACGGCTGCGGAAGGGCACAGTGTCTGCGCGCGGGGGACGACCGGAAGCGGGGGCGGCGGACACGATCGGAGAGCAACCCGCCGTAGTGAAGGAGCACCCCATGTCCCCCATGTCCCCAGACACTGCCACCGTCATCGCCGCCGACGTCCTCTCCCTGAGCTCCGGTCGGGTCGGAGCCATCGTGGCCACCCTGCTGGGCCTCGTCGGCGTCGCCGTCGGCGGACGGGCGCTGGCCCGCGCCGTCGGCCGTACCGGCACCGTCATCGGCTCCGGCTCCGCGCGGACCGGGGCCTTCGCCGCGCTCGCGGCGGGGCTGATCGCCCTGGCCGTCGGCGGGACCGTCGTGGCCACCTCCGAGGGGGCCATCGGCTCCGGCAACGGACTGGGCGGGGCTTTCGTGGCCCTCCTCATGGGGCTGGTCGCCGCCGTCCTCGGCGGCCTGGCACTGACCCGCTCCTCCCGTCGCCGGGCCGGCTGACCCCCGTGCGACCGGCACGGCGACGGGCGCTCTGGGCTACCCCGCGACCGGCACGGCGACGGGCACCCTCGGCCACCCCGCCGCGTGCTTCGCCGCCGCCACCGCCAGCGCCCGGATCAGCGGGTGCGGGCGGGTGCCGTCGCCGGCCAGTTCCGGCTGGAAGAGGGTCGCGAGGAAGAAGGGGTGCGAGGGGAGTTCGGCGATGCGGATGCCGCCCTCCTCGTCCGCGCCCGTGAACCGCATGCCGTGGGCCCGCAGGGTGTCCAGATGGCGGCTGTCGGGGCCGTAGTTGCAGTGGTAGCGCTCGGTGGTCCGCTCCGCGCCGAGGGCCTGCTCGGCGAGCGAGCCCGGGGTGACGCGTACGACTCCCTCGTGGCCCACCAGCGAGCAGGCGAGGGGGGCGATCAGCAGGTCGCCGACGTCCGCCGACGGGTCGTTCTCCGCGTGTGCCGCACCGGTCAGACCGCAGACGTCCCGCGCGTACTCCAGGAGCGCGTGCTGGAAACCGCCGCAGGTGCCGAGGAACGGGATCCCGTCCTCACGGGCCGTGCGGATCGCGGCCAGCGCCCCCGCCTCGCTCGCGTACGGGCTCCCCGGGAGCACCCACACCGCGTCGAAGCCCTTCACCGCGCCGGGTGTCTCCGCGTCCCCGGTCGGGATCCAGTACGCGTCGAGGGCGAGGCCGTCGCGCTCGGCGAGGGCGTCGAGGAGGACGGGAATCCGGACGTGGGAGCGGACGTGCGGGGAGCGGTCGCCGACCAGAGCGATCCGCGGGGTGTGAGGGAGGGTGTTCGTGCTGTTCATGGGGACCATCCTTGGCGCCGTCACCCGTTCACGTCCAACGATGATCACTGCACTGTCCATCACGAACGCTGATACCGGGCTGGATAGGGTGACCGTATGACCACCGATCAGGAACTGCCCGACTGGGAGCGCCGCGTCGCCGCCCTCTGGGAGCGGCTCGACACGTACGAGCCCGCCGACTTCCGCGCCCGTGCCGCCGCCCTCGCCGCCGAGCGCCCCGACGACGCGGCCGCCCTCTTCGAACTGGGCGCCGCCCACGACTCCACCGGCGAGCCGGAGGAGGCCGTGCGCCTCTACCGGCGAGCCCTCGACCAGGGCCTCACCGGTCTGCGCCGCCGCCGGGCCGTCATCCAGCTCGCCAGCAGCCTGCGCAACCTCGGCCGCCCCGACCGCAGCGTCGAACTCCTCACCGCCGAGCGCGACATCCCCGCGGCCGAGCTCGACGCCGACGAGACCGCGCTCTCCGGCGCCGTCGACGCCTTCCTCGCCCTCGCCCTCGCCGACACCGGGCGCGACCGCGAGGCCGCCTCCCTCGCCCTCGGCGCCCTCGCACCCCTGCTGCCCCGCTACAACCGCTCCCTCGCCCACTACGCCCGCTCTCTCCTCACCTCCCCCGACGGGTCCTGAGCCGCCCTCCCCATGGACCCGCACCTGCTCCGCACGTACGTCACCGTCGCCCGGCTCGCCTCCTTCTCCGAGGCCGCCCGCGAGCTGGGCTACACCCAGTCCGCCGTCTCCCAGCACATCGCCGCCCTGGAGGCCGACCTCGCGCTGCCGCTGCTCACCCGTCGGCCCGTCGCCCCGACCCCGGCCGGGGAGCGGCTCCTCGAACACGCCGGGGCGCTGCTGCTCCGGCTCGACGCGGCCCGCGCCGACCTCGACCGGTTCGCCGCCGCGCCCCGCGCCACCCTGAGCGTCGCCGCCTCCCCGCTCGCCCTGCACGCCCGTACCCTCGCCGCGCTGCCCGCCACCGGCGTCACCCTGCGGGCGCTGCCCCGCGAGCGGGTGCCCGCCGCCGTCGCCACCGGCGAGGCCGACGCCGGGCTCGTCGACGGCATCGCCGCCCCCAGCGACCCGCTGCGGCTGCCCGACGTCGCGCCGCTCGCCGCGAGCGGCGTCGCCGAGGAGCCGCTCGCCGTCGTCCTGCCCGCGTCCCATCCGCTCGCCGGGCGCTCCGGGCTCCGCCTCGACGACCTCGTCGACGCCCGCTGGCTCGACGCCCCCGCCGCCGGCCTCCCCCTCGACCAGCTGCGGGGCGTCCACGGCGGGCCGGCCGGGCGGGGATTCCGTACCGCCCTGCGCTACGAGGGCACCGACACCCGCACCCTCGCCGCGCTGGCCGCCGCCGGCCACGGCCTCGCCCTGCTGCCCGCACCGGTCGCGGCGGACGTCCCCGGCGCCACCGCCGTCCCCCTGGTCACACCCCGGCTCGTGCACCGCACCGAACTCCTCCTCCTGGCCGGCTCGCGTACCGAACCCACCGGCCCGGTGGCCGAGTTCATCCGACGGCTCAAGAGCTGACACCGGCAGTCGCTACCCTGTCCGCAACGGCGACGGAAGGCGGGCGGGCGTGGGGTGGCTGCGGCGAGGACCCAGGCGGGACGGCGACGACGCACCGAGGGACCCCGAGTTCGCGTACTTCTCGCAGCGTGAGGCCGCGCTCTTCCGCGGCCGCGTCCGGGAGACCTTCGCCGAGCTGGGCCTGGAGGTCAGCGTCTACGCCGACCACGTCATCGACGACAAGGGCCGCCGCTTCGGCCTCGGCAACCTCGCCGCCGTCTGCCACCAGGACCGGCGCGGGCCCCGCGTCTGGCCCGGCATGATCAACCGCCACATCGGTCTGGTCGTCCGCGCCATGGACGGCCCCTCCGCGCTCGACACCCTGCCGCCCGAGCAGATCCGCTCCCAGCTGTACCCCCGGGTCGTCAGCGGTGACGGCATCGACGCCGCCGCCTTCGGATACGCGCGGACCGTCGCCCCCGGTCTGTACGAGATCCTCGCCCTCGACCTGCCGGAGAGCGTCATGATGCTCACCGACGAGGCGCTCGAACGGCTCGGCGACCACGCCCAGCTGCGCGACCGGGCCCTGCGCAATCTGCGCGGGCTGCTCGAGGAGCACGAGACCGTCCGTGACGCCGACGGCATGTGCTTCGAGATCATCCTCGGCGACTCCTTCTACACCGCGAGCCGCGTCCTCGACCTGGAGGGCGTGGCCCGGCGGGTCACCGGGCTGCCGCTCGGCGAGCACGGCGCCCTGGTCGCGATGCCGTTCCGCCACCAGCTCGCCTTCCACCCCATCCGGGACACCTCGATCATCCCGGCCCTCGGCGCGATGGCCTCCTTCGCCGCCTCCGGTTACGAGGAGACGCCCGGCGCCATCAGCCCGTACGTCTTCTGGTGGCGCGGCGGCACGCTCACCCAGCTCAGCGAGCACGACGAGGAGCGGGGGGACCTGCGGATCGTCGTCGGCGACGAGTTCCAGGAACTCCTGGAACGGCTCATCGCCCAGGGCCCGGACCGCGGCTGAGCGGTCGCGGCCGCCGATCCGGCCCGGCAGGATGCTGTACGTCCAGGACGCAGCGGAGCCGAGAAGGAGCCCCCATGCCGAGCAGCCCCGCCCCCGAAGCGGCCGAGGAGCGGGGCGAGGCCCCCGTCCCGTTCACCCCGGACGACTACCGGGCCCGGATGGCCCGCGCCGCCGAGTCCGCGGCCGACGCCGGACTCGCGGGCGTGATCGTCGCCCCCGGCCCCGACCTCGTCTACCTCACCGGCTACCGGCCGACCGCGATCACCGAGCGGCTCACGGCCCTCGTCATCGCCCCGGGGCAGGAGCCGGTCCTGGTCGTCCCGACCCTGGAGGCCCCCGACGCCGAGAAGGCCGCCGGGGCCGCCGCGCTCACCCTGCGGGACTGGACCGACGGCAACGACCCGTACGCCGTCACCGCGCCCCTCCTCGACGTCGACGGCCGGTTCGGCGTCAGCGACAACGCCTGGGCCATGCACCTCCTCGGCCTCCAGCAGGCCCTCCCGGGGACCTCGTACGTCTCCCTCACCGAGGCCCTGCCGATGCTCCGCGGCGTCAAGGACGCCCACGAGCTCGCCCGGATCGCGGCCGCCGGGGCCGCCGCCGACCGGGCGTACGGCGAGATCCTGAAGGTCCGGTTCGCCGGCCGCAGGGAGACCGACGTGGCCGCCGACCTCGCCGCGCTGCTGCTGCGTTTCGGGCACTCGCAGGTCGACTTCACCGTCGTCGGCTCGGGCCCCAACGGCGCCAACCCGCACCACGAGGCCGGCGACCGGGTCATCGAGCGCGGCGACATGGTCGTCCTCGACTTCGGCGGCCTCAAGCACGGGTACGGCTCCGACACCACCCGTACCGTCCACGTCGGCGAACCCACCGTCGAGGAGCGGCGCGTCCACGACCTCGTACGGGAGGCCCAGCAGGCGGGCTTCGAGGCGGTACGGCCCGGGGTCGCCTGCCAGGAGGTGGACCGGGCGGCCCGCAAGGTCATCACGGACGCCGGGTACGGCGCGTACTTCATCCACCGCACCGGCCACGGCATCGGCGTCACCACCCACGAACCGCCGTACATGATCGAGGGGGAGGAACTGCCGATCGTGCCCGGCATGTGCTTCTCCATCGAGCCCGGTGTCTATCTGCCGGGCCGCTTCGGCGTCCGGATCGAGGACATCGTGACGGCGACGGAGGAGGGTGCGGGGCGCCGCTTCAACAACACCCCGCACGAGATGGCGATCGTCGAGTAGCCGCCGACGGACCGACCGTCAGCCGTCAGCCGTCAGCCGTCAGCCGTCAGCCGTCAGCCGTCAGCCGTCAGCCGTCCGTCAGGACGACCGCCGACTCGCCGGGGAGCCGCAGGACCCCGTCCACCGCGGGGGTCTCGACCGGCTCCCACGCCGCCAGGACCTGGTCGCGGCCGTTGGAGCCGAGCGGGATCACGGCCGGCTCCTTGCCGAGGTTGACCGCCACCCGCAGGACCCCGCGGCGGAAGACCAGCCAGCGGGCCTCCTCGTCGAAGGCCACCTTCACGCCCGCCAGGTCCGGGTCGGTCAGGTCGGGCAGGGTGCGGCGCAGCGCGATGAGCTGGCGGTACCAGGCGAGCAGCCGCTTGTGCGGGTCCCGCTCGCGCTCGGCCCGGTCGAGGACCGAACGGTCGCGGGTGGCGGCCTCCTGCGGGTCGGGGACCTCGTTCTCGTCCCAGCCGTGCTCCGCGAACTCCCGCCGCCTGCCCCGCCGTACGGCCTCCGCGAGCTCCGGGTCGGTGTGGTCGGTGAAGTACTGCCAGGGCGTCCTCGCCCCCCACTCCTCGCCCATGAAGAGCATCGGCACCGAGGGGCCGGTGAGGACGAGGGTCGCCGCGCAGGCGAGCAGACCGGGGGAGAGGGAGGCCGAAAGACGGTCGCCCAGGGCCCGGTTGCCGATCTGGTCATGGGTCTGCGCGTACCCGAGGAAACGATGGGCGGGGGTGCGCTCCCGGTCCACCGGACGCCCGTGCCGGCGCCCCCGGAAGGCCGAGTAGGTGCCGTCGTGGAAGAAGACGTGGGTGAGCGTCTTCGCGAGCGCGGCCATGGGGGCGCGCGCGAAGTCCGCGTAGTAGCCCTGGGACTCACCGGTCAGGGCGGTGTGCAGGGAGTGGTGGAAGTCGTCGTTCCACTGGGCGTGGATCCCGATGCCGCCGAGCGCGCGCGGGGTGGTCGTGCGCGGGTCGGCGAGATCGGACTCGGCGATCAGGAAGTGCGGGCGGCCCTGCTCCTTCGCCAGCTCGTCGACGGCCGCCGACAGCTCCTCCAGGAAGGTCAGTGCCCGGGTGTCGGCGAGGGCGTGCACGGCGTCGAGCCGCAGCCCGTCGATCCGGTAGTCCCGCAGCCAGGCGAGCGCGCTGCCCCGGAAGTACGCCCGGACCTCGTCCGAGCCGGGCGCGTCCAGGTTCACCGCCGCGCCCCACGGCGTGTGGTGGGTCTCCGTGAAGTACGGGCCGAAGGACGGGAGATGGTTGCCGTCGGGCCCCAGGTGGTTGTGCACCACGTCCAGGACCACGCCCATGCCGAGCCCGTGCGCCGCGTCCGTGAACCGCTTCAGGGCCTCGGGGCCGCCGTACGGCTCGTGCACCGCCCACGGCGCCACCCCGTCGTACCCCCAGCCCCGCACCCCGGGGAACGGACACAGCGGCATCAGCTCCACATGGGTGATGCCGAGGCCCGCGAGTTCCCCGAGGCGCGCGGCCGCCGCGTCCAGGGTGCCCTCCGGGGTGAAGGTGCCGAGGTGCAGCTCGTACAGGACGGCGCTGCGGAGCCGCAGCTTCGGGGACTCGTTCCGCCAGACGTACGCGGAGTGGTCGACGACCGCGCTCAGCCCGTCGGGACCGTCGGGCTGCCGGCGGGAGCGCGGGTCGGGCAGCAGGTGCCCTCCGTCGAGCGAGAAGCCGTACCGGTCGCCGTCCTCGGCGGGTACGACACTCGTCCACCAGCCCTCCCGCTCGGCGTCCCGCTCCAGGGGATGCGCGGAGCCGTTCAGCTCCAGCGTCACCCGGTCACGGGCGTTCGGCGCCCACACCTCGAAGAGCACGGAAATCCCCTCGTCGACGGACCAGCCACTGCACGACTGACTACCGCGACCATCCTGGCAGTCAGGAACCCGCCACGCCTGGTGTGTCCCACACGTAGTTGATCGCCCGCTCGAACGTGACGTAGCCCGCACGGGCGAACGACGCCGCCATCGGGACATTGCCCAGGTCCGTCGCCGCCCGGATCCGGGGGACGTCGGCGGCGGCGAGGATCCGCGTGCCCTCGGCCAGGATGTCGTCGATGTAGCCGTGGCCGCGGTGGGCGGGCAGCACGCCGATGTACGCGATCGTGTGGTGGTAGTTGTTCCTCGCGGGGACGACGAAGCCGACCGGCTCCCCGGTCTCCGGCAGCTGGGCCACCTGCCACCACTCCCGCGGCGAGGAGTAGTGGGCGAACTCCTCGTCGTAGTGCAGCTCCGCGGCCTCGCGCGCCGACAGGCCGGAGGCCAGATCGGCCTGGCCGTGCGCGTCGAGCGTGCCCTCCATGACCGGCGTCATCAGCGCGACCAGGTCCTCGCGGTCCCGCACCGGGCGGAACTCCAGACGGCCCTTCGGCTCCGGTACGGGGGTGCCGGGACGCCACTCCAGACGCAGCCGCTCGACGAGCGGACGAGCCCCCGTCGCCACAAGGGCGCCGAAGACGGACTCCAGGAGGGACCGGGTCTCCGGAATCTCACGCCAGTCCGCAGGCATGAAGCGGCAGAACTCCGGACGCTGCGTGCCCGCCGGGATCACGGCGGCCGTGGCGGTCTCCAGAAGCCGCAGACCGACCGCGGCGCGCTCCTCCTCCGACAGCTCCGGGGCGAGGTCGAAGAAGTCGAACTGCTCTGGGGCGCCGCCGGCCGCGTTCGTCCACCAGGAGAGCCGGCCGAGGAGCCGGTCGCCGTCGAGGGCGACCCACATCCACTCGGGGACGCGGCGGCCGGTGGCGAGGTCGTCGGCGAGCTCGTGGTCGAGCGAGTAGGTGAGGCGGAGGAACAGGTCGAGTTCCTCGGGTCCGGCGAGCGGACGTATGACGAGGCCGTGCGGGTAGTTGGTGGTGCTCGAAGAAGACGTGGTCACGTCGTGTTTCCCCCTGGGGATCCGTGCTGTGGAGACGGCAGACCGTAACAGTGATCACCGACGAGGGGATACGGGGTTTCCCGGCCCGGGGGCTCTTCTGGACACTGCGGGCCCGACGGACCGACAATCACAGATGTGACGACCCCTTTCGAGCTTCCGGCGAACACCCCTCGGCTGACCGACGCCGAGCGGGACCGCGCGCTGGTGCTGCTCCGTGAGGGCGCCGCCCAGGGCCGCCTCTCGCACGACACGTTCGTCTACCGGATGGAGCGCGCGCTCCAGGCCCGGCGCCCCGACGAACTCGCCCTGCTCACCGCCGACCTGAGGACCGAGGGCACCTGGACCCGCCGGGTGGTGGGCGCGGTCGAGCGGATGTCCGCGTTCACGGCCAAGCTGGGACGCGCCTGGTCCGCGGAGCGGCTGCCGAAGCTGCTGCTGCCCCTGCCGGGCCCGCACCCCCTGCGCATCGGCCGGGACCCGGTCAACGGCCTCCGCCTCAGCCACGAGACGGCCTCCCGGCTGCACGCCGAACTGTCGATGCAGAGCGGGATGTGGATCCTCCGCGACCTCGGCTCGACGAACGGCACGACGGTCAACGGCCGCCGGGTGACCGGCGCGGTGGTCGTACGGTCGGGCGACGTGGTCGGCTTCGGCCAGATGTCGTTCCGGCTGTCGCACGGGTAGGGCCCGTCCGGGAAGCCCCAGCGGCCCGACCGTCTACGCTCTCGGCATGCGGCGGAACGATGTCACGCGGGACGACGGCACATGGGTGGGCCTGTCACTCGACGTGCGGGACCGCCATCAGCAGGGGCTGCGCGTGTTCAGTGCCGGGCGGCGGCTGCTGCTCGCGCAGCAGTCGCGGCCCGTGCTGCTCGCCGTCGTCGACGAGCACCTCCAGGGTGTGGACTTCTGGCGCACCGACGCGTACCGCTCCGTCGTCCCGCCGCTCCGTGCCGACACGGGGCGCGCGCTGGCGGGCAGTCCGGAACGGTGGGCCCACCGCATCGCCCAGTACCTCGTCGACTCGCCGGACAGTCCGCTGCACGAGGGCAGGTGGCTGCTGTCGGGCGAGAGCCCGCTCCAGCGCTGGGGCCGCGGCGACACGTCGCCTGCCGTGCACTGGAGCTCGATGCTCGTGGAGGGCCATCCCGACGGGTACATCGACTGGTTCGACCATTCCGTCTCGTGGGAGATCCTTCCGCTGCGGCCGATGCCCGCCGCCGACGACAGCCGGGTCAAGGCGTACCGCAAGCAGGCGCGGGAAGGGACGCTCCCGCCCGTCCTGCTGTGGTGGGTCAGCGGCCTGGACTGCCATCTGATCCTGGACGGTCACGCGCGGCTCGCCGCGGCGATCGCCGAATCCGTCGACCCTCCGGTGCTGCAGTTGCAGCGGACGGTGCCGCGTGACGACCTGGCCTCACGCACGCACGAGGCCGTGGGCTTCTACGAGGACGAACTGGCACGTTTCGCGGAGCTCCGCGCCGTCCACGGTTCCACCGTCCCCGACGGCGCCGCCACCGCAGGCCCGCAGCTCGCCCGTCTCCTCCAGGACCTGAACACCAAGGAACAACTCACCTGGGCCTGGCCGCTGCCCGGTGGGGAGGCCGAGTGGCATCGCATCAGCGGCGAGGTGACCGCCGGCCAGGACTGGACCCGTGGCTGAGCCCTGCTGAATCGTTCCGCACCTCCCGCGGCACGGTGCCGTGCCGTCCTCCTGTTCTCTCGCCTCTTGCGAGCGGTTGCTTCCACCGTCAACCGAGCATGGGCCGCAGGGCGGTCGCACGACGCCGCCGCGTGGGTGCGAGCAGCAGCGGGTGCGGCATAGCGGAGTGCGGCGCAGCGGCGTCGCCTGTCGATCCGGGGACGCGTCCCCGGCGACCCGGCGGACGCGTCCCCGGCGATCCAGTGGACGCCCCGCCGGCGATCTAGCGGGTGGACCCGGTGTGCTCCCGCACAGTCGCCGCCTCGCTCGCCGTCGTCCCGGCCCCCGGCTCGGCGCTCTTCCTCGCGAACCCGCGCCGGCCCGGCAGGAGCGCGAGGACGATCATTGTTCCGGCGGCCATGATGATCCCGCCGATGAGGCTGGTCTGGGCGACTCCGTGGGCGAAGGCCTGGTGGACGGCGTCCACGGCGGCCTGGGCCTGCTGGGGCCCGGCGGAGGGATCCTGCGCGACCCGCTCCGCGACGGCCAGGCCGGCGCCGACCGAGTCCTTGGCGGTCTCCATCGCCTCCGCCGGGAGCCGGTTGCCCACCAGGTCGGTCAGCTCGTCCCGGTAGGCCGTGCCAAGCAGCGAGCCCAGCACCGCGATGCCCAGCGCCCCGCCCAGCTCGAGCGCGGTGTCGTTGACACCGCCGCCGACGCCCAGCTCGGACTCGGGGAAGGAGCCCATGATCGTGTCGGTCGCCGGGGAGATGGCCAGTCCGAGCGCGAGGCCCAGCATCATCAGCGGCGCCAGGAAGTCCCCGTACGTCGACCCCTTGTCGATCTGGGTGAGCAGGAACATGCCCGCCGTGCCGACGGTCAGGCCGGTCACGGCCATCACCCTCACCCCCAGCTTCGGGGCGAGCACCCCGGTCACCGCGGACCCGAGGAACACCGCACCGCCCAGCGGCAGCAGCCGTACACCCGTGTCCAGGGCGCCGTAGCCGAGGACGAACTGCAGGAACTGCGTCGAGTAGTAGATCACGGCGAACATGCCGAAGAAGAAGAACATCACCGCGAGCATCGAGCCGCTGAAGGGCCGCAGCGCGAACTTTCGGACATCCAGCATCGGGTGCGGGTGCCGCAGCTCCCAGGCGACGAAGGCGACCAGACCGACACCGGCGACCACGGCGCCGGTGACGGGGCCGACGCCCCAGCCGGAGTGCGGGCCCTCGATGGCGGCGTAGATCAGGGAGCCGACGGTGACCATCGACAGCAGACCACCGACGTAGTCGATCCGGCCCATGCCCTCCGCCTTGGACGGCGGTACCAGGGCGAGCGCGCCGAACACGGCGAGGACGGCGATCGGCACGTTGATCAGGAAGGTCGAGCCCCAGGCGTGGTCCTCGAGCAGCCAGCCGGAGACCAGCGGGCCGACGGCTACCGCCAGCCCGGAGGTCGCGGCCCAGGCAGTGATGGCCTTGGTCCGCTCGCTCCGGGGGAAGGTCGCGACCACCAGGGACAGCGTGGCCGGCATCACGACCGCGGCACCGACACCCATGATCGCGCGGGCCACGATGACCAGCGAGGTCTCGTCGACCATGCTCCCCATCACCGAACCGCCGGCGAAGATCAGCAGCCCCAGCACCAGCGCGCCGCGCCGGCTGTACTTGTCCCCGATCGCGCCCAGCACCAGCATCAGCGCCGCGTACGGAACGGTGTAGCTGTCGACGACCCACTGCAGATCACTGCTGCTCAGGCCCAGGTCGGTGGTCATGCCGGGGGCGGCGACGATCAGCGACGTATTCGCCATCACGGTGATCAGCAGGCTCAGGCACAGCACGAGCAGCGCCCACCAGCGCCGCGCGTAAGGCCCGGTCATTTTCTCCACGGGGGTGTTCGCAAGGAAGGGCATCAGTAGCTCCTGAGAGGGACGGGGCGGACGAGCGGAATCACTCACATGCCCATGAGGTGAGCGGGCGGCGGGCTGAGATCTCAGGGCTTCGAGATCATCCTGTGGCCCCTTTGGGGCTTACCTCGGCGATCCCCTGGAGGGCCGCGTCGGTGTCCGCGGCGGCCAGCACCCTGTTGATGTCGGCGCCGGCCAGTGCGCCGGCCGCTGCGGAGGCCCCGACCTGGGCGACCAGATCGGTGGCGTTGCCGGCCACCCACACACCCGGCACCTCGGTGGTGCCGGCCGTGCCGGAGGCGAAACCGCGGCCCATGTTCGGCAGGTCCTGCACCGGCAGGCCCAGACCTTCCAGGCCCTGGGTGCGGGCCTGCAGCTGCGCGGCGACCGCGACGACGCGGCGGGCCACGACCTGGCCGTCGGCCAGGCGCACCCCGGCGAGGGCATCGTCCTCGTCGTTGACGACCTCGGTGACCGGGGTGTCGATGACGCGGATGCCGCGGGCGGCGAAACGGGCGCGGCTGTCCTCGTCCAGGTCGGTGCCGTGGGTGAAGTAGGTCAGGTCCTCGGTCAGCTGCCGGAACAGAAACGCGTGGCCGATGGAGACCGGGCCGGTGGCGAGAATGCCGATGGGCTCATCGCGCACCTCCCAGCCGTGGCAGTACGGGCAGTGCACCACACTGTGTCCCCAGTGCGCGGCGAGCCCGGGCACCTCCGGCAGCACATCCGTGAGGCCGGTGGCCACCAGGATGCGGCGGGCGGTGATGCTGCGGCCGTCGGCCAGGGTGACGGTGAACCGCAGGTCCCCGTCCGCCGACGGGGCGGTGGACTCGGCCGAGACCACCTCGCCGAACACGACGCGTCCGCCGTACTGGCGCACCTGCTCCCGGCCCCGCCGAAGGATCTCGGGCGGCGGGGTGCCGTCCAGGGCGATGAGGCCGTGCACGGCCTCCGCGGGCGCGTTGCGCGGGGAGCCGCTGTCGATCACGACGACCGAGCGGCGGGAGCGGGCGAGGATCAGTGCACCGTTCAGCCCCGCGGCGCCCCCGCCGATCACCACCGCGTCGACGGTCCCCTCGGCCAGTGCGTCGCTCGCGTACGCAGGAGTCGTCACAGCCATGGCCTCCTGCCTTTCCTTGTCAGTCATGGTTCGGTCAACCTTTCGAGTTCTGGGTGGTTGGAGGAGGGGCCGCTGTTCAGAAAGCCCAGGTGGTCGGCGACCGTCTCGGGCTGTTCGAGGTGCAGGGAGTGCCCTGTGCTCGGACGCGTGATCGAGAACGAGGCCAGCGTGAGAACGGGCCTTGCCGGCCTGGCAGGGGGCGCAACGCTGGGCGGCGCGGAGGAGTTCGCAGGCATGGGTTGCCCTCGATCGCGCCAGGCGTGCACGCAGCCTGTCCGATGCACTCAGGACAGTTGTGTACTGAACAGTCAGAAACCTAGGTAGTTCTGTACCGGGTTGTCAAGAACGGCAGGTCGGCTTTACCTTCTGTGTATGGCGAGACCACGAAGCTTCGATCGCGACCACGTCCTCCATGCCGCCGAGCGACAGTTCCGCACGACGGGCTACAGCGGCACGAGCGTCGACGACATCAGCGCCGCCACCGGCCTGGGCCGCGGCAGCCTCTATGCCGCGTTCGACGGCAAGCACGGCGTGCTGCTGCAGGCGATGGCCGGGTACTCCGCCCGGCTGGGGCAGTTTGCGCCGGAGGCGCTCGCCGGACCGGACGAGGGCGCCCTGGAACGACTGCGCGGGTTCTTGCTCTACGCCGTCGACGGGGTGCCGCTCGCCGACGACGTACCCCCCGCCCCCGACCGGGCGGCGGCGGCCTGCTTCGCCGCCAAGATGGCCCTGGAGCTCGGCGCCTCCGACCCTGAGGTGGAACGCCTGGCCAACGACTGCTTCTCCGTGGTCGCGACGGCGGTGGCCGAGTGTGTGCGAGCGGCGCAGCGCAACGGCGACATCGACCCCGACGCGGATCCCGACGACCTTGGGTACCTTCTGCTGACCATCGTCCGCGGGATCGATGTCGTAGGCGCGTCCGGCCACAGTCCCGCCCGCCTGACCTCGATTGCGGAGAGCGCGTTCGCATTGTTGCCTCGCCCGCGCCACCGCTGAGAAGGGCACGGCCGGCCTCGTTGCACAGGCATCTGATGCGGTCGGCCCACTTGCTGGGGGCGTTCAGCGCGCCGCGGGCGGTGTCGAGCACCTTCGCGATATGCGAGAGGCTGACCCGGAGCGTGCCGTCGTCGTCCCGGAGGCCGGGAAGCGGACGTCCCTGCGCGCTCGCGTACCTCCTCGGCGTTCAGGTGCGCGAGCTGCCGCTCGTAGAGCAGTCGGCCGACCGAGTACCAGCGCAGCGCGAACGAGTGCCGCATCATGTGCGCGTTTGCCTCGAACGAGGTGAGCCCGGCGCGGGCGACCCGCTCGTTGCCGGTGTCGAAGGTGTGCTGCCATCCGTGCGCCTCGCGTGGCGTGCCGTCCTCGTTCGCACGTTGGCCTCGTCGGTCATCTGCCACCGCGCCAACGGACCGGCTTCCACCTCAAGTTCATCGATCATCAACGAGTAGACGTACAGACACCCGCAGTCACGGAAATCCCGGCAGCAGTTGCTTGTGGCTAGAGACCGCCTGAGCGTCTCGGCAGTTTTCACCCGTTCGGCGGTATGCGGCAGGCGGTGGGGCGCGGGCGGTGATGGGCTGGGGGGACGCGCGCCACGATCTCCGGCCGCGGTACCCACCGCCGATCGACAGGGGACGCGATGAGCCACGAGCAGAACCGCGAGCCGGGCCGAGGCATAGGGAACGACCGGCCGGAGGTGCCGCCCGGGGACCCCTGGACCCGGCTGCCGTCCATGGCGCCGGCGACGGCCCCGTCCGGCGGCCGGGCGGGTGAGGACCGGGCGCGTGAGGGCGCGGACGCCGTGGTGCGGGGTGGTCTCGCGCCGCTGGCCGCGCGGGTGCGGACCGAGCCCGGGGGCGGGGGCGCGCCCGGGTCCCGGGTCGTCGCGCCGAGCCCCCTCGACCCCGGTGCCTCGCGCGACCCGCACGGGATCCACCGGGCCCTGCGCGAGGAGTTCCCGCTCACGTACGACCCGCTGCTGCGGGCCTGGGTGCTCAGCCGGTACGCGGACGTGGCCACCGCCCTCACCGACAGCCGGTTCACGCACGGGCACCGGCCCGGCGACCCGCCGTGCGCGCGGGCCCATGTCGACGTCGACATGGCGGCCCTGCGCTCGGTCGCCGAGCGGACGGCGTACGTCCTGGCCCGCCGGATCGCCGAGCGGCCACAGGCCGACCTGGTCGCCGACTTCTGCCACTGGCTGCCCGCCGGAACCGTCGCCGCCGCCGTCGGCGTCCCCTACCGCGACATGATGCGGCTCGTCCGCGGCCGGGCCGCCGGAGCCCTCGCGGGGGAGTGCGGCGCGCAGATCGCCGTACGGGAGAAGGCCCTTGCCTCCTTCCTCGGCAACGTCCTGGCCGATCCCGACCAGGTCGCCGCCCTCCGCGACGCCCCCGCCGGGCTGGTGGGCCGGGCCTGGGCGGAGTCGTTGCGCCGGGACCCGCCGGTGCAGATCGCCGTGCGCCGTACCGGCGCCGAGGTCCGGGTCAGCGGTGGCGTGATTCCGGCGGGCGCGTCCGTCGCCCTGCTCGTCGGCTCGGCCGGCCGCGACCCGGAGCGCTTCCGGGAGCCCGACCGGTTCGACCCGCTGCGCGACGACCCGGGGCAGCTCACGTACGGCTCCGGCTTCTGCCCGGCCGTCGTCCTCGCCGGACTCGAAGCCGAGTACGCCCTGCGCGCCCTGTTCGCGGCCATGCCCCGGCTCCGGCTCGCCGACGGTTTCCGGCCCACCGCGACGGGACTGATCACCCGGGCGCCGCGCAGTCTGATCGTCCGGCCGGGGGGCTGACCGGGGGTGTCAGCGAGTTGTCCCCGACCGCTGCTAGGGTGACGTGCGCTCGTCAAGGAGCCCTCTTTAGTACCACTTTCAACGGGGATTGAAACATGAAGATGCGTCATGTCCGCGGAATCGCTGTCGCCGCCATCGCGGTCGTCGCCCTGACCGGAGCCCGCGGTTCCGGCGGAGGCGGCTGCGACAACCACAGCAGCAGCGGCAGCTCCGGCAGCTCCAGCGGCAGCAACCACAACGACAACGACAGCACCTCCGGCGGTACGTCCGGCGGCTCCCTGCCCGGCGGCTCCAGCAGCGCCGACAAGGCGGCCCGCGACGTGACCATCGACGAGTGCAAGTACGACCCGGCCACCAAGAACCTCGTCGCCCGTGTCACCGTGAAGAACGACAGCACGATGGACTACGACTACAACATCACCGCGAAGTTCACGGGTGCCGCGGGCGGCGACGTCATCCCGAGGACCGCCATCAAGGCCGGTATCGCGGTCACGGCGGGCGCCTCCCAGAGCGCCGAGATCACCACCCCGTACATCGGCACCGGCGACGGCTCCGAGTACATCAAGTGCGAGGTCAGCCGCGTCTCCCGCTTCTGACCGCCCGAAGGCCCCGCGGAGCGCGGGGCCTCAGGGGCGATGACGGTTGTGGATGTCCTTGTAGTTGATCGGGGCGTCGTGCACGGCCAGGGGGTGATAGGTCACCCGGTCCTCGGCGGCCTGCTCCCTGGCCCGCTGCTCGATGAGCAGTCCTTCGGCCCCCTCGGTCCTGCTGTACCTGCGACTGCGCCGCGCGTGGACCAGGACCAGCAGCCCGACGAGACCCCAGAGGACCCCGAACAGCACCCACAGTGAGCCCATAGCCTTACCTCTCCCCGTTCGACCGCCCGTCCGGCGGCACGGTCCGGCAGCGCGTGGTTCACCCGTGGATCCGGGCGAGCAGGGCCACCGGCCGCTCCGCGAAGAGCTCCGCCGCCTTCGTCTCGGAGGCCGGCCCTCCCGTGAACTCCCTTACCCCGTCCAGGAGATCCTCCCACCTGCCGTCCGGCAGGACCAGCTCCGTGTCCTGCCAGCCACCCGACCGCGCGAGCCGTAGCGGCAGCCGGGTCACCGCCGTCACCACCTCGCCCGAGCGGGCGAAGGCCAGGCAGTGGGCGGCGGCCGGACCCTCGGCCCTCAGCGGCTCGTACGTGCCCCCGGCGCCGAAGGCCTCCGGGCGCTCGCGGCGCAGCCGGAGGGCCGCGCGCACCAGAGCCGTACGGTCGTCGTCCGCCCCGACCGCGAACGGGGCCCGGTTGTCCGGGTCGACGAGGGCCCGGTACTCCCGCTCCGTGTTCTGGTACAGTTCCGGCACTCCCGGCATCGTCAGCTGCGCGAGGAGCACCCCGAGCGCGTGCGCCCGGATGTGCGGCTCCAGGGCGAAGGCCGCCTCCGACGCCCCCCGCAGCGGGATGCGGCCGGGGCCGGCCGCCGCGAACTCGGCCACCGCGCGCTCGTACTCGGCATCGGGTTCGGTCCAGCTGGTCCGCAGACCCGCCTCCCGTACCGACTTGAGGATCGCGGGGGTCAACCGGTCCGCGTCCGGGGACCCGAAGCCGAAGGCGGTCTGCCAGGCCGTCCAGGCCACGTGCGCGTCGGGCGCGGGCACCCCCGCGACCTCCCCGAGCAGCTCCGCCCACACCTCCGGGCACTGCGAGAGCACCGCGATCGCCGCCCGGACGTCGGAGCTGCGCTTGGTGTCGTGCGTGGACAGCACGGTGCCGGTGCCCGGCCAGTCCCGGGCGATCCGCAGGCAGTACGCGTGGAACTCCTCCGCCGGCACGGCCGGGCGGCCCGCGTCGCCGCCCACCTCGTTCGCCGAGAGCAGCGGCGTGTAGCGGTAGAAGGCCCTGTCCTCCACCGACTTGGCCCGCAGGGCGGACGAGGTCTGCGCGAACCGGGCCCGGAACGCCCGGTGTTCGGGTCCGTCACCGAGCGCGCCGAGCGCCAGGTCCCGTACGACGTCGACCGCCGTGGCCTCCTCCGGCACCGCGAAGGCGGCCTTCGCGCCCCGCGCGGCCTCCGGGGTCAGCACCTGCTCGCCGCCGGTCCGGTAGGGGCGGTACACCGGGACCCGGACGAGGAGTTCGCCGATCGCGGTGCGCAGCGCCCAGGGGGCGTGGTCCCGCAGCGTGGGGTCCGCGGCGCAGATCCGCTCCGCCATCCGGGTGAGCGCGGCCGTCTCGGCGGCCAGGTCGTGGCCGACCACCTCGTACGCGGCCCGCCGCTCGGTCGCTTCCCAGCGCCCGCCCCTGTCCGCCGCCTTGCCGACGAACTCGCGGTACACGTCGGCCAGTTCGGCGGCCCCCTCCGGGTCCGTGAACACCCCGTCGAGGTGCCGCAGGGCGTCGTACCCCGTGGTGCCGGCGACCGGCCAGGCGGTCGGCAGCGCCTCGGGACCCGTGAGGATCTTCTCGACCACCGTCCAGCAGCGCCCGCCGGTCGCCGCCGCCAGGTCCTCCAGGTAGCCCTGCGGGTCGGCGAGGCCGTCCGGGTGGTCGATGCGCAGCCCCTCGATCACCCCGTCCCGTACCAGCTCGACGATCTTCCCGTGGCTCGCCGCGAACACCTCCGGGTCCTCCACCCGCACGCCGATCAGTTCCGAGACGGTGAAGAACCGGCGGTAGCCGAGCTCGGTCCTGGCGAGACGCCACCAGCCGAGCCGGTACCACTGGGCGTCGAGCAGCTCGTCGAGCGGCAGCCCCTCGGTGCCGGGGCGCAGGGGGAACTCCTGCCCGTCCAGGTGCAGCGCCCCGCCGGAGACCCGCAGTCGGTCCCGCACCTCGGGGAGCCGCGCGGGGAGCACCGGAAGCAGCAGTCGGCCGTCCCCCGCCCGCCAGTCGATGTCGAACCAGCGGGCGTACGGGGAGTCCGGACCGTCGCGCAGGACGGCGCGCAGCGCGTGGTTGTGCCGGGGGGAGGCCGCCATGTGGTTGGGCACCAGGTCGACGACGAGACCGAGCCCGTGCGCCCGCGCGGTCGCGGCGAGGGCCCGCAGCCCGTCCTCGCCGCCGAGTTCGGCCCGTACGGACCGGTGGTCGGTGACGTCGTACCCGTGGGCCGAGCCGGGGACCGCCTCCAGGACCGGGGAGAGATGGAGGTGCGAGACCCCGAGGCCCGCGAGGTACGGCACGGCCCGTTCGGCGGCGGCGAACGGGAACTCCGGCTGGAGCTGGAGCCGGTAGGTGGCGGTGGGAAGCGCGGAAAGGGCCGGGGAGGAGGTCATGCGAACGTACGTACCCCGCGAGAGGGCTTCTGTGTCATCGCCCCATGCACCCGTTCGTGTGCATCGCGTTACGTTCGCCCGATGCTCCGGATGTATCGCGACACCCTCTCCCTGCTCGGCCCGGCCCTGCCGGTCGTCTCCTTCCTCGGCCGGCTGCCCACCGCCATGTGCCAGCTCGGCAGCCTGCTGCTGGTCGCCGAGACGAGCGGCTCCCTCGCCACGGCCGGCCTGGCGGGCGGTGCGCTCGCGGCGGGGCAGACCGTCGCCGGGCCCGTCATCGGACGGCTCGCCGACCGGAGCGGCCAGCGCGGGGTCGTCCTCGCGGCCTCCCTCGCCAACGCCGTCGCCGTCACCGCCCTGGTCCTCGCCGCGCTCGCCCACGCCCCCACGGCCTGGCTGATGGTCCTCGGCGGGCTCGCCGGGGCGACCGTCCCGCAGATCGGCCCGCTCGCCCGGACCCGCTCGGTGGCCCTCGCCCGCCGCTCCGGCGCCGACGACCGGACCGTCGGTACGGTGCTCTCCTTCGAGGGCACCCTCGACGAGGTGTCCTTCGTCCTCGGCCCGGCGTTCGTCGGCCTGGCCGCCGCCCTCGCCCACCCGGCGGCCGCGCTCCTCCTCGCGGCCCTCCTGCTCGTGGTCTTCGGTACGGCCTTCGCCCTCCACCCGTCCGCGCGGGCCACCCTTCCGGAGCCGTCGGCGACCACCCGTACGGGCGCCTCCGAACGGACGCGGCTGCCCCGCTCCGCGTACGTCCTGCGCGGCACGATGGTCCTCCAGGGCGCCATGTTCGGCGCCTCGCAGGCCGGGATCACCGCACTCACCGAGGAGCTCGGCGCGCCCGCCCAGGCCGGGCTCGTCTACGCGGCGATGGGGGTCATGAGCGCCGCCGTCGGTCTCTCCATGGCGGCCGTGCCCGCCCGGATCGGACTCATGACGCGCTGGCGCGCGGCGACCGCGGCGCTCGTCGTCCTCTCCGTACCGCTGCTGTTCGTCGGTTCCCTCGGCGCCCTGTACGCGGTCGTGGTCGTCCTCGGCGCCGCCTACGCGCCGCACCTGATCACCGTCTTCGGGCTCACCGAGCGGACCGTGCCGGCCGCCCGGCTCGCCGAGTCCATGGCCTTCCTCACCAGCGGGGTCGTGGCCGGTCAGGCCCTCGCCCTGGCCGTCTCGGGCCGGCTCGCCGAGGGCCACGGCGCCCCCGCCGCCTTCGCGGTGGCGGTGGGGGCGGCCGTGGCCTGCGCTCTGCTGTCCTGGACGGTACGGGCGGCGGTACCCGGTCCCGTACGGGAACTCAGGCCGGCCGGCGCAGAACGGTCAGGCTGAGCGGCGCGAGGGTCACCCGCTCGCCGCCCACGAGCTCCGGGCCCTCCTGCGGTGGCATGCCCTCCGGATCGGAGGTGTCCACCACCGTGCGCCAGCGGGCCCCGTGACTGTCGGGGACCGCGAACTCCAGCTCCTTCGACGAGGCGTTGAACATCAGCAGGAAGGAGTCGTCGGCGATCCGCTCGCCCTGGGTGCCCGGCTCCGAGATGGCGTTGCCGTTGAGGAAGACGGTCAGCGCCTGGGCGTGCGCCGCCTGCCAGTCGCGGGACGTCATCTCCTCGCCCTCGGGCGTGAACCAGGCGATGTCGGTGAGCTCGTCGTGGGTGCCCTCCACCGGCCGCCCGTGGAAGAAGCGGCGGCGCCGGAAGACCGGATGGTCCCGGCGCAGCCGCACCATCGCCCGGGTGAAGCGGAGCAGCGTGGTCTCCGCCTCGCTGTCCGGCTTCGGCCAGCGCACCCAGGACACCTCGTTGTCCTGGCAGTACGCGTTGTTGTTGCCGCCCTGGGTGCGCCCGAACTCGTCGCCGTGGCTGAGCATCGGCACCCCCTGCGAAAGCATCAGGGTGGCGAGGAAGTTACGGGCCTGGCGGGCGCGCAGCTCGGCGATCCCGACGTCCTCGGTGTCGCCCTCCGCGCCGCAGTTCCAGGAGCGGTTGTAGCTCTCGCCGTCCCGGTTGCCCTCCCCGTTCGCCTCGTTGTGCTTGTCGTTGTACGAGACGAGGTCCCGCAGGGTGAAGCCGTCGTGGCAGGTCACGAAGTTGACCGAGGCGAGCGGCCGTCGCCCGTCGTCCTGGTAGAGGTCGGAGGAGCCGGTCAGCCGGGAGGCGAACTCGGCGAGGGTGCGCGGCTCACCCCGCCACAGGTCCCGCACGCAGTCCCGGTACTTGCCGTTCCACTCGGTCCACAGCGGCGGGAAGTTCCCCACCTGGTAGCCGCCCTCGCCCACGTCCCAGGGCTCGGCGATCAGCTTCACCTGGCTGACCACCGGGTCCTGCTGCACCAGGTCGAAGAACGAGGACAGCCGGTCCACCTCGTGGAACTGGCGGGCCAGGGTGGCCGCCAGGTCGAAGCGGAATCCGTCCACGTGCATCTCGGTCACCCAGTACCGCAGGCTGTCCATGATGAGCTGGAGCACGTGCGGGGACCGCATGAGCAGCGAGTTCCCCGTCCCGGTGGTGTCCGTGTAGTACCGGGGGTCGTTCGAGAGCCGGTAGTACGAGGGGTTGTCGAGGCCCCGGAAGGAGAGCGTCGGGCCCAGGTGGTTGCCCTCGGCGGTGTGGTTGTAGACGACGTCGAGGATGACCTCGATGCCCGCCTGGTGCAGTGCCCGGACCGCCGACTTGAACTCCAGGACCTGCTGACCCCGGTCGCCCCAGGACGCGTAGGCGTTGTGCGGGGCGAAGAAGCCGATCGTGTTGTAGCCCCAGTAGTTGGAGAGCCCCGCGTCGACCAGCCGGTGGTCGTTCACGAACTGGTGGACGGGCATCAGTTCGAGCGCCGTGACACCCAGTTCCTTGAGGTGCCCGATCACCGAGGGGTGCGCGAGCCCCGCGTACGTCCCGCGCAGCTCCTCCGGAAGGTCCGGGTGGAGCATCGTCAGGCCCTTCACATGGGCCTCGTAGATCACCGTGTGGTGGTACTCGGTGCGCGGCCGCCGGTCGTCGCCCCAGTCGAAGTACGGGTTGACCACGACCGAGGTCATCGTGTGCGGACCCGAGTCGAGGTCGTTGCGCGCGTCCGGCTTCCCGAAGGGATAGCCGTACACCGCCTCACCCCACTCGACCTGCCCCGACACCGCGCGCGCGTAGGGGTCGAGCAGCAGCTTCGCCGCGTTGCAGCGGAGCCCGCGCTCCGGGGCGTACGGGCCGTGCACCCGGAACCCGTACCGCTGACCGGGCATCACGCCCGGCAGATAGGCGTGCCGCACGAACGCGTCGGTCTCGCGCAGCTCCACCGCCGTCTCCGAGCCGTCGTCGTGGAGCAGACACAGCTCGATCCTGTGGGCGGCCTCCGAGAAGACCGCGAAGTTGGTTCCCGCACCGTCATAGGTGGCGCCCAAGGGGTACGCCTGTCCCGGCCAGACCTGCATGGATACGACTCTTCCTTTTCTGTCCGGGTTTTGTAGGTGTTCTTCGGCCGAATCCTGCCCGAAAGAGGCGCAACCTCCTAGGACTTCGCCCCGTCCTACCGGGTGACCGCAGACCTGGAGGGGGAAAGAGGGGGAAGTGTGTACGAAATAGCGCGTCGCCACCTGGGGAAGGTGGTGGCCGGAGCGGCCATGGCGGTGACGGGAACCGCCGTCGCGGTCGCGATCAGCCTGCCGAGTTCCGCGGGGGCGGACGACACACCGGGCGGCCGCGCCGCCGCCGGGGTGGGGGCGGCCGGAACCGCGGGATCGACCGGAACCGCGGGATCGACCGGAGCCTCCGGTACGACCGGACAGCAGGGCACGGACGGGACGCAGGGCGGCGACGCACAGGCGCAGGGCGCCGCGCCCGCGCCGGCGACCGTGGCCCCTGTGCCGGCCGAGGGGGAGAAGGGCGTGGGCAGCGACCCGCTCACCGACGACGAGCTCGCCCGGGCCGAGGCGCTGGCGCTGACCCCGCCCGGCGCCGCCGCCCAGCAGAACGTCGAGGGCGGCCGGGGACCCCAGCACCTGGGCACCGACCTGGCCGATCCGCTGCCGGGGGACCGCACCCGCCGCGCCGAGGTCCGCTTCTACGACTACGGGCGGGACGAGCTCATCACCCGGACCGTCGACCTCTCCACGGGGAAGGTCGAGAAGTCCGGTTCGCAGCGCGGGGTCCAGCCCTCCGCCCACCCCGAGGAGCTGCGCGAGGCCCTGGAGCTGATCCTCGCGAGCCCGCTCGGCAAGGGCGTCAAGGAGGACTACGAGGACGCCACCGGCAAGAAGCTCACCACGACCGCCCAGTTGTGGTTCAACGGCGACGTCTACCGCCCCTACCGCGAGGCGAACGTGCCCGCGCAGCTCACCCGTTGCGGCGAGCACCGGTGCGTACGGCTCGTCACCAAGGTCCTCAACGGCGCCTGGATCGACACCCGCAACCTGATCGTCGACCTCTCCGCGAGGACCGTCACCCGCGTCGGCTGACCACCGCCGCCGGTCCTCTCCCGCCGCCCCTCGGGGACGGCGGGCCGATCTCCGTACGAGGGAGTACGTTCCCATGCCCACCCCGCACAGCCTCACCCGGCCGACGCGGCGCACCCGCACCCGGGGCGCCGTCCTGACCGCGGCCGTCCTGCTCGGCACCGCGACGGCCGCCACCGCCCCCGCGACCGGGGCCACCGCGGCCCCGGGCCCGGTCCCGACGCGCACCCCCGCGGTGCCGCCGCCGTCCCCGACGCGGACGCCCGTCACGCCCGAGGCCGACTGCTCCAACGCCTACCGCATCACGCAGAAGCTCGACGGCGGCGCCACCTGGCGCATGTGCTGGCGCTACGACACCGACGCCGGGCTCACGCTCGACAAGGTGACCTACCAGCCGCCCGGCGGGGCCGCCCCCATCAAGGTCCTCACCAGCGCCCGGCTCGCCCAGATCCACGTGCCCTACGACGACGGGGGCGCCGAGTACGACGACCTCACCGGCGCGGGCTTCGGCTGGGGCCTGCAGAACCTCAAGCCGGCCGAGTGCCCCGGCGGCACCCTCACCACGGTCAAGGTGCCCGAGGTCGGCCAGATCAAGGGACTGTGCACCACCACGCGCGCGCGTGGCCACGCCTACCGCATGGCCAGCGACACCGGCGCCAAGGTGTACCAGGCGCAGGCCAAGGACCTGCTCGTCTACACCGTGAACAAGGTCGGCTGGTACGAGTACATTTCCGAATGGCGGTTCTCCAGCGACGGCACCATCGGCGCCAACGTCGGTGCCACCGGCAGCCTCTCGCCGGTCGACTACAACGCCACCGACGGCCGCGGCTGGCCCATCGGCAAGGGCTCCCGCTCCTACGCCACCAGCCACGCCCACAACGTCTTCTGGAAGCTCGACTTCGGTCTCGACGGCTCCACCAAGGACCGGATCGAGCAGTTCGACTCCACCGTCACCGCGCCCGCCCCGGGCGCCGGCGGACCGACCGTGAAGACCAAGCGCACCGTCGTCACCAAGGAGCTCGCCGGCGACGCGAAGAACATGCGCTGGTGGCGGGTGGTCAGCGGCACCGGCAAGAACACCGACGGCCACGCCCGCTCGTACGAGATCGTCCCCGGCCACACCGACACCCACGCGGGACGCGGCTTCACCAAGCACGACGTGTACTTCACGCAGGCGCGCGCCTGCGAGAGGTTCGCCAGCAACAACATCGGCAACTGCGCGCCCAACGCCGGTGACAGCGTGGACAAATGGGTCAACGGCGAGACCCTGACCAAGCCGTCCGTCTGGGTCAACATCGGGTTCCACCACGTCGCCCGGGACGAGGACCAGCAGCCCATGCCGGTCCACTGGCAGGGCTTCCAGCTCGCCCCCAGGGACGTAACCGCTATGAATCCGCTCACTCCGTCCGATCTCGCCTCCCAGAACGGGCAGCCCGATCTGGGGAGTTGAGGAAGGAGCCTGACGATCCTGCTGCACCGCCTCCCGCTCGCGGAGTACCCTTCCTTGATCGTTGTCGGACCGGTCGACACGGGCGTCCAGGAGCAGAAGGCGGTGCGCGGGTGAGCTCGGGAGGTCTGGAGCTGCCCCCAGGGGATCCGGGTCAGGAGCAGCAGGGTCCCGCCGGCCCCGCCGAGGCCCCGCCGGGAGCGGTCGCGCCGCCGGGAGCCGTGCCCCCGGGCACGGTCACCGTGGCCCGGCCGGTGGAGATAGGCGCCGAGCTCGACTGGGACGCCGAGGCCTGGAGCGAGGTCCGTACCCGCGCCCAGCGCGCCGGACGGGCCTACATCTGGCTGAACCTCGTCGAGCAGCGGCTGCGCGCCGTCGTCGCCGCCGTCCTGCGGCCCGTGTACGAACCCGTGCACGGCGAGGAGTGGGTGGTGGCCGCGGCGGGCCCGGCGGGCCAGGAGTGGGTGCAGCGGGCGGTCGCCGTGCGCGAGGTGTCGCGCCGCAAGGGCTATCTGCTCGACCCGGCCGACGACAACGTCCTCAGCTTCCTGACCCTGCCGCAGCTGCGCGAGCTGATGGTGCAGCACTGGCCCTGCTTCGAGCCCTACTTCGACGACCGCCGCGAGGTCGAGCTGGCCCTCGACGAGCTGGAGGTCACGCGCAACGTGGTCTCCCGCAACCGGGCCCTCTCGCTGACCGTCCTCGCCCAGGCCGAACGGGCCTCGGCCCGCATCCTGGAGATCCTCGGCAGCGGCGCCGGGGTGCCCTCCGCCGACCGGCTCCCCGTCGACGCGGTCGAGGACCTCGTCGGGGACCGGTACGCGGACGTGGTCTCCGTCCACCCCGACCGGGTCAGGCTCCAGCGGCAGCTGCCGGCCGAGGACCTCTTCGGCGGGGCCCGCCGCCTCGACGCCACCGGCATAGGTCTCAATCTGCTCGTGCAGAACTTCTCCGGGCGCCGCATGGTCCGGCTCGCCGAGTCCGGCTGCCGCACCCGGCTCCTCTTCCTCAACCCGGCGAGCAGCGCCGTCAAGCGCCGCGAGCGCGAACTCGGCCTGAAGAAGGGCGAGCTGAGCCGCTCGGTGGAGATGAACATCCTGCACATGCGCCGGGTCCGCTCCAAGCTCCGCGACCCGGGCGCCTTCCAGATCCACGTCTTCGACGAGACGCCCCGCTTCACCGCCTATCTGGTGGACGGCGACGGGCCCGACGGGGTCGGCGTCGTGCAGTCCTATCTGCGCCGCGCCCGGGGCATGGAGGCGCCGGTCCTCGTCCTGCGCGGCGGCGGGCGGAACGTGGTGCGCCACGGCCAGGGCATCCGTGACGGCGATCACGGACTTTTCGAGACATACCGGGAGGAGTTCGAGTCCGTCTGGCTCGACTCCCGGCCCGTCTCCTGACCCTTCGACGGGGGGAGGCCGGGGGCGTTGTCAGTGGCGCGTGCGAGGGTGGTCAACACCACGGGGGAGATCACGTAAGGAGGACCCGATGGCTTGGCACGGCGAGACGCTGGTCGGCTTCGACCTGGAGACGACCGGCACCGAACCGCTGGAGGCCCGGATCGTGACGGCCTCGATCATCGAGGTCGACGGCGGGGGACAGGTCGTACGCCGACGGGACTGGCTGGCCGACCCGGGCATCCGCATCCCGGAACAGGCCTCCGCGATCCACGGCATCAGCACCGAACGGGCGGCCGCCGAGGGCCGGCCGGTGCGCGAGGTCGCCGACGAGATCGCACAGGCCCTCGCCGCGTACTGGGAGGACGGCGTCCCGGTCGTCGCGTACAACGCCTCGTTCGACCTGACGCTGCTCTCCGCCGAGCTGCGCCGGCACGGACTGCCCTCGCTCAGCGAGCGGCTCGGCGGCGTCCCCATCGGACCCGTCGTCGACCCGTACACCATCGACCGGGCCGTCGACCGCTACCGGCGCGGCAAGCGGAACCTGGAAGCGGTCTGCGGGGAGTACGGGGTGGTGCTCGAAGCCGCCCACCAGGCCGCGGCCGACGCGCTCGCCGCCGTCCGGGTCGCCGTCGCGATAGCCGAGCGGCACCGCCAGGTCGCCGAACTGGACCCGGCCGAGCTCCATGAGCGCCAGATCGGCTGGTACCGCGCCTGGGCCGAGAACTTCCAGGCCTTCCTGCGCCGCAAGGGCGACGCGGAAGCGGTCGTCGAATCCAGCTGGCCGCTGCGCCCGGCCGTGGCGGTGGCGGGTTAGCCGTTCTCCTTGAGGAAGGAGAGCAGCAGCTCGTTCACCCTGTCCGGCTGGTCCAGCGGGAACCAGTGGCCCGCGTCCTCCACGCGCTCGTAGCGCCAGGGACCGGTGACGTGTGCACCGGTGTCCACCATCTGCCGCTCGTCGAGGAACCGGTCTCCGGTGGACCAGACGCCCATGGCCGGGACGGACAGCGGGGGAAGCACCGGGGGCTCGGCCAGCTGAGTCTCGATGGACAGCCCCGACCGGTAGATCTGGAGGGCGGCGGTCAGCCCGCCCGGAGCGCGCAAGGGCTCCAGTACGGCCTCCGCCTCCGCGTGCTCGGCGAGCATCTCGCGCAGACGCGCGAAGTCCTCGCGAGAGAGCCACTCCTCGGCGAGTTCCTCGTGCTGGAACATCGACAGGTGCCACAGGCGCTGCCGCTGCTCCCAGCCGGCGGCGAGGATCGCCGCGAGGTTGCCCACCGACATGAGGGTCGCGCTCACCACCCGGTCCGGTACGACCTGCGCGATGCCCTGCGCGAGTCCCGAGCCCCAGTCGTGGCCGACCACGTGGAACCGGTCGATCTCCAGCCGGGCGAGCAGCTCAAGCAGATCGCCGACGTGCTTGGCCGGGTGGTACTCCTCCGGACCGCCCTCGGGACGGTCCGAGGCGCCGAACCCCCGCAGCGTCGGGGCGACCGTCCTGAACCCGGCCGCGTTCAGCGCCGGGATCTGATGACGCCACAGACGGTGGCTGTCGGGGAAGCCGTGCACGAGCAGCACCGCCGGGCCCTCGCCGCTCACCTCGACGTCGAGCGTCACCTCGGACAGTTCCACGCGCATCCCAACACCCCGTTCGCCACCGGCCGGTTCGACGGGACCATGATGTCAGAACGGATACCAGCGCACCTCGGGGTCGCCGTCCCGCAGCGAGGCCACCCGCCGCTCGAATTCGGCCAGAGCCTTCGGGTTCGTCGGCGCGTGCTGCGCCACCCACGCGCAGCTCGCGGTCTCCCGCGCACCGCGCAGCACCGCACACCCCTCCCACTCCCGCACGTCCCAGCCGTACGCCCCGGTGAAGGCCTCGTACGCGGCCGGGTCCAGGCCGTACCGGTCCCGGGAGAGGGCGAGCACCACGAGGTCGTGCTCGCGCAGATCGGAGGAGAAGGTCTCCAGGTCCACCAGGACCGGGCCGTCGGGGCCGACATGGACGTTCCGGGGGAGGGCGTCGCCGTGGATCGGGCCCGGCGTCAGGTGCGGCGTCAGCGCGGCCGCCGCCGGGGCGAAGGCATCGCGCCGCTCCCGCAGGAAGGCCGCGTCCGCCGGGTCGATCGCGTCCCCCGCGAGCCGCAGCCACCGCTCGACCCCGCCGAGCAGCTCACGGCGCGGCAGCGTGAAGGCCGCCGGCTCCGGCAGGGCGTGGATCCGCCGGAGCAGCGGTGCCAGATCACGGGGCTCCGCGGGCCGCACCGCCTCGGGCAGCCGGTGCCAGAAGGTGAGCGGGTGCCCCTCGACGAGCCGCGGCTTCTCCTCGGCGGCCCGTACCGCCGGGACCTCCGCGTCGGCCAGCCAGGCGGCCAGCGCCAGCTCCCGCTCGGCCCGCTCGAACAGCTCCGCGTCCCGGCCCACCTTCACGGCGAGATCGCCCACGGCGAAGACCGCGTTCTCCCCGAGGGCCAGCAGCCGCGCCTCCGCGACCGGCACCCCCGCCGCGGCCAGGATCTCCCGCGCCCGCGCCTCGTCCATCGACTTCTCCCTACCTGTGCGTTTGAGCCAAAGTCTCGCATCCGGCCAGGTGGCACGCGCAGGTCGCCTTGACGGCCCCACGACCTGTCAGGACCATGACGGGGTTCCCAGCGGCGCGGTACCGGCGGACGGGGGTCGGATCATGAGCTCGGCGACCGCGACGAAGCGGCCGGGCCGGACGCGCACACCGCGCGCCGCCCACGGGACACGCCCGCGCGGCCCCGACTTCGGCGCCTGGTTCCTGGTGCTCCCCGCGCTGCTGCCGATCCTGGTCCTCAGCGTCGGCCCGCTGCTCTACGGCATCGCGCTCGCCTTCACGGACGCCCAGTCCGGCCGCACCCGGGCCACCGGCTGGGTGGGCACGCTCAACTTCCAGGACCTGCTGCACGACACCCTGTTCTGGGACTCCTTCCGCATCGGCGTGGTCTGGGCCGTCGGGGTCACCGTCCCCCAGTTCCTGCTCGCCCTCGGCCTCGCCCTCCTGCTCAACCAGAAGCTCCGCTTCCGATGGCTGGCGAGGGCCCTCGCCATCGTCCCCTGGGCCATGCCCGAGGTCGTCGTCGGCATCATGTGGCGGCTCGTCTACAACCCCGACGCGGGCATCCTCAACGAGACGATCCGGAACCTGGGCCTCGGTGAGGGCCGCGACTGGCTCTCCGGCCTCGCCACCGCCCTCCCCGCCGTCATCCTCGTCGGCGTCTGGGCCGGCATGCCGCAGACCACCGTCGCCCTGCTCGCCGGACTCCAGAACACCCCGCACGAACTCCACGAGGCCGCCGCCCTCGACGGCGCCGGAGCCTGGCGCCGTTTCCGCACCGTCACCTGGCCCGCGCTCAGACCGGTCGCCCTCGCCATCACCGCCCTCAACCTCATCTGGAACTTCAACTCCTTCGCCCTGGTCTATGTGCTGACCAACGGCGGACCGGGCGGCCGGACCCGGCTTCCCATGCTCTTCGCCTACGAAGAGGCCTTCCGATACGGCCAGTTCGGCTACGCCGCCGCGATGGGCTGCGTGATGATCGCCGCCGTCTCGGTGCTCATCGCCCTCTCCCTCGTACGACGGCTGAAAGGGGACCAGGACCGGTGAGCGCCCTCCGGACGAGCAGACCCGCGCGATTCGGCCAGTACGTGGCCCTCCTCGCGTATCTGGTCTTCCTCGCCTTCCCCTTCCTCTGGCTGATCTCCACCGCCTTCAAGCCCGCCCCCGAGCTCGCCTCGCTCCACCCCACCTGGATCCCGAAGGACCCCACGCTCGCCAACTTCCGGCAGGCCTTCGACGAACAGCCGCTGCTCAGGGCCGCCGCCAACAGCCTGGTCGCCGCGGTCGCCGCCGCAGTGATCGCGGTGGCCGTCGCGACCCCGCTCGCCTATGTGACGGCCCGCCACCGGGGCAGACTCGCCTCTGCCGCCACCGGCTGGGTGGTGATCAGCCAGGCGTTCCCGTTCGTCCTCGTGATCATCCCGCTCTTCCTGATCCTCAAGAACCTGCACCTCATCAACAGTGTCCTCGGCCTCGTCCTGGTCTACGTGGTCTGGTCGCTGCCCTTCGCCCTCTGGATGCTGACGGGGTACGTCCGGGCCGTCCCCGCCGAACTGGAGGAGGCCGCCGCCGTCGACGGCGCGGGCCGGCTCCGCACCCTCGTCTCGGTCACCGCCCCGCTGCTCCTCCCCGGCATCATCGCCACCGCCCTCTTCGCCTTCGTCACCGCGTGGAACGAGTTCTTCTTCGCACTCGTCCTGCTCAAGACCCCGGAGAAGCAGACCCTGCCGGTCGTCCTCACCCACTTCCTCGGCGCCGAGGGCGTCGCCGACCTCGGCCCGCTGGCCGCCGCGGCCTTCCTCGCCACCCTGCCCTCCCTCGTCGTCTTCGGCTTCCTCCAGCGACGGATCACCGGCGGGATGCTGGCCGGGGCGGTGAAGTCATGAGACGACGGATCCTCACCCTCACCGCCGCACTCGCCCTGCTCCTCACCGGCTGCACGGCGGGGAACGAGGCCCCCGAGGACGGGGTCGTACGGCTCCGATTCCAGTCACTCGCCTGGCAGAAGGAGTCCGTCGACGCCAACCGGCAGCTGGTGAAGGAGTGGAACGCCACCCATCCCGACGTCCAGATCGACTACGTCCAGGGCAGCTGGGACTCCGTCCACGACCAGCTCCTCACCTCCTTCGAGGGCGGTGAGGCGCCCGACATCATCCACGACGCCTCCGACGACCTCGCCGACTTCGCCTACGGCGGCGACCTCGCCGACCTCCGTCCCCTGCTCCCCGAACGGCTCCGCGCCGACATCCCCGCCCGCAGCTGGGAGACCACCACCTTCGGCGAGGGGATCTACGGCGTGCCGTTCCTCCAGGAACCGCGCGTGTTCATCGCCAACCGGAAGATCCTCGAATCCTCCGGCGTCCGCCTCCCCACCCCGGAGAAACCCTGGACCTGGACCGAGTTCCGGCAGATCACCCAGGACCTCACCCGCACCATGGGCCCAGGCCGGTACGCCGTCGCCTGGCCGCTCAAGGAACCCGTCTCCGTCAGCCTCAACCTGGGACTCTCCGCCGGCGGGCAGCTCTTCCACCGGGAGGCCGACGGCCGGGTGACCGTCCGCTTCACCGAGGCCGACGCCGTCGTCCCCGGCACGATCCACGACCAGGTCGTCACCGACCGCACCGCCCCGCGCACCACCCTCGGCAGCGGCGGCTCCGACACCCTCCCCGGCTTCTTCGCCGGCAAGTACGCCATGGTCCCGCTGGGCTTCGCCTATCGGCAGCAGATCGCCCAACAGGCCCCCAAGGGCTTCGAATGGATGGTCCTGCCCGCCCCCGCCGGAGACGGCGGGCTCACCCAGGGCGTGTCCCCGCAGACCCTGTCGATCGCCGAGGACAGCCCGTACAAGAAGGAGGCGGCCGCGTTCCTCGACTTCTTCCTGCGCCCGGAGAACATGGTGCGGCTCGCGCGCGGCGACTGGATGCTGCCCACCGGCACGACCGCGCTCGCCGACCCCTCGCTCCACACGGCCCGGGACGGCTGGGCGACGGGGGCGGCGGTGGCCGAACGGCTGCGGCCCGCGCCGGCGCAGTCGGTGCGCGGATACCCGGAGTGGAAGGACAAGGTCGCGACGCCCGCCTTCCAGGAGTACTACAGCGGCGCCATCGACGCCGCCGAGCTGCGCAGCCGGCTGGTGACGGACGGCAACCGGGTGCTCGCCCGCTATCAGCGCAAATGAGGCCTTCACGGAGGGTCCGGCATTACGAAAGTTTGTTGAATAAGTCACAGATGGGTGAAGGGTCTTCTCGCGGCTCCCCCTGATCGGACAGTGTTCGAACCAGCCACCGCGCCGCCCCCCACGAGGCGCGGTGGCCCGCCTACGCTGAACCCATGACGCAGACATACGCGCTCCTGCTCCGCGGCATCAACGTGAGCGGCCACCGCAAGGTGCCCATGCCGGAGCTCCGTTCCGTCCTCGAAGGGCTCGGGCACCGGGACGTCCGCACCTACCTGCAGAGCGGCAACGCCGTCTTCACCACCGACTCGGCCGCGACCCAGGACGCGCTCACCGCCGAGATCGAGGACGCGATCGAGAGCCGCTTCGGCTTCCGCGTCGACTGCCTCGTCCGTGACGCCGACTACCTGGCCGCGGTGGCCGAGGCCTGCCCGTTCCCGGCGGCGGAACTCGAAGGCAAGCAGCTCCACGCCTTCTACCTCTCCGGCCCCACCGACCCCGAGCGCTTCGCCGCGATCGACCAGGAGGCGTACGCGCCCGAGGCCTTCGCCCTCGGCGACCGGGTCCTCTATCTGTACGTCCCCGAGGGTCTCGGCCAGTCCAGGCTGGGCGACGTCCTGACCCGGCCGTCGACCGTCAAGGGGCTGGTGGTCACGGCCCGGAACTGGAACACGGTGGTCAAGCTGGTGGAGATGACACGGGGGGACTGAGGGAGCGAATGGCCCAGGGGAATGGCGTCTGATTGGACCAGGGAGGCAGGCCAATGGCTGGCTAGATTCGTCCCATGACAACCATCGAGATCCAGCCGCAGAACCAGCCCCAGTCCCCGGCCCCTACCCGTCCCACCGTCGACTTCTACTTCGACCCGGTATGCCCCTTCGCCTGGATCACCTCCCGATGGATCCTGGAGGTCGAGCGCGAGCGGGACATCGACCTCCGCTTCAAGGTCATGAGCCTGTACCTGCACAACGAGGGCAACACCCTGCCCGACTGGTACCGCGAACTCGTCGACGCCTCCATCGGACCCGTCAGAGTCGCGGCGGCCGCCGCCGAGCGGCACGGCGAGGAGATCCTGCGCCCGCTCTACACCGCGTACGGAACCCGCATCCACGAGCAGAAGCGGCAGGACTTCGACGCGGTCGTCGCCGAGGCGCTCGCCGAGCTCGGCCTGCCGGCCGAACTCGCCCTGGCCGCCGACGACCCGGCGTACGACGAGGCCGTTCGCCGCAGCCACGACGCCGGCCAGGACCCCGCCGCCGAGGCGTACGTCGGCACCCCCACGATCCACGTCGACGGCACCGTGTGGTTCGGCCCGGTCCTGCGGGCGATCCCGCGCGGCGAGCGGGCGGCCGAACTCTTCGACAGCTTCCGGGTCCTGGCCGCCCACCCCGATCTCTTCGAACTCAAGCGGACCCGCACCGGCGGCCTCGACTTCGCCTAGGGCCTGTCCGGTCGACGGCGGGGTCCGCCGAGAGAGCCGATGAACTGCTACCTGCTACCTGCTACCTGCGGAAGCCGTAGTCCAGCAGCTTCTTGACGTCGGCCGCCCGGTTCGTCTCGCTCGACGAGCCGAGCACCGTCCCGATGACCGTCTTGCCGTTGCGGGTGGCCGCGAAGACGAGGCAGTACTTGGCCTGCGGGCCCGAACCGGTCTTCACACCGATCGCGCCGCTGTACGTGCTCAGGAGCTTGTTCGTGTTGCTCCACGACATGTACCGGTAGCCACCGGTCCTCGTGGTCACCTTCTGCTTCGTGGACTTGGTCTTGACCACGGTGCGGAACGTGGAGTTCTTCATCGCACTGCTCGCGAGCTTCGTCAGATCGCGCGGCGTGGAGTAGTTGCTCCCATTGCTTATTCCGTCGAACGAGTCGAAGTGGGTGTTGCGCAGGCCCAGGTTCCTGGCCTCGGCGTTCATCTTCCCGATGAACGACTTGACCCGGGCGGCCCGCGTGGTGCCGGTGCCGAACTTGTCGGCCAGTGCGTAGGCCGCGTCGCAACCCGACGGCAGCATCAGGCCGTAGAGGAGCTGCCGGACCGTCACCTTGTCCCCGACGATGAGCCGGGCGGACGAGGCGTTCTTGGAGACGATGTAGTCGCTGTAGGCCTTCTGGATGGTGACCTTGGCGTCCAGGTTCAGGTTCCGCTGGGCCAGGACCACCTTCGCGGTCATGATCTTCGTGGTGGAACCGGTCGACCGGCGGGTGTCCGCGGCCTTCCCGAACAGCGTCGCGCCCGTCCCGTTGTTCATGACGAAACCGCCCGGGGCGGTGATCGACGGGGCGGGCGGCGGCGCGGCGTACGCCTGGCCCGTGAAGAGGCCGCCGGCCAGGACGGCCGAGGCCGTGATCGTGACGGTCACGGCTCTGCGTACGCCGAGTGTCGAAGTGATCAAAGTCTTCTGCCCTTGGTAGGTACCGATGTCTTCCGGGCCCGCAATGGCCCGGCGCACAGAAGACGTCCGAGAGGGGTCGATGGATGCACGGCGCGGCCATGAAGTTCATCGCATCCGCCGCCCGGCCGAATTGTCGGACGGGGTCCTAGGCCGAGTGGGCCACGGCGGCGCGGGCCGCGTGGGCGGCGTCGTAGCGCTCCAGGAGCAGCCGGGCCAATTCCGGGGCGGGGCCGAGGACATCGGCGAGGACGTCCGCCTCCGCCGCGCCCGCCGCGATGCGGTCCGGGAGACGGCCGGGGGCGATCACGTACGGGGCGACGGCCACCCGGCGGACGCCCGGGTCGGCCCGCAGGGCCCGTACGGCGTCCTCCGTACGGGGGACGCCTCCGGCACACACAGCGGAGGCGAACGCGGGCCGCACGGAGCACCAACCGGTGCGCCGCAGCTCCCGCGCCGTTTCTGCGATCACCGCGATCGCCTCCGGGTCCGTGGAGCCCGCCGAGGCCAGGACGACCCCGGTCGCGCTCTTGTCGCCGGGCGTGAGCCCGGCCTCGTACAGCCGCCGTTGCACCGCTTCGACGAGCAGCGGCGAGGGGCCGAGGACCTCCGCCTGGCGGACGCGCAGGGACGGCGGCGCCTGGCGCAGTACGGCGGGGATGTCGGCCTTCGCGTGGAAGGCCCGGGTCAGCAGCAGCGGCAGGGCCACCACGTCCCGCACCCCGTCGGCGGCGAGCCGGTCGAGCACCCCCGGCACCGACGGCAGGTTGAAGTCCAGGAACGCCGTCTCCACGCGCAGCCCCGGCCGCAGCGCGCCGGCCCGGCGCACCAGCGCCTGGACGGTCGCCGCGTGCCGCGGGTCGCGGCTGCCGTGGGCGACGACGAGAAGGACGGGTCGGTTCATGGTGGATCGGCTCACTTCACCAGCAGGCCGCGGCTGCGGAGCACCCAGCGCTCCAGCGGGCTGAAGATCAGCAGGTCGATCGCGATGCCGACGACCAGGATCAGGATGATCGCCAGGAAGATGCCCGCCATGTCGATGTTGTTGCGGCCGTTCTCCAGGAGCTGGCCCAGGCCGAGGCCCAGGTCGGGGGAGGAGGCGATGATCTCGGCGGCCATGAGCGAGCGCCACGAGAACGCCCAGCCCTGCTTGAGCCCGGCCAGATAGCCCGGCAGCGCGGCCGGCATGACGATGTACCAGGCGCCCTTGAAGCCGGTCGCGCCGAGCGTCTGGCCGGCCCGCAGGAAGAGCGGCGGGACCTGGTCGACACCGGAGACGAGGCCGTTGGCGATCGAGGGCACCGCGCCGAGCAGGATGACCGCGAACATCATGCTGTCGTTGAGGCCGAGCCACAGCACGGCCGGTGCCACCCAGGCCACCGAAGGCAGTGACTGGAGACCCGAGAGGATCGGGCCGAGCGCGGCCCGGACGAAGGCCACCCGGGAGACCAGGAGTCCCAGCGGGGTGCCGATCGCGAGCGCCATGAGGAAGCCGAGCAGCGCGCGGGACACGCTGGTCCACAGGACGTCGAGGAGTGTGCCCTGCAGCCACATCGTGGTCAGGCTGTCCCACACCGCGGACGGGGCGGGCAGCTTGTACTCGTCGGTGACCTTCGCCGTGACGAGCAGCTGCCAGACGACCAGGACGAGCGCGACGGCGACGAGCGGCGGCAGGACCTTCTTGACCAGCACCTCGCGGACCGGGGTCCGGCGGATCTGCACACTGTCCAGGGCGTCCAGGCCGGCTTCGAGCCCGGCGAGGTCGTCGGTCTTCCGCGGATTCGCGGTGGTGTCAGTGCTGGCCATGACGGCGGATCTCCCCACGCAGGTGCTCGGTGATCTCGAGGGACAGCTCCGCGACGTCGGAGTCCTCGATACGGCGCGGCTGAGGGATGTCGATGGTCCACTCGTGGGCGATCCGGCCCGGCCGGGACGACAGCAGGATGACGCGCTCGGCCAGCCGCACGGCCTCGCGCACGTTGTGGGTGACGAAGAGCACCGACAGCTTCGTCTCCCGCCAGATCCGGGTCAGTTCGTCGTGCAGTACGTCCCGGGTGATGGCGTCGAGCGCGGCGAACGGCTCGTCCATCAGGAGCAGATCGCTGTCCTGGGCGAGCGCGCGGGCCAGCGCGACCCGCTGGCGCATGCCGCCGGACAGCTCGTGCACCCGCTTCCCGTACGCGCCGCCGAGCCGGACCAGTTCGAGCAGCCGCTCCGCCTCGGTCCGCCGGTCGTTCTTGGGCACCCCGCGCAGCCGCAGGGCCAGTTCGATGTTCTTGCCCGCGGTGAGCCACGGGAAGAGGGCGTGCTCCTGGAACATCAGGGCCGGCCGGCCGCCGGGGGTCTCGATGGACCCCGCGGACGGCCGGTCGAGCCCGGCGACCAGGTTGAGCAGTGTGGACTTGCCGCAGCCCGAGGCGCCCAGAAGGGTGACGAACTCGCCCGGGGCGACATCGAGCGAGATGTCGTCGAGGACGAGCTGCCCGCCGGCGGGTCCGCCGAAGGACTTGGAGACATGCTCGATGCGGGCGGCATGGGTCACCGCCGCACGGTCCTCGGCCTTGGCGAGCGTCGCGGTCGTGGCCATGGTCGTCACCTCCTGGAGATCAGCTGCGGGCTGTTACTTCGCGCCGAGACCGGCGTCGGAGACCTCGGGCTGCCCCGCGGCCTTCAGGACCTTGTTGAGCGGCTTCAGGTCGTAGATGCCGCGCAGGTCGGGCTTCTCCAGGAGACCGGCCTTCACCGCGTGGTCGGCCTGCGCCTGGAGCGTGGCGGCCAGCGGGTCGTTGGTGAACCGGATGGACGGCCACGCGGCGTCGATCACCTTCGCGCCCAGCGCCTTGCCCGAGAGGTCCTTCAGCTTGGCGTTGGCGGAGGCCTTCGCCTCGTCCGGGTTGGCGTTGATCCACTCGTTGGTCTTCGCCGCGCCGCGCAGGAAGGCCTCGACGACGTCCGGGTGCGCGCTCAGGAACTTCTGCGACACGATGATGTTCGTGATCACGAACTTCTTGTCGGGCCACAGGTCGGACTCGTCGAGGAGCACCTTCGCCCCGTCGCTGACCAGCTTCGACGCGGTCGGCTCGGGCACCCAGGCGCCGTCGATGGCACCGGAGAGGAAGGCGTTCGGGGTGACCTTGTTGTCCGTGCGGACCACGGAGACGTCGCCCTTGCCGCTCTGGGCGTCGACCTTCCAGCCCTTCTCGGAGATCCAGTTGAGGAAGGCCACGTCCTGCGTGTTGCCGAGCTGCGGCGTGGCGATCCGCTTGCCCTTGACGTCGTCCAGGGTCTTGATCTTGTCCGGGTTCACCACGAGCTTCACCCCACCGGAGGCGGCGCCGCCGATGATGCGCAGGTTGGAACCCTGCGTCTTGACGTAGCCGTTGATGGCCGGCGAGGGGCCGATGAAGCCGATGTCGATCGAGCCGGCGTTGAGCGCCTCGATCTCGGAGGGGCCGGCGTTGAAGGTGGTCGGCACCAGCTTCGTGCCGCCCAGCTCCTTCTGGAGGATGCCCTCCTGGTCGCCCACCAGGGCGGTCGCGTGCGTGAGGTTGGGGAAGTACCCGAGCCGTACGGTGTCGGCGGAGAGCTTCTCGCCCTCGGCGACCACCTTCTTCTCGTCGGTCTTGGCCTCGGAGCCGTAGCCGCAGGAGGCGAGTGCGCCGATGAGCAGCGGCAGAGCGGCGGCGGCGGCGAGGCCGCGGCGCAGGGTGGTACGGGTCGTGGCAGGCACGGGAGGTTTTCCCCTCGATTCAGCGTTTTCGAAGTCTGCTTCTATGTCGTTCGGGGTGGAGCGGGGTCGCGCCGCGCATGCGGCGCGTCGAGGTCAGCACGCACATCGCGCGACGCCTCCCATGCCCGCACCGAGGGCGCCGGAGCCCACCCGGCCGCCCTCCTTCGCGAAGGTGGCGTAGACGTTCTCGCTCATGTCAGAAGTCCCACCCTTCCTCGTCCTCGACGACCGCGACGGCCTTGGCGGTGGCGAAGGACTCGCCCGCCATGCCCGCCGCGAGCGTGGTGCCGTCCGCCGGGTCGATCAGCAGGAACGAACCGGTGCGGCGCGAGTCGGCGTACGCGTCGAGCGCGAGCGGCTCGGCGGTGCGCACCACGACCCGGCCGATGTCGTTGGCGACCAGCTGCCCCGGGTTCGGGTGCTGCGACAGGTCGTCCAGGGTCAGCCGCGACGGGATCTCCTTGACGATCGCCTTGACCGTGCGGGTGGTGTGCTTCAGCAGCACCCGCTGGCCGACGGCGAGCGCCCGGTCCGCCACGTGGCAGACGGTCGCCTCGATGTCCTGGGTGGTCGCCGGGGCGTCACCGCTCGGGGCGAGCAGGTCGCCGCGCGAGATGTCGATGTCGTCGGCGAGCCGGATGGTGACCGACTGCGGGGCCCAGGCGATGTCCACGGCCTCGCCGAGGGCGTCGATCCCGGTGATCGTGGAGGTCTTCCCCGACGGCAGGACGGTGATCTCCTCGCCGACCCGGAAGGCGCCGGCGGCGATCTGACCGGCGTAGCCCCGGTAGTCGGGGTGCTCGGCGGTCTGCGGGCGGATCACGTACTGCACGGGGAACCGCGCGTGGCAGGCCGTCAGGTCGTGGCTGACCGGGACGGTCTCCAGGTGCTCCAGGACCGTCGGGCCGCCGTACCAGTCCATGTTCGCGGACGGCTCCACGACGTTGTCGCCGGCCAGCGCGGAGATCGGGATCGCGGTGATCTCCGGGACGCCGAGCTCGGAGGCGTACGTCGTGAACTCCTCGGCGATCGCGGCGAAGACGGGCTCCCGGTACTCGACCAGGTCCATCTTGTTCACGGCCAGGACCACGTGCGGCACGCGGAGGAGCGCGGCGACGGCCGCGTGCCGGCGGGTCTGCTCGACCACGCCGTTGCGGGCGTCGACGAGGACCACGGCCAGCTCGGCGGTGGAGGCACCGGTCACCATGTTCCGGGTGTACTGCACGTGCCCGGGGGTGTCGGCGAGGATGAAGCGGCGGCGGGGCGTCGCGAAGTAGCGGTAGGCCACGTCGATGGTGATGCCCTGCTCACGTTCGGCCCGCAGACCGTCGGTGAGGAGCGCCAGGTCGGGGGCCTCCTGGCCACGGGAGCGCGAGGCGTGCTCCACGGCCTCCAGCTGGTCGACCAGGACCGACTTGGAGTCGTGGAGGAGGCGGCCCACCAGGGTGGACTTGCCGTCGTCGACGGAGCCGGCGGTGGCGAAGCGCAGCAGGGTGGTGGCCGCCAGCTGCTCGGTCAGCTGCTCGGTGGACGTGCTCATTAGAAGTACCCTTCGCGCTTGCGGTCTTCCATCGCGGCCTCGGACATCTTGTCGTCGGCGCGGGTCGCGCCCCGCTCGGTGAGCCGGGAGGCGGCGATCTCGGCGATGACGGCGTCCAGCGTGGTGGCGTCGGAGTCGACGGCGCCGGTGCAGGACATGTCGCCGACGGTGCGGTAGCGGATCAGCCGCGTCTGCGTGGTCTCGGACTCCTTCGGGCCGCCCCAGTCGCCGGCCGTCAGCCACATCCCGCTGCGGGCGAACACCTCGCGCTCATGGGCGAAGTAGATCTCCGGGAGCTCGATCTTCTCGCGCTGGATGTACTGCCAGACGTCCAGCTCGGTCCAGTTGGACAGCGGGAAGACACGGACGTGCTCGCCGGGGGCGTGCCGGCCGTTGTAGAGCTGCCACAGCTCGGGGCGCTGGCGGCGCGGGTCCCACTGCGAGAACTCGTCACGCAGCGAGAACACCCGCTCCTTGGCGCGGGCCTTCTCCTCGTCGCGGCGGCCGCCGCCGAAGACGGCGTCGAAGCGGTGCTGCTGGATCGCCTCGGTGAGCGGCACCGTCTGCAGCGGGTTGCGGGTGCCGTCGGGGCGCTCGCGCAGCTTGCCGGCGTCGATGTACTCCTGCACGGAGGCGACGTGCAGCCGCAGGCCGTGCTTGGCGACCGTGCGGTCGCGGTACTCCAGGACCTCGGGGAAGTTGTGCCCGGTGTCGACGTGCAGCAGCGTGAAGGGGATCGCCGCGGGGGCGAAGGCCTTCAGCGCCAGGTGCAGCATGACGATGGAGTCCTTGCCGCCGGAGAAGAGGATCACCGGCCGCTCGAACTCGCCCGCCACCTCACGGAAGATGTGGACGGCCTCGGACTCCAGGGAGTCGAGGTGCGACAGCGCGTACGGATTGTCGGTGCTGTCGTGAACATGGGCGACGGTGGTCACAGCAGACCCCTCTCGGTGAGCAGCGCGTGGAGCTGCGCCGCGGACTCCTGCACGGTCTGGGTGTGGGACTCGATCCGCAGATCCGGATCGCGCGGCTCGTCGTACGGGTCGTCGACGCCGGTGAGGCCGCTGATCTCGCCGGCGGCCTGCTTGGCGTAGAGACCCTTCACGTCGCGTACGGAGCAGACGTCCACCGGGGTGGCGACGTGCACCTCGACGTAGGGCGTGCCTTCGGAGGCGTGGCGCTTGCGGACCGCCTCGCGGCTGTCCTCGTACGGGGCGATGACGGGGACGAGGGCCTTCACGCCGTTGGAGGCGAGCAGCTCCGCGACGAACCCGATCCGCTGCACGTTCGTGTGCCGGTCCTCGCGGCTGAAGCCGAGGCCCGCGGAGAGGAACTCGCGGATCTCGTCGCCGTCGAGCACCTCGACGCGGTGGCCCTCCTCGCGGAGCCGGCCGGCCAGCTCGTACGCGATGGTGGTCTTGCCGGCGCTCGGCAGGCCGGTGAGCCAGATGGTGGCACCCGTCACGTGCTTCTCCTGAACTTCCTGAGTGTCCGTCATCCGTGCAGCCCGCATTCGGTCTTGCCACGGCCCGCCCAGCGTCCGGCGCGGGCGTCCTCGCCCTCCAGGACGCGGCGGGTGCAGGGGGCGCAGCCGACGGAGGCGTAACCGTCCATCAGGAGCGGGTTGGTGAGGACGCCGTGCTCCGTGACGTACGCGTCGACGTCGTCCTGCGTCCAGCGGGCGATGGGGGAGACCTTGACCTTGCGGCGCTTCTCGTCCCAGCCGACGACCGGGGTGTTCGCCCGGGTGGGGGACTCGTCGCGGCGCAGCCCGGTCGCCCAGGCGCTGTACCGGGTCAGGCCCTCTTCGAGGGGCTTGACCTTGCGCAGCGCGCAGCACAGGTCGGGGTCGCGGTCGTGGAGCTTCGGGCCGTACTCGGCGTCCTGCTCGGCCACCGTCTGACGCGGAGTCAGGGTGATGACGTGGACGTCCATGACGGCGTCCACGGCGTCACGGGTGCCGATGGTCTCCTCGAAGTGGTAGCCCGTGTCGAGGAAGACGACGTCCACGCCGGGCCGGACCCGGGAGGCGAGGTGGGCGACGACCGCGTCCTCCATGGAGGAGGTGACGCAGAAGCCCTCACCGAAGGTGTCCACGGCCCAGCGGAGGATCTCCAGCGCGGAGGCGTCCTCCAGATCGCGGCCGGCCTGCTCGGCGAGTGCCTTGAGGTCGGCCGTGGTCGTGTCGTGAGTCGTCGTCATATCTCTTTCCCTCCAGGGGTGTTGCCCGAAGTTCCGGGGGCGAGCAGCCCCAGGAACTTCAACTGGAAGGCTCGACTGCACGCGGCGCATTCCCAGGCGCCGTGACCCTGCTCGTTGGGACGCAGGTCCTCGTCGCCGCAGTAGGGGCAGAAGAAGGGGGCCGCACGCTCGCTCACAGTGCCTCCTTGTTCGCTTCTCCGCCCGCGCGGCGGAGAGGTGCGGCTTTCGCTGTCGTCCGCAGCCCGGCGGCCGCGCGTGCGTCGCTCACGAGAGCGCCTCCTCGGAGGCGCGGGCCGCCCAGGTCGCGAAGCGCTCGCCGGTCTCGCGCTCCGCCTGGAAGCGCTTGAGGACCCGCTCCACGTAGTCGGGGAGCTCGGTCGCGGTGACCTTGAGGCCGCGGACCTTGCGGCCGAAGCCGGCCTCCAGGCCGAGCGCGCCGCCCAGGTGCACCTGGTAGCCCTCGACGCGGTTGCCGTCGTCGTCCAGGACCAGCTGGCCCTTGAGGCCGATGTCCGCGACCTGGATGCGGGCGCAGGCGTTCGGGCAGCCGTTGATGTTGATCGTCAGCGGCTCGTCGAACTCCGGGATGCGGCGCTCCAGTTCGTCGATGAGCGAGGCGCCGCGGGCCTTGGTCTCGACGATCGCGAGCTTGCAGAACTCGATGCCGGTGCAGGCCATCGTGCCGCGCCGGAACGGGGTCGGGTTCACCCGTAGGTCGAGCGCCTCCAGGGCGGCGACGGCCGAGTCGACCTGCGCCTCCTCGACGTCGAGCAGGATCATCTTCTGGTCCGCGGTGGTCCGCAGACGGCCGGAGCCGTGCTGCTCGGCCAGGCCGGCGATCTTGGTCAGGGTGGCGCCGTCGACCCGGCCCACGCGCGGGGCGAAGCCGATGTAGAAGCGGCCGTCCTGCTGCCGGTGCACGCCCATGTGGTCGCGCCACTGGCCGGCGGGCTGCTCGGGGGCGGGGCCGTCGGTGAGCTTCCGCTGGAGGTACTCGTCCTCCAGGACCTGGCGGAACTTCTCCGGGCCCCAGTCGGCGACGAGGAACTTCAGACGGGCGCGGTTGCGCAGCCGCCGGTAGCCGTAGTCGCGGAAGATCGAGATGACGCCCGTGTAGACGTCCGGGACCTCGTCGAGGGAGACCCAGGTGCCGAGGCGGACGCCCAGCTTGGGGTTGGTGGAGAGACCGCCGCCGACCCAGACGTCGAAGCCGGGGCCGTGCTCCGGGTGGTTCACGCCGACGAAGGCGATGTCGTTGATCTCGTGCGCCACGTCGAGCTGCGGCGAGCCGGAGACCGCGGACTTGAACTTGCGGGGCAGGTTGGAGAAGTCCTTGTTGCCGACGATCCGACGGTAGATCTCGTCGATCGCGGGCGTGCCGTCGATGATCTCGTCGGCCGCGATGCCGGCCACCGGGGAGCCGAGGATGACACGCGGGGTGTCGCCGCAGGCCTCGGTGGTGGAGAGGCCGACCGCCTCCAGGCGGTTCCAGATCTCGGGGACGTCCTCGATGCGGATCCAGTGGTACTGGACGTTCTGCCGGTCCGTGATGTCGGCGGTGCCGCGGGCGAACTCCTCGGAGATCTCGCCGATGACCCGGAGCTGCTCGGTGGTCAGCCGGCCGCCGTCGATACGGACGCGGAGCATGAAGTACTCGTCGTCCAGCTCCTCCGGCTCCAGGACACCCGTCTTGGTGCCGTCCAGACCCTGCTTGCGCTGGGTGTAGAGGCCCCACCAGCGCATGCGTCCGCGCAGGTCGTTGGGGTCGATGGAGTCGAATCCGCGCTTCGAGTAGACCGTCTCAATACGTGTCCGTACGTTGAGACCGTCGTCGTCCTTCTTGAACTGCTCATTGCCGTTCAGGGGGGTGAAGTGCCCCACGGCCCACTGACCCTCGCCACGGTGGCGCCCGGTCTTGCGGCGTGCGGCGGCGGGAGTGGGGTTTTCCGGGGTGGCGGCCATGGCGTCTTGTCCTTCGGGACTGCGAGAGGGCGGCTCTGACCTGCACACTGGCGCGCAGGTCGGAGGGTGGCGCGTCAGTGCGCAGCAGGGTCGGGCAGAGTCGTGCTGAAAAGTGATCGCGGCGGTGCTGGTTCTCTCAGCGCGCCGGACAGATGGCGCTGGACATGCGGCCTAGGTCGACGTGCCGCCGACTCACCAAGGCAATTCCAGTTCCAGACATGACGGAAGCGTGTCACGGGACTTTGGACCCAGTCCAGCATCGTCCAGAATGCGGACATAGTCGTCTCGCTTAGCGAGATGGTGTGGTCTGGGTCACGCGAAAGGGGCCCTGATCAGGGCCCCTTCACGGGTCTTCGGCGCGATGCACGGGGCGGCGCGCCGGGCGTCGTGCACCGAGGGGCACGCACGGGCGACGCGCCGGGCGACGTCAGGCGTGGGCGCCCGGCCACGGTCCCGGCGTCTCGGTCTCCTCGACCTCCTCCACCTTCGTGTCGAAGAGCCGGAAGCCCCGGCGCTCGTAGTTCGCCATCGCGTGCGGGCCGTCGAGCGAGCAGGTGTGCAGCCAGACGCGCTTCGTCGCCTCCCGCTCCGGCCAGCGCTCGGCCAGGTCCCAGGCCCGCGCCACCCCGTACGACAGCAGGTGACCACCGATCCGGCGCCCCCGGAAGGCCGGGATCAGGCCGAAGTAGACGATCTCCACGACGCCGTCGTCCTGCGGGTCCAGCTCCACGTACCCGGCCGGCGTCCCCTTGTCGTACGCCACCCAGATCTCTGCGCCCGGCTTCTCGACGATCTCCTGCCACTGCTTGTACGTCAGCGACAGCCGGTCGTTCCAGCGGATGTCGCCGCCGACCGCCGTATAGAGGAAGCGGCTGTACTCCGGCGACGGGACCGCGGCCCGCGCGATCGTGATGTCGTCCCCCTCCGGGACGGGGGAGGGGCGGAGGTCGGACGGTGAGGTCTGTTCGAGGGACCAGGTGGTGAGAGTGATGCGCATGGGCTCATCGCATCACGACCCCGCCCGGCACGGCGACAGGGGGCCGGGTGACGGGGGCCCGGCTGCCGGGCGGCCGGTCCAGGGTGTCCGGATGCTGGACAGCCCGAGGCAGCCGCCCGCAGCCACGCAGCCGGCGCCGCGCGCGGCCCCGATCCGCGGCGCCCTACGCGTTCGTCCCCGTGCGCGGGCCCCGTACCGCCGGTGCCAGGGAGTGGGGCAGCAGGTCCGCCGGGCGTTCCGGGCGGAGGACCTCCACCGCGACCTCCTCGCTGAAGCGGTACGGGCGGTGCGCCAGGACCCCGGCCAGGTTCCGGCGTACCCGGGACATCTCCGCCCGTACGGTCACCGTCCGCGTACGGTCCCCGAACACGTCGTCCGCCAGCTCCGCCGCCGTCCGGCCGTCCCGGTGCATCGCCAGGACGTAGAGGAGCTCGGCGTGCCGGGGGCTGAGCTCCTGCTGCCAGCTGCCGGCCGCACCCGAGACGGACACCGTCCAGCGGCGCGGCCTGCTCAGGTCGAGCACCACCCGGCTCGCCGCCGCCGCGCCCGGCTCCTCCGCCGCCGTCTCGTCCTCGACCCGCAGCAGCCAGCCGCCCGGCAGCGGCTCCACCGCGCAGACGCCGAGCGAGGGCAGCCACATCCGGCCGGACCTGAAGGACTTCGGCAGCGCGATCCGGTCCACCGGCGCGAGCCCCGTCACCGCCGCCGTCCAGCCGTGGGCGTCCACCGCGACGGCCCGGCCGCCCACCCGGCACAGGATCGGCGCTGCCACCGCCCGAAGCCGCTCGACCGAGCGGCGGTGCCGCTCCCGCATCTCCGCCTCGGCGAGCTGGGCCACCGAACCGACCAGGGCCAGCATCGCCGGATGGAAGCTGGACGCGGGACCGCTCACGTCCAGGATGCCGAGCAGCCGACGGTCGCGCGGGTCGTGCACGGGCGCGGCGGCGCAGGTCCAGTTGTGGAGCGCCTGGACGTAGTGCTCGGCGGAGTGCACCTGCACCGCCCGGCCCATGGCGAGGGCCGTACCGACCGCGTTCGTCCCGGCGGTGTGCTCGGTCCAGGCCGCGCCCTCCTCCAGACAGATGCCGTTCGCCTGCCGCATCACCGCGAGGTTCCCCTGCCGCCACAGCACCCGGCCGTGCTCGTCGGTGACCACCATGATCTGGAGGGAGGTGTCGGCGATGCCGGCGAGCCCGCCGCTGAGCGTCTGCATGACCTCGGAGAGGAGCGTGGTCCTGCGCCGCTCCTCCAGCTCGTCGCGCTGGAGGAGCACACTGCTCGTGCCCTGGTCGGGATCGAGCCCCAGCCGGGCCATCCGCTGCCAGGACGCGTCGATCACCGCGCGGGGCGCGATCGGCGGCGTACGGCCGGCGAGCGTCTCCTCGCGGACCCGGTGGAGCAGCCGGGTGGCGTGGGCGGCGTCCATGGCGGCGAGGCGCTTCATGTCGAGCTGCGTGTTATTCATCGGTCTCTCCCAGCCACCCGGAGTGCTGTATCGGTTCTGCACGAGGCAGATGTCCGGAGTGTCGGTGCCCATCGTGCCGTTCGGAACCGTCCGGCGAGGCCCGGTTCGGGTAATCCTGCAACCCTTTGCAACTCTGGTCGCCGACCGGCCCCCTGGGTGAAGCTGGTGCGAGCGGCGGGTGGTGCCGTGTCGGCGCAGCACCACCCCCGCTTTTCCGCGCGTGCCGACCCTTGCGGTCCACCCCTGGCACGCGCGGCGAACTTCCCCCGGGTGTACGTCGGTCGCCTCAGACTGCCACCCGCGCCCGCTCCACGAGCGCCCGCAGGTCCAGCGTGTGCGGCAGCGTCCCGAACGCCGCGCCGCCGTCCCCGCCCAGCCGCGCCGCGCAGAACGCGTCCGCGACCTCCGGCGGCGCCCACCGCACGAGCAGCGCCCCCTGGAGGACCAGCGCGAGCCGCTCCGCGAGCCGCCGCGCCCGCGCCTCGATCCCCTCCAGGTCCGCCAGTTCGACGAGCAGCCCCCGGATCGCCCGGTCGAGCCGGTGGTCCGCGCCCCGCGCCGCCCCGACATCCCGCAGGAACGCGTCCAGCGCGGCGGGCTCCGTCCGCAGCGCCCGGACCACGTCGAGCGCCTGGACGTTCCCCGAGCCCTCCCAGACCGAGTTGAGCGGCGACTCCCGCAGCAGCCGGGGCATCCCGGACTCCTCCACGTACCCGTTGCCGCCCAGGCACTCCAGCGCCTCCGCCACCATCGGCGTGCACCGCTTCGTGACCCAGTACTTCGCCGCGGGAACGGCGATACGGAGCAGGGCCCGCTCCCGCTCGGCGTCGTCGCCGCCGGCGTCGACGGCGTCGTAGGCCGCTGCCAGACGCATGCCCAGGACCGTCGCCGCCTCCGACTCCAAGGCCAGATCCGCGAGCACGTTCCGCATCAACGGCTTCTCGATCAGCGGCCCGCCGAAGGCCTCGCGGTACGCGCTGTGGTGCACGGCCTGCGCGACCGCCTGCCGCATCAGCGCCGCCGAACCGAGGACGCAGTCGAGCCGGGTCGCCGCCACCATGCCCATGATCGTGCGGAGCCCGCGCCCCTCCTCGCCGACCCGGCGCGCCCAGGTCGTCCCGTCGAACTCGACCTCGGCGGAGGCGTTCGAACGGTTGCCCAGCTTGTCCTTCAGCCGCTGGATCGCGAAGGCGTTGCGCGAGCCGTCCGCGAGCACCCGGGGCACCAGGAAACAGGTGAGCCCCGCCGGTGCCTGCGCGAGGACCAGGAAGGCGTCCGACATCGGCGCCGAACAGAACCACTTGTGGCCCGTCAGGACGTACTCCCCGTCAGCGGCCAGCGGGCGCGCCTCCGTCGTGTTCGTCCGGACGTCGCTGCCGCCCTGCTTCTCGGTCATGGCCATCCCGAGCAGGACGCCCGGCTTCTCCGCGACCGGGCGGAGCTCCCGCTCGTACACGTGCGAGGTGGCCGCCGGCTCCCACACCTCGGCGAGCTCCGGCTCGGCGCGCAGCGCGGGCACGGCGGCGTGCGTCATCGACAGCGGGCAGCCGTGCCCCGCCTCCGGCTGTGACACCACCAGAAACCCGGCGGCCCGCCGTACATGACCGCCCGGCGTGCCCCACGCGTCCGTCAGCCCGGCCCCCACCGACTTGCCGAGGAGCCGGTGCCAGGCCGGATCGAAGTCGACCTCGTCGATCCGGTGGCCGTACCGGTCGTGGGTCCGCAGCCGCGGCGGGTTCGCGTTCGCCTGCTCGCCCCACTCCCGGACCTGGGCCGAACCGGCCGCCTGGCCGAGCACGACGAGGTCCTCGCGGGCCTCCGCCAGGAGCTCCGGCGCGAGATGTCGTTCGACCGCCTCCGTGAGAACGAGATCGGTCATGAAGACGTCGTACCCGACCAGGGGCGGAGCCTGGTTGGTCACGGTGTGGGTGCTTGCTGCCATGCCGATACGGTAAGCAGGTGCAGGTAGCAAGCGAAACACCCGAACGGCCCGAGCGGCGGCCCTGGAGCAGGCTCCACCGCGCGCGTGTCCTCTACCGCAACGTCTCGAAGCGGAAGATGGTCTGGCTGCTCCTCAAGGACACCGTCAACTCGTGCATCGAGTACCGGATCCTCGGCCTCGCCGCCGAGGCGGCGTTCTTCACCCTGCTGTCGCTGCCGCCGCTGCTCCTCGGTCTGATCGCCCTGCTCGGCTACGCCGACGACTGGACCAACACGGACACCGTGGCGAGCATCCAGGAGAACATCCTGCGCGCTGCCGGGACCGTCCTCTCCGACCGGGGCGTCGAGGAGATCGCCAAACCGGTCCTGGACGACGTGACCCAGGGCAAACGCGCCGACCTGATCTCCCTCGGCTTCGCCATCGCCCTCTGGTCCGGCTCGCGCGCGGTGAACGTCTTCATCGACACCATCACCGTCATGTACGGGCTCGACGGCCACCGAGGCATCGTGAAGACCCGGCTCCTCGCCTTCCTGCTCTACATCGTGGCCCTGCTCATCGGCGCCGTCGTGCTGCCCCTCGCGGTCGTCGGACCCGACCGGGTCGTCGAACTCGTCCCCTGGGGCACCGAGGTCGTCTCCGTCCTCTACTGGCCGGCCGTCATCCTGCTCTCCATCGCCTTCCTCACCACGCTCTACCACGTGTCCGTGCCCGTCAGATCGCCCTGGATCGAGGACATTCCGGGCGCCCTCGTGGCACTCGGGATGTGGGTCCTCGGCAGCTTCCTGCTGCGCATCTACCTCACCAGCCAGGTCGAGGGACCGACGATCTACGGCTCCCTCGCCGCCCCCATCGCCGTCCTCCTCTGGATCGGCATCTCGGCCTTCGCCGTCCTCGTCGGCGCCGCCGTGAACGCCGCCATCGACCGCGTCTGGCCCTCCGTCGCCACCGCGGCGGCCCGCGAGGCCAACGAGCGGGCCCGCGCCGTCCAGGCGGCGGAACTCGTCGCACGCGTGCGCGCGGAGGCGGAGGACGTCGACGAGGACGACCCGGACATGCCGTCCGAGTTCCCCGAGCGCTGGTCCCGGTTCCTGCCCCCGGACGACGTGAAGGCCCGCCTCCACTCGGGCTGGGAGAAGGACTGACCGACCGGCGGGGCTATTTTCGACGTGTGCCGGCGGGGCTATTTTTGACGTGTGTACGAGGAGCGCCCCGCCCTGCTCGACGGAGCCGTCCTGTGGACCCGGACCGCCGGCCCCGCCACGGACGGCGTCCGGCCCGTCCTGCCCGACGGCTGCATGGACCTGATCTGGGCCGACGGACACCTCCTCGTCGCCGGACCCGACACACGCGCGTACGTACCGGGAGAGTTCGCCACGCGGTACGCGGGAATCCGCTTCGCCCCCGGTGACGCGCCCGGCTTCTTCGGCGTACCGGCGCACGAACTCCGCGACCGGCGGGTCACACTCGGCGCGCTCTGGGGCGAGGCCGAGGCTCGGCGGCTCGGCGAGCGGATCACCGGGTCCCCCGACCCGGCCGCCGCCCTGGACGCGCTCGTACGGCTCAGGGCCGCCGAGGCCCCCGCGCCCGATCCGCTGCTCCGGGCCGTCGTGGCGCGCCTCGCGGCCGGCCGGGCGGTCGCCGAGACGGCCGCCGCGGTCGGGCTCGGCGCCCGGCAACTGCACCGCCGGTCCCTGGACGCCTTCGGCTACGGACCCAAGACCCTCGCCCGCGTCCTCCGGCTCCAGCGGGCCCTCGCCCTGGTCCTGGAGGGCGTGCCGTACGCTGAGGCGGCCGTCCGCGCGGGCTGCGTCGACCAGGCCCATCTCGCCCGCGAGACCAGGGCGCTGGCCGGGATGACGCTCGGCGCCTACGTGGCGTCCGTGGCGTCCGTGGCGTCCGTGCCGTCCGCGGTGTCCGTGGCGGCGTCGGCGAACAGCGAGACGCCCGAACCGTCCGGGTCGAGGACCACGGCGTAACGCTGCCCCCAGACGGCGTCCCAGGGCTTCAGATGCCCCCGGTACCCGGCGCCGACCAGCTCCTCGTACGCCGCGTCCACGGCCTCCGGCGTATCGCACCGGAAGGCGAGCTCGATCCGGTCGCCGCCCTCGGGCCGCCGCCATCCGGGGTCGAAGGAACGCACGACGTCCTCCGTGTCCCAGGCGATCCGCAGCCCGCCGGGCAGCGCGGCCTCCACGTGCGGGGCGGACTCGGCCCCGTCCGGGATCTCCAGACCGAGGCGGCGGTAGAAGGCGAGCGAGGCGGCCATGTCGGAGACGACGAGGCCGATGAGGTCGAGGCGGGGTGCTGTGTTCATGGGAGCACGGTAGGCACGGGGCTCCCGGCGGGTCTTGTACGAATCGGACGCGGCCGCCCCTGTCCGGACGGGGCGTTGAGCGATCAACAGGTTACGAATCAACGAAATCTGAGGGCGATTTGCGTGTTTTCGTTTCCCCGAGGGGGAAAGCCGCACCATTACAGCGACAGAACCAGGAGGCCATCATGATTGCCCAGGAACAGATTCCCGCGATCGTGGACCACCCCGTCTATGACGCTCAGGGCAAGAAGATCGGCGACGCCAAGCAAGTCTTCCTCGACGATGTCTCCGGCCGACCGGAATGGGTCACCGTCAAGACCGGACTGCTCGGCTCCAGCGAGTCGTTCGTGCCGATCAAGGACGCCTCCATGGTGGACGACCACCTGGAGGTCCCGTACCCGAAGGACCGGATCAAGGACGCTCCCCACGTCGACGTGGACGGCGGTGGCCACCTGTCCGTACGCGAGGAACGGCGGCTGTACGAGTACTACGGCATCGCCTGGGACGAGGCCTGGCAGCGGGCGAACCAGCCTGGCGAAGGTGGTTGGGCGCACGGCACGGCGGCCGCCTCCCGGCGCGGCGACACCGAAGCCGGCCTGGACGAAGGCCTGCGGGGGACCGGTGGCATCGAGGGCCGTGACATGTCGCGGACCGACGACGCCATGACCCGCTCCGAAGAGGAGATGCACGTCGGCACCGAACAGGTGGAGACCGGCCACGTCAGGCTGCGCAAGTACGTCGTCACCGAAGACGTCCAGCAGACCGTCCCCGTCATGCATGAGGAAGTCCGCGTGGAGCGCGAGCCCATCACCGAGGCGAACCGGGACCCGGCCATGAAGGGACCCGAGATCTCCGAGGCGGAACACGAGGTCACCGTTTACGCGGAGCGCCCCGTCGTGGAGACCCGGGCCGTGCCCGTCGAGCGGGTGAGCCTGCGGACCGACGAGGTGACGGAGGAGGAGACGGTCACCGGCCGGATCCGCAAGGAGCGGATCGATGTCGAGACCGATGTGACCGACGAGGCCGACGAAGGTTCCGAGCGTCGTGACCGCACCGACGAAGGCCGCGCCTGACAGTCCGTTCGGTCGTCACAGGGGGTATCGGCAGGCACAGGGCGACCCGGCATGCCGGGCCGCCCTGTGATGGTGTTCGAGGAGAGGCCACGCCCCTGGCGCGTCCGCCACGCGACGTGACAGTCGCTCTGCCACAGCTGGCACCGAACCCCCTCTGTTGACGCTTCCACAGCAAACCTTAGGACGCTGGGACGCTGCCATTCAGGCAAAGGATCGCATCGCCGGCAGAGATCTCCACGAGGGAACGTTCGGCCGCGGGCGCACAATGGGTGGTGCCGTGCTCTGGGGTGGGGCTGAGGTTCTGATTGTCCGTTCGCTAGCGAGCGAGCGGTGTCGGTTCGTTGAGAAGAAGCAGGGGGTGAGGACATTGATGACTGTCACGGTGACGGGCTCTGCCCGCATTCAGGAGTTCATCGTTCCCACTCCTATGGTCTCCGGCTGACACCCACTCGATCCGCGCGCTCGGAGCGCACCGCCGGGGCCACCCTTCGAAGGACAATGGAGGGGAATCGCGCCCGCTCAGCCCCTCGCCGAGGTATCCGCGTCCGAAGAGCGTCGGCCGCGGCGTTGTCCACATCGCAGGCAGCAACTCGATACAGCCACACCCAGCCTCACCCTGCAAAGGACATCAACTCACGGACCGTCCTCTCAAAGAGCTGCACGTCGATTACGTCCGCGTCGCCCCACCCGCCTTCCGGGACGCCCGTGCGGTCGGCACTTGAGGATCGAGGAGCTGACAGCCACTCCCCTGGCCCGCCGGTGCCCTGGTGGGCCAGGCAAAGTCGCGACTGAAGCCCTGATTGAGGAGCGCTACTGCAGGGTCGTGGCCGTAGCCGCGGTCGGTCAGCAGCCTGTCCGGTCGTCGCCGCGGCCGGCCGACCAGGCCCGCAACGACGTCACCCAGCTGATGCCCCTGCTCGCCAAGATCCCGGCTGTCGCCGGCCTGGTCGGCCGACCGAGGCGAAGGCCTGATGTTCTGCTGGCCGACCGGGGCTACGACCACGACAAATACCGCCGACTCGTCTGGGCCCAGGGCATCAAACCCGTGATCGCCCGCCGAGGCGTCCTGCACGGCTCTGGCCTAGGTGTTCACCGCTGGGTCGTCGAGCGAACCATCGCCTGGCTCCATGGCTTCCGGCGCCTACGCGTCCGATGGGAACGACGAGACGACATCCACGAAGCCTTCCTCGGCCTCGCAACCTGCCTCATCACCCACCAGCACGTCCAACGCCTTTGTTAGGACCTCTTAGTCCATCTCCTGCGCAGCAGGACGAGGCTGTCGGCTTCAGTGTTGCGGCGCCGCGTGTGGAGGGTGACGACTTCGGTGTCTTGTCCCCGCGACCGAAGTAGCGGTTGTCGACCATGTGCGGTGCGACGGGGCTGGCCGGGATGCGAACGATGAGATAGCCGGTGCCATCGCTGGCCGCAGAGCTGATCTCCTCGGTGGGGATGGCGAGGGGCGGGTCGGGGGTGGTGCGGGCCGCCTGCTCAACTTCTCCGGCAGTCCGTTCAGTGAGCATTTCAGCGGTGTCGTTTTTGCTGTTGGTGAGGATTGCGGCGTGATGATCTTCACTTGCTGATCACGAGATAGTCACGGATCTTGCTCAGTCGATCTCCTCGGAGATGTACTGCGCCTCTCTTGATCGTGTCCTGAGGGGGGCTCCGTGCACTTCGTGCGGCCTATTGCTTTCGCTGTTGCGTTTGGCATGGCGTGTCTTGTCGGCGCCGAGGGGGCGGCTGCCGCGCAGACCTTCGAGTCGTCTTCTGTGGCAGCAGACGCTCCCGATCAGCGTTGGGGGTCGGCTGCGGGGCGGTCGCACAGGTCAGCCGTTGAGGGTACGTCGGCGGACGCGACCGGCGGGAGGAAGGGGCACCGGCCGGCGACGGGGGAGCTGCCTCCTGAGACTGGGGCTTCCGCCTCGTTCAGGGGTTCGACTGCGGTGGATATCCCTCGCCCGAGTATCACAGCCGTACCTGGTGAGACACCCGAGCCCAAGGGTTTCGACCCCGACACGAGCCGTGAACTGGTGGCCGAACGTGAGCGCACGGTTCGCACGTTCCAGAACACGGATGGAACGCTCACCAGCCGGTTCTTCGAGGAGCCGGTCAACTTCCAGGACGCTGCGGGAAACTGGGAGGAGATCGACACCACCCTCAAGGAATTGCCTCAAGGCGGCACACTCGGCCGTGCGGTGAACGGCTCCTCCGACGGCTGGCGCATCACGGCTGGGGATTCCGAGACGACGTTCGCCGGCCATGCCGATGGCTCTCCGCTCGTGTCGCTGCGGGTGAGTGAGACGGAGTCCGTCGGGTTCGCCCTCGAAGGCGCGGCGCATGTGCCTGGTGAAGCCGAGGCGAGCACGATCACCTACCGTGCTGTACGACCCGAAGCGGACGTGCGGTTCGTGGCCGGCGGAGCGTCAGTCAAGGAGCTCCTGGTCCTCAACAGTGCTGACGCACCCACAGAGTGGGTCTTCCCGCTGTCCATGCAGGGACTGACGGCGGCCCTCGACGCAACGGGCGCAGTGGTATTCACCGACACCTCCGGTACGGCACGCGCACGGATGCCGGCCGGCTGGATGGAGGACTCCAACCTCGCCCCGAACTCCAACGAGGGAGAGATCTCCGGCGGTGTCGCCTACGAGCTGATCGATGTGGACGGCCGGCAGGCTCTGAAGGTCTCCCTGGACTCCGATTGGCTTCACGACCCTGAGCGCACCTACCCGGTGAAGGTCGACCCGACCGTGATCACTGTGTCGGCGATCGCCGCCACCTCAGGCACCTACGTAGAGTCGCCGTACAACGTGAACTTCTCCGGCGACACGAACATCAAGGCGGGCACCTACGATGCGGGCGGCCACAAGGCCGCCGGATTCCTGCACTTTGCCGGTGTCGAGAGCACGTTGAAGAACGCATGGGTCCTGGGGGCCAGCCTCGCGCTCTACAACACCTGGTCGTACTCCTGCACTGCACGGCCGGTGACGGTTCATCCGATCACCTCGAACTGGGCGGAGTCGACAGCATCGACCTACCCGGGGCCGGCAACCGGTGCCGCGCTGGCGTCGAAGAGCTTCACCCACGGCTGGCGCCCCGCGGGGCAGACGGCGTACCCGTGCGGCGGTCCTGCGTGGGAGGGCATCAACCTGGGGTCGGCAGGACGTCAGCTTGTTGACGACTGGACTCACGGGCGCAAGAAGAACTACGGCCTCGCTGTCAAGGCGTCGACCACCGATTCGTATGGGTGGAAGACCTTCGGCTCCGACGACTACCCGAACGGCAAGCCCTCGCTGGACGTCACGTGGACCAAGTACGGAGCCACGTACACACTCGGCCAGTTCGTCACGCCGATGACCGCCACCTCCGAAGGCACGTTCAAGGTCACGGTCACCAACCGTGGCCAGCAGACCTGGCTCAAGAACGGCACCTACGCCCTCGGCTACCACTTGTACGACGCGGCGAGCAAGGAGATCACGGACGCCACGAAGATCCGCTGGTCGCCGATGCCGGCCGACGTGCCCCCGGGCGCCAGCGTCACCGTCGACGCCAAGATCGCGCCCCTGGCTCCCGGCGCATACACGCTTGCGTGGACGATGAGGGAGAACGGCGTTTCCCTCTTCAGCGCGGCAGGGGTGCCGACAGTCGCTATGAAGTTCTCGGCTGTGAACATTCCGCCGACGCTCACCGACCTGGCTCCTGACAGCGGCGTTGCCGTGGACACTCTTACGCCCACGCTCTGGGCCGCTGCCGCGGACCGGGATCGTTACCCCAAGGCCCTGGAGTACCAGTTCGAGGTCTGCGAAGTAGAGGGCAACAACACGCGCAAGAACTGCAAGACGGGCACCCGCAGCCCGTCGTCCCAATGGATCGTTCCCAGCGGCTGGCTCACATGGGCGAAGACGTACGCCTGGTACGGATACGCCTACGACGGGAGCGCCACCTCCACCCGGCCGGAACCGTCTCTGCTGACGACGCAGGTTCCACAGCCGCCGATCACCGGCCATCTCGGAGGATCTGACACCGGGGGCGGCTTCGGCGAGCGCGCCGGAAACTACACCACCGCAGCCACGGACGCCGCCGTACCCACGGTCGGTCCGGAGCTTTCGGTGACCCGTACGTACAACTCCCAGGACCCACGTCAGGGCAATGCATTCGGCGCCGGCTGGGCGACCCGATGGGACATGCGGGCCGTACCCGAGAGCAACGGCAGCATCCTCATCACGCTGTCGACCGGTGACCAAGTCCGCTTCGGCCGCAACACCGACGGCACCTACACCGCGCCCGCGGGTTCGGTGGGTGTCCTCAAGGCGGAGAGCGGCGGGGGCTGGACACTTCGAGACGGATCGGCGACTCTCCACGCCTTCGACTCCCAGGGCCGACTGACCAGGATCACCGACGGTCACGGACGCACTCAGCAGCTCACGTACACGAACGGGCAGTTGGTCAAGGCCACGGACGTCGTCTCGGGGCGCCACCTCTCCTTCACCTGGTCGGGCGGCCATGTCATCGCGGCCGAAACCAATCCGGTGGAGGGAACCGGTTCGAATCTGAAGTGGACCTACACCTACGAGGGCGACAAGCTCGTCAAGGTCTGCCCGCCGACATCTACGACTGCGTGCACCCAGTACACCTACGAGAGCGGCAGCAAGTACCGCAGCACCGTTCTGGACGCCAACCCCGCAGCCTACTGGCGGCTCAATGAGACGGAAGGCGAGGCCGCGGCCAGCGAGGCAGCCTCAGCGAACGGCCCCAACATCGGCCGGTACCGTGATGTCGGCTTCCGAAACGATGGAGTACTGGCCGGAACCGGCAACAATGCCGTCGGGTTCGCCGGCGCCGACGTCGGCTCTCATATTGAGCTTCCCGACACAGCACTGTCCTCCTCGAGCGTGGTTTCTGTCGAGCTGTGGTTCAAGACCTCCGTGCCTTCCGGGGTACTCATCGGCTTCCAGAGCACGCCGCTGGATGACTACAGCCATCGCTACAACAACCCGGTGCTCGAGATTGACCCTCAAGGGAAGCTGCGAGGTTCTTTCGACACAGTAGGGGCGCCGCAGACTCCGATGCCTTCAAGCGTCACCGTTGCAGACGATGCATGGCACCACGTGGTCCTTTCCAGTAGCGGAACCAGTCAAACTCTCTACCTCGACGGCGTGGCTGTTGGCACGCGCTCAGGGCCGGTCGATCACGGTGCCAAGACCTATACATACCTTGGCGCTGGCTACTCGAGCTGGAACTACGACGGCGATATCGAGAGCGTGCGCCACTTCCAGGGATCTCTCGACGAGGTAGCGGTCTACCACCACGCCCTGGACGCCGCGACCGTCAAGGAGCACTTCGCAGCCCGCAACGCATCCCCCAGAATGACCAAGGTCACGCTCCCCTCCGGGCGGACGAGCTCGCAGGTCACATACGACAGCGACACTGAGCGCGTGACCGAGGTGTCGGATTCGGCGGGGACCTGGAAGATCTCCGCGCCGACGTACTCCTCGGGTTCCGAAGGCTACGCCTCGGCTGTTCGTACTGCTGGCCCCGTCAACTACTGGCGCCTGGGGGACAGCAGCGGTGCGGCCGCCGCCGACGACATATCCAGCGGCGCCGACGGCTCCTACCGGGACGGAGTGAAACTCGGCCAGACCGGTGCCTTCGCCGCTGGTGACGACGGTGCCATCGGCCTCGACGGCACTGAAGGAGCCGTCGAGGTACCCGCAGACGCCCTTGAGGGCGCCGCCGCACTCTCCGTCGAGACGTGGTTCCGGACAGACCAGCCTGGCGGAGTGCTCCTCGGGCTCCAGAACACCGAACTGGGCACCGTGCCCCAGCTGTACACCCCCAGCCTTCTCATCGATGCGAGCGGAAAGCTCCGTGGCCATCTGTGGCGGGGCTCAACGGCAACACCCACCATCAGCACCAACACGGTGACGGACAACGTGTGGCACCACGTGGTGATCACGGGCGGTCCCGCTGGACAGAGCCTGTACCTCGATGGCGTAAAGATCGGGTCCCTTGCCGGGGCGGTCAAGCCGCTGACCCTCGCCCACGCCTATCTCGGCGCCGGCCATTCCACCTCCGGCTGGGGCGGTACCGGCACCGTAACCGGCGTGCAGTACTTCAGTGGCTCCATGGACGAAACTGCGTTCTACACGAAGGAGCTGAGCGCTCAGACGGTCCTCGAGCACTACCGGGCACGCACGAGGCTCGTCGCCGGCAACAGCGCGCACTATCGAGGTTCGGTCACCGGGGACGCACCCTCCGGTTTCTGGCCTCTTGACGAGACCAGCGGCACCCAGGTCATCAGCAAGGTCGCCGCGAACAACGGCACCGGGACCTACACCAAAGCGGCACTCGGCACCACCGGCGTCTTCGGCATCGGAGACGGCTCGGCTGTCCAGTTCAACGGCGACGGATACGCTGAAATCCCGGGCCTCGGCACAAAGACCACCAACGTGGCGGTGGAGCTCTGGTTCAGGACTGCCAAACCAGGTGTATTGATCAGCGACCAGAAGGATCAGCTGGCCGGCGCAACCGCCACGTCGGGAACATGGACACCTGTTCTCTACGTGGGTGCGGATGGCAAGCTGCATGGCGAGTACCCCTCACCAGGAGTGACTCCGTCCAATGCCTCGCCGGGCACGGTAACCGACAGCCAGTGGCATCACGCCGCCATCACCGCTGATTCAGGGACGCAGACGCTCTTCCTGGACGGTGCTCCGGTAGCTACGAAGGCCAACGCGCCCGTCAACCATCAGCTGAACACGCGTACGTTCATCGGAGCCGGATTCGCCAGGACCTGGCCGTCGCCTCCCGCGGACATCAGCTACTTCACCGGGCAGATCGATGAGGCAGCCGTCTACCAACACAGCCTGACTGCCGAGCAAGTGGCCGACCACTATGCGGCGCGCACCTTTGCGAGCGGCTCGACACTGGCATCCACCGTGACAGTGACCGACCCCATCGGCCAGAAGAGCAGCACCACCTACGACGCGTTGCGCGGGCAGCGTCGCATCGCTTCCACCGATGAGGCGGGAGGCGTCACGACGTACGCCTACGACACCGGCGGCTTCCTGCACACCGTCACCGACACCAACGGCCACTCGGCGATCACGGGTCACGACGCCAAGGGCAACCCCGTCTCCCAGACCACATGCCGGGACGACAACTCCTGCTGGACCTCCTACGAGGAGTACTTCGACAACCCCGCCGACCCGCTCGACCCGCGCAACGGCAAGCGCACCGTCGTGCGCGACGCCCGCTCGTCCGGGCCGGCCGACGACCGCTACAAGACCACCACGGGATACACAACGCTGGGCCTGCCCGACAAGCTGACCCTTGCCGACGGCCGGACCTCCGCCACGACGTACACCAGCGGAACCGAAGCCGCTGTCGGCGGAGGATCCACTCCCGCCGGACTGGTCGCCACCACCGTCACCCCGGACGGCGCGGTCACCGCCCACGCCTACCACGCCAACGGCGACCTCGCCACCACCACTTCCCCTTCCGGCCTCGTCACCCAGTACGCCTACGACGGCATCGGGCGGCAGACCGGTGAGACCCAGGTCTCCGACACACACCCGAACGGCGTCACCACCACCCACACCTACGACCAGATGTCCAACCTCGTAGCCGAGACCGGCGCCGGCGTGAAGAACGAGATCACCGGCGTCACTCACACCGCCAAGATCAGCCGCACCCACGACGCGGACGGCAACGTCCTCAGCGAAACGGAAGAGGACCTCTCCGGCGGCGACACCGCGAAGACGACCACTTACCACTACGACAGCCGGAACCTGAACGACACCGTCACGGACGCGGAGGGCAACACGACGACGTTCGGCTACGACACCCTGGGCCGGCTAACCAGCGAGAAGGACCCCCTCGGCAACGAGGTGACCTACAGCTACACCCCGCTCGGGCTCCCCTACGAAACCGTCCTGAAGAACTGGACCGGCACCCCCACTGGCGAACCCCGCGACCTGGTCCTGGAATCCAACTCCTACGATCCGGCCGGCCGTCTCGCCTCCACCACCGACGCCATGGGCGCCACCACGGCCTTCACCTACTACGACGACGGGCTGCCGGCCACGACGACGGCCCGTCAGGTCGAGAAGCACGACGGCACCCGCCGCGACATCGTCCTGGAGAGCAACACCTACGACGGCGCCGGCTACCTGACCACGCACGTCACCGACGGCGGCACCCTCACCCAGATCAATACCGTGGACGCCACGGGTCGCGTCACCCACTCCGTGCTCGACCCCAACGCCCTCAACCGCTCGGTGGACTACGTCTACGACGACGACGACCGCGTCACCGAGTCCACCCAGCGAGGCCCCAGCACGGGAGAACTGACCGAGCGCGCCATCTACGACAACGCGGGCAACGTCACCTCCTCGACCCTGGCCTCGGGTACCACCACCCTGACCTCCCGGCACACCTACGACCAGCGTGGCCTGCTCCTCAGCAGCACCAGCCCCCGAGGGACCAAGGCGGGAGCCGATGCCCCCGCCCACACGACGAACTTCCGTTACGACGCCCTCGGCCGCCTCGTCGAGCAGACAGCGCCCTCCGTGACCACGGAGACCCACGGAACCGCCGCACAGTCCAAGAGGCCGACCGTCACCCTCGGGTACAACACCTTCGGCGACACCACCGACTCCCGCGACGAGAACGGAGTGGAGAGCCGGTCGGAACTCGACAAGCTCGGCAGGACCACCAAGGTGACGCTGCCCTCCTACACGCCCCCCGGCGGCACCCCGATCACGCCTGTGCATCACACGGCCTACGACGCCCTTGGACGTGTCACCTCCACGACCGACCCGCTGGGCCGCACGACCCGTTACGCCTACGACCAGCTCGGGCATCTCACGCAGCAGACGGACCCACTGGCCGGAGGCGCACCCACTCAGCTGAACACCAGCGAGAGCGGCACGCTCAACGGCACTCCCGCCTCACTCGACGACTCCGGCATCACCCGGTACTCCTGGACGCCCACAGGACTGCAGCTCTCGGCGACCAGCCCGACCGGTGCACGAACCGAAGCAACCTACGACAGCCTCGGCCGACAGCTGACCGCGACCACCATCGAGCGATTCCCGGCGCTCCAGAACCTCACCGAGCGCTTCACCTGGGACGACGCGGGCAACCAAATAGCATCCACCTCACCCTCTGGACTCGTGGCATCAGCCACGTACAACGCCATAGGAGAAACCCTGACCGAGACTGAGCCGGGGCAGCGGGTCACTCGGTACGCGTACGACGGACTCGGCCGCCAGACCCAGGTCATCGACCCCACGAACCGTAAAAGCACATTCACCTATGACCTGATGGGCAACGTGACCGAGGCCGCCGACTACGGCACGGCCGCAAGCGCTCTGCGGACCTTCAAGGCCACCTTCGACGAGGAAGGCAACAAGACCTCGACGATCGCCCCCGAAGGTGGTCACACCTCCTTCGCCTACGACGCGCTCGGCCGACTGACCCGGCAGACGGAGAAGGCGTCGGACACCGAAGTGATCACCACCAGCTTCGGCTACGACGCACGCGGCTCCCTCACCCGCTTCACCGACGGCCGCGCCACCTCCACTCACTACACCTTCAATGCCTGGGGTCTCCCGGAATCCACCATCGAACCGGCGACCAGTCAGCACCCGAACGCGATCGACCGCACCTGGACGACCATCTACGACGCGGCCGGCCAGGCCGTCACCGAGATCCTGCCCGGAAACATCAAGCGAGAGCGCACCTACGACGGCCTCGGCCGACTCGTCCGCGAAACGGGTTCCGGCACCTCCGCCGCCACGACACCCCGCAGCTTGTCGTACGACCTTGACGGCCGGCTCACCGGCGCGGGCACCGACGGCATCCAGTTCGGCAACACCTATGCCTACAACGACCGCGGGCTGCTGCTGCGCACCCAGGGGCCGTCCGGCAACTCCCAGTACGCCTACGACGTCGACGGCAACATGGTGTCCCGCACTGACGCCGCTGGAACGGCAAGCTACGGGTACGACACCACGGGACGGCTCGACTCCGTGGCCGACCCGCTCACCGGCACGGTCGTCCAGTACGACTTCGACGCCGCGGGACGACCCACCAAGGAGCAGTACAGCCGAGTCGCCACAGGCGGCGAGAGCACGATCGCCGCACAGCGCACCTACGGTTACGACAGCCTTGGACGCCAGACCTCGGACGCTGTGACACGCACCACCACGGGCGCGACGGTCGGCAGCGTCACCTATGGCTACGACCTCGACGACCACCTGACCAGGAAGACCACGGCAGGAACCGCAGGAGCAGCCGAGAACACCTACGGCTACGACCTCGCCGGTCGTATGACCTCATGGGCCAGCGGTGCCACCACGACCGCCTACGAGTGGGACAAGGCCGGCAACCTCACGCGGAACGGCAACACCGTCGGCGTCTACGACGACCGAGGCCGCCTCGAAACCTGGGGCGCGGAGTCCTACACCTACAGTGCCCGAGGCACGACCGACACCATCAAGCAGGCCGAGGGCCAGACGCGCAGCATCTCCTCCGACGCCTTCGAGCGCGTCGTTTCCAACGGCACGAGCGCCTTCACCTACGACTCACTCGACCGCGTCCTCACCCACGACGGCACGGCGTTCACGTACGACGGCGGCTCCAACAACCTGGTGACCGATGCCACCACCTCCTACAGCCGAGGACCGGACGGCTCCCTGCTCGCCAGTGCCGCCAAGAGCGAACCGGCTGTGGCTCAACTCGCCCTCACCGATCAGCACAGCGACCTCATCGCCGGCCTGAACGCAGACGGCACCTCCATCACGGGCTCGCGTGCCTACGACCCCTTCGGCAAGCTCATCACGAGCGAAGGCGCCAACCCGGCCATCGGCTACCAGTCCGGCTGGACCGACACCACGACAGGCGAAGTCAACATGGCCGCGCGCTGGTACCAGCCCGGCACCGGCGGCTTCACCTCCCGCGACACCTGGCAGCTGGCCGCCACCCCCTCCGGGCGCGCAAACCGGTACGCCTACGGGGAGGGCCAGCCGCTCAACGGGATCGACCCCACCGGCCACGCCGTGGACAAGGGCTACGGAGGCGGAGGCGGGGGCAGGGGACAGGGTTATGGAGGTTCGTGGGGGGTGCGAGGCGGAAGCGGGAGTCGCGGGACGAGCAACGGATCAGGAAAGCGCTCGAAGCCTTTGAACCACGGGAACATCGATCGGTCTCGGAACGACGCATGTGGCGGCGGACGTTGCACGCCGAGGAAGAGCACTTCCTCCGCCTCGAACACAAGGACGAAGATAGCGCCTAACAGGACGCGCAACGGAACGTCGAACGTAAGAACAAGGACCCGCACGTCCACCGGAACGCGCAAGTCGCCTACAACGTACCGGGGAACGAGCTCCCCCAGGATTAACAAGGGCAAGGTGTCCTCGCCCAGCAACGGCAAGGGGCGGGCGTCAGTCAGCAGCAAGGGAAGGCCGCCGGGTAACGGCCTGACGAAGCCGGTCAGGCCAGCAGAGCCTCAAAACATCACCCGAGGAAAGAACCCGAAGCCCGCCCCGCAGCGCCCGAAGCCGAAGCCGGAGATCGACGTCACCAGAAGTGAACGAGAATCTCTGATCAACGCGCAGGACATCAGAGATGCCATCGAGTTGATCGTCGCAGAATCGGATCAGCCCCTCACGCCTGAGGAAGCGAGTCGAGGCGACGATTCTGCTCGGAGTGACAGTCTGCCCGAAGGTGACTGTCGGAATGGTTTCGGAGGTTGGCGCTACTACGCTCCGGTTGATGTGGACAACGGTAACCGCGCTACCGGCGCTGAGGCATGCCTCGACGAGTCTTTCCTTGACGCCAATAAGGGATCTGGGACTGCAGTTAAGGTGATAGCGCCGCCTGCTTATCAGTGGGCAGCTGGGTACGCATGGGAGCTTGGGAATTCTCCGGCGCGGAATTGGCGAAACGCCTGCCATCTACTGGCCAGTTCACTTGGTGGAAGCGGTGTGGCGTACGAGAATCTTGCGACCTGCTCTCGCACTGCGAACTCGACGCGAATGGACCCTTCCACGCCTGAACATCATGTTCCGAACATGGCTCATTACGAGGGCCTTGTAAGGAATGCCGTTCTTGATCAGAAGCTGGTCGTTCGCTATCGAGTGACTCCGCTCTATGAAGGTTCCAGGGTGGTACCGGTGGGGTTCCGCATGCAGGCGTACGGATACAATCCGCGCGGTGGCCCGGGCGTCTCGTTGTTCGATAAGGAGGTCCCCAACGACATGTACAGCAAGGCTGACGGTAAGTGGCATAATATGGGCCGATGGTCGCCGACTCATTGGACGGAATGATGAGTAGTAGTGAATCTTGGGCGCTGACGGCAGTAGCCGAACTTGCGCGTATTCTCACTCGTGTCGGGCCTACTCGGGGGAGTGATCTCGAGTGGCCTGAGGTGGAAGCAAATTATGGTACGAGATTCCCGACCGACTACATGGAGTTCATTTCTGCGTTCGGGTGTGGCTCTATCGAGGAGCAGCTTGCAGTTCGCATTCCGGGTGTTCAGGGTGACGAAGAGCGTGTAACGCCTCTTTCGAGCGCTGCGCTGGCAGAGCCGGTGGTGCGAAATTGGAGCGACCCTTCACTGGTAGGCAGATACCGCCTGGAGGACATGCTCATCTGGGGAGAGGGTGTAGGTGCAGACACCCTTTGCTGGATTGCTGAGGATTCGAATCCTGATAAATGGCCCGTCGCTGTGTATGCGCGAAGTGATCTCGCATGGACGGTGTACGAGTGTGGCATGGTCGAGTTCATTCTGCGTTTGCTGCGTGACGACTTCTCGAAATGGCCCCTGACTGACGAATCTCTGAGGGGATGGCCTGGGGCTCGCTTCTTGCACGAGAAGGACGAGAAAGCTGCCCTGGAGCAGGGGAACGACCCGTGGGCGTGATCGTGAATGAGCGTTTTCCAACCTCACGCCGATGCGTGGTGATGGGCGAGGCGGCCTTCACGACCTCGGTGATTCGGTTGGTGCTGCAGCGGCTTCGCAGGAGGCGCCACCCTCGAGGGTGGCCATGGCCTGCACGCTGAGGCAGCGGATCTCGGCCTGGGTGGTGTGTGGCGGCGCTTCCATCTCTTGAGTCGGCGGTACCGGGCGGGTCCGCCGGCGCCTTGAGTTCCTTGATATGCCTTGCCGGCCCGACATTTGAGAGGACGGTTCGTGAGTTGATGTCCAGGATCATCCCTGGTCACATTCGCGAAATCGCCGAAGTCCAGGTTGGCGATCACCAGGTTCGCGTTCATCGATGTCTGCGAGGTGTACAACGCCGCGGTGCTCTGTGTACACGGATGCCTGGCGAGGGCCTGAGCGGGCGTGATTCCCGTCGTTGCGGACCATCGACGATGTGGACGTAGGGACCACCAACTGATGCACCCGATCGGAATATCACCGCCCTCGCCGACCGGATCCCCGCCCGGACGGCCTCGCCTGACCTGCCCGAGCACCCTGACTACCCCCGCATCCTCAGCGTCGCCAACGAGGCGACGGGCCCCCTCCGGGCCCGCGACGTCTGCGAACCCTCGTCCGACAAACTGCTGCCGAAGAACATCGAAGGCACCCGCGCCAAGGGTTCGAGCTGGGTCTCGGCGTCCCGCAGCCAGGCCTGCAATGTGCGGAGGTTGTCGGCCGCGGCTCGGGCGGCGTCCTCCTGGATGTCGAGTGCGTCGAGCACGGGCTGGACGTTCATGTGGTCATCGTCTGCGGGTCGCGCCAGGCGGGAGTGTTCGCGCCGGTGAGACGGCGGGCCATGACATGGGGCGTCGCGCAGTAGACGCGGGAGGCGGACGAGGACGGACGGTGCTCGCAGCCACGGACCAGGCACCAGTGCAGAGGCGAGTGCCGTGGGCGGCGGCCTGGTTCCTGAAGCCTGGTCGACCAGGGGGCCCTCATGTAGAACGTTGTACGACTCGCGGCATGAGATCGGTTCGCCGGCTGCGTGCTTTGGAGTGGGTGGGCCCCGGATTTAATCGGTGGTGCCGTGCCCCGGGGTGGGGCTAAGGTTCTGATCATCCGTTCGCGAGCGAGCGGTGTCGGTTCGTTGAGAAGAAGCAGGAGGTGAGGACATTGATGACTGTCACGGTGACGGGCTCTGCCCGCATTCAGGAGTTCATCGTTCCCACCCCTGTGGTCTCCGGCTGACACCCACTCGATCCGCGCGCTCGGAGCGCGCCGCCGGGGCCACCCTTCGAAGGGTTCCCCTTGTTCAACGCTTCGCTCCACCCGTCCTCCCTTTCCGGTGCCCAGCACCCGCTCGACGCCCACGGCTGGGACTCCGGCTGGGCCGACGCCTTCGCCCCGTACGCCGCCCAGGGACTCGTCCCCGGCCGGGTGATCCGGGTCGACCGCGGGCAGTGCGACGTCGCCACCGCCGACGGGATCGTGCGCGCCGACACGGCGTTCGTGACCCCGCACGACCCGCTCCGGGTCATCTGCACCGGCGACTGGGCCGCCATCGACCCCGAAGGCGCCAGCGACCCCCGCTACGTACGGGCCTGCCTGCCGCGCCGCACGTCCTTCGCGCGGTCCACCTCCTCCAAGCGGTCCGAGGGGCAGATCCTCGCCGCCAACGTCGACCACGCCGTCATCACGGTCTCGCTCGCCGTCGAGCTCGACCTCGGCCGGATCGAGCGCTTCCTCGCCCTGGCCTGGGAGTCCGGCGCCCAGCCGACCGTCGTCCTCAGCAAGGCGGACCTCGTGCCCGACCCCGTCGGGCTCTCCTACCTCGTCGAGGACGTCGAGACGGTCGCCCCCGGCGTCCAGGTCGTGCCCCTGAGCTCGACCACGGGGGAGGGACTCGACGTGCTGTCCGCGGTGGTCGCGGGCGGTACGACCGTGCTGCTCGGCGTCTCCGGCGCCGGGAAGTCGACCCTCGCCAACGCCCTCGTCGGCGAGGACGTCATGGACGTCCAGGCCGCCCGTGACATCGACGGCAAGGGCCGGCACACGACCACCACCCGCAACCTCTTCGTCCTGCCGGGCGGGGGCGTCCTCATCGACACCCCCGGGCTGCGCGGAGTCGGGCTGTGGGACGCCGAGACGGGAGTCGGCCAGGTCTTCGCGGAGATCGAGGAACTGGCCGGAGGCTGCCGCTTCCACGACTGCGCCCACGAGGCGGAGCCCGGCTGCGCGGTGACGGCGGCGATCGAGGACGGCTCGCTGCCCGTGCGCCGCCTGGAGAGCTACCGCAAGCTGATCCGCGAGAACCGGAGGATCGTGGCCAAGACCGACGCCCGGATGCGTTCCGAGATCCTCAAGGAGTGGAAGCGCATGGGCCGGGAGGGGCAGACGGCCATGGAGCTCAAGCGCGGCCGCAACGTCCGGTAGGCGCGAGCGTGCCCGTGTGCTGCGGTCCGGGGCGCCCGCCCCGGACCGCAGCGCGATGTCCGAAAACCGCGAGCCGGGGGTCGTCGGCCGTCGCACACTGGGAGACGTGAAGGACGACGACACCCGCTACGAGGCGGTCAGCAGCAGGGACGCGCGGTTCGACGGAGAGTTCTTCTTCGCCGTCCGCACCACCGGCATCTACTGCCGCCCCAGCTGCCCCGCCGTCACCCCCAAACGCCAGAACGTCGCGTTCTTCCCGACGGCCGCCGCCGCCCAGGGCCACGGCTTCCGGGCCTGCCGCCGCTGCCGTCCGGACGCCGTGCCCGGCTCCGCCGCCTGGGACGTACGGGCCGATGTCGTCGGGCGCGCCATGCGGATGATCGGCGACGGCGTCGTCGACCGCGAAGGCGTGCCCGGCCTGGCCGGACGCCTCGGCTACAGCACCCGGCAGGTGCAGCGCCAGCTCACCGCCGAGCTCGGCGCCGGGCCCGTCGCGCTCGCCCGCGCCCAGCGGGCGCACACCGCGCGGCTGCTCCTCCAGACCACCGGGTTGCCGGTGACCGAGATCGCCTTCGCGGCCGGCTTCGCCAGCGTCCGCCAGTTCAACGAGACGATCCGCGCTGTCTACGCCCGCACCCCCAGCGCGCTGCGCGTCGAGGCGGGCAGCGGCACCGGAGCCCGTACCGCGCTCGCCGCCGGGGTACCGCTGCGGCTCGCCCACCGGGGCCCGTACGCGGCCGGCGAGGTCTTCGACCTGCTCGCGGCCGAGGCCCTGCCCCGCGCGGAGGAAGTCGTCGGCGCCCCCGGCACCCGCACCTATCGGCGCACCCTCCGCCTCCCGTACGGCACCGGGATCGTCTCCGTCGACGAGCGCTCCGCCGGGCGCTGGCTGGAGGCCCGGATCCATCTCACCGAGCTGCGCGACCTGACCACCGCCGTGCACCGGCTGCGCCGCCTCTTCGACCTGGACGCCGACCCGTACGCCGTCGCCGAGCGGCTCGGCGCGGCGCCCGGGCTCGCCGCCGAGGTCGCCGCCCGGCCCGGCGTACGGTCCCCGGGGACGGCCGAGCCCGAGGAGTTCGCGCTGCGGACGCTGCTCGGCGCGGCGGAGTCCGCCCGGGTCGTCGAGGCGCACGGCACCCCGCTGGCCACCGGCTGCGGCAGCCTCACCCATGTCTTCCCGGAGCCCCGGGAGCTCACCGGCCATGCCGTCGCGGGCCCGCTGGCCCGCGCGCTCGCCGACGGAGCCGTACGCCTCGACCCCGGCGCCGACCGCGACGAGGCCGAGGCCGCCCTCCTCGCCGTTCCCGGAGTGACCGCCGAGACGGCCGCCCTGATCCGGATGCGGGCCCTCGGCGACCCCGACGTACCCCCCGCGGGTGTCCGGGCCACGGACGAGTGGCGGCCCTGGCGCTCGTACGCCGCCCGCTACCTCAGGACTCCGCTCCCGGGGGCTCCTCAAGACCCCAGCTGTGGATCCGGCGAGGACGGATCCGGATGACCTCCTCGCTGAAGTGCGGGCCCAGCGTGTGCGGGCCGACCAGGAGCTCCGCCTCGCCCCGGATCTCCACGCCCCGCACCCGCCAGGGGCGGACGCTCGCGAGATCGTCGACGACCAGCGCCACCTTCGGGTTCTCCCGCAGATTGCGCCACTTCTTCGTACGGCCCATCGCGAGGCCGCCGACCAGGACGGTGCCGTCCTCCTGCGGGAAGAAGCCCACCGGGTTGACCTGAGGCTGACCGGACGGGTCGACCGTGGCCATCCGGGCGAGCTGCCGGCCACCTGTGAGATAGGCGCGTTCCGCCGCGCTGAAGCCCTCGAAATCCCTCATGGGACCAGCATCGCGCCGCCGCACCACCGCCGGATCGGCAGCCGGGCCCGTCCCCCCTCCCCCTTCCGTCCTAGGACTCACCCCCAGAGCACCGCCCCCGCCCACGCCCCCACGATCAGCAGACAGGAGAACAGCTCCACGAGGACGCTCGTGCCGGCCGCCCGCATCACCGTCCGGGTCGCCGCCCTGGCCTGGCCGTGGCCGCCCAGCCGGAGGCGTTCCGAGAGGTAGATCCCGCCCACGAAACCGGGGATCGCGCCGAGCACCGGCACCAGGACGAAGCCCAGGAGCGCGCCCGCGCCGGCGTACGTCACCATCCGCCGGGTGATGCCCACGCCCCGGAGGCGGCGGGGCGGCAGCTGCCAGACGACCACCTGGGTGAGCAGCAGCAGACCGGTCGTGGAGGCGAGCAGGATCCAGGCGAGGTCGGTCCGCTCGTGCAGGGACCACCAGAGCATCGCGGCCCACACCAGCCACGTCCCGGGCACGCCGGGGGCCAGGACCCCGAACAGACCGAGCAGCATCACCGTCGCGACCATCAGGAGCTGCCACACACCCACGCGCCCAGGGTCCCCCACAACGGGCGTCCTCGCAGGTCGCGGCGGGCATCCGGGTACCTCGGGCATCCGGGTACCTCGGGCATCCGGGACCCTCGGTAGCCGGCACCTCGGCCTGAACCCTCGGTTGTCCGGGACCCTCCGATACGGTCAGCCGCGCGCCACCCAGCCCTTCTCGTACGCGTGCCAGCCCAGCTGCAGCCGGGTCGTCACCCCGGTCAGCTCCATCAGGCCCTTCACCCTGCGCTGCACCGTCCGGAGCCCCAGGTCCAGCTGCTTGGCCACGCTCGCGTCCGTCATCCCGGCCAGCAGCAGCGACAGGATCTCCAGGTCCATGACGTCCGGCCCGGGTGCCTCCTCCTCGGTGATCTGCGCGCCGGCGCCGAGTCTCAGCGGCAGCGCCTCCCGCCACACCGACTCGAACAGGCCCATCAGCGATTCCAGGAGCCCGCTCGCGTGCACGACGATCGCCGCCGGTTCCACGCCCCGCCCGGTCAGCGGCACCATCGCCAGGTTCCCGTCGGCGACCACCAACTTCGTCGGGACCCGGTCCGCGACCCGGATCCTCTCCTCACGGCTGAGCGCCGCCGAGAGTTCGAGCAGCCCGGACGGAAGCGTCAGCACCTCCCGCTCGATCACCACCCGGTAGCGCACCCCCCGCCCGGCGGCCTGCTCCTCCGCGTCGTTCTCCATGCCGGAGACCGCGATCGGCTTGCCCGTCACCAGGGCGCAGACCTCCTCCTGGGCCCCCAGCTGGAGCTGGAGGAAGCGGTGGGTGACGGCGCTCGCGCCGGTCACCACCTCCACCAGGTCGTGCACGGCCGCCTCCGTCGCCTCCGCCCGGTACTCCTCGGCCAGCAGCGCCGCCGCCAGCTCCGCCTGCTCCAGCTCGTGGCGCTGCTGGGTGAGGAGAGCGCCCAGCGCCACCCCCGGCGGCGCCGCCACCCACCGCCCGGTCCTGGCCGAGGACTGCGCGGCGAGCCCCTGCGACTCCAGCCGGCGCAGCGCCCGCTCGGTGTCGAGCTCGGGCAGCGCGAGCCGGTGCGCGAGATCGGTCACCTCGGCCGCGCCCAGCGCGACCAGCGCCCGGTACGCGGACTCCTGGCGCTCATCGAGTCCTATCGCTCCCAGCATGGATGCCCCACCCCTCGCCCTACCCCCGGCGGCGCGCCCCGGATCGTCCCAGGACATTCACCGGAGGCATTCGTTCCGTTGGTGACCTGGCGGGAAACGGCCACGGCGTATTCCCGCCTCGCCCATCATCCCTGTACCGCCCTCACCTCTGCCAATGTGGCGCCACCGCAGCACCAACAGCCTCCGGAGACGGGTGTCTTATGCCTTATTTCCGGAATCAGATGGGGAGAGCGATGCGCCCGATTTCGCGTACGGCCCTGGGGGCGGCGACCGCCGTCGTGCTGGCCGTCACCGCGGTCGCGCCGTCCGTGGCGAACGAGCCGCAGGACGACACGACCGGCAAGCGACCGCTGGTGGGGAGCGAGGCCGCGGCCCGCTCCGGGCACCGCCCCGTCACGGTGACCCTGGTCACCGGGGACCGCGTCGTGGTCAGCCGCGACGCCGACGGCAACCCCTCCGCCACCGCCCTGCCGCGCGAGGACGGAACCGTCCCCCTGGTCCAGACCCGCCGCTCCGGCCAGGACCTGTACGTCTACCCCGAGGGCGCCACCGACGCGCTCGCCGCGGGCCGCGTCGACCAGGAGCTCTTCAACGTCACCGGTCTCGTCCGCCAGGGCTACGACGACGCCGCCACCACGACGCTGCCCCTCATCGCGGTCTACGGCTCCGACCTCGCCCGCTCCGTCCCCGCCGCCCCGCGCGGCGCGCGGCGCGGCCAGGTCCTCAGGACCGTCGACGGCGTCGCGCTCATGGCGGAGAAGAAGCAGGCCGCCACGTTCTGGGCCGAGGTGAACACCCCCACGGCCCGCTCCGCCTCCGGAATCAGGAAGCTCTGGCTCGACCGCAAGGTCCAGGCCACCCTGGAGCGCTCGACGAAGCAGGTCCACGCCCCCGAGGCCTGGGCCGCCGGCTACGACGGCACGGGCACCAAGGTCGCCGTCCTCGACACCGGCGCCGACGCCGAGCACCCCGACCTCAAGGGCCGGATCGCCGCCTCGGAGAACTTCACCGACTCCGACACCGCCGACGACCGCCGGGGCCACGGCACCCACACCCTCTCCACCGTCGGCGGCTCCGGCGCCGCGAGCGACGGCAGGAACAAGGGCGTCGCGCCCGGCGCGGCCCTCCTCAACGGCAAGGTCCTCAACGACTCCGGCTCCGGTGCCGCCTCCTGGATCATCGCGGGCATGGAGTGGGCGGTCGCCCAGGGCGCCGACGTCGTCTCGATGAGCCTCGGCAGCTCCGTACCCACCGACTGCACCGACCCGATGAGCGTCGCGGCCGAGGAACTCTCGCAGAACGAGGGGGCGTTGTTCGTCGTCGCCGCCGGCAACTCGGGTCCCACCCTCAACACGGTCTCCTCGCCCGGCTGCGCGCCCAGCGTGCTCACCGTCGGCGCCACCGACCGCGACGACTCCACCGCGTACTTCTCCAGCCGCGGCCCGACGATCGTCAACCACACCCTCAAGCCCGAGATCGCGGCGCCCGGCGTCGGCATCTCCGCCGCCGCGGCCGGCGGCCGGGGCGTCTACGCCTACCAGTCCATGTCCGGTACGTCGATGGCCACCCCGCACGTCGCGGGCGCCGCCGCCATCGTCAAGCAGCGCCACCCCGACTGGACCGCCCAGCAGGTCAAGGCCGCCCTCGTCGCCTCCGCCGAGAGCGACCTCCCCGGCGACGTCCGCGAGGTCGGCGGCGGCCGCCTCGACGTCAAGGCCGCGATCGACCAGACGGTCCTCGGCTCGCCCGCCGTCCAGGGCGGCACCTACAACTGGCCGCAGGACAGGAGCGACCGCACCACGGTCTCCGTCCCGTACACCAACACCTCCGGCGACCCGGTCACCCTGGCCCTGGCCGTCGAGAAGGTCACCGGCAACGACGGCTCTCCGGTGCGGAGTTCGGTCGCCCGCCTCGGCAAGCGCACCGTCACCGTCCCCGCCGGCGCCACCGTCCGGGTCCCGCTGGAGCTCGACCCCACGGCCCACCTCGACCGGGCCCAGTACGGCGACGTCACCGGCCGCGTGATCGCCACCGGCACGGGCGGCGTCCACGTCTCCACCCCGTTCTCGCTCCACGTCGAGCCCGAGACGGTCACCCTCCGCGTCAAGCTGATCGACCGTCAGGGCAGGCCCGCCTCCGGCGCCTCGTCCCTCGACGTCATCGGCACCGACGACGCGAGCGGCGAGCGCCGCTTCAACGAGGGCGCCGCCGACCAGGTCTACCGCCTGCGCCCCGGCAGCTACTTCCTCTCCTCCTTCGTCACCACCCCCGACGCGGGCGAGGGCGCCACGCTGAACGACTCGCTCAGCTACCTCGGCCGCCCGCAGCTGGAGGTGAAGAAGGACACCACGGTCGTCCTCGACGCCCGCAGGGCACACAAGCTGTCGGTCGCCACCGACAAGCCCTCCGAACCCCGCGGTACCACCCTCGCGTTCGCCCGCTCGTGGGACGACACCTGGCTGCACACCGGTACGGCCGCCGGCCCGCGCACCATCCGCGGCTACTACGCCTCGGTCGAAGGCCCGGCCGACGAGGGCGACTTCGAGTTCGGCAGCTACTGGCGCGCCGCGGCCCCGCTGATCTCCTCGCTCAGGACCGACGACGGCCTGACGCTGCACCCGGTCACCGCCTCCACCGGCTCCGACAACCTCGACGGCACCGGCTCCGCCGGTCTCGTGGACGCCGGCACCGGCACCCCCGAGGAACTGGAGGCCGCCGGGGTCCAGGGCCGCATCGCCCTGGTCCGCTTCCCCGACACCTCCCCCTCGGCGGTGACGGTGGCCCGTAACGCCAAGGCCGCCGGCGCGGTGGCCGTCCTCGCGTACCGCGCTGGTCCCGGCCGCTGGTACCCCGCGGGCGGCCTCGCCGGCGTCGGGTTCCCGGTCCTCGCCGTCGACTCCGCCGAGGGCGCGGCCCTGCTCGGCAAGCTCGCCGCCGGTGAGGTCGGCCTCTCCTGGAAGGCCACGGCGAAGAGCCCGTACCTCTACAACCTCGCCTTCCCCGAGAAGGGGTCGGTCCGCGGCGACAAGGACTACCGTGTCCGCGACGGGCAGCTCGGCCGCACCGAGTCCACCTACCGCGCCATGGGCCTCGCCAGCGACTTCATCGACTTCAGCGGCGCCTCCCGGCCCAACGGCACGTCCGTCTCCTTCGGCGACCTCGAGCGGATCCCCGCGCCGGGCACCCGCACCGAGTACTACACCGCCGGTGACACGAGCTGGGACCGGATGCTGTCCTCCAGCTTCCCGTTCGGCGAGTTCATGATCGGCGCCCCGCGCACGTACACGGCCGGCGAGCGACGCACCGAGAGCTGGTACGACGGCGTCGTCGCCCCCACCGCCCCGCGCGACAGCTCCGGCAAGCCGGTCCTCGTCGCCGAGCGCCAGGGCGACTACATCGGCTTCTCCGCCGCGATCTGGGGCGACAACACCCACCACGGCGAGGCCGGTTCCTTCGGCGACATCGGCGGCCTCCGCCTCAGCCGGGACGGCGAGCTCCTCGGGCAGACCGGCTGGCCGTTCGGCGCCTTCCCGGTGCCCGCCGACGAGGGGACGTACACCCTCGAACAGAACGTCATGAAGATCGGCAGCAAGGTGTGGGCCCGCTCCACTTCCGTCAACTCGGTATGGAAATTCACCTCCAAGCTTGACGAGAGCGTCTATTCTCAGGGCATCCCGATTCTCTTCCCCCGGTACGACCTTCCGGAGGACGGACTCAAGACCCTCGCCGCGACCGACGGCCAGCACATCGGCCTCACCGTGACGGGTCACGCGGGCTACACCCCCGCAGCGCTCACCTCGGCCAGGCTCTCGTACTCCTACGACGGAGGCACGAGCTGGACCGAAGCGCAGGTCTCTCAGCAGGGCGGCCACTGGACCGCGACCGTGAACCACGCGGGCGCGACCGGCAAGCCGGTCACCCTGAGGACCGAACTGACGGACGCCAACGGCAACTCCGTCACCCAGACCGTGATCCGCGCCTACGACGTGCGCTGATCACGCCGGTCCGCCGGGCGTCCTTCCCGTGGGGGGTGGGGCCGCCCGGCGGACCACCCATTTGCAGCAACGGTTTTCCTGATGTCCCGTTTTCGGGCGCCCCGCGCGGTGGACAATAAGGGCATGACTCAGCAGGGGGACGACAACTGGTGGGACAAGCTCTACGACGAGTCGGCGCCGGACACGGCCCCGACGGCGTCGGGTGACACCCTCGACGACCACTTCACCACGGCGACCCGGGCCACCACGGGCCCGCCGGGCGCGGCCCCGGACCCGCGGGCCCCCGCGGCCGCCGTACCCCTCGTGCCGGGGCGGGCGCCCTGGGAGACGCGGCAGGAGGGCCCGCAGACCTTTCCCGCACCGCCTCCGCCGCCTCCACCCGCGCCGCCCGTCGAGACGCCCACCGTCCGGGTGCAGCTGCCGGGGCCACCGGACGACCGCGAGGAGACCGAGACCGAGACCGAGAACGAGTCCGGGTTCGAGTCCGGGTTCGAGTCCGGGTTCGAGTCCGCGGCCGGTGCCGGGGGCGGGGAGGAGGCCCCGACCGGCGGCTCCGGCTCCGGCTCCGACCTCACCGTCGAGGTCACCGTGCCCCGTCCCCGTACCGGATACGTCGGGAGCCGGCCGCCCACCTACGACGCCGAGCCGACCGCACTGCCCGTCGCCCGCCCCGGGGAGCTCGGCGAGCTGGTGTCCGACACCGTGCTCGACGGCGCCCGGTACGGCACCTGCACCCTGCGGGCCGCCTCCGTACGCGGAGACTCCGCGCGCTACCGGGGCGAGCCCCGCCGCGACGCCCTGCTCACCGCCCGCTTCGGCCACGACGAGACCGCGCTCGTCCTCGTCGCCGTCGCCGCGGGCTCCCGCGCCGCCGAGGACGCCCATCTCGCCGCCGCCGACGCCTGCCAGTGGATCGCCGAGGCCGTCTGCCGCAGCCACGCCCGGCTCTCCGAGGACATCAGGTCCGGCCGCCGCGGCGACCTCAAGTCGGGACTCCACCGGCTCACCGACCGTACGTACGGCAAGCTCCGCACCCGCGCCGCCGAGCGCGGCCTCGCCCCCGACGAGTACACCGCGACACTCCGCTGCCTCCTCGTCCCCGCCGACCCCGACTGCCGCACCCGGGTCTTCTTCGGCATCGGCGGCGGCGGTCTCTTCCGGCTCCGCGACGGCACCTGGCAGGACATCGAACCGCTCCTGCCCGAACCGGCCGCCGTCACCGGCGCACCCGTCGTGGGCTTCGGCTCGCCGCCTCCGCAGGACGTCGCCTCCGAGACCGAGGAGGGCGACCGGCTCACCATGGACCTCGGCATCACGACCGCGCCGGCGCCGCTCGTCGAGGGGCCCGTGCCGCCGCCCGCCGAGCCGTTCCGTTTCCGCGCCTCCGTCGCCCGCCCCGGCGACACCCTGCTCCTCGCCTCGCCCGGTCTCGCCGAGCCGATGCGCGGCGAACCCGCGCTCGCCCGCGAGCTCGCCGCCCGCTGGGCCGACACCGAGGCGCCCGGCCTGGCCGCGTTCCTCGCCGACACCCAGCTGAGGGTGACCGGCTACGCCGACGACCGTACGGGGGTGGGCGTCTGGGAGGCGTAATCCACCGGGCGCAACCTGCCGGGCGCAACCCGCCGGGCCATGGGTTGATGGAGCCATGGCCAAACAGAACGTGGCGGAGCAGTTCGTCGACATCCTCGTCCGCGCGGGAGTCCGGCGCATGTACGGCGTCGTCGGTGACAGCCTGAACCCGGTCGTCGACGCGATCCGCCGTACCCCCTCGCTCGACTGGATCCAGGTGCGGCACGAGGAGGTCGCGGCCTTCGCCGCCGGCGCCGAGGCCCAGATCACCGGTGGTCTCGCCGCCTGCGCCGGCTCCTGCGGCCCGGGGAACCTGCATCTCATCAACGGCCTGTACGACGCCCACCGCTCGATGGCCCCGGTCCTGGCCCTCGCCTCGCAGATCCCGTCGAGCGAGATCGGCCTGGGTTACTTCCAGGAGACCCATCCGGACCAGTTGTTCCGCGAGTGCAGCCACTACAGCGAACTCATCTCCAACCCGCAGCAGATGCCCCGGCTGCTCCACACGGCGATCCAGCACGCCGTCGGCCGCCGGGGCGTCAGCGTCGTCTCGCTCCCCGGCGACGTCGCCTCCCAGCCCGCCCCGGAGAAGGCGGTGGAGACCGCGCTGGTCACCACCCGGCCCACCGTCCGCCCGGGGGACGCCGAGATCGACGCCCTGGTCCGGATGATCGACGAGGCCGAACGGGTGACGCTCTTCTGCGGCAGCGGGACGGCCGGGGCGCACCCCGAGGTGATGCAGTTCGCCGAGCGGATCAAGTCACCGGTCGGCCACGCCCTGCGGGGCAAGGAGTGGATCCAGTACGACAATCCGTACGACGTCGGCATGAGCGGACTGCTCGGCTACGGTGCCGCGTACGAGGCCACCCACGAGTGCGATCTGCTGATCCTGCTCGGCACCGACTTCCCGTACAACGCCTTCCTGCCCGACGACGTCAAGATCGTGCAGGTGGACGTCCGGCCCGAGCACCTCGGCCGCCGCTCCCGGCTCGACCTCGCCGTCTGGGGTGACGTGCGGGAGACCCTGCGCTGTGTGATCCCCCGTGTCCGGGCCAAGAGCAACCGCCGCTTCCTCGACAAGATGCTCAAGAAGCACGCCGACGCGCTCGAAGGCGTCATCAAGGCCTACACCCGCAAGGTCGAGAAGCACGTCCCGATCCACCCCGAGTACGTGGCCTCCGTGATCGACGAACTGGCCGACGACGACGCCGTGTTCACGGTGGACACCGGGATGTGCAACGTCTGGGCGGCCCGCTATCTCAGCCCCAACGGGCGGCGCAGGATCATCGGTTCGTTCAGCCACGGCTCGATGGCGAACGCGCTGCCGCAGGCCATCGGCGCGCAGTTCACCGACCGGAACCGGCAGGTCGTCTCGCTCTCCGGCGACGGCGGATTCTCCATGCTGATGGGCGACTTCCTCACCCTCGTGCAGTACGACCTGCCGGTGAAGGTGATCGTGTTCAACAACTCCTCGCTCGGCATGGTCGAACTGGAGATGCTGGTCTCCGGACTGCCCTCGTACGGAACGACGAACAAGAACCCGGACTTCGCGGCCATCGCCCGCGCCGCCGGGGCCTACGGCGTACGGGTCGAGAAGCCCAAGCATCTGGCGAGCGCCCTCAAGGACGCCTTCGCGCACAAGGGCCCGGCCCTGGTGGACGTCGTCACCGACCCCAACGCGCTCTCCATCCCACCGAAGATCCGCGCCGACATGGTGACCGGCTTCGCCCTCTCCGCCAGCAAGATCGTCCTGGACGGGGGAGTGGGCCGGATGGTCCAGATGGCCCGCTCCAACCTGCGCAACGTGCCCCGACCCTGAGGGAATGCGGGCGATGTGGCGGGGCATGCATCCCCGTGAGCCTGTTCGACGATCTGTGGGTGGGGGATATGGCCGGGGAGGCACGACAGCCGACTCAACTGCTCAGAAAGGTGGGATGCGAGGATCTCACCGCGGTGCCGGAGGTGCGACATGCCCTGCGTGACCTGCTGCGGAAATGGGGCCGACCGGGCGTTTCCGACGTGGCGGAACTGCTCATCAGCGAGCTGGTGACCAACGCCCTGATCCACACCGAGCACGGGGCCGTCGTGACGGCGACGGTCGTGCCCGAGCAGCTGAGGGTCGAGGTCCGCGACTTCGTCCCCGGTCTCGCCCCACCGCACGTACCGCCCGCCGACGACGGTACGCACGGCAGGGGGCTGATCCTCGTCGAGGCCCTGGCCGACTCCTGGGGAGTCGAGGACCACGGGGTGGGCAAGGTGGTGTGGTTCGAACTGAACGGCGGGGCCGCCTGAGAGGCGGCCCCGCCGGTGTGTGGTGGACGGACGGCTGTCCGCTCAGCCGAACTGCTGCTCCAGGTCCTTGAGCTTGCGCTCCAGGGAGTCGAGACGGGGCAGCGTCTGAGTGTCGTCCTCCGCGGTGAGATCCACCGTTCGGGAGTCGCTCGTGCGGATGTCACGGCCAGTGACGGCCTGGAGGGAGGGCCGGGGTCGAAGCGGCAGTTGTCCCGGATCCGCTATGGCCGGTTCCGCGACGGCGGCCTGCACGGACGCCGTCGCGGAACCTGAACCCGAACCGGTGCCGGACCCCGAACCCGGGCCCGTACCGCTACCCGAGGTGGCGTTGAGCGCCGCCATCTCCACCTGACGGCCGCCACCCCGGCCGAGCCCGAAGGCGCGGTGCTGGCGGTTGATCGCCTTCAGCCGTGCCCGGTCGAGCTTGACCTGGTCGCGCCGGCGGATCCGGTTCTGCTCCTTCTCCCGCCGGTCCTCGCGCACCTCGTCGACGGCCTCGTCCAGGGTCCGTACGCCTTCCAGAAGCATCAGCGACCAGGCGGCGAACGTCTCCCGTGGTGCCCTCATCCACCGCACGATCCGGATCTGCGGCAGCGGGCGGGGCACCAGGCCCTGCTCGCGCAGCGCGGCCCTGCGGGTCTGCTTGAGCGCCCGGTCGAAGAGGACCGCAGCCGAGAGGGACATGCCCGCGAAGAACTGCGGTGCCCCGTCGTGGCCCAGGCCGCGCGGGGCGTGCACCCAGTTGAACCAGGCGGCCGCGCCCGCGAACAGCCAGACGAGCAGGCGCGAGCCGAGGGCCGCGTCGCCGTGGCTGGCCTCGCGGACCGCGAGCACCGAGCAGAACATGGCGGCGCCGTCGAGGCCGAAGGGGACGAGGTACTCCCAGCCCCCGGTGAGGTTGAGGTTCTGCCGGCCGAAGCCGACGAGTCCGTGGAAGGACAGTGCCGCGGCGACCGCGGCACAGCAGAAGAGGAGGACGTAGGAAGCGGTGCCGTACACGGCTTCCTTGCGTCTGCGGCGCTCCTCGCTGCGTTCCCAGGAGTCCTCGGCCGCGGCCTGGTCACCGGCGCGCTTCCCGCGCGCGAGCACCGCCACCGCCGTCAGGACTCCGGCCACCATGACGCCACCCGGAAGCAGCCAGTCCAGCGATATGTCGGTCAGTCTCATGCGGTGTCCCTTGCATCGCAGTAGGGCGTTTGGCGGCCCATACTGGCCGACCCTGTGGGGCGCTCAAGGGGTTTCCGGGCAAGAGCACGCCATCGGGGCGCCACGACATACGAATAGGTGCGATCTGCTCGAACACCCATGCAAGGAAAGGGAGTTGAGTTCGATTTACGCCACCCGTCCGGGTGGCGTAATCACTCGGGTGCCTCAGGCTGCCGCCGTGAGCCGACGGACCCGCTCGGCGTCGCACGTACGCGGACAGGTGAGGCAGGTGTCCTCGGGGCGCAGCGTGTAGAAGAAGCAGCAGGACGCCCGGTCGCGCGTGGTACGCGGGGCGCCGTCCGGCCCCTCGGCGCCGGGCAGTTCGCGGAAGCCCGCCGAGCCCGCGTAGGGCTTGTACGGCTTGACGGTGCCCGGCATCAGGAGGTCGAGGTCGTCCATCGCCCGCCGCTCCTCACCGAGGAGCGCACCGACGTACCAGAGGCCCTCGACGATCTCGTCCGTGGCCATCCCCCACAGGGCACGGCGACCGCGCCGCATCCGGGAGCCGAAGCCGTCGAGGATCGCCTCGAAGTGCTCGGCGAGCGAGGCGCGCACCTCGGCCCGCAGTGCGTCCTCGTCGGCGACCACCCGGGCGCCGGGGAGCGCCGCCGCGGGGTCGCCGGGCAGGCAGGCGAACTCCTCCACCCGGACGGCCATCCGCCCGAGCGCCCGCTGGAACGTCACGTTCCGTGCGGGCAGCCGGGGCACCCTGCGGTCCAGGAACCAGGGGACGGTGACGAGCAGACAGGCGGGCCAGGCGTACCGGTGCAGTCCGAAGCCGGCGACGACGTCGGGGCGGGCCTGGGTGCCGTAGTCGCGGAGCACCTGCGCGTTGTCCCAGGCGAGGAAGGCGTCGAGGTCGGGGCCGCCGGCCGCGAGCCAGTCCGCGCCGACCCAGCCCGCGCCGCGCGGCAGCCGCTCGCCGCGGACGTGTTCCTCTATCCGGAGATGGGGGAAGACCTCGGCGAGCCGGGCGTAGGCGGCCGCGACGGGCGAGGTCGGAGAGGCGGGCAACAGGGCGGGGACGGTCATGCGGACCACCGAATCGCGAGCGTTGGCAGGTTAGCCTTACCTTACCCGATTCGGGGTCACCTCTCACCACCGGCCCGAGCGCCCTCACCAGCGAGGCAGCCCTCACACCCCTGATGTCGGTCCGTTCGCCTATGGTGCACAGAGGACCCGCGCGACGCGAGCCGGGCCGGGCACGAGGCCGCAGGAGGACCCGGGTGGAGCAGGGCGCAGCGCGCGAGCGGGCGACGGAGAGGCCGTCCCCGCCCTTCGGCGACGCAGCCGCCCGGCGCTCGGAGGAGGCCGCACGGGTGCCGGAGCAGGCTCGTGGCATACCCCGCGCCGAGTCCGTACGGGGGGAGTCCGCACGAGCCGAGTCCGCACGAGCCGAGTCCGCACGAGCCGAGTCCGCCCGAGCCGAGTCCGCCCGAGCCGAGTCCGCCCGAGGCGAGGCCGGCCGGGGCGAGGCCGGCCGGGGCGAATCCGTACGGGGCGAGCACACCCACTGCGAGCCGGACGCCCCCGGCGCCGCTCCCGCCGCCGTCCCCGCGCCCGCCCCCCGTGTCGTACGGCACTCCGTCCGCGGCCAGATCCTCGACGCGCTCCGTACCGCCCTCGTCGGCGGTGAGCTCGTCCCCGGTGAGGTGTACTCCGCGCCCGCCCTCGGCGAGCGGTTCGGCGTCTCGGCGACCCCGGTCCGCGAGGCCATGCAACGGCTCGCCGTCGAGGGCGCCGTCGAGGTCGTGCCGAACCGCGGCTTCCGCGTCACCGAGCGGACCCCGCGCGAGCTCGCCGAACTCGCCGAGGTCCGCGCCCTCATCGAGGTCCCCGTCATGCTGCGGCTCGCCCGCACGGTCCCGGCCGCCCGCTGGGCCGAGCTCCGCCCGCTCGCCGAGGCGACCTCGACCGCCGCGGCCCGGGGCGAGCGCGCCCACTACGCCGAGGCCGACCGGGCCTTCCACCGGGCCGTCCTCTCCCTCGCGGGGAACGAGCAGCTGCTCGCCGTCGCCGACGACCTCCACCGCCGCTCCCAGTGGCCCCTGATCAGCGCGCCCGTCGTCCGCCACGGTGTGCTCGTCGCCGACGCCGCCGAGCACACCGCCCTGCTCGACGCCCTGATCGCCCGGGACCTCCCGGTCGTCGAATCCCTCGTACGCGAACACTTCACCGGCTCGAACGCCTGACCCCTGCGGCCCGCTAAGGTTGATGATCATGTCAACCGGCAAAGCCGCAGGGGGAATCAGGATGAGGACGGGCGTACGGGGGATCGCTGTCGCGGCGGCGATGGTGTTCGCGCTCGCGGGATGCGGGGACGGCGACGGAACCGACGCGGTCACGGGGAACGACGCGATCCCGGGAATCGCGGAGGGCCAGGACAAGGGCCAGGACAAGGGCCAGGACAAGGTGCCGCCGGTCTCGCTGAACGAGGCCGGGATGATCAACGCCCTGCCGCTGTCGTCCGAGTTCACCGACGGCACGTACGGCGCCGGTGATCCCGAGATCGTGCAGGGGGCGGAGTCCGGGAAGGCCTGCTTCGACAGGCTGGAGGTGGAATGCCCCGGCGTGAAGTCCTTCAGCATCAAGGACCTGGCCCTGGTCAACTCCAGCTCGGACACGGGGGCCACCTTCATCCTCGCCTCCTTCGGCACGGAGGAGGAGGCCGCCGCCGTACTGAAGTCGGTGGAGAAGGCGAAGAAGGAGTTCAACGGCCCGTCCGGCCGCTACACGCCGGTGAAGGTCGAGAGCGGCGGCGCCGACGAGTGGTTCGCCATCGAGAGGAACGACTTCGTCGGTGTCTACATGCGGATCGGCACCGTGCTGTCCTACGTGATCACCGACGACTTCGGACGTGAGCGCGCGGAGGGAGCCGCCCAGCTCCAGGTCGGCCGGCTCAAGGTCGTCGCGGCGGGCGGCGACCCCGACGCCTGACCGCCCCGAGAAACCCGCGGAAGGTCCCGAGAACCCGCGGAAGCTCCCGGGAAACCGTCCCCGCGACGGGGCGGTCCCCGGGGGCCCGCGCCCACTAAGGTCATGGGCGACAGCCGCCCGTACCGCGTCGCCCGTGAGGTGCCCCATGCCGTCCGCGACCCCGTCCCCGGCGGACGGAGGCCGACCCGTCACCGGTACGGAGACCGAGGCCACCGCCCTGCTCGGCTGGCTCACCGATCCCGAGGCGCCCCGGCTCTGCCTCGTCACCGGCGCCCCCGGCAGCGGCAAGACGGCTCTGCTCGGCTGGTTCGCCAAGCACGGCCCCCGGGCCGGCCGGCCGCGCCGCCGCACGGCCCGGGTGCTCGTCCCGCTGGCCGGACAGAGCGCCCTCGGCGCGACCTGGACGATCGCCGACCGCCTCGGCGTGGTGGCGCGGTCGCCCGGCGACCTCGTGCACGCCCTCGCCACCAGCGAGGCCCGGCCCGCCGGCCGCGCCGTCCTCCTCCTCACCGATCTGCACGCCGCCGCCGAACCCGCCGCGCTCACCGATCTGATCGCCGAACTCGCGGGCGTCGGCCGGGTCCGACTCGTGGTCGAGGCCCGCAGCGGCACCCCGGCCCCCGCCGCCCTGCGCACCGACCGGCGGGTCGCCGTCGTCGACCTCGACGGCGACGCCGACGCGGCCGGCCCCGGCGCCCCCGAGCAGACGCGGCCGCTGCCGGACCTCTCCGACCCGGTGGCCGTCTGTACGGCCGACCCGCTGCTCGTCACCACGGCGTACGTCACCGGGGCGGCCGCCGCCGGACTCCCGGGCACCCTCGACGGACCCGAGGTACCCGCCCGCCCCGGCGAGAACGCCGCCGAGGACCACGGTGGGCTGCGGGCCGCCTGGATGCGGGCCGGCCAGTCCCTCTGCCGCGAACAGGCCCCCTCCGAACGGGCGTTGGTGCTGCTCTCGGCACTCGGCGACGGTGCCGACCCCCGGCTGCGCCCCGCACTCGCCGAGCTCGCGGAGGGCTCGCCCTGGCGGCTCCGCTGGGCCCGGCACCGCGGTGATCTGACCCCGCCCTGGCCGGGTCCCGTCACCGTCCTCGGCGCGGCGGGCGGCCCCCTGGAGGGAACGCTCCTCGTGGGCGACCGCACCGGCGCCGTACGGCTGCTCCACGAGGCCGACGCGAGCCCGGCGGGCCGTCTCGCCCACACCGTGCCCGGCCGGGTCACCGCGCTCGCGCCCGCGCCCGACGGCACGGTGCTGCTCCTGGACGACCGGGGCCGGCTGCACACCGTACGGGGGACGACGCCCCGGGCCCCGTATCTGGAGCGCCTCACCGAGGCCGTCTCGGCGACCCTGGCCCGCCACCCGGGCACGGCCCTCGCGGCGATCGCCGGTTCGGTGGTGGTCGGGGACCGGCTCGGCTCCGTGCACGCCTTCGGTCTCCGGGGCCTGCACCAGGCCGCCTCGCACAGCGGCCGGGTCACGGCCGTCGCGGCGGTGGACTCCGAGACCCCGTTCGTCTGCTCCGGCGGCGTCGACGGGACCGTCCGGCTCTGGACCCCGGGCCGCGATCCGCGCCCCGAACCCCTCGCCGAACGGCCCTCGCCGGTGGTCTCCCTGCACGCGACGGAGACCCCGCACGGTCCGCTGATCGCCGCCGCCTGGGGCGACGGTCTCGTCGAACTCCACCGCCCGGAGGGCGGCCCGACGCTGTCGTTCCGCCCGGGCCCCCCGGTCCGCGCGGTCGCCGTCACCGGCGGCGGCTCCTTGGTCATCGGCACCGACGAGAGCCTGGTGTGTCTCGCCCCGAGGCGCACGACCGTCTGAGGGACTGTCACCAGCCCCTCGTCCGGAGGGGCTTCAGGTGGCGGGCTGGGGTGTCAGCTGGGCGGCGAGCCAGGTCGGCACGCCACCCAGCAGGCGGAAGAGACGGCGGGCCTCGGCGCGTAGCCGGCCCGCCTCCGGCTCCGTCTCCGTGGTGGCGAGGGCGGTGAGGGCCGGGGCCGTACCGACCAGGTAGCCCAACTCCTCCCGGATGCGGAGTGATTCGGCGAAGCCGTGCCGGGCCTCCGCCAACTCGCCTTCCCGCAGGGCGAGTCCGGCGAGGTGCCGCCACGTGGAGGAGAGCAGCAGCGAGTCGCCCTGCGCGGTGGCCCCGGCGTGCGCCCTGCGGTACGCGGCACGGGCCGCCTGCGGGGAGTCGCCGAGGTTCTGTGCGATGAGCCCGCGGCGCAGGTCGAGCAGCGGCCTGCCCTCCGCGGACGGGGCGATCAGGGCGGCCGCCCGGCCCAGTGCCATCCGCGCCTCGTCGGCCCGGTCGCGTACCCCCAGAAGCGTCGACGCGTAGGCCAGATAACCGCGTTCGCAGGCGGCGGCCCCGCGTTCCTCGTCGGTTCCGGCCACCGCCTCGGCCGCCCGGAGCGCCTCCTCCGCGTCGGCCCAGCCCTGTTCCGTGTAGAGGCAGCGCTCGATCAGCAGCGCGGCCCGTTCGAGTGCGGCGGCCGGTTCGGTCGCGTGGGGCGCGAGCAGCGCGGCCGCGTCCGTCCAGCAACCCCGGGAGCGGAGCCGCCATATGGCGGTCTCCACGGGAGTCTCCTTGCCGTAGGCGAGGGACGGATCTTCGCCGCCCCTTGATTCGGAACCAGACATGGCGGTGTCCGCCACATTGCCCTCCCCGAGCGCGCCATTGAGCTGTTGAGTGAGACCCGCATCTCAGCACGAAGGGGAGTACCTGGCCAAGGGGTCAGGTGAAAGAATTCACAAGAGTCCGGCGGATCGGTGTACCGCTGTCCGGACCGTGGCCGAAAGGGCGTTGGACGGCCGCCGGGCCCGTGATCAGGCCCCGGTGGGGCCCGCCGACCGTCCCGGCCGACGGGCCCCACCGGCCCGGACGTCACTCCACCGGACTCGCCCGAAGGGGTGAATCCGCGTGGCACCTCTCAGGTCATCCGATCAGCTCACCCTGCCGGCTCGATCCGGTCGGCTCACCCGGTCAGCTCATCCGCAGGGCGAGGAAGAAGTCGAGCTTGTCCTCCAGACGGGACAGGTCACGGCCGGTGAGCTGCTCGATCCGGCCCACCCGGTACCGCAGCGTGTTCACGTGCAGGTGCAGCCGGGTCGCACAGCGCGTCCAGGAGCCGTCGCAGTCCAGGAAGGCCTCCAGCGTCGGGATCAGCTCCGCGCGGTGCCGGCGGTCGTAGTCGCGCAGCGGGTCGAGCAGCCGGGCCGTGAACGCGCGCCGGACGTCGTCCGGGACGAACGGCAGCAGCAGCACGTGCGAGGCCAGCTCGTGGTGGCCCGCGGCGCAGACCCGGCCCGGACGGGCGGCGGCGACCCGGCGGGCGTGCCGGGCCTCCTCCAGCGCCCCGCGCAGGCCCTCCGCCGAGTGCACGGCGGCGCTGACACCGAGGGTGAGCCGCCCGTCGTCGGCGAGGCCGGCCGACAGCGGAGCGCGTACGGCCGCGAGCAGCGCGTCCGCGTGCAGGCCCAGCGCGGCGGCCGGGCTCTCGTCCTCGCTGTCCGGCAGCGGACCCGTGGCCAGCGGGACCAGGGCGATGGCCTCGTCGCCGCTGTGGGCGACGGCGATCCGGTCGGCGGACTCGGCGCCCACGGTCGCCGGGTCGACGAGGATCTCCTCCAGGAGCGCCTGGGCCACCGGCCCGGCGTCCACGGCGGGGCTCTGGCCGGCTTCCTGCTCCCACTCGACCCTGGCGACGACCACCTGCCAGTGCGGGGCCGTGCCGATCCCGGGCAGCAGCACCGGGGCGGCCACCCGCAGCCTTGCCGCGATCTCGGCGGGCGCGGCGCCCGTCTGCACCAGCTCCAGGACCTCCTGCGCGAGCCGGCGCCGTACCGTACGGGCCGCGTCGCGCCGGTCCCGCTCGACGGCGATCAGCTGGGTGACGCCCTGGAGCAGGTCGAGCCGGGCGGCAGGCCAGTCCCCGGCGTCCGCCTCCACGGCGAGCAGCCAGTCCGAGAGGACCGTCTCGCGCACGTCGCGGGAGGCGGGGGCGGCGCCCCGGCCCGTGTTGCGGATCGGGAAGAGGGAGTACGCCGTTCCGCCCGTGCTCAGCCGGTGCGGGCCACGCCGTCCGGTCCGGGTGGCGGCCAGGTGCTCACCGGCCAGGGTGGCGGCGAGCGGGGCCGGGAGGGGCTCGCCCGCGCCCGCGATCTGGCGGCCGGTGGGGGAGAGCACCCAGGCCCGCAGGTCCAGGTCGGAGCCGAGCAGGTCGAGGACCACCTCGGGGCCGCCACCCGCCGGTCCCGAGGTCATCAGCCGCCGGTGCCGGTCGACGACGGCCGCCAGGTCGCCCGCCCGCTCGCCGGAGACCTGTCGAACAACGTGCTCGGTGATCGTCGCGAACGCAACGGTCTCGTTCACCGCGAAAAGCGGAAGACGATGGCGTGAACACGCCTCTACGAGATCGTCGGGGATGTCGCCCAGCTCCGCCTCGCCCGCCGCCAGGGCGGCGACCCCGGCCGAGGCCAGGATCCGGACGAAGGGCTCGGCGTCGGCCGGCTCCCGCAGCCAGGCGAGGCCGGTGAGCACCAGCTCGCCGCCGGACAGGTACCGGCTGGGGTCCTTGAGGTCCGTCGTCATCACGCCGCGGACGGTGCGGTCCAGCTCGTCCTCGCCGCCGAGCAGGCGCAGCCCGAGCGCGTCGTGTTCCAGCAGTGCGCGCAGCCGCATCGTGTCGCCGCCGTTCCTTCGTCAGTGGGTGGTGGGGTTGTCGCGTTGTCGACGGTGGCGTGGGGCCACCGTTTCCAGGGGAAAACAGCGAGGTAACTGTTCCCCGCCTTTCGTTCGAATCTACAAGACGACGACGGGACCCAGCCAACTCCTTCATGTTTTCGGTGACTGCACCCGGGCGAACGTGGGCTTGTGTACTAGGCCACACACCGCGTGAACAGCACATGAACGTGAAGTCGAGGACCGGCCGTCCCCCCGGAACCCTGCGCACGACCCCCGATCACCAGAATCACTAGAAGAGAGCCACCATGGACTTCCTTCGCCCCGCCAGCTGGGAGGAGGCGCTCGCCGCCAAGGCAGAGCACCCCACGGCCGTGCCCCTTTCGGGTGGTACGGACGTCATGGTCGAGATCAATTTCGACCACCGGCGGCCCGAGTACCTCCTGGACCTGAACCGCATCGAGCTGCTGCGTGAGTGGGAGGTCGGCGAGGAGAACGTCCGCCTCGGCGCCGCCGTTCCGTACACCCAGATCATGGAGAACCTGCGGGCCGAGCTGCCGGGCCTGGCGCTCGCCTCGCACACGGTCGCCTCCCCGCAGATCCGTAACCGCGGCGGCGTCGGGGGCAACCTCGGCACCGCCTCGCCCGCCGGCGACGCCCACCCGGCCCTGCTCGCCGCGGGCGCCGAGGTCGAGGTCGAGTCGGTGCGCGGCAGCCGGTTCATCCCGATCGACGAGTTCTACACGGGCGTGAAGCGCAACGCGCTCCAGCCCGACGAGCTCATCAAGACCGTCCACATCAAGAAGGCGGACGGCCCCCAGCAGTACTCCAAGGTCGGCACCCGCAACGCGATGGTCATCGCCGTCTGCGCCTTCGGCCTGGCCCTGCACCCGGAGACCCGGACCGTGCGCACCGGCATCGGCTCCGCCGCGCCCACCCCGATCCGCGCCAAGGAGGCCGAGGCCTTCCTCAACGCGGCTCTGGAGGAGGGCGGCTTCTGGGACAACGGCAAGATCATCACCCCGTCGATCGCGAAGCAGTTCGCCGACCTCTGCTCCGGCGCCGCCAACCCGATCGACGATGTCCGAGGCACCGCCAAGTACCGCCGCCACGCCGTCGGCATCATGGCCCGCCGCCAGCTCGGCTGGACCTGGGAGCAGTACCGCGGCACCGGCCGCACGCTTGAGGGAGCTGCATAACCATGCGCGTCAATTTCACGGTCAACGGACGTCCGCAGGAAGCCGACGACGTCTGGGAGGGCGAGTCCCTCCTCTACGTCCTGCGTGAGCGGATGGGGCTCCCCGGCTCCAAGAACGCCTGCGAGCAGGGCGAGTGCGGTTCCTGCACGGTCCGCCTCGACGGGGTGCCGGTCTGCTCCTGTCTGGTCGCGGCCGGCCAGGTCGAGGGCCGCGAGGTCGTCACGGTCGAGGGCCTCGCCGACTTCGCCAAGGAGCGTTCCGAGCACGCCGGTTGCGCCACGGGCGCCTGCGGTACCTCGCTGGATGCCGCCAAGAAGTGGGAAGCCAAGCCCGGTCAGGACTCGCAGACCGGCGAGGGTGTCGAACTCTCCCCGATCCAGCAGGCGTTCATCGACGCCGGCGCCGTCCAGTGCGGCTTCTGCACCCCCGGTCTGCTGGTCGCGGCCGACGAGATGCTGGAGCGCAACCCGTCCCCGACGGACGCGGACATCCGCGAGGCGCTCTCCGGCAACCTCTGCCGCTGCACCGGTTACGAGAAGATCCTCGACGCGGTCCGCCTCGCGGCCGCCCGTCAGGGAGAGGCGGTCTGATCATGGCTGGCACCACCACGGGTATCCCCCGCGACGTCACCCAGAACCACGTCAAGGGCGGCATCGGCGAGTCCACCCTCCGCCCGGACGGCACGCTCAAGGTCACCGGCGAGTTCGCCTACTCCTCCGACATGTGGCACGAGGACATGCTGTGGGGGCAGGTCCTCCGGTCCACCGTCGCCCACGCCGAGATCGTGTCGATCGACACCTCCGAGGCCCTCGCGATGGACGGCGTCTACGCCGTCCTGACGCACGAGGACCTGCCGGCCGCGAAGAACTACGGCATGGAGTTCCAGGACACCCCGGTCCTCGCCTACGGCAAGGTCCGTCACCACGGTGAGCCGGTCGTCCTCGTGGCCGCCGACCACCCGGAGACCGCCCGCCGCGCCGCCGCCAAGGTCAGGATCGAGTACCGGGAGCTCCCGGTCATCACGGACGAGGCCTCGGCCACCGCTCCGGACGCGATCCTGGTCCACGAGGGCCGCGACGACCACCACTCCGGTCACGTCCCGCACCCGAACATCGTGCACCGCCAGCCGATCATCCGCGGCAACGCGGACGAGGCCGCCAAGCGGGCCGACGTCATCGTCAAGGGCGAGTACACCTTCGGCATGCAGGACCAGGCCTTCCTCGGCCCCGAGTCCGGCCTCGCCGTACCGGCCGAGGACGGCGGCGTCGACCTGTACGTGGCCACCCAGTGGCTGCACTCGGACCTCAAGCAGATCGCGCCCTGCCTCGGCCTGCCCGAGGAGAAGGTCCGTATGACCATGGCGGGCGTCGGCGGCGCCTTCGGCGGTCGCGAGGACATCTCGATGCAGATCCTCGCCTCGCTGCTCGCCCTGCGCACCGGCAAGCCGGTCAAGATGGTCTACAACCGGTACGAGTCCTTCTTCGGGCACGTCCACCGCCACCCGGCGAAGCTCTACTACGAGCACGGCGCCACCAAGGACGGCAAGCTCACGCACATGAAGTGCAAGATCGTGCTCGACGGCGGCGCCTACGCGTCGTCCACGGCATCGGTCGTCGGCAACGCCTCCTCCCTCTCGGTCGGCCCGTACGTCATCGACGACGTCGAGATCGAGGCGATCGGCCTCTACACCAACAACCCGCCCTGCGGCGCCATGCGCGGCTTCGGCGCGGTCCAGGCCTGCTTCGCCTACGAGGCCCAGATGGACAAGCTCGCGGCCAAGCTGGGCATGGACCCGGTGGAACTGCGCCAGCTCAACGCCATGGAGCAGGGCACGATCATGCCGACCGGCCAGGTCGTGGACTCGCCGGCCCCGGTCGCCGAGCTGCTCCGCATGGTCAAGGCCCGCCCGATGCCGCCGGAGCGCCAGTGGGAGGCGGCCGGCGAGGGCGCGGACGTCCGCGCGCTGCCGGGCGGTCTGTCCAACACCTCGCACGGCGAGGGAGTCGTGCGGGGCGTCGGCTACGCCGTCGGCATCAAGAACGTCGGCTTCTCCGAGGGCTTCGACGACTACTCGACCGCCAAGATCCGCATCGAGGTCATCAACGGCGAGGCCGTCGCCACGGTCCACACCGCCATGGCGGAGGTCGGCCAGGGCGGTGTCACCATCCACGCGCAGATCGCCCGCACCGAGCTCGGCGTCCAGCAGGTCACCATCCACCCCGCCGACACCCAGGTGGGCTCGGCCGGTTCGACCTCCGCGGGCCGCCAGACGTACATGACCGGCGGCGCCATCAAGAACTCCTGCGGGATCGTCCGCGAGAAGGTCCTGGAGATCGGCCGGCGCAAGTTCGGCTCGTACCACCCGGCCTGGGCCAACGCCGAACTCCTGCTTGAGGGCGGCAAGGTCGTCACCGACGGCGGCGAGGCCCTCGCGAGCATCGCGGACGTCCTGGAGGACCAGGCCGTGGAGGTCGAGGAGGAGTGGAGGCACCGTCCCACCCAGGCCTTCGACCTCGTCACCGGCCAGGGCGACGGCCACGTCCAGTACGCCTTCGCCGCGCACCGCGCGGTGGTGGAGGTCGACACCGAGCTGGGCCTGGTCAAGGTCATCGAACTGGCCTGTGCCCAGGACGTCGGCAAGGCGCTCAACCCGCTCTCCGTCATCGGCCAGATCCAGGGTGGCACCACCCAGGGCCTGGGCGTCGCGGTGATGGAGGAGATCATCGTCGACCCGAAGACCGCGAAGGTGCGCAACCCCTCCTTCACGGACTACCTGATCCCGACCATCCTCGACACGCCGACCATCCCGGTCGACTACCTCGAGCTGGCCGACCCCAACGCGCCGTACGGCGTGCGGGGCATCGGTGAGGCCCCGACCCTGTCGTCCACCCCGGCCGTCCTCGCGGCGATCCGGGCCGCGACGGGCCTGGAGCTCAACAAGACGCCGGTCCGCCCCGAGGCGCTCACCGGCACCCTGTAGGACTCTCCGGGCGGTACGTGCCTCCCAGGGAACGTCACACTTCCCCAGCCCGTACCGCCCGGAGTAACCCCCAGCAGTACCCGCAGTACGCAGTACCCGCAGTACCGATTCATTTCGTTCGTCTCGGGCCGTCCCCCGGGTCGTGCAGCCCACGCAGCATCCCAAATCCCGCAACTTCAGCAGATCAGAAGTCCTTCGAAGTCTGACGCGGGTGCCCCTTTGAACCTTGGGAGTAGGCCCCATGACCCAGTCGTCTGTGGAGCCCAAGACCGCTTCGGAGGACGCGGGCTCCGGCTCGAACGTCCCCGCCGGCCGCTCTTGGCTCGACCGGTACTTTCACATCTCGGAGAGAGGATCCACCGTCGCGACGGAGATCCGCGGCGGCGTCACCACCTTCATGGCGATGGCGTACATTCTCCTGCTCAACCCCCTGATCCTCGGCGGCAAGGATGTGGACGGCAACGTCCTCAGCCAGCCCGCACTCATCACCGCGACCGCGCTCGCCGCCGCCGTGACCACCCTGCTGATGGGCTTCTGGGGCAAGGTCCCCCTCGCCCTCGCAGCCGGTCTCAGCGTCTCCGGCGTGCTGTCCTCGCAGGTCATCGCCGTCATGACCTGGCCGCAGGCCATGGCCATGTGTGTGGCCTACGGTGCGGTGATCTGTCTCCTGGTGGTCACCGGCCTCCGCGAGATGATCATGAACGCGATCCCGCTGGCGATCAAGCACGCGATCACCATCGGCATCGGTCTCTTCATCGCGCTGATCGGCTTCGTCAAGGCGGGCTTCGTCCACGAGAACCCCTCTCCCGGTGGTGGCCCGGTCGTCCTCGGCCCGGCCGGTGAGCTGGCCGGCTGGCCCGTGCTCATCTTCGCCTTCACGCTGCTGCTGATCTTCGCGCTGCAGGCCCGCAACGTGCCCGGCGCCATCCTGATCGGCATCGTGGCCGGCACGGTCATCGCCGCCGTCGTCAACGCCGTCGGCGACCTGCCCGCCAAGTCCTGGTTCGCCGGCCCGCCGGAGCTCAACGGCAGCGCGGTCTCCACGCCGGACTTCTCGCTCATCGGCGAGGTGTCGTTCAGCGGCTGGGGCGACGTCGGCTACATCACGATCACGATGATCATCTTCACCCTGGTGCTCGCCGGCTTCTTCGACGCCATGGCCACGATCATCGGTGTCGGCTCCGAGGCCAAGCTCGCGGACTCGCAGGGCCGGATGCCCGGCCTGTCCAAGGCGCTGTTCATCGACGGTGCCGGCGGTGTCATCGGCGGCGGCGTCGGCGGCTCCGGCCAGACCGTCTTCGTCGAGTCGGCCACCGGCGTCGGCGAGGGAGCCCGCACGGGTCTGTCCTCCGTCGTCACCGGCGCGTTCTTCGCGGCCTGCCTCTTCTTCACCCCGATCACCGCGATCGTCCCGGCCGAGGTGGCCTCCGCGGCCCTGGTCGTCATCGGCGCGATGATGATGCAGAACGCCAAGCACGTCGACTGGAGCGACCGCTCCGTCGCGATCCCGGTGTTCCTCACCGTGGTCCTGATGCCGTTCACGTACACCATCACCACGGGTGTCGCGGCCGGCGTCATCTCCTACGCCGTCATCAAGACGGCGCAGGGCAAGGCACGCGAAGTGGGCGCCTTCATGTGGGGCCTGACCGCGATCTTCATCGTGTTCTTCGCGATCCATCCGATCGAGAGCTGGCTGGGCGTCAGCTGACGCCCGTACCGTCGCCCTCCACACACATATCGAGGAGTTCGAGATGCTGGACATCGCCGAAGAGCTGCACCGGTGGGTCGAGCAGGGACGCGAGTTCGCCGTCGCCACGGTCGTGGCGGTCGGCGGGAGCGCGCCCCGGCAGCCGGGCGCCGCGCTCGCCGTCGACAGCGACGGCACGGCGATCGGCTCGGTCTCGGGCGGGTGTGTGGAGGGCGCGGTCTACGACCTGTGCCAGCAGGCCCTTGAGGACGGCAGGACCGTCGTCGAGCGCTTCGGCTACAGCGACGAGGACGCCTTCGCGGTGGGTCTGACCTGCGGCGGCATCATCGACATCCTCGTCACCCCGATCCGCGGCGGGGTCTTCCCCGCCGCGCTGGCCGCCGCCGCCACGGGGGAGGCGGCGGCCCTGGCCCGGATCGTCTCCGGCCCCGAGGACCTGATGGGCCGGGCGCTCCTGGTCCGCCCCGACGGCTCGTACGAGGGGAAGCTCGGCGGCCACCCGGAGCTGGACCGCACGGCGGCGGGCGAGGCCCGCGCGATGCTCGACGCGGGCCGCACCGGCACCGTGGAGATCGGCGAGGACGGCAGCCGCTGCGGACAGCCGCTGACCCTCCTGGTCGAGTCCTCGGTCCCCGCCCCCCGCATGATCGTCTTCGGTGCCATCGACTTCGCGGCCGCCCTTGTCCGGGTCGGCAAGTTCCTCGGCTACCACGTCACCGTGTGCGACGCGCGGCCCGTCTTCGCGACGCCCGCCCGCTTCCCCGAGGCCGACGAGATCGTCGTCGAATGGCCCCACCGCTACCTGGAGTCCACGGAGGTGGACGGCCGTACGGTGCTCTGCGTCCTGACCCACGACGCCAAGTTCGACGTGCCCCTGCTCCAGGCCGCGCTCACACTTCCCGTCGCCTACGTCGGCGCGATGGGCTCCCGCCGGACCCACGAGGACCGCAACAAGCGCCTCCGGGAGGTCGGCGTCACCGAACTCGAACTCGCCCGACTGCGCTCCCCGATCGGCCTGGACCTCGGTGCCCGTACGCCCGAGGAGACCGCCCTGTCGATCGGCGCCGAGATCGTCGCCAACCGCCGGGGCGGCACCGGCCTCTCCCTCACGGGCGCCCATACCCCGATCCACCACGACATCCCGCGCGAGCCGACGGGACGCATAGGGTCCGTCGCCTGATCCCCGGGTACCTCTGATCCCCGGCTACCTCCCGGACGGGCGGCGCACGCTCAGTGCGCCGCCCGTTCCCGTACCGTCGACGCCCAGGCCGGCTGCTCCTCGGCCGTCTCCGCCTCGGCCCGCCGCCCGCCCCGGCCGAAGAAGTCCGCCAGTGGCAGGATCGCCGCGCCGACCGTGACCGCGTCGGGGCCGAGCTTGCCCATGTCGATGGTGACCCGGCCCGCCGGGTACGTGAGGGCGTACTCGCTCGCGTACCCCTTGACCGTCTCCAGGAAGCGGGTGCCGAGCTGGAGGCCGGCCCAGCCGCCGACGAGGATGCGCTCGGGCTGGAAGAGGTTGATGAGGTCGGCGAATCCGGCGCCCAGGTACTCGGCGGTCTCCGCCAGGACGGCGAGCGCCGTGGCGTCGGGCTCCGTCCCCGGTTCCACCGGGTACGCCGCCGCCAGCATCGCCGTCAGCGCCGTCTCCTCGTCCGCGCCCGCCGGGGGCACCCCGCCGGCCTCCCGCCACCGCTCCAGGAGGGCTTCGGCACCGGCGTACGCCTCCAGGCAGCCCTGGGCTCCGCAGCGGCAGCGGCGCCCCCGGACCCGTACCGTCAGATGACCCCATTCGATCGCCCGGCCCGGCCCCATCGGGTCGGTGACCACGCACGCGCCGACGCCCGAGCCGAAGAGGACCACCACGGCGCTGTGCGCGCCCCGGCCCGCGCCGAACCACATCTCGGCCTGGCCGAGGGTCTTGGCGCCGTTGTCGATCCAGTACGGCACCGAGGCCGGAAGCTCCACGCTCTCCCGCAGCAGCCGCTCCAGCGGGACCGCGTCCCAGCCGATGGTCTGGCCGTGCACGACCGCGCCGTCCTCGGCGGTACGGGCCACGATGCCGGGCACGCCGACGCCGACGCCGAGCAGCCGCTCCGCGGGCACGTCCGCGGTCCGCAGCACCTCCGCGACGCCCTCCCGGACGTGCTCCACGACGACCCCGACCTCGTACCGGTCGTGGGGGTTCGGGCCGTCGATGGCCAACGGGCGTTCGGTGCGCGCGAGTTCGGTGAGCGTGAGGTCGAACAGCTCGATCCTGATCCGGGTCTCGCCGACGTCGACGCCGATCATGCAGCCGCTGCCGGGGGAGATCCGGAGCAGGGTGCGGGGGCGTCCACCGGCCGAGTCGACGCTGCCCGCCTCCTCGACGAGGCCCTCCGCGACCAGCTCCGCGACCACGTTGCTGATCGAGCCCGAGCTGAGACCGGTCGCCGGTCCGAGCGAGAAGCGGCTCAACGGCCCGTCGAAGTAGAGGCATTGAAGGACGGCCGTGCGGTTCTCGCGTCGGAGGTCGCGCACGGTGCGGCCGTTCCGCATGGTCACTTGGGCCCCCAGGTGAAGTGGTTGTGAGTGCAACATACCGCCGCCAGGGCCCCGCCAGACCCTTCTCTTTAGGTTTAACTCACATGGTGAATTAAGCGCGGGAGGGCTTCAGGACCTGAACGCGGGCGCCTTGCTCTCCCGCGAGGATCGTGCCCCGGTGGGAGCTCAGGCCTTGCGGAGGCCGCTGAGGAGCAGCTCGGCCAGCTGGTCGTACGCCTCGGCGTCGGCGAGACCGGTCGCCGCGGCGACCTGGCGGCGCTGGATGCGGACCATCACCGAGGAGATGACGTCGGCCGCGAACGTCACGTGCACCTCGCGGAAGACACCGGCCCTGACCCCCTCCTCGATGAGCTGCTGGACCCGGCCGGCCGCCGCGCGCGTGTTGCGCTCGTACACCTCGGCCGCGGGCTCGAACGCCGCCACGTCGTCGAAGAACTGCGGCGAGACCGGCGCCAGCTCGGCCGACACCGCCCGCAGATAGGCGGCCAGCCGCTCGGCGGGATCGGTCGCGGCGGCCAGGACCGCCTCCACCCGTGCCGTGGCGCGCCGGAAGAAGTGCACGACCGCCGCCCGGACCAGCTGCTCCTTGCTGCCGGCCAGGCCGTACAGGGTCCGCTTCGAGCACCGCAGCCGTGCGGCGAGGTCGTCGAGCGTCAGCCGGGCGAAACCCTCGCCGACGAGGAGGGCGACCAGCTCCTCGAAGAGGGCGGAACGGCGCGCCGCTCCGCGGCCCGTCAGCTTCGGGGCATCGGCGGCGGGGGTCTCGATCACCCCGCCAGTATTCCAGGCCGACGTTCCCGGGGGGTTACGGGGACACCCTTCTGCGCTACTCTAAGCGGTACTGCAGTACCTTCCCCAGTACCACTTTGCGCGCCGCTGGAGTCGCCATGGATGTCGACCGCCTGCTTCCCACCCCCGAGGCAGCGGACCTCATCGCCCTCACCCGGGAGATCGCCGACAAGGAGCTCTCTCCGCGGGTGGACGAGTACGAGGCCGCCGAGAGGTATCCCGAAGGGCTGTTCGCCACCCTCGGCGAGGCCGGGCTGCTCGGTCTGCCGTACCCGGAGGAGTACGGCGGCGGAGGCCAGCCGTACGAGGTCTACCTGCAGGTTCTCGAGGAGCTCGCCGCGCGCTGGGCGGCCGTCGCCGTCGCCACCAGCGTCCACACCCTCGCCTGCCACCCGCTCCACACCTTCGGCACCACCGAGCAGAAGGAGCGGTGGCTGCCCGAGATGCTGGAGGGCCGCACCATCGGCGGCTACAGCCTCTCCGAGCCGCAGGCCGGCTCCGACGCGGCCGCCCTCGCCTGCAAGGCCGAGCGGCAGGACGACGGCAGCGGGTACCGGATCACCGGCACCAAGGCGTGGATCACCCACGGCGGCAGGGCAGACTTCTACGCGCTCTTCGCCCGGACCGCCCCCGGCAGCCACGGCATCTCCTGCTTCCTCGCCCCCGGCGCCACCGAGGGCCTGAGCTTCGGCGCCCCCGAGCGCAAGATGGGCCTCCAGGCCGTCCCGACCACCTCCGCCTACTGGGACGGCGCGCTCCTCGACGCCGACCGGCTCGTCGGGGACGAGGGCCAGGGCCTCCAGATCGCCTTCAGCGCCCTCGACAGCGGCCGCCTCGGCATCGCCGCCTGCGCCACGGGCCTCGCCCAGGCCGCCCTCGACGCCGCCGTGGCGTACGCCAACGAGCGCACGACCTTCGGCCGCCGGATCATCGACCACCAGGGTCTCGGCTTCCTCCTCGCCGACATGGCCGCCGCCGTCGACGCGGCCCGCGCCACCTACCTGGACGCGGCCCGCCGCCGTGACCTCGGCCGTCCCTTCAGCCGTCAGGCCAGCGCTGCCAAGCTCATCGCCACCGACACGGCCATGAAGGTCACGACGGACGCGGTCCAGGTCCTCGGCGGCTACGGCTACACGCGCGACTTCCCGGTCGAGCGCTACATGCGCGAAGCCAAGATCACCCAGATCTTCGAGGGCACCAACCAGATCCAGCGCCTCGTGATCAGCCGGGGGCTCGTCCAGCCGTGACGGTGCCGCCCCCGGAGAACCTCGCCCTGCCGCTCCCCGAGCGCCGGCCGAGGAGGGCGGCGATCTCCGTGAGGCCGTGACGGACCGCGTGGTGGAGGGCCGTTTCGCCGTATGGGTCCGGGAGCTCGGGGTCGGCGCCCGCCGCCAGGAGCAGGGCGACGACGTCCTGGTGGGCGCGGCCGCCCGTACCGAGGATCACGGCCTCCAGGAGGGCCGTCCAGCCCAGCCGGTTGACGTGGTCGACCTCGATGGCCGTCTCCGCGAGGACGGCGCGGACGTAGGCCACGTGGCCCCGCTCGGCCGCCGGGATCAGGGCCGTACCGCCGTAGCGGTCGGTGAGCTTCAGGTCCGGGCCCGCGGGGAGCAGGCTCCGCATCATGGCGACGCCGCCCGTGACGCCGGTGACCAGCCAGGGACTGTCGCACCGGTCGTCCTGGGCGTTCGGGTCCGCGCCCGCGGCGAGCAGGACGCGCGCGGCGGCGACATGGTCGCCACGGGCCGCGTGCAGCAGCGGGGTGCGGCGGCGCCGGTCCCGGGCCTCGACCCGGGCGCCCGCGGCGAGGGCCGCACCGACGGCGACGGTGTCCCCGTGCGCGGCGGCCGCCAGGAGGGTGTCGTCGAGTGCGTTCATGGTGGCCTTCCTCGTGCGGGCGCGGGTCCGGACCGCTTCGTGCTACTTGCCGAGCGCGGCGACGCCGGCCTGGGCGAACTTCTCGTCGAGGTCGCCCGAGGGGGCGCCCGCGACACCGATGCCCGCGATGGGCGCGCCCTTGGCGGTCACCGGGGCGCCGCCGCCGAGGAAGAGGGTGCCGGGGATGTCCTTCAGGGTCGGGGCGTTCGCGAGGCGCTTGACCAGCTCCGAGGTCGGGGCGTTCCAGGACACGGCGGTGTACGCCTTCTTCTCGGCCGACTCGTAGGACTGCGGGCCGGCGCCGTCGCCGTGCAGGGTGACGATGATGTTGCCGTTGCGGTCGACGACGGCGACGGAGACGCGCTGGTTCTCCTTCTCGGCGGCGTCGAGGGTCGCCTGCGCGGCCTTGGTGGCGGCCTCGATCGTCAGGTGGGTCGACTGCGTGGTGTTCTTGTTCTTGGCGTCCGCCGTGGCGACCGCGGCGGCGGGAGCGGCCGCCGTGTTCTCACCGGTCGCACTGGCCGAGTAGGCACCGAAGCCACCGAGGGCGAGCGCGGCGACGATCGCACCACCGGTGACGACACGGGTGCGCGAGGTCTTCTTCACGTGCTTCATGGGATCTGCTCCAGTGAACTCGGTGGACTGCGGGGGCCGTCGGTGCTCCGTGGCCCGCTTCCCCTCCATCCTGGGGCCGTCCCCCTCCGCCGTCGGTCGTCGCCCCGGCTGCCTCCGGCGCCCGCAACGGTGGACCCCGGGGTCATCCGATCGGTTGACCCTCCTCGCCGGCCGGGTCCTCCTCGCGTCCGTGGACGACAAGGTCCGTGAACGCGCGCGTGGCCGCGCTCCGGTACCCGGCCGCCCGGCGGAGAAGGATGACGCGGCGGGTCGGCAGGGCCGGGGAGAGCGGGACGGGAGTCAGCTGCGGATGGTCCCGGGTGACGGCGTCGGGCAGGACGGTGGCGAGCGCGGTCCGCCGGACGATCTCGGTCAGCGCGCCGACGGCGTTCGCCTCCACCGCGATCCGTGGCCGGAGACCGTGCTCGGAGACGTACGCGTCGATGTGCCGACGGGTGGCGAAGTCCTGGCTGAGCAGGGCGAGGTGATGGTGGTTCAGCTCCTCGGCCGGTACGGGCTCGGTGCGGCCGGCGAAGGGATGGCCGGGGCCGACGACGAGCCCCAGGGTCTCGGTGTACAGCGCGGTGTCCTCGATGCCCGGCAGATGGTCGCCGCGGAAGGCGATACCGAGGTCGAGGCGGTCGGCGAGGAGCTCGGCCTCGATGCGGTCCTGGGGCAACTCCCGTACCTCCACGGTGATTCCGGGGTGCCGGGCGTGGAAGGCGGCGACCAGCGGGCCGGTGAGGTACGTGAACGTCGGGGTCGCGGCGAGGCGGAGCCGCCCGCGCGAGAGATCGTGCACGTCGAGCACCGCGCGCTCGCCCGCCGCCAGGTCCTGGAGCGCGCGCCGCGCGTAACCCGCGTACGCCTCCCCGGCGTCGGTGAGGCGCACCGAGCGGCCGGAGCGGTCCAGGAGCAGCACCCCGAGCGCCTTCTCCAGCTGCTTGATCTGCTGGGAGAGCGTGGGCTGGGCGATCCGGAGCTCTTCGGCGGCCCGGGTGAAGTTGGCGTGCTCGGCGACGGCGAGCAGATAGCGGAGATGGCGGAGTTCCGGCTGCATGCCTCGACTCTAACCGCTGTCATAGATGACAGCTATAGCAGACATCGACAGGACGTCTTGGACGCTATAGGTCCTGGTCGTGCAGGGTGAGGGCATGCCTCATCTCGCCGAGGGAATCGCCCGCTTCCAGCGGGAGATCTTCCCCGCCAAGGCAGGGCTCTTCGCCCGCCTGGCCACCGTCCACCGCCCCGGCACGCTGTTCATCGGCTGCTCGGACGCCCGCGTCGTACCCGAACTCATCACCCAGACCGACCCCGGCGAACTCTTCGTCGTCCGCACCGCCGGAAACCTCGTCCCCGCCCACACCCCGGGCACCGACGGCGTCGCCGCCGGTGTCGAGTACGCCGTCACCGTCCTCGGCGTGCGGGACGTCATCGTCTGCGGGCACTCCGCCTGCGGCGCCATGACCGCACTCGCCGAGGGCCGCGACCTGAGCGGCGCGCCCGCCGTCGCCGCCTGGCTGCGGCACGCCGACGCCTCCCTGGCCCGTACCGCGGCCGCCGGACGGGCGGGGGACGTGGCCGCCCTCGTCCGGGAGAACGTCGCCGCGCAGCTGGCGAACCTCGCCACCCACCCCTCGGTGGCCCGCGCCCTGGCGAACGGAGACGTACGGCTCCACGGCTGGGTCTTCGACATCGCCGACGGCACCGTCGAAGAGCTGCCCGGGGCCCTCGCCCACGCCGCCTGATCCACCCCTTCCCGCACATCCCCACCGAAAGGACGTACCTCTCATGGTGCACGCCCAGTTCGACCCCACCGCCCGTCGTGAGCTCGCCGTCGCCGCCGTCGACGCCAAGACCCGCAAGGACCTGAGCTGGCAGCGGATCGCCGACGCCGCCGGTCTCTCCGTCGCCTTCACCACCGCCGCCGTCCTCGGCCAGCACGCCCTGCCCGAGGCCTCCGCGCGGGCCGTCGCCGAACTCCTCGGCCTGGACGAGGACGCGGTGCGCCTGCTGATGACGATCCCCACCCGGGGGTCCCTCGACGGCATCCCGACCGACCCGACCATCTACCGCTTCCACGAGATGCTCCAGGTCTACGGGACCACCCTGAAGGCCCTCGTCCACGAGGAGTTCGGCGACGGCATCATCTCCGCGATCAACTTCACGCTCGACGTGAAGAAGGTGGCCGACCCCGAGGGCGGAGAGCGCGCCGTCATCACGCTCGACGGCAAGTACCTGCCGACGAAGCCGTTCTGACCCGTCCGGTCAAGCGGGTGTGACCCTTCCGACCGGACCCGGCTGCGCTTCCGGGGGCGCCGCCTGCGGTTCTATGGTGGGCGGCGCAGATCGCGCGGACCGCGCGGTCCTCCGCGGGCACGCGCCCGATCCGGCGGCCAACCCGGCGGCAGGGTCGCACCCGCACGACACGAACGAGGAGTTCCATGGACATCGCCGGCTCCGCCGCTCTCGTCACCGGTGCCGCTTCCGGTCTCGGCGCCGCCACCGCCGCGGCGCTCGCCGCCCGGGGCGCCACGGTCTACGGACTCGACCTTGGCAAGGCCGTGGCCGCCGCCGGGCAGCTGCCCGAGGGCGTCCGGCTGCTCGCCGCGGACGTCACCGACGAGCAGCAGGTCCGCGAGGCCCTCGCCGCGATCGACGCCGACGGCGCCGAGCTGCGGCTCGCCGTGAACTGCGCCGGCATCGCGCCCTCCGCCCGCATCCTGGGCCGCAAGGGACCGCACGACCTCGACCTCTTCCGGGCCGTGGTCGACGTCAACCTGATCGGTACGTTCAACGTGATGCGGCTCGCCGCCGAGGCCATCGCCCGGCACGAGCCCGACGAGAACGGCCAGCGCGGTCTCGTCGTCAACACCGCCTCGATCGCCGCCTTCGAGGGCCAGGTCGGCCAGATCGCCTACGCCGCCTCCAAGGCGGGTGTCGCCGGGATGACGGTCACCGCCGCCCGCGACCTCGCGCAGTTCGGCATCCGGGTCGTCACCGTCGCCCCCGGCATCGTCGACACCCCGATGATGGCCGGCTTCGGGGAGGACGTCAGGGCCGGTCTCGCCGCGAGCGTCACCTTCCCGCAGCGCCTCGCCCGCCCGGAGGAGTACGCCCGCCTGGTGACGATGATCGCCGAGCACGACTACCTCAACGGCGAGACGATCCGGATGGACGGCGCGCTCCGGATGACCGCCCGCTGAGCCTGCCGCATCGGCCCTGGGCCTCCGTACCCTCGCGACAGCACTCGGTGTCGGATCCGTCCGGCACCTAGTGCCGCGCCGAGGGGATTCGGGTGTTAGGTTCGGCCCATGGGAACAGCCGGATCAGCGTCGACGAACTCCACGAAGCCCGCGATGCGGGACTCCCTCATCGCCGCGGCCTTCCAGCTCTTTCTCGAGCGGGGCTACGAGCAGACCACGGTCGACGACATCGTCACCCTCGCGGGCGTCGGCCGACGCTCCTTCTTCCGGTACTTCCCGTCGAAGGAGGACGTGGTCTTCCCCGACCACGAACAGTGCCTCGCCGACATGACCCGCTTCCTCGCGGCGAGCGCCGACTCCGACGACCCGATGGTCCGGGTCTGCGGCGCCGCCCGGCTGGTCATGCGGATGTACGCCGAGAACCCGACCTTCTCCGTGCAGCGCTACCGGCTCACCCGCGAGGTGACCGGGCTGCGCACGTACGAACTGTCGGTGGTCTGGCGGTACGAGAAGACCCTCGGCGACTATCTGCGCACCCGCTGGGCCGACCGCAGGGACGGCACCCTGCGCGCCAACGTGGCGGCGGCGGCCGTGGTCGCCGCCCACAACCACGCCCTGCGGCACTGGCTGCGCTCGGGCGGCGAGGGCGACCCGCTGGCGGAGGTGGACAGCGCCCTGGAGTTCGTCCGTGCCACCTGGAGCCCGGACGCGGTGGTGGCCGCGCCGGCCGAGGAGGCCGAGGACGTCGTCGTGGTGATCACCAAGCGGTCCACCCCCATGTGGCGCGTGGTGCGCGAGGTGGAATCGAGCCTCGGCGACAGCTGAAGAGGAACCGGCAGTGGACCGACGATCGACGCCGGGGATCGCGGTATCTCCAATTGAGGGAACTCAGGTCTTTATTTGATGGCACTCAGTGCCATATCTTTGCTCCATGCACGGTCGAGCCGCCGAGTGCAAGGAGAAGGCATCGTGTTCCACACGGGACTGAGGAGCGGGACAGCCGTCCAGGCCGCCGAGGAGGCGGGCCCCGACGCCGAGCTCTACTTCCAGCGCTGCCGCTGGTGCCACACCACGACGTTCCAGCGACTGCTCTGTCCGACCTGCGGGTCGACCGATCTCAACCCCGAACTCAGCGAGGGCGAGGGTGTGATCTCCGTACGGCGTGGGGTCGCCGCGGCCGACGCCGACCTCTGGCCGGTGTACATGACGGAGGGTTTCACCGTCCGCTGCCGCGTCGACGGGCCGCTGCACGCCGTCCGTCCCGGCGTCCGGGTCAAGGTCTCCTCGGGCGTCGGCGAGACGGGCCGCAGGCCGGTCGTCCGGCTCTGCGAGGAGGTCCCGCTCGACGGCTGGATCTGAGCTGGATCCGGCTGGATCCGGCTGGATCCGAGCGCGTACGCGAAGAAGGGGCGGGTGGCACAGAGTGCCACCCGCCCCTTCTCGCTGGGATCAGCGGGCGCCGATCTCGTCCGTCAGCTGCGGCAGCACCTCGAAGAGGTCGCCGACCACGCCGTAGTCGACCAGGTCGAAGATCGGGGCCTCGGCGTCCTTGTTCACCGCGACGATCGTCTTCGACGTCTGCATGCCGGCCCGGTGCTGGATCGCGCCGGAGATGCCCGCCGCGACGTACAGCTGCGGCGAGACCTGCTTGCCGGTCTGGCCGACCTGGTTGGAGTGCGGGTACCAGCCCGCGTCCACGGCGGCGCGCGAGGCGCCGACGGCCGCGCCGAGCGAGTCGGCCAGCTTCTCGACGACCGCGAAGCCCTCGGCCGCGCCGACACCGCGGCCGCCGGAGACCACGATCGCGGACTCGGTCAGCTCGGGGCGGCCGGTGGAGACGCGCGGGGTGCGCGCCACGACCTTGGCGGCGTTGCCGGTGAAGGAGACGGTGACGTTCTCGACCGTACCGGCGGCCGAAGAGGCCTCCGGGGCGGCGGAGTTCGGCTTGACGGTGATGACCGGCACGCCGTGCGTGACCGTCGAGCGCACCTGGTACGAGGCGGCGAAGACGGACTGGGTGGCGACCGGGCCGTTCTCGCCGGCCTCCAGCTCCACGGCGTCGGTGATCAGACCGGAGCCGAGGCGGAGCGCGACACGGGCCGCGATCTCCTTGCCCTCGCCGGAGGAGGTCACCAGGACGGCGGCCGCCCCCTTCTCCTTCGCGAGCTGGGTGAGCGCGTCGACCTTCGGCACGACCAGCTGCTCGGTGAACTCGGCGCCGTCCGCGACGTACACGGTCGCCGCGCCGTACTCGCCGGCGGTGGCGGCGATCGAGGCCGCGGCCTCGCCGGCGCCGAGCACGACCGCCGAGGGCTCGCCGATGCGGCGGGCCAGGGTCAGCAGTTCGAGGGCCGGCTTGCGGACCGCACCGTCGGCGTGGTCCACGAGAACCAGGATCTCAGCCATGGTTTTCTGCTCCTGTGAGGTATCAGGCTGACGGTGGGTCAGATGAACTTCTGGGTGGCGAGGAAGGCGGCGAGCTGCTTGCCGCCGTCGCCCTCGTCCGTGACGATCGTGCCCTTCGTACGGGCGGGGCGCGCGGCCACGGCGTCGACCAGGGTCCACGCTCCCGCGAGGCCCACCTCGTCGGCGTCGATGTCCAGGTCGTCCAGGTCCAGCTCCTGGACCGGCTTCTTCTTGGCGGCCATGATCCCCTTGAAGGAGGGGTAACGGGCCTCGCCGGACTGGTCGGTGACCGAGACGATCGCCGGCAGCGGGGCCTCCAGGAGCTCGGTGGCGGCGTCGCCGTCGCGGCGGCCCTTCACGAGGCCGTCCTCGACGGAGAGCTCCGAGAGCAGGGTGACCTGCGGCAGGCTCAGCCGCTCGGCGAGCAGCGCGGGCAGCACGCCCATGGTGCCGTCGGTCGAGGCCATGCCGCAGACGACCAGGTCGAAGCCGGTCTTCTCCAGGGCCTTGGCGAGGATCGCCGAGGTGGCCATGACGTCGGAGCCGTGGATGTCCTCGTCGTTGACGTGGACGGCCTTGTCGGCGCCCATCGACAGGGCCTTGCGCAGCGCGTCCTTGGCGTCGTCCGGGCCGACCGTGACGACGGTGACCTCGGCGTCGTCGGACTCCTCGGAGATCCGCAGCGCCTGCTCGACGGCGTACTCGTCGAGCTCCGACAGCAGGCCGTCGACCTCGTCGCGGTCGACCGTCAGGTCGTCGGCGAAACCGCGGTCGCCGGTCGCGTCGGGTACGTACTTCACACAGACAGCGATCTTCAGGGTCACGGCCTGTCTCCTTCCAACAGTCTTGTGATTACGGGAGGTTGCGGGCCATGACGATGCGCTGGACCTGGTTGGTGCCTTCGTAGATCTGGGTGATCTTGGCGTCGCGCATCATGCGCTCGACGGGGTAGTCGCGGGTGTAGCCGTAGCCGCCGAGGAGCTGGACGGCGTCGGTGGTGACCTCCATGGCGACGTCGGAGGCGAAGCACTTGGCCGCGGCGCCGAAGAAGGTGAGGTCCTCCTTGTCGCCTCCGGCGGAGACGCGCTCGCTCTTCGCCGCGGCGGCGTAGGTGAGCTGGCGGGCGGCTTCGAGCTTCATGGCCATGTCGGCGAGCATGAACTGGACGCCCTGGAAGTCGGCGATGGGCTTGCCGAACTGCTTGCGCTCGGTGACGTAGCCCTTGGCGTAGTCGAGGGCGCCCTGGGCGATGCCGATGGCCTGGGCGGCGATGGTGATGCGGGTGTGGTCGAGGGTCTTCATGGCGGTGGCGAAGCCGGTGCCCTCGGCGCCGATCATGCGGTCGGCGGGGATGCGGACGTTGTCGAGGTAGACCTCGCGGGTGGGGGAGCCCTTGATGCCGAGCTTCTTCTCCGGGGCGCCGAAGGAGACGCCCTCGTCGGATTTCTCCACGACGAAGGCGGAGATGCCCTTGGAGCGCTTGTCGGGGTCGGTGACGGCCATCACGGTGTAGTACTCGGAGACGCCGGCGTTGGTGATCCACCGCTTGACGCCGTTGAGGACCCAGAAGTCCCCGTCGCGCACGGCGCGGGTCTTCATGCCGGCCGCGTCCGAGCCCGCGTCGGGCTCGGACAGGGCGTAGGAGAACATCGCGTCGCCCTTGGCCAGCGGGCCGAGGTACTTGTGCTTGAGCTCCTCCGAGCCGGACAGGATCACCGGGAGGGAGCCCAGCTTGTTGACCGCCGGGATCAGCGAGGAGCTGCCGCACGCACGGGCGACCTCCTCGATCACGATGACCGTGGCGAGGGCGTCCGCGCCGGCGCCGCCGTAGGTCTCCGGGACGTGCACGGCGTGCAGGTCGTTGGCGACCAGCGCGTCCAGGGCCTCCTGCGGGAACCGGCCCTCCTCGTCCACCGCCGCGGCGAACGGCACGATCTTCGCCTCCGCGAGCGCACGCACCGACTCCCGGAGCATGTCGTGCTCCTCGGAGGGCCGATACAGGTCGAAGTCCTTGCCCATGATGTGGAGCTCCCCTAGACGCTTTTGGCACTGAGTACCCTCAGCAAAACACACTCAGTGCCATGACGCCAGAGCGCCCCGACGCTGATCTACGTCGGGGCGCTCAAGGACCGGATGGTCGGTTTTGTTAACCAGGGGTGTCCGCGAGATGGACTTCGTCCCGCCGGAGCCGGCTGGCGTCGTACTCGGCACCGAGCTGCACGGCGCGGCTCTCGGCCATGTCGAGCCGGGGGAGCAGAGCCGGGGTGCAGATGCTCGGCAGAAAGTGCTGGAGCAGGACCGAGACCCGATGGGCCAGGTCATTGCGATCGCACAGAATCTGGGACATCGCCTGAATGCCCGAGAAGGCGCCCGAGAACAGCTCGGCGGTGTCCGACACGTCCACATGGACGAGCAGCTCCCCCCGCGCCTTCGCGACCATCAGGATCTCCGACACCTGGTCGATCCACGCCCGGAAGGGGGCGGCGCGATCGACCCCGGTGGCGCCGCTGTCCAGCGCCAGGGCGACACTCGCCCGCACCAGCGCGTCACGCTGCAGCCGGTGGGTCAGCAGGAAGGCCTGGTCCGCGAGCTCCTGGAGCTTGACCTCCTGCGGCTCCAGGGGCACGTCGAGCATCTGGGCGTCGAGGACGCCCACGGCGAGATCTTCCTTGGAAGCAAAGTGGAAATACAGAGCTCCCTTGGTCACCCCGGCGCGCACCAGGATCTCGCCGATGGTCGTCCGCTCGTAGCCGCGCTCCGCGAAAACCGTGGCGGCCGACTCGAGGATCACCCGCCGGGTTCGGATTGCACGCGCTTGCTGCGCCAAGGCGCCTCCTGCTGTCTCGCTGTGTGTGCTCAACGTGTGACGTGAAGCATTGAAAAGAAAACCGCGCTGTACGTATTCTAATTCGGGCGGACACACCGCCCAGGGGCGCGGGGTTGCAAGGGGGATCCATGGATCAGAACGGACGAGGAACGACTGCACACGTCCCCGGGGAGTTCGTACACCGGGCGGATCCCGCGGACATCATCCCCACGGGGTGGACTCAATTGCGGGAGAATCGGTTCTCCGTCTCCGCCCGCTGGCCGGCCTCACATCCCTTCTTCGCTCCTGTGGCAGGGGACCGTCACGACCCCGTGTTGGTGGCCGAGACGATACGCCAGACCACCATGCTGATCGCTCATGCCGAGTTCGGGGTACCCGTGGACGACCAGTTCGTCATGTGGGGCCTTTCCTACCGCGCGGATCCCGAGGCGCTCACCGTCGACGGGCTCTCCTCGGACGTGACCGTGGACGTCGTCTGCTCCGACCTCAGCAGCCGGGGCGGCCGCCTCCGCGACCTGCGCACCACCCTCGTGCTCACCCGCGACGGCCGGTTCCTCGGCACCGGCACGGCCCAGGCGCGCTGCACCTCCGCCCTCGCGTACCGCAGGATCCGCGGCGAGCGGATGGCCGCGCTCGGCCGTCCGGTCCCGCTGATCCCCGAGGTCGCCCCGCACCTGGTGGGCCGCGAGCACGCCAAGGACGTCGTCCTCGGCCCCGGCAACCGCCCCGACCAGTGGCAGCTGCGGATCAACACCGCCCACAGCACCCTCTTCCGGCGCCCGAACGACCACGTGCCCGGCATGGTGCTTCTCGAAGCGGCCCGGCAGGCCGCGACGGCGACGGTCGGCAGCGAGACGTTCCTGCCCGCCGTGATGGACGTCTCCTTCTCCCGCTACGCCGAACTCGACAGCCCCTGCTGGATCGAGACGGAGATCGTGCCCGGCGCCGACCCGTCGACGACCACCGTCCGGGTCGACGGCCGGCAGGACGGCCACTCCGTCTTCCAGTGCACACTCACCTCCCCGTCCCGGGAACTGGCGGTGGCCGGAGCCGGCCTCGGCAGCCGCCTGGCGGGCTGAATCGGATCGGCACGATAGGCGCGATGGGCACGATGGGCACGATGGCTCCTCACCTCCTGATCACCGGCGCGACCGGCTTCATCGGCGGCCGGGTGGCCGCGGCGGCGGCGTCGGCCGAGGAGCCCGCGGGCGTACGCCTGCTCGCCCGCCGCCCGCCCACCGACCCGGGGGAGTCGGCCGATCCGGGGGGATCGGCCGGCCCGGGGACCGAGACCGTGCTGGGCGACCTCCGGGACCCGGACTCGCTGCGCCGCGCATGCGAGGGGATCGACGTCCTGATCCACTGCGCCTCGGCGATCGGCGGGGACGCGGAACTGGCCCGCGCGGTCAACGACGAGGGGACCCGTGCCCTGGTCGACGCCGCCGTGGCCGCCGGGGTGACCCGGATCGTCTCCCTGAGCACCGCGTCCGTCCATGGCCGCGGCCCCTTCCGGGCCGCCGCCCCCGGCACCCTGCCGCTCGCCCCGGGCTCGGCGACCAGCCGCACCCGGGCCGCCGGCGAGCGGTACGTCCTGGACGCGGGCGGGACCGTACTGCGCCCGCACCTCGTGTACGGCACCGGCGACCGGCAATTGATCCCCGGTGTGGTCCGGCTGCTCGCGGCCCTGCCGGCGCCGCTCGACGGGGGAGCGTCGCTGCACTCCCTGATCGACGTGGACAGCCTGGCGGGGGTCCTGCTCGGGGCGGCGCTCTCGCCCGCGACCCGGCCGGGTCCGTACTACGTCCAGCACCCCGAGCCGGTGCCGGTCGGCGAACTGCTCGCCGCCGCCGAGGACCTGCTCACCCACCGGACGGGGAAGAGCCGGGGCCCGGCGATCGACATCACCTCGGCCCGCGCGCTGCTCGCCGACGTCCCGTTCGCCCAGCACCACCTGGACATGCTCGCGAGCGACCACTGGTTCGCGGACGACCGCCCCTGGCGGGAGCTGGGCTGCGATCCGGGGCCCGGCTTCGCCGCCGGCTTCGCCGACCATCTGCCCTGGTACCGGGGGATCCTCGGCGGTTCCTGAACCGGCCGGCCGGCCGCCGCGCGGGCGCGGCGACGGCCGAGGGCTGAGCCGTCAGGCGACCGGCGTGCGGGCGGCGGGCACGGCCGCGCTGCCCGCCGGCTCCAGACCGGCGAGTGTGCCGGGGGCGGCCAGCATCGGCAGCAGTGTCCGCCACAGACCGGTGACGGTGTCGGGTGACAGCCACTCGCCGTTGTCCCGGCACAGTGCCTCCAGACCGACGGTGGCGGCCACCACCGTGCGGACGAGCTCCTGTTGGCCGCCGTGGCCGGTGGCGAGCAGGCCCTCGTCGGCCGCCTCCGCCAGCCGCTGCTGGACGCAGCTCTGCCACTCCTGGCGCAGGTTCAGGTCCGTACGACAGCCCTGGGAGCAACTGAGCCGGTAGCCCGCGCGGACGACGGTGTCCTCGCGGAGCAGCCGGGCCAGGGCGTGTGTGGTGTCGGCGAGGTTCTGCAGGGGGCCGGCTCCCTGCCGGTACACGATCCGGGCGGTCCTGCGCAGGGCGGTGGAGGCCACCTGCTCGACGGCGGCGGCCACCGCGGGCTTGTTCTCGAAGTGGAAGTGGAGCGCGCCGGGGCTCACTCCCGCCCCCGTGCTGATCGCCGACAACTTGGCCAGGACGTAGCCGTGCTGGTCGAACTCCCTGGCCGCCGACTTGATCAGCGCATCGCGGGTTCGTGCGGCCCGCTCTTGTTTGGTCACCCGTGGCTCCAGCTAGCACCGTGTGTCGCAGTGGCACGGGTGTGCACCCGTCGCGCCGCACCGCTCGACGACTCCAAACCGACTGCTTGGTATTGTACGAGCTTTTCGTGCGTCCTTGAGCGCTTCGGTGCGGATCGGATGACCGGGCCCACTCCTGGGCGGATACGGAACACGTACGGGGTGGTGAGTCGGACGGAGGACGGGGCGGCGGGCGTGCTCCCGCGGGTCGGTCTGGACGTCAACTGGAAAACCGAGACACAGGTTTGTTACGGGTCCTGATGATGGGCCAGGTGACCGCCGATCGCCCCGGTGACACCCACCGCGGCGAGCCCCATGAAGCCGAGAGCCCGGCCGAGGCCCGGGTGGTCGCCACCCCGGGTGGCGAAGGAGGCCGCGTAGAGGGCCACGGCCGTCACGTTCGTCACCGCGTGCACCAGTCCGAGACGCCTTCGCGGCAGGTCGAGCTCCGCCCAGTCGACCCAGCCCGAGACCGCGGCCGGGGCGACACCGACGAGGCCCACGCCGACCAGCGTCCGGGCGGCCCGGCGCTCGTCGGGCAGCAGATCGAGGACGGCCGCGGACAACCATGCCCCGATGGGCACGTGGACGAGCAGCGGATGGAGGGGGTGACCGAGCCCATGGCCGCGCAGTACGTCCCGGCCGCGGCCCAGGGGAACGGCTCGCACGACTCTCCGCATGCGATCGGCGACACCGTCCAATGCCGTCGTGCGCTCCAGGCGGTCCATCACGCGCGGCACCCGTCCGTGCCCCGGGGCCGGCCCCGTGACGAGGCCTTCCGTGGGGACACCGGAATCCTGCATCTGTGATCCGTCCATACCGGTGGATTCCCCGCATTTCGCGCCCTGAAACGGCACGTGCGCCCTGCGTACGGACTCAGTCGCGCGGGCGGGTCGTCACCACGACCACGCCCGCGAGCAGCACCACGTTCTTGACGACGAACTCGCCGACCAGCGTGAGCAGCAGCGGGTTGGAGTGGGCGAAGGCCACCGACGGCGTGAGGACGAGCACCGCGAAGGTGCCGCAGAGGTGGGCGGTGAGCACCGGCAGGGCCAGCGCGCGGGCGCGCCCCGACACCAGCCAGAGGCCCAGCGCCACCTCGGCCCAGCCCAGCGCGGGCACGAACCAGCCGCCCGCCGGGAACGGCAGGACGTCGACCACGAGCGCGGCCGCCGGGCTGAGCCCGATGACCTTGAGCACCCCGAACCACACGAACACGCCGCCCAGGCCGGCCCTGAGCATGCCCAGGCCGTACCGGTGCAGCCGTGGCGCGAGCCGGTCGAAGCGGCCGAGGGGGGCCAGGGAGGTGGCGGGCGGCGGGGTGGCGGTCCCGGGAGCGGGAGGGGTGGCGGTCCCCGGAGCGGGAGGGGTGGCGGTCCCCGGAGCGGGAGGGGCGGCAGCAGGGATCACCTGGGAGGAAACGGTCATGCGCGGGCATCTCCATCACGAGTCGACGCGGGGGCCGGGCGGGGCCGTGCGGGCGGATCGAGGCCGGGTGGGGCGGAGCCGGGGTGGTGGACCGTTCGGATCACGCCGAAATCACGGCAGGAGGATCGGACGCCGTGAGCCACGCTAACCACGTCCCGAGCGCCCCCGCGACGCCCATCGATTCCTTGCATGCCCGCGATGGAAGAAGTCGATAGGGCGTTGCCGCACGCGATCAAATCTCGCCAGCCTGAGCACTGTTCGAGTTTGTGTGTGATTCACGGACTCGGACCGCGTCCATCCGCTCCCGGCAGCATGCGAAGGAATCCACGGATGTCCCACCGACCCGCCGCCCCCGCCTCCACCACGAGCCCCGCGGCCCGCACCGCCCTCACCCGGCGCCGGGTGCTCACCACGTCGGCCGCCGCGGCCGGGGCGCTCGCCCTGCCCGGCAGCGCCGCGTGGGCCGTGCCCACCAGCTTCGAGGCGGAGACGCGCACCGGCCGCCGGCGGCCCGGTGCCGTGACCGACCCCAGCGTCGTCATCCGCTGGAACCAGGCCGCGATGGACGCGATCCTCGGCCGCTACCAGGCGGCCGGCAACCGCTTCGGACCCGCCACCGTGAACGCCCGCGCCCTCGCGATCATCCACAACGCGATCTACGACGCCTGGGCCTGCTACGACCACTGCGCCGTCGGCACCCGCTTCGGCGGCGCCCTGCGCCGGCCCCGTTCCGAGCGCACCCTCGACAACAAGAACGAGGCCATCAGCTACGCGGCCCACCTCGCGCTGCTCGACCTGTACCCCGAGTACAAGGTCGCCATCGACAACATGCTCCGCAGCCTCGGCCACGACCCCGAGCTCACCCACCCCCGCCGCAACAGCCCCGCCTGGATCGGCCGCCGCACCGCGCAGGCCGTCCTCGACTACCGCCACGGCGACGGCGCCAACCAGCTCGGCAGCCCGGCGTACTCCGACACCACCGGCTACCAGCCGCGCAACACCCCGCAGGTCGCCGGGGCGTTCGACCCGGCCACGGTCGCCGACCCGGCGCACTGGACCCCGCTGACCGTCGGCGGCAAGACGCAGCGCTACCTCACCCCGCAGTTCGCGGTGATGCAGCCCTTCGCGCTGACCCGCCCCGACCAGTTCACGGTCGCCGCCCCGCCCGCGTATCCCTCGGTCCGGATGACGGCCGCGATCGAGGAAGTCCTCGACATCAGCGCGAATCTGACGGACGAGCAGAAGGCCATCGCCGAGTTCTGGCTCAACGACGACGTCACCCCGCCGGGCGCCCAGCAGATGTGGGGACGGTACGTCTCCGCCCGCGACGGCCACGGGGTCGACGAGGACGCCCAGATATTCTTCGGCCTCAACATGGCCGAGTGCGACGCCGCCATCGGCTCCTGGGCCGTCAAGGCCCAGTACGACTTCGCGCGCCCCTCCACCCTCATCCCGTTCGACCAGCGCGGCCGGCAGATCCGCTCCTGGGGCGGCCCCGGGCGGGGCACCGTCGCCATGGACGGTGTCGACTGGCAGGCGTACGTGGCCGTTCCGCCGTTCCCGGCCACCGTCTCCGGGCACAGCACCTTCTCCGGCGCCGCCGCCGAGTTCCTGCGCCGCTTCACCGGCTCGGACTCCTTCGGTGACTCGTACCGCTTCAAGGCGGGCGCCTCCACCGTCGAGCCCGGCCTCACCCCGCGCACCGACGTCGTCCTGCACTGGCCCACCTTCAGCGAGGCCGCCCGGCAGGCCGGCATCTCCCGGGTCTACGGCGGCATGCACTGGAGCTTCGACAACGAGCCCGGCATCGAGATGGGCCACCGCATCGGCAAGGTCGTCCACCGGCAGGCCATGCGCTACTTCGGCGGCACCCACCGCTGAGCCGGGCAGGCCCGTCCCGCGGTGTGACAGACACCCGCGGGACGCGCCGCCGCCCTCGCCTGCCCCGCCGCCGCTCCTGATCAACCCGCCGTGCTGTGCGCGGCCGCCCCCGCTCCCGCCCCGCCTTCGCCCGCCCCGCCCCCTGCCCCGCCCAAGGAGAGAACACCGTGAGCAACCAGACCCAGACCCCCACGGGTGCGGCGACCCCGCCCGCCCGCAGCCGCTGGGCGGGCGGCGCCCCGCCCTTCCCCGGCAGCCGGCCCGCCACCCTCGGCACCCTCGCCACCGTCGTGTCCCTGGTGATCCTGGTCGCCCTCGGCGAGGCCACCGACCAGCTCCTGATGATCGCCCCGCTGGCCGCCACCGCCATGATCATCTGCAGCACCCCCGTGCTGCCCCCGGCCCAGCCCCGGGGCGTCATGCTCGGGCAGGTCGGCTCCGGTGTCCTCGGCCTCGTCGCCGTCGCCCTGTTCGGCCACTCCCTGTGGGTGGCCGCCGTCGCCGCCGGCCTCAGCGTCGGCCTCATGCTGCTGCTGCGGGCCGTCCACGCGCCCGCCGCCGCCACCGCCGTACTCGCCGTCCTCCAGGACCCCGCGCCCCTGCGCTTCCTCGTCCTGCTCGCCGTCGGCAGCGCCCTCCTCGTCCTGGTGGGCCTGCTCGCCTCCCGCCTCGGCGTGATCGGCAAGTACCCGACGTACTGGTGGTGACCGGAGCCCTCGGCGCACCACCCGGCTGAACCCCCCTCCACTCGCCCGCACTTCCGCGTACTCACCCTCAACGGAGCGCTCGTGAACCGAGACAGACTGCTCGTCAGCTGCGAGCAGATCATGGAACAGCTGCGCCATCCCGCGGCCGGGGACGAGAACACGGTCCTCGTCGAGATCACCGACGGCGGCAGCCGGCTGGGCCGGATCCCCGGCTCGGTCCGCCTGGACTGGACCGGCGACCTCCAGGACCCGGTACGCCGGGACGTCATCGGCCCCGAGGCCTTCGCCGATCTCCTCGGCCGGCACGGCATCTCCGCCGACCACACCGTCGTCTTCCTCAGCGGCAACAACAACTGGTGGGCCGCCGCCGGATACTGGCAGTTCACCCTGTACGGCCACCGGGAACTGCGGATCCTCGACGGCGGCCGGCTCCGCTGGGAGGCGCTCGGCGCCGCCCTCACCCAGGACGCACCGGAGCGCAAGCCCGTCACGTACCCCGTACCTTCCCCCGACGAGACGATCCGCGCCCGCCGGGAGGACATGCTCGACCACATCGGACGCCATCAGCTAATCGACGTCCGCTCCCTGGAGGAGTACCTCGGGCAGAGCAACACGCCGCCCGGCGTGCCCGAGGACCTCGGTGTGCGCTGCGGCCACGCCCTCTCCGCCGAGCACATCCCCTGGCACACCGCCGTCCGCCCCGACGGCACCTTCCGCGACGACGTGGAGCTGGCCGCAGCCTACGCCGCTGTCCGCACCGACGCCCCGACCGTCGTCTACTGCCGGGTCGGCTGGCGCTCCGCGCACAGCTGGTTCGTGCTGAGCGAGCTCCTCGGCCTGCCCGACATCCGCAACTACGACGGCGCCTGGCGCGAGTTCGGCTCGCTCATCGGCGCCCCCATCGTCAACGGGCCCCAGCCCTGGGGCCCCGACGGCATCCCGTCCATCGTCGCCCAGCGCGACGCCGCCTCGGAGGTCCGCGCCCATGCCTGACGTGACCGTCTTCCGCAACGTGCTCCGCAACGGCTTCGACCAGACCGACCTGCCGTGGGTGCCGTGGACCGAACCCGGTCGCGTCGGCGTCGAGTTCGTCGTCCTCTGGGGCCCCGACCCGGCCGAGGACGAGGACTCCGCCTCGCTGCTGCTTCGCTTCCCGCCCGGCGCGCACGGCGACTTCCACGAGCACCTGGGCCATGAGCTGATGCTCGTTCTCGACGGCACCCTCGACCACAGCGACGGGCGCCGCTTCCACCGCGGCGACCTCGTCGTCGAGGAGCCGGGCACCCGGCACCAGATGTCCAGCGCCGACGGCTGCACCGTCCTCGCCGTCCGCGCCCGCCCCGCGGCCGCGCGTACGCCCGGGGCCGGTGAGATCACCACGGGAGTCGGCGCCGGGGTCCCCGGCGCCTGAGCCACCCCACCTGGCACCCACAGGCGCGCACGACCCCCGGGGTACCCCCGCGCGGTCCAGAGACCACCGGGTCCCCATGAGGGCCCGGCGGCCTCGGGCCCTGCGCGGTCGTGCGACGACCGCGTGCTCGTCGCACGACCGGTACGCCCCCGTGCCCGCCCGGCGCCCGCCCCGTACACGGCGAGGGTTCGCCCCGTGCGCGGTCGAAGCCCGCACGGCCCCCGCTCGCGCCCGCCCGCACACCGGCTCCCCCGCGCCTCGCACACCGCCTCGCCCGCGCCCGTACGCCGCGTCGCCCCTGTCCGTACGGACAGACCGCCCGTCGCGTACGACGTCCCGCTCGCGTCGGTACGGGCGCGGGTCCGCGGCCCGCCGCACGGGCCCCGCACACCCACCCGCCCGCACCCCTTCCGGAGAGAGACGCCATGACCCCGTCCGCACGGCCCCAGCCCCTGCGCAGCAGTCCCGAGCCCTCCCGTCGGGTCCTGCTCACCACCGGTTCCTCCGACGCCCACACCTGGAACCTCGTCCACCTCCAGCTCTTCCTGGAGGAGCACGGGCACTCCGTGCTCAACCTGGGCCCCTGCGTCCCCGAGCAACTGCTCGTCGACACCGCCCGGATGACCAGCCCCGACCTCGTCGTGCTCTCCTCCGTCAACGGCCACGGCCACCAGGACGGGCTGCGCGCCGCCCGCGCCCTGCGCGCCGACCGCAAGACCCGCACCCTCCCCATGGTCATCGGCGGGCTCCTCGGCATCTCCCCGGAGGGCGCCGCCACCCGCACCGCCGAACTCCTCGACGCCGGATACGACGAGGTGTACGCGGACGGCACCCCGCCCACCGCCCTGCTGCGTCGGCTGGCCGACCTCGGCGGTGCGTGTACCGGGCGGGCCGCGGCTTGACGACCTCCGCCCCGCCCCCGCTCGCCCCCGGCGATCTCGGCGCCTTCGTCCAGGAGTCGGCCGCGGCCGGCGAACTGGTCGTCCAGCCCCGGATGGGGATGGTCGCGCCCGAGGTGATGGCCGGCGGAGTCGCCGCCGTCGCCGCCCTGCCCGAAAGGACCGTCGCCACCCTCACCATCGACAGCTACACCCGCGTCGGCGACCACGCCGCCGCCACCGCCGCCCTGCGCGCCGGCCGGCCCCTCAACGGGTTCCCGCTGGTCAGCCACGGCCCGAGGACCACCGCGCGGGTCGCCGCCGCGGCCGGAGGCACCACCCCCGTCCAGGTCCGGCACGGCTCCGCCGACCCGCTGGCCATCTTCCGCACCATGGCCGCCGCCGGGCTCGCCGCCTCCGAGGGCGGCCCCGTCTCGTACTGCCTGCCCTACGGCCGTACCCCGCTCGCCGAATCCGTCGCAGCCTGGCGCGACTCCGTCCAGTTCCTCACCGAGGAGAGCCGCGCGCACGGCCGCCGGGCCCATCTCGAATCCTTCGGCGGCTGCCTCCTCGGCCAGCTCTGCCCGCCGTCGCTGCTCGTCGCCGTCTCGCTCCTGGAGTGCCTGTTCTTCGCGGCCAACGGCGCGACCAGCGTCTCCCTCAGCTACGCCCAGCAGACCCATCCCGCCCAGGACACCGGCGCGCTCACCGCGCTGCGGCTGCTCGCCGACGAGTTCCTGCCGCCCTCCGTCGACCGCCACATCGTGCTCTACACGTACATGGGGGTCTACCCGAGGACCGTGCCCGGCGCCCGGCTGCTGCTGCGCCGCAGCGCCGAACTGGCCGTACGGGGCGGGGCCCAGCGCCTGATCGTGAAGACCGAGACCGAGGCGCACCGCATCCCGACCGTCGAGGAGAACCTCACCGCCCTGCGGATCGCCGCCGACGCCGCCCGCTCCGCGCCCCGGCGCGGCACGCACCAGGGCGCCAGGTCCGCCGCCGAGGCCGACGCCGAGGAGACGCTCGTCGAGGCGCGCGCCCTGGTCACCACCGTCCTCGGGCTCTCCGACGACCTCGGCGTCGCCCTGCTCAAGGCCTTCGACCGCGGCCTGCTCGACGTGCCGTTCTGCCTGCACCCCGACAACCGGGGCGCCGTCCGGTCCACCGTCGCACCGGACGGGCGCCTGCAGTGGACGGATCTGGGCGCGCTGCCGCTGCTCACCACCAGCAGGAGGACCGTTCCGATGACCTCACGCCAGCTCTCCGGCATGCTCGGCCGGGTCGCCCGTGAGCACGACCAGGCCGCGGCCACCAACCCGCCGCCGGAGCCGTTGCCGCGGGCCGCCCCGGCGCCGTCCGGGACGCCGCTGCGGATCGCGTTCGTCGGCATGGGCCCGCGCGGCCTCTCCGTACTGGAGCGGCTCGCGGCCCGCTGCGCCGAGACGCCGCCCGCGCGGCCGATCGAGGTGTTCGCCGTGGATCCGTACGAGGCGGGGGCCGGACGGATCTGGCGGACGGACCAGTCGCCGTGGTTCCTGATGAACACCCCGGCCCAGGAGGTCACCATGTTCTCCGGGCCCGCCGACGAGGGGCCGCACCGGCCCGGCGCCGGACCGTCCCTCGGCCAGTGGTGGGCCGAGGACGACCCGGCCGGGGCCGAGCCCGAGGGCTACGCGCCGCGCGCCGTCTACGGCCGCTACCTCACCCATGTCATGCGGCGGATCGAGGAGACCCTGCCGCCTTCCCTCACCGTCCACCGCGTCACCGCCCGGGTGATCTGCGCGGACCGGGGCAGCGGCGGGGGCGGCGAGACCGGAGCCACGCACCGGCTGAGACTCGACCGCGGTGACGTCCTCACCGTCGACCGGCTGGTTCTCGCCACCGGCCACCCCGTCAACGAGCTCGACGCGGACCAGCGCGCCTGGACGCGGTTCGCCCGTGAACACAGCACACCCGCCCGCCCCGTCCGCTACATCGCCGGCGGCTCCGCGAGCGAGATGCCGCTGGCCGAGATCCCGGCGGGCGCGAGCGTCGGCATCCTCGGCATGGGGCTCACCTTCTACGACATCCTGACCGAGCTCACCCTGGGGCGAGGCGGCACCTTCACCGAGGGCTCCGAGGGCCTGCTCTACCTGCCCAGCGGCAAGGAGCCCCGGATCCTGGCCGGCTCGCGGGGAGGCGTGCCGCTGCTCACCCGGGGCGCCAACCAGAAGGGGCCGGAACACCGGTACCGGGCACGGCTGTTCACCGCCGAACGGATGGCCGCGTTACGTGCGGAGAGGGCGCCGCTCGACTTCGAGGAGTCGGTGCTGCCCTGGCTGCTCGCCGAGGTCAACCTCGTCCTCCTCGCCACCCGGATCCGCCAGGTCCACGGCCCGGAAGTCGCCGACGAGTTCACCGAACGCGGTGCGCGGGCCCTCGCCGACCGGTCCGACCCCCGGCCCGATCCCCGGCTTCTGGAACGGCTCGCCGCCGGCTACCGGGTCGACGCCCGGCCGATCGCCGGACTCGAAGCGCTCGCCCGCCCGTTCGGCCAACGGCGCTTCGGCTCCCCGGCCGAGTACCACAAGGTGCTCACCGAATGGCTGCGCGCCGACCTCTTCGAGGCGCGCCAGGGCAACGCCGACGGACCCCTGAAGGCGGCCGCCGACGTCCTCCGGGACGTCCGGCAGACGATCCGTACCGTCGTCGACTTCGGTGGACTCACCCCTGCCTCGCACCGCTGGTTCCTCGCCGAGTTCGGCCCGGTCGCGGCGATGGTCTCGACCGGACCGCCGCAGCTGCGCTCGGAGCAGTTCCTCGCGCTGCTCGCGGCCGGGGTTCTCGAACCGGTGGGCCCCGGCGCCCGGTTCGGCGCCGATCCCGTCGAGGGGCGGTTCACGGTGGAGTCGGTGCAGGTGGAGAACTCCTGGGTGCCGCTGGACGTGGTCGTGGACGCCCGGGTGCCGGGCACCGATCTGACCGCCGACCGGGACCCGTTGATCCGGGGGCTGATGGTGGACGGGGAGATCCGTACCTTCACCAACGCGGTCGACGGGGCGGAGGAGTTCGCCACCGGCGGCCTCGACTGCACCGATGCGCCGTTCCACCCGGTGCGGGCGGACGGCTCGGTGGACACCAGCACCCATGTGCTGGGCATCCCCAGCGAGTTCACCCGCTGGTTCACGCAGGTGGGCAGCGGCCGGCCGGGCCCGTGGGGTTCGTTCACGCGGGACGCCGACGCGATCGCGGAGGCGCTGGTGGGGGGTGCGGTGGACGCGGGAGGTGACCGGGAGAGCCGCCGGGCGGTCGGGCCCGCGGAGCTCGGCCCGGCGGTGCTCGGGGGCGTGACGCTCGGGGGCGTGGGGTGAGCGGCGCCGCCGGAACATCCGCCCACGAGGAGTACCGGGCCGCGCGGGATCTGCTGCTGCGGCTGCGCGGCGACCGGGAGGCGGCCTGTGCCGCCTTCCGGTGGCCGCGCGCCGAGCACTTCAACTGGGCCCTCGACTGGTTCGACGTGATCGCCGAGGGCAACGAGCGCCCGGCCCTCGAACTCCTCGGCCGGCCGGGTCCGGACGGCGGCGTCCCCGTCGTCGACCGGGTGTCGTTCGCCGAACTCTCCGCACGCTCGGACGTGTTGGCGACGGCTCTGCGCGAGCAGGGGGTCGTACGGGGCGACCGCGTCCTGATCCTGCTCGGAACCCGTGTCGAACTGTGGGAGACGCTGCTCGGCTGCATCAAGCTCGGCGCGGTCGTCGTCCCCGGCTACCAGGACCTGACCGGCTCCGAGGCGGCGGACCGGATCGGCCGGGGTGGCATCCGGCACGTGGTGTGCGCACCCGAACTCGTGCCGCTGCTCGACGAGTTGCCGGGGCGGGGGCCGGGATCGTTGTCGGGGTCGGGGTCGGTGCCGGGCGTCCGGATGACCGTCGGCGGCACGGACCGGGCCGGCTGGGTCCCGTACCCCGACACGCGTCGTCCCGGGCGGCCCCGCTTCGTCCCGGACGGGCCCACCCCCGCCGCCGACCCCTCCTTCTGCTACTTCACCTCCGGGACGACCTCACTGCCCAAACTCGTCGAGCACAGCCACGCGGGCTATGCCGTCGGGCACCTCTCCAGCCTGTACTGGAGCGGCCTGCGCCCCGGCGACCGGCACCTCAACCTCTCCGCGCCCGGCTGGGCCAAGCACTCCTGGTCCAGCTTCTTCGTCCCCTGGACGGCGGAGGCCACCGTGCTCGCGCCCCCGGACGGCGGCCTCCCGCCGGCCGCTCTGCCGGGCGTCCTCGCGACGCACGGCGTCACCAGCTTCTGCGCGCCGCCCAGCGCCTGGCGGTCCCTGCTTCCGTACGTGAGCGGGGGCGCGGCGGCACCCCGACTGCGCGAGGCGACGGCTGCCGGAGAGCCCCTGACCGCCGAGACGGTGGAACGGATCGAGGCGGCATGGGGGGTACGGGTCCGCGACGGCTACGGCCAGACGGAGGCGACCGCTCTCATCGGCCGTGCCCCCGGCACCGAGGAACCCCTCGCCCCGCTCGGGCACCCGCTCCCGGGCTACCGGATCGTGCTGCGCGACCCGGAGACGGGGGAGCGGGGCGAATCCGGCGAGGTCTGCGTCGATCTGACGGAGCGTCCGCCGGGCCTGATGCGGGGGTACGCGGGCCTGCCCGAGCGCACGGCGGAGGCGTTCGCCGACGGTCTCTACCGCACCGGGGACCGGGGCGAGCGGTGCGCGGACGGTTCGATCCGGCTGCTGGGACGGATGGACGAGGTCTTCAAGTCCCACGGCCACCGGGTCTCCCCGATGGAGATCGAGGCGGTGCTCCGCACCCACCCGGAGGTGGCCGATGCGGCGGTGGTGCCGTGCGAGGACCCGGAGGGCGGGCTGGCCCCGTACGCCGTGGTCGAACTCCGTCCGGAACGACGGGAGTCGGGCGCCGACGCGCACGCCCGCATCGGCGCGGAAATCCTGGCCCTCGCCGCCGCACGACTCGCGCCGGTCTTCGTCCCGCGCGGGGTCGAGGTGATCGCCCACCTCCCACGCACCCGCTCGGGCAAGGTGCGACGGAGCGAACTGCGACCGGGGACGCCCGCCACACGCTGACGGCGGACGACCCCGAGCGACGGACCGCGCCTGGCGCCGACCCGAACGCCGGGCCCGGCCGGGCACCCCACTCGGGCGGCGGGCCCGGCCCGGCACCCGCCCAAGTGGCGGGCTCGGCCCGGCGTCCGGACGCCGGGGCCCGGGCCCGGCACCCGACCGAGCGGCTACCCGCCCGAGCGACAGGCCCGGCCCGGCCCCCGACCGGGCCGCCGGGCCGGGCCGCCCGGCCGGGCTTCGACGCCCGGCCCCCGACCCGGCCGCCCCCTACACCTTGGCCGTCTCCCTCTCCGCCGTCCGGAGCAGTACTTCCGCCACGCCCCTGGCCCGTACCGCCGCCTCCGGTGTCCCCTCGCGGAGGGCCGTCACGATCGCTCCGTCGCCCAGCAGGGCCAGCTGGCGGGCCAGGGCCTCGTGGTCGCGGTAGCCGCCCTCGGTGAGCAGGCGGTCCAGGACCGCGATGACCTTCTCCTTGTGCTCGGCCGCCACATGGTGGGCCGGGCTGTCCGGATCGGCCGTCTCGACCATCGTGTTGATGAAGGCGCAGCCGCGGAACGAGGCCGCGGCGAAGCGTTCCGCGAGGCCGTCGAAGAGTGCCAGCGGCAGTTCCTCGGGGGAGCGCTCGCTCACCGCGATCCGGCCGTCGAGCCAGGCGCGCCACATGCCGTCCCGGCGCCGCAGGACCTCGACGACGACATCGCCCTTGCTGGGGAAGTGGCGGTAGAAGGAGGCGCGGCCCACTCCGGACTCGGACAGGATCCGCTCGATGCCGACGGCCCGGATCCCCTCTTCGTAGAACAGACGCTCCGCCGCGCTGAGGAGCCGTTCTTTCGCGTTCGTGGCCATACCAGACGGTACCACTCGGTGCCGTATCGGCGATCCCGAGGCGAAAAGGGGAGTGGCTGCCTCCCGTTGCGCCAGATGGAACCGATCGGTACCGTCTTGATGGTACCGATCAGTTCCGTCTTGGTCCGGCTCAAGGAGAGCTCCATGCCCCGCCTGCCCCAACTGACCGTAGAGACCGCCGACGAGGAGCAGCGCGAGCTGCTCGAAGGCACCCTCAAGCAGCTCGGCAAGCTGCCCAACCTGTACGCCGCCCTGGCCAACGGCCCGGCCGCCCTCCGCGGTTACCTCGCCATGCGCGAGGCCCTCGTCGGCGGCAGCTTCAGCGCCCGCCAGCGCGAGCAGCTCGCGCTCTTCATCGCGCAGCACAACGACTGCACCTACTGCGTCTCCGCGCACACCCTGCGCGGCGGCAAGGTCGGCCTGAGCGAGCAGGAGCTGCTCGACACCCGCCACGGCACCGACGCCGGCGACCCGCACATGGACCAGGTGCTCCGCTTCGCCGGCGCCGTGATGGCCACCGGCGGCCGCGTCACCGACGCGTCCCTCGCCGACGCCCGCGCCGCCGGCGTGACCGATGCCGAGATCGCGGAGATCGTCGGTCACGTCGCGCTCAACGTCCTGTCGAACTTCTTCAATCACGTAGCGCAGCCGGACTTGGACTTTCCGTTGGTCCCGGCCCAGCTCGCCGAGTAGAGTCTTCGCGGCCGAGCAGGGGTGCCGGGCGCGAAGGGGCGTCCGGCACCCCTGCGGCTTGTGCGACAACCGACTGGGGCGATCGAACGGGTGGACGACCAACCACCTGATGCGAGGAACTGCCGCCTGCGCGGCAGGGGGGAATTTCACGTGGACATCGACGCAAGAACCCTTCGGACCTTCCGCGAGGTGACCTTGACCGGGTCGTTCACCCAGGCGGCGCGACGCCTCGGGTACTCGCAGTCCAGCGTCACGGCACAGATGCGTGCCCTGGAGCGGCAGGTCGGCGAGCCCGTCTTCGAACGGCTCCCCAACGGCGTCCGGCTCACCCGCGCCGGCACCGTCCTGTGCGACTACGCCCGCCAGATCCTCACCCTCGTCGGTGAGATGGAGACCGCCCTGCGCCGGCCCGCGGCCAACCCGCCACGGCTGACCGTGGGCATCGTCCCCGCCCTCGCGTACGGACAGCAGCTCGCCCGGGTCACCCACATCGGGCGACGGCTCCTCTCCGGCGTCCAACTCGCCCTGCGCGTCATGGGAACCGCCGAGGTCCACGACGCCTTCCGGGCCGGCGCGATCGACGGTGCCCTCGTCCTCACCGTCGTCGACGCCGAGGACCCGGCCGTCCAGCTCGCCGACCAGTTGCACACCGAACGCTCCGACGAACTGACCGAAGTGCGCCTCCAGGAAGTCGAGTTCATTCCCGTCACCAGTGTCGGTCACCGACGCGGAAACCTCGGCCGCCAGGTCGTCATCGCCGACCCGGACTGTCCGTCCCAGCGCTGGCTCCCCGAGTTCCTCCGACTGCGCTGCGACAGCCCGCCCGAGATACACGAACTCGGCTCCATGGCGGGGGTCCGCGCCGCCACCCAGTCCGGCCTCGGCTGCGCCATGCTCCCCATGGCCCTCGCCGCCTCGCACCAGGAGGCCGGTGGGCTGCGCCCGCTCCCCGGCGTGCCCCGGATGCGCTGGAACGCCTCCCTCGTCCTCGGCCGCTCCGACACCCGGCCCGCCCTCGACTGGCAGAACCTGACGGAGACCCTCCGCCAGGCCACCGCCCTCTCCTGCGCGGTCCACCCCGGCGAGCCCGGCCCCGCGAGCCCGGTCGACGTGCTCGGCGACACGGCCCCGGCCCTCGACCCGGACCCGAGCATCGCCTCGTAACGCCCCACCTCACAGACCGGTGCCACGGCGCACCGTCGTCTCCCCCCGGCCCCACCCCCGACCGGGTCCGAACGGGAGCGACGGCGCGCCGTGGCACCTTCTTCTTCCCGGCAGGCGCGAGCGGGCTACAACCCGGGGCCGTTGTAGGCGCCGCGGTGCGGCTTGGTCGTCGCGGACACCGGGTTCCCCCAGTAGTCGCGGCCCCCGCTGCCACTGATCACCGAGCCGTTGCTCAGCGCCGGCGACGTGGCGCGCAGCTTGTACCCGTCGGCGGAGTCGAGCGAGTCGCCGCCCGCGCCCGGGTTCACGAAGTGCGGGTCACCCACGATGCCGTTGGCGGTCGGCCTCGGCACGCCCTGGAAGACGTTCCAGAGCCAGGAGATCCCCGCGCCGGTCGGCAGCCGGGAGTCGGTGGTGCCCACCCAGATGTTGTTCTCGACGACGCTCTCGTCGGGGAGGGTGATGCTGAACTTCTTGTCCGTGCAGTAGAGGACGTTGTTGTACATGCGCAGCGCCGACCGGCCCGCGCTGACGCTGCTCATCCGGCAGTCGTTCTCGGAGATGTTGTAGCGGATGACCTGCTGGGCCCCGCCGATGGTGCCGCACCCGTCGCAGTCGAGGAAGAAGCCGCCGATGTTGTCGCGGCTGAAGTTGTACTGGATCAGGCAGGTGCCGGTGTTGCCCCAGTCGCAGTCGAAGGCCTGGCTGTCGGCCACGGACATCCGGGTGATGCCGTACACGACGTTCTTCTGGATGGTCGGGTTGTGGTCGCCCAGCACCCAGATGCCGGCGAAGTTGCCGCCGGAGAAGGGATAGACGCCGTTGCCGACGCCGGAGGCGTTGTTGTACTGGATCATGGGCGCGTCGGCGTAGCTGGCGATGATGCCGTCGCCCCCGACGTCCTTGATGACGTTGTGCTCGATCAGGACCCCGGAGCCCTTGACCGCCATGGCGCCGACCCGGATCTTGAGGCCGCCTCCGCCGGTGTTGCTGATCTGGTTGTGGTGGACGTGGACGTCGTGGAGGGTCGAGTTGGTGCCGCTCGCCCCCGTGACGATGCCGGCGGACTGGACGAAGTCCTCGGTGGTCGGGCTGTTCTTGCTCGTCTGGCCCGCGACCCGGTCGACGACCAGATTGCCGATGTCGAAACCGCGGTGCGCCTTGCCGTCGGTCGCGGAGATCCGGAGTCCCGTGCGACGGGCGAGGGAGGCGGCGGGGTTGGTCACCTTGAGGTCGCTGATCCGCCAGTGGTCCTGATCGGTCAGGGAGACGGCGTCCGGGGCGCCGCCGCCGTCGATGACGGGAAGCGCGCCGGTGCCGTAACGCGTCAGCGTGATGGGGGCGGTCGAGGTGCCGCTGCCCTTGGGGGCGAGGGACCCGGTGCAGGTGGTGCCGGACGCGAAGGCGAGGGTGTCCCCGGCCGCGTACGTCCTCCCGTTGGCCTGGGCGATGCTGTTCAACGGCGAGGCCTGGCTGCCGTCGCCGGCGCCGGGACGCGAACAGTCCACGTACGTGGTGCTCCCGGCGGCCGAGGCGGGCGCGGTGGGGAGGGTGACGCTGCAGGCGAGGGCGAGCGCGACGGCGATGAGCCCACCGACCGCGGCACGACGCCCCGGAAATGCCTCCATGGTCATGACGCGACACCTTTCTCGAGGTCTGGTGTCGCCAGAAGCTAGGTGGGGCCGATGAGCGAGTCAATGCAGAAGTGTCGAATGATCGAATATCGATCAGGATCCGGTTGTTTGGTCGACTCGACGTCAGCCGCATCGTCCAGGCGGAAGGCCTGCGGGGTCTGACGGAAGACAGGAAGAGGCCCGATGTCGGACACGGGGGATCTCCGGCATCGGGCCTCTGTTGAATATTCTACGAGATGTGGGGGAGTGGTCTGCACCACCAGCCCCCATGCGTTCCTTCCCGGGCGTCAGGAACGCGTACGGACCCGGCCTCCCGGCGTCAGGACCGCGGGAAGGCGGCACCGCGACGCCCCGACACGGCCTCACGCTGAGCGGACCCGCGAAGACCGCCACGCAAAGGATCAGCGAAGATGGCCGTTCTCACCCCCCCCCGCCACCAGGGCGGAAGCGCGCCCGCCGCGTCCGCCGTCGAGGAGCCCCCGGGCTGGTCGCCCGCGCGACGCGCCGCGACACGGACGCGGTGGTCTGCCCGACTGCGGTTCCGGCTCTGAGTCCCGCCCCGGCCGTCCCCGCCCGCCCGTCACCACGGGCGAACGGCGGGCGTACGGGGTAAGAAGTCGTCAGAGACGCGGATGCGGCCGAGCGGGGCACCCTCGCTCCCTCGGCCTCCCTCGGCCGCGTCGCCGGTGACGACGAGGAGGCCGCCGTGGCAGGCAGAAGCAAAGGGTTCGTGCATTCCTTCAACCGCGCCGGCGGGTACGGATTCGTCGTCCCCGTGGGCTCCGAGGAGCAGGTCTGGTTCAGCGCCGAGGACATCGAGGGCGAGGGCCGCACACTCTCCGAGGGCCAGCAGGTCTCCTTCGTCCTGGTCCTCGGCGACGGCCGCTTCGAGGCCAAGGAGCTGCGCATCTGACACGGCACCGGCACCGGCATCGGCACCGGCACCGGCGGGGCCCTCAGCCGGCCGAGGGGCGTCCGCCCGGCTGAGGGCCGCCCGCCCGGCCGAGGGGCGTCCGCCCCGCTGCCTACGATGGGCCCATGTCCGATCGCGTAGATCCCGTGGCCGCGGCCGCGTCCCGGCCGCACGAGCGGACGCCGGGAGCGCTCGAACTCTCGGCGGCGGCGGAGGTGTTCGGCCTGCTCTCCGACCCCACCCGGCTGCACCTGGTCTGGCTGCTCACCCGGGGCGAGGCCGATGTGACCGCTCTGACGGAGGCATGCGGCGCCGCCCGTCCCGCCGTGAGCCAGCACCTGGCCAAGCTCCGCCTCGCCGGGCTCGTCCAGTCCCGCAAGGACGGACGCCGGGTCGTGTACGCCATGCCGGACGGGCATCTGAAGCGCCTCGTGGTCGAGGCGATCAGCCGCGCCGACCACCAGGTGAGCGGCGAACCCTGGCACGACTGAGGGCTCGGCCTTCACCAAGACCCCAAGGTCCCAAGACCCCAAGGTCCCTGACGTCAACATGTGCGCAAGCATGCACACGTCGGCTACGTTGGTGACGTCCGCAGTCCGCCGTGGCCGACCGGGGGCGTCCTCATGCTGTCCGTGCTGCGCAACCCCACCTACCGCCGTCTGTTCGGCGCGCAGGTCGTCGCCCTCACCGGCACCGGCCTGGCGACTGTGGCCCTGAGCCTCCTCGCGTACGACCTGGCCGGCGCGGACGCCGCCGCCGTCCTCGGCACCGCCCTCGCGATCAAGATGGCCGCGTACGTCGTCCTCGGCCCGCTCGTCGGCGCCCTCGCCGACCGCGTACCCCGGCGGGCGCTGCTCGTCTCCATGGACCTGGCGCGCGCGGCGGTCGTGCTCGCCCTGCCGTTCGTCAGCCGGATCTGGCAGGTGTACGTCCTGATCCTGCTGCTCCAGGCCGCCTCGGCCGCCTTCACGCCGGCCTTCCAGGCGACGATCCCGCAGGTGCTGCCCGACGAACGCGACTACACCCGGGCCCTCTCGCTCGCCCGGCTCGCCTATGACCTGGAGAGCCTGGCGAGCCCGGTGCTCGCCGCCGCGCTGCTGACGGTCCTCCCGTACGCCTGGCTCTTCGCCGGCACCGCCGCGGGGTTCGTCGCCTCGGCCTTCCTGGTCCGCACGACGGCGCTGCCCGACCCGGATCCGGAGCCGACGCCCACGGGTGGCGCGGTCCGCTGCCCCCGTACGTACGCCAGGGCGGTCTCCGGGATCCGGCTCGTCCTCGCCGCCCCGCGGCTGCGGGCCCTCCTCGCCCTCGACCTGGCCGTCGCGGCCGCCGGGGCCGTCGTCCTCGTCGACACCGTGATCCTCGTCCGCGACATCCTCGGCCGCCCCGCCGGGGACGTACCCCTCGCCCTCGGCGCGTACGGCGCGGGCTCGATGGCGGTGGCCCTGCTGCTGCCGCGCGTCCTGGAACGCGGCGGCGACCGCGCGGTCATGGTGCGGGCCGCCTTCGTCCTCCCGGGGGCTCCGGGGCTCCTCGCCCTCGGCCTCACGGTCACGCCCGGGGCCTGGTCCTGGCCCGCCCTGCTCACGGTCTGGCTGCTCACCGGCGCCGCGGGCTCGGCGGTGCTCACCCCCGGCGGCAGGGTGGTGCGCCGCTCCGTCCGCAGCGGCGACCTGCCCGCCGCCTTCGCGGCCCGGTTCTCCCTCTCGCACGCCTGCTGGCTGCTCGCCTACCCGCTCGCCGGCGTGCTCGCCGCGACGACCGGCCCCGCCGCCTCGGCGGCCGTACTCGCCGCCGTGGCGCTGGCGGGGGCCGTGGTCGCGGCGAGACTGTGGCCGCGCGTCCCCGCCTCCCCTCAGCGCGGCAGCCGCATCTCCAGTCCGTCCAGGACCACGTCGAGTCCGTAGAAGAACTTCTCGTCCCGGATCGCGACCGGGTCGATCGGCGCCTGCACCGCGGCATCCGCGTACGCCTCGGTCAGATGGTCGTGCCCGGCCGTCGCCCTCGGCCTCCTCGGCCTCGGTGCCGGCCTCGCGATGCCGGCCGCCGTCGGCGCAGTCGGACCCCGCCTTCGCGAAAGAGCCGGTACCCCTCCAGGGGCACCGGCTCTTTCGCGTCACTCGACGTCCGTCACTCGCCCGGCGCCGCGGGCAGCGCGTCCATGAACGAGCTCACCGAGAACACCGCGCGGCCGGGGCCGGCCGGCCCGTACCCGGGCGGCGCCGTCAGACCGTACTCCTCCAGCGTCGCCGTGTACGCCTCGAGCAGCCGCAGGTGGTACTCGAGCGGCGCCCCGTCCGGGTTCTCGCGGCCCAGCGGGGTCGTCGGCTCCGGGCACCAGGTGGTGAACCGGGGCGTGATCCCGCGCGACATGAAGAACCGCAGGCCCTCACGGGTGGAGGCGATCGCCTCGTCCACGGTCAGGAAGCCGGAGGGGCGGGCCATCTCGACGCCCGCGACGAAGTTCGGGATGACGTTGCGCGGCCCGAAGATCTCGGCGGAGTCCAGGATCCTGCGGTGCCACTCGTCCCGGCCGATGTAGCGCTCCTTGCCGGGGCAGTACAGCTCGAACAACCGGCGGTCCCACACCTCGTAGTTCGGGTGGTAGATCCGGATGCCGTAGTCGTGGAACCGCTGCACGTCCTCCTTCGGCAGCGCCTGCGCGACGACCTTGCCGATCCAGCGGCCGGGGAACCGCTCCTCGATCGCCCGTGCGTACTGCCCGTAGAAGTCGGCCTCGTCCTTCGCGCCGACCTGGGACGTGACCGCCCCGCCCGTGAGGGTGTACGCGGTGGAGGTACGGGCCGTGTCGTGGCGGTCGATGATCTCCAGCGCCTCCAGGACCTCGTCGACCGGCTTCACCCCGGTGTACGGGCGGCCCGCCGCCTTGTGCTGGCGCCAGTTGTGGTTGATGTCGCAGTACTGGCACTCCTCCTTCGCGCCGAAGTACTGGCAGACCCGAAAGACCGTCAGATAGATCAGGTAACCCCACTGGATGGTCGGCGCGACCTCCATCACGGACTTGCCGTTCGCCAGCGGGTGCCGGTAGTACTCCGGCATCGGCGGCAGACCGACGTCCGCGATCTTCACGCCGTCGAGGAACAGCGCGAGCGCCCCGTCGCCGTCCGGCGCCACCCGGTAGGGCGACGACGGGTTGACCCGTACCGACACCACCGTGCGGCGGAGCCCGTACGGCCCGCCCGTGAGCACGATCTCCTCCGGCGGGCGGTTGAGGGCCGCCTCCCCGAGCTCCGGCAGCGTGCGGTGGTCGAAGGAGAAGATGAAGTACGACTTCGGCTTCACCTCGCCCCCCTCGTTCCCGGACAGCGCGGACGGGTCGAAGGCGAGTCCGCCGCGCAGCAGGTCCTCCTTGAACACGGCCTCCGGAGGGACTCCGGGGAAGCGGTCCATGAGGGATTCGACGACGGCGGTACGGGTCGGGGCGGCGCTGGACACAGGCGGATCTCCAGGTGAGAGACGACGGAGCCGACGCACCTCACGCTACGCGCGCGTGCGTCGGCCACGTCGACCGGGACCCGCCCTGCGGCCGGGGAAACGCCGACAGGGCGGCGTACTCCGACTTTCGGTCGGAGGACGCCGCCCTCGGGCGGTCCGCATCAGAGGCTGCGGGCGGTGATGTCGCCGTAGGAGGTGGTGGCGTGGAGGGTCAGGGCGGCGGTGCCGTTGTTGGCGAGGGAGTTGTGGACGCGGCCGTAGCCGGTGCCGGCGTCGAGGGCGGCGGAGACGCCGCGGGCGGCGCCGACCGTGATGTCGCCCGCCGCGGTGCGCAGGACGACGGTGCCGCCCATGGCCTCGGCGATGCGGAGGTCGCCCTTCTGGGTGCTGATCTCGGCGGAACCACCCAGTCGGCCGACCGTGATGTCACCGGCCTGCAGGGTGAGGCGGGCGCTCGCGGCCTCGTCGAGCTTGACCGGACCCAGCGCGCCCTCGAAGACGACGTCACCGAGCCGCCCGACGCCGCGGAGTTCGGCGGCGGCGGTCTTCGCCTCGACGCGGGAGCCGGCCGGGAGCTGGACGGTCACCTCGACCGATCCGGAGTCGCCGAGGATCTTGTTCTTCGGGGGAGCGGCGGTGATCCGCAGGACGCCGTCGGTGAACTCGACCGTGACCTGCCCGGCCGCCTTCACGTCGGCGCTCTTGGCGGCGTTCACGGGACGGATGTCGACGGTGGCGTCGTTCCGGTCGGCGGCGATGAGCTGGATGCGGCCGGCCGGGATGTCGAGGACGGTGGCGATGGCGGCGGCGGTGGCGAACTTCTGCATGGTGCTTCTCCTTCGTCTTCGCGGGCGCCCTGTCGTCGGCCCGCTGTTTCCGATGAGAGAAAAGCTACGTTGCGTTCACGGGTCTGGCAATATCCTCGTTGCGTAAAAGTCCCATCGTTGCAGGTCAACTGCAGAAATTCATTGCAATGGAGATGAGCTTAACGCAACACGCCCACCTCTGGGCGTTGCAATGGAGTGAGGGTGAACGCTATAGTAGGGGTCCCCAAGGACCACGAAGGAGACCCGATGCCGGGAGGCAGGCTCACCCAGCAGGAACGTCAGCAGATCGCGCTGGGATTGGCGGACGGCCTCGCCTATGCCGAGATCGCCAGGCGTCTCGACCGTCCGACGTCGACGATCACGCGTGAGGTCATGCGGAACGGCGGCCCCACCGCCTACCGTTCCGACCTCGCGCACCGGGCCACCGAGCACCGGGCCCGCCGCAGGCAGGCCACGGCCCGGGACCCGAAGGCGGCCGTGCGGGCCGACGGGCGCGACGCCGAAGCGATGCGCGAGTTCGAGGAGGTCTTCACGACCGTCCTCATACAGTCGGGGACGCCCAAGATGATGGCCCGGGTGATGGCCTGTCTCTGCCTCACCGACTCGGGCAGCCTCACCGCCTCCGAGCTCGTCCAGCATCTCCAGGTCAGCCCGGCGTCCATCTCCAAGGCGATCGCGTTCCTCGACAGCCAGGGGCTCGTCCGTCGCGAGCGCGACGAGCGCCGTCGTGAGCGCTATGTCGTCGACGACGACATCTGGTACCAGTCGATGATGGCCAGCGCCCGTGCCGCCCTCCAGATCGTCGAGACCGCACGTCAGGGCGTGGGCGTCCTCGGCTCCGGCACGCCGGCCGGCGCCCGCCTCGAAAACATCGCCCGCTTCCTGGAGTTCGTGTCCGAGAGCACCGCCCGAGCGGCGGAGCAGGCCCGCGCGATCCTCTCCACGAGGCCCGCGTCGACGCCCCCGGACGGTACTGCCTGAGCCGAGGTCCGCCGCGTCCCCCAGCGCCTCGAGGTGCTGCGGGACGCCGGTCTGGTTACGCTGCGCAAGGAGGGGACGAAGCGGTTCCACCGGGCGGACCGGGAAGCGTCCGGCCCGGCTCGCCGAAGAGGCCGAACGAAGCGAGAAGCCCTCATGACGATCCCCCCGACCCCCATGGACACCGTCACCCTGGAGCGGCGCATCGCCGCCCGCCCCGAGACCGTCTTCGGCTTCTTCACCGACCGGGAGAAGTGGCTCTCGTGGATGGGCGCCGACGGCACGTTCTTCTTCGAGCCGGGCGGCTCGTACCGCACCCGGATCACCGGGGAGGACATCGCCTCCGGCCGCTTCATCACCGTCGACCCGCACCGGCGGATCGTCTTCAGCTGGGGCTGGGAGTCGGGCCCCCTGCCCGTCCCGCCGGGCACCAGCACGGTCGAGATCACCCTCGAACCCACCCCCGACGGCACCCTTCTCCACCTGATCCACAGCGGCCTGCCCTCCACGGAGGCCTGTGAGGCCCACGCGGAGGGCTGGCAGCACTACGTGGACCGGCTCGCGACCCGCGCCGAGGGCGGCGACCCGGGCCCGGATGCCTGGCTGCGGGACAAGCCGGAGAGCGAGCGCCGGAACCCCTCGGAGGGCTGAGCCCGAGTCGCTCCCCCCGTGCCCTTTCCGGCGAGTGCCGGTCAGGCGCCCACCGGGACCGGCGTGCGGCCCGGGGCCGAGGTGCCGAGCTCGCGGGCCAGCCCCAGGCCGAGCCGCAGATACGCGGCGAGGTCCGCGCGCGGGGCCTTGCGGACGAGCTGGCGGATCGCCTGCATGGCCTCCCAGGCGGAGGTGTGCGCCAGGGACCCGCCCCAGGTCTCACCGAGACCGTCCGAGAGGTACGCGCTGAACCCGAGCTGGAGGGCTCCCTCCCTGCGCCGCTCCTCCTCGTGCGCGTCCAGAGCCCGTACGAAGAATCGTTCCGCCTCTACGGGGGGAAGCGCGGAACGGATGATGCGCAGGTACGGCGCGACAAGCGACGCGACCTCGGGGCACTCCCCACCGGGCACGACCTGGTCATGGAGAACGGGAGCGGCGGCGTCTGCGCGTGTCTGAGTCATGCACCTATCGATACGTCATCTCATCGCAGGAGCGGCCATGGCGCGCCCACGCGCGACACCGGTTCGCCCCACGGAGGCAGGCCGGGACCTGCCCGGCACCTGAACAGGTGCCGGGCCGGGCCCTCCGGACGCGGTCCCGCTCGCCGTCAGGCGCTCGTCAGGACGACGAGCTGCCTGGTCGCGCGGGTCATCGCCACATAGCGGTCGACCGCGCCCTCGATGCCCACGCCGTACGCCTCCGGGTCGACGAGGACGACCAGATCGAACTCGAGGCCCTTCGACAGGCTCGGCGTGAGCGACTGCACGCGGGGCCTCGGCCGGAACCGGGGATCGCCGATGACGCACGCGGTCCCGTCGGCGTGGGCGTCGAGCCACTCGTCCAGGATCGCGTCCAGTTCGGTCACCGAGCCGCGCACGACGGGGATGCCGCTGCTGCGGACCGACGTCGGCACGTTCGCGTCCGGCAGCGCGGCCCGGATCGCCGGCTCGGCCTCCGCCATGACCTCCTCCGGAGTCCGGTAGTTGATGCTCAGCGACGCCACGGTGATCCGGTCGAGACCGACCCGCTCAAGCCGCTCCTGCCACGACTCCGTGAAGCCCTGCCTCGCCTGGGCACGGTCACCGACGATGGTGAAGCTGCGGGACGGGCAGCGGAGCAGCAGCATCTGCCACTCGGCATCCGTCAGTTCCTGCGCCTCGTCCACCACGATGTGCGCGAACGGGCCGGCCAGCAGATCGGGCTCGACCCCGGGCAGCGCTGCCTCGTCGACCAGGCTGTCCTTGAGGTCCTGCCCGCGCAGCATCGTCACCGCGCCCTCGCCGTCGACGTCGGCGGCGAGGACGTCGGCGATGACATCGGCCATGCGCGCGCGTTCGGCGGCGACGGTGGCCTGCCGACGGCGCGTGCGCCGTGCCGCCTCCGGGTCACCGAGCCGCTGCCGCGCCGCGTCCAGGAGCGGCAGGTCGGACACCGTCCAGGCCTGCGCGTCCGCACGCTGGAGCGTCCGGACCTCCTCGCGGTCGAGCCACGGGGCGCACTTCCGCAGGTACGCGGGGACCGACCACAGGTCGCCGACCAGATCGGTCGCCTCAAGCAGCGGCCACGCGCCGTGCAGGGCCCCGGCCACCTCCTCGTCCTGCCGCAGGGCCCGGCGGAACTCGTCCTCCGGGACCTCGTCGCCGAGCTTGCCCAGGAGGATCGAGCCCAGCTCCTCCCAGATCTGCTCGCGCGCCTCGTTGTGCGGCGTCCCCGCCTCCGCCGCCTCGAACGCCTCGGCCCAGTCGCCCGCGGTCAGCCGGACGTCGGCCCAGTCGGTCGAGACCGTCATCCCGTGGGTGGGCGGCTCCTCGTAGAACCGGACGGCCGCCTCGATCGCCCGCACCATGCCGGCGGACGACTTCAGCCGCGCCACCTCGGGGTCGCGCTCGATCGCCGCCTTGGCGCCCTCGGCGACGAGATCCCGCACGGTGCAGGTCTGCACGCCCTCCTCGCCGAGGCTGGGAAGCACGTCGGCGACGTACGCCAGGTACGGCTGATGCGGGCCGACGAACAGGACGCCGCCCCGACGGTGCCCGAGGCGCGGGTCCGCGTACAGCAGGTGCGCGGAGCGGTGCAGCGCCACGACGGTCTTACCCGTACCCGGTCCGCCGTCGACGACGAGGGTGCCGCGGGAGCCCGCCCGGATGATGGCGTCCTGGTCGGCCTGGATGGTGGCGAGCACGTCGCGCATCCGGGGCGAACGGCTGCCGCCCAGGCTGGCGATGAAGGCGGACTGGTCGTCGAGCGCCGCGTGCTCCTCCAGGCCGTCGGCGGTGAACACCTCGTCCCAGTAGTCACTGATCCGGCCGCCGCTCCAGCGGTACCTGCGGCGGCTCGCCAGACCCATCGGGTTGGCGTGGGTCGCCGCGAAGAACGGCTCGGCCGCGGGCGAGCGCCAGTCGACGAGGAGACGACGGCCGGTGCTGTCGGTGAGGCCGAGGCGGCCGATGTACACGGGCTCGGCGTCGTCCGCTCCCACGATGTGCCCGAGGCACAGGTCCAGGCCGAAGCGGCGCAGGGTGCGCAGGCGCCCGGTCAGCCGGTGGATCTCCGCGTCCCGGTCCATCGCCTCCCGGCCGGCACCGCCCGGGGCCTTGCGCGTGGCGTCGAGCCGGTCGGACAACTCGGCGATCGTCTCTTCGAGGCTCTGCGCGATGGCCGCGAAGTGCCGCTCGTCACCGGCGATCAGCGCCGGGTCGGCCTTGGGGGAGAGGCGGTCGGGAAGGTCGAAGGCACTGGTGCCGCGCGACTGGTCCACCGACGAAAGCACACGCACTGGGTAAGTCTCATTTCTGCAGGTCCGGGGCTGAGGAGTGAGATTCTGCGGCACGGCGAGGGCCTTGCCGCAAGCCCCCCTGTGCGGTATAAGTTGTAAGTGGCAAGAGGTGAGGACACCTTCTTGCCCTTCTTTTTTGGGCGTCCACACCGCCGGTTTCAGGCGCTGCCACCGCGACCCCCTCCCTGAAACCGCCCTGAAGCCACGCTGAAGCCGGCCCCGGCCGAGCTCTGCGCCACGACCTTCCCGCAGGGCAGCGACGGCAGCCGGATGGGCGAGGCCCTCGTCGGCGTCGTCGAGGGACACCACCGTCCTCGGGCCCGGCGGTGTTCGTCGCGCAGCCGGCGCCGATAGCGGTCGTACGTGGTGAGGGCGGCGGCCGTACCGGTGGTGGCGGCCTCGCACCGGACGAGTTCGAGCAGCAGCTCCTCGTCCCTCGGTAACTCCCGCGCCGGCGTGCCGAGCCGGGCCACGGCCTCCTCGTGGCGCCCGGTACGTGCGAGCCCGAGTGCCCGGACCCCCTCCAACGCCCGGTGGGAACGGGCCCGTTCGCACCGCAGCGCCGCGACCGGATCGCCGAGCGACGCCGCCCCCACATGCGGTCTCGCCTCAACCCCCACAACCGTCCCCGCGTCCGCCCCCGTAGGACCGCCCGGCCACAACGCGAGTCCGGCCTCGGCCTCGGCGAGTGCGCCGGCGTGACCCCGGCCCGTGCCTGCTCGGCGGCGGCCCCCAGCCTGGCGCGGGTCCGCGAGACGAGGATCTGCACGGCCTTCACCGGATTCGCCGGCCGCTCGTCCGGCCAGAGCCCTTCGACGATCCGGCCGGTACTGCACCCGCTCCGCAACTCCCCGGCCGGCAGGGCCGGAAGCCCTCGCAGCCGGGGCGCGGTGACCTCCTCCCCGCGGTACGAAACCGTCGACAGAAGGGTCAGCTGCATGCTCAGTCGTGCAGGCTGGCGAAGCGGCGCCGACGCAGGCGTCCTACCCGTCCCTCACACCGGGCCCCTAACGCGGGCCGATCCCACCGGCGTAGACGTTGTTCGGGGTGATGACCTCCGTGATCGCCCGGGCGAGCAGGGTGGACGGCTCCTGGCCGCCGACCTGGGAGTCGGTGGTGAGCATGAGGACCATGGTGGCCTTCTGCGCGGGCAGGTAGACCGTCACGGTCTCGTAGCCGGGGATGGAGCCGTTGTGCCCGATCCAGCCGTTGGCGTCGAGGATCCCGAGGCCGTAGCTGGTGCCGGGGAAGCCGGTCGGCAGCGTCTTGAGGCGTTGCGCCTGAGACTCCGGGCTCAGCAGCTCGCCGGTGGCGAGGATCTTGGCCCAGCGGCGGAGGTCGTGCAGGTCCGAGATCATCGCGCCGGCCGCCCAGGCCCAGCTGGGGTTCCAGTCGGTGGCGTCCGCGATCGTGCCGTTCAGCGTCTGGTCCGTGTAGCCGCGGGCGTGCGGCTCGGGGAACTCGGGACCCTCGGGGAAGAGCGTGTGGCGCAGATGGGCCGGGCGGAGCACCCGCCGCTCGATGAAGTCGCCGAGCCGCTGACCGGTCACCTTCTCGATAACGAGGCCGAGGAGGACGAGGTTGCTGTTGGAGTACTGGAACTGCGCGCCGGGCTTGAAGGTGTTCTTGTGCTTGAAGCCGTACGCGAGTGCTTCCTGCGGCGTGAACGGGCGCTGCGGGTCGCTCAGCAGGTCGTGGACGAAGTCCGCGTCGGCGGTGTACGGGAAGAGACCGCTGCGCATCTCGGCGAGGTGGCGCAAGGTGATCCGGGGGCCGTTCGGGACACCGCGGACGTACCTGGAGATCGGGTCGTCGAGGCCGATCCGGCCCTCGTCGACCAGCTTGAGCAGCGCGGTGACCGTGAAGGTCTTCGTCTCGCTGCCGATCCGGACGAACGAATCGGTGAACATCGGCTCGCGGGTGACCTTGTCGGCGACCCCGGTGGCGCGGACGTAGCTCCCCTTGCCGGGCAGCCAGAGCCCGACGACGACGCCGGGGATCTTGGCCTGCTCGCGGACGTCCGCGATCGTCTTGTCGAGCCGGGCGGTCAGCTCCGGCCCGAGTCCGCCCGGCGGACAGTCGTCCTCACCGTGCCGGTCGACGACGGCGGCGGCGTGGACGGGAGCGGCGGGAGTCGCCGCCATCGGCGCGAGCACGGAGGCCACGAGGACCGTCGCGGCGAACAATCGGCGATAGGGGATGCGTCGCATCTCGACAGACCTCTTCCGGCGTCACGGTCAGGGACGGCCACATCACACCGCCACCCCGCACGACAGCTCCCCGCCCCGCCCCGCCACCCGGCAAGTCCACTCGTTCGGCGCCGGCGGGGTCACCGGGGTGGCCCTGGGCCCGGCGCCCCCGTCCCCACCCACCGATATCTCCCGGGAATCCGCCCCGGGGACGGGCTCGGGCCTGGCACGCTTGCCGACGTGAGCTACGTCGTAACAGTGGAAACGTGCCTGCCCGACAATGCCGAGGAGCTGGACGCCCTGCAACAGGTCGGCGCGTCCGCACTCCTGGAGCACGGCTTCGACGCGGTGGAGGGGATCGAGGGGCCCGGCGGGGTCGAGGTCGACGTCCTGGAGACCATCGTCGCCGTCCACCCGCGAGGGTCGATCGTCAAGGTGTTCGTCCACGCCCCCTCGCTGGAGACCGCGGAGGACGCCGTCGGCTCCGTCGCCGCGGAGGTCCTCGAACGCTCCGAGCTCCTCGCCGACTGGGTGGTCGAGAGCAGCGAGGTCAAACTCCACATCGATCTGACCCGGGAGAGCCTTGCGGCCGCCGACGGGCCGGACGCGCCGCCCAGCGACCTCAGGGCCCGCCGCGCCCACCACACGGCGGGAGCCGACCCCGCGGACGCCACGCGACTCACCGACATCACCGACATCACCGGCATCACCGACGTCACCAACCTCACCGAGCTGACCGACATCACCGACCGTACGGACCTCGACGACCTCACCGACCTCACCGCCCTCGCCGACCTCGCCGACGCTGCCGGGGGAGCGGACGGGAGCGAGGACGACGACCAGGACCGGGCCGACCTGGACGCCCAGATCCGCGCCCTGGCCCCGCGCCTGGTCTCCTTCGGGCCCCTCTTCGCCTCCGAGGCCGCCGAACTGGCCGCCGGAGCCTTGGTCTATGCCTCCGAGGTCCTCATCGACGAGCTGTACGACGACGTCCGGACCCTCGCCGACGAGGAGACCAACGTCGCGGAGTGCCGGGCCGAACTGTGGCACCTCACCGAGCTTCCGCCGCGCTACGGCCTGGCGTACGACGAACTCTTCGCGCGCCGCTTCCTCGTGACCGCCATAGCCCTGACCACCCGGTTCACCGACGGGAGCTTCCGTCAGCTCGGCTGCCTCGCGGAGGAGCTCGTACTGAAGCTCCTCCTGCAGCAGGCGCACTCCACCCTCGACCTGTACGGGCTCCTCAGCGACGAGGTCGCGGAATCCCTGGAACGCTTCGCCGACGAGGTGTACGAGGACATGGACTTCGAGTGGCTCTACGACGACGCGCGGGACGGCGTCGACGAGGATCCCGCCCCGGCCGGCCCGGACGGCACCCCACTGGCCGGCCCGGAGGTCACCCCACTGGCGATCGGCACGTGGTTCACCCCGTTCGACGACGAGCGCTACGTCCACCCGTACGCCGTCGACGAGGAGGCGGGCCGGCAGAGCACGCACGACTGACACGCCCTCGGCGGGACAGCGCCCGCCCGCTCACTCGATGGTGTGAACCGCGGGTGCGGACCTCCGCGGCGCGCAGGCGTGCGCTCCGGCGGTCGAGGCGGAGAACGGGCCCTTCGCGGGCGCCGGGCGGCGGTGGCCGCGTCCCTAGACTTCCCGCACATGTCGCTCTGGCTGCTCAATCACTTCAGCACCTTCACCCTGGCCGTGGTCACGGTCGGCGGAACCGTCCTCGTGGCGGTGGCCGGCAGCGTGCTGCTGCGCCGCAGGCACCCGTCGCTGTCCGACGGCGAGCACAACGACATGGTCGGGGTGACCCTTGGCATGTTCGGTGCGATCTACGGAATCATCCTCGCCTTCGTCATCGTGACCCTCTGGACGCAACTGGAGAGCACACAGACCATCGTGGCCACCGAGGCCACCGACGTCGCGCTCATCGCCCGCGACGCCGCCGCCTTCCCGCCCCCGGTCCGCGCCCGCGTCGACGACGCGCTCAGCGACTACGTCCACTCCGTCGTCGAGGTCCAGTGGCCCCGGATGCGGGCGGGGCAGCCGAGTTACGGGGCCACCGCCGAGAAGCTCCAGACCGTCTACGACGTCCTCCAGGAGTACGACCCGAAGACTGCGCGCGAAGAGGTCTTCTACGAGCAGGCCGTCAGCCACCTCAACGGCGTGGCCTCACAGCGCCGGGCCCGGCTGACCATGGCCGAGCAGGAACTGCCCCCGCTGCTCCAGGTCCTCGCCTTCGGCGGCGCCCTCGTCCTGATCCCGCTCACCTTCCTGTACGGGATGCGCAAGCTGCGGATCCAGCTCCTCTTCGTCGCCTCCGTCGCCGCCCTGATCGGCTTCAGCCTGCTCCTGGTCTTCGTGCTGGACCGCCCCTTCGCCGGAGAACTCAGCGTGAGCCCGGCCCCGTACAGGGAGGGAGCCCTGGAGCGTTACTGGTAGCGGGTTCGGGCCGGTCCGGTGTGAAGGACGCGGAAACGTTCGGGTGCCGCCGGATCCCGGTCGACGACCTGGACGGGCGGCCACGTCCACTGCCACACGCTGATGTCCGGTGTCCGGGAGAACCGGATCTGTCCGCGGGTGCCTTCGACGTCGACGTACGGCCAGGATGTCGCGATGCCCGGCCGGTCCGCGCCGTGAGAGCGCAGCAGGTCGGCGAGGACGGTGACGGTGTCGTAGCCCTCGAAGGCGACGAAGGAGGGTGCTTCGCCCAGCCGCTCGCGCAGCACCGTCCCGACGCGTGTACCGAGCGGGCCGAGGTGCTCGGGCAGGTAGCGCAGGAACGGGACGGCGGCGCCGTCGTCGCCGAGCGACCGCGCCCACGTGGCGAACTCCGGCTGCCCGGCAGGGGCGCCGATCAGGATCTCGGCGAGGCGCGGGTCGCGGCGGACGGCCCGGACGAGCGGCACGGCCGGCTCCGGGTGGCCGACCAGCAGCAGGAGAGCGGTGGCACGCCGGTCGACGAGTGCGTCGCACACGGCCGCCGGCGTGAGCTCGGCCGCGTCGAGCGGGATGACGGTGCCGCCGCGGGGAGCGAGATGGTCCCGCAGGATGCGGGTCCCGGACGCCCAGTAGACGCTCGGCTGGGCGGCGACGGCTATCCGACGGTGGCCCGCGGCCAGGAGGAAGTCCGCGTAGGTCCGCCAGCCGTGGGACTGCGCGGGGGCGATGCGCGCGACCAGGTCCGTCGGCTCGTCGGTGAGCGCGTCGAGAACGGCCGACGAGCAGAGGTACGGCAGCCCGAGGGCGTCGGCCCGCGCGGCGGCGGCGCGGGCGACGACGCTGTGGTACTCCCCGGCCAGGGCGGTCACGCCGAGCCCGGCCAGTTCCTCCACGGCCGCCGCGGCCTGCCGCGGATCGGCCGCGGTGTCCCGGACCACCAGTTCGAGCGGCCTCCCGCCGATTCCGCCGGCGTCGTTGACCTCGCGAACGGCCAGTTCGAGGCCGGCGAGCAGGTGCCGGCCGGCCTCGACCCAGCCGGGCGGCGTCAGCGGGACGAGAGCGCCGATCCGAACGGGCGATCCGTCGGTCGGCGTCGCTTCGGTCGGCGTTGCTTCGGGCGTTGCATCGGGCGTTGTTTCGGGCGTCGAGGATGGCGTCATGTCGGCCATTGGACCCCCCGCGCGACCCACGGGCAAGCGATCAAGTGACCACCGATAGCACGGGGAAGGGGTGGTCCTGCCAGATCAAGCGGGAGGCCTCCTCCGGGTAGGCGGTGACGGCAGGATCGGTGTCGAAGATCTGCACGAGCCGTTGCCCGGTGTCGTACGCGGGCCAGCCGGGGTCGCCATGGGCGGCGAAGGACGTCCACGCGGCGCGCATCCGGGCGGACAGGGCCTCCGCCTCCGGGGACGGCCCCTCACCGATCAGCGCGGCGGGCTGCCCGCGGTCCAGATTGCCGAAGACGAGGGGTACGTCGAGGCCGTGGCAGGCGCCGAAGACACCGCCCATGCCGGGGGCGGCCCAGGTCAGCTCGTACACATGGGCGCGACCGCCGGCGGCCGCCCGGGCCTCGGCGAGGTGGAGCGACGGCATGCGGAACAGCCAGTCGGAGTGGACCAGTTCGTACAGCTCGTCCGGGCCCGCCGCCGGATAGGCCTCGCGATACCGGCGCGCGCCGTCCGGGCCCGGAGCGAGGAAGCGGAGGGCGGTCGCCGCCTGTTCCTCGCTCACCTCTCCGAGCATGCCGGTGACCGCGGTGAACAGGCGCTGTTCGTCGCGGGTGTGGCCGACGAGGAGGTCGACGTCACGACCGGCGCCGTCGGCGAGGGCCTGCCACGGTGTGGCGGGCAGGATGTCGCCGTCGACGACCGGCGAGAAGGGAATGGTCCGGTACGCGGGCCGACCCCAGCGGTCCGCCCACTGGTCCATCGTGGCGCCGAGCGCGTCGCCCGCGGCCGGCAGCTCGTGCGGGGGGACGCCGGACAGGTCGGTCACCGTGGGCCGAAGCCCCCGTTCGGCGGCGCAGGCCGCGGCGATGTCCGACGCCAGGTCCGGGGAGAAGTACGTGCCCTGCGCGCTCTGCGCGACGGCCCGGCGGAAGAGCCCGGCCGCCCGGTCCATCGCCAGCAGGGCGGCGACGGATCCCCCGCCCGCCGACTGGCCGAAGACCGTGACCCGCTCGGGGTCGCCGCCGAAGGCCCGGATGTTGTCCCGCACCCATTCCAGGGCGGCGACCTGGTCGAGCAGCCCCCGGTTGGGCGGAGCCCCCTCGATCTGCCCGAAGCCCTCGATGCCGACGCGGTAGTTGAACGTCACCAGAACCACGCCGCCGTCCCGGGCGAGGCGGCCGCCGTCGTACTCGGGGAGGCCGGACGTCCCGAAGACGTACGCGCCGCCCTGGATCCAGACCATGACCGGCAGACCGGCGCCGGGGGTCGGTTCGGGCGACCAGACGTTGACCGTCAGCCAGTCGTCGCCCGGTGCGTCCCGCGAGAGGGCGTCCATGCCGAAATGCCCGGCCTGCGGGGGCGGCGGCCCGTACGAGACGGCCTCTCGCACCCCGCTCCAGCTCCGTGCGGGCCGGGGCGCGCCGAAGCGCAGCGCGCCGACCGGGGGCTCGGCGAACGGGATGCCGCGGAAGACCGCCACACCCGCCTCATGCGTGCCGCGGAGCACACCGGCCGCTGAGCGGACCTCCGGCCGGGATCCGGACGGCTGGGGCGGCGCGGGCACCTGGGAGGGCTCGGGCGGCTCGGGCGGGGTGACGGCCATCGCGACTTCTCCCGGACGGGTGAGCGGGCTCATGACGAGCGCGGACCCTTCGCATGATCCGCCGCCTCCGGAAGTCGTGCCAGCCGATTACGGCTCTCTACACTCGGTCATGTGCCTGACAGAAACCCATTCGGTGCTGGACGAACTCGGCCTCCTCCCCGCCCTGGAGAAGGCGGGAGCGGTCCGCAGCGAGGCCCGCTGGCACACCCGTTGGGGATGGATCGAGCCGAGGGCCGCGCCGGCGGGCCCCGAGCTGCCGTACGGGTACGACATCCGGCGCAGCGTCCTCGATCCGCTGATCCGGTCCCGTGCGGCGGACACTCCCGGCGTCGACCTGCTGCTCGGTCACGGGGTGACCGGGCTGCTCGGCGCGGGCGGGCGGACCGTCGGGGTGCGCGCGCCGACACCGGACGGTGAGCGCGGGATACGGGCCCGGCTCGTCGTGGGCGCCGACGGCAAGGACTCGGCGGTGGCGAAGCTCGCCGGGGTGGCCGCTCGGCAGCACGAGAACACGCGGTTCGGCCATCTCGCGCACTTCCGCGACCTTCCGCTGCACGGCGGGATCGGCCAGACCTGGTTCCTCGAACCCGACATGGCGTACGCGTTCCCGAACGACGACGGGATCACGGTCCTCGCCGTGGTCCCGGACAAGAAGCGGCTGCCGGCGTTCAAGGAGGACCTGGAGGGCAGCTTCCACGCGTTCGTCCGCGCCCTGCCCGACGCGCCGCCCATCGACGACGCCGAGCGCATCACGAAGATCATCGGGATGGTCGACCACCCCCTCCACAGCCGTAGGCCGACCGCCCCGGGCCTCGCGCTCGTCGGCGACGCGGCACTGACCGGCGATCCCCTGTGGGGAGTGGGATGCGGCTGGGCGCTGCAGTCCGCGCGATGGCTGGCGGAGGAGGTGGCTCCGGCCGCCACCGGTCGAGGGGACCTCGACCGGTCACTCGCACGCTACGCCCGCCGGCACGGGCGCCGGCTGCGCGGCCACCAGTACCTCGCCGCGGACTTCTCCAAGGCCCGCCCGTTCAATCCGGTGGAACGGCTGATGTTCTCGGCGGCGGCACGCGACGCATCGCTCGCGCGCCACATGCACCTGTTCTCCGCCCGGCTGATCGGCCCCCTGCGCTTCCTGCACCCCGTAGCCCTGGCCAGGGCCGCGGCGGTGAACCTCAGGCACCGCCGGACGGCCGGGTAGGCTCACCGATCATGACCGTCGCTCGTTCCGTCGCCCTGTTCGTGGTGGCCGCCCTCTTCGAGATCGGCGGCGCCTGGCTCGTCTGGCAGGGCATCCGCGAGCACAAGGGCTGGGTCTGGATCGGCGCCGGTGTCATCGCCCTCGGCCTGTACGGGGTGGTGGCCACGCTCCAGTCCGACGACAACTTCGGCCGTATCCTCGCCGCGTACGGCGGGATCTTCGTGGCCGGGTCGATCGCCTGGGGCATGGTCGCCGACGGCTACCGCCCGGACCGTTACGACGTCATCGGCGCGCTGGTCTGCCTGGCCGGCATGGCCGTCATCATGTACGCGCCGCGCGGCAACTGACCTCCTCCTCCCACCCCTCGAAACCCGCATCAGTCCCGTACGGACCGGGCGGTCACAGCGGCACGATCGTCGCCTCGGTCGCCTTGACGCTCGTCCAGACGGAGACCCCGTCGGCGAGGCCGAGCTCGGCGGCGGACTGCGGCGTGATCTCGGCGACGAGGTCGGGTGCCCGGTCGGAGGCGATCAGGACCCGGAGCCGGCTGCCGCTGCTGGTGATCTCGCGTACGGTGCCGGGCCAGACGTTACGGGGGCTGCCGGCGGGCCTCTCGCGGTGGACGGACACCGCCTCGGGCGCGACGATCGCGAGCGCGGGGGTGCCGGGCGGCGGCGGGTCGGTCGCGACCAGGGCGCCGCCTCCGTCCAGCGCGAGGCCCTCCGGGGTCGCCGTGCCCGGCCACGCGTTGCGGCCGAGCATGCGGGCGACCCAGGGGGAGCGCGGGTGCCGGGTGACCTCGACGGGTGACGCGTCCTGGAGGGCCCGGCCGTCGTCGAGCACGAGGACACGGTCGGCGAGTGAGACCGCTTCGACCGGGTCGTGGGTGACGATCAGACAGACGCCGCCGAAGCCGGTGAGGTGGGTGCGCAGGGTGTGGCGTACATGGGCGCGGGTGGTCTGGTCGAGCGCGGCGAGCGGCTCGTCGAGGACGAGGAGCCGGGGCCTGGCGGCCAGCGCCCGGGCCAGGGCGACGCGTTGGGCCTGCCCGCCGGAGAGCTGGTTCGGCCGACGGTGGGCGAGCGGGCCGACTCCGAGCCGGTCGAGCCAGGTCTGCGCCTCGCGCCGGGCCTCGGCGCGCGGGACGCCCTGCGCCCGGAGTCCGTACGCCGTGTTGGCGAGGGCGCTCAGGTGCGGGAACAGCGCGCCGTCCTGGGGAACCCAGGCGACATGCCGTCGGTGCGGGGGCAGCGCGGTGACGTCCTCGTCGCCGAGTCGCAGGTCGGCGTGGGCGCGGGGGGTGAGGCCGAGGAGGGCGCGGAGCAGGGTGGTCTTTCCGGCGCCGTTGGGCCCCACGACGGCGATGGTGGTGCCGGGGTCGGCGTCCAGGGTGAGCCGGTTGAAGCCGGTGACCTCGGCGTGCAGCGCCCAGCGTTCGGTCTCCTTCGCGGCGGCGGGCGCGGGGGGAGCCTGCGGGACCGGCGCCGGGTCCTCGGGGCCTGCCTCGGGGGCGGGGCGGGGACGGCGGTCCGCGGGCGCCCCCGTCCATCGGCCGCGCAGGGCGACCAGTACGCCCATGGCGATGGCGAGGAGGAGCAGCGAGACGGAGGTGGCGGCCCCGGGCTCGTCCTGGAGCAGGAGGTAGACCCGGAGCGGCAGCGTCTGCGTCGTCCCCGGCAGGTTCCCGGCGAAGGTGATCGTGGCGCCGAACTCGCCGAGCGCCCGCGCCCAGGTGAGGGCCGCGCCCGCGATCAGTCCGGGCGCGACCATCGGCATCGTCACGGTGAAGAAGACCCGTACCGGCGAGGCGCCGAGGGAGGCCGCCGTCTCCTCGTACCGCGGCCGCAGTCCGCCGAGCGCGCCCTCCAGGCTGATGACGAGGAACGGCATCGCGACGAACGTGGCCGCGATCACGGCCCCCGACGTGTGGAACGGGAAGGTGATGCCGAAGGTGCTCTCGAACCACGGGCCGAGGAGCCCGCGCCGGCCGAAGGCGAGCAGCAGCGCCACACCGCCGACCGTCGGCGGCAGCACCATCGGCAGCAGGACGAGCGAGCGGACGAGCGCCTTGCCGGGGAACGACACGCGGGCCAGCAGCCAGGCGAGCGGCACCCCGAGCAGCAGGGAGAGCCCCAGCGCCCAGAACGACACGACGAGGGAGAGCTTCAGCGCCTCGACCGTGCCCGGTGAGCGCAGATGGCCGGCGAGCTCGCCCCACTCCGTGCGGGCGAGGATGCCGAGCAGCGGCAGGGCCAGGAGCGCCACGGCCAGGAGCGCGGGCAGTGCGAGAGTGAGGGGCGGCCGGGTGCCGGACGCTCGTACGCCTGCTCGTTTCATCGATGACCCCGAAGACGTGAGGGAGGAGGGCCGCCCGTTGCCCCGGTCCCCCGGGACGGACAGTCCTCACGGTGGTGATCCCGCTCGGTCACGGCTTCTGGAAGCCCGCGTCCTGGAGGATCTTCTGGCCCTCGGGCGAGGAGAGCCAGGCGACGAAGGCGGCCGCGGCCTCGGCGTTCTCGGAGTCCTTGATCGTAGCGGCCGGGTACGTCGCGATCGCGTTCTGGTCGTCGGGGATCTCGACGGCGTCGACCTCGTCCTTCGCGCTCGCGGCGTCCGTCGTGTAGACGAGGCCGGCGTCGGCCTCGCCGAGCTCGACCTTGCTGAGGACGGAGCGGACGTTGGGCTCCTGGGAGACCGGCTTCACCGTGATCTTCCGGGCGTCCAGGATCTGCTTGCTGTACTTGCCGGCCGGGACCTCGGGGGCGGCGAGGACGACCTTGAGCTCGGGGTCGGCCAGGTCCTTCAGGTCGTCGACCTTGAAGGGGTTGCCCTCGCCGGTGGCGATGACGAGCCGGTTCTTCGCGATGATCGCGGGGGTGCCGGTGTCGGCCTTCACCTTGTCCATGCTCTTGGTGTCGGAGGTGACCAGGACGTCGGCGGGCGAGCCCTGCGAGACCTGGGCGACGAGCTCCTGCGAGCCGGCGAAGGAGAAGGTGAGCTTCGTGCCCGGGTGGGACTTCTCGTACGCGGCGCCCGCGGTCCTGAAGACGTCGGTGAGCGAGGCGGCGGCGAGGACGGTGAGGTCCGCCGCGGGCGCGCCGCTCGCGGAGCCCGAGCCGGAGGGGCCTGCGGCGTCCTTCCCGGTGCCGCCGTCGGTGCCGCAGGCCGCGAGCGGCACGAGGAGGGCGGCGGTGAGCACGGCGGCGGCGGTACGACGTCCGGTGACGGGGAGGGCCATGAGGGTCTGAACTCCGTCGCGGGGGGTCTGCATATGCGACACGTTAGGTCGTGTTCGATCTCATCTGCAACAAGTTTGTGGGACTCTCCATCGCGAATAAGAGGAGGGTCGTAGGAAGTGACGACCGGTGCCGTCGGGGCAGGCCCCCGGGGGCCCGGAGCACGGGATGCGCATCCCCGCTCGGGCAGTGCGCTGTCGTGCCACCCCCTGGGCGCCGGGAGGAAAGTCGGCCGGTCGGTCCGGTCGTAGCTGTGGCGGCCGTCAAGGCGACCGGTCGGAAGAAGGTCATCCTGTCGGGTCTGGGACGAAGGTCTGCCTCGTCCTGCCCGCGCTCTCCGTGCTGGAGCAGTGATGTGAGGTGTACGTGGTCACCGACGCGTCGCCCTGTCCCAGCCCGAGAAGGTCGCCGATCTGATCAAAGCCGCGGTAGGGGCGACACGCCGAGGAGCCCTGCCGTGAAGAGATCGACAACGCGCGTGATCGAACGCCGGCGGAAATCCTCTCAGACGGCCTCAGGAACGCGGATTCATACGGAACCCAGCCATCCACGGGCATAGCCGATTGCTGACGCAACCTTGAAAGCGTGCCCTGTGGACAACTGCCCTCTATGGCCCGGCGCCCCCCAACTCGCCGCTTCAGCACCGATTTAGGACACTATCCCCCATTCGCGGGTAACGTGATGTCGCTGATCGGTCACCCAGAATGAGACGGGGCGTGTGACCTCGATCACAACGAACTCACGTTCGGCGATGAAGATTTGCAATATCGAACGGACCATCCGTAGGAGCGGCGCAAGCGTCGACCTCCGTCAGCTCGCCGTTGGCGGTGCCGTCCAGGCACAGTCGCCCTCCCTTGTGGCGGAGGTCGATGGCGAACTTCGTGACCGCGCCGGACCGCTTCAGGCCATGGATGCGCTCGTCGATGTAGCCGAGGCCGTTCAGCACCTTCCTGACCTGGGCGGGATCGGGCTGCTTGAGCTGCAGGACCGCCTCTGCCACGCGCTGTTCGTGCTGGACGCCGGCGCACCAGTCGTGGGCGTCGAGCTCCACTTCCGGACCTGCCGTGGGGGCGACGGGCTCGACCGCGCCGCCCGGCGGCGGCTCCACCGTCGTGCCCGGCGGCGGCTCCACCGGAGCGGTCGGCGGCTCGCCCTCCGGGGTGCCCGGCGACCCCCTCTTCGTACCCCGCGGGGGGCACTCCCGCGCCACCTCGTCCAGCATCTTGATGAAGGCCGCGTCGTTCCTGGCCGAGGCGGCATCGGCGGACGTGCCCCGCTCCCCCTGGGGATCCGGCTGCCCGGAGCCGCAGGCGGCCAGGGTCAGAGCGGCGAGAGCCGTCACCGCCAGGGTGCGCCCACGGCGGCGCGCTGCGGGGCCAACTGCCCTGGTCGTGGCTTGGGTTCGCTTCATGTGCCCAGTCTTGGGCCGGGCCGTACACGCCACATGAGTACGCGTACTCAACCTCGGGCGGCGGCCGGGCGATCTTCACTGCTGCAAGGAAGCGGAATCAACACCCCTCATTTGCAAGCCACTTGTGGTCGTGATCAACGCCGGTCTACGTTCCGCAGCGATCAAGCAGCACACCTACGACACGAGGGGGGACTCGTGCGCAAGACAGCTCTGCCTGTCATGGCCGCACTCTCCATGGCGCTGATGCTTCCGCAGCAGCTCGCCGGAGCCGCAGTCATCGAGCAGCCGCAGGCCGCGGCCGCCACTGTCGATCCGCCGCTGGCCGACGGGGAGATCCAGCAGGTCGGTCCCGGCCTGTACTCCACCGCGGAGAAGTCCTTCGAGCTGTACGAGACCGATGTGGCCGAGGGCCTCATGGGCCGTACCCACACGGTGACCGAAGGCGCGGACGGAGTCGCCAGGCCGGAGTCGGCGCCCACGACCCGTCCTGACCAGGGCGTCTTCGGCCCCGGCTGGGAAGCCGGGTTCCTGGGGGGTCAGCTCAACCGCAAGCTGGAGCAGAAGGCCGACTCCGTCGTGGTCACCGACCTCGACGCGAAGGTCTCCGTCTCGTACGCCCTGAAGAGCAGCGTCGACTACCCGAGCGGCGGCGGCGTCAAGAAGTACGAGACCGCCACCGGCGACAAGCTCACCGAGACCGCCACGTACAACGAGGCGACCGGCACGCTGGTGACCACCGCGGTCGAGACCCTCGCTCCGGCCACCGGCACCCCGGACACCGAGGTGACCGGCGACGAGGACGCGGGCGCGGCCATCGGGGTCGCCAACCTCACGGCCACGTACAACTGGAAGCAGGTCGCTCCGGGCACCGACAAGTGGCGTGTGACCAGCCTGGGCAACCTGGCCGACGGTGCCACCGCCACGGTCTCGTACGACACCAAGGGCCGGGTCGCCACGGTCGGCGAGCCCGCCACCGCCGACGCCCCGGCGCAGTCGCTGACGGTCAAGTACTCGACCGCCACGACGGCCACCGGCACGACGGTCGGTGAGTACACGGGCCGCGCGAAGGAGATCACCCTCACGTCGGGTGCCACCACCCAGACGCTGGCGCGCTACTCCTACGACGCCTCGGGCCTGCTGCGCAACGTGACCAACCCGGTCGAGGGCACCGACCCGGTCTCGTCGTACGCCTACGACACCACGGGGCGCGTCTCCGACATCGCCTCGCCGACCAACGGTGAGTGGGACCTGGCGTTCCCGGCCGACTCCGCCGAGTCGGCCGCCCCGAACGCCGCGCCCGTCGGCACCGACCTGCCGTCCGCCACCGAGCCCCTGCAGGGCCCGGCCGGCGACGGAACCGCGACCACGCCTCCGGCCGGGGACTTCACCACCGGTGAGATCACCGACCCGCAGGCCTACCCGCGCTACTGCAACCGCGCCACCGAGTGGATGTGGTACCTCAACCGCGGCTGCGTCGCGTGGGCCGCGCACTACGGCTGGCACTGGCCGCACTTCCGGTACACGCCGACCGGCTTCCGCGTGGCGGGCATCCTCTACGACGGCTGCAGCACCCCCGGCCCGAACATCAGCCGTCCGGGCGGCTTCAACTTCCGGGCCGCGTGTGACACCCACGACTACGGCTACGGCCTGATCGGCAACACGTACAAGGGCTACCGGTACTACCTGGACCGCAGCAAGAAGTCGAACGTCGACAACGCCTTCTACTCCACGATGAAGACACACAGCTGCAAGGCGTACAACATCTTCGTCCGCTGGAAGTGCAACTCCTACGCGTACGTCTACCTCAAGGCCGTGGCCTGGAAGGGCCACCCGAAGAACGGTGCCAACAAGACCTGATCACGGGTCCGAGCCGGTCCGAGCATCTTCTGACGACACACAGCACAACCTCCTGACGGAGCACGCCCCTTGGGCGTGAACGGGCCGGGCGGCGGACACCTCTCGCCGCCCGGCCCGTTCCGTCAGGACCTTTCACCACTTCGCTCCCCACATCTCCCCGGGCTGTGTCATGTCTGCTTCCCCACGGGCCCAGTCATGACGCGCCCCCTGCTCACCGAGGCAATAGTGAAGAGAACGATCTGGGCGACGGTCGTCACCGCGGTGACGGCCGTGACCCTCGGCGCCGCGATACCGGCCCACGCCGTCACGCCGCCGAGCACCGCGACAGCGGCCGAAGCCGTGACCGATCCGGTCGACCCGCCGCTCTACGACCAGACCGCGGGCGGCGGCAAGGTCCGCGTCAACGTCATCACGGAGACCCTCGCGGACGTCGCCGACGCGGCGACCGCCGGCGAGACGAAGCAGGAATTCGAGACCGTGCCGGTGGTCACCCTCAAGGTGGACCGGGCCGGCCTCGACCAACTCGCCGCGAAGCCGGGCGTGGTCAGCGTCACCGAGGACACGGTGGAGCCGGCGACCCTGGACCAGAGCATCCCGCTCATCGGCGGTGACGACGCCGTCGCGGCCGGCAAGACCGGTACGGGCCAGACGATCGCCGTCCTGGACACCGGCGTCGAGGCCGGCCACCCGTTCCTGAAGAACCGGGTCGTGGCCGAGGCCTGCTTCTCGCCGAGCGATGCCGAGAGCGGCATCGTCAGCCTGTGCCCGAACGGCGCCGACACGCAGGAGGGCACCGGTGCCGCCAACACCGCGGCCGGCCCCTGCTCGACCATGACCGCCTGCGACCACGGCACCCACGTGGCCGGCATCGCCGCGGGCAACGGCGCCGGCATCACGGGCGCTCCCAAGAACGGTGTGGCGCCCGGCGCCAACATCGTCGCCATCCAGGTCTTCAGCCAGTTCACCACCGAGGAGTTCTGCGGGGGCGCCGCCCCCTGCGTGGGCAGCTACCAGAGCGCCCAGCTCAAGGGGCTTGAGCACGTGCTGAAGCTCAAGCAGGCCGGTACGCCGATCGTCGCGGCCAACCTCAGCCTCGGCAACGGCCGTTACGCCACCGCCTGCGACACCGATCTGCGCAAGTCGGTCGTGGACAGCCTGCTGAGTGCCGGCGTGGCCACCGTGATCGCGGCCGGCAACAACGGCCACACCGACGCGGTGAGCATGCCCGGCTGCATCTCCTCCGCCGTCACGGTCGGCTCGACCACCGACGACGACGAGCTGTCCGCGTTCAGCAACAGGGGCCCGCTGCTCGACCTGTTCGCCCCCGGCACGGGCATCGTCTCCGCCGTGCCCGGCGGCACCTACGCCGCCAAGAACGGCACCTCCATGGCCGCGCCGCATGTGGCCGGCGCGTACGCGGTGCTCAAGCAGGCCTTCCCCACCAAGAGCATCGCCGACCTGACGGCTCTGCTGAAGAGCAGCGGCCGGGGCATCATCTACACCGGTGCCACCACTCCGCGGCTCGACCTCGGTACCGCTCTCGGCGGCGGGGGCACCACCCCGAAGCCGGCCGGGATGACCGACTTCAACGGTGACGGCGCGGAGGACATCGCGATCTCCGACCCCCAGGCCACCGTCGGCACGGACGCGAAGGCCGGTCTGATCCGCGTCGTGTACGGCAGCGGCAAGGGCACCGCGGAGATCAGCCAGGACCTGGACTGGGTGCCCGGCGGCTCCGAGGCGGACGACTACTTCGGCGAGACCCTGGCCACCATCGACTGGAACAAGGACGGCTTCACCGACCTGGTCGCCGGAACCCCGAGCGAGACCGTCGGCACCGCCGCCAACGCGGGCTTCGTCGACATCCTGTACGGTGCGGCCGGCGGTCTCGGCACCGGCACTCTGAAGGCCACGCACCTCGAACAGGGCCTCGGCACGGGTGCCATCGCGGGATCGGCGTCCGAGGCGGGCGACCGGATGGGCCACAGGATCGCGGCCGCGGTGAACGACGCCGGCCGGCCGTACCTGGTCATCGGCCTGCCCGGTGAAGCCCTCGGCGACGTCACGCAGGCGGGTTCCTCGTTCTACGTGCACGGCACCACCAGCGTGGCGGTGAGCCAGTCGACGGCCGGTGTCCCCGGTGACCCCGAGGCCGGCGACCTCTTCGGCTGGTCCGTGGCCGCCGACCAGAACTACATCGCCATCGGCACCCCCAACGAGGCGCTGGGCAGCACGGCGAAGGCCGGTGGCGTCGCGATCTTCGACGCCAACCGCTTCGACTCCAGCGGCCACCCCCTGCCGCTCGCCGGACTCGACCAGGACAACGCGGCGATCTCCGGCGGTTCCGAGGCGGGCGACCAGTTCGGGTACGCGGTGGCCATCGCCCCGTTCCGGGCCAGCGGCGCCGCGGCCGCCACCGAGTCGATCCTGGCGATCGGTTCGCCCGGTGAGAGCGTGACGGTCGGCACCGAGAGCCGCGCCAACGCGGGCCGGGTGGTGCAGATCCGCATCAAGCCCGACGGCACCTGGAGCTACCTGCGCGAGCTCAAGCAGGGCACGGCGGAGGACGACGTGTCCGGCACCTCCGAGGTCGGTGACCGCATGGGCGAGTACCTCTCCGCCGTCAACACCGCTCCCGGTTCCGTGAGCACCGTGGCGTCCATGCGGCTCGCCGTGGGAACGCCCGGTGAGGATCTCGGCACCGTGGCCAACGCGGGCGCGGTCCACACGTTCTCGCTGGCCGGGTCGGCCGGTCCGAACGACCGCTGGATCGAGGCCGGTGACGGCGACGGCATCCCCGGGCCCCCCGGCGCCAACCAGTACATGGGCAGGAGCATCCACTTCACGGCGACCAAGCTGTACGTGGGCATGCCCTCCGGGCCCCTGGCCACCGGCGCGCTCTACGCGCTGCCGATGTCCAACGTGACACAGGGCGGCACGGTCGCTCCCACCACCACGTACAGGCCCGGCTCCGGTGGACTCCCGGCCAACGGCGTGGCCTTCGGCTACTCGGCACGGTAGACGTCGGTCGACGGGAGCAGCCCCCGAAGGCACCGCCCTTCGGGGGCTGCTCGACGTCCCGGGCCGGAAGACCGGTGAAGGTCGCCCGACGCGACGCGGTGAGGTGCCGGCCAAGAAGATCTCACTGCCCCGTGTCCGGCCCGGCGACCTGATCGGGATCGAGCGTTCCGGCGCCTACGGCCCCACCGCGTCACCGGTGCACTTCCTGGGCTTCGGCGCGCCCGCGGATCGTCACTGCCCCGGGCACGGCGTCCGCCCACGTGAAGCCGTCGGCGGCTTTCCGGGGTCGCACGGGACGATTCGGCGCCGCGGCCGCGTTCACTCGGCAGGCGCCGCTGCTCCCGGTAGGGCCGCGGTGGCCGGGTGGGCAGGGCGGAGAACAGGTCGGGAGTGGGGCCGTGTTCGACGGCGTGGCCTTCCGACAGGTTCTCATTCGGCCTCGGAGGCGAGCCGGCCCCGGGTGTCCTGAACGGCCTTCGGGGGGCAGGCGTCAGCCGGTCAGACGGTTGAGCTTGCGGATCTGCTTGTCGAAGACCCCGGCGGGAGCCATGCGGCGCAGCATGCGCGCGCGACCGGCCACGGGGCCGGCGGTGTAGCGCAGCTTCGGCTTCGGGTCGGTCGCCGCCGCGACGATCGCCTTGGCCACGACAGCGGGGTCGTCGCCGTCCTTGATCGCGTCCACCATCAAGCGGTCGAAGGCGTGCCGCCGCTTGTCGTAGACCGGCAGGGGCGTGTCGGGCCGGGGGCTGTTGGACTCGAATCCGGTGCTGGTGTAGGCGGGTTGGACGAGAAGCGCCCGGACACCCTGTTCGCGGACCTCGTGGTCCAGGGACTCGGTGTACCCCTCGATGGCGTGCTTGGACGCGGCGTAGACGGCCATGTACGGCGAGGGGAGGAAGCCGACCACGGAGGACACGTTGATGATGCGTCCACGCCGCCGGGCGCGCATGTGCGGCAGGACCGCCTTCACCATGCGCATCACACCGAAGACGTTGACGTCGAAGACCGCCTGGGCCTGTGCGACGGAGTTCTCCTCGGCCGCGCCCATCAAGCCCGTACCGGCGTTGTTGACCAGGACATCGATCCGGCCGAACCGGTCGACCACCTGCTGGACCACGGCTGCGGCCGACGCGTCGCCCGCCACGTCGAGGTCGAGGAAGGTGACGCCGTCGAGCGGGGTGACGCGGGAGGTGTCGCGGCTCGTGCCGACCACCTCGAACCCCGCTTCGACCAGCGCGAGCGCGGCTGCCTTCCCGATGCCGGATGACGCACCCGTCACGAGGGCCACCGGCCGATGTGTGCTCATCATGTACTCCCGGACACATAGAAAAAACCGATCGGTTTCCTCAACGGTAAACCGATCGGTTTCACAATGCAAGGTCGGGGTCGGGCGCCGCATGCCGATGACCGACGGCCTTCGCCCCCGAGTGCACATCGCTCACGGCGCCTGCTCGGGGAGGCGGCGCGTCAGCGCACGTCTGCCGCGTCGAGGAGGGTGGCCACCGTGGGGGCGATGAGCCCCGTGAGGTTGTCGGCTCCGATCCCCGCGCGGGCACTGGCGCCGTCGAAGACGAGGCTGAGCTGCCGGGCCAGCAGGTCGGGGTCACCGGCTCCGCCCTGCTCGGCCTCGGCGCGGAAGAAGGATGTCAGCCCTCCCTTGACCCGGTGGGCCACTTGGCTCGCCGGATGACCCTGGTCCTTGAGCTCGATCTGCACGGCCAGGTACCGGCAGCCCCGGAACTCGGGCGCGCCCGCCTGCGATTCCACCTGCTCGAAGACGTGCAGGATCCGCTCGCGCGGCGAACGGTCGTCGTCCGCCGCGGGCAGGAGGGTCGCCACGAAGGCGGAAGCGCGCTCCTCCAGGCTCGCCGCCAGCAGTTCGTCCTTGCTCTCGAACAGCTGATACATGGAGCGCTTCGACACTCCCGCCGCCTTGCACAGCGCCTCGATGCCGACGCCGACGCCGTCTCGGTAGGTGAGCGTGGCCGCCGCCTCCAGCAGCCGATCTCGGGGACTTGGCTTCACTTCGGTGCTCATATGGGGAGGTTAACTCGATTCCGACCAGAAGGAAACCGATCGGTTTATAGGGCGGCGGTCTTCGGCGTCGCCCACAGTCGAGCTGGCGTGTGAGCGTGGTGGGAGGGGCCCGGTCATGGAGACGGTAGTCGGCCGTGGCCGATGAGGCGATGGTGGTCGGCAGTGCCGCGCTGATCGAGCCTCCCACCTGCTGGCTGGTGTTGATCAGCGCCGAGGCGACCCCCGTGTCCTCGTGGTGCACGCCTGCGGTCGCCCCCTGGAACGCGGTGGTCATCACCGCGCCGATGCCGAGGCCCAGCAGAATCATCCCGGGCGTGATGTGGGCGACGTAGGTGCTGCCCAGGGGCCATGCGCACCGCGTGTGTGGCTCAGGTGCCTCCTACAGCCAGTCTCGCCGCTTGAAGACCACGTACAGACTCGTGCACACCACCGCCATCAGCACCACCGCGAACGGATACCCGCCCACCCAGTGCAGCTCCGGCATGTTGTCGAAGTTCATGCCGTAGATCGTTCCCACCAACGTCGGTGCGAACAGGATGGCGGCCCACGAGGAGATCTTCTTGATCTCCTCGTTCTGCTCGAAGCCCGCCTCCGCCAACGCCCGCATTTCCGCGTTCTGTTGCTGGGTGACCAGGGTCGCGTTGACCGTGAGGATGTCCGCGAGGGCCTGGCGGAAGCCGTCGACCCGTTCGCTGGTGTGGGTGACGTGGTCCGCCACGTCACGGAGGTAGCGCTGGAGTTCCTCGTCCGTGCCGTACTTGGCGAAGCCGGCCATCAGGCCGTGCAGCATGCCGACCAGGGGGCGGGTGGCGCGCTGGAACTCGACCATTTCCCGGGAGAGTTCGTAGATGCGACGGGAGACCGCCGGGTCGCCGCCGAAGACCTCCGTCTCGATCTCGTCGATGTCGTTCTGGACGCCCGCCACCACCGGCGCGTAGCCGTCGACCACCGCGTCCAGGATCGCGTACAGGACCGCCTCCGGTCCCAGGGCGAGCAGCTCCGGGTCCTTCTCCATACGGTGGCGGACCGTGGAGAGGTCCGGTGCGGCGCTGTGGCGGACCGTGATCACGAAGTCCGGGCCCACGAAGATGTGGAGCTCGCCGAAGTCGACCTCCTCCTGAGCGTCCAGGTAGCGGGCCGCCCGCAGGACCACGAAGAGGGTCTCGCCGTACCTCTCCAGCTTGGGGCGCTGATGCGCCTCCATCGCGTCCTCGACGGCCAGTTCGTGCAGGTCGAACTCGGCCGCCAGGGAGTGGAGTTCCTCCTCGGTCGGACGCTGGAGGCCGATCCACGCCATGCCGTCCGGGTGCTCGCGCAGTTGCCGGAAGGTCTCCGCGAGCGTCGCCGGGGACGAGACCCGACGGCCGTCCCGGTACAGGCTCGCCTGCACCACGCTCCGCCGCTCCTCCGGCGCCTCGGGTGCCTCCGGGGAGGTGGTCGTGGGCGACTCCGCGTGGGGGCGGCGCCATGCCGCGCGCGGTCGACGATCGGACATCTCGTGCACCTCCAGAGTCTTCGGGAAGGATATATGGGGTTGGGTTCGGGCGAATGGTGATGGATTGGGTGGGTTTGGTGGGCTGGGGCGCGGCGTCTTTCCCGCGTTCGTCGACTTGCGGACCATTTCTGTCCGCAACTCTGGGTAGCGTGCCCTTCATGGCCCTCAAGACGACCCACCCCGTGCTCGGTGCCCGCGCCCTGAACCGTGCCACCCTCGACCGCCAGCTCCTTCTCCGCCCCGCCTCCCTGGGCGTCACCGAGGCCGTCGAGCACCTTCTCGGCCTGCAGGCGCAGAACACCAAGCCCCCGTACTACGCGCTCGCCGCCCGCCTCGACGGATTCCGGCCCGAGCAGCTGTCCGCGCTCATGGAGTCCCGTGAGGTCGCCCGTATCGTGACCATGCGCTCCACCGTGCACACCCACACCGCCCGCGACGCGGTCGCCCTGCGCGGGCTCGCGCAGCCCGGGGCCATCGACCGTGAACTCGCCCTCTTCGTCTCCCGCGGGGGCCTCGACGGCGTCGACCTCGACCGGCTCGCCGACCTCGCCCGCGCGCTCGTCGAGGAGCGGCCCCGCACCCCCAAGGAGTTGCGCGAGGAGCTGCTTCCCCACTGGCCCGGCGCCGACCCGCAGTCGCTCTCGGTCGCGGCCCGCTGCCTCCTTCCCCTGGTCCAGGTCACCCCGCGCGGCCTCTGGGGGCGCGGCGGCAGGGTCGCGCTCACCACGACCGACCAGTGGTTCGACGCGTCCGCCGGGCGCACCACGGACGGGGCCGCCGATCTCGACGAGACCGTGCTCCGCTACCTCGGCGCCTTCGGACCCGCCTCCGTCAAGGACATGCAGACCTGGTGCGGCCTCACCAAGCTCGGCCCCGCCTTCGAGCGGCTGCGGCCCCGGCTCCTCGTCTTCCAGGACGAACGCGGCACCGAGCTCTTCGACCTGCCCGACGCGCCCCGCCCCGACGAGGACACCCCGGCCCCGCCCCGCTTCCTCCCCGAGTTCGACAACCTGCTCCTCTCCCACGCCGACCGCACCCGCGTCGTGCCCGCCGAACTCCGGGGCCGCACCTGGACCGGCAACCAGGCCCACCGCGTCTTCCTCCTCGACGGCTTCCTCGCCGGGATCTGGCACCTCGACGAGGGCAAGGACCGCACCACCCTCACCGTCGAGCCCTTCGCGCACGTGACGCGCTCCCAGCGGGCGGCGCTCACCGCCGAGGCCGAGCGGACCCTCCGGCTCATGAATCCGCAGGGCGCCCGGTACGACATCGTCCACGCCGGATAGGTGTAGCCATGCCGAGAATGACAGCGGAGGCCGTCGAGGCCGCCCTGGCCGAGGCAGGCTGGTCCCCGGGGCGGGACATCGGCGCCGAGCTGCCCGAGCTCCTGACGTTCGTGATGGACCGTTTCGCGGAGGAAGGGCACCCGGTCGAACCGTTCCAGGCCGCTCAGGACTTCGTCCGGGAATTCGGTGGACTGCGCCTGGAGATTCCGGGAACTCCACCGGCCGCCATCGTATTCACGCCGCACTGGATCTACGAGGAGAGCGGCGAGGATGTCGCCGAACTCGCCCGGAACCTCGGCAAGAAGCTCTTCCCCGTCGGATACGAGACATTCGACGGCGGGATGCTCCTCGTCGACGAGACCGGGCGCTTCTTCCTCCTGCACCACACCGGTCCCTCGTACCTGGGAGCGAACACACACGAGGCCATCAGCTGTCTACTGCGGGGCCCTCAGAGGGAAGCGCGGGACTACTTCGTCCGACACCCTTCCGGGGACCGCCTCCTCCCTCCCCCTCCAGGAGCTGACGGGTGACGGCGTACCCCGGCTCCACCCCGCCGTCCGCCCGGCCGCCCCGCCCTACGGCAGCGCCCCCGCCCTCCGTGCCGCGACCACCGCCTCCAGGCGGGTGTGCGCGCCCAGCTTGCGCATCGCCGAGCGCAGGTAGCCCTTGACCGTCTCCGGGCGCAGGCCGAGGCGGGCCGCCGCCGTCGCGTTCGTCGCGCCCGAGGCCACCGCCGCGAGCACGTCCGTCTCCCGGGGGGTCAGCGCCACCCCCGGCAGGTCACGGGGCGCCCCCGAGGCCGTCTCCAGCCGGCCGCAGACCGCGAGCAGCCGCTCCCGCAGCTCCGGGTCCGGGACCATCGGGGCCAGTTCGCGCAGCTCCCCGTACGCCTGGCGGACCTCCTCCCAGGACGGCGCCGTGGCCGGCGGAGTGTCGAGGCGGCCGACCTCGTCCCGTACGGCCAGCGCCTGCTCCACGTCACGGGCCGCCGCGACCGCCGCGTCGAAGACCCGCTCGCCGATCGGCAGGGCGTCGCGCAGCGCCCCGTACAGGACCCCGCGCACCCTGCGGCGTACGACGACGGGCACCGCGATCACCGAGCGCAGCCCCTCCGCGGCGACCGGGCCGTCGTACTCGTGGGTGATGTGCCGGGCCGAGGGGTAGTCCGTGACCGCGCACGGCCGCGACAGGGCGAGGCACTTCCCGCCCAGGCCCGAGCCGGTCGAGATCGTCAGGCCGTGCAGCGCCGGCGTCACCGCCCCGCAGGTCTCGCCGATCCGCATCGCCCGCCCGTCCTGGAGCAGCCCGCCGAAGACCACGGGCAGTCCGCTGCCCCGGCGCAGGCGCAGCAGCGCCGCGCGCAGCTCGGCCGTTTCCCTCTGCTCGGGCACGGAACCACTCCTTCACCCCCGAACGGGGGTAGTGAGACCTGGGTCACTGATTACACGATGTCCGGGACCGGTCCCGCAACGAGGAGGACGTATGACGGCGCAGAGAGCGACCAGTGCGACGGAGAGGTTCCGGGCCGCCCGGGACTTCCTGCTCCAGCACCGCGAGGACTACGAGGCGGCCTACGAGGGTTTCGCCTGGCCCCGGTCCGACCGGTTCAACTGGGCGCTCGAATGGTTCGACGTCATCGCCGAGGGCAACGCCCGGACCGCGCTGCACCTCGTGGAGGAGGACGGCGAGGAGACGAAGGTCAGCTTCGCGGAGATGTCCGCGCGCTCCAACCGCGTCGCGAACTGGCTGCGCGCCCAGGGCGTCCGCCCCGGCGACCGGATCATCGTGATGCTGGGCAACCAGGTCGAGCTGTGGGAGACCGTGCTCGCCGCCATGAAGCTGCGCGCCGTCGTCATCCCCGCCACCCCGCTCCTCGGCCCCGCCGACCTCCGCGACCGCGTCGACCGGGGCCGCGCCCGGCATGTCATCGTGCGCGCCGAGGACACCGCCAAGTTCGACGAGGTCCCGGGGGAGTACACCCGGATCGCGGTCGGCGGCGACGGGGTGAGCTGGCTGGGGTACGAGCACGCCGCCCGCGAGTCCGAGGTGTTCGAGCCCGAGGGCGTCACCCTCGCCGACGACACCCTCATGCTGTACTTCACCTCCGGCACGACCGCCCGCCCCAAGCTGGTCGAGCACACCCACACCTCGTACCCGGTCGGGCACCTCTCGACGATGTACTGGATCGGTCTCAAGCCCGGTGACGTGCACCTCAACATCTCCTCGCCCGGCTGGGCCAAGCACGCCTGGTCCAACCTCTTCGCCCCGTGGAACGCCGAGGCGACCGTCTTCATCCACAACTACACGCGCTTCGACCCGGCCCGGCTGATGAGCGAGATGGAGCGCAACGGCGTCACCAGCTTCTGTGCTCCGCCGACCGTGTGGCGGATGCTGATCCAGGCCGACCTCGGCCAGTTGAAGACCCCGCCGCGCGAGGTCGTCGCCGCCGGCGAACCGCTGAACCCCGAGGTCATCGAGTCGGTACGGCGCGCCTGGGGCGTCACCATCCGGGACGGCTTCGGCCAGACCGAGACCGCCGTCCAGGTCTCGAACAGCCCAGGCCAGCGGCTCAAAGAGGGCTCCATGGGGCGCCCGAGCCCCGGCTTCCGGGTCACCCTCGTCGACCCGGTGAGCGGACAGGGGGACGTGGAGGAGGGCGAGATCTGCCTCGACCTGTCCACCAACCCGGTGGGCCTGATGACCGGTTACCACGGCGACCCGGAGCGTACGGCGGAGGCGATGGCCGACGGCCACTACCGCACCGGTGACATCGGCTCCCGGGACGCCGAGGGGTACATCACCTACATCGGGCGCGCCGACGACGTCTTCAAGGCCTCCGACTACAAGATCAGCCCCTTCGAGCTGGAGAGCGCGCTCCTGGAGCACGAGGCCGTCGCCGAGGCGGCCGTCGTCCCCGCCCCCGATCCGCTGCGGCTCGCCGTCCCGAAGGCGTACGTCGTCCTCGCGGCCGGCTGGGAGCCCGACGCGGAGACCGCGAAGGCCCTCTTCGCCCACTCGCGCGCGGTCCTCGCCCCGTACAAGCGGGTCCGTCGGATCGAGTTCGCCGAACTACCCAAGACCGTCTCCGGCAAGATCCGGCGGGTGGAACTGCGCCGGCTGACCGCCGAGGGCGGCGGCAGGGAATTCGTGGAAGGAGACCTCGCGTGAACGGTGACAAGGAACTCTCCTACGCCCACGGGGTGTCGGAGACCCCGCTCCTCGGCGACACCATCGGCGCCAACCTGGACAGGGCCGTCGCCGCCTGGCCGGACCGGGAGGCGCTCGTCGACGTGCCCACCGGACGCCGCTGGACGTACGCGCAATTCGGCGCCGACGTCGACCGGTTGGCCGGGTCCCTGCTCGGCAGCGGGGTGCGGAAGGGCGACCGGGTCGGCATCTGGGCGGTCAACTGCGCCGAGTGGGTCCTCGTGCAGTACGCCACCGCCCGGATCGGCGCGGTCATGGTCAACATCAACCCCGCCTACCGTCCCCACGAGTTGGCGTATGTCCTCAACCAGGCCGGGATCACCCTGCTGTTCGCCACGCTCGCGCACAAGACGAGCGACTACCGGGCGATGGTCGAGCAAGTCCGGTCCCAATGCCCCGAGTTGCGCGAGGCGGTGTACTTCGGCGACCCGGGCTGGGACGCCTTCCTCGCCCGTACGCCGGGAGAGCTCCGCCCCGAGCCGCTCTCCTGCGACGAGCCCGTCAACATCCAGTACACCTCGGGGACCACGGGCTTCCCCAAGGGGGCCACGCTCTCCCACCACAACATCCTCAACAACGGTTTCTTCGTGGGCGAGATGATCGCCTACTCCGAGCAGGACCGGATCTGTATCCCGGTGCCCTTCTACCACTGCTTCGGCATGGTCATGGGCAATCTGGCCGCCACCTCGCACGGCGCCTGCATGGTGATCCCCGCCCCCTCCTTCGACCCGGCCGCCACCCTCCGGGCCGTACAGGAGGAGCGCTGCACCTCGCTCTACGGGGTGCCGACGATGTTCATCGCCGAGCTGAACCTCCCGGACTTCGCCACGTACGACCTGTCGAGCCTGCGCACCGGCATCATGGCCGGCTCGCCGTGTCCGGTGGAGGTGATGAAGCGGGTCGTCGCCGAGATGAACATGGCGGAGGTGTCGATCTGTTACGGCATGACCGAGACCTCACCGGTCTCCACCCAGACCCGCCGCGACGACGATCTGGAGCGCCGTACGGGCACGGTCGGCCGGGTCATGCCGCACGTCGAGGTGAAGGTCGTCGACCCGGCGACCGGCCTCACCGTCGGACGCGGCACGGCGGGCGAGCTGTGCACCCGTGGCTACAGCGTGATGCTCGGCTACTGGGACGAGCCGGAGAAGACCGCCGAGGCGATCGACTCCGGTCGCTGGATGCACACCGGCGACCTGGCCGTGATGCGCGACGACGGCTACGTCCAGATCGTCGGCCGCATCAAGGACATGATCATCCGGGGCGGCGAGAACGTGTACCCGCGCGAGATCGAGGAGTTCCTCTACGGGTACGCGAAGATCGCCGACGTCCAGGTCGTGGGCGTGCCGGACGAGCGCTACGGCGAGGAGATCCTCGCCTGCGTCATCCCCCGCGACCCGGCCGACCCGCCCACCCTGGAGGACGTCACCGCCTACTGCCGCGACCGGCTCGCCCACTACAAGATCCCGCGCCGGGTGGAGATCCTCACCGAGTTCCCGATGACGGTGAGCGGGAAGGTACGGAAGGTGGAACTGCGACAGCGGTACGGGGAGCCGGGCGGCACGTCCCACGACCTGGGGGAGCCGGGCGGCGCGCCCTAGGGACCGCCTAGGGCCTGTCTGACCTCCCGGACCTCCCGTGCCTCCGGGGCGCCCTGGTCCGGCAGGGTGTGCCGCACCTCCCGGCGCATGCACACCCGGGGCCAGACCGAGAGGCCGTGGGCCGCCTCCGCGCGGCTGATGGCGCGCAGGCCCTCCGTGAGCGCCGGGTCGGAGTCGGCGAGCGGACGGAAGCCGAGCCGCGCGTAGTAGGGGGCGTTCCACGGCACCTCGGTGAACGTCGTCAGGGTCAGCGCCGCCAGGCCCTGTTCCCCGGCGGCCGCCGCCAGATGCTCGATCAGCGCCCGGCCGACGCCCCGGCGGGCGGCGTCCGGATGCACCGACACCTGCTCGATGTGGGCGGAGCCGTCGACCGTGTCGGTCAGCAGATACGCGACCGGGCGATCGGCGGCGTCCACCGCCACCCACGCCCGGCCCGCACGGCGATAGGACTCCAGGACGTCCAGGGGCAGCGGGTCGTCGTCGGCGATCGCCGCCATGCCGAGAGTACGGAACGGCTCGCCCGCCGCCCGTTCGATGTCCTGGAGCAGCGGGAGTTCGGCCGGAGCGGCCGCTCTGATGCGCATACGACAGTATGGCGCGGCCTCACCCCGCGCCGTCGCCCCGAACCGGACCACGATCCTGCGGCGGCCGGTTCCGGTCCACCTCGGCGGGCCGGTCGAGCAGCCCGCCGTCCCGGGAGAAGTGGGGCAGGAACAGCGCGAGCGCCGGATCGCCGTACAGCGCCACGTACAGCTGGACGAGCCACCCGTCCGTCACCTCATGCCGATGCTGCGGCAGCGGGTACCGCTCCCGCAGCCCGGCGAGGAGCCGCCGCGCCGCCCGGGTCGCCGGCGGCAGCCGCAGCAGCACCACCGCCGCGAGGAGCACGGGCAGGGCCCCGGCCGCGAGCGCCCCGGCCACACCGGCGCCGGGCGCCCCCGCCGCGTACGCCCCCGCCGCCACCGTCAGCGGTACGCAGCCGAGCAGCGCCCTGGCCGCCCACAACCTGGCCGGCGACTGCAGCAGCCCCGCCCCGCGCAGCTCGCGGTGGAGCGCGTCCACCGCCCGTCGCGCCTCGGGGCGCAGGGCGAGGTCACGCACCGCGAACGCCCGGTGGAGCGCCCCGTGCACCCCCAGCTGGACGGGGTCCCGCGTGCGGCCGGGGCCGCCGTTGGCCCGAATCGTATGTTTGCGGCCCGCAGCGACCGCCCCGCGCTGGTGCAGCGCCACCAGCGCCACGACGACGGCCGCCCGCCGCCCGCCCCGCAGCAGCGCCAGGGCCTGCGGCGGCGGCACGTCGTCCGGACGCGGCCCTTCGCTTTCCTTGCTGCGGGTTCGCAACAACACGGCGGCGAGCAGCAGTTGCCCGCAGGCCGCACCTATGAACCACCACATCCCCGTCGGCATGACGCCCACCCCCCGAGGGTGTTGTGCCCGGGGGAGCGTGATCGTCACGCGTGAATGGCCGGTTTCGGATGCCGAAGTGTTGTGGGCGGTACGTGTCCGGGGTCGGCACCGTGGGCGGCACCTTCGGACGGCACTCTCAGGCGGTGCCCGAGGCGAGGTCGTCGGCGGCGTCGTTCACCGGCTGAGGGGTGCCGGTCAGGTCGAGCACGAACAACGGAAGGCCGACCTCGGCGGCCCGCGAGCGGGCCTCCGGCGTGTAGCCGGCGAGCGAGAAGAACACGCTCACGGAGGAGGCGCTCAGTCCGTTCAGCCAGAGGCACTCGACGGCCCGGAGCCCGGCGGGCCGAGTGCTCGGGTCGACCTGTGCGACGAGCCCCGGCGCCCGCAGGTCCACCCCGGACGCGGCGCGCTCCTCGGGCTGGACCACGTCCCGGAACCCCAGCCAGCGCAGATACCCGGCGGCCGCGGCGACCGCGTCCCGCGCGGTCCGGATCGTCAGCGGCCGGAAGTCGCCGCGCGCCGGAACCGGGCGCGGGGCGGTGGGCGGCAGCGGTATGTGGGAGGGGTACCGCTCGGCGAAGGTGCGGGGCGCGCCATGGCGGGGCGGGTTCGCGGGCTGAGGGTGGACGGCGGGACCGGGTATGGCTCCGGGGGCGCCGGGGCCCGCGTCCGCGCCACCGGGACCTGCTCCGGCGGCGCCGGGTCCCGTACCGACGGCTCCGGGGCCCGTACCGAACCATGCCGAGCCGGGTTCGACCGGCTGGGGGTGCCCCGTGCCGGGGGAGGTGTCCGCCCGGGGCGGGTAGGGCCCGCCCGAGGCGAGCGGACCGAGCGGACCGAGCGGACCGAGCGGACCGGAGGTGCTGGACGGACCGGAGGTGCTGGACGGACCGGACGAGCCGGACGGAGGGGAGGGCAGCGGGGACGAGGCCCGGCCGCCGCTCGTTCCAGGCCCGGCCGCGCCCGTACCCGTACCCGTACCCGTACCCGTACCCGCACGCGTATCCGCGCCCGTACCCGCACGCGTAGCCGTGCTCGTATCCACGCCCGGACGCAGGCCCGCCCGATCGGCGCCCCCATCCGGCCACGGTCCGGCCTCTCCGGCCTCCGCTGCGTCGCCCTCCGAGGGTCCGCCGGCCGTCGGGGTCTCCGACTCCACCGCCCTCACCGGTACCCGCAGGACCGTCCCGCACGTGCAGCCCATCTCCGGCTGCGGCCAGTCGTTCGCCCGGCCGCAGGCTTCGCAGCGGACGGCGACCCACTCGTCCGTCCAGTTCCGGTGCGTGATGGGTTCCGCCGTCACGCCCGCCGTCACGGGCGGCGCCACCGGGCTTCCGCACGCGCAGGGGAAGACGGGTGCCGCGTACGCCTGCGTGCGCAGGCATTCCGGGCAGCGCACCGGTACCGACTCGCCCACAACCAACCCCCTGTCGTTCCGCCCCATCGTCCACCCATCGGGCGCCTCGGGGGGAGGTGTTCGGCCACTTCCCTGATCCCGCCGATCGGACTTCTCTTGACGGCTCTCCGGAGCCCGACCTACATTGCTTCCGTATAGCAGAACAGTATTTCCGCATTACGGAAACAAGCCGCTCCGGGCTCCCGAGCCGACCGGTGGGCTTGGATCCGCCCGGCCGAAGCAGGAGCACTCCCATGCCTCGTATGACCGCCGCCGCAGCGGCCGTTGAGATCCTCAAGCGCGAAGGCGTCACCACCGCGTTCGGCGTGCCCGGCGCGGCGATCAACCCCTTCTACCGCGAGCTCAAGAACGTCGGCGGCATCGGCCACACGCTGGCCCGCCACGTCGAGGGCGCGTCCCACATGGCCGAGGGGTACACCCGTGCCAAGGCCGGCAACATCGGTGTCTGCATCGGTACGTCCGGCCCGGCCGGCACCGACATGATCACCGGCCTGTACTCGGCGATCGCCGACTCGATCCCGATCCTGTGCATCACCGGCCAGGCCCCGGTCTCGAAGCTCCACAAGGAGGACTTCCAGGCCGTCGACATCGCGTCCATCGCCAAGCCGGTCACCAAGGCCGCGACGACCGTCCTGGAGGCCGCGCAGGTCCCCGGCGTCTTCCAGCAGGCCTTCCACCTGATGCGCTCCGGCCGTCCCGGCCCGGTCCTCATCGACCTCCCGATCGACGTCCAGCTGACGGAGATCGAGTTCGACCCGGAGACCTACGAGCCGCTGCCGGTCTACAAGCCGTCCGCGACCCGCGCGCAGGCCGAGAAGGCCCTCTCCTTCCTCCTGGAGTCCGAGCGCCCGCTGATCGTCGCCGGTGGCGGCATCATCAACGCCGACGCGTCCGACCTCCTCGTCGAGCTCGCCGAGCTGACCAGCATCCCGGTCATCTCCACCCTCATGGGCTGGGGCACCATCCCGGACGACCACGAGCTGGCAGCCGGCATGGTCGGCGTCCAGACCGCGCACCGCTACGGCAACGCGACCTTCCTGGAGTCGGACTTCGTCCTGGGCATCGGCAACCGCTGGGCCAACCGCCACACCGGCTACAACATGGACGCCTACACCAAGGGCCGGAAGTTCGTCCACGTCGACATCGAGCCCACCCAGATCGGCAAGATCTTCGCCCCGGACTACGGCATCGCCTCCGACGCCAAGGTCGCCCTGGAGCTCTTCGTCGAGATCGCGAAGGAGTGGAAGGCCGCGGGCAAGCTGCCCGACTTCTCCGCCTGGGCCGCCTCCGCGCAGGAGCGCAAGGCCACCCTGCAGCGCCGCACCAACTTCGACAACATCCCGATCAAGCCGCAGCGCGTGTACGAGGAGATGAACAAGGCCTTCGGCCCGGAGACCCGCTACGTCACCACCATCGGCCTCTCCCAGATCGCCGCGGCGCAGTTCCTGCACGTCTACAAGCCGCGCCACTGGATCAACTGCGGCCAGGCCGGCCCGCTCGGCTGGACCATCCCGGCCGCCATCGGTGCCGCCACGGCCGACCCGGAGACCCCGGTCGTCGCCCTGTCCGGCGACTACGACTTCCAGTTCATGATCGAGGAGCTGGCGGTCGCCGCCCAGCACAAGGTCCCCTACGTCCACGTCCTCGTGAACAACGCCTACCTGGGCCTCATCCGTCAGGCGCAGGGCAACCTGGGCATCAACTTCGAGGTCAACCTCGAGTTCGAGAACATCAACACCCCGGAGATCGGCGTCTACGGCGTGGACCACGTCAAGGTCGCCGAGGGCCTGGGCGTCAAGGCCATCCGCGTCACCGACCCGGACAAGCTGGGCGAGGCCCTCGAAGAGGCCAAGAAGCTGGCCGTCGAGCACCAGGTCCCGGTCGTCGTCGAGGCCATCCTGGAGCGCATCACGAACATCGCGATGAGCAAGACGGTCGACATGAGCGACGTCACCGAGTTCGAGGAGCTCGCGACCGAGCCCGGCCACGCGCCGACCGCGATCAAGGCCCTCAAGGTCTGATCCCGGCCGAGTGACACGGCCCCCGTCCCGAGGAGCACCGGGACGGGGGCCGCTCCGCGTTCACCCCGAGGCCCGTACGAGCACCGCGCCCGCCTCCGTCCACTCGTACAGCACCGACCGCCCGGCCCGCCCCTTCCGTACGAGCCCGGCGTCGAGCAGCACCCTCAGGTGCCGCCCCACCGACCCGAGCCCCTGCCCGGTGAGTGCCACCAACTGGCTGGTGGACTTGGGGGTTTCGAGCCGCACGAGGACCCCGGCACGGGCCGCGCCGAGCAGGGTGGCGAGAGCCGAGGGCGCGGCCGGTCCCGTCCCGGCCGCCAGGGCGCCGGCGCAGGTGTACACCACCGCGAAGCGCTCCGTCCCCTCCCAGGTCACCCATCCCGCGCTCGACGTCACCGGGACGAAGAACAGACGCCCTCCGTCGACCGAACGCGGGGGATAGTCACGGGTGTTGACCTGGAGCCGACCGTCACCGAGCCAGCGCATCCGGCCCGGGGACAGCTCGTCGAGCGCTGCCGCCCAGCCACCCCGACTCAACCGCGCGGTCCGCGCCACCACATCTGCCTCCAGGACCCTCCGGCGGCGCGGCCACTCCGGCATTACCGCCTCCCGCCACACCCACGTCAGGACCCCGGCCATCCGCTCCGGCAGATCGCGGGCGGAGCGCAGCGGCTCCGGCACCGGGCCGCCGATCGACAGCGCCAACTCCGGTACGGCAGAGGCGGGATCGGCCGTCCGGACGGCCTCGACCTCCTCCTCGAAGGACGCCTCCCCCTCACCCAGAGGCGTCGGGGTCACGAACCCCGCGTTCCACGTCCGCCCGAGCGCGGCCCGGACGAGCAGACCGTCGAGCGGCTCGGCCGCCAGGCGCGCCCGGTAGGCGGGCAGATGACGGGCCAGCCAGGCCTGTTCTCCCGGGTGGGCACCCGAGGCCGTGTGGAGGATCTTGAGCGCCGCGATCGTCTCGGCCAGCGGCGAGACGACGAAACGGCTCACCGCGAGCGAGTCCGTACCGATCTGCCACCAGCCCATGCCCCGCCCCCCGTGGTTTCGCCCTACCGCGAAACAATATCGCCGTGGCGGGGCGCCCCCGGAGACTCCCCGCATGCCCCGCTACCGCACCCTCTTCCGTACCCCGGAGTTCACCCCGCTCTTCCTCACCGGCTCCGCCCACACCGCCGCCCAGACGGTCGCCGGGCTCGGGCTCGCCACCCTCGTCTTCCGTGCGACCGGCTCCCCGTTCCTCTCCGCCCTCGCGCTCTTCGGTCCCTCGCTCGCCCAGCTCATCGGCGCCACCACCCTGCTCTCGGCCGCCGACCGGCTCCCGCCACGCGCCGCGCTCGCCGGCATCGCGCTCTTCTTCGCCCTGTGTACGACGGTCCTCGCGCTCCCCGCCCTTCCGACCTGGGCCGTTTTCGTGATCCTCCTCGCGCAGGGGCTCGCGGCCTCTCTGGGCGGCGGGGTCCGATACGGCCTCCTGAACGAGGTCCTGGCCCGCGAGGACTACCTCCTCGGCCGCTCGGTGACCAACATGGCCGCCGGCGTCAGTCAGATCGGCGGCTACGCGACCGGCGGCCTCCTGGTCGCGCTCCTCTCACCGCGCGGCACCGTCCTCGTCGGCGCCGGGCTCTACCTCACGGCGGCCCTCCTCGCCCGGCTGGGCCTCGGGAAGCGTCCGCCGCGCGCCACGGGCCGCGCCTCGGTCGCCGAGACCTGGCGCACCAACGCCCGCCTGTGGTCCTCGCCCGCGCGGCGCCGCACCTACCTGGCCCTCTGGCTGCCCAACGGGCTCATCGTCGGCTGCGAGTCGCTCTTCGTGCCGTACGACCCCGAGCGCGCCGGGCTGCTCTTCGCCGTGGGCGCGCTCGGGATGCTGGCCGGGGACATGGCCATCGGCCGCTTCGTACCGGCCCGGCTGCGTGCACGGATCCGCTTCCCGCTCCAGGCGCTGCTCGCGGCCCCGTTCCTGCTGTTCGCCGTCGACCCGGCGCTGCCGGTGGTGCTCGTCGCCGTGGCCGTGTCGGCCGTCGGGTTCGGGGCGAGCCTGCTGCACCAGGAGCGGCTGATGACCCTGGTGCCGGAGGAGCTGAGCGGTCACGCCCTCGGCCTCCACACCTCCGGGATGCTCGCCCTCCAGGGAGTGAGCGCGGCGCTCGCGGGCACCCTCGCCCAGTACACGTCACCGCGCACGGCGATGGTGGTGCTCGCCCTCGGCTCGCTCACCGTGACGTACCTGCTGGCGCGCGCGGACCGCCGGACGCCCGTTACTGGGGCGCCTTCGAGCGGAGTACGACCGTCTCCTCGCACGGCCCGTCGGCGAACAGCTTGAGCGCCTCCATCTCGTCCTTGTCGGTGGAGAGGCCCCAGCGCAGTTTGGTGCTGACCCAGTCGCCGACGAAGCGGCAGTACCGGGCGGAGTCCGAGGGCACCCACTCGGCGGGGTCGCGCCCGGCCTTCTCCTTCTGGCTGCGGGCGGTGACGGCGACGAGGGTCGCGGCGGCGCCCTGGTCGTTGGCGTACTGCTCGCGCCGGGCCGCCGTCCAGCCGGAGGCCCCCGACTGCCAGGCCTCTTCGAGTCCGACGACATGGTCGACGCGGAGGGCGGCGGGGTCGGTCACGCTCTGGCCGTCGTAGGGCGAGGTCCACCGGCCGCCGGTCAGGGCGCACTTGGCGCCCGTGCTTGGGGCGTCCTCGGCCTCGGCGATGAGGACCTCGGAGCGGGTGTCGCAGCCGTCGGCCGGGTCGAGGCCCTGGTTCCAGTGGCGGAACGCCGTCGCCTTGTAGCCGTCCGGGTCCTCGGCGGCCTCCGTGAGCTCGGAGAGCGCGTCGGGGAAGAGGATGACGTTGGCGGAGAGGGCGGGGGAGGGGATCGCCAGCGGGGACAGGATCAGGGCGAGCGGTGCGAGGCCGCGCATCAGGTTCTTGATCATGTACGAGTGGATAGCGCCGGTCGCGGGGCGCGTGGGGCCCGCATCGCGGTGCGCTCCCCCGAGCGGGTGCGGATCTTCACCGCAGAAACGATGCGCTGCGACCCGTACACCCCGTACACCCCGTACACGAAGAAGAGCGCGGAACCAGGGACCGTAAACCTGGTTCCGCGCTCTTCGGCTGGTGACCGCCCGGCGGCACGAGGCTGGCGCGACAGGACGTTCGCGCCGCCGGGCGGAGTCTTGGGTGGGGCCGGGAGCCCTCGGGAGGGGGCGTTGGGACCGCGGCGGTGCCGACGGGCGGCCGGTGCTCCCCTTCTTTCAGGTCAAGAAGGGGGACCGGCGCCCTTACCACCGCACTGGCTCGGCGCCGCCGCGGTCCTCACGCTTGTCCGGATCACCGGCCACCCCTCATCCGGGTCGGTGATCCGGACCACGTACGACACTGACCTCCCGTCAGGTGCCGTACGCAGTCTGGGTGATGCCGGCCGGTCAGTCCTCGCGCAGGGCGTTGACGGCCTCGGCCACGCGCTTGCCGTAGTCCGCGTCGGCGGCGGCGAAGTGCGCCACGTTCTTCTCGATGACGTCCTCGCGGGACACCTGGGACAGACCGCCGGCGATGTTGGCGACCAGGCGCTTCTTCTCGTCCTCGGACATCAGGCGGTAGAGCTCACCGGCCTGGAAGAAGTCGTCGTCCTTGGTGTGCTGCGGCGCCTCGTGGGTGCCGGTCCAGCCGTGGATCGCGAGCGGGGCGGAGAGCGCCGCGTCGGTCTGGGCCGGGCCCTGGTACGAGTTGGGCTCGTAGTTCTTGTCGTGGCGCGAGCCGTTGCGCAGCGCCATGGCGCCGTCGCGGCCGTAGTTCTGGGCCGTGGTCGCCTTGGGGGCGTTGACCGGCAGCAGGGTGTGGTTCACGCCGAGGCGGTAGCGGTGGGCGTCCGCGTAGGCGAAGAGGCGGCCCTGGAGCATCTTGTCCGGCGAGGGGCCGATGCCCGGGACGAAGTTGTTCGGGGAGAACGCGGCCTGCTCGACCTCGGCGAAGACGTTCTCCGGGTTGCGGTCGAGGACCAGGCGGCCCACGCGCTGCAGCGGGTAGTCGCTGTGCGGCCACACCTTGGTGAGGTCGAACGGGTTGAAGCGGTACTCGGCGGCCTCGGCGGCCGGCATCACCTGGACGTACAGGGTCCACGAGGGGTTCACACCGCGCTCGATGGCCTGGAGCAGGTCGGTCTGGTGCGAGTTCGCGTCCTTGCCGACGAGCTCGGCGGCCTGGTCGGCGGAGAGGCTGCGGATGCCCTGGTTCGTCTTGAAGTGGTACTTGACGAAGAAGGCCTCGCCCGCCTCGTTGGTCCACTGGTAGGTGTGCGAGCCGTAGCCGTTCATGTGACGGTACGAGGCCGGGATGCCGCGGTCGCCCATGAGCCAGGTGATCTGGTGCGTCGCCTCGGGGGCGTGCGCCCAGAAGTCCCAGACGTTGTCCGCCTCCTGCTTGCCCGTGAAGGGGTCGCGCTTCTGGGAGTGGATGAAGTCGGGGAACTTGATCGGGTCCTTGATGAAGAACACCGGGGTGTTGTTGCCGACGAGGTCGTAGTTGCCCTCTTCGGTGTAGAACTTCAGCGCGAAGCCGCGCGGGTCGCGGACGGCGTCCGCGCCACCGAGCGAGTCGGCCACGGTGGAGAAGCGGATGAACGTCTCGGTCTTCTTGCCGACCTCGCCGAGGAAGTTCGCCTTGGTGAAGCCGGTGACGTCGTCGGTCACCTCGAAGTAGCCGTACGCGCCGGAGCCGCGGGCGTGCACCACACGCTCCGGGATCCGCTCACGGTTGAAGCGCGCGAGCTTCTCCAGCAGGTGCTGGTCCTGGAGGAGGAGAGGGCCACCGACGCCGGCGGTGGCGGAGTTCTGGTTGTCGGCGACGGGGGCGCCGGACTCGGTCGTAAGCACGCGCTTCGACATCGTGACCTTCCGTACGGGAGCTCTGCTGACGGTGCGAGGAGCGTAAATTCGGCTCGAACGTAACGTCAACAGTTTGTTGAAAATGAAGTGGGTGTTCCGGTCGGCGACGGCGCCTGGGCGCGACAGGACAGTTGTCAGCGCCGCCACCGACCGGAAATCTGGGGCCCCCGCTCACGGGGGCGCTGGATCAGACCTGCTGGCCGGAGAGGCGCTCGACGGCGCGCAGCAGGGCCGAGTGGTCCAGGCCGCCGTCACCCTGGGCGCGCAGCGAGGCCACGAGCTGGGCGACGACCGCGCCGACCGGGAGGGCCGCACCGACGTTGCGGGCGGCGTCGGTGACGATGCCCATGTCCTTGTGGTGCAGGTCGATCCGGAAGCCGGGCTTGAAGTCCCGGTTCAGGAAGTTGTCCTTCTTGCGGGTCAGCACGGTCGAGCCGGCCAGACCGCCGTTGAGGACGTCGAGGGCGGCCTGGAGGTCCACACCGGACTTCTCCAGGAAGACCACGGCCTCGGCGCAGGCCTGGATGTTGACCGCGACGATCAGCTGGTTGGCGGCCTTCACCGTCTGGCCGGAGCCGTGCGGACCACAGAGGACGATGGTCTTGCCGAGGGTCTCGAGGATCGGGAGGGCCTCGTCGAAGTCGGCCTTCTCGCCACCGACCATGATCGAGAGCACGGCCTCGATGGCGCCGGCCTCGCCGCCGGAGACGGGCGCGTCGATGACGCGGATGCCCTTCTCCTTGGCGTTCTTCGCGAGGTCGACCGAGGTCTGGGGGGTGATCGACGACATGTCGACGATCAGCGCGCCCTGCCTGGCGTTCTCCAGGATGCCCTCGGGGCCGTAGGAGATGGCCTCGACCTGCGGGGAGGCGGGCACCATCGTGATGACGACGTCGGCGTCCTTGACTGCCTCCGCGATCGACGCGGCGGCGGTGCCGCCGGCCGCGGTGAGGCGGTCCAGCTTGTCCTGCTCCAGGGTGAAGCCGGTGACCGAGTAGCCGGCCTTGATCAGGTTCTCGGACATGGGGGAGCCCATGATGCCGAGGCCGATCCACGCGATCTTGGGGAGGGTGCTCATGAGGGTGCCTCTCAAAAACTGGTCGTACGGGGGAAGTCGCTGGTCAGCGGGCCGGGCGGGCCTCGGCCGGGAGCCACTCGAAGGACGCGGCGGCGTCGGCGGCCTTGTACTCCAGGCCGATCCAGCCCTCGTACCCGGCCTTCTTCAGCTCGTCGAGGAGCTGCTCCAGGGGGAGGTCACCGGTGCCCGGCGCGCCACGGCCCGGGTTGTCCGCGATCTGGACGTGGCCGGTCTTGGCCGCGTACTCCGCGATGACCTGGCTGACGTCCTCGCCGTTCATCGACAGGTGGTAGATGTCGAGGAGGAACTTGGCGTTGCCGAGCCCGGTCGCCGCGTTGACCTTGTCGATCACCTCGATGGCGGAGGGGGCGCTCACCAGCGGGTAGAGAGGCGACTCCGGCTTGTTGAGGGTCTCGACGAGGAGGATCGCGCCGATCCGGTCCGCCGCGCGGGCGGCCAGGACCAGGTTCTCCAGGGCGAGGGTGTCCTGGATCTGCGGGTCGACGCCCTCGACGCGGTTGCCGTAGAGCGCGTTGAGCGCCTTGCAGCCGACCGAGGCGGCGAAGTCGGCGGCCACCTCGATGTTGGCGCGGAAGCGGTCCGACTCGTCCCCGGGGACGGAGAGGGCTCCGCGGTCCGGGCCGGGGAGCTGTCCGGCGTAGAAGTTCAGGCCCACCAGCTGGGTGCCGGCGTCCTCAAGAGCCTTCTTGAGGGCGTCGAGCTCGCTCTGCTCGGGGGTGGCGGTGTCGATCCAGGGCCACCACAGCTCGACCGCGGTGAAGCCCGCCGCGGCGGCGGCCGCGGGGCGCTCCAGGAGCGGGAGTTCCGTGAAGAGGATCGACAGGTTCACATCGAAGCGCTGGTCCATGGCTGCGTCTGCTGAGAAGCGGGTCATGAGGGGTAGGCGCTCCTTCCGTATCGCGGAAGTAAGTTTCTGTCTGACGGAATGTTGCAAGGCGGGCGGCGCGCTTGTCAAGAGGTCCCCGCAGGTCCGGGGCTCCCGCAGACGGGAGTGGGGCCGTAGCGTGGGGCCATGGTGCGTTTGAGAGTGGAGTTCACGACCGAGCCGTTCGACCTCGACGAGGCGCCGGCGCACGCGGTCGTGGCCCGTGAGGTCATCCAGTCGGCCGAACTGGACGCGGTCGACGTCGGCCCCTTCGGAAACACGGCGGAAGGCGGTGCCGACGAGGTGCTCACCGCCGTCGACGCGCTGCTGCGCAAGTCGCTCGCGGCCGGCGCCACCCGCGTCTCGCTCCAGGTCAATGTGCTCGGGGAGGACGACAAGTGAACGAGCACCCTCTGGTCACTGCCGTGAAGCCGCTGGTGGACGCCATGGGCGCCGAGCTGCTCGTCCCCGCGCAGGCGGAGGCCGACGACGTCGTCCTGTCCTGGGAAGGGGAGGACGTGCTCGCCGTACGGCTTCCACAGCTGTCCGAATCCCTCGACCACATCCTCGCGGCGATGGAGCGGCGGCACGGGATGCCACTGGCCGAACTGGACCGCAAGGCCAAGCAGGAGGCCGTCCGTCTCCTGGAGGCCCGGGGGGCCTTCGCGGTGCGCCATGGAGTGGAGACGGTGGCGGGTGCACTGGGTGTCAGCCGCTTCACCGTGTACAACTACCTGAACAGGGAGACCGCCCTGAACAGGGAAAAGGCCGCCAAGGGCGAGTAGTTGATCATGTGTGGCCACAAGCCGTCGTCCGGATGTCGGGACGACGGCTTTTGCGTGGCCGAGTTTTCAACAAAGTGTTGACGTTGTGTTGCGGAGGGCGTTAGCTATCCGCAGCCCGTCCGACGCACAGCGAAAAACAGCCACGGAGGCTTCCCGTGACTTCAGGTACGACACCGGGCCTCACCCGGTTCAACACCTCCGCGGACAGCGAGGCCCTCGCCGCGCTCCACGAGGTGTGTTCCAGTTCGGCGTGGGGGAGCGAGATCCTCGCCCAGCGCCCGTACACCACCGCCGAAGCTCTCTTCCTCGCCAGCGACGCCGCCATGGCCGAGCTGACCGCCGAGGACCTTGCCGAGGCGATGGCGGGGCACCCGCCGATCGGTCGTCCGAAGGCCGGGGACCCGACCTCCTCCCGCGAACAGAGCGGGATGGCAGGCGCCTCCGCGGAGCTCAAGGCCGAGATGCTCGAACTCAACCTGGCCTACCAGGACCGGTTCGGACACGTCTTCCTCATCTGCGCCACCGGCCTGACCGGCGAGCAGATGCGCGACGCCCTCCGGCAGCGGATCGGCAACTCGCCCGAGAAGGAGCGGGAGATCATCCGCACCGAACTGGGCAAGATCAACCGCATCCGGCTGACCCGTCTCGTCGAGACCTCCGAGGAAGAGAGCTCCGCATGAGCACCGACACCACGGCCTCGGTGTCCACCCACATCCTGGACACCAGCATCGGCCGCCCTGCTGAGGGCGTCGCCATCACGCTCGCGGCCCGCAGCGGCTCCGACGCGGAGTGGATCGCGCTCGGCGGCTCCGCCACCGACGCGGACGGACGCTGCAAGGACCTGCCGGCGCTGCCGGAGGGCACCACCCACGTACGACTCGACTTCGAGGTCGAGACGTACTTCGTGAACAAGAACTCCAAGAAGCAAGCCGAGGCGCAGCAGGACGCCCCCCGCGTAAGGGACAGCGGTGCGTTCTTCCCGGAGGTGGCGATCACGTTCGCCGTCACCCCCGGCGAGCATTACCACGTACCGCTGCTGCTCAACCCGTTCGGCTACTCCGTATACCGAGGGAGCTAGCAGACATGCCCACGATTCTCGGCCAGAACCAGTACGGCAAAGCAGAGAACCGCGTCGTCAAGATCACGCGGGACGGCGACACCCACCACATCAAGGACCTGAACGTCTCCGTCGCCCTCTCCGGCGACCTCGACGACGTCCACCTCACCGGCTCCAACGCCCACTGCCTCCCCACCGACACGACGAAGAACACCGTCTTCGCGTTCGCCAAGGAGTACGGCATCGAGTCCGCCGAGCAGTTCGGCATCCACCTCGCGCGCCACTTCGTGACGAGCCAGGAGCCGATCAAGAAGGCGCGCATCCGGATCGAGGAGTACGCCTGGGAGCGCATCGCGTCCTCCGAGGCCAACTCCAAGTTCATCGGCGCCGACGAGGTCAACCACTCCTTCGCCCGCAAGGGCCAGGAGACCCGCGTCACCCAGATCACCTACGACGGCGAGAACTGGGAGGTCATCTCCGGCCTCAAGGACCTCGTCGTCATGAACTCCACCAACTCGGAGTTCTGGGGCTACATCAAGGACCAGTACACGACGCTCCAGGAGGCGTACGACCGCATCCTGGCCACGCAGGTGTCCGCCCGCTGGCGGTTCAACTGGACCGACGACGAGCAGCGCATGCCCAACTGGGAGCGGTCCTACGAGCAGACCAAGAAGCACATGCTCGAGGCCTTCTCGGAGACGTACTCGTACTCCCTCCAGCAGACGCTGTACCAGATGGCCACGCGCATCATCAACCACCGCTCGGAGATCGACGAAGTCCGCTTCTCGCTCCCGAACAAGCACCACTTCCTGGTCGACCTCGAGCCCTTCGGCCTCAAGAACGACAACGAGGTCTACTACGCCGCCGACCGCATGTACGGCCTCATCGAGGCCACCGTCCTCCGCGACGGAGCCACGGCGCAGATCCCGGTCGACATGACCAACCTCTAAGCGGCGTCCGAGTGACCGGCCCCCGCCCGCCCGCAGTCGGGCGGGGGCCGCGCCGGACCGGAGGGATTCTCATGACACAGCCCGCAAAGGGGCCGGCAACCGCCGAAGGCCCGTGTTCCACCCCGCCGGACCCGACCCGCCAGGTTCATCCGGTGGACGAAAAGCTTCCTGCCTCGCGGCTCGTCCCCGCGGCGCTCCAGCACATCGCCGCCATGTACGCAGGCGTCGTCACCCCTCCGCTCATCATCGGCCAGGCCGTCGGCCTGGACGCCGCCGGAATGACCCGGCTCATCGCGGCCGGCCTGCTGATCGCCGGCTGCGCGACCATCCTGCAGACCCTCGGCGTCCGGGGCTTCGCCGGCAACCGGCTGCCGTTCGTCAACGCCGCCTCCTCCGCCGGCATCGCGCCGATGCTCGCCATCGCCGAGACCAGCGCCCCCGGTCACCAGCTCCCCGCCATCTACGGCGCGGTGATGGTCGCCGGAGTGTTCTGCCTCGCCGTCGGACCCTTCTTCGGCAGGCTCCTGCGCTTCTTCCCGCCGCTCGTCACCGGCGTCGTCATCACCCTCATCGGGGTCACCCTGATGCCCGTGCCCGTCGGCTGGGCGCAGGGCGGCGACAGGACCGCCGCCGACTTCGGCGCCATGAAGTACCTGGCACTCGCCGGCTTCACCCTCGTCGTCATCCTGCTCTTCCAGCGCTTCGGCAAGGGCTTCGTCAAGCAGATCGCCCTGCTGCTCGGCCTCTTCATCGGCACCCTGGCCGCGATCCCCTTCGGGATGGCCGACTTCACGGCGCTGCGCGAGGCGCCCGTCGCGGCCCTGCCCGCCCCCTTCGCCTTCGGCGCCCCGGAGTTCCAGCCCGCCGCGATCCTCTCCCTGTGCATCGTGATGCTGGTCCTGATGACCGAGTCCAGCGCCGGCATGCTCGCCCTCGGCGAGATCTGCGAGCGCCGCAGCGACGGCCGGACCATCACCCGCGGACTCCGCACCGACGGCATCGCCACGCTGATCGGCCCCGTCTTCGGCGGCTTCCCGACCTCGGCCTTCGCCCAGAACGTCGGCGTCGTCTCGCTGACCCGGGTGCGCTCCCGGTACGTCGTCGCGGTCGCCGGCGGCGCCCTGCTGGTCCTCGGCGCCTTCCCGGTCCTCGGCGCGGTCGTCTCCATGGTCCCGATGCCCGTCCTCGGCGGCGCCGGTATCGTCCTCTTCGGCTCCATCGCCGTCAGCGGCATCCGTACCCTGTCGGAAGCCGGACTCGACGACAGCTCCAACATCATCCTGGTGGCCGTCGCGCTCGGAGCGGGCATCATCCCGCTCGCCGCACCCACCTTCTACGCCGAGTTCCCCGCCTGGGCACAGACCGTGCTCGGCTCCGGCATCAGCGCCGGCGCGCTCGTCGCCGTCCTGCTGAATCTGTTCTTCCACCATCTCGGCACCCGGAGCCGTCACACGGCCCCGGCACTCAAATCCTCCTAGGGTCCTGCCGTGCCCACACCACCCCCGAGGAATGAAGGAAGCACCGCCATGGCAGCACCTTCGGCAGCCCAGCGCATCGTCATCGAGAACGCGGCGATCGCGACCGTCGACGCGAACGACACCGAGTACGCCTCCGGCTACCTCGTCGTCGCGGACAACAAGATCGAGTCCATCGGCGCCGGCAAGGCTCCCGAGGGCCTGGAGAACGTGGTCCGGCGCATCGACGCCACCGGCCATCTCGTCACGCCCGGTCTCGTCAACACCCACCACCACTTCTACCAGTGGATCACCCGGGGCCTGGCGACCGACCACAACCTGTTCAACTGGCTCGTCGCCCTCTACCCGACCTGGGCGCGGATCGACGAGCAGATGGTGCGCGCCGCGGCGCAGGGCTCGCTGGCCATGATGGCCCGCGGCGGTGTCACCACCGCCATGGACCACCACTACGTGTACCCGGTGAACTCCGGTGACCTGTCGGGTGCCATCATCGGCGCCGCCTCCGAGATGGGCGTCCGCTTCACCCTCGCCCGCGGTTCCATGGACCGCAGCGAGAAGGACGGCGGCCTGCCGCCGGACTTCGCCGTCGAGACGACCGAGGGCGCGCTCGCCGCGACCGAGGAGACGGTGAAGAAGTACCACGACGCCTCCTTCGACGCGATGACCCAGGTCGCCGTCGCCCCCTGCTCACCCTTCTCCATCTCCACCGAACTCCTCCGGGAGGGCGCCGCGCTCGGCCGCCGCCTCGGTGTGCGCATGCACACCCACGGCTCGGAGACCGTGGAGGAGGAGAAGTTCTGCCACGAGCTGTTCGGCATGGGCCCGACGGACTACTTCGAGTCCACCGGCTTCCTCGGCGAGGACGTGTGGATGGCGCACTGCGTCCACATGAACGACTCCGACATCGCGGCCTTCGCCCGCACCAAGACCGGTGTGGCGCACTGCCCCTCCTCCAACGCGCGTCTCGCCGCCGGGATCGCCCGCGTCCCCGACATGCTGAAGGCGGGCGTACCCGTCGGCCTCGGCGTCGACGGCACCGCCTCCAACGAGTCCGGCGAGCTCCACACCGAGCTGCGCAACGCGCTCCTCATCAACCGCCTCGGCGCCCACCGAGAGGCCGCGCTCAACGCCCGCCAGGCGCTGCGCCTCGGTACCTACGGCGGCGCCCAGGTCCTCGGCCGCGCCGACAACATCGGCTCCCTCGAAGCCGGCAAGCTCGCCGACTTCGTCCTCTGGAAGATCGACGGCCTCGGCCACTCCACGATCGCCGACCCGGTCACCGCCATCGTCTTCGGCGCGGCGGCCCCGGTCACGGCCTCCTTCGTCAACGGCAAGCAGATCGTCGAGAACAACCGACTGCTCACCGTCGACGAGGACACCATCGCGCGCGACGCGCGCGCGGAGGCCCAGCGCCTGGCCCGCATCGCGGCCCAGGGCTGACCCTCCCCATGGAGTCCGACCGAGGGGGACGGCCCTCGGTCGGTCGCCGCGGACCCGAGCGGGGTCCGCGGCAGCCCGACCGGGAGGTGCCGTACGCAGAAGACGTACGGCACCTCCCGGGACGGTGACACCCGCCCGCACCCCCACCGGGCATCCGTCCCCGTGTCGCGGACTCCCCACGCGCGCACCGCACCACCCCTGCGTCACCCCCGCACCACCCCGCAACGAGCCGCACCTCCTGCACCCCGCACCGCATCGCACCACCTCCCTGAACCCCGCGTCGCCGCCGACGTGTAACCGACCGGAGGAACCGCCGTGGCCGCCAAGCCCCAGGTTCGCAATGCACAAGCCGCAGGCTCCGCCCCCGACGACCGCGAGAAGCATCCGGTCGACGAGACGCTGCCCCCACTGAAGATGCTCACCAGCGGCCTCCAGCACGTCGCCGCCATGTACGCGGGCGTTGTCGCCCCGCCCCTGATCGTCGGAGCCGCCGTCGGCCTCTCCGGAACCGAACTCACCTTCCTGACCGGCGCCAGCCTCTTCACCGCGGGGCTCGCGACCTTCCTCCAGACGCTCGGGGTCTGGAAGATCGGCGCCCGGCTCCCGTTCGTCAACGGCGTCACCTTCGCCGGCGTCGCGCCGATGCTCGCCATCGTCGACACGACCGACGACAAGGCCGACGCGCTCCCCGTGATCTTCGGCGCGATCATCGTCGCCGGTCTCCTCGGCTTCCTCGCCGCCCCCTGGTTCTCCCGGCTCGTGCGGTTCTTCCCGCCGGTCGTCACCGGCACCGTGATCACCCTCATCGGCGTCTCCCTCCTCCCGGTCGCCTTCGGCTGGGCCCAAGGGCCCAACCCCGCGGCCGAGGACTACGGTTCGACGACCTTCCTCTCGCTCGCCGGCATCACGCTCGTCGTCGTCCTCCTGCTCCGCCGCTTCACCCGCGGCTTCGTCAAGCAGATCGCGGTCCTCCTGGGCCTCGTCATCGGCACCCTCATCGCCATACCGTTCGGCGTCACCGACTTCTCGCCGGTGACCGAGGCGGACATCGTCGGCTTCCCGACGCCGTTCCACTTCGGCGGCCCGCAGTTCGCCCTCGCCGCGATCATCTCGATGTGCGTGGTCATGCTGGTCTCCATGACCGAGTCGACCGCCGACATGCTCGCCCTCGGCGAGATCGTCGAACGGCCCGCCGACGAGAAGACCATCGCGGCCGGACTGCGCGCCGACACCCTCGGCTCCGCGATCAGCCCGCTCTTCAACGGCTTCATGTGCAGCGCCTTCGCGCAGAACATCGGCCTGGTCGCCATGACCCGGATCCGCAGCCGCTTCGTCGTCGCCGCCGGTGGCGGCTTCCTGGTCCTGATGGGCCTCTCGCCGGTCGCCGCCTCGCTGATCTCGGTCGTCCCCCGGCCGGTCCTCGGCGGCGCGGGCGTCGTCCTCTTCGGCTCGGTCGCCGCCAGCGGCATCCAGACCCTGGTCAAGGCCGGCCTGGAGAAGGACAACAACGTCCTGATCGTGGCCGTCTCGCTGGCCGTCGGCATCATCCCGATCACCGCGCCGGAGTTCTACCACGCCTTCCCGGAGACGGCGAAGATCATCCTGGACTCGGGCATCTCGACCGGCTGCGTCGCGGCCGTCCTGCTGAACGTGGTCTTCAACCACCTGGGCCGGGGCCGGGACGCCGACGACGTCACCGCGCCGATGGAGCCCGGCGAGGACATCTCCGGCAGCCACACGGCGAAGGCGGCGCACGTCCACTGAACCACCGCCCCGTCACCCCGCCGCCCGCCCCGGCCCCCGCGCACGCCGCGGGGCCCGGGGCGGCGGTGCTGGGCGGCGAACCGGTGCAGTGCGGCGACGAGGTGCCGACCCGCCGCGCGGTACCGACCCACCGCGCGATGCCGATCAACCCCGCGGTGCAGCGCGGCGTCGAGCCGGCGAGCGCCCTCCGGCTGACGCGTCGCCACATCGTGCTGATCAACCCCAACACCTCCGCCGCCACGACCGCGATGATGACCGCCATCGCCCAGCGCGCCCTCGGCGGCGGCTGCCCGGTCCGGGGCGTGACCGTGGACCGGGGCCCGGCCATGCTCACCGACCCGGCCGCCCTGCGCGCCGCCGCGCCCGAGGTCCTCGCCGCGGCCTCCGCGCCACGGCCCGAGGCGACTGTGCGGCGCTCCTCGTCGGAGCCTTCGGCGACCCGGGCCTGGCGGAGCTGCGCGCGGCGACCGACGTGCCCGTGGTGGGCCTGGGCGAAGCGGCGCTCAGGGAGGCGGCGGCCGACGGCACCCCGTTCGGCGTCGCCACCACGACGCCGCTCCTGGCCGGGGCCATCGCCGCGCGGGTGGCGGCCCTCGGCCTCGCCGACCGGTACACCGGCCTCCGCCTCACCACGGACGCCCCCGAACGGCTCTCCGCCGACCCGGAGTCGCTCCTCGACCAGCTGGAGCAGGCGGTCCGCGCCTGCGTGGAGCGGGACGGGGCACGGGCGGTCGTCATCGGCGGCGGCCCGCTGGGCGAGGCGGCGGAGGCCCTCCGCGACCGGTGCGCGGTCAGGATCGTGGCGCCGATCCCGGCGGCCTGCCGGGCGCTCACACGCCTGCTGCGGCAGTGACGGCAGTCGGGCGGCCCGCCCGGACTCCGGTGGCGGGGACGGCGCCCGGCCGCGCCCCCGCTCACCGCTCCACCGCGATCCTGCGACGGCACTCCTGAGCCAGTGCCGGATACGCGGCTCCGATCGCCTCGTACAGCCGTCGCCGCAGCAGCCGCTCGGCCTCGCCGCGCCCGGTCTCGCCGTACAGGCCGTCGAGGAGCGCCTCGTACCGCGCGAGGGCGTGCCGGAGGTAGCTCACCTGCCACCGTACGAGTGCCCCCGCCGGAGCCCCGTCTCCCGGTGGCGTCCCGGGGCTCCGCGCCCCCAGGAGCTGCCGGTGCCGGACCGCCCGCCGCTCCAGCTCGGGGCCGGGGAGCCGGGGCACCTCGATCGGTTGCGCGCGGATCGCGGCCAGGACGGCGGCGCGGCGCCGCTCCGCGTAGGCCGCGGCGGCAGAGGAACCGGCCAGAGCGAGCGTCGACGTGCCGGTGAACTCGGGTGTCCGCTCCACCGTCTCGACCCGCGCCAGGAGGTAGAGCCGCAGGGGCGCGGGGGACCAGCGGCGCGGGTCGCGGCCCTGCACATCGGGTGTGCCGAGGAGCTCCCGCACCATCGTGTCGGTCCAGCCTCGTCGGCGTACCCCGGCGTGGCTCAGATAGGTCGTACGGTCCGTCATGATTCCCCCAGATTCGACTACGGAGAGTGATGTTCTCAGTGAAGCGCACGCCACTGACAACGCCCCCTTGTCGAGGCCGGTCCGACTGTGCGATATAGGTCTGGACCTTTCCGGCGGAGGAGGCCGGCCCGTGCAACGACCGCTCGCCGCAAGCCTGTTGACCGCCCTCACGCTGACGCTCACGCTCGCCGGATGCTCCGGCGCCGCCGTTCCCGAGGTCAAGGACGTCCGCGCCCCCAGCGTCCCCTCCGGCGTCACCGCGACGGCGGGCAGCGCGAGCACGGTCCATGTGATGTGGAGCGCGGCCACCGACGACCGGGCCGTCACCGGATACGCGGTCTACAGCGAGGGCCGCAAGATCAAGGACCTCCCGGCCACCACCCTGATGACCGACGTGGTCGGCCTCGCCCCCGCCACCCTCCACCGCTTCACCGTCCGGGCCAGGGACGCCGCCGGCAACGTCTCGCCCCCGAGCGCCACCGTCACCGCGACCACCCTCCGCGCCGCCGCCGAGGACCGCACGCCCCCCACCACACCCGCCGCGCTCCGCGCCACTCCCGACGGCAGCCGCGCCGTGACCCTCCGCTGGACCGCGTCCAAGGACGACACCGAGGTCACCGCGTACGACGTCTACCAGGCCGACACCCGCATCCACACCGTGCCCGGCACCGCCACCTCCGCCCACGTCACCGGACTGCGCCCCGGCACCGCCTACGCGTTCACCGTCCGCGCCCGCGACGCCGCCGAGAACTCCTCCCCGGACAGCACCCCCGCCGACCTCACCACGGCCCCGTCCCCGGGCGCGCCCGCGAACACCGCCCCCACCCGCCTCACCGCGTCAGCGGCCAAGAGCGAGATCACCGTCACCTGGACCCCACCGGACACAGGCGCCCCGGTGACCCACCACGAACTCCACCTCGACGGCAGGTTCGCCACCACCATCATCTGGGGCACCGCCCCGCCCCCCGGCCGCGCCACCTACACGTTCCCGGTCCAGGACCCCCCGGGCACCCGGTACACCGTCACCCTCCGCGCCCAACTCCCGGACGGCACCTGGGGCGACTTCTCGGCACCCCGGACGGTGGTGGTCCGCTGACGTCGGCCCACCGGGCGCCCGCTCCGCGACGCAGGCGACTCCCCGTCCCCGCCGCCTGCGTCCTCCGTCCGATTCGTCCCCCGCCGAACTACCCTGGGAAGCGTGGCCGAGACCGTTCTCACCAACACCGGGCTCGACAGCTTCCTCGACGGAGCACCCGAGCGCCGCGATCCCGTTTTCGTGCGTGCCGCCGAGGCGGTGCTGGGTCTCCTCGCCCTCCGGGGGGCCGATAGGGCGTCGGGGGTGCCCGAGCCGACGCCAGGGCTCGTACGGCAGCTGCTCGTCGAGGACCTGCCGACGTTCGTGTACGTGCCGCCCGGGGCGCTCGCCGTCTATCCCGCCGTGGTCGGACAGCTCGCGGCGCGCTTCGACGGGGGCCGGGGCGAACAGGTCGCCGTGGCCGTCCGGGAGGCCGCCGGCGACTTCGAGCGGGCGATGACCGATCCCGGGAACCTGACCTGGCACCGGTGGTACGCCTCGCTCCTGCGCTCCTGCGGCGCCGACCTCGCCGACCCCGAGGACGTACGGCGCCGACTCGCCGCCCTCGACGGCGCGCCGCTGCCCGACGGCGTGCACCGGGCCGACCTCATGGGACGCACGGCCCTCGCCGACGTGCTGCTCGCTGAGGCCCTCACACGCGCGTACGTACGGGACGCCGAGCAGCCGCCCGCCGCGGGGCCGCTGCTCACCGACCACGCCGTCGCGACCGGCATCGGGCAGGTGGCCGCCGCGCTCCAGGACCGGTGGACCGCCGCCGGGCTCGCCGAGCAGCTCGCCGGGCCGTACGCGCGCTTCGCGCCCGGGCCCGACGACTTCCCCCACCTCGTCCTGGCCGACGCCCTCCTGGACGAGCACCTCGACCACTACGGCGACATCTCCGTCCCCGTACCCCCGCCCGCCGCCATCGAGGCCGGGCCGGTCGAGGAGGACGCCGACACCCTCATCACCGCCGTGGAGGAGCTGTCCGAGGAGGAGTTCGAGCCCTACGGGGGTGAGGCTCCGCATCTGCTGTACGTGGTCTACCGGCGCGGCTGCTCGGCCGAGTCCGTCGCCCGCAAGGCCGCCGAGTACGAGGACTGGGCCGTCGATCCGGCCGTGGAGGACCTGCCCGTACCCGTACCGGCGGCGGTGCCGGACGGGGCGTTCGCGTCCTCGCACATCGTTCCGCCCGTCCCCGAGCTCGCACGGCTCCTCGGTACGACCGACCTGACCGAGACCGACCGGGCCCGGCTCGAGGGCCCCACCCGCGACCTCGCCGCCGTCCTCGACCGACTCGCCGCCACCGGCCTGGTCTTCCGCACCGGCGACGCCTTCGGGCTCACCCCGCGCGGCGCCGGCGTCGTCCGCTATCTCCTCGGAGTGCGCGGGATCGCCGCCCCCGACGCCGCCGAGGCCAGGGCGTGGTCCGCCTCCGAGGCGGTGGCCGCCGCCGGGGGCTGGCCCACGGGCGTGGCCGCGCGCGTGCTCGCCGACTGGCTCCGCGCGCGCGGGGACACCGCCGACGCCTGGTCCCAACTGCTCGCCGCCCTCGGCACCGTCCACGTCGGCACGACCGACGCCGCCGCCACCCGAGGGCTCTTCACCGTCCTCGACACCGCCGCGGCCCCGCCTGATGCGCTGCGCGGAGCCCTTCGCGACCCGGTGATCGGCGCGTACGCCCATCAGGCGCTCCGCGCGCGTGGAGAGCCCTCCGACCTGATCCAGGTGGGGATCTCGGCACGGGCCCTGTTCGTGCTCGACGCGCTGCCCGCCAAGAAGGGGCCCCTGGAGTCCCGCCGTGCCGCCTTCGACACGGCGGCCGCCGCCTGGCCCGGCGGTTCCGCCGCCCTGGTCCGGGCGATGCGGGCGGCCGACCGGCACGAGGCCGAGCGGGTCCTCGGCCCGCTCGGCCTGGCGCCGTAGCTCTCGGTCACGCGGCTCGGCGCCCAGCAGGTGCCGCAGCCCCTGCCCCGCGCTGTCGCTATCCCGCCGTCAGGTACATCCCCGACGGCCCCGACCCCGCCGTGTTCCGGCAGCTGTGGTTGCCCGTGGGGCGGGCGTGGACCAGGGCCAGACAGCGGCCGAGGGCCTGCTGGCCGTAGGCGTTGGGGTGCATGGACTCCTGGACGAGGCCCTGGGTGCTCTGGCTGTCGATCCAGCGCGCCCACTCGCTCGTCGTCCCCGACGTCGGCGCCGTCGACGTCACCTGACGGCTCGCCTTGGCACACACCTCACGCCCCTGGAGCGCGTCCCGCAGGTCCATGAACTGCACGCCCTTCGCCGCCGCGACGCCCTTCAGGCGGTTGGCGAGCTGCGGGACGAGGGAGTCGCGGGCCCAGTCGGAGTCGGCGTTCCAGAAGGGGCAGCCGCCGGTGTTCGTACGGGACCAGCCGCTCTCCGCGTACCGGTTCTCGGCGGCGCGGGGGAGGGGCGATGGATACGACTGGAGGACGATCCGGTAGTCGGAGGAGGTGTATCCGGCGCCCGTCATCACGGCCCGGATCTCGTCGACCGAACGGCCGACGTCCGCCATCACCCCGTCGATCCGGGCGTCGACCTCGGCCTGCTGGTCGTCGTGGCAGTACGAGTACCAGACGATGTAGTCCTTGGCGCAGGTGGCGATGATGTCGGCGAACCCGAGGTCGTTGCCGCCGATGGAGAGCGCGATCAGCTCCACGTCGTGCGAGGCGGCGACGGCCGCGAGCTGGTCGGCCTGCGGGGCCTCGCCCTTGTAGGACAGGCCGCCCTGCGAGGCGCGGAAGACGTTGTCGGTCGTGGCCCCGGAGCAGGCCAGATTGACCAGGGAGCTCGCGATCGGTCCGGCGCTCTTCACCTCGGCGGTGTCCGAGCGGTGACATCCGCCCGCGGTGGTGCCGTACACCCGGGACGGGTCGTACGCGCTGCCCGTCCAGGCCCGGTCGGTGCCGTTGCGGCTCCCCGAGTCGGTGAGGCTGTTGCCCAGCCAGCGCCCGGCCTCGCCGGAGATGTAGCTGTCGCCCATGGTGACGACGGCGGTGGGCCCGCTGCCCGGGGAGGCGGAGGCGGTGGGGGCGGCGACGGAGGCGAGCCCGGCGGCGGTACACAGTGCCAGGAGTGCGCGCAGCGCACGGTGGGGGGACGAAGGCATGGCTGTGCTCCTGCGGTACGCAGTGACGTGGGGGACAACCGCCGGCCGGTGGCACGGCGGAATCTGTCACCTCGTGGCTTGTTACCGCTAGGTAGCTGCATATCTCGGTTGCGTCACGTCGCCTGTGAGCCCACAGGAACGGCAACAGGGCCCCGCCTCCGGTGTTGTGCGACACCGGGGACGAAGCCCTGTTCAGGATGCTGTCCGACCGCTGTGCGGGCCGTCGGGGCAGCCGTTCTTCTGCTACTTCGGCTGCGAGATCAGCCGACCAGCTGCTCGTACGCGGGGAGCGTCAGGAAGTCCGCGTAGTCGGCGTCGAGGGAGACGTGCAGGAGCAGGTCGTGCGCCTGCTGCCACTTGCCGGCCGCGAAGGCCTCCTCGCCGATCTCCGCGCGGATCGCGGCCAGTTCCTCGGCGGCGATCTTGCGGGCCAGCTCCGGAGTGGCCTTCACAGTGGTTCCGGCGTGCTCGAAGACGACGCCCGCGTTGATCCACTGCCAGATCTGCGAGCGTGAGATCTCGGCCGTGGCCGCGTCCTCCATCAGGTTGAAGATGGCGACGGCGCCGAGGCCGCGCAGCCACGCCTCGATGTAGCGGGTGCCGACCTGGACGGCGCTGACCAGGCCGTCGTAGGTGGGCTTCGCGTCGAGGGAGTCGATCGCGATCAGGTCTCCGGCCGCGACGGACACGTCCTCGCGGAGGCGGTCCTTCTGGTTGGGCTTGTCGCCGAGGACGGCGTCGAAGGAGGCCATCGCGATCGGGACCAGGTCGGGGTGGGCGACCCAGGAGCCGTCGAAGCCGTCGCCGGCCTCGCGGTCCTTGTCGGCCTTGACCTTCTCGAACGCGACCTTGTTGACCTCGGCGTCCTTGCGGGACGGGATGAACGCCGCCATGCCGCCGATCGCGTGCGCGCCGCGCTTGTGGCAGGTGCGCACGAGGAGCTCGGTGTACGCGCGCATGAACGGGGCCGTCATCGTGACCGCGTTGCGGTCCGGAAGGACGAACTTGGCGCCGCCGTCACGGAAGTTCTTGACGATGGAGAAGAGGTAGTCCCAGCGGCCCGCGTTCAACCCGGCGGCGTGGTCGCGGAGTTCGTAGAGGATCTCCTCCATCTCGTACGCGGCCGTGATGGTCTCGATGAGGACCGTGGCGCGGACGGTGCCCTGCGGGATGCCGACGTAGTCCTGGGCGAAGACGAAGATCTCGTTCCAGAGGCGGGCCTCCAGGTGCGACTCCGTCTTCGGGAGGTAGAAGTACGGGCCCTTGCCGAGGTCGATCAGACGCTGGGCGTTGTGGAAGAAGTACAGGCCGAAGTCGACGAGCGCGCCCGGCACGGGGCGGCCGTCGAAGGTGAGGTGGCGCTCCTCCAGGTGCCAGCCGCGGGGCCGCATGACGACCGTGGCCAGCTCGCCGGCCGGCTTGAGGGCGTACGACTTGCCCGAGCGCGGGTCCGTGAAGTCGATCTTCCGGCTGTACGCGTCGATCAGGTTGAGCTGGCCCAGGACCACGTTCTCCCAGGTCGGCGCGGAGGCGTCCTCGAAGTCGGCGAGCCAGACCTTCGCGCCGGAGTTGAGCGCGTTGATCGTCATCTTGCGGTCGGTCGGGCCGGTGATCTCGACGCGGCGGTCGTTCAGGGCCGCCGGGGCCGGCGCGACCTTCCAGGAGTCGTCGGCGCGGATCGCCGCGGTCTCCGGCAGGAAGTCCAGGGTGGACGTGCGGGCGATCTCGGCGCGACGTTCCGCTCGGCGGGCGAGGAGCTCGTCCCGGCGCGGGGTGAACCGCCGGTGCAGTTCGGCGACGAACGCCAGGGCCGCCTCGGTGAGCACCTCCTCCTGACGGGGCAGGGGCTCGGCATCGACGACGGCCAGGGGGGACGGCGCTGGTGCGGACATGAACTGTCACTTCCTTCAGCGGACTTCACGGGCGGTGCCAGACGGCCGCCGGGCGTCGCTGGACGGCACGCAGTGCCGCCGGCGCCGAGATACGGCCGCAAGCGCCTTCTGAACGGACAGGCGCTTCTGAACAGTGGATACTAGTTTCCTCATGGTGGAAGTTCAATGGTTTGTTGATGTCGAGATTCTCTGGATCGACAGACCATGGCGCTGGGTGCCACGCCGTTCACTCCAAGTGCGCCAGATCCTCCTCGGTGTCGATGTCATAGGGCTCGGCCACATCCGAACAGTCCACCGGGGTGATCGCATCCCGGTGCGCCGCCAGATAGTCCCGCGCGCCCCGGTCGCCCACCGCGAGCTCGGCGATCCCCGCCCAGTGCCCGGCGCCGAACAGCACCGGATGGCCCCGCTGCCCGTCGTACGAGGCCGCCGCGAGCGAATCCCGCGAGACGTACGCCGCCCGGACCCGGGCCACCGCCTCCGCCCCGATCCCCGGCTGGTCGACCAGGAGGACGAGCGCCGCGTCCACCCCGCGCGGGTCGGCTGCCAGCGAGGCGAGCCCCGCCCGCAGCGAGGAGCCCATCCCCTCCGCCCACTCCGGGTTGTCCACGAGCACACATTCCGGCAGCTCCGCCCGCTCCCGTACGACCTCGGCCGACGCGCCCAGAACCACGTGCACCACCTCGCAGCCGGCCGTGCGCAGCGCCCCCACGGCGTACTCGACGAGGGGGCGGCCGCGGTGGGGCAGCAGTGCCTTGGGGCGCCCGCCGAGCCGCCGTCCGCCCCCGGCGGCGAGCAGCAGGCCGGCGACGAGTGGCGTGTGGACATCCGTTCGGTCATGCGCTGTTGTCATGGGGACTGCATACCTCATCAGGCGGAATCACACGGTCGCCTGAATTCCCCGGGCGAAGGGTGGCGCGGTGGGGTGGCGAAGGAGTTAACTGACCCGCAACTCACGGCGCCCGACCACCGCCCGGGGTCGGCTCCGAGCGCTGCTCGGAGTGCTCGGAGTGTTCGGAGTATGGAGTTCTGCGCACAGTGCCGTGCGAGGGGGAGAACCATGTTGCGAAGCGTGGGGCAGAGGCGAGTGACCGGCGAGGGCATGGACCCGAGGGTGGCCGAACTGCGGTCCGCCGTGTCCCGGCTCCGACGTGAACTGGCCGCGCATCGCGTCGAGTTCGCCGACCGGGGCATCGCCGAGGACGAACTCGCGGCGCTCGACGCGATGGCGCTCAGCGGCGCCCCCGAGGTACGACGGCTGCGCCGCTCGCTGCTGCTCGTCGCGGGATCGGTCGGATCCGTCAGCGCCCTCGCGGAAGGGCTCGCCGGGGTCCGGCGGGCGGTGGAACTCTTCGGCCCGCCGGCGCCCCGGGGGCCTGTCGACTGACGGGCGTGCTGTGACGGGTGAGCCTCGACGGGTGGCGGGGGCAGCCGCGGCGTGACTGCCGTGCGGTGACGGGTGTGTGGTGACCGGTGCTAGCGCCTGATCAGGCGGCGGGCCGTCGCCGTCGCCACCGCCGCCGTCCGCGAGTCCACGCCCAGCTTCGCGAAGACGTGCACCAGATGGGACTTCACCGTCGCCTGGCTCAGGAACAGCACCTTGCTGATCTGCTGGTTCGACAGGCCCTCGCCCACCAGCTGGAGCACCTCCAGCTCGCGCTTGGTCAGCGCCTCCGCCGGGGTCCGCATCCGGTCCATCAGACGGTGCGCCACCGCCGGCGCGAGGGCCGACTGCCCGGCCGCCGCCGTGCGGACCGCCGCCGCCAGCTCCTCCGGCGGCGCGTCCTTCAGGAGGTAGCCGGAGGCACCCGCCTCCACCGCCGCCAGGATGTCCGCGTCCGTGTCGTACGTCGTCAGGACCAGCACCTTCGGCCCGCCGGGCGCCGCCGTGATCGACGCCGTCGCCTCCGAGCCGTGCATCCCGGCGCCGAACTGCAGGTCCATCAGGACCACGTCCACGCCCCCGGCAGCGGCCAGCTCCACCGCGCGCTCGGCGGTCGCCGCCTCCGCGACGACGGCGAAGTCCGGCTCCGTGTCCAGGACCGCGCGCAGGCCCGCCCGTACGACGGGGTGGTCGTCGGCCAGGAGAAGACGGATGGTCATGCTCTTCACGCTCCAGCGGGGAGGGGGAGGGAGACGGCGACGGCCGTGCCCTGGCCGGGGGCGGACTCGACGGTGAACGTGCCGCCCAGCGACTCCGCGCGCGAGCGCATCGCCGGAAGCCCGAAACCGCCGTCGGAGGAGGGCCGTACCGCGCCCGGTTCAAAACCCCCGCCGTCGTCGACCACGTCCAGGGTCACCGAGGCGTCCATGAACGACAGGGTGATCTCCGCACGTGACGCGTCCGCGTGCCGCACCGTGTTCGCGAGCGCCGACTGGGCGATACGGAGCAGCGCCACCTCGTAGGGGGTCGGCAGCTCGACCGGCGTACCGCTGACGGAGAAGCGGACCCGCGGCCCGGCCCCCGGCTCGCACAGGCGCTCCAGGGCCGCCGCCAGGGAGCCGTGCTCCAGGTCCGGCGGTGACAGCGCCCGGACGAAACGTCTGGCCTCCGCCAGATTGCCCTGGGCCTCCTGCCGGGCCCGGTCGATGTGGCCCGCGGCGGGGGAGTCCGGCGGCAGCGCCCGCTCGGCCGCGCGGAGCAGCAGCTGGATCGAGGACAGGCCCTGCGCGAGCGTGTCGTGGATCTCGCGGGCGAGACGCTCCCGCTCGGCGAGCGTCCCCGCGTGCCGTTCGGCCGCCGCCAGCTCCGCCCGCGTCTCGATCAGCTCCTCGATGAGCCGGCGCCGCCGCTCGCTCTCCCGGTACAGCGCCTGGTAGCCGAGGACCGTCGCCACCGCGACCGCCGCGCCGAGCAGCGGCCCGATGAAGACCCCCGGGTTGAGCGTGGCGCCGTGCCCCACGTACGAGAGGATCGCCGCGACCGCCGTCAGCGCGACCACCGGCAGCGACCAGCGGGCGGGCAGCAGATGCAGCTGGAGGAAGTAGAGCGGGAAGGCCACCCAGAGCGCTTCCGGGGTCAGGCACAGCAGCGCGATCCAGGACGCGCCCAGGACACCCAGCCACACCGCCGCGGCCCGCTGCGAGTCCCGTACGGACGGCAGATACGACCCGGCGGCGTAGACCGCGCCCGTCACCATCGCGAGCACCGCCCCGGCGGCCGAGTCGGCCCGTACCGCCGCGAGGGCGAGCAGGCCCGCCATCAGCAGGTGCAGACAGAGGCGCAGCACCCGCAGGACGGGGGTGAGGGGGCGCCGGGTGGGGTGGTGGGAGGGGCTCGGATCCATGTTCCCTCCAGCCTAGACAGCGGCAGACAATCCGGACTCAACCGAAAGTTTGATTGCGGAGCCATCCGTGGCGCGATGCCCGGGGGACGCCCCGCGCACCACTCTGGTCACCATGTTCGTCGCATGGAGAGACCTCGGATTCGCCAAGGGGCGTTTCACCCTCATGGGCACCGTGATCGTGCTGATCACCCTGCTCGTGGGCCTGTTGTCCGGGCTGACCGCCGGCCTCGCGAGGGAGAACATCTCCGCGATCACCGGCCTGCCCGCCGACCGGCTCGCCTTCGCCGCGCCGCCGTCCGGGCAGTCGGTCTCCTTCGCCAACTCGACGGTGACGGAGGAGCAGTGGCGCGAGTGGGCCGAGCGGCCCGGGGTCGTCTCGGCGGCGCCGCTCGGCATCCGTACGCTCAACGGCGCCGCCGGGGACCGCACCGCCGCCGTGTCCGCCTTCGGCACGGAGCCGGAGGGCGGGCTCGCCCCCGTGGCGCCCGCCGTCGGCACGGCCGTGCTCTCGGAGTCCGCGGCGGAGGAGCTGGGCGTCGCCGTCGGTGACTCCGTCCGCCTCGGGCCCCTGGAGCTCACCGTCGCCGCGGTCGCGGGCGATGCCTCGTACAGCCACACGCCGGTCGTGTGGACGACCCTCGACGACTGGCAGCGGCTCGGTCACAGCGGCACCACCGCGCAGGAGCAGGCCACCGTCGTCGCGCTCCGCGGGGACGGGGACACCGACTGGGACGCGGGTGACAAGGCCGTCGGCACCGAGGCGCGGACCGTCGACGAGGCCCTCACCGCCATAGGGTCCTACCAGGCCGAGAACGGCTCGCTCCAGCTCATGCGCGGCTTCCTCTTCGTCATCTCCGCCCTCGTCATAGGGGCCTTCTTCACCGTCTGGACCATTCAGCGGAGCGGTGACGTGGCCGTCCTGAAGGCCCTCGGCGCCTCGACCCCGTACCTGCTCAAGGACGCCCTCGGGCAGGCGGTCCTGATGCTCACGGCGGGCACGCTGCTCGGGACGGCGCTCGCGGTCGGCGTCGGGGCGCTGGTCAGCGGCGGGAACGTGCCGTTCGTCCTCGAACCGCTGACCGTCCTCGGGCCGGCCGCCGTGATGGTGGTGCTCGGTGTCCTCGGGGCGGCCCTGTCCATCCGGCGGATCACCGCCGTCGATCCTCTTACCGCGCTCGGGAGTGCCCGATGAGTCTCGTCCTCGATGCCGTCACCCTCACCTACCCGGACGGCGACGGCCGGCTGACCGCGCTCGACGCGGTCTCCCTCACCGTCCCCGCAGGATCCCTCACGGCCGTCGTCGGGCCTTCCGGCTCCGGCAAGTCCAGCCTGCTCGCGGTCGCCGCGACGCTGGTGACGCCGGACCGGGGGCGGGTCGTCGTCGACGGTACCGAGACGGGGGAGCTGGACGCGGCCGGGCGGGCGGCGCTGCGGCGGGAGCGGATCGGCATCGTGTTCCAGCAGCCCAATCTGCTGCCGTCGCTCACGGCGGCGGAACAGCTCCAGGTCATGGCGCACGTCTCGGGGCGGCCGGCGAAGTCGGCCCGCGGCAGGGCGCTGGAACTGCTCGACGCGGTGGGCCTCGCGGACCTGGCCGGGCGACGGCCGCACCAGCTGTCCGGCGGGCAGCGGCAGCGGGTCAACATCGCGCGGGCGCTGATGAACGAGCCGGCGGTCCTGCTCGTCGACGAGCCGACGAGTGCGCTGGATCATGAGCGGGGAGCGGCGGTGGTGGAGCTGCTGGCGGGGCTGACGGTGGGGCGGGGGACGGCGACGGTGCTGGTGACGCACGACCGGACGCATGTGGCTCGCGCGGGGCGGGTGGTGGAGGTACGGGATGGGCGGGTGTCGGAACGCGCGAGCGTCTGAGGCCGACCGGCCTGAGCCTCCGCTGGGCCTCCGCCCCCGCTCCCCACTGCGGAACCTCCGCCCCCGGGACGGCGCCGCCCCGGAGTGCCTGCGCCCCCCCGGGGCGGCGCCCATCCCGAGTGCTTGCGCCCCCGGGGCGGCGCCCATCCTCGGTGCCGGCACTCGCGTCGCTGGGCGGTGCCCCCCCGCCACCGCCGTTGTGGGCAACTGTTCCGCTGGGGCGGAACGGGTGGGCACAACGGACGGCGCCCCCTGCCGGGCCTAGGCTTCCGTGCCTGAACCCGCACCACAGGTGCAGCGCACAGGGGGTGCGGGTCCAGGCGCAAGGGGCGGAGGCGCCGCCAGAGGGCGCCGTCCCGTGTGCCCACCCGTCCCGCCCTGCGGGACGATTGCCCACACGGGGGTGTGGCGCGGGCGCGGCCCGCAGTGGAGGTGGTGCGGGCGCGGCCCGCACGGGCGTCTCGGCCGCGCAGGCCCGCAAGGGGCGGTCCGCACCGGCCCGCAGGGGGGCGGTCCGCACCCGCGCGACCCCGCACGGGGCCCCGCACCCGCGGCCGACCCACCCCCGCCGCCCCGCAGGGCTACGCGCCCCCGTTGCCCGTCGTGTTCGCCAGGGCCGACGACAGTTCTCGGGCGACCTCCTGGAGGATCGGGACGATCTTCTCCGTGGCCGCCTCCGTCACACGGCCCGCCGGGCCCGAGATCGAGATCGCCGCGGCCGTGGGGGAGTCCGGGACCGAGACCGCGAGGCAGCGGACTCCTATCTCCTGCTCGTTGTCGTCGACCGCGTACCCCGTCTCGCGGACCGCGACGAGCGCGTCGAGGAAGCCGTCCGGCGTCGTGATGGTCTTCTCCGTGGCCGCCGGCATGCCGGTACGGGCGAGCAGCGCGCGGACCTCCTCCGCCGGGGTGTGTGCCAGCAGCGCCTTGCCGACACCCGTCGAGTGCGGCAGCACCCGCCGGCCGACCTCGGTGAACATGCGCATCGAGTGCTTGGACGGCACCTGCGCCACGTACACGATCTCGTCGCCGTCGAGCAGCGCCATGTTCGCGGTCTCGCCGGTCTCCTCGACGAGCCGCGCCAGGTACGGGCGGGCCCAGGTGCCGAGGAGGCGGGAGGCGGACTCGCCGAGCCGGATGAGACGGGGGCCGAGCGCGTACCGCCGGTTGGGCTGCTGGCGTACGTACCCGCAGGCCACCAGGGTGCGCATCAGGCGGTGGATGGTGGGGAGCGGGAGTCCGCTGCTGGCGGAGAGCTCGCTCAGCCCGACCTCGCCCCCGGCGTCGGCCATCCGCTCCAGGAGGTCGAAGGCACGCTCAAGGGACTGGACGCCCCCGCTCGCGGCGGGTTTGGCGGCGTCGGTGGTGCTGGCGCTGGACGTCGGCACGTCAACGGTCCTTTCGGGGCAGGCGGGCAAGGCAGCAGCCTACCGGCCCATCGGCCGGGGTACATGGTCCTGGTGTCGGCGTCCGCGCCGGTCAGGACGTGTTTGTCCGGTGTCGGTGACGGCCCGGAGGCCTCCGGGCCGGCCCCAGCTGTACGGAGCTACGTTCTACTGTACGGAATTTGCATTTCACTTGGTGGAAACGTCCAAGCGGCGTGCGGCGGCGTCCGACGTCGGCGGCGATGCTGGAAGTGTGCCCTTGACGACATGTCGTCCGGAAGTGAAAACTCCTTCAACAGTTCGTTGAATTTTTTCTTGAAGCACTGGAAGAGGGGTACGGGTGGACGTCAACCTGGTCCTGCGCTCGACGCGTGTCATCACCCCCGAGGGGACACGCCCGGCGTCGATCGCCGTCTCCGGAGGGACGATCGCGGCCGTGCTGCCGTACGACGCGGAGGTACCCGCCGGTGCCCGGCTCGAGGACGTCGACGACGACGTCGTCCTGCCCGGACTCGTCGACACCCACGTGCACGTGAACGACCCCGGCCGCACCGAGTGGGAGGGCTTCTGGACCGCCACCCGCGCGGCCGCCGCCGGTGGCATCACCACCCTCCTCGACATGCCCCTCAACTCGCTGCCGCCCACCACCACCGTGGAGAACCTACGCGTCAAGCAGGAGGTCGCCCGCACCAAGGCCCACGTCGACGTCGGCTTCTGGGGCGGCGCCCTGCCCGACAACGTCAAGGACCTGCGCCCGCTCCACGACGCCGGTGTCTACGGCTTCAAGTGCTTCCTGTCGCCCTCCGGAGTCGAGGAGTTCCCCGAACTCGACCAGGAGCAGCTCGCGACCTCGCTCGCCGAGATCTCCGGCTTCGGCGGCCTGATGATCGTGCACGCCGAGGACCCCCACCACCTCGCCGCCGCGCCCCAGCGCTCCGGCGGCGCGTACGCCGACTTCCTCGCCTCGCGTCCCCGCGACGCCGAGAACACGGCGATCGAGAACCTGATCAACCAGGCCCGCCGGCTCAACGCCCGCGTCCACGTCCTGCACCTCTCCTCCTCGGACGCGCTGCCGGTCCTCGCCGCCGCCAAGGCCGAGGGCGTCAAGGTCACCGTCGAGTCCTGCCCGCACTTCCTCACGCTCACCGCCGAGGAGATCCCGGACGGGGCGACGGAGTTCAAGTGCTGCCCGCCCATCCGCGAGGCCGTCAACCAGGACGCGCTGTGGCAGGGGCTCGCGGACGGCACGATCGACTGCATCGTCTCCGACCACTCCCCGTCCACGACCGACCTCAAGACGCCCGACTTCGCGTCCGCCTGGGGCGGCATCTCCTCCCTCCAGCTCGGCCTCCCCGCCATCTGGACCGAGGCCCGCCGCCGCGGCTTCGACCTGACGGACGTCGTCCGCTGGATGTCCGAGGGCCCGGCCCGGCTCGCCGGCCTCACCCGCAAGGGCGCCATCGAGGCCGGCCGTGACGCCGACTTCGCCGTCCTCGACCCGGAGGCCTCCTTCACCGTCGACCCGGCCGAGCTCCAGCACCGCAACCGGATCACCGCCTACGCGGGCAAGACCCTCAACGGCGTCGTCACCTCCACCTGGCTCCGCGGCGAGCGGATCGCCGACCACGGCACCCTCGCCGAGCCCTCCGGCCGCCTCCTCGAAAGGAACAACTGACCCGTGAGCACCGGCATACCCTCCTTCACCGGCGACGCCAGCCCTTACGGCGGTGGCGACCCCTACGCCGACTACCGGACGGGTGACTTCCCCTTCACCCAGTACGCCGACCTCGCCGACCGGCGCCTCGGCGCGGGCGTGATCGCCGCCAACGACGAGTTCTTCGCGGAGCGCGAGAACCTGCTCAAGCCCGAGGCCGCCGAGTTCGACCCCGAGCACTTCGGCCACAAGGGCAAGATCATGGACGGCTGGGAGACCCGCCGCCGCCGTGGCGTCTCCGCCCAGCAGCCGCACCCCACCGAGGACGACCACGACTGGGCCCTCGTACGCCTCGGCGCGCCCGGCGTCGTCCGCGGCATCGTCGTCGACACCGCCCACTTCCGCGGCAACTACCCGCAGGCCGTCTCCGTCGAGGCCGCCTCCGTCCCCGGCTCGCCCTCGCCCGAGGAGCTCCTCGCCGACGACGTGAAGTGGACGACGCTCGTCCCGCGCACCGCCGTGGGCGGCCACGCCGCCAACGGCTTCGCCGTCGACGTCGAGCAGCGCTTCACCCACCTCCGCGTCAACCAGCACCCCGACGGCGGCATCGCCCGCCTCCGCGTGTACGGCGAGGTCGCCCCCGACCCGCAGTGGCTCGGCGTGCTCGGCACCTTCGACCTCGCGGCCCTGGAGAACGGCGGCCAGGTGGAGGACGCCTCCGACCGCTTCTACTCCCCGGCCACCAACACCATCCAGCCGGGCCGCTCCCGCAAGATGGACGACGGCTGGGAGACCCGTCGCCGCCGCGACAAGGGCAACGACTGGATCCGCTACCAGCTCGTCGCCGAGTCCGAGATCCGCGCCGTAGAGATCGACACCGCGTACCTCAAGGGCAACAGCGCCGGCTGGGCCGCGCTGTCCGTCGCCGCCGAGGGCTCGGAGGAGTGGACCGAGATCCTGCCCCGGACCCGCCTCCAGCCCGACACCAACCACCGGTTCGTGCTCGACACCCCGGCGGTCGGCTCCCGCGTCCGGATCGACATCTACCCGGACGGCGGCATCTCCCGCCTCCGCCTCTTCGGCTCCCTCACGGACGCCGGTACGGCCCGCCTGACGGCCCGCCACCAGGAACTGGGCGGCTGAGCCCCCCTTTTTTGAGGGCTCGGCCGCCTCCGGGGCGCTCAAGCCGGGCTCACGACCCCGACCGTGCTCGACCCCCTCGTTCCTCGGGGGGCCTCCGCGCGCTCGGGGTCGTTCCCCCGGCCGCGCCCCTTCGGCTCACTCGCCGGTCCTATGGGTGGGCCCTTCGAAACGGCCCCTGTGTACGGGTGCTGTGAGTCGCCACGGGGCCGGCGTTACGCCGCGTGCCCGCCGTCCACCGAGAACTCCGCACCCGTCACGTACCGTCCCTCCGGGCCCGCCAGGAAGGCGACCATCGCGGCCACCTCGTCCGGGGTGCCGAAGCGGCCGAGCGCCGTCATGGCGGCCTGGCCCTCGGCGTACGGGCCGTTCGCCGGGTTCATGTCGGTGTCGATGGGACCCGGGTGGACGAGGTTGGCCGTGATGCCGCGCCCGCCCAGCTCCCGGGCGAGCGACTTCGTCAGGCCGATCAGCGCCGACTTGCTGGTCGCGTAGAGCGTGCCGCCGGGGCCCGGAACCCGCTGGGTCATGCAGGTGCCGATGGTGACGATCCGCCCGCCCTCCGGCAGCCGCGCGGCCGCCGCCTGCGAGGCGAGGAAAGGGGCCCGGACGTTGACCGCGAGGGCCCGGTCCACGTCCGCGAGGGTCAGCGACTCCAGCGGGCCGAGGATCCCGACGCCCACGCTGTTCACCAGGACGTCGAGCCGTCCCAGCGCGTCCGCCGCCCAGTTCACCGCGCCCGCCGCGTCCCCGGCGTCGGCCGCGTCTGCCCGCAGCGGCAGCGCCCGTCGGCCGGTCGCCTCGATGCGCGCGGCGACCTCCTTGGCCCGCACCTCGTCCTGGACGTAGGTGAAGGCGACGTCCGCGCCCTCCTGAGCGAGGCGGACGGCCGTGGCCGCGCCGATCCCGCGGCTGCCGCCCGTCACCAGAACCGCCGTGCCGTTCATCGTGGACATCCCGAACCTCCGTGTGGAGTAGCCATAAGTGGTTGCGGGTTCAAGGAAAGCTGCCGCGGGCGCCGCAAGCTGGCGGGAATCGGACGCCGACCCGATCACCGATGAGTTCCGCCCGGCGGCACGGTCGGAACTGCTGAGACACGATGGACCGGAGACGAAAGGGCACCCCCATGGCCACGCTCAGCCTCACCCAGTTCCTGACCCTCGACGGCGTCCACCAGGCCCCCGGCGGCCCGGAGGAGGACCCCAGCGGCGGCTTCCCGCACGGCGGCTGGTCCGTCCCCTACGGCGACGAGGACTTCGGACGGTTCATGGACGGGGTCTTCGAACGGCCGACCGCCTTCCTCCTCGGCCGCCGCACCTACGAGATCTTCGCCGGCTACTGGCCGAAGCAGACGGACCCCGACAACCCCATCGCCACGAAGCTCAACGCGCTCCCCAAGTACGTCGCCACCTCCACCCTCGACTCCGCCGACTGGGCCGGGACCACCCTGCTCCGCGGGGACGTCGTCGAGGAGGTCGGGGCACTCAAGGAGCGCATCGACGGCGAGATCCAGATGCACGGCAGCGGCGGTCTCGCCCGGACCCTGCTCGACCACGACCTGATCGACACCCTGCATCTGCTCGTCTTCCCGGTGATCCTCGGCACCGGCCGCCGTCTCTTCGGCGACGGAGTGCGCCCCACGGCCTTCCGTCAGACGGACGCCCGCACCACCGGTTCGGGCGTCGCCATCGGTACGTACGAGCTCGCCGGCCGCCCCTCGTACGGCAGCTACGTCTGACCCGCACACCGACAGAGGACCCCGGAAAGATGTAGCCACCACAGGCCCGTCCCGGTACGGTGATCGCTCCACGTGCGAGCCGTCGAAGTCTCCACCCCACCCCGAGAGTTGGAGAAACGGCCGCAATGTCGGTTTCGTCGTCGATCGCCGCCCCCGTGTCCCTCGGCGCCCCGCGCCGCGCCTGGCTCACCGACCTGCCCGTGCTGCTCGTCGCCGTCGTCTGGGGCGCCAGCTACCTCGCCGCCAAGGGCATCACCACCACCCACACCGTCATCGCGGTCCTCGTGCTGCGGTTCGCGGTGGTGCTGCCCGTCCTGGTCGTCGCCGGCTGGGCCAGGCTCCGGGCCCTGAGCGCCGCCCAGTGGCGCGGCGCCGGGGTCCTCGGGCTGATCCTCAGCGGGATCTTCCTCCTGGAGACCTACGGCGTCGTCCACACCTCCGCCACCAACGCGGGCCTGATCATCAGCCTCACCATGATCTTCACCCCGCTCGCCGAGGCCGCCGTCACCCGGGTCAGGCCGCCCCGCGCCTTCCTCGGCGCCGCCGCGCTCTCCGTCGGCGGCGTCGTGCTCCTCACCCAGGGCGGAGGCTTCACCACCCCCTCCCTCGGCGACCTGCTCATGCTCCTCGCCGCCCTCGCCCGTACCGTCCACGTCCTGGCGATGTCCCGGATCAAGGCCGTCCGGTCGGCCGACTCGCTCTCCCTCACCACCGTGCAGCTCGGCTCCGCCGTCGCCGTCTTCGCCGTCATCGCGGCCTTCCCCGGCACCGGCGCCTCGCCCTGGGCGGTGGCTCTCGACTTCGGCCCCCGCGAGTGGGCCGGACTGCTCTTCCTCTCCGTCTTCTGCACGCTCTTCGCGTTCTTCGTGCAGATGTGGGCGGTCCGCCGCACCTCCCCGTCGCGGGTCAGCCTCCTCCTCGGCACGGAGCCCCTCTGGGCCGCCGCCGCGGGCATCGCCCTCGCCGGCGACCGCCCCGGCGTCCTGGGCCTCGCGGGCGCGATCCTCGTGCTCGCGGGCACCAGTTGGGGCCGGAGGGCCGCCGACCACGGGGCCGGGTAGGCCGGCGGACCGATCAGGTCTTCGCCACCCGGTCCGACACGATCATGAGGACCAGGCCGAGCACCGCGATCACGATGTTGGCGAACAGCTCACGGCCCTCCAGGAACCACACGTTCTCCGTGAGGAACCGGGTCACACCGAGGAGACGGAACCAGCCGTCCGTCAGCTCGCGCACCACCCCGGCCACACCGAAGAGGGCGAGCAGGAAACCGGTGACCTCCAGAAACTTCTTCATGAGGTGATCATGACGCCGCCGGTGGACCGGCCGCGTCCGCCTCCGGTCCACCGGCACCGCGACCGAAGTATCGACCTCCGCGACTTCGGTAGCGGCCCGGCCGCCACTGCCCCGCACGGCGCCCCCGGCTGCGTACATTGCCGATATGACCCGCACGGACCGGCAGCGCTGGCTGCTCCCCTCCCACCTGGCCGAACCCGGTGGGAACGGGGAGGGCCGGCCCCGCCGTACCGTCCGCGACTGGATCGTGGACACCTCGCTCTTCCTCCTCGCCGCCTTCGTCGGCCTCCTCGCCGCCGACACCAGCGCGCAGTACACCAGCGAGGCCGTCACCCTCGTCGACCAGCTCCTGGGCGCCGCCGGCTGCTGCGCCCTCTGGCTGCGCCGCCGCTGGCCGGCCGGGCTCGCGATCGGCCTCTCGCTGCTCAACATCGTGGCCCCGGTCGCCGCCGGCGCCCTCCTCGCGAGCCTCTTCAGCGTGGCCGTGCGCAAGCCCTTCCGCGAGGTCGCCGCGATCGGCGCGCTCGCCGTCGCCGCCTCCACCGCGCAGGCCTTCATCCGGCCCGACCCCACCACCAACACCGGGCTCTCCATCGCCCTCGGCTTCACCCTCATCCTGCTCGTCACCGCCTGGGGCATGCTCGTCCGCTCCCGCCGCCAGCTCGTCGAGGCCCTCAGGGAGCGCGCCCGCCGCGCCGAGGCCGAGGCCGAACTGCGCGCCGCCCAGGCCCAGCGGCTCGCCCGCGAGGCCATCGCCCGCGAGATGCACGACGTCCTCGCCCACCGGCTCACCCTGCTCAGCGTGCACGCCGGAGCCCTGGAGTTCCGGCCCGACGCCCCGCCCGAGCAGGTCGCCCGCGCCGCCGGCGTCATCCGCGACAGTGCCCACGAGGCCCTCCAGGACCTGCGCGAGATCATCGGCGTGCTGCGCGCCCCCGGCGAGAACGGCGACGGAGGCCACCGGCCGCAGCCCACCCTCGCCACCCTCGACGCGCTGATCGAGGAATCCCGCGAGGCCGGGGCCGACGTCGTCCTCGACACCACCGTGGACGAACCGGCCACCGTCCCGGCCGCCACCGGCCGTACCGTCTACCGCATCGCCCAGGAGGGCCTCACCAACGCCCGCAAGCACGCCCCCGGCACCACGGTCACCGTCACCGTGCGCGGCCGCCCCGGCGAGGGCCTCACCGTCGACATCCACAACCCGGCACCCGCCGGACCGGTCCCGCCCGTCCCCGGCTCAGGCCAGGGCCTGATCGGACTCACCGAACGCGCCGCGCTCGCCGGTGGCCGGATGGAGCACGGACCCGCCCCCGACGGCGGATTCTCCCTGCACGCCTGGCTACCGTGGCCCCCATGACCATTCGGCTGCTCATCGTCGACGACGACCCCCTGGTCCGTGCGGGCCTCACCCTGATGCTCGGCGGCGCCGAGGACCTGGAGATCGTCGGTGAGGGGACCGACGGCCGCGAGGTCCCCGAACTCGTCACCCGGTACGCCCCCGACGTCGTCCTCATGGACATCCGCATGCCGCACGTGGACGGGCTCACCGCCACCGAGCGGCTGCGGGCCGAGCCCGGCGCCCCCGAGGTCGTCGTCCTCACCACCTTCCACGCCGACGAGCAGGTGCTGCGCGCCCTGCGGGCCGGCGCGGCCGGCTTCGTCCTCAAGGACACGCCGCCCGCCGAGATCGTCGCCGCCGTCCGCCGGGTCGCGGCCGGGGACCCGGTGCTGTCCCCGGCCGTCACCCGCCAGCTCATGACCCATGTCGCAGGCCGGCCGGAGCAGTCCCCGCGCACCGCGGCCGCCGGACGCCTCACCGAACTCGCCGACCGCGAGCGGGAGGTGGCCGTCGCCGTCGGCCGCGGTCTGTCCAACGCGGAGATCGCGGCCGAGCTGTACATGAGCGTGCCCACGGTCAAGACCCATGTCTCACGGGTCCTCGCCAAACTCGGCCTCAACAACCGCGTCCAGATCGCCCTCCTCGTCCACGACGCGGGCCTCTTGACCGCGGGAGGGGGCGAGGACGGCCAGAACTGATCGTCTCCGCCCCGGACCCGTCGGATAGTCTGCGTCGATGTCCGTCATCGAACTGGGGGAGTACGGCGCGGACTTCACCGCGAACCCGTATCCCTCCTACGCGAGGCTCCGCGAGGCCGGTCCCGTCCACGAGGTGCGGATGCCCGACGGCTTCCAGTTCTGGCTGGTCGTCGGTCACGAGGAGGGGCGTGCGGCCCTCGCCGACCCCCGGCTCGCCAAGTCCCCGCACGTGATCGGCGTACGGGCGCCGGAGGAGGACATCATCGGCGTCCACCTCCTCGCGGCCGACGCACCCGACCACACCCGGCTGCGCCGCCTGGTCACGGGCGAGTTCACCGGCCGCCGGGTGGAGGCCCTGCGTCCCCGCATCGAGCGGCTCACCGCGGAACTCGTCGACGCGATGGAACCGGCCGGCCGCGCCGACCTCGTCGACTCCTTCGCGTACCCGCTGCCGATCACCGTCGTCTGCGAGCTCCTCGGGGTCCCCGCGGCGGACCGGGACACCTTCCGCCGCTGGTCGACCGAGCTGGTCACCCCCACCGGCGACGAGGACTTCACCCAGAGCATGGTGGACTTCGGCGCCTACCTCGACGCGCTCATCGAGGACAAGCGGGCCGCGGGCCCCACCGACGACCTGCTCTCCGGTCTGATCGCCTCCCGCGCCGAGGACGGCGACCGGCTCTCCGGACCCGAACTCCGGGCCATGGCCTATCTGCTGCTCATCGCGGGCCACGAGACGACGGTCAACCTGATCGCCAACACCGTCCGCAACCTCCTCACCCACCCCGATCAGCTCGCCGCCCTGCGCGCCGACCCGGGCCTCCTGGACGGGACGATCGAGGAGTCCCTGCGGTACGACGGGCCGGTGGAGACCAGCACCTTCCGCTTCAGCCGGGAGCCCGTCACCGTCGGCGGCACCGAGATTCCGGCAGGTCAGAGCGTTCTCGTCGCCATCGGGGCGCTCGACCGCGACCCGGCCCGGTTCCCCGAACCCGACCGCTTCGACATCCGCCGGGACACCCGGGGCCATCTGGCCTTCGGGCACGGCATCCACTACTGCCTGGGCGCCCCGCTCGCCCGGCTGGAGGGCCGGATCGCGCTCCGGACCCTCCTCGACCGCTTCCCGAACCTGGAACTCGACCCGGAGGGCGAGCCCTGGGAGTGGCTCCCGGGCCTCCTGATGCGCGGAGTCCGGCACCTCCCGGTCCGGTGGTGACGCCGCTACGGGGCGACTAACGGATGTCGTCCACCCGTACCGGGCACCGCTCCCGACGCGAGCGCTCGCACGCCTCCGCGATCCGGAGCGCCGCCAGGGCCTCCCGCCCGTCGCACGGGTTGGGCGCCTCGCCGCGGACCAGGCGTACGAAGGCGTCGAGCTCCGCCTCGTACGCGGGGGCGAACCGCTCCAGGAAGCCGGTCCAGGGCTTTCCCGGCGGGGCCGACGCCCAGGGCTCCACCGAGGTGAGCGGGGTGCGGTCGTCCAGGCCCACCGCGATCTGGTCCAGGTCGCCCGCCAGCTCCATGCGGACGTCGTACCCGGCGCCGTTGCGGCGGGTCGCCGTCGCCGTGACGAGCGTGCCGTCGTCGAGGGTGAGGAGCGCGGCGGCCGTGGACACGTCACCGGCCTCCCGGAACATCGCGGGACCGGCGTCCGAGCCCGTCGCGTACACCTCCACGACCTCCTGCCCGGTCACCCAGCGCACGATGTCGAAGTCGTGCACCAGACAGTCCCGGAAGAGACCGCCGGAGAGGGGGAGGTACGCGGCCGGCGGCGGTGCCGGGTCGGAGGTCGCCGCCCGTACGGTGTGCAGCCGGCCGAGCCGCCCCGAGCGCACCGCCTCACGCGCCGCCCGGTACCCCGCGTCGAAGCGCCGCATGAAGCCGAGCTGGAGCTCCGTGCCCGCCTCGGCCACCGCCGAGAGCGCGCTCGCCGTCCCCGGCACGTCCAGGGCGATCGGCTTCTCGCAGAAGGCCGGGAGCCCGGCGCCCGCCGCGCGGGCGATCAGCTCCGCGTGCGCGGCCGTCGCCGAGGCGATCACCACGGCGTCCAGTGCGTGCGCGAACAGCGCGGTGACGTCCGGCGCGGCCTCCGCCCCGAGCGCCCCCGCGACCCCGGCCGCCCGCGTGGTGTCCGCGTCCGCCACGACCAGCGACTCGACCTCCGGGTGGCGGGCCAGCACACCCGCGTGGAAGCTCCCGATCCGGCCCGTACCGATGAGTCCGATGCGCATGGCCCCACCGTGGAGCCGTCCGTCCCCGGTGTCAAGGATTTGTCAGGACAACCGGACGTCACGACTTCCCGTCATCAGCGCACCGGGCTACGCTCCCCCCGTGTCCAAGCAGTCAGGCGCCGCCCTGCCCCCGCTCTCCGTGGACCGCAGCAGCCCGGTCCCGCTCTACTTCCAGCTGGCCCAGCAGCTGGAGAGCGCCGTGGAGAACGGCACGCTGACCCCGGGCACCCTCCTCGGCAACGAGATCGACCTCGCCACCCGCCTCGGCCTCTCCCGCCCCACCGTCCGCCAGGCCATCCAGACCCTCGTCGACAAGGGCCTCCTGGTCCGCCGCCGGGGGGTCGGCACCCAGGTCGTGCACAGCACGGTCCGCCGCCCGCTGGAGCTGAGCAGCCTGTACGACGACCTGGACGCCGCCGGACAGCTCCCCGCCACCCGGGTCCTGGTCAACCGGGCCGAACCCGCCACCGGTCCGGTCGCCGCGGCCCTCCGCGTACCCGAGGGCAGCGAGGTCGTCTATCTCGAACGGCTCCGCACCGCGCACGGCGAACCCATGGCGTACCTGCGCAACCACCTGCCCGCCGGGCTCCTCGGCCCCGGCGGACCCGACACGGCGCGCCTGGAGACCACCGGTCTCTACCGGATGCTCCGCTCCGCCGCGCTGACCCTGCACAGCGCACGCCAGGCCGTCGGCGCGCGCGCCGCGACCGCTACGGAGGCGGCCTTGTTGGACGAGCGGGAGGGCGCCCCGCTGCTGACGATGGAGCGCGTCACCTTCGACGACACCGGACGCCCCGTCGAGTACGGCTCCCATCTCTACCGGGCCGACCGCTACTCCTTCGAGTTCCAGCTGATGGTCCGTCCGTAGGCCGTACCCCACCGGCCCAAGAGCCGGACACCGGCCCCCTGGCGAGCGCCACGACCCGCATGACCGATACTGCAATGCACGACTGCAATGCACGCAAAGGACACAAAGGAGGGCACGGCCTCGTGACCAGGCTTCGGACAGGAGGGGTACGCGCCGCAGTCGGCGCCGTGCTCGCGCTCGCGCTCACCGGGGCGCTCGCCGGGTGCAGCAGCACCGGCGGAAAGCGGGCGGAGGACGCCCGCAAGGCCGCCGAGGCCCAGGGCAGGGCGGCCGTCGACACCCCCCGCTGGACCTTCGCCATGGTGACCCACTCGGGTGACGGCGACACCTTCTGGGACATCGTCCAGAAGGGCGCCAAGCAGGCCGCCGCCAAGGACAACATCAACTTCCTCTACGCCCACAGCGACGAGGCCCAGCAGCAGGCGCAGCTGATCGACTCGTACGTCGCCAAGGACGTCGACGGTCTGATCGTCACGCTCGCGAAGCCCGACGCCATGAAGGCCGCCGTCGAGAAGGCAGTCAAGGCCGGCATCCCGGTGATCACCGTGAACTCGGGCGCCGAGCAGTCCAAGGCGTACGGGGCGCTCACCCACATCGGCCAGGACGAGACCGTCGCCGGCGAGGCCGTCGGCGAGGAACTCGACAAGCGGGGCAAGAAGAAGGCGCTCTGCGTCCTGCACGAACAGGGCAACGTCGGCCACGAGCAGCGCTGCGCGGGCACGAAGAAGACCTTCGGCGGCGAGCTGGTCAACCTCTACGTCGACGGCACCAACATGCCGGACGTCAAGGCCTCCATCGAGGCCAAGCTCCAGTCCGACAAGGACGTCGACGCCGTCGTGACGCTCGGCGCCCCCTTCGCCGACGCCGCCGTCCAGGCCGCGAAGAGCGCCGGGAGCAAGGCCGAGATCGACACCTTCGACCTCAACGCCAAGGTCGCCACCTCCCTCCAGGCCGGCACCCTCGGCTTCGCCGTCGACCAGCAGCCCTACCTCCAGGGCTACGAGGCCGTCGACCTGCTCTGGCTCTACCGCTACAACGCCAACGTCCTCGGCGGCGGCAAGCCGGTCCTCACCGGCCCGCAGATCATCACCAAGGACGACGCCGCGAAGCTCGTCGAGTACGCGGAGCGGGGCACCCGATGAGCTCCACCGCCCCACCGTCGGACGGGCTCGACCACGTCGACGAACGGCTGCTGCGCACCACCCCGCTGAAGAAGCTGCTGGCCCGCCCCGAGCTCGGCTCGGTCGTCGGCGCGATCGCCGTCTTCGTCTTCTTCTCCGTGGTCGCCGACAGCTTCCTGAACCCGTCCAGCCTCGGCACCGTGCTCTACGCGGCCTCCACCCTCGGCATCATGGCGGTCCCCGTCGCGCTGCTCATGATCGGCGGCGAGTTCGACCTGTCCGCCGGTGTCCTGGTCACCAGCTCGGCCCTGGTCTCGTCGATGTTCAGCTACCAGATGACGGCGAACGTCTGGGTCGGCGTCGGCGTCTCGCTGCTCGTCACCCTGGCGATCGGCGCCTTCAACGGCTTCATGCTCACCCGTACGAAACTGCCCAGCTTCATCATCACGCTCGGCACCTTCCTCATGCTGACCGGCCTGAACCTCGGCCTCACCAAGCTGATCAGCGGCACCGTCTCCACCAAGACCATCGCCGACATGGAGGGCTTCTCCTCCGCCCGCAAGCTCTTCGCCTCGCAGCTGACCATCGGCGGCGTCGAGTTCAAGGTCACCATCCTGTGGTGGTTCGGCCTGGTCGCGCTCGCCACCTGGATCCTGCTCCGCACCCGCTTCGGCAACTGGATCTTCGCGGTCGGCGGCGGCGCCGACGCGGCCCGCGCGGTCGGCGTCCCGGTCTACCGGACGAAGATCGGCCTCTACCTGGGCGTGGCGTTCTGCGCCTGGATCTCCGGCCAGCACCTGCTCTTCTCCTTCGACGTCGTCCAGTCGGGCGAGGGCGTCGGCAACGAGCTGATCTTCATCATCGCGGCCGTCATCGGCGGCTGTCTGATCACCGGCGGATACGGCTCCGCCATCGGCTCCGCGGTCGGCGCCCTCATCTTCGGCATGACGAGCAAGGGCATCGTGTACGCCGAGTGGAACCCGGACTGGTTCAAGTTCTTCCTGGGAGCGATGCTCCTCCTGGCGACCCTGCTGAACGCCTGGATCCGCAAGCGCGTGGAGGCCACCAAGTGACGACGGCCACGAAGACCGAGTCCGCTCCGCTCGTCGAGCTCGACGACGTCAGCAAGTACTACGGCAACATCCGCGCCCTCGAAGGGGTCTCCCTGGAGGTCCGCTCCGGCGAGATCTCCTGCGTCCTCGGTGACAACGGCGCCGGCAAGTCCACCCTCATCAAGATCGTCGCGGGTCTCCACCAGCACGACACGGGGACCTTCCGCATCGAGGGCGAGGAGGTCACCCTCGCCAACCCGCGCGACGCCCTCGACCGGGGCATCGCCACCGTCTACCAGGACCTCGCCGTCGTCCCGCTCATGCCGGTCTGGCGGAACTTCTTCCTCGGCTCCGAGCCCACCAGGGGATCCGGCCCCTTCAAGCGGCTCGACGTCGGCCTGATGCGGACCACCACCCGCGAGGCGCTGCTCCGCATGGGCATCGACCTCCGCGACGTCGACCAGCCCATCGGCACCCTCTCCGGCGGCGAGCGGCAGTGCGTGGCCATCGCCCGGGCCGTCCACTTCGGCGCGAAGGTCCTCGTCCTCGACGAGCCGACCGCCGCACTCGGCGTCAAGCAGTCCGGCGTCGTCCTGAAGTACGTGGCCGCCGCCCGCGACCAGGGTCTCGGCGTGGTCCTCATCACCCACAACCCGCACCACGCGTACCTGGTCGGCGACCGGTTCGTCCTGCTCAAGCGGGGCGTCATGGCCGGCAGCCACACCAAGGGCTCCGTCACGCTCGACGAGTTGACCCGGCAGATGGCCGGCGGCACCGAGCTGGAGGACCTCCGGCACGAACTGGAGCGGCCGTCCGGGACGTGACGGACCTCCCGCGCCCGTCCCCGATGTAACGGCCCCTTGACACCCCACCTGGCAGAATCGGAGCCGATGAGTACCTACCGTGACCTCGCCCACCGGGGGTCGGCCCGGGGCACCGTGCTGCGGACCGTCGGCACCCGGGAGCGGCGCTCCCATCTGACGGCGCCGCGGGTGCCGACCGTCGGCATCGACATCGGCGGTACGAAGGTGATGGCCGGCGTCGTCGACGCCGACGGCAACATCCTGGAGAAGCTCCGCACGGAGACCCCGGACAAGTCCAAGAGCCCCAAGGTCGTCGAGGACACCATCGTCGAACTGGTCCTGGACCTCTCCGACCGGCACGACGTGCACGCCGTCGGCATCGGCGCGGCCGGCTGGGTCGACGCCGAGCGCGCCACGGTGCTCTTCGCCCCGCACCTGGCCTGGCGCAACGAGCCCCTCAAGGACGCCCTGCAGAGCCGCCTCGCAGTCCCCGTCATGGTGGACAACGACGCCAACACCGCCGCCTGGGCCGAGTGGCGCTTCGGTGCCGGACGTGGCGAGGACCACCTCGTCATGATCACCCTCGGCACCGGCATCGGCGGCGCCATCCTGGAGGGCGGCCAGGTCAAGCGCGGGAAGTTCGGGGTGGCCGGCGAGTTCGGCCATATGCAGGTCGTCCCCGGCGGCCACCGCTGTCCCTGCGGCAACCGCGGCTGCTGGGAGCAGTACAGCTCCGGAAACGCGCTGGTCCGCGAGGCCCGAGAGCTGGCCGCCGCCGACTCCCCGGTCGCGTACGGGATCATCGAGCGGGTCAAGGGGAACGTCCCCGAGATCACCGGACCGCTCATCACCGAGCTCGCCCGCGAGGGCGACGCCATGTGCGTGGAGCTCTTCCAGGACATCGGCCAGTGGCTGGGCGTCGGCATCGCCAACCTCGCCGCCGCCCTCGACCCCTCCTGCTTCGTGATCGGCGGTGGCGTCTCGGCCGCCGACGACCTGCTCATCGGCCCCGCCAGGGACTCCTTCCGCCGCCACCTCACCGGCCGCGGCTACCGTCCCGAGGCCCGTATCACCCGCGCCCAGCTCGGCCCCGAGGCGGGGATGGTCGGCGCCGCCGACCTCGCCCGGCTCGTCGCCCGCCGCTTCCGCCGCGCCAACCGGCGCCGGGTGGAGCGGTACGAACGGTACGAGCGTTACGCCCAGGCCCTGCGCAGCGGGACCTCGGGCCGGGCCGCCCGTTTCCCCGAGGACCCGCCTTCATGACCCTGCCCCACCAGTCCACCCCGCCGCGCGCCCCCGGGGGCAAGCTCCCCGAGGACCACCGGCACATGATCCGCCGCCGCTGGCTGACCGCCGTCATCATCGTCCTGCTGGTCGGCATCCCGGCCGGCTATCTCGTCATCTCCGCGGGCCAGAGCCGCGACAGCGGCCGTGACAAGGAGCGCGAGTCCTCCGCGGCGGGACTCCAGGACAACTGGCCCTCGCTGATGAAGCGGCGGATCTACGAGGTCCCGATCCCCGCCGGGTCGTGGGGGGTCGCGTACTACGAGACCAGCAACTGGAAGACCAGCCGGCTGTACGTGCAGTTCACGACGACCGCCGCCGGCCTGGACGGCTTCCTCGCCGAGTCCGGCACGAGCCGCGCGGCACTCACCCCGGGCCGGATCACGGTCGGCGACCGCGACGCGGACATCGCGGGCTGGAGCTTCGTCGAGGGCATGAACTGGTCCGGTACGACGGTGAAGCGCGAGGAACCGCGCCCGGTGACCGACCTGACCGTCGACCTCACCGAGCCGGCGTTCCCCCGGGTGTACGCGGTCTCGACGACGAGTCCCTGACCCTGCCGGTCTCGACGACGAGTCCCTGACCCTGCCGGTCTCGACGACGAGTCCCTGACCCTGCCGGTCTCGACGACGAGCCATGACCTGTCGGTCCCGACGAAGAGCCCCTGACCTGTCGGGTCAGGGGCTCTTCTCCATGCCCGGGCGCAGCCGCGCCAGCAGGGCGTAGAGGGTCGTGCTCTCGTCCGCGTCGAGGGTGTCGAGGGCGCCGCTCGTGGCCTGCATCTCCTCGCGGACCCGGCGGATGATGTCCCGGCCCTCGTCGGTCGCCACGACGTTCTTGACGCGGCGGTCGGAGGGGTCGGGCTCGCGGCGGACCAGGGAGCGGGCCTCCAGGCGGTCGATGATGCCGGTGACGTTGGACGCGTCGCACACGAGCAGGGTGGCCAGGGCGCGCATCGGCAGCGGGCCGTCGAGCTGAGCGAGGACCTTCGCCTGGGTGGAGGTCAGACCGTGGTGGGCCGCGGCGGCCGCGAAGTCGCGCCACTGGGCCGTGCCGATGGCGGCGAGCAGCTCCATGAGCTGGAGCTTGGTGGGGGTGCGGGAGGTCGTCTCGCTCATGGGTCGAGCCTACCCAGAACACTTGACATTATCAATTGTTTACTTGACCACCTCAAGTATCCGGGTCTACCGTCGGCGAAGTACTTGATGACATCAAGCATCGATGATCTGAAGCTCCCGCGTCACCGGAAGAGGCCCTCCCCGCCATGAGTCACGCCCCCGCACCGCCCGTCGCCGATCCCCGGCGCGAGACGGTCGTCGTCTTCGCCCTGAGCCTCGCCGCCATGGTCGTCTCGATGATGCAGACCCTGCCGGTCCCGATCCTCGGCCTCATCCGCGCCGACCTCGGCACCTCGACCGCCGACGTGAGCTGGGTGACCACCGCCACGCTCCTCTCCGCCGCCGTCTTCACCCCGCTGCTCGGCCGCTTCGGCGACCAGCACGGCAAGAAGCCCACCCTCGTCGCCGTCCTCGGTGTCATGGTCGTCGGCTCCGTCGTCGCCGCCCTCGCGACCTCGCTGCCCCTGCTGATCCTCGGCCGCGTCCTCCAGGGCGCCGCCACCGCGATCTTCCCGCTGGCCCTCTCCGTCCTGCGCGAGGAGGTCAGGCCGCAGAAGCTGCCCGGCGCCATGTCGCTGGTCAGCGGCACCCTCGCCTTCGGCAGCGGCCTCGCGCTCGTCGCGACCGGCCTGCTCACCTCCGGCTCCGACGCCGACTACCGCAGCGCCTTCTGGATGGCGACCGGCTTCGCGGTGCTCGCCCTCCTCGCGGTCGTGTTCCTCGTCCCCGCGACCCGCCACAAGACGGGCGGCCGCACCGACTTCCTCGGCGCGCTGACCCTCGGCGCCACGCTGCTGCTGCTCCTGCTGCCCATCTCGCAGGGCCACGAGTGGGGCTGGGCCTCGACCCGGACGCTCGGCAGCTTCGCCGGCGCGGTCGTCATGGCGGTCGTCTGGGTCCTCGTGGAGCGGAAGGTCCGCGAACCGCTCGTCGACATGAAGATGTTCGTCCACCGCCCGGTCCTCATGGCCAATCTGGCCGGCATCCTCGTCGGCTTCGGCATGTTCGCGAACTTCCTGGGCGTCTCCTACCTCGTCCAGATGCCCGAGGCCCTCACCGGCTACGGCTTCGACGCGTCCATCCTGCGTGCCTCCGTGCAGTTCCTGCTGCCCGGCGCGATCGTCTCGCTGCTCGCCTCCCCGATCGGCGGCCGGCTGGTCCGCCACCGCGGGCCGCGCACGGCCCTCGCCCTGGCCGCGGGCCTCGGCGCCGTCGGCTTCGCCTGGCTCGCCCTCGGCCACGGCCACACGGCGTCGGTGATCGGGGCGGGGATCGTCGTCGGCGCGGCCGTCAGCTTCGGTTACGCGGCCATGCCGGCCGTCATCATGGCGAGCGTCCCGCACCACCAGAGCGGTATCGCGAACGGCATCAACTCCATCTCCCGCTCCACGGGCAGCGCGATCGGCAGCGCGGTCGTCACCACGATCCTCGCCTCGCAGACCATCGAGCACCTCCCGGCCGGGGTCCCGCCGCTGCCGGCGGAGTCCGGCTTCACCCTCACCTTCTGGATCGGCGCCACGGCGTTCGCCCTGGTCGGGGTGGTCGCGGGGCTCGGTCTGCGGGGGCGCGCGACGGCTCGCCCGGCTGCGGGGACGCCGTCGGTCGCCACTGCCGCCGCTCCCGAGAAGGCGTCGGTGTCCTAGCCGGGGTCCCTTCGCCGGCACGGCGCTCGGAGCTCGGTCGGCACCCGGTGTGTCGACCTCCTCACCGAGCGTCGCTCCGGCGAATCTTCACATCGTGCAAGAGGAGGGAGCCCTTCCCCTTGCGTCACTCCTCGACGCGACGGCCGCGCTCCCGTCGTTTGAGGGGTCTATGTCCCCTTGCGTTCCGTCGGCGCGGCGGAGGGTCGATTTCTGTTACTCGATCCTGCGGAGAACCTGTGACGATCTCCTGGCGATCTGTCAAATGGATCGAAACGCCGCTCGATTCGGTGATGAATTCGTGTGCCGCAGCACGTCAACTCGGTTGGCCGGGCAACCCGTTCGCGTGCTTATATCTGCACATCGCGGCCGCCGTCGGAACGGCTTGATTCCGGCCGGGGTAAAAACATTCACACGAATTGAAGGGTGCGCACACATGCGTAACGACATCGAGACCCGTGAGATCGCCGACGCCGAGCTGGACGCCGTCTCCGGCGGCCTCGCCATCTCCGGTGGCCTCGCCGGTGCCGTGGTCGGCGACGTCAGCACCGTCCTCGGCACCGTGACCTCGCTGCAGACCGTCCAGGGCGTGCAGACCCTGCCGGGCGTCGTCACGGGCCTCGCCGGTGTCAACGTCGGTGTCGCCGGTCTCTGAGCGGTATATCCGTGAACCCCGGAACGCATTCCCGTTCCGGGGTTCACGGCTGCCCTTCCCGCCCATGGCGGGCGAGCTTCTGCCGGTCAATTCGGCAGCCCCGTAAAGAATGCAGTCGAAGGATGAGCCCGTGCAGTTCCGTCAGAAGGCGCTTTCCAAGCTGCAATCGCCCGAAGAACTCGACCTGCCGGTACGGTTCGCGCGTCCGCAGGGCCGGCTCGTGCTCGCCGTCACCGTCGTCGTGATGGCCGCCGCGACCTTCTGGGCATTCACCGGATCCGTGTCCTCGAAGCTGAGCGCACCCGGCATTCTCACCCGGGCCGAAGGCAGTTACCTCCTCCAGAGCCCGTACGCGGGGCAGGTCACCGCCGTCCATGCCGAGGAAGGGCAGTCGGTGTCCCCGGGCGCACCCCTGCTCACGGTCCGGACGCCGCAGGGCGACCGGGACGTTCGCGCGGTCGACGGAGGACGGGTGACGACCCTCCTCGCCAAGACCGGTCTCGTCGTCACCACCGGCGCCGACGTGGCGACCGTGGAACGCGTGAAGAACCCGGACGACCCGCTGGTGGCCATGCTCTACGTGCCCGGCGGCAGCGGCGCGACGATCCCCGTCGGCGCCCAGGTCGACCTGGGTGTCCCGTCCGCACCCCAGCAGCGGTTCGGGGTGCTCCGCGGGCGGGTCAAGGCGGTCGGCCGCGCCCCCCAGACACCGGCGCAGATCAGCGGCTTCCTCGGCGACAGCAGGCTCGCCGAGCAGTTCGCCCGGCACGGCAACCCCGTCGCGGTGCTCGTCCAGCTGGAGCGCTCGGCCACGACCCCGTCCGGCTACCGGTGGTCCTCGGCCGACGGCCCCCCGTACGCCGTCGACTCCACGACCCCCGTCACCGGAACCGTCCACCTCACCGCGCAGCGCCCCGTCGACTGGCTGCTCCCGTGACCGCGTCGCCCGACACGCCGGCCCGGCGGGCCGCTTCCGTGACCGCGTCGCCCGACACGCCGGCCCGACGGAGCGCTTCCGTGACCGCGTCGCCCGCCACGACCCCCCAGCCCGATTGGCCGCTCCCGTGACCGCGTCGCCCGACACGACCCAGACCCCGCAGCTCCCGCCCGCCGCGCAGCGGCGTCACCGACCCGCGCCGCAGGGCGGCACCCGGCGCCGTCGCCCCGAGCCGGCCGCCCGAAGCCCCAGGCGTCGCCGGCCCGTCCCGAAGGGCCGTACACCCCGCCCCGTACGCACCCCCACCGTGCTGCAGATGGAGGCGGTGGAGTGCGGCGCCGCCGCGCTCGCCATGGTCCTCGGTCACTACGGCCGGTTCGTCGCCCTGGAAGAGCTCCGCATCGCCTGCGGCGTCTCCCGCGACGGGTCCCGCGCCAGCAACCTCCTCAAGGCGGCCCGCGGTTACGGCCTCAAGGCCAAGGGCATGCAGATGGACCTGGCCGCGCTCGCCGCGGTGGGGCCGCCGGCCATCCTCTTCTGGGAGTTCAACCACTACGTCGTCTACGAGGGCATCGGGCGCCGCCTCGGCCGCCGCGGCGTCCACATCAACGACCCGGCCAAGGGCCGGCGCTTCGTGCCCATGGACGAGTTCGACACCAGCTTCACCGGCGTCGTGCTCACCTTCGAGCCCGGCGAGGGCTTCCGCCGCACCGGACGCAGGCCCGGCGTCATGGGCGCGATGCCCGCCCGCCTGCGCGGCACCTCGGGCACCCTGCTCGCCGCCGTGCTCGCCAGCCTCCTCCTCGTCGTGGTCGGCGCCGCGATACCCGCGCTGAGCCGTACGTACATCGACATGTTCCTGATCGGCGAGCAGACCTCACTCCTCGGCGTGCTCTTCGCGTCGATGGCGGCGGCCCTGCTGCTCACGGCGGTGCTCACCTTCCTCCAGCAGTCCAACCTGCTGCGCGGCCGCATCATCTCCTCCACGCTCGGCAGCGCCCGCTTCCTGCGGCATCTGCTCCGGCTCCCCGTCACCTTCTTCTCCCAGCGCAACCCGGCCGACCTGGTCCAGCGCCTGCAGTCCAACGACGCCGTCGCCGAGACACTGGCACGGGACCTCGCCGCCGCCGGCGTGGACGCCGTGGTCGTGATCCTCTACGCGGTACTGCTCTGGACGTACGACCCCCAGCTGACGGTCGTCGGCATCGGCATCGCGCTGCTCAACGTCGTGGCCATGCGGATCGTGATCCATGTGCGGGCCACCGACACCCAGAAGCTCCGTGCCGAGAGCGCCCGGCTGACCAACACCTCGTACAGCGGCCTGCAGCTCATCGAGACGATGAAGGCCACCGGCGGCGAGAACGGCTTCTTCCGGCGCTGGGCCGGCCAGCACGCCGTCACCCTCGACGTGCAGCAGCGGCTCGGCGTGCCCAGCATGTGGCTGGCGATCGTCGCCCCCACGCTCGCCGCGCTCAACAGCGCGCTGATCCTGATGATCGGCGGCCTGCGCGCGGTGGAGGGGCATCTCTCGGTCGGGCTGCTCGTCGCCTTCCAGGCACTCATCACCAGCTTCACCACCCCGATCACCCGCCTCAACGGCGTGGCCGGCCGCATCCAGGACTTCGCCGCCGACGTCGCCCGGCTCAAGGACGTCGAGAACTTCCCCGTCGACCCGCTCTACTCCCGGCGCGAGCCGCCCGCCGCGACCCGCCGCCTCAAGGGCCATGTGGCGCTCGACGGCATCACCTTCGGCTACAGCCCGCTGGACGCCCCGCTCCTGAAGGACTTCTCGCTCGCCGTCGGCCCCGGGCAGCAGGTCGCGCTCGTCGGTGGCTCCGGCAGCGGCAAGTCCACCGTCTCGCGGCTGATCTCCGGGCTCTACGCCCCCTGGGAAGGCACCATCCGCATCGACGGCATGAGGCTTGAGGACATCCCGCGCGGCGCGCTCGCCGCCTCCGTCTCCTTCGTCGACCAGGACGTCTTCCTCTTCGAGGGCACCGTCCGCGACAACGTCGCCCTGTGGGACCCGTCCATCCCCGACGAGGCCGTCGTGGCCGCCCTCGAGGACGCCGCCGTGTACGAGGTGATCGCGCGCCGTCCCGGCGGCATCCACAGCCGGGTCGAGCAGGACGGCCGCAACTTCTCCGGCGGCCAGCGCCAACGCCTGGAGATCGCACGGGCGTTGGTGCGCCGTCCCAGCGTCATGGTCCTGGACGAGGTGACCAGCGCCCTGGACGCGGCGACCGAGCGTCTCGTCATCGACAACCTGCGGCGCCGGGGCTGTGCCTGCGTGGTCATCGCCCACCGGCTGAGCACCGTCCGCGACAGCGACGAGATCGTCGTCCTGGAGCGGGGCACCGTCGTCGAGCGCGGGCGGCACGAGCACCTGCTCGCCGCACGGGGCGCGTACGCCGAACTGGTCAAGGAGCACTGAGGTGACGTCCCCCCACCCCGCACCCGTCGCCGTGGACCCGGTCGTGGCCGCCCTGGGCGGACTCGGCACGCCCCTCGACTGCGCGGGCATGCGCAGCCTGTCCCTGGAGGGGCCGCTCGTGCTGTGGCTCGTCGTCGAGGGCGAGCTGGACCTGTTCGCGATCGACGCCGCGCAGGAGGGCCACTGGCACTTCCTCGGCCGCCTCGTGCCGGGCACGCTGCTGCTCGGCCCGGCCGAGGGCCCCGGCCACACCCTGATCGGCCGCCCCCTCCAGGGCTGCCTGCTGCGCCGCATCGAACTGCGCGAGCTGCAGCCGTACGGACAAGGGGAGTACGGGCAGGGGGAGTACGCGCACGGGGAGTACGGATACGGGGAGTACGGGCACGGGGAGTACGGCCATGGCCAGTTCGGGCACGGCCCGCACGGACAGGGCCGGTTCGGGCCCGAGGCGTACGGACCGGGGGAGTACGGCGTCACCGAGGTGCCGTTGAGCCCCCTGGAGAACGCCTTCGCACTCGGCATCGGGCGCGGCCTGCGCGTCCTCTACCAGGCGCCGCTCGAAAGCCGCGCCACCGCCGGCCCGGGCGCGGCCGACGACGACGTCCTGTGGATGCAGATCACCCCGGGCAGCGTCCGGTACGGCGCCGTGTACGAGGGGTACGACGGGTACGACACCGCGGCAGCGCTCCTCGTCGACGGGGCGATGTGGCAGGGCATGGTCGACCAGCAGTACCGCCTGCTGTACGCCCTGGACAACTGGATCGAGCAGGTCGAGCGCGCCCATGAGGACCGCACGGCGGCCGGCATCGAGGCCGGCGAGGCCGCCCGTACCCAGGCCGACCAGGCCCTGCTCGCCTCCATCGGCCGCTCCGGCGGCCGGTCGCGCGGGGCCTCCGGGCGCGGCGGGAGCGACGACGCGGCCTTCGCCGTGTGCCGGCTGGTCGCCCGTGAGGCGGGCATCACCCTGACGGAGCCGGTCGGCTCCGGCGGCGACCCCGGCCGGGCCGACCCCGTCGAGCGCATCGCGCTCGCCTCACGGATCCGCACCCGGGTCGTCAGCCTCCACGGCCGCTGGTGGCGCGAGAACAGCGGGCCCCTGGTGGGGCGGCGGGAGGAGGACGGCGCCCCGGTCGCCCTGCTGTGGCGGCGCGGCGGATACGAGGCCGTCGACCCCGCCACCGGCAGCCGGGAGCGCGTCGGTGCCGCCGACGAGGGCCTCTTCGAACCCGGTGCCGTCATGTTCTACCGCCCACTGCCCGACGGGAGGCCGAGCCTGCTGCGGCTGCTCCGTTTCAGCCTGCGGGGGACCGGCGGGGACCTGCGCAGCCTCCTCGTGGGCGGTCTGGTCGCGGTCGGCCTCGGCGCGCTCGTGCCCATCGCGACCGGCAAGGTCCTCGGCGAGTACGTACCGCACGCCGAGGACAGCCTCATCGTGCAGACCGCGCTGGCGCTCATCGCGGCCAGTGTCGTCTCGGCCGCCTTCATGCTGCTGCAGAACATCGCGATCCTGCGGGTGGAGGGCCGCATCGAGGCCACACTTCAACCGGCCGTCTGGGACCGGCTGTTGAGGCTGCCTGTCACGTTCTTCACCGGCAGCTCCACCGGGGAGCTGGCGAGCGCGGCCATGGGCGTCAGCGCCATCCGCAGCGTGCTCTCCGGCATCGGGTCGGTCTGTCTGCAGGCGAGCACCGTCGGCACGATGAACCTCGTCCTGCTGCTCTTCTACAGCGTGCCGCTGGCCCTGGCGGCGCTCGCCATGCTGCTCGTCATCGCCGCCCTCTTCCTGGGGCTCGGGCTGTGGCAGCTGCGCTACCAGCGGCGGTTGCTCGTCCTCGGCAACAAGCTCAACAACCAGGCGTTCCAGACCCTGCGCGGGCTGCCCAAGCTGCGCGTGGCCGCGGCCGAGAGCTTCGCCTACGCCGCCTGGGCGCGGGAGTTCGCCCGCACGCGGGAGCTCCAGCAGCGGATCGGCCGGATCAAGAACGTCATCACCGTCCTCAACGCGGTCTGCCCGCCGCTGTGCATGCTCGTGATGTTCATGCTGCTCGCGGGGCCGGCGCGGGGCAGCATGTCCGCCGCAGAGTTCCTCACCTTCAGTACGGCCGTGACGATCCTGCTGTCCTCGGTCACCCAGCTGACCGGTGCGCTGATCTCGGCCGCCGCCGTGCAGCCGATGTTCGAACAGATCGGGCCGGTCTTCCGGGAGACCCCCGAGGTGCGCGGTTCCAGCACACAGCCGGGGGTGCTGAGCGGGGCGGTCGAGGCGAAGAACCTGTCCTACCGGTACACCGAGGACGGTCCGCTCGTCCTGGACGACGTGTCGGTCGAGGTAAGGCCCGGCGAGTTCGTCGCGATCGTCGGGGCCAGCGGCTGTGGCAAGTCGACCCTGCTCCGGCTGCTCATCGGCTTCGACAGGCCGGTCGCGGGCAGCGTGCTGTACGACGGTCAGGATCTGGCGGCGCTCGACCGGGCGGCCGTGCGCCGGCAGTGCGGCGTCGTCCTGCAGAACGCGCAGCCGTTCTCCGGGTCGATCCTCGACTGCATCCGCGGGGCGGAGCCGTACGCTCCGGAGGAGGCCTGGGAGGCAGCCGCCATGGCAGGTCTGGCCGAGGACATCAAGGCCATGCCCATGGGCATGCACACCATGCTGTCCGACGGCGGCGGCACGGTCTCCGGTGGCCAGCGCCAGCGGCTGATGATCGCCCAGGCCCTCATCCGCAAGCCGCGGGTCCTCTTCCTGGACGAGGCCACCAGTGCCCTGGACAACGAGGCCCAGCGTGTCGTCATCGAGTCCACCCGCACCCTGCGCGCCACGCGCGTCGTGATCGCCCACCGGCTGTCCACGATCATGGACGCCGACCGGGTGATCGTCATGGCGGACGGCCGGGTGGCCCAGCAGGGACCGCCCGCCGAACTGCTCGCCGACACGAGCGGCGCGTTCCACGAACTCGTACGCCGTCAGCTCGGCTGAGCGGTGTCTGCCGCGCGGGGATACATGGAGAGGGCACATTTCGGAATCCGAGCCTCCCGGACGGAAAAGCCGGAATGCCTCGACGGAAGGGCTTTCGATCAGGGAAGCTGTCCCCAACAGGCCTTCATATAGGCGCAGTTAGGCAATTTCTGCATCATTCCGGGGGAGAAGATGACAAGATTCACGAACAGATGGCTCGCGCGCGCCGCTGGGGTGGCGGCCGCGGCGGTACTGATAACCGGCGGTACGGCCGGTGTCACGTACGCCACCGAGACGGACCGCGCGGGCATCGTCGCCGACACCTGGCTGCCCACCGTCGACATCACCTCGAACTTCGGCGTGGTCGCGACCACGCATCCGGACACCGTGGGCTGCAACGGCTACAACGTGGTCGGGACGGGGACCGCCACCGGCAAGCCGGTCGGCACCGCCACCTGGTCCCAGACCGAGGTCGTGTGTCTCGCGACCATCCCCGGCAAGTACGACATCAAGGGGACGCTGACGCTCACCGAGGCCGACGGTGACAAGCTCAACATCAGCTACGCGCTCACCGCGCCGGTGACGACGAACACCCTGGTCTACCCGACCGGCACGTTCACGCTCACCGCCGGCACGGGCAACTACGCGATGGTCCGGGGCAGCGGCAAGATGAACGCCCGGGTCAACCTCCTCGACCACGACCACGTCAGCGCCACGCTGGTGGGGGACATCGAGTACCTGGGCTGATCCGACGACTGGCCCCGGGCCAGGCGGACGTGGGTGACGGCGAACCGCCGTCACCCACCTCCGGGGTCACCTCACCCACCTTCAGGGTCACCACCTCACCCACACCACCCTCAGAGCCGTCAGCCACCCTCGCAGCCGGCTCCGCCCTCGGGGCCGGCTTCGTCCACGCGACGGCGCAACCTCCAAGGGGCCGCACCATGAAGAGCACCATGCAGGACCGCGAACTGCTCGTCCGTGACCTCCTCGCGCACGGACAGCGCGTCTACGCGGACAGCCGGGTGATCCGATGCGCCGACGGGCAGAACGAACGGTCCTTACAGACCTTCGCCGAGATCGCCGACCAGGCCGAGCAACTCGCCGCCGCACTGGCCAGGCTGGGCGTGCAGCTCGGCGAGCGCGTCGCCACCCTCGCCTGGAACACCCCCGAACACCTGGTGGCCTATCTCGCCGTACCGAGCATGGGCGCCGTACTGCACACCCTCAACCTCCGTCTCCACCCCGACCAGTTGGGCTACATCGTCGAGCACGCCGAGGACGCCGTCCTCCTGGTCGACTCGACCCTCCAGGACATGCTCGTCCCCCTGCGGGACCGGCTCGGCAGCGTACGGCACGTGGTCGTCATCGGCGGCGCGCCCGAGGTCGACCTGCCCGGGCACATCGCCGTGCACCGCTGGGACGACCTCCTCGCGGCCGAGCGACCCGGCTACGTCTGGCCCGACCTGGACGAGCGGGAAGCGGCGGCGCTCTGCTACACCACGGGCACCACCGGGGACCCCAAGGGCGTGGCCTACAGCCACCGCTCGATCTCCCTGCACACCCTCGGCGTCTCGGGCGGCTCCGGCTTCGCCATGCACGACGGCGACCGCGTCCTGCCGATCGTGCCGATGTTCCACGCCAACGCCTGGGGCTGGCCGTACTCCGCCTGGCTGGCGGGCTCCGACCTGATCATGAACGGCCGGCAGCTGCACACCCCGGACCTGGTCCGGATCATCAACGAGGAGCGGCCCACCGCGGTGGCCGCGATCTGCACGATCTGGAACAGCCTGGTCCACCACGGCGAACAGCAGCCGCTGGACCTGAGCAGCGTACGGCTCGCCGGCTGCGGCGGCGCGACCCCGCCGCGCGCCCTGCTGCAGCGGCTCAAGGACCAATACGGCGTCCGTCTGACGCAGGGCTGGGGACTCACCGAGACCAGCCCCCTCGCCACCTTCGCGGTCCCCCCGTACGGCACCCCCGACGAGGAGGAGGTCGGCTGGCTGGCCAAGAGCGGCCGGGTGATGCCCTACGTCGACGTCCGGCTGATCGCCGAGGACGGCACCGAACAGCCCTGGGACGGAACCTCGGTGGGCGAACTGGAGCTGCGCGGGCCGTGGGTCACCGGCTCGTACTACAACTCCCCTGACTCCTCGGAGAAGTTCCACGACGGCTGGCTGCGCACCGGCGACCTGGGCGTGATCGAGCCGGGCGGCTGGGTGGTGGTCAGCGACCGCCTCAAGGACGGCATCAAGAGCGGTGGCGAGTGGATCTCCACCATCGAGCTGGAGAACGCGATCATCGAGCACCCGGCGGTCCTCGAGGCGATCGTGGTCGGTGTGCCCGACCCGCGCTGGGAGGAACGCCCGCTGGCCTGCGTGTCGTTGGTGCCGGGCGCCGAGGTCGGCGGGGACGAGCTGCGGGAGTTCCTGACCGGGCGGGTGGCACGCTGGTGGGTGCCGGAGCGGTGGTCGTTCGTGGACGCGGTGCCCAAGACCAGCGTCGGCAAGTACGACAAGCGGGCGGTGCGGACGCTGTACGCGGAAGGGGCGCTGGACGTCTGGGTCCCGGGCGACCTCGACCCGCAGGCGCCGCCGGAGTCCTGACCGCGGCGGAGGCGAACGACGGTGCGGCGCCCCGGGTGACCGGGGCGCCGCTGGACGCGTGCGTCAGGAGCCCAGTCGGTGTGCCGTCTCCGTCAGCAACTCCCGCTGCTGGTCGGTGTCGAGACCCAGCTCCCGTACCAGCCGGAGCGTCAGTACGAGCCGGGCCTGGATCGTCGTCTCGGGGTCCTGGTGCTCACCGCCGGTCGCCGTGCCCCCGTCGAGGGCGGCGGCGACGAGGCCTTCGAGGAACGCCGGGTCGAAGTCCTCCCCGCCGGCGTCCAGCGAGCCGAGGACCTCCGCGACGTAGCCGCTGATCTCCTGCGGCGCCGCACCCTGCGGGAAGCGCCTGCGGACCGCGATCCCGAAGGCGGCGCCGACCGCCTGACCGTAGTGCGGGTCGGTGGGGTCGAGTGCGGCCGACTTCTGGGCGAACCCGATGAAGTCGAACGCCAACAGCGCCCCCAGCACATCGAGTTCGGTGGAGGTGGCACTGGTCATGACGGTCGGCCTTCTGTCGTGGGCGGAGTGGTCGTGGTGTCCTTGCCGTGGGCGGTGGCGATGATCGCCGTCGCGACGTGCTCGGCGTCGCGGCCCACGAAGCCGATCAGCGCCGAGCCGCGGGTACGCATCCGGTACAGCCCCAGGTAGTAGCTGCCGGGGACCGCACCCGTGCCCTCGGTGTGCCGCGGCTGCCCGTCGTCGTCCAGCATCTCCGGGTCGAGCCAGCTCCAGTCGGTGCGGAAACCGGTCGCCCAGATCACCGTGGACGGCTTGACGCGCTCGCCGCCCGCGACCAGCAGCTCGGCTCCGTCGGCCGCCGTGATCCGGCCAACGGTCCGCAGCCCGCCCGCCGCGACGAGCTCGGGCACCCGGTCACCGACGACCGGGTCGGGCGCCTGCATGTTCACCGGCAGACGCATCACCCCGAGGACGCTCATCCACCAGAACATGTCCCGGCCGACGACGGTCTGCGGCAGGGGCGGTGAGACGGCCTCGCTGCAACTGAGCACCACGTCGTGGGTCGTGGACAGCTCGGCGGCGATCTGCCGGCCGGAGTTGCCGTCGCCGACGACCACCACGGTCCCCGGCGCCACCTGCGCGGGGCTCCGGTACTCGCTGGTGTGCAGGGTGGGTACGTCCGGACCGAGCGCGGCGGCGAACTCCGGAAGGCGGGGGATGCCGAACGCCCCGGTCGCGATGACGACCTGCCCGGCCCGGCAGTGGCCGCGCGTGGTGCTCAGCAGATAGCCGTCACCGTCCCGCCGTACCGACAGCACCCGGTGGTCCGGCAGCACCTGCAGGTCGAACCGCTCGGCGTAGTCCCGCAGGTACGCCACCACCTCGTCCTTGCCGGGGTAATGCCTGCCGTCGCCGGGGAAGGGCAGACCCGGCAGCCCGGAGAACTGCGCGGACGTGAACAGCTTCAGCGAGTCCCAGCGCCGCGCCCACGTCTCGCCGACCTCGCTGTCCGCGTCGAGCAGCACACACTCCACGCCGGCCTGCCGCAGGTGATATCCGACGGCGAGCCCGGACTGGCCCGCTCCCACGACGGCGACCGGCACGGTGGCCGGCAGCGTGCTCGCTCGCTCACCGGCCTGCCGCCGTATCGGGTCGGCCTGATCAATTCCCATACCGATTGTCCTCACTTCTTGGACCTGGACCCGTGCAACCCGAAGGGACCGGTCCGGGGTGGATCGGCCGGGCCGCCGGAGGGGCGGCCCGGCCGGGTCGGTTCAGTGGGCGTCGAGAGCCCGGCGCAGCTCGTCCGCCAGGACCCGCAGCCGCTCACCGCGCATCACCGTGTAGTGGTCGCCGGGCACGTCCACGAGGGCGGCGTCACCGGAGAAGTACTCCATCCAGCGGTTCGCCGTCTCGACGGTCGCACCGCCGTCCGCCGCCCGCAGCGACAGCACCCGGCCGGCGAAGCCGCTGGGCGCGTACCGCAGCAGGGCACGGTAGTTGCTCTGGAACCGGCCGACGATGGAGCTCAGCGTGTCGAGGTCGATGTCCTCGGACAACGCCCCCGCAGCACGCGCCTCGGCGTGCAGCACCTGCACCGGCGGACGGCCGTCGAAGGCCTCGGCCGGCAGCTCCCACTCCACCCCGGCAAGGCCCGCCAGATCCCGGGCGAACCAGGACAGCAGCACCTCGTCGGAGACCGGCGCGCCCTCGGCCGGTCCGGGCTGTTCCATCAGGTCGACCACGGCGAGCAGCTCCACCTCGGCTCCCGCCGCGGTGAGTTGGGCCGCCATCTCCAGGGCGATCACTCCGCCCATCGACCAGCCGCCGAGCCGGTACGGGCCGTCGGGCAGCGCCTCACGGACCGCCGCGACGTAGTGGGCGGCCATGTCCTCGACGCTCAGCAGCTCCGTGTCCGGAAGCTGCAGCGCGTAGAACGGCTGGTCGTGGCCGAGGAGTTCGGCGAGTTCCGCGTAGCAGAGCACGTCACCGCCGACCGGGTGGACGAACACCAGCGGAGTCCGCCAGCCCGTGGCGCGTACCGGTACGAGTGCCCTGCGGCCTTCCTCGCCGCTGCCGGTCTCCCGGACCGCCTGGGCGAGCAGCTCGATGGTCGGCCGGGCGAAGAGGCTGGACAGCGGCAGGCTGCGGCCCAGACCGCGGGCGATCCTGGCCATCAGCCGCACCGCGAGCAGCGAGTCCCCGCCGAGGTCGAAGAAGCTCGCGGTCACCCCGATCTCGGCGACACCGAAGAACTCCGCCCAGATCTCCGCGAGTCGGCGTTCCACCTCGTCGCGGGGGGCGACGAAGCCGGCGCCTTCGACGGCGACCTCGTCGGGGGCGGGCAGCGCCGCCCGGTTGACCTTGCCGTTGTCGCTGAGCGGCAGCTCGTCCAGGACGAGGATGCGCTGCGGCACCAGGTGCTGCGGGACCACCTTGCGCAGCGACTCGGTGATCCGCTGCTCGGTGTCGTCGCGCCCGTCGTCGAGGACGACGTACGCGATCAGCCGCTTGGGACCGTGCTGCTCGCCCGCCGCGACGACCGCGGCGGCCCGTACGCCCTCGCACTGGGTGAGAGCGGCCTCCACCTCGCCCAGTTCGATGCGATAGCCCTGGATCTTGACCTGGGAGTCCTGGCGGCCGAGGAACTCGATGGTGCCGTCCGGCAGGAAGCGTCCCAGGTCGCCGGTGCGGTACAGCCGCTCACCGGTGACCGGGTGGTGCAGGAACGCGGCGTTCGTCTTGGCCTCGTCGTTCAGATAGCCGCGGGCCAGACCGACCCCGGCGATGTAGAGGTCGCCGGGCACCCACACGGGGCAGGGCCGCATCGTGCCGTCGAGCACATGGAAGCGCTGGTTACGCATCGCCTTGCCGTAGGGAATGCTCACGCAGTCCTCGCCGACCTCCCCGATGGGGTGCAGGATCGACCAGATCGACGCCTCGGTGGCGCCGCCGAGGCTCCACAGCTCGGCGTCCTCGAGGAGCAGCCGGATCCGGCCCGGCAGGGTCACCGGAATCCAGTCCCCGCTCATCATGACCAGCCGCAGCGGCAGTCCGGTGAGCCGGTTCGCGAGGGCGTGCTCGGTGAACATCTCCATCAGCGCGGGCACGCTGTTCCAGATCGTCACCCCGTGCTCGGTGACGAGCTCCGCCCAGCGGGCGGGCTCGCGGTGCGCGGACGGCTCGGGCAGCACGAGGGCGCCGCCCGCCGACAGCAGTCCGAAGACGTCGTAGACCGACAGGTCGAAGTGCATCGCGGACAGTCCGAGGGCCCGGTCCGCCGCGGTGACGCCGTAGCGCTCGTTGACGTCGACGATCGTGTTCAGGGCCGCGCCGTGCTCGATCATCACGCCCTTGGGCAGCCCGGTGGAGCCCGACGTGAAGATCACATAGGCGAGGTCGGTGGGCTTGGCGCCGGACGGCCCGAGCGGCTCGAGCTCGCCGCCCGCCTGCCGGCTCGCGCCGTCGTGCTCCGCGTCGGCGTCTTCACCGGCCCGCACCACGATCCTGTCCACGCCCCGGGGCCAGTCGGCGATGTCGTCCACCCACGGCTGGGTGACCACCCGGCTGATCCCGGCGCTGTCGAGCAGCACATGCAGCCGCTCGGCGGGCACCCGGGCGTCGATCGGCACGTACGCCGCCCCCGCCCGCAGGATGCCCAGGGCCGCGACGACCTGCTCCCAGCCCTTGTCCATCACGATGCCGACCAGATCACCGGGACCGGCCCCCAGCGCGCGCAGCCGGTGACCCACCTCGTGCGACCTTCGGTCGAGATCCGCGTACGTCAGGGTCAGCGACCCCGTGATGACCGCCGGCGCGTCGGGGGTCTCCGCCGCCCTGGCGAGCACGGCGTCGTGCAGCAGTCCGTCGGGCACCGGCCCGTCGGTGGCGTTGGCCTCGGCCCGTACGTCGAGGTCGGCGACGGGGGCGAGGGCGGGCCTGGGCCGCTGCCAGGCCGCCGCGTCGCGGGACAGCTCGCGCAGCGTCCGCTGGTACGCGGCGAACATCGCGTCGATGCAGCCCGCCGGGAACAGCTCCTCGATCACGTCCCAGTTCAGGAGCAGCTCACCGGCCTCCTCGACCGCCTGGTGGTCCAGCCACACCTGGGGGGTGCGGACCGAGCTGCTCACCTGGCGGCCGTTCTCACCGATCCCGGCGAGGTGCTGGACGACTCCGCCGCGCTCGCCGTCCTGCTGACCGGCGATGTTCACCAGGCTGGTGAAGACGACCGGCGCGGCCGCCCGCATCGAGCCGCCGCGAGCCCGGTTCAGTTCCCGGAGCACCTGCACACCGCTCACCTGGCTGTGCTCCATGTCGCTCCACAGCCGGCTCTGGACGTCGGAGGCACGGACGGCGAACGAGTCGGCCGCCGAGTCGCGGATCTCCAGCATCAGGGTCGTGGAGAACTGACCGATGACGTCGCCGACCTGCGGATGCAGCGGAAGCCGGTTGAAGTAGAGCAGGTTCAGGGAGAAGTCGGGAGTGGCACTCCACTCCGCGATGACCTGCGCGTACGCGGTGCACAGGGCCGCCGAGGGGCTGACCCCGGCCGCCGAGGCGTGCTGCTTGAACCGGTCCCAGTCCTCCCGGCCCAGGGTCGCGCCACGGTGGTTGAACACCGGCCGCTCAAGGCTCGACGGGCTTACCGCCAGCGGCAGTTGGGGCGCGGGAGGCAGGGTGTCGAGCCGGTCCCGCCAGTAGGCGAGCGCCCGGTCGTACTCGGGCCCGGCCTCCAGGGCACGGGCCTCCCTGACGTAGTCCCGGTAGCGCAGCCGCAGTTCGGGAAGGGTCTCACCGCGGTAGTGCGCGGCCCACTCCTTGAACAGGATCGACGTGCTGAAACCGTCGATGATCAGGGCGTCGAAGCCGGCGTGCAGCCGGATCACCCGGTCGTCGATCCGGGTCACCCGCACGTCGAACAGCGGCCAGCTCGTGGTGTCGAAGACCTGGTGCCGCATCTCCTCGTGCACCGCGACCAGTTCGGCCTCGCGCTCGGCCGGGTCCAGGGAGGAGGCGTCGGTCTCGCGGATCACATAGGCCGGGACGTCGCGCTGGATGCGCTGCTCGCCGTCGGCGGTGAAGACCGCCCGCAGCATGTCGTGGCGCTCGATCATCGCCCGGAAGGACGCGCCGAGCCGATCCAGGTCCACGTTCTCCAGGTCGATCTCGATCTGGAAGTACGTGGAGGTGTTGCCGAGTTCGAAGGCGTCACCACGGCCCACGAGGTACGCCTGCTGGAGGTCGGTCAGTCCGAACGGCTCGTAGCGCTCGGAGTCGTCCTCGGTCGCGGCGGCTTCACCGTCGGCCACCTGGGCCTCGGTCTCCGCTCCCTCGTGACCCTCGGGGCCGGCGCCGAGGAGGGCGAGGACGTCGTCGGCGATGTCATCGGTGCTGCGGCCGTCGAGGAACGCCTTCATCGGCAGCAGGACGTCGAACTCCTTGCTCAGCGTCGTCCGGATCTTCATCGCGATCAGCGAGTCCAGACCGAGCGCCTGCAAGGACTGTCGGGCGTCGAGCCGGGCCGACGTCGTCCCGAGGGCCCGGGCGACGGTCCGGTTCACGAGGGCACGGGCCGCGTCGGGCGCCACGGCGGGTGCCGCGTCGGACACGTCGGCCGGGGCCGTCGCGGCGGCGACTGCCGGGGCCGCGACGCGCGGGCGCGCCTCGGGCTCCGGAGCGGGTGCCCGCACGGCCGTGGGCACGTGGTGCGCCGTGGGGGCCTGCGCGGTCTCGGGTTCCGCCACCGACCGGGTCAGGGCGGGGACGAACCGTACGCCGTCGGCCTCGGCCACCAGCCGGCCGTTCGCCGAGACGAGCCGGATACGTGCCCGGGTGCCGCCTTCGAACAGCTCGGCGTGACATCGGAGCCCGTCCTGGGGGCCACCGCGGTCGTAGTGGACGAACCGTTCGAGACCGGCCGGCACGAGGGCCGGGCCGTCCGCCGGGAAGCAGGCGAGCGCGGTCTGGAACATCGCGTCGACGAGTCCGGGGTGGATCACGTACGGCTCTGTCTCGCCGGGTACGGCGGACCGGATCTCGGCGGTGGCCTCGCCCCGGCCGAGCCTGATCCGCTCCACCCAGCGGGCGGCGGAGCCCAGGTACAGGGCGCGCTGCCACAGCAGCCGGTACAGCTCGTCGCCGGTCAGCTCGCGGCCCGAACCGCCCGCCGCGAGCGCCACCGTCGGAGCGGCCGACGCGCCCGACCGGGCCAGGGCCTGCGCGTGCAGCTGCCAGCCACCGGCCGGGTCCTGCGCGTAGTAGCTGAACCGGTCGTCGTTCACGATGAGTTGAGCCGCGCGCCCGGTGCCGGCCGGCGCGAGCGCCAGATCGGCGGGCAGCTCCAGGTCCTGGACGGACACCGGTCCCGGTCCGGCGAGTTCGGTGACCGCCTCGATCAGCGACTCCACGAACACACCGGCACTGACCACCGGCCGGCCGCCGACCACGAAGTCCCCGAGGCAGGGGTGCGCCGACGGGTCGAGCGGCGGGGAGAACTGCGCCTGCGCGAGCGGTGAGGACGGCATCCGCACGCCCAGGAGGCTTGTCGACTCGGCAGCCGATACCGCCGGGCGGGGCGCGCCGGGCGCCACGGAGGGGGCATCGAGTGCGAGCCAGTAGTGCTGGCGTTGGAAGGGGTAGGAGGGGAGTTCGACGGTGGCGGCCTGGTAGGGCTTGAGGAGGGTGGGCCAGTCGATGGTGACGCCGTGGGTCCAGGCTTCGGCGGCGGATTCGATGAAGCGTTCGAGGCTGCCGGTGTTGCGGTGGAGGGTGCCGACGACGGCGCCGGTGTCGCCGATGGTTTCGGTGATGCCGGAGATGAGGACGGGGTGGGCGCTGACTTCGATGAACACGACGTCGGGTGCGGTGAGTTGTGCGATGACGTCGGCGAGTCGGACCTTGCTGCGCAGGTTCCGGAACCAGTAGGCGCCGTCGAGCGCGTTGGTGTCGAGTACGTCGCCGGTGACGGTGGAGTGGAAGGCGATGTTGCCCGTCCGCGGGGTGACGTCCTTCAGTTCACTCGCGAGGGTGTCTTGGATTTCGTCGACGTGTGCGGAGTGGGAGGCGTAGTCGACGGGGATGCGGCGGGCCCAGACGCCGGTGGTTTCGCAGTGGGTGAGGAGTTCGTCGAGTGCTTCGGGTCGTCCGGCGACGACGGTGGAGGAGGGGCCGTTGACGGCGGCGACGGATATGTGTCCGGGCCAGGCGGTGAGGATGTCTTGGGCTTGGGTTTCGGGGACGCTGAGCCAGGCCATGCCGCCGCCTCCGGAGAGGACGCGGAGGGCTTTGGAGCGGAGGGCGACGACGCGGGCGCCGTCTTCGATGGTGAGGCCGCCGGCGACGACGGCGGCGGCGATTTCGCCCTGGGAGTGGCCGACGACGGCGGTGGGGTTGATGCCGTTGGCGCGCCAGAGGGCGGCGAGGGCGATCATCATGGCCCAGGAGGCGGGCTGGACGACGTCGACGCGGTCGAGGCCGGGGGCGTCGTCCTCGCCGCGCAGGACGGCGGTCAGGGACCAGTCCACGAACGGCGCGAGCGCCGCTTCACACTCGCTGATGGCCTGTGCGAAGACGGGGGAGGAGTCGAGGAGTTCGACGGCCATACCGACCCACTGCGAACCCTGCCCCGGAAACACGAACACCACAGAGGCACCCGAGGCGCGCCCCGGCTTCGCACCGGAGACGGCCGCGGCGACCCCGTCGACCTCGCGGGAGGCCAGTGCGTCGAGACCGGCGAGAAGCCCCTCGCGTCCTTCGGCGCCGGGAACCATGGCCCGGGACTCGAAGGCGGACCGGTTCGCGGCCAGCGAGAACGCCACATCGGCGGGGCGGAGCTCGGGCCGTGCCCGTACGAACTCCGCGAGCCGGCCCGCGGCCTCGGCGAGCGCATCGGCCGAACGCGCCGACAGCATCCACGGCAGAGCGGCCTCAGGACCCTCGGTCACGTCCTCGGCGGTCGGCCCGGCGGTCGGCCCGGAGGCCGACTCGGCGGTCGGCTCGGTCGTCGGGGCTTCGGCGAGGATGACGTGGGCGTTGGTGCCGCTGATGCCGAAGGACGACACTCCGGCCCGCCGTACCCTCCCCTCCGTGGCAGGCCAGGGGCGCGCCTCGGTCAGTACCTCGACGCCGCCGGACTCCCAGTCGACGAGCTCGCTGGGCTTGCTCACGTTGAGCGAGGCGGGTACTTCGCCATGGCGCAGGGCCATGACCATCTTGATGACGCCGCCGACACCGGCGGCGGCCTGCGCGTGCCCCAGGTTGGACTTGAGAGATCCCAGCATGAGGGGCTGCCCCCCGTCACGCTCGCTGCCGTATGTGGCGAGAAGCGCCTGCGCCTCGATGGGGTCGCCGAGGACGGTGCCGGTGCCGTGGGCCTCGACCGCGTCGACTCCGGAGAAGGAGACCCCGGCGTCCTGGACGGCGGCGCGGATGACCCGCTCCTGCGCCGGACCGCTGGGCGCGGTGAGCCCGTTGGACGCGCCGTCCTGGTTGACGGCGGTACCGGCGACCACGGCAAGCACGTCATGCCCGAGCCGTCGGGCGTCCGACAGCCGCTCCACGACGAGCACACCGACGCCCTCGGCCCACGCCGTACCGTCCGCGTCCGCCGAGAACGACTTGATGCGGCCGTCGGTCGCGAGTCCCCGCTGACGCGAGAACTCGATGAACGTGTTGGGGGTGGACATCACCGCGGCGCCACCGGCGAGGGCCAGGGAGCACTCGCCGGACCGCAGGGCCCGTACGGCGAGATGCAGCGCGACGAGCGACGACGAGCACGCCGTGTCCACCGTCAGCGCCTGCCCCTGGAGGCCCAGCGTGTAGGCCACCCGGCCGGTGGCGACACTGCCGGCCGTGCCCGTCATGAAGTGGCCCTCGGCCTCCTCGGGGAGCCGGCCGCCACCGCCGTAGTCGTGGTACATCACACCGGCGAACACACCGGTGTCGCTGCCGTGCAGCGTTCCGGGCGCGATGCCCGCCCGCTCCAGGGCCTCCCACGACACCTCCAGGAGCAGCCGCTGCTGCGGGTCCATCGCCAGCGCCTCACGCGGCGAGATCCCGAAGAACGCGGGGTCGAACTCGCCGGCCTCGTGGAGGAATCCACCACGCCGCACGTAGGACGTGCCGGAGTGGTCCGGGTCCGGATGGTAGAGAGCGTCGAGGTCCCAGCCCCGGTCGGTCGGGAAGTCCGAGATCACATCGCGCTGCTCGGCGACGACCTGCCACAGCCCCTCGGGCGAGTCCACCCCGCCCGGGAACCGGCAGCCCATGCCGACGATCACGATCGGGTCGTCTTCGTCCGTACGCGGTACGACGGCGGCGACGGGCTGCGGGGAGGCACTCTCGGCGCGTTCCCGCGCGAGCGCGAGCGTGAAGTCGACGACGGCGGACGGCGTGGGGTGGTCGAAGACCAGGGTGGCGGGAAGACGCAGGCCGGTCGCGGAGTTGAGGCGGTTCCGCAGCTGCACCGCGAGCAGCGAGTCGACGCCGAAGCTCTTGAACGGCTGGTCCGGGTCGATCCCGTCCGTCGAGTCTCGGCCGATGACCGCGGCGAGCTGGGTGTTGACGAGGTCGAGCAGCAGACGGCGGCCCTCCTCCTCGGACAGCCGGCCGAGCTTGCGGCGCAGGCCGGACTCGCCCGCGCGCCGCCGGGGGACCCGCACCAGCGAACGCAGCACCGGGGACAGCGTCCCGTTGAGCGCGTCGGAGCGCAGCGCGGCCGGGTCGAGACGGGCCGGTACGAGCATCGCCGTGTCGTCGGCGAGCGCCCGGTCGAGGAGTTCGAGGCCCTGCTCGTTGGAGAGCGGGGCGATGCCCCGGGTCGAGAGCGTGTTCTCGTCCAAGTGGCCGGTGAGGCCGGTGCGTTCGGCCCACAGGCCCCAGGCGAGCGAGGTCGCGGGGCGACCGGCGGCCCGACGGCGGACGGCGAGCGCGTCGAGGAAGACGTTGCCGGCGGCGTAGTTGGCCTGACCCGGGTTGCCGAGTACACCCGCCACCGAGGAGAAGAGGACGAACGCGGCGAGGTCCTGGTCCGCGGTGAGTTCGTCGAGGTGTGCGGCGGCGTCCACCTTGGGGCGCAGCACGGCGGCGAGCCGGTCCGGGGTCAGCGACTCGATCACACCGTCGTCGAGGAGGCCCGCGGTGTGGACGACAGCGGTGAGCCGCACGCCGTTGAGCAGCTGCGCGAGCGCCTCGCGGTCGGCGGTGTCACAGGCGGAGAGGGTCACCTCGGCGCCCAACTCGGTGAGCTCGGCGGCGAGTTCCCCCGCGCCCGGCGCATCGGCGCCGCGGCGGCTGACGAGGAGCAGGCGGCGGGCGCCGTGCTCGGTGACCAGGTGCCGCGCGACCGAGGCACCGAGGACACCGGTTCCACCGGTGATGAGTACGGAGCCGTCCGGGTCGAGCGGGGCGGCACCGGCCAGGTCGGCGACGGCGGTGTGCCGGACGAGCCGCGGCGTGAGGGCCGTGCCCGCCCGCAGGGCGAGCTGGGGCTCGGTGAGTACGGCCCCGGGCACGGTGTCGACGTCGTACGCAACGCCCGGGTCCGTGTCCAACAGTGCGAAACGGTCGGGGTGTTCGGACTGGGCGGTCCTGATCAGGCCCCACACGGTGGCCTGGTCGGGGTTCGTGACATCGGGGCCTGCGGCGCCGTCGGTCAGCACCAGCAGTCGGGAGCCGGTGAAGCGGGCGTCGGCCAGCCAGTCCTGGACCAGGTCCAGCGCCCAACCCGCCGCGCGGTGCGCGTGGGCGGCGAGGCCGGCCCCTGCGCTGTCGGAGTCGGGCGTCGAGCCCGGACATCGTACGGCGACGAGCTGCGGCACGGGATCCGGCACCTCGGCCAGATCGGCGACCAGGCACACGTCGACCTCGGGCACGGCGGTCTGGACCGGCTGCCACTCCAGGCGGAACAGCGCGTCGGTTCCGCGCGTGGCGGCCAGGTCGGCGGTGAACGGCCGCATCGTGACGGACTCCGCGGACAGCACGGGCTTGCCCGAGCCGTCGGTGACGCGCAGGGTCACCCCGTCCTCGCCCCTGGCGCTGAGCCACACCCGCAGGGAGTCCGCACCCTCGGTGTAGCGGGTGACGCCGGACCAGGAGAAGGGCAGGACCGTACCGCCGTCCTCGCGCAGCAGGCCGACCGCGTGCAGCGCCGCGTCCAGCACGGCCGGGTGGACGCCGAAGGAGGCGGCGTCGAGCTCGGCGGGCAGGCTCACCTCGGCGAAGACGTCCCGGCCGCCGCGCCAGGCGGCACGCAAGCCCTGGAAGGCGGGACCGTAGTCGTAGCCCGCTTCCGCGAGGGTGTCGTATCGGCTCTCGACGTCGATCTCCTGGGCGCCGGGCGGCGGCCACTCGGCGAGGTCGAAGTCCACCGTCTCGTCGTCGATGTCGAGCAGCGCCGCGGCGTGCCGTGTCCAGGGCACACCGGGGTCGGCGTCCTGCGGCCGGGAGTGCACGGCCAGCTCCCGCTGCCCGTTCGCGTTCGGCGGCTCGACGGTCACCCGGAGCTGTACGGCCTCGTCGGGCGGCAGCACCAGGGGTGCCTGGAGGGTGAGTTCGGAGAGTCGCCGCCAGCCCATCCGGGCGCCCACGGCCATCGAGAGTTCGAGGAAGGCGGTTCCGGGCAGCAGGACGGTGCCGTGCACGGCGTGATCGCCGAGCCACGGCTGCGTGTCGAGGCCGAGCCGCCCCGTGTACACCAGCCGGTCCTCCTCGACGAGCTCGACCACGGCGCCCAGCAGCGGGTGCCCTGCCGAGTTCAGGCCGAGTCCGCGGGCGTCCGTCGCGGCCGGCTCGGGCTCCAGCCAGTAGTGCTGGCGCTGGAAGGGGTAGGAGGGGAGTTCGACGGTGGCGGCCTGGTAGGGCTTGAGGAGCGTCGTCCAGTCGATGGTGACGCCGTGGGTCCAGGCTTCGGCGGCGGATTCGATGAAGCGTTCGAGGCTGCCGGTGTTGCGGTGGAGGGTGCCGACGACGGCGCCGGTGTCGCCGATGGTTTCGGTGATGCCGGAGATGAGGACGGGGTGGGCGCTGACTTCGATGAACACGACGTCGGGTGCGGTGAGTTGTGCGATGACGTCGGCGAGTCGGACCTTGCTGCGCAGGTTCCGGAACCAGTAGGCGCCGTCGAGCGCGTTGGTGTCGAGTACGTCGCCGGTGACGGTGGAGTGGAAGGCGATGCGTCCGGACTGCGGGCTGACGTCCTTGAGTTCCTCGGCGAGGGTGTCCTGGATTTCGTCGACGTGTGCGGAGTGGGAGGCGTAGTCGACGGGGATGCGGCGGGCCCAGACGCCGGTGGTTTCGCAGTGGGTGAGGAGTTCGTCGAGTGCTTCGGGTCGTCCGGCGACGACGGTGGAGGAGGGGCCGTTGACGGCGGCGACGGATATGTGTCCGGGCCAGGCGGTGAGGATGTCTTGGGCTTGGGTTTCGGGGACGCTGAGCCAGGCCATGCCGCCGCCTCCGGAGAGGACGCGGAGGGCTTTGGAGCGGAGGGCGACGACGCGGGCGCCGTCTTCGATGGTGAGGCCGCCGGCGACGACGGCGGCGGCGATTTCGCCCTGGGAGTGGCCGACGACGGCGGTGGGGTTGATGCCGTTGGCGCGCCAGAGGGCGGCGAGGGCGATCATCATGGCCCAGGAGGCGGGCTGGACGACGTCGACGCGGTCGAGGCCGGGGGCGTCGTCCTCGCCGCGCAGGACGGCGGTCAGGGACCAGTCCACGAACGGCGCGAGCGCCGCTTCACACTCGCTGATGGCCTGTGCGAAGACGGGGGAGGAGTCGAGGAGTTCGACGGCCATCCCGACCCACTGCGAACCCTGCCCCGGAAACACGAACACGGCTCGGGAGGAGGACACACCGTTCTCGCCGTCGACCTCGCGGGAGGCGAGCGCGTCGAGACCGGCGAGAAGGCCGTCGCGTCCTTCGGCACCGGGGACCACGGCCCGGGACTCGAAGGCGGACCGCTTGGCGGCCAGCGAGAACGCCACATCGGCGGGGCGGAGCTCGGGCCGTGCCCGTACGTACTCCGCGAGCCGGCCCGCGGCCTCGGCGAGAGCATCGGCCGAACGCGCCGACACCGTCCACGGCAGCGTTGCGCCCTCCAGCCGGGCAGCGCCGTCCGGTGCCTTGTCTTCGGTGACCGGCTCGCCCGTCGGGGCTTCGGCGAGGATGACGTGGGCGTTGGTGCCGCTGATGCCGAACGACGAGACACCGGCGCGTCGGGCCCGGTCCTCGGTGGCGGGCCACGGGCGCGGCTCGGTGAGGACCTCGACGCCGCCGGCGGCCCAGTCCACCAGCTCGCTGGGCTTGCTCACGTTCAGGGAAGCGGGGAGTTCACTGTGCTGCAGAGCCATGACCATCTTGATGACGCCGCCGACACCGGCGGCGGCCTGCGCGTGGCCCAGGTTGGACTTGAGGGAGCCCAGCATCAGGGGCTGCCCACCGTCACGCTCGCTGCCGTAGGTGGCGAGGAGGGCCTGTGCCTCGATGGGGTCGCCGAGGACGGTGCCGGTGCCGTGGGCCTCGACCGCGTCGACGCCGGAGAAGGTCACTCCGGCGTCGGCCACGGCGGCGCGGATGACCCGCTCCTGCGCCGGGCCGCTGGGCGCGGTGAGCCCGTTCGAGGCGCCGTCCTGGTTGACGGCGGTACCGGCGACCACGGCCAGCACGTCATGTCCGAGCCGTCGGGCGTCCGACAGCCGCTCCACGACGAGCACACCGACGCCTTCGGCCCACGCCGTACCGTCCGCGTCGGCGGAGAAGGACTTGCAGCGGCCGTCGGCTGCGAGTCCCCGCTGGCGCGAGAACTCGACGAAGATGCCGGGCGTCGACATGACCGTGACACCGCCCGCGAGGGCCAGCGAGCACTCGCCGGACCGCAGCGCCTGCACGGCGAGATGCAGCGCGACCAGGGACGACGAACACGCCGTGTCGACCGTCAGAGCGGGGCCCTGCAACCCGAGGGTGTAGGCCACCCGGCCCGAGGCCACGCTCGACGTGGTGCCCGTCAGACCGAACCCGGCCGAACCCGCCGCAGCCTCACCCAGTCGCGGACCGTACTCCTGGGCGATCGCGCCCAGGAACACGCCCGTTGACGTTCCGTGCAGTGCTCCGGGGGCGATTCCCGCCCGCTCGAGCGCCTCCCACGACACTTCCAGGAGCAGCCGCTGCTGCGGGTCCATCGCCAGCGCCTCACGGGGAGCGATCCCGAAGAACGCGGGGTCGAACTCGGCGGCGCCGCTCAGGAATCCACCGTCACGCACATAGGACGTACCGGAGTGGTCCGGATCGGGGTGGTAGAGACCGTCGAGGTCCCAGCCGCGGTCGGTGGGGAGTCCGGAGATGACATCGCGCTGCTGCGCGACGACCTGCCACAGCGCCTCGGGGGAGTCCACCCCGCCCGGGAAACGGCACCCCATGCCGACGATCACGATCGGATCGTTGGTGCCGGCCTCCAGCTCACGGACCCGCTGACGGGACTGGTGGAGGTCGACGGTGAGGCGCTTGAGGTATTCGACGAGTTTGTCGTTGTCCGTTGTTGTCATGACGATGAAGCCCCCGTAGGCGTCGTGAAGCTGTGCGTGTGCGCGGTCCGGGCACGGCACGCCCGTGGGCCGTGCCCGGGCGTGCCGCGCGCGAACAGGATGGGCGGACCGAGGTCCGGCTCCGTGCGGTGCGCAGGTGGAGTTGTGGTTCGGAGTGGGAGTCGGGGTCAGAGTTCGGAGTCGATGAACGCGAGGAGCTCGTCGACCGAGGCCGACTCGACCCGCGCGGCCAGATCCTTGTCGTCGGACTGGGTCCGCTGAGCCGGTACGCGGGCCACCAGTGCCTGGAGTCGTTGGACGATCTCGTCCCTGACGTCGTCCTGGGTGTCGTCCGGGAGTTCGGCGAGCGCGGCTTCGAGGCCGTCGAGCTCGACCAGGCCGGGTACGGCCTTCGCGTCGCCGGAGGCGACGGCATCCGTCTCGGCCGGGGCCAGTTCGGTGTGCAGGTGGGCCACGACCGCGATCGGCGTGGGGTAGTTGAAGAGGAAGGTGGCGGGCAGTCGCAGATCGACGCTGGTCTGCAGCCTGTTGCGCAGTTCCACGAGCGTGAGCGAGTCACAGCCCATGTCCTTGAAGGACCGGTCGGCGGGAATGCCGGACGCGGAGGAACGGCCGAGCACCGCGGCGGTCTGTACCCGGACGAGGTCGAGGAGCATCTCCTCCCGCTCGGCCTGGCCCAGTGCGGCGAGCCGGTCGCGCAGGGTCGCGGTCGTCGGGGCCGCGGCGGTGGCCGTCGCCCGGTCCGGTCGCGGTGCGGCCGGAGCCAGGTCCCGCAGCACCGTGGGCAGTTGGGTGCCAAGCGCGCCGAGGGTGGCACGGTCGAGCGGAGCGGGTACGAGCGCGGCGGCGTCCATGCGCAGTGCCGCGTCGAGCAGGGCCAGGCCCTCCGTCCGGTCGATGGGGGCGAGGCCGGTGCGGGCGAGTCGACCCCGGTCGGCCTCGGACAGGGACCCCGCCATTCCGGCGGCGCCCGGTCGTCCCGCCGTGTCCGCCCACATGCCCCAGGCCAGGGAGAGTGCGGGGAGACGCTGTGCCCTGCGGTGCTGGGCCAGGGCGTCGAGGTAGGAGTTGGCCGCGGCGTAGTTGCCCTGGCCGGCGCCACCGATGACGCCCATGACGGAGGAGAAGAGGACGAAGGCCGCGAGGTCGTGGTCCGCGGTCAGCTCGTGCAGGTTGCGGGCCGCGGTGGCCTTGGGGGCGAGCACCGTGTCGAGGCGTTCCGGGGTGAGCGCGGTGATCACACCGTCGTCGAGCACCCCCGCCGCATGGACGACGGCGGTGAGCCGGACATCGGTGAGCAGCTGTGCGAGCGCCTCGCGGTCGGCGGTGTCACAGGCCGCGAGAGTCACCTCCGCGCCCAACTCGGTGAGTTCGGAGGCGAGTTCCTGAGCGTCCGGCGCGTCGGGACCCCGGCGGCTGACGAGGAGCAGACGGCGGGCGCCGTGCTCGGTGACCAGGTGCCGTGCGACGAGTCCGCCCAGGGCGCCGGTGGCGCCGGTGACCAGGACCGTACCGTCCGGGTCGAGGGCCGCGGGCAGGGTGAGGACCACCTTGCCGATGTGCCGGGCCTGGCTGACGTGACGGAACGCCTCCGGCGCCCGGCGGACGTCCCAGGTGCTCAGCGGCAGCGGGGTGAGCGCCCCCGAGGACAGCAACCGCAGGACGTCCGTGAGGAGTTCGGCGATCCGTTCCGTCGGCTCCTGCAGCAGGTCGAAGAAGCCGTAGTTCACCCCGGGGTGGTCGGCGGCGACCCGCTCCGGGTCGCGCAGATCGGTCTTGCCCATCTCCACGAAGCGGCCGCCGTTCGGCAGCAGCCTCAGGGAGGCGTCGATGAACTCACCGGCGAGCGAGTTCAGTACGACATCCATGCCGCGGCCCTCGGTGGCCGTGGCGAACACGGACTCGAAGTCCAGGGTGCGGGACGAGGCCAGGTTCGTACCGTCCAGGCCGAGGGAACGCAGTGCGTCCCACTTGCCGGGGCCCGCCGTGCCGTACACCTCCGCCCCGAGATGCCGGGCGAGCTGGACGGCCGCCATCCCGACACCGCCGGCGGCGGCGTGGATCAGGACGCGCTCGCCGGCGGTCAGACCGGCCAGGTCGACCAGGGCGTGGTAGGCGGTGAGGAACACGATGGGCGCGGACGCCGCCTGGGCGAAGCTCCAGTCGGCGGGCATGACGGCGACCCTCCGGTGGTCGGCGACGACCACCGGGCCGAACGCCCCGGAGAAGAGGCCCATGACCCGGTCGCCGACGTCGAGGCCGGTGACACCGGGGCCGACCTCGGTGACCACACCGGCCCCTTCGAGGCCGAGCAGACCGGGGTCGCCGGGGTAGAGCCCGAGGGTGTTCAGGACGTCGCGGAAGTTGACGCCCGCGGCGCGCACGGCGATGCGCACCTCGCCGTCGGCCAGCGGGGCCAGGGCCTCCGGGCACGGTTCGAGCGCCAGGTGGTCCAGGGTCCCGCGGTCGCGTACCCCGAGCCGCCAGGCGTTGACCCCGGCCGGCGGAACCAGCGAGCCGTCGGCCGTCGCCCGGCCGAGCATCGGTACGAGCAACTCCTCGCCACGTACGGCGAGTTGCTGCTCCGCCGTGATCAGCGGCAGTGCGGTACGGCAGTCGGTCGCCGACTCCACGTCGAGGAGTCCGACGCGTCCGGGGTTCTCGGTCTGCGCCGAGCGGGCCAGACCCCATACGGCGGCGAGGTCGGGGTCCACGTCGGCGTCCGCCGTCGTGGCCACGGCGGCCCGGGTGACGAGCACCAGCCGGGAGTCGCCGAGCCGGTCGTCGGCCAGCCACTCCTGGAGCAGAGCGAGCGCATGGTGCACGGCGGTCCGGGACCCGGCCCCCGCCCCGTCGGTGAGGGCCCCGGCACCGGTGGCGTCACCGGAGACCCCGAGGTCCGCGAGCGGTACGAAGACCACCGCGGGGGCCGGAAGCCCCGCGTCGAGAGCCTGACCGAGGGCCGCGAGGTCGGCGTGGAGCGGGCCGACGCCCAGGTCGACGGAGCCGAGCGCGGCGGCCGACGGGGACGGTTCCCCGGCCACCGTGGCGGGGATCCAGTCCAGCCGGTGGAGGGACCGCGGGACGGCCACCTCGTCGCTCACCGGGCGCAGGACCAGTTCCTCGACCTCGGCGACCACCGCGCGGGACTCGTCGAGCAGGGTCAGCGACACCGCGTCCGGCCCGGTGGTGGTGATGACCACGCGGGCGGCACGCGCGCCGGGCTGGCGGACGGTCACACCGTGCCAGGAGAAGGGCAGCAGACGGCGGTTGCCGTCGTCCAGCGCCGTCATGACGATCGGGTGCAGGGCCGCGTCGAGCAGCGCCGGGTGCAGCCCGTAGGAGGCGGCGTCGGTGACGGACGGCGGCAGAGCGACCTCGGCGACGAGATCGGTGCCGTGCCGCCACGCGGCGCGCAGACCCTGGAAGACGGGCCCGTAGGCGTACCCCGCGGTGGCCAGCTCGTCGTAGCAGCCGTCGACGGCCAGCGGCTCGGCCTCGGCGGAGGGCAGGCCCGCCGCGTTCGTGGGGGCTCCGTCGTGCGGTGCGAGCGCTCCGGTGGCGTGCAGGGTCCACGGCTCGACGGCGCCGTCCGGCGTCTCGGTGCGGGCGTGCACGGTCAGCGTCCGCTGTCCGTCGTCGCCGGGTGCGGCCACGACGACCTGCACCTCGGTGCGGCCCTCCTCGGGGATCACCAGCGGGGCCAGCAGGGTGAGTTCGGCGACCCGCGGCGTACCGGTCTGCGATCCCGCGCGGGCGGCGAGTTCGAGGAACGCCGTGCCGGGCAGCAGGACCGAACCGAGGACGGCGTGGTCGGCGAGCCACGGGTGGGTACGGCGGCCGAGCCGGGCGGTCAGGACGACCTGTCCCGATTCGGCGAGCTCGACGGCGGGGCCGAGCAGCGGATGACCGGCCGCCCCCTCCGTGCCGCGCGCGGTCAGCCAGTACCGCTCCCGCTGGAAGGCGTACGTGGGCAGCGCGGGCGTCGGTCCCGGGCCGAACACGGCGTCCCAGTCCGGGCCTCGGCCGCGGACGTGCAGGGCGCCGAGCGCGGCGGCCAGGGTGCGGTGCTCGGACCGGCCGCGACGCAGCACGGGGACGAACGCCAGCGCGGTGTCGTCCAGGCAGTCCTGGCCCAGCGCCGACAGCACACCGTCCGGGCCGAGTTCGAGGAAGGTCCGCATCCCGAGGCCGTGGAGCGCCGCCAGACCGTCGGACATCCGTACTTCCCGGCGCACCTGCCGCACCCAGTAGTCGGCGGTGACCTCGACGGGTCCACCGGTGACCGTGGACACCATGGCGATACGCGGCTCCGCGTACTCGATGCCCGCGGTCACGGCCGCGAACGCGTCGAGCATCCCGTCCATGCGGTGCGAGTGGAACGCGTGACTGACCACGAGCCGGCGCGTCTTGCGGCCGGTGGCGGCGAACGCCTCGGCGACCTGCTCGACGGCCTCGACGTCGCCGGAGACGACGACGGCCAGGGGGCCGTTGACGGCGGCGATGCTCACCTCGTGCTCGCGGCCTTCGAGGAACGGGCGGACCTCGTCCTGCGACGCCTGGACGGCCAGCATCGCGCCACCGGCCGGCAGGGCCTGCATGAGGCGACCGCGCGCGGCGACCAGGGCACAGGCGTCCGGCAGGGTGAGGATCCCGGCGACATGGGCGGCCGCGAACTCGCCGATGGAGTGGCCGAGTACGGCGTCCGGAGCCAGACCACGGTGTTCGAGCAGGCGGAACAGCGCCACCTGGAGGGCGAACAGAGCGCACTGGGTGTTCTCGGTCCGGTTGAGCGCCTCGGCGTCGTCGAACATCACCTCGCGGATCGGCGGAGTACCGGGCACGGAGCCCCGGCAGGCGTCGAGTTCGGCGCACACCGCGTCGAGGGCTGCGGTGAAGACCGGCTCCCGCTCGTACAACTCGCGCCCCATGCCGACACGTTGGCTGCCCTGTCCGGTGAAGAGATAGGCGAGACCGTCGTCGGGGCGTGCCGTGCCGAGGGCCAGGGCGGAGTGCTGCTCGCCGCGGCCGAGCGCGGCCAGCGCCGCGAGGGCCTCGGAGCGGTCCTCGGCGGTGACGGCCGCGCGGTGGTCGAGCGCGGTACGGGTGGTGGCCAGGGCGCGGCCGAGGTCACGGACCGGCACCTCGTCGGAGGTGTCCAGCGCCTCGGCGAGTGCGGTGGCCTGGGCGCGCAGCGCCGCTTCGCTACGGCCGGACAGCACCCACAGGGGCGCGGAGTCGTCGTCACCGGAGTCGGCTCCGGACACGACCGGCGCGGCGGGCGCGGCCGGCTGGGCGGTCGGCTCGGTCGCCGGGGCTTCGGCGAGGATGACGTGGGCGTTGGTGCCGCTGATGCCGAACGACGAGACACCGGCGTGCCGGGCCCGGTCCTCGGTGGCGGGCCACGGGCGCGGCTCGGTGAGGACCTCGACGCCGCCGGCGGCCCAGTCCACCAGCTCGCTGGGCTTGCTCACGTTCAGGGAAGCGGGCAGCTCCTCCTGGCGCAGCGCCATCACCATCTTGATGACGCCGCCGACACCGGCGGCCGCCTGCGCGTGGCCGACATTGGACTTGAGGGAGCCCAGCATCAGGGGCCGGTCGCCCTCGCGCTCGCTGCCGTAGGTGGCGAGGAGGGCCTGTGCCTCGATGGGGTCGCCGAGGACGGTGCCGGTGCCGTGGGCCTCGACCGCGTCGACTGCGGAGAAGGTCACTCCGGCGTCCTGGACGGCGGCGCGGATGACCCGCTCCTGCGCGGGGCCGCTGGGTGCGGTGAGTCCGTTGGAGGCGCCGTCCTGGTTGACGGCGGTACCGGCGACCACGGCCAGCACGTCATGTCCGAGCCGTCGGGCGTCCGACAGGCGCTCCACGACCAGGACACCGACGCCTTCGGCCCACGCCGTACCGTCCGCGTCGGCGGAGAAGGACTTGCAGCGGCCGTCGGCTGCGAGTCCCCGCTGGCGCGAGAACTCGACGAAGATGCCGGGCGTCGACATGACCGTGACACCGCCCGCGAGGGCCAGGGAGCACTCGCCGGACCGCAGGGCCCGTACGGCGAGATGCAGCGCGACCAGGGACGACGAGCACGCCGTGTCGACCGTCAGCGCGGGGCCCTGCAACCCGAGCGTGTAGGCCACCCGGCCCGAGGCCACGCTCGACGTGGTGCCCGTCAGACCGAACCCGGCGGCACCCGCACCCGCCTCGCCCAGCCGCGGACCGTACTCCTGGGCCATGACACCGGCGAACACGCCCGCCTGGGTGCCGCGCAGGGAGTCCGGGGCGATTCCCGCCCGCTCCAGCGCCTCCCAGCACGTCTCCAGGAAGGCGCGCTGCTGCGGATCCATCGCCAGCGCCTCACGCGGCGAGATCCCGAACAGCTCGGCGTCGAACTCCGCGGCGCCCTCCAGGAAGCCACCGTCGCGCACATAGGTGGTGCCCACATGGGCGGGGTCGGGGTGGTAGAGACCGTCGAGGTCCCAGCCCCGGTCCGTCGGGAAGCCCGAGATGACGTCGCGCTGCTCGGCGACGACCTGCCACAGCGCCTCGGGGGAGTCCACCCCGCCCGGGAAGCGGCACCCCATGCCGACGATCACGATCGGATCGTCGTCCTGATCGGCACGGTCCTCCGGGCCCGCGGCGTCGTGCTGCCCGTCGGCCAGCAGCGCCGCCATGGCGGCGGGGCTGGGATGGTCGTAGACCACGGTCGTGGGGAGCTTGCGCCCGGTGGCGGCGACGAGCCGGTTGCGCAGCTCGACGACCATCACCGAGTCGATGCCCAGCTCCTTGAACGTCCGCCGCGGCTCGATCTCGGCGGCGGAGTCGTAGCGGAGCACGGCGGCGGTGTGCGCCCGCACCAGCTCCAGGGCGGCCGGTCCGGTCAGCGAGCGCGTCGGTTCGGCGTCCTGCGCGTCCGCGGTGTCCTCCGGGGTCCGGACGGAAGCCGTCGGCGCGGTGCCGGCCGACGGCAGCGCGCGGGCGGTGTCGGACTGCCCGGAGACCCAGTGGCGGCGCCGCTGGAAGGCGTACGTCGGCAGCTCGGCGCGCGTGTCGCCCGCGGGCAGCACGGCGGACCAGTCCACGTCCGCGCCGTGGCAGAACGCCTCGCCGAACGCGAGCAGCAGCCGCTGCGGGCCGCCCTCGTCGCGGCGCAGGGTGCCCAGCGCGGCGACCGGCAGGTCCGCGGCCTCCGCGGTCTGCTGGACGGCGAGCGCGAGCACCGGGTGCGGGCTCATCTCGATGAACAGCTCGTGCCCCGCGTCGAGCAGTGCCCGTACGGCGGGCTCGAACTGCACGGGTTCCCGCAGGTTGCGGTACCAGTAGTCGACGTCCAGCTCGGACCCGTCGAGCGGCGTGACGGTCACGGTCGAATGCAGCGGAACGCTTCCGGCGCGCGGTGCGATTCCGGCCAGGTCGGCCGGCAGCGTGTCGCGTACGGCGTCGACGTGCGGGCTGTGCGAGGCGTAGGCGACCGGCACGCGCCGGGTACGGACGTCCTCGCCGTACTGGGCGGCCAGCGCGTCCAGGGCGGCCCCGTCACCGGCGACCACGGTCATGCCGGGCGAGTTGACGGCGGCCACGCTCAACCCCGGGTACGCCGCGAGGTCTTCGCGCACCCGGTCGGCGGGCAGCGACACGGTGAGCATGCCGCCGCCGCGTCCGGCCAGCGCGCCGAGCGCGGCGCTGCGCACGGCGACCAGTCGGGCCGCGTCGTCCAGGCTGAGCGCGCCGCTGACGGTGGCGGCGGCGATCTCGCCCTGCGAGTGACCGACGACCGCGGCCGGTTCGACACCTGCCGCGCGCCACAGCGCGGCCAGCCCGACCATCACGGCCCACAGGGCCGGCTGCACGACGTCGTCACGGTCCAGTGCGGGCGCGCCGGGGCGGCCGCGCAGCACCTCGGTCAGCGACCAGTCGCGGTACGGGCGCAGGGCGCGCTCGCAGTCCTCGACGACCCGGGCGAAGACGGGGGCGCTGTCGAGGAGTTCGGCGGCCATGCCGGCCCACTGCGAACCCTGGCCGGGGAAGACGAACACGGCCTCGCGAACGGCCTGGTGACTGCTGCCCTCGACCGCGCCCCGGTTCACCCCGGCGTCGGCGACCGCGTCCAGGGCGGCCAGCAGCTCGTTCCGGTCGGCGCCGACCAGAACGGCCCGGTGGCTGAACGTGGTCCGGTCGTGCGCGAGGGCACGGGCGATCTCGGCGGCACCGAAATCCTGGTGCGCGGCGAGAAATTCGCGTAACCGGGCCGCCTGGGCGCGCAGCGCCTTGTCACCGCGCCCGGACAGCACCCAGGCGAGGGATTCGGAAGCAGCCGAATCATCCCGCTGATGCGGCTCCTGTGGCTTGATATCGGCGGCCGAGGCGGTGTCCTCCGGCCATGATCCGAGCACCAGATGACAGTTGGTCCCGCCCATTCCGACGGATGTCACACCGGCGACGAGCGGCCCGTCGGGATTCGGCCATGGTCCGGTTTCGGTGGCGGCGGCGAGCCGTAGATCGGAGAAAGGAATCTGCGGATTCGGCGTCTCGTAGTTCAGGGTCGGTACGAGTTCCCGCTCGGCGAGGCAGAGAATCGTCTTGACAAGGCCCGCGATGCCCGAAGCGCCTTCGAGATGGCCGATATTCGTCTTGACGGATCCGAGCATCAGGGGATTGTCCGAAGGTCGGGACGAGGTGAAAACAGCGCCCAGAGCAGCTGCTTCGATGGGGTCGCCGACCCGGGTGCCCGATCCGTGTATTTCTACGTACTGTGCTTGTTCCAGCGGTATTCGCGCGTTATCCCAGGCATCGCGTATGACGCGTTCCTGGGCTTTTCCATTCGGAGTGGGAAGCGTGTCGCTCGCGCCGTCGCTGCCGACGGCCCCACCGTGCAGCACGCAGTGGATGCGGTCCCCGTCGGCCAGGGCCCGGCTGAGGAGCTTCAGCGCCACCACGCCGCCGCCCTCACCCCGGACGTAGCCGTTCGCCCGGGCGTCCAGTGCGTAACATCGACTGTCGGGCGAGAGGCTGCCGAAGGCGGCCAGGGCGTGGGTGCTCTCCGGCGCGAGGTTGAGGTTCACGCCGCCGGCAAGCGCCACGACGGACTCGCCGCGACGCAGGCTCTCGCAGGCCAGATGCACTGCGACCAGCGCGGATGACTGTGCGGTGTCGACCACCATGCTGGGGCCCTGGAGCCCGAGGGCGTACGAGACCCGGTTGGCGATGATGCCCCGGTGCAGCCCGGTCACGGTGTGCGCGGAGGTGGCGTCGGGCCCGGCCGCGTGGGTGACGGCCGTGTAGTCGTCGGCGATCGCGCCCATGAAGACGCCGGTGGCGGTGTCGGCCAGGGTGGCCGGAACGATGCCGGAGTCCTCGAGCGCCTCCCAGGCCAGTTCGAGGACGAGCCGCTGCTGCGGGTCCATCGCGGCTGCTTCACGCGGGGAAATCCCGAAGAACTCGGCATCGAAGGTGTCGACCCGGGGCAGGAAACCACCGGGGCGCGGCGACCCGTCGTCCATGGAGGCAAGGTGCGCGCGATCCGCGGGAGGCTCGGCTATGGCGTCGCGGCCGTTCCTGAGAAGATCCCAGAATTCGGCGGGGTTCGCCCCGCCGGGAAAGCGGCAGGAAAGCCCGACGACGGCGACCGTCCGGTCGTCGATCCCACCCGGCACCTGCTGCGACGGTCCATCCTTGGCCGTCGGTCGCTTTTCCGCCGCACCGCCTGAAGGGCCTCGTACCGCGCTGTCTGATGGCGTTGCTGCCGCCTGAATTTGGGCATGGCGGATCATGATGTTCTTGCTCCCCCCGTGAAGCACGATCAACGGCACGGCCGACTCGGCGGCCCAGCCTGACTCAATCTCAATTTGGACCCTAGCATCGAGTCGGCGCTCCGTAAACCAATGGCCAGGGCGCGGGAGTTGGTCCAGGAATCAATATGCCGGTAATCGGGGGGACCGGCGTCGAGGACTCGTCTCGCGTAACCGCTCAGTTAACCACGTGGAAACGACGCGTACTTGTGGGGCACGCGCTTTCTCGCCCTGGAAGGCGTATGCCGTCGGAGATCGACGGGCCTTCCGACGGCCCACGCCCGGCCCACGCCTTCCGGCCCGGCGACCTCACCCACGTCGGTCGACAAGGGCGAGAATCAGCCGGGCCGGAAGTCCGAAAACCCTGGGTCACCGGGAAGCGGCCGGGATTCTGTCGGCCGCCGGCTCGCCCTCGGCCTTCGCCGCCGGGTCCGCCTTGGTCAGGGTGCAGACGCCGTCCACGCACTGCCGCTCCAGTCGGCCGCGCGAGATCGTCTGCGCCAGGCCGACCATCCAGCAGGTGGGGCAGCCACGGAAGGCGATCAGGGCCAGCGGGGCCGCGAGCAGGGTGGCCGGGCCGGCGACGGGCACCATGGCGATCGAGCCGATGATCAGCCCGAAGCCGATGACGCCGCGCGCCAGGTGGCGCGGGACGGACTTGCTGGCGAAGTTCATGTCGTTCGCCGGGGCCTTCGTGGTGACCCGGATCTGGTCGCCCTGTGCGGGCTTCACGATGTTCACGGTCGTGACTCTCCTCCGACGGGGTGGTTGATGGCTCGATCAAGCCGCCTGGTCGGTGGCCTGTTCGGGTGCTTGGTCGATCGCTTCCAGCGACTGGCGCACCGCCGCGCGTGCCCGGTGCAGCCGGGACTTCATCGCGGCGTTGCTCAGACCGAGGGAAAGGGCGACGGTCCTGCCGGGCAGGCCCTGGACGTCCCGCATGATCAGGACCTGCCGCTGGTCGCGGGGCAGGGCGCCGACCGCGGCCGCGATCCGCTCCACTTCCAGCCTGTGCAGCACCGCTTCCTCGGCGGACGGCTCCGCGGACGCCTCCGGCTCGGCCGGCTGCTCGTCGTTGCGATGGACGAGAAACCGCACCTGCCGGAGGCATTCGTTGCGCACGATCCGGAACATCCAGGAGGCGAGCGCGCCGGTGGCCCGCAGGGTGCCGATCTTCCGGTAGAGGATGATCAGCGCCTCCTGTGCGGCGTCCTCGGCGTCCTGAGGCGAGGAGCACAGCGACTTGGCGAACTTGCGCACATGAGGCTGCGACTCCATGACGACGGTGGTGAGCGACGTGACGTCGCCGTCCTGAGCGGCCTTGATCAGCCGCTCGTCCGGCCAGGAGAAACGTGGGTTCATGTGCTACTCATACCCGGCGGGCGCCCTGCGCGCAGGCAGCTCGTCAGCTTCGGCTCTTGTAGCGCCGCATGAGGTGCCAGCTGCACGCGCCCACGAGCAGGACTCCGATGACTACGAGGGCCGTGACCATTGTGTTCCTCCTGTTGCTTCGCCGGCGCGTTCGGCCGGTACACACATAAGAGACGGCGAGGCCCCAGGAGGATTCAGCTCTGGCCGAAGTTTTTTTCGGCGCACCGCGCGGGCGCCGTCCAGGGCTGTCCCGCCGGTCCACGGCGCTTGCGTCGGACCAGGTCAGAGCCTTGTGCGAGGAGAGTTCGCTACCAGGAGGATGTGGTGACGCCGGGAAGGAAACCCGCGTGCGCCTGCTGCCGGGTGCGGATCCGCGAGAGTCCGAACGTGCGCAGGTAGCCGCGGGGTCGGCCGTCGACGCTGTCGCGGTTGCGGACCCGGGTGGCGCTGGCGTCGCGCGGCTGTCGGTCCAGTTCCTCCCGCGCGGCACGGCGCTGCTCGGCGGTCGACGACGGGCGGCGGAGGATCTCCTTCAGCTCGGCGCGCCTGGCGGCGTGGCGCTCGACGATCACCTTGCGCTTCTCGTTCCGCGCGATCTTGCTCCGCTTCGCCATCAGACCTTCCCCCCTCGCGCCCGGATCCGGGCCACGGCCGCCTCGATGCCGATCGCGTCCACCGTCCTGATCGCCCGGGCGCTCAGGGTCAGACGGACGGTGCGGCCCTCGCTGGGCAGCCAGTAGCGCTTGTGCTGGATGTTCGGGTCGAAGCGGCGCGAGGTGCGCCGGTGGGAGTGGGAGATCGAGTTCCCGAAGCCCGGCTTGGCGCCGGTCAGCTGGCAGTGGGCGGACATGGGTGTTACCTGCCTCTCTCTGTGGCCCTCGCAGGGCCGATTCTTATTGGAAATGAAAACCGTTGCCATATACTAACCTCATGGCACGCAACGAACTCCGCCCCGTCATCAAGCTGCGCTCCACCGCGGGCACCGGCTTCACGTACGTCACCCGCAAGAACCGGCGGAACGACCCCGACCGGCTGGTGCTCCGCAAGTACGACCCGATGGCCCGCCGCCACGTCGACTTCCGCGAAGAGCGCTGAGCACCCCACCCCCGCAGCAGCGAGGCACCGCAGTGGCGCCGCACAGAAGCCCCCACGCGGCGCCGCAGCGAGGCACCGCACAGAAGAAAGGTCCTGTCATGAAGCCCGGCATCCACCCCGCCTACGGCCCCGTCGTCTTCCGCGACACCGCCTCCGGCTCCGCGTTCCTCACGCGCTCCACCCTCACCAGCGAGAAGACGATCGAGTGGGAGGACGGACAGACGTACCCGGTCGTCGACGTCGAGATCTCCTCGGTGAGCCACCCCTTCTACACGGGCACCGCCCGCGTGATGGACACCGCCGGACGCGTCGAGCGCTTCGAGCGCCGCTACGGGGCCCGCTGATGGCGCGGGATTCCCGGCTGCCCGTCGTGATCGTCGCCGGGATCCACTCGGACGCCCGCAAGGAGGTCGTCGACCGCCTCCTGCGGGCCGTCCCCGGCAGCGTCGCCCTCCATCACGACCTGGCGGGCGCGCCGGACGGAACGGTGCGCCGTCTCGTCCGCGACGCGAGTGGGCTCCTGTCCGAGGACGGCACCCCCCTCGTCAACGACTGCGCGTGCTGCGCGCTGCGCGAGGACCTCGTACCGGAGCTGGAGCGGCTGGCCCGTTCCGGACCGACCCGGCTCGCCGTGGTCGAACTGTGGGACTCGGTCGAGCCGAAGGCGATGGCCGAGGTCGTCGCGGCGCACGCCGGAGACGATCTGGTCCTCACGAACGTGATCACCGCGGTGGACCCCGCTCTCGTCCTGCCCTACCTCGCCAACGGTGACGACCTCGCCGAAGCGGGCCTCGCCGCCGCACCCACCGACCGGCGCACCATCGGCGACACCTGGGCCCGTCAGCTGGAGTACGCGCCCGTCCTCGCCCTCGTCGACAACGCGGAGGCCGACGACGAGGACCGGGCGCTGCTCGCCCAGTTGCACCCCACCGCGCGCCGGGTGGCGGCCGCCTCGGACGACCTCGCCGCAGCCGCCTTCGCCGGCTTCGACATCGAGGCCGCCGCCGCGGCGCAGCACCCCGCGTGCGCCCTGCTGCCCCAGGACGCGGACGACGCCGGGGTGGCGACCCTCGTCTGGCACCGCCGACGCCCCTTCCACCCGGAGCGCCTGTTCGAGGCGCTGGAGGACCTGTGCTGCGCGGCCGCCCGGAGCCGCGGCCGGTTCTGGCTCGCCGACCGGCCCGACACCCTGCTCGCCTGGGACGCCGCGGGCGGTGCGCTGTGCGTGGAGAGCGCCGGCCCCTGGCTCGCCGCCCTGCCGGACGCCGCCTGGGAGTTGGTCCCGCCGATGCGCAGGGCCGCCGCCGCCCTGGACTGGCATCCCGAGCACGGCGACTGCTGCCAGCACCTCGTCTTCACCTCGCCGGGCTTGGACCGCGACGGACTGGAACGGCTCCTGGAGTCCTGCCTCCTCACCGACGAGGAGTACCGGGCCGGGCCGGACGGCTGGAAGCACCTCCCCGCCGCCTTCGCCCCCCTCCTCGACGCCGCCTGACCCACCCGCCCGTCCAGCCCGACCCGGCCGAACGAAAACATCTGAGGAGAGCCCCCGTGGCACGCCGCCCCGAACCCCGCAAGCCCGTGAAGAGCCGCCCCAACCCGCTCGACGCCGCCAAGATCACGTACATCGACTACAAGGACACCGACCTGCTCCGGAAGTTCATCTCGGACCGCGGCAAGATCCGCAGCCGCCGCGTCACCCGGATCACCGCCCAGCAGCAGCGACAGGTCGCCGCCGCCATCAAGAACGCCCGGGAGATGGCACTGCTGCCGTACGTCAGCCGGTGAGGTCCGGCGAGGGGAGGCCGTCTCGGATCGTGTTCTCACCCGTTCGCTCCGCCCCGTCTGGCCGGAACCATACGGGCGGGATTGGCTGAGGGCACACCGCGAGGAGGCGCCTGTGCCGGACGACGAGAACACGAACGAACTGGCCGCGTTGCGGGCGCGGGTCGCCGCGCTGGAGGGGGAGACGGCCGCCCGGCCGGCCCCTCGGCACCGCGGCCGTTCGTTCCTGGCCGCCGTGCTCATCGTGATCGGATGCGTCCTCGTTCCGCTCGGCATCGTCGCCGCGTGGACCGCCGACATCGTCGGCGACACCGACCGGTACGTCTCCACCGTCGCCCCCCTCGCCTCCGACGAGGACGTGCAGGCGGCGGTCGCGAACCGGGTGACCACCGCGGTGATGGACCACCTCGACCTGGAGGACCTCCTGGAGGGGGTCGCCCCCGAACAACGTCCGCTGCTCGCCAAGGGGCTCGGAAAGCTCGGAGGCTCGCTGGAGAGCGCACTCGGCAGCTTCGTCCACGACAAGGCGCAGGAGGTCGTCGCCTCGGACGCCTTCGAGACGGTCTGGACCGACGCCAACCGGGCCGTCCACACCTCCGTCGTCCGCGCCCTGACCGGCAGCGGCGACGGAGCCGTACAGATCGACAACAACACCGTGACGGTCGATCTCGCACCCGTGATCGAGCGGGTCAAGGGGCGGCTCGTCGACTCGGGACTCACCGTGGCCGGCCGGATCCCGGAGATCCACACCGACTTCACGGTCGTCACGTCCGACGACATCGGCAAGGTCAAGACCGGGTTCCGCCTGCTCCAGGTCATGGGGCTGTGGCTTCCCGTGCTCGCCCTGCTGCTGGTGGTCGCGGGAATCCTGCTGTCCAGCCATCGCCGCCGCACCGTGACCGCCTCGGCGATCGGTGTCGCCGCCGCGGCCCTCGTCCTCGGCATCGCCCTGACCGTCTTCCGTACGGTCTACCTCAACGCCCTGCCCGACACCGTCTCCCAGGCCGCCGCCGGGTCCGTCTACGACGCGCTGATCCACTTCCTGCGCACCACGGTCCGCATGGTGGTGGTCCTCGGCCTGGTGGTCGCCTTCGCGGCCTGGCTCACCGGCCCCAGCCGCCCTGCCGTCGTCACCCGCCGCATGTGGAACTCCGGCATCGACGCGACCCGTACCGCGGCGGACCGGGCCGGTCTGCGGACGGGCCCGGTCGGCCCCTTCGTCCGCCGGTACCGGACGTGGATCATCTGGATCCTGGTGGCCGTGGCCGCCCTCGTGTACGTCCTGTGGGACCACCCCACCGCCTGGGTGGTCGTCGGTCTCGCCCTGGCCCTGCTGTTCGCCTTCGCGGTGGTCGGGTTCCTCGGGGCGGAGCCCGCGGACGCCGACGAGGAAACGCCCGTCCGGGCGTAGGGCCGGATGCCCGGAGGGGGCCGGATGGAGCGCTGGGCGGCTCAGCCTTCCTGGCCGCCCTGCCGCTGCTGTTCGCCGCGCGGGCATCTGGATGTGGACACAGCACCTGCTGCTCGCCAAGCGTGTTCCGTGGCTGCCGCTGCCGCTGCCTCTGCCGCTGCTGCCCGGCGCGGTCCTGGCGGCCGCGGCGACGAGCGCGCCGGCTGAGGCGGCGGCCGGGAACGCGAGCCCCCCGACCGAGGCCGACCGCAGGGCTTGAGGCCCGCCGGGCGGGGCATACGTCACAGCAGCCACCCGTTTCGCACAGGCACAGGAAGGCCCATGCGCACTGTAGGAGTGGAAGAGGAACTGCTGCTGGTCAGCCCGACGACCGGCGAGCCGCTCGCCATGTCCTCCACCGTCCTGGCCGTGGCGGCCCACGACGGCGGAGAGGAGCCGCCGGGCGTCTTCGAGAAGGAACTGCACCAGGAGCAGCTGGAGTTCGCCACCAAACCCGTGTCCGACATGCGTGAACTGCGCGAGGACATCGTGCGGTGCCGGGGCGAGGCCGCCCGCCACGCCGAGCGGGCCGGGGCCCGGATCGCCGCCCTGGCCACCTCACCGCTGCCGGTGAAGCCGTCACTGAACCTCGGCCGCAGGTACCGGTGGATGGCCGAGCAGTTCGCCCTCACCACCCAGGAGCAGCTCACCTGCGGCTGCCATGTACACGTCTCGGTGGAATCCGACGAGGAGGGTGTCGGGGTGCTCGACCGCATCCGCCCCTGGCTGCACCTTCTGACGGCCGTCAGTGGCAACTCGCCCTTCTGGAACGGCCAGGACACCGGATACAGCAGCTACCGCAGCCGGGTCTGGAACCGATGGCCGTCGGCCGGGCCGTACGAGCCGTTCGGCGACGCGAGCGGCTACAAGGACCGGGTCCGGGACATGTTGGCGACCGGGGTTCTCCGGGACCCGGGCATGGTCTACTTCGACGCCCGGCTGTCCCACAGCTGGCCGACCGTCGAGATTCGCGTCGCCGACGTCTGTCTGCGGCCGGACACCACGGTGCTCGTCGCCACCCTCGCCCGGGGGCTCGTCGAGACCGCCGCCCGTGCCTGGCGGAGCGGCGAACCACCGGCGCGCATCCCCACGGGACTCCTGCGTCTTGCGGCCTGGCGGGCTGCCCGGTCAGGACTGGACGGGCCGCTCCTCGACCCCCGCACCATGCGTGAGACCCCGGCGGAGGCGGCGCTGGGCATCCTGCTGGACCACGTCCAGGACGCGCTACGGGACGACGGCGACCTCGACTCGGCCCGTCCGGCCATCGCCGCGCTGCTCGACCACGGCGGCGGCGCACAGGTCCAGCGGAGCCTCCACCGCGAGAGCCGGGACCTGGCCGAGGTGGTGGGGGAGTGCGTCCGGATCACGACGGGCGACAGCGACTGACCACCCGCCCGGCGGCGGCCGCCGGGACGGAAGCGCGTGCTTCGCCGCCGCCGCTTCGCCGCCGCCGCTTCGCCGCCGCTTCGCCGCCGTCGCTTCACCGCTGCGCGCGGCGCCGGGCGACGAGCAGGCCGAGGGCGATGCCCACGAGGAGGGTGACGGTGAGGACGATCCACAGCGGAAGGGTGACCGTCGGGATCCAGAGCCTGATGGTGATCGAACCGGTGTTGGCCGCGATGAACCAGATGGCCAGGGCGGCGAGAACCACGAAACCGATGGTGCGCACGCGCATGTCCCGCCCCTTGACCGTCAAGGTCGGCGGTCCATGCGGTTTCCTTGCGGTGTGACGCATAGATCCCATTATCGGCCGCACGTGCCGTCCGGTCGATCGCACCGCACGCGCCAGGTGAATTCTCCGGAAAAGCTCCTTATCGCATGGTTTACGTCTCCTCCTTCGGGAAGGTACGCGGCACGGGCCGATGCCACCGATTCGAGCAGAGGAACCTGGAGCAGATGACGATGAGCATCCTGAAAGACACGCTCAAGCGCGTACGGGGAATGATGAAGGAGTCCGACGGCAAAGTCCTGCAGAACCCCGCCGACCGGGCGGAGGGCCGACGGATGCAGGAGGAGGCCCGAGGCGCGTCGGCCGAGCGCCGGGGCGGGAAGGCGGGTCGCCCTCCGCACCTGTGAAACCGGGCTATGGACACGCTCGGCCGGCGTGTCCTCCCGCTCTACGTCGGGGCGCAGCCGCCCTGCCGGGAAATCTCTGGTACGCCCTGTGGAACGACCGGCAGACCACCACCGCGGACTGGCCCTGGGACCCGAAGCTGTACACCGACCACAGCCGCGGCCACCAGTACCAGGCCACCAGCAGGGAATCCCGCGGCGGCCACACCATCACCGTCGACCGCAACGCCTGGGACGCCCCGGTCGCCATCATCGGCTGACCTGGTCGGACCGGTGAAGGCGTTCCACCCGTGCCCCCGGTCAAAGGGGCGGTCGTGGGAGATGAGAGGGTCTAGCGGGTGAGCGAGACATCATCGAACACCCTGCAATACCGCGTCGACGGGCAAGAAACGGCTCCCGTCCTCGTGCTGGGACCCTCCCTGGGCACCACCTGGCACATGTGGGACCGGCAGATACCGGAACTCACCCGCGACTGGCGGGTCGTCCGTTTCGACCTTCCCGGGCACGGCGGGGCGCCCGCCGAGCCCTTCACCTCCGTCGCCGAACTCGGTGACCGGCTCCTCGCCACCCTCGACTCGATCGGCGTCCAGCGCTTCGGGTACACGGGCTGCTCCCTCGGGGGCGCCGTCGGCCTCGACCTGGCCCTGCGCGCCCCCCACCGGGTCGCCTCCCTCGCCCTGGTCGCCACCTCGCCCCGGTTCGGCAGCGCCGACGAGTTCCGCCAGCGCGGTGTCATCGTCCGCGCCAACGGTCTGGAGCCGATGGCGCGCACCGCGCCCGAGCAGTGGTTCACCTCGGTGTTCGCGGGCGCGCAGCCCGCGATCGTGGACTGGGCCGTGCAGATGGTCCGGACGACCGACCCCGCCTGTTACATCGCCGCCTGCGAGGCCCTCGCCGTCTTCGACGTCCGGGAGGCCCTCGACCGGATCGCCATCCCGGCGCTCGTCCTCGTCGGCTCGGAGGACCAGGTCACCGGCCCCGCCGAGGCCCGCACCCTGGTCGCGGGGATCGCCGACGCCCGGCTCGCCGTCGTCCCCGGCGCCTCGCACCTGGCTCCCGTCGAGCAGCCCGCCGCCGTCACCGACCTGCTCATCGAGCACTTCGCCGGTACGGCCCCGGACACCAGCGGCACCCTGACCGTGCCGCCGCTGCCCGCGGCCCCGGTGCCCGCCGCCGAGCCGGTCCCGGACGCCGAGCCCACCGAGGCCGGCCGCCCCGACCCGTACGAGAAGGGGCTCGGGCTGCGGCGCGAGGTCCTCGGCGACGCCCATGTGGACCAGGCCCTCTCCGACGACGCCGACAGCGCCTTCCAGGACCTCGTCACCCGGTACGCCTGGGGCGAGGTCTGGAGCCGGGACGGTCTCGACCGGCGCACCCGGAGCGTCGTCACCCTGACGGCCCTCATCGCCGGAGGTCATCGGGACGCCCTCGCCGACCACACCCGCGCGGCCCTCCGCAACGGTCTGTCCGCCGAGGAGCTCCGCGAAATCGTCCTCCACGCGGGCGTGTACTGCGGCTTCCCCGCCGCCGAGACCGCCCTGCGCGTGGTCGCCCGCGTCGTCGAGGAGGAGACGACGCCCCCGGCGTAGCCTGGCCCCGTGAAGCTGACGAAGAAGTCCCACGCGTGCGTGCGGCTGGAGAAGGACGGGCGGACGCTCGTCCTCGACCCCGGCATGTTCACCGAGGAGGACGCGGTCCTCGGGGCCGACGCCCTGCTCGTGACGCACGAGCACCCCGACCACTTCGACGAGAGCCGCCTGCGGGCCGCTCTGGAGGCCAACCCGGCCGCCGAGATCTGGACGCTGCGCAGCGTCGCCGACCAGCTCTCGGCGGCCTTCCCGGGCCGCGTGCACACCGTCGGACACGGTGACACGTTCACGGCCGCCGGTTTCGACGTCCAGGTGCACGGCGAGCTGCACGCCGTGATCCACCCGGACATCCCGCGCATCACCAACGTGGGGTACCTCGTCGACGGCGGGGCCGTCTTCCACCCCGGCGACGCGCTCACCGTGCCCGACCACCCCGTGGACACGCTGCTGCTCCCCGTGATGGCCCCGTGGAACAAGATCTCCGAGGTCATCGACTACGTGCGCGAGGTCCGGCCGCGCCGGGCGTACGACATCCACGACGCCCTGCTCACGGATCTCGCCCGGCCCATCTACGACCGTCAGATCGGTGCGCTCGGCGGCACCGACCACCAGCGGCTCGCCCCCGGCGCCTCCGCCGAGCTCTGAGCCGGGCCGTCGGGCCCCCGACGCCCTCCGGACCGCAACGGCGCCGATTGTCGGACCCCGCACGTAGGCTTGCGCACATGCGCATCGCCACCTGGAACGTCAATTCGATCACCGCCCGACTGCCCCGACTCCTCGCCTGGCTGGAGAGCAGCGGCACGGACGTGCTGTGCATCCAGGAGACCAAGTGCACCGCCGAGCAGTTCCCCACCGAGGAGCTGCGCGCCCTCGGGTACGAGTCCGTGGTCAACGCCACGGGCCGGTGGAACGGCGTGGCCCTGGTCTCCCGCGTCGGCCTCGACGACGTCGTCATGGGGCTGCCCGGCGGCCCGGCGTACGACGAGCTCGATGAGCCCCGGGCGATCTCCGCGACCTGCGGCCCGGTCCGCGTCTGGTCGGTGTACGTGCCGAACGGCCGGGAGGTCGAGCACGAGCACTACGCGTACAAGCTGCGCTGGCTGGAGGCCCTGAAGGCGGCCGTCGCGGACGACGCGGCGGGGGACAGGCCCTTCGCGGTCCTCGGCGACTACAACATCGCGCCGACCGACGACGACGTCTGGGACCGCACGGTCTTCGAGGGCCTGACGCACGTGACGGAGCCCGAGCGGGCCGCGCTCGCCGGCCTCCGTGAGACCGGTCTGGCCGACGTGGTCCCGCGCCCCCTCAAGTACGACCACCCCTTCACCTACTGGGACTACCGCCAGCTCTGCTTCCCGAAGAACCGGGGCATGCGCATCGACCTGGTCTACGGCAACAAGCCCTTCGCCGAGGCCGTCACGGACAGCTACGTCGACCGCGAGGAGCGCAAGGGCAAGGGCGCCTCGGACCACGCGCCCGTCGTGGTCGACCTCGACGTGTAGCGGACGCGCGCCCGGCCCGGCCGCGGGAACGATCTCCGCGCGCCGGGTGGTCGACCAGGAGGTGACGGTGCGACGCTGTTCGGATGAACATTCCATTCCTGGACAACTGGCGCAAGCGGCACGCACCCGAGTCGACCGACTCCCCGCTGGCTGCGGCCTTCGACCGTGACCCCGACGGTGTGGCCGAGCTGCTCGCCGAGTGCGAGCTGCTGCGCGCCCGGGTCGCGCAGTCCGGGGTGGCACTCGATGACACCCCGCGTTCCCTCCAGGAGCTCGACCAGCTGCCGCCCCGCTGGCGCGACGACCCGGAGGAGCTGCCCTGGATCGGCAATGACGCCGGGCTCTACCTCGGCACCGTGATCGTGCGGAACGTACCCGGCGCGCGCTGGCAGGTGTGGCCCGGCGGCGGTCCGGTGGTGCGGCTGGCCTCCGGCCGGGAGATCCAGGTCGTCGAGGCCGGTCTCGACTGGGCGATGACGGGCTCGCCGGAGCTCTCCCAGACGTACGCAGAGGCCGCCGAGTACTGACTCCGCCCCCCCCGCGCGCCGGTACCGTGCCCCTACGCGCGCCGGTCCCGCGCCCCCACTCCCGCCACCCTTCTGCAGTAAATACGGCTTATTGCGATTTCATGCGTGTCGGGCGTGAAGTCCCTTTTCTGGTGGATAGTTTGCGCTGACACGACACCGCTGAGAAATGGGGCAGGGCAGCGTATGGCCGTCGTCGATCCGCTGATCGAACTGCGTGGCGTCAACAAGCACTACGGCACGTTGCACGTCCTCCAGTCCATCGATCTCACCGTCGGGCGGGGGGAGGTGGTCGTCGTCATCGGCCCGTCAGGATCCGGCAAGTCCACCCTCTGCCGGGCGATGAACCGCCTGGAGAGCGTGGAGTCGGGCGAGATCGTCATCGACGGGCAGCCGCTCCCCGAGGAGGGCAAGGCACTCGCCAGGCTGCGCGCCGAGGTCGGCATGGTCTTCCAGTCGTTCAACCTCTTCGCGCACAAGACCGTCCTCGCCAACGTCTCCCTCGCGCAGATCAAGGTCCGCAAGCGCAAGAAGGAGGAGGCCGACCGGCGTTCACGCGAACTCCTCGACCGGGTCGGACTCGCCGCGCACGCCGACAAGTACCCGGCCCAGCTCTCCGGCGGCCAGCAGCAGCGCGTGGCCATCGCCCGCGCCCTCGCCATGGACCCCAAGGCGCTCCTCTTCGACGAGCCGACCTCGGCCCTCGACCCGGAGATGATCAACGAGGTCCTGGAGGTCATGCAGCAACTCGCGCACGAGGGCATGACGATGGTGGTCGTCACCCACGAGATGGGCTTCGCCCGCTCCGCCGCCAACCGGGTCGTCTTCATGGCCGACGGGAAGATCGTCGAGGACCGCGCGCCGGAGGACTTCTTCACCGCCCCGCGCAGCGAGCGCGCCAAGGACTTCCTGTCCAAGATCCTCAAGCATTGAGCGGGGTGGGAACCATGCAGCGTACGCACCGCCCGCACCGCCCGCACCGCGCCCCGGCCGCGCTCGCCCTGCTGCTCGCCCTGACGGCGGCGCTCGTCGGCTGCGGCAGGGAGGGCAGCCCGCCCGTCAAGGGCCCGCAGCCCGACCAACTCCCGGTCTATCAGGTCCGGTCCGGCTTCACCCTGCCGGAATCCAGCACCTGGAACCGGGCGAAGAAGCGCGGCCGTCTCGTCGTCGGCGCCAAGGAGGACCAGCCGTACATGGGCGAGAAGGACCCGGCCACCGGCCGCTACTCCGGCTTCGACATCGAGATCGCCAGGATGATGGCCGCATCGCTCGGCTTCGACCCGGCCGGCATCGACTTCCGAACGATCGCCTCGGCCAACCGCGAAACCGCCCTGCAGAACGGGCAGATCGACTACTACGTCGGCACCTACACCATCAACGACAACCGCAAGAAGCTCGTCGGCTTCGCGGGGCCCTACTACATGGCCGGCCAGTCCCTCCTGGTCCGCACCGACGAGAACGACATCGACGGCCCCCAGGACCTGGCCGGCAAGCGGGTCTGCTCCGCGGCCGGCTCCACCCCGTACCAACGCATCGAGAAGGACTATCCGAAGGCCGAACTCGTCGCCTACGACACGTACTCCGCCTGCGTGGACAACCTGCTGACCTACCAGGTCGACGCGGTCACCACCGACGACACGATCCTGATGGGCTACGCCGCCAAGGTCCCGGACGAACTGAAGGTCGTCGGCGAACCGTTCTCGAAGGAGCCGTACGGCATCGGCGTCCCGCGCGGGGACAACGCCCTGCGCTTCGCCCTCGACGACGCCCTCGCCGCCCACGAGAAGAACGGCGACTGGAAGAAGGCCTACGACGCCACCCTCGGCCTCTCCGGGGTCCCCGCCCCGACACCGCCGCCCATCGACCGCTATCCGGCGAGCTGACGAGAGGAGCCTCCCGACATGGACGTCCTGACAGACAACTTCTCGCTCTACGCCGAGGGATTCCTCGGCACCGTCGAACTCACCGTATACGCCTCGGCGTTGGCCCTCGTCCTGGGCTTCCTCATGGCCTCGTTCCGGGTCGCGCCCGTGGGATCCTTCCGGGTCTTCGGCACGGTCTGGGTCACCGTCCTGCGCAACACCCCGCTGACCCTGCTCTTCTTCGCCGTCATGCTGGGCCTGCCCCGGTTCGGGCTCGTGCTGCCCTTCAAGCTGTTCGCGGTCCTCGCGCTCGGCTGCTACACCTCGGCCTTCATCTGCGAGGTGCTGCGCTCCGGCATCAACACGGTGCCGCGTGGGCAGGGCGAGGCCGCCCGCAGTCTGGGGATGAGCTTCTCCCAGTCCCTCGGCACGGTCGTCCTGCCCCAGGCCTTCCGTACGGTCATCCCGCCGATCGGCTCCACCCTGATCGCCCTCGCCAAGAACTCGGCCATCGCCGGCGCGTTCAGCGTCACGGAACTTCTCGGCACCTACAAGACCTTGAGCGAACTCGGCTACAACATCGTCTGGACCTTCGTCTGGATCGCCGTCGGCTACCTCATCATCACCCTCACCATCAGCGCCCTCTTCAACGTCCTCGAGAAGCGCTGGGGAGTCGCCCGATGACCGATTCCACCGCCCTCTACGACATCCCCGGGCCGAGCGCCCGCCGCCGCCACCTCCTCTACGGCCTCGCGTCGACCCTCGTGCTCCTCGCACTGGCCGGCTGGATCCTCTATCTCCTCTTCGACAACGACCAGTTCACCTCGACCAAGTGGTCGCCCTTCCTCTACAAGGGCATCCAGGAGCTGCTGCTCGAAGGACTCGGCAACACCCTCAAGGCCTTCGCCTACGCCTCGGTGCTGTCGCTCGCCCTCGGCGCGGTCCTCGCCACCGGCCGCCTCTCCGAACACCGGGTGCTCCGCTGGACCTCGACCCTGCTCGTCGAGTTCTTCCGCGCCATGCCCGTCCTCGTGATGATCTTCTTCATCTTCGTGGCGCTCAAGGTGCAGGCCCTTCCCGCGCTCGTCGCCGGACTGACCCTCTACAACGGTTCCGTCCTCGCGGAGGTCTTCCGCACCGGCATCCACGCCGTCGCACGAGGCCAGGGCGAGGCCGCGTACGCCCTCGGCATGCGCAAGACGCAGGTCATGACCTACGTCCTGGTGCCCCAGGCCGTCCGCGCCATGCTGCCCGCGATCATCAGCCAGTTGGTGGTCGCCCTCAAGGACACCTCGCTCGGATTCCTCATCACCTACGAGGAGTTCCTCCACGCGGGCAAGCTGATCGCCTCCAACCTGGACTACGACCTGCCGTTCATCCCGGTCGTCCTGGTGATCTCACCGATCTACATCGGGATGTGCATGCTGCTCTCCTGGTTCGCCACCTGGGTGGCCGAGCGAGAGCGTCGCAGCCCGAAGACGAAGGCCGTGGACGTCGCTCCGGCCGAACCAGAGACGCTGCTGCCGGGACCCCAGTAGCGAGCGAGGGCCGCACCCGCCCGGCAGCAGCCGGTGATCACTCCTTCCGCAGCGGTACCGACACGTACGACGGGTCGGCCGACGGGGAGGAGAAGGTCAGCTGCGCGCCGGTCGGGTTGTGCTCGATGTAGAGCGGGTCGACGGTGTCGACGACCAGCGCGAGACGGTGTCCCGCCGGGACGTCGTACGCCGTGGAGAACAGCTCCAGATCGACGCCGAACGGCTTGCCCGGCGTCCGGTCGTGGAAGGTGTACGGGGCGTTGCTGACGAGCTTGCCGATCCCGAGCGGACCGACGTCGTAGAGGTACGCGACGAGGGTGCCGCTCTCCTCGGTGGAGGTGACGGTGGTGTGCACCTTCACCGTGCCGCGCACCCGCTGCGGGGTGTCGTACCGCTCCGACTGCCAGACGCCGGCGAAGGCACGGGGGAGGAGGGGGACGGAGACCATGGGCGGGGTGCGGAGGAACTGGTCCAGGGCGTTGGTGAGCAGCGTGATGCCGCCGTTGGCGCCGGAGTCGACGTTCGCCCAGACCCGCTGCGTACCCCCGAGGTCGAACGTCCGCTGGTTCGCGTGGACGGACTTCCAGTCGGGGTAGCCCTCGTAGCCGCCGGTGGACCGGGACTTGAGCTGGACGGGCTGCTCGCGGTCGATGCCGTTGTCGACGCCCTTGAGGTGGCGGTCGAACCAGCGGTGGGCGCTGGTCCAGGTGTCGTTGGGCAGTCCGAACAGTCCGGTGGCCTCCGCGGTGGCGTGGTCGCCGGGGCGGAACTCCAGCCGCTTGGGACCGGTGAGCTTCTCGAAGAAGCTCGCGTACTGGTTGGGCGGGAAGATGGTGTCGCCCCAGGCGTTGCCGAGCATGATCGCGGCGCCGTTGGCGTTGATCCGGTCCAGCTGCTCGACGGCGGAGCGCTTGCGGCCCCAGGCGATCATGTCCTCCTCCTTCTCCAGGTTGGAGGAGAGGAAGTCGCCCAGGATCTCCTTGAGTTCAGGTCCGGGGCGGCCGGTGAGGTAGCCGGCGCCGCCGAGCAGGGCGGCGGCCTGGACGTGCTGGGTACGGCCGCTGTAGATGGACTCGATGAGGTCGGCCCAGCCGCTGAGCGCGGCGACAGCCTTGATCCGCGGATCGCTGGCGGCCGCGAGCAGGCTGATCCCGGCGCCGTACGAGACCCCCGCCATGCCGATGTGGGCGGGGTCGGCGGCGGTGTGGGCGAGGGCCCAGTCGATCACCTTGGAGGCGTCGGCGATGTCCTTGGGTCCTGCGGTCTCGATCTCGCCGCCGGACTGCCAGAAGCCGCGTGAGTTGTAACTCACCACGATGTAACCGGAGTCGGCGAGCAGCTTGGCCTGGGCGAGGTACTCGATCTGGGGCATGGCCCAGCTGGTGGGCAGCACGATCAGGGGGTGGCGGGTGGTGTCGGTGGACCCGGCGGGGGTGACGACGTTCGCCTTGAGGACGGTGCCGCCCTCCCCGACGATGTCGACGAAGCGGATGCCGGTGCCGGCGGTCTCTTCGGCCTGGGCGGCGGGCGCGAGCCCGAGGGCCGCCCCGGCCACGAGGGCGGCCGAGGCGGCGAGGGCCAGGGGTGTGCGTCGCACGGGTCACTCCTCACTGGGGTACTGCTGGGGAGGCAGTACGGACGCTGATGGGGGGCAGTGAAAGTGACCCGACGGTAACCGCGAGGCCTTACTCGTGGTAACCGGTCGGCAAGTTACGTGCGGGTAACGATTGGTGTGCGCGCGGCCCCGTCCAGGAGGTCGACAGCCTCCGCGAGGTCCGCGTGGGCCTCCCCGTAGCGGGCGGCGGCGGCGAGGAACATGGCGCGGTCGGTCAGGGCTCGTGCGACCGTCTCCGGCGCGTCGGGAACGCGCCGGGCGAGCGCCACGCACTCGTTGAAGAGGGGGCGCAGGGGTTCCTCGATCCGGTACGAACGCTGCTGATGGAGGACGGCGGAGCGCCGGACCAACCGGTGATGCGCTTCCACCGCCTCGGTGATCCGTCCGGCTCCGGCCAGCTCGGCGACTTCCTTCTCCAGCACGGGGATGCCGGCGACGTATGCCTCCCTCGTGTCGCGGGACCAGTGGTCGCAGTCGGTCCCGAAGGGCGGCATCGGCGCGTCCCGGGTCGCGGGCGGCTCGGCCGCCCGGCCCGACAGGGCGAACAGGGTGGACCACCAGGAGAGGGCGCTGCTCCGGCGGCTGGGCTCGCCCGACTCCGACAGCCGGGCGAGGATCCGGAGGGCCTCCTGCCGATCCGCTCCGGCCTCTTCCCGCCGACCGCCGGCGTCGAACATCCCGGAGCGGTGGATGAGTCCCCACACGAGGTTGGCCAGGGCGGACGCCTCGGCCTCTGTCTCGGTCCGGGTGTGGTCCACGAGATCGGTGAAGGCCGCCAGTGCTTCCTCGTGCCGTCCGGCGGCGTCCAGATCCCCCACCGCCGCCGCGGCCCTGCCGCGGATGTCGGCCGCCTCCCCGTGGCGCCCCTCCTCGGACAGCATCGTCGCCAGTCGGCCGTGTCCGTACCAGCGACTCGGCACCTGCCCCCGCTCGAAGCCCAGCCTCCCCGCCTCGGCCATCTCCTCGCACACGGCGAACGCCTCGGCCCGCCGCCCGGCAGTGAGCAGGGTCCGCCGGTACGAGTCCAGGATCTGGCAGAGCACTTCGGTCCGGTTCGGTTCGTCGTGGCCGATGCGCCGTGCGGCGTCGGCGGCCTCGGCGTGGAGTGCGAGCTCCACCTCCGGGCGGGCCGTGCGCCAGTTGCGGTTGCGGTACGAGGTCAACGCCCGCGCCAGCTTTGGCAGGTAGGCCGCCGGGCTCACTTCCGCGAGCACCCGGTATGCGTCGACCTCCTGCCGCCAGCTCGGCCGGTCGGATCCGAGCAGCATCGTCCGTGCCCGCAGCACCGCATCATGATCGACGTTCTCGGAGTGATTCATGACCGCGATTCTGGGATCCGGGGGAGGGGCCGGACAAGGCTGTCGAAGTGTGCGATCAGTCCTACGAAAACCGCCCCTGACCTGTCATGATGGACACGTCTTCACCCCTGACTGGGAGGCGCGGTGCTGGAGTCGAGCGGCGTACCCGACGTCTTCGACCCGCGGATCTACGCGACCGGAATCCCGCACGACCGCTTCCGCGCCCTGCGCGACCGCGCGCCCGTCGCCTGGCAGGAGGAGGCCGGGGTCCTGGGCTGGCCGGCGGGTTCCGGGTTCTGGGCCGTCACGCGGCACGCCGATGTCGTCCGGGTGCTGAAGGACTCCCGTGCGTACTCGTCGTGTCTCGGTGCCACCCAGATCCGTGACCCCGACCCCGCCGACCTGCCCTTCATTCGGCGCATGATGCTCAATCAGGACCCGCCGGAGCACGGCCGGTTGAGGCGGCTCGTCAGTCGGGCCTTCACCCCCGGGCGGATCGAGCGGTTCGGTGCCACCGCGCGCGAGCGGGCCCGGCAGCTGCTCGCGGGGGCGATCGACGCCGGGGGTGACGTGGACCTCGTCCGGGCCGTCACCGACGACTACGCCCTGCTCAACCTCACCGATCTGCTCGGAGTGCCCCCGAGCGACCGGGGTCTGCTGCATACCTGGACCGAGCGGGTCATCGCGTACCAGGACCCCGACGAGCCGCCCGTCCTCGACGCCGAGGGGCGGCCGGTCAATCCGCGCTCGCCCGCCATGCTCGCCGAGATGTTCGGATACGCGCAGGAACTCGCCGCCCACAAGCGGGAGCATCCCGCCGATGATGTCATGAGCGTGCTCGCCATGTCCGAACTCGCCGACGCCGAGCTGGAGATGTTCTTCTTCCTGCTGACCGTCGCCGGGAACGACACGGTCCGCAGCGCCGCCCCCGGCGGTCTCCTCGCCCTGGCCGAACACCCCGATGAACAGCGGAGGTTGTGGAGCGGCGAGGTCGACATCGACACGGCGGTGGACGAACTGCTGCGCGTCCACCCGCCCGTGCTCTCCTTCCGGCGCACGGCCGCCATCGACACCGAACTCGCCGGGCAGTCGATCCGTCGTGGCGACAAGGTCGTCGTCTTCCACGCCTCCGCCAACCACGACGAGCGTGTCTTCCCCGACCCGCACCGGCTTGACCTCGGCCGGACCCCGAACCCCCACGTGTCCTTCGGCGACGGCCCGCACGTCTGCCTCGGCGCGCACTTCGCCCGGCTTCAGCTCCGTGTGCTCCACGAGGAGGTACGCCGGGCCTGCCCCGGCGGCCTGGAGCTCGCCGGCCCGCCCCGGCGCCTCGTCTCCAACTTCATCAACGGCATCAAGTCGCTGCCGGTGCGACTACGGGAACCGTCCGCGCCGCGCGCGTGACATCGGCCACCAGCTCCACCACATCGGGGCCGTACGCCTGCGAGTTGACGACCTTCAGGAGCACCACGAAGGACCCGGAGCGGTGCAGGCGCGCCAACGTCTCGTAGTGGCGGGCGAGATAGCGGGTCGCCGCCTGGTTGGTGATGGCCCGCTGCCCGCAGAAGAGGAACACCGGCCGGCCACCCTCCCCGGCGGTGAGCCGGGCGAGGATCACGTACTCGCTGACCCCCGGCTCCGAGGGGTAGCGCTCCCCGCCGATCAGGAACGCCCCGCGGTCCGCACCCGGCTCGACCTCGACGTTCACCTCGATGCCCGGGAGCAGGGTCGCCAGATGGGCCGCCATCCGCCGATTCGAGTAGGGGCCGCCGACGCAGAACTCCGTCCGGTCGCCGAACCCCTGGTGGGTCTGATCGTGCGACAGGATCCGGGCCTGCGCCCCGCAGTCCTTGATCAGCGCGGACAGTTCCAGCAGCGCGAACACGTCGAACCGGTGGACCGAGCGGTCACCGCCCGACTCCCTGTTCACCACGAGCAGGCACTCCGAGTTCCCCGGCAGGCCGAAGAACTCCTGCTTGCGGCGGAGCCTCCGCCGCCAGAGGTACGTGCGGCCCAGCCAGCCGAGCGACGCGCTGACCCCCGTAGCGAGCACCCCGAGCACGATGTTGCGCAGGTCTTCGTCCATGGGCGCGCATGCTAGCGGGGAAACGGCCTCCTGTTCGAGGCGGTCCTGACGGAAGGGGCCGGGGGAAGTTACGCTGCGCGGACGGTCATTGACTGGAGGTAGGGAATGCGTCGCTCCGCCGCTGGGAAGGTCTCCGTTCTCGCCGTCGCGGCGACGGTGCTCTCGATGGGTGCCGCCGCCCCGCCCACGGCCCCACCGGCCGCCCCGCCACCTCCGGTCAAGGAGCCCGTCGCCGTCGGCCACGGCGGCGCCGTCGCCAGCGTGGACGCCGACGCGTCGGCCGCCGGTGTCGAGGTGCTCCGCAAGGGCGGCAACGCCGTGGACGCCGCCGTCGCCGTCGCGGCCGCGCTCGGCGTCACCGAGCCCTACTCGGCGGGCATCGGGGGCGGCGGCTACTTCGTCTACTACGACGCGAAGAGCCGTACGGTCCACACCGTCGACGGACGCGAGACCGCGCCGCGCTCGGCCGACGCCGGTCTCTTCGTGGAGAACGGCGCGCCGATCCCCTTCGAGGAGGGGATGACCAGCGGCCTCGGCGTCGGCACCCCCGGCACCCCGGCGACCTGGAAGACCGCCCTCGACGCCTGGGGCAGCAAGCGGCTCGGCACCCTGCTCGAACCCGCCGAGCGGCTCGCCCGCGAGGGCTTCACCGTCGACGCCACCTTCCGTGCGCAGACCGCGGGCAACGAGGCGCGCTTCCGTGACTTCCCCGCCAGTTCCGAACTGTTCCTGCCGGGCGGCCAGTTGCCCGTCGTCGGCTCGGTCTTCAAGAACCCCGACCTGGCCCGTACGTACGAGAAGCTCGGGCGCGAGGGCGTCGGCGCGCTCTACCGGGGCCCGCTCGCCCGGGACATCGTGAACACCGTCCGTACGCCCCCGGTCCGCGAGGGCGCCACCCGGAAGGTCCGGGCCGGCGATCTGACGCAACGGGATCTCGCCGCGTACCGCACCGAGTTCCGCAAGCCCACGAAGGTCTCGTACCGGGACCTCGACGTCTACGGCATGGCCCCGTCCTCCTCCGGCGGGACGAGCGTCGGCGAGGCCCTCAACATCCTGGAGGGCACCGACCTCGCGAGCGCCTCCCCGGCCCGCTATCTGCACCGCTTCATCGAGTCGAGCCGCATCGCCTTCGCCGACCGGGGCCGCTGGGTCGGCGACCCCGCCTTCGAGTCCGTGCCGACGCGCGGGCTGCTCTCCCAGCGGTACGCCGACTCGCGCGCCTGCCTGATCCGGGACGACGCCGCCCTGACCAGCCCCCTCGCGCCCGGCGACCCGAACAGCCCGGTGCCGTGCGCGAGCGGTGGCACGGCGGCCCCGACCACGTACGAGGGGGAGAACACCACTCACCTCACGGTGGCCGACAGGTGGGGCAACGTCGTCGCCTACACCCTCACCATCGAGTCCACCGGCGGCAGCGGGATCACCGTCCCCGGCCGGGGCTTCCTGCTGAACAACGAGCTGACCGACTTCTCCTTCGCCCCGGCGAACCCGGCCGTGCACGATCCGAACCTGCCCGGACCGGGCAAGCGGCCGCGCTCCTCGATCTCGCCGACGATCGTCCTCGACGGGCACGACCGGCCGGTCCTCGCGCTCGGGTCGCCGGGCGGCGCGACCATCATCACCACGGTCCTCCAGACCCTCACCGGGGTCGTCGACCGGGGCCTGCCGCTCGTCGACGCGATCGCCGCGCCGCGGGCCAGCCAGCGCAACCAGGCCACCACCGAACTCGAACCCGGGCTGTGGAACAGCCCGGTCCGGGCGGAGCTCGAAGCCATCGGCCACGGGTTCCGGCAGAACCCGGAGATCGGCGCGGCGACCGGTGTCCAGCGGCTGCCGGACGGCCGGTGGGTGGCCGCGGCCGAGACCGTGCGCCGGGGCGGCGGGTCGGCGATGGTGGTGAGGCCGGCGGGGAAGTAGCGGCGGGAGGGGGGCACACGGGTGCCCCCTCCGCGTCCTACAGCGCCGTCAGCACCCGCGGGCCCTCGTCCGTGATCGCCACCGTGTGCTCCGCGTGCGAGGCGCGCGAGCCGTCGAGCGTGCGGATCGTCCAGCCGTCGCGCGCCGTGTAGTGGTCGTCCGTGCCGCCCCCGATGAGCATGGGCTCGATCGCGAGGACCATCCCGTGGCGCAGCTTCATGCCCCGGCCCGGTCGGCCCTCGTTGGGGACGCCCGGGTCCTCGTGCATCGTGCGGCCGATGCCGTGGCCGCCGAAGCCGTCCGGGATGCCGTACCCGGCGGCGCGGCACACCCGGCCGATCGCGTGCGCGACGTCGCCGACGCGGTTGCCGACGACGGCGGCCGCGATGCCCGCCTCCAGGGCCTCCTCCGCCGCGGCGATCAGCCGGGTGTCCTCCGGCCGGGCCGGGCCGACCGTGAAGCTGATCGCCGAGTCGCCCGCCCAGCCGCCGAGCAGGGCCCCGCAGTCCGCGGAGACCAGGTCGCCCGGGGCGAGCCGGGTGTCGTCCGGGATGCCGTGGACGATGGCGTCGTTCACGGAGACGCACACGACCGCGGGGAACGGCACCGGCGCCCACTCCGGGCGGTAGCCGAGGAAGGGCGATCCGGCACCCGCCTCGGCGAGGACCTCCCGCGCGGCGCGGTCCAGCTCGGTCAGCGCCACTCCGGGCTCTGCCTTCTCCCGTACGGCCGCGAGGGCGCGGGCCACCACCCGCCCCGCCGCACGCATCGCGGTCAGGTTCTCGTCCGTCTTGATCTCCACCATGCCAATTACTATACCGGTATTAGTATGGCGTCATGGTGCGCACACCCCTGACCCCCGAAGAGCGCGAGCGCGGCGAGCGCCTCGGCCTGTTCCTGCGCGAGGCGCGCGGCGAGCGGTCGATGGTCGAGATCGCCGCCGCCGCCGGACTGTCCGCCGAGACCCTCCGCAAGATCGAGACCGGCCGGGCCCCGACCCCGGCGTTCTTCACCGTCGCGGCCCTCGCCCGGGTCCTCGGTCTCTCGATGGACGAGCTGGTCGTCCGGTGCGCGCTCGCGCCGGTCTGACGACCCCGACTCACGGGCGCGCGGAATTCGGTGGCGCACCCGACCGGGCGCGGACGATCATGCGACGCATGAGCGACGAACCCGCACGATGGACCACGGCAACCGTCTACCCCGACATGTGGGCGGACCCGGACGACGATCCCCGCAACAACAACGGCGGTTCCAGCCCGGAGGGCGAGGCCGCGACGCTGCGGGACTCCCTGCGGGACTACCGCCTGACCCTGCGGATGAAGTGCGAGGGGCTGGACGCGGAGCAGCTCGCCCGCCGGTCGGTTCCGCCGTCGACCATGTCGCTGCTCGGCCTGGTCCGGCATCTCGCCGAGGTGGAGCGGGACTGGCGCAACTGGATCACCGACGGTGAACCGCTGCCGAAGCTGTACGGCAAGAAGGACGCGGACTTCGACGGGGCCGTCGCCGAACAGGCCGTGGTCGACGCCGCGTTCGCCGATCTGGAGCGCGAGCAGGCGGCGCTCGACGCCGAGCTGGCCGAGCATCCGGACCTGGGCGCACGTGTGGGGAAGGACGGGATCGCGATCCGGGAGCTGATGGTGCACCGGATCGACGAGTACGCCCGCCACTGCGGACACGCCGATCTGCTGCGCGAGTGCGTCGACGGCAGGGTCGGCCAGTAGGCCGAAGGCGGAGTGGGTGGCGGCGGCACCCGTCGTCCGTCCCCCTAGACCGACACCGCCAGCTGTACGCGGCTGTGGCGCGGCTGGTCGATCTCGTCGAGGAGCGCCCGGGCCAGGTCCCCGTGCGCGATCCGGCCGGCCCCGTCGATCACCGTGCCCACGGCCGTCCGGTAGCCCCCGGTCACCTCCGCCTCCGCGTTCAGGTCGAGCGGCGGCACGACCATCAGCCAGTCGAGCCCCGGCCCCGCCTCGGCGGACAGCAGGTCGAACTCGGCCGCATGCCCCTGTGCGAACATCCGCCACGCCTCGGGGAATTCGGGCGCATCCATGATCCGCACCCCCGGCCCCGTCTCCAGGGTCGTGGCGATCCCCAGGGTCAACAGCCGTGCCACCCCCGCCTCTTCGAGGCCCGCGATCAGCGCCTTGGCCGCCGTGGTGAAGTACTCCTCCGAGGGGACGTCCAGACGGACCGAGGCGTTCAACGCCGCGTCATGGCCGACCGCCAGGGCGGCCACCGAGGCCGCATCGGTGACATCACCCCTTACCACCGTGACCGAACCACCTGCCAGGTCCCCGTACTTCGACGGGTCGCGCACCACCGCCGTCACCCGGTGGCCCCGGGCCACCGCCTCCGCCACGGCCGCGCGACCGACCCGTCCACCCGCTCCGAAGATGACAATGTTCCTGCTCAGGTTGTTGCTCATGTCGTTGCTCATGGCAGGACCGTAGAACCGGAGTACCTGGTTACTTCAACGGTACTGGGCTAGCTTCGGGCACATGAACCAGCCGCTGCCCGCCGACCTCTTCCACGACCCGGACTGCTCCGACCGCGCCCGACCCATCCGCGTCGGCGGCAAGTGGACCGCCGTGGTCCTCCGCTGCCTGGAGGACGGACGGCCGCGCCGCTTCTCCGAGCTGCGCGTCCCGCTCCACTGGATCACCCCCAAGGTCCTCACCGAGACCCTGCGCACCATGGAGCGCGACGGCTTCCTCACCCGCACCGCGTACGACGAGAACCCGCCCCGCGTCGAGTACGCGCTGACCGCCCTCGGCCGCTCGCTGATCGATCCCCTCGACGCCGCCTGCGCGTGGACGCGCGCCCACGTCCCCGAGATCACCGAGGCCAGGACCGCGTACGCGCAGGGCGGCTGACCCCGGGGCAGCCGGTCATCCGACGTGCCGATCGCGCGCCCGGTCATCCGAGGTGCCTCGCGCCGGTCGCCGGTCATCCGGGGAGCCTACTCCCGGATGCGTGTCCCGGTGCTCTCGGCGACCGTGGACCCGTGCACCGTCGACAGAAGATCCTTCTCGCCGCGCTCCTCGGTCCGGCGCTCCTGCTCGGCACGGCCTGCGGCGCCGGGGACACCGGCCCCGGGACCGGCGCGGAGGCCGTGCCAGCCGCCGTCGCCCCCGAGCGGTTCCGCCACCCCGGCGTCCTCGTCGGCGGCGCGCAGCTCGAAGCGGTGCGCCGCCGGGTGGCCGCCGGGGAGGAGCCCTGGACCTCGGCGTACAAGGCGATGGGGAAGAGCGCGTACGCCTCGCTCGACTACACGCCCCACCCGGCCAGGATCGTCGCCTGCGCGTCCAACGCCGGCACGGACGCCTGCGTCGCCGAGCGCGAGGACGCCATCGCCGCCTACACCCACGCCCTCATGTGGTCGGTGTCCGGCGACACCGCGCACGCCGCCAAGGCCGTCGCGATCATGGACGCCTGGTCGAAGACGGTGAAGGAGCACACCCGCGACGACGCCGACCTCCAGACCGCCTGGTCGGGCTCCTCCTGGGCGCGTGCCGCCGAGATCGTGCACGCCGGGTACCCGGCGTGGGGCGGCCCCGCCGTGCAGCGCTTCAAGTGGATGCTGCGCAAGGCCTACCTGCCCGCCGTCACCTCCAAAGTGCCCGACCACAACGGCAACTGGGAGCTGGCGATGACCGACGCGGCCATCGGGATGGCGGTCTTCCTGGAGGACCGTACGGTCTTCGAGGACGCGGTGCGGCGCTACCGCGCGCGGGTCCCCGCGTACTTCTACCTCTCCTCCGACGGAGCACTGCCCAAACCGCCGCCCGGCGGGACGATCGACACGGCCGACGAGCTGGCCACGTACTGGTTCGGGCAGCGCACCTACGCCGACGGGCTCGGCCAGGAGACCTGCCGCAACTTCATGCACATCGGGTACTCGCTCGCCGCCACCGCCCACATCGCCGAGACCGCCTGGCACCAGGGCGTCGACCTCTACCGCGAGGAGGCGGAACGAATCGGCGCGGCCCTGGAGTTCCACGCCCGCTACCAGCTCGGCGCGACCGCCCCGAAATGGCTCTGCGGCGGCAAGGTCGAGCGGACCATGGGCCCGGACGTCGAGGTCGCCCTCAACCACCTCGAAGGACGGATGGGCATGAAGCTCCCCCAGACCGCGAAGCTCGCCCTGAGCCAGCGGCCGGGCGGAACGGACGACCTCTTCGTCGCCTGGGAGACCCTGACCCACGCCTCCAACCCGACCCCGGCATAGGCTTCCGGGCATGATGCCCGAAGAGCTGCGACGCGGCCGCTACGTCAGCCTGACCACCTACCGCAAGAACGGCACGGGGGTCGCGACACCCGTCTGGTACGCGGTGGACGGCGACGAGCTGTACGCCCTGTCCCGCACGGACGCCTGGAAGGTCAAGCGGCTGGGGAACGACCCGAAGGTCGAGGTCGCCCTCTGCGACCTGCGCGGCAACATCGCCGAGGGTGCCGCGCGCTTCGCCGGCGAGGGCCGGCTGGTGACGGGGGAGGAGCTGCGCCGGATACGGGGGCTGCTCTCGCGCAAGTACACCTGGCAGTACTGGCTGGGCGACGTGCCCGCCATGATCTTCCGGCGCGGGAAGCGCCCGCACACCGGGATCGTCGTGCGGTTCGGGTGAATTGGGCGGTAGGGCACGCGCAGGAAAACGGTCCGTAGTCGTCCCGTAACACGACTGCGGTCCAATACCCGCGGACCGGAAGGTTCCAGTCGACGGCGGGGCAGGTGCGGATCGCATGACGGTGTATCAACTCCCGGTGGAAGTGGCTGTGTTCAGGCACTGGCTGACGGATCTCACGCGCCGCGTGCCGCCGGTCGGCGGCTGGTACGGAGTCTTCGCCGAACGCGACCCGGAGGGGCTGCGCGCCTGCTTCGACGGGACGGAGATCCTGCCCTGGGACATCGTCGAGTCCCTGCTCCAGGACGCCGGCGAACCGTTCGGGGGGCCGTTCGCACTCCGGGGCAGGACGCTGTACGAGGCGGCCACCGGCGCCCACGACCGCCGCCCCGGCGGAGCGGAGGCGCTCACCGAACGCCGGGAGCTGATGGCACGGGAACGCCGGTACGCCGAGTCCCGGGCTCGCGAACTGGGCGACCGGCTCCGGGTGACCCCGGCTCCGGGCCCGGACGAGACGGCCCGCCTGGAGCACGACCTGGCCTGGACGCGCGACGACCACGCGAGGGCGACGGCGCGGGTGGCCGACCTGACGGCGCGGCTCGCGCGGCTCGGGGAGTGGGGGAAGGGCGGGGCCACGGAGGAGGCGACGCCGACGCCTCCTGCCCCGGACGGTCCCTCCTGGCCCGTTCCGCCGTCGACGGCGACGCCCCCTGTCTCACCTGACGAGCCTCCCGCCCCGCGTACCGCGCTGCCAGGTCCACCTGACGAGCCTCCCGCCCGTCGTGCCGAGCCTCCCGCTCCTCCTGCGAGGCCTCCGGCTCCGCCCGCCGAGCTTCCCGCCCCATCCGCCGAGCCTCCCGCCCCTCCTGTTGAGCCCCGCGCCCGCCCCGCCAGGGTCAAGCGCCGCCCGCGTGGCGCGCGCTACGCCTGGCTGGACGGCGGGGCAGAGGATCAGGGGCCGGTGGCCGCGCCCGCACCCGTGTCCCTACTCCCGGCCGGGGGAGCGGCGCCGCGAGGGGCCCGGTTCGGGGGCGCCGCCCAGTCCGCCGAGGCCGCCGAGCCGGGCGGCGGCGGACGCGCCGGCGCTGGACGCGCCGGCGACCCCGGCGGCGGCGCCGCCGACCCGACGGCGCTCTCCGAGGCCGACCCCGCCGAGGGGGCCCGCGCCGCGGCCAACGCGGTCTACGCGCTCCAGCGGCTCCGCGCCCAGGGCCGTAGCGGCGAGGCGCACGCGCTGCTCTGCGAGGCGCTCAACGGGCCCCCCGCCCGGCTGCCCGCCCTCGCCGGGGAACTGCACCGGGCCGGGCTGGGCGCCGACTGGTCCATCCTGCTCTGGGAAGCGGCCTCGCTGCCGCCCGGCCGGCTCGCCGCCGTCGCCGGGGTGCTCGCCGACGCGGGTCGGGCCGCCGACTGCGAGCAGCTTCTCCGCCAGGGCGTCGCGCGCCCCGCCGGGGAACTCGCCGGAGCGTGCGCCGCCCTGCGCGCCGACGGCCACCACCGTGAGGCCCACGCGCTGCTCACCGCCTTCGTCCGGGTCCGCGCCCCCGAGGACGCGGCCCGCCTCGCGGCGGAGGACCCGAAGGGGCTCGCGCCCCAACTCCTCGAAGCCGCCCGAGCGGTGTCCGCGGCCCGCGAGAGCGACCTCCTGCACGCCCTCCGCGTGGCCGGCCTCGCGGGCGCGTGATCCGCCCGCCCCCGCCCCGCATGCCCCCGCCCGGCCCCGCCCCGCCGGTTCCGGCGCCGGGCCCGGCGGCCTCCAGTCGCACGCCCCGGATGTCCGCCCGGCTCGGGGGCCCGCCCCTGGACGTCTCCGTCATGCCCGGACGTGCAGGTACAGGTCTGTACGTGTACGTGTCGGTACGTGTCCGACGTGGACCACTCGGGTATGAAACATGATCGACCCCACCGCTTCCCGGCGGCGGTCTTGCTCCGAGGTGTGACGGGGCTTACGTTCTCCTCCTACGCACCGCGTCTACGTGCGTAGAGGCTCTCTGACGCCGTGCCGAAGGAGCAGATCATGACCGACGTCGTACGCGCCGCGCTCGTCCAGGCGACCTGGACCGGCGACACCGAATCCATGATCGCCAAACACGAGGAGTACGCCCGGGAGGCCGCCCGTCAGGGCGCCAAGGTGATCGGCTTCCAGGAGGTGTTCAACGCCCCCTACTTCTGCCAGGTCCAGGAGCCCGAGCACTACCGCTGGGCCGAGCCCGTCCCCGACGGCCCCACCGTCAGCCGGATGCGGGACCTCGCCCGGGAGACCGGGATGGTGATCGTGGTGCCCGTCTTCGAGGTCGAGAGCGAGGGCTTCTACTACAACACCGCCGCCGTGATCGACGCCGACGGCAGCTACCTCGGCAAGTACCGCAAGCACCACATCCCCCAGGTGAAGGGCTTCTGGGAGAAGTACTACTTCCGCCCGGGGAACGCCGGCTGGCCGGTCTTCGACACCGCCGTCGGGCGCGTCGGCGTCTACATCTGCTACGACCGGCACTTCCCGGAGGGCTGGCGCCAACTAGGACTCAACGGCGCCCAGTTGGTCTACAACCCCTCGGCCACCCACCGCGGCCTCTCCTCCTACCTCTGGCAGCTGGAGCAGCCCGCCGCGGCCGTCGCCAACGAGTACTTCGTCGCCGCCATCAACCGTGTCGGCATCGAGGAGTACGGCGACAACGACTTCTACGGCACGAGCTACTTCGTCGACCCGCGCGGCCAGTTCGTCGGCGACGTCGCCTCCGACAAGACCGAGGAACTCCTCGTCCGCGACCTCGACTTCGGCCTGATCGAGCAGGTACGCCAGCAGTGGGCGTTCTACCGGGACCGGCGCCCCGACGCGTACGACGGGCTGGTGCAGCCGTGAGCAGTCTCTTCGACCGGCACAAGGCCGTCATTCCCGACTGGGTCGCCCTCTACTACAAGGACCCCCTCGAGATCACCCATGGCGAGGGCCGCCATGTCTGGGACGCCGACGGGCGCCGGTACCTCGACTTCTTCGGCGGCATCCTCACCACCATGACCGCCCACGCCCTGCCCGAGGTCACCAAGGCCGTCGCCGAGCAGGCCGGGCGGATCATCCACTCCTCGACGCTCTACCTCAACCGCCCGATGGTGGAGCTCGCCGAGCGGATCGCCGGACTGTCCGGCATCCCCGACGCCCGCGTCTTCTTCACCACCTCCGGCACCGAGGCCAACGACACGGCGCTGCTCCTCGCGACCGCGTACCGCCGGTCGAACCAGATCCTCGCCATGCGGAACAGCTACCACGGCCGTTCCTTCTCCACCGTCGGCATCACCGGCAACCGCGCCTGGTCGCCCACCAGCCTCTCGCCGCTGCAGACCCTGTACGTCCACGGCGGCGTCCGTACGCGCGGCCCGTACGCCCAGTACACCGACGACCGGTTCATCGAGGCCTGCGTCGCCGACCTCGAGGACCTCCTCGGGCACACCCGGGACGTCGCCGCGCTCATCGCCGAACCCATCCAGGGCGTCGGCGGCTTCACCGCACCGCCCGACGGTCTGTACGCCGCCTTCCGCCGGGTCCTCGACCGGCACGGCATCCTGTGGATCTCCGACGAGGTGCAGACGGGCTGGGGTCGTACCGGCGAGCACTTCTGGGGCTGGCAGGCGCACGAGCAGGCCGGGCCGCCCGACATCCTCACCTTCGCCAAGGGCATCGGCAACGGCATGTCCGTCGGCGGAGTCGTCGCCCGCGCCGACATCATGAACAGCATCGACGCCAACTCCATCTCCACCTTCGGCGGTTCGCCCGTCACCATGGCCGCCGGCCTCGCCAACCTCTCGTACCTCCTGGAGCACGACCTCCAGGGCAACGCCCGCCGGGTCGGCGGTCTGCTCATCGAGCGGATCAGGGCCGCCTGCGCCGGAGTCGAGGCGGTACGGGAGGTCCGCGGCCGCGGCCTCATGATCGGCATCGAGCTCACCGAACCGGGCACCGAACGGGCGAACCCGGACGCGGCCGCCGCCGTCCTGGAGGCCGCCCGCGAGAACGGCCTGCTGATCGGCAAGGGCGGCGGGCACAACACCAGCATCCTGCGCATCGCCCCGCCGCTCTCGCTGACCGTCGCCGAGGCGGAGGAGGGCGCGGCGATGCTCGAAGCGGCCCTGCGAGAGCTGTAGCCCCTCGTCCCGCCGTATCGAGAGCCACATCGTCCCGCCGTATCGAGACCGGCCCGCCGTATCGAGCAGGGAGAGTTCCGTGAGCACCCGAACCGTCATCCGGGGCGGCCTCGTCGTCACCGCCGCCGACGAACTCCACGCCGACGTGCTGATCGAGGACGGCCGCGTGGTCGCCCTCGCGGCCCACGGCTCCGACGCGGCGGCCGCCTGGACCGCCGACCGTACGATCGACGCCACCGACCGCTACGTGCTGCCCGGTGGCGTCGACGCCCACACCCACATGGAGCTGCCCTTCGGCGGCACCTTCGCCTCCGACACCTTCGAGACGGGCACCCGCGCCGCCGCCTGGGGCGGCACCACCACCATCGTCGACTTCGCCGTCCAGAGCGTCGGCCACACTCTGCGCGAGGGACTCGACGCCTGGTACGCCAAGGCCGACGGCAACTGCGCGATCGACTACGCCTTCCACATGATCCTCTCCGACGTCAACGAGCACACGCTCAAGGAGATGGACCGGCTCGTCCAGGAGGGGATCACCTCCTTCAAGCTCTTCATGGCCTACCCCGGCGTCTTCTACAGCGACGACGGCAAGATCCTGCGCGCCATGCAGCGATCCGCCGACAACGGCGGGCTGATCATGATGCACGCCGAGAACGGCATCGCCATCGACGTCCTCGTCGAGCAGGCCCTCGCGCGCGGCGAGACCGACCCGCGCTACCACGGGGAGGTCCGCAAGGCGCTCCTGGAGGCGGAGGCCACCCATCGGGCGATCCAGCTGGCCCGGGTGGCGGGCGCGCCGCTGTACGTCGTGCACGTCTCGGCGGAGGAGGCGGTCGCCGAGATCGCGGCGGCCCGCGACAAGGGGCTGCCCGTCTTCGGCGAGACCTGTCCCCAGTACCTCTTCCTCTCCACCGACAACCTCGCGGAGCCGGGCTTCGAGGGCGCGAAGTACGTGTGCAGCACCCCGCTCCGGCCGCAGGAACACCAGGCGGCGCTCTGGCGGGGACTGCGGACGAACGACCTCCAGGTGGTGTCGACCGACCACTGCCCGTTCTGCTTCACCGGCCAGAAGGACCTCGGGCGCGGCGACTTCTCCAAGATCCCCAACGGGCTCCCCGGGGTGGAGAACCGCATGGACCTCCTTCACCAGGCCGTCGTCGACGGGCACATCTCGCGCCGCCGCTGGATCGAGATCGCCTGCGCCACCCCGGCAAGGATGTTCGGCCTCTACCCGCAGAAGGGCACGATCGCCCCGGGCGCCGACGCCGATGTCGTGATCTACGACCCGCACGCCGTCCAGACCCTGTCCGTGGAGACCCACCACATGAACGTCGACTACTCGGCGTACGAGGGGAAGACGGTCACCGGCCAGGTCGAGACCGTCCTCTCGCGGGGCGAGGTCGTCATCGAGCAGCGCAAGTACGTCGGCAACGCCGGCCACGGCACGTTCGTGCCGCGTTCCACCTGTCAGTACCTGAACTAGGAGAACGACGTTGGACTTCGGACTCGTCCTGCAGACCGACCCGCCCGCCTCGCAGGTCGTCGGGCTGATGCGCCGGGCGGAACGCAACGGCTTCCGCTACGGCTGGACCTTCGACTCCGCCGTGCTGTGGCAGGAACCCTTCGTCATCTACAGCCAGATCCTCGAACACACCACCAAGCTGCACGTGGGCCCGATGGTCACCAACCCGGGGACCCGTACATGGGAGGTGACCGCCTCCACCTTCGCCACGCTCAACGACATGTTCGGCAACCGGACGGTCTGCGGCATCGGCCGCGGCGACTCGGCGATGCGCGTCGCCGGACGCAGGCCCAACACCCTGGCCCGCCTCGGCGAGGCCATCGACGTCATCCGCGACCTGGCGGAGGGCCGTGAGGCGACGGTGGACGGCAACCCGATCCACATCCCCTGGATCAAGAACGGCAAGCTGCCCGTCTGGATGGCGGCGTACGGCCCCAAGGCACTCGCCCTCGCCGGGCAGAAGGCCGACGGCTTCATCCTCCAGCTGGCCGACCCGTTCCTCACGGAGTGGATGGTCAAGGCGGTCCGCCAGGCCGCCACCGACGCCGGCCGCGACCCCGACGCGCTCACCATCTGCGTGGCCGCGCCCGCCTACGTCACCGCCGACGACTCCCCGCAGGCCCTGGCCCACGCCCGCGACCAGTGCCGCTGGTTCGGCGGCATGGTCGGCAACCACGTCGCCGACCTGGTCGCCAAGTACGGCGAGCACTCCGACATGGTCCCCGAGGAGCTCACCGCGTACATCAAGGACCGGCACGGCTACGACTACTCCCACCACGGCCGCGCCGGGAACCCCGACACCCAGTTCGTTCCCGACGAGATCGTCGACCGCTTCTGCCTCCTGGGCCCGGCCGAGGCCCACATCGAGAAGCTGCGGCGGCTGCGGGAGATGGGCGTGGACCAGTTCGCCGTGTACGCCATGCACGACGCGAAGGAGACCACGATCGACGCCTACGGCTCCGAGATCATCCCCACCCTTCGCTGACACCAGGGGCGGCGGTCCGCGCGGAGCCGGAAAGGTCGGGCGACGGCGGTCCGTGGGCGGGCAGCCGTAGGCGTCTCGTGCGGCGTCCGACGTGGTGCCGGGGGGCTACCCGCGTCCCACGTCGAGTGGAAGAATCAGTCCCCAACTCCTTGGCGGCAAATGGTCCTTGACAGACCGCCACGGAGTCGTTCCGGCATGGCACCCCGCGCCCGCCCCGGGCGACACCTCGTTCCGTCCTCCCCGCCGAACGAAGGGTTCCTCCGCATGACCGCGACAGTCCCCCCGGAAAGATCCGCAGACCCCTCCGAACTCGCCGCACCCGGCGGCCGCGTCGAGCTCGTTCCCGGCACCGCCCCCGCCGACCCCCGCTTCGTCAACGAGGACCTGCTCCCCGTCCCCGTCGCCCAACGCCGCTGGAGCACCTACAACTTCGCCGCCCTCTGGGTCGGCATGGCCCACAACATCCCCTCCTGGATGCTCGCCTCCGGTCTCGTCGCCCTCGGCATGGACTGGAAGCAGGCGGTGCTCACCATCGCCCTCGCCAATGTCGTCGTCCTGCTGCCGATGCTGCTCACCGGGCACGCCGGACCCAAGTACGGCATCCCCTTCCCCGTCCTCGCCCGCGCCTCCTTCGGTCTGCGCGGAGCGAACCTGCCCGCCCTCATCCGGGCCGGGGTCGCCTGCGCCTGGTTCGGCATCCAGACGTGGATCGGCGGCCAGGGCATCTTCGTCCTGCTCGACAAGGTCTTCGGCGGCGGCTGGGCGGACGCGTCGAGGATCGGCGGCCAGCCGTGGACCCTCTGGCTCTGCTTCGTCCTCTTCTGGGCCCTCGAACTCGCCATCATCTACCGGGGGATGGAGGCCCTGCGCCGCTTCGAGAACTGGGCCGCCCCCTTCGTCATCGTCGGTGCGCTCGTCCTCCTCGGCTGGATCGCCGTCAAGGCCGGCGGCCTCGGGCCGCTGCTCGACCAGCCGTCGAAGCTCGGCTGGGGCGCCGACTTCTGGCCCGTCTTCTTCCCCGCCCTCATGGGCATGATCGCCTTCTGGGCGACGCTCAGTCTCAACATCCCCGACTTCACCCGCTTCGGCGCCGGCCAGCGCGCGCAGGTCTGGGGTCAGAGCCTCGGACTCCCCACCACCATGACCCTGTTCGCGCTGCTCTCGGTGCTCGTCACCTCCGGCTCGCAGGCCGTGTACGGGGCGCCCGTCTGGGACCCGGTGGCGCTGGCGGCCAAGAGCGACAACGTCTTCGGGCTGCTCTTCGCCCTGGTGACCGTGTTGGTGGCGACCCTCTCCGTGAACATCGCGGCGAACGTCGTCTCCCCGGCGTACGACCTCGCCAACCTCGCCCCGAAACTGGTCGACTTCCGTACGGGCGCGCTGATCACCGGTGTCGTGGGCGTGCTCATCATGCCGTGGAAGCTCACCGCCACGCCCGAGCTGTACATCTTCACCTGGCTCGGCCTGGTCGGCGGTCTCCTCGGTACGGTCGCGGGCATCCTGATCGCCGACTACTGGCTCGTCCGCCGTACCGTCCTCGACCTGGCGGGGCTCTACCGGGCCGACGGGCCCTACTGGTACCGGGGAGGCTGGAACCCGGCGGCGGTGCTCGCCTTCGCGGTCGGCGGCGTCCTCGCCGTCGGGGGCTCCCACTCCGCCCCGGGCACCGGCCCCTTCCCCGAGGACGGTCTGATCCCCTTCCTGAAACCCCTGTCCGACTACGGCTGGGCCGTCGGTCTCGCCGCCTCCCTGCTCCTCTACACCGCCCTCATGAGGCGCGGGGGAGCCGGCCGATCGTCCGCTCGATCCAGCTGAGGTAGGAGCGCACGCGGGTGTTCACGGCAGGGGTGTCGGTGGCGCACTCCTTGCCGTAGGACACCAGGCCGACGACGTACGGCCGTCCCCGGACCAACCGGACAAGCGGGCCGCCGGAGTCGTACTGGCAGGTGTCCCGCCCGGGGGCGTACGTGCAGATCTGGCTGGGGGTGATCTGGGCCATGCCACGGTCAGCACAGTCCGAGTTGGTCATGGTGGTGAGGGCCACGGTCCGCAGCACGTCGGACGTGCGGCCGCCGAACGAGGTGGTGCCCCAGCCCGGCACCTCGACCCGGGTGCCGTCGGTGCTGCCGGGTGCGGACGCCGCGGGCAGCTCGATCGGGCGCACATGGCGGTTGAGGGCGAGGGGCTCGGCGAGCTCGACCAGGGCGATGTCGTTCCGCTGGGTGCCGGGGTCGTACTCCGGGTGCGGGACGAAGCGGGCGGGCGCGGCCAGGAGCGCGTGGGGGCTGTCGGATCCGGTCGTCAGGTCGTGGTCGCCGAGCAGTACGCCCACCCGCGTGGGATCGCTGTACGAGCCCGTCAGACAGTGGGCGGCGGTGAGGACGTAGCGGTCACCGATCAGTGCCCCGCCGCACATCACCCGCCGTTCGAGGACGTCCACGAGTCCCGCCATGAAGGGGTACTGGTGCGGCCGTGCCTCCTGTCCGCCGACCACCGCCTGCGCGGGCGGCGCGATCCCGAGCGGGCTCACCGTGAGCACCGCGCCCGCGACCGCCGCCAGCAACCTCTTCGCCCGTGCCACCTGATCTCCGTACCGTCGACGCCGTGTCTCCGGGCCCAGGGAGTGCGGAGACGTTTCCGCACGTCCTCCGCACGTCCACCGCCCGCCGTCCCGGCCCGCATGGGCTCAACGACGGGGGCCGGATACGGTCACCTGCTCGCGGGGCCGGACCGGTGACCGCGCGACCGGCCGGGTACGGCGACCGGCCGGCCGGGTACGGCGACCGGACGGCCGGGTACGGCCACCGGACGGCCGGGTACGGCCACCGGACGGGTCAGCGGTCGGCGTCCGGGGCCCAGCCCGGTACGTGGGTCGCCGCGGCCGCGTCCCAGGCGGGAGCACCTCCGGGGAAGGGCCAGGCCCGGGTGAGGTCGTACCCGTTGGCGATCGACCTCAGGTCGGCCGCGAGACTGCGGCTCTGGTGGGCGATCCGCGCTGTGGCGAGCGGGCCCTCCAGGGCGGCGACCCGCTTCTCGTACTCCTCCACGGGACGGGCGGACATGAGCGCCACCCACTCGGGGTTCACGGCCGCCCGCGCGAGGATCAGCACCTCCGGTCGCCCGCCCTCCGCGAGCGCCGCCGTCAGACGGTCGTGACCGTCGAGCACCACGGGGGAGTTGAGTCCGCTGATCCACCAGGCGAACACGGGCGGGAGGACACCCTCCCGGTACTGACGGCGGTACGCCTTCACCCGCGGCGCCTGCGGGTCCGACAGCGCCCGCAGGGGCAGCAGATCGCGCGCGTCCTCCACCGGATCGCCGTAGCCGAACCAGGTCAGATGGCCCCGGTCGGGGTCGTGGGCGAGGAGTTTCGGCCAGTTGACGGGCTTGAACCACCGGTGGAGGTCAGGGACCAGCCGCCACGCGCCCGCGTGCAGCGGCCCCTCGGCGGCCGAGCGGAGCTCCGGCTCCGCGTGGGCGGCCCAGCGCTCCGACCACTCCGCCGACCCCGGCGCCGCGAACTCCGCGACCGCACGGGCCCGTTCGGCCCGGAGCGGGGCGAGCGGGGAGACGTACCGGCCGGTGCGCGCGTAGTGCAGGCCATAGTGAGTGGCCCGCTGCCGGGCGAAGAGCACGGGGGCGGCGCCCTGCATGAGCACAAGGCGTCGTCCGTCGGCGCACTCCATCCGCAACCCCGGCTTCACCGGCCCCTCGACACGCATGCCGCCACCCTACGCAGCCGGCCCGTCGGCGGGCCACGGAGAACTGGTGGCGGGCCGGGGCGCGGGCAGGCCCGGTGGCAGCCCGGGGCGGCGGCCAGGCTCGGTCGTGGCCCCGCGCCGGGGCCGGGGCCGGGGCGCCGTCCGGAACGGTCCGGCTACGGCACCCGTCCCGTCCACTCCGCCGTCCCGAACTTCGTCTCCGCGAGCTCCTTCGCCCGTGTCAGCTCGTCCTCCGTGACATGACCTTCCGACAGGCCGTACCGGCCCCGGAAGGAGGCGATCATCCGCTCGATGACCGTCTCGCGCGGCAGCCCCGTCTGGCGCCGCAGCGGGTCCACCCGCTTCTTCGCGCTCTTCGTGCCCTTGTCGGAGAGCTTCTCGCGGCCGATCCGCAGCACCTCCGTCATCTTGTCGGCGTCGATGTCGTACGCCATCGTCACGTGGTGCAGGACCGCCCCGTGGCCCGTCACCATCCGCTTCTGCGCCGCGCCCGCGATCTTGCCCGCCTCCGTGGCGATGTCGTTGAGCGGCTGGTACCAGGCCCGGATGCCCATGTCGCCGAGGGCGCCGAGCACCCAGTCGTCGAGGTAGGCGTAGCTGTCGGTGAACGACAGCCCCTGGACGAGGGCGTCGGGCACGGAGAGCGAGTACGTGATCGTGTTGCCCGGCTCGATGAACATCGCCCCGCCACCGCTGATCCGGCGCACCACCTGGATGCCGTGCCGCTCGGCCGCCTCCGGGTCGACCTCGTTGCGGAGGGACTGGAAGCTGCCGATGACCACCGCGGGGGCGCCCCACTCCCAGACCCGCAGGGTCGGCGGCCGGCGGCCCGCCGCCACCTCGGCCGTGATCACCTCGTCGAGCGCCATGTGCAGCGCGGGGGACTGCGGCGGCTCGTGGATCAGCTGCCAGTCGTAGTCGGTCCAGTCCGTGGCGTGGGCGAGTGCCCGGCGGACCGCGACCCCGACCCCCTCCGTGGTCAGGCCGAACATCCGCGTGCCGGGCGGCAGCGCCGCGTCGATCCGTGCCGCGAGCCCGGACGCGTCGGTGTCGACCGGTGCGCCCTCCAGGGCGCGGTCGATCGCCAGGATCGCCTCGTCCGGTTCGAGGAAGAAGTCGCCCGCGACCCGGACGTTCCGCAGGACCCCGTCCTCGGCGTCGAGGTCGACGACCACCAGCTTGCCGCCGGGAACCTTGTACTCACCGTGGTACGCGCCGTGCACGGAACCCTCCCTGCATGTAAGGGGTGAACTCGGCCAAAGGGTACTCCCCGGGGAAACGGGGGGTGACAAGTGCGCCGGTCCGGTTGTCAGTGCCCCGTGCTTAGCTGGACACATGAGTGAAGAGTTCCTTGACCTCGTCCTGGCCGGTCGTACGACCGACGTGGAGGAGGCGGTCCGCAAGGCGGCCGCCGCCGAGATCATGCCGCGCTTCCGGCAGCTCGCCGCCGACGACATCGTCGAGAAGAACGGTCCGCACGACCTGGTCACCGTCGCCGACCGGGCCGCCGAGGCCCATCTCACGGAGGCCCTGACCGCCCTGCTCCCCGGCTCGGTGGTGGTCGGCGAGGAGGCGGTCCACGCCGACCCCGCCGTCTACGACGCCCTGCGCGGCGACGCCCCCGTCTGGATCGTCGACCCCGTCGACGGCACCCGCCAGTTCGTCCACGGCGACCCCGCCTTCTGCACCCTCGTCGCGCTCGCCCAGCACGGCGAGCTGCTCGCCTCCTGGACGTACGCACCGGCCCTCGACGAGTTCGCCGTGGCGGTACGCGGCCGGGGCGCCACGCTCAACGGGCAGCCGCTGCACTCCGGTTCACCCGCCCCCGGCGAGGTCCTGGAGGTCGCCACCTCGCACCCCGACTACACCACCCCGGACCAGAAGCGCGCCCTGCTCGGACTGGTCACCGACGGCGTCAGCCCCCGGCCCTGCGGCTCCGCCGGACTGGAGTACCTGGCCGTGGCGCGCGGCGCGCTCGACGCCACCGCCTTCTCCTGGGAGTACGCGTGGGACCACGCGGCCGGACTGCTCCTCGTCACCGAGGCGGGCGGCACCCACACGACCCTCGCGGGCGAGCCCTACCGGATCGTCGGGGGGAACGCGCTGCCGTTCACCGCGGCCCGGGACGCGACGACCGCCAAGCGGATTCGGAGCCTCCTCGGGGGGCAGTGAGGCCGGCATCAGCACCGGCCTATCCTGGAAGCCTTGGCCATCGGCTGACGAAGGAGTCCGAAGGTGTCGAAGGTGACGTCGATGCTCGATGCCGTCGTCGTGGGGGCGGGGCCCAACGGACTGACCGCCGCCGTCGAACTGGCCCGCCGCGGCTTCTCCGTGGCCGTCTTCGAAGCGAAGCCGACCGTCGGCGGGGGCGCCAGGACCGAGGAGCTCACCCTCCCCGGCTTCCGCCACGATCCCTGCTCCGCCGTGCATCCCCTCGGAGCCGGCTCGCCGGTCTTCGGGACGATGCCGCTGAAGCGGTACGGACTTGAGTGGCTCCACCCCGAACTGCCCATGGCCCACCCCTGGGACGACGGCACGGCCGCCGTCCTCGCCCGCTCGGTCGCCGAGACCGCCGCCTCCTTCGGGCCGCGCGACGCGGGCGCGTACCGCAGGCTCGTTGCCCCCTTCGCCGGCAAGTGGGACACCCTCGCCCGGGACTTCATGCAGCTGCCGCTCACCGCGCTGCCCCGCGACCCGGTCACCCTGGCGCGCTTCGGCCTCGTCGGACTGCCGCCGGCCACCTGGCTGATGCGCCGCTTCCAGGACGAGAAGGCGCGAGGACTGTTCGCCGGGCTCGTCGCCCATGTCATCGCCCCGCTCGGCGGCTTCGCCACCGGCGCCGTCGGCCTGGTCTTCGCGCTCGCCGCCCACGCCGGCGGCTGGCCCGTGCCCCGCGGCGGCTCGCAGTCCATCTCCGACGCCCTCACCGCGTACCTCAAGGACCTCGGCGGCGCCGTCCACACCGACTTCGAGGTCAAGCGGCTCGACGACCTGCCGCCCGCCCGCGCCTACGTCTTCGACACCTCGCCCACGGCCCTCGCCCGGATCGCCGGGTTCGGCGGCCACTACGACCACTACCGGTACGGCGCCAGCGCGTTCAAGATCGACTACGCCCTGGACGGCCCCGTCCCGTGGACCGCCGAGGAGGCCAGGCGCGCCGGAACCGTCCAGGTCGGCGCCACCGCGGGCGAGATCGACACCGCCCTGCACCAGGCCTCCACCGGCACCGCCCCCGACGTGCCCTTCCTCATCACCGCCCAGCCCAGCGTCGTCGACCCCTCCCGCGCCCCCGAGGGCAAGCACGTGTTCTGGGCGTACGGCCATGTGCCGAACGGCTGGACGGGCGACCTCACCGACGCGATCGAGCGTCAGATCGAGCGCTTCGCCCCCGGCTTCCGCGACCGCGTCCTGGCCCGCGCCACCGCGGGACCGCCCCAACTCGCCGAGCGCAACGCCAACTACATCGGTGGCGACATCGCCTGCGGTGCCGCCCGCGGACTCCAGCTCGTCCTGCGCCCCACGCTCTCGCTCCGCCCCTACGCCACCCCGCACCCGGCGGTCTTCCTCTGCTCCTCCGCGACCCCGCCCGGCCCCGGCGTGCACGGCATGTCCGGGCACAACGCGGCGAAGGCGGTCTGGCGCCTGCTGCGCGCCTCCGCCCACAAAAATTAGACTGTCCCCATGGCGAAGTACTTCGACGTGCACCCCGACAACCCCCAGCCGCGCACCATCGGCACGGTGGCCGACAGCATCCGGAACGGTGCGCTCGTCGCGTACCCGACCGACTCCTGCTACGCGCTGGGCACCCGACTCGGAAGCCGGGACGGCATCAGCCGCATCCGGACGATCCGCGACCTCGACGACCGGCATCACTACACGCTCATGTGCCAGAACTTCGCCCAGCTGGGCCAGCTCGTACACATCGACAACGACGTCTTCCGCGCGGTCAAGGCGGCGACCCCCGGCCCGTACACCTTCATCCTGCCCGCGACGAAGGAGGTGCCCCGGGCGCTCCTCCACCCCAAGAAGAAGACGGTCGGCGTCCGTATCCCCGACCACGTCGTCACCCAGGCCCTCCTCGCCGAACTCGGCGAACCACTGCTCTCCAGCACCCTGCTGCTGCCCGACGAGGCGGAGCCGCTCACCCAGGGCTGGGAGATCAAGGAGCGGCTCGACCACCTGGTGGACGCGGTCCTCGACTCCGGCGACTGCGGGACCGAACCCACCACCGTCGTCGACTTCTCCAGCGGCGAGCCCGAGATCCTGCGCCGCGGCGCGGGCGACACCACGCGGTTCGAGTAGCGGACGCGCCCGGAGCGGACCACCGCTCGGGGCCGGCCGGACCAGCGCTCGGGGCGAGCCGGGCCCCACTCGGAGCGAGCGGGCCACCGCTCGCGAAGCGGCCCTTACGGTGCGGACGGTGATCATCGTACGGTCGGGTGGACTTCTGCCACCCGACCGACGGAGGACCGAGCCACGTGATCGTCATCGCGCATGTCAGTGACATCCATGTCGACCTGGAGCAGCGCAGCACCGACCGCACCCGTGCGGTCATGCGCTACCTGGAGGAACTGCCGTACGACCTGGCGGCCGTGCTCGTCACCGGCGACATCGCCGACAATGCGGCAGCGGACGAATACGCCCTCGCCCGGGAGCTGCTGACCTCCCGTCACCCGCTGCTCGTCTGCCCGGGGAACCACGACGACCGCGACGTCTTCCGGAAGGTCCTCCTCCCCGAGACGCTCGGGACGCGTCCGTACGCGCCCGTCAACCAGGTGCTCCGGGGCGAGGGCTTCGTCATCGCCCTCTGCGACTCGTCCGTGCCCGGCAAGCACGAGGGCCACCTCGAGGACGAGACCCTGGAGTGGCTGGACGGCGTCCTCGACGCCACCCCGCGCGACGTGCCCGTCCTCGTCGGCTTCCACCACCCGCCGGTCCCGCTGCACACCCCGTACGTGGACGAGATCCGGCAGTTCGGCGAGGAGCGGCTCGCCGCGCTCGCCGAGCGCCACCCGCACCTGACCGCCTTCCTCGCGGGCCACGCCCACACGGGCGCCGCCACGACCTTCGCCGGACGCCCGCTGCTCGTCGCGCCCGGGGTCGTCTCCTCGATCCGCCTCCCCTGGGAGCGCCCGGTGACGCATCCGCACGTCCACCTCGACCAGCCGCCCGCGCTCGCCTTCCACGTCCTGGGGGACGACGGCAGGCTGACCACCCACTACCGCCCGGTCGTGGTCTGACCTCGCGGGGGTTTCCCGGCCGGTCCGGGCCCGGCCCCGTGGGGGCTTCCCGGTCTCGGCCGGACCTCGGGGTCAGGGACGTCCATGTCGTTTTCTCGCCAGCCCGCGAGCCGTCCGTCCCCGATCCTGGACTCATGCACACCGACACCGAGCGCTGCGTCCGGGCCGTCCAGTCGAAGGACGCCCGCTTCGACGGCGTGTTCTTCACCGCCGTCCGCACCACCCGGATCTACTGCCGGCCCAGCTGCCCTGTCGTCCCGCCCAAGCCCGAGAACATGGAGTTCCACGCCAGCGCCGCCTCCTGCCAGCGCGCCGGATTCCGGGCCTGCAAGCGGTGCCGGCCCGACACCAGCCCCGGCTCGCCCGAGTGGAACGTCCGCGCCGACGCCGTCGCCCGCGCCGTGCGCCTCATCCAGGACGGCGTCGTCGACCGGGAGGGCGTCCCCGGGCTCGCCCGCCGGCTCGGCTGGTCCACTCGCCAGATCGAGCGCCAGCTCCTCGCCGAGCTGGGCGCGGGACCGCTCGCACTCGCCCGCGCCCAGCGCGCCCAGACCGCCCGGGTCCTCATCGAGACGACCCCGATGCCGCTGGGCGAGATCGCCTTCGCGGCCGGGTTCTCCTCGATCCGCACCTTCAACGACACCGTCCGCGAGGTCTTCGCCCTCACCCCGGGGGGGCTGCGCGCCCGTGCTGCCCGCCCGGCCGCCGACCGGGCGCCCACCCCCGGGGTGATCAGCCTCCGGCTGCCGTTCCGCGCCCCGCTGGAGCCCTCCAACCTCTTCGGTCACCTCGCCGCGACCGCCGTCCCCGGCGTGGAGGAGTGGCGCGACGGCGCCTACCGCCGGACCCTCGCCCTCCCGTACGGGCACGGCATCGTCGCCCTCTCGCCCCGCGCCGACCACATCGCCTGCCGGCTCTCCCTCACCGACCCCCGTGACCTCACCCACGCCATCAGCCGCTGCCGCCGGCTCCTCGACCTCGACGCCGACCCCGTCGCCGTCGACGAGCGGCTGCGCGCCGACCCGCTGCTCGCGCCGATCGTCGACACCGCCCCCGGCCGGCGGGTGCCCGGCACCGTCGACCCCGCCGAGTTCGCCGTCCGGGCCGTCCTCGGCCAGCAGGTCTCCACCGCCGCCGCCCGCACCCACGCCGCCCGCCTCGTCACCGCACACGGCACCCCCGTCGACGACCCCGAGGGCGGCCTCACCCACCTCTTCCCGAGTCCCGGGGCGCTCGCCGCCCTCGACCCGGAGACCCTGGCCCTGCCCCGCAGCCGTCGTACGACGCTCCTCACCCTGGTCGGGGCGCTCGCGGACGGCTCGCTCTCCCTCGGCCCCGCGGACGACCGGGAGGAGGCCCGCGCCCGGCTGCTCGCCCTGCCCGGGTTCGGCCCCTGGACCACCGAGATCATCGCCATGCGCGCCCTCGGCGACCCGGACGCCTTCCTCCCCGGCGACCTCGGCGTCCGCCGCGCCGCCGAGGGCCTCGGCCTCCCCGGCACACCGGCCGCGCTCACCGTCCGGGCGGCGCACTGGCGCCCCTGGCGGGCGTACGCCGTCCAGTACCTCTGGGCGACCGACGACCACCCGATCAACCACCTGCCCGCGTAAAGGACCGTGAGGACCCCTCCCATGCCCGCCATCCAGCACACCGTCGTGGACAGCCCGTACGACCCGCTGACCCTCGTCGCCGTCGACGGCGTCCTCAGCCGCGTCCACATGACCGGCCAGCGCCACCGTCCGCCGGAGGAGACCTTCGGCGAGCCCGACCCGCGCCCCTTCGGGGAGGCGATCCGCCAGCTCGACGCCTACTTCGCGGGTGAACTCACCGAGTTCGACCTGCCGTTGAACCTGATCGGCACCGACTTCCAGCTCAGGGTCTGGGAGGAGCTGTGCCGCATCCCGTACGGGGAGACCCGTACGTACGGCGAACTCGCCGAGCTCCTCGGCAAACCGAGCGCCTCCCGCGCCGTGGGCCTCGCCAACGGCAAGAACCCCGTCGGCATCATCGTCCCCTGCCACCGGGTGATCGGGGCCGGCGGCGGCCTCACCGGCTACGGCGGCGGCCTGGACCGCAAGCAGCGGCTGCTCGCCTTCGAATCGGGTACGGCGGAACCGGCCGCCCTCTTCTAGCGGAGCCGGTCGAGGAGGGCGGGCAGCGCCGTGCCGATCGGCTCGCGTACGACCTCGTCGGCGACGGGGTCGTACGGGGTGGGCTCGGCGTTCACGATGATCAGCCGGGCGCCGTGCTCGGCCGCGATCCCCGCGAGGGAGGCCGCCGGCTGGACCTGCAGGCTGCTGCCGACCACGACGAACACCTCGGTGGCCTTGGCGATCGACATGGCGTTGCCGAGCACCACCGGATCGAGCCGCTGCCCGAACATCACCGTCGCCGACTTCAGGATCCCGCCGCACACCCGGCACGGCGGGTCGTCCTCACCGGCCCGTACCCGGTCGAGCGCCTCCGCCATCGCCGAGCGCGCGTGGCAGGCCGTGCACACCACCGACCGTGCCGAGCCGTGGAGTTCGAGGACCTTCCGTTCGGGCACCCCGGCGGCCTGGTGCAGGCCGTCCACGTTCTGCGTGATCACCCGCAGCGCGTTGCCGCTCGTCCGCTCGTACCCGGCGATCGCGCGGTGCGCCACGTTCGGCTCCGCGCTCAGCACCGGACCGTCGAGCCGCATCCGCCACGAGCGGCGGCGGATCTCGGGATCGGCCATGTACGGCCCGTACGTGACGAGCCGCTCGGCCTCGGGATCCTTCCGCCACATGCCGTTCGGACCCCGGTAGTCGGGGATGCCCGAGTCGGTGGAGATACCGGCGCCACTGAGGATCGCGACCATCGTCATGCAACGACCCTAGGCATCACCGAACCGCTCCCGCGAGCGGGTTTCCCGATGCTAGGTTCCCGCCATGGCCAAGGTGAACATCGGACTCGACGCCGAACTCGTCGTGGAAGTCATGGTCCTGGCCGGTATCGGCAACCCCCAGGACGCCGTCGAGGCGGTCGTCCGCGACTACATCGCGCGCGGCCACCGCACCGAGGCACGAGCCGTCAGCCGCGACGAGGCCGAGCGCACCGGTGAGGTCATCCAGCCGGAGCCGCCCCAGGGGTGACGTGGCATCAGGTCCTCTCGGTCAGTCGCACCGTCCGCTCCGCCAGTTCACGGATCCCGACCCCGTCGAAGCCGAAGACGGCGCTGCGCACCCGGTCCCGCAGCGGCTCCGACCACTGCGGCGGGAGCGCCGCCGCCCCGCATCTCACCCCCGCCACCGAACCGGCCGTCGCGCCGTTGGAGTCCGTGTCCAGGCCGCCGCGCACGGTCAGGGCGATCGTGCGGGTGAAGTCCCCCTCCCCGTACAGGAGTCCGGCGGTCAGCACGGCCGCGTTGGGGACGGTGTGGATCCAGCCCAGCCCCGCCGTCCGCTCCGCCTGTGTCGTCAGCGTCGCCGACCACGCGAGGCCCGCCTCGTGCAGCGCCATCGTGTCCCGTACGGTCCGGGCGAACCGGCAGCTCGCCGGGATCCGCTCCAGGGCCGTCTCCAGGGCGGACCGGATGTCCGGCGCGGTGAACGCCGCCGCGATCAGCGCCGCCGCCCACATCGCCCCGTACACCCCGTTCCCGGTGTGCGAGAGGACCGCGTCCCGCCGGGCCAGCGAGGCGGCCCGGCGCGGATCCCCCGGACTGGTCCAGCCGTGGATGTCGGCCCGGATCAGCGCACCGATCCACTCCTGGTACGGATTGTCGTACGTGGCCGTCAGCGGCGGCCTCAGTCCGTTGGCCAGGTTCCGGTACGCGGCCCGCTCGGCCGTGAAGGTCTGGAGGTACGGCATCCGCAGCAGCCACTCCCGACCCACCTGCTCGGTCGTGAACGCGGAGCCGTACGTCTCCAGGAGCCGCAGCCCCAGGATCGACCAGTCGATGTCGTCGTCCCGGCAGCTGCCGTCGATCCCGCCGCGCACGCACTGCCGCCACTCGGGGCGCAGCTCGAAACCGGAGGCGCCGGGCGGCGGGGCCGGCAGGTAGTCGGTGAGCGGGAGCGCGTCGGTCAGCCGCAGATAGGCGTCGATGCGCTCCCGGGTCCAGTGGTCGCCCTGTTCCACGGGCTTGCCCAGCATGTTCCCGGCGATCCGGCCGGTCCAGCCGCCCAGGACACGGTCCGCGAGTTCCTCGTGCGGGGGTACCCCCTGGGCGGCTTCCCCGTGCGTGAGGCCCATACCTCCGGTGTACCGAATCCGGCGGTCGACCGCGCGCCGAGCGGCGGCCGGCCGGTCAGCGGTGGTGACGGTCGCCGCCCTGCTCGGTCATCGCCTCGCCGACCAGGGTCCGTACCGCGTCCCGCAGACCGTGCAGGGCATGGTGCCGGGACGGGCCCGCGCCGGGGTCCTCGCGCAGTTCCTTCAGGAGCGCCCAGCACAGCACCAGCATCACCACCACGAACGGCAGCGCCACCAGGATCGTCGCCGTCTGGAGCGAGTTCAGACCGCCCACCACGAGCAGCACCGCAGCCACGGCGGCCATCAGGACACCCCAGCTCACCACCAGCCAGGTCGGCGGGTGCAGCGAGCCCCGGCTGGTCAGGGAACCCATCACGAGCGAGGCCGAGTCCGCGCTGGTGATGAAGTACGTCATGACCAGGAGCATCGCCACGACCGAGGTGACCGTGCCGATCGGCAGCGCCTCCAGCATCGCGAACAGCGAGGCCTCCGCCCCGTCCTCGACCGCCGTCGCCAGGTCCGCCGCGCCCGTGGACTCCAGCCGGATCGCCGTACCGCCCATCACGCAGAACCAGATCACCGTCGCCCCGGAGGGGACGAGCAGCACGCCCATCAGGAACTCCCGGATCGTACGGCCGCGCGAGATCCGGGCGATGAAGGTGCCGACGAACGGTGCCCAGGACAGCCACCACGCCCAGTAGAAGATCGTCCACGCCCCGAGCCAGGCACGGTCGGTGAACGCGCCCGTGCGGCTCGCCATCGGCAGCAGCTCGTGCAGATAGCCGCCGATGGAGGCCGGGATGGTGTCCAGGATGTAGACCGTCGGACCGAGCAGGAAGACGAAGATCATCAGGCAGCCCGCGAGGACGATGTTCAGCGTCGAGAGCCACTTCACGCCCTTGTGGAGCCCGGAGAACGCCGACAGGACGAAGGCCGCGGAGAGCGCCACGATGATGATCAGCTGGGTCGATGTGGAGTTCTCCACGTCCATGGTCAGATTCAGGCCCTCGGCGACCTGGAGGGCGCCGAGCCCCAGGCTCGTCGCCGTGCCGAACACCGTCGCGAACACCGCGAGCAGATCGATCGCCCTGCCCTGCCAGGATCCGGCCCTGCGGGACCCGATCAGCGGCACGAACGCGGAGCTCAGCCGGTTGCCGCGGCCCTTGCGGAAGCCCGCGTACGCCAGGGCGAGCCCGGCGATGCCGTAGATCGCCCACGGGGTCAGCGTCCAGTGGAAGAACGAGTACTCCAGTGCCGTACGCGCCGCCGGGCCGGTCCCCGCCGGGACGCCGGTCGCCGGGGGAGGGCTCAGGAAGTGCGTGAGCGGCTCCCCGACCCCGTAGAACATCAGGCCGATGCCCATGCCGGCGCTGAACATCATCGCGATCCACGCCAGATTCGTGAACTCGGGCTCCGAGTCGTCCGCGCCCAGCCGGATCCGGCCGAAACGGCTCAGCGCGATCACCACGCACAGCACCAGGAACGTGTCGGCGGCGACCACGAACAGCCAGGCGAAATTGTCGAGCACCCACCGCAGGGCCGAGGACGAGGCGCGGTCGAAGGAGTCCTCGCCGAGTGCCGCCCAGGCGACGACGGCCACGACCGCCGCCATCCCGATGCCGATGACCTTGCCGTCGGGCGTGTGCTGCTCCCGCGGTGCCCGTTCGAGTGGTTCCGTACTCATGTGGCCCCACTATGGTGCGAAATATCCGCCGATCCGGGGGTGGCACGCCGTCCGGCGGTACGGATAGGGTCGGCCTCGGCGCGACTGCACGTTCGAAAGCAAGGGATGCAAGGTGACGGACGGGGCAGCAACTCAGGTCGCTCACGTGCTCGTGGCGGCCGACAAGTTCAAGGGCTCGCTCACGGCCGTGCAGGTCGCGGAGCGGGTCACAGCAGGACTGCGACGGGTGATCCCGGAGCTCACGGTGGAGACCCTGCCCGTCGCGGACGGCGGCGACGGCACCGTCGCGGCGGCCGTCGCGGCCGGGTTCGAACGCCGCGAGGTCCGGGTGACGGGGCCGCTCGGCGAACCGGTCACCGCCGCCTTCGCGCTGCGCGACACCACCGCGGTCGTCGAGATGGCCGAGGCCTCCGGCCTCCAGCTCCTCCCGGCCGGCGTGTTCGCCCCGCTGACCGCGACCACGTACGGCTCCGGTGAACTGCTCCGCGCGGCGCTCGACGCCGGCGCGACCACCGTCGTCTTCGGCGTCGGCGGCAGCGCCACCACCGACGGCGGCGCCGGCATGCTCGCCGCGCTCGGCGCCCGCTTCCTCGACGCGTCCGGCGCCCCCGTGGGCCCCGGGGGCGCGGCCCTCGCCGACCTCGCCACGGCCGACCTCACCGGCCTCGACCCCCGCTTCGCCTCGGTCGACCTGATCCTCGCGAGCGATGTCGACAACCCGCTCACCGGGCCCAAGGGCGCCCCCGCGGTCTACGGACCGCAGAAGGGCGCCACGCCCGACGACGTCCGGACCCTGGACGCGGCCCTCGCCCACTTCGCCACCGTCCTGGAGAAGGCCATCGGCCCCAAGGCGGCCGAGGCGGCCCTCGCCCCCGGCGCGGGCGGCGCGGGCGGCATCGGCTACGGCGCGCTCATCCTCGGCGCGAGCTTCCGGCCCGGCATCGAGCTGATGCTGGAGGTCCTCGGCTTCGCGCCCGCCCTGGAGCGCGCGACCCTGGTCATCACCGGCGAGGGCTCCCTCGACGAGCAGACCCTGCACGGCAAGGCCCCGGCGGGCGTCGCCGCCGCGGCGCGCGCGGCCGGCAAGGAGGTCGTCGCGGTCTGCGGCCGCCTGGCCCTCCCCCCGGAGGCCCTGGGCACGGCCGGCATCCGCCGCGCGTACCCCCTCGCGGCCCTGGAGCCGGACCCGGCCACGTCCATGGCGAACGCGGGCCCGCTCCTGGAGGACGTGGCGGCGAGCATCGCGCGGGACTTCCTGCGGTAACGCCCCCGGCCGACCGCCGCCCTCCGGGGCGGCGGACCCACGCCGTTCCTAAGGCACCGACAGCTCGCGCTCCGGCTTCCCGGTGCGCGCGTCGAGACGTACGGTCGTCACCCTCCCGCCCCCGGTCGTGAGGACCAGGGCGTCGGGCCCCGACCAGGCCACGTTCGCCAGTACGCCGTCGGCGGCGTCGCCGTTGAAGGTCCCGACGGGCCACTGGCGCGCGGTGAGCCCCGACCCGTCCACGACCGACACCCGCCACAGCGGGTCGATCATCACCGAGCCCTCCTCCACCACGACGTACCGGTCCGCGCCCCCCGGCGCGGCCGTCCGGCCCGTCTCCTCCCAGTTGCCGCCGATCATCGGGAAGGCGACCAGCAGGAACCACACGACAACGATGACCGCCGCCGCACACACGGCGAGCACCCGCCTCCGGACCGCAGGCCGGTCCGACAGCAGCCGCACCGCCGCACCGAGCAGCACGACCGCCACGAGGAAACCCGGCCAGCGGTACTCGAAGGCGGTGACCAGGACGAGGAGCCCCGTCGACTCCGCCAGCCATGGCCCCACCAGGCAGCCGACTCCCGCCGTCACCGCACCCGTCAGGAGTGCCCGCCCGAGGAGCCTGTTCCGCGGGCGGTCCGTACGTATGTCCACAGTGATCGTCACGGAGGCATCCTGACACCTCCGTCCCTCCCGGCCCCTCAACCCCCCGATGCCGTCAGCCGGAACGCGTCCAGCGCCAGCGTCATCTCCGTCAGATCCCGCGGCCGCGAAAGCGACCGCGCCGTCAACTGCTCCAGCCGCCGCAGCCGGTTGAAGACCGTGTTCCGGTGGCAGTACAGCCGGCCCGCCGCCCGGCCCGCCGAACCCTCGCAGTCCAGCCACGCGTCCAGTGTCTCCAGGAGCACCGCCCGGTCCGCCGGGTCCAGTTCGAGCAGACCGCCCAGGACGTCCGAGACCAGCAGGTGCGCCACCTCCGGCTGGCCGACCACCAGCGCGCCCGCCATCCGCCGGTCGAGCCGTACGATCTCGCGGCTCCCCGGCGGACACGTCCGCAGCGCCAGCTCGGCGAGCCGCCGCGCCCGGCCCAGCTCGGTCAGGCCCACCACCACCGGACTGATCCCACCGGGACCCGGACACCGCCCGTCGAGGAGTTCCGACAGCGCGTCCAGACCGGTGTCCCCGGCGAGCGCCACCACTCCCAGCTCACAGTCGGCCCCCATCCGCCACAGGAACCGCACGCCCTCACCCTGCACCTGCCGGTGGAACAGCTCCCGCTCCTCCCGCCGGTCGTAGCGCAGCATCACCACCGCGTACCGACCCTGCTCCGGCAGGTCCAGGCCGGCCGCGGCCCGCGCCACCAGCTCGGGTGACCGCTGGCCCTGGAGCAGCGCGTCGAGAAGCGCCTGGAGCTGCTCGTCCGTGCGGCGGCGCAGTTCGAGCTCCGTCGTCCGGTACGCCTCCGACGCCGTGTCCGCCTGCGCGTCCACCGCCGACCACACCGTCGTCGCCGACTGCATCAGCGCCGCCAACTGTGCCGTGTCCGTCCCCGCGCCCTCGATCAGCGCGTCCCAGACCAGATGCCCGGCGTGCCGGTAGGCGTGCACGACCAGTTCGAGCGGCATGCCCTGCGCGGCCCGCCGCCGGCCCATCTCGTCCGCGTGCTCCAGGTCCCGCCGGGGCGAGCTCCGGGGCGCCGAGATCATCTCGATCCCGATGCGTATCGCCTCCTCGGCCTCCTGCCAGTGCTGGTCGTACGGCAGGATCCGCCCGTAGGCGGGCTCGTACGCGTGGAGTTCCCTCAGATGCTCGTCCACCAGCTCCGGCACCCGCTCCAGAAGCGCCGTGCACGCCTGCGCGAGCACCTTCCAGTCGTCACCGGTCCGCCGTCTGCGCCGTCCCATGACCGGAGGATCCACCGCCGCGGCCCCCTCCGCACAGCCCTGACGCGCAGCGTTGTGCGCATGCACAGCCCTTCGGCGCGCCCGCTGGTCACCGGCAGCGATTCGGCCGCGGGCCGTGGACGCGCGGTCCGGCGCGGTGTTGGGGTGAGCGCCATCGAACGGCCGAGTAACAAGAATCGGCCGGGAAACCCGGAAAAGGGGAACCATGGGAGGTACCGCACCCGCCCTTCAGGTGACGGACCTGACGGCGGGATACGGACCGGTACACGCCTTGCGGCAGGTGTCGCTGACCGTGCCGGCGGGTGAGGTCGTCACCGTCCTCGGAGCCAACGGAGCCGGCAAGTCGACGCTGCTGCGGGCGGTCTCGCGCACCCTCCGGTTCCACGGCGGCGCCGTGGTCTCCGGCACGGTGCGCCGCGACGGCCGGCCGCTCGACGGGCTGCCGCCCGACCGCGTCGTCGCGGCCGGCGTCTCCCAGGTGCCCGAGGGCCGCCAGGTCTTCGCCCGGATGACGGTCGAGGACAACCTGCGCGCCGGAGCGCTCGGCAGCCGCGGAGGTCGGGCGGCGAGGACAGCCTCGCTCCGCCGGGTCCACGAGCTCTTCCCGGTCCTCGCGGAGCGGGCCCGCCAGCCCGCCGGGCTGCTCTCCGGCGGCGAGCAGCAGATGCTGGCCGTCGGCCGCGCCCTGATGGCCGCGCCGGGCCTGCTCCTGCTCGACGAACCCTCGCTCGGACTCGCCCCGCTGATGGCGGCCCGGATCGCGGACGCCGTCCGGGAGATCAACGCCCAGGGCACGGCGGTGCTGCTCGTCGAGCAGAACGCGGCGCTCGCCCTGCGGCTCGCCTCCCGCGCGTACGTCCTGGAGGTCGGCGAGGTCACCCTCTCCGGCCCGGCCGCCGAACTCGCCGCCTCCGACGAGGTACGCCGCCGCTATCTGGGCGTGGTCGACGAGGACGCCGCCGCCGACGCGGCCCGCGCCCGCGCCACGCACCCGGTCCTGTCCCGCTGGGAGGAATCCCGATGACCCCGCAGACCCCACAGCCCCCGCAGACCCCGGAGCCCCCGGAGGCCGCGCGGATCCCGGAGGCCGCGCGGACCCCGGAGTCCCCGCCCCCGCCCCGGCCCCCGGCCGCCGGGCCGGAGCACGTGGCCCCCGCCCCCGACGTCCCCGCCCTCGAAGTCCGCGACCTCACCGTCCGCTTCGCCGGCCTCACCGCCCTCGACGCCGTCGGCTTCACCGTCCGGCCCGGCACCGTGCACGCCCTCATCGGGCCCAACGGCGCCGGGAAGTCCACCTGCTTCAACGTCCTCTCCGGTGTCTACCGCGCCACCGAGGGCTCCGTCCGCCTCGGCCCGCACGAGCTGACCGCCCTGCCCCCGCACCGGATCGCGGACCTCGGCGTCGGCCGGATCTTCCAGAACCTGGCCCTGCCGCCCCGCGCCACCGTCGAGGACAGCCTGATGCTCGGCCGCCACCGGCTGACCCGTACCGGCTTCGTCGCCGCCGGACTCCGCCTCCCCTCCGCCGCCCGCGAGGAGGCGCGCCACCGTGCCCGGGTCCGGGAGATCGCCGCCTTCGTCGGCCTGGAGCAGCAGCTCGGGCGACCGGCGGGCTCGCTCCCGTACGGGCAGCAGAAGCTCGCCGAACTGGCCCGCGCGCTCTGCATGGAGCCGAAGCTGCTGCTGCTCGACGAGCCCGTCGCCGGGATGACCGCCGACGAGCGGCGCCGGACCGCCTCGGTCATCGCCGGGGTCCGCGACAGCCTCGGCATCTCGGTGCTCCTCGTCGAGCACGACATGGGCCTGGTGATGCGGCTCGCCGACTCCGTCACCGTCCTCGACTTCGGCCGCCGGATCGCCGACGGGGCCCCCGGCGACGTCCAGAACGACCCGGCGGTCGTCCGCGCCTACCTCGGAGAGGAGTCCGCCGCGTGAGCACGTTCGCCGAGTTCCTGATCAACGGCATCTCACTGGGCTCGATCTACGCCCTCATCGCCCTCGGATTCGTGGTCATCTTCCGGGCCACCGAGGTCGTCAACTTCGCCCACGCCTCCCTTCTCCTCGCGGGCGGTTACGTCACCGCCGTCCTCCACGACGACATCGGCTTCTGGCCCGCGCTGCTCGCCGGCATCGCGGGCGCGGCGGTGGTCGGAGCGGCCGTCGAGTTCCTCGTGATGCGCCGTCACCGGGGCACCGACCACAGCGTCCTCGCCATCGTCACCATCGGGGTCGACATCCTGCTCGCCACCGAACTGACCCGCCGGATCGGCACCGACATCCTCGCCCTCGGCGACCCGTGGGGTGATGCCGTCGTCACCGTCGGAGGGGTCACCATCGCGGAGACCCGGATCGCCGCGCTGCTCGTCGCGGGCCTCCTCATCACCGCCTTCCTGCTCGCCTTCCGGTACACCTCCTGGGGCGTCGCCATGCGGGCCGCCGCCGAGAACCAGGAGACCGCCGCCCTCATGGGCATCCGGCTCGGCCGGGTCTCGATCGGCGCCTGGGCGGTCGCCGGCGGTCTCGCAGCCGTCGCCGCGCTCTTCCTCACCGTCTTCCCGACCCCGGGCCTGGAGCGGGCCACCTCGCTCGCCGCGCTCAAGGCCTTCCCCGCCGCCATCCTCGGTGGCCTCGACTCCACGACGGGCGCCCTCGTCGGCGGCCTCCTCGTCGGCGTCACCGAGTCCCTCGCCACCGGCTACCAGGGCGACCTGGCGTTCCTCGGCCGGGGGATCGGCGACCTGGCCCCGTATCTCGTCATGGTCGCGGTGCTCCTGATCCGCCCGGCCGGACTCTTCGGCACGAAGGAGCTCGCCCGTGTCTGAGACCCTCGCCCGGAGCGGCCTGCGGGTCGGCACCCCCGCGCTGTACGTGGGGGCCGCCGCCGGCCTCGTCCTCCTCGTGCTGCCCTTCTACCTGGACCGGTTCTGGCTCCAGGCGGGCCTCTTCGCGATGGCCGCCGCCCTCGGCGCGATCGGCATCAACCTGCTGACCGGCGCCACCGGACAGCTCTCCATGGGACACGCCTTCTTCCTCGCCGTCGGCGCCTACGGCTACTGCGCCTTCGCCGGGGACGGGGCCGACGGGCTCGCCGGGCTCGGCCTGCCCGGCTGGCTCGCCGCCGTCCTCGCGGTCGCCCTCTCGGGCCTGGCCGGCGGGGTGTTCAGCCCCATCGCGGGACGGCTGCGGGGCGCGTACCTCGGCATCGCCACCCTCGCGCTGATCTTCATCGGCCAGCACGTCCTCTTCAACGCCCACGACCTCACGGGCGGCTACAACGGCCGCGCGGTCCCGCCGCTCTCCCTCTTCGGCCTCACCTTCGACGACACCGAACTCCTCGTCGCCCAGGTCCCGTTCGGGGCGGTGGAGAAGCTCTGGTACCTCGGTCTCGTCCTGCTCCTCGGCGGGGTGCTCTTCGCCCGCGGCGTCCTCCGGGGCCGCCCGGGACGCGCGATGAACGCCATCCGCGACCACCGGATCGCCGCCGGCGTCATGGGCATCCCGGTCGCCCGCTACCGCGCCGCCGTCTTCGTCCTGTCCTCCATGTACGCGGGCCTCGCCGGTGTCCTGCTCGCCCTGGTCTTCCAGCGCACGGTGCCGGAGTACTTCGGCATGGCGCTCTCCCTCGAATACCTGGCCATGATCGTCATCGGCGGTCTCGGCTCGGTCGCGGGAGCGGTCGCCGGAGGCGTCTTCGTCTCCCTCCTGCCGCAGCTCCTCAACCGCTACAGCGACGCGCTCCCGCTGGTCTCCGCCCCCGGAACGGGCGGCATCGCGCCGGGGGAGGCCGCGCGCTACCTGTACGGCGCCGCCGTCGTCGCGGTGGTCCTGTTCCTGCCCGGAGGCCTCGCCCGGCTCGCGGCGCGAAGGCCCGGCGAACCCGGCAGCGGCAAGAACCCCAACAACCCCACGAACCCCCAAAGCCCCACGAACCCCCAAAGCCCTACGAACCCCGAGAGCCCCACGAACCCCGAGAGCCCCACAAGCCCCAAAGACCCCACCCACACCCCGACCACCACCGAACCCTCAGGGGAGGCACGATGAACCACAGACGACAGGCCGTGCGGGGCCTGGCCGCCGCGCTCGCCGCACTGGTCGCCCTCACCGCCGCCGGATGCAGCTCCAAGGCCAAGACCGGCGACGGCAAGCAGACCGGCGCGGGCGGGGTGAAGACCGGCGAGGGCGTCACCGACAAGACGATCTCGCTCGGCGCGCTCACCGACATGACCGGCGTCTACGCCACCCTCGGCAAGAGCGTCACCCAGGCCCAGCAGCTGTACGTGAAGCAGGTCAACGCCGCCGGAGGGATCTGCGGGCGGCAGCTGGAACTGACGGTCCGCGACCACGGTTACGACCCGCAGAAGGCGCTCGCCGCCTACACCGAACTGGAGCCGAAGGTCGTCGGCTACACCCAGTTCATCGGCTCCCCGTTCGTCGCCGCCGTCAAGCCCCGGGTCGACACCACGGACAAGGGCCTCGTCCTCCCGCAGGCCTGGTCGGCCTCGCTGCTCGGCTCCCCGTACATCCGCGTCCTGGGCGCCACGTACGACGTGGAGACCATCAACGCCGTGGACTTCCTGCTCAAGGAGAAGGGCCTGAAGTCGGGTGACAAGCTCGGCCACGTCTACTTCGAGGGCGACTACGGCGAGAACGCGCTCAAGGGCTCGAAGTACGCGGCGGAGAAGGCGGGCCTGACCGTCGTCGAGCAGAAGATCAAGCCCACCGACAATGACATGTCGGCGCAGGTCGCGGCCCTCAAGCAGGCCGGGGTCAAGGCCATCGTCATCAGCGCTGGCCCCCGCCAGGCCGCCTCCCTCGTCGGAGTCGCCGCCGCCACCGGCCTGAAGGTCCCCGTCGTCGGCAACAACTCGGCCTTCGCGCCGCAGCTCCTCGGCACCCAGGCGGGACCCGCGCTGGAGAAGATGTACTGGTTCGCCTCCCCGAGCCTCCCCATCGGCGCGGACACCCCCACCGCCAAGAAGCTGGTCGCGGACTACAAGGCCGCCTACCCGAGCGACTCCCTCGACAACGGCATCGTCGCCGGCTGGACCGCGGCGAGCGTCTTCGGCGAGGCCCTGAAGAAGGCCTGCGAGAGCAAGGACCTCACCCGTGACGGTGTCGGCAAGGCACTCCTGACACTGACGTCCTACGACGCCGGCTTCGGGATGAGCCACAACCTCGGCGACCCCAAGGCCCCGTCGTCCCGGGAGTCCGTCATCATCCAGCCGGACAAGAAGGTCCCCGGCGGCATGCGCACGGTCCGGGAGCCCTTCGTCGCGGACGCCGCCACGTCCTACACGCCCTGACCGGTCAGCCCCGGCCCTGGTCCGCGAAGCCCGTCCGCCAGGACGGGCGGGCCGGGGCCCAGCCCAGGGCACGGGCGCGGGCGTTCACCGCGCCCCGCGCCCAAGGCGCCCCGCCCTCGCTCCGGCGGGGCGCGGGCACACCCAGCGCCTCGGCCAGGACCGGCAGCCAGGCGTGACCGGGCGCGGGCTCGTCGTCCACCACGTTGTACGCGCCCGAGGGCCACGAGAGAGCCCGTACGGCCGCCTCGGCGGCATCGGCGACGTGCACGAAGGAGCTCACGGCGTCGTCCGCCGCCGTGCTCCCGAGGAACCGGGCCGCCGGGTCCCCGGCGAGCGCCGCGGCCACGGCGCCACCCGCGGCGTACCAGGTTCCGGGGCCGTACAGGATGCCGTAGCGCAGGACCACGGCCTCCGGCAGTTCGGCCGCCACGGACTCCAGGGCCCGCACCCCGGCGACGATCCGGGACCGGGGCGCCTCCTCGGTCGGATCGAGCGGTACGGACTCGTCCGCCGGTCCGTCCCCGGGGGCGTACGCCCAGCTGATCGACTGCGCGACGATCCGCCGCACACCGGCCGCGCGCGCCGCGTCCACGAGGTTCCGGGTGCCGTCGACCCTGATCCGGTTGTTCGCGGCACCGTCCGCCGACCCGAGATCCGTCAGCTGGTGGACCACCGCGTCCGGCGCCGCCTCGGCCACCGCCCGGTGCACCGCCCCGGCGTCCAGGACGTCCACGGGGCGCGGTCCGCGCCGGGAGATCCCCACGACCTCGTGGCCGGCCTCCTCGAGGAGGGGCACGAGCTGACGACCGACGGCGCCCGTGGCGCCCGCGACGAGTACACGCATGATCCACAGCCTAGAAGATCGTCACACGCCGGAAACAACGCGGTGTGAAGCTCGGGTCCATGAACGTACCGATCGAGGGGCAGCCCCTCATGACCGCCCCCGACCGCATCGAGCGCCTCACCCCCGACGAGGTCCGCGCCCACTCCTCCACCGGTCTCGCCGCGCTTCTCCTCGACGCCGTGGACTCCGGCGCCTCCGTCGGCTTCCTGGCGCCCCTGGAGGCCCCCGAGGCGGCCGCCTGGTGGTCGCGGGTCGCCGAGGAGGCCGCGGAGGGCGTGCGCGACGTCTGGGCCGCCCACGGCCCCGACGGGAGCCTCACCGGCGTCGTCACCCTCGTCCGCGGCGGCCCGGCCAACGGCAGGCACCGCGGTGAGATCGCCCGCCTCCTGGTCCACCGGTCCGCCCGGGGCCGCGGCCTCGGGCGGCGGCTGCTCGCCACGGCCGAGGCCCACGCCGCCGTCGGCGGCCTCACCCTGCTCGTCCTGGACACCCGGACCGACAGCCCGGCCGAGCGCCTCTACCGGGGCGCGGGCTGGACGGCCGCCGGCACGATCCCGGACTTCGCCGCCGACCCGGCCGGCGTCCTGCGCGCCACCACGCTCTACTACAAGCGCGTCGGATAGCCCCCCGGGCACGAGGAAGGGCCCCGGAGGCGATATCGCCTCCGGGGCCCTTCCGTACGTTCGCGTCCCGCGCTACGGCAGCTGCGCCGCCCGTGCCTCCCGGCTCTCACGCCGGTTGCCGCGGAAGGTGTTCACTCGACGGGCCGTCGCGAAGAGGGGGATCACGGCGCCCATCACGACCTGGAGCGCGCACCCGGTCTGGAGCAGGAACTGTCCGCCCGGAGCGTCGAAGGCCCAGGCCGCCAGCATGCCCATCGCACCGACGATCCAGCTGAGCATCGCCACCGCGAGGATGCCCCGCGGCTTGGGGTACTCGACCCGGCTCACCATCAGCCAGGCGACGCCGATGATCGCGAGCAGCGTCGGGATGAACGGCAGCTCCAGGAGCACGATCGAGACCACCGTCAGCGCGCCGAAGGGGCTCGGCATGCCCTGGAACATGCCGTCCTTCATGGTCACGCAGGAGAATCTCGCCAGCCGCAGCACCACCGCGAGCAGCACCACGATCGCGGCCACCGCCGAGACCTTCTGCTGCGCGCCGGGCGTGACCATGCCGTACACGAGTACGAAGTAGGCCGGGGCCAGACCGAAGCTGATCAGGTCCGAGAGGTTGTCGAGTTCGGCGCCCATCGGGGAGGAGCGGAGCTTGCGCGCCACGATCCCGTCGAAGAGGTCGAAGATCGCCGCGGCGAGCATCAGGATCACGGCGGTGGCGGCGCTGTTGCGCGCCATGCCGGTCTCCGTGCTGCCCGTCAGGTGCGGGATGAGGATTCCCGTGGTGGTGAAGTACACCGCCATGAATCCACACGTGGCGTTACCGAGCGTGAGGGCGTCCGCTATGGACAGCCTCAGCGACAGCGGCATCTCCTCGGCCTCTTCGGCCGCTTCCGTATCGGTGCCGGCGACCCAGTCGCCGGCCCGTGTGTCGGGATCAATCACGGTCAATGCGAGTCACCCCCGCTGTGGTGGCCTGGCCGACCTCGACGGCGACCTCGACACCCTCGGGGAGGTAGATGTCGACGCGGGAGCCGAAGCGGATCAGACCGATGCGGTCACCCTGCTCGACCTTGGTCCCCTGCGGGATGTACGGCACGATGCGCCGGGCGACGGCGCCCGCGATCTGCACCATCTCGATGTCGCCGAGCTCGGTGTCGAAGTGCCAGACAACGCGCTCGTTGTTCTCGCTCTCCTTGTTGAACGCCGGCACGAACCCACCGGGAACGTGCTCCACGGACGTCACGGTGCCGGCCAGCGGCGCGCGGTTGACGTGGACGTTCAGCGGGCTCATGAAGATGGCGACCCGGGTGCGCCCGTCCTTCCACGGCATGATGCTCTGCACCACACCGTCGGCGGGGGAGATGACCCGGCCCTGAGCGATCTCGCGCTCGGGGTCGCGGAAGAACCACAGCATGCCGGCCGCGAGCGCGGTGGTCGGCACGGCGATGGCCGCGGCCCGCCTCGACTTGCGCGCGCGCACGAGGCTGAGCGCCGCGGTGGCGACGGTCGGCAGAAGCCACGGCGATGCTCCGCGCGCGAGGCGTACGCCCTTGAGGCTGTCGCGGTGTGCAGAGGTTTGGCTGTGGGGCATGGATGACCTTCGTAGCGGATGATGCCGCACTGGCAACGGGGGACGGCGGCTTTCCCGCGATGCTATCGGTTGCGGGGCGCAACTGGGTAAGCCAGGAACCGAGTCGACGGCCGGAAGACGAACACAGGGTGTGATCTTCTTCGCGGCCGAAACGACTCAAACCCGACAATCAACCCTGGAACCGGTACTCCTCGAGCAGCCGACGACCAATGATCATTTTCTGGATCTCGGCGGTACCTTCACCGATGAGCAGCATCGGCGCCTCACGGTAGAGACGCTCGATCTCGTACTCCTTGGAGAAGCCGTACCCGCCGTGAATGCGGAAGGCATCCTCGACGACCTCCTTGCAGTATTCGGAGGCGAGGTACTTCGCCATCCCTGCTTCGAGGTCGTTTCGTTCTCCAGAGTCCTTTTTGCGTGCTGCGTTCACCATCATGGCATGAGCGGCCTCGACCTTGGTAGCCATCTCGGCCAGCTTGAACTGAATCGCCTGGTGCTGAGCGATCGCCTTGCCGAAAGTGTGACGTTGCTGGGCATACGAGACACCCAGCTCGAAGGCACGCTGAGCGACCCCACAGCCACGGGCCGCCACGTTCACGCGGCCGACCTCGACGCCGTCCATCATTTGGTAAAACCCTCGGCCGGTGACCCCGCCGAGGACCCGATTGGCCGGAATGCGCAGTCCGTCCATGATGAGTTCGGTGGTGTCGACGCCCTTGTAACCCATCTTGTCGATCTTCCCGGGGATGGTGAGGCCGGGGCGGACCTCTCCGAAGCCGGGCTCCTTCTCGACGAGGAAGGTCGTCATCGACTTGTGGGGGGCGGTGCCCTCCGGGTGTCCTTCGTCACTTCGGACGAGAACGGCGACCAGTGTTGACGTTCCGCCATTGGTCAGCCACATCTTCTGACCGTTCAGGACGTACTCGTCGCCGTCCTTGACCGCCTTGGACGTGATGGCCGACACGTCCGAGCCGAGACCCGGCTCCGACATCGAGAACGCGCCACGCGTCTCGCCGGCCGCCATCCGCGGAAGGAAGTAGTCCTTCTGCTCCTGGGTGCCGTGCTGCTTCAGCATGTACGCCACGATGAAGTGCGTGTTGATGATGCCGGAGACCGACATCCAGCCACGCGCGATCTCCTCCACGCACAGCGCGTAGGTGAGGAGCGACTCACCCAGACCGCCGTACTCCTCGGGGATCATCAGACCGAACAGGCCGAGCTCCTTGAGCCCGTCGACGATCTGCTGGGGGTACTCGTCGCGGTGCTCCAGCTCGGTCGCGACCGGGATGATCTCCTTGTCGACGAACTCCCGGACGGTCTTGAGGATCTCCTGCTGGACGTCCGTGAGCCCGGCGGTCTGGGCGAGTCGGGCCATGGCTACTTCTCCGTCTTCTTGGCGGGCTCGATCAGCTCGGGGCGGCCGGGCTGCTCGCCGCCGCGCTCCTTGATGTACGTCTCGGTGGGGACCATCACCTTGCGGCGGAAGACACACACGAGGGTGCCGTCCTGCTTGTAGCCCTTGGTCTCGACGTAGACGATGCCGCGGTCGTTCTTCGACTTCGACGGGGTCTTGTCGAGGACCGTGGTCTTGCCGTAGATCGTGTCGCCGTGGAAGGTCGGCGCGACGTGGCGCAGCGACTCGATCTCCAGGTTGGCGATGGCCTTGCCGGAGACGTCCGGCACGGACATGCCGAGCAGCAGCGAGTAGATGTAGTTGCCGACGACGACGTTCTTGCCGAAGTCCGTCGTGTTCTCGGCGTAGTTCACATCCATGTGCAGCGGATGGTGGTTCATCGTCAGCAGACAGAAGAGGTGGTCGTCGTACTCGGTGACCGTCTTTCCGGGCCAGTGCTTGTAGACGGCACCGACTTCGAACTCTTCGTAGGTACGGCCGAACTGCATGGGACTCAGGCCTCCGGGATTTCGAACTTCGACGTGCGCTGCATGCCGGCGGCGCGGCCCTTGCCGGAGATGACCAGGGCCATCTTGCGGGAGGCCTCGTCGATCATCTCGTCGCCGAGCATCGCGGAGCCCTTCTTCCCGCCGGCCTCGGACGTGTAGTAGTCGTACGCGTCCAGGATCAGCTCGGCGTGGTCGAAGTCCTCCTGCGACGGCGAGAAGATCTCGTTCGCGGCGGCGACCTGGTCCGGGTGCAGCACCCACTTGCCGTCGAAGCCCAGGGCCGCGGCGCGCTGGGCGACCGCCTTGTAGCCCTCGGGGTTGCGGATCTGGAGGTACGGGCCGTCGATCGCCTGCAGGTTGTTGGCGCGGGCGGCCATCAGGATCGCCATCAGGATGTAGTGGTAGGCGTCGGCGCCGTAGCCGGGCGGCTGCTCGCCCACGACCAGGGACTTCATGTTGATGGACGCCATGAAGTCGGCCGGGCCGAAGATGATCGTCTCGACGCGCGGGGAGGCCTGCGCGATCGCGTTGACGTTGTTGAGGCCCTGGGCGTTCTCGATCTGCGCCTCGATGCCGATCTTGCCGACCTCGAAGCCCATCGTCTTCTCGATCTGCGTCAGCAGGAGGTCGAGCGCCACGATCTGCTGGGCGTCCTGGACCTTCGGCAGCATGATGCAGTCGAGGTTCTGGCCGGCGCCCTCGACGACGGTGACGACGTCACGGTACGTCCAGTGGGTCGTCCAGTCGTTGACGCGGACCACGCGCGTCTTGCCGGTCCAGTCGCCCTCGTTCAGGAACTTCACGATGGTGTGCCGGGCCTCGGGCTTGGCCAGCGGGGCGCACGCGTCCTCCAGGTCCAGGAAGACCTGGTCGGCGGCGAGGCCCTGGGCCTTCTCCAGGAAGCGCGGGTTGGAACCGGGGACCGCCAGGCAGGAGCGGCGGGGACGCAGGCGGTTCACGGGGCTGGTCATGCGGGGACCTCCGTACTTTCAAGGGGGTGGAGCTTGTTCGCTGTCCGGATCTCGTCGACGATACGTCCGATGATCTCCGTGATACCGAAGTCCTTCGGTGTGAAGACGGCGGCCACACCCGCACGCTTCAGTTCTGCGGCGTCGGCGTTCGGGATGATCCCGCCGACGATGACCGGCACGTCGGTCGCGCCCGCCTCGCGGAGGCGGTCGAGGACGTCCGGGACCAGCTCGGCGTGCGAGCCGGAGAGGATCGACAGACCCACGCAGTGCACGTCCTCCGCGAGGGCCGCGCTCACGATCTGCTCGGGCGTCAGCCGGATGCCCTGGTAGACCACCTCGAAACCGGCGTCACGCGCGCGTACGGCGATCTGCTCGGCCCCGTTGGAGTGCCCGTCGAGACCCGGCTTGCCGACGAGCAGCCGCAGCCGCCCGACACCCATCTCCTCGGCGGTCCGCGCCACCTTGTCCCGTACGAGGGCCAGCGGGGTGCCCGCCTCGGCCGTCACCGCGACCGGGGCCGAGGACACGCCCGTCGGGGCGCGGAACTCGCCGAAGACGTCCCGCAGCGCCCAGGACCACTCCCCGGTCGTGACGCCCGCACGCGCGCACTCCAGGGTGGCGGCGAAGAGGTTGCCGTCACCGGCAGCCGTCGCCTTCAACGCCGCCAGGGATTCCTGGGCGCGGGTCTCGTCGCGGTTGTCGCGCCACTCGTGGAGGGCGCCGACCACCCGCGCCTCGTTCGCCGGGTCCACCGTCATGATGGCGGTGTCCAGGTCGGCGGTGAGGGGGTTCTCCTCGGTCGCCTGGAAGATGTTGACGCCGATGATCTTCTCGTCGCCGGCCTCGATCCGGGCGCGCCGCTCGGCGTGCGAGGAGACGAGCTGCGACTTGAGGTAGCCGGACTCGACGGCGGCCATCGCGCCGCCCATCTCCTGGATGCGCTCGATCTCGGCCAGGCACTCCTCGACGAGCGAGTCGACCTTGGCCTCGATGACGTGCGAGCCGGCGAAGATGTCCTCGTACTCCAGCAGGTCGGACTCGTGGGCGAGGACCTGCTGGATGCGGAGCGACCACTGCTGGTCCCACGGCCGGGGGAGGCCGAGCGCCTCGTTCCAGGCGGGCAGCTGCACGGCACGCGCGCGGGCGTCCTTGGAGAGGGTGACGGCCAGCATCTCCAGGACGATCCGCTGGACGTTGTTCTCCGGCTGGGCCTCGGTCAGACCGAGCGAGTTGACCTGCACGCCGTAGCGGAACCGGCGCTGCTTCTCGTTCTCGATGCCGTACCGCTCACGGGTGATCTTGTCCCAGATGCGGCCGAAGGCGCGCATCTTGCACATCTCCTCGATGAAGCGGACGCCCGCGTTCACGAAGAAGGAGATACGCGCGACGACCTCGCCCTTGCGGTCCTCGGGGACCTGGCCCGAGGCGAACACCGCGTCGAGCACGGCGATCGCGGTGGACATCGCGTACGAGATCTCCTGGACCGGAGTGGCCCCGGCCTCCTGCAGGTGATAGCTGCAGATGTTGATCGGGTTCCACTTCGGGATGTTGTTCACCGTGTAGGTGATCATGTCCGTCGTGAGGCGGAGGGAGGGGCCGGGCGGGAAGACGTGCGTCCCGCGCGACAGGTACTCCTTCACGATGTCGTTCTGGGTGGTGCCCTGGAGCCGGGTGACGTCCGCGCCCTGCTCCTCCGCGACCACCTGGTAGAGCGCCAGGAGCCACATCGCCGTGGCGTTGATGGTCATCGAGGTGTTCATCCGGTCCAGGGGGATGTCCTGGAACAGCCGCCGCATGTCACCGAGGTGCGAGACGGGGACGCCGACCCGGCCGACCTCGCCGCGGGCGAGGATGTGGTCGGGGTCGTACCCGGTCTGCGTCGGCAGGTCGAACGCGACCGAGAGGCCGGTCTGACCCTTGGCGAGGTTGCGGCGGTACAGCTCGTTGGACGCCTCGGCGGTCGAGTGACCGGCGTACGTCCGCATGAGCCACGGCCGGTCCTTCTGGCGCTCAGTCATCTATGGTCCCGGGCTCAGATGTTGCGGAAACGGTTGATGGCGTCGATGTGCTGGGCGCGCATCTCCGGGTTGCGGACGCCGAGGCCCTCCTCGGGCGCGAGGGCGAGGACGCCGACCTTGCCCTGGTGGAGGTTGCGGTGGACGTCGTAGGCGGCCTGGCCGGTCTCCTCCAGGGAGTAGACCTTCGACAGGGTGGGGTGGATCTTGCCCTTGGCGACCAGGCGGTTGGCCTCCCACGCCTCGCGGTAGTTGGCGAAGTGCGAGCCGACGATCCGCTTGAGCGACATCCACAGGTAGCGGTTGTCGTACTCGTGGTTGTAGCCGGAGGTGGAGGCGCAGGTGACGATCGTGCCGCCCTTGCGGGTGACGTACACGGAGGCGCCGAAGGTCTCGCGGCCCGGGTGCTCGAAGACGATGTCCACGTCCTCGCCGCCGGTCAGCTCGCGGATGCGCTTGCCGAAGCGCTTCCACTCCTTCGGGTCCTGGGTGTGCTCGTCCTTCCAGAACTTGTAGCCCTCGGCGTTGCGGTCGATGACCGCCTCGGCGCCCATCGCCCGGCAGATGTCGGCCTTCTCGGGGGAGGAGACGACACAGATCGGGTTGGCGCCGCCGGCCAGGGCGAACTGCGTGGCGTACGAGCCGAGTCCACCGCTCGCGCCCCAGATGAGGACGTTGTCGCCCTGCTTCATGCCGGCGCCGTTGCGGGAGACCAGCTGGCGGTACGCGGTGGAGTTGACGAGGCCCGGGGACGCCGCCTCCTCCCAGCTCAGGTGGTCGGGCTTCGGCATCAGCTGGTTCGACTTGACCAGCGCGATCTCCGCCAGGCCGCCGAAGTTGGTCTCGAAGCCCCAGATGCGCTGCTCGGGGTCGAGCATCGTGTCGTTGTGACCGTCCGAGGACTCCAGCTCGACCGAGAGGCAGTGCGCGACGACCTCGTCACCGGGCTTCCACGAGTTCACGCCCGGGCCGGTGCGGAGCACGACGCCCGCGAGGTCGGAACCGATGATGTGGTACGGCAGGTCGTGGCGCTTGCTGAGGTCGCTGAGCCGGCCGTAGCGCTCCAGGAAGCCGAAGGTCGAGACCGGCTCGAAGATCGAGGTCCAGACCGAGTTGTAGTTCACGGAGCTGGCCATGACGGCGACCAGGGCCTCGCCCGGGCCGAGCTCGGGCACCGGCACGTTGTCGAGGTGCAGCGACTTGCGCGGGTCCTTGTCGCGGCTGGCGAGCCCGGCGAACATCTCCGTCTCGTCCTTGTGGACGGTGACGGCGCGGTATGACTCGGGGAGCGGGATGTTCGCGAAGTCGGCGGACGTGGAGTCCGAGGACTGGATCGCGTCCAGGATGTCCTTCACGGGGTTGCCTCCGGCGGTGCGGCGTCTGAGGGGGACGCGCTGAGGGTTACGTCTGGGGCTGCTGCTGTGGAGGTGTGCCGTCGGTTCGGCGGGGGTGGTGCGGGCTGCGCCTGGTGGGCGCGGTGGGTGCCTGTGACGCAGGCGTCCGGGCGCACAATCACGATCGCTTGTGGGGACAGCCGGCGCACGAGGAGACCTCTGCGCGCCGACCGCCCGGACAACATCAACGTATGGCACGCCGTGTCACGTGACAAGGCACTGCGTGCCAACAATTTCACTCATATGCAATCTGCCGGTCACATGTGAGCGATGATCGATCGAATCGCAGGTCAAAACGGACGAAGGCCGCCCCTGGAGAGGGGCGGCCTTCGTCCGTGAGAAGCGGGGGAGTGGCTCCCGCGGGTGTCAGCTCTTCGTCAGCGCCTGCTGGATCGTGCGCATGACCTCGTCGAGCGGTGCGTCCGTTCGGGCCACGGCGACCACCACGTCACCCGTGGTGGAGGCACGGACGGCCGGAACCGGCTCGTTGGTCCCGGGGGCGGACGAGGAAGGGGCCGGGCGGCCCGCGCCTATGCCCGAGCCGAAGGTGTCCCGGACGATCGCGAAGGCGTGGTCCAGCTGGGTCTCCACATCGCCCTGGCCGCCCGCCCGCAGCCAGCGGCGCAGGACGTGGTTGTGGGCCGTGACGACCGCGGAGGCCGCCACCTCGGCGAGCAGCGGGTCGTCGTTGCCGTCGTGGTGGTCGCGCTCGTCGAAGTGGCCCAGGAGATAGCGGGTGAACAGCCGCTCGTAGCGGGCCACCGAGGCGATCTCCCGCTCCCGCAGGGTCGGCACCTCGCGCGTGAGCCGGTAGCGCTCCACGGAGACCGCGGGGGAGCCCGCGTACATCTTCATGACTTCCTTGATGCCCCGGCACACCGTGTCGAGCGGGTGCTCGTGCGGCGGGGCCGCGTTCAGGACCGCCTCCGCCCGCACCAGGGTGTCGTCGTGATCGGGGAAGATCGCCTCTTCCTTGGAGCGGAAGTGCCGGAAGAACGTCCGCCGCGCGACCCCGGCCCGGGCGGCGATCTCGTCGACCGTGGTCGCCTCGTACCCCTTGCTCGCGAAGAGCTCCATCGCGGCCGTGGCGAGCTCCCGGCGCATCTTGAGCCGCTGTGCGGCGGCACGAGTGCCCGCCGCGCTCTCCGGAGCGTCGGACGGGGAGGTGGCACGGGGTGTCTTCGCGGCCTTGGGCATGGTCCGAACGTACTGCATCGGAGGGGGAGTGTGCCCAGGTGGGGGCGGGGAGCCCCCCGGGACACCGACGGTGCCCGGAGGGCTCAGCAGACCACCCCAGCCGGCCGCTCCGGGCTCAGCGTCGGGCATATTCGCGGAAGCCGCGTCCCGTCTTGCGACCCAGGCAGCCCGCCGCCACCAGGTGCTCCAGGAGCGGGGCCGGGGCCAGGCCCGGGTCCCGGAACTCACGGTGCAGCACCTGCTCGATCGCCAGGGACACATCCAGACCGACCACGTCCAGCAGCTCGAACGGGCCCATCGGGTAGCCGCCGCCCAGCTTCATCGCGGCGTCGATGTCGTCCAGGGTCGCGTAGTGCTCCTGGACCATCTTGATCGCGTTGTTCAGGTACGGGAAGAGCAGCGCGTTCACGATGAAGCCGGCCCGGTCGCCGCAGTCCACCGGGTGCTTGCGGATCTTCGTGGTGACCTCGCGGACGGTCGCGTGCACGTCGTCGCCGGTCAGCACCGTGCGGACGATCTCGACCAGCTTCATGGCCGGCGCCGGGTTGAAGAAGTGCATCCCGATGACGTCCTGCGGGCGCGAGGTGGCACGGGCACAGGCCACGACCGGCAGCGAGGAGGTCGTGGTGGCGAGCACCGCGCCCGGCTTGCAGATCTTGTCGAGCCGCGCGAACAGCTCCTGCTTGATCTCCAGGTCCTCGGCGACCGCCTCCAGGGCCAGGTCGACGTCGGCGAAGGCGTCCAGCGTGCCCGCCGGAGTGATCAGGGCCAGCGTGGCGTCCCGCGCCTCGCCCGTCATCCGGCCCTTGTCGACCGAACGGGCCAGCGACTTGGCGATCCGGGCCTTCGCCGTGTCCGCCTTCTCCTGCGAACGGGCGGCGAGGACGACCTGGTACCCGGCCTTCGCGAAGACCTCGGCGATGCCGGAGGCCATGGTGCCCGAGCCCGCGACGCCGACCGAGCGGACCTCACGCCCACCGGCCGCGTCGGCGGAGCCCAGCGGGGTCAGCGCGTCCCGCACGACCTCACCGGAGCCCGGCGCCTCGTACGTGTAGAAGCCGCGGCCCGACTTACGGCCGGTCAGACCCGCCTCGCTGAGCTGCTTGAGGATCGGGGCCGGGGCGTGCAGCCGGTCGCGGGAGTCCGCGTACATGGCTTCCAGGACCGTACGGGCCGTGTCGACGCCGATCAGGTCGAGCAGCGCCAGCGGGCCCATCGGCAGACCGCAGCCCAGCTTCATCGCCGCGTCGATGTCCTCGCGGGAGGCGTACTTGGCCTCGTACATGGCGGCGGCCTGGTTCAGGTAGCCGAAGAGGAGCCCGTCCGCGATGAAACCGGCCCGGTCGCCGACCGCCACCGGCTCCTTGCCGAGGTCGAGGGCGAGCTGCGTGACGGCCTCGACGGCCCGCGGGTCGGTCAGCACGGAGGAGACCACCTCGACCAGCTTCATCGCCTGCACCGGGGTGAAGAAGTGCAGGCCGAGGACCCGCTCGGGGTGCGCCGAGTCGGCGGCGAGCCGGGTGACGGAGAGCGCGTTCGTGCCGGTGGCGACGATCGTGCCGGGCCGGACGATCCCGTCGAGGGCCCGGAACACCTCCTGCTTCGCCTCGTACGACTCGGGCACGACCTCGATCACGAGGTCGGCCTCGGCGGCCGCCTGGAGGTCGGAGAAGGTACGGAAGCGGGCCAGGACGTCCTGCCGCTCCTCCTCGGTGATCCGCTCACGGGCCACGGCACGGGCGGTGGAGGCCTCCAGGGCGGCGACGGCCTGGGCGGCGGCGGTGTCGCTGATGTCGATGCCGATGACCTCACGGCCGGCGCGAACGAGGACATCGGCGATACCGGTGCCCATGGTGCCGAGACCGACGACGGCGATGGTGGAGATAGGGGTGTCCATCAGGGGACTCCTGAGAGGAAGAGTGACGACTGAGGGCAGTGCGCGCACAAAAGGGCGCGGGAAAGAGCGAGGGCTCTGCCCGGGAGAAAGGGCGATGCCCTGGGGGAATAGGGGCGACGGACTCTGTCCCGGAGCCACGTCGAAACTGCCGAACCGACGAACACCCACAACGGCTGCGTCACCAGGCCGTTGTGAGAAGCGCGGGGGGTGCCCCGCTCACCTGAGACTAACCGGCGGGTAACGAGCACGCCAGTCCTGGGAAGTTGAGGAAAATGTGATCTGGATCGCGGATAGGCTCGGATTCATGGAATACGCCGAGGATCCGGAATTCTGCTCGATGATCGATCGATTGCGGGACGAGATCGAGAATGCCACCGGAACCGTCCCGGCGGCATTCGAACAGCTCGCGGAAACCACCGATCCCGAGGAACTGCACCACGTCCTCACCGCACCCGGACAGCCCCTCTGGGCCCGCGAGATCGCCGCCTACGCCCTCGGCGTCACGGGCGACCCGCGCGCCTTCGAGGCCCTGGTGCTCCTCCTCAACCACCGCGACCCGGAGCGCTGCGTCACCGCCGCCCACGCCCTGACCCGGCTCGGCGACCCTCGTACCGCCCGCGCGGCCGCCGCCCTCGCCACCAACGAACTCCGCGTCGCCTATGCCCTGCTGCCGGTCCGGCTGCTCGCCGATCTCCGTGCCCCCGAGTCCGTACCCGCCCTGATCACCGTCCTCGAACGGCGCCTGACCGCCGACGACCCCCACTGGCGGGTCGGCCTCGCCTGCGTCGAGGCTCTGGGTGCCCTCGGCGACCCCCGGGCCCGCCCGACCCTGGAGGCCGCGCTCCCGCATCCCAGGCTCGGCGACGCGGCGAAAGCGTCACTCGGCCGAATCGGCACCGCCCACTGAGTCGGCACCGCCCACTGAGCGGAGAACCGGGCGGGCCGGGCCGGCGCCCCCGGAGTCCTGCCTCCGCTCCGGCACCAGGGCGAACGCCTCGATCTCCACGAGCAGTTCCGGGCGGACGAGCGCCGACACCTGGACCGCCGAGCTCGCCGGCAGCGGAGCCCCCGCGAAACGGGCGTCCCGGGCCTCCCGTACGGCGGGCAGATGGGCGACGTCCGTGACGAAGTACGTCAGCTTCACGACGTCCTGGAACCCGGCGCCCGCCGCCGCGAGACAGCGGTCCAGGTTGGCGAAGACCTGATGGGCCTGCGCCACCGCGTCCCCCTCCCCGACCACCGCGCCCGAGGCGTCGAACGCGCACTGACCGGATATCGCGACGAAGCGGCCCGTCCCCCAGACGACATGGCTGTACTGCGGGCTGGCTGCGATCCCGTCGGGAGCGGGTACGTGGGTCAGGTGGCTCGTCATGCCCCACATCCTCGCCCACGGCACTGACAACGCCCGCGCCCCGAGGGGCGCGGGCATCGTGCGGGGTCGGCCGGGCGTCAGCGCACGTGGCCGAGGAACCCGTGCAGCGCGCTGCCCGCGGGTTCGGCCGCGGCCGGGGCGGACCGGGTCACCGGCTCGGGCTTCGGCTCCGGCAGCGCCGCGCAGACCGCGTCCACCTCGGCGTCGCCCTCGGCGCGCGGGACCTTGCCCGTGGCGAGGTAGGTGGACAGGTGCCCGTCCATGCAGTCGTTCCCGCCGAGGGTCACGCCGTGGTTCCCGCCGCCCTCCTCCACGACCAGGCTGGAGCCGTGCATCAGCCGGTGCAGGGCGACGCCGCCCTCGTACGGCGTCGCCGCGTCGTCCGTGGCCTGGAGGATGAGGACCGGCGGCACCTGGTCGTTGGTGACGTCCGGCGGGGTCAGCGACTCCACCGGCCAGAACGCGCACGGCGCGTTGTACCAGGCGTTGTTCCAGGTGGAGAAGGGCGCCTTGGCGTGCACGTCCCAGTTGTCCTTGCGCCAGACGCTCCAGTCGCGGGGCCAGGCCGCGTCCCGGCACTGCACGCTCGTGTAGACCGAGTAGCCGTTGTCGGCGGCGGCGTCGGCCTCGCCGTACCGCTCGTACGCCTCCGTCAGCGGTTCCGCGTTCGCGTCGTTGACGTACGCGGCGAACGCCTTCGCGAGGCGGGGCCAGTAGCCGTTGTAGTACCCGCCGGGCAGATAGGTGTCCTCCAGCTCGCCCGGCCCGACCTTCCCGCCGGCCGGCTTCGCGCGCAGCGCGTCGCGCATCCGGTACCAGGCCGCCTCGACCGCCGCCGGGTCGGCACCCAGCTTGTACACGGAGTCCTGCTTTGCCACCCAGGCCATGAAGTCCTTGTGCCGGGTGTCGAAGGCGTAGTCCTGCGCGATGTTGTCCTCGTACCAGACGCCGTGCGGGTTCACGACGGAGTCCAGCGCCATCCGCCGCACCCGGTCCGGGTGGAGCCGCGCGTACACGGCCCCCAGATAGGTGCCGTACGAGTAGCCGAGGTAGTTGATCTTCGGGGCGCCGAGGGCCCGCCGGATGACGTCCATGTCCCGGGCGGTGCTCACGGTGTCGATGTACGGCAGGACGTCCGCGTACTTCTTGCCGCAGGCCGCGGCGAAGGCCTGGGCCCGCTCGACCGCGAGCCGCTCGCCCGCGGCGTCGCTCGGCACCGAGTCCGGGCGGACCGGGTCGAAGTGGCCGGGCCTGCAGTCGAGCGCGGGCTCGCTCTTGCCGACCCCGCGCGGGTCGAAGCCGATCACGTCGTACTCGGCGGCCACCTTCGGGGGCAGCGAGGACGCCACGTACCCGGCCATGCCGCGGCCGCTGCCGCCGGGCCCGCCCGGGTTCACGAGCAGCGGCCCCTGGAAGGTCTTCGCGGTGTGCGGGATCCGGGTGAGGGCGAGCGTGACGGTCCGGCCGGCCGGGTCGTCGTGGTTGAGCGGCACCCTGAGGGTGGCGCACTGGAGCTTCGGGTACGCCTCGGTGGCACACCCGGTCCAGGAGAGCGGGGGGAACGGACGGGGGGCCGGTTCACCGGCGCCCGCGGGGGCGGCGGGCAGGACGGTGACCGTCCCGGCGACCAGCGCTCCTGCGGCGATCAGCATTCCTGCGCGTGGGGTCATAGGGCGTCCGTGCCCCGAACGGGGCGTGACAGGACCTGTTCCGGCCAGAGTTGACCCGAACGGACGGGAATCCGACGGCGTGTCAGCGGAGACAGGGGGTGCGAGGAGCGTCGGAGGAGCCCCGGAGCCCGGGGAGGTTCAGAGGAGGGTCAGCTGCTCCGGCGCCGTCGCCGTCTCCGGTTCCTCCGGTACGGGTATCCGGCGCGTCGCGCCCCGGTGTGCGGGCCCGATGCCGAACTCGGCGGCCAGCTCGTGCACCTGACGGGTGATCCGGCGCTGGTACCACGTGGGCGCGTAGGCCCCGTCCGCGTACATCCGCTCGTACCGCCGCACCAGACCGGGGTGGTGGCGCCGCAGCCACTGCATGAACCACTCGCGGGCGCCCGGCCGCAGATGCAGCACGAGCGGGGTGACCGAACTCGCCCCCGCCTCGGCGATCGCGCGGACCGTGTCGCGCAGCTGCTCGGGCCGGTCGCCGAGGAAGGGCACCACGGGGGCCATCAGGACCCCGCAGTCGATGCCGTGCGCACCCAGCGTCCGGACCACGTCGAGCCGGCGCTGCGGGGAGGGGGTGCCGGGCTCGATGGTGCGCCACAGCTCCTGGTCGGTGAAGCCGACGGAGACGGAGATGCCGACCTCGGTGACCCGGGCGGCCTGGGTGAGCAGCTCCAGATCGCGCAGGATCAGCGTGCCCTTGGTGAGGATGGAGAAGGGGTTGGCGCGGTCGCGCAGGGCGGTGAGGATGCCCGGCATCAGTCCGTACCGGCCCTCGGCGCGCTGGTAGCAGTCGACGTTGGTGCCCATCGCGATGTGCGCGCCCTGCCAGCGGGCGGAGGAGAGCTGGCGGGCCAGGACCTCCGGGGCGTTGATCTTGACGACGATCTGGGAGTCGAAGCCGAGCCCCGTGTCGAGGTCGAGATAGCTGTGGGTCTTGCGGGCGAAGCAGTACACACAAGCGTGCGAGCACCCACGGTACGGGTTGACCGTCCACTCGAACGGCATCCGGGAGGCGCCCGGCACCCGGTTGAGGATCGAGCGGGCCCGTACCTCGTGGAAGGTGATGCCCCGGAACTCGGGCGTGTCGAAGGTCCGGGTGGTCACCGCGTCCGTACCGAACAGGGCGATGTCGGCGGGAGCGGCGGGGGTGTCGCCCAGATTGTCCCAGCGCATGGACGCCTCCTCGATGGCTCTGCGTCGACCGTTCGCTCAGAATAGAACACCTGTTCCCTTGATCGTTGCAACCCGGATTTCGTGCCCCGGAGCCCACGTGGTTCTCTAGGCCCACACCCCTGAGGAACCACGAGCTGGAGGAAGTCAATGGCGCAGGTCGAGGCCACCACGGAACGGATCATCGCCGCGAACCCGGAGGAAGCGTTCGACGCGCTGGCCGACTACAGCGGCACGCGTGCGAAGCTGCTCCCCGAGCACTTCAGCGAGTACGAGGTCCGTGAGGGCGGCGACGGCGAGGGCACCCTCGTCCACTGGAAGCTGCAGGCCACGAGCAAGCGCGTCCGCGACTGCCTCCTGGAGGTCGCCGAGCCCACCGACGGACAGCTCGTCGAGAAGGACCGCAACTCCTCCATGGTCACCACCTGGACCGTGACCCCCGCCGGCGAGGGCAAGTCCCGCGTCGTCGTCACCACCGTCTGGGACGGCGCCACCGGCGTCGGCGGCTTCTTCGAGCGGACCTTCGCACCCAAGGGCCTCGCCCGGATCTACGACGCCGTTCTCGACAAGCTGGCGGACGAGGTCCAGAAGTAACGCCCGGAGCGTTCACCGATTCGAGTGGATCGCCCGCACCCCCGTAACGGCGCCCCCTGTGCGCCGGGGGCGCGGGCCTCCTCCTAAACGCGCTGATGAGCGACCCAAGTGCGCCGTACCGCAGGGCCGTTCACGCCTCCGGACGCCACTGACCTCCCGTACCGCCCGACTTGCTCCCCCTTCGTGCCCAATGCGAAGAATGGCGCGGCGCAGACGCCGTGACGAGGGGAGCAGGCACGTGGGTGCGATCACGATCGTGAAGTCCGCTGAGGACGGAGAGGTGCCTGCCGACGCGGGGGGCGCCGGACCGCTCGCCGCGGGCGGCCCGCCCACCGTCCCGACTCCACCGCCCCACCCCGACCGGGCCGACCACCTCGACCCCCGCCGCGTCCGGCTCGTCTTCTGCGGCCTGATGCTCGCGCTGCTCCTCGCCGCGCTCGAGCAGATGATCGTCGCCACCGCCCTGCCGAAGATCGTCGGCGAACTCCAGGGCCTCGACCGGATGTCCTGGGCGATCACCGCCTACCTGCTGACCTCCACCATCGGCCTGCCGATCTACGGAAAGCTCGGCGACCTCCTCGGCCGCAAGAGCGTCTTCCTCTTCGCGATCGTCGTCTTCGTCATCGGCTCGGGACTCGCCGGCTGGTCCCGCAGCATGGACGAGCTCATCGCCTTCCGCGCGATCCAGGGCATCGGCGCCGGCGGCCTGATGATCGGCGTCCAGGCGATCATCGCCGACATCGTCCCCGCCCGGGAACGCGGCCGGTACATGGGCCTGATCGGCGCCGCCTTCGGCCTCGCCTCCGTCGCGGGACCCCTGCTCGGCGGCTTCTTCACCGACCACGTCTCCTGGCGCTGGTGCTTCTACTTCAACGTGCCCTTCGGGCTCGTCACCCTCGCCGTCGTCGCCGTCGTCCTCGAACTCCCCAAGCCCACCCCGCGCGGGCGCTTCGACGTGCTCGGCGCCCTCCTCCTCGCCGCCGCCTCCACCTGCCTGGTCCTGCTCACCAGTTGGGGCGGCACCGAGTACGCCTGGGACTCCCGCGTCGTCATCGCCCTCGCCTGCGGAGCCGCCGGAACCACCCTGCTGTTCCTGGTCGTCGAGCACTTCGCTCCCGAACCCCTCATCCCGCTCCGGCTGTTCCGCGACTCCGTCTTCACCGTCACCGCCCTCGTCGGCGCCGTCGTCGGCATCGCGCTCTTCGGTGCGGCCAGCTACCTCCCCAGTTTCCTGCAGATGGTCGAGGGCGCCACCGCCACCGAGTCCGGCCTCCTGATGCTGCCCCTCATGGGCGGCATCGTCATCGCCTCCGTCGTCTCCGGCCAGCTCATCAGCCGCACCGGCCACTACAAGATCTACCCCCTGCTCGGCGGCGCCCTCTCCGTCCTCGGCATGTGGCTGCTCTCCCGCATGGACGTCGACACCCCGCGCCTCCAGCACAGCCTCTGGCAGGCCGTCCTCGGCACCGGCATCGGACTCGTCATGCCGGTGCTCGTCCTCGCCGTACAGAACTCCGTACGCCCCGCCGACCTCGGCACCGCCACCAGCGCCCACAACTACTTCCGCCAGATCGGCGGCAGCGTCGGCGCCGCCGTCTTCGGCACCCTCTTCGCCTCCCGGCTCGACGACGCCCTCGGCGACCGGCTCACCGGCGTCCTCGCCGGTGGCGCGACCTCCCTGCCGCCCGCCGAGTCGATCACCCCGCAGACGGTGCACACCCTGCCGCCCGCCGTACGCGACGCCTACATCCAGGCGTACGCGGACGCGATGCCGCGCATCTTCCTCTACCTCGTGCCGGTCCTCGTGCTCGGCCTCGTCCTCGCCTTCTTCCTCAAGGAGAAACCGCTGGTGACCCACCACAGCCCCACCACCGAGGCCACCGGAGCCGACGAGTTCGGCGGCGTCCAGGCCGTCCCGCACGCCCGGCACGCCGCCCCCGCGCCCGCCGCCCCCGCCTCCTTCGCCGCCCCGCACTCAGGGCTCCTCGTCTGCGGCACCGTCCAGCACCACGACGGCAGCCGCGTCCCCCGGGCCGCCCTCACCCTCATCGACGTCCAGGGCCGGCAGGTCGGCCGGGGAGCCAGCGGCGAGGACGGGCGGTACGCGCTGAGCGTCCCCGGCGGCGGCGCGTACGTCCTCATCGCGGCGGCCGGCGGACACCAGCCCCAGGCCGTCTCCGTCACCGTCGGCGACCGGCCGATCGACCTCGACGTCGTCCTCGGCGGCGCCGGCCGGCTCGCGGGCAGCGTCGTCACCGCCGACGGGACACCCGTACGGGACGCGGCCGTCACCCTCACCGACGTACGCGGCGAGGTCGTCGCCTCCACCCGCAGCGGACGCGAGGGCGGGTACGTCATCTCCGAACTGGTCGCCGGCGAGTACACGCTCGCGGCCAGCGCCCCCGCCTTCCGGCCCGCCGCGCTCCCGGTGAGCGTCCAGTCCTCCCGCGAGACCCGCCAGGACATCGAACTCGCCGGCGGAGCGGTGCTGCGCGGCACCGTACGGGCAGGGGGCGGGCGTCCTGTCGAGGACGCCCGGGTCACCCTGCTCGACGCCGCCGGCAACGTCGTCGACACCCTCACCACCGGCGCCGACGGCACCTTCCGCTTCGTGGACCTGTCCTCCGGCGAGTACACCGTCATCGCCGCCGGCTACCCGCCCGTCGCGACCGTCCTCCAGATGGCCGGCGGCGGCCGCACCGAGCGCGACCTCCAGCTCGGCCACCAGGACTGACCGGCCGCCCTCAGGAGGTGGTCGTCGCCTTGCGCAGCGCGCTGATGCAGGTGCCGATCGCCTCCTGGAGGGCTTCGAGGCGCTGGAGCATGTCGGCCTCGTAGATGTCCTCCTCCATCACCTCGTCGAGGGTCAGCTCCTCGAAGACCTTCGTCGCCTTCTGCAGACTGCTGTAGAACCTGGTCCGCCGCTCCTGGACCCGCAGCGCCGGGTCCTCCTCGACCGCCTTCGCGACCAGGCCCTTGACGGTGTCGTACGCCTCCCCGGCCCACTCGCCCGCCTCCTCGGAGTCGTCGAGCTCGTCGAGGAGCGACAGATGCCGCTCGGCCTCGGCCCGCAGCTCGGCCGGCGCCTCCACGGTCTGCCCGGCCGGCGTCCTGATCTGGCCGTTCTCGACGATCTGGCGCACGTATCCGATGCGATCGGCCGCCTTCGCCTCGCTCGCCACCGCCTTCTTCAGATCGTCGGTACGTGCGATGGCACGGGCCATCTCGGTCTGCAGGGCCGGGTCCTCCTTCATGCGGTCGAGCAGCGCGCCCCGTGCCGCCTCCGCGGTCCCCGGGTCGGCGAGGATCGCAGCCCGCAGCGCCGTCGGGTTCTCGGCGACCTCCAGGGCCTTGGTCGGCCGGATGCCCTCCGCCTCGGCCGCCGCGCTGATCGCCTGACCGCGCACGGACGAGGCGCTGTTGCGGGAGGTGTAGTAGGAGAGCCAGACGTCGGCGTCGGGCAGTTCGATGTCCTCGCCCGGGACGAGCACCTCGAACTGCGGGACGAGACCGTCGTCGGCCGCCATGTCCCAGGCCTTGTAGTAGCGCATGACCCGCTCCGGCGAGCACCCCGCGAGCTCCGCGAACGCCTTCGCCGAGACCTTCGTCGCGGCCGTCCCCTCGGCGGCCTGCCCGCCGGGCCGGACACTGCGCGCCACCTTGAGCGCGAAGGTCCAGCCGCCGGTGCGTGCGTAGACCCCGAAGTCCTGGGCGTCACGGACGACGACGGGGTCGTGGTCCCGGCCGTGGTCGTCGTCCGTGTCGTCCGCTTCGTTCCGGCCCTGGTCGTCCGCTGCGTCCAGTACGTCCCGCGTCGCCTCCTGGGGCTCGGGAGCCGACGGCTCCCAGAACTCCGGCTCCGAGATCGCCGCGGCGGTCTCGGGTTCGGCGGGGGACGAGGCGGACGGGGTCAAGGCGATGGTCACCGAGGGCTCTCCGGAAGGTCGACTACGACAACTGCGGCCGACAGCCTATACGCACCCGTTGGCGACGGTTCGTCCGATTCGAAGCCCCGGTAAACCGGTGGCGGCGCGGGCCCGGCAGAGGGCAGCATGCCTCCATGACCTACGGAATCGAGCTCCACCCCGCGCGATGAGCGCCCCGCACGAGCGCCCGACGCTCGCCCCCTCCCTGTACGCGTACGCCAAGGGCCTGCGCGACAGCGACCCCGATGCGCCGCCGCCCCGAGGCGGGCACCCCCTTCCCGACACGGCGAACCCCTCGGGCCGCAGAAACCTCCGCTACGCCGAGGCCCGCGCCGCCGTCACCGCCGTCCTGCTCCCGCTCCTCGACGCCCCGGACCCCGCGCGGGCAGCCGCCGAGGCGGAACGCGCGCTCGGCGCGACGGGCGTCGTCCGTGGGCAGGTCGTCTTCCACGCGGCGGCGGCCATCGAACCGCCCGAGGAATCCGCCGCCCGCGCCCGCACCCGAGCATTCGCCCGATACCTCGTCCGGACCGGAACGATCGTCTCCGGCGTAGCCGCCGGCCTCGGGCTCCTGAGTCGGCTCGCGGAACCCGAGGACATCCCGTACCTGAGCGTCCTCGGCCTCCTCGACGGTCTCCTCGCCCCCGTCGACCTGACCCTCGCGCCCCTGGACCGGGAGGCCGCCGCCCTGCTGTGGCTGATCCACCGGACCCGGGGCGAGGAACTCCGCGGCCTCGTCGAAGCCCTCGCCGCCGGAGACCGGGCGGCCGTGTCCGACCGGCTCCTGAGGCTTCCCACGGAGGCACGGGACATGGGGCCCGAGGCCTCCCGCCGGGTCGCCGAGGCCGTCGGCCTCGCCGGACTCCTCCGGACGGACCCGGAGCACCCCGGCCTCCTCGCGCGGGCCGTCCACCTCCTCGTCCGGATGACCAGCAGCCGGGACTACCACGCCGAGGTCCTGCGGTACGGAGAGGCCGTCGGCCTGTACGAGACGGTGGCCGCCCACGCCCACCTGCTGCCCCGCGACGTGGAGCACCGGGCCAGGCTGCTCACCCTCGCCGTCGACCTGCACAGCGGCCCCTCGTACCTCCTGCCCTGGCCGCCCGGCCGGCGCGAGGAACTCCACCGCACCCTCCTGGACACGGCGACGTGGCCGGGCCCGGCTCCGGCCGACCCGGCCGGGCCGCGGCGCGCCGACTGGATCCGCCGTACGGCACGTCAGCTGCGCGCCGCCCCGCAGGACCCGCCCCGGTTCCGGATCGAGGTGGCCGTCGCCGACCCCGGCGACCCGGACGTCGTCGAGACCCGCTTCCTGATCGACGGGCGGCCCCTCGTGCCGGCGGCCTTCGGCCCCGGCCCGGGGGAGTCCCCCGAGCGGCTCCTCGACAGCGGCGCGCTGCGGGCCGGGCCCGAACCCCGGGAGGTGCGGCTCGCCGAGGCGTACTGCACCGAGGGCTGCTGCGGCGCCCTGTACGTGACCGTGCGCCGCGAGGGCGAGTACGTCGTGTGGAGCGACTGGCGGTGGCCGGGGAGACTGGCCGAGCTGCCGGACACCCCCGCGTACCGCTTCGACGCCGCCGCGTACGACGCCGAGATCGCGCGCGCCGAGAACGACCACTCCTGGACCTGGCCGGCCCGCCGCACCTCCCGGCTGATCACGGCCGGGCTGCGCGACCGCCCGGACCTCCTCACCCGCTGGGGACTCCGGCAGGGCTGGATCAGCTCGGACTTCGCCCAACCGGACACGACCGTCGTCACCTTCACCGGGCCGCGGCTCGGGGACGGGGGCGCAAGCGCGGCGGAGGGGGAGCCGCGCCAGTTCTTGTGGCGGCTGCCCGACGACGGCTCCCCTCCCGAGGAGCGGGCCGCCGCCGCCCTGCGCCGCTTGGCCGAGGGGGACCCCAGGCGCTATCCGGAACTGCGCGGATGATCCCGTACCGCCGTCCCGGCGACCGCCAGTGGTCCACTCCAACGGCGGTTTTCCACAGGGGTGGTGAGGCCGCCGGGCGGCGCGTACGGTGCCAGTCATGAAGATCCTCATCAGCGCCGACATGGAGGGCGCCACCGGTGTGACCTGGCCCGCCGACGTGCTGCCCGGCACACCCCAGTGGGAGCGGTGCCGCGCGATGTTCACCTCCGATGTGAACGCCGCCGTGCTCGGCTTCTTCGACGGCGGCGCCGACGAGGTCCTCATCAACGAAGCGCACTGGTCCATGCGGAACCTGCTCCTGGAGCGGCTCGACGAGCGGGCCGAGATGCTCACCGGCAGGCACAAGTCCCTCTCCATGGTCGAGGGCGTCCAGCACGGGGACGTCGACGGCATCGCCTTCGTCGGCTACCACACCGGCGCCGGCACCGAGGGCGTCCTCGCCCACACGTACCTCGCCAACTCGATCACCGGAGTCTGGCTCAACGGCGAGCGGGCGAGCGAGGGCCTGCTCAACGCCCATGTGGTCGCGGAGTACGGCGTCCCCGTCGTCCTCGTCACCGGCGACGACCTCACCTGCGAGGACGCCCTCGGCTACGCGCCGGAGGCACCCAAGGTCGCCGTCAAGGACTACGTCTCGCGGTACGCGGCGGTGTGCCGGACCCCGGCCAGAACCGCCGCCGACATCCGGGCGGCGGCGAAGACCGGCGCCGCGCTCGCCGTGCGCCACGAGCCGGTCCGCGGCGGCCCCTTCACCGTGGAGCTGGAGTTCGACGCCGAGCACCTGGGCGCCGCCGCCACGGTGGTTCCCGGCGTGGCGCGCAGCGCGGAGCGGCGCGTCGCGTACACCAGCGAGACGATGTACGAGGCAATTCGCACGTTCAAGGCGGTCACGACCATCGTCTCGGCCGCGGTGGAGGAGCAGTATGGCTGAGGAGGTCCGGGGCCCGGACACGACGGCGCTCGACGAGGTGGTCACCTTCACCTCCGAGCTCATCCGCATCGACACCACCAACCGGGGCGGCGGCGACTGCCGTGAGCGACCCGCCGCCGAGTACGTCGCCGAGCGCCTCGCCGCCGCCGGCATCGAACCCACCCTCCTGGAGCGGACCCCCGGCCGCACCAACGTGGTGGCGCGCATCCCCGGCACCGACCCCTCTGCCGAGGCACTCCTCGTCCACGGCCATCTGGACGTCGTGCCCGCCGACCCCGCCGAGTGGAGCGTCCACCCGTTCTCGGGGGAGATCCGCGACGGGGTCGTGTGGGGCCGCGGCGCCGTCGACATGAAGAACATGGACGCGATGGTCCTCGCCGTCGTCCGCTCCTGGGCCCGGCAGGGCATCCGGCCGCGCCGCGACATCGTCCTCGCCTACACCGCCGACGAGGAGGCGAGCGCCGAGGACGGCTCCGGCTTCCTCGCCGACCGGCACGCGGCGCTCTTCGAGGGCTGCACGGAGGGCATCAGCGAGTCCGGGGCCTTCAGCTTCCACCCGCAGCCCGGGACCACCCTCTACCCGATCGCCGCGGGGGAGCGGGGCACCGCCTGGCTCAAGCTCACCGCCCACGGCCGGGCGGGCCACGGCTCCAAGGTCAACACGGCCAACGCCGTCACCCGCCTCGCCGACGCCGTCGCCCGGATCGGCTCGCACACCTGGCCCGTCCGGCTCACCGCCACCGTCCGCGCCGCCCTCGCCGAACTCGCCGCGCTCCACGCCATCGACATCGACACCCGCGCGCCCGACCTCGACGTGGACGTCCTCCTCGACAAGCTCGGACCCGCCGCGGCCCTCGTCGCACCGACCGTCCGCAACAGCACCAACCCGACGATCCTCGACGCCGGCTACAAGGTCAACGTCATCCCGGGCCAGGCCGTCGCCTACATCGACGGCCGGACGCTGCCGGGCACCGAGGAGGAGTTCGCCGCGACCATGGACGAGCTGACCGGCCCGCACGTGGAGTGGGAGTTCCACCACCGCGAGGTCGCGCTGGAAGCCCCCGTCGACTCGCCGACCTTCGCGAAGCTGAGGGCCGCCGTCGAGCGCTTCGACCCGGACGGGCACGTCGTGCCGTTCACCATGTCCGGCGGTACCGACGCCAAGCAGTTCTCCCGGCTCGGCATCACCGGCTACGGCTTCTCCCCGCTCCGGCTGCCCCCGGACCTCGACTACGGTGCCCTCTTCCACGGCGTCGACGAACGCGTCCCCGTGGACGCCCTGCACTTCGGCGTCCGGGTGCTCGACCACTACATGAAGTCGGCCTAGGACCGTGACCGTTCGCGCGTCACCGCGACAGGGGGAGCTGGGATGAGAACGACCGCCGCCCACGGCAGCTGGCCGTCACCCGTCGACGCGGCACTCGCCGCCGCCCACGACGGGCGGCCCGAGTACCCCGGCGTCGTCGGCGACGAGCTGTGGTGGACCGCGCCCCGCCCTGCCGAGGGGGGCCGGCGCGCCCTCGTGCGCCGGCGCGCCGACGGCACCGAGGAAAGCCCGCTGCCCGCCCCGTGGAACGTCCGCAGCCGGGTCATCGAGTACGGCGGCCTGCCCTGGGCGGCGGTCCCGCGCCCGGCCGGCGGACCCCTCGTCGTCTTCTGTCACTTCCCCGACCAGCGGCTCTACGCGTACGAGCCCGACGCCGCCCCCGGCGCGGAGCCCCGGCCCCTCACTCCCGTCTCCGGGATCGGTGGCGGGCTGCGCTGGGTGGACCCGGTCATCCGTCCCGACCGGGGCGAGGTGTGGTGCGTCCTGGAGGAGTTCACCGGCCCCGCCCTGACCGACGTACGCCGGGTGCTCGTCGCCGTACCCCTCGACGGCTCCGCCGCCGACGACCGTGCGGCGGTACGTGAACTCTCCGACGGGCGGCACCGGTTCGTGACCGGCCCCCGGCTCTCCCCGGACGGGCGCCGGGCGGCCTGGATCGGCTGGGACCACCCCCGGATGCCCTGGGACGGCACCGAGGTCCAGCTCGCCGAGGTCACCCCCGACGGCACCTTCCGCCGGGCCACGACCGTCGCGGGCGGGCCCGCCGAGTCGATCCCGCAGGTCGACTGGGACGCGGCGGGACGGCTGCTCCTCGTCAGCGACCGCACCGGCTGGTGGAACCTCTACCGGGCGGAGATCGACGCCGACGGCGGCCTCGGTGAACCGGCCGCGCTCTGCCCCCGCGCCGAGGAGTTCGGCGGACCGCTCTGGAAGATCGGGCTGAACTGGTTCACGCCCCTGGAGAACGGCCTGGTGGCCGTCGTCCACGGCAAGGGCAGCACCGCCCTCGGCATCCTGGACCCCGACCGCGGCACGCTTGTCGACGCCGTCGGACCCTGGACCGAATGGGCCCCGGCCCTCGCGGCCCACGGCACCCGCGCCATCGGCATCGCCGCCTCCCCGCACAGCTCCTACGAGCTCGTCGAACTCGACACCCGCACCGGCCGCACCCGGGTCGTCGGCGCCGCCCACACCGACGCCGTCGATCCCGCCCACCACCCCGAACCCCGCGTCCGTACCTTCACGGGCCCCGGCGGACGCGAGATCCACGCGCAGATCTACCCGCCCCACCACCCCGCGTTCACCGGCCCCGAGAACGAACTGCCGCCCTATGTGATCTGGGCACACGGCGGCCCCACCGGACACGCCCCGCTCGTCCTCGACCTGGAGATCACCTACTTCACCTCGCGCGGCATCGGCGTCGCCGAGGTCAACTACGGCGGCTCCACCGGCTACGGCCGGGAGTACCGCGAGCGGCTGCGCGAGCAGTGGGGCGTCGTCGACGTCGAGGACTGCGCGGCCGTCGCCGAGGCGCTCGCCGCCGAGGGAACCGCCGACCCGGCCCGGCTCGCCGTCCGCGGCGGCAGCGCCGGCGGCTGGACGGCCGCCGCCTCCCTCGTCGCCACCGACGTGTACGCCTGCGGCACGATCATCTACCCCATCCTCGACCTGCGGGGCTGGGCCACCGACGAGACCCACGACTTCGAGTCCCAGTACCTCCACGGCCTCATCGGATCCATCGACGACGTCCCCGCCCGGTACAAGGAGCGCTCGCCCATCGAGCACGTCGACCGCGTCACCGCGCCCTTCCTGCTGCTCCAGGGCCTCGACGACGTCATCTGCCCTCCCGCGCAGGCCGAGCGCTTCCTCACCCGCACCGCCGGCCGGGGCGTCCCGCACGCCTACCTCGCCTTCGAGGGGGAGGGCCACGGGTTCCGGAGGGCCGATACGATGGTCCGCGCCCTGGAGGCAGAACTCTCCCTCTACGCCCGGACCTTCGGCATCGACCGGACGGACGTGCCCGACCTGGAGTACCGCACATGACGGCGCCCGACATCGCCCTCCCCGCCCCGGCCGAGGCCCGGACGCACGTCAGATCGCTCACCCGGCCCGAGCGGCTGCGGCCCGGCGCCCGGGTCGCCGTCGTCGCCCCCAGCGGACCCGTCCCCGAGGAGCGGCTGCGGGCGGGACTCGCCGTCCTCCGCGGCTGGGACCTCGACCCCGTCGTCGCCCCGCACGTCCTGGACGCCCACCCCACCCTCGACCACCTCGCGGGCGCCGACCGGGCCAGGGCCCGGGACCTGACCGAGGCCTGGTGCGACCCCTCGGTGTCCGCCGTGCTCTGCGCGCGCGGCGGATTCGGCGCACAGCGCATGGTCGACCTCGTCGACTGGCGGGCGATCCGGGAGGCCGGGCCCAAGGCGTTCGTCGGCTACAGCGACGTCACCGCCCTGCACGAGGCCTTCGCCGTCCGGGCCGGCTACGCCACTCTGCACGGCCCGATGACCGCCGCGGGCACCTTCCTCTCGGACCCGCGCACCCAGGAGTCCCTGCGGGCCACCCTGTTCGAGCCCGAGTCGGTACGGACGCTCGGCCTGGACACCGCACGGACCCTGGCGCCGGGCCGCGCCCGGGGCGTGACACTCGGCGGCTGCGTCAGCCTCCTCGCATCCGACCTCGGCACCCCCCACGCCCGCCCCTCGGCCCGCGGCGGGCTGCTGCTCCTGGAGGACGTCGGGGAAGAGCCGTACCGGCTGGACCGCGTCCTCACCCAACTCCTCCGCTCCGGCTGGCTCGACGGCGTCGCGGGCATCGCCCTCGGCTCCTGGGCGGAATGCGGCCCGTACGAGGAGATCCGAGCGGTCCTCGCGGACCGCCTCGGTGACCTCGGAGTCCCGGTCGTCGAAGAGCTGGGCTTCGGCCACAGCGAGACGGCCCTGACCATGCCGCTCGGCGTATCAGGCGTCCTGGACACGGAGAAGAACACCCTCACCCTGGACGTCCCGGCCCTGCGCTGAAGGGGCGCACGAGGGGCCCGGGCGGCCCGGGTCCCTCCACGACGGCCTTCACCGAATCTCCGTCAACAACCTTCGTCCGGCGCATTGACGGGTTCTTACACGTGTCACAGCATGGGCGCTGCCCGGGTTCCTACCAGGCGGTAGGCGTCGTGGGTCTCTCGGCGTCGTCCTCAGCGTGGAGGTCTCTGTGTCCCGTGCCGTGCCCCGATCCCGCAAGGCCCTCGCGCTCGTCGCCGGAGCCGCCGCACTCGCCGGGCCGCTGACGCTCGCCGCGCCCGCGAGCGGTGCCGAGGTCGCGTACAGCGTCACCCCACTGAGGTTCACCGTCGAGGCGGGCGGGCGGAGTTGTGTCGTCGACGCCGACCTCTACCGGCCCGCCGGGGTGGACGCCGGGCATCCCGCGCCCGCCGTCCTCGCCACCAACGGCTTCGGCGGCAGCAAGAGCGACGGTTCCACCGACGCCATCGGCAGGGCCTTCGCCGAACGCGGCTACGTGGGTCTCGTCTACTCCGGCCTCGGCTTCGGCGCGTCCGGCTGTCTGATCTCCCTCGACGACCCCGAGACCGACGGCCGGGCCGCCGCCCGGCTCGTCGACTTCCTCGCCGGCAGCCGGCCCGCCGACGACGGTACCCGCGCCGACTTCGTCACCCGGGACGGCGCGGGCGACCCGCGCGTCGGCATGATCGGCGGCTCCTACGGCGGGGCCGTACAGCTCGCCGCCGCCTCCGTCGACCCCCGTATCGACGCCCTCGTCCCCCTCATCACCTGGAACGACCTCGCCTACTCCCTCGCCCCCAACGCCGCCGACCGTGCCACCCCCGGCGTCTTCAAGTGGCAGTGGGCGAACGGCTTCTACCTGATGGGCGAGGGACAGCCGTTGCTCGTGCCCTCCCTCGACCCCAGCCGGATCAACTCACTCCGCTGTCTGCACTTCGTCACCGACGCCTGCGACACCGTGCGGCTCCTCAACTCCGGCCGTTACCCCCAGGCCGAGACCGAGAAGATGCTCGCCTACGCCCGCAGCGTCTCCCCGGTCTCGTACGTCGACCGGATCACCGCCCCCACCCTGATCGTCCAGGGCCAGGCCGACACCCTCTTCAACCTCAACGAGGCGCGCGCCACCTACGACCGGCTCCGCGAGCGCGGTGTCGACACCCGGATGATCTGGCAGTCCTGGGGCCACAGCGGCGGCCAGAAGCCGGGCGAGCTCGACCTGGGACAGGGCAACCTGGAGGGAAGCTACGTCGGACAGCGGATCCTCGGCTGGTTCGACCGGTATCTGCGGAAGAACCCGAGCGCGGACACCGGGCCCGCCTTCGCCTGGTACCGCGACTGGCAGAGCGGCTACGGCACCGCCGCCCGGGTGCCGGCGCTCAGCCAGCGGCTGTACCTCTCCGGCGACGGCAAGCTCGTCGACAACCGCACGAAGGTCGCCCGGGGCTCGCGGACGTACAGCAACTGGCTGATCCCGACGAGCCACTCCGAGTCCTCGCTCGCCGGGACGATCGGACTGCCCGACCCGCGACCGTACGACACCCCGGGCACCTACCTCGGCTGGACCAGCGCCCCGCTCACCGCGCCCGTCGACCTCGTCGGCGCCCCGAAGGCCACCCTGAAGGTGGACTCACCGGCCACCGAGCGCGTACAGGGCTCCGGCGACGCCGCCGACAAGCTCGTGCTCTTCGCCAAGCTCTACGACATCGCCCCCGACGGCACCAAGACCCTGGTCAACCGTCTCGTCGCACCGGTGCGGGTGCCGGACGTCACCCGCCCCTTCACGGTCGAGCTGCCCGGCGTCGCCCACCGCTACGAGACCGGCCACCGGCTGGAGCTGGTGATCGCGGCGAGCGACACGGCGTACTCCGGCAATCGCGGCATCAAGCCGGTGACCGTCTCCGGCGCCCCCGGTGACCCGGGGACGCTGGAACTGCCGCTGATCCAGGGGCGGGTCGGTTAGACCGACACGGCCCGGAGCGTCGCGTACCCCGGGCGGACGACCTGGTCGATCAGCCGCTGCCGCTCCGGCAGCGGCAGGAAGGCGGCCTCCAGCGCGGCGACCGTGAACTCCTCGAAGACCTCCGGGCCGTAACCGAAGGCGTCCACCATGTGCTGGAACTCCTCGCTCATGGTGGTGCCGGAGACCAGCCGGTTGTCCGTGTTGAGCGTGATCCGGAAGCCCAGGCGGCGCAGCTCGTCGATCGGGTGCGAGGCGTAGTCCTTCGCGGCGCCCGTCTGGAGGTTGGACGTCGGGCAGACCTCCAGGGCGATGCGGTTGTCCCGGACGTACGAGGCGAGCCGGCCCAGCGTGCCGTCCTCGGCGATGTCGTCGGTGATCCGCACGCCGTGGCCGATCCGCTCGGTGCCGCAGACCTGCACGGCCTCGTGGATCGACTCCGCGCCGACGGCCTCGCCCGCGTGGATCGTGAAGTGGCAGTTCTCCCGCTTCAGGTGCTGGAAGGCGGGGAGGTGGCGGGCCGGCGGGTTGCCGATCTCGCCGCCGGCGATGTCGAAGCCGGCCACGCCCTTGTCCCGGTGCGCGACCGTGAGCTGCGCGATCTCCAGCGAGCGGTCCGTGTGGCGCATGCCCGTGAGGAGGGTACGGACGGTGATACGGCCGCCGGAGCGGCGCTCGCCCTCGCGGAAACCGTCGTTGACGGCCTCGACGACCTCGTCGAGGGTCAGGCCGCCCTCCAGGTGCTGCTCGGGGGCATAGCGGATCTCGGCGTAGACGACACCGTCCGCCGCCAGGTCCTCGGCGCACTCGGCCGCGATGCGCGTGAGCGCCTCGCGGGTCTGCATCACCGCGCAGGTGTGGGCGAACGTCTCCAGGTAGCGCTCCAGCGAACCGGAGTCGGCCGCGTCCCGGAACCAGACCGCGAGCGCGGCCGGGTCCTCGGTCGGCAGCGCGGTGTAGCCGCACTCCCGTGCCAGCTCGACGATGGTCGCGGCGCGCAGCCCACCGTCGAGGTGGTCGTGGAGGACGGCCTTGGGGGCCCGGCGGATCCACTCGGAGACGGTGGCGGCGGCAGGCGTGGCAGGGTTGTCAGACAAGTGCATGGCGGGGAAGTGTACGCCACGGGGGAGGGGCCCGCTGTGACGGGCCCGACAGGGGGCGCGACGGGGGTCCTGGAGAAGGTGCGACGGGGGTCCTGGAGAAGGCGCGACGGGGGTGCTGGAGAAGGCGGGGGTCCTGGGATGAGGTGCGGTGGGAGCCCCAGAGGGCCCGACGGCTCCTAGTGGGACTGGAGGACGGGCAGCGCCGGGGCGCCCGTCGGGAGCATGTGCTTGGCGGCCAGGACCGGGGTCTCGCCGACCCGGACGACCTGGGTGACCAGCACGGCGGGAGTGTCCGCGGGCCGCCCCAGCTGGTCCCCGCGCCGCCGCCCGAGCAGCGTCGCCGTGATGCCGCTGTGCGCGGTGAGCGCCGTCTCCCGCGAGGCGCCGAGCAGGACCGAGAGCATGGAGACGGCGGGCCCGCGCCCGGTGCGCGCCTCCGTCGCCCGCAGGGACCGGGCGAACTCCGGGTGCACCCGGTCGAGGAGCTCGTCCGCCGCCGCCCACTCATGGCTGAGCGCCGCCGCCGTGCCCTCCCCGGTCAGCACGGATTCCCAGAACCGCAGCTCCGCGCGGGCTGGGGCCAGCAGGTGCTGGGTGGTGAAGTCGGTCGGCTCCTCGACCGTCCGCAGCAGCGCCCGCACCCGCAGCGGCGTCCCCGCGCCGATCAGTTCCTCGAGCGGCTGGACGTGCTCGAACCCGCGCCGGGGCGGCCGGTCGTTGACCGTCCGGCCCACCCCACGGCGTACGGTCAGCAGACCGTCCTCCTGGAGCAGCAGGAGCGCCTCGCGCAGGGCGGGCCGGCTCACGCCCAGCTCGGCGGCGAGCTTCGGCTCGGAGGGGAGCGTCGAGCCCGGCGGGTAGGTGCCGTCGTGGACGGCGTCCGCGATCCGCTCGTAGAGCGCCACGACCGGTCGCCGCCGCTGTCCGCTGACCGCCACGGTCGCTCCTCGTCTCGATGCTCCGACGCTGTCCGGCACCACGGTAGTCGCCCCACGTTGTCTGACAAGTCACCCGTCCGGCTCTCCTCGCCGTCACGGTGAGGCTCCGCTCACCTCATTCTGGTCCCACGGCTGCGGCCGGGTACGACCGACGGCACGACGGAGGAGAGGGCCGGGCATGAGTCCCAAAGAGGCGTCACGGACAGCGGGCGGGGGCAGGTCCCGGTTCACCGAAGCCCTCACCCCGGGCCGGATCGGGATGGCCGCGCTCGCCGTCGTCACCCTGGTCCTCATCTTCCAGAACACCGGGCAGGTCAAGATCCGGCTCCTGATCCCCGAGGTGTCCATGCCGCTCTATCTGGCCCTGCTCGCGACCGCGCTCATCGGCGCCGCCTGCGGTTTCTACGTCGCGGCGCGGAGGTGGAAGTGAAGCGGCGCGCCGTCCTGGGGGCGGGCGCCGTCCTCGCGCTCGCGGCCGTCGCCGTCACGTCGACGGAGGAGGCCGCCGCGGCCGACGACGGCGTCGGGACCCGCCCGGTGCCCGACTTCCTCGGCCGCGGCCTGTGGCGGGTCTTCACCCGGCTGGACCGCCGCACCCGGCTCGACGTCCACGATGTGAGCGGGCGGGACCGGCGGGTGATCTGGCCGCCGCGGTGGCGGGTCGTCACGCAGTACCCGGCGGCCGGCACGGGCCTCGACCGCCGCACCACCGTCATGATCGGAGTCGTACGGAAGGGGGAGAGCTGCCCGCCCCGGGTGCGCATGGCGCGGCGCTGAGCACTCCGCCTCCGTACCCCGCCCCCCGTACCCCGCCCCCCGTACCCCATGCCCTGACCCGGCTCGCTCAGCGCTTGTAGTTGATCTTCATCGTGTCGAGGTCGGTCACCGTCGACCGCAGCGCCCTGTACCCGTGCCCGAGCTCCCCGAGCGCGGTCTCCACCCGGTCCTCCGCGATCGCGCCCGCCATCTCCTCGCCGTCCTCGGCGTCGGAGACGACGACCAGGCGGTACGAGAAGTGCTTCAGCGTCCGGTCGTAGCTCAGCGAGCCCTCCTCCGTGAACTGCATCGCGGTCAGCCCGTGCCCGTCCACCTCGGCGAGCAGCCGGGCCCGGCTCTCCTCCGACAGACCGTCGAACGTGCCGCGCACGATGACCCGGTAGGTGTGCTGCGTGCCCATTCCTCGTACTCCCTGCGCCCTGGTTCTCCGGCCGCCCGACGGCGCGCCGACCCTCCACCCTACGGCGGCGGCCGTCCGATCCGCCGGGAATTCCCGGCCGTCCCCGCGCCCCCGGACCGGCCGCAGCCCGACGCGGAGAACCCCTGGTCAGGAAGGCCCCCGGGCGTGTTCCATGGGGCGATGACGACCGTACGACGTGCCGTACTGACGCTGCCCGCCGCCCCCTTGGGCCCGGACAACCCTCTTCCCGCACTGCGGGCCCCCGCCGGCGCCGGGGCCCACGCGGTCGACCCGAGGACCCTCGCGGAACTCCCGCGCGACATGGCCCGGAGCATCGGCCGGGATCCGCTGCGCAGCCTGCTCCCCGCTCCCGTGCGCGACGGCTACGGCCGCGAGCGCAGGCCCGCGGACCTCGACACGATCGTGATCGAGAACGACCGGCTCCGGGTGACCGTGCTGCCCGGTCTCGGCGGCCGCGTCCACTCCCTCCACCACAAGCCCACCGGACGCGAACTCCTCTACCGCAACCCGGTGTTCCAGCCCGCCGCCTTCGCCCTCAACGGCGCCTGGTTCTCCGGCGGTGTCGAGTGGAACATCGGGGCCACCGGCCACACCGCCCTGTCCTGCTCGCCCCTCCACGCGGCGACCGTCCGCGCGCCCGACGGCGGGCCGATGCTCCGTCTCTGGGAGTGGGAACGGCTCCGCGACCTCCCCTTCCAGGTCGACCTCTGGCTCCCGGAGGGCTCCGACTTCCTGTACGTCGGGGTCCGCATCCGCAATCCCCACGAGCGCCCCGCCCCCGTCTACTGGTGGTCCAACATCGCCGTCCCCGAGGACCGCCGCGTCCTCGCGCCCGCCGAATCCGCCTGGCACCACGGCTACGAGCGCGGCCTGAGCCGGGTCCCCGTACCGGTCACCGAGGACGGCACCGACCGCACGTACCCGCTGAACAGCACACACGCCGCCGACTGGTTCTACGACCTGCCCGAGGGGCAGCGCCGCTGGATCGCCGCCCTCGACGCGGACGGCAGCGGACTCGTCCAGACCTCCACCGATCCGCTGCGCGGCCGCAAGCTCTTCGTGTGGGGCACCGGGCGCGGCGGCCGGCGCTGGCAGGAATGGCTGACGGAACCCGGCACCCCCGGCTACGCCGAGATCCAGGCCGGGCTCGCCCGTACCCAACTGGAACACCTGGAGCTCGCGGGCGGCGCGGAGTTCAGCTGGCTCGAGGCGTACGGGCCGCTCGCCGCCGACCCCACGGCGGCGCTCGGCGACGACTGGACCGCCGCCCGTGCCGACGTCGAGCGCAGCCTGTCCGCCGCGCTGCCCCGGGCCGATGTCGACGCCGCGTACACGGCCTGGCGGGAGGGGGCGGCCGACCTCGCGCCGGACGAGGTCCTCGCGACCGGATCCGGCTGGGGAGCGCTCGAAGTCCTGCGTGCGGCATACGAGTTGCCCGGCACGCCGTTCCCGGAGTCGACGCTCGGACCCGAGCAGGAACCCTGGCGGGAACTGCTCCGCACCGGCGTCCTGCCACCCCCGACGAAGAGCGCGGCACCCCGTGCGGCCCGGACCCCGCCGCAGACCGCGCCGGCTGCCGTACCCCTGGTCGCGCCGCTGGTCGCGTCCGCCTGGCGGGACATGCTGGAGACCGCCCCCGCCGACCCCACCACCGAGTACCAGCTCGGCATCGCCCAGTGGCACGCCGGTGACCGGGCGCAGGCGGTACGGAGCTGGGAGCGGGGACTCAAGGAGGCGACCACGCGCTGGCCCCTGCTGTACTGCCTGGCCGTCGCCGACCGGGAGGACGGCCACCCGGAACGAGCCGCCGAGCACTTCACGGAGGCCTTCACCGACCACGAGGCGACGGGGGGCGGCGCGGAGGCCCTCACCGACCACGACGTGACGGATGCGGGTGCCGATCGCGACGGGGCAACGGCCGTCGTCGTCGCCCTCGGCCGCGAGGCCCTCGACGCGCTCCTCGCCGTCGACCGGCCCGACCGGGCCCGGACCCTCTGGCACCGGCTGCCGGATTCCGTCCGGCGGCGCGGGGCCTTCCGGCTGCTCGAAGTCCGGCTGCTGCTCGCCGAGGGCCGCCCGGACGAGGCCCGTGCCGTTTTTGACGCGGGCTTCGAAGTCGCGGACCTGCGCGAGGGCGCCGAGATCCTCGGCGAGCTCTGGGCCCGGATCACCGACGAACTCCTGCCGGACGCCTATGAGTTCAGGATGCGACCGAACTGAGGGCGGGGGCGGTCCGGGGGTGCGGTCGCTACCCTGGAAGGGGCGGAGACCGTGGGGGACCGGAGGTCCGGGGATGGCTGCATGGGCGACACAGGAGTGCCGGTGCGGGCATCCGCGTTTCCGTCACGGGGCACCCCGGTTCTCGGGAACCTGCGAGGCCTGCCTCTGCGGATCCTTCGAGCTGCCCCCGGCTCCGGCCCTCACGGACGAGCCGCCCCCGCCCCCGGAGCGAGACCGCACGCCCCACCCCGGCTGCCCCCTCCAGGACCCGGACTGCATCGGGTTTCACGACATCTTCTGAGCTTGTCCTTCAACCTCACGTCACTGCGGAACGCTTGCCGGTGGGGAAAACGCGGTGCGTGCCGGCACCACACTGGTCAGACTCGCTGACATGACTGAGAAGATCACCCGCATCAACCCCGAGCAGCTGCATGAGACACCCGGCTATCACCACATCACCGTGGTGGAGGCAGGCCGTACCGCCTATCTGGCGGGGCAGTGCCCGCTTGACCGGAAGGGTGACCTCGTTGGTTCCGGTTCCCTCGAGACGCAGGTCGACCAGGTCGTCGCGAACGCGCTCGCTGCCCTGGCAGCGGTGAGTGCCCGGCCTGAACATGTGGTGCGGTCAGTGATCTACGTGCGGAGCGATGAGAGGGACATTCTCGGAGCCGCATGGCGTCGGCTCACCGAATCTGCCCTGGGTCCGGCGTTCACCACCGCCAGCACGCTCTTGGGCGTCGCCCAGCTGGGCTTTTCGGGACAGCTCGTCGAGGTGGATCTCACCGTGGCGCTGCCTGACTGACTTCGAACGGCGTATCGAACCGCGGAGCGTGAGTGTGCTGCCTGACGCCGGTCCCGGGGAAGCGTTCGGGCAAGCGTCACGCTTCCGGACCCTGGGGGTCAGCACGCGGTGGGGATGTGCCGCGCTGCCGCGAGTTCGGCCATCGTCCGGAGTCTCGTGAAGGAGGAGGCGCAGTACTCCGAGTTGATCCGGCCATCGATCTTGTCGGGTGGCAACCGACGACGGGTCAACGGCGGTTGCTAGCCTTGCGGGACCTCGTCCGATGACCGCGGGAGTTCTTGTGAGTGATGGGCCTGCTCAGGACCTGATGGGCACGGTGCGTCGGGTCGACTCGCTGTTGGAGCGCATGGGACTGGACCGCTCCGACGTGTTGCGGGTGGATGGCGAGGGCGGGCTCTCGTACGCCTCCGGCGTGGCCGCGGAGGAGGTGCGGGACCTGTTGCGTGGCGCCCCGTCCGCCGAGGCCGGGGGCGAGACGGACGTGGTGGAGGCACGCCACCGGCGAGTGGTCGAGCGGATCCTGTTCCTGCGCGCGACGCGGCTGCGCGAGTCCGCGGACGGAAGCAGGCGGGCCTACTCCCTGGCGGAGATCGCGGCCGGCGCGGGCACGAGCGCGCAGTGGCTCGACAAGATGATCAGGACGGGCCGTGCTCCGAACCTCAATCACGCCGCCGGGATCGCGGGATTCTTCGGAGAGAAGATCGAGTTCCTGGTCGCCGAGCCGGCCGAGGCGCTGGACCGGGTCCTCCAGCAGATCCACAAGGATCTCCTGGAGCGGACGGTGGAGCGCCAGGACCAGGACCTGCGGCGCCTGCGCACCGCGGGTCCGGCGAGCGAGGTGGATCCCTCGCTCGGCGTGGTCGCGTACGCGGCCCGGGCACTGGCCGACGTACCGGACGACACCGCTCAGCCCCTGATCGCCCTGATCGAGTCCGTCGCGCGGCGGTCCCGCGAGGAGCGCGCCCGGGAGGCCCGCGCGGCCCTCGAGACCGGATTGGTGCACAATGACGTCGATTGATCGCGGCGTGGACCCCACGGCTCACCAGCGGTAGCGCGCACAAGCGATACAGGGGGGCCGGTCCATCCGGCACGAGGGACGGGTGGCACGGGGTGGGGGTCTCGCGCGAGATGAGGCGGTATCGCGACGCGTTGGTCACGGGGCTGCCGCAGCCGGTTCCCGAGCGGCCGGTCGAGCTGCTGAAGGCGATCTGCGCGTGTGCGGCCCGCAGCAGCGGTCGCGAACTGCGCTTGATGTTCGAGGAGTTCCCGCCGGGCTCGGTGACCGGTCTGTGGCTGGACATGGGCGACTACGACCTGATCGTCCTGGAGGCGAACACGTCTCCCCTGCACCAGCTCGTGATCCTGGGGCACGAGCTGTGGCACCTCAAGGAAGGGCACTGCGGTCATGGCAGCGCGGCCGGCGCGACGGCCGCGGCCCGCATGCTGGGGGACCGCTGGAGTCTCGCCGACGCGGTCGGCCACGTCGCCGCCCGCACGGAGCCGGACCTCGAAGAGGAGCGGCGCGCGGAGAAGTTCGGCCGAATGCTGGCCGACCGGGTCAGGCCCTGCCTGGAGCGCAGGCGTGGCACGACCCCCTCCGCCGGGGTGGCGGGCCGCATCTGGGCGTCGTTCAGGGGATGACGGGCGAGAAGGCGTGAATCTCTACATCCCGGCCGCCGCGCTCGGGGTCGTGCTGGTCGTCAAGCTCCCCGCGTTGGTGAGGCGTCGGCACAGTCCCGTGGTCCGCAGCGTCAACGCCGTGATCTTCCTCCAGGCCGCGGCGTTCTTCTTCTCCGCGCCCCCGACCATCGGGGTCGTCAACAGGGCGACCGGCGTCAGCAACTTCTCGGCGCTCCTGGTCTACTGCGTCCTCTCCGCCTACGCGTGTGCCTGCCGGGTCCTCATGGAGAACTGGCGCGGGGACGTGGAGGTCCTTCCCCGCACCCGCCGCCGGGTCAGACGGTGGATCTGGGGGCACGGAGTCGTGGCCCTTCTGCTCATCGGCTGTTTCGTGTGGGGCGAGGCTCCGGTCGAACGGCAGCGTGACTTCGAGACGTACTACGCCAGTACCCCCTTCATCCGCGAGATGGTGCTGCTCTGCCTGTTCGCCGTCACCGCGGCCGCCGCGGCGGCGGCAGCCGCGTGCCTGAGGTGGGCGCGCGACATCCGCAGCGAGGCCCCGGAGCGGAGGACACCTGCCGACGGCCTGCTGCGCGTCGGCCTCACCGTCCTGGCCGTCGGCTTCCTGACCAACGTCACCTACGGTGCGGCCAAGCTGGCCGCGGTCGTGGCCGCCTGGAGCGGCCGGGACTGGGAGCCGCTCAACCAGGTGGCCGTGTCCTTGGCAGGCCTCGGCACCCTGCTCGTCGCCGCCGGATTCCTCATCCCCATCGTCGGACCCTGGCTCGCCGCACGGGTCTTCGAGCCGCTGCGGACCCTGCGGGCCCTGGGCCCCCTGCGGCGGACCTTGGGCGGCGTCGGCGCACCGCAGGGCCGGATGCGGCTCCCCACTCCCTGGAGCGCCTGCCCCGGCCGGCGCCTCACGGACCGGATGACCGACATCCACGACCGGATGCTGGAACTCGGGGCGTACTGCTCGGAGGAGGTGCGCGCGCGTGCCTACGCCGAGGCCCGCCGGACCGGGCGGGCGGAGGCGGAGAGCGTCGCCGTCGGGCTGGCCGCCATGTTCAGAGCCGCGTCGGACGCCCGTGCCCACGGCATGCCCGCGGACCAGGACCAGGTCGTGCCGGCGGTCCGTGCGCTGCGCGCGGCGGAGGGCGAGTACCGGGATCTCCTGGTCGGCGTCTCCCGGGCGCTCGGCTCGGTCCCCGAGGACAGGAGAGGCGGCACCCCCGCGTCGAGCGGTGGTGCCGCCTTGTCCCCCTGCGACGGATGAACTCCGTCGCGCCGGCGTCCGCGGGCGCCGGGCGGTGGATCAGGTGGGGCGGGTGTTACGGAGCGACCGGCAGGTCCGGGGTCTGGAGCGTCGGGATGCTCCAGCGCTGGGCCGGAGTGTCGTTGCAGCCCCAGATCGCCAGCTTCGTACCCCAGTCACGCCGTGCCTGCGGCAGGTCCAGGCAGTTGTTCGACTGAGGGTTGTAGAAGCTGCCGTCGGCGCGCGGGAGCCACTGCTGGCCGCCCTCGTTCAGGCACTGCCAGAAGATAAGGTCGGTGCCCTGCGCGGTCTGGTTGCCCCGGACCGCGACGCACTGGCCCTTCTGGGTCAGGGTGCCGTTGGCGTTGACGCTGAACTCCTGCGGGTCGGAGCCGTTGCAGCCCCACAGCTGGAGCTGGTTGCCGTTGCCGTTGGCGCCCTGCGGCGTGTCCAGGCAGAAGTCGGGCGACGCCGCGTACCGGATCGGCAGGTCCGTGGTGGTGGCCGGCGGTACGTAGTTCTGGAAGACGGACAGTCCGGCGATGGAGCCCTTGAGGTAGTTGCTGGGCTTGCTGACGTACTTGTACCGGCCCAGGACCAGGGCGCCGCTGGGTGCGGGGCTGGTGCTCGCCCGGTGGTATCCACTGGAGGCCAGCGTGCCGTTCACGTACAGGGTCATGGCGCCGGTGACGGCGTTGTAGGTGGCCGTCAGCTGGGTCCAGACGCCCTGCTTGAAGGCGTTGGCCGGGGTGACGACGGCGTTGAAGTCGTACGGCCAGCCGTCGTCGTCACCGTGCGCGATGGCGAAGCGCCAGTGTCCGGAGTCGGCCCACAGCTTGAACGCGCTGGCGTGCGCGCCGTCCTGGCTGACGATCATTCCGTCGGCCGCGTCCATCTTCACCCAGGTGGAGATGGTGAAGGACTGGCGGGTGTCGACGGCCTTGAGGGGGCCGGTGACGACCGACTTCGCCGCGGGGTCGAAGACCGCGACCTTGCGGGCACGGCCGTCGACCGTCTCGGTGGCGTAGGTGACCGCGGTGGCGGTGGCGTCGTTGGAGACGCCGCTGCCGTTCTTGGCCGGAATGGCCTTGGTGTCACCTTCCAGGCGCCACTGCACCGTCGGGGCCTGGGCGTGGCCGCGGACGTGGTAGCCGTCGAAGCCGTTGACCGCGCCGTCGGCGGCGGTGCCGGCCCAGGCCTGCAGGGTGCCGTCGGTGCCGACCGCCCAGAAGTCCGGGATGTCGTCGCCGGTCACGTCGCCCTCGGAACCCACGCGCGGGTAGTCCGCGCCCTTGATCCCGTAGCCGATGCGAGTGGCGGGCTGCGCCGCGACACCGGTGACCACGACGTAGCCGTCGACCGCGCGGGTGGTGGTGGTCAGCCTGTACTGGAAGATGTCGCCGTTGGTGCGGTTGCGCACCCAGAGCGCCGGGGCGGTGTCGGTGGTGGCGCCGATGTTCAGTGCGTTACCGGGGACCATCAGGTCCTTGTCGTCCCACGTACCGCTCGCGTCGACCAGGGCCGGGGCGGCGAGGGTCTGGTTGGACTTGACCGGGTAGAACCACAGGTTGCCGGACTCCACGGACAGCAGTCCGGTGGCGTCGGTGACCTTGCGGCTGGGCGTCCGCGTGGTGCGGGCCGGGCCGGTCGGCGTGATCTGGCTGGAGTACGCCCAGGTCGCCTCGTTGCGGTAGCCGGCGCAGGACGTGGCGTGGGTGGTGGAGCACTCCGGCTTCGCGACCGAGGTCTTCGTGCCGAGCGTGAAACGGCCCGGGGCGGAAAGGGTGTTGTCGTAGGCGAAGAGCTGCGCCCCGCCCAGTGCGCCGGGGGTGGCCGGCTCCTGGTGCACGAACAGGTCGTCCACGTTGCGGCCGGGGTCGAGCGAGCCGCGGTGAACCGTGCGGTAGTCCTTCCACGTCCGGCCGGAGGTCACCTCGGGAGCCTGGAGCGCGGTGGCCGCGGTTCCGCTGGGGATCATGCTGCGACTGCCGCCGTCGGTGGCACGGCCGTGGGTGACGAGGTTGCCCGCGGTGTCGGGCAGCAGGATGTCGGAGCGGGCGTCGCCGGTGGTGTCGCCGAAGGCGACCGCACCGTCCTTCCACGGCACGTAGAAGGCGTACGACCGGGTAGGCGAGGCGTTGCCGGCCTCGTCCAGGACCCGCGCGTAGACGATGTTCGTTCCCCACTGGGTGGGCGTGATGGCGAGGGGGCTCACGTCGAGCGGGCTGCCGCCGCTCGCGCACCGCTGCTGCGCGCCGACCAGTTGCGGGTCGAAGCCCCACTGGAGACAGGCGAGGCCGGAGCTGCGCAGGCCCGCGCCCGGGCTCGGGTCGGACGCGACGACGGGCAGGGAACCCGTGTCGCCGAGGCGGAGGTTGGTGATCTGGCCGTTGCCGGCCGGCGGGTACTGGGTGGCCGGGTCGGTGAACGCGCCGAACTCCAGGACCGGCGGGGTCAGGTCGACCGCGAAGTGGCAGGAGACGGTGGACGGTCCGCGCAGCAGGCCGTCGTCGCCGTGAACCGCCCAGCCGTAGTTGTGGCCGTCCTTCAGAGCGTCGAGCGGGGTGCTGTACGTGGCGTCGGTGCCGGTGGCGACGAAGCCGGACCAGCCCGTGTTCACGGTCGCGCCCGTGTTGTGCTCCCACATGTTCACCCACTCGGTGAGCTGGCCCTGGTTGGGGCTGCTGACCTTCGAGGTGATGGTGACCGTGGGGGTGGTGATCCACCCGAACTGGTCGGCGGGGATGTCTCCGCAGGCCTGTGTGTCGCCCGCGACCACGCGGCGCGGAGCGGGAACGGTGCGCTGGTTCTCCGGGACGCGCGGCGGGAAGTCGTACTCGGCGCTGAGCACCGCGGTGTACGCGAACCGCTTGAAGGCGATCTTGTCGCCGGTGCCCTCCTGGCCGGTCAGGGCGAAGGCGAGCGGGGTGCCGGTGTCGCGGATGCCGTCACGCATGGCGTTGGTGACGTTGAAGTCCACGGGGATGTTGCCGTAGCAGTCGCCGCTGTTGCCGTTGCCGCCGACGGACTGGTTCTGGATCCACTCGCGGATCTGGTGGTTGCTCCACTTCACCGACGAGCCGAAGGCGCCCGCGCGGTACAGGTGCACCGGGTACTTGTTCGTGCACGACCAGTCCGCCGAGATGTACTGCTCCAGGCGCAGGTTGGCGTAGTTGATGGTGGCGCCCTGGTAGCCGTGGAGATCGAACTCGTACAGCGCGCGCTCGATGCCCTTGCTGGTCTCCCAGCCCTGGTAGCCCACTCCCGGACGGTCCCGGTCACTGGAACCGGTGCGGTCGAAGTTGCCGGAGTCGTACGCCTGCTGGACCCACGCGTGGTGCTGCTTGCCCCGGCTGTCCACCGACCACGAGGGGTCGACGTAGATCGGGTACTTGGTGGCGGCACCGTCGAGCAGCTCGGCACTGGGAGCCAGGGCGATCTCGCCCGTGGCCCGCTTCACCGAGCCGGCCTCCTTCGTGCCGGCCGTCGGGGCTCCGGCTTCCTTCGCTCCGGCCTCCTTCGCGCCGGTCACCTTCGCGCGGGTCACCGGGATCCGGGCCACGGAAGCACCGGCTCCGGGGCCGTCGGCGCTGCTCGGCTCCGTCTCCGACCCGGTGGCGCTCACCGTGTCCCGGGTGTCGAGGTCGGCGTCACGGGAGCCGCGCGCACCGGGCTCGCGGGCCTCGCCGGCCGACCACATCAGGGGGGCCGGGGCACGGAAGACGGTCTCCTTGCCGGCGGCGGCGGTCAGGCTGCCGTCCTTCCCCGCGGCCAGCGTCAGACCGTCGGTGACCGTGGGGAACACCAGGTCGCGCACGGCCGGGTCGGCCGCCGCCGCGGGCGAGTGCAGCACGACCACGGTGGTGTAGCCGCCGTACTTGGTGGCGCTCACCTGGAGATCGGTGTCGGGGGCGACGTTCTCGAACAGCGCGTCGTTGCCGCGGAGTACGGGCTTGGGGAGCGGTCCCGCGAACGGCGAGGAGACCGACAGCTTCTTGCCGTCCTCGGTCGTCATCGTCGCCAGCGGGCCCGTGCCGCCGCCCGAGATGACCAGGTCCGAACTCGACGCCTTAGGCGCCACGGTCCCGTCCGCACGGACGGCCAGGGTGTCATCCAGCGCCAGCCAGCGGCCCTTGGGGCCCTTGGTGCGCTGCGGCAGCACGTGGCTCTCGGAGCGCAGCTTGCCCTTCGGGGTGGCGACCGTGGTCGCGTACTCCGTCGTCAGCTCCGGGACCGGCACGTCCTTGCCGGTCTTCGCCGCCAGCTCCCACGCCTTCTCGACCGCCGTACGCGCGGGCGTGTCCGACGGTGTGACGGGCGGGGTGGCGGTGCCGGGCGCACCGGTCGCCGCCGTGGCTCCCGGCGGGGCCGGAGCGTCGAGCGGAGGCGTCGGCGCGGCTGCCGCGACATACGGCGCCGCCAGCAGCAGGACGGTCGAGACCCCTGCCGCCAGACCGGCGGACACCGGCTTCCGCAAGCCGGATCTTGGTGCATTGGACATGCGAGTGCCCACTCCCCCTAGAACGTGTGAGTCCCTGACCAGACAGGCAGGGCCCGGGCACTGTGACAGGCGGGCACACAGCTGATCAACAGCCGGAGGAGTCAATTCCGCCCCTCCTGCGGGGGGTCGTGACCAATTGGCCGCAGGGTGACCCTTCACACGCGTCCATAAACGATCGTTGATAGTGACGCAACGATCATTTACTGCTAGCTTCCCCCGTTTAGACCGGCGGTTAAGTGGATTTGGGGCCTCCGCTTGCCTCTCTCCGGCTCCTACTGACCCCACTTCAGACCCATGTGACCAAGGTCCCGGCCCGCTCGGCCGAGGGCCTTGGCTCTCTGCTGACCACAGACGAAGGAATCCTCATGTCAGTTCATGGCGTGCGCCGAAGAACGCGCACGTTCCGCACGAGGGTGGCCGGTCCGGTCATCCTGGCGCTCGCCGCCTCGCTCCTCGGCACCCCGGTGGCGCAGGCAGGGCAGGCGGAACAGGACCGGGCCGCCGAGGCGGACTTCTCGAAGGTCTGGAAGCCGCCGCACCGGCCACTGCCCGGCACCAAGCCGGTCAAGGCCGTCGACGTGCGCAAGGTCGCGGCGCTCAAGCCCCGTTACCCGGTGCCCGCGCGTTCCACCGCGCGGTCCAGGACACCCTTCTCCGCGCCGGTCAGCGGCAGCGCCGACCTGACGGGCGCATCCGGCACGGCTCCGGTCCGGGCCGGACGCCTGCCCGTATGGGTGTCCCCGAAGGACACCGGGGCCACGAAGGGCCTGAGCGGCAAGGTCACGGTGGTCCGCGCGGACGACCGCTCCGCGCGTGACGTCGGGGTCAACGGCGCCCTGTTCAGCATCGCCGCCCAGACCCCCGGCGCCACCCGCACCGCCCCCCGCACCGCCCCCCGCGTCAAGGTCGGTCTGGACCTCGCCGAGCTGCAGGCCGCCACCGGGGGCGAGTTCGCCTCCCGCGGCCGCCTGGTGACGCTCCCCGGATGCGCGCTGACGACGCCCGACGTGCCGTCCTGCCAGGTGCGTACGCCGCTCACCACGCGCTACGACAGGGCGACGAAGCGACTGATCGCCGACGTGGCACTGCCGACGGCCGCGGCCCCCGCCCCTGCCCCGGCGAAGACGGCAGCGAGCAGCGGACTGCTCGCCGCCCCCACCGCGCCGATGCTGATCGCCGCGGAGACCGACTCCTCGGGCCCCGGCGGCACGTACGAGGCCACCGCGCTCGGCTCCTCGCAGAGCTGGGCCTCGGGCGGCAGCTCGGGTGCGCTGACGTACGACCAGTCCATCCAGGTTCCGCCGGCCCTGGGCGGCACCGCCCCCGAGGTCGCACTGAGCTACAACTCCTCCTCGGTGGACGGCAAGACCTCCGTCACCAACGCCCAGGCCTCCTGGATCGGCGACGGCTGGGACTACAACCCCGGCTACATCGAACGCGCCTACAAGCCCTGTGACAAGGCGGGCATCCCGGACTCGGGCGACGCCTGCTGGGCCGGGTTCAACGCCTCCCTGTCGCTGGGCTCGCACTCGGGCACCCTCGTACGCGACGACAAGGCGGGTTCGGCGACGGCCACCACCGACGCCGCAACCGGCGTGTGGCGCCTGAAGAACGACGACGGTACGAAGATCGAGTTCGGCTCCGGCGCCGCCAACGGCGTCCGGGACGGCTCGTACGCCAAGGTCACCGACTCCTCGGGCACCACGTACTACTTCGGCGTCAACCACCTGCCCGGCGGCGACAAGACCGACCCTGCCACCAACTCCGTCTCCTCCGTACCGGTGTACACGCCCAAGAGCGGCCAGCCGTGCTACGACAGCGCCAAGGGCGCCGGCTCCTGGTGCACGATGTGGCAACGCCTCTACCTCGACCACGTCGTCGACGCGCACGGGAACCTCACCACGTACAAGTGGGCTCCGGAGACCAACTGGTACAAGCGCGGCGCCGGTCAGAACAACGGCACCGGCACGATGACCGAGTACACCCGGGCCACCACCCTGGCGAGCATCGCCTACGGGCAGAAGCTCTCCGAGCAGGTCGCGGCCAAGGGCGCACTGCAGCCCGCCGCCCGGGTCACCTTCACCGTCGTCGAGCGCTGCACCGCGGCCGGCACGGCGTGCGAGCCCGCCAACCGGACCGTCGCCAACAAGGCCAACTGGCCCGACGTTCCGGTGGACAACGAGTGCAAGAGCACCGGAACCTGCGTCTACTACGCCGCCACGTACTTCACCACCAAGCGCCTGACGCGGATCGCCACCCAGGCGCGCGTCGGCAACGCCTGGCAGGACGTCGACACCTACGACCTGACCCAGTCCTTCCCCGACCCGAAGGACGCGGGCAGCCAGCGCGCCCTGTGGCTGGACTCCATCCGGCACACGGGCAAGACCGGCACGCCGAACCTCGACCTTCCGCTGGTGTCGTTCAAGCCCGTCATGCTGCCGAACCGGGTGGACGGAACGAATCTCGTTCCGGCGCCGCCGATCATGAACCGGCCGCGCATCCAGCAGATCACCAACGAGACCGGCGGCGTCCTGAACGTCGACTACAACCTCCCCGACTGCTCGCGGATCAACAACGTGATGCCGACGGCCGAGGACGACAACAACAGGGCCTGCTACCCGGTGCGGTGGTCCCCGCCCGGTTCGGTCGCCGACTCCGATCCGGTGCTGGACTGGTTCCACCACTACACGGTCAATTCGCTGACGGAGAACGACACCGTCACCGACGCCCCGCAGAAGATCACCTCGTACACCTACGACTCGGCCGCCTGGCACCGCGACGACAGCGAGCTGACCGAGGCCAACGCCCGTACCTGGGGCGAGTTCCGCGGCTTCGCCAAGGTGACCACCACGGTCGGTTCGGGCACCGACGGACCGAAGTCGCAGACCGTCACCTCCTACCGCCAGGGCATGGACGGGGACATCCGCAAGGACAAGAGCACCCGCTCCGCGCACCTGACGGACGCCCTCGGCCGCGATGTCACGGACGTGGACTGGCTCAGCGGCCAGGTCCTGCAGACCGTGGCCCACGACCAGGCCGGCGGCACCGCCGCCACCCAGACCCTGAACGCCTCCAGCGACGAGGTCGTCACCGCCACCCACACCCGCACCGGCCTGCCCGCGCTCGTCGCCCGCTACCCGGCGACCAAGCTCACCACCACGACCCGGGTGAAGCTGGCGGACGGCAGCTGGCGCACCAGCACCAGCAGCCAGGTCACCGACCCCGCGCAGAACAACCGGACGGTGACCTCCCTGGAGCAGGCGCCCGGGGTCCCGGACGAGTGCACCCGTACCCGGTACGCGAGCGGACCCGACGCCCAGCGCACCACCCTGGTGTCCGAGGTCCTCAAGGTGTCGGGCACCGATGCCTGCACCGCGGACCCCACCGCCGCGAACACCGTCGCGTACACCCGCACCTCCTACGACGGCCTCCCCTTCGGACAGGCCGGCGCCGCCGGCGACGCGACCCGGAGCGAGACCCTGGAGCGGTACGCCGCCGACGGCACCCCGGAGTTCACCACCACCGCGACCACCACGTACGACGGCTACGGCCGCACCACCTCGACGACCGACCCCCACAGCAAGGACGCGCAGCATCCGAACGGGGCCACCACCACCACGGCCTACACCCCGGCCGCGACCGGTGAGCTGCCCGCCACCACGACCGTCTCCGCTCCCGTTCCCGGCCAGGCCACGGGTACCTGGGACACCGTCACCACCTACGACGCCCGGCGAGGCCTGCCGCTGAAGGTGACCGATCCCAACCAGAAGACGGCGACCAGCACCTATGACGCGCTGGGCCGGCTGACCGCGGTATGGCTGCCGGGGCGCGCCCCCGAGTCCCACACCCACGCGAACATGGTGTTCGGCTACCGCGTCTCCAACACCGTGGGCGTCCCCTCCACGATCACGACCAAGAAGCTGACCGTGGACGGCTCCACCCCCGTGTGGACCACGTCGATCCAGCTCATGGACGGCTTCACCCGCCCCCGCCAGCAGCAGTCCACCCCGGCGAACCCGGCCTACACCGGCCGCCTGGTGACGGACACCCGCGTGGACTCGCACGGCCGGGAGAAGACGTCCAACGCGGCCTGGTACAACGACGCTTCGGGCCCCAGTGACGTCCTCGTCGCCGCCGCCGACAGCACCATCCCGTCGCAGAAGCGGACCAGCTACGACGGTCTCGACCGGAAGACCGTCATCTCGACGTGGTCGCTGGGCACCGAACAGCACCGTACGACGACCAGCTACCCGGGCGCCGACCGCACCGACGTCCTGCCGCCGAAGGGCAGCGCACCGACGTCGGTGTTCACCAACAGCCTGGGGCACACCACCGAGCTGTGGCAGTACTCCACTCCCACCCCCACCGGTCAGGCCTCGGACGCGGCCGTCTCGCGCTTCACCTCGACCGTCGACGGCAAGCCCCTGACCCGCACGGACGCGGCCGGCAACGTCTGGACGTACACATACGACCTGCGCGGCCGGCTGATCGCCACGAGCGACCCGGACAACGGCGAGACCAGGCAGACGTACGACGCCGCATCGCGCCTGGCCACCGCCACCAACGCGAAGAACCACACGCTCGCGTACACCTACGACCTGCTCGGGCGGAAGACCGGCCTGTACGACGGCACCGTGAGCGCCGCCAAGCAGCTGGCCGGCTGGACCTTCGACACCGCCCCCGGCGGCAAGGGCAAGGCCGCCACCTCCACGCGCTACGTCGGCGGCTCCGCCGGCAAGGCGTACACCAGCGCCGTGACCGGCTATGACGACGGTGCCCGGGTCACGGGCACGACCATCACCATGCCCGCTACCGATGCCGGGCTGGCCTCCGGCACGTTCACGTACACCGTCAGCTCCACCTTCGACCGGCTCACCGGAAGCCCGAAGAGCACGGTCCTGCCGGCGCTCGCCGGGCTGCCGCTGGACGACATGGCGTACTCGTACAACGACTACGGCCAGCTGTACAAGTACGCCGGCGCCACCACCTACGACACGCAGACCGAGTACGACGCCCACGGGCGCGTGATCCGCTCCACCGTCAACCCGTGGGCCTCCCAGGTCGTCACCACCTCGGTCTACGACCAGGCCACCGGGCGGCTGAGCGACCAGTACGTCGACAAGCAGACCTCGGTCACCGGCGCGGTGCAGCAGACCGGCTACACCTACGACCAGAACGGCCGCATCACCTCGCTCACCAACATCGCGGACAACACGCCCGCGCAGACCGACCGCCAGTGCTTCACGTACGACCACCTCGGCCGGCTGACGACGGCGTGGTCCGACACGGGCGGCGTCAGCCGGCCCGACCCCCTCACCCACCAGACGGCCGACCAGGGCGCGTGCGCGAACACCACGCCGACCGGCGGTGCCGTCGCCCCGGCGAAGACCACCGTCGGCGGACCGGCTCCCTACTGGCAGGAGTACACCTACGACCTGACGGGCAACCGCACCAAGGTGGTCCGCCACGACCCGGCGGGCGACACCACCAAGGACGCCACGACCACCCAGACGTTCGGCGCCGCGGGACAGCAGAACGCCCCGACCTCCGCTCCCGCCACGGGCGGCGGCACGGGCGGAGCGCACGCGCTGCTGACCTCCACGACGAAGACCGGGACGGCCACCAACACCGACACGTTCCAGTACGACGAGAACGGATCCACCACCTCCTACCGGGCCGGCAAGGCCGGCACGAGCACCCTGACCTGGAACAGCGAGGGCAACATCGCCACGCTGACCACGGCCACCCAGATCAAGGGCATCGGCGGCAAGTGCCTGGACGCGGAGGGCGGTTCGACCGGAGTCGGCAGCCCGCTGCAGATCTACACCTGCAACACGGGCGCGGGGCAGAAGTACTCCACCGCGAAGAGCACGCTCTCCAGCGGCAACCGCTGTGTCCAGGCCATGGGCACCGCGGCCGGATCGCCGATCACCTTCCAGGACTGCGACGGCGGCGCCGACCAGACCTGGACCGCGCGAGCCGACGGCACGCTCCACAACCCCGTCTCGGGCCGCTGCCTCGCGGTCCCCGGCGACGTCGCCACCGACAGCCTGAACCTGGTCCTGGGCGACTGCGCCACCACCGTGCCCGCCGGGCAGAAGTGGACCATTCCGAACACCACCACGACGTACCTGTACGACGCGGACGGCAAGCTGCTGATCCGTCGCGGTCCCACGACGGCCACGCTCACCCTCGGCAACGACGAGCTGACGGTCACCACGGCCACCCAGGCCCGCACCGGCATCCGCTACTACCCGATCCCCGGCGGCATGACCATCGTGCGCACCGGCGCGGGCACCGCGGCCGGGGCGTTCGTCGCCCAGATCGCCGACCACCACGGCACGAACAACCTCGGCATCGACCTGTCGACGCTGGCGGCCACCCGCAGCCGCACCGACGCCTTCGGCAACGCACGGGGCACCGCGCCCTCGGGCTGGGCCGGGAACAAGGGATTCGTCGGCGGCCAGAAGGACGACACCACCGGGCTCACCAGCCTCGGCATCCGTCTGTACCAGCCGACCACGGGCCGCTTCATCGGCACCGACCCGCTGCTGTCGCCGATGGACCCGCAGCAGTGGAACGGCTACGCCTACGCGAACAACAACCCCGTCGGCAACTCCGACCCCGACGGCCGCATGTGTCTGCACGGGGCCCCCGGCGGCGGAGCGGACGGCATCTGCGCCGGTGTCGAGGGCGACACCGACGGAGTGATCGGCGACTACTCCGACAACTGCGCCAACCCGTCCTGCCGCGCGGCATCGGACGCGATGGCGGACCAGGCACGCAAGAAGGACCGCTACAACAAGAAGCCGAACGGCAAGTGGCGGGACGGATACCACCAAAAGCCGGTCGAGAACTACAAGTTCAAGTACGAGTACTCGTACAAGCACTACCTGGGCATGGCGGCGAACATGGGTACGCCGGAGGAGGTCATGGCCATGTTCCAGGCAGACCCCAAGAAGGTCTTCCCGTTCCCGATCACCGGCTGCGACTCGTTCTACGAAGGGGCCGTCTGCACCCTGCACCCCTTCACCACCAAGATCAGCCCGAACTATCTCGGGGGCGCCGGCGATGTGCGGGTGACCGTCGCCGAGACCAGCTTCACCTTCGAGGTGGTGGGCCAGGGGTACTTCGACGACCTGGGATCGACCATCACCTTCAGCATCTCCCAGAAGGGTGAGAACCTCTATCTCCACCAGGACGCCATGACGACCGGCTCCAAGGCCCTCGCTGTCGCGGGGGTGAAGGCCGGGGAAGCCAAGCGCACCTGGAGTCGGCAGACGTTCAACCTCCAGAAGCTGGTCTACAAGGAGCGCTACGACATCAACCTCAAGGACCGTCTCACCGACGGTGTGTGGCCCCAGGGGCCCAACGGCTGAGCCCGGCCCTCGTTCCGAACCGAACGAGGGAAGCTCCCGAACCGAACGAGGGAAGCCCCCGACCGCATCCGCGGTCGGGGGCTTCCCCTGTCGGCGCCACCGTCCGTGGAAGGGCGGTGGGCCCGGAGCCCCGTCAGGACACCCGGCACAGGATCTCGCCGTGCGGGACCATGAACCAGGCGTCCTCCCGGGTGCCCCACTCCCGCCAGGCCTCCGCGATCGACGCCAGCTCGGCCCTGGTCGCGTGGCCGCCGGACACGGCCAGATCGGCGTAGCCGGAGCCGGTCGTACGGTCCGCCCACAGGCCGCTCCACCAGGCCCGCTCGTCGGGCGTGGCGAAGCACCAGGTCGCGGCGGTCGTCGTGATGTCGGTGAAGCCCGCCTCGCGGGCCCAGGCGAACAGGCGCCGCCCCGCGTCCGGTTCGCCGCCGTTGGCCCGCGCGACCCGGTGGTACAGGTCCAGCCAGCCGTCCAGGGCGGGCCGTTCGGGGTACCAGGCGAAGGCGCCGTAGTCGCTGTCGCGGGCCGCGACGACACCGCCGGGGCGGCACACCCGCCGCATCTCGCGCAGCGCCTGGACCGGGTCTCCGACGTGCTGCAGCACCTGGTGGGCGTGGACGACGTCGAAGGAGTCGTCGGGAAAGTCCAGGGCGTGCACGTCGGCGACGGCGAACTCCACGTTCTCCAGGCCGCGTTCGGCCGCCACGGCGCGCGCGTTCGCCAGCACGCCCTCGGCGGCGTCGACGGCGGTGACGCGGCCGGGCGCGACCAGCGCCGCCAGGTCGGCGGTGATGGTGCCGGGCCCGCAGCCCACGTCCAGGACGTCCAGACCCGCGGAGAGCGCGGGCAGCAGATAGGCCGCGGAGTTGGCGCCGGTCCGCCAGCTGTGCGACCGCAGGACCGACTCGTGGTGACCGTGGGTGTAGACGGCCGTCTCGTGGGCCGCGGGGTGCGCGGAAGGGGTGGAGGCATGCGTCATCGAAGCGACTCCCTCGGTGTGGGTGCGTGCTCACCACCGTACGCACGGATGTCGCATGATGAGATCTGCGTCTTGTTATATGGACGCTCTCAGTCGAACAGGTCGTGTCTGTAACGGAGTTCGTCGAGAACCCTGCCTCCCGTCTCCTCCCGTACGGCCTTGCCGTCCGGGCGCCAGCCCGCCGCCTCGTAGAAGCGGCGCCCCCGCGTGTTCCCCGCGAACACCCACAGTGCCGCCGTACGGAAGCCGGTCGCCACGAGCGCCTCCGTGGAGGCCGCGAGCAAGGACCGCCCGACCCCCGTGCCCCACACCTCCGGCAGGGCGTAGAGGGCGGCCAGTTCGGCCGTCGTCGACCGGTCGAACTCCTCGTCCGACCAGGCCCGGAAGCAGGAGAACGCCCGCACCTGCCCGTCGGGGCCCGTCTCGACCAGGACCGTGGGCCGGTCCGGGGCGGCGAGGCGGGCCCGCCAGGTGGCGGTGCGCTCCTCGATGTCCAGGGCGTCCAGGTAGGGGCCGGGCAGCAGGTCGCGGTAGGCGGCCCGCCAGGACAGGACGTGCACGGCGGCGATGCCCGCCGCGTCCTCGGGAAGGGCTTCTCGTATCGGCATGCCGCATTGTCGGCCGAGCGGTGCCCCGCCCGCCTCCCCATTCGAGCCGCCGGTCCGGCTCCTGCTCCGGTCCCGCTCCGGCGCCCGGTCCGGCGTCCGGTCCTGCGTCCGGTCCGGCTCCTGCTCCGGTCCCGCTCCGGCCCCGCTCCGGCGTCCGGTCCTGCGTCCGGTCCGGCTCCCGCTCCGGTCCCGCTCCGGCGTCCGGTCCGCCCCGACCTGACGAACCCTCTGTGACAGCCGCGTGAACGGGCCGTCCCGGCCGCCCTTCCGCCCCTAGGATCGGCCGCGCCGCCGCTCGGTGGCCCGCCCCTCCCACGTGCCGAGGAGTCCGTCCGTGCCGAACTCGCCCGCGCCCGCCCGCCGTTCCCTGCTGAAGGTCCTCGCGGCGGCACCGGCGGTCTCCGCCCTCGGCGGGCTCGCCACCGCCACCGCCGCTTCCGCGCAGACCCCCGGACCCGCGTCCGTTCCTGCTCCCGATTCCGCACCCGCACGCGCCGCGTCCGGAGCCGCCGTCCCCCTCGCCGCGCCCGGGATCGTCAAGGCCCTCCCGGCCGAGTACTTCACCGTCCGGGGCACCAACGCCGAGGCGCGCTTCGACAGCTTCGGGGACACCGGCCGCCTCACCCCCGTCGACCGTTTCTTCGTCCGCAACCACACGACCACCCCCGTCCTCGACGCCGCCGACTGGCGCCTGACCCTCTGGGGCGACGGCCTGCACGGCCGCAGCCCGGTCCACTTCACGTACGGGCAGCTCCGGGACCTGCCCTCCGTCACCCGAACGGCCCTGATCGAGTGCGCAGGAAACGGCCGCAGCCTCTACGCGAGCCAGCAGGGTGAGCCGGTCACCGGCACCGCCTGGACCCTCGGCGCCGTCGGAGCCGCCCGCTGGCGCGGGGTGCGCCTCGCCGACGTGCTGCGACGGGCCGGGATCGCCCGCGACGCCGTCGACCTCCAGCCGCGCGGCCTCGACGACCCCTACGTGTCCGGCGGAGTCGACTACGGCCGGGTCCGCCGCCCGTTGCCCGTCGCCAAGGCCTTCGACGACGTGATCCTCGCGTACGAGATGAACGGCGAGCCCCTGCCGTACGACCACGGCCATCCCGTGCGGCTCGTGGTGCCCTCGTGGGTCGGCATCGCCTCCGTCAAATGGCTCGGCGACATCGAGGTCTCCACCCGCCCCCTCACCTCGCCCTGGTCCACGGACTGGTACCGCCTGTTCGGCGACGCCCACCCGGCCGGCGGCAGCGCCCCGATCAGTCGCCAGACCCTCAAGTCCGCCTACCAGCTGCCCTTCGACGCCACCCTGGAGGCCGGCCGCGCGCACCGGCTGACCGGCAGGGCGTGGTCCGCGCTCGCGCCCGTACGGACGGTCGAGGTGTCCACCGACGGCGGCGCGCACTGGCGGCGGGCCCACCTCCACGACACCCCGCGGCGGGACGGCTGGGTCCGCTGGAGCGCGCCGTGGCTCCCGCGCGACACCGGACCGGTCACCCTGCTCTCGCGGACCACCGACACCGCCGGCCACACCCAGCCCGAGCGGGCCGTCCACAACACCCAGGGGTATCTGTTCAACGCGATCGTGCGGCACCCGGTGACCGTCGTCTGACCCCTCACGGCCATCCGGCCACCCGGCCCCCCCCCCCGGCCACCCGGCCCCCCGGCCCCCCGGAACCCCGTCCCGGCCCGGCCCGGTCCGGACCCGGTGTCCCGCCCGTCGCCTGAAGCGACGCCTGGAGCGGCGGAACCGGCCGAACCTTCGTATAAAGGGCACGGGGGTGCCGTGCCGGCGCCCCCGTGCGCTCAGGAGGTACGGGACATGCGGCAGACGGCTCCGGAAGGCCGTGGCCCGGTGCGCTACGGCCCTCCCGCCCCCGACACCGGACTGCCCGTCCTGCCCGGACTCGCCGGGCTCCTCGCCGCCGCCGCCGGACGGACCACCCCCGAGCCGCCCGGCGGCGGCCCCGTCCTGCGCGAGGCCGCCTCCGGCTACTGGTGGCGCCGCGGCCTGCGCACCCACCCCGAGGACGTCGTGGCCGGCCCCGGCGCCCCCGCACTGCTGCTCGCCCTGATCGCCGCCCACGGCGGCGACCTCCTCCTGCCCCGGCCCTGCCCCGCCTGGTGGACCCCGCAGGCCCGCCTCCTCGGCCGCCCGGCGTACCACGTGCCGACCCCCGCGGAGGCCGGCGGCGTCCCCGACCCGTACGCCCTCCTGGAGACCGTCCGGCGGATCCGCGCCGAGGGCGGCAGCCCGCGCGTCCTCCTGCTCTCCGTCGCCGACGACCCCACCGCCACCGTCGCCCCGCCCGAACTCGTCCGCGAGGCGTGCGAGGCCGCCGTCGCCGAGGGACTGCACATCATCAGCGACGAGACCTGGCGGGACACCCGCCACCACCCCGAGGACACCGTGCTCCTCAGCCCCGCCGAGATGTGCCCGGACGACGTGACGGTCCTGTCCGACCTCGGCGGCGCGCTCACCCCGGCCGCCTGGCCCTGCGCCGTCGCCCGTTTCCCGCCCACCGATCCGTCCCGCGCCGACCGCTGGACCGACCGCCGTGCCCGCGTCCTCGACGTGCTCACCGCCCTCGGGGCCGTCGTCCCGGGGCCCGTCGCGCCCGCCGCCGCGCACGCCCTGGACGAACCCGAGGACGTCACCGTACGGGCCCGGCGCGCCGCCACCGTCCACGGTCGTCTGGCCGCGGCCGCGCACCGCGCGGTCCTCGCCTCCGGGGCGCTCGCCCGGCCGCCGCAGGCGGGCCGCCACCTCTACGCCGACCTCGGGCCGCTCCGGGCGGGTCTCGCCGCCCGGGGGGTCACCGACTCCCTGGAACTGGAGAGCCACCTCGGCGCGCGCCTCGGCGCCCCGGCGACCGGCGGCCACCGCTTCGGCGACGAACTCGGCGCCCTGCGCGTCAGGTTCGGCACCGACATGTTCCTGGGGAGCACGGACGAGGAACGGGCGGAGACGCTCGGAGCGCGGGACCCGGAGACGCTTCCCCATGTGGCGCGAAAGCTGGCAGAGTTCGGGGGAGTCCTGGAGGAACTCCGGTGACAGCGCCCCCGGTCGGCCGCCCGCCGCGGCAACCCTCGCGCACCGCAGGAGCCGTACGGGCCGCCCGCCCCCACCCCGAACCATCCCGACTCTCCGCACGAGCCGAACCATCCGCGCAGAACGGAGCCCGCAGATGACGGAACGGACGGCACCCCCCGCGCGGTCCGCCCAGGCCGCCCCGTACCAGCCCGATCGCGCCACCGCTCCCGCCCCTGCCCCCGTCCCTTCCCCGGCTCCGGTCCTCCACCCCGTCGGCCGGCTGCGCCTCGACTGGCCCCGCAGCTTCGCCGACCGGCTCACCGCCCCGCTCCCCGGCGTGCGCGCCCTGGCCCGCCTCGCCCGTGAGGGAGCCGTACGCCCCCGCCCCGAGGGCCTCCGTGACATTCCGCTGCTGCCCTTCGAGCCGGGCCCGCTCCCGCCCGCCGGACCCGACACCCTCGCCATCACCTGGGCCGGACACGCCAGTTGGGTACTTCGGATCGGCGGTCTTGCCGTCCTCACCGACCCGGTCTGGTCCCGCCGCATCTTCGGCACCCCCGCCCGGCTCACCCCGGTCGGCGTCCGCTGGGAGGATCTGCCGCGCATCGACGCCGTCGTCATCAGCCACAACCACTTCGACCACCTCGACGCCCCGACCCTGAAACGGCTTCCCCGGCACACCCCGGTCTTCGTCCCGGCCGGCCTCGGCCGCTGGTTCACCCGCCGCCGGTTCAGCCGGGTCACCGAGCTCGACTGGTGGGAGGCGGCCGAACTCGACGGCGTGCGCTTCGACTTCGTCCCCGCCCACCACTGGTCCAAGCGCACCCTCCTGGACACCTGCCGCTCCCTGTGGGGCGGCTGGGTGCTCACCGACCGGTCCGGGCGGCGCGTCCACTTCGCGGGGGACAGCGGGTACGGCCACTGGTTCGCCGAGATCGGCCGCCGGTACCCCGGCATCGACCTGGCGCTGCTCCCGATCGGCGCCTACGACCCCCGCTGGTGGCTGAGCGACGTCCACACCGACCCGGAGGAGGCGGTCCGTGCCCACCAGGACCTGGGGGCGCGGCGGATGGCCCCCATGCACTGGGCGACGTTCGTGCTGTCCTCGGAGCCCGTCCTCGAACCCCTCACCCGGGTGAGAACCGCCTGGGAGCAGGCGGGGCTGCGCCGCGAGGACCTGTGGGACCTGCCGGTCGGCGGCTCACGGGTGCTCGTGCCCTGACACCGCGTGCCCCCGGAGCCGCCGCCACAGCCCCGGCACCGCGCTGATCAGCACGGTGAGGCCCACCGCGGCGACGACCCCCTGCCACGGCTCCGGGAACAGGGAACCGCCCAGGATCCCGATCAGCTGGTACGTCGCCGCCCACGCCAGACAGGCCGCCACGTCACCGCGTACGAACCGCCGCAGCGGCATCTCCGACAGCAGACACGCCAGCATCACCGGGATCCGCCCCGCAGGAACGAGCCGGGACAGCACGAGCACCGACACCTGATGCGTGTCGAGCCGCTCCTGCGCGTGCGCGAGCCGCTCCGGCGTCACCCGGCCCCGCAGGGCGGCGAGCCACCGCGAGCCGTTGCGCGACCGCACCCCGCGCTGCCCCAGCCAGTACAGGGCGGTGTCGCCGAGGAGCGCGGCGAACGCCGCCACCAGGAAGACGAAGAGCAGTGCGAGGGGCGACGTCTGGTGAAAGGCGACGACCGCCGCCGAACTGACGATCGCGCCCGTCGGCACGACCGGCACCAGCGCGCCGAGCGCCACCAGGAGGAAGAGGGAGGGATAGCCGACGGCCTGCTGCGTCGACTCGGGCGGCAGCTCCCGCACCGCCGTCACGACCCCCGTGAGCCCGTGGATCACCGGCCGCCCCCCGGCCGCGCCGCCGTCGCGGACCCCCCGGCCGCTCCCCGCCCGGTCACCGTCGCCCCCTCGGCCGTCGCCGCCCGCCCGGTGCCCCGTGTCTCACCGGGCCACCGCCGGACGTACCCGCTCGCCGTGGGCCAGCAGATGGACCGCCACCTTCGGCGCCAGCCGGGCCGCGTGCCGTACGAACTCGTCGCCCGGCGCGTGGAACTCGTGCGGCCGGATCCCGTCGAGCCCGATCGGCCAGTACGTGCCGTAGTGCACCGGGACGGCCGCCGCGGGCGACAGCGCGGCGAGCGCCTCGGCCGCCCGGCCGGCGTCGAGATGGCCGTGACCGAGGTACGGGCCCCAGCCGCCGACCGGCAGCAGCGCCACGTCCACCGGGCCCACCGCCTCCGCCATCTCGTCGAAGAGTCCGGTGTCCCCGGCGAAGTAGGTCCGCGCCTCTCCCTCGACGACGTACCCGAGCGCGGGGGCGCGGTGCGGCCCCACCGGCAGCCGCCGTCCGTCGTGGCGCGCCGGCACGGCCCGTACGGTCACGCCCTCGACCGTCACCGTGTCGCCCGGCTCCACCTCGGTGAGCCGCAGCCCGTTCCCGTCGAGCCTGCGCAGCCCAGGTACGGCGGCGGGGGCGCCGCGCGGCACGACGAGCAGCGTTCCGGGCGCGAGCCGCGCCAGTGACGGCAGGTGAAGATGATCGGAGTGGAGGTGCGAGACGAGGACGGCCTCCGCGACCGCGGCCTCGGGCGGCGGCAGGGCGCCGCGCCGCCGCCGCAGGTGCGCGAGCCGCCGTGCGAACAGCGGATCGGTGAGGAAGCGGACCCCGGAGTCCTCGACCGTGCAGGTCGCGTGACCCCACCAGGTGACCTCCACCGGCATGCCGCCTTCCGTCGTCGCGGGTTCCGGCCGTCGTCCACCGCCGTTCACGATGTCCGCGCTCGTACCCTCACTCCGTATCGAGGGTAAATGTCCGGAGCGGGCGCCGGAGGATGTTCGGCCGTGCCGTCCCGCAGTAGGGTCGGCCCATGGACGACGTTCGGGTGGCGGCGATCGCCAGCCTCACCCCGCTCGAAGAGCTGGACAGCGACCCCTTCCTCGTGGACACGCGCCGTCAACACGCGGTGTGTGCCCGCTGGGCCGACGACCAGGGGTACGTGGTCGCCCGCCAGCTGCTGTTCTACGGGATCCGGCCCGATCACGAGGCCCTGTGGAGGGACGTGGAGGCGGGGGCGGTCGACCTGTTCGTCGCCGCCAACGAGCGGGTCCTCGCCCGCGCGTTGACCTCCGTGCCCGGCTTCCGCGCGGAGTGCGCGCGGCGCGGGGTACGGCTGGAGACCGCGTGTTCCGACGGGCCGGCGTGCGAGCCGGAGTACGACGCGGCGGCCAAGGCGGGGGTCCACCGGCGGCTCTCGATGCCGACGGCCGGGTACGACGGCTGTTGACGTCGTCGCTCCGCAATCAACGAGCTGACGTCTCTACGCAATCAGCGACCCGACGTCTCTCCGCAATCAGCGACCTGACGTACATCGGCTCGTACGACCACACGACGACCTGACACACCCGGGCCGATCGCCGTCACCCGTTTTCCCCGCCGACCGTGGGCGTTGTGCCACGCTTGAGGCAGGAAACGGGTGAAAGGTGTAGCGGCCGTGGGTGACGGGCGATGGGGTGGCGCCGACCGCTGGCGGTCCGCGGGCAGGGCACTGGGGCGGGTGATCGCCGTCTGGGCGGTGTCCACGCTCACGATGCTGATCCTCGCCGGGCTGCTCCCCGACTTCGAGCTGCAGTCCGCCGACGGCGACACCTTCACGCGGACGGCGCTCACCGCCGCCGCCGCGGCCGGCGCGTTCGGTCTGCTCGGCGCGCTCGTGTGGCCGGTGGTCGTGCGGGCCCTGCTGCTCGTCCCCGCCCTCGTACTCGGCCTGCTGGTCTTCTTCCTCAACGGCTCGCTGCTGCTCGTCGCGCTCTGGCTGATCCCCGACGGGCGGGGCGCCGCCAACCCCGAGACCGCCGTCGTGGTCGCCGCCGTCATGTCCGCCGTCGCCTCCGCCACCTCCACCGGCCTCGCCGTCCGCGACGACGACGCCTACCGGCGCCGGCTCTACCGGCTCACCGGCCGGACCCGGCCGCGAGCCTCGGACGACGCCCCCGAGCAGGTACCCGGGACGGTCTTCCTCCAGCTCGACGGCGTCGGCCACCACGTCCTGCGCGGCGCCGTCGCCGACGGGCTCATGCCGACCGTGGCGTCCTGGATCGACGCCGGCCACCGGCTCACCCCCTGGCGCACCGACTGGTCCAGCCAGACCGGCGCCAGCCAGCTCGGCATCCTGCACGGCTCCAACGAGGACGTGCCCGCCTTCCGCTGGTACGAGAAGGACACCGGCCGCCTCATGGTGTCGAACCGCCCGGCGAGCGCCGTGGAGCTCCAGCGCCGGGCCGTGCGCCGCACCGGGGACGGCGGCCTGCTCACCGTCGACGGGGCCTCGCGCGGCAACCTGTTCAGCGGCGGCGCCGACCAGCTCGCGCTGGTCCTGTCGATGGCCGCCCGGCGCGGCCCGCGCAACCGCTCGCGCGCCGGCTACTTCGCCTACTTCTCCGACCCGGCCAACGCCGTCCGTACCGCCGGATCGCTGGTCACCGAGTGCGTCCGCGAGATCTTCCAGTCGACCCGGGCACTGCTCCGCCGCGAGACCCCGAGGGTCTCGCGCGGCGGCACGTACCCCTTCGTGCGCGCCTTCGCGACGGTCGTGGAGCGGGACGTCGTCGTCTCGGCGGTGATGGGGGACATGCTCGCCGGCCGCACCGCCGTCTACGCCGACCTCGTCGCCTACGACGAGGTCGCCCACCACTCGGGCCCGCACGGCCGGGACACCGACCAGGTCCTGCGCCGCCTCGACCGCTCGATCGCGCTGATCGCCACCGTCGCTGAGCACGCCCCCCGCCCGTACCGGATCGTGCTGCTCTCCGACCACGGGCAGAGTCCCGGCGAGACCTTCGAGAGCGCGTACGGGCTGACGCTCAAGGATCTGGTCAGGGCCGGGTGCGGGCTTCCGGTGCCGCGCCGGGTGCGCCGGACCCGATGGGGGCACCCCCAGACGGAGTCCGGGGGAGGTTCGGAGGCGCGGGACGCGGCCAGGGACGCGCTGCGCCTCGCGCTGCACCGGCCGGTCGACGAGACCGGCGAGAGCGCGAAGGAGCTGCCCGCCCGGCCCTCCGAGCCGGTCGTCCTCGCCTCGGGCAACCTCGGTCTCATCTCGTTCCCCGACGTGCCGCACCGGATGACCCGGGAGGAGATCGACCGGCGCCACCCGGCTCTGCTCCGCACCCTCGCCCACCATCCGGGCGTCGGTTTCGTCCTGGTGGCGAGCGCCGAGCACGGCTCGGTGGTGCTCGCCCGCGACGGGGTGGAGGTGCCGGTCGCCGACCTCGACGACGGGGGGCCGCTCGCCGTCTTCGGCCGGGGCGCGGCGCGGGCGGTACGGCGTACGGACGGCTTTCCGCACGTCGCGGACGTCATGGTCAACTCGATGTACGACCCGGCGACGGGCACCGTGCACGCCTTCGAGGAGCAGATCGGCTCGCACGGCGGCCTCGGCGGCGAGCAGTCGCACCCCTTCCTCCTCTCGCCGCCGGAGCTGTCGCCGCCGGTCGGCGCGGGGGAGGAGCTGGTCGGCGCGGAGCAGGTGCACCGGGTGCTGCGGCGCTGGCTGCGGGAGTGCTCGGGCCCGCAGGTGCCGCTGGAGATTTCGCCGTCCACGGACCGATCGGAATCACTTCTTCCGGTTGATGGGCCGGTCGCGCAGGACAAAAACCACTGATTTGGACGCCTGTTCGTACGTACCGGACGATGGCCTGGAATGTACGACGGAAGGCGCACCACCCCATGAGCACGGCCACGACAACTCCACAGCGCGACACCGGAGCCCCAGGGACCACCGAAGCCTCCGGAACCCCCGGAGCCACCGAGGGCGACGGCAAGCACACCCGCCGCTTCGGGCTCCCCGTCGCGACCGCCCTGGTCATGGGCAACATCATCGGCGGCGGAATCTTCCTGCTGCCGGCCTCCGTCGCCCCCTACGGCACCATCAGCCTCGTCGCCTTCGGCGTCCTCACCCTCGGCGCGATCGCCCTCGCCCTCGTCTTCGGCCGCCTCGCCCACCGCCATCCCAGGACCGGCGGACCGTACGTCTACGCCCGCGAGGCCTTCGGCGACTTCGCCGGATTCCTGACGGCCTGGTCGTACTGGATCACGGCCTGGGTCTCCAACGCCGCCCTGGCCGTCGCCGCCGTCGGCTACCTCGACGTGCTGGTCCCGCTCCACGGATCGAAGCCCGCGACCATCGCCGCCGCGCTCCTCATCCAGTGGCTCCCGGCCCTCGCGAACCTCGCCGGCACCCGCTACGTCGGCGCCGTGCAGATCGTCGCGACCGTGCTCAAGTTCGTCCCGCTGCTGCTCGTCGCCGTCGGCGGATTCCTCTTCTTCGACAGCGCCAACCTCGGGCCCTTCCGGGCCGGTGACGAGAGCGCCCTCGGCGCCGTCTCCGCCTCCGCCGCGATCCTGCTCTTCAGCTACCTCGGCGTCGAGTCGGCCGCCGTCAGCGCCGGCGAGGTCCGTGACCCGCGCCGCAATGTCGGCCGCGCCACCGTCCTCGGCACCCTCGCCGCCGCCTTCCTCTACCTCCTGACCACCCTGTCGGTCTTCGGCACCGTCCCGCACGAGCGGCTCGTCGCGTCCAGCGCCCCCTTCACGGACGCCGTCAACCTCATGTTCGGCGGCTCCTGGGGCGGCACGGCGGTCGCCTGCATGGCCCTCGTCTCCATGCTCGGCGCCCTCAACGGCTGGACCCTGCTGAGCGCCCAGACGCCCTACGCGGCGGCGCGCGACGGCCTCTTCCCGAAGGTCTTCGCCCGGAAGCGGCGCGGGGTCCCCACGGTCGGCGTCCTCGTGACTGTCGTCCTCGCCTCGCTCCTCACCGTCTACAACTACACGGCCGGCACCGCGGGCGTCTTCGAGACCCTCGTCCTCGTCACCACCTTCACCGCCACCGTGCCCTATCTGCTCTCCTCCGCCGCGCAGTTCTACTTCCTCCTGTCCGGACAGTCCGACCGCGTCCACCGCCCCCGACTGGTCCGCGACACCGTCCTCACCCTCGCCGCGTTCGGTTTCTCCCTCTGGCTGGTCGCGGGCTCCGGCTACGCGGCCGTCTACCAGGGCGTGCTGTTCCTCTTCGCGGGCGTGCTGGTGTACGCGGGGATGGCGGCCCGCAGGCAGCGCGCGGCCGCGGGGGAGGGGACGCCCCGGGCGTGACCGGCCCGGCCGCCGCGTGTGCGGTGAACCGGTGAATCAGGGGCCCCACCCGTAGGCCGCTCGGGCGGATCAATGACCGGGCACGCCGCGCCGGGACCCCCGCGGGGCAGTACGGATCTCCGTGAGCCCCGCGTCCGAACCGCCCGCCGAGCCGCCCTCCGGACCGCCCTCCGGGCCGACCGCCGGACCGCCCGTCACCCCGGCGGGCCGCCCGGCGCGCGCGAGGCAGGGTTGCGCGAGGCGGGGATGCGCGCTGGGTTGCGCGCGGCCGGGTTGCGCGAGGCCGGGGCGGCGAGGCCGTTGCTGCCCGGCACCGGGCCGGCGCCTCTGCGTCGTGGTGCTCCTCGTCCTTGCCGCGCTGCTCGGCACCGGGGCCGCCGGCGCGCTCACCGGCGGGGCCGAACTCCGGCCCGCCGCCTCCCCGGCGTCCGATTCGAGCGGCGAGACCCACGACCCGGCCGCCACCGAGGCCGGACTCCCCGGCCGCTCCCGCCGGCACCGGACGGGCATCCGCCCGGTCCGGCGCCCGCGCCGCCTCCCGTACGCCGCCCGGAACCGGCGCCGCACCCCGGCCCCCACCCCCTTCCCCGCCCCGCGCGGCGACGCGCTCCGGTGCGTGGTGATGCGCTGCTGAGAGGCTCACGCCTCCCCGCAGCCCCCGACATCACCCCCGCACCACGAGGAGTTCCGCCATGCCCGTAGACCCGTTCGCCGTTCTCCAGGCCCTGCTGCGCGCCGAGGCCTCCCGGGCCCAGCGCTCCGAACGCCGGGCGCCCGAGCCCGCCGCCCCGGCGGCCGAGCCCGCCCCGGCCCCGGCACCCGAGCCGCCCACGTACCGGGACGAACGCCTCCGCTGACCCTCCGTCACGCCCCGACGCGGGCCACGGCGAAATCTGATTGCGGCCCGGCGTCCGGACGTACGAGGGTGTTCCGATGACCTCGACCGACCGGAACACCAGCCCCGATCGGTCCGCCGGACCCGCGTCCGGCGAGGAGCGGAGGACGGCGCGGGGCGCGGTACGGGGGCCCGCGGCCACCGCCGGCGCTCCTCCTCGTCCGCCCCTCCCGCGCCGCGCCGCCGACCGGCTCCTCGCCTTCGCGCGGCGCCCCTACTGGGACCGCCCGGACCCCTCGTACCGCATCCGCCGCTGGCCCGACCTCACCGCGCTCTGCTTCGCCACGGTCTTCTTCTGGTCGAGCCTGACCCCGTCCCTGGTGCCCCGCCCCTGGTACCTCCAGGGGCTCGTCGGCGGGATCACCGCCGTCATCGGCTACGCCCTCGGCTCCGGCCTCGCCTGGCTCTACCGCGTCCTCGCGCCGTGGCGGCCGCCCACCCGGTTCCGTACCCGCTGCTGGCAGGCGTACTGGCTGCTCAGCCCGGTCCTCGCCGTCTGGCTCATCTCCAGGAGCGCCCGGATGCAGCGTCAGCTCCGGGTCCTCCAGGGCCTTCCGCCCGCCCTCACCTGGCACACGCCGATGATCGCCCTCATCGCCCTCGGCCTGCTGCTCGCCGCGCTCCTCGTGGCCCGCGCCGTACGCCTCGGCGCCGTCACCCTGATACGACAGCTCGGCCGGCTCCTGCCCCGGCCCGTCGCCTTCGCCGTCGGCGCGGCCGTCTCCGCCCTCCTCGTCCTCGTCGGCGTCCGCGACATCGTCTTCGACCGAGGGGTCGTCGACATCGCCGACCGCATCGCCGAAGCCACCAACGGCGGGACCAAGGACGGCATCCGGCGCCCCGCCTCACGGCTCGTCTCCGGCGGCCCCGGCTCCCTCATCCCCTGGGAGGACCTCGGCTACCAGGGCCGCAACTTCGCCGGCTCCACACCCGGCCGCGACACCCTCACCGCATGGACCGGCCGGCCCGCCCTCGACCCCGTCCGCGTCTACATACCCTCCGCGCTGCCCGCCGCCTTCCAGGACGACCGCCCCTTCGCCGCCCAGGCCCGGCTCGCCGTCCGTGAACTCGAACGCACCGGCGCCTTCGACCGCGCCGTCCTCGCCGTCGCCGGCACCACCGGCACCGGCTGGGTCGACCCGAACGTCGCCGAGGCCCTCGAGTACATGTACGAGGGCGACACCGCGATCGTCGCCGTCCAGTACTCGTACCTCCCCAGCTGGGTCTCCTTCCTCGTCGACAAGGAGAAGGCGGGCCAGGCCACCCGGGCCCTCCTCGACGCCGTACGCGCCCGGCTCGACACCCTCCCCGCCGGCCACCGGCCCCGCCTCGTCGTCACCGGCGAGAGCCTCGGCGCCTACGCCGTCGAAGCCTCCTTCGACAGCGCCGACGACCTCCTCGCCTCCACCGACGGAGCCCTTCTGATGGGCGCCCCCGACTTCTCCCCGATCTCCCGGGAGATCCGCCGCGACCGCGACCCGGGCAGCCCCGTCTGGCGCCCCCAGTACCGGGACGGCGCCCACATCCGCTTCGCCCAGTTCCCCGAGACCGACCTCGCCCGCCCGCCCGCCGACTGGGAACACCCGCGCGCGGTCTACCTGCAGAACGCCTCTGACCCCGTCGTCTGGTGGTCGCCCGACCTCCTCCTCGACAAGCCCGACTGGCTGGACGAACCCCTCGGCCCCGACATCACCCCCGAGATCACCTGGTTCCCCTTCGTCGCCTTCTGGCAGACCTCCGTCGACATGGCCGTCTCGTACGGGGTCGACGCCCCGCACGGCCACCGCTACGGGGCCGGAGCCGTCGACGGCTGGGCGGCCGTCCTCCCACCGCCCGGCTGGACGGCCGCCGACACCACCCGGCTGCGCGCCTTCATCGGGCACCGGGCGGCGGCGTACTGAGGACGGCGAGGGCGCTCGCCCCGCGCCCTCACGGCACTACCGTGAACACGCCCTCAGGCCGCCTCCACGGCCTCGAACGTCCGCGCCGCCTGGCGCCGCCCGTGCAGCCACACCAGGGCCGTCGCGACCGTGGCGAGGGACACGAGTGCCACCAGGGCCGGGACGAGACCGACGAGCGGGCCCGCCGCCAGGCAGCCCACGCCGCCCAGGGCGAGGGCGGTCGGCCGCCGGCCGGTGGTGCGCAGCACGATCGCGGCGGCGCCCAGCAGATACACGCCGACGCCCCCGGTCAACGACCAGGCGACGACCCCGTGGAGGGGCTCGGCGAGGCCGTAGTGACCGGTGTCGGCGACCTGTTGGAGGACCTTCTTCATACCGAGCGCGCAGAGCACGACACCGGCGACCAGCGGCAGGTGCAGGAAGGTGTACACGTCCCGCGCGAACCGGGTGCGGTCGTCGCCTTCGAGACCGGCGAGCCGGTGCTCGGCCGCCTCGCCGAGCTGCCGGAAGTACAGCCGCCACAACCCTGCCGAGAGCAACAGCCCGGCGGCCGAGGCACCGAGCACGGCGAAGGTGAGCGGGAAACCGGAGACGCCGACGCCCATCGCGACGATGGACTCGCCGAGCGCGATGATCACGATCAGGCCGTGCCGCTCGGAGAAGTGCCCGGGGGAGTTGACCCGCCAGCCGGTGGCGCCGGTGACGAAGATGCCGAGGTAGTCGACGGCCACCGCCCCCAGCCACAGCAGGAGTTGGACCCGGCCGCTGGACGAGCTGCCGATCAGCAGCAGCACCAGCGGCGGGACGACGGACGTCAGGGCCGTACGGCGCAGGGTGGCACGCAGGACGGGGTCGTCGGGGCTGGCGATCCAGTACGAGACCAGGTGCAGGACGCGCACCGCCCCGTAACAGAGCACGAACAGCAGCGGCTCCGACAGCCCGCCGGACGCGTCGCCGAACACGTCCGGGACCGCGAGCGACACGATCAGGACGACGGCCATGACCGTGACGAGGACCCCGAACAAGGCGCCGGAGTCGGCCCGTACGACATTCCCCAGCCAGGCGAAGCAGCACCAGCACCACCACAGCAGCGCGAGCACGACCATCCCGCCGACCACCCGCACCGGCGAGGGCGCCGCCGCCATCAGAGCGGTGACCTGCGTGATCGCGTACACGAACACCAGATCGAAGAAGAGCTCCGCGGGCGTCACCGCGTGATCGTCCCCGGTGGCCACCATGCGGGCCCGTTCCCTGTCCCACGCCATCTGTCTCTCCCCCTCCTGGGGAGACCACTCCCGGCCACCCCGGCGCGAACAATACTCACGCCCGGAGCCCGCTGACAGACGCTTCCACCACCGGCCGAACCGTCCCCGCACCCACCCCCGCCCGCGCGCATTACCTCACATGTAATCGACCCCCGCCGGCCCGCCCGGCATGCTCGGGAGCACCGGAACCCGGGCGGCGCACTCCGCTCGGGCTCCGGGCCCGTCACCAGCACGAACGTCCCCCATGGAGGGTGATCCGCCATGTCCCAGGCCCTGCTCGCCGGTCTCGCCCGCACCACCCGTCCGCAGTCCGCGGTGCGCCGGTTCCTCGCCCTCGACGCCGTCGTCACCGGGGCGAACGGGATCGCCTACGCCGTCGCCTCAGGCCCGCTCGGGGAGTTCCTCGGGGTCGACGCGGGCCTCCTGCTCGAACTGGGCGTCCTGCTCACCCTGTACGCCGCCGGGGTCGCCTGGCTCGCGAGCCGCCCGCAGCCCCCGGCGCTCGGCGTGAAGCTCGTCGTCGACATCAACGCGCTGTGGGCGGTCCTCAGTATCGTCGCCCTCGCCGCCTGGCTGGAGCCGACCACCGCAGGCCTGGTGTGGACGCCCCTGCAGGCGGCCACCGTCGGCGGCTTCGCCCTCGCACAGTGGGCGTCCCTGAGGGCCGTCGCCGCTAGTCGCTGAACGGCGGCAGGGACTGGAGGTACGCGACCGTCGCCGGGTCGGCCGGGAGGAACGTCTCGATGGCCAGCTCGGCGACCGTCACGTCCAGCGGGGTGTTGAACGTCGAGATCGACGACACGAACGACAGCACCCGCCCGTCGTGCTCGATCCGCAGCGGCAGCGCGAAGTACGGGTACACCTCCTCCGGCCCCGGGGCCGAGGACCCGTCTCCGTCGTCCGCACCCGGCGGAGACGGATACGCCGTCACCTCCGCGTACAGCCCGCGCAGCGACTCCGAACGGGCCAGGCCGATCTGACGTTCCATCTGGTGCAGCAGATGCCCGCGCCACTCCGGCAGGTTCCGGATCCGGGCCGCGAGCCCCTCCGGGTGCAGGGTGATCCGCATCGCGTTCAGCGGCGGCGTCAGCAGCTGCTCCGGCAGCCCGTCGAGCAGTAGACCGATGGCCCGGTTCGCCGCCACCACCGTGTACGAGCCGTCCACCACGAGCGCCGGATACGGCTCGTAGCCCCGCAGCAGCTGCTCGATGCCCGCCCGCAGCGTCTCCAGGCGCGGGGCGTCGAGCGGCGACTCCGCGTACCGGGGCGCGTAACCGGCGGCCAGCAGCAGCGCGTTCCGCTCGCGGACCGGCACCTCCAGATGCTCGGCCAGCCGCAGGAGCATCTCCTCGCTCGGCCGGGAGCGACCCGTCTCCACGAACGAGATGTGCCGCGCCGAGGAGTCCGCCCGCAGCGCCAGCTCCAGCTGGCTCAGCCGCCGCTGCTCACGCCAACCGCGCAGCAGCGGTCCCACTCCCGTGTCGCTCACCACCGTTGTCATGGCCAGACGGTATCCCAGAGGGGGACCCCGGGTAGTTTCCCCCGGGGACCCCTGTCCGTCACCCGCGCCACCCGACCGGAGGGAGCACCGCCGTGCCCACACAGCCGCTGTCGCAGAAGGAGATCGAGGACCGACTGCGGGAGCTCCCCGGCTGGTCCGTCGAGGACGACCGGCTCACCCGCGAGTACCGGCTCGGCGACCACTTCGCGGCGACCGCGCTCGTCGTCCATGTGGCCCGGATCCAGCAGGAGCTCGACCACCACTCGGATCTGACCCTCGGCTACAACACCGTCGCCCTGTCCGTGAACACCCACTCCGCCGGTGGCGCCGTCACGGAGAAGGACTTCGAACTCGCCGAACGCGTGGAGGGGATCGCCCCGGGCCACGGCGCCGCCTGACGCACGTTCACCCGCCGTCCTGCCGTCGTACGGTCACCCGCCGTCCTCCCGTGGCACGGTCACCCGCCGTCCTCCCGTGGCACGGTCACCCGCCTCCTCTCCTTCGTACGGTCACCCACCTCGTACGATCGTCGGCATGGCGGAGACCGTGCTCGACTACGAGGCCGAAGCGGCGCACTACGACCGGACCCGGGGCGGGGTGCCCCGGGCCGGTGCCGCGGCCGAGGCCGTCCTGCGGCTCGTGCCGCCCGGCAGCCGGACCCTGCTCGACCTGGCCTGCGGCACCGGCCTCGTCACCGAACGGCTCACCCGCCCGGGACTGCGCGTCTACGGAGCCGACGCCGCCCACGCCATGCTGCGGGTCGCCGCCGACCGCGCACCGGGCCGGGTCGTCCGCGCCGACGCACGGCGACTGCCGCTGCCCGACGCCTCCCTGGACGCGGTCAGCGCCGTCTGGCTGCTCCACCTCGTTCCCTTCGCGGCGGAGATCGTCGCCGAGGCCGCCCGCGTCCTGCGCCCCGGCGGCGTCCTGATCGCCACCGTCGACAAGGACGCGGCTCACGACGTCGGCAGCGACATCGACGCGATCCTCCGTCCGTACCGCTCGGCCGGGGCGGCCTCCGACCGGACCGAGCTGATCACCGGGTGCGCCGCCGCCCATGGCCTCGCACCCCGCCCCGGCACCCGCTTCACGGGACACGGCCAGGGCGGCACCCCGCGCGACACCGTACGGAAGCTGCGCGCCGGGTACTTCGCCTCCTGGTTCTCCGGCGACCCGGCGGTCGTGGAGACGCTCGCCGCCGCCCTCGCCGCCCTCCCGGACCAGGACCGTCCCCGTGCCGATCCCCGGTACCGGCTCGCCTGCTTCGTCCGGCAGGGCTGAGCCGGCACCCGTGTGCCTCGGGCTCAGGCCGACTCGCCGGCCCAGGTCGCGTCCGCGAACGCCGTGAAGGAGCGCGGGTCACGGCCCAGAACCCGCTTCACGCCGTCCGTCACCGAGGCGTTGTGGCCGTCGAGGAGCGTCGCGAACAGGGCCGCGAGCCAGTCGGCCTCCGGCGCCGGCAGCCCGAACCCGGCGAGCAGCCCGGCGTAGTCGGCCCGGGACACCGGCTGGTAGGCCACCGGACGCCCCGAGGCGCGCGAGATCTCCGCCGCCACCTCCGCGAAGCCGATCGGACGAGGCCCCGTCACCTCGTGCACCCGCCCCGCGTGACCGTCCGTCACCAGGGTCTCGACGACCACGTCCGCGAGGTCGTCCACGTCGATGAACGGCTCCGCCGTGTCACCCGCGGGAAAGACGACCACGCCCTCCGCGACCCCCTCCGCGAGCAGCCCTTCGGAGAAGTTCTGCGCGAAGAACGAGGCCCGTACGACCGTCATCTCCACCCCGACGGCCGCCGCGCGCAGGGCTTCCTCCGCCATGACCGCCTCGGGCTCCCCGCGCCCCGACAGCACCGTCAGCCGCCGTACGCCGTGCTCCGCGGCGAGCCGGCCGAAGGTCTCCATCGCCTCGACCCCGCCCGGCGCGGCGAGATCCGGGTAGTAGGCCACGTACGCGGCGTCCGCGCCCCGCAACGCCGGGCCCCAGGTCTCCGGGGCCTCCCAGTCGAACGGGGTCGCTCCGCTCCGGGACCCGGCGCGGACGGTCGCCCCGCGCGCCGTGAGCCGCTCGGCCACGCGGCGCCCGGTCTTGCCGGTGGCGCTCGTCACCAGGACAGTCGCGATCCGCTCGTTGGCGATCTGCCCGCGCGTGCTCTGCTCGTGCGTGCTCTGCTCGTTCGTGCCCTGCTCGGTCCGCGAGTCGTGCGTCTGGTTCGTCATGGGTCAAGACTCCCGCCCACGGCTCCCGCCGCCCATGCTCCGCCGTCTCACACTCCTATGTCTCCGTCTCATCGGCCCGCCTACGCTGTTGACCCATGGACGCACTCGCCGGACTCCTCGACGGACCCCGCGCCAGGGGCGCCTTCCTGCTCCGCATGGTCATGGAGCCGCCGTGGTCGGTGCGCATCGAGGACGCCGCCCCGATCTGCGTGATGTGCGTGACCGAGGGCGAGGCCTGGGTCGTTCCCGGCAGCGGCGAGCCCGTAGTGCTGCGGCCCGGAGACATCGCCATCGTCCGGGGCCCGGAGCCGTACACCGTCGCGTACGCCCCCGACGCCGCGCCCAGCGCCGTGATCGGGCCCGACGGCGTCTGCACCACCCTGACCGGGGAGCCGCTCGCCGACCGCATGAGGCTCGGCGTCCGCACCTGGGGCAACGCGCCCGACGGCGGTACCACGGTCCTCGTCGGCACGTACCGGATGGACGGCGAGGTCGGCCGCCGGCTGCTCGACGCCCTGCCGACACTGGTCCACCTGCCCGCCGACGCGTGGAACTGCCCCCTCATGCCGTTCCTCGGCGAGGAGATCGCCCGCGACGAACCCGGCCAGACCGTCGTCCTCGACCGGGTCCTCGACCTGCTGCTCATCTCCGGCGTCCGTGCCTGGTTCTCCCGGCCGGGTGCCGAGGCCCCCGCCTGGTACCGGGCCATGGGCGACCCGGTCGTCGGCCGCGCCCTCCGACTGCTCCAGGACGACCCCGCCCACCCCTGGACCGTCGCCTCGCTCGCCGCGAAGGCGGGCGTGTCCCGGGCCGCCCTCGCCCGCCGCTTCACCGAACTCGTCGGCGAGCCCCCGATGGCGTACCTCACCGGCTGGCGGCTCGCGCTCGCCGCCGATCTGCTGCGCGAGAGCGACGCCACCGTCGAGTCCGTCGCCCGGCAGGTCGGCTACAGCGGAGCCTTCGCCCTGAGCGCCGCGTTCAAGCGGGTCAGGGGCGTCAGCCCACAGGAGCACCGCGCCGGGGTATGACGATCTGAGCAACAAAGGATCGATCTTCTTGCCGGAACGGCAACAGTGCTCGCGCTCGCGGCCGACTCGACGCACGCTGGACCCATGAGCCAGCACACCGCAACGCACCACGGCCACTCGCACGGCGACGGGCACGGCCACCAGCACACTCCCGGTGGGACGCACACCACCGGGCACAAGCACAGCCACGGTTCCCACCACAGCGGCGTCCCTCTCGACTGGAACGAGATCGCCCCGCTCCTGGAGCGGCAGGCGGAGATCGAGAGCCCCGCCTACGCGGACGCCGCCGCCTGGCTCGGCACGCTCGCCCCCGTGCAGGGCGTCCGCCGGGTCCTCGACGTCGGCAGCGGCCCCGGTGTCATCACCGGCGTCCTCGCCGAGGCCTTCCCGGCGGCCGAGGCGGTCGCCGTCGACGGCTCCCCCGAACTCCTCGCCCGCGCCCGTGAACGCGCCGAGGAACGCGGACTCGCCGCCCGGCTCTCCACCCTCCACACCGAACTCCCCGAAGGCATCGCCGAGCTGGGGAAGGCCGACCTGATCTGGGCGGGCAACTCCCTGCACCACATCGGTGACCAGCGGGCCGCGCTCGTCGAGTTCGCCGGCCTGCTGAACCCGGGCGGCCTGATGGTCCTCGTCGAGGGCGGGCTGCCCGCCCGGCACCTGCCCTGGCACATCGGCTTCGGCCGGCCGGGCCTGGAGGCGCGCCTCGACGCCGCCAACGCCGACCGGTTCGCCGAGATGCGCGCCGAGACCCCCGGGCACAAGGACGAGCCGGACGACTGGCGGGCCCTGCTCGCCGACGCGGGCCTCACCCCCGCCGGCACCCGCACCTTCCTCAGCGACGTTCCCGCGCCGGTGTCCCCGATCGTGCGCGAGCTGGCCCTCCACCACTTCGGCCGCGTACGCGACAGCTTCGGCGACCGGCTCGACGCGGACGACCGCGCGATGCTCGACCGGCTCCTCGACCCGGCCGACGAGATGTCGCTCCACCACCGCACGGACCTGTTCTACCTCGCGGCCCGCACGGTCCACACCGCCCGCAAGGGCTGAGGACGCCCGCGCCCGTCGGCCGTACTCCGGCGGGGCGGGACGTACTCCTGCGGGGCGGGACGTACTCCGGCGGATTCGGGCCGTACCCCCGCGGGTCAGGACACCGGCTCCAACCGCCACCACTGGAACGGGGAGTCGGTGTCCTCCCACTGCCGTATGTCGCCGCCGTCCTCCTTCGATTCGTCGGCGACCTCCAGGAACAGCCCGCTGATGAAGCTCACCAGCGCGACCGTCCCCGGCGACTGGAGGTCCTGCTCGATGATCCACTCCTGCGCGCCGAAGTTGTTCGCCTTCCACTGCTGGATGGTGGCGCCGTTCTCCGTGGAGGCGTTGGCGACATCGAGCCGCTTGCCGCTGGCCGCGTTGACCAGGTGGTAGAGCCCCCCGCCGTTCGGCACGGCGGTGATGTGCCAGTGCTGGCCGGGCGTGCCGTTCCCGGTGCCCTGCTGCACCTTGGCACCGCTGCGGCTCGACCCCTCGTACACCTCGAGGAGCAGCCCACTGGCCACGTTCCGCACCCGGTAGAGGCCCTCCTCGACGGGCACCGGAGACCCACCACTCACCGAATCGACTCCCTCACTCGCACTCGCCGCTCGCACTGCGCTTCACGGTCCGCGGTCGACTCTATGCCGGGGGTACGACAACGGCGCCGAGGTCCGCCCGGACCTCGGCGCCGTCGTCGTCACCCGACCGGTCAGGCGCCGAACTCCGCGGGGTTCGGGCCCAGTCGGCGGTTCTCGTCGAGCGCGGCGATCGCCGCCAGGTCCTCGGCGTCCAGCTCGAAGCCGAAGACGTCGATGTTCTCCTCGATGCGGGACGGGGTGACCGACTTCGGGATCACCACGTTCCCCAGCTGGAGGTGCCAGCGCAGCACGACCTGGGCCGGGGTCCGCCCGTGCTTGCGGCCGATCGCGACGATCGCCGGCACGTCCAGGAGCCCCTTCCCCGAGCCGAGCGGCGACCACGCCTCGGTCGCGATCCCGTACCGGGCGTGCGCCTCGCGCGAGGCCTGCTGGGAGAGCTGCGGGTGGAGCTCGATCTGGTTGACGGCGGGCACGACCGACGTTTCGCCGATCAGCCGTTCCAGGTGCTCCGGGAGGAAGTTCGAGACGCCGATCGCCTTGGCGCGCCCGTCCGCATGGATCTTCTCGAACGCGCGGTACGTGTCGACGTAGGCGTCCTTCGAGGGGACCGGCCAGTGGATCAGGTACAGATCGACGTAGTCGAGACCCAGCTTGTCGAGGGAGGCGTCGAAGGCCTTCAGCGTCGCGTCGAAGCCCTGCTCGCTGTTCCACAGCTTGGTGGTGACGAACAGGTCCTCGCGGGCGATCCCGGACGCGGCGACGGCACGGCCCGTGCCCTCCTCGTTGCCGTAGATCGCGGCGGTGTCGATCGAGCGGTAGCCGGCCTCCAGGGCGGTCGTCACGGCCGCCGCGGCCTCGTCGTCCGGCACCTGCCAGACACCGAAGCCCAGCTGCGGCATCCGCACGCCGTTGTTCAGGGTGACCGAGGGAACCTTGCTGTCCGTGCTCACGTGGAGTGGATCCTTACCTTGTCGCGGGTCGTGCCTGACTACTCCCACCTTCAACGATGCGAGGGAGTCTCGCATTCCGCTTGCCGTGCCGGGCTGCCCCCGAGGGCACGGCTCAGCCGTACAGCGCCGCGACCTCCGCCGCGTACGCCCGCTCGATCGCCTTCCGCTTCAGCTTCAGGGACGGAGTCAGCAGCCCGTGCTCCTCGCTGAACGGATGCGCCAGGATCCGGAAGGTGCGGATGGACTCGGCCTGCGAGACCAGCGTGTTCGCCGCCACCACCCCCCGCCGGATCTCCGTCTCCAGGGACGGATCGCGTACGAGCTCCGCCGGCGCGAGCGGCGCCCGCCCCTGCATCGCCAGCCAGTGCTCCACCGCCTCCTGGTCGATCGTCACGAGGGCCGCGATGTACGGCCGGTCGTTGCCGACGACGATGCACTGGGCGATCAGCGGATGCGCCCGCACCCGCTCCTCCAGACCCGTCGGCGCGACGCTCTTGCCGCCCGAGGTCACCAGGATCTCCTTCTTGCGCCCGGTGATCGTCAGATAGCCCTCCTCGTCGAGGGAGCCCAGGTCCCCGGTGGCCAGCCAGCCGTCGTTGAGGACCGCGGCGGTCGCCTCGGGGTCGTTGAGGTAGCCGGAGAAGACCTGGCCGCCGTGCAGCCACACCTCGCCGTCCTCCGCGATGTGCACCGTCGTCCCCGGGACCGGCTGCCCCACCGTGCCGTACCGCGTCCGCTCCGGCGGGTTCGCGGTCGCGGCGGCCGAGGACTCCGTCAGGCCGTACCCCTCGAAGACCGTCACCCCCGCACCCGCGAAGAACAGCCCCTGCCGGCGGTCCATCGCGGAACCGCCCGACATCGCGTGCCGGAGCCGTCCGCCGAGCGCCGCGCGGACCTTCGCGTACACCGTCTTCTCGAAGAACTGGTGCTGCACGCGCAACGCCGCCGACGGCCCCGGCCCGGTGCCGAAGGCCTTGTGTTCAAGGGCCTCCGCGTACGCGACCGCCACCTCCACGGCCTTGTCGAACGGGCCGGCCTTCCCCTCCCGCTCCGCCTTGCGCCGCGCCGCGTTGAAGACCTTCTCGAAGACGTACGGAACGGCCAGCACGAAACTCGGCCGGAAGGCGGCCAGGTCCGGGATCAGCTCCGCCGCCACCATCACCGGCTGGTGCCCCAGCTTCACCCCGGTCCGGACCGCGGCCACCTCCACCATCCGCCCGAAGACGTGCGCGAGCGGCAGGAACAGCAGCGTCGAGGCCTCCTCGCCCGGCCGGGAACGGAACACCGACTCCCAGCGGCCCACCAGCATGTCCGTCTCGAACATGAAGTTGGAATGGGTGATCACACAACCCTTGGGGCGGCCGGTCGTCCCCGACGTGTAGATGACCGTCGCCACCGTCTCCGGGGTCACCGCCCGCCGGTGCCGGTGCACGACGTCCTCGTCGATGTCCGCCCCCGCCGCCGTCAGCTCGGCCACGGCGCCCGCGTCCAGCTGCCACAGGCGCTGAAGCCGGGGCAGCCGGTCGATCACCGAGCCGATCGTCATCGCGTGGTCCTCGTGCTCCACCACACAGGCCGTGACCTCGGAGTCGTGCAGCATCCAGAAGACCTGCTCGGCGGAGGACGTCGGGTAGATCGGCACCGGCTGCGCGCCGAGGGCCCACAGAGCGAAGTCGAAGAGCGTCCACTCGTAGCGGGTCCGGGCCATGATGGCGACCCGGTCGCCGAACCGCACGCCCTCCGCGATCAGGCCCCTCGCGAGGCCGAGGACCTCGTCCCGGAACCGTCCGGCCGTCACGTCCCGCCACTCGCCGCCCGGCCCCTTCCGGCCGAACGTGATCCGGTCCGGCTCCGTCAGGGCACGCTCGAACACGGCGTCCGCCAGACCGCCGACCTGAGGCGCCGCCTCGACGGGCGGCACGGTGAACTCGCGCACTGACCTGCTCCTCGACGGCTCGATGGCTGGAAAAGCTCGTTGTAGCGCTCCGTACGGCGCGGGTGACGGTACCCCACCCGACTGCCCGGCGGGAGGGCCTTCACCAAGCCGGGACATTCCGTGTTCGCACAGGTCAGGGTGGGTGGTAGGACCAAGTCGCGGATGCTGCCGGGACGTTACCGACCGCTCGGTACGTCCATCCGGCGGGAATCTCCACCGAATCTGTACGGGCCGCTCACGGCCCGCCACCCGACGCCGCCCGCCACCCGCACGCCGGGCGCGCCGTCCCGGCGGTACGCCCGGAGCCCCGAAGCGGCCCCGCGCGGGCCGGCCCGGACGCGTGGGCACGGGAGCGACCGGGCGCGTAGCCCGGTCAGCCCGGCCGGTGCAGTCGGTCGCCGCCCGCCAGGATCGCCTCCGCCAGCGCGTCCGCCGCCTCCTGCACCGCCCCGCCCCGGCGCCCCGCACGCAGCACGAAACCGACGTCGCCGAGCTCCGGCAGCCCCGCCCGCGCCGGCACCGGTACCAGACCCGGCGGCACCAGCCCCCGTGTGTGCGCCATCACGCCCAGCCCCGCCCGCGCCGCCGCCACGTTCGCGCTCAGGCTGGAACTCGTACACGCGATCCGCCACGCCCGGCCCTGCGCCTCCAGCGCCTCCAGGGCCCGCGCCCGGGTGATCCCCGGCGGCGGGTACAGGATGAGCGGCACCGGACGGTCGGGATCCAGCCGAAGCCCCGGCGCCCCGATCCAGATCAGGGAGTCCTCCCACACGAGCCGCCCCTCGCTCTCCCCGCCGCGCCGCTTGGCCAGGATCAGATCCAGCCGCCCCGCGGCGAGCCGGGCCTGGAGCGTGCCGGACAGCTCCACCGTCAGCTCCAGGTCGACCTCCGGGTGCTCGCGCCGGAACGACTCCAGGATCTCCGGCAGCCGGGTCGTCACGAAGTCCTCCGACGCCCCGAAACGCAGCCGCCCCCGCAGCCGCGTCCCGCCGAAGTACGCCGCCGCCCGCTCGTGCGCCTGAAGGATCGTGCGCGCGAACCCGAGCATCGCCTCGCCGTCCTCGGTCAGCGCCACCCGATGGGTGTCCCGGGTGAACAGCGGCCGGCCCGTCGCCTCCTCCAGGCGCCGCACGTGCTGGCTGACCGTCGACTGCCGCAGCCCGAGACGGTCCGCGGCCCGGGTGAAGCTCAGCGTCTGGGCCACGGCGAGGAAGGTGCGGAGATGGGTGGGCTCGTACACAGGACGACCGTAACCCCTGCGCCGCGTGATTATCGCGAAACGCGATGACAGTCAGTGTCCTGTGCGGGATTCCCGATCACCGAGCCCTGGGCCAGGATGGAAAGGCGCGAGACAAGCGCGAGCAAGCGCAGACATGCGCGAGACAAGCGCGAGACACCCCTCGCCGTGCACAGAGCAGTGGAGTCCATGACCGCCCGTACGCCCGCCCCCACCCCCCGCCGAAGCCGCCCCGGTACGCCACGTCGCACCCTCCGGCTGCCGTCCTGGCTGCCCGTCGACCCGTACATCCTGGCGCTGCTCGGCACGGTCGCCCTCGCCGCGCTGCTCCCCGCCTCCGGCGCCGCCGCCCACGTCGCGGAAGGGGCGTCCACCGGAGCCGTGGCGCTCCTCTTCTTCCTCTACGGGGCCCGGCTCTCCACCCGCGAGGCGCTCGACGGCCTCAAGCACTGGCGGCTCCACCTCACCGTCCTCGGCAGCACCTTCCTGCTCTTCCCGCTCCTCGGACTCGCCGCCCGCGGCCTCGTCCCCACCGTGCTCACCCCCCAGCTCTACAGCGGCCTCCTCTTCCTCTGTCTGGTGCCCTCCACCATCCAGTCCTCCATCGCCTTCACATCGATCGCCCGCGGCAACGTCCCCGCCGCGATCTGCGCGGGCTCCTTCTCCTCCCTCGCCGGCATCGTCCTCACCCCACTCCTCGCCGCCCTGCTCCTCGGCAACAGCGCGGGCGGCCTCTCCGCCGACGCGCTCATGAAGATCGTGCTCCAGCTCCTCGTACCGTTCCTCGCCGGACAATTCCTGCGCCGCTGGGTCGGCGGCCTCCTCGCCCGCCACAAGAAGGTCCTCGGACACGTCGACCGGGGCTCGATCCTCCTCGTCGTCTACACCGCCTTCAGCCAGGGCATGGTCGCCGGCATCTGGCACCTGGTGACCCCGGCCCGGATCGGCCTGCTGCTCGCCACCGAGGCCGTGCTCCTCGCCGCGATGCTGGCCCTGACCTGGTACGGGGCGGGACGGCTCGGCTTCGGCCGGGCGGACCGGATCGCGATCCAGTTCGCCGGCTCGAAGAAGAGCCTGGCGGCGGGACTGCCGATGGCGAGCGTCCTCTTCGGCCCCCAGGCCGCACTGGCCGTGCTCCCGCTCATGCTCTTCCACCAGATGCAACTGATGGTCTGCGCGGTGATCGCGAAGCGCCGCGCCCGTGACACGGAAGGGAAGCAGGAGGGGGAGGAGGCCGCGATGGCTCCCTCAGCGGCCCCCTCCGTAGGCCGGATCACACCCACGACCACCCCAGGATGATCATCGCGGCCGCTACGGTGCTCCCATGCCCGCACTCGATCCCGGCCGCACCGCGCTCGTCCTCGTCGACCTCATGGAACGCATCGTCGCGCTGCCCCTCGCGCCCCGCCCCGGCACCGACGTCCTCACGGCCGCCGCCCGGCTCGCCGACACCTTCCGGGCCGCCGGTGCGCCCGTCGTCCACATCCGGGTCGAGCGGCCGAACGTCGAAGCCCAGCCGCCCGGCAGCGACCTCGTCGCCGACCTCGTCCGGGACGGCGAGCCCGTCGTCGTCAAGCGCACCATCGGCGGCTTCCAGGACACCGGACTCCACGAACTCCTCACCGGATTCGGCGCCACCACCCTGGTCTTCGGCGGCATCGCCACCAACCTCGGCGTCGAGTCCACCGCCCGCGCCGCCGGAGACCTCGGCTACGAGCTCGTCTTCGCCGAGGACGCCATGACCGCGCTCACCGCCGACGAACACCGTGCCTCCGTCGACCTCGACTTCCCGCGCCTCGGCACCGTCGCCCCCACCGCCGCGATCACCCTGGACGGCTCCGAGTGACCCCGGTCCCGATACGTTACGGGGCCCGCCCCTGCTCCCTGGTCGTCTGCCGCGGCTGCTGCTGCGGCGACGCCCGCAAGAACCCCGGCACCGACCACGCCGCACAGCTCGCCCGCCTCCGGGAGGCCGCCGCGGCCTCCGGCGGCCGCCTCGCCGTCCGTACGAGCGACTGCCTCGGCCCCTGCGCCCAGGCCAACATCGTCGTCGTCCAGCCCTCCACCGAGGGCCGACGGCGCGGCGGCCGGGCCGCCTGGGTCGCCTTCACCCTCGACCAGGACTCCCTCGACGACATCCTCGCCTGGACGGCCGCCGGCGGCCCCGGCATCGCCCCGCCCCCGGCCACCCTCGCCCTCCAGATGATCGACCCGCCCAAGAACTGACCCCGTCCGCGGGCCCCACACGAGGCCGTGGGGCCCGTGGGGCGCCCGGGTCCTTGTCACGGTCGGCCAAGGGGCACGGGTGAATCTTGGTGGTTTACGTCACCTGTTACCCATCAGTCGCTGGCAAGACTGGGAAATCCTGCCGGACGATCGAACCACCGAGGGGGTCCCGGGATGACGGGCACTCGCATTGCCGCGCTCGGGCACTACCAGCCCGCCAAGGTGCTCACCAACCATGACCTCGCGGAGTTGGTCGACACCGACGACGCGTGGATCACCAGCCGGGTCGGTATCCGCACCCGGCACATCGGGGGCCCCGACGAGCCCGTCGACGAACTCGCCGCCCACGCGGCGGGCAAGGCCCTGGCCACCGCCGGACTCACCCCCGACGACATCGACCTCGTCCTCGTCGCGACCTCCACGGCCATCGACCGCTCGCCCAACACGGCCGCCCGCGTCGCCGCCCGCCTCGGCATGACCTCGCCGGCCACCATGGACCTCAACGTGGTCTGCGCCGGGTTCACCCACGCCCTGGCCACCGCCGACCACGCCGTCCGGGCCGGTGGATCCCGCCGCGCGCTGGTCATCGGCGCCGACAAGATGAGCGACGTGGCCGACTGGACCGACCGCACCACCTGCGTCCTCGTCGGCGACGGCGCGGGCGCCGCGATCGTCGAGGCCGTGGACGACGAGGTGCCGGGGGCCGCGCGCGGCATCGGCCCGGTCCTGTGGGGCTCGGTCCCGGAGATGGGCCACGCCGTCCGGATCGAGGGCACCCCGCCCCGCTTCGCGCAGGAGGGACAGAGCGTCTACCGCTGGGCCACCCAGCAACTGCCCGCCCTCGCCCGGCAGACCTGCGAGCGGTCCGGCATCAGCCCCGAGGAGCTCGCGGGCGTCGTCCTGCACCAGGCCAACCTGCGGATCATCGAGCCGCTCGCCGCGAAGATCGGCGCCGTCAACGCGATCGTCGCCCGCGACGTCGTCGACTCCGGCAACACCTCGGCGGCCTCCATCCCGCTGGCCCTCGCCAAGCTCGTCGAACGCGGCGAACTCGCCTCCGGCGCCCCGGTCCTCCTCTTCGGCTTCGGCGGAAACCTCTCGTACGCGGGCCAGGTCGTCCGGGTGCCGTAGCACGGCCCCTTCCGGTCCGCCCTGGGGCGGTGTCGTGGCGCGACCCGTTCCGGTCCGCGCCGCCGTCACGTACCGTCGCCGCCGTGCCCCGTTCGGCGGAGCCCGGTGGCGGCGCGCCGGTGGCGGACCTAGCTTCGATCGCGGTGAGGGTCATCGCATTCCGGGCACGGAATCGCTCCGTGACCAGCCCTCCCGTGACCTGGAGGACCGTCATGCGCGCGATACGTGCCGCTTCCGCCGTCCTGCTGAGCGCCGCCGCCGTGGTGGTCACCGTCGCCCCGGCCGCCCTGGCGGGCGAGAACGACCAGAACATCACGTCGTTCGGCTTCTCCGTCACCCCCGAGACCGTCGCCCCCGGCGGCACCGTGACGCTGAAGTCCGACGGCTGCGAAGTGCCGTCGGTGACCGTCACCTCCGGGGTGTTCGACACCGTGACCCTCAGCGAGGGCCGTTCGGGCAACGCCACCGTGGACGTGGACGCCAAGGCAGGCGCCCAGTACGAGATCACCTTCGACTGCAAGGGCGAGCGGGGCACCACCACCCTCACCATCGCCCAGGGCAACACCGGCGGGAACACCGGCGGGAACACCACCGGGCACAACGAGGGCATGCCCCCCGGAGCGCACAAAGGCGTGAAGGCCGGCTACGGCACCGCCGCCACCTCCGACGCGGACACCGACGGCCTCGGCGTCACCGAGGTGGTCACGGGCGTGCTCCTCATCGTGGGGGCGCTGGGCGCCGCCGTCGTCCTGACCCGCCGCCGCGACGCCGACGGCCGCTCCTGACCGCCGGGACCAGGGGGGCCTGAAACGGCCCCTCCGCCCCGGTGTGACGAGGTCCGGGACGGAGGGGCGCCACACCCGGCGGCGCCCGCGCACGGGCGCCGCCGCGTACGCGATCGAGGGCACGGACGGCGGGCCGGACCGTCGGCACCAAGTCGGCGCAGAGTGCAGGGAGTTGGCGCTGGAGGGCACGGGTTCGGTGCGGATGGCGATGAGTCGGCGCGCTCACGGCGCGAGGAGGAGGGCGGGCGTGGGCCGGTCGGACGCTACGGGGCACGGTGCGGGGCGGCACGGTGCCTGGGGCCTCGTCGCCGTCGTCCTCCTCGTCGGCGTCCACCTCGTCCGCGGCGGTGCGGACGAGATCCGGGCCGACGGCCCCCCGCAGCCCCTTTCCGCCGCCGCACCCGACGGCACCCGCGCCGAAGCCGCGCTCGCCCTCGCCCCCGTCCCCGATCCACTGCCCCCGTCGACCCCGCTCCGGGTCCGCGTTCCGACCGTCCGGATAGACGCGCCGATCACCAAGGTCGGACTCGACGCCGACGGCTGGATCGAGGCCCCGCCGCCCGAGGAGAACCGGCTCGCGGGCTGGTTCACCGGCGCGGTCACCCCCGGTGAGCGCGGTACCGCCGTCGTCGTCGGCCACGTCGACGTCCCCGGCGGCCGGGCCGTCTTCTACGACCTGGGGGCCCTCCGCAAGGGGCACCGCGTGGAGATCGCGCGCCGCGACGGCCGGACCGCCGTCTTCGCCGTGTACGGGGTCGAGGTCGTCCCCAAGGAGAGCTTCCCCGCCGAGCGGATCTACGGCGACGCCGGAGCGCCCGAGCTGCGCCTGATCACCTGCGGCGGCACGTTCACCGAGGAGAACGGCTACGCGGGCAACGTGGTGGTCTCGGCCCGGCTGGTCGAGGTCCGCTGACCCTTCTCCCTTCTCCGACCCCGGCTTTGTCCCCAACCGGGAAAAAGTCGGAGGGGATTCATGCGCAACTTCTTCCCACTCCGGTACGCCGCTGCTACGTTCCCCTCGAAAGCACGAAGACGAGCGGGCACGAGAGGGAGGGGCGCGTGAGACGCATGACGGCACGACCTGCCAACCGACATCAGGCGCGACTCCTCAGGCTGCTGCGCGACGGAGGACCCAACTCCCGCGCCCAGCTGGGAGATCAGATCGATCTCTCCCGCTCCAAGCTCGCCGTCGAGGTCGACCGGCTCCTGGAGACCGGTCTCGTCGTCGCCGACGGTTTCGCCGCCTCCCGGGGCGGCCGTCGCTCGCACAACATCCGTCTCGCGCCCGAACTCCGCTTCCTCGGCATCGACATCGGCGCCACCTCCATCGATGTCGCCGTCACCAACGCCGAGTTGGAGGTGCTCGGGCACCTCAACCACCCCATGGACGTCCGCGAGGGCCCCGTCGCCGTCTTCGAACAGGCCCTGTCGATGGCGGCGAAGCTCCGCTCCACCGGACTCGCGGAAGGCTTCGACGGCGCGGGCATCGGCGTCCCCGGACCCGTCCGTTTCCCCGAGGGCGTCCCCGTCGCACCACCGATCATGCCCGGCTGGGACGGCTTCCCCGTACGGGAGGCGCTCAGCCAGGAACTCGGCTGTCCCGTCATGGTCGACAACGACGTGAACCTCATGGCCATGGGGGAGCAGCACGCCGGCGTCGCCCGCTCCGTCGGTGACTTCCTCTGCGTCAAGATCGGCACCGGCATCGGCTGCGGCATCGTCGTCGGCGGTGAGGTCTACCGCGGTACGACGGGCAGCGCCGGCGACATCGGACACATCCAGGTCGAACCCGACGGCCGCCCCTGCGCCTGCGGCAACAACGGCTGCCTGGAGGCCCACTTCAGCGGCGCCGCCCTGGCCCGCGACGCCGAGGACGCGGCGCGCGGCGGCAGTTCGGAGGAGCTCGCCGCCCGGCTCGCGGCGGCCGGTCACCTCACCGCCGTCGACGTCGCGGCGGCCGCCGCCGCCGGAGACGCCACCTCGCTCGCCCTCATCCGTGCGGGCGGCAACCGGGTCGGGCAGGTCATCGCAGGACTCGTCAGCTTCTTCAACCCCGGTCTGGTGGTGATCGGAGGCGGTGTCACCGGCCTCGGTCACAACCTCCTCGCCAGCGTCCGCACCCAGGTCTACCGGCAGTCCCTGCCGCTGGCCACCGGCAACCTGCCCATCGTCCTCGGCGAACTGGGCCAGACGGCCGGCGTGACGGGCGCGGCCCGCCTCATCAGCGACCACCTCTTCTCCCCGGCGTAACGGGGGTTGTGGGCGTACGTTCCGCAAGGGCGGAGCGGGTGGGCCCAACCCCACCGGCCCGTACCCGCCGCACGTCCCGCACCCCCACTCGCCCCAGCGCACCCCCGCACCCGCACTCGCTCAAGCGCACCCCCGCACCCGCACTCGCTCAAGCGCACCCCCGCACCCGCACCCCGCACCCGTACCCCGCCGGACGGCCACCCGTACTCGCCGAGGGGATCTCCGCCATGCCCGAACACCCCCCGTCCCTCCTCACCATGTCCGGAATCACCAAGTCCTTCCCCGGCGTCCGCGCCCTCGACGGCGTCGACCTGGACGTCGCGCCCGGCGAGGTCCACTGCCTCCTGGGCCAGAACGGTGCCGGCAAGTCCACCCTCATCAAGGTCCTCGCCGGCGCCCACCAGCCCGACGAGGGTCACATCACCTGGAACGGCGACCCCGTACGGCTCCGCTCCCCGAGCGCCGCCGTCCGTCTCGGCATCGCCACCATCTACCAGGAACTCGACCTCGTCGAAGGCCTCTCCGTGGCCGAGAACGTCCACCTCGGCCACGAACCCACCACCGCCGGATTCGTCCGCACCCGCGAGGCGCGCGAGGCCACCGCCACCCTCCTGAAGCGCCTCGGGCACCCCGAGATCGACCCGACGCGACGTGTCGGCGAACTCTCCGCCGCCCAGCGGCAGATCGTCTCCATGGCCCGCGCCCTCTCCCACGAGGTCCGTCTCATCGTCATGGACGAACCGTCCGCCGCCCTCGACCCCGACGAGGTCGCCAACCTCTTCCGGATCGTCGCCGACCTCACCGCCGACGGCGTCGCCGTCGTCTACATCTCCCACCGCCTGGAGGAGATCCGCCGCATCGGCGACCGCGTCACCGTCCTCAAGGACGGCCGCGCCGTCGCCCGCGGACTGCCCGCCGCGACCACCCCGACCCGTGAGGTCGTCGCCCTCATGACCGGCCGGGACGTCCCGTACGTCTTCCCCGAACGCCCCGCCCGCCCACCGACGGGCGAACCCGTCCTCCGCGTCCAAGGACTCGCCAGGAAGGGGGAGTTCGAAGCCCTCGACCTCGAACTCCGGCCCGGTGAGATCGTCGGCCTCGCCGGGCTCGTCGGATCCGGCCGCTCCGAGATCCTGGAGACCGTCTACGGAGCCAGGAAGCCCACCGAGGGCCGGGTGATCGTCGACGGACGGCCCCTGCGCCCCGGCAGCGTCCCCGCCGCCGTCGCCGCCGGACTCGGCCTCGCCCCCGAGGAACGCAAAGGGCAGGGCCTGCTCCTCCTCGAATCCGTCACCCGCAACGTCTCCGTCTCCTCCCTCGCCCGCTTCTCCCGGGCCGGCTGGATCGACCGCACCACCGAACGCGAGACCGCCAGGACCGCCACCCGCACCCTGTCGCTCCGCCCCGACCTCCCGGACGCCCCGGTCCGCACCCTCTCCGGCGGCAACCAGCAGAAGGCGGTCCTCGCCCGCTGGCTCCTCCGGGGCTGCCGCGTCCTCCTCCTCGACGAACCCACCCGGGGCGTCGACGTCGGCGCCCGCGCCGAGCTGTACGCGGTCATCCGGGGGCTCGCCGACGACGGCCTCGCCGTCCTCCTCGTCTCCAGCGAGGTCCCCGAGGTCCTCGGCCTCGCCGACCGCGTCCTGGTCCTCCGCGAGGGCCGGGTCGTCCACCAGGCGCCCGCCCGTGACCTCGACGAACACCGCGTACTCGACCTCGTGATGGAAGGGAGCCCTGCGGTATGACGCTCACCACCCCGGCCAAGGCGCCGCCCCGGGATGGCCGTTGGCGCGCACTCGGCCTCAGGGCCGACGTCCGCAACCTGTCGCTGCTCGGCGTGCTCGCCGTACTGATCGTCGTCGGCGGCCTCACCCGGCCCGCCGAGTTCCTCGCCACCTCCAACCTCCAACTCGTCCTGACCCAGGCCTCCGTGATCGGTGTCGTCACCGTCGGCATGACCTTCGTCATCACCAGCGGCGGCATCGACCTCTCCGTCGGCGCGATCGTCGCCCTGGCCTCCGTATGGGCCACGACCCTCGCCACCCAGGAGTTCGGCTTCGCCGGCATCCTCTTCACGGCCGTCGCCGTCGGACTCGGCTGCGGCCTGGTGAACGGCGTCCTCGTCGCGTACGGCGGCATGGTCCCCTTCATCGCGACCCTGGCCATGCTCGCCTCGGCCCGCGGTCTCGCCCTCCAGATCACCGACGGCAAGACACAGATCGTCACCGTCCCGTCCGTCCTCGACCTCGGCCTCCCCGACGCCTACGTCCTCGGGATCCCGCCACTCGTCCTCGTCTTCGCGGCCGTCACCGTCGCCGGCTGGCTGCTCCTCAACCGGACCACCTTCGGCCGGCGCACCATCGCCGTCGGCGGCAACCCGGAGGCCGCCCGCCTCGCCGGCATCGACGTACGCCGCCAGCGGCTCTTCCTCTATCTGCTCTCCGGACTGTGCTGCGGCATCGCCGCCTTCCTGCTCGTCGTGCTCGCCGGCTCCGGCCAGAACACCAACGGCAACCTGTACGAGCTCGACGCCATCGCCGCCGCCATCATCGGCGGCACCCTCCTCAGCGGCGGCCGGGGCACCATCGTCGGCTCGGTCCTCGGTGTCCTCGTCTTCACGACGATCACCAACATCTTCGCGCTCAACAACCTGCAGAGCGACGTCCAGCAGATCGCCAAGGGCGCGATCATCGTCGCCGCCGTCCTGCTCCAGCGCCGCACCGTCCGCGACGGAACCTGACCGGACACCGGCCGACCCCGCCCCGCCCTCACCACCACCCCCCTTCACCACCCCCATCTCACCACCACCCCTTTCACCACCACCCGCTCGGAAGGGATCCACCGCCATGCCCGAAACCAGCCGCAGACACCTCCTCCTCGGCGGCGCGGCCGTCTCCGCCGGCGCCCTGCTCACCGCCTGTACGAGCAACGAGCCGAAGAACCAGTCGCCCGTCGGGAGCGCCGCGCCGGCCGCCGACGACAAGCCCGGCACCCCCGTCACCATCGGCTTCGCCGGCCCGCAGGCCGACCACGGCTGGCTCAACGCCATCAACGACAACGCCGAGCGGCGCGCGAAGAAGTACTCCGACGTCACCCTGGAGATCACCGAGGGCTCCAACGACACCGCCACCCAGATCGGCCAGGTCCAGACCCTCATCAACAAGAAGGTCGACGTCCTCGTCATCCTCCCCGCCGACGGCAAGGCCCTCACCCAGATCGGGCTCCAGGCCATGAAGGCCGGCATCCCCGTCATCAACCTCGACCGGATCTTCGCCTCCCCGCAGGCCTACCGCTGCTGGATCGGCGGCGACAACTACGGCATGGGCCTCAACGCCGGCAACTTCATCGGCGAACAGCTCAAGGACAAGCCGAACGCCACCGTCGTCGAACTCGCCGGCATGGACAGCCTCGAACTCACCAAGCAGCGCACCCAGGGCTTCGACGACGCCCTCAAGAACTACCCCAACATCCGCAAGGTCGCCCGCCAGGCCGCCGACTTCACCGTCGAGTCGGGACAGGCCAAGATGGCCCAACTCCTCCAGGCCCAGCCGAAGTTCGACGCCCTGTGGAACCACGACGACGACCAGGGGGTCGGCGCGCTGCGGGCCGTCGCCCAGGCCGGCCGCAAGGACTTCCTCATGGTCGGCGGCGCCGGCGCCAAGTCCGCCATGGACGCCATCAAGGCCGACACCGGCGTCCTCAAGGCCACCGTCCTCTACCCGCCGACCATGGCCGCCTCCGCGATCGACCTCGCCCGCGCCCTCGGCCAGAAGAAGGGCGTCGGCGGCATGTCCGAGCTGGAGATCCCCGCCTCGATCACCCTCTACTCGGCCGTCGTCACCAAGGAGAACGTCGACGAGTACCTGCCCACCGGCTTCAGCTGACCGGACCCCGGCGGCCCGACCGCCCCCGGGGAGCAGTACATCGCCGCACCACGAAACGGAGGAACCGTATGGAACAGACGGAGAGCGGGGCCGCACCGCCGACGCTCGGCATCGGCATGGTCGGCTACGCGTTCATGGGAGCCGCCCACTCACAGGGCTGGCGCACCGCGGGCCGCGTCTTCGACCTGCCGCTGCGACCCGTCCTGGCCGCCGTCGCCGGCCGCGACGCCACCGCCGTCCGGGCCGCCGCCCGACGGCACGGCTGGGCCGCCGCCGAAACCGACTGGCGCGCCCTGATCGCCCGCGACGACGTCCAGCTGGTCGACGTCTGCACCCCCGGCGACAGCCATGCGGAGATCGCCGTCGCCGCCCTGGAGGCCGGCAAACACGTGCTGTGCGAGAAGCCCCTCGCCAACTCGGTCGCCGAGGCCGAGACCATGGCCGCGGCCGCCGAAGCGGCCGCCGCCCGGGGCCAGATCGCCATGGTCGGCTTCAACTACCGCCGGGTGCCCGCCCTTTCGTACGCCCGCCGGCTCGTCGCCGACGGCCGGCTCGGCGCCCTGCGTCACCTCCGCGTCACCTACCTCCAGGACTGGCTGGTCGACCCCGCCTTCCCGCTCACCTGGCGCCTGGAACGCGAACACGCCGGCTCCGGCGCCCTCGGAGACCTGGGAGCGCACGCCGTCGACCTCGCCCAGTACCTGGCGGGGGAGCCGCTCGTCGGCGTATCGGCTCTCACCGAGACCTTCGTACGGAAGCGTCCGCTGCTCGCGGGCACGGCCGCGGGCGGTCTCGCCGGGGGAGCGGGATCGGAGGCGTACGGGCAGGTCACCGTCGACGACGCGGCCCTGTTCACCGGGCGGCTCGCCTCCGGCGCGCTCGCCTCCTTCGAGGCCACCCGGATGGCCGCGGGCCGTAAGAACGCCCTGCGGATCGAGCTCAACGGGGAGCGCGGCTCGCTCGCCTTCGACCTGGAGCGGCTCAACGAACTGTCCTTCCACGACCACACCGAACCGGCGGTCTCGGCGGGCTTCCGCCGCATCCTCGTGACCGAACCCGACCACCCGTACCTGGAGGGCTGGTGGCCACCCGGTCACGCGCTCGGCTACGAGCACACCTTCGTCCACCAGGCCCGCGATCTGGTCCACGCCGTCGCGAGCGGCATCGCCCCGGCGCCTTCCTTCGCCGACGGCCTCCAGGTCCAGCGGGTCCTGGCCGCGGTGGAGGAGAGCGCCCGGAGCAACGCGGTCTACACCCCGGTCGGCATCCCGGCCCACACTTCTGCCGCAGGAACCGCCGACACGTCCGCCGACACGCCCGCCGACACGTCCGCCGACAGGCACGCCGACACGTCCGCCGACACATCCGTACCGAGCTAGGAGGCGCCCGACCGTGCCACGACCCTTCACGCTCTTCACCGGCCAGTGGGCCGACCTGCCCCTGGAGGAGGTCTGCCGGCTCGCTCGTGACTTCGGCTACGACGGCCTCGAACTCGCCTGCTGGGGAGATCACTTCGAGGTCGACAAGGCCCTCGCCGACCCGGCGTACGTCAAGGGCAGGCGCGAACTGCTCGACGCGTACGGACTGAAGTGCTGGGCGATCTCCAACCACCTGGTGGGGCAGGCCGTCTGCGACCATCCGATCGACGAGCGCCACCAGGCGATCGTGCCCGCCCGGATCTGGGGCGACGGCGACGCCGAAGGGGTGCGGCAGCGGGCCGCCCGCGAGCTCGCGGACACCGCGCGGGCCGCGGCCGCGCTCGGCGTCGACACCGTCATCGGCTTCACCGGCTCCTCCATCTGGCACCTGGTGGCGATGTTCCCGCCGGTCCCCGAGCGGATGGTCGAGCGAGGCTTCGAGGACTTCGCGGAGCGGTGGAACCCGATCCTCGACGTCTTCGACGCCGAGGGCGTCCGCTTCGCCCACGAGGTCCACCCCAGCGAGATCGCCTACGACTACTGGACCACCCAGCGGGCCCTGGACGCCGTCGACCGGCGCCCCGCCTTCGGGCTCAACTTCGACCCCAGCCACTTCGTGTGGCAGGACCTCGACCCCGTCGGCTTCCTGTGGGACTTCCGCGACCGGATCTACCACGTGGACTGCAAGGAGGCCCGCAAGCGGCTCGACGGCCGGAGCGGCCGACTCGGCTCGCATCTGCCCTGGGGAGACCCCCGGCGCGGCTGGGACTTCGTCTCCGCCGGGCACGGCGACGTGCCCTGGGAGGACGTCTTCCGGATGCTCCGGTCCATCGGCTACGCCGGGCCCGTCTCCGTGGAGTGGGAGGACGCCGGCATGGACCGGCTGACCGGCGCCCCCGAGGCGCTGTCCTTCCTCAAGCGGTACGACTTCGACCCCCCGGCGACCTCCTTCGACGCCGCCTTCGGGAGCGCCGACTGAGGTGAAAGCGCAGGTCCGCGCCTGGCGGCGAGGTGCCGCCGGGCCGGTCCGCGCTGTCCGCGAGAGCCTTTGTCCTCTCGCGGGGAAAAGTTCGACCGAACGGATGCACAAGGGCTTTCCGTGGTGGACGAACCCGGCTACGGTCCCTGATGTGTACATGACGTAACAGCGTGATGTGACCAGCGTGACGGCGCACGCCGGTCCCCGGACAACCCGCACACCCGGCCCGACTCCGGAGGACACCCGTGCACAGAAAACGACTCCGCCCCAGGAAGTCGCTCGCCCTACTCACCATCGGACTGCTCGCCCTCGGCGCCCCCCAGGGCCTCGCCGCCGAACCCGAAGCCCGCACCGCCGCCGCATCCACCGCCTCAGCCGCATCCGATGCCGCGGCCGCCCCCGCCGCCTCGGACGCCTCGGCCGCCGAAGAATTCCAGCAGATCACCCTCGCCAAGGGCGGCGAGGAAGTCGGCGAACCCATGTCCCTCGCCGTACTCCCGGACCGCAGCGTCCTCCACACCTCCCGCAACGGCGAACTCCGCCGCACCGACGCCGCCGGCAACACCACCGTCATCGGCACCGTCCCCGTCTACTCCCACGACGAGGAAGGCCTCCAGGGCATCGGCCTAGACCCGAACTTCGCCCAGAACAAGGCCATTTACCTGTACTACGCCCCACCCCTCGACACCCCCGCCGGCGACGCCCCCGAGAACGGCACCGCCGCCGACTTCGCGAAGTACGACGGCGTCAACCGCCTCTCCCGCTTCACCCTGAGAGCCGACGGCACCCTCGACAACGCCAGCGAGAAGAAGGTCATCGACATCCCCGCGACCCGCGGGATCTGCTGCCACGTCGGCGGCGACATCGACTTCGACGCCCAGGGGAACCTCTACCTCTCCACCGGCGACGACTCCAACCCCTTCGCCTCCGACGGCTACACCCCCATCGACGAACGCCCCGGCCGCAACCCCGCGTTCGACGCCCGCCGCACCTCCGGCAACACCAACGACCTCCGCGGCAAGATCCTCCGCATCAAGGTCGCCGAGGACGGCACCTACACCGTCCCCGAAGGCAACCTCTTCACCCCCGGCACCGACAGGACCCGGCCCGAGATCTACGCCATGGGCTTCCGCAACCCCTTCCGCTTCAGCGTCGACAAGGCCACCGGCATCCTCTACGTCGGCGACTACGGCCCCGACGCCGGTGCCGCCGACCCCCAGCGCGGCCCCGCCGGACAGGTCGAGTTCGCCCGCGTCACCAAGCCCGGCAACTTCGGCTGGCCGTTCTGCACCGGCAACAACGACCCCTACGTCGACTACGACTTCGCCACCAAGACCTCCGGCGCCACCTACGACTGCGCCGCCCTCGAGAACGACTCCCCGTACAACACCGGACTCGTCGACCTGCCGCCCGCCGAAGCCGCCTGGATCCCCTACAACGGCGGCTCCGTACCCGAGTTCGGCACCGGCTCCGAGTCACCCATGGGCGGCCCCGTCTACCGCTACGACCCCGCCAACACATCCCCGGTGAAGTTCCCCGAGACGTACGACGGCGACTTCTTCGCCGGCGAGTTCGGCCGCCGCTGGATCAAACGCGTCGACCAGGACGCCAACGGCACCGTCGCCTCCATCAACAACGTCCCCTGGACCGGCACCCAGATCATGGACATGGCCTTCGGCCCCGACGGAGCCCTCTACGTCCTCGACTACGGCACCGCCTGGTTCGGCGGCGACCACAACTCCGGCCTCTACCGCATCGAGAACGCCACCGGCGGACGCTCCCCGGTCGCCGAGGCGAGCGTGAACAAGACCTCCGGCATCGCCCCGCTGAAGGCTTCCTTCTCCTCCGTCGGCACCACCGACGGCGACGGCGACGCCCTCACCTACACCTGGGACTTCGGCGACGGCGGCACGTCCACGGCCGCCAACCCCACCCACACGTACCGCAAGAACGGCACCTACACGGCGACCGTGACGGCGAAGGACGCCAGCGGCCGTACCGGCTCCGCCTCCGTCCACATCGTCGTCGGCAACACCGCCCCCAAGGTCACCCTCGAACTCCCCGCCGAAGGCGCCCTCTTCTCCTTCGGCGACGAGGTCCCCTTCAAGGTGACGGTCACCGACCCCGAAGACGGCACCATCGACTGCACCAAGGTCAAGGTCACCTACGTCCTCGGCCACGACAGCCACGGCCACCCCGTCACCACCGCCAACGGCTGCACCGGCACCATCAAGACCTCCGCCGACGGCGGCCACGACGACGACGCCAACATCTTCGCCGTCTTCGACGCCGAGTACACCGACGGAGGAGGCGGCGGCCAGGCCGCCCTCACCACCCACGACCAGGCCAAACTCCAGCCCCGCCACCGTCAGGCCGAGCACTTCGACGCCCAGAACGGCGTCAACCTCTTCGACAAGACCCAGGCCCACGGCGGACGCACCGTCGGCGACATCAACAACGGCGACTGGATCTCCTTCACGCCTTACAACGTGACCGGAACCACCAAGCTCACCGCCCGCATCTCCTCCGGCGGCAACGGCGGCTTCCTCGAAGTCCGCACCGGCTCACCCACCGGCCCCCTCCACGGCTCCGCCCCCGTCCCCGTCACCGGAAGCTGGGAAACCTTCCAGGACATCGACGTACCCCTCCGCAACCTGCCCCGGAAGACCACCGAACTCTTCCTCGTCTTCAAGGGCGGCACCGGCGCCCTCTACGACCTCGACGACTTCACGTTCTCCAGCACCCCCGTGAACCGCGACGCCAAGCGGGTCCTCGTCTTCTCCAAGACCGCCGGCTTCCGCCACGACTCCATCGGCACCGGCATCACCGCCCTCAAGGAACTCGGCGCCGACAGCGACATCGTCATCGACTCCACCGAGGAACCACGCCAGTTCACCACCAGCAACCTCGCCCGCTACGACGCCGTCGTCTTCCTCTCCACCACCGGAGACGTCCTCAACACCGACCAGCAGAAGGCCTTCGAGAACTACGTCTCCACCGGCGGCGGCTACATGGGCGTCCACGCCGCGGCCGACACCGAATACGACTGGAGTTTCTACGGCGGACTCGTCGGCGCCTACTTCCAGTCCCACCCCCAGATCCAGCCCGCCACCGTCCGCGCCGAAGACCACACCCACCCCGCCACCGCCCACATCGACGGCCCCTGGCAGCGCACCGACGAGTGGTACAACTACCGCACCAACCCCCGCGACCAGGCCCGCGTCCTCGCCACCCTCGACGAAACCACCTACCAGGGCGGCACCATGAAGGGCGATCACCCCATCGCCTGGTGCCAGACCTACGGCGGCGGCCGCTCCTTCTACACCGGAGGCGGCCACACCAAGGAGTCGTACGCCGAACCCGCCTTCCGCCGGCACCTCCTGGGCGGCCTCCGCTACGCCACCGGCCAGGTCAAGGCCGACTGCCGGCCCCAGACCGGCTACCGCGCCCTCTTCAACGGCGAGACCCGCGAAGGCTGGAAGCAGGCCGGACCCGGCGGCTTCGACATCGCCGACCACGCACTCCACTCCACCGGCGGCATGGGCATGCTCTGGTACCAGGCCAAGGAACTCCGGTCCTACTCCCTCACCCTCGACTGGAAGCTCACCGGCGACTCCAACTCCGGCATCTTCGTCGGCTTCCCGGCCAGCGACGACCCCTGGTCCGCCGTGAACAACGGCTACGAGATCCAGATCGACGCCACCGACGCCCCCGACCGCACCACCGGCGCCGTCTACGGCTTCAAGTCCGCCAACCTCAAGGCCCGCGACCAGGCGCTCCGTCCGCCCGGCCAATGGAACACGTACGAGATCCGCGTCCAGGGCGAACGCCTCCAGGTCTTCCTCAACGGCATCAGGATCAACGACTTCACCAACACCGACCCCGCCCGCAGCCTCACCAGCGGCCACATCGGCATCCAGAACCACGGAGCCACAGACCAGGCCGCCTTCCGCGACATCCGCCTCAAGGAGCTCCCGTCCTGACGGACCTCTGGTCCTGACGGAGCTCCCGTTCTGAGGGAGCCTCCCTCCTGACGGAGCTCCGCCCCTGACCGAGCTCCCGCCGACCGGCTCCCGCGCACAGCCCGCGGGAGCCCCCGGACGACGGTGGGCGGGGCGGCGCCGTACCCCCCGCCCACCGTCACCACCCCTCACCACCCCTCACCCCCCACCCCTCACCACCCCTCACCCTCTTTCCGCTGGACGAGCAGGGAGGCCGACGCCATGACCCACGCACCCCGCACCGGAATCTGGCTCATAGGCGCGAGAGGCTCCGTCGCCACCACCACCATGGTCGGCTGCGCCGCTCTCGTCGCCGGACTCCACCCACCCACCGGCATGGCCACCGAAACCCCCGAACTCGCCGACGCGGGCCTGCCGCCACTCGCCTCCCTCGTCTTCGGCGGACACGACACCACCGACTGCCCGCTCCCCAAGCGCGCCGAACAACTCACCACCGCCGGAGTCCTCCCGTACGGCCTCACCCGGACGGTCACCCACGAGCTGGAGGCCGCCGACCGCGAGATCCGCCCCGGCGGCCCCGCCCCCGGCGACACCCGCACCGACGAACAACTCATCACCGCCTTCACCCATGACCTGACGGACTTCCGCCGACGCATTGGCCTGGACCACGTCGTAGTCGTCAATGTGGCATCCACGGAGCCGGCGTCGGGGGGCGCCGGGCTCCCACCCAGCACCCTGTACGCGGCCGCCGCACTGCGCGCCGGATGCCCGTACGTCAACTTCACCCCGTCCACCGGCCTGCGCCACCCCGCCCTCGCCGCCCCGCTCGCCACGAGCCGGCTGCCGTACGCGGGCCGCGACGGCAAGACCGGCCAGACCCTGCTCCGCGCCGTGCTGGCCCCGATGTTCCGCCAACGGGCCCTGACCGTCCGCGCGTGGTCCGGCAGCAACCTCCTCGGCGGCGGCGACGGAGCCGCCCTCGCCGACCCGGCGGCCGCGGCCGCCAAGAACGCCGGGAAGGAACGCGTCCTCACCGACACCCTCGGCCCCGGCGTCGAAGGCCAGGTCCACATCGACGACGTCCCCGCGATGGGGGAGTGGAAGACCGCCTGGGACCACATCGCCTTCGACGGCTTCCTCGGTACCCGCATGATCCTCCAGACCCTCTGGCAGGGCTGCGACTCGGCCCTCGCGGCCCCCCTCGTCCTCGACCTGGCGCGCCTCACAGCCCGCGCCCACGAGAAGGGACTCACGGGCCCCCTGGAAGACCTCGCCTTCTACTTCAAGGACCCGGAAGGCACCCCACCGGCCTCACTGGCGGACCAGTACGACCGCCTGCTGGCCTTCGGCCGCACCCTGGCGGACCGTCCGGATACAGGGGACTCGGGTACGGGCGACACGGGTGCGGAGGCCACGGATACGGGGGACACGGGGGACGCGGGGACGCGGCACGCGGGTACGAGGGACGCGGGGACGGCCCGATGACCCGGTCGCGTACCGGCCGGGCACGGGCCTGGGCGGAACTCCTCCGCGTATCTGCGCTGTTCTCGGTGCCCGGCGACGCCCTCGCGGGCGCGGCGGCGGCCGGGGTCCGGCCCGGCCGGGGCACGTTCTGCGCCATCGGCGCCTCGCTCTGCCTGTACGAGGCGGGGATGGCCCTCAACGACTGGGCCGACCGGGCCGTGGACGCAGCCGAACGCCCCCACCGCCCGCTCCCCTCCGGCCGCATCACCCCCGGCGCCGCCCTCGCGGCCTCGGCGGCACTGACGGCGGCGGGTCTGGCGCTGGCCTCCCGCGCGGGCCGCCCGTCCCTCGCGGTCGCCACCGCCCTCGCCACCACGGTCTGGGCCTACGACCTCGGCCTCAAACACACCCAGGCGGGCCCCGGCGCCATGGCCACGGCCCGCGCCCTCGACCTCCTCCTGGGCGCGACAGCATCGACGGGCTCGACGGCCTCGACGGGCTCGACGGCCTCGACGTGCGGGCGGGGCGGTGGACCCCACCGCCGCGCCGTCCACGCCCTCCCCTCCGCCGCCCTGCTCGGGGCACACACCTACGCGGTCACCGCGGTCTCCCGCCACGAGACCCAGGGCGGCTCCACCCGCACCCCGCTCGCCGCACTCGCCGTCACCCTGGCGGTGGCCGGGGCGGCATCGGGCGGGGCACCCGGCCCGCGGCCCGACACCACCCCCGTTTCCTCCCCCTCCGGGGCCCCCGCCCCCCGCCCCCACCCCACCCTCTCCTCCCGCCGGCCCCTCCCGTCCTCCTGGCGGCTTCCCTCCCGCCGGCCCCTCCCCTCCAGCGCTCCCCTCCCCTCGCGCCGGCCCTTCGCCTCCCGTGGTCTCGGCTCCCTCCTCGCCCTGGCCTATGCCCGTACCCCGGCCACCCTCCTCCTCCACGCCGCGCTCAACCCGTCCGCGGCGCTGACCGAGCGGGCCGTCGGCGGGGGAATCCGGGCCACCATCCCGCTGCAGGCCGCCCTCGCCGCCCGCGCCGGGGCGCCGGGCACCGCGCTCGCGCTGCTGGGTCTGGTCCCGGCCGCGCGCGCCCTCGCCCGGAAGGTGAGCCCCACATGAGCACCCACTCCGCAGCCCGCCCGCTGCTCGGCTACGGCACCAACGGCCTCACCGATCTACGGCTCGACGATGCCCTCGGGCTCCTCGCCGATCTCGGCTACGACGGCGTCGGGCTGACCCTCGACCACATGCACCTCGACCCCCTCGCCCCCGACCTGGCCGTCCGCACCGCCCGGGTCGCCCGGCGCCTCGGCGAGTTGGGGCTCGGTGTGACCGTCGAGACCGGTGCCCGTTACGTCCTCGATCCGCGCCGCAAGCACGGGCCCTCCCTGCTCGACCCGGACCCCGAGGACCGCGCCGCCCGGGCACGGCTCCTGCTGCGGGCCGTTCGGGTCGCGTCCGACCTCGGCGCCCACGCCGTGCACTGCTTCAGCGGCATCCTCCCGACCGGCACCCCACCGGACGAGGCCTGGAAGCGGCTCACCTCCTCGCTCACCCCTGTCCTGGAGGCCGCGGAGGCCGCCCGCGTCCCCCTGGCCTTCGAACCCGAACCCGGCCACCTCCTCGCCACCCTCGACGACTTCCACCACCTGCGCGGGCTCCTCGGCACCCCCGCGCCCGCCGTCCTCGGACTCACCCTCGACATCGGCCACTGCCAGTGCCTCGAACCCCTCCCTCCCGCCGACTGCCTCCGTGCCGCCGCCCCCTGGGTGCACCACATCCAGATCGAGGACATGCGCCGCGGTGTGCACGAGCACCTGCCCTTCGGTGACGGTGAGATCGACTTCCCTCCGGTCCTCGCCGCCCTCGCCGAACTGACCGCCGCCGGCTACCCCGGGCTGACCGTCGTCGAGCTGCCCCGCCACTCCCACGCCGGCCCCGAACTCGCCCGCACCTCCCTCTCCTTCCTGCGCCGGGAGACCCCGACATGCTGACCGTCACCGGCACCGTGACCCCCGCCGCCCGCGCCTGGCTGGACTCCGCGCTCGCCGAGGCCGAGGCCCGTACCCCCGCATGGGAGGAGCGGTTCGTCGCCGCCGGCCGGCACTGCGGGCGCGAGCACGCGGACGAGGCCCGCATCCTCCTTCTCCGGGCCGCCAATGCCGACCCCGACACCCTCACCCGCCTCTACCGGCAGGGCGCCGCAGCCGAGCGCCGCGCCGTCCTCCTGGCCCTCCCCGCCCTCGTCACCGGCCCCGAGGCCGTGCCCCTCGTCGAGGACGCCCTCCGCACCCACGACACCACCCTGATCGCCGCCGCCGTCGGCCCCTATGCCGCCACCCACCTCACCCCCCACGCCTGGCGGCACGCCCTCCTCAAATGTCTCTTCACCGACGTCCCCGTCACCGCCGTCGCCGGACTCGCCGCGCGTGCCGCCGGTGACCGCGAACTCGCCCGGATGCTTGCCGACCACGCCGCCGAACGCACCGCCGCCGGCCGCGACGTCCCCGCCGATCTGACTCGCGTCCTCGCCCTCACCGCCCCCACCGAGGAGTCCTGATGCGCATCTTCGACCCGCACATCCATATGACCTCGCGCACCACGGACGACTACCGGGCGATGTACGACGCCGGTGTCCGCGCCCTCGTCGAACCGTCCTTCTGGCTGGGCCAGCCGCGCACCTCGCCCGCCTCCTTCCTCGACTACTTCGACTCCCTCCTCGGCTGGGAGCCCTTCCGCGCCGCCCAGTACGGCATCGCCCACCACTGCGCCCTCGCCCTCAACCCGAAGGAGGCCAACGACCCCCGCTGCGTCCCCGTCCTCGACGACCTGCCCCGGTATCTCGCCAAGGACGGTGTCGTCGCCGTCGGCGAGATCGGCTACGACTCCCTGACACCCGCCGAGGACGCCGCGCTCGCCACCCAGCTCCAGCTCGCCGCCGACCACGGCCTGCCGGCCCTCGTCCACACCCCGCACCGCGACAAGCTCACCGGTCTGCGCCGCACCGTCGACGTCGTGCGCGAGTCCGCGCTCGCCCCGGACCGCGTCCTCCTCGACCACCTCAACGAGACCACCGTCAAGGAGGCCGCCGACAGCGGCGCCTGGCTCGGCTTCTCCGTCTATCCCGACACCAAGATGGACGAGGACCGGACGGTCGCGATCCTCAAGGAGTGCGGAACCGACCGGGTCCTGGTGAACTCGGCCGCCGACTGGGGCCGCAGCGACCCCCTCAAGACCCGCGCCGTCGCCCGGGCCATGCTCGGCGCCGGCTTCACGGACGACGACGTCGACCAGGTTCTCTGGCGCAACCCCGTCGCCTTCTACGGGCTCAGCGGACGACTCCACCTCGACGTCCCCGCCCCGCCGGACCTGCACGAGGGCAACTCCGTGCTCCGCGGCGGGGAATGAGGCGTCCCCATGCGCTTCCGGCACCCCGACGGCTCCACCGTCCACCTCGCCTACTGCACCAACGTGCACCCGGCCGAGACCCTCGACGGCGTCCTCGCCCAGCTCCGCGACCACTGCGAGCCGGTCCGCCGCCGACTCGGCCGTGACCGCCTCGGCATCGGCCTCTGGCTCGCCCGGGACGCCGCCCGTTCCCTGACCACCGACCCGGCCTCGCTCCGCGCCCTGCGCGCCGAACTCGACCGCCGCGGCCTCGAAGTGGTCACCCTGAACGGCTTCCCGTACGAGGGATTCGGCGCCGACGAGGTCAAGTACCGCGTCTACCGGCCCGACTGGACCCACCCCGATCGTCTCGCCCACACCACCGACCTCGCCCGGCTCCTCGCCGCGCTGCTCCCCGAGGACGTCACCGAAGGATCCATCTCCACCCTGCCCCTCGCCTGGCGCACCCCCTTCGACGCCGAGGCCGCCGCCACCGCCCGCACCGCCCTGACGACGCTCGCCGGACGGCTCGACGCCCTGGAGGAGCTCACCGGCCGGAGCATCCGGATCGGGATCGAACCGGAGCCCGGCTGCATCGTCGAGACGGTCGCCGACGCCGTCGCCGCCCTCACCGCCGCACCGAACCCGAACTCGAACCGGAACCCAAACCGGGTCCGGGACCGGGACCGGGACCCGAGCTTGAACCCGGGCCCCGCACCGAGCCCGGACCCGAGCCCCGCGCCGGACCCGAGCCCCGCGCCGAGCACGAGCCCCGCACCGAGCTCGAACCCCGCGCCGAACCCCCGCATCGGTGTCTGTCTCGACACCTGTCATCTCGCGACCTCCTTCGAGGACCCGCGCGCGGCCCTGGACTCGCTCGCCGCCGCAGGAATCCCCGTGCCCAAGGCGCAGCTCTCCGCCGCGCTCCACGCGGAGCACCCGCACCTCCCCGAGGTCAGGGCGGCGCTCGCCGCGTTCGCCGAGCCGCGCTTCCTCCACCAGACCCGCACCAGAACCGCCGCAGGCCTCCGCGGCACCGACGACCTCCCCGAGGCGCTCGCCAGCTCCGACCGCCACGCCACGACCGCGCACGGTCTCCCCGACGCGACCCCCTGGCGCGCCCACTTCCACGTCCCCCTGCACGCTCCCCCCGCCCCTCCGCTCAGCTCCACGCTCCCCGTCCTCCAGGACACCCTCGCTCTCCTCGTCGGCGGCCCGCACCCGCGCACCCACCACCTGGAGGTCGAGACGTACACCTGGCAGGCCCTTCCTCCCGAAAGCCGTCCCCGCACCCGGGCCCGGCTCGCCGACGGCATCGCCGCCGAACTGACCCTGGCCCGCGACCTGCTGACCGACCTCGGCCTCAAGGAACTGCCATGAGCGACCCCGCACCCGCACCCGCACCCGCACCCGCGCCCGCAGCCACCCGCGCATCCGCCGCCACACCCGCACCCACGCCCCTCCTGGTTCTCGACGTCGTCGGTCTCACCCCGCGGCTCCTGCCGCACATGCCCCACCTGGCCGCCCTCGCCCGCAGCGGCTCCCAGGCCCCGCTCTCCACCGTCCTGCCCGCCGTCACCTGCACCGCGCAGACCACCTTCCTCACCGGCACCCTCCCCGCCGAGCACGGCATCGTCGGCAACGGCTGGTACTTCCGGGACCTCGGTGACGTCCTGCTGTGGCGCCAGCACAACGGCCTCGTCTCCGGCGACCGCCTCTGGGACGCCGCCCGCCGCACCCACCCCGGCTACACCGTCGCCAACATCTGCTGGTGGTACGCGATGGGCGCCGACACCGACATCACCGTCACCCCCCGCCCCGTCTACTACGCCGACGGACGCAAGGAACCGGACTGCTACACCCGGCCCCCGGCCCTGCACGACGAACTCACCGAGGAATTCGGCACCTTCCCCCTCTTCCACTTCTGGGGCCCCGGCGCCGACCTCGTCTCCAGCCGCTGGATCGTCGACGCCACCCGTCACATCCTGCGCACCCGCCGCCCCGACCTCGCCCTCTGTTACGTCCCGCACCTGGACTACGACCTCCAGCGCTACGGCCCCGACGACCCGCGGTCCTTCCGCGCCGCGGCCGCGCTCGACACCGTCCTCGCACCCCTCCTCGCGGAGGCGCGGGCCGAGGGCCGTACGGTCGTGGTCCTCTCCGAGTACGGCATCACCCGGGTCGAGCGCCCCGTCGACATCAACCGCGCCCTGCGGCGCGCCGGACTCCTGGAGGTGCACACCCAGGACGGCATGGAGTACCTGGACCCCATGACCTCCCGGGCGTTCGCCGTGGCCGATCACCAGATCGCCCACGTCTACGTCAAGCGCCCCACCGACCTGCCGGCCGTCCGGGAAGCCCTCGCCGACCTCCCCGGTCTGGAACGACTCCTCGACGACGACGGCAAGAAGGAGCACGGACTCGACCATCCGCGCTCGGGGGAACTGGTGGCCCTTGCCGAACCCGACGCCTGGTTCACGTACTACTACTGGCTCGACGACACCCGCGCCCCCGACTTCGCGCAGCTCGTCGAGATCCACCGCAAGCCCGGCTACGACCCCGCGGAACTCCTCATGGACCCGCTCGACCCCTATGCGCGGGTCAAGGCCGCCAGGGAGATCGCCCGCAAGAAGCTCGGTATGCGGTACCGGCTCGCGGTCGTCCCTCTCGACCCCTCACCTCTGCGCGGCAGCCACGGCCGCCTCCCCGCGAGCGACGACAGTGCCAACGGGCCGCTCATCCTGTGCTCCACCCCCCACGCCCTGAACGGCCGCGTCGCGGCCACCGATGTGAAGAACCTGCTGCTCAGCCTGGCCGGGATCACCGAGACCCCGACCTGAACCCGCGCAGTCGACCCCATCCCGGTTCCGCCGGCTGAATCCAGTGAAGCAGGCCTCTCCGACAGCCAAGGAGTTATCCACAGATGAGTTTCACTCGCCGTACCGAAGCCGCCAACGACCCCGAGCTCGTCCACAGGCTCAGCCGACGGAACATGCTGGGAGTCGCCGCCGGCGCGACCGCCGCCGCGCTCCTCGGGGCGGCGGCCCCCGCCGCCGCGGCGGCCGACACCACCGCGTCGCCCGGCCACGGTCCGGGCCACGGGCACGGCCGCCCCGTCCTGCCGCCCGGCCGCCTCGGCATCCAGCTCTACTCGCTGCGCGACAAGGTCGCGACGCTCGGCTTCGCCGCCGTCTTCGCCGAGCTGCAGAAGTACGGCTACGACGAGGTCGAGTACGCCGGCTACGGCCAGGGCGCCGCCGGCCCCATCAGCCTCGCCCAGCTCAAGCGCCTCACCCGCGACCACGGACTGCGCCCGATCGGCAGCCACGTCGGCTACTACGCGAGCGACCCCGGCGCGTACACCTTCGCCCAGAACCTCGACCGCGTCCTCGACGACGCGGCGGCCCTCGGTCTGCCCCACATCGGTACCGCCTCCGGGCCGTGGCGCTACGGCTCCACCGTCGACGGGTGGAAGCGGTGCGCCGAGGAGTTCAACCGGTTCGGCGCCGCGGCGAGGAAGCGCGGCATGAAGTTCTACCAGCACAACCACTCGGAGGAGTTCTCCTTCGCGAGCGACCGCCCCGACGTACGCCTCTACGACGTCCTCCTCGCCGAGACCGACCCCGACCTGGTGCACCTGGAGATGGACATCTTCTGGGCGTACGTCGGCCAGTACCGCTACTCGGTCCGCCCGGACGGCACCCCCGCCCCGTTCGACCCTCTCGACTACGTCCTCGACCAGCCCCACCGCTATCCGCTCTTCCATGTGAAGGACGGGGACCGGGACGACTCCGCCGTCCCCTACGGCTACCGGATGACGGACGTCGGTGACGGCGACATCGACTACCGGCGCTTCATCTCGGCGGTCAACCGCACCCGCCACGGCCGGAACGCCCACCACTGGCAGGCCGAGCACGACAACCCCGTCGACTCGCTGACCTTCGCCCGCAAGTCCAGCGCCCACCTCCACTCGCTGCGCGAGCGGGGCCACTGACTCACCCGGCGGCCTCGGCCCCCGCCGACCACGGGGTTCGAGGCCGCCGGGCGCCGCCCCGCCGCACTCTGTGTGAGCGGGCCGCGGCACTCCGTGCGTACCGTCGGGAGAATCCGGACTTGATCAAGGACTACAAGGCGGCTTCACCCCACTGACCACGGAAAACGCTGGTGAAAGCCACCTGGAACCCCTGGTAGAGTTACATCTGTCGCCGCGAGGGAAACCCCGCAGCGGCAGACACCTTGTCCGGGTGGCGGAATGGCAGACGCGCTAGCTTGAGGTGCTAGTGCCCTTTATCGGGCGTGGGGGTTCAAGTCCCCCCTCGGACACCAGCGGAAATGCCGGTCGATCTCGTATCGACCGGCATTTCTTGCGTGGGGCGCGGTGCCGCCCCATGCCCGGGGCGGCAAGGGGAAGGGCCGCCTATCCTGAGGGAGTGATCGAGAACATTCCCCCCTGTCCCCAGTGCTCCAGCGAGTACACCTACGAGATGAACAACCTGGTGGTGTGCCCCGAGTGCGGCCACGAGTGGGTGCCGGCCGCCGACGGCGCGAGCGGTGCCGACGGTACGGAGGCGGGCGGGGAGCGCGTGATCAAGGACGCCGTCGGCAACGTGCTGAACGACGGCGACACGGTGACCGTCGTCAAGGCCCTCAAGGTCAAGGGAAACCCCTCCGGGATCAAGGCGGGCACCAAGGTGCGCAACATCCGCCTGGTCGACGGCGTCGACGGACACGACATCGACTGCAGGATCGACGGCTTCGGCGCCATGCAGCTCAAGTCCAGCGTGGTCAAGAAGGCCTGACCACCGGGAGGCTCGCCGCCGGGGGGGGAGTACGCGTTGCGAGGGGGTGCGGTGAACGCGGGGGTGCGATTCGACCAGAGGGCGGTCGCCCTGGTCGAACTGCGGGGGACCAGGGCGGAGCGCGAACTGTTCGAGGCGGCGCTCGCCGACCGTGGATGGCCGCTTCTGGAGAGGCGGGGCCCGGCGGAGTCGGACGGTCCGGAGCGGCCGGTCTGGTACGTGATCGAGGCCCGCTTCCCCGGCAGCCCGTTCAACGCGGTCCGCGGAGCCAGGGAGCGCATCGAGGTCGTCGCCGACGAGCTGCTGCTCGATCTCCAGGTGGAGGTCGTCGACCGTGTCGTACGGGACCCCGTGGACCGGCCGCACTGGTTCGCGTACGAGCGGCCCGAGGTCCACGCGCGGACGGTCCCCGACCTGCCGCTGCGCGAGCGGTGGGCGGAGCGGGCGCGGCTGTGGCTCGCGGAGAACGTGGGGACGCGGGACACCGGACGGCTGATCACCGCCAGGTCGGCGGGGGCCGCTCGGCACCTCGCGACGCGACCGCTGCCCGGTGCACCGAGGCGGAGCGGGCGGGTGGCGGTCCGCCGGCCCATGGGGGCGAGCACCCGGCCGGGGGCGCCGGGGGGCGGCCGCAGGGAGTCGTCGGCGATGTTCGTCCGCCTGGCGGTCCTGCTGCTGATCGGGGCGTGGTCCGGGGCGCGCATCACGGACGGTCGCGCCCAGGGGGTCGGTTCGTGGTGGTGGGCGGCCGTGGTCGCGGCCGGCGTGGCGTGGGGGATCGCGTACGTGGCGCGCCGCGTCGCACCCGAGAGGTCCGGCCCGGCGGCGTTCTGGCTGGGCGTGGTGCTCGCCCTCGTGGCGCTCGGGCTGGGGGCGTTCGCGGCCCTGACGGCGCCGGACGCGGGGTACGGCTCGGTTGCCCTGTTCGGCGTTCTCGTCGCGGGAGTCGTGCTCAACGGGATCAGGCTGCTGGTGCGTCAGTGGAGCTGGCAGCGGGCCGCGCCGTGGCTGATTCCCGCCCTGTTGCCGCTGGCCTTCGGGTTCCTGCCGGGTCTTGGCCTGGGCCTGCACGTGATGTACCTGGACGCGTTCGGTGTCGACCTGGAGGACGTCGAGATACCCAAGGCGTTCCAGCTCCTCGCGCTGCTCAAGCTGACCGTGTGCATGAGTCTGTGGTTCCTCGCACCGAGCCTTCTCGGCTACATGAAGCACTTCCACTGGTACGTGAGGGACCGCTGGTTCGGCAACGCGGTGCTGCTCGTCGTGAGTGTCGCGCTGCTGGTCACCGGGCTGCTCGGGCTCGGTCTGCTGGCGGCGGGAGTCGCCGGTTCCCAGGCGGTGGCCGCCGCGTCCCAGGGGCGTACGCCCGCCGCGTACTACGGGGTCGAACCGGAGTGGGTGTGCGTGCGCCCGATCGGCAAGGTCGAGGACGTGCCGGTCGACGGAGGGGTGCTCGATCCCTCCCGGGCGTACGTCAGGATCGGTGACGCGGGTGGGACGGTCGTGCTGTGGGGCGCTGAGGAGGGGGAGGCGCTCAAGGTGCCCCTCGACCGTCTCCGTATCGCTCCCCTCGCCTCTTCCGAGGCCGGTCCGGCCTCGTCGGCGTGCGCGACGGGCACGAAGGGCACGAAGGGCACGAGGGGCAGTTCCTAGATCTTCCGGGCCACCACGAGACGGCAGTGGGGGCTGTCGTCCTCCCGGCGGCCGAGGGTCTCGACCGGGGTGAGCGAGACGGTGAAGCCGGCGTCCTCCAGGTGCGACCGGACGTCCGCAAGGCGGAAGGTGCGGTAGTACATGACGAACGGTGGGCGCCAGAGCGCGTTGCGCACGCGCATCGTGGCGTCGAAGCCCCACAGGATCCAGTAGAGGCGCGAGCCGACCGGGGGCGGGGCGGCGATGGGGAAGGCGAACGTGCCGCCGGGGCGGAGGGAGGCGTGGACCTGGGCGAACAGGGTGCGCTGCTCGTTCGGCAGGAAGTGGCCGAAGGCGCCGAAGCTGACCGCGAGGTCGAAGACCGGTGCGAAGGGCAGGGCCAGGGCGTCGGCGCGGACCAGACCGGCCGTCGGGTGGGCCTCGCGGGCCCGGGTCAGCATGCCCGTACTGAAGTCGACGCCGGTGATCGGGCCCGCGCACACCGCACGGAGGACGCCCAGTCCGGCGCCCGTGCCGCAGCACACGTCGAGCCCCGAGTCGAAGGGGCCGAGTTCTTCCAGGGTGCGGGTGACCGAGGTGAGGAGGCGGTCGGAGGTCCGGAACGGGGTGGCGTCGAACTTGTTCGCGAGCAGGTCGTAGCCGTGCTCGACGGAGGAGAGGGCCTGGGCGGTCAGCTCGCGGAGGCTGGGACCCTGCGGGGTGAACATGGGGTCGAGCCTATGCGCTCCGGGGCCCGGCGGGTCAGAGCGGGCGTGTTCCGAGGCCGGGACCGTGCGGTTCCGGCTCCTGCGGGTCAGCGCGCGCTGCTCACCGGCGGTCCTGCCCAGGACGGCGCGATGCCGGTCAGCTGGCAGACCAGCAGGTAGAGGGGGATGGGCGGCGTGTAGGGGGAGGTGCCGTCGGGGTGGTGGATGAGGCGTGGCCGCCGGTCCGGGATCTCGGCGCCACGCGCGTAGCAGGCGGGCAGGGGCCAGGTGACGTCCTGGTCGGAGCCGGCCGGGACCAGCCACCACCACCAGTCGGAGTCGGCGTAGACGCAGCCTTTGGCGGGGAGGCGGGAGAGGATCTTGAAGCCGAAGCGGGCGGGGACGCCGACGGCGTCGCAGCCGAGGCCGGTGTGCAGTCCGACGGGGACCTCGAGGCGGGTGGCGCTCAGATCGAGAGGGCGGGCGGAGCCGGTGGCGCTCAGATCGAGAGGGCGGGCCGGGCCGGTGGCGCCCAGGTCGCGCGGGTGGGCGGGGCCGACGGCGCCTCGGGTGCCGGGGCGGTGCTCGGAGGAGCGGCGGGGGTCCGGTACGCGTTCGCCGGTGAGGGACCTGCGGGTCCCGGGGAGCAGCGGGATCATGCGGGTGGCCATGGACCTCAGCATGTTTCCCCCATGCCGTGGGCCAGTTCGGCCCAGACGACCTGGGCGGTGCCGTGTCCGGTGCGTTCGGCGCCCCAGGCGGTGCACAGCGCGTCGACGATGAGGAGGCCGCGGCCGCGTTCGTCCTCGCCGCAGTCGCGTATCCGCGGTCCTGCCGGGCCGCCCTCGTCGCGCACGGCTATGCGGAGGGTGTCCTCGCCCTCACGGAGTTCGCATATGAACCGGTCGCTGGCGGTGTGCACCACGGCGTTGGTGACGAGCTCGGAGACGACCAGGGCCACCGTGTCGCGGATGTCGGGGCCGCAGCCCCAGAGGATGAGCCGTTCCTCCGCGAGCCGGCGGGCGCGGGCGACCGACGAGGTGAGGGCGGGGAGCTCGAAGGCGAAGCGGCGGACGCCATCGGTATCGGTCTGGGGCTGCGGGCGCGGGGCCATGACTCGGGGACTCATGAGACCTGAAGGCTGCGCGTTACCAGAAGCCACGACCGGTTCCTCACAACAGTGGGCAGGAGTGCCGTACGAAGCTGTCGCCGTGGCGCGAGGGCGCACGGCGGCAGCGTGTACTGGTTCACACCGGAACACTGTCCTCCTGAGTCGGACACTTGGCAAGTGGCACTCTGAAAATTCCAGAGTGCTGTGTTCTCTCTGGCCCGGCTTCGTGGCACACTCGTCGAAACAGTGCGTCGGGGAGGTCTGAGAGTGAGCGAGCCGCGGTCCGCCCCCACGGTGGGACAGGTCGTTCTCGGCAGGCGCCTGCAGGATCTGCGGGAGCGAGCCGGCCTGAAGAGGGAAGAGGCCGCGAAGATCCTCCGGGTGGCCCCGGCCACCGTCCGGCGGATGGAGACCGCCGAAGTCGCGCTGAAGATTCCGTACGTGCAGCTCCTGTTGAGGGAGTACGGGATCACGGACTCCGAGGCCGAGGGGTTCATCGCCCTCGCGGAGGAGGCCAATCTCCCCGGCTGGTGGCAGCGGTTCCACGACGTGCTGCCCGGCTGGTTCTCCATGTACGTGAGCCTGGAGGGGGCGGCCGGCCTCATCCGGGCGTACGAGCCCCAGTTCGTCCCCGGTCTGCTCCAGACCGAGGACTACGCCCGCGCCATTCTGCGCAGCGGGGCGGTCGGTGGCGGCAGCGATGCCGGCAAGGACGAGGACGCCGAGCGGCATGTAGCCCTGCGGATGGAGCGTCAGTCCCTGTTGACCAGGGAGAACGCCCCGAAGTTCTGGGTGATCATGGACGAGACGGTGTTCCGCCGACCGGTCGGCGCCGGGCCCGAAGTGATGCGCGACCAGCTCGACCGGCTGCTCGAAGCGTCGGAGCTGCCGAACGTCACCCTGCAGATCGCGGAGTTCGCGTCCGGTCACCACCCCGGCACCTACGGACCGTTCGTCCTCTTCCGCTTCGCCATGCCCGAACTGCCGGACATGGTCTACAGCGAGTACCTGACCGGCGCCGTCTATCTCGACGCGCGCCCCGAGGTGGCATCCCACCTGGAGGTCATGGACCGCATGGCGGCTCAGGCCGCGACTGCACAACGCACGAAGGAGATTCTCCGGAATCTCCGCAAGGAGCTGTGAATGGATCGCATATACAACGGCATGCCCGCCGCTGAGCTCGGTGCCGAGGGCTGGCACAAGCCGTGGAGCGGCGGGAACGGGGGCAACTGCGTGGAGGCCATGAAGCTGGCCGACGGCAGAGTCGCCGTGCGACAGTCCGCAGACCCTGAAGGACCAGCGCTCATCTACACCCACGGAGAGATCGCAGCCTTCATCCAGGGGGCCAAATCCGGTCAGGCTGACTTTCTGCTCACCTGACCCCTTCCGTCCCACCCCTACCGTCGCGTAACTCTTGTTGTAGTGCCACTCGTTCATCCCGACCAGGAGCGCCGATGACCCAGGACCCCGCATCCCCGCGGAGCGAGATACGGATCGACACCAGCACGCCGCATCCGGCGCGCATGTACGACTGGTTCCTGGGCGGCAAGGACAACTACCCGGTCGACGAGGCGATGGCACGCCAGCTGCTCACCGTCGACGCCCGCGGCCGGGACATGGCCCGCGTCAACCGGGCCTTCATGCACCGAGCCATCCGCTGGCTCAGCGCCCACGGTGTCCGCCAGTACCTGGACATCGGTACGGGCATCCCGACCGAGCCCAACCTGCACCAGATCGCGCAGGAGGCCGCGCCGGAGTCCCGCATCGTCTACTGCGACAACGACCCGATCGTGCTCGCGCACGCCGCCGCGCTGCTGCGCTCGACCCCGGAAGGGGCCACCGAGTACATCCAGGCGGACGCTCGCGATCCCGAGATCATCCTCGAAAGGGCCGGAAAGGTCCTTGATTTCGATCAGCCCATCGCGCTGTCGATGCTCGCCCTGCTGCACTTCGTGGGCGACGAGGACAACGCGTACGACCTGGTCCGCAAGCTCGTGGACCAGCTCGCGCCGGGCAGCTATCTGGTCCTCTCCCATGTCACCGGGGACTTCAACCCCGAGGGCGCGGCGGAGGCGGTCGCGATGTACAAGGCGCGCGGGCTGACGCTGCGGCCGCGGTCGCGGGACGAGCTGGCCGCGTTCTTCGACGGCCTCGAGTTCGTCGAGCCCGGAGTCTCGCTGACCGCCGAGTGGCACCCGGAGCTGGGCGAGCCGGTCCCGGTGCCGGGCGACGAGCCCATCCCGGGGTGGGCCGCGGTGGCCCGCAAGCCCTGACCCGCAGGCCCTGATCCGCAAGCCCTGACCCGCAGGCCCGGACAGGATCCGCTCGGGAGGAGGCCCCGCCGACACGTCGGCGGGGCCTCCTTTCGTTGCGGGCTGCTCAAGACGTCAGACGTCCGCTACGGCTCCACCAGCGTCACCAGGAATTCGCCGGTCCCGCCGATGTTGCCGGCCGCGTCGATCGTGCGGTACTCGATCCTGTGGGTGCCGTAGTCGGGGGTCGCGTCGTCCCACGGCACCGCACGGCTCCGGCCCAGCTTCCCGTACACGAGGTCGTCGATCACCGTGCCGCCCGGTGAGAAGCGGAACGGCGCGTCCGCGTCCGTCGGCCAGCCGTAGTACGTGTACCAGCCGTTGCCGTCGACGCGGAACTGGCTCACCACCGCGCCCTCCTGGTCGTCCCGCGCGGTCAGCCGCATCGTGAACGGCCCGTCGTACACGTACCCGACGGGCCGGCCGTGCCGCCCCACCGTCCGCAGCGGTTCGGAGAGTTCGTACGAGGCCGTGGCCGGACGGGCGTCCACGGTCCAGCTCAACTCCTCGTCCGTACCCGCGATGCGGGCCGTCAGGGTGTGCGTGCCCGTGGTCACGGCGAGTGAACGCAGGTCCAGGTCCCGGTCGTTGGGGCCGGTCGCGACGGGCCGGCCGTCAAGGCGCCAGCGCACGGCCGGGGTTCGGTCCACCGCATGGGTGGTGTCCGCGTGGACGACCGACCGGGCGCCGACCGGCGAGCCGAGGGGAGTGTGGCCGGTGAACGCGGCCGTGGTCCCGTCGCGCACGGTGGTGAGGGCCGGGTCCACCGTCCAGCTGACGGTCCGGGTGAGCGCCGCCGAGGCGCGGACGGCCGGGTCGCGGACGAAGGGCGTCGGGTCGGTGACGGTCGCCGTGAGGGTGTGCGGCCCGGGGGAGAGGCGCAGGGTGCGCAGGTCGACGGTGCGCGCGCCGCGGGTGGGCAGCGTCCGCCCGTCCAGGCGCCAGGTCACGGCGAGCGCGCCGCCCACCGGGTGGAGGGTGTCGACCCACACCGTCCGGTCGGCCCCGATGGGGGAGGTGGCGGGCGTGTGGTCCTGGATCAGGTTCACCTTGGCGGAGATCGCCCGGACCATCACCTCGCGCTCCACCTGGTCGAAGGCGTAGCCGAGGGTCTTCATCAGGGAGTGACGGCTCGGCCGCCAGACGCCCTTCGTGCTGTACAGGCCGCCCTCGTGGCGGCCGATGACACCGCCCGACTCGCTCTCCTCGCCGAGCCAGCGCCACCATTTGGCCCGCTGCTCCAGCATTTGACGCTCGGTCAGCAGCGTGTGGTGGGTGGAGGAGGGCTCCGGGCCGGAGTACGTCCCGCCCGGCACTCCCCGCGCGTAGTAGTCGTACTCGTCCTGGAGGCCGCCGAGCGAATGGCCTATCTCGTGCGGGGTGATGAGGGAGGAGAGCGCGTTGCCGCCGGACGCGGTGGCGTAACTGCCGCCCGCGCCGCCGTAGGTGGAGCTGTGGGCGAGGGCGACGATCTGCCGGTTGGCGGCGCTCGTGCCCGGGACGAGATCGGCGAGAGCCGCGGCCTTCCGGCTGTCGACGGTCAGCAGCCGCTGCACGCTGTTCGGATCGCAGCCGCCCCAGAACCCCATGTCGAGCGCCGTTTCGCGGGCGGGGGCGTCCAGGCCGGGGTCGCAGTCGACACCCGACTCGACCGAAGGGGCCTCCACCGCCCAGACGTTGATGTACGAGCGGTAGGAGGCGAAGGGCTCGATGCTCCACAGGGTGCTCAGATGCCGGTCGAGGTCCGCGCGGAACGCCGGCATCTCCGCCGCGGTGTAGCCGTCGCCCATGAACACCAGGTTGAACCGCCGGTCCGCGGGCCCGGTGGTCTGGACGGGGACGACGGCCGGTCCGTCACCGGGCGTCGGCGTCTCGGCCGCCGCCGGTACGGTTCCCACCAGACCGGCGGCCAGCAGGCAGACCGCGACGACGCGGGCCACCTCTCGTCGAACTCCCGTGCGCTGTGAGGTCATGGGGCGCGAGCCTAGGCCGCGCCCCCACTCTCGTAAAGTTGTTCGTCAGCCGTATGTTTCCGCGACAGCTGCGCCGTCGCCCGCCGCCGTCTCAGTGCCGTAGGTACGCCAGACCCGCGTGCTCCGCCGTGTAGCCGTCCACCAGGCGGCGGGCCACCGTCACCGAGTCGACCAGCGGATGGAGGGCGAAGGCCTTGACGGCGGTCGCCCGCGAACCGCTCTCCGCCGCCGCGAGGACCTCCCGCTCCACCGCCTTCACCGCCGTCACCAGGCCGACCGCGTGGTACGGCAGCGGGGACACCGCGACCGGATGGGCGCCGTTCGCGTCCACGAAGCAGGGCACCTCGATCACCGCGTCCGCGTCGAGCGCGGCGAGGGTCGCGCCGTTGCGGACGTTGAGGATCAGCGTGGCCCGCTCACCCCGCGCGATGGCCCGCATGAGAGCCAGCGCCACCTTCTCGTAACCGCCCGACTCCAGGTCCTCCTCGTCGCGCTCCCCGATCCCGGCTGCCTCCCGGTTGGCCGCCATGTAGGTGGCCTCCCGGTCGGCGAGCGTACGGTGCCAGGCGGCGAGGGCCGGAGTGTCGGGCTTCCCCATCTCCTGGTAGAAGGCGCCCTGTTGATCGCGCAGATAGGCGCCGCGGGTCCGCTCGGCCGACCGGTAGGCCTGCACGGCCTCCCGGTTGAAGTAGTAGTAGTGCAGGTACTCGTTGGGGATCGCGCCCAGTGAGCGCAGCCACTCCGGGCCGAAGAGCCTGCCCTCCTCGAAGGAACCGAGCGCCTCCTCGTCGGCGAGCAGCCGCGGCAGCTCGTCCCGGCCGTCGATCCGCAACCCCCGCAGCCAGCCGAGGTGGTTGAGACCCACGTAGTCGATCCAGGCCCTGTCCGGGTCGGCGCCCAGGATGCGGGCGACCCGGCGCCCGAGACCGACGGGGGAGTCGCAGATGCCGACGACCCGGTCGCCGAGGATCCGAGACATCGCCTCCGTGACGAGGCCTGCCGGGTTGGTGAAGTTGATGACCCAGGCGTCCGGGGCGAGTTCGGCGACCCTGCGCGCGATGTGCACCGCGACCGGCACGGTCCGCAGCCCGTACGCGATGCCGCCGGCGCCCACCGTCTCCTGGCCGAGCACCCCCTCGGCGAGCGCGATCCGCTCGTCCGCGGCCCTGCCCTCCAGACCGCCGACCCGGATCGCGGAGAACACGAAGTCGGCGCCGCGCAGCGCCTCGTCGAGATCCGTCGTCGCCGTGACACCGGGCGCGTCCGGCACCCCCTCGCCCTGCTCCGCCAGGACCCTGGCGATGGCCGAGAGCCGCCCCTCGTCGAGGTCGTACAGGGTGACCTGGGTGACCCGCCCCTCGGCGTGATCGCCGAGGAGAGCGCCGTACACCAGCGGCACCCGGAATCCGCCGCCTCCGAGAATCGTCAGTTTCATGCTCGTACGCTACTCGGACGCGCCCTCTGAGCAGCGGGATTCCGCTCGGGCGTCCACGTGGCCGTCCACATGCCGGGCGTCTCGCGGGGCCTGCGGTGGGGGACAATGGCGGCATGTCCCGACGCAAGACCCGCCCCCGTACGTCCCCGGCCCGCCCGGCCGCGCCGTCCGTTCCCTCCGTCACCCCGGAGTCACCCTGCCCGTGCGGGCTCGACGCCTCGTACGGCGCGTGCTGCGGCCACTTCCACACGGGGACGGGCGGCAGCGCGCCGACCGCCGAACTGCTCATGCGCTCCCGTTACAGCGCCTTCGTCGTCCGCGACGAGGCCTATCTGCTGCGCAGCTGGGCGCCGGAGACCCGGCCCGGAGAGGTCGACTTCGACCCGGGGATGCGCTGGACCGGCCTGGAGATCGAGTCGGCCACCGACGGCACCGCCTTCCACCAGCACGGCACCGTCACCTTCACCGCGCGCTACGTCCAGGGCGGCGAGCCCGGCGCGATGCACGAGCGGAGCCGCTTCGCCCGCCACGAGGGTGCCTGGGTGTACGTGGACGGCGACGTCAGCGCGTAGCCGGCGGCCGGCCGGCCGGCAGTCGACAGACTGGGGGGCGACGGGCGGTGGGCGACGGGTCGGCCGGACACCGCTTCCGCGCGGTCCGCGTCAGACGCCGGTGGTCCGGCTCAGTGCGCGTCCGCCGTCGCTGTCGAGCGACCGGTCGGGAAGTCCGTTCGCGAGGTCCTCGGCGACGACCTTCTTGGCGATGGCGTCCGTCGCCACCCGCAGTTCGGGTCCGCTGGGCCGACCGCTCTCCTGCTCGACGCGGTCGGACAGCCAGTCGCCCCACGCGTGCGTGATGACGTCCGCCTCGCGCTTGCCCGCCGGGGTGTGGGAGAGCAGATGGCCGTCACGGGTCAGGAAGCCCTCGTCGACCATCCGGTCGAAGACCGGCAGCAGCACCTCGGGCGGGACCCGCCGCCCCGCCGAGATCAGTCCCAGGCTCGCGTGGCCGACCGTCCGTGTGTAGAGCTCGACCTGCATCACCGCCCACGCCCCGGCGGTGTCGAGCCGTGTGTCGGAGACGTCGAGGATCCGCCGTGCGGTGGTGAGGTCGATCCGGCGCATGATCCTGCCCACGGCCAGTTCCAGGTGCTGTGCGGAGTCGCCCGACGAGGTGGGTGAGGCGAAGCCCTCGCCCATGTCGGGCGCGGCGGCGCGCGCCGAGTCGCGGAGCGTCACCTGCTTGAGGAAGAGCGCGACGACGAAGCCGACGGCGGCGACCGGCACCGTCCAGAGGAAGACGGTGTGGAGGGTGTCGGCGTAGGCGTTGACGATGGGTTCCGCTACCTGCTCCAGCAGGCCGTGCACGCCGTCCGGGCTCTGCGCCGCCTGCGCGACATCTGACGGGTCCAGGCCCAGGCTCCCGGCGACGGCCGAGGCCTCCCCGACCCCGGCCCTGAGGTTGGGCGTGAGGGAGTTGACGTAGATCGTGCCGAAGACGGCGGTGCCGAAGGAGCTGCCGAGCGTACGGAAGAAGGTGACGCCGGAGGTGGCGGTGCCGAGGTCGGCGTATTCGACGGTGTTCTGCACGGCGATGGTGAGGACCTGCATGCACAGGCCGATGCCGACGCCGAGCACGAACATGTACAGCGACGCGAGCCAGGTGCTGGTCCCCGGCTCCATCAGCGAGAGCAGATAGAGCCCGAGGCCCATCACCAGACAGCCGACGATCGGGAAGATCCGGTAGTGGCCGGTCTTGCTGACCACGTTGCCGCTGAAGATGGACGCGATGAGCAGGCCGACGACCATGGGGAGGGTGCGGATGCCGGAGACCGTCGCCGAATCCCCGTCCACGTACTGGAGGTACGTCGGCAGGAACGTCATCGCGCCGAGCATGGCGAAGCCGACGACGAAGCTCAGCACCGAGCAGACGGTGAAGACCGGATTGCCGAACAGCCGCATGGGCAACATGGGTTCGGCCGCACGGGTCTCCACCCAGCAGAACAGGCCGAGCGCGATGACACCGCCGACGAACAGCCCGATGATGACGCCGGACGTCCAGGCGTACTCGTTGCCGCCCCAACTGGTCGCCAGGATCAGGGCGCTGGCTCCGGCGGCGACCAGCGCGATGCCCGCGTAGTCGATGATCGGCTTGCTCGCCGACCGGACGGACGGGATCGTGCGGGCGGCGGCGATCACGACCAGGATCGCGATGGGCACATTGACGTAGAAGGCCCAGCGCCAGCTGAGATGGTCGGTGAACAGGCCCCCGAGCAGCGGGCCGATGACGGTGGAGACCCCGAACACGGCCCCGATCGCGCCCTGGTACTTGCCGCGTTCGCGCAGCGGGATCACATCGGCGATGAGCGCCATCGAGGTGACCATCAGGCCGCCCGCGCCGATGCCCTGGAGGCCGCGCCAGACGATCAGCAGCGTCATGTTGGTGGCGAGGCCGCAGAGGAACGAGCCCGTGATGAAGACGATCGCCGAGATCTGGAAGATCACCTTGCGGCCGAAGAGATCGCCGAACTTGCCGACGAGGACGGTCGCGACGGTCTCGGCCAGCAGGTAGGCGGTGACCACCCACGACATGTGGGCGGCGCCGCCGAGGTCCGAGACGATCGTGGGCAGGGCGGTGCCGACGATCGTCTGGTCGAGCGCGGCGAGGAGGACACCCAGCATGATCGTGCCGAAGACGATGTTGCGGCGGCGGCGGTCGAGCACGGGTGGCTCGGAGGCGGCCGGGGCCGGGGGCGCGGGCGCTGCGTCGCTGGTCGTGGTCACTCTCGCAGCGTCACATCGGCCCCGACCGGGTGCATGCGGGGGACGGCCGAACGGGCGGACCGGTGGGGAGCGGCCCGGCCGGAGCCGTCAGGGCGTGACCGGCAGCTTCGGGTGGTGCTTGGCGAGGATCTTGTTGGCCCGCGCGAGCGCGGCGAGCGCGTGCTCCCGGTCCGCCCGGTCCTCCGCGCAGAGCGGCCCCCGGAAGCGGTACACCTCGCGCGCCGCGCAGTCCGCGTCGATCTCGGCCTGGAGGACGTGCAGCGGCAGGCAGGAGCCGATCAGCGCGGCCACACGGTCGGGGATCGGGACGGGTACGAGGCGGGAGGGTGAGGTGATCACGGGTCAGTCCTAGTGGGTCCGGGAAGCGTACGGAAGGGTCTGCTCTCCATACGTACCGGATCGCCGTACGGGTTCAGGCACGGCGATGTCGCGGTGGGGCAACGGCCCGACGGCGCTCAGGAGGGGCATGCGGGAGTCCGGGCGGGGGAGCGGGCACGGCCCGCGGGGCGCGACCGGGGACGTTCTCGCAGGTACGGGGCCGGGAGGCCGCCGCAGGATTGTTCACCGTCCCTGCGTATCGACCGTACGTCCGACGAATCCATGGTCGACGAGGGGGTGTTGGCGTCGACGGGGCGCTCGCCGAATGTGAAGCATCTCACTCGACGGATCGGCGTCCTCCGGACAGCGTCCGGACGCTAGGTCAGGATCTCGGACAGGTCGTACGAGACCGGCTCGTCCAGCTGTCCGTACCCGCACGACTCCGGCGTCCGGTCCGGACGCCACCGCTTGAACTGGGCCGTGTGCCGGAAGCGGTCGCCCTCCATGTGGTCGTACCCGACCTCGCAGACCCGCTCGGGCCGCAGCGCCACCCACGACAGGTCCTTCTTTCCCGACCAGCGGCTCGGCGCACCCGGCAGTCGCGCGCCCGCGTGCGCCGCCTCCTCAGCCCAGGCCGCCCAGGGGTGCCCGTCCGGCGGGTCCATCCGGAGCGGTTCGAGCTCCTCGATCAGCTCGGCCCGCCGCTGCGCGGTGAACGCCGCGCACACGCCGACGTGCTGGAGGGCGCCCTTGTCGTCGTACAGGCCGAGGAGCAGCGAGCCGACCACCGGTCCGCTCTTGTGGAAGCGGTAGCCGGCCACCACGACGTCCGCCGTCCGTTCGTGCTTGATCTTGTACATGAGGCGGGCGTCCGGGCGGTACGGCAGGTCGAGCGGCTTGGCGATCACCCCGTCGAGACCCGCGCCCTCGTACTGCTCGAACCAGCGGGCGGCGAGCTCGACGTCCCGGGTCGCCGGCGCCAGATGGACCGGCGCGTCCACCCCGGCGAGCATCCGCTCCAGGGCCTCCCGGCGCTCGCTCAGCGGAGTGTTGAGCAGCGAGTCGTCCCCGAGGGCGAGCAGATCGAAGGCGACGAACAGCGCGGGGGTGGTCTCGGCCAGCATGCGGACCCGGGATTCCGCCGGATGGATCCGCTCGCTCAGCCGGTCGAAGTCGAGATGGCCGTCGTGCTCGATGACGATCTCCCCGTCGACCACGCAGCGCTCCGGCAGCCGGGCCGCGAGCGCCTCGACCAGCTCGGGGAAGTAGCGGGTGAGCGGCTTGCCGGTACGGCTGCCGATGACGAGCTCCGGCCCGTCGCGGTGCACGATCGCGCGGAAGCCGTCCCACTTCGCCTCGTACTGCATCCCGGGTGGGATCCGCTTCACCGACTTGGCGAGCATCGGTTTCACGGGCGGCATCACCGGAAGATCCATGAGGCGATTGTCCGGTATGCGGGACTTGTCGGCGAGCCCTAGGCTGACCGGCATGGCAGGCAAGGCGGCAGCGGTGGAACTGGAAGTCGGCGACCGGACCGTACGCGTGTCCAATCCGGACAAGGTGTACTTCCCCGAACCCGGTTACACCAAGCTCGACATGGTCAGCTACTACCTGGCCGTCGGCGACGGCATCACACGCGCCCTGCGCGACCGCCCCACGACCCTGGAGCGCTACCCCGACGGGGTGACCGGCGAGTCCTTCTTCCAGAAGCGGGCCCCCAAGTACCTTCCCGACTGGATCCCGACCGCCCACATCACCTTCCCCAGTGGCCGCTCGGCCGACGAGATGTGCCCCACCGAACCGGCGGCCGTCCTCTGGGCCGCCAACCTCGGCGCCGTCACCTTCCATCCCTGGCCGGTACGCCGGGACGACACCGACCACCCCGACGAACTCCGCATCGATCTCGACCCGCAGCCCGGCACGGACTACGCGGACGCCGTACGCGCCGCCCATGAACTGCGGGCCGTCCTCGACGAGCACGGACTGCGCGGCTGGCCGAAGACCTCCGGCGGGCGAGGCATCCATGTCTTCGTCCCGATCCTGCCGAACTGGACGTTCACACAGGTCAGGCGGGCGGCGATCGCCTGTGGGCGGGAGCTGGAGCGGCGCATGCCGGAGGAGGTCACCATCAAGTGGTGGAAGGAGGAGCGCGGCGAGCGGATCTTCGTCGACTACAACCAGACCGCCCGGGACCGCACGATCGCCTCCGCCTACTCCGTACGCCCGCGAGCGCACGCGCCCGTGTCGGCGCCGCTGCGCTGGGACGAGGTCGACGACGCCGTGCCGCAGGACTTCGACATCAGGACGATGCCGGTCCGGTACGCCGAAGTGGGCGACGTCCACGCCGACATGGACGACGAACGGTTCAGCCTGGAGTCCCTGCTCGAACTGGCGCGGCGGGACGAGGCGGAGCACGGCCTCGGAGACCTGCCGTACCCGCCGGAGTATCCGAAGATGCCGGGGGAGCCGAAGCGTGTGCAGCCGAGCCGGGCGAAGAAGGAGCCGGAGGAATCGGCGGATTGAGGCAGGTAGGCAGGTAGGCAGGTAGGCAGGTAGGCAGGTAGGCAGGTAGGTAGGGCGGGTCGGTGTCTCCGGGTGGGCGCCGACCCGCCCCTTCTTTCACTCTAAAACAACACGAACGATCGTGCTAGCATTTTTCCATCACCAGGATGCAGACCCCACAGGACGACCGAGGAGATCCCGGCATGTACCCGATGGCCCCGCTCATCCGCACCGCCCTGAACGCCACCGCCCGCGTCGCCCCCGCAGCGGCCGGGCGCTGGGCCTTCGGCCTCTTCGTCCGACCGCTCGGCCGAGCACGGCTGAAACCGGAGGAGCAGGCGCTCTTCGCCGCCGCCCGCACCGGGCACCTCCAGGTCCGAGGCAAGGACGTCGTCACGTACGCCTGGGGTGACGGCCGCCGGCCCCTCCTGCTCGTCCACGGCTGGTCCTCGCGCGCCTCCCGGCTCACCGCCTTCGCCGAAGCGCTGTTGGAACGCGGTTACAGCCCCGTCGCCTTCGACGCTCCCGGCCACGGCGAATCCCCGGGGCGAGCCAGCAACATCGTCGAATACCGGGAGATCATCCGGGAGTTGCACGCGCGACACGGCGACTTCGACGCCGTCCTCGCCCATTCCTTCGGCGCCCTCGCCTCCCTCTTCGCCCTCCGGGACGGCGTCCGCACGGCCCGTTTCGTCGGCATCGGCGGTGTCGGCTCCTTCGACCTGCTGATCAAGGGCTTCCAGACCGGCCTCGGCGTGGACGACCGGGTCATCCGGTGCATGCGCGACCATGTGGAGCGGCGGGTCGCGCCGGGCGAACCCGGCATCTGGGACCGCTTCGGCGCGGACCGCGACCCCGGTGAACTCGGCGCGCCCGTCCTGCTGTTCCACGACGAGGGCGACGACATGGTGCCGCTCGTCCACTCGCGGCGGCTCGCGCGCGCCCACGGCGACCGGGCACGGCTCGTCGTCACCCAGGGGCTCGGCCACCGGCGCATCCTGCTGGATCCGGACGTCGTCGGCGGCGCGGTGGACTTCCTGACGGCTCCGGCGGGTGAACCGTCGGAGGGGGAGCGGGTCGTCGCGAGCTGAGAGGGGAGGGGTGTGGGGCGTGGGGCGCGGTCGGCCTTTTCGGCGCCCCGTCCGGTTATCCGGCGTCGAGGCCGTCCCTGCCCCTGTCCGTGGCCGAGGCGCGCAGCCGGGCGGTGATCCCCCGCTCGGCACGCTCGTACGTGTGTACATCGCCGAGCAGCACGGAATGCGCGTTGGCCGCCTCCATGAGCGCGATCACCTCGAAGGCCAACTGCTCCACATCCAGATCGTCGACGAAGTCGCCCACGGCCTGAGCCTCCGTCAAAGACCTTTCCACGTAAGCGGTCCAGTCGCGTCGGGCCTGGGCGACGGCGTCGTGGACCGGGCCCGTACGGGCGTCGAACTCGGCCGAGACCGCGTAGAAGAAGCAGCCACCGGCGAAGACCCGGTCCGAGGAGTACGCCAGCCAGTTCCGGCACAGCTCGCGCACGCGCCGCGCCCCCGGCGGCACGTCCTTCAGAGGGGTGATGACGTTCTCGGCGAAGACGGCGGCGGCGGCCCTGATCGTGGAGAGCTGGAGCTCCTCCTTCGAGCCGAAGAGGGCGAAGACGCCGCTCTTGCTCAGCTGGAGCTCGGTGGCGATCCGGCCCAGGGAGAGGCCGTCGAGCCCTTCGACCGAGGCGATGTCCATGGTCCGCCCGAGCACGAGCCGCCGGGTCTGGTTCCCACGCTCGACGCGCCCGTCCGTCTTCGTACCCGTGTCGCTCATCTCGCCATCCTACTGAACGCACGACCGTGCGGATACTTTGCCGCCCGCCGCCCGCCGCCCGCCGCCCGCCGCCCGCCGCCCGCCGCCCGCCCCGGGGGGCGTACGGGCTAGCCGGTCCGTTCGCCAGGGTCCCGTCGCTCCCCCGGGGCGAGGAGCAGCACCTCCAGGGCGCGGGCGCAGGCCCGAGCCTGTGCGACGTACCAGTCGAGCCGGGCGTCGGTGATCAGCTCGGGGGTCGCCCGCACCGCGAGCGCGAAGCGCGCGTGCCCCGTCCGCTCCAGGACCGGCACGGCCACGGTGCGCACCCCGTGGGCCGACTCGCCGTCGTCGAGGGCGTACCCGGCCTCCCGTACGCGGGCCAACTCGCCGGTCGGCGCGGGGGGTTCCACGGCGGTCCGCTCGGTGAACGCGTACAGCGGCGGCAGCGAGCGCGGGCCTGCCTCGCCCGCCCGGGGCCACGCCAGCAGCACCTTGCCGAGCGCCGTGGAGTGCAGCGGCCGGCGCAGCCCGACCCTCGGGGTCACCGAGCCGCCCGCCACGATCACCACGTGCGGGCCGCTGCGCAGGGCCAGGTCGGCCGTGGCGCCGGTCCGTTCGGCGAGATCGGACAGCTCGGGCGCGGCCAGATGAAGTCCCCGCTGGTGGTACGAGAGCCGCCCCAGCTCCGTCATCGCCGGGCCGAGCCGGTAGCGGGCGGTCCGGACGTCCTGTTCCAGGAATCCCGCGCCGAGCAGGGTCCGGGCGAGCCGGTGCGCGGTGGACGTGGAGAGCCCGAGCCGTCGCGCGAGGTCGGAGGCGCTCAGGTCGGGCCCGTTGTCGTGGAAACAGTGCAGTACATCCAGTGCGCGGCGGACCGCCTGGGCGCCCGCCGGGGGTCGGACGGTGCCGGCCTCGGTCGTCATAGGATTCGCTCCCCGTGGGTGATCGGGCTCCCACGCTCCCACATGGCGGGAGCCGAATCAGGGCCTGGGCAAGGTCGGAAACACGCCGTTCATACGCGATCCCACATGGTGGGAGGCAAGGTGAGGGCTGCGGACCTTGGGCAGCGGGGTTCCGGCCGGCAAAGAGTTTCGGCGCGCCGCGTTGCAAACGGCCGCGAACATCGCATTGATCGAACGTTGATGGCTCGTTTACGGCCCTCCGGCAGCGTGTACGCCATGCAGACCTACACCACCGTACTGACCGCACCGGAGCCCGACATGTCCTGGCAGGAGACCGCTCTGTGTGCTCAGGCCGGGCCGGAGTTCTTCTTCCCGGCGCCGGGCTCGTCCACCCGCGAGGCCAAGCAGCTGTGCGGCGCCTGCGAGGGGCGCGTGGCGTGCCTGGAGTACGCGCTGAGCAACGACGAGCGGTTCGGAGTGTGGGGCGGGCTCTCCGAGAAGGAGCGGTTCCGTCTCAAGCGCCGAGAGGGCTGAGCGGGGGCGCGGACGCCTCGGCGCGGGGGTACGAGGGGTCCGGGGGGGCGCGGCGATGCGGACGCAGCGAGCGGGCGCATCGAGGCGGACGACACGAGACGGGCGCGGCAGGCTGATCAGCCTGCCGCGCCCGTCTCGTGTCGTCGTTCGCTCAGCCTGCCGCGCGGGCGGCCATGCGGGCCTTGCGGGCGGCGAGCTTCTCGTCGAACTTGCTGGCCTCGGAGTCCAGGCCGTTCATGTACAGCCCCAGCTCCTCCTGCGCCTGCAGCCCCTCCGGCCCGAGGCCCTCGATCTGGAGGACCTTCAGGAAGCGGAGGACGGGCTGGAGCACGTCGTCGTGGTGGATGCGCATGTTGTAGATCTCGCCGATCGCCATCTGCGCCGCCGCCCGCTCGAAGCCGGGCATGCCGTGTCCGGGCATCCGGAAGTTGACCACGACGTCCCGCACGGCCTGCATGGTCAGGTCGGGGGCGAGCTCGAAGGCCGCGCCGAGCAGGTTGCGGTAGAAGACCATGTGCAGGTTCTCGTCGGTGGCGATCCGGGCCAGCATCCGGTCGCACACCGGGTCGCCGGACTGGTGGCCCGTGTTCCGGTGCGAGATGCGGGTCGCGAGCTCCTGGAAGGCGACGTACGCCACCGAGTGCAGCATCGAGTGCCGGTTGTCGGACTCGAAGCCCTCGCTCATGTGCGACATCCGGAACTGCTCCAGCTTGTCCGGGTCGACGGCGCGGGAGGCGAGCAGGTAGTCGCGCATCACGATGCCGTGGCGGCCCTCCTCGGCGGTCCAGCGGTGCACCCAGGTGCCCCAGGCGCCGTCGCGGCCGAAGAGGCTGGCGATCTCGTGGTGGTAGCTCGGCAGGTTGTCCTCGGTGAGCAAGTTGACGACGAGGGCGATCTTGCCGATGTCGGTCACCTTGGACTGGGACGGGTCCCAGGCCTCGCCGTCCTCGAAGAAGCCGGGGAAGTTCCGGCCGTCGGACCACGGCACGTACTCGTGCGGCATCCAGTCCTTGGTGACCTTGAGGTGCCGGTTGAGTTCCTTCTCCACGACCTCTTCCAGCGCGTGGAGGAGCCGCGCGTCGGTCCACCCTGTCGAGCTGCCGAGGTGGGGAGAGGTGAGTGTCACGGGGACTCCTGGGGACGGAGAAGGGCATACGGGCATACCTACGGATTCGTAGGTTACGAGACCGTAGGTTAAGGCTCCGTAAGGCGTCGGCCAAGCCCGTCCCGGCGATGTCCGGTTACGTTCCGTTATGTGTGCTGCTCCGATGGGGTGCCGGAGACACAGGTCACGTCCTGGGCGCCCTGTGCAGGTGGTTCCGACGACTACGCAGAGCAGGCGTCCGACGGCTCGGCGCAGTCGGCCGACGGCCCGAAGCGGATGGCTTTCCGGCGCGTGTCCGGCGGCTGCCCGGCCGCTCAGAGCAGATGGTCCGCGGCGCCGGCCTTCACCGCGCAGATCAGCGCCCGCAGCGCCTCCACCGAGTCGCTGACGTACGCGCCGGGGGCCAGGGTCGAGCCGATGTACGCCCGGCCCGCGTCGTCGAGGCCGAACCGGAAGCAGTTGGCGCCCTCGCTGCAGAAGGCCTCGTCCCATTCGATCTCGACGGCGGGGCGGGCGGCCCGGGGGGCGGGGACGCCGGCCGCGACGGCGGAGGTGCGGGCGGCGACGGCGGTCGTGAGGTTCATGGTGTGGGGGATCCTTCACAGTTCCTGGGCGGCGGTGCGGACGAACGCGCGTGAGTCTTCCGTGGGCAGGGCGAGCGCGCGCAGTCGGTCCAACAGGTCCCGGTATCGGCGTAGTTGCATATCGGTATCGAGGAGGAGGGAGCCGTGGGACGAGTCGAGCTGCACGGTGTCGAGCTGCGCCACGGCCGCGGCCACATAGGTGAACGACTGGCCCGCTCCGGGGAAACCCCCCGCGGTGAAGGGGATGACGCGCACGGCGACGTTGTCCCGCTCGGATTGCGCCACGATGTGTTCCAGCTGCTCCCTGGCGACCTTCGGTCCGCCGAACTGCATGCGCAGCGCCGCCTCGTGGATCACCGCCTCGTACGGGACGGGCCGGTCCCGGTCGAGGATCTCCTGGCGGCGGATCCGCAGGGCGAGCCTGGCCTCCAGATCGGGGCCCGGCAGTGGGGGCACGGCCGTGTCGAAGACGGCCCGCGCGTGGTCCTCGGTCTGCAGGATGCCCGGGATGTGGGTGGTGACGGCGGTGTGCAACTCCCGGGCGTGGTGCTCAAGTTCCGCGATGTCGATCAGCGCGGGCGGCAGGAGTCCGCGGTGCTCCTCCCACCAGCCGCGGTCCCGCTCGTGGGCCATCGCGGCGAGGAGGTCGACGAGTCCGGTGTCCGGGCAGCCGTAGTTGAAGGCGAGGGTGCGGACCCGCTCGGGGCTGATGCCGAAGCGGCCCGACTCGATGTTCGGGATACGGGTGCGGTCGACGCCCAGGAGGGCGGCGGCCTGCTGGGCCGACATCCCCGACTGTTCGCGCAGTTTGCGCAGTTCGCTCCCGAGTCGCTGCTGTCGTGCGGTCGGGCTGCTCCTGGGTGGCACGCTCGATCTCCCCTTCGTTGCGTGACGCCGTTATGGCCGGAATGGCATAAGTGCCCACAAGTAGTAGCACTGTGCTCCGGTCGTGCGCTACGGTCGGTAGCGCCAATCTCACACGGGGCTACCGACCGTGTGGAGGGACCCCCCCTGCACCCCCATGCACAGGAAATGTGAGCAACCCGATGAAGGGCGCCCTGCGTTGCCTCCCGTCCGCCGTCGCGGCCGGGCCCATACCCCCCGCCACGGAGAACCTCAGCTACTCCATGCTCCTCCCCGGCGGCGCCTACTGCGCCGGACTCGCGCGCCGGTCGATCGAGTCACTCCTCGACCGGCACGGCCTCGACGACCTCTGCGAGACCGCCGCCCTCGCCGCCTCCGAACTCGTCGCCGCGGCCTACCGGTTCACCCCCGACCGGGAGATGGTCCTGCGCGTCCGCTGGCAGTACGAGGCGCTACGGATCGTGCTGTACGACCAGCATCCGGCCCACCGCTCACCCGGCGCGGCCGAGGAATGCCGCGACCGCCGCAGCCGCAGCATGTGGCTGCTGGCCGCGGCGGTCGACGCGCACGGAGGGGACTGGGGACTCGCCCCCGTCCTCACTCCGGGCGGCGGCACCAAATCCTGGGCGTTACTCCACGGCTAGAGCCGGGAGTGGAGCCGGGGCTGGAGCCGGTCCTACCGAAGGCTCGACGCCGTCCCGCGCACCTCCTCCGCCGTCGTCGGCCGCAGCTCACCGTCGAGCAGCAGCCAGCGGGTGATCCCCAGCGACTCCAGGAACGTCACGTCGTGGCTCGCCACGATCAGCGCCCCTTCGTACGCGTCGAGGGCCGCCGTCAGCTTCCGTACCGATGCCATGTCCAGATTGTTCGTCGGTTCGTCCAGCATCAGCAGCTGTGGAGCCGGCTCCGCGAGGAGCAGCGCCGCGAGCGTCGCCCGGAACCGCTCTCCGCCCGACAGGGTGCCGACGGGCTGATCCGCCCGGGAGCCCCGGAACAGAAACCGTGCCAGCCGCGCCCTGATCGCGTTCCCCGTCGCCGTGGGCGCGAACCGGGCCACGTTCTCCACCACGCTCAACCCGTCGTCGAGGACATCGAGCCGCTGCGGCAGGAAACGGAGCGGCACCCGTGCCTCCGTCTCGCCCGAAAGCGGCTCGAGCTCCCCTGCGATCGTCCGCAGCAGCGTCGTCTTACCAGCGCCGTTCCTGCCGACCAGCGCGATCCGCTCCGGACCGCGCAGTTCGAACTCGCCGGCCACCCGGGCCCCGTACCGCAGCTCCAAGTTCCGCAGGAACAGCACCTCGCGGCCCGGTGGTACCGAGGTGCGCGGCAGTTCGACGCGGATCTCGTCGTCGTCCCGCACCGCCTCCACGGCGGCGTCGAGCCGCTCCCGGGCCTCCGAGAGGCGCTCGGTGTGCAGGGCCTTGTGCTTGCCGGCCGAGACCTGGGCCTCGCTCCTGCGGTTGTTCGCCACGATCTTCGGGACGACCTTGTTCTCGAAGCTCTTCTGCCCGTACCGCTTCCGGCGGGCCAACTTCATCTGGGAGTCGGCGAGTTCCCGCTTCTGTCGCTGGACGTCGGCCTCGGCGACGCGAACCATCCGCTCCGCCGCGTCCTGTTCGGCGGCGAGCGCCGCCTCGTAGTCGGAGTAGGCGCCGCCGTACCAGGCGACGGAGCCGTCCCGCAGATCGGCGATCTGGTCGACGCGCTCCAGGAGTTCACGGTCGTGGCTGACCACGACCAGGACCCCGGACCAGTTCTCCACCGCCTCGTACAGCCGTGCGCGGGCGTGCAGGTCCAGATTGTTGGTCGGCTCGTCGAGGAGCAGCACGTCGGGCCGGGCGAGCAGCAGCGCGGCGAGGCGCAGCAGGACGGACTCCCCGCCCGAGACCTCGCCGACGGTCCGGTCGAGACCGACGGCGCCGAGTCCGAGCTGGTCGAGGGTGGCGCGGGCCCGTTCCTCGACGTCCCAGTCGTCGGCGAGGGCGGTGAAGTGCTCCTCGGCCGCGTCGCCCGCCTCGATGGCGTGCAGCGCAGCCCGCTTCGCGGCGATGCCGAGGATCTCGTCCACGCGCCGGGAGGTGTCCAGGACCAGGTTCTGAGGGAGGTAGCCGAGCTCGCCGGTGACCCGGACCGAGCCGGAAGCCGGGGTCAGCTCGCCGGCGATCAGCTTCAGGAGCGTGGACTTGCCGGAGCCGTTGAGTCCGACGAGCCCGGTACGGCCGGGGCCGACCGTGAGCCGGAAGTCGTCGAAGACCTCGGTGCCGTCGGGCCAGGAGAAGGAGAGCGAGGTGGTGGTGATGAACGTGGGGTGATGCGCCATGGAGGCCTCCGGATGCGTGAGCGCAGATGTGGCGTGATGCGACGCGTGGAGACACCGGGGCGCGGGCTGTCTGTCGTAAGAACGGCTCGTACGCCGAGGTCGAGAACGGCACACACGGCACAAGGGGCACGCGCGGCACGGTGTCTCGCAACCTCAGACGAGCAACGTCCTTCTCCGATCGGACGACGACGTGGACGTGATGAACGGTAGGCCGGGGAGAGGGAAGGAGGCAAACGAATTACGGGCAGACCGCTACGGATGTTCCCGCAGCAGCTCCGCCAGATCCTGGTCCCAGTCCAGGTACTGGTGCTCACGCCCGGCCGGCACCAGGTGTTCCGAGCGCTCCAGGAAACGGCGCAGTTCCGAGGTCCGGACATGGACCATGGCCACGCCTTCCGGGGCGTGGAACTCGACCACCGTACGGTCGTAGCCGTACGGACGGAGGCGTACGTCCCCGACGCCGGCCGGGCGTTCGACGCCCTGGACGAGCAGCTCACGAGCGAAGGCCCAGGAGACCTCGACGCCCTCCAGGGTCGCCGGAGGCGGGAACGCCATGCTGACGGCGTACGGGTCCTCGCGGTCGTACCGCAGCGTGGCGGGGACGGTCTCCATCCGTGGAGCGGACGCGACCAGACGGGCCTTGACGGCCTGCTCGATGACGGCGGACACGACCGGCTCCTTTCACACGGACTTCGGATCCTGTGCGTCTCCCCGACACCAGGGCACCTGACACCTGACAAGACGAGCGGAGCGGCCGGAACGTGCACTCCGGATGTACGTGAGCTGCGTCACGGCTGCGCCAGGGGTCGTGTACGACGGCGCGCCGAACGGGTTGGCGCAGGTCAGAAGGGGGCAGAACAGGTCAGCGCTGGTCCGGGAGGTCGTCGTCCGGCTCGGCGCAGGGGCCGGAGTGGTCGCAATACGGCTGGTTTCCGGAGACTCCGCAGCCACAGAGCATCACCCGTGTCTCGCGCCGGTCGCCGTGCGCGCCGCTCACGAGCAGGTCCCCGCGCATCACGAGCTGACCGGACGGCGTCCGGCGGACGGAGGTAGGGGAGTCGGGGCGCTCGACGGAGGTGGGGGTGTCGGGGTGCTCGACGGAGGTGGGGGTGTCGGGGTGTTCGACGGAGGTGGGGGTGTCGGGGTGCTCGACGGAGCCGTCCGCCGGGTGGTACTGCAGCGCCCCGGAGGGGCACCGGCGGACGACCTCCGCCACCAGACCGGCCTCGGCGGCGTCGGGCAGCACCCACGGACGCCGGGAGAGATCGAAGACCTCGGGCAGCCCGTGCACGCACTCGGCCGCGTGCAGACACCGGCGCGGCTCGAACGTGACGGTGATGCCCTCGCCCTCGTACTCTTTGAGCTTCGGCGTCTCGTCGGGCGCCCGCTCGCTCGTACGGTCGGTCATGGCACCCAGCCTAGGAACGCCGGGCGCGGGACGCACCCTGGACGGGGAGGGGCCGGGGGCACTAGCTTCCGGCGCCATGACGTCCAAGGGGAACACGAGACGAATGATGTCGGTGGGACTGATCGGGGCGGCGCTCGCGCTGACCCTGGCCGTGCCCGCGCGAGCCGGGGAGACCCCCACGGCAGCGACCGACGAGAACGCGGCCGGCTGGGAGCTGACGCCGACCGGTACCGACGCCCGTTTCCGCGGACTCGCGCCCGTCGACCGCCGGACCGCGTGGGCCGCGGGCTCCAAGGGCACGGTGCTGCGGACCACCGACGGCGGCCGCAGCTGGCGAAACGTCTCGCCGCCGGGCGCGGGCGAGCTGGAGTTCCGGGACGTGGAGGCGTTCGACGCCCGCCGGGCCGTCGTCCTCGCCATCGGGGAGGGCGAGGCCTCGCGCGTACTGCGCACCGAGGACGGCGGCACCACCTGGACCGAGTCCTTCCGCAACACCGATCCGCGGGCCTTCTACGACTGCATGACCTTCTTCGACCGCCGGCACGGACTCGCCATGAGCGACCCGGTCGACGGCAGGTACCGCATCCTCGCCACCCGCGACGGCGGCCGTTCCTGGCAGGTGCTCCCGAACGCCGGGATGCCGGAGGCGCTCCCCGGCGAGGCGGGCTTCGCGGCGAGCGGCCAGTGCCTGGTGTCGGCCGGCCCGCGGGACGTATGGCTGGCGACGGGCGGCGGCGCCACCGCGCGCGTGCTCCACTCCGGCGACCGGGGGCTGACCTGGACCGCCACCGTCACGCCGATCCCGGCGGGGGACCCGGCCCGTGGTGTCTTCGGCCTCGCCTTCCGCGACCGGGCACACGGCATCGCCGTCGGCGGCGACTACCGCAAGGACCAGCCGTCCCCGCAGGCCGGCGCGGTCACCGGGGACGGGGGCCGGGGCTGGCACGCCTCGGCCACCCCGCCGCCCGCGTACCGCTCCGGCGTCGCCTGGCTCCCGCACAGCAGGAACGCGGCACTCGCCGTCGGCCCGACCGGCACGGACCTCACCACCGACGGCGGCCGCACCTGGCGCACCGTGGACACCGGCTCGTACGACACGGTGGACTGCACGCCGGACGGCTCATGCTGGGCGGCCGGAGAGAAGGGCAGGATCGCCCGGCTGGGCCGCCGCTAGCCGGAGAGGGCATGAAGCGAGGGGCGACGGGCGCGGCGGGAAGGGCCGTCAGGAGGGAAGCTGCTCCCGGAACGCGGCGAGTCCCTCGGCCGTCCTGGTCGCGTAGAACTCCGTGATCCGGTACGCGCAGACGCCCTCGACGCTGAACGGGTCGGCCGCCACGATCTTCTCGATCTCCGCGCGGTCGACCCCGGCGGCCAGGATCACACCGCCGTCGCGCGGGTTCTTGCGCCCCGAGGCGACGATGACACCGGCGGCGTACTGCGCGTCGAGCCACTCGATGTGCGCGTCGAGCAGCGCGTCCACGCGCTCGACGGGCGCGGTGTAGGTCAATTCCAGTACGAACATGACCGGCAGGCTACCGGGCGCGGCCCGGGTCCCCGCGGGCCGTCCCACCCCCCGGACCCGGACGGGCCGACACGGGGACCGGGAGCCGGTCGGTGACGGGGCTGGGAGCCGGTCTGCGGGCGAACATAGGGTGGCCCGCATCATGACGATCATCGAGATTCCGGCGGGCTGGCCCGCCGACGAGACCGCCGCCCGGGCCGTCCAGCAGGAGCTGCGCGGACGTCTCGTACGCGACGAGGAGGGGCCGGCGGTCGGCGAAGGGCATGTCACGGGGCTGGACGTGGCCTATGACGACGCACGCGATCTCGTCGCCGCCGCGGCCGTCGTCCTGGACGCGCGGACCCTGGAGGTGGTGGAGGAGGCCACGGCGGTCGGTCGGGTCTCGTTCCCGTACGTCCCCGGGCTGCTCGCCTTCCGGGAGATCCCGACGGTCCTCGCCGCGCTCGCCCGCCTGACCGCCGACCCCGGCCTGCTCGTCTGCGACGGCTACGGCCTCGCCCATCCCCGCCGCTTCGGCCTCGCCAGCCACCTCGGGGTGCTCACGGACCGGCCGTCGATCGGGGTCGCGAAGAACCCGTTCACCTTCACCTATGAGCAACCCGGCCCGGGGCGCGGTGACTTCGCCCCGCTCCTGGCCGCCGGCGAGGAGGTCGGCAGGGCCCTGCGCACCCGGGCCGGGGTGAAGCCGGTCTTCGTCTCCGTCGGCCACCGGGTATCCCTGTCCCGGGCCTGCGCCCACACCCTCCACCTCGCCCCCCGTTACCGCATCCCCGAAACGACCCGCCACGCGGACTCCCTGTGCCGCCGCGCACTGAAGGAGGCCCTCGGCGACGCCTGACCGAGGCGGTCGGGGACGCCTGACCGAGGCGGTCGGGGGGAGCGGGACGCCCGCCGGGCGCCCTCGGGTGAGTGATCGGCTGAGTAGCGTGAGTACCTGTACGGATACCGGGCCGTGCGGGCGACCGGCAGAGTGGGGGCATGACAACACCCCTTTCCGTTTCGTCGCGTTCCGCGGGGCGCGGCCCGAACCCGATCCCCGCCGGGGCCGTTGCGGTCGTCCCGGCCGGGGTCCGCGTCATGCCGTCCGTTCTCGTCGACCGGGCGTCGGTGTGATCGGGCGTCTGCGGTGCCTCGTCCTCGACTGCCCCGACGCATGGGAACTCGCCGAGTTCTACCGGACGTTGATCGGCGGCGAGGTGGAGAGCCCCGAGCCCCGGTGGGCCGTCGGTGAGGGGTCAGCGGTGTTGCGCGGTGACGGCGGACCCGTCCTCGCCTTCCAGGGCGTGGCCGATCACCGGCCGCCCGTCTGGGGTGCGCCCGAGCAGCAGTTCCACCTCGACGTGCGGGTCGACGACCTCGACGCCGCCCACGAGGCCGTCCTCGCGCTCGGGGCCGAGCCGCTCGACGACGGCGGTGGCGACGCGGCCTGGCGGGTCTACGCCGACCCCGCGGGCCATCCCTTCCGTCTCGTACGGCCCTGACCCCTCCCGTACCGTCGGCCCGCGTCGCCCGGCAGGGCTGCTCAGCCCCGGTGCGCCACCCGGAAGCGGATGCCCGCCGACCGGAGCCGGTCGATGAGCGCGTCGCCCATCGCCACCGCTGTCGTCACCTGGCCCGATGTCTTCGGCAGCGGGTCGAAGGCGAGGCTGAGCGCCGACTCGGCGAGCATCTTCGCCGTCTCGTCGTACCCCGGGTCACCGCCCGAGACCTCGGTGAACACCCGGCGTCCGCCGCCCTCGCCGACGAAGCGCACCGAGAACCAGCTGCGTGCCCGCCGCTCGGCGGACGGTCCCTGCCCTGCCTGGTAACGCTTCATCAGCCAGGCGCGGACCGGCGGAAGTTGGGCCGCCGCCGCGCTCGCGCCGACGGCCACGGCGCCCCCGAGGGCCATCGGGAGCGTCTTCACGGAGGCGTAGTGCCGGTAGCGGAAGTCCGGGCCGTACCGGTCGAGGGCCGCGGCCGAACGGGCCACGACCTGCGGGTCGAGCGTCGGGAGCGGCAGCGCCCAGGTCCCGGTCTCCCGGCTGAACCGCGGCCCGGCCAGCGGCGCGCGGGCCCGGCGCTCCACCAACCGCGGTTCGTGCAGCCGCCGTTCGTGCGCCGCCCGCAGCATCTCCCGGCCCCGGCCCAGTGCGGTCAGGGCGGACGCGAAGGTGCCGCCGGAGAACTGCGCCCCGACCCGGACGAAGCCGTCCACGCGGAGCGGTATGTCCTCCGGGAGCTGCTGGACGGTGAAGTACACGCCCAGGTCGTGCGGGACGGAGTCGAAGCCGCAGGCGTGCACGATGCGGGCGCCGGTCTCCCGGGCGCGGGCATCGTGCCGTACGTAGGTCAGGTCGACGAACTCGGCCTCGCCGGTCAGGTCCAGATAGTCCGTGCCTGCCTCGGCGCACGCGCCGACGAGCCCGTCTCCGTACCAGACGTAGGGGCCGACCGTCGTGGCCACCACCCGGGCGGACTCGGCGAGTTCGCGCAGCGAGCCGGGGTCGGCGGCGTCGGCGACGACCAGCGGCAGCTCGGCGCAGTGCGGCCATCGGGCGGTCAGCCGCTCGCGCAGCGCCGTGAGGCCGGCCCGGTTGCGCCCCGCGAGCGCCCAGCGGCACCGCGCGGGCGCGTGAGCGGCCAGATACTCGGCGGTGAGTTCCCCGACGAATCCGGTCGCCCCGAAGAGAACGACGTCATACGGCCGGGCCCCGGCCTCCGACCCGGTCCCGGTCTCCGGATACTGCCGGGACCCGGTCTCCGGCCCGGAACCGGTCTCCGGCCCGGACCCGCTCTCCCGCCGGGACCCGGCCTTCCGCCCGGAACCGCTCTCCGGCCCGGAACCGTTGCCCGCGTCGGCCCCGCGCCCCGCGTCCGCCCCTGTGTCCATACAGCCCCTCGTTTCGGCCGTACCGCGCCGCCGTGCGCGGTTCTCGTCGTCGGCGGAGGATAGCGGGTCCCACGCCGTGCTCCCCTGCCGCCCTACCCCCGGTTACCCCACCCACTCCCCTCCGGTAATTTCCAAGCGCTTGCTCGGCCGGGGGGCTTGTGCCGAGTGGAACACGTTCCTAGCATCTCCGGTGTTACATCATTGGTGTCACACATGCCTGGGGGCTCGATGAGCACGACGCACACCGCCGGGAACGGCCCGCTCACCGGGGTACGCGTGGTCGAACTCGCCGGCATCGGCCCCGGCCCCTTCGCCGCGATGCTCCTCGCCGACCTCGGCGCCGACGTCGTCCGCGTCGACCGCCCGGGAGGTCCCGGCCTGGGCATCGACCCGGCCCGCGACCTCACCAACCGCAACAAGCGCTCGGCCGTCGTCGACCTCAAGGCGGCGGACGGCTCCGCCACCGTCCTCGACCTCGTCGAACGCGCCGACATCCTCATCGAGGGCTACCGGCCCGGCGTCGCCGAACGCCTCGGCGTCGGCCCCGACGCCTGCCTCGCCCGCAATCCGCGCCTCGTCTACGGCCGGATGACCGGCTGGGGCCAGGACGGGCCGCTCGCCGCGACCGCCGGACACGACATCGGCTACATCGCGATCACCGGTGCCCTCGGCATGATCGGCCCCGACCCGGACGGCCCGCCCACCATCCCCGCCAACCTCGTCGGCGACTACGCGGGCGGCTCGCTCTACCTCGTCGTCGGCGTCCTCGCCGCCCTCCAGCACGCCCGCGCGCACGGCGAGGGCCAGGTCGTCGACGCGGCGATCGTCGACGGCACCGCCCACCTCACCACCATGATCCACGGCATGCTCGCCGCCGGCGGCTGGCAGGACAGGCGGGGCGTCAACCTCCTGGACGGCGGGTGCCCCTTCTACGGCGTCTACGAGACCTCCGACGGCGGGCACATGGCGGTCGGCGCCCTGGAGGAGCAGTTCTACGCGGAGTTCGTCCGCCTCCTCGGCGTCGAGGAGATCGCCCCCGCCCGTCGTGACTTCGGCCGCTGGCCCGAACTGCGCAAGGCCGTCGCCGACCGCTTCCGGAGCCGTACCCGCGAGGAGTGGACCGCCGTCTTCGACGGCAGTGACGCCTGCGTGGCCCCCGTCCTCTCGATGCGCGAGGCCCCGGCCCACCCCCACCTCGCAGCCCGCGGCACCTTCACCGAGCGGGACGGCATCGCCCAGCCCGCCCCCGCGCCCCGCTTCTCCGCCACCCCGGGCACCCTCCGCAGGGGACCCGCCCTGCCCGGCGCCGACACCGCCGAGGTCGCCCGCGACTGGGCCGTACCCGCCCTGGAGAGCACGACCCCGCCCCAGCCCTCCGACGCGTGACCCGCCCGACCCAGACCCAGGAGACCGCCGTATGAAGCGCCAGCTGTACACCGCCGACCACGAGGCCTTCCGGGCCACCGTCCGGACCTTCCTGGAGAAGGAGGTGCTGCCCCACTACGAGCAGTGGGAGAAGGACGGCATCGTCTCCCGCGAGGTCTGGCTCGCCGCCGGACGGCAGGGCCTCCTCGGCATCGCCGTCGACGAGGAGTACGGGGGCGGCGGCAACCCCGACTTCCGCTACGCGTCCGTCCTCGCCGAGGAGTTCACCCGGGCCGGCACCCCCGGGCTCGCCATCGGCCTGCACAACGACATCATCGGCCCGTACCTCACCTCGCTCGGCACCGAGGAGCAGAAGCGGCGCTGGCTGCCCGGCTTCTGCTCCGGCGAGACCATCACCGCGATCGCCATGACGGAACCCGGCGCCGGCTCCGACCTCCAGGGCATCCGTACGACGGCCGAGGACCACGGCGACCACTGGATCCTCAACGGCTCCAAGACCTTCATCTCCAACGGCATCCTCGCCGACCTCGTGGTCGTCGTCGCCCGGACCACCCCCGAGGGCGGCGCCCGCGGACTCTCCCTCCTCGTCGTCGAGCGCGGCGCGGAGGGCTTCGAGCGCGGCCGGAACCTCGACAAGATCGGCCAGAAGTCCCAGGACACCGCCGAACTGTTCTTCAACGACGTGCGCGTCCCCAAGGAGAACCTGCTCGGCGAGCTCAACGGCGCCTTCGTCCACCTGATGACCAACCTCGCCCAGGAACGGATGGCCATCGCCGTCGCCGGTATCGCCGCCGCCGAACACCTCCTGGAGATCACCACCACGTACGTCAAGGAGCGCGAGGCCTTCGGACGCCCGCTCTCCCGGCTCCAGCACATCCGCTTCGAGATCGCCGAGATGGCCACCGAGTGCGCCGTCACCCGCACGTTCGTCGACCGCTGCATCGAGGAGCACAGCGACCCGGACGGGGCCGGGCTGGACGCCGTCCACGCCTCCATGGCCAAGTGGTGGGCGACCGAACTCCAGAAGCGGGTCGCCGACCGCTGCCTGCAACTGCACGGCGGGTACGGCTACATGAGCGAATTCCCGGTCGCACGCGCCTACACCGACGGCCGGATCCAGACCATCTACGGCGGAACCACCGAGATCATGAAGGAGATCATCGGCCGTTCCCTCCTCGGCTGACGCCCCTTCCCCTCCTGATCGACCACCCTCATCGCGAAAGGCTTCCCGTGAGCACCGAAGCGTACGTGTACGACGCGATCCGCACCCCGCGCGGACGCGGCAAGGCCAACGGATCCCTGCACGGCACCAAGCCGATCGACCTGGTCGTCGGCCTCATCCGGGAGATCCAGACCCGTAACCCCGGCCTCGACCCGGCCGCCATCGACGACATCGTCCTCGGCGTCGTCGGCCCCGTCGGCGACCAGGGCTCCGACATCGCCCGGATCGCCGCCATCGCCGCCGGACTCCCCGACACCGTCGCCGGCGTCCAGGAGAACCGCTTCTGCGCCTCCGGCCTCGAAGCGGTCAACATGGCCGCGATGAAGGTCCGCTCCGGCTGGGAGGACCTCGTCCTCGCCGGTGGTGTCGAGTCCATGTCCCGGGTGCCGATGGCCTCCGACGGCGGCGCCTGGTTCGCCGACCCGATGACCAACCTGGACACCAACTTCGTCCCGCAGGGCATCGGCGCCGACCTCATCGCCACCATCGAGGGCTTCACCCGCCGCGACGTCGACGAGTACGCCGCCCTCTCCCAGGAGCGCGCCGCGGCCGCCGTCAAGGACGGCCGCTTCGCCCGGTCGATCGTCCCCGTCAGGGACCGCGCGGGACTGACCGTCCTCGACCACGACGAGTTCCTGCGCCCCGGCACCACCGCCGACTCCCTCGCCCGGCTCAAGCCCTCCTTCGCCGACATCGGCGAACTCGGCGGCTTCGACGCCGTCGCCCTGCAGAAGTACCACTGGATCGAGGAGATCGACCACGTCCACCACGCCGGCAACTCCTCCGGCATCGTCGACGGCGCCTCCCTCGTCGCCATCGGCTCGAAGGAGGCCGGCGAGCGGAACGGCCTGGCCCCCCGCGCGCGGATCGTCTCGGCCGCCGTCTCCGGCTCCGAGCCGACCATCATGCTGACCGGCCCCGCCCCCGCCGCCCGCAAGGCCCTCGCCAAGGCCGGCCTCACCATCGACGACATCGACCTGATCGAGATCAACGAGGCCTTCGCCGCCGTCGTCCTGCGCTTCGTCAAGGACATGGGCATCACCCTGGACAAGGTCAACGTCAACGGCGGCGCCATCGCGCTCGGCCACCCGCTCGGCGCCACCGGCGCGATGATCCTCGGCACCCTCGTCGACGAGCTGGAGCGGCAGGACAAGCGCTACGGCCTCGCCACCCTCTGCGTCGGCGGCGGCATGGGCATCGCCACCGTCATCGAGCGCGTCTGACCGTCCCGTCCGAACCCCTCTTCACGGATCCACGGAGAAGCAGAGACATGAGCGAGAGCACCACCATCCGCTGGGAGCAGGACGCGACCGGGATCGTCACCCTCGTCCTCGACGACCCGAACCAGTCCGCCAACACCATGAACCAGGCCTTCCGGGCCTCGATCGTCGCGATCGCCGACCGCGTCGAAGCCGAGAAGGACTCCATCCGCGGCATCATCTACACCTCCGCGAAGAAGACCTTCTTCGCCGGCGGCGACCTCAAGGACATGGTCAAGGCGGGCCCCGAGAACGCCCAGGACATCTTCGACGGCGCCCTGGAGATGAAGCGCGCGCTGCGCCGCATCGAGACCCTCGGCAAGCCCGTCGTCGCCGCCATCAACGGTGCGGCCCTCGGCGGCGGCTACGAGATCGCCCTCGCCTCCCACCACCGCGTCGCCCTCGACGCCCCCGGCTCCAAGATCGGCCTCCCCGAGGTCACCCTCGGCCTGCTGCCGGGCGGCGGCGGCGTCGCCCGTACCGTCCGCCTCATGGGCATCACCGACGCGCTGCTCAAGGTGCTCCTCCAGGGCACCCAGTACGCCCCCGAGCGGGCCCTCGACAGCGGCCTCGTGCACGAGGTGGCGGCCACCCCGCAGGAGATGATGGACAAGGCCATCGCCTTCATCGACTCCCACCCCGAGTCCCGGCAGCCCTGGGACGTCCCCGGCTACAAGATCCCCGGCGGCACCCCGTCGAACCCGAGGTTCGCCGCCAACCTCCCCGCCTTCCCGGCCAACCTGCGCAAGCAGCTGAACGGCGCGCCCTACCCGGCGCCGCGCGCCATCATGGCCGCCGCCGTCGAGGGCTCCCAGGTCGACTTCGAGACCGCCCTCACCATCGAGAGCCGCTACTTCACCGAGCTGGTCATCGGGCAGACGGCGAAGAACATGATCCAGGCCTTCTTCTTCGACCTCCAGGCCGTCAACTCCGGGGCCAGCCGCCCGAAGGGCATCGAGCCCCGTCCGGTGCGCAAGGTCGCCGTCCTCGGCGCGGGCATGATGGGCGCCGGCATCGCGTACTCCTGCGCCCGCGCCGGCATCGAGGTCGTCCTCAAGGACGTCTCCGCCGAGTCCGCGGCGAAGGGCAAGGCCTACTCCGAGGCCCTCTGCGCCAAGGCGGTCAAGCGCGGCCGTACGACCCAGGAGAAGGCCGACGCGCTGCTCGCCCGGATCACCCCGACCTCCGAGGTCCGGGACCTGGCGGGCTGCGACGCGGTCATCGAGGCGGTCTTCGAGGACACGGCACTCAAGCACAAGGTGTTCCAGGAGATCCAGGCCGTCGTCGAGCCCGACGCGCTGCTCTGCTCCAACACCTCGACGCTGCCGATCTCCGTCCTCGCCGAGGGTGTCGAGCGCCAGAGCGACTTCATCGGACTGCACTTCTTCTCGCCCGTCGACAAGATGCCGCTCGTCGAGATCATCAGGGGCGAGCGGACCGGCGACGAGGCGCTCGCCCGCGCCTTCGACCTGGTCCGGCAGATCAACAAGACGCCGATCGTCGTCAACGACTCGCGCGGCTTCTTCACGTCCCGGGTGATCGGCCACTTCATCAACGAGGGCGTCGCCATGGTCGGCGAGGGCATCGAGCCCGCCTCGGTCGAGCAGGCCGCCGCGCAGGCCGGCTACCCGGCCAAGGTCCTCTCCCTGATGGACGAGCTGACCCTGACCCTGCCGCGGAAGATCCGCAACGAGACGAAGCGGGCGATCGAGGAGGCCGGCGGGACCTGGGTCTCGCACCCGGGGGAGGCCGTCATCGACCGCATGGTCGACGAGTTCGGCCGCCCCGGCCGCAGCGGCGGCGCGGGCTTCTACGAGTACGGCGAGGACGGCGGGCGCGGCAAGCTCTGGCCCGGCCTGCGCGAGCACTTCGCCAAGCCCGGCCACGAGATCCCCTTCCGCGACATGCAGGAGCGGATGCTCTTCGCCGAGGCCCTGGACACCGTCCGCCTCCTGGAGGAGGGCGTCCTCACCTCGGTCGCCGACGCCAACATCGGCTCCATCATGGGCATCGGCTTCCCGGCCTGGACGGGCGGCGTGCTCCAGTACATCAACGGGTACGAGGGGGGCGTCGCGGGCTTCGTCGCCCGCGCCCGCGACCTGGCGGAGACCTACGGCGAGCGGTTCACCCCGCCCGCGCTCCTGCTGGAGAAGGCCGAGCGGGGCGAGGTCTTCACCGACGCCTGAGCGGTGCGGGGCCTCTGACGGCGGCGTTCACGGGCGCCGGAACGCCGTCCGCAGCTCCTCGCTCAGCGAACGCTGGAAGGCCGTGAGGAGGGCCTGGACCACCATCGGCTGCATGTGCGCCGAGAGCGACCTCATCGCGCTCAGGTGGTCCGGGTCCTCCCCGCTCTCCCGGTACGGGCTCCACACCTCGTCCCGGAAGAGCCGGGAGAGCTCCTGGGCGGCAGCGCGCGCGTGCTCCAGGAGAACGGTCCGGGAGGCCAGGATCGTCTCGTGCTCGATGGGCACGTCGAGCAGCTCGACGCCGAGCCGCAGCAGGGCCCCGTCGAGCCGGAACGTGTCGGCGTCGGTGGTCCGGTCGAGCACGCCCATCGCGGCCAGCCGCTCCACGTCCCGCTCGGTCAGCTCCCGTCCGGCCCGCCGTTCCAGTTCCTGCCGGGTGATGGACTCGGCGGACTCCGGTGCCCAGGAGGCCACCAGGGCCCGGTGGATCGCCAGGTCCTGTGCGCTGAGGTCGGGCGGCAGCTGCTCCAGATACCGCTCGATCGCGGCCAGCGTCATGCCCTGCCGCTGGAGCTCCTCGATGAGCGCGAGCCGTGACAGATGGCCCTGCCCGTAGTGCCCGACCCGTCGCGCCCCGATGACGGGCGGCGGAAGGAGCCCGCGGGTCCCGTAGAACCGCACGGTCCGCACCGTGACCCCGGCCCGCGCTGCCAGCTCGTCGACGGTGTAGCTGGGTCCGTCCTCGTAGCCGGCTCCGTCCTCCTCGTCGCTCCCGACGCCCATCCGAGCTGCCTCGCTTCCGATCCACTGCCGAATCCGGCCGCCGAGGCCGACCGGGACAGTATTGCTGTCTCACCAGAGCTGTAAAAGACCATTCACGTTTCCCGGCGGTCCCGCCGGGTCCCGGTTGTAGCCTCGCGGGATGACCGAGATCTTCGACGAAGCCGTCCGCGCCCGGCTGCGAGCGCCCCTCATCTGGTACGTCGGCACGGTGTTCCCCGACGGAGCGCCCCAGGTCAGCCCGATGTGGGTGGATCTGGAGGGGGAGGGGGAGCTGATGTTCAACACCTCGGTGGGCCGGGTGAAGGAGGAGAACCTGCGGCGCGACCCCCGCGTCTACCTCTCCCACGCGGACTCCGCCGATCCCTTCGACCGCGTGCAGATCAGCGGCGAGGTGTCCCGCTTCATCGAGGGCGAGGAGGCCCACGCCCGCATGGACCACCTGGCCCGCAAGTACCTGGGCGTGGACCGCTTCGAGTGGACGATGCCGGGCGAACAGCGCGTGGCGGTGATCGTCCGCCCGCTCCAGGTCCGCCACATCATCGGCGTGGAACGCTTCCGCCCGGGAGGCCCGGTCCCCGCCTAGGGGCGTTGCCCAGGGGAGTTGTCAGTGCGGCGCCGTAGCGTGATCGTCATGAACGGGATCACCTACGTCCGGGGGGACGCGACCGCCCCGCTCGGCAAGGGCGTCAAGATCATCGCCCATGTGTGCAACGACCTCGGCGGCTGGGGCAAGGGCTTCGTCGTGGCGGTCTCACGCCGTTGGAGCGAGCCGGAGGCGGCCTACCGGCGCTGGCACCGCGAGCGGGCGGGGAACGACTTCGGCCTCGGCGCCGCCCAGCTCGTCCAGGTCGAGCCGTACGTCTGGGTGGCCAACCTGGTGGGGCAGCGGGGCATGCGTACCGGGCGCAGCAGCGGCGTTCCCGTGCGGTACGAGGCGATCGACGCCGCGCTCGGACTGCTCGCCGACCGCGCGGCGGAACTGGGGGCCTCCATACACATGCCGCGGATCGGCTGCGGGCTCGCCGGAGGCTCCTGGGACCGGGTCGAGCCCCTCGTGACCCGGCGGCTCGTGGCGCGAGGGATACCGGTCACCGTGTACGACTTCGGTGCGTAACGGGCGGTGGGCCGGGGCCGTCGTGGGGGATGTCGGTCCCGGCGGCTAGAGTCTGCGGCTGTTCGAACCGGGGGAACGGGAACAGGGGAGTCAGATGTACACGCAACTCAGGGAGAAGGCCGACGAGTTGGCCGGAGTCCTGTGGCGGGAGCACACCGTCTACCGGGAGCGGGGCGGCGGTGTGGTCATCCGGGGCGAGCATGTGCGCCGCTGGATAAGCCTCGGTCCGACCGGGGGCAAGGACCAGGCGCTGCTGCGTGCCGGGCGGCTCCTCGACGGGGGCACCACCGCTCCCGCCCGTACCGAGGTGGTGGTCGACCTGACGGCCGGGACCGCCGAGCTCGCGGCGGTCTGCCGGCGGATGCTCGCCGAGGTCGCCGCGGTCGCCGAGCCCGCCCCGGCGCGGGCGACGCGATCGGGGCGGACGGCCGAGCCGGGGAAGCAGAGCAGGCCGGGGAAGCAGAGAAGGCCGGGTCGCGCGGCGCGTGCCGCCCGACCCGGCCGGCCCCGCAGGGAGCGGCACACGAGCCTGGGCTCTTTCGTCGTGCTGCTCTGTGTCGCCGGGGTCCTCGGTGCCTGGCTCTACAGCCTCTTCGGCCGCGGATACGGGTACTGACGCCTCGCGCCGTCCGCCCGTCCGCCCGCCGCTCGGCTCAGAAGCCGGTGACCGGGTAGTGGTCGGAGAGGTTCGTGTACGTGTAGCTCGTGCCCCAGCTGGAGACCGTCCACGGGGCGCTCTTCTCCAGGACCACGTTGTTGGTCCAGTTCGCGGGACGGGCGTTCCCGGAGCGGTAGAGGACGTGGTCGAGGTCCTCGCGCGGGTCGTCCGGGTAGCGCTCGGAGGCGATCGAGTTCAGGTCGGTGTCGAAGGAGTACGGGTGGCCGGTGCGGGCGTCGGCCCCCGCCAGGCCCGCGTCGGCGAGCATCGTGCCGTACTCGGGCGTGTGCGAGTCGACGTTCATGTCACCGGCGACGATCACCTGCTCGTTCGCCGGGATGTTCTTGGCGTCGAGGAAGGCGTCGATCGCCTTGAACTGGCGACTGCGCATCTGCGCCGCCTCGCCCGCCGAGCAGCCCGGGTCCGTGGACTGGGCGTGGGTGCCGACGACGTGGACCTTGCTGCCGTTCACGTCGAGCACGGCGTAGGCGAAGCCCTTGTTCGACCACCAGTCGGCGCCGCAGGCGTCCTTGTAGACGTGCTGCTCCTTGCGGATGACCGGCCACTTGCTGAGGATCGCCACCCCGCCGTCCTCGGGAGTGGTCGAGGAGTAGGCGCCGCTGGTGGCGTCCCAGCCGCTCTTGCTGCGGCCCACGACCGGGGTCTGGTGCGGGTACTGGCCGGCGGAGTTCGCCTTGAGGGCGTCCGAGGCGGCGTTGTCGAAGGCCTCCTGGACGACGACGACGTCCTGCCCCTGGTACCAGGGGGCCGCGGGTATCGCCTTGGCCCGGTGGTCCTGGCCCCAGTTCGGGTAGAGCGACTTCGAGAACAGGAACGCGTTGTACGTGAGCACCTTCAGTCGCGGGGCCTCCGCGGCCGTCCCGGCGGAGGCGGCGGTCGCGCCCGGAGCGGTCGCGGCCAGGGTGGCGGCGGCGAGGGCCAGGGACAGGGCGGCGCCGGGGGCGCGGCGGAGCGCGGCGAACGACACAGGAACTCCCATGAGGGTGTGGGGGGTTGTGCTGGCGCGGCACATACAATCAGCCGGGGTTACCTTCCGGTAGCCTTTGGGTGCCGGGAATCTGGCCGGGCTCGCACGAACGCGCCAACTCTCGCCGGGTAGCCCGAATTGTCGCTTTTCCCAGCAGGTAGAATGCGCGCATGACCCTCGCTTCGAACTCGACGATCTTCAAGATGGACCTTGGTCCGCTCAACCCTGTCTGGGCGGAGCTCATCCTCGGCCTGGTGCTGTTCGCCCTCACCTTCCTCTTCCTCGCGAAGGGAATTCTGCCGAAGATCCGGCGCACCCTGGACGAGCGCGAGGACGCCATCGACGGCGGCACCGAGCGCGCCGACGACCTGCGCTCCGAGGCCACGCAGATCCGCGAGCAGTACGAGGCCGAGCTGGCCGAGGCCCGCCACGAGGCGGCCCGTATCCGCGCCAAGGCCGTCGAGGAGGGCTCCGTCGCCATCGCCGCCGCCCGCGCCGAGGGCAACGCCGAGCGTGAGTCGATCATCGCCGCCGGTTCCGCGAAGATCGCCGAGGAGCGCGCCGCCGCCGAGCGCGAGCTCAACGCCGATGTCGACGCCTGGGCCCACGCCCTCGCCGCCCGTATCGTCGGCGAGCCGGTCGGCGCCGACCGCGCCTGACCCGTACTCCCCGGAAGGGGCCGTCACCAGGGGCCGAGACGCCCGGGTGACGGCCCCTTCGTCGTGGGTGCAGCCTGGAGTGTGAGGAGAGAGCCCCATGGAACACATGAAGTCCGGCGACCGGGACACCGGCGGCGATCCGGTGCCGCCGCCCGTCGGCGGCGTCCTGTGGAGCGTCGCCGGTGACATCCGGGCGCTCCTGATGCTTCCCGCCGCCCTCACGATGCAGGTCGCCCACCCCGCCATCGGCGCCGGCGTCGACGCCCACTCGGTCTTCCGCACCGACCCCTGGGGCCGTGGCGAACGCTCCCTGCGCTCGGTCCAGCTGTGGATCTACGGCGGCGAGGACGCCGCACGCGAAGGGCGCCGCCTCCGGCAGCTGCACCGCGACATCCAGGGCACCGACGCCCATGGCCGCAGCTACCACGCACTGACCCCCGCCTACTACTCCTGGGTGCACGCGACCGGCTTCCCCGTCTACGCGCACGGCCTCCGCCTCCTCGCCCGCCCCCTCACCGAGGCGCAGGAGCGACAGCTGTACGCCGAGTGGCTCCAGGTCGGCAGGATCCTCGGCATCCACGACCGGGACATGCCGCAGACGATCGAGGAGTTCTGGCCGTACTACCGGAAGGTCCTCGCGGACGAGCTGGAGGCGACCGTCGTCGTCCGGGAGCTGCTCGACCCCGACCAGCCCGTACCCGCCCCCGACCGGGGACCGCTGCCGCTCCGGCTCGCCCTCCGGCTGCTCTGGCCCCTCCTGCGCCGCCCGTTCCTGCGGCTGCGGGCCTTCCTCACCGTCGGCATGATGCCGCCGGACGCCCGGGAGGCCATCGGGCTCGAATGGACGGACACGCAGGAGCGCGCGCTGCGCCGGTTCGCCCGGGTGGTCCGGGTGGTGGTGCCCGTCCTGCCGGAGAGGCTGCGCTATCTGCCGCTGGCCAGGAAGGCCCGCGAGGCCGCCCGCCGCGCTACGCGCTGACGGGCGGCCGGGTGACCGGTGCCGTACGGCCGGATCCCTCAGTGGGCGCCGTGACGCTCCGACTCGTGGACCGTGTTCGTCGCCGCGATCTTCTTCCAGGACTTCGGCTGGGCCGGCTTCGGCAGCGCGGTCCTCGGCGCCGCCGCACGCGCGCGCGGGGTGCCCGTCGATGTGCCGGCCGCCGGCGCCGCGGCCGGCGTGGACAGACCGGCCGCCGCCGCAGCGGCCGCCGCCGGCTTCGACGGCTGGTACAGCCACGTGTCGAAGAGCTCGGACAGCGGCTTGCCGGAGATCTGCTCCGCGTACCGCACGAAGTCGGCGACCCGCGCGTTGCCGTAGGCGAACCGCTGCGGCCAGCCCTTCAGGATCGCGAAGAAGTCCTCGTCGCCGATCTCGTTGCGCAGCGCCTGGAGCGCCAGCGCGCCCCGGTCGTAGACGGCGATGTGGAACTGGTTCTCCGCGCCCGGGTCACCCGGCTTCACCGTCCAGAACGGGTCCTCGGCCGTCCGCGTGGCGTACACGTAGTCCGCCAGCTCCTGGGCCGTGCCCTCGCCCTCCTTCTCCGACCACAGCCACTGGCTGTAGCGGGCGAAGCCCTCGTTGACCCAGATGTCCTTCCAGTCGCGGACGGACACGCTGTCGCCGTACCACTGGTGTGCCAGCTCGTGGACGACCACCGACACGTTCGCGCCGTTGGCGAACTGCCGCGGGCTGTAGAACGGACGGGTCTGCGTCTCCAGGGCGAAGCCGCTGGTCACGTTCGGCACATAGCCGCCGAGGGAGTTGAAGGGGTACGGCCCGAAGACGCCCTCCAGCCACTCGGCGACCTCGGTGGTGCGTTCGATCGAGGCGCGCGCGGCGCCGTCGTTGTCGCCGAGGTCCTTGCTGTACGCGTTGAGGACCGGCAGCCCATTCGCTGTCTTGTCCGTCGTGATGTCGAACCTGCCGACGGCGAGCGTGGCCAGATACGTCGCCTGCGGCTTGTTGGAACGCCAGTTGAAGCGGGTCCAGCCCAGCCGCGACGACTGCGACTGGAGCACACCGTTGCTGATGGCCTGGGTGCCGTCCGGCACCGAGACGGAGACGTCGAAGGTGGCCTTGTCCAGCGGGTGGTCGTTGGACGGGAACCACCAGACGGCCGAGTCCGGCTCCTGCGCGGCGACCCCGCCGTCCGGGGTGCGGGCCCAGGCCGTCCAGCCGTCGATCTTCACCTCGGAGGGCTTGCCCGCGTAGCGGACGACGACGGAGATCGCCTTGTTCTTCTCCAGCGGGTTGGCCGGCGTGACCTCCAGCTCGTGGGAGCCAGACGTAGCGAACTTCGCGAGGCGGCCGTTGACCCGGACCTCGCTGACCTTCAGCCCGATGTCGAGATTGAACCGGGACAGGTTCTGGTTGGTGGTCGCGACGATGGTCGCCGTGCCCTCCAGAAGGTCCGTGGCGGGCTGGTACTTCAGGCGCAGGTCGTAGTGGGAGACGTCGTAGCCGCCGTTGCCACTGGTGGGGTAGTAGGAGTCGCCGATGCCCGGGGCCCCAGGGACGAAGTCGGCCGCCGATGCCGGGATCGCCAGCAGCAGGGAGGCCGCGAGGGCGCTCGGAACGATGATTCTGCGGTGCACAGGTGCTCCCCAAGTCATAAGAAACGTAAGACGCGCGGGTGGTCGTCGGTCCTTAGCCAGACACTATTCAGCGCCCCGACGCACCGTCACGTCCAGAGGACCCCCTGTCACACGATCGCCATTCGGCCGACATGAACCCCTCCGTCCCGGGGATGACCCTGAAACACCCCTGATTGCCTCCTGCACTCTTTTGCACGGGAGTTGACCGGGGTACGTTCCCGCCCATGCCGATGCGAATGCGGAGACCCCGCGGAGCCCGACTGCCGTACGGAACCCTCGTGGCCGCGGCCACGGCCGCCCTGCTCGCGACCCTGGTCACACCCGCCGGCGCCCAGCCGGAGCGCGCCGCCCCGGCAACGCCCGCTGCGGCCACCGCGACCGCGGCACCCTCCGTACGGGAGTCCCGGCCCGTTCACTCGTACGCCGCCGCCATCCGCGAGTCCGTCTGGGTCGACACCGGACTCGACGGCGACGGCGACGGACGCACGGACCGGGTCGCCGTCGACATCGTCCGCCCCCGGGAGACCGCAGCGGCAGGCCGGAGAATCCCGGTCATCATGGACGCCAGCCCGTACTACGCCTGCTGCGGACGGGGCAACGAGAGCCAGAAGAAGACCTACGACGCCGACGGGAACCCCGTCCAGTTCCCGCTGTTCTACGACAACTTCTTCGTCCCGCGCGGCTACGCCTTCGTCGCCGTCGACCTCGCCGGCACCAACCGCTCGGACGGCTGCGACGACGTCGGCGGCCGCTCCGACGTCCAGTCGGCCAAGGCCGTCGTCGACTGGCTCAACGGCCGCGCCCGCGGCTACACCTCCCGTACGGGGGACACCCGGTCCCGCGCCACCACCTGGAGCACCGGAAACGTCGGCATGATCGGCAAGAGCTGGGACGGCACCATCGCCAACGGCGTCGCCGCCACCGGCGTCGAAGGGCTGAAAACGATCGTCCCGATCGGCGCCATCTCCTCCTGGTACGACTACTTCCACTCCCAGGGCGCCCCGCTCTACGACGCCAACCCGAGCTGGCTCTCCGCCTACGTCAACAGCCCCGAGGCGCAGGCCCGCTGCGGCGCCGTCCAGGACCGCATCGCCGCCGGCACCCCGTACAGCGGCGACCGTACGGCCGCCTGGACCGAGCGCGACCACGTACGGAACGCGGCCAAGGTGAAGGCCAGCGTCTTCGTCGTCCACGGACAGCAGGACCTCAACGTGCGCGCCAACCAGTTCGGCCAGTGGTGGGACGCCCTCGGCGCCCAGGGCGTCGAGCGGAAGATCTGGCTCTCCCAGACCGGCCACGTCGACCCCTTCGACTTCCGGCGCGCCGACTGGGTCCGCACCCTGCACCGCTGGTTCGACCACCACCTCCTCGGCTACGACAACGGCATCGACCGCGAGCCGATGGCCGACATCGAGCGCGCCCCGGACCGGTGGACCACCGACCGGCAGTGGCCGCCGCGCGCCACCGCGACCACCACCCTGCGCCCCGCCCCCGGCGCGGCACCCGGGCCCGGTGTGCTCGGCCGCGCACCCGCCGCCCCCGGCTCCACCGCGACCTTCACCGACGACCCGGGCCTGGGCGAGCTCGACTGGGCGGCCCGGATCGACGGCGCGACCCCCGAGAAGGCCGGGTTCGTCACCCGCCCCCTCTCCCGCGACCTGAGGATCGCCGGCTCCTCCACGGTGACGGTGACCGCCACCCCGACCACCGCCACCGCGCACCTCTCCGCCGTCCTCGTGGACCTCGGACCGGACACGATCCGCGACTACGGTGCCGCGGGCGAGGGCATCACCACCCGCACCGACCGCACCTGCTGGGGCGCGAGCACCCCCGGTGACAGCGCCTGCTTCAAGGAGACCGAGGCCCGCACGGCGGACGTCGGGTACACGGTCGTCAGCCGGGGCTGGGCCGATCTCGGCACCTGGGCCGATCCGGGCAGGGAACGTCCGCTGACCCCCGGCAGGGCGTACACGATGACCCTGGACCTCGCCGCCACCGACCACGTCGTGCCGGCCGGCCACCGTCTCGCCCTGATCGTCGGCGGCACCGACAAGGACCTGCTCGACCCTCCGTCGACCACCCCGACCCTGACCCTCGACCTCGCCCGCAGCTGGGCGAGGCTGCCGCTGGTCGGCGGCGCCGAGGCCTTCGGCCGGGCCACCTCGGGAACGTATCCGGCCGTGCCGTCGCTCACCCCCGCCGCCCCCTCGCCGAGGGGTGCCGTACCGCCGGCCGCCGTCGCCGGTCCGCGCCTGCCGGGATTCGGAGCCGCCCGATGAACCCCCGTACCGGACACCGGAGTTCCCGGCGTGCCCTCGCACTCGCGGCGGGCGCCGCCGCTCTCGCGCTGCCGCTCGTCACCATCCCGGCGAAGGCGGCCGACAGCGCGCCCGCGAAGCCGCTGCCGCGCACCGGATTCGAGACGAGCCGGGGCGCCCGATGGACCACCGAGGCCGAGGAGCGGGACTTCCTCGCGGCCGTCGACCGGGCGAGCGCCCGACTGTCGCTGCGGGTCATCGGCACCACCGCCCAGGGCCGCCCGCTCCGGCTCGCCACCCTCGGGACGGGCCGCACCACCGTGCTGCTCGTCTGCAGCCAGCACGGCGACGAGCCCGCGGGCCGGGAGGCCTGTCTGAGCACGGTGCGCGACCTCGCCCACGCCCGGGACCGGGAGACCCTGCGCTTCCTCGCCCGGACGACCCTCCTCGTCGTGCCCACCGCCAACCCCGACGGGCGGGAGGCCGACACCCGGGGCAACGCCGACGGCATCGACGTCAACCGCGACCACATCGCCCTGCGCACCGCCGAGGCACGCGCGGTCGCCGCCGTCATCCGCGACCGGCGGCCCGAACTCGTCTACGACCTGCACGAGTACGGTGCCACCCCCCGGTACTACGACAAGGACCTGCTCGCCCTCTGGCCGCGCAGCCTCGACGCCGACCCGCACGTCCACGACGAGTCGCGGACCCTCTCCGAGGCGTACGTCCGCCCCGCCGCCGGGCTCGCCGGGTACAGCAGCGGCATCTACGGCATCTGGACCGACCCTCTCACCGGCAAGCCGCTCAAGCAGGTCGCGGGCGACGGCCAGGAGCGGATCCTGCGGAACACCGCCGGGATCAAGCACTCCGTGGGCCTGCTCGTGGAGACCCGGGTGGACGCCTTCGACGAGGCCGAGCAGAACGACCCGGCGCGCAACCACCGGCGCCGTGTCGCCACCCAACACGCCGCCCTGGAAGGCGCCTTCGCCTACCTCGACGAGCGGCGCGGACCGCTGACGGCGGTCACGTCCGCCGCCCGGCGCGCCGGATACGCGGACCGGGGCCCGGTCTTCCTCGGCGGCGCCGACAACGACCCGCCGGAGCCGTCGGAGATCCTCGCCGACCCGCCCTGCGGCTACCGGCTGTCCGCCGCGCAGTACGCGGAGGTGGGCGACGAACTCGCCCTGCACGGCGTCGCCGTGCGCCCGGAGGGCACGGGAGTGTTCGTCCCGCTCGCCCAGTCGCGGCGCGCGCTCGTGCCGCTGCTCCTGGACGGGCGGGCCACCTATCACCTCGTCAGTGGGAGTCCTGTGGAGGAGTGTTGACGATCACGTGCCGCACGGGCCGGGGTGGCGTGAATCCATCGTTTGCCGAGGTAAAGTTACCGACCGGTACTGACCATGCCTCGAACAGGTCCCCACGGCCTGGAAGTTGGAGAAAACATGCGCACCACCACGACGGCACGTCGTGTCCTCACGTCCGTGCTCGCCACGACGCTGCTCGCCGGCGGCGTGCTGCTCGGCCAGACGGTGACCGCCGAGCCCGCGTCCGCGGCCAAGATGACCTGCAACATCACCCAGCTGAAGAACGACGCCCGCAAGGAGCGCGACCGCGCCGCGCAGCTCAAGCGCCTCGGCGCCCACACGGAGGCCCGCAGGGCCCTCGCCCGCGCCGACGCCCTGGAGACGCGCGCCCGCCAGTGCCACGACGCGGAGAACAACAGCAAGCCGCCGCTCTGGGGGTAGGAACACCCGCCGGAAAGTGATCCGGTGAGCAAACGCGGGGCGGGTGCGGTCCGAACGGGCCGCAGCCGCCCCGCGGTCGTTCTCACGCCCCCGCCAGCTCCGCCGCCCGCTCCGCGCAGCCCCAGGCCACCGTCACGCCCGCGCCCCCGTGCCCGTAGTGGTGCACCAGGCGCCCGCCGCCCGGGAGCGGCACCGCCTCGATCCGGACCCCGCCCACCCGCGCCGGCCGCAGGCCCACCCGGTGGCCGAGCACCCGCGCCCCCGCGATCTCCGGCCGCACCCGCGCGCATCGCGCCACGATCGCCGCCGCCGTCGCCGGATCGGGCTCCGTCCGCTCGTCGCCCTCCTCGGCCGTCCCGCCCAGGATCAGTCGCCCCGGCTGCGGGAAGAAGTACGTCGTCTCACGGGACCCCGCGTCCGCCGACGTGAACCACTCCTCGATCCCCGGGTTCTCCACCACCACCAACTGCCCCCGCACCGGCCGCAGTCCGGGATCCGGTACGAGTTCCCGCGCCGCCGCCCCCGCGCAGTCGACGACCACCCGCGCTTTGGCCGCCGCCTCCGCGAAGCCGGTGACCGTACGCCGCTCGAAGATCCCGCCCGCCGCCTCGAACCGGCCCCGCAGCCAGGCCAGATGGACCGGCATGTCGATCAGCGGCAACCGCCCCGCGAGACCCACGTCGTACGGCCCCGGCACCTCTTCGGGCGCCAGCTGCCGAAGGCCCGGTACCTCCCGCGCCCAGGAGCCGAGCCCGTCAAGCACGGTGTCCGCGTGGACCCCGGCCACCCACCGCACCCCCGTCCGCTCCGGATCGGCGGCCAGTTCCCCGTACACCCGCAGCGAGACCAACGCCCAGGCGCCCGCCTCCTCCTCGGGCTCGATCCGGTACGGCCACCACAGGGCCCCCGCCACCGCAGAGGTCGTCGCCGCCACCTCGTCCCGCGACCAGACCCGTACCCGAAGGCCGCGCTCCGCCAGCGTCACCGCGGTCGTCAGCCCGACGACCCCGCCACCCACCACGATCACGTCGCTCTCCATGCCCGGGACCGTACCGGGACCGGGACATTTCCGGGACGGACCAGCCATGGAACGAGGACCCCGACCGGGGAATGCTGGATGTCATGCCGGCCGTGTACACGACTCTCGACCTCGCCCCCGCCGTCCTCCCGGACGGTGGTGGTGTCCTTCCCGGGGCCTCCGCCCGACCCCGACCCCGCCCCGAGGACGTCGACCTCGTCGTCGACGGCAGGGCGCTGCTCCACCGGCTCGACGAGGCCGAGGGCATGGATACGGTCTCGCCGCTGGCGGGCGACCTTCCGCCCGCCCTCCGCGCCGAGCACGTCCGCGGACTCCTCGACCCGGATCCGGACGGTGGCCCCGTTTCCTCGCTCCCGGGCCGCCGCCGGGTGATCTACTCCTGCCCCGACTGCGAGGACCTCGGCTGCGGAGCCGTCACCGCCGTCGTCGAGCACGACGGCGAGGACGTCGTCTGGCGCGACTTCGCCTGGCAGACCGGCCCCACCGCGGACCCGGCCCGTGAGGGCTACCCCGGCGTCGGCCCGTACCGCTTCCACCGCGCGACCTACCGGACCGTCCTGCGCCGCCTCGGAACGCAGCCCCGGCCCGAGCCTCGGACCGAGCCCCCGGCTGAGCCCGCGAACGAGCCCGCGACGGAGCCCGCGAACGCGCCCGCGCCGGAGGCCCCGACCGAGCCCGCGCCGGAAGCCCGTACGCAGCCCCGGACGGAGGCCGCCACGAAGCGCTTGACCGAGGCGCGTACGTAGCCCCGTGCCCAGCCCACCCGCGGCTCCGCCCGCGGCGCCGGCCCCAGTCTCGCCCTGAGGCGCCCGCCCCACGCCCCTGACCGGGGCGGGGCGGGTCTGCCGTCGCCTAGGATTCGTACCCTGATGACTGCAACCCTCGTCGCCAAGGACCTCGCCGCCGGCCACGGCGAACGCACCCTCTTCGCCGGGCTCGACCTCGTCGTCGCCCCCGGCGACGTCATCGGCCTCGTCGGCGTCAACGGCGCCGGCAAGTCGACCCTGCTGCGGCTGCTCGCCGGGCTCGACGCCCCGGAGGAGGGGGAGCTCCGGCTCTCCCCGCCCACCGCCGCCGTCGGCCACCTCCCGCAGGAGCCGGAGCGGCGCGCGGGGGAGACCGTGCGGGAGTTCCTCGCCCGGCGCACCGGCGTCGCCGCCGCCCAGACGGCGATGGACGAGGCCACCCAGGGCCTCGTCGACGGCACGCCCGGCGCCGACGACGCGTACGCGATCACCCTGGAGCGCTGGCTGAACCTCGGCGGCGCCGACCTCGACGAGCGCGCCGAGGAGGTCGCCGGCTCGCTCGGCCTCACCGTCGGCCTCGACCAGCCGATGACCTCCCTCTCCGGCGGCCAGGCCGCCCGCGCGGGTCTCGCCTCGCTCCTGCTCTCCCGCTACGACGTCTTCCTGCTCGACGAGCCCACCAACGACCTCGACCTCGACGGACTGGAGCGCCTCGAAGGCTTCGTGAAGGGGCTGCGCGCCGGCACGGTCGTCATCAGCCACGACCGCGAGTTCCTCACCCGCACGGTCGCCAAGGTCCTCGAACTCGACCTCGCCCAGCAGCAGATCACCCTGTACGGCGGCGGTTACGAGGCCTACCTGGAGGAGCGGGACAGGGCCAGGCGGCACGCGCGCGAGGACTTCGAGGAGTACGCCGGCAAGAAGGCGGCCCTCGAAGCGCGCGGTCACATGCAGAGGTCCTGGATGGACAAGGGCGTCAAGAACGCCCGGCGCAAGTCCACCGACAGCGACAAGCTCGGCCGCAACGCGCGCAGCGAGGCCAGCGAGAAGCAGGCCGCGAAGGCCCGCCAGACCCAGCGCATGATCGAGCGCCTCGACGTCGTCGACGAGCCCCGCAAGGAGTGGGAGCTCCGTATGGAGATCGCGGCCGCGCCGCGCTCCGGCTCGGTCGTCGCGACCCTCCGCGAGGCCGAGGTGCGCCGCGGCGACTTCTCCTTCGGCCCCGTCACCCTGCAGATCGACTGGGCCGACCGGGTCGCCGTCACCGGGGCCAACGGCGCCGGGAAGTCGACCCTGCTCGCCGCCCTGCTCGGGCGGCTGCCGCTGGACTCCGGGGACGCGGTCCTCGGCTCCGGCGTCGTCGTCGGCGAGGTCGACCAGGCCCGCAAGCTCTTCCACGGTACGGAGACGCTCCTGGAGGCGTTCTGCGCGGCCGTGCCCGAGACGGAGCCCGCCGAGGTCCGTACCCTGCTGGCCAAGTTCGGTCTCAAGGCCGTCCATGTGATGCGGCCCGCCACCACGCTCTCCCCGGGCGAGCGGACCCGCGCCGCGCTCGCGCTGCTCCAGGGCCGGGGCGTGAACCTGCTCGTCCTCGACGAGCCGACGAACCACCTGGACCTGCCGGCCATCGAACAGCTGGAGACCGCGCTCGACTCGTACACCGGCACGCTGCTGCTCGTCACCCACGACCGGCGGATGCTCGACGCGGTCCGCACCACGCGGCGCGTCGAGGTCGCCGACGGCAAGGTCACCGAGCTCTGATGGCGGTCCTCCCGTACGGCGGCCGGGGCCGGCGATGACGGTCTCCTTCGGCTGGGGGCCCGTCGAAGCGCGGGTCCTCGCTCCCTCGGCCGCCTGCGTGGTCGTCGTCGACGTGCTGTCCTTCACCACCGCCGTGGGCGTCGCCGTCGAGGCCGGCGCGGCCGTCCACCCGTACCGGTGGCGGGACGCGACGGCCGTCGCGTACGCGGAGAGCGTCGGCGCGACCCTCGCCGTCGGGCGCCGCGAGGCGACCCCCGAGCACCCGTGGTCGCTCTCCCCGGCGGCCCTGCGTGCCGCCCCGGCGCCACCGCGCCTGGTCCTGCCCTCGCCGAACGGCTCCACCATCGCCGCGGAGGCGGGTGCAGCGACCGTCGTCGCCGCCTCCCTGCGCAACCACTCGGCCGTCGCCCGATGGCTCACACGGCAGGGGTACGGCTCCGCCGAACGCCCGGTCGCGGTCATCGCGTCCGGCGAGCGGTGGCCGGACGGTTCGCTGCGCCCGGCTCTGGAGGACCTGCTCGGCGCGGGCGCCGTCCTCGCCGGGCTGCGGGCCGCGGGCCCGCACGTCCTCACCCCCGAGGCGACCGCGGCGGCCACGCTGTGGTCGGCCACCGAGGACCCGGTCGCCGCCTTGCACGGCTGTGACTCGGGTCGTGAACTGTACGAGTACGGCTTTCCGCAGGACGTGGCCGTGGCCGCCGAGACCGACAGCTCGACGACCGTCCCCGTTCTCGTGGACGGCGCATTCCAGGAGGCACCATGACCGACCTACTGACCCGGCTGACCGCGATGCTGGACGATCTCGACGCCGACGTGGACGAGACGATCGACCTCGCCGACGAGATCGCCGCCTCGGGCGACGCCGGTCTCCTGCCGCGTCTCCAGGCGGAGCTGGATCGCGCCCTCACCGAGCGGAACGCCTACGCCCGTGAGCTTCTCGGCGGTGTCCTCGCGGCGATCGGTGGCCCGGAAGCCCTGCCGAACCTGATCCGCGCCTCCGCCGTCGACCTCGGTGACGACCAGGACGGTCTGGCCGCCGAGATCGTCGACCTGGTCCAGGCCGACCCGAAGGCGGCCCGGGAGCTCCTCCAGCCGTTGACGGAGGACGACGACCTCTCCGTCGCCAACCGCGCCGACTGGGCCATGCGCTTCCTGCCGTAACGGAGCTCCACTTCCTGCCCGGCTCGCCCAGCCGCCTGCCGTGGCGGACGAACCGCGCGACTCGACGGCGCGGACTCGCCGCTCGGAGGCCGTCCCCGTGGCCCGAACGGGGCATACGGGGACGGCTCCGGTCACGCGGTTCGTCAGCGGCGCTTGCCGCCGCCCTCGCCCAGCAGACCCGCCTTGCGGAGGGCGTCGGCCATCGCGCTGTTCGCGGGCGCGGGAGCGGACGACCGGTCCCGGCCACCCCGCTCGGACTGCCCGCCGCGACCGCCCTGGCCGCCCTGGCCACCCTGCCCGTTCCGGCCGCGGTCGCCCTGACCGCCGCGGTCCCCGCGCTCGGCCCGGCGGCCACCGCCGCCACCGCCGCCGCCCTGCCGCTGCTGCGGCGGCCGGCCGGTGCGCTCCCCGCTCGCCCCGGTCCCCGCGCTCGCGCTTGGGTGCCCCGTCCGCGGTCTCCGCACCGGACTGGTCGTCGAGCCGCAGCGTCAGCGAGATCCGCTTGCGCGGGATGTCGACGTCGAGGACCTTCACCTTGACCACGTCGCCGGGCTTCACCACGTCGCGCGGGTCCTTGACGAAGGTCTTCGACATCGCGGAGACGTGCACCAGACCGTCCTGGTGCACACCGATGTCCACGAACGCCCCGAAGGCGGCCACATTGGTGACCACGCCCTCCAGGACCATGCCGGACGCCAGGTCGCCGATCTTCTCGACGCCCTCCGCGAAGGTCGCGGTCCGGAACGCCGGACGCGGGTCGCGGCCCGGCTTCTCCAGCTCGCGCAGGATGTCCGTCACGGTCGGCAGACCGAAGGTCTCGTCCACGAAGTCGTCCGCCCGCAGCGAGCGCAGCGTCCCCGTGTCGCCGATGAGCGCCGCCACCTCGCCGCCCGTCGCCTTCACCATCCGGCGCACCACCGGGTACGCCTCCGGGTGCACCGACGAGGAGTCCAGCGGGTCGTCGCCGCCCCGGATGCGCAGGAAGCCCGCGCACTGCTCGTACGCCTTCGGGCCGAGGCGGGCCACGTCCTTGAGCGCCTTGCGGGAGCGGAAGGGGCCGTTGGAGTCCCGGTGCGCGACGATGTTCTCCGCGAGGCCCGAGCTGATCCCCGAGACCCGCGAAAGGAGCGGCGCGGAGGCGGTGTTGACGTCGACGCCGACGCCGTTCACACAGTCCTCGACGACCGCGTCGAGCGAGCGGGAGAGCTTCACCTCGGCCAGGTCGTGCTGGTACTGGCCGACGCCGATGGACTTCGGGTCGATCTTCACCAGCTCCGCGAGCGGGTCCTGGAGGCGGCGGGCGATGGAGACCGCGCCGCGCAACGACACGTCGAGGCCCGGGAGTTCCTGCGAGGCGAACGCGGAGGCCGAGTAGACGGAGGCGCCCGCCTCCGAGACCATCACCTTGGTCAGCTTCAACTCGGGGTGCTTCGCGAGGAGTTCGGCCGCCAGCTTGTCGGTCTCGCGGGAGGCCGTGCCGTTGCCGATCGCGACCAGCTCGACCGCGTGCTCCTTGGCGAGACGCGCCAGCCTGTCCAGTGCCTGGTCCCACTTGTTGGCCGGTACGTGCGGGTAGATCGTGTCGGTGGCGACGACCTTGCCGGTCGAGTCGACCACGGCGACCTTCACGCCCGTACGGAAGCCGGGGTCGAGGCCCAGCGTCGCCCTGGTGCCGGCCGGCGCGGCGAGCAGCAGGTCGCGCAGGTTGGCGGCGAAGACCCGGACCGCCTCGTCCTCGGCGGCCGTCCGCAGCCGCAGCCGCAGGTCGATCCCGAGGTGTACGAGGATGCGGGTCCGCCAGGCCCAACGGACCGTGTCCTGAAGCCACTTGTCCCCGGGGCGCCCACGGTCGGCCACCCCGAAGCGACCGGCGACGATCCCCTCGTACGAGGAGGGGCCGGGGGTCTCGGAGGGCTCCTCCGGCTCCAGGTCCAGGCTGAGGACGTCCTCCTTCTCGCCGCGCAGCATCGCGAGGATCCGGTGCGAGGGGAGCGCCGTGAAGGGCTCGGTGAAGTCGAAGTAGTCGGCGAACTTCGACCCCGCCTCCTCCTGCCCCTCGCGCACCTTCGCCACCAGCCGGCCGCGGCCCCACATGCGTTCGCGCAGCTCGCCGATGAGGTCGGCGTCCTCGGAGAACTTCTCGGCGAGGATCGCCCGCGCGCCCTCCAGGGCCGCGGCGGCGTCGGCGACGCCCTTGTCCGCGTCCACGAACGCCGCGGCGGCGGCCGTCGGCTCCACGGACGGGTCGGCGAGCAGCCCCTCCGCCAGCGGCTCCAGACCGGCCTCACGGGCGATCTGGGCCTTCGTCCTGCGCTTCGGCTTGAAGGGCAGGTAGATGTCCTCCAGACGCGCCTTGGTGTCGGCCGCCCGGATGCTCGCCTCCAGCTCCGCCGTCAGCTTGCCCTGCTCGCGTACCGAGTCGAGGATCGCCGAGCGGCGGTCCTCCAGCTCGCGCAGATAGCGCAGCCGCTCCTCCAGGGTGCGGAGCTGCGCGTCGTCGAGCATCTCCGTCGCTTCCTTGCGGTAGCGCGCGATGAACGGCACGGTCGAACCGCCGTCGAGCAGCTCGACGGCTGCCTTCACCTGTCGCTCGCGTACGCCGAGTTCCTCGGCGATCCTTGCTTCGATGGACGTCGTCACGGTGTCCCGACTCGCCTTCTCGTGCCTCAAGCTTGCGAGTGCATTGTGCCGGGTCGGTCACCCGTACGCGGTAACCGACCCGTCCCGCGCGCGTCCCGGGGCGCCGTCGGGCGCCCCGCGGTCACCTCTCGCGGTCACTCCTTGCCGACGAGATCCGCCGGGAAGGCACCCGCGACGGCGGCCGTGACCAGGAACCCGCGCCCCAGCTCGGTGAGCCGCTCGACCCCGGCCGCGCCGAGATGCTCGTACGGGGCGGTGTCGAGCCGGTCGGTGTGGTCCTCCAGCTCGGCGCGGAGGGCGGTACCCGCCTCGGTCAGCTCGCCCTCGGCGTCGAGCAGCCCGCGTCCGCGCAGTCGCTCCGCCGCCGCCTCCCAGTCGCCGCGCCGCCAGCCGCGGGAGCCGAGTACCCAGCGCGGGGCCATGCCCTTGCCGGTGGCGGTGTGGGAGACGAGGGCCTCGACGGGGTCGAGCCCGGCCGAGAGCAGGGCCACGAGGTGTCCGTCGCCCCGGTGCTCGCGCAGCAGGGTGGCGGCGTACCAGTAGGCGAGGTGGGGCTCCTCGGGTACCGGCAGGTCCGCGTGGGCCGAGTAGAGCGGCCGGGCGTGCCGGGTGCAGGCCTCGGTGGCGCGCAGGGCGAGCTCCGCCGCCTCGGCCATCTCCGCGGAGGCGACGGTGTCCTCGCCGAGCAGCCGGCGCAGGGTGGCGTCGGCGGTGCGCAGCCGCGCCTCCAGGACCTGCGCGGGGGAGGCCGTCTCCCAGACGGCCGGGAGGTGCCGGGCGAGCAGCTCGTGGTTGTAGTTGTAGAAGGTCGCGGCGACGGTGCCGGGGCCCACCGCGCCGAGGGCGGCGCTGCGCGAGGCGAGCCGCATCGCGGTCGGGTCGGTGAAGCCCAGGGCGCCGAACTCGCGGTCCAGGTCGGGCGAGAAGTAGAGCGTGGAGTGCAGGGGGTTGAGCGCGTTGTGGCAGCGGCGTCCCGCGCGGGGCGGCAGAGCAGTCGTCGTCATGCCCGAAGGTTACCGACTGGTCGGTACGACTGGAACGGCCGGAACGGCCGGAACAGCCGGAGCACCCGGAACGGGCCCCGAGGCGGACCGCTTCCCCGGCCGTGATGGCAGAAAAGGTGGGATCGGCGTCATTGCGGCCGTCCCGGGCTCCTCCCAGGATGGAGCCATGACGCAGCGACCCGTACTCGTCGTCCTCTTCGACGGCGTGCAGAGCCTCGACGTCACCGGCCCCTACGAGGTGTTCGCCGGTGCCGGCCGCGCCTCCGGCGACCCGGACACGTACACGATCCGCACCGCGTCGCTCGACGGCGGACCGGTCCGCACCCACAGCGGGCTCCGGCTGCTCCCCGACACCACCCTCGCCGAGGCGGTCGCCGACGGCGCACCGCACACCCTCGTCGTCCCCGGCGGGGAGGGCACCCGGGAACCCGATCCGGCCCTGATCGGCTGGCTGCGCACCCACGCCCCGGCCGCCGGGCGTCTGGTCTCCGTCTGCACGGGGGCGCTGCTCCTCGCCGAGGCGGGGCTCCTCGACGGACACCGGGCGACGACCCACTGGGCCGCCTGCGACCACCTCGCCCGGTGCCACCCCGAGGTCGACGTCGACCCGGACCCCATCTTCGTCCGGGACGGACGGCTCGCCACCTCCGCCGGAGTCACGGCCGGCATCGACCTGGCCCTCGCCCTCGTGGAGGAGGACCTGGGCCGGGACGTCGCCCTCACCGTCGCCCGTCACCTGGTCGTCTTTCTGCGCCGTCCCGGCAACCAGGCCCAGTTCAGCGTCCAGCTCGCCGCCCAGACCGCCCGCCGGGAGCCGCTGCGCGACCTCCAGCAGTGGATCACCGAGCACCCCGAGGGCGACCTCTCGGTGGAGGCCCTCGCCGCCCGTGCCCGGCTCTCGCCCCGCCACTTCGCCCGCGCCTTCCAGGCGGAGACGGGGACGACCCCCGGCCGCTACGTCGACCGGGTACGCCTCGAACACGCCCGTCGCCTCCTGGAGGAGACCTCCCGCGGCGTCGAGGAGGTCGCCCGCGCCTCGGGCTACGGCACCCCCGAGGCCATGCGCCGCGCCTTCACCAAGACCCTCGGCACCGCGCCCGCCGACTACCGCCGCCGCTTCCACGCACCCGTCACCTGAGACACCCGTCAGCCGAAAGGGATCAGCATGCAGATCGCCGTCCTCCTCTTCGACCGCCTCACCACGCTCGACGCCATCGGCGCGTACGAGCTCCTCGGCCGTCTTCCCGGAGCCGAGACCGTCTTCGTGGCCAAGGAGACGGGACCGGTCAGGGGCGATCAGGGCAGCCTGGCCCTCGTCGCCGACAAGCCCCTCGCTGACGTCCCGCGCCCGGACATCGTCCTGGTGCCCGGCGGGCCCGGCTCCCGGGAGGCCATGGACGACCCGGAGATCCGGGCCTGGCTCCGCACCGCCGACGAGACCAGCACCTGGACCACCTCCGTCTGCACCGGCTCCCTGATCCTGGCCGCCGCCGGACTCCTCGACGGCCGCCGCGCCACCACCCACTGGCTCGCCTACGAGGAGCTCAGGGCGCTGGGCGTCGAACCCACCGGCGAGCGGGTCGTCTTCGACGGCAAGTACGTCACCGCCGCCGGGGTCTCCTCGGGCATCGACATGGCGCTCCACCTGCTCGGCCGGATCGCCGGGGACGAGGCCGCGCAGACGATCCAGCTGCTCACCGAGTACGACCCGCAGCCGCCGTACGACGCGGGCTCGCCCGACAAGGCCCCGGCGCACATCGTCGCCAAGTGGCGCGGCGAGGCCGTCGCCGTACAGGAGGGCTAGGCAGTGTCCGGCGGATCACGAGGCCATAGGGTCTGACCGTGATTGACCTCCAGGTCCGAGGCGAGAACGGCACGATCGAGGCCCGCGCGAAGCACGGTGTGGTCTGGGGTCCTGAGCTTGCTGGTCTTGATCAGTCAGTGTTTCCGATGCTGGGGCACCTGCTGCCGTATGCGGATACCGTTTTCAACCATCGACAGGTGGCGACGGCCCGGGAGTTCTTGAGCCGGTTGATCGTCCGCTCGACTTCGTTGCGGCGTTTGTAGATCTCTCTTTACGCCGTAAAGAACCTTGGCATGGCGCAGTGCGATCAGCGTCAGGACGTCATGGCAATGGGACGCCCAGACGGGGGAGGCGGTTCGCTCCGTTGGGCGAGACCGATGGGCCGGACCGGAGCAGGGGTGGTCGGCTGGCTCCAGCGCCGGGGCACCGGATGAGTGCTTCCCGGCGTAGAAGGAGGAGCACCCGATGTTCTGGCAGCGGTTCCGAAACAGCGGCCCGGCCACGCTTCAGTGGCGGTCACAACCCGACCGGCCGGCCGGTCATTCCCATCCCCTCCCACAGCCAGGGCGCTTCCGCCGTAGGCGGCTCGGGCTGTGGGCACTGCTGCTGGCGGCACTCATGCCAGCCCTGCCGGCAGCAGGCGCCCAGGCCGTCCCCCGTCACCCCCAGGTCCTCGTGGCGCCCCACGACGACGCAGACCCCGCGCAGGGCGGGACCGAAGACCGGCTCGGCAGTCCGACGACCACGTCCCTCGGGTCGTTCGGCGGCATCCGATACGTCCAGTACGACGGCGTGTTCGAAGGCCGGACGTCCACCGGCCGGTTCCGAGTGCCCTACCGGATCAGTGCCCCGGCCGAACCGCGCCGCTCCAACGGCACGGTGCTCGTGGAGCCGCCGCACTTCGTGGTGGGCCTCGGCACGCTCAACGTCTACCTCGGCAGGGATTTCCTGTTCCGCCGCGGCTTCGTACACGCCGGCGTCGGCTGGAGCACGCTCGGCAACCGCATCCTCGACCCCTCCGTCCCCGGCACGTTCATCGAGGGAGGAATCGAGGAGGACGGAGCTAGAGTCGACGACGAGATCATCACCGACTTCGCCAAAGCGCTCTCCTCCGGCGGCCGCCCGATGGTCGGGAAAGTGTCCCGGAAGTACGTCACGGGCTTCTCCGACAGCTCGTACCCCATCCTCCGCCTCGTCCACTCAGGCGCCGCCGCGGGCGTGTTCGACCTGGCCCTGCCGATCACCACAGAGGGCTTCGACCCGCAGGCCGACCTGGCGGCCGGCCGCTTCGACGGCAAGATCGTCATCGTGAATTCGGAAGCTGATGACTCCACGAACCTGACCGACCGAGGCGTCGCTCTGAATCGCTACCGCTTCTACGTCGTCGCGGGCAGTCCGCACATCCCGGATCCGCTGGACGCGCCGCTGGACCTGCCGTTCCCGGTGAGGCAGACGACACCGGCTTCGTTCGTACCCGCGCTGCGCGCGCATTTCCTGCAGGGGCATGACTGGGTCCGCAAGGGATCTCCGCCGGCGACGAGTACGCAGCTGCGTACTCAGAACGGCACCGTCGTCCGCGACGCCATCGGCAACGCGATCACCGAGGACCGCACCGGCCGACGGGTGCCCCGGCTGCCATTCGTCGAACTCGGCGAGGCGCGCTACATCTCCGGCTTCGTCGGCGGCTACGACAACGTGCGCACCGTGCAGCAACTCGGCTTCAGCTCCCACGAGGCCTACGCCAAGGCCTTCGCCGCCGAAGTCCGCGACTACCAGAAGGCCCGCTACATCCTGCCCGAGGACGCCGCCGACATGCGCCGGCGGGCACAGCTGTGCCCGCCGCTGACGTTCACCGAGACCTACCGCGACCATTACACCGAATTCGTCGCGATCCAGCCCTGCACGGCCGCGGCCCGCTGAGCCCCCGGCCGCGTCCACCCGGCCGGTGATGCATACGCTGTCCGCCCGTCCGCCCACCGGCGCTCCACCGCCGCCCTCGTATGTCCGCCGGGACGTACGGGGACGGGGTGGCCAAGCCGAGGGCGCGTGCGGGGTCAGGCGGCGGCGTCCAGGTGCTCGTCCAGGTCGACCGGTCCACAGCTGGCGACGAGCCGCTCCTGTCGTCCCTGTTGGCAGCGGGCGACCCGCACTTCGCCCACCAGTACTACAGGCACGTCCTCACCGCGCTCGGCCTGGACGCCCCAGACGACGACGAAGACCTGCGGGACGTCGTCGAAGCCGACGCCGAACAGGTCTTCACAGACTGGCGCTTCCGCTGAAACCGGCCGGACGAAGCACACGAGCTCACCCGGTCTGACGCAGCGCAGGAGAGCTGGTCGTACCGGCCTGCCCGGCAGGCTCGGCACGGGCGCGGCGGATCGCGGCCGCGCGCACGGCTTCGGCGGCCTGACGCTGCTGAGCACGGACGGCCTCGAGCGACGTTGGCACCTCGTCCTCCTGGTCCTGCTCGACGTCGGGGAAAGCGGTGGCAGCGAGCTCGCGGCGGACCCGCTCCTGCCGTACGACGGCGGCGGCCAGGGTCGGGTCCTCCTGGTGGGGCGGGGCGACCGCACGGTAAGCGGCGAGAGCACGGTGGTAGCCAGCCGATGCACTCTCCCGCGTCTTCACCAGCCCGGCTAGGTTCTGTCCGGCGGATCATGTGACTGTCGCATTGCTGGCTCGTTGTGTCTGGCATGGGGCGGGGTGATCTGACGAATGCCGAGTGGGTCCGGCTGGAGCCGCACTTGCCAGCGTCGGGGCTGCGTGGGGGACGGTGGAACGACCATCGCAGAGTGATCAACGGGATCTTGTTCCGGGTCCGGACCGGCATACCGTGGCGAGATGTTCCTGAGCGTTTCGGCAGTTGGAAGACCGTTTATGAACGGCACCGGCGTTGGTCGGCGGACGGTACGTGGGACCGGATCCTGTGTGCCGTCCAGGCCGACGCCGACCTCTCGGGCCGGATCAACTGGATCATGGTCAGCGTCGACTCGACGTCCTGCCGTGCCCATCAGCACGCGGCCGGCGCCCGCAAGAAGAAGCCACGTGTCCCGAAAAGAGGACGACGCCTCGGCACCACCGCCCCGACGAAGGACTCGGACGGTCTCGGGGCGGCCTGACCTGCACGATTCACCTCGTGGGTGAAGGTGGCTGCCGGCCGATGGCCTTCCTCCTCACGCCCGGCCAGTGGGGCGACGCGCCGCAGATGATCGAGGTCCTAGAACGGATCCGTGTTCCCCGCCCCCAAGGCGGTCGCCCCCGCACCCGGCCGGACCACTTGGGCGGCGACAAGGCATACAGCCAAGACCAGCAAGCTCAGGACCCCAGACCACACCGTGCTTCGCGCGGGCCTCGATCGTGCCGTTCTCGCCTCGGACCTGGAGGTCAATCACGGTCAGACCCTATGGCCTCGTGATCCGCCGGACACTGCCTAGCCGTACAGGAGGGCCGGCCGCGCAGAAGGCTCAGACCTCAGCTCCCGTACGTGAAGCGGGGCGCCCGGCGTTCCAGGAAGGCGGCCACACCCTCCGCGGTGTCGCCGCTGCCACGCGCCTGCTCCGCCCAGTGGGCGTCCCGGTCCAGCCGTCCGTCGGCGAACTCCTTGGCCGCCGACTGGGTGAGCAGGGACCGTGAGGCGAGCACCCGGGCGAACTCGGCGACCCGCTTGTCCAGCTCGCCCACCGGGTGCAGCTCGTCCACGAACCCGGTCCGCAGCGCCCGCTCCCCGTCGATCAACTCACCCGAGAACAGCAGGTACTTGGCGGTCGAGGGGCCCACCAGTGCGGCGAGCCGCCGGGTCGACGAGGACGGGTAGACGATGCCGAGCTTCGACGGGGTGATCCCGAAGCGGGCGCCCTCCTCGGCGAACCGCAGATCGCAGGCGGCGGCGAGCTGGCTGCCGCCACCGACGCAGAAAGCCCCGGACGGCCGCCAGGGTCGGCCGGGGGAACGCGGCGAGCGCCTCCTCGGCCCGTACCGCGAGCGTCTGCTGCTCGTCCCCGGGCTCCCGGAGCGCCGAGATGTCGGCCCCGGCGCAGAAGGTGTCGCCCTCACCCGTCAGGACCAGCACCCGGACGGCCGGGTCGGCGGCGAGCCGGTCCAATACGCCGGGCAGCGCCCGCCACATGCCGGCGCTCATCGCGTTGCGCTTGGCGGGGTTGGCGATGACGACGGTGGCGATGCCGTCCGTGACGCTGTCCTTCAGCTGCGGCTCCATGGGCCGGATGCTATCCGCCGCACTCGAACGTACGATCAGGAAGGGGTCGCCCCGAGGAGGCACCGCATGGCCGAGGACGTCCACGAGCCGCACGAGGAACCGGACCCGGTCCGCGCGATGGCACGCGAGGGGAAACGGCTCAACCGGAGCTTCAGCTGGCTGGCCGTGCTCGGCACCCTGCTCGTGATCGGCGGCGTCGTCGGCCTGATCTACACAGGCCTTGCCACCCTGACGTCGATGCTGCTCTTCGGCTGGCTGCTCCTGATCGGCGGAGTCGTCGGGCTGCTCCAGGCGATCCAGTCGCGCGGCACCAGCTACTTCTGGCTCGCCGTGGTGGTGGCCGCCCTGAACATCGCGGCCGGTGTCGTGGTGATCCGTCACCCGGAGGGCTCGGCCGAGGCGCTGACGATGTTCGCCGCCCTGCTCTTCCTCACCGGCGGTGTCTTCAGGCTGGTCGGCAGCGTGGTGGTGCGCGGGCCGCAGTTCGGCTGGACCCTGCTCCAGGGCGCCTTCGGCCTGCTGCTCGGCCTGCTCGTCCTGTTCGACTGGCCGGACAGCAGCCGGTACGTGCTCGGGGTCTTCTTCTCGCTCGCGTTGCTCTTCGACGGCCTCGGTCTGATCGCGATCGGAGTGGGCGGGCGACGGATCGTCAGTATGGTGACGCCGACGCCCGTGTCCAGCACGCCCTTGGAGCAGTCAGAAAGTGCGCCCGATCAGTCGAACAACTGACATCGGCATACCCACCCGATCGGAAAGCGGCCGATAAGTGTCGACTTCTGGTCAGTAGGCCGGTCCGCCTGCGCGCATTGCCAAGACTCGATCCGTGGCGAGAATCGAGCACGAGGGTGGGAACCGTACCGTGGAGAACCACGGAGGTGGCCCCGCCCGGCAACCGTCCTACGAAGGAGTCTGGCGCTTCACCGCTGCCGCGGTCGACGTCTCCGTACCGCAGGCCCGGCACGCCGTACGCGACCTGCTGGTCCGCCAGGGCGTCCCCGTCCATGAGGAGATCATGGACGGCCTGCTGCTGATCGTCTCCGAGCTGGTCACCAACGCCGTGCGGCACGCGGCGCTGCTGTCCCCGGAGATAGCGGTGGAGGTGGCCATCGGGCCCGAGTGGATCCGGGTGTCCGTCGAGGACAATCACCCTTACCGCCCCAAGGCCCTTGAGGCGGACTACGGGCAGACGGGCGGCCGCGGACTGCTTCTGGTCCGCGAGATCGCGCAGCAGTCGGGCGGTGCGTGCGACGTCGAGCACACCGCGAGCGGCGGCAAGATCATCTGGGCGGCGCTGCCCCTGGCCCCGATGGCACCGGGGCCGGGAGCGGCGATCCACCAGCCGGTCGTCACCAGCCCCCGGACGGACCCGTCAGTTCCCTGACCGCCGGACGCGCCGCGTCGAGCACCGTCATGAACCAGGCGGAGAAGGGCGCGGCGGCGTGGCGCTCGGCCAGCTCGGCGGCGGTCACGAAGACGGTGTCCTCGATCTCCTCCGGGTCCGGCCGCGGCGCGGCCTGCACCAGACCGACGAAGAGGTGGTTGAACTCCTGCTCCACCAGGCCGGAGGCCGGGTCCGGGTGGTTGTAGCGGACGGTGCCGGCCTCCGCGAGCAGCGTGGGCGAGACGCCGAGCTCCTCGAAGGTCCGCCGGGCGGCGGCGGCGAACGGCGCCTCGCCCGGGTAGGGGTGGCCGCAGCAGGTGTTCGACCAGACACCGGGGGAGTGGTACTTGCCGAGCGCCCGGCGCTGGAGCAGCAGCCGGCCCGCCTCGTCGAACAGGAAGACGGAGAAGGCGCGGTGCAGCAGCCCGGGCGCCTGGTGGGCGGCGAGCTTCTCCGCCGTGCCGATGGTCGTCCCGTCCTCGTCGACCAGTTCGAGCATGATCGGCGCCGGGGCTTCGGACGGCTGGACACCGTTCGACATGATCTCCGGCGTCTCCGGCGAGATCTGAGCCGCGGTGGCTGGTGTGGTCGGCATACCCATCCTTCGCTTCGGTCCTCGCCCCGGCGGGGCCACCTCAGTCTGCCGTACAAAAGCGGCTTGTCCGTACTTCGGAGGCCGGACGTGGCCGCTCCCACCGCACCGGAGTACAACCGGTGCGGCGGGAGCGGAGTGACGGCACGGGGCGGCTAGACCCCGAAAGCCGCCGGATAGGCGATCGTGCCGGGCGGTACGGGTACGGAGTCGTCCAGGACGAGCGCCATCATGGCCTCGTCCGGAACCTCGAAACCTGGCTTGATTCCATACTCGGACGCCCGTACGAACCCGAACTTCGGGTAGTACTCCGGGTGCCCCAGGACGAGCACGAGCGGCTCACCCCGCAGCCGCGCCGCGTCGAGCACCGCACGGACGACGGCCTTTCCGGCCCCCGTCCGCTGGTACGCGGGCGCCACCGCGACCGGAGCGAGCGCCGCCGCGGGGGCGCCGTCCACCAGGCAGCGGGTGATCAGGGCGTGCGCCGCGATCGAGCCGTCCGGGGCCTCGGCCACGTACGACAGGCCCGGGAGCCAGGCGTCGGGGTCCCGCCGCAGCGCGTCGACCAGCTCGGCCTCCGCCTCCGACCCGAAGGCGGCGGCCACGAGCGGCCGGACCGCCGAGGCCTCCCCGGCGGCCTCCGGACGGGTGCGCCAGCGCGGATCCGCCGGCCGCAGGACGAATCCCGCGTACCCGTAGTCGGAGCCGTGCTCGCGGCGCAGGGTGATCTCGGCGCGGGCCCCGGCGACCGCCTCGGCCATGCCGGGGACCGTGGTGTCCGCCGCCTCGGCGTGCGCGGCGAGCGGACCGTAGTACTCGTCCCAGTCGCTCTCGGGCTGCGGGACGGTTCCGAGGACGTGGTAGCCGGCCGCGACGGCCGCCGCGGCGTTCCCGGTGACGGTACGGAGCGGGTAGTGCTCCTCCCAGAAGGCGCGGGCCCCGGGGCCCGGCTCCGCGGTGGTCCAGACGCACTCGGTGAGCACCAGGGTGCCTCCGGGTGCCAGCAGCCTGCGCCACTCGGTGACCGCCCGGTCGAAGCCGAGGACGAAGACCGAGCTCTCGGCCCAGACCAGGTCGAAGGAGCCGTCCGGGAACGGCAGCGCGCCCATGTCGGCGCGGAGGGTGTGGATCGAGCCGTCGAGCCCGCGGTCGGCGGCGGACTGCCGCAGTTCCGCGAGGAACGGTTCGTGGGTGTCGACGGCGGTCACCTCGGCGCCCGCCTCGGCCGCCAGGAGCAGCGCGGAACGGCCCGGGCCGCAGCCCAGGTCGAGCACGCGCGGACGCTCGGGCAGCGGCCCGGTGAGCGCGAGGAGCCGACGCGTGGTGGCGTCGGAGCCGGGGCCCTGCCGCGGAAGACCGTGGTGCAGGGCGAAGAAGGAATCGTGCAGAGCGTTGTCGGACAACGTGGGAAACCCTTTGTGAGAGGGTCCCGGCCGACGACGTGACGGACCGGTGGGAACCGGGATCAGGTCAGCCGGAGACCCGGAAGCTGAGGGAGGACCGGGTGCTGCCGCTCGGGGCAGCCTCCATCGCGACGGTCATCAACCTCAGCTCCTCTCTCCACACGTTCGTACGAAAAGACTAGCAGGACGCGGTCCTCACAGGCACAGCTTGGCCTCGTGCTCCGCGTGGCCGGCGGGCTCCAGCTGGAAGGTGCAGTGCTCCACGTCGAAGTGCGAGCCCAGGCATCCCTGGAGGGAGTGCAGCATCTTCTCGTGACCGACCGAGTCGAGCGCGTCCTGGTCCACGACCACGTGCGCCGAGAGCACCGGCATCCCCGAGGTGATCGTCCAGGCGTGCAGGTCGTGGACGTCCTCGACGCCCGGCAGGGCCAGGATGTGGGCCCGTACCTCCATCATGTCGACGCCCTTGGGGGCCGCCTCCAGGAGGACGTCCAGCGTCTCGCGCAGCAGCTTGACCGTACGGGGGACGATCATCAGACCGATCAGGATGGAGGCGATCGGGTCGGCGTACTGCCAGCCCGTGACCAGGATGATGCCGGCCGCGACGATCACCGTGACCGACCCCAGCGCGTCCGCGAGCACCTCCAGATACGCCCCGCGCACATTGAGGCTGTCCTTCTGGCCCCGCATGAGCAGCGACAGCGAGATCACGTTGGCGACCAGGCCGACCGCCGCGACCGCGATCGCCAGACCGCCCTTGGTCTCGGCCGGCTCGAAGAACCGCTGGATCGCCTCGTACAGCACGTAGCCGCCGACGCCGAGGAGCAGAAGACAGTTGGCGAGCGCCGCGAGGATCTCGGCCCGCGCGAACCCGAAGGTGCGGTTCCCCGACGGGGGCCGGTTGGCGAAGTGGATCGCGAGCAGCGCCATCGCGAGGCCGACCGCGTCGGTCGCCATGTGCGCCGCGTCGGCGATCAGCGCGAGCGAGTCGGAGAGCACGCCGCCGATGATTTCGATCACCATCACGGAGAGTGTGATGCCGAGCGCGACGCGCAGCCGGTTCTTGTACGCGGCCCCGGCCGTACCCGTCGGCGCAGGGCCGCCGTGACTGTGCCCGTGGTCGTGTCCAGCCCCCATGACATGGCCTCCAGATCTCTGTTCGCAGGTGCCCCGAGTCGCAAGTCAACTACGGGTGGGGGGTATGTGCAACACGGTACTGAACACCGTTGTCATATGCTCTGACCTGCGGCGATGCATTCCGGACCGGCCGTGGCGGGAAGGTGGTGCCGGGCTCGTCGTGCGGGCCCCGGCCGGAGCCCCGCCGGAGCCGGCCGCCGTCGTCTTGTGAGGCGGGTCGCAGATCACCCATGATGATCTCCACGGGGTCACCCGCACCCGTGCGGACGTGGGTGGGCCCGGGGGAGTCCGGCCCGCAAAGCCTCGGTGAACTCATGCCCTGTTTCATCCGATAGCCTCAGCCGACGTGTCGCCGCCCCGTGCCGGGCCGCACCGCCGCGCCCGGGGCCGCCATGGGCCCCGCCGGCCCCTCGTCAGCTCCAAGGAGTGAGTTCGTCTGTCGACCGCCATCCTCACCGGCCCGCCGGCACCCGGATCCTCGCTCGACGGAGATCTGCGGTCGCTCGGCTTCGACGTCAAGGCCGCCGCCGGACCCGCTGAGACCGGCGCCCTGCTCGCCGCCGTCCCCGCGGGCGAGCGCGTCGCGCTCGTCGACCCCCGGTTCGTCGGCCACGTGCACGCGCTGCGCCTCGCCCTCACCGACCCCCGGTTCCCCGCGGCCGCCGCACCCGGCGCGCTCACCGTGCAGAACGGGGCCCGCCCCGCGCTCGCCCGCGCCCTGACCGCCGCCGGGGCCGACGGCACCGACGGCGAGGACCTCACCGGGACGCTCGCCGACGCCCTCGACGCCGACGGCGTCGCCGTGCACCGGCCCCAGCTCGGCACCCTCGTCGCCACCGTGCCCACCGACGCCGAGGCCCGCCACGAGGCCCGCGCCGCCGTGGACGCCGTCGACGACGAGGCCGTCCGCCTCCGCTCCGCCGTGAAGGCCCACGACGGCTTCTTCACCACCTTCTTCATCAGCCCGTACTCGCGCTACATCGCCCGCTGGTGCGCGCGCCGCGGCCTGACCCCCAACCAGGTCACCACCGCCTCGCTGCTCACCGCCCTGATCGCGGCCGGCTGCGCGGCGACCGGCGAGCGCGGCGGCTACATCGCCGCAGGCGTCCTGCTCCTCGTCTCCTTCGTCCTCGACTGCACCGACGGGCAGCTCGCCCGGTACGCGCTGAAGTACTCGACGATGGGCGCCTGGCTCGACGCCACCTTCGACCGCGCCAAGGAGTACGCCTTCTACGCCGGCCTCGCCCTCGGCGCGGCCCGCAACGGCGACGACGTCTGGGCCCTCGCGCTCGGCGCGATGATCCTCATGACCTGCCGGCACGTCGTGGACTTCTCGTTCAACGAGGCCAACCACGACGCGACCGCCAACACCAGCCCCACCGCGGCGCTCTCCGACCGGCTCGACAGCCTCGGCTGGACCGTCTGGGCCCGCCGGATGATCATCCTGCCGATCGGCGAGCGCTGGGCCATGATCGCGGTCCTCACCGCCGTCACCAGCCCGCGGATCGTCTTCTGGGCCCTGATCATCGGCTGCGCCTTCGGCGCCTGCTACACCACGGCCGGCCGCGTGCTGCGCTCCCTGACCCGCAAGGCGAAGCGCACCGACCGGGCCGCCCAGGCCCTGGCGGACCTCGCGGACTCCGGGCCGCTCGCCGCGCTCACGAACCGGATCCTCGGCCGCACCGGCATCCTGATGCTTCCGCCGCTGGTCCTCGCGGTGATCGCCACGGGCGCGATGCTCGCCGCGGCCCTGAGCCGCCCCTTCGGGTCCGACCAGACCGTCGTCGCCGCCGTCTTCTACGTGGTGTTCGCCGGCGCGGCCGTCGCCCGCCCCCTCAAGGGCGCCCTCGACTGGCTGCTCCCGCCGCTCTTCCGGGCCGCCGAGTACGGCACGATCCTGATCCTCGCGGCCCGCTCCGAGGTGAACGGGGCATTGCCCGCGGCCTACGGACTGGTGGCCGCCGTCGCCTACCATCACTACGACACGGTGTACCGCATCCGCGGCGGCACCGGCGCGCCGTCCACGTGGCTGGTGCGCACGATCGGCGGTCACGAGGGCCGCACGTTGCTGGTGACCGTCCTCGCCGCCCTGCTGGCGAGCCGTGGCAACGACTTCACCCTGGCGCTCACCGCCCTGGCGGTCACCATCGCGCTTGTGGTGCTCGTGGAGTCCATCCGTTTCTGGGTGTCCTCCGCAGCACCCGCCGTACATGACGAAGGAGAAACAGCATGATCGGTCTCGTTCTGGCAGCCGGTGCCGGACGGCGTCTGCGCCCCTACACCGACACGCTTCCGAAGGCCCTCGTGCCCGTGGACGGTGACACCACCATCCTCGACCTCACGCTGAAGAACTTCGCCGAGATCGGCCTCACCGAGGTCGCGATCGTCGTCGGCTACCGCAAGGAGGCCGTCTACGACCGCAAGGAGGCCCTGGAGGCGAAGTACGGCCTCACGCTCACCCTCGTCGACAACGACAAGGCCGAGGAGTGGAACAACGCCTACTCCCTGTGGTGCGCCCGTGAGGTCCTCAAGCGCGGTGTGATCCTCGCCAACGGCGACACCGTCCACCCGGTCTCCGTCGAGAAGACCCTGCTCGCCGCCCGCGGCGACGGCAAGAAGATCATCCTCGCCCTCGACACGGTGAAGAACCTCGCCGACGAGGAGATGAAGGTCATCACCGCCGAGGGCAAGGGCGTCCAGCGCATCACCAAGCTGATGGACCCGGCCACCGCCACCGGCGAGTACATCGGTGTCACCCTCATCGAGGCCGAGGCCGCCGAGGAGCTCGCCGACGCCCTCAAGGCCACCTTCGAGCGCGACCCCGACCTGTACTACGAGGACGGCTACCAGGAGCTGGTCAACCGCGGCTTCACCGTCGACGTCGAGCCCATCGGTGACGTCAAGTGGGTCGAGATCGACAACCACGACGACCTCGCGAAGGGCCGTGAGATCGCGTGCCAGTACTGACCCGACTGATCCCCTCACCGGTCGTCGTCGACATCCGCAGGGGAGCGCTGGACGACCTGTCCGCGCTCCTCGCGGACCAGCGGATCTCCAGCAACGGCAAGATCGCCGTCGCGATCAGCAGCGGCTCGGGCCTGAAGCTGCGTGACCACTTCGCGCCCGAGCTGCCCGGCGCCGACTGGTACCCGGTCTCCGGTGGCACCATCGACGAGGCCGTGAAGCTCGCCGACGCCATGCGCGGCAAGCGGTACGACGCCGTGGTCGCCCTCGGCGGCGGCAAGATCATCGACGTGACGAAGTACGCGGCGGCCCGGGTCGGGCTGCCGCTGGTGGCCATCGCCACCAATCTCTCGCACGACGGGATCTGCTCCCCGATCTCGACCCTGGACAACGACAACGGCCGGGGTTCGTACGGTGTGCCCACCCCGATCGCCCTGCTCATCGACCTGGACGTGATCAGGGACGCGCCGGTCCGCTTCGTGCGCTCCGGCATCGGCGACGCGATCTCCAACCTCTCCGCCATCGCCGACTGGGAGCTCTCCCACGAGGTGACCGGCGAGCCCGTCGACGGCCTCGCGGCCGCCATGGCCCGCAGCGCCGGAGAGGCCGTGCTCCGCCACCCCGGCGGCGTCGGCGACGACGACTTCCTCGTCACCCTCTCCGAGGGCCTGGTGATGTCCGGCATCGCGATGTCGATCAGCGGGGACAGCCGCCCCTCCTCGGGCGCCTGCCACGAGATCAGCCACGCGTTCGACCTGCTCTTCCCGACCCGCGCCGCCAGCCACGGCGAGCAGTGCGGACTCGGCGCGGCCTTCGCCATGCACCTGCGCGGAGCCCACGACGGCTCCGGTCAGATGGTCGAGACACTGCGCCGGCACGGCCTCCCCGTCACGCCGGAGGAGATGGGCTTCACCGTGGACGAGTTCGTCCAGGCGGTGTCCTTCGCCCCGCAGACCCGGCCGGGCCGCTTCACCATCCTCGAACACCTCGACCTGTCCGACGACCAGATCAGGGACGCGTACGCCGACTATGCCAAAGCCATCGGTAGCTGAGCTCCGCCCGGTCGTCCACCCCCCGGGTGTGAAGGACCGGCGCAGCGGAGAGCACTGGGGCGGCCGCCTGTACATGCGGGAGATCTCGCTCCGGATCACCCGGCAGCTCGTCGGCACCAGGATCACGCCGAACCAGCTCACGTACGTGATGACCCTCGCGGGCGTCCTCGCGGCACCGGCCCTGCTGGTGCCCGGGATCCCCGGGGCGCTGCTCGGCGCGCTCATGGTCCAGCTCTACCTGCTGCTCGACTGCGTCGACGGCGAGGTGGCCCGCTGGAAGAAGCAGTTCTCGCTGGGCGGCGTGTACCTGGACCGGGTCGGCGCCTACCTGTGCGACGCGGCGGTGCTCGTCGGCTTCGGCCTGCGCGCCGCCGACCTGTGGGGCTCGGGCCGGATCGACTGGCTCTGGGCCTTCCTCGGCACCCTGGCCGCCCTCGGCGCCATCCTGATCAAGGCCGAGACCGACCTCGTCGGCGTCGCCCGGCACCAGGGCGGTCTGCCGCCGGTCAAGGAGTCGGCCTCCGAGCCGCGCTCCTCCGGCATGGCGCTGGCCCGCCGGGCGGCCGGTGCGCTGAAGTTCCACCGGCTCGTCCTCGGCATCGAGGCCTCCCTGCTGATCGTGGTCCTGGCCATCGCGGACCAGGTCAGGGGCGACCTCTTCTTCAGCCGTCTCGGTGTCGCCGTCCTCGCCGGCATCGCGCTGCTCCAGACCGTGCTGCACCTCGTATCGATCATGGTTTCGAGCAGGCTGAAGTGAGGCCGGCCGTGAGCACGCCGCTCAGGGTGGGAGCCGTCGTCATCACGATGGGCAACCGCCCCGACGACCTGCGCGCGCTGATCGACTCGGTCGCCGAGCAGGAGGGCGACCGCATCGAGGTCGTCGTCGTCGGGCAGGGCACCCCGGTCTCCGGGGTGCCCGACTGGGTGCGGACCGTCGACCTGCCGGACAACGTCGGCATCCCCGCCGGCCGGAACATCGGCATCGAGGCCTTCGGCCCCGGCGGCACCGACGTCGACGTCCTCCTCTTCCTGGACGACGACGGGCGGCTCGCGCACCCGGACACCGCCGAACTGGTCCGGCAGGCCTTCACCGCCGACCCGCGCCTCGGCATCATCACGTTCCGGATCGCCGACCCGGCGACCGGGGTCACCCAGCGCCGGCACGTGCCGAGGCTCCGCGCCTCCGACCCGATGCGCTCCTCGCGGGTGACGACCTTCCTCGGCGGCGCCAACGCCGTCCGCACCAAGGTGTTCGCCGAAGTCGGCGATCTGCCGGGCGAGTTCTTCTACGCGCACGAGGAGACCGACCTCGCCTGGCGCGCGCTCGACGCCGACTGGATGATCGACTACCGTGCGGACATGGTGCTGTTGCACCCCACCACAGCACCCTCCCGGCACGCCTCGTACCACTTCAACGTGGCCCGCAACCGAGTCTGGCTGGCACGCCGCAATCTGCCCGCGCCCCTGGTGCCGGCGTATCTCGGCGTCTGGCTCCTGCTCACCCTGGCCCGTCGGCCCTCGCTCTCCGCACTGAAGGCATGGTTCGGCGGATTCCGCGAAGGCTGGAAGACCCCCTGCGGACCGCGCCGCCCCATGAGGTGGCGTACGGTGTGGCGGCTGACCCGGCTGGGTCGCCCCCCGGTCGTCTGACATCGTGGTACCGACGTGCCGCGCATCTTGAACACGAAAGTTTCGACTTGTGAGTGACACACAGCAGGGCGGGGCGGTCGCGACGAGCGCGCCCCCGTCCGTCGACGAGGGCCTCACGCCGGCCGCGCTGGCCGCGAAGTACGGTCTCTCGGTCAGCGGCGCCAGGCCCGGACTGTTCGAGTACGTCCGTGAGCTGTGGAGCCGCCGCCACTTCATCATGGCGTTCTCCTCGGCGAAGCTGACCGCCCAGTACAGCCAGGCCAAGCTCGGCCAGGTGTGGCAGGTGGCGACCCCGCTGCTGAACGCCCTGGTCTACTACCTGATCTTCGGGCTCATCCTGGGCGCGAGCCAGGGAATGACCAAGGACGTGTACATCCCGTTCCTGGTCACCGGCATCTTCGTGTTCACCTTCACCCAGAGCTCGGTCATGGCCGGCGTCCGGGCGATCTCCGGGAACCTGGGCCTGGTCAGGGCCCTGCACTTCCCGCGGGCCTCGCTGCCGATCTCCTTCTCGCTCCAGCAGCTCCAGCAGCTGCTGTACTCGATGATCGTGCTCGTGGCGATCGTGGTCTCGTTCGGCAGCTACCCCTCCCTCCGGTGGCTGCTGGTGATCCCGGGACTGTTCCTCCAGTTCGTGTTCAACGTCGGACTGGCCATGATCATGGCCAGGATGGGCTCCAAGACCCCCGACCTGGCGCAGCTGATGCCGTTCGTGATGCGCACCTGGATGTACGCGTCCGGCGTGATGTTCTCGCTCCGCACGATGCTCGCCGACAAGCCGGCGTGGATCGGCGACATCCTCATGTACAACCCGGCGGCCGTCTACATGGACCTCATCCGGTTCGCGCTGATCGACGGCTACGGCTCCGAGAACCTGCCGGCGCACGTCTGGATGACCGCGCTCGCCTGGGCCCTGGTCTTCGGCATCGGCGGCTTCGTCTACTTCTGGAAGGCCGAGGAGAGGTACGGCCGTGGCTGACACCGACACGAACACCAAGCGGTCCGAGGTTCCCACCGTCATCTGCGACGACGTCCACATCGTCTACCGGGTCAACACCGGTGGCGGCGGCAAGGGCAGCGCCACGGCGGCGCTCAGTCGGATCGTCGGCCGCGGCAAGGCCGAGGTCAGCCGGGGCGTCCGCAAGGTCCACGCGGTCCGCGGCGTCACCTTCACCGCCTACCGCGGCGAGGCCATCGGCCTCATCGGCTCCAACGGCTCCGGCAAGTCCACGCTCCTGCGCGCCGTCGCCGGGCTGCTCCCCACCGAGAGCGGCAAGGTCTACACGGACGGTCAGCCCTCGCTCCTGGGCGTCAACGCGGCCCTCATGAACGACCTCACCGGCGAGCGCAACGTGATCCTGGGCGGCCTCGCCATGGGCATGAGCCGCGAGGAGGTGCGCTCGCGCTACGAGGGGATCGTCGACTTCTCCGGCATCAACGAGAAGGGCGACTTCATCAGCCTGCCCATGCGCACGTACTCCTCCGGCATGGGCGCCCGGCTCCGCTTCGCCATCGCGGCCGCCAAGAACCACGACGTCCTCCTCATCGACGAGGCGCTGGCGACCGGTGACCGCAAGTTCCAGATCCGCTCCGAGGAGCGCATCCGCGAGCTCCGCAAGGAGGCCGGCACGGTCTTCCTGGTGAGCCACAGCAACAAGTCCATCCGGGACACCTGCGACCGGGTGCTCTGGCTGGAGAAGGGCCAGCTCCTGATGGACGGGCCCACGGACGAGGTCCTCAGGGCGTACGAGCGGGAGACCGCCCGCTAGGGCCTGCCGGACATCAGTCCCCGCGAGGAGCCCCTGCCGGAAATCCGGTAGGGGCTCTTCCGTTTTCCGCGCGTCGCGCCGCCACCTGGAATGTTCATGCTGGCAACATCGGGCAGGATGAGCCCATGGCAGCGATCTCGGGGGGAAAGACCTACCACCACGGCGATCTGCGCAACGCGCTGATCTGCGCCGCCGTCGACCTCGCCACCGAGGGCGGCCCCGAACGGGTCGTCCTGCGCGAGGCGGCCCGCCGGGTCGGCGTCTCGCCGACCGCCGCCTACCGGCACTTCGACGGACGGGGCGAACTCCTCCGCACCGTCAGGACCCACGCCCAGTGCGTCCTCGCCGACGCCATGGAGCGGGCCGCGGGCCGCGAGCCCGGGGCCGACGATCCCGCCCTCGCCGCGGAGCGCCGGGTCGCCGCCCTCTGCCGGGGGTACGTCGGCTTCGCCGTCGACCAGCCCGGTCTCTACCGCGCCGCGTTCTGCGTGGCCCGCCCGGACGGAACGGCCGGGCCGATGCCGGAGCGGCAGGCGCCCGAACCCGAGGTCCGCGCGTTCACCCTGCTCCGGGACGCCCTTGAGGGCCTCGCCCGCGTAGGCACCCCACGACCCGCCGTCCGTCCGGCCGCGGGTGCCGCCGCGTGGTCGGCCGTGCACGGACTGTCACTTCTGCTGCTCGACGGGCCGCTTCGGCGCCTTCCCGTGCAGCGCAGGAACGCCGTCGTCGAGACGACCCTCGCCATGGTCGTCTCCGGCACGCGCGCCCTCTGACCTCACCGGGAAGCCGAACTTCCTTACGGTGTCGGAGGGTTGACGACTCGTACGGGTGATGTCCGGGACGCCCGGCCCCCCGGAATGGCGACGGTCGTCGTGCAACGTAAGCTGGACCGGTCTGTTTCGCGGCAAGTAGGGCGATACCCCACGACCATCGGGCCTCCATGCGGCGGCTCTACGGGCAGGGGTCGGCGGCGTGTCCGAAATAGGATGGATTGACTCGGCAGTGTAGAACGGGAGACGTGACGGCCATGACGCAGAATCTCCAGCTCCACGAGGGTCTCGCCGTCCCTCCGTCGGGCAGTGACCTGTGACGGACACCCGGCAGGCGCGCACCGACGCCTCCTCGCGCGCCACCCTCGGCAAGGCCGCGGACGAGAACTTCCCCGTGGCGCCCTTCTTCCTGCCCCGGGCCTGGCGGGACGACCTGATGGCCGTCTACGGCTTCGCCCGCCTCGTCGACGACATCGGAGACGGCGACCTCGCCCCCGGTGGCGCCGACGCGCGCCACCTCGGTCTCGACCCGGCGACGGCGCAGGACCGGCTCGCCTTCCTCGACGCCTTCGAGGCCGACCTCCACCGCGTCTTCGACGGCACCCCGCGTCACCCCCTCCTCCAGGGCCTGCTGCCGACCGTGCGCCGGTGCGGGCTCACCCCCGAGCCGTTCCTCGGCCTGATCGCCGCCAACCGCCAGGACCAGCAGGTCGGCCGCTACGAGACCTACGACGACCTCCTCGCGTACTGCGAGCTCTCCGCCAACCCCGTCGGGCGGCTCGTCCTCGCCATCACCGGCACCGACACCCCCGAGCGGATCAGGCGCTCCGACGAGATCTGCACCGCCCTCCAGATCGTCGAGCACCTCCAGGACGTCGCCGAGGACCTCGCCGACGACCGCGTCTACCTCCCCGCCGAGGACCTCAAGCGGTTCCACGTCACCGAGGACGACCTCGCCCGGCCCACCGCGGGAGCCTCGGTCCGTGCCCTGATCGCCTTCGAGGCCGAGCGGGCCCGCGAGCTGCTCCACGCGGGCGCCCCGCTCGTCGGCAGCGTCCACGGCCGGCTCCGCCTCCTCCTGGCGGGCTTCACCGCCGGGGGACTCGCGGCACTCGACGCGATCACCGACGCCGGATACGACGTGCTGACCGGCCCACCGAAGGCCACCAAGCCGAGCCTGATGCGCCAGGCGGGAGCGGTTCTGCTCCGGGCGCGGAGAGAGGGGTGAGCGCGACCGTGGAGGCACAGCCCCAGCCGTCCGCACCGGTCCAGGCCGCCTACAGCTACTGCGAGGCGGTCACCGGACAGCAGGCGCGGAACTTCGCCTACGGAATCCGGCTGCTGCCGACCGAGAAGCGCCAGGCGATGTCCGCTCTGTACGCGTTCTCCCGGCGCGTCGACGACATCGGAGACGGCACCCTCGCGCCCGAGGCCAAGCAGGAACGCCTGGAGGCCACCCGCGCCCTGCTCGACCGGATCCGCGACGGGAAGGTCGACGAGGACGACACCGACCCCGTCGCCGTCGCCCTCGCCGACTCGGCCCGCCGCTTCCCGATCCCGCTCGGCGGCCTCGACGAACTCATCGACGGCGTCCTCATGGACGTGCACGGCGCGACCTACGAGACCTGGGACGACCTCAAGGTCTACTGTCGCTGCGTCGCCGGGGCGATCGGCCGGATCTCCCTCGGCGTCTTCGGCACCCAGCCCGGCGCCCCGGGCGCCGACCGCGCACCCGAGTACGCCGACACCCTGGGCCTCGCGCTCCAACTCACCAACATCCTCAGGGACGTACGCGAGGACGCCGGGAACGGGCGGACCTATCTGCCCGCCGACGACCTCGCCAAGTTCGGCTGCGGCGAGGGCTTCGGCGGCGAGAAGCCGCCCGCCGGCGCCGACTTCGCCGGGCTCGTCCACTTCGAAGTGCGGCGCGCCCGCGCCCTGTTCGCGGAGGGCTACCGGCTGCTGCCCATGCTCGACCGGCGCAGCGGCGCCTGTGTCGCCGCCATGGCCGGCATCTACCGCCGTCTCCTCGACCGGATCGAACGCGACCCCGAGGCCGTGCTGCGCGGCCGCGTCTCGCTGCCGGGCCGCGAGAAGGCGTACGTCGCGGTGCGTGGCCTCTCGGGCCTGGACACCCGCACCGTCGCCCGGCGCGCCGTCAGGAGGCGTGCCTGATGCGTCCGTACGCCGCCGCCCCCGCCCGCCGGGCAACCTCGGGTGCCGCACCGGCGTCCCTGCCGTGGGCGGCCCGGGCCGCGGCAGCCCCGACCACGTCGACCCTTTCCGCGCCGACCCTTTCCGTGCCGACCCGATCGGAGGCCGTGTGACCCACGAAGGAACCGGGCAGCACACCCGGCAGCCGCAGGCCGTCGTCGTCGGCGGCGGGCTCGCCGGGATCACCGCGGCCCTCCAGCTCGCCGACGCCGGAGTCGGCGTCACCCTCCTGGAGGGCAGGCCCCGGCTCGGCGGCCTCGCCTTCTCCTTCCGCCGGGGCGACCTCACCGTCGACAACGGCCAGCACGTCTACCTGCGCTGCTGCACCGCCTACCGCTGGTTCCTCGACCGGGTCGACGCAGCCCGGCTCGCCCCCCTCCAGGACCGCCTCGACGTCCCCGTCCTCGACGTCGGGCACCCGCGCGGGCCGCGGCTCGGCCGGATCCGCCGCGACAACCTCCCCGTACCGCTGCACCTGGCGCGCAGCCTCGCGACCTACCCGCACCTCTCGCTCGCCGAGCGGGCCTCCGTCGGCCGTGCCGCCCTCGCCCTGAAGAAGCTCGACCCCGCCGACCCGGCGCTCGACGGCATCGACTTCGCCACCTGGCTCGGCCGGCACGGGCAGTCCCCGCGGACCGTCGACGCCCTCTGGGACCTGGTCGGCATCCCCACCCTCAACGCCCCCGCCCCACAGGCCTCCATGGGGCTGGCCGCCATGGTCTTCAAGACCGGTCTCCTCTCCGAGCCGGGCGCCGCCGACATCGGCTGGGCCCACGTCCCGCTCGGCGAACTCCACGACACCCGGGCCGCGAAGGAGCTCGACGCCCTCGGGGTGCGCACCGCGCTCCGCACCAAGGCCGAGCGGATCTCCCGTACCGACGACGGGCATTGGGCCGTCGACGTACCCGGCGAGACGCTCGTCGCGGACGCCGTCGTCCTCGCCGTACCGCAGGAGGAGACCCACGGCCTGCTGCCCGAGGGCGCCCTCGACGACCCCGACCGGCTCCTCGACATCGCCACCGCGCCCATCCTCAACCTGCACGTGGTCTACGACCGCAAGGTGCTGAAGCGGCCGTTCTTCACCGCTCTCGGCTCCCCGGTGCAGTGGGTCTTCGACCGCACCGACTCCTCCGGACTCACCGGCGGCGGCCAGTACCTCGCCGTCTCCCAGTCCGCAGCCCAGGACGAGATCGACGAACCCGTCGCCGCCCTGCGCGCCACGTACCTCCCCGAGCTGGAGCGGCTGCTGCCCGCCGCGCGCGGCGCCGGGATCCGCGACTTCTTCGTCACCAGGGAGCGGACGGCCACGTTCGCCCCCACCCCGGGCGTCGGCCGGCTCCGCCCCGGCGCCCGCACCCAGGCACCGGGCCTCTTCCTGGCCGGGGCCTGGACCGCCACCGGCTGGCCCGCGACCATGGAGGGTGCCGTCCGCAGTGGTTTCAGCGCCGCGGGTGCCGCGCTCTCCGCCCTCGGCCGCCGCCATGACCATCCGCTGCAGGAGGCGGCATGAGTGTGAGTACCGGAACAAGAGGAGAGACCGTGCCGACTGTGCCGCCGGGTAATCCGGCCGTCGACACCGCGGACGTGTCCGCACTGCTGGAGCGGGGGCGGACCCTGTCCACCCCCGTACTGCGGGCGGCCGTCGACCGCCTCGCGCCGCCCATGGACACCGTGGCCGCCTACCACTTCGGCTGGATCGACGCGCAGGGCAACCCCACGGAGGGGGACAGCGGCAAGGCCGTCCGCCCCGCGCTCGCCCTGCTGTCGGCCGAGGCCGCGGGCGTCGCCCCCGAGGTCGGGATCCCCGGCGCCGTCGCCGTGGAGCTCGTCCACAACTTCTCGCTGCTGCACGACGACCTGATGGACGGGGACGAGCAGCGCCGCCACCGCGACACCGTGTGGAAGGTGCACGGCCCCGCGCAGGCCATCCTGGTCGGCGACGCCCTGTTCGCCCTGGCCAACGAGATCCTGCTGGAGCTCGGCACGGTGGAGGCCGGCCGGGCGACCCGCCGGCTCACCACCGCCAGCCGCAAGCTCATCGACGGCCAGGCACAGGACATCTCCTACGAGCACCGCGAGCGGGTCACCGTCGAGGAGTGCCTGGAGATGGAGGGCAACAAGACCGGCGCCCTGCTGGCCTGCGCGGTCTCCATCGGCGCCGTCCTCGGCGGGGCCGACGACCGCACCGCCGACAAGCTGGAGGAGTACGGGTACCACCTCGGGCTCGCCTTCCAGGCCGTCGACGACCTGCTCGGCATCTGGGGCGACCCGGAGGCCACCGGCAAGCAGACCTGGAGCGATCTGCGCCAGCGCAAGAAGTCCCTGCCGGTCGTCGCCGCCCTCGCCGCCGGCGGCCCCGCCTCCGAGCGGCTCGGCGAACTGCTCGCCGCGGACGCCAAGTCCAATGACTTCGACACCTTCTCCGAGGAGGAGTTCGCCACCCGCGCGGCCCTCATCGAGGAGGCCGGAGGACGCGAGTGGACCTCCCAGGAGGCCCGCCGCCAGCACACGATCGCGATCGAGGCCCTCGACGAGGTGGACATGCCCGCCCGGGTGCGGGCGCAGCTCACCGCGCTGGCCGACTTCGTCGTCGTACGGAAGAGATGATCACCATCACCCTGATATGAGTTCGCGGTCGCCGGCCGGTGCCACCCGGCGCCGGCCGACGGCAGACCCGTAGAAGCAGAAGCAACCGACTGCGCAAAGGGGAAGCCATGACAGCGACGACCGACGGAAGCGCCGGGGCCGTGGGCCCCCGGGCAGCCGCGGCCAGCACGACGAACGAGCCCCGACACGGTGGTGTCGCCGCGCCGGGACCCGGCGGGGCCGCCCCGCCCGACGCGTCCGGCCTCGAAGGGGCCGCCACGCGGGCGGCGGAACGGGCCGCCGGGCATCTGCTCGCCCGACAGGACCCCGAGGGCTGGTGGAAGGGCGACCTGGAGACCAACGTCACCATGGACGCCGAGGACCTCCTCCTCCGCCAGTTCCTGGGCATCCTCGACGCCGACACCACGCACGCCGCGGCCCTCCACATCCGCCGCCAACAGCGCGAGGACGGCGCCTGGGCCACCTTCTACGGCGGGCCCGGCGACCTCTCCGCCACCGTCGAGGCCTATGTGGCCCTGCGGCTCGCCGGGGACCCGCCCGAGGCCCCGCACATGGCCCGGGCCTCCGCCTGGGTCCGCGCGGGCGGCGGCATCGCCTCCGCCCGGGTCTTCACCAGGATCTGGCTCGCCCTCTTCGGCTGGTGGCGCTGGGAGGACCTGCCCGAGCTGCCCCCGGAACTGCTCTTCCTGCCCAAGTGGTTCCCGCTCAACATCTACGACTTCGGCTGCTGGGCCCGGCAGACCATCGTGCCGCTCACCGTGGTCTCCGCGAAGCGCCCGGTCCGGCCCGCGCCCTTTCCGCTCGACGAGCTGCACACCGACCCGGACCTGCCCAGCCCGCCCCGGCCGCTCGCCCCGGTCACCGGCTGGGACGGGCTCTTCCAGCGCCTCGACAAGGCGCTGCACGTCTACCACCGGGTGGCGCCGCGCGCCGTGCGCAGGACCGCGATGAACCAGGCCGCGCGCTGGATCATCGAGCGCCAGGAGAACGACGGCTGCTGGGGCGGCATCCAGCCCCCCGCCGTCTACTCGGTCATCGCCCTCCACCTCCTCGGCTACGACCTCCAGCATCCCGTCATGCGGGCCGGACTCGCGTCGCTCGACCGGTTCGCCGTGTGGCGCGAGGACGGCTCGCGGATGATCGAGGCCTGCCAGTCGCCCGTCTGGGACACCTGCCTCGCCACCATCGCGCTGGCCGACGCCGGTCTCGCACCCGACCACCCGGCCCTGGTGAAGGCCGTCGACTGGATGCTCGACGAGGAGATCACCCGGACCGGGGACTGGGCCGTACGGCGGCCCGGACTGCCCCCGGGCGGCTGGGCGTTCGAGTTCCACAACGACAACTACCCCGACATCGACGACACCGCCGAGGTCCTCCTCGCCTTCCGCAGGGTCAGGCACCCCGACCCCGCGCGGCTGGAGGCGGCCGTCGCCCGCGGCGCGCGGTGGACGCTCGGTATGCAGTCGAAGGGCGGCGCCTGGGGCGCCTTCGACGCCGACAACACCAGCGTCCTCCCCAACAAGCTGCCGTTCTGCGACTTCGGCGAGGTGATCGACCCGCCCTCCGCCGACGTGACCGCGCATGTGGTGGAGATGCTCGCCTTCGAGGGACTGGCCGAGGACCCGCGTACCCGCAGGGGAATCGACTGGCTGCTCGCCGCACAGGAGCCGAACGGCGCCTGGTTCGGCCGCTGGGGCGTCAACCACGTGTACGGCACCGGCTCGGTGCTCCCCGCGCTCACCGCGGCCGGCCTCCCCGTCTCCCATCCGGCCGTCCGCCGGGCCGTCCGCTGGCTCGGGTCCGTCCAGAACGAGGACGGCGGCTGGGGCGAGGACCTCCGCTCGTACCACGACGAGGAGTGGATCGGGCGCGGCGCCTCCACCGCCTCCCAGACCGCCTGGGCGCTGATCGCCCTCCTGGCGGCCGGCGAGCGGGACTCCGAACCCGTCCGGCGGGGCGTCGCCTGGCTGGCCGAGACCCAGCGCGAGGACGGCTCCTGGGACGAGCCGTACTTCACGGGCACCGGCTTCCCCTGGGACTTCTCGATCAACTACCACCTCTACCGTCAGGTCTTCCCGCTCACGGCGCTCGGACGCTACGTGTACGGGGAGCCCTCGCCCGGCAAGGCCCGCTGATGGGGCGCGAGCCGGGCCCCGGCGCCCCACCGCCGCTGCTGATCGCCTGCGCCCTCGGCATCGAGCAGCTCGCCCTGCGCAGCGGCGACCGGGCCGGCGCCTCCGGGCCCGTCACCGTGCTCCGTACGGGCATGGGGCCCGACCGGGCCCGCCGGGCCGTCTCCCGGGCCCTCGGCGAGCACGGATGGCAGGACGCCGCCGTCATCGCCTCCGGCTTCTGCGCGGGGCTCGCGCCGGGGATGCACCCGGGCGACCTGATCGTCGCCGACGAGACCCGCGGTCCCGACGGCACGATCTCCTGCACCGGGACCGAGCTCCTGGTGAAGGCCCTGGTCAGGGCCGTACCCGGGCGGGCCGTCCACACCGGGCCGCTGACCGGCTCCGACCACGTGGTGCGCGGCCCGGAGCGGGCCGCGCTGCGGGCCACCGGCGCCATCGCCGTCGACATGGAGTCCGCCGCGACGCTGGGGACCGCCCGCGGCGGTCCCGGGCCGGACGCCCGCCCGGTTGCGGCCGTCCGGGTGGTCGTGGACGCTCCAGAACATGAACTGGTCCGGATCGGCACGGTACGCGGGGGAATATCGGCCTTCCGTGTTCTTCGTGCCGTCCTTCCCGCATTCTTCGAATGGCACCGTTCTTTGCTGCTCCCCAGGAGGTGAGCGAGTTATGGCCATGCCGCTCCGTCAGTCCATCCGGGTCGGGACCTACCTCTTCGAACAGAAGCTCCGCAAGCGTGAGAAGTTCCCGCTGATCGTCGAGCTGGAGCCGCTCTTCGCCTGCAACCTCAAGTGCGAGGGCTGCGGAAAGATCCAGCACCCGGCAGGTGTCCTCAAGCAGCGCATGCCGGTCGCCCAGGCGGTCGGCGCCGTCCTGGAGTCCGGCGCCCCCATGGTGTCCATCGCGGGCGGCGAGCCCCTGATGCACCCGCAGATCCACGAGATCGTCCGCCAGTTGGTGGCCAAGCGGAAGTACGTCTTCCTCTGCACCAACGCGATGCTGCTGCGCAAGAAGCTGGAGGACTTCACGCCCTCGCCGTACTTCGCCTTCGCCGTGCACATCGACGGCCTGCGCGAGCGGCACGACGAATCCGTCGCCAAGGAAGGCGTGTTCGACGAGGCGGTGGCGGCCATCAAGGAGGCCAAGCGGCGCGGTTTCCGCGTCACCACCAATTCGACCTTCTTCAACACCGACACCCCGCAGACCATCATCGAGGTGCTGAATTACCTCAACGACGACCTCCAGGTCGACGAGATGATGATCTCGCCCGCGTACGCGTACGAGAAGGCCCCCGACCAGGAGCACTTCCTCGGCGTCGAGCAGACCCGCGAGCTCTTCAAGAAGGCCTTCGCCGGCGGAAACCGGCGCCGCTGGCGGCTCAACCACTCGCCGCTCTTCCTGGACTTCCTGGAAGGAAAGGCGGACTTCCCGTGCACCGCCTGGGCCATTCCGAACTATTCGCTCTTCGGCTGGCAGCGACCCTGCTATCTCATGAGCGACGGATACGTCCCCACGTACCGCGAGCTCATCGAGGACACCGACTGGGACAAGTACGGCCGCGGCAAGGACCCGCGCTGCGCCAACTGCATGGCGCACTGCGGCTACGAGCCCACCGCCGTCCTCGCCACCATGGGTTCTCTCAAGGAATCCCTGCGCGCCATCAGGGAGACCGTCTCCGGGAACAACGGGTGAGCGACCGTGGAAGGTGAGTTCGACCTGCGGGCTCTGCTCGCCGAGCGCGGCGGCGAGCGGTACGAGCTGCACGCCCGCTACCTCAACCACCAGCTGCCGCGCATGCTCCACACCATCGGCTTCGACAAGGTGTACGAGCGGGCCGAGGGCGCCCACTTCTGGGACGCCGACGGGGTCGACCACCTCGACATGCTCGCCGGCTTCGGCGTGATGGGCCTCGGACGGCACCACCCCGTCGTCCGCAAGGCCCTCCACGACGTCCTGGACGCCCAGCTCGCCGACCTCACCCGCTTCGACTGCCAGCCGCTGCCCGGACTCCTCGCCGAGAGGCTGCTCACCCACAGCCCGCACCTCGACCGGGTCTTCTTCGGCAACAGCGGCACGGAGGCCGTGGAGACCGCCCTCAAGTTCGCCCGGTACGCCACCGGGCGGCCCAGGGTCCTCTACTGCCACCACGCCTTCCACGGGCTCACCACCGGCTCCCTGTCCGTCAACGGTGAGAGCGGCTTCCGGGACGGCTTCGCCCCGCTGCTGCCCGACACCGCGATCGGGCTCGGCGACCTCGACGCCCTGGAGCGGGAACTGAGCAGGGGCGACGTGGCCGCCTTCGTCGTCGAACCCATCCAGGGCAAGGGCGTCCACGAGGCCCCGCCGGGCTTCCTGCGCGCCGCCCAGGAGCTGCTCCACCGGCACGGGGCCCTGCTCATCGCCGACGAGGTGCAGACCGGCCTCGGCAGGACCGGCGACTTCTACGCGTACCAGCACGAGGACGGCGTCGAACCCGACCTCGTCTGTGTCGCCAAGGCACTCTCCGGCGGATACGTGCCGGTCGGCGCCACCCTCGGCAAGGACTGGATCTTCAAGAAGGTCTACTCGTCGATGGACCGGGTCCTGGTCCACTCGGCGAGCTTCGGATCGAACGCGCAGGCCATGGCGGCCGGGCTCGCCGTCCTCGCGGTCATGGAGGACGAGGGGACGGTCGCGCACGCCCGACGGATCGGCGACGTGCTCTCCGGACGTCTGAAGGAGCTCGTGCCCCGGTACGAGCTCCTCCATGAGATCCGCGGGCGCGGACTGATGATCGGGATCGAGTTCGGCCGGCCGTCCTCGCTGGGGCTGCGCGGGCGCTGGACCATGCTCCAGGCGGCCCGGAAGGGACTCTTCGCCCAGATGGTCGTCGTCCCGCTGCTCCAGCGGCACCGGATCCTCACCCAGGTCTCCGGGGACCATCTGGAGGTGATCAAGCTGATCCCGCCGCTGGTGATCGACGAGGCGGACGTGGAGCGGTTCGTGACCGCGTTCACCGAGGTCATGGACGAGGCCCACGGCGGTGGCGGGCTGATGTGGGACTTCGGGAAGACCCTGGTGAAACAGGCGGTCGCGCAGCGCTGACCCGCGCGACCCCGGGATTTTGCCTCTGGGGCAAGAAACTTGCCTCAGAGGCACGATCCTGGCGGAATGGACGCATGGACCACGTCCCCGGGGAATCCTCCCCGGACCCTGCCACCCCGGGCCCCGCCGCGCCCGACGTCCTGCCCGACGTCGCCCCGCAGCTGCGGGCCCTGCGCCGCCGCCGGGGACTCACCCTGGAGGCCGCCGCCCAGCGGGCCGGTCTCTCGCCCGCCCACCTCTCGCGTCTGGAGACGGGGAACCGGCAGCCCTCGCTTCCGATGCTGCTGGCCCTCGCCCGTATCTACGGTACGACGGTCTCCGAGCTCCTCGGCGAGACGCCTCCCGAGCGCGACCCCGTCGTCCGCGCCGGACGCTCCGAACCCGTCGAGGCCGACGGCTGGATCTACCGCCAGGCGGGCGGCGCCGGGCGCGCCCTGCAGTGCCTGCGGGTCCATGTGCCGTACGCCACCCGGGCCGACATCGTGCGCGTCCACCCCGGCGAGGAGTGGATCCACGTCCTGGAGGGCCGGGTGCGGCTGGCCCTCGGCGAGGCCGTCCACGTCCTCGATCCCGGGGACAGCGCGCACTTCGACTCGCTGACCCCGCACCGGATCGGAGCGGCGACCCCCGGCGGGGCCGAGCTGCTCTTCGTCCACACCCTGATGCAGAGCCCCGTCGCCGAGCTGTGTCTCGGCGACGGAACTCCGCACCGGCGCTGATCCCGCGTACTTCCTTCGACAGAAAAGGACCGAGATGTCCGAGAAGGCACGACCTGTCACCGGCGAAGAGCGAGGCGAGGGCAAGTTCCCCAAGGGGCTCGTCCTGCGCCTCTTCGCCTATCTGATCGCCGGGCACCTCTTCGCCGGCTTCCTCTACCTGCTGTTCATGCTGGGCGGCCAGAACCAGTAGGCCCCGGTAACCGGTAGGCCCTGGTCACGCCTCCGTGAGCAGCCGCTCGCGGAGGCGCTCGCGGGTCTCCGGGGACAGCTTCAGGCCCTCGGTGAGGTAGGTGTCCACCGAGCCCCAGGTCGCCTCGATCGTCTCGAAGGCGCCCCGCAGGTACTCCACCCGCGCGTCGAACAGCGGGCTCAGCAGCTCCATCACCTCGGGCGACATCGCGTCCGGGGCGGTGGAGCTGCGGCGTACCTTGTAGCGGCGGTGCGGGTCGTTCGACTTCACGTAGTCGGCCTCGATCGCCTCCCGCTCGACCCCGACGGCCAGCAGGGTGATCGCGATGGAGAGCCCCGCGCGGTCCTTGCCGGCCGCACAGTGCATCAGGGCGGGGAGGCTGTCCTCGGCCAGCGAGTGCAGGATCCGGCTGTGCTCCATGGTCCGCTCGACCACCATCTTCCGGTACGAGTCGGACATTCGGGCTGCGGCCTTGCCGTCGCCGAGGATGTCCCGCAGCTGCTCGATGTCGCCGTCGCGGACCAGCTTCCAGAACTCCTTTCCGTCGGCCGGGTCGTTGAGGGGTATGTTCACGTTCCGTACGCCCGGCAGTTCGACGTCCGGGCCCTCGATCTTCCGGTCGGCGAGGTTCCGGAAGTCGAAGACGGTGTGCAGTCCGAGCGAGTCGAGGAAGGTGACGTCCTCCTCGGTGGCGTGGGCGAGGTGGCCGCTACGGAAGAGGCGGCCGGGATGCACGGCGCGCCCGTCCGTCGTCGGCAGGCCGCCCACATCCCGGAAGTTGCGGACCTCGGCCAGCTCGGGTTCGTTCGCTTCGATGGGCGGGACCTGCGGCAGCTGCTGCGTCACGGATGCTCCTGATGGTCGACGTTCGGGTGCCCGACGCGAGATCGGTTCCAGGGGCAATCATCCAGGTGGGGCTGTGATGGCGCACCCCCCTGGACGGGAATGGGTGATCTGTCCGAATTGAGGCGTTGCGTATAACGCGCCCTGTTTACAGGTGAGATGAGTCTCGGCGCGTGAGCAGGGTCATAGAAGTGACGGATCGTGGCCGGACGCCCGAAGCAAATGCCCTGCGCAAAAAGGAAATCGAGGGTCCGTCATCCACGGAGGGTGACCGGAATTCCGGGTGAAAGGCCGTACGGGGAAAGCCGGGAGAAATCCGTGGCTTGTTCGTGCCGACCCCGCTCGTCTAGCGTCACCGTCAATCCGGTCGGACCGCCGAATCCTGCCACCGTCCGGAATTCCACCCATCCCATGCGTGGCAGGAGCGGGGGACCCAAGGAAGTACGCCGGTCCCGCGACGCAGGACGGCTCGGGGTGAAGTCGCGCGAGAGCGTGACCGGACATCTCCAGTCCGAACCCGACAGCTCACCTCGTAGGCGCCGGAGAGGAATTCGCCATGCCCGCGAAGGGTAAGCACCGCCGCATCAAGTCCAACCGCCTCACCCGCGGAATCGCCGCCGCCGGTACGGGAGGCGCCGTTGTCGCCCTCCCGCTCCTCGGTGCCACCGGTGCCCACGCCGCCGAGCAGGCCGCCCCGGCCGCTCCCGGCCAGGCCGTCACCGCCGCCGCCCAGGTGAAGGCCCCCGCCGTCGCCAAGGCCGCGCCCACCGCCACGAAGGCCGCGCCGAAGACGTACTCCGTCGTGCGGGGCGACTACCTGTCGAAGATCGCCGCCGAGCACGACCTCACCGGTGGCTGGCAGAAGCTGTACGCCGACAACCGTCAGGTCGTCGGCGAGGACCCCTCGCTCATCCTGCCGGGCATGAAGCTCACCCTCGGCGCCAAGAGCACCGCCAAGGCCGCACCGAAGAGCGCCGCGCCCAAGGCCGCCGCCCCCAAGAGCCCGGCGAAGGCCTCTGCGGAGAGCTCCTCGAAGAACGGCGACAGCACGCGTGCCTCCCGGAGCAGCGAGCGCGCCGCCGCTCCGGCCGCGAGCACGCAGTCGTCGGGCTCGTCGGCTTCGCAGTCGTCGGGGGCCTCCGCCTCCGGCGCCTCGACCTCCGCCTCCGGCTGGGTCGCCCCGGTCAGCGGCGGCTTCTCCACCCCGTACCGCGCCTCGGGCTCCATGTGGTCCTCCGGCTACCACACCGGTGTCGACTTCATCGCCTCCTCCGGCACCGCCGTCCGCGCCGTCGGCGCCGGCACGGTCGTCTCCGCCGGCTGGAGCGGCGCCTACGGCAACGAGGTCGTCATCCAGCACGCCGACGGCAACTACTCGCAGTACGCCCACCTCTCCTCCCTCTCCGTCTCGACCGGCCAGACGGTCTCCGGCGGTCAGCAGATCGGCCTCTCCGGCTCGACCGGCAACTCCACCGGCCCGCACCTGCACTTCGAGATCCGCACCTCGCCGAGCTACGGCTCCGACGTCGACCCGCTGGCCTACCTCCGTCAGCACGGCGTCTCCGTCTGACGGAGCGTCCCCCGCTGACACGAGCAGCTCCCCGAAGGCCCGGCACCCACGTGCCGGGCCTTCGGCCTATTCCGGCTTGGCAAATTCTTTATCGGTGGCATATGTCACCCGGCGTCAACCCCTCCTTACGGTCGCGTAAGTCACATCCGAAGGGGAAGGATGTGCACCCGTGGCAGACGATTCGAGATCAAGAGACAAGAACGCATTCGGGTCGTACGCGGCGATCGGTGACAGCTTCACCGAGGGCGTCGGAGACCCCGGGCCCGACGGGACGTACGTCGGCTGGGCGGACCGCTTCGCGGTGCTGCTCGCCGACCAGCTGCCGGAGCACGACGCCTTCCGCTACGCCAACCTGGCGGTACGCGGGCGCCTCCTCGACCAGATCGTGGCGGAACAGGTCCCCCGGGCGAAGGAACTCGCCCCCGACCTGGTGACCTTCTGCGCCGGCGGGAACGACATCATCCGCCCCGGCACGGACCCCGACGACGTCGCCGAGCGCTTCGAGCGCGCCGTCGCCGGACTGACCTCCGCCGTCGGCACCGTCATGGTGACCACCGGCTTCGACACCCGCGACGTGATCCTCCTCAAGCACCTGCGCGGCAAGATCGCCACGTACAACGGGCACGTCCGGGCCATCGCCGACCGCTACGGCTGCCCGGTCCTCGACCTGTGGTCGCTGAAGTCCGTACAGGACCGGCGCGCCTGGGACGACGACCGGCTGCACCTGTCGCCCGACGGCCACACCCGGGTGGCCCTGCGCGCCGCGCAGGTCCTCGGCCTGCCGGTGCCGGCCGACCCGGACCAGGCGTGGCCGCCGGTACCCCCGCGCGGCCCGCTCGAGGTGCGCCGCGACGACATCCACTGGGCCAAGGAGTACCTCGTGCCCTGGATCGGGCGCCGGCTGCGCGGCGAGAGCTCCGGCGACCACGTCGAGGCGAAGCGCCCCGACCTCATGCCCCTGTAGTTCCGGGGACCGTCCGCGGGTGCGCGTCGGCGGGGATCCGCTCCAGGACCCCGCCGGCGAACACGTCGTACAACGGCAGCGTCTCCAGATGGACGTAGCCGATGTGACAGTCGCAGACGGCGAGGGGGCAGGCGCGGGGGCGGAGGGCGGCGCGGTACGAGCCGTCGTACAGGTTCCCCAGCTCGGCCTTGACGAAGTGGCAGCGCCGTACCGTCCCCTCGCCGTCCACCGAGATCACCGACTCCCCGGTCCGGCACGGGAGCCCCGCCGAGCGGTGCGGGCGACGGCTGTACGGGAAGAGCGGGTCGATCCCCGTCCACTCCGCGGCCTCCGCGTCGGTGTACGTGTGCCCCTCGGCGGCGTTCACCCAGAGGTACACGTGCGCCGGCAGCGCGGCCCGCAGCCGCCGGGCGTGCTCCGCGTGCTCGGGAAGTCCGACGACACCGACGCTGAAGCGGATGCCCCGCTCCGCCAGCTCCCCGCACTTGGCGAGGAAACGCTCGTACGGCGTCTGCCCCGGGTGGTACGTGCACCAGAGCGCCACGCTCTCCGGGTCCGCATCCGCCAGCCAGTCGGTCCGGCAGCTCAGATTCGTCTGGATCGCCACCCGCTCCACGTGGGGGAGCCGGGACAGCTCGACGAGCGCCCGCCGGTACCAGGAGCGGACCAGGCCCTCGCCCCACGGGGTGAACAGGACACGCAGCCGGTCCCCGGTCTGCCCGGCGGCCCACCCGGTGAACCGTTCGAGCGCCGCCCGGTCCGCGCGCAGCTGCTCCCGGCTGTCACGGCGCTTGGCGAACGGGCAGTACGGACAGTCGAAGTCGCAGGAGGAGAGCGGCCCGCGGTAGAGCAGGGTGAGGTCCATGCCCGGGTCCGGGATCGGCGGCGTTGGCAGGGTGAGGTCCATGCCCGGGTCCGGGATCGGCGGCGTTGGCAGGCCGATGCCCAGGCCCGCGATCGGGATCGGTGTCAGGTCCACGGCCGCCGCCTACTTCGGCTCGTACGCGGCCATCGCGGCCCGCACCGAGGGGGAGAAGAGCTCCGGGCCGAGGCCGTCCGAGTGGGCCAGGCCTTCCGGGGACAGCCTGAGCAGCCCGGCGGGCGCCTCCTCGTCCAGCCAGCCCAGGGCCTCGAACCGGCCCAGCTCCGCCGGGAAGTCCGCGAACGGCGAGGCACCGAACCGCTCCTCGTACCCGGCGACCGGCATCCCCTCGGCCTGGAGCAGCGACTGGAGCAGATGGCGGCGCCGGGCCTCCCCCGCGTCGACCCACCGGCCGACCTCGGCCCGCGAGAAGTCCGCGGTCTCCGTGTAGGCGTCGATGATCGTACGGATCTCCCGCATGTCGACGGCGTAGTCGAAGGAGTAGTGGAGGGCCGAGGTGTACGAGCGGGCCCCGCAGCCCAGGCCGATCATCCCGTCGGTCTGGCAGGCGTGGTCGTCGGGGCCGAGCGGTGCGGCGTCCGACCGGCGGAACATCCGCATCGACACCTGCTCGTAGCCCTGGGCGAGGAGGTGGTCCCGGCCGTACCGGTAGAGGCGCAGCCGCTGCTCGTCCCACTCCCGGTCGGCGGCGGGGGAGATCCTGCCGAGGCCGGTGAGCGGACGCACGTACAGCGGATAGAGGTACAGCTCCTCCGGGAGCCAGGCGAGGGCGGCGTCGAGCGAGGAACGCCAGGACTCCTCGGTCTGTCCGTCGATGCCGTAGATCAGGTCGATGTTGAGCACGGGGACGCCGGTGTCCCGGATCCGGCCGAGGGCCGACTCGACGTCGGCGCGACGCTGCGGCCGGACGGCCGCCCGCGCCTCGGCCTCCACGAAGCTCTGCACCCCGATGCTGAGCCGGGTCGCGCCCCGCTCGGCGAGCAGGGCGAGGCGGTCGGCGGTCGCCGTCGCGGGGGACGTCTCCACGGACAGTGGCACCGCCCGCAGATCCACCCCCATCCGCTTCTCGGCGATGTCGCAGAGCCGCTCCAGTTCGCCGGCGGTGAGGAAGGTGGGCGTGCCACCGCCGAACGCGGCCGTCGCGAACCGCACCGGGGCCCGGTCGCCGAGGGCCTCGCGGACGGCCGTGGCCTGGCGGTCGAGCGCGTCGAGATAGCGCGTGGTCAGCTCGTCGGGGGCGCCGATCCGGGTGAAGAGATTGCAGAAGCCGCAGCGCACCTCGCAGAACGGTACGTGCGCGTAGAGGGAGAGCGCGTCCTTCGGTTCGTCCCGCCAGAGCTGGGCGAGGGTCGGCGCGGGGTCGGTGAGCGGCCGGTACGCCGTCTTGTGCGGGTAGGCGTAGACGTAGCTGCGGTACGGGCGCGGGGCGGTGCTCTCGCTCATGCCACGGCCTCCCGCTCCGGGCCGGCGAGCTCGAACTGCGCGTACGGGACCGTCCACACGACCTCGTGGCCGAGCCGGTGACCGGTGTGGCCGTCCTCCCCGTACGCGGTGCCGTGGTCGGAGCAGACGATCGCGAAACACGGCCGGCGGCTGCTCATCGCGGCGAAGAGCCGCCCGATGTGCCGGTCGACGTACTCCAGTGCGGCGGCGTGGGTGGCGCGGGAGTCGCCGGTCTCGCGGGTCGCGCCGGGCAGATGGAACCAGTTGGGCTGGTGCAGCGCGGACACGTTGACGAAGAGGAACAGCCGGCGCTCGCGCGGGAGACCGGCGACGACCTCCTCGGCCCGTGCGACCTGCGACTCGAAGGAGGTGGGGGAGGCGACGCCGAACGACGGCTCCCAGTGGCTCTCCTGGAACAGACCGGGGAGCACGGTGCCGAGCGGCGGCTGCTTGTTGAAGAAGCCGACACCGCCGACGCAGACCGTCCGGTAGCCCGCGCCCGCGAGGGCGGACACGAAGTCCGGGGTGTCATGGACATAGGTGCCGTCGGCGGTCGTCTCGCTGCCCGCGAAGCGCGCCGCGAACAGCCGCGGGTGCGGGCCGGGGGAGGCCGGGGTGGGCAGGAAACCGGCGAAGATCGCCTGGTGAGAGGCGTAGGTGAAGCTGCCGGGAGCGTGCCGCCGCTCCCAGACGCCGCCGGGCAGATGACGGGCCAGGTGCGGGATGCGGCCCGCGGCCGCGAGCTCGACCGCCACGTCGTACCGCAGCGTGTCGAGGGTGACCAGGAGCAGATCGTGGCTCCCGACGACCGTGTTCATGTCGGGCTGATTCACGCGGTGCTCGTTCCTGTGGTGCTGGTGCTGGTGCTGGTGCTGGTGCTGGTGCTGATGCCGGTCCCGGTCTCGGTGCCGGTGGGTTGGTGGGTACGGGGGAATTGGGCGGCGACCTGGGCCGCGTACGTGTCGAGGCCCTCGGCACCGCTGCCGGGCAGTCCCGTGAGGCCCGGCAGCAGATCGCCGAAGGCATTGACCTCGCCCACGGCGAAGCGGCGCCAGCCCGTCGAGGGCAGCAGGTCGACGCCCACGCACCGGGTGCCGGGGAAGACCGCGGCGGCCCGCTCGCACACGGCGAGCGCGTCCGTCCACCGCGCGCCGGCCGCGGCGATCGCGGCCCGGGCCGCGAGCAGATCGCCCCGGGTCCCGCCCAGATGGAGATTGGTCATGGGGGAGCGGCTGGTGCGCAGCACGGCGTGGGTGGCCCGCCCGTCGATCACCACCACCCGCAGGTCGGCCGCCCGGCCGCCCTGGGCGGCCTTGGGCAGCCAGCGCTCGACGTGCAGCCCGTCGGGGGCGAGGGCGTCCACGATCGCGCCGACCTCGTGCTCGCTCGTGTAGCGCCGCACCCGCAGGGAGTTGAAGAGAAGCCCGTCCGGACCGCGCTCCACCGAGGTGGTGGCGTGGACCCGGCCCGCGCCGTTCGTCTCGACCGCGAGGACTCCCGAGGCGGAGGAGCCGTGCGCGAGCTTCACGAAGACCCGGCGCAGTCCGGGCTCGGCGGTCAGGGCCCTGACATCCGCCCAGCCGCGTACGACAGGGGCGGCGGGGCCGGACGTCGGCGACTCGGGCACCGGTACCCCGGCCGTGCGGAGCAGGCCGTGGCTCAGTCGCTTGTCGAACAGCTCCGCCAGCTCGGCGGGGTCGTCGACGAGCCCGGCCCCCGCGTCGGCGACGGACCGGGCGAGCTCCGCCGTGGCGGCGACGAACCGCGCGTACCAGCGGCCGGTGCCCTCGACCCGCGCCGGATCGTCGACCTCCCGGAGGAGCCGGTCGGCCTCCGGGTCCTCGCCGGGCGAGTCCAGGCGTACGGTCTCGCCCTCGGCGAACCGCGCCGCACCGCGCAGCACCTCGGGCCAGGACACCACCCGCGCCTCGGGCAGCCCGGCGGACCGCAGTGCGTCCTGGAAGAACGCGACGCGGCGGCCCACCGGGTCTCCGACGACCACGAGGCGCGGGTGGGCGGTCATTCGGCGACCGCGACGTACCGGTAGACCCGGCCGTCGCCGTCGTCGTCCGGCACCTGCGCGTCGCCGAGGTCGACGGTCACGCCGTGCGGGGCGAGCGCGGCGAGCACCCGCTCCCGCATGGCCTCCGACAGGAAGTGGTGGGAGAGGTCGAGATGGGTCAGGTGGGTCAGCGGCTGGCCGTCGAGCAGGGCCGCCGCGCCCTCGTCCGTGAGGACGCCCATCGACAGGTCGAGCCGCTCGATGCGGGCGAGGACGGGGGCGCCCGCCACGGCGGCGGCGATGGCGTCCTGGATCACGCTGTTGCACAGGCCGAGCGAGCGAAGGGCGGGGAACGCCGCGCCGGAGAGCAGCGGTGCGAGGTCGTCGGCCGTGCTGTCGCCGCCGTACTCGTCGGTGCCGAGCCAGAGTTCCAGGTTCTCCAGGGCGGGCAGGTCGCTGCCCACGATCCCGCGCACGACGTCGGCACCCAGACCGCCGGTCTCCACGACCAGGGTCTCCAGGCCGGTGTGCCGGATCGAGGGGAAGGCCAGTTCCGAGCCTCCGCGCACCCCGAACTCCCGCAGGGCCGGGTAGGCGGCGAGCAGCGGGGTCACGTCGGACTGGATGATCCAGCTGATCTCGCAGTCCTCGCCCGTCATGTCGCCCAGGAAGACCGCCTCCAGGGAGGTCAGCCGGTTGTTGGCGGCGATCAGCGCCGTGACGATGTCCGCCGAGGAGTTCTCGTACGCCTCGTCCCAGCCGCCGACGACCAGGGCGCGCACCCGCCCGACGTCGACCGTCTTGAGGAACCGCTCGAACTGCGCACCCCACTGCTCGTCGTCGTCCTCGCAGTAGGTCGGCGCGGAGAGCCGCCAGGCGACCGCCGCGGCGTCGGGCAGTTCGCCCCGTGTGTCCGACTCCGACTCCGACTCCGACTCCGGGTCCTGGAAGTGGAACACGGGCAGCCCGTGGAATTCCTCGAGGTAGTGGCCAACGGTCATGACTGCGCTCCCGGCAACGGACGGCGTGGATCGGCTGATCCCCAGAGTTCTACCAAGCGGCACCGACAGCGCGGAGTCCGGGGCCGATTGTCAGACCCGGCCTCTAGCGTCGTTCTCATGTTCGGCCGTACCGCGCCGAACGGGGAGGGGAGAGTCATGTACCGGCAGGGAGACGTACTGATCGTGTCCGTCGCGGAGACGGCCGTTCCGGAGCGGGTGAAGGCGGCGGCGGGGGAGCCGAGGGACGCCCGTGGCCGGCTGGTCCTGGCCCTCGGCGAGGTCACCGGACACGCCCACGCGATCCCGGGGCCCGGCCGACTCGTCCGGGAGCCGGGGCCCTTCGGCCCGCTGCTGCTCGAACTGCCCGAGGGCGGCCGGGTGGTGCACGAGGAGCACGCCCCGATACCGCTGCCCAAGGGCTGGTACCGGGTGGTGCGCCAGCGGGAGTACGTGCCCGGGGCGTACCGGATCGTCGCGGACTGACCGACAGAGACCTGGGGGGCTTCCACATGAACCACGCCGACATGAACGACGCCGACATCAATGACGCCGACACGAATGACACCGACACGAATGACACCGACACGAACAACGCCGGCATGAACCGCACCACCGCGCAGGACAAGTGGCGATCCGTCGCCGCGGCCACCGGGCCCGCCGACCGCGCCGCCGCCGAGGCCGGCGTCCGGCTCGCCTACCGCACGGCGGGCCTCGCCGAGCCGGCGCGCGTGCTCTGGGCGGACTCGCCGCTCGCGGCCGTCACGCTCGTACGGGGGCTGAGCGACCCGGGCCGTTCGGTCCGGGACCAGGTGCGCACCCGGCCGTGGGCCGAGGAGCGGCGCCGCCTCCACGACACCCTCGGCCCGGCCGGCTGGGCGGCCCACTGGCAGGCGACCGGGGCCCACCTCTGGGACCTCACCCGAAGCCTGGCCGACCGGATACGGGCCGGGGTGACGGAGGCCGCGACCGCCGCCGACCCGGCGGGACGGGCCGACCCCGCCGCTGCCGGGGGTTCCGGCGGGTCCGCCCGCCCGGCGCCTTCCGGGCGGGAGACGACCGCCGTGCGGCTCGTGCTGCTCGACGCGGTGCTCGGCCAGCACGACGCGGCCTGGCTCGCCGCCTTCGACGGTCAGGGCGACCGTCTCGCCGGCCTCGGCGCCGTCGCCGAACACGCGGGCTGGTGGTGGCCGTACGAGAACGTCGCCGTGGTCTGCGAGCGGCCCGTCGAGCTGCACCGGGACGAGGCCGGACGGCTCGACCGGGGCGACGGCCCCGCGCTCGCCTTCGCCGACGGCTTCGCCCTGTACGCCTGGCGGGGGATGACCGTGCCCGCCGACTTCCTCGCCGGGCTCGCCGGCTCACTCCCGAGCGGATACGGGAGGAGGAGAACGCCGAACTGCGGCGCGTGATGCTGGAGTACTACGGCTACGACCGCTATCTCGCCTCCTCGGGCGCCCGGCACCAGCACCGCGACGAGACCGGTGTCCTGTGGCGGATCGAGCTGGCCGACGACGAGGACGTGGTCATGGTCGAGGTGGTCAACTCCACGCCCGAGCCGGATGGCAGCCACCGCACGTACTGGCTCCGGGTTCCGCCCGCGACCCGGACCGCGCGGGAAGGCGTCGCCTGGACCTTCGGGCTGCACCCCGACGTGTACGAGCCGCTCGTCCAGACCTGAGCGCGCGGCCCGGGAGCGGCGCCCCGGCAGCGGCGGCCCGGCCGTGCGGAGGAGCGACTGGTACGGAGAGGTGAAGGGCGTCGGCGGTCGGGAGTGGCGTACGGGAGGCGGCGGTGACGGGTGCTGGGATGTGCCCGCCGGAGCCCCGGCACCCAGCCTCGAAGGGACCGCCCGTGACGATCCGCCGGCCAAGCGCCGCCCGTACCGCCCGTCTGCTCGCCGCCACCGCCGTGCTCGGCGGCCTGCTCGTCGGCACCGCGGCGCCCGCCCTGGCCGCCGCGCCCGAGCGGACGGCCCCGCGTGCCGTCCGGGTGGCGGCGCCCGCCACGGTCACCGTCACCGGCCACGGCCGCGCGTCCGCCGCGCCCGACCTGGCGATCCTCTCCGTCGGGGTCGAGGCCACCCGCAAGACTGCGAAGGAGGCGATGGCCGCGCAGAACACCGCCGCCGAGGCCCTTCTCGCCGTGCTGGACAAGCAGGGGATCGCCGACCGGGACATCCGTACCGACAGCCTCACGCTGTCCCCGGTCTACACGCAGAACGCCGAGGGCGAGAGCAAGGTGACCGGCTACCAGGCCGGGCAGTCCTTCTCCGTGAAGGTCCGGAAGATCGACAGGGCCGGGCAGGTCATCGGCGCCGTCAACGACGCCACCGGGGACTCGGGCCGGATCAACGGTGTCGTCTTCGACGTCGCCGACCCCTCGGCCCTGCGGGTGAAGGCACGCGAGGCGGCCTACCAGGACGCGTACGACAAGGCGGCGCAGCATGCCCGGCTCAGCGGCCACCGGCTCGGCCGGCTGGTCTCGCTCAGCGAGGGGGAGTCCACGCGCCCCGGCCCCGGCGCCGCCCCCGGCGTCGCCCACGACGAGGCGAGCGTCCCGCTGGCCCCCGGCGAGATCGAGGAGCAGGTCACGGTCTCGGCGGTCTTCGAGCTGGTGTGACCCGGTGCGATGCGGGGGGTCCTCGAGCTGGTGTGACCCCGTTCGAGCGGCCGACGGGGCGGCCCGATGTCCGAACCGGTCTTCAGGTGCCGGACGGCAGGTCGTCGACGCCCCGGCCCGCATCCGCGTGCTCCCCGACGCCCTCACCCTCGTCCGGCAGGTTCAGCTCGCGCGCGAGGGCGGCGTCGGCCCAGCGCAGCATCGCGCTCCGGGTGAGCGAGCCGGCGTAGGCCGTCGTCTGGACGGCCAGACCGTCGAGGAAGGCGGTGAGCCGCCAGGCGGCAGCCGCCGGGTCCGGACAGCGGAACTCCCCGGCCTCGGCCCCCTCCGCGATCACCCGGGTCAGTGCCGCCTTCCACTCCTTGTCGAGGGAGGCGGCGACCCGGCGCAACTCGGGGTCGCGCAAGGAGGCGGCCCAGCCCTCGATCCACAGCCGCCAGCCCTTGGCCTGTCCGGTCGGCGCGTACCAGCGCACGGCGGCCTGGAGGCGGCGTACGGCGCTGGAGCGGCGCCCGAGGAGCCGGCGCAGATGGGCGAGGTCGGCCTCGGCGGCATGAGCGAAGGCCGCGGCGACCAGTTGTTCCTTGGACGAGAAGTGGTAGAGCACCAGGGCGTTGCTCACCCCGAGCGCCGAGGCCACGTCGGCGATCCGGACGGCCGCCACCCCGCGAACCTCGATCTGCTCGACGGCGGCCCGCAGCAGCTCCTCCCGCCGCTCGGCCACGCTCAACCGCACTCTCGCCACGCCACGCACCTTACACAGCACATGACGCGGGCATGATCGTCAGCGGCACCGGGGCGGCGGGGGCTCAGTACCAGCCGTAGCGTTCGGCGATCCGCGGCAGCCGCTCGTCCACCAGCGCGTGCGCCGCGGCGCGCGGACTCGTGCCGTCCGCCTCCGCCCGGTCGAGGATGCCGTCGACGAGCGTCCGCATCGCCCCGCGCACCCGGGCGAAGGCCTGCTCGGCGTCGGCCTCGATGTCGCCGAAGAGCGTCCACCACCACCAGGCGTTCGTGCACGAGTTCACCACCACGTCGGGCAGCACCGTGATCCCGCGCGCGGCGAGGGCCTCCTCGGCCTCGGGCAGGACCGGCATGTTCGCCGCCTCGGCGATCCAGCGGGCCGTGATCCGCCCCTGGTTCCCGGCGTCGATCGCGTACGAGACGGCCGCCGGGACCAGTACCTCCGCCCCGGCCGCGAGCCAGGCGTCCCCGGGCTCCTCCCGGTCGCCGGGCCGCAGCGCGGAGCGGTCGACGGCGCCGTGGGCGTCCCGGGCCGCGAGCAGCGCCTCGACATCGAGGCCGTCCGGGTTCACGATCGTGCCCCGGACGTCGGCCACGGCCACCACCCGCAGCCCGGCGCGCGCCAGGAACCGGGCGGTCGCCCCGCCCATCGTGCCGAGCCCCTGCACCGACACCCGGGTCCCGGCGTACGCCCGCTCGGCCCGGTCGAGGGCGGTGAGGACCGACTCGGCGACCCCGAGACCGCCGACCAGCTCGTCGAGACCGATGCCGTCGACCTCGATCGCGAAGGCGTCGGCGAGCCGCTCGCGGGCCGCCGCCTCGTCGTCCAGGAGCGGGTACACGGCCTGCACCGAGGAGACCAGACCCGCCTCGGCCACGGCGCGGTCCACCAGGTCCTGGGTGAGCCCCAGGTCCTCCCCAGTGGTCCAGAACCGTTCGACGTACGGCCGCATCGCCCGCAGATAGCGCACGAGCACGCCGTACGCCTCGGGGGAGCGGGGGTCGCAGTCGATGCCGCCCTTGGCGCCGCCCAGCGGCACGTACCGGGCCTTCGGGTCGTAGTGCAGGGCCTCCTTCATGGTCATCCCGCGGGCGAGCCCGGTGACCTCCTCGACCGTGCAGCCCTCCCGCATCCGCAGGCCGCCGCTTGCCACTCCGCGCACCAGCCGGTCGACCACGAGATGGCCCCGGCGACCGGTCACGTGGTCGGTCCAGCCGACGGAAAGCAGCGGGGCGGACGGGGCGGACGGGGCGGAACTCATCGGACATCTCCTCGGGAGGTGCGGGCGGGCCGGGTGCCGGACGGGCCGAACGGGCCGGGCGGCCGGTGCGACCGCGCGGACGTACGGGCCGGGCGGCCGGTGCGACCGGGCGGACATACGGGCCGGGCGGCCGGTGCGACCGCGCGGACATACTGAATGACTGTTCAGTATGGCTGACCGCCCCGACCGTTCGCGGCGCGGGCCGCTCATAATGGAACGACCCCCCAGAGATCAGGAGGTCCTGTGACCGGTACCGGCTCCGACCGTTCGCCACGGGCCCGGCTGCGCGCGCTGCGCCCCGAGTCCTTCGGCGCGGACCCCACGGGCGAGCGCCTCGCCCGCATCCACCGCTCGCCGAACTTCGCGGACGGGATCTTCCAGAACCCCGAACCCGCCCGACGCGGCCCCTCGGGTTCCGGTGTCGAATTCGCCAAGATCTACTTCGACAAGGAAGCCCGCTCGCGCCGCGCCCCCACCGGCACGATCCCGGTCCACCCCACCACGGTCGCCGACCTGTCCAGGCCCCCGGCCACCGGGCTGCGCCTGACCTGGATGGGACACTCCGGCGTCCTGGCCGAGATCGACGGCCACCGGGTGCTCTTCGACCCGGTCTGGGGCGAGCGCTGCTCCCCCTTCCCCTTCGTCGGCCCCAAGCGGCTCCACCCGGTGCCCGCCCCGCTCGCCGCCCTCGGCCCGGTCGACGTCGTCGTGATCTCGCACGACCACTACGACCACCTCGACCTGCCGACGATCAAGGCGCTCGCCACCACCGACACCGTCTTCGCCGTGCCGCTGGGCGTCGGCGCCCACCTGGAGCGCTGGGGGGTGCCCGCCTCCCGGCTGCGCGAGCTGGACTGGAACGAGTCCACCGAGATCGGCGAGCTGCGGCTCACGGCCACCCCGGCCCGGCACTTCTGCGGCCGCGGACTGCGCAACCGGCAGCTGACGCTCTGGGCCTCCTGGGTCGTGACGGGGCCCTCCCACCGGATCTTCCACAGCGGGGACACCGGGTACTTCTCCGGATTCAAGGACATCGGCGCGGCCCACGGCCCCTTCGACGCCACCATGATCCAGATCGGTGCCTACTCGGAGTTCTGGACCGATATCCACATGACCCCCGCCGAGGGCATGCGGGCGCATCTGGACCTCCAGGGCGGCGGGCCCGCCGGGGTGATGCTGCCGATCCACTGGGGCACCTTCAACCTCGCCCCGCACCCGTGGGCGGAGCCGGGGGAGGGCACCGTCGAGGCCGCCGCCGGAGCCGCCCAGCGGATCGCCCTGCCCATCCCGGGCGAGCCCTTCGAGCCGGGCGCCGAACGGCTGCCCGACAGCCCCTGGTGGCGTTCGGTGGCCCGTATCCCCTCCGCCGGCTGGACGACGCCGGCTCTCACCGACGGTGACGGTCCACTCACCGGCGTGTCGCGCGGGAAAGAGGGCGCAAACGCGGACGCGAACACCGGCGTGGACGTGGGGCGGACTTCCGGCGAACCCGGTACGGACACCGGCCGGGGTGCTCCGGAGGCGGCGCGGACCCCCTGAGGCCGCGAGCGGGCCGGGCGGTCCGCATCCCTCCCCGGATTCCGGTCGGGGACGATTTCCGCAGAGGGCGGAGGTGTGAGAACGCCTCCGCCCTCTTCCGTTCCCGGTGTTCAACGCCCCTTGCGCGCCGCGACGTCGAGTTTCGGCCGAAGCTTCTCGGCCTGTCATGTCAGGGGCAATACCAGAGCGGGCCGGTCTACGGGTAAGTTTGCCAACTGCGCACCGCACATGAACGGTTGACGACTACAGTGTGTGGTTGGTGATCATCGGTAGGCTCTTCGCACGCACGTCGCACACCCTGTGAACCACCCCCTGCAGTACCCCCCCGTAGTCCACCCCCGTAGCTCACCCGCAGTACGCCGATTCCTGGGCACGTACGTACCAAGGACACTCATGTCTCAACTTCGCGCACCCGCCTCGCGGTCCGATCGACGCGAGGGCGGGCGGCACGGCCGGTCAGGCGCCCGCCCCGCCCCCGGTACCGGTAGCAACCCCCCGACGCAGCCCCCCACGTCGCACACGATGGAAGCCCGCATACGCCCCCAACTCCTCCGCACCTCCGTGCTTCCCGCCATCGCGGTGGCACTGGGCGGGGCCGCGGCCGTGCTCTTCACCATCCGCTCCACCGGCGCCACCCCGACGCCCGGCCTCTGGGCCGCGCTCACCGGAGCCGCCGCGATCACGGTGGCCTCCGTGACGGCCGCGGCGCTCGGCGCGGACCGGGCCGCCAAGGCGGTCCTCGACCGCTGCAACGCCCTGCGCCGCAGCAGCGCCCGCGGCCAGACCGAACTGCAGACGATCGTCGAACAGTTGCGCAAGGGAGAGGGCCTGCCGCCCCGCCCCGCGCTGCCGACCGGCACCGCGTCCGGCGACGAATTCGACCTGCTCTCCCAGGAGCTGACACGCTCTCACGAGGCCGCCGTGGCAGCCGTCGTGCAGGCGTCCCGGCTCTCCAGCAGCGTCGGAAACGAACAGAAGGTCGAGGTCTTCGTCAACCTCGCCCGGCGCCTGCAGTCCCTGGTCCACCGCGAGATCCAGCTCCTCGACGAGCTGGAGAACGAGGTCGAGGACCCGGAGCTGCTCAAGGGCCTGTTCCACGTGGACCACCTGGCCACCCGCATCCGCCGGCACGCCGAGAACCTCGCCGTGCTCGGCGGCGCCATCTCCCGCCGCCAGTGGTCGAACCCGGTCACCATGACCGAGGTGCTGCGCTCCTCCATCGCCGAGGTCGAGCAGTACCCGCGGGTGAAGCTCGTACCCCCGATCGACGGTACGCTCCGGGGCCATGCCGTGGCCGACGTCATCCACCTCCTCGCCGAACTCGTCGAGAACGCGACGCTGTTCTCCGCACCGCACACCACGGTGCTGCTCCGCGCGCAGTACGTCACGGCCGGCCTCGCCATCGAGGTCGAGGACCGCGGTCTCGGCATGCCCGTCACCGAGCAGAACAAGATGAACGCCCTGCTCGCCGACCCCGACCAGGTCAACGTCGCGCATCTGCTCCAGGACGGCCGCATCGGACTCTTCGTCGTCTCGGCCCTCGCCCGCCGCCACGGGATCGCCGTACGACTCCAGTCCAACATCTACGGCGGCGTCCAGGCCGTCCTCGTGCTCCCGCAGGGCCTCCTCGGAGCCGACCCCGAGGGGCTCGCCCAGCACGAGCGCCAGGCCGCCGCGACCGCCGGATCCTCCGCGGTCCCGCCGAACCAGGTGCAGATGCAGCCCCAGCCGGCGGCGCCGTCGCACGCGTCGTCGCAGCCCGCGCCCGCGGTCGCCGCCCCGGCGACGGCCCCGGCACCCACGACGGTGCCCATGACCGCACCCATGACGCCGCCGATGACGGCACCCATGACCGCCCCGGCACCGGCCCACCCCCAGACGCCCGCGCCCGCGGCCATGAGCACGACGGCCACCACCGGACCCGCACCGCACTCCGTACCCTCCCCGGAGCGGACCGCCGTCCGCCACGAGGAGACCCCCGCCCACGACCCGCTCAGCTACCCCCGTACCACCGAGCGGACCCACGGCTACGCGGACTCCGGCCGGACGTCCGCGGTTCCGGCGCAGACGGCCGGAGCGGAACCCTCGGGCCCGCCGGCCTCCCTGCTGTCGCCGCTCCCCCAGGCGCCCGAGGCCAACGGCCGACCCGTGCTCCCCAAGCGGCGTGCCCAGGAGCACATCGTCCCGCAGCTGCGCGACGAGCCCGTGGCCCGCAAGCCCGAGGAGCACGCCCTGCACGACCCCGGCTTGATGGCCGCGTTCCAGCGCGGCATCGGTCTCGCCGAGTCCCAGCCCGCCCCCCATGAATCGCTGCGTCCAGGCGACGCGCACAAGGAGTAGACACCATGGCGAGCAATGTGCCGACCGGCCATTCCTCGGACCTCGACTGGCTGCTGAGCGGACTGGTCCAGCGGGTCCCGTACACCCGCAACGCCGTTCTGCTCTCCTCCGACGGCCTCGTGAAATCCGTCCACGGCCTCGACCCCGACGCCGCCGACCACATGGCGGCCCTCGCCTCCGGCCTGTACTCCCTCGGCCGCAGCGCGGGCGCCCGGTTCGGCGACGGCGGCGAAGTGCGGCAGGTGGTCGTGGAACTTGACTCCACCCTCCTGTTCGTGTCCACGGCGGGTTCCGGCACCTGCCTGGCGGTGCTGGCCGGCCGCGAGGCGGACGCCGCGGTCCTCGGGTACGAGATGGCGATGCTCGTCAAGAGCGTCCGGCCGTACCTGGTCACCCCCGCCCGGCAGGCAGCCGGAGCGGTGGGCGGCATCGGCCAGTGAACGTGACGACCCCCCAGGAAGGGCCCTGGCTCGACGACGCGGCCGGCCGGCTGATCCGTCCGTACACCGTCAGCGGAGGCAGGACCAAGCCGACCACCGCACTGGACCTGCTGTCCATGGTGATGGCGACCGGATCGTCACCCCAGGCCCACATGGGTCCGGAGCACAGCCTGGCCCTCGGGCTGTGCGGCGGACCCACCTCCGTGGCCGAGATCGCGGCGCACTTACGGCTGCCCGCCGTGGTCACCAAGGTCCTGCTCTCCGACCTCGTGGACTGCGGGGCGCTCACCGCCCGCGCTCCCCGGTTCCACGCCAACCCAACCGACCGTTCCTTGCTGGAGGCAGTGCTCGATGGCCTACGACAACGGCTCTGAGCGCCACGACAGTTTCGCGACCGACCCGTTCCCCACCGCGCTCAAGATCCTGGTGGCGGGCGGCTTCGGCGTGGGCAAGACGACCCTCGTGGGCGCGGTCAGCGAGATCGAACCGCTGAGCACCGAAGAACTGCTGACCTCGGTCAGCGCCGCCACCGACAGCCTGGAGGGCGTGGAGTCCAAGACCACGACCACCGTGGCCATGGACTTCGGCCGCATCACGCTCGACGACCGCCACGTCCTCTATCTCTTCGGCACCCCCGGCCAGGAACGCTTCTGGTTCATGTGGGACGAACTCTCCGAGGGCGCGCTCGGGGCGGTCGTCCTGGCCGACACCCGCCGGCTCCAGGAGTGCTTCTCCGCCGTGGACTTCTTCGAACGGCGAGGCATCCAGTTCGTCGTGGCGGTCAACGAGTTCGACGGCTCCTTCCGCTACGAGCCGGACGAGGTACGGGCCGCGCTCGACCTCAAGCCGGAGGTACCGGTCGTCCTCTGCGACGCCCGGATCTCCAGCTCCGGCATCCGCACCCTGCTGACCCTCGTCCAGCATCTGCTCACCACCATCCCGGCCGCCGTGCCGAGCTACGGAGCCACGCCATGACGTACGACCCCACCGGTCACCTCCTGCTGACCCCCATTGACAAGGACGCGCCGGCCCGGGTGCAGCGGCTGCGCGAACTCGGTCTGGGGGAGCGGCCGGAGCCGGCGTTCGACGAGTTCGCCCACCGGCTCGCGGACGTGACCGGAGCCCCGTTCTCGATGGTCAACTTCATCGACGAGAACCGGCAGTTCTTCGCCGGGCTGCACACCCCCGAGGGCACCCACTCGGGCAGCGACCTGGGCGCGGCCGCCGCCGGCGCCGGCGGCGTGGGCCGTTTCATGGCCCGCGACCACGGCTACTGCCCGCACGTCGTGGTGCGTCGCAAGGCGCTCGTCCTGGAGGACGTCTGCGACTACCCGCGCTTCGCGGGGAACCCGGTCGTGGACGAGATCGGCATCCGCTCCTACATGGGGGCGCCGCTGATAGACCGCACCGGTGTCGCGCTCGGCACCATCTGCGTGGTCGACACCGACGTCCGGCCGTGGGGGCGTGCCGGGCTCGAGACGATCAAGGCGATGGCGGCCGAGCTGATGGAGCAGATCAACCGTCGTGAGGACGGCATGTTCTGACCGTCACCCCGTGACGACATGCCGGGAGCCCCGGTACGGCGACGGCCGTACCGGGGCTCCCGGCATGTCGGGACGTGGGGCTCGCAGGGGTGAGCCCGGACGTCAGGCGTGGACGGGCTCGAGATCCGGTGTGCGGACCAGCTCGGAGAGCCGCTCCGACCAACTGCCCTTGTCCTGGCCGAGGGCGACCTCCGCCAGCCGCAGGAGCTGGATGTCGGAGGTGCCGGCCGGGGCGAAGATGTGATGCGCGTCACGGAGGTACCGCTCGATGGCGCGGTCCGTGAAGAGACCGGCGGCGGCGTGGATCTCCATCGCGTTGCGACCGGAGTCGATCGCCGACTCGACATTGACGAGCTTGGCGTTCATCAGCTCGGTGTCGCAGGAAAGTCCCTGGTCGAGCAGGTGCACGGCGTGGTACGCGGCGAGCCGGGCGGTCATGAGGCGGGACTGCATCTGGCCCAGCTTGAGCTTGACCGTGGGGAGGTCGTGGAGCGGCTTGCCGTACCGGATGCGCTCGGAGGCGAAGCGGGTGGTCTCCTCCAGGATCGCCTGGTGGATGCCGAGCGAGACGGCGGTGAGGTTGGCCCGGCCGTACAGGACGCTGGAGGAGTACGCGACGGAGAGGCCGTCGCCCTCGTCGCCGAGGCGGTTGGCGGCCGGAACCCGGCAGTTCTCGAAGATCAGCTCGCCGAAGCTGAAGCCGTGCAGGCCCATGGCCTCCTGCTGTGGGCCGGTCCTGAACCCCGGGCGATCGGATTCGACCAGGAACGCGGTGAGACCCTTCGAACCGGGACCGGTCCTGACCACGACTCCGTGCAGATCGCCGACGTGGCTGTTGCCGACGTAGACCTTGCTGCCGTTGAGGATGTAGTCGTCGCCGTCCCGTACCGCGCTGGCGCTCATGCCGAGGACATGTCCACCGGACTCGGGCTCGGTGACCGCGATGGTCGGCAGGCACTCGCCCGCGGCGATCGCCGGCAGCCAGGTCTTGCGCTGCTCGTCGCTGCCGAAGTGGACGATCTTGGCCGTGCCCAGCTGGGAGGCCTGGACCATGGCGCCCATGGCGCCGCTGACCCGGGAGAGCTCCTCGATGATGATGGTTTTGGCCAGGTGGCCGGCGCCCATGCCGCCGTATTCCTGGCTGATCGTGGCTCCCAGCCAGCCCTGTTCGGCGATCAGCCGGGACAGCTCGTGGTGCACCGTACGGGACTCTTCCATCTCGGATATCAGCGGCCGAACCTCACGCTCTGCGAAGTCGCGGACCGTCTCCCTGAGCCGATGATGCAGGCGACTGCTGAAGTAGCTGTCCATGCGAGTGCCTCTCCCCTGCGAATCGCCTGACCGGTTCTCCGGTCAGGTGGTGCATCGGCAGTGGTCCCGTCCCGAACAGGCCGACCACTTCATGGTGTTGATCTTTCTGGGAGGGATCAATATCGCCACGATTTTTGTCCGAAACCCGAACGGTTGACGATCGAAACGGACTGTGTTTCGTGTGGTCTTGGCCTGCTGGGCCCGATCCGCCGGACATTCCGGGGGGTCATCTTTCTGCCACGTGCCATGGGCAACCAAGCCACGGGCATATGGCCATGAGAGCGCCTTCCTCGCCACATGAGCACCTTCATCCCCAAAGAAGCGACATTCCGGAAGCCTTCCGCTCTTCTCCCTGTCCAGGTGGCACGCGGGGTGGCACGCCCCTCGGCCCCTCGGGGCGCCGCTCGCACGTCCCTCCGGAGGCGCGTGGGGGCACCCCTCGGTGTGCAGGTCGGTGCACAGGCTGGTCACGGAGAGTGATCGTCCCACTCCTCACGTGCGCCCGCCTTGGGGCGCCGGAAAGGGTTCGTGAGCACCGGGGAAAGTGCGGTATTGTTCTCATGCGCGTCCGGCCGAGGGAAACCCCAGGTCAGACGGGCAACGGGACGTGGCGCAGCTTGGTAGCGCACTTGACTGGGGGTCAAGGGGTCGCAGGTTCAAATCCTGTCGTCCCGACTTTTCGAAGTCGTGGGTCAAGGGGCCGTATCGGAAGCATCCGATACGGCCCCTGATCGTTTTTGGGGACCAGTTGGGGGCCAAGGTGGTCGCCGGGGTCAGACGGCGGTGACTGCCGTGACAGGCAGCGAACGAGGTGCACGGAGCACCATGAGGTGCGCGGAGAGCGCGGCACCGGCTGCGGTGATCTGGTCTGCGTCGGGGTGTAGGTAGCGCTGGGTGGTGGTCAGCGAGCCGTGCCCGGCGATCTTGCGCAGGATCCGCCACGAGGGCCGAAGAAGAGCCGGGCGTCCGGGCTGTCACCGGCCGCGAGCAGGTCGTACGTCTTCGATGAGGGGCACCTTGCGGGCGCGCTTGCCTTTCGTGGCCTTGTCGACGAGTCCGCCGCGGGCGGGGGTGGTCTGCCGGCGGACGTGCTGGTACTGACGCTGCCAGCCGCTGACCCGGGCCGGGTTGACCTTGGTCAGGCCATCGCGTACTGCCTGCTCCATGACGCGTACGAGGACGGCGATGGTGTTCTTGACGGTCGAGAGTCTTGAGCTCCAGTCCACGGAGCGCGAGTTCCATGTTCGCGGTGCCGTAATCGAGGATGTGCGCCGGTCTCGGCCACGTCCACAGCCGTGGCCGACAGCCGCCGCGAAGGTGCGTGCGGGGTCCTGCGGTGTTGGAATTGAAGGCGGTAACGAGCGCGGTGGGCCGGGACGCGCCTGTCGCTCCATCCGAAGTGAAGGCCACCAGGCGAGGAGTCGGTATGAGCGTCGATGAATTCTCTGAGATGGGACCTGTCGATTACCTGATCCTGGAGTTCCCTGGTAATCGCATGACCGGCGAAGGCCTGCCTCTCCTGCTCGACCTCGTCGACCGGCACATCATCCGTGTCCTCGACCTCTCCTTCGTCCGCAAAGACGAAGACGGATCGGTCAGAGCGCTCAAACTCGCCGACATGGACGGCGACGGGGAACTCGACTTGGCCGTGTTCGAGGGGGCCTCCTCCGGCTTGCTCGGCGAGGACGACCTCCAAGAGGCCGCCGCCGTCCTCGAACCGGGCAACTCCGCGGGCGTCATCGTGTACGAGAACGTGTGGGCCGCACCGCTGGCGGCGGCCCTGCGTCGCAGCGGAGCCCGGATGGTGGCCAACGGAAGGATCCCTGCCGAGGAACTCCTGGCGACTCTGGAAGCCGCCGAGACCCAGTCCGCCTCCTAGCGGCCGACGCCCGCCCGATGACAAGGACACCTGTCATGCCTGGTCTACTCCGCGGGGTCGCCCGCACCGCAGTCATCTCCGGTACCGCCACCGCCGTCTCCAACCGGGTGTCGCGCCGTCAGGCCGGCCGATGGGCGCAACAGGATTACGGGCAGCCCGCCGCGGCGCCGGCACCACAGGCCCGCAGCGCTCCGGAACCCGCACCCGCAGCCGCACCGTCGATGGAAACGAAGATCGCTCAGTTGAAGGAGCTCGGTCAGCTCAAGGAGCAAGGGGTGCTCACCGAAGCCGAGTTCGAGGACCAGAAGCGCCGCATCCTCGAATCCTGAACGTCCGGGGGATCAGGCCCTCACACCGCCGCCCGCACTCTTCTCGCGCGGGCGGCGCGTCGCGGCCGAAGGGCCCGGCGGAAGCAGTTCGGCGGTGACGAAGGCCGTCACGGCCGCCAAGATCACGACGGGGATCGTCTCGGCGTTCCCGAGTACCAGGACCACCAGGGCCACGCTGCTGACCGGAAGCCGCAGGGCGGCTGCGGCTGCCGCGGCCATGCCCGCGGCAGCGCCGGGGATCACCCCGAGGCCAGGCAGCGGTGCGAGCAGCACGCCTGCCGCCGCGCCCAGGAAGAGAACGGGGAACACCAGCCCGCCGCGGAGGCTGCCCAGGCACAGGGTGTACGCGGCGGCTTTGAACAGGAGGACGGCCAGTAGGGCGCCCACGCCCCAGGCATGTGGATCCGAAGCGAGTCCGGCCAGCGTGGCCTGGCCGGACGAGGCGACCTCGGCCGGGGAACGGCCCGTGACGAGCGCGTAAAGGGCGGCGCAACCCCCGGCGGCGACCGCGGAGATCATGGTCCTGACGAGGGGAGAGGCCGACACGAAAGCGGCGGTCAGCCGGCCGCCGATGATCATCAGGTGCACCAGCGCGCCCACGCCTGCCGCCAGCACGATCGACCACACCACGTCGCCGGTGTCCAGGCGTGGGGGAGCGGTGGGGAAGTGGACGGTGAGACTGCCCGTCTCGAGGCCGGTCCAGCGTCCGAAGCCCGTGAACACCACCGCTCCCACACCACTGGACAGCAGCGCGGGAAGCATGACGACGAACAACTGTGGACCGCCCACGCCCGCCACTTCGATCAGAAGCACCGCGGCGATGAGCGGATTTCCGAAGATGGCGGCGATGGCCGCGGCCGCGCCGGCCGCACCCAGCAGTGCGGTGCTCTGTGGGGTGGCCGGGGCGCGGACGAGACGCCGGAAGAGCAGGGCCAGACCACCGCCGAGTGCGATCAGGGGCGCCTCCGGGCCGAGGGCGGCACCGAGCGGCAGGCTCGCGGCCGCGGCGATGACCACCCCTGGCAGGGCAGCCGCCGAGGGACCTCCTGCGTGCAGGCCGTACGCCGGGACGTGACCGCCCGCGCCGGGCAGATGGGTCACCACCAGCCCCACGACGACGCCCGCGACGGCGAGCAGCGGGAGCGGCCACCAGGCCGGCGGAGTGTCCCAGCCGAGTGCCTTCGGCACGTCCGCCCACATCACGTGCTCCAGCTCGTGCAGGCCGACGAGGAACCAGAAGGCCGCCAGGGAGATCGGGACGCCGATGAGAGCGCTGAAGACCAAGAGCTTGCTGTATGCGGGTGTACGCAGGAGATCCCGCAAGCGGTCGGCCTCTGTGGCCCCCTCGGGCTCCTCGGAGGGGGAGGGGTGGGCGTTCGGCGCCGTCATGGATTCCGTCCTTCGGGACTGGGGGACGTGGACGTCATGGCTCGTGCTGCTCGGGTGCCGTGGAGGACTGACGTCGCTCCAACCCGATCCGTACCGCTCCGACCATCACCTTCGCGATCAGGCCTACGAGAACGAGGTCGGCCACCATCTGGAGTGTGGTCAGCACGCGAGCCGTCTGGGAGACGGGCACGATGTCACCGAAGCCCACAGTGGCGAAGACGGTCACCGTGAAGTAGAGGGCGTCGTTCCTGCTGAGCGGTTCGGAGAAGGAGGGCACTGCTTGCTTTTGCGCGTACAGGAAATACGTGGCCGAGAACAGCAGAAGAAAGAGGGGGACCGCGGTGGTCAGAGCCTCGATGGCACGCAACCGAGGGTGTGATGAACCGATGATGCTGACCGCTTGCAGGGTCAGCAGTGTGCCGATTCCCAACAGCCCCAGGACGAGCGCCGCGGCCGCGTGCTGGTCGAGATCACGGTCGAGGGGGAGCAGGTAGTACGCCGTGGTGGCCACCGCCACCACGACCGTGGAACGCAGGAGTGGCAGGAGCAGGCGCACGTGGTGCGGGCGAAACGGCCGGCCGCGGTCACTCTCCGGCGGTGTACTCATGAGGGTCGCGGTTCCTTCTCGCCGTTCTGCCGGGCGGTCGCGTCCGCCGTGCCCGCATCGTCGAGGAATTCGCGCACGGCGAAGGCTGCCAGGACCGCGGCAACGATCCACAGGACGACCGCTGTGCTCGGATACGACCAGGTGACGAGGACGATCAGGGCGGTGAGCAGGATGAGGCCGCCGATCCAGCGCTTGTGGCGGTGTACGAGGCGACCCACCGCACCGAGCCGCAGGCCGACCGAGCCGGCGACGCCGCGCATGGACGCGATGCCACTGGCGCATGCCCGCCGCATCGTGACCGCCGCGCGGGAAGGCCCGGTCAGGAAGGCGCCGCAGGCTGTCACCAGGGCGACGGCGGCGACGGCACGGATGGTGGCCCGCAGAAACTTGACGAGTGCGTCGAACACGGCCGCCGCCGCGTCCTGCGAAACCTCGGCCGGCAGACGGTCGAGGTAGATACCGCGGAAGACGGTCAGGCTCACACCGAGAAGCAGCATCCCGAAGGCCACGGCGAGCGCCGTTGTCACCAGGACGCGCCGACGGTGGGCCGCCAGGAGAACTGCTGCCGCGGCGATCAGCACGGTGACCACCGGAAGCCATGAGCCGACGATCTGGAGGATCCGGGTGTACGTCTTGACCTTGGCGAGCTCGTCCGAGGAGAACACCACGAAGTCGCTGTGCACCTCAGGGATGCGCGCGGCGCGGGAGAAGCCGGATCTCACCAGCTCGTCCTTGGCCCGATCCACGATGGGGCCGCTCAGCTCTCCGACCAGCTTGGCGACAGCAGGAGGGGCCCCGCCCTGTTGTGCCGCCGTGGAGAGCTCTCCCACCAGGGCCTTGACGTCGATCTGCTCAAGGATCACTGTTGCGGCCCGGTTGGTCACCGCCGTCTGCACCGCAGGGTTCCGAGCCAGCGGCGCGACGGTGTCGACATATCGGTCCGTGTCCGCCACCATGCTGTCGGCCCATACCGCGACGACCGACAGAACGGACAGCAGCGCGGCCAGGATCACCAGCACAGCGGACAGTACCGACCGCCCCCGATGCCGACGCGGCCTCCCGCCTCCCTCCAGCTCCGCGATCCGGCGCTGCAGATCCGCCAACTCGATCGGTTGCCCTTCCGGAGAGGGCGTGCCGTGTGAAGGATCCGGCCGGATGGGCTGAGGTTCCATACGGATCTCCTGCAAGAGCACTCCGCGGGTGGTCGCGAGCGACGGAGCACCCGCCGCCAGTCCAGCAAAGGCGCTCCTTCCAGCTCCCGCGACCGGAGCCACGCCGTGCGCCGCCCTTCGGTGGCGCCACCGTCATGGCGCCACCGGATGACACGAGCCGGGAGCCGCACGGCCGCATACGGCCGGTCGGATGAACGCCACCCGCTGACTCAGTTCGCCTGCAGCAGTTCCGCGGCGCGTTCCCCGGTGACGACGGCGCCGGCCTCCGCCGTACCCGCCTCCCGAAGCTCGCGCTTGAGGATCTTGCCCGTGGCGTTGGTGGGCAGGACATCGAAGAACTCCACCAGACGGGGGTACTTGTAGCCCGCCATCTCCTCCTTGCACCAGGCGATCAACTCCACCTCGGAGAGCGCCGATCCCGGGGTGAGTACCACGCAGGCCTTGATCTCCTCACCATGGCGCGCGTCCGGCAGGCCGATCACGGCCGCCATGCTCACGGCGGGGTGCGTGAGCAGTACCTCCTCGACCTCGCGCGGGTACACGTTGAAGCCACCACGGATGATCATGTCCTTGGCGCGGTCGACGATGTAGAACCATCCGTCGGCGTCGCGGCGGGCCAGGTCACCGGTGCGGAACCAGCCGTCGTGCATCACCTCGGCGGTCGCGTCGGGCCGGTTGAAGTAGCCCTTCATCACGTTGTGCCCACGGACGACTATCTCCCCGATCGCGTCGGCGCCCTGGACCGGGGTCCAGTCCTTGCCGACAAGGTCCACCTCCACGCCCCAGACGGGGCGCCCGATGGAGCCGGGGCGCACCGGCTCCCCTCGTGGCGAGAAGGTGGCGGCGGGGCTGGTCTCCGAGAGACCGTACCCCTCCAGGATCGTGACGCCGAATCGCTCGGCGAAGCGGCGGTGGATCTCCACCGGGAGCGCGGAGCCGCCCGAGCCCGCCATGCGCAGGTTCTTGGCGATCTGCGGCAGGTCCACGTCGGAGGCGTCCGATTCGAGCAAAGCCCAGAACATGGTGGGGACGCCCGCGAAGAAGGTGACGGCGTGGCGTTGCATGAGGGCGAGGGCAGCCCGGGCATCGAAGCGTGGCAGCAGCACCAGCGTGGCCCCTGACGCGAGGCCGGCATTCATCTGCACGACCTGGCCGAAGGAGTGGAACAGCGGCAGCGCGATCAGGTGCACGTCGTGCTCCACCTCGCCGAACAGCTTGTGGCAGGTCAGCACATTGAGCATCACGTTGGAGTGGCTGAGCTCGGCGCCCTTGGGCCGCCCGGTGGTGCCGGACGTGTACAGGATGACCGCGGTGTCACCGGGCTCCGTGGTCGCCGTCTCGAAGTCCCCGCGCTGACCGGCCAGCGCCGCCGTGAGGCTCTCGGCGCCCTCGCTCAGGGCGTCGCCGGAGAGTGCTGCCGTCATGACGAAGAAGTGCTCGCAGTCCGACGCCTCGCCGAAGCCTGACCAGCCCTCCTGCCCGAGCGGGAGTTCGGCGCTTCCCTCGAAGCAGAAGTAGGCCTTGGCCTGGGAGTCGGCCAGGTGGTAGGCGATCTCTCGGCCCTTGAGCAGCACGTTGAGCGGTACCACCACCGCGCCGGCCTTGAGGATGCCGTAGTAGACGATCGGGAACCACGGCAGGTTCGGGCAAGACAGGGCGACCTTGTCGCCCGGCTCGATACCGCGCGAGCGGAGGAGGTTCGCCACGCGGTTGGCGGCCGCGTCCAGCTCCGCGTAGGTGAGCCGCTGGTCGCCCAGGACGATGGCGGTGCGGTCGGGTACGGCGCGGGCGCTGTTCTCCAGCACGACGGCGAGGTTGAGCATGGGGTCTCCGTAGGGTGTGTCGGTGCGAGCGGCAGGCGAGCGGGTGTCAGCCCCGCAACGCGGACGCAAGGAGAGCGGGCAGCTTGGTGAGGCTCGGCGCGGCCGTGAAACGGGTGAGGCGCTGCACCGTGGTCAGAGCGGTGCGGTTGGTGACGAAGTACGGCGGGCGCGGTGACAGGGACATGTCGCCCGTGACCAGGCCGCGCGGAGCGGGTGTGAAGGGCGCGCGCAGCACGGTCTTCTCGACGTCCTCGAGCATGAACGCGTTGTGCACGAAGCCGATGCCGCTGCCGATGTCCTGCCGCGTGTGGCCGGGGAAGGCGCCCCAGGGGGTGAAGCCCAGCAGGAAACCGACCCCTGACCAGCAGTTGACGCCCAGCGTGCCGTAGCGCAGCTCGGCGATGGCGGTACGCACCGCCTCCCGATGGGCCTTCTCCGTCCTCGGGTGGACGATCAGGGTGGCACCGAGGGTGCCGGGCAGGGTGTTGTTGGCGAAGTCGACGGCCTGCCGCAGGAACTCGGCCGGGGATGCGCCAGACAGGCGTACGACGCCCAGGGCGCTGCCGAAAACCTCGTCGAGAACGAGGAGGTCGTCGTGGTCCGTGATGTCGGGCACGAGCAGTCGGCAGCCGTCGCCGTGGGCCTCCGTCGTCGGGTGAGCCGCTCGTACGGAGGCGAGACGGTCGGCGGCGCCGGGGTAGTAGTCGGCGCGCGGGGGCAGCCGGCGCAGCACCTTCCGGATCTCGTCGAGCAGCCGCTCGGTACCGTCCCAGTCACGCGGCAGGACCAGGATCTGGCTGGCGACGCAGTTGTGGCCCGAGTTGTTCATCTTGCTGGTGACGATGTGCTCGGCCTGGAAGCGGATATCGGCTTCACTCCACGGGCCCGGCGCCACGATGCAGGGGCTGACGCCGCCCAGTTCGCTGCTGAAGGGCTTGGCGATCAGCGGCAGGTCGTCACGGCGGCGTCGCTCGGCGTCCTCGTCGGTGCCCCAGACGATGGCGTCGTGGGTGCGGTCGCTGCCCGTGACATGAATGGCGTCGACGCCTTCGTGGCGGGTGAGGTATCCGCCCTCGGCCGCGCCGCCGTCGACGAAGCGCAGCCAGCCCCGTTCGACGAACTCGGCGAAGACGTGCTCGAAGTGGGGGCGCAGATAGGCGTTGACCGGGTTCATCTTGGCGATGACGACCTGGCCCTCGGCATAGAGCTTGTGCAGGATGTCCAGCGCGGTGATGGCGGCGACGTTGCCGGCGCCGAGCACCAGGGCGAGGCCAGGGTCTCCCTGCCTGCCGCGGTACTCTCCCGCGGCGCACGCCCGCGCCTGCTCCGCGGTGACGCCGGGGCGCATCCACACCTGGGCCGTAAACCCGTTGAGCAGCAGAGAGTCCCAGCCGGTGGCGGGGAAGACGTCCACGCGGGTGCGGCCGTTCTCCTCGCGAACCGTCCTGCCGTCCAGTGGATCCCCGCCCGCGGCGATCCGTCGCAGGACGTGGAGGAGCGCGGCGGCGTTCTGGGCCAGGGCCCAGGGCCCGCCGATCCAGTCCTCGGCCGCCCAGGGGGAGCCCGATCCGTACCCCTTTGCCCGAGCGCCCGCACCGGCGATCTCGGCCGCACTCGCGGCGACGCGCGGCAGCAGCCGCTCGAGGAGGGCGATGCGTTCGGGGAGCGGGGTGGCGCACCAGGACGCGGCATGGGCGCGTACGTCGGCCACGGTGCGGTCGAGCAGGGAGGTGTCGAGGGCGCTGCTGTTCAACGTCGTTCCTTGCGGTGGGTCGGGAGCGGGAAAGGCGGTTCCTGCTCCCGGCGCTGCGCGAGGAGCAGACACACGCGTGCGGTCACGCGGCCAGCAGGCGGGCGTCGCGGTCCGGGTCGATCAACGTGAGGGCGGCGACTCCGCTCAGGAGGAGCACGGCGCCGGTGATCAGGACGGCGTGCTGGTAGCCCGCCACACCGTGGGTGTCCACGAGGTGCCCGATCAGCGTCGGGGCGATCAGACCGGCGGTGGTCACCACGGCGTTCATGATGCCGAGGGCGCCGCCGCGACGACCGGCCGGAGCCAGTTCCGTGACGGTGGTGACGGAAACGCTGCTCATCGCTCCGGCCAGCCCGAATCCTGCGATCAGGAGCAGGGCGGTCACGGCACCGGCCGGGGCCAGCGGCAGGGCGAGACATGCCGCGGCACCGACGAGCAGCAGCACGCCGCCGACCCCGCCGCGGGCCCACCGACTCGCGGTCCCGCGGCGCAGCAGCCATCCGGTCAGACCTGCCTGACCGAGCACCACGACCCCGCCCAGCCCCCAGACCAGCATCAGCATCCGGGTGGACCCCGCTGAGGTGTAGCCGAGCGCGTCCTGGAGGTAGGAGGGCAGCCAGACGAGGGCGAAGGCGATGACCCAGTACGTGCCGAAGTAGGCGGCCGTCGCACCGATCCAGGTACGGGTCGCGAGGATGCGCCGGTACGGCGTCCTCGGCCGGGCCGCACCCGGCCCCACCGCCCTCTCACCTTGCCCGTCGCCGGAGCCGCCCGGCGCCGTGCTGTCCGACGCCGCCGCGTAGGGTCCCTCCCCGCCGAGGGGGATCCACAGCAGCGCCCACACGACACCGACCAACGCCACCGCGGCAACGGCCGAGCGCCAGCCGTGGTGCTGGATCACCCACGTCAGGACGGGAGCGGCGACCAGGACCCCCAGGGTGATGCCGAGGACGATCAGCGCCCCGGGCAGGTTGCGGCGGTGGTTGGGGAACCAGGACAGGGTGGCCTGCTGAGCGACGGGGAAGGCGGGCCCCTCGGCAGCGCCGAGCAGAACACGTGAGGTGAGGAGCACCGCGAGCCCTCCGCCCACCGCCAGCGGCGCCTGGGAGACGGACCAGAGGACGGCCATGGCAAGAATCAGCCACTTGGGCCGGATGCGGTCCGCGAGCAGCCCCACAGCGGCACCGGAGATCGAAAAAAGCAGGAAGAAGGCGCTGCTGGCGAGTCCGAAGGCCGATGCGGACAGGCCGAGGTCCTGACGGATCTCCTCCGCGGCCAGGCCGAGCACGGACTTGTCCGCGAAATTGATCATCATGAAGATGACCAGCAGCGCGGTGACGACCCAAGCGCGGGGTCTCGTTCTTCTCGGCTCCTCAGGGGGGCCGGCCGGCACAGCGGGTGCGACATCGGTGTCGGTCACAAGGGCTCCGCGGAGACTGGATGGGGAGGGGAAGAGGGGCCGGGAGCCGGTTCAGGAGAGCGGGACACCGGTGATGGCGATGCGTTCCATGACACGACGCTGCGGGAAGTAGTCGTTGATCGCGTAGTGCTGGGTGGCGATGTTGTCCCAGACCGCGACCGAGCCGGGCTGCCAGCGGAAGCGAACCTGGTACTCGGGGATTCGGGCTTGGAGGACGAGCTCGTCGAGCAGTTCGCGGCTCTCCTGGTCCGACAGCCCGACGATCCGTGTGGTGAAGGGCTCATTGACGTACAGCAGCTTGCGGCCGGTCCGGGGGTGGCGCACGACCGCGGGGTGCTCGACGGCAGGCAAGTTCTCCCGGTGCGCCGCGATCTGGCTGTCGGTCATCAGCGCACCCCAGCTCGGCACCCAGTCGTGCACGGCGGTGAGCCCGTCGATGCGGGCCTTCATGGGCTCGGTGAGGTTGTCGTAGGCGGCTGCCATGTCCGCCCACATGGTGTCGCCGCCGGCCGACGGCACCTCGACGGCGCGCAGTACGGAGCCGAGGGCCGGCGCGGCCATGAACGAGTGGTCGCTGTGCCAGATGTTCTCGGTTCCGACGGCCATGGCGTCCTTGGCCAGCCGGGAGACCCCGACGGTGTCGCCCTTGGGGAAGAAGGGGTTGGCTTCCGGCTCGCCCCACAAGCCGGAGAACGCCAGTTGGCTCTGCGGGTCGAAGGCGTGCTGGTCGCGGAAGAAGAGCACCTTCCACTCCAGCAGGGCCTGCCTGATCTCCTCCGCGAGCTCCTCGCCGATCGCGAGGGAGAGGTCGACGCCCTCGATCTCGGCGCCGATGTGCGGGGTGAGCGGGCAGACGTCCAGGATCCGGTAGTCGGGCTGGGGCGCGTTCGGGGCGATGCGATCGAGCGCGCGCTTCCCGTAGTGCATCAACGGCTTGTCGAGGGCGGGGGTGGGCGTCCTGCTGTCCATGAGTCCTCCGTGGCGAGGGCTGAAATCGTTACTCGGAGTATCGTTATTACGGCATGACGAGGCAAGAGGTCTGACGCACGAAAATGTGGAGCCGGATACAGCCGCCGCTGCGGAGGCCCTCAGCAGACCGGGCCGACGGCCCGGGCCACGAGATCGACCAGGCTGTCCACGAAGCGAGCGTCGGGCATCTCCTGCTCGCCGATCAGCCGGAAGATCAGCGGTGCGGCCACCAACGTGGCGGCGGCCCGGACATCGGTGTCCGGGGCCACGTCGCCGCGGATGATCCCGCGTTCGAGGATGCGCCTCGTCTCACTCGTGATCCGCTCGGTGTACTCCGCGTACTGGCCTCGCACCGCGCCGGTCTCGGCCGCCGCCCCGATGAGGCCCGCGATCAGCCGGTCCGTGCCCGGCAGCCGGTAGGCCTCCAGGCGAGCGGTGAGCACGAAGCGGAGTTCCGCGCGGAAGTCGTCCAGGTCGGGCACCGACAGAATGCCGATGCGGGTTTCCGCGGCTGCGATGATCAAATCCTGTTTGGTGGGCCACCGCCGGTAGATGGCGGGCTTGCTCACGCCGGCCCGTGCCGCGACGGCGTCCATCGTGACCGCCCCGATCCCCTGCTCGTGGACCATGTCCACGACCGCGTTGAGGACGGCTCCGGTGACCCGTTCCTCTCGCGGTCGACCCGGCCCCCGTGCTGCGCCGTCCGGCTGCATACCCACCATGCCTAGAGCCTACGGCCGTGGCCCCCGGTTGTCGGGGGCCGGGGGCCGTCTCAGGGCGCGACGATGGGGAATCGCTTGTCCGGGACGGTCACGAGCGTGAACAGGCGCTCGAGCAGGCCGCCTCCGGCGCCGGAGCGCAGCTCGAGGGCGGCGGACAGGGAGAAGTTCCGCCAGGTGCCGTTCTCTGCGCCCCGCCCGAGCCGCTCGTACACGGACGCTAGGGCGTTCTTGGCTTCCGTGTCCTCGGCGTCGGCGAAGACCAGGTGGTTGAGTACCGTGGCGGCGAACCGGAGATCGCCCTTCTCGGCGTACGCGCCCGCCTTGGCCAAGGCGCTGTCCCGGCCTCCAGCGAGGTCGACGTGCCGTGCGCGTCCGGCTGCGACCGCGGTTCGGCCGCCGGCACGCACGTGCGGCTATGTCCGCGGACGGCGGTGCCCGCCGATGCCCTGGCGGTCGGAACCCTGCGCGATGGCCCTGCGGGCCGCGTCGGGGAACTCTCGCTCGATCGACTCCTGCAGCAGACTCAATTCGGTGTGCACAGCGGGGTGCTGTCCTGGCGGCAGGGTGTCGAGCAGGCCGTCGAGCATGGCGCGGAGCCGTCGGCAGATCTGCACGGACGATGCTCCGTAGTCGCGGATCTCGCAGACGGCGAGCTGGAGGTAGTTCTCCCAGTCACGCCCTGGCAGCACGAGCCGGGCCTGCCCGTCGCGATCGGCCAGGACGTAACGACCGGGCAGACGCGCGCTGCCGACCGTGTGCAGGAACGACTCGATGTAGTTGATCACCTGCACCGCGGTCGTCGGGTCGTTCACCGCTGGGGAGAGGGCCCTGATGGCGATGTCGACGAGGACCCTCAGAGCGAAGGCGGGGTCCTGTTCGATGGTGCGCTCCGAGCCGAGGGCGACGAGACCGGCCACCCGGTCCGGGTCGGGTGCCGACGTGCCCCCGTGGACATCGACGATGACCGTGCCCGGCGGTACGAAGTCCCCGATCAGCCGGGTCACGACGAAGACGCATTCGTGGCGCGCCGCTTCCGCGACCAGACCGGTCACATTGAACGCCTGGATGGCTCCACCGCGTGCGGTACGGACGCGCATCACCGGTCCGTCGGGCGGCACGGTTCCGTCTCCGCGAGGCGCCGCGCCCCGGATCGCAGCGGCTCCGGCCGTGAAGATGTCCTCTCCCATGCGCGCGACCAACTCGGCGATGGCCACCGGTCTGAGGCTGTGGATGAACCTGTTGAGGTAGATGAGCAGGAGCACGAGGCTGATGGCCACCGCCGCGCCGGCCAGGGTGACCCCGAGGTCGGGGACGGAGTCGGATTCGATGCTGCGCAGCAGGGAGAACGCGAACGCGAACGTCCCGGTGAAGGTCGCCAGCACCGCCTTCTGCAACCGGTCCCGGTACCAGAGGCGCATATAGCGGGGGGAGAGGGTTCCCGTGGCCTGCTGCACGACGAGTACGCCGATGGTGACGACGAATCCGAGCAACGCGACCATCGCCCCCACGATGGCGGTGAGCACGTCGCTCGCCGTCGTCGCGGAGTAGTGCCAGCCGCTCGGCGGCCAGTCCGCGCCGTCCGCGGTGAGGGCGAGCTCAGCGAGAAGGACACCGAGGGCGAGCCCGAACATGGGTACGATCCACAGGCTGGCCTTGACGTATTGCCGCAACCTGAACCTGGCCGCCCAGGATCTCAGGACACCCACGTCACGCCCCCTTCACCCAAAGGGTCCCGTGCTGAGGCGCACGACACCGCGGGCTCCCTCAGCGGGACCACTGTCACCTCACGGTAGGGCCGTTCCCGGACCGGCGCAGCGGCGGGGCTCCCGCCGCCGCCCTTAGCGTCACTGCCCTGCCAGGACGGGACGACCTCCTTGGCCTAGGCTTAACGATCGGGGTCGAAAGGGGTGCAATATGGATGAATACCCCCTGATCGAGAACCACGGCCTGATCGGTGATCTGCAGACCGCGGCTCTCGTGACGACGGATGCGACGATCGACTGGTTCTGCTGTCCGCGCTTCGATTCGCCCAGCGTCTTCGGCGCTCTGCTCGACCGGCAGAAGGGCGGCCACTTCACCGTCAGGCCGGCCGCGGCCGCCTACACCACCAAGCAGCTCTACCACCCGGACACAGCCGTTCTGGTGACGCGCTTCATGACCGAGGCCGGTGCGGGTGAGGTCGTCGACTTCATGCCGGTGACCGGAACGACCGCGACGGACCGGCACCGACTGGTGCGCATGCTGCGCTGCGTCCGGGGCAGCATGACGTTCGAGGGCGAGATCGCTCCGCGCTTCGACTACGGCCGCAAACCGCACCAGTTGCACATCACGGAGCACGGGGCGCTGTTCACCTCGGAGGACCTGGACATCGCCGTCCACGCCGTCCGTGAGCCGCACGACGAGCGGCTGCTGAACGTCCTCTCCGGTGACAAGGACCTGCGCTTCTCCCTGAGCCTGCGGGCGGGACAGCAGCGCGGCCTCGTCATGGAGTCGTCCCCCGGCGGGCCGCCGCACGAGGTCCGTGTCGAGGAGTTCGAGCGACTCTTCGGCGAGACGGTCCGCTTCTGGCGTTCCTGGCTGGGGCAGTCCACGTACTCCGGCCGCTGGCGGGAGGCGGTGGAACGTTCGGCCGTGACACTGAAGCTCATGACCTACGCGCCGACCGGCGCACTGGTCGCCGCCCCGACGGCGGGTCTACCCGAACAACTGGGTGGAGAGCGCAACTGGGACTACCGGTTCACATGGATCCGCGACGCCTCGTTCTCGGTGTACGCCCTGCTGGGGCTGGGGTTCAAGGAAGAGGCGTCCGCGTTCATCGACTGGCTGCACGACCGGGTGAAGCAGGAGGCCGGCCAGGGGAACGGCACCGGACCACTGAACATCATGTACCGGGTCGACGGCTCCGCCGACCTCGTCGAGGAGACCCTGGAGCACTGGGAGGGATACTGCGGCTCCGCACCGGTCCGTATCGGCAACGGCGCGGCGAGCCAGCTCCAGCTGGACATCTACGGTGAGGCGCTCGACAGCATCTACTTCGCGCACCAGCACGGCATGCACCTCGACAACCGGGGCTGGAAGGCCCTGCACACTCTGCTCGACTGGCTGGTCGACCACTGGGACCAGCCCGGCGAGGGGCTGTGGGAGACCCGCGGCGGCCGGAAGGACTTCACGTACGGCCGCGTCATGTCCTGGGTGGCCTTCGACCGCGCCGTGCGGATCGCCGCCGACGACGGCCGTCCGGCGGCGCGCGGCCGCTGGGTGGACGCGCGGGACGAGATCTACGCGCAGGTGATGAGCAAGGGATGGGACGCGAACAAGCAGGCTTTCGTCCAGCATTACGGCGAGGACGTGCTCGACTCGTCGCTGCTGCGCATGCCGACGGTCGGATTCATCACGCCGGACGACCCGATGTGGACGTCCACCCTGGACGCGATGGAGCGTGAACTGGTCAGCGACAGCCTGGTCTACCGCTACAACCCCGAGGCGTCACCCGATGGGCTGCGCGGCTCCGAGGGCACCTTCTCCCTGTGCACGTTCATGTACGTCGACGCCCTCGCACGGGCCGGACGCACCGACATGGCCAGGCTGGTGCTGGAGAAGATGCTCACCTACGCCAACCACCTCGGCCTGTACTCCGAGGAGATCGACCTGACCGGGCGCCAACTGGGCAACTTCCCGCAGGCCTTCACCCACCTGGCCCTGATCGACGCGGCGATCACCCTGGACCCGATGCTGCAACGGTCCTGGAGGAGCGGGCTTTAGGGGCGCGGACGAAGCCGTCCCGCGCGTCTCACCGTTCGGCGGCGGTCGGGACGGGACCGAGGAGGACGACCGTGTCGCCCTCCTGCGGGACGGCCGGCTCTCGCTCCGTGACCGGGTCCAGCCGATGGTCGGCGCGCACCACGAAGAGCGTGTCGTGCTCCGGCGGCAACGGGACGGAGAAGGGCCGCACCACGAACCGGGCGCCCCGCTCGTAGTTCTCCGCCAGGACGTGCCGCACGAGGGAGCGGCCGAAGAGGATGTCGCCACCGGTGTACGGAGCGACCACGCCATGGCTGTCGTGCGGTGGACCCACCCGGTAGACGGGCCCCTCGACGCTGTCCTCCATCACGATCGACGCGAGGGCGTTGAAGTCATCGTCGTCGGTGGCCAGGAAGACGGCCGTCACACCCTCCAGCCGCGCCCCCGGGTTGATGGCCGTGGCCAGCAGATCGCCCTTGGCGAGTTCGAGGCCCGCCCCCTTGATCCTCTCCCGTTCCTCCTCGCGCCCCGCCCACATCAGCAGGTCGAGACCGGCGGACCGCAGGGCCCTGCCCAGGTCGACCACCCAGGGTTCGCCGCCCACCAGGAGAACGCGCGTGCCCGCCGTCTTGACGACGCCCAGCCGTCTGGCCACCGGCACGGCCGTCAGCGCGTACAGCACAACGGTTCCCACGATGACCAGGAAGGTGACGGGCAGGATCTTGTCCGCCCCGTCCACTCCCCGTTGGACCAGGCCGGACGAGAAGGCCGACGCCGTCGCCGCCGCGACGATGCCGCGTGGATCCATCCATGCGACGAAGGCGCGTTCACCGCGTGAGAGATCTGTGCGCGCTGCGGCGCTGAAGGCGACGATCGGCCGGACGACCAGGACGAGGATCGCGATCAGGCCGAGGGAGGGAAGGAGCACCGGCACCAGTGACGCCGGGGTGACGGTGGAGGAGATGGAGATGAACAGCAGGCCGATGATCAGCTGGACCAGGGTCTCCAGGAAGGGCCTGCGCGCGGGCATGTCGAAGCCGCGAATGTTGGAGACGGCCAGCCCCGCCACGACCGCGGCGATGAGCCCCGTGTCGTCCCGCACGACGTCGCAGACCGCCGAAACGCCGATCACGACGGCGAGCTGCGCCAGCGTTCCCAGGGTCTCGCCGAGTCGGAGCGTGCGCAGTGTGAACCACAGCAGCGCGGTCGCCACGGCCCCGCCCGCCAGCCCGAAGGCGAGGCTGAGGGCGAACTGCCCCAACTGGTAACCCCGCCCGAGGTCGATCTGGTGCGACGACGCGACCGCGTGGAAGGTGAGCGCGCCGAGGATGGCGCCGATCGGATCGATCAGCGTTCCCTCCCAGATCAGGATGCGCCGCACCTTGTCGCTCGGCCGCACGAAGTCCAACAGCGGCCCCACGACCGTGGGCCCTGAGACGACGAGGATCATGCCGAGCATGGCCGCCACCCGCAGGGGCATGTCGAACATCGCGGGTCCCACCGCCCCGGTGACGAGGAAGGTGAGCAGCACGCCGTACACGAGCAGTCTGACCACGATCCCGCGCGTGTGGTGGGCGAGCTTGCGGAGGTCGAGTCCCAGACCGGCGTCGTAGAGGATCACGGCGACGGACAGCGACACCAGGGCCGAGAAGTCCGGCCCCAGCAGTTTGTCCGGGTGGATGACGTCCGTCATCCACCCGGCCGCGAACCCCACGGGAAGCAGGATGATCAGGGCAGGGACACGCAGCCTGTTCGCCAGGATCTGCGAGCCGGTGGCGAGCACCACCGTCAGGGCGAATCCCAGCAGGATCTCGTCGTCGGTCACAGCGGCTTCCTCCGTCGGAGTGCGGACGCGAAGGGGAGGTCCAGCGGGGGGTACGAGTGGTCGGTCAGCTGTCGGGTCCCGCACCGCCGCCGGCCGTGCCGCCTTCTCCGGTCAGCTCGGAGTCGGTGAGTTCGGCCAGCTCCCCGTGGGTGTCCAGCCAGTAGAGGAAGACGACGGCCGGCACGACGAGCACCAGGGCCACCACGGTGACGATCGCCAGCCATGTCAGCGTGGCGGGCGCGCCCGCGGCGTCGGCCACGGTCAGCGAGGTGGGGATGAGGAAGGGGCGCTGGGCCATCCCCCAGGCGATCACGGCGGACGCCACGACCCCGACCGCCGTGACGCGTACCCACGTGCCTGGTGTCCGCAGGAGCAGCAGGGCTGTCGCGAGTGTGGCCACACCGGCCACGACGACGAAGAACAGCCCAAGACCGTGAGTGAGCCCGTGCCATACGTGAGGGGAGTCCTCATGGGTGACGAACCCGGTGATCACTGCCAGAACGGTGACGGCAGCGAGACTGCCCAGGGCGCGCCCCCTGAAGTATCCGACCAGGTCGGGGGCATCGAACCGGCGGGCGTCCCCCGTGAGGAACACCGCGCCGAGCAGGGCCGTGGTGGCGACGGCGAGGAGCCCGAACATCAGGGACGTGGGGTTGGCCCAGGCGTCCGCCGAGGCCTCCGTACCCTGTGCCACCCGGCCCGATGCGACCCCTCCGACGGCGGCACCCAGGAAGAACGGCGTGACGACCGAGGCCACGGCGAACATGGCGCCGTACAGCCGTCGGTCGACGAGCCGCCGGGACGGCTTGCGGAACGCGAAGCCGGCGCCGCGCAGGACCAGGCCCATGGCGGCGAGCGCGAGCGGGAGCCACATCGCGGAGAACACGGTCTGGAACAGGGTGGGGAAACCGGTCCACATGATGACGAGGACGAAGATCAACCAGACGTTGTTGACCTCCCATACGGGAGCCATGGCGTGGTCGATGAGCCACCGGGGACGCTTGCCGCGTTCCGCGCCCCCGGCCGTGAGATCCCAGAACCCGGCCCCGTAGTCCGTTCCGCCCGCGCTGGCGTAGGCGGCCACGGCGAGGAGCAGCACCACGGCGATGAGGTCAGCGGTCATGGCGACCGTCCTCGGATCGGGCGGCTCCGCCGCCGGCGGCGGCGGAGGGGACGTCACCCGCGGGAAGCGGGGCCCGCGGTCCGTAGGGAGTGTCCGCCTCCGGCGCGTGGGCCGTACCTCCGGCAGCCCGCTGCTCGTCGGCGAGCCGCCAGCGCGTGCGCATCTTGAGCAGGACGAGGAGGAACGAGCCGAAGAGGAACACGTACACCACCATCACCACCCCGAGCATGATCCACAGGCTGGTGGAGCGGGTCGACGTCACGGCCTCGGCGACCCGCATGTTCTGGTAGACGATCCAGGGCTGGCGGCCCACCTCGGTGGCGATCCAGCCGCACTCGACGGCCACGACGGAGGCGACGCCCGCGCAGGCCGCGGAGCGGTAGAACCACTTCGAGGCGGGCAGTCGGCGGTGCCGCAGCCAGACGAACCCGTACCAGAGGGCGAGCAGCACCAGGGCGGACCCGAGCAGGACCATGATGTCGAAGGCCCAGTGGGCGATGGTCGCCTGAGTGGCCGTGGGACGCTGGTCCGCCGGGACGGAGGTCAGTCCCACCACCTCGGTGTCCGGACTGAATCCGGCCAGTACGGAGTCGAGCAGCGGGATCTTGATGCCGCCCGAGACGGTGCCGTTCTCGTGCAGGCGCCCGAAGAGGTACTCCGGTACCCGGGTGTCGGTCTTCCAGACGATCTCCATCGCGGCGAACTTCACCGGCTGCTTGTGGAACACCGACCGGGCGATGAAGTCGCCCAGGAAGAGCTGCAACGGAGTGGCCACCGCGGCGATGGTGAACGGAACGGCGAATCCGAGCCGGTGGTAGTGGTCCCGGCGGCCACGCAGCCAGCCCACGGCGTAGACACCGGCCACCATGAAGCCCGCCGTGATGATCATTGCCACGACGAAGTGCCAGTACTGCGGCCCGAACATCGGGGTGAAGATCGCTTTCCAGACGTTCACGTCGACCGGGTTGCCCTCGGAGTCGAGGGAGAAGCCCTGTGGCGTGTTCATCCAGGAGTTGGCGGCCAGAATGCCGAACGCCCCGAGCAGTGCGGCGGCCGGGAGCGGCAGCCCGAGCAGGAAGTGCGTACGGGGCTTCAGCCGCCGCCATCCGTACAGATAGATGGCGATGAGTACTGCCTCCAGGAAGAACGCCCAGGCTTCGACACCGAACCCGATGCCGAAGACATCACCCCACCTGCCCATCAGACCGGGCCAGAGCAGGCCGAACTCGAAGGAGAGCACCGTGCCGGTGACGATCCCGAGGGCGAACTGCACCGCCATGACAGCCGACCAGCGCCGCGCCAGGAGCAGCGCCGCGGCGTCCTGGCGGCGCAGTCCGCGGTAGTGCATGACCAAGGTGATGAAGGGGAAAGCCACGCCCAGTGGAACCAGAATGATGTGGGACGCCAGAGTGAAGGCCATGAGTTCCCGGGCCGGCAGCAGCTGGGCCGGGGCATCCGCCAGCAGGTGGAACGACGTGGACATACAGGCCTTTGCTGTTCGTGGTGGTCCTGGAGGGGGTCAGCCGCCGGTGGCGAAACCGGGGAAGAGCGTCATCCCGCCGTCGACGTACAGGGTGGTCCCCACCACGTAGTCCATGAGGTCCGAGGCGAGTGCGACCACGGCGTGCGCGATGTCCTCGGGGTCGCCGATCCGTTCGTAAGGAATCAGCTTCAGCAGATCCTCGCGGGCCTCGGCCGTCTCCCAGGCGCTGCGATTGATCGGCGTCTTGATCGCCCCGGGAGCGACTGCGTTCACCCGGATCTTCTCCGGTGCCAGCTCCTGCGCAAGGGTCTGCATCATCATCTGCACGCCGCCCTTGGAAGAGGCGTAGTTGACGTGGCCGGACCACGGGATGAGCTGGTGCACCGAACTCATGCAGATGATCTTCCCGGCCGCGAGGGACACTTCGGGGACGACTCCACGGCGCCGGAACTCCTTGGTCGCCTCCCTCGCACACAGGAACTGCCCGGTGAGGTTGACGTCGATGACCTTCTGCCACTGCGCCAGCGTCATGTCGGTGAGCCGGGCATCGCGCTGCAGACCGGCGTTGGCGACCATGATGTCGATCGTCCCGAACTCCTGGACCATCCGGTCCATCATGGCAGTGACCTGGTCCTCCTGGGACACGTCCGCTTCGTAGGCGGCCGCGCGCACCCCGAACGAGGTGATCTCCCGGACCACTTCCTCGGCGGCCTCACGGCCTGCCACGTAGTTCACGACCACATCCGCGCCCGCCCGGCCCAGACCGATGGCCGTGGCCTTGCCGATGCCCGAATTGGCGCCGGTGACCAGCGCCTTCTGGCCCTTCAGCAGATCTGTCCGGATGACGCCACGGGGTGCTTCGACGGTGGACTCCATGATGCTCTGCCTCCTGGCTGCGCGGCTCCGGTCCGCCCGGCTGCGGAGTCACGCAATCACCGGGCGGGGCGAGCGGCATGCCCGGAGCAGCACCGTTGGGCCGTTGGGTCGGCCATCTTCACCCGGTCGGGCCAGCGGGCCTCGGCCTCAGTTCAGCCGGGCCAGGAGGTGGTCTCCGACCCGCAGGGCATTGGCGATGGCCGTCAAGGAGGGGTTGACCGCGCCGATGCTCGGGAAGAAGCTCGTGTCCACGACGTACAGGTTGTCGAGGTCGTGGGCCTTGCAGTTGAGGTCCAGCGCGGAAGCGGCCGGGTCGCTGCCGAAGCGAACCGTGCCGACCTGATGGGCCGTCGCACCGATCGGCATTCCCTTGTGCAGATAGATGCTGTGGGACAGCAGGTGGTGCTCGTGCATCCCCAGATGGCCGAGCATCCCCTGCAGCTTGTGCCTCAGCCGCTTCAGGCCCTCGACGTTGTTCTTCTCGTCGAGAGCGAGATGGATACGTGCGTCGCCGTCGAGGGTGACCCGGTTGTCGGCCAGCGGGAGGTCCTCACCGCACAGCCAGAAATCGACGGCGTGATGTGCCAGCACCTCGAATGGCATGTCCGGTGTGACCGCACCGGCCCACCTGGGGGCCTCACCGTGGATCTGCTCGGCGTCCGACTTCCCCAGCATCTGGATGCCGCCCAGAGGGTAGTCCCAGTCGTCCGCACCGAGGTACCAGTCGTTCAAGGCCAGGGTCTTCTGGAACGCGGTGTCGTTGGGCTCCTTCGACACCGCCATCAGGGCCAGGTTGTTGTGCCGCATGTAGAAGCGGCCGACCACGTCGGAGCTGTTGGCGAGGCCACGGGGATGGTGCTCGTTCGCCGAGGCCAGCAGCAGCGCCGCGGAGTTGACCGCCCCACAGGAGACGACCACCACATCCGCCGTGAACCGGACCTCCGAGCCGTCGGGGAGCCGGCCGACGACCGCGCTGACAGTGCGTCCACTCGCATCGGTCTCCAGGCGGAACACCTGCGTGTTCGTGACCATGTCGACGTTGGGGTACTCCAGGGCGGGCTCCACGCAGATCACTTCGGCGTCGGACTTGCCCCGCACCAGACAGGGAAAGCCGTCCACCCGGTCGCATCGGATGCAGACGCTGGAGTGGGTGGCCCGACCGCCGTTCTCCTGAAGCAGGTTGACGCCGATCGGCAGGTGGAAGGGGTGCAGACCACGCTTCTCGAGGTCGTCGCTCAACTGCTGGATGCGCGGCTCGTGCTCGACCGGCGGATGTGCGTACTGTGCGCTCACGGGGCCCTCGCCGGGATCCTCGCCGTGCCGTCCGTGGACGAGATAGAGGTGCTCGGCCTGGGTGTAGTACGGCTCCAGATCCTCGTACCCGATCGGCCAGGCGGGGGACAGCCCGCCGTGGTGACGGAGTTCGCCGAAGTCCTCGGGACGCAGCCGGAAGAGGGCTGCACCGTAGAACTTGGTGTTGCCCCCCACGTAGTAGTTGACCTCCGGCGGGAACTCGTTCCCGTCCCGGTCGATCCAGAACTCCGGTGCCCGGTACTTGCCCTTGACGAAGACGGCCGTCGAGTCCCAGTTGTCGCGCTCACGCGGCAGACGGCCCCCGCGTTCGATGAGGAGGACGCGTTTGCCGGACGGGGCGAGCCGATGGGCGAGGGTGCCGCCGCCGGCGCCGGTACCGATGATGATGACGTCGTAGTGAGGGGCGTCGCCCACGACGACCACCGTCCTTGCGATCACGGGCCTGACCTGACATCGGGCCCTGTCTTCCCACTGCGCGGGGGCCGAGCGGTCCCACCCCGTCGAACGTATCCGCCCTCCGTGTGAACGGCGACCGGAGAGCGGTCAGCGGCCGGGGACCCCCTGGTCATAGCAGTGCGATCGGGTTCACCGGCGAGCCCGTGGCTCCGGGCAACCGCAACGGAGCGACCACGCACAGGAAGCTCCAGCGCCCTGCCCCCACGCAGACCGCGGCAAGGTCCTCGAACCGCAGGTAGTCCATGAGGTGGATGCCCATGGCCTGCACGGCCAGGACGTGTACGGGGAAGGCGATGCCCTCCACCGCGCTGGGGGCGGTGTCGTTGTTGCCGTCTCCACCCAGGACCGAGACCGCACGTTCTGCCAGGAACTCGAGGGCGGTCGGGTGAAGGCCCGCACGCGCCATGGCCGCGTTCCACGGCCCGAGTCCGTTACGACGAAGGCGATGCCCCACCCTGACGAACAGCAGGTCACCAGGACCGACGTGCACCCCCTGCGCGGCCTCTGCGGCCACCAGGTCGGCCGAGGTCACATGGTCGCCCGGTTCCAGCCAGGACACGCCCCGCAGCCGAGGGACGTCCAGCAGTACACCCCGACCGACGATGCCGTTCTCCAGCAGGTCGACGGAGAGCGAACGGGCCCCCTCGGCCGTCACGGTGCTCGCCGGCACCCCGCCGTACAACTCCCCGTCGAACACCACGTGACAGAGGGCGTCGAGATGACTGTCCGCGTCCCCGTGTACGTTCATGGCGAAGCTGTCCGTGGCGAAGTGGAGCCCGGCCGAGCCGAGGTCGCGCGTACCCGGCCCGGTCATGCGGTGTGTCGCGGGCTCGGGGGAGTCGGGTCCCGGCTCGGTCTCGATCGGGGCCGACAGCGACACCGTGCGTCCGAGGCGGACTTCGGCGGCGGCAGCCGCCACCCGCTCAGGGGTCAGATGGCGCAGTGCTCCGCACCGGCCGTTCGCCGTCGGCTGCGCCGCCGCCTGGCTCCGTAGACGTTCGTAGAGCGTCCGGAAGGCGTGCGCGGTCATGCCGGGAGCCGCCGGGGGCTCCATGGCCGGTGTCACGAGTATCCCCAGGGGTTCAGGCCCCATCGGAGCACGTGCGTCGCGCCCGGCTCCAGGACCGTGAGATCCGTGCCGCTGCGAAAGGCGTCCGGCGGACAGGACATCGCCTCCACGGCGACTCCCTGCCGCCGCCGTTCGGGCTCGGCGAGGGTGTCACCCGTGTACACCTGTACGTAGCGGGTGCCTTCGCCGAGCCACAGATCGATACCGCGGAGCCCGGAAGGATGCGCCAGCCTCACGACGGCCCGGCCGTCGGGGCCGCGGTCGAGCCCGGTGAAGGCGGTGTCCAGTCGCAGATCGCCGATGGGGCGGGCGGCGCGGAAGTCATACGGGCCGCCGTCCACGGGGGCACGGCCGACGGGCAGACCCATGTCGTCGGTACGCAGGAGATACCGGGCGGGAACGGTCAGGAGGGCGCTGTCGACGAGGTCGGTGCCGACCGTCAGATAGGGATGCTGCCCCACACCGTACGGCGCGGACTCCGTACCGGTGTTGGTGGCGTGGACCGCCGTCGTGAGCCCTTCGGGCCCCAGCCGGTACTCGACACGGACGTCGAGGAGGAACGGATATCCGGGCTGTGGACAGAGCGTCGTCCCGAGCACCACCGCGTCGTCGGTGCGGGCGAGCGGCTTCCACAGGGCCCAGCGGAGCAGGCCGTGGATCGCGTTGTTCTTCTCGACCTCGGTCAGGGGGAGTTGCAGGCTCCTGCCGCCGAAGCCATAGCGTCCGCCTCCCACACGGTTCGGCCAGGGGAGGAGTAGTTGCCCCCTCCCGCCCGTGATGGCGGACCCGGCGGAGAACCCGTCGAGCAGCGGTCGTCCGTTCACGACGTAGTCGCGCAGGGCCCCGCCCAGCTGGACCACGACCGCCCTCTGTTCCCCACGGACCAACCGCCACGACACGCCCGTGGGGCTGGGGGATTCGGAAGGGCCGGCGAACGCGCCGTGGACCGCGCGCTCCGAGTCCGAACCGGCCGGTTGACGTGCGGCGGAGTCCCGGCGCATCAGGGAGAGCACCGCCGTGACGATGGCCTCCGGAGGCTGGTCGATCTCCACCACCAACGGGTGTTCGTCGGTCTCCGGCTCCTGGAGGTCGGCGAGCTGGCTGTCCAGCAGGTCTGCCGGGAAGAAGTGACCGTGCCGCGCGGCCAGCCGGGAGCCCAACAGTTCGCGCGAGCCGTGCAGGTACACCAGAAGAACGTGCGGACGCCCTGCCATCAACGTGTCCCGGTAGCCACGCTTGAGCGCGGAGCAGGTCACGACGGCCTGCTGACGGGCCGAGATCATCCCGTCCATCCACTCCCCGATGGCTTCGAGCCACGGTGCCCGGTCGCTGTCCGTGAGGGCGTGACCGGCGCCCATCTTGGATCGGTTTGCCTCGGAGTGGAACTCGTCCGCATCCCGGTACACCCAGCCCAGTCGATCGGCGAGGAGGCGCCCCACCGTCGACTTGCCGGACCCGGCGACGCCGACGACGAGCAGCAGCTGCGGAGGCTCCCCGGTCGTTGTTCCGTGTGCCATGGGCGCCGGTCCCGACCGTCAGTCCCTGATCGGTCGGGGTGCGACGCACAACCCCCAGATGACCAGGGCGTCGATGGCGATGAGCAGCACCGCCCACCAGGGCGTGTAAGGGAGCCACATGAAGTTGGCGATCATGCTGAGACCGGCCAGCCCCACGCCGACGACCCTGGCCCATGTGGCACCGGTGAACAGGGCTACGCCGGTGAGCACGATCAGAATGCCCATGATGAGGTGGATCCACCCCCAGCCGGTGAGGTCGAGCTCGTAGACATAGTTACGAGTGGCCAGGAAGACGTCGTCCTTGGCTATGGCCGAAATGCCCCCGAGCAGCGTCATGATGCCGCTGAAGACCATGATGACGGCGGCGAACACCAGCCAACCGCTGGCGTGCGATTCGTCCCGCCGACCGGGTGCACCCACGTGGGTCGTCATGTCAGGCTCCTCCATCTCGTCCGGGCTGCCCGCCGAGACCGGCCGTCCGGTGGATCGGATACCTCCAATCTGACCCCCGTCGGTCCCGGGCGCACGTCGGCCGAACGGGAAGGGTCGCAGCGCGCCGCCATTCACTGCGGCGGGAGAGCCACCTCCACCCCGGCAGCGGCACGCGGCCCGCACCGCACCATCTTCACCGGGCTCGTGGACCGAACCATGTGGCAGGGAGCGGACGGGCCGCCGAACCTTGCGTCTCGGTACGGTGCCTTTGCGCCCGAAATCGCGGGGTTCACGGCTGACAAACATTTGCCATGGCGAGGACTTGCCGTCATGAGGCCTTCACGACGACGTTCACCGGTCGATAGACCCATGGCATGTACTCGCCCTCTCATGCATCCGCCTTCCGGCGCGGGCGGTGGCAGCTGATCTCGGCCGCCACTGTGGTGCCCCTCGTGGCGTCGGCACTCGCAGTCCTGCACGCCCCCGCACAAGCCGCTCCGAGCAAACCCACCGCCTCCGCCAAGCCCTCGGCGACCCACAAGGTCACCCTGGTCACCGGCGACATCGTCACGGTCACCACGATGGCCGACGGCAAGCAGACGGCCGACGTCGACCGGCCGGACAGCGCCGTCGGTGGCGTGAAAGTTCAGCAGATCAAGGGCGACTTGTTCGTCATCCCGGACGAGGCAGCGCCGCTGCTGGGCACGGACAAGCTGGACCGGCGGCTGTTCAACGTCACCGATCTGATCGAGATGGGCTACGACGACGCGAAGTCGGCCGCGGTGCCGTTGATCGCGACGTACACCCATGCGAAGTCCCGCGCGGCCGGCCCGCCGACGGCTCCCCGGGGCAGCAGGCTGACCCGCGACCTCAAGAGCATCCGCGGCGCGGCGCTCAGCACCGAGAAGCGGCAGGCCCGCACCTTCTGGACCACGGTGGCGCCACAGGACAGCGCGACGCTGGGCGCGGGTATGGCGAAGCTGTGGCTCGACGGCCGGGTCAAGGCCAGCCTGAAGGAGAGCGTGCCGCTGATCGGCGCGCCCGAGGCCTGGGCGGCCGGCTACACCGGCAAAGGCGTCAAGGTCGCGGTGCTCGATACCGGCATCGACGTCAACCACCCCGACTTCGCCGGCCTGATCGACGGCACGGCCAGCTTCGTGCCGGGTGAGGCCGTCACCGACGTCAACGGGCACGGCTCGCACGTGGCCGGGACGATCGTCGGTTCGGGCTCCGCTTCCGGAGGCGACAACAAGGGCGTCGCACCCGGAGCCGACCTGTTCGTCGGCAAGGTGCTCGGCGGCGCGGAGGGCTACGGCCAGGACTCCTGGGTCATGGCCGGCATGCAGTGGGCCGCCGAATCGGGCGCGGACGTCGTCAACATGAGCCTCGGTGACTCCTACCCGACGGACGGCAGCGACCCGATGTCGCAGACGGTCGACGCGCTGTCCGCGCAGTACGGCACGCTGTTCGTCATAGCCGCCGGCAACGCGGGCCCGGAGAGCATCTCCTCCCCGGGTGCCGCCGCCTCGGCGCTGACCGTGGCCGCCACGGACAAAGAGGACCGGCTCGCGTCCTTCTCCAGTACCGGCCCGCTCGCCTACTCCGGCGCCATGAAGCCCGATATCGCGGCGCCCGGCGTTGCCATCACCGCAGCTCGCTCGCAGGAGATGACCGACGGCGGTGAGGGTCTCTACCGCACCATCAGCGGCACCTCGATGGCCACCCCGCACGTGGTCGGCGCTGCGGCGATCCTGGCACAGCGGCACCCGGACTGGACCGGCGCGCAGCTCAAGGAACACCTGATGAGCACCGCGAAGGGCCTGGCCGACGGGTACTCGCCGTACGAGGTCGGCACTGGTCGCCTCGACGTCGCCGCCGCCGTGCGCACCACGGTCCGCAGCACCGGACCGCTCTTCTTCGGCAATTACACATGGCCGCACCAGTCGAGCGACGTCCCCGTCACCAAGGACATGACCTTCACCAACACGGGTTCCGCCGACGTCACGCTCAACCTGGCGCTGACCGACGCCGACGGCCCGTTCACGCTGGGCGCCCCCACGGTGACCGTCCCGGCGGGCGGCACCGCCGCCGTCCCGGTGACCGGTGACCCGCAGACCGCCTCCGTCGGCCGGCACGCCGGCTACGTGATCGCCACCGATGCGGCCACGGGGCAGCCGGTGACCCGCACATCGGTCGCGCTCCTCAAGGAGGAGGAGCGCTACGACCTGAACATCAAGCTGGTCGGCCGCGACGGAAAGCCGGCCGCCGGGTCGGTCACGATCAACCTGGCCGGTGACTTCTGGCCGTGGTCGGTCTACGTCGACGGCTCGACCACCATGCGCATGCCCCCCGGCCTGTACACCGTCGCGGCGTACCTCGACGTGGCCGGTGAGAAGGCGGACCGGTCGGGTGTGGCCGTGCTGGTCGACCCGGAGACCGTCCTCAAGGGCGGCTCCGCGGACGTGGTGCTGGACGCGAGCAAGGCACGTCTGCTGCAGACCGAGGCGCCGCAGCGCACCGAGGACCACCAGCGCAAGGTCGACTTCAACGTCCACTACTCGGGCCTCGACGCGTACATGGACTACCGCAGCGCGTACGTGCTGCCGCCGACGTACGACGACGTCTACGTCGCACCGACGGAGCCCATGAAGCAGGGCGATTTCATGCTGATCACCCGCTGGCGCAAGGGCGAGCCGCAACTCGGCCTGAGCACGCCGGACGGCCGGCTGCGCTTCGAGACGCTGGTGCAGGCGGGCAGCGCCCTGGACACCGCCACCGACAGGCTGGACGCCGTCTTCGCGGGCAGCGGAGCGGCGGCCGAGTACCAGAAGGTCCAGGCCAAGGGCAAGGTCGTTGTCGTCGAGCGCAGAGACGAGGTCTCGCCTCAGGAACGCACCGCGGCCGCGGTAGCGGCCGGTGCCACGGCACTGATCGTGGTCAACGACGGTGTCGGCGCCCTGATGGAGTACGTCGGCGAGTCGACCATCCCGGTCGCCACCGTGCACCGCGACGCGGGCAAGGCCCTCATCTCGATGGCCAAGGCCGGCATGCTGAAGCTGACCGTCAAGCAGACCGAGCACACGCCGTTCGTCTACGACCTGACCCGGGACTACCCCGGCCGGGTGCCGGACCGGGCTCTGGTCTACAAGCCGACCCAGGACGACCTCGCCCGGATCGACGCCCGCTACTACTCGGCCACCGAAGGCAAGTTGGCGGAAGGATACCGTTCCGACTTCACCCTCAGCCCGTCGTTCAACTTCCCCGAGCTCGAGTGGCACCCGGGCACCCGGACCGAATGGGTCACCCCGGGCCAGGTCTGGAGGGAGTTCCACGCGCAGGGCATCGATGGAGGCCTCCCGTGGGTGATGGTGTCGGGCGACAACACGTACACCCGGGGCAGCACCACCCGGCTGGACTGGTTCGCTCCGGCGACCCGGCCCGCCCAGAGCGAGTCCTTCGGCGTGTACAACTCCCGCTGGCAGAACTACATGACCTGGAACGTGCAGGCCTGGGCATCCGCGAGCGACAACATGCGCCTCGGCGGCTTCCTGCCGTGGGGTGAGACGCCGTCCCATCTGCAGGTATTCCAGGGCGACACGCTGATCCACGACAACCCGGTCGGCGGGGACATGCAGTGGGTCGAGGTACCGGCGGGCAACCTGCCCTACCGTGCCGTCCTCGACGTGGAGCGGCCCGGGGACGTGTTCCGGCTGTCGACGCGCACTCACAGTGAGTGGACGTTCATGTCCGACACCGTCGACTCGGACTTCTTCGAGCCGTTCTCGGTGCTGAACCTTGACTACGAGCTGGAGACGGACCTGCACGGTGACGTCAAGGCCAACGCACACCAGCAGATCGCCCTCAAGCCGGTGTCGATGAACCTCGGCACCGTGCCGGGCACCGTCACCAAGGTGCAGCTGGACGTCTCGTACGACGACGGCTCCACCTGGCAGAAGGTGACCCTGACCAAGGGCACCGACGGCTACTGGACGGGTCCGTTCAGAACGGCCAAGAAGCCCGGCGGCTTCGTCTCTCTCCGCGCGAGCGCCGAGACGGACAGCGGCTTCAGCGTGAAGAACGAGATCATCCGGGCGTACGGCCTGCGATGAACCGCATTGTCGGGCCCCGGGGAGACGACTCCCCGGGGCCCCTCCCCTCGCACCTGCTCCCAGCAGGGACTATTCAGGGGCTGCCGCCATGGCGCATACTCTCCCCGCTGTTGAAAGTGGAACGGAGTCGGTCACCGATGCTGGATGTTCTGGGCCTCGAACCCGACGACGAGCACGTCTATCGGGGGCTGCTCGGACGGCCGAACTCCACCGCGACGCTGCTGTCGGATCTTCTCGGTGTATCGGGAGCCGACGTGGACAAGGCCTTGTCCCGCCTGGTCGGGTGGGGACTGGTGATCAGGTCGGCGGACGAGCTCTTCACCGCCGCGCCACCGGCCATGGCGCTCGGCTCCCTCATCAGCCAGCGCCGGGACGGGCTGCGCATGGCCGAGCACGCACTGGTGACCTTGGCCGAGGAACACCGGGCGGCGATGACCGGGAGCAGCATCAACGATCTGTTCGAGGTCGTCACGGGCGTCGACGCCATCCGTCACCGCTTCCTCCAGGTGCAGCAGGCAGCCCGCACGCAGGTCCGCTCCTTCATCACCGCACCATTCGTCGCCCTGCCTCCCGACGAGAACACGGCCGAGCCCATGGCCCTCGACCGCGGAGTGCTCTTCCGAGCGGTACTGGACCGCGCCGTGCTGGCCGAGCCGGGTATCGTCCGCGACGCGATCGATTCCCTGCGCAACGGAGTGCAACTGCGTGTCGCCGACGACCTGCCGATGAAACTCGTGCTGGCTGACGCCGACCTCGGCCTTGTCCCCCTCGCGGTCACACCGGCGGGCGAGCCCGGTGCCGTGCTGCTGCACCGCAGTGGCCTGCTGGACGCGCTGGACGCACTGTTCGAGACGGTATGGCGCACGGCCCACCCGCTCGAACTGTCGTACACGGGAGACGAAGCCGCAGCCATCGCCGAGGTCGGTCCGCAGGGCCCGACCGAGCTGGACCGCAGGATCCTCGCGCTGCTCCTGACCGGCCTCACGGATCTGACGGCCGCGACACAACTCGGTCTGTCACCGCGCACGCTGCACCGCCGCCTGCGCCACCTCATGGACATGGCGGGAGTCCGAACCCGGATGCAGCTCGGCGCGTACGCGGTGCGAAACGGGTGGGCGGAGCCACTGTGAACGCACCGGAGAGCGACGGTGTCGCCCCGACGGGCGCGTCGCGTGCACTGGATGCGACCGAGCCGGTGCGGTTGTCCTGACAACGTTTCACGCGAAAAGCGTGACGGCTTGCCTGCGAAAGGCTGGCCGCGGCGCACTGCCCTTGGGGACCGCTTGGGCGGACTCGTCTTGACCGGTCGGCGGGCGATCGCGATCGGGCCGGTGAGGGGCGGCCTCGGTCCAGGGGTTGACCGAGGCCGCCACGGGCGTTCCGAGGGATCCGTAAAGCCGTGACCATCACCCGGCGCGCCTAGGAGGAGGGGGTGGCGCGCTGGGTGGCTGTTCGGCAAGGACGTGGGGCGTCCTCCCTGGCATCCGGCGGATCCGGAACACTGGATTCAGTAAATATATATACCGTCGAGTAAGCAAGAGTATGAAAAATTACATGCAGATCAGACGCTGCGCATGCCTCTGCGGGAGCGGTGCCCAGGAACCCGTGGCCCGCTGCTAGAGGAAGAATCCGTGCTGGTCAGCGGCCTGCTCATACTGTTCGAGCCGTGCCTGGGTCCGCTCGGGGTCGGCATCGGCCATGGCCTGCAGCAGGGCGGCGGAGAGCATGCCGGGGGCCGCGTACGAGTCGAAGACCAGCCGTGACCCGGTCCCTGCCGTCAGCACCACGTCGGCCTCGTCGACAAGCGGGCCGACGGTGGGGTCGGTGATCAGCACCACGCGCAGGCCGGTGCTGCGGGCGGCCCGCAGGGCGGCCAGGGTCTCCTTGGCGTGCCGGGGCATGGCGAAGGCCAGCACCCAGCTGCCGCCGGCGGCCCGGGACTGGAGCAGTGTGTCGTAGGCCACGCTGCCACCGCGGGTCACCACGCGGACGTCCGGGTGGATGCGGCGGGCGGCGTAGGCGAAGTACTCCGCGAGGGAGACCGAGATGCGGAGGCCGAGGACGGTCAGAGGTGTCGAGCGGGCCAGTTCGCGGCCGATCCCCAGTACCTGGCTGGTGTCGGTGAGGAGGCGGCGGACGTTCTCCAGGTTCTCGATCTCGGCGTCGACGGCGGCCTGAAGCTCGTTGTGCCGCAGCTGCTCGCGACTGTCGGGAGTGCCGGCCACCGCGCTCAGGGCGATGGGCTGGAGCACCTCTCGCAGGGCGGGATATCCGCTGAACCCGAGGGAGACCGCGAAGCGCGTCACCGAGGGCTGGCTGACCCCGACACGTTCGGCCAGCTCGGTGATGGAGAGGAACGCGGCTTCGGTGAGGTGGTCGAGCAGGTACTGGGCGATCCGTCGTTGGCCCGGGGAGAGCCGGTGTCCGTCGAAGAGCGCGAGCAACCGGTCGGTCGGCGCCAGCTCCTCCGGCCCGGGCGGGCCGCCGCCCGGCGTGATCGCGGCCGCCCGAGCGCGTGCCTGCTGATCCGATGACACCGGCGGACCTCCATCTCACGTCACTCGTATCCAACATAGCCCACGTTCCACGGACGGATGATCATCGCGCCGATGCGGGCCGCGCTGCGGCGGCGTGGCGCTCGACAGGAGCATGTACCTGGTGGGACGGCCGGTGGCTGCGCGGTCCTCATGGGGCGAGACGGATGAGTCAACCTTCGCTGCCGTGACGCAGGAACATTCCGTCCGGGCCTTGCCGCGCGAGCGAGAGCCGCCGAGCCGGTTTGCTGCAGCGCATGACACGTCGCCGAGACACCGTGGTAGGACTGTGTGGCTGACGGATCGTCGTATGGGGGAATTTCGATCATGGCTGTCACGGTGCCGGACTGGGCGGACACGCTGCTGGATCTGGTGGGGGTGAACTGGCCCAACGTGGACGAGGACGCCTACCGGGAAATGGCGGACGCGTTGCGGGAGTTCGCGGACGACCTCGCCGACGACGGCCAGCTCGCGAACAACCACATGGAGCGTCTGCTGTCGTCGGGTCACGGCGAGGCGATGGACGCGCTGAACGAGCACTGGGGCAAGGTCAAGGGCAAGCACCTCAAGGACATGGTGTCCGCGGCCCGGACGATCGCGGACGCCCTGGACATGGCGGCGGGCGCGATCGAGGGCATGAAGTGGAAGGCGGTCGCGGAGCTCGGGATCCTGGCGGGCCAGACCGGTCTGGCCATGGCGCTGATCCCGGTGACCGGTGGCCTGTCGGCATTGCTGGGTGCCGGTGCGATCGCCTACACGAAGAAGCAGCTGCTGAAGCTCATCACGGGCGCGATGGAAGAGGCCGTCGGCCACATCGTCGGCGTGATGACCGAACCGGCGGTGTCGGCACTGGAGAACATGGCCGCCGATCTGGTGGTCCAGCTGGGCGCGGACGCACTGGGGCTGCAGGACGGGGTGGACCTCGGCCAGACGCGGCAGGCCGGCAAGGACGGGTTCGACGACGGCGTGCAGGGCGCGAAGGAGGGCCTGAACCTCGCCTCCGTCGGCGGCGGGGGCGGCGGTCGCCCCGGGGGCAAGGGCTTCCACATCGAGCACGACGAGCACGACAACGCCGGTACGAAACTGAACGGTGTGAGCGCCGGGATCCACGGCAAGACCGCCGGGAAGTTGACGAAGGCGAAGACGGCCCAGGGCCGCAACAAGGGCCGGGACAACATCGCCGACGCCCTGGACCCGGTCATCGAGAAGGCCATGGGAGCCCTGGCGAAGTCAGCCGACGTGATGGGCGACCACGTCGGCAAGACGCTGCCGAAGGTCGTGAAGCAGATCTCCGTCGACCACAAGAACAACGACGACGACCTGCGCGACCGCTTCGCCCGGCAGCGCAAGGGCGACCATGACGACAGCAACGGCGGCAACGGCGGGACTCAGCAGCGCAGAGACCCCGGGGCCGACGCCCACACAAGGCGCAATTCGGTCAGCGACGCAAAGGGCGATCCCCGCGCCAACAGCGTGTCCCTGGACAAGACCGTCTGCAAGAACGATCCGGTCGACGTCGCCACGGGCAAGATGCTGCTCCCGCAGACGGACCTCCTCCTGCCCGGGGTGCTCCCGCTCACGCTGCGCCGCACCCATGTGTCGACCTACCGCTACGGTCAGTGGTTCGGCCCCAGTTGGGCGTCCACCCTCGACGAACGTATCGAGGTCGACGCGTTCGGCGGCGGAGCCGTCTGGGCCCGTGAGGACGGCTCTCTGCTGATCTACCCGCGCCTGCCTCGCCCCGGCGGCGAGCAGGTCCTCCCCCTGGAGGGCGACCGGCTTCCCCTGGTCCACGGCGGCGTCGACGGTGACGCGACCAGGTACGAGGTGCGCGATCCCCACGGGGGTCCGGTCCGGAGCTTCACCGGCGATCCCTACCGGGCCTCGACCGCCTACTGGCTGTCCGCGGTCGAGGACCGGAACGGCAACCGCGTCGACTTCGCGCGACGCGGCGACGGTGCTCCGACCGCCGTGACCCACACGGGCGGATACGTCGTTCAGATCACCGCGACCGAGACCCGGGTGACGGACCTGGCCGTCCGTGGGCCCGGAGGCCCGACCACGGTCGTCGGCTACGGCTACGACCAGGCCGGTCACCTCACCACTCTGACGGGCCCGGAGGGCACCGGCGGCCCCGCCATGCACTTCACGTACGACGGTGACGGCCGCGTCACCTCGTGGACCGACCGCAACGCCTTCACCTTCCGCTACGTGTACGACGCCGAGGGCAGGGTCGCCGGCACGGTCGGCCCCGAAGGCACTCTCACGTCGACGTTCACCTACGACGTCCACCCCGAGACCGGGCACCGCGTGACGCGCTACACCGACTCCACCGGTGCCACGAGCGTTCTGCACCTCAACGACCGCCTCCAGGTCGTCGCCGAGACCGACCCGCTCGGCCACACCACGCACCTGACCTGGGACGCGTACGACCGCCCGCTCACCCGCACCGACGCCCTGGGCCACACCACCGAACTCATCTGGAGCGAGGAAGGCAACCTGGTCGGGGTACGGCTGCCCGACGGCACCACGGCCACGGCCCGCTACGACGAGCGGAACATGCCCGTGGAGATCACGGGCGCGGACGGGACCGTGTGGCGGCAGACCTTCGACGGCCTGGGCAACTGCACCGGCGTCCAGGCTCCCGACGGGACCGTGAAGCGTTTCACCCACGACCGCACCGGCGCCATCGCGACCATGACCGACACCCTGGGCGGCACGGTCCGCTTCACCTCCGACGCCGCGGGCCTCACCCTGGAGGTCAGCGACGACGAGCACGGCGTGACGCGCGTGCGGCGGGACCACCGCGGACGCCCCCTCCGCATCGTCGATCCGGTCGGCCGGGCGCAGGAGTTCGTGTGGGACGACGACGACCACCTCCTCGCCCGAACCGCGACGGACGGAGCCCGTGAGAGCTGGGCCTGGGACGACGAAGGCAACTGCACGGCGTACACCGACGCCGTCGGCGGCGTCTGGGGCACCGCGTACGGCCCCTTCGACAAGCCCCTGGTCCGGATCGACCCGGACGGAGCCCGCCACCAACTGCGCTACGACACCGAACTGCGCCTCGTCGAAGTCACCAACCCGCTCGGGCAGAAGTGGAGTTACACCTACGACGCCGCCGGCAACATGGCCGCCGAGACCGACTTCGAGGGGCGCACCAGCCACTACCACTACGACGCGGCCAACCGGCTCACGCGACGCGTCAACCCCGCCGGACAGACCGTCACCTACACCTGGGACGCCATGGGCCGGCTGACCTCGGACGACGCGGACGGCGCCGTCACCAGCTACGCGTACGACACCGCCGGTGCGCTCGTCGAAGCCCGTACCGCGACCTCCACGCTGAGCATCGTGCGCGACGTCATGGGCCGACCGCGCAGCGAGAGCATCGACGGGCGGACTCTCCGGTACGCGTACGACCCGGCCGGCCGCCGCGTCGCGCGCACCACACCCACCGGCGCCGTCACCAGCCTCGCCTACGACCCCGCGGGCCGGTGCTCCTCGCTGGCCGTGGACGGGCACGCCCTCACCTTCGGGCACGACCTCCTCGGCCGCGAGGTCTCCCGCGTCTGGGGCGATCCCGCCACTCCGGTTGGCCTGACGACCACCTGGGACGACGCCGGCAGGCCGACGACCCAGAGCCTCGCGGCCGGAACGGCCCCCTCGCCCCTTGTCACGCGCGACTACTCCTATCGTGCCGACGGCTTCCCCGTCACCATCGGCGAACAGACCGCAGGCACCGACCGACGCGTCAAGCAGATCACCCTCGACCCGATGGGCCGACCCCTCGCCGTCGCCGACGACCACTGGACGGAGCAGTACGCCTACGACCGAGCAGGCAATCAGGACGCGGCCCAGTGGCCCACCCGGGCCGGGCGTGGCGAGGCCCGCGGCCCGCGAACCTACGTCGGCACGCGCCTCCTCACAGCCGGGGCCCTCCACTACACGCACGACGCGGCGGGCCGGGTCGTCGAACGCCGCCGCACCCGTCCCTCGCGCAAGCCCGACCTCTGGCGCTACACCTACGACGCACGGGACCGCCTGACCTCCTGCACCACCCCCGACGGCACCCTGTGGACCTATGCCTACGACCCTCTCGGGCGCCGCACCGCCAAGCACCGTATGGCGGACGACGGGCGAACCACGGTGCAGACCATCCGCTACACCTGGGACGGAACGGTCCTGGCCGAACAGGTCGACGAGGCCACCGCCACCGTTCTGACCTGGGAATACGATGGACATCGCCCGCTCGTCCAGTACGAACGCAGACTCCTCGACGAGGCCGAGACCGACGCGCGCTTCTTCGCCATCGTCACCGACCTCGCAGGCACGCCCACCGAGCTCGTCTCCACCACCGGCGAAACGGCCTGGCGCAGCCGGTCGACCACCTGGGGGACCACAGGGTGGAACCGCGACGCCACCGCCTACACCCCGCTCCGCTTTCCCGGACAGTACGCCGACCCCGAAACGGGCCTCCACTACAACTTCCACCGCCACTACGACCCCGACACCGCCCGCTACACCACCCTCGACCCCCTCGGCCTCGCGCCCGCGCCCAACCCGGCCACCTACGTCGCCAACCCCTGGGCGTCCACCGACCCGCTGGGCCTCGCCCCCAAGCGCTGCAGCTTCGACGCCTACGACTGGGGCGACTCGACGAGCGGGTTCGGCGGCAGCGTCCGCTACGGGCGACTGGACCACCTGGGGCGCCCCACAGGCGTGTACGCCTCCATTCGGCCCGAGATGCTCGACAAGGGAACCGAGGCCGGCTCCGTGCGGACCCCCGGCTGGCGCGGCAACGGCAACGACTTCAACGAAGCCCGTGGCCACCTCTACGCCAACCGCCTCGGCGGCCACGGAAAGGGGAAGTTCGCCTGGCAGAACCTGGTGACCGAGACGCAGACACCTACGAACACGCCCGAACAGCGTGTGTCGGTCGAGGCGGTGATCTACAACCAGGTGAAGAACAACGACGAGGTCGTCCAGTACAACGTCGTCCCCAAGTACGCGGGCAACAACCCGATCCCGCACGAAATCCACTTCACGGCGTACGGCAACAAGGGTTTCACCTTCACCTACATTCTTGAGAACCCCGCCGGGTACGTCAGAACCGGCGTCTAGTGCTCACGACGATTCGTTCCGGAGAAACGTATGCCCCGCACCACACCCCCGCGTCCCGCTGACGTGGAGGAGCTCTTTCCCGGCCTTGCCGAGTTCCGGCGGACAGCGACGCGACTTCACCCGCGTCCCGGTGACCCGAAGGCGCAGGACAGCTCCGTCGCAGGCCCCATGCTGTGGCCCGACGACGAGCCCTGGCCGGTGTGCACCGCTGTCCACCCCAAGGGAACCGGTCACTTGCTGGCCGACGTCCGACTCGCACGCCGTGTCCACGCGGCTGCGGAGGGGCGGAAGAAGACCGAGGAGGAGATCGCTCAGCTCGCCACCCTCCGGGACGGGCTGCACGACCCCGGCATCGGCGACGCGGACCCCATCCCGATGCTGGCCGTCGCGCAGCTGTGGGCACGGGACATCCCCGACCTCACCGGACCCCCGGGGTACGACCTCCTCCAGGTCTTCTGGTGCCCGTTCGAGGCGCACGGCCCCGACGCGAGCGTGGCCGTCGAACTGAAGTGGCGCCGCAGCCAGGACATCGGTGCCGTACTCGGCGAACAGCCCGAGCCGCTCGTCGTCGGCTCACCCGAGTGCGTTCCCCAGCCCTGTGACCTCCACCCCGAGCAGATCACCGAACACGAATACCTCGGCCTGCTCCCCGAGGATCTGCAGGAAGCCATCGCGACGTGGGAGGAGGAGCTCCTCGAAGAGGACGAGCAGGAAGCGGAAGCGGACTTCCCCACCGAGTACTCCAGCGACCTGTCACTCGCCCCGGGCTGGAAGGTCGGCGGCTTCGCCACCTGGCACCTCACGGACCCGCGCCCCGTCGACTGCACCGTGTGCGGCACATCCATGCCCCCGCTCCTCACCGCCCACTACGTCGAGTGGGACCCCGCCTCGGAGAGCTGGGCTCCCCTGGAAGACCGCCGCCCCGATCTGTACCGGCACGTCATCACCCCCACGGGCGTGTACCTGGGGCGCGGCTACCTGCGTGTCCACACCTGCCCCACAGACGCCTTCCACCCCCATCGACTGAGCTTCCAGTAGCCGTGGGGAGAGGCCTCCGGCAGCTGCGTCAGGTGCCTGGCTTTGTCATGATGCTCACTTCCGCTTCTCCGCCGCGCCACTCACGTACCAGAAGGACCACGAACCGGAGCTCGCACCGTTCCGCGACTCGACCTGGGCCACTGCCACCGGGATCAGGCTGGTGGAAATCGGCAGGGAGAGCTTCGCCACCGGCAGCTTCACCTGGATCGACGACCAGGGGCGCGATGTGTTCGTCCGCAACGCGGCCCTTCTCGTCGAGGGCCGCTACCACCTGGTGATCGTCATGGGACCGGAGGCGAAGCGTGACGAGGTGCAGGCGCGCCACCCATGTCCTCGCCACGTACCGGTCGACCGCGTGACCGTGCCCGGCGGTGCGTGCGTACGCGAGGCCTGACCTCCGCGCTGTCAGCAGGGTGCTGAGGCGTACCGGGACCGGCCATGGCGGGAAACTCTGAATGGTGGTTCACTTCTTTCATGGCCTACCGCAAGACCCCAGCGGAAATCAGTCGACTCGAAGCCGCCCGCGAGCACCTCGTCGTCTGCGCCACCTCGGTCGTCGCGGAAGTGGGCTGGTCGCAGGCGTCCGTGACCGCCGTCGCCGCCTCGGCGGGCATCGCGGCAGGTTCGGTCTACCAGCACTTCCCGTCCAAGGCGGCGCTCGCCGTCGAGGTCTTCCGGCGCGCCGCCGGACGCGAGGTGGAAGTGCTGGGCGAGGTGCTGCACGGCCCGGGCGACCCCGTCGACCGCCTGACCCGGGCCGTCGACGTCTTCGCCCGCCGCGCCCTGCAGAACCGCGGCCTCGCCTACGCCCTGCTCGCCGCCCCCGCCGAACCCGCGGTCGGCGCCGAGCGCCTCGACTTCCGGCGCCGCTACCGCGCCCTGTACGCCGAGGTCGTGCGGGAGGGCATGGCGACCGGCCAACTGCCCCCGCAGAACGCGGAGATCACCGCCGCCGTGCTCACCGGAGCGATCGGCGAAGCCCTCGTGGACCCGCTCGGCGGCCCCGGCGAGGGCGCCACCGAGCAACTCCTCGCCGACCTCACCGCCGCCGCACTGCGCTGCGCCGGAGCCCCGACCGTCTGACCTTCACCCGCTCCCCTGGAGATCCCATGCCCAGCCACCCCACCGCGACGACGCACCAAGTGACCAACCAGGCACCGCCCTTGACCGGTCACGACGTGGCCGCCGACCCGGTCCTCCTGGACGGCGTACGACGGGAAGGCGCCGCGTGGCACCTCGACGACCTCCACCGGCTGGGCCGCCTGGTCGGCTCCGAGGAGGCCCAGTGCTGGGCGGACCAGGCCAACCGCCACGAGCCTGAGCTGCGCACCCACGACCGCTACGGCAACCGGATCGACGAGGTCGACTTCCACCCCGCCTACCACTCCCTGATGGACCTGTCGGTCGGCGAGGGCCTCGCCGGTGCCGCCTGGGCCGACGAGCGCCCGGGCGCCCATGTGGCACGCGCCGCGAGCTTCATGCTGGCCACGACGCTGGAGCCGGGCCACCTCTGCCCCGTCTCCATGACCTACGCCGTCGTCCCCGCCCTCCGCCACGCCCCCGAGCTGGCCAAGACGTACGAGCCCCTGCTGACCAGCCGCGTCTACGACCCCGGGCTGCGCACCCCGGTCGGCAAGCGCGGCCTGCTCGCCGGGATGGGGATGACCGAGAAGCAGGGCGGCACCGACGTCCGCGCCAACACCACCACCGCCGTCGAACAGCCCGACGGAAGCTGGCGGTTGCGTGGCCACAAGTGGTTCACCAGCGCCCCGATGAACGACCTCTTCCTCGTTCTCGCCCAGGCGCCCGGCGGTCTGTCCTGCTTCCTCGTCCCGCGCGTCCTCCCGGACGGCGGCCGCAACACCTTCCGCATCCAGCGCCTCAAGGACAAGCTCGGAAACCGCGCCAACGCGAGCAGCGAGCCGGAGTTCGACGACACGGTGGCCTGGCTCGTCGGCGCCGAGGGCAAGGGCGTCCGCACCATCATCGACATGGTGACCATGACGCGCCTCGACTGCGTCCTCGGCTCCGCCGCCGGCACCCGCGCCGCCCTCGCCCAGGCCGCCCATCACGCCCGCCACCGCTCGGTGTTCGGCGCCAAGCTCATCGACCAGCCGTTGATGCGCAACGTCCTGGCCGACCTGAGCCTGGAGTCGGAGGCGGCCACCACCCTGGCCCTGCGCCTGGCCGGCGCGGCCGACCGGGCCCAGCGCGGCGACGACGCCGAGCGGTCCTTCCTGCGCCTGGCCACCGCCGTCGGCAAGTACTGGGTCTGCAAGCGGCAGCCCGTCGCCGTCGCCGAAGCGCTGGAATGCCTGGGAGGCAACGGCTACGACGAGGCATCGGGCATGCCGCGCCTGTACCGAGAGGCCCCCCTCAACGGCATCTGGGAGGGCTCGGGCAACGTCAACGCCCTCGACATGCTCCGTGCGTTGGCACGTGAACCCGCCTCCCTGGAAGCCTTCCGCGCGGAGATCGAGGAGGCGGCCGGCGGCGACGCGCGGCTCGACGCCGCCTGGCGTGAACTCCAGGGCGAACTCGTCCTCACCGAGGACGCGCCCCTGCGCGCCCGACGCGTCATCGAGCGCGCGGCCCTCGTCCTCCAGGGCTCCCTCCTGGTCCGCCACGCCCCGGCCCCCGTCGCCGACGCGTTCTGCGCCTCCCGCCTCGCCGGCGACCGCGGCCTCGCCTTCGGCACCCTGCCCCCGGACACGGACTTCACGGGACTGCTCGACCGACTGCCGGCCTGAACGGAACACGCTGCGGTAAGGCCGGGACGTCGACGCCTTCCGTCGAACCACGCCCTCCGGGCCTGCGCCCGGGGGGTGTGATCAGTAGCGGTGGCCGGGCCAGTGCGGGTCATCCCAGCGGTCGGGTCCGGTGACGCCGAGGAGCCGTATCCGGTGGAGGAGGTCCTCCGGCGCGCCATGGGCACGGAGACGGGCGGGCGCGTGGCGGACAAGCCAGACAGTCAGCGCGGCGCGCATCCCTTCCTCGTCCTCCCAGGCGTTCCAGGGGAGTTGGTCACCGAGCAGGTCGTACTCCCAGCGGTCCGCCGCCGCGGTGAGGTGTCCGTCCGCGACGGGACCACTCAGCGCTTCCCAGGCGTCGAGCCACGGGCTGAGCGTGCCCGAGGCCTCGGCGATCAGGACAAGGAGGTCATGCGCCGGCACGGGGGGATCCGGCTCGGTGAGCGTGTACGCCCACCAGGCCCGCAGGAACTCCTCGACTGCGGCGGCCTGTTCGGCAGGCCACTCGCGCCAGTTGCCGAGGGCGAACGCGAGCCCGGCCCGTTCCATGTCGTAGAGGGATGTGACGAGGCCGCTGACGAGGACCGAGGCGAACTGCGGCAGGATCCGGCGCAGCACGGACGCCTTGTCCGTCCAGTCGGTGGCCTGCCAGGTGCGCCGTAGGAGATCAGGGTCCAGCTCCACGTCCGCCACCTTCAGCCGCGCGAGGTCTTCCGCGCTGCCCCAGTGACACGTGCAGTTGGACTCGTCGGGGTGAGCGGTCATCCCGCGGAAGGTGACGGCCAGGCCGTCCAGCGCGGCATCGAGACGGAGGCGTGCGGAGCCGACGACTCCCGGCTCTCCGCCACGGCCATGGCGCTCCGTCGTACACATCAGTCGCCCCTACCCTCTCCCGCACGATCTGCCCCGGATGCTACCCACGCCCTGCCCCGACCCCCGGAAGGGGTACGCCGGCCACGGCCTGGACGCACGGCACCTGCGTGCCGGCCGCTCTCCGGCTACCGGACTCGCTGCCGGGCGGCTGGGAGCCGTTGTCATGACTGGCCGGGTCCGGCGAGGCGTTCCGTGGGGCCGGCGAAGGAGAGGAAGAGAGTCCGCGTGGTGAGCAGCCAGGTGTCGTCCACCTTGCGGAACGTGTCTTCGTAGTGCCCCACCTGAACCGGGGGCCGCGGCGGTACGAGGCCCTTGCTGTAGCCGTCGACCCGGTACGTGGTGAAGTAGGTGGTGGCGGCGGCTGTGTCCGCAGAGGTCACGGTGACCAGGATGTTGGTGCACATACGGCGTGAGAGCCGGTCTGCGGGCCGGTTGTCGAAGTAGACGCGCAGGGCGTCGTGACCCGCGATGCGGCGGTCACCGGCGGGCCATTCCCAGATGCCGTCCTGCGTGAAGAGGTCCGCCACAGAGCCCGGTTCCCCGAGGTCGAGCCGGTGGACGAACTCGACGACCAGCCGCTCACAAGCCCGCTCCGCGAGCAGCCGCTCCATCGGATCAAGAGTTTCTGCATTCATGATCCACTCATATCAGGTCGCCCGCGCTGACGCTGCTGCTTCATGTCACGGAGTGCGGCAGCAACCTCGCCGCCTCGACCGCGACGGGAATCAGGACCGGCAGGATCGACGTACCCGAACGGCGCCACCACCTGAGGGTGGTGACGCCGCGACGGGCGTGAACGGTAGGCCCGTGGGGCCGTGTCACGCGGTCGAACGGTCAGCGGGGCGGCATCACTTGCCGTACCACGCGTTGTGGAGGGTCAGCGTCGACGAGTTGCCCTGCTTGTCCGTGACCACGGCGGAGAGCGAGATCCCGCTGCCCTTCGCCGGACTCTTCACGGAGATCGCACCGTTCCGGACCTGCGCGCGCTCCCAGGTCTTCCCGTTGTCGTAACTCACCGACACCGCGAGGGACTTGAGGTTCTTCCCGGCCGCGGAGCCCTGCACGGTCACCGGGACGAGGACCGGAGCGTGCTCCGGGGCCCGCGAGGTGAGGTCGACGGGGGCGGAGAAGCGGACCGTGGACACCGGCAGTGCGGTGGTGGCCGTGACCTGCTTCGAACGGAACGTGAAGCTGGTGTCGACCCGCGTGGAGGCGGCGGCGAGCTGCGCCGAGCGCTCCACGGAGGTCACCAGCCGGTACTCGGCGTCGGAGCCGTCGACCGTGAAGGGCTGCGAGCCGGTCAGCGGATCGTCGTTCTCGGCGACCTTGACGCCGTCGCGGTACAGCGTCGACGTGGCCGAGGTGTACGGAGAGAACCCCGCGTGACCCTTGCCGTCGGCGAACAGCGGAAGCGAGCCGACGATCTGCTGCTCGCCCGTCGCCGGGTCGGGAGCGGTGCGGAACACGCCCGCGCTCCCGCCCAGAAGGGGTCCGAAGACGCCCGTGTTGAACTTCTCCCGGTACGTCCGGCCGGCCTCGTAGCGCTGCGGCCGGGCCATCGCCCAACCGCCCTCGAAGGCCGGCTGGCCCCACTGGTCGGGCTCGCCCGCCTGGTCGAACTTGGTGAGCCACTCGACGCCGTCGGCGGTGGAGACGTAGAAGGTCCGCGTGCCCGGCGCCGGCTGCGGGTCGGAGAAGCCGTTGCCCTCGGGAGCGCCCGGGATGTGGGCGAAGGGGGAGACGAAGGCGGACTTCCCGGGGGCGGAGGCGCCGAGGCCGACCTTGAGCGTGGCCAGCTCGTTCGGCTTCACGTGCTTGGTGTAGCCGGTCGAGAGCCTGTTCGTCCTGCCGCCGAAGGCCACCGAGTACTGGCTGGTGGCGTCCTTGAGGAAGCGCGCGTCCCAGGTCTGCAGCAGTGAGCCGTCGGTCACGGCCGGACCCCTGTGAGCGGTACGGAAGCCGGCGAAGCTCCTGAGGACCCAGCCGCTGCCGACGCGGCCGATGTCGGTGCCGCCGAGCTCGTAGTACGTGCCTCCGTAGTCCACCGAGTCGATGCCGGGGACGGTGAGCTCCACCGGCTTGGTGGTGCGTGCGTCAGCGGTGACGGTGGTGTCCCCGGAGATCTCCAGCTTCGGCTGGGCGATCCAGTCGGTGCCCTTGGTGTAGTCCGACGGGTCCTGGTAGACGGCCGTGTCGAACGTGTAGGTGCCCTTGGGGACCCGGACGGTGTGGCTGCCGGGTTCGTTGTCGATACGGGTCCCGAAGCCGGCGGCGCCGCCGGCGATGCCGACCAGCGTGCTGTGGAAGTTCTGGGCGTCGGCGCCGTCACGGCCGACGGCCCTGAGCGTGACGTCGTACGACTCCGCCTCCCGGACGGCCACGGCGGCCGTGCGGACGGACTGGCCGGCGGCGGTGGCGGTGACGTAGCCGGAGTAGCTGCCGTCGGCGTCGCCGATCCTGGTGTCGGCGGTCAGCTCGACCTCGGCCCTGCCGCCGGCGGGCACGGTCACCTTGTCGGCGCCGAGCGTGAAGAATCCGGCCGGAGCGGGTCCGCCCTTCGGGTCGAGCGTGGCCACCGACAGGTCGAGGGTGACGTCGGTGGTCCCGAGGTTGCGGTAGGCGACCTTCCGGGTGAGCGGCCGGTCGTCGGCGTGCGGCCACCGCGCCGTGCCGAAGTTCAGCGCGACCGGATCGGCGATGACGCTCTGGGCCAGCGCCCTGTCGACCTGGACGCGGCCGGAGCCCTGCTGGAAGGCGGTGTAGGCGCCGCCCTTGGCGGACGCGGTCAGTGCGCCCTTGAGTTCGGTGGCCTTCCAGTCCGGATGCCGCTGCTTCAGGATCGCCGCCGCGCCCGCGACGTGCGGGGTGGCCATGGACGTGCCGTCGATCTGCAGATACCCCGGGGCGGGGTGCGGGGTGCCGGGGCGCGTGTCGATCTCGCTGCCGGCCGCGGCGGCCGCGGCGATGGCCACGCCGGGCGCGGTCACGTCCGGCTTGACGGCGCCGTCACCGACGCGCGGGCCGGTGCTGGAGAAGGCGGCGAGGCGGTCGTCCTTGTCGACGGCGCCGACGGTCAGCGCGGCGTCCGCGCTGCCGGGCGAGCCCACCGTGGAGGCGCCGCCCTCGCCCTCGTTGCCCGCGGCGATCGCGAACAGGATGCCCTTCTCGGCGGACAGCCGGTCGACCGCCGCCTCCAGCGGGTCGACGCCGGGGCTGTCGGGGCCGCCGAGGCTGAGGTTGACGACGTCCGCGCCTTCGGCGGCGGCCCACTCCATGCCGGCGAGGACGGCGGAGTCGTCGCCGAAGCCGTTGTCGTCGAGGACCTTGCCGCTGATCACCTCGGCGCCGGGGGCGACGCCCTTGAACCGGCCGCCGGACGTGGCACCCGTACCCGCGGCGATCGAGGCGACGTGGGTGCCGTGACCGACGCGGTCCACCGCGTCGGGGGAGGCGGAGAAGTTCTTCTCGCCGACGACCTGCGAGCTGAGGTCGCCATGGGTCTTGTCGACACCGGTGTCGAGGACGGCGATCTTGACGCCCGTGCCGTCGTACCCGGACTCCCACGCCTTGTCGGCGCCGATCTGCCGGACGCTGCGGTCCAGGCTCGCGGCCCGCACGCCGTCCAGCCACACCTTGGCGATCCCGGAGGCGGTGGCGCGCAGGCCGTTGCTCCGCCGGTCGGTCAGCGCGTCCCACACCTTGGCGACGTCGTCCGGGGAGGTACGGATGGCGTCGGCGTCGAGGGTCGGGAACGTCCGTCGCAGCTGGGTGTCGCCGGCGGCACGCACCTCGGCCCGTGCGGCGCCGGCACCCCCCTCGTACTGCACGATCAGCTTGAGCCCGTCGCGATGGCTCTCGCGCAGCCTCGCGTCGCTGAGCACGTCGAGGTCGAAGAGCCGCTGGTCCAGCTTGCCGGCGGCTATCAGGCGCCGCGCGTCGCTGGGCACGACCAGCGTGCTGTCCTTGATGCGCTGCACCTGTACGGGTATGTGCTCACGGCCTCGGGCGGCCTCGAAGCCCACCATCCGGCCCTTGGCGTTCACCACCACGCGGTCGCCGGTGACGAGCGGGATCCGCTGGTCGCCGCCGGGGCGCGGGGTGTCCGGTGCGGCCGTCGCGGGGCCGGTCATGCCTGCTACCAGGGCCACCGATGTGGCCGCTGCGATGGTGAAGGCGCGTGCTCTCTTCACATGTGCGCGCAAGTCTCCCCCAGGAGTTCGGGATGAGGTCGAGTGGTCGGTACCGGCCGGGACGCGATGACGCCCGCACCGGTCAGCGCAGTATGTGAGGTGATCAACGGCGGGGCGGGCGTGGTGGGTTGGGCGGCGTGGTTTCCAGCCATCCGGAAGGCCCCGAGTTCGATGGGGCCACGACGACTCTGTGACGGGTCCGTGACACCCGGGCGATCCTTGTGCGACACCGCCCCTCGGCGGCCCCGCCGGATCGCAGTCCCCGTCCCCCTTCCGGGCACTGACGCACCCCCGGTCGGAGGGTGTCCCTCCCCTTGGCCGTATCCGCACCCCGGGGGAACGGGCCTTCACCCTGGGGGACTCGACTTCACCATGGAGTACGGGACTTCGCCCTGGGGGCGGGCCTTCCCCCAGGGCGCGGGAACCCGGCCCGGCGACGCGCGGTGCCCGTGGTGGAGCTGCCGCCGGGCTGAGGCGTGGATCAGCCGAAGTCGGGGATCGGGTGCTTCGGGGCGAGTGCGGCGGCGATGCGCTGGGTGATCGTGTGGGCGCTGTGCCCGGCCTGGGCGGTGGGCCCGTTCGTGGTCGAGACGGCGATGGCCAGACGCTTCGACGGGAGGTACGCCTGGGAGGCGGAGTAGCCGAAGAACAGCGGGTGTTGCGCGATCCAGTCGCCCAGGACCAGTACGCCCATGCCGTAGTGGGTGGCTTCGGTGTTCGCGAGGCAGACCGTCGCGGGGCACGTCTTGGTCGCGTGGCCCAGGCCGACGGTCCCCGGGTTCAGGAGTTCCTGGTACGAGGCCGGGGACACCAGCTCTCCCGAGCCGATGCCGACGGCCGAACGGGCCAGGTCGCAGATGTCGGTGGTCTGCACCGCGCCGGGCGCCGTGGTCCACGAGGGGTTCCAGAAGGTGGACTCCTCGTACGTCCCCCGCTCGGCGGTGAAGGCGTGCAGGACGGGCTCGGGGATCTCGGGCGTGAAGCTGTTGCGGGTCTCGCGCAGTCCGAGCGGGCGCAGGACCTCGTGCCGGAGCAGGACGTCGAGACGGGTGCCGGTGATCTTCTCCAGGGCGGCGCCGAGCAGGACGAAGTTCGCGTGCGAGTAACTCCAGTTGGTGCCCGGCTCGTACCACCGCTGCTTGCTCGTCGAGATGGCGACCAGTTCCTTGGCCGTCCACTGGCGGAACGGGTTCGCGTAGACGCTCTCGCCGAACCCGGCGGCGGTGACGTAGTCGACGAGCCCGGTGGTGGAGGTGGCCAGCATCCGCAGGGTGATCCTGTCGCCGTCCTCGAGGTCCGGCAGCCAGCGCGACACAGGGTCGTCGAGACGGACCTTGCCCTGGTCGACCAGGCGCAGGAGTGCGGTGCCCAGGTAGCTGATCGCGATGTTGCCGTTCCGGAAGTGCATGGCGGGGGCGGCGGGCACGCCCGTCATCGACTCGCCGAGCGCGGTGGTGACGACCTCGCGGTCGCCGGTCGTGACCCGCACGATCACGGACTTGAGGTCCATCTCTGCCTTGGCCCGCTCGGCGATCCGGAGGACGTCGCGTGCAGGGCCGTGGTCGGGCAGCCGGGAGGCGACACAGGGCCGGCGGTCGTGGCCGTCGCCGCCGGTGGGGCCGCCGACGGCGGTGACCGGGGAGCCGAGCGCGAGGAGTGCGGTGAGTGCGGCGACCGCGGTGACGGTGGCGCGGCGGGACCGGAAGGGGGAACGAGCTGATCTCATGGCCGGAGTATTGGCCGCGGCGTGCCCGCCCGGTGGCGGAGGCGCCACCGACCCGCGCCGATGTCACCCGTCAGGCCCGCGCGTGCGGTCACGCTGTGTGGCGGGGGGCTCCGCGTCGGGCCCGCGTGTGCGGTCACGCTGTGTGGCGGGGGGCTCCGCGTCGGGCCCGCGTGTGCGGTCACGCCGGGACCGAGGTGGGTTGAGGTCTCCGCCTCAGGCCCGGCGGGCGTCGGTCTCCGCGGCCGCGGCCGCTTCCGTGCCCGCCGTCAGCCACGAGCCGATGCCCGGGAGCGCGTCCGGCCCGCTCTCGCCCTCCACCGTCGCGACGAGATCGGCGATCGTGGTGCCCGCGAGCGAGGCCCTCCACGCGGCTTCCGCGGCTCCCATCGCGCGGGCGATCGGGCAGGCCTTCGTGCACTTCTCCGGTGGGGTCGCCAGCGGTCCGCGCTGCCGGATCTCGGTGCAGACGAACGCCGGCTCGGGCCCGTCGACGGCCTGCACGACATCGAGCAGGGTGATCTCGGCGGCCTGCCTGGTCAGCACGTATCCGCCGGTCTTCCCCTGGACCGAGCGCACCAGACCGGCCCGCGACAGCGCCTGCATCTGCTTGGCCAGGTAGCTGGGCGAGACGTCGTGCAGCTGCGCGAGGCGGGCCGCCGGCACCGGTCGGCTCGCCGCCGTCAGCACCACACAGCAGTGGAGTGCCCACTCCACGCCACCGGACAGTTTCATGTCGCCTCCCCATTTGACTCGGATACATAGTATCCGAGTATTATCTCGGACATCAGGTATCCGAGTTTGCGTCCCAGGAGCCCCGCCGGGCCCACGAAGGAAGGCACACCATGAAGATCACCGTCATCGGCGGCACCGGCCTCATCGGCTCTCAGGTCGTCGCCCTGCTCGAGAAGGCCGGCCATGACGTGGTCCCGGCCTCCCTCTCCTCGGGGGTCGACCTGCTCACCGGCGCCGGCCTGGACGGGGCGCTCGCCGGAGCCCACACGGTCATCAACGTCAGCAACTCCCCGACCTTCGACGAGCAGTCGCTCGACTTCTTCCGCACCACCGTGGGCAACCTGCTCGGCGCGGGGGAGCGGGCGGACGTACGTCACCAGGTCGCGCTGTCGATCGTCGGCGTGGACCAGGTCCCCGACCTGGACTACTACCGGGCCAAGGTGCTCCAGGAGGACCTGCTGCGCGACGGCCCCACGCCGTACTCGATCGTCCGCGCCACCCAGTTCTTCGAGTTCATGGACGCCGTGATGTCCTGGACCGCGACCGACGGCGAAGTCCGTCTGCCCGCCACCCCGCTGCAGCCGATCGCCTCCGCGGACGTGGCCGCCGCCCTCGCCGACGTCTCCGTCGGGGAGCCGCTGAACGGGACGCTCGACGTCGCCGGGCCCGACGCCCTCACGCTGGACGAGATCGGCAGGATCACCCTGGCTGCCCGTGGCGACGCCCGCCCCGTCGTCGTCGACGACGGGGCGGGCATGTTCGCCGCCGTCCGCGGTGACGTCCTCACCCCCGGGACCGGCGCGCGCCTGGCCCCCACCCGCTACCGCGACTGGCTGGGCGCCACCCTCGCCGGCTGAACGCGCTCCGTCACCTGGCTAGTTGAACGGGTCCAGCGTGACGTACGCCTGCTGCGGGTTGCCGTCGTGCACGAGCGATTCGTGGGCGCCGACGTCGTCGAAGGCGAAGCCGTACGCCTTGCCGTCGACCATCTGGGCGTGGATCTTGCGCGAGTAGTGGTTGGTCACCGCGTCCTTGTAGAAGTCGGCGGACGACGTGTCCGGCTGGTTCGGGTTCGTCAGCAGGGTCGAGCGGTTGTAACCCGCGCAGAGCGTACGGGAGATGGGGCCGCGCACCTGGTCGTTGGGGGCGTCGAGGTGCTTGTAGCAGCCGAAGACGCTGTCGGAGTCGGGCTTCTGGAACGAGGTGACGACCGCCCCGGACGTGTTGGTGAAGTTCATGACGTTGCCCGAGACGCGGCCGAAGTACTTCACGGAGGGCTGGTTCGCGAACGGCGTCACCGTCAGGGTCGACGAGGCGTACTTGGTCCAGACGCGGTTGATGTAGTCGTTCATCACTCCTGACGGCAGCGCTCCGGCCTCGATGCCGTGGCCGGGAGCCAGGGCGCGCAGCACGGTGCCGTCGGCGCGGGTCTGGATGAGGTTGGCCCAGCCGCCGGGCTGGCCGCGCAGCGCGTCGTAGAAGCCCCGGTAGCCGCCGGGCTTGAGGCGGCCGGTGTTCGCGACGGTGCCGTTGGGGCGCTTCACGCCGACGGCGTAGGGCGCCGAGACCATGTCGACCTGGGTGCTGTTGATCCAGAGGCCCGCGTCGTTGAGCGTGTACTCGGACCAGTTGAAGAGGATGTTCCTGTTGGGGTCGCTCGGGTTCTGGACCGCGGGCTGTACGAGGCCGCCCGTCGCCAGCTTGAACACCAGCTTCTGTCCGTAGCTGAAGTAGATCCGGCCCGAGAACTTCGGCAGCCGGATCGTCATCGATCCGCCGTTGGCGGGACCGGCGATGGCGGCGTCCGGCGCGGGAACGGGGACGGAGCCCCCGGCCGGCCACGGATGGAACGTGCCGTTCGCGTCGGCCCAACCCTGCCGGCCCGTCGAGAGCTCGGTGCCGAGGTTGTAGACGTAGACCTGTTCGCCGCGGCCGGAGTTGTTCGTGAAGGTGAGCGGAATGGTCGCGGGGACGGCGGCCTCGACCTTGTCCGACGGGCCGACGACGGTGACGACGGTGCCGATCAGCGCGGCGGCGACCAGGGGGACGAGTGCGGCGCGGCTGTGCCTGCGCCTGCGGTGTGCGGACATGTGGGGGCTCCTCGGAGGTGGGGACTCCGTGTCGGGGGAATCCGTGGGCGGGTGGGGCCTTGAGCCGTGAGAGCGCTCTCAAGAATGGTGAGAATGAGATGGACCTGTCAATGGTTCTGTGGGGGAGGCGGGGTGAGTCGGGGGGGCGCTGCCGGGCGGGGCGGTGGGGATTCCGGGGCGCCCGATCGGCTCAGGCGCGGGCGCGCCTCGGCCGTACGGGCCGTGGTCCGTGGAGGATCGGCGGGAGGTGGCAGCGGCGTCGGTGCCCAGGGTGGCGGCGACGCCCCTCGGCCGCCCGGAACCGCCCCGCCGCCTGAAGAGATCCGGTCATGAAACTGTTCGAGGCCATGAGACTGTTCGAGGACCCGCTGTTCCCGTGCCGTGCGGACCGGGCGCCGGAACGCGTCGAGGCCGGCGCCCCCGCCGCCGCCACTCCGGTGGCGACGTGACCACCGCCCCGCGCGGGGACGCGCCGGGTGAAGGCCGTTACGGCGAGGCCGTGTTCCCTCCCGGGCGAGCGGGCGAGGGGGAGCGCATCGACTTCGGCGCGCTCGCCTACGACGACATCACCATGGCGCGGTTCCGCGCGCTCGGGGTCGGCCCCGGGTGGCGCTGCCTCGATGTGGGTGCCGGTACGGGCACGGTCTCCCGTCGGCTGCTCGACGAGGCCGGGGTGACGGGCGTGCTCGCCGTGGACCGCCACGTACGCTTTCTCGTTGAGCGTCCCGTGAACGGCCTCGACGTCCTGGAGGCCGACGTCACCGACCCGGACTTCGGCCCCGGCCGGTTCGGGCTCGTCCATGCGCGCTTCGTGATGATGCACCTTCCCGAGCGTGACCGTGTGATCAGCCGGTTGGCCGAACTCGTCGAGCCCGGCGGTGTGTTGGTGCTCAGTGACGCGGTCGATCTGACGAGCGAGCGGGCGCCCGGCACTCCGTACAGCACGGTGATGCGGGCGATGTGGCAGGCGCTGCGGGAGACCATCGGCACCGACGTCTCCTGGGTGCCGTCGTACCCGAGGCTGCTCCGCGGCGCGGGCCTTCTGCCCGTCGCCGCCGAGATCCATGTGCCGCCGCTGCTGGCGGGGAGTCCGATCAGCCGCTTCTGGGCGGACACATGGGAGCGGAGCAGGGCGCCGATGGTCGCGACCGGTCTGGTCGACGACGCGGCCGTCGACGCGGCGATCCGGTATCTGGAGTCCGACGCATGCGCGGCGCTGTCGGCAGGCATGCTCACGGCCTGGGGCCGGAAACCGGGCGAGGGGCTTCCGGAGGAGGGCCGCTGATCGTCGATCGGCGTCCGTGCCGCCTTGGCCCGGGGCGTCAGAACGTTCACCACCTCTCCATGTGAGGCACTTTCCCGACCTCCCGTGCCGCCTTCTCCCGGCGGACGCTCCTCTCAGCGCCGTCGATCAGGAGGAATGATCTCCGCCGAATGTGGCGAGAGTGTCGTGGCACGCCCCCGCGGGGCGGTATGCGCCCTTCCGCCCTCTTGTCATGGGCACGTAGCTTGTCCCCGGTCCGCAGTCAGGAAGCCATCGGACGGGGGAGATCGATGCCACCCACACGCCTGTCGACGCGCGCACGATCACTGGTCATCGGAGCCATGCTGCTCGCACTGCCGGCGGTCACGGTCACACCGTCGGTCGCCACCGCCGACGAACGCCCCAGAGCCCAGGAGGAAGCGGGAGCCGCCCAGGAACAGCCGGACCGGCCCTACCCGAACATCGACGTACGCGGGAACAAGCGCGTCGCGCCCACGGCCGGACAGCTGCGCGCCGCCCAGGAGCTCGACGGCACGGCCGTCCGCTGGGGTCGGTTCGGTACGCCCAGGCTGCTCACCCCGCAGGGGCGGACCACTCTCACCGCCGCCGGCACCGCCATCGACCCGCGCACTCTCGCGCTGGACCACATACGTGACCACGCGGCCCTGTACGGGCTCTCCGCCGCCGAGTTGGACGCCCTCACCGTCGTCAGGTCGTACCGCACCGAGCACAACGGCGTACGGCACGTCTTCATCGGCCAGAGCGACCGGGGCGTCCCCGTCCACGGCGCCCGCCTCTCGGTCGCCGTCGACAAGGCGGGCCGCATCCTCACCGTCACCGGCGGTCTCGTCGCGGGCGTGCGCGCCACCGGGAAGGCCATCCTCGACAAGGGCGCCGCGCTCGACCGGGCCGCGGCCTCCGTCGGCACCGACATCGGCACCGGCACCGGCACCGGCAACGACGCCGCCTCCGGCACCGGCACCGGCAAGGGCAACGACGCCGCCTCCGGCACTCGGGCCGGAACCACCGCCACCCGCGTCACCTTCCCGCTCGCCGACGGTACCGCCCGGCCGGCCTGGCGGATCACCCTCACCGCCGACAACGACCACCTGTACGACATCGTCGTCGACGCCGGGACCGGCACGGTCCTCCAGCGCACCGACCTCACCAGCAACGAGGGCCCCGAGGGCCGCGTCCACACCGCCCAGAACCCCACCCTCGGCAGCCCGACGACCGTCCCCTTCAGCGGCCTCGGCCGCTCCTGGGTCAGCGGCCGGGTCACCACCGGCAACAACGGCGAGGTCTCCCACGACCCCGACGGCAACGAGGCGCTGGGCCACCAGCCCCAGACACCGGCCGCCGGCGACCCGGCGTACCAGCACTTCACCTACACCTTCACGGACGCCTTCCGTACCAGCGGCGGCACCGACATCACGACCGACCGGGACGCGGTCGTCACCCAGGCCTTCTACTACGCCAACCGCATGCACGACCACCTCTACGCGCTCGGCTTCGACGAGGCCTCGGGCAACTTCCAGGAGGACAACCTCGGCAACGGCGGCGCCGGAGGCGACCGCGTCCAGGTCTACGTCGACTTCGACGCCAACGGGGACTCCGCCTGCAACGCCGACTTCGCCACCCCCGCCGACGGCCAGAACCCGACCATGCGGCTCTTCGTCGGACGCGCCTCCTGCGACAACCACCACATCCACCGGGCCATGAACGGCGACACCGTCGCCCACGAGTACAGCCACGGCCTGTCCCACCGCCTCGTCGGCGGCGGCGAGATGGGCGACGGCGTCCAGACCGACGCGCTCGGCGAGGGCTGGAGCGACGCCGTCGCCACCTCGCTCTGGAACGACCCGGTGTACGGCGAGTACAACAACGGCCGGGCCACCGGCATACGCCGCGTCGCCTACAACAACAGCACCCTCACCTACGGCGACCTCTGCGACGACGGCAGTTGCAGCGCGCACTCCGACGGTGAGATCTGGGCGACCGCCATGTGGGACATGCGGACCGCGCTCGTCGGCGCGTACGGCTACGCCACCGGAAAGCAGCGGCACGAGCAGCTGATGGTCGACGGCATGAAGCTGACCCCGTCCTCGCCCGACTTCCTGGACGCCCGCGACGGCATCCTCGCCGCCGACCGCGCGAACCACGGAGGCGCCGACCAGTGCCTGCTGTGGGGCGTGTTCGCCCGCCGGGGCATGGGCGCGAGCGCCACCTCGCCGAGCCAGGACCAGGCCGAGCCGGCGACCGACTTCCCCGTGAGCTGCCGGCCCACCGCCGACGCGGGCGGGCCGTACACCACCAAGGAAGGCGCCGACGTACGGCTCGACGCGAGCGGCTCCACCGTCCCCGGTGGCGGCGGCGGTTACAGCTGGGACTTCGACGGCGACGGCGCCTACGACGACGCGACCGGCGCCGCCCCGCTCTTCGACCGGGTCGGCCGGGACGGCACGTACACCGTCGGCCTGCGCGTCGGCAACGCCGCCGGGGCCGACACCGACACGGCGACCGTGACCGTCACCAACGTGGCTCCCGCGGTGACCTTCACCGTCCAGGGCCCGCGCGAGGAGGGCGGCGGACTCACGGTCTCCGGCACGGTCACCGACCCGGGCTGGCTCGACCCGCTCACCGCCACCATCGACCCCGGCGACGGCAAGCCCGTCCCGCTGCCGGGACAGCTGGAGAACAGCCGTCCCGACGCCACGCTCACCTTCAGCCGTGAGATCGCCTTCGGCGACAACGGCACCTTCACCGTGAAGATCTGCGGCAGCGACGACGACACCAGCACCTGCCGCGAGGCCGAGGTCACCGTCGCCAACGTCGACCCGACCGTCGCCCTCGACAAGACCGGCACCGTGCCGCTCGCCGGCGGCCGGACACTCGTCGTCCACAAGGGCGAGGAGAAGCGGTACACCGCCCGGATCACCGACCCCGGCAGCGACGACGAGACCATGACCTGGACGTGGGGCGACGGGACACCGCCCACCACGACCACCTCGCTCGTCAACCCGCCGGACGCCGACCCGGTCCGCAGCCCCAGCGTCCAGCCGCGCGACCTGACGGACACGCAGCCCCACACGTACACCCAGCCGTGCCTGTACGACCTGTCCCTCGCGGCACGTGACGACGACGGCGGCACAGGGACCGACGGTATGCCCGTCATCGTCCAGGGCAACGCGCCGCTGTCGCTGCTCGCCGACATCTGGTACGTCAAGTACCTGACCGGCGACCTCACCGGACTCGGCAGGGAGACGCTGGACTGCTACCTGAAGATCGTCCAGCACGCGAGCGCAGTGTTCTCCGAGAAGGTCGACGTGTCCACCCAGGACAAGGCGGCCAACGTCCTCTTCCTCAACCTGCTCCTGGACCCGAAGCGCTCCCTCGACCGTCAACTGCTCGCCGCCTGGCTCAACTTCGCCAACGGAGCCTTCGAGCCGAACGAGCTCGTCGACACGGACGGGGACTTGAAGGCGGACACCCCCTTCCTGGAGGCCATGCGGAACGCCGAGCGGGTGCGCCTCGACCCCCAGGCCACCAAGCAGCAGCTCTCCGCCCAGGCGGCCATCCTCACCTGCGTCAACGTCCCGCTGGTATGACCGCTCGTACGCCGAGGAAGACCCTGCTGACGCGCACTGCCGCCACCCTGCTCCTCGGGGCGGCGGCGGTCGCGTGCGCCGACGACGCCGCGCCGGATCGCCCGACCCCGCCGGTCCGCACCTCCGCCCCCACCCCTACTCCCACATCGACGTCCACCCCCGGCTCGACTCCGACGCCAACTCCTGCCCCTGCGACGTCAACTCCTGCCCCTGCGACGTCGACTGCCGGACCGGCCGTCCTCACCCAGGACGACACCGGCCGCACCGTCACCCTCCCCCTCGGCGACACCACCCAACTGCGCCTCTCCGGCAGCTGGCGCACGGCCACTCCCGCCGTCGACGGCACGGCGATCGTCCTCGTGCCGGTCGACTTCGAGTCCGATCCGGGGTACCGCGCCTGGGACGTCCGCGCCGTCGGACCGGGCGAGGCGGTCCTGCGTACCGCCGCACAGCCGGGCCTGCGGTCGCTGCGGATCACCTTTCGGATTCGATGAGCCTCCGGCCGACCCCGTGACTGCCGCGCGCGTGGCAGGCGGGGCGGTCATCCGCCGGGGGTGATCGCGTCCAGGCCCTTGGCCAGGTCTTCGGGGTTCATGACCGGCGAGTAGTGGACCTTGGCGTTGAGCTTGAGGAAGAGCGGCTCCGAGATCTTCGGCATCTGCGACGGATCGGCCGGGTCGAAGAAGACGTACGCCGTCCGGCAGCCGTCCTCGACGGTGAAATAGGCCGCTTCGGGACGGAGTTGACGGAGGGCTTCCTCCATGATCTTTCGCAGCGTGCCTTCTCGAATGGCCTCGTTCGAGGCCGGGGTGTCCATCTGAACCTTCAGGAGCATGCGCATGATGTCGCTGCCTCTCCCGACCGGGCGGGCGCTCCACCGGCTACGCCCTCGACACCCGGACGCGCTCCCTTCCAGCGCCCCCCCTCCTTCTCCGCCGTGACCACTCGGCGGGCGCCTCGCGGCTATCGCGCGGCCGCATCCAGGGCGGGCTCGATCCGGCCGAGCAGGCCCGGCCAGCCGCGCCCCATCCCCTCGAACGCGGCCTTGCCGAGCGGTGAGCCGAGGTCGAATCCGGCGTGGTCGAGGAAGAGCCGCGTACCGGTCCCTTCGGCCTCGAGCCGCCAGGTGACGGTGGTGTCGAGGGTTCCCGGCGCGAAGCTGTAGCTGAGGAGCCGCTCCGGCTCCACGGCGAGCACCTCGCACTCCTGGTGGCCCCACTGCCCCATGTCCAGGGTGAAGCGGTGCCCCACCTCGGCGCGTACGTCCCCGGCGGCCCACCAGCGCGCGTGCAGCTCGGGGTCGGTGAGCGCACGCCAGACGGCCCGGGGCGGGTGGGCGATGAACTGGTCGCAGTGGATGGTCCGGAGTTCGGCAGTCATGGAGATTCGTCCTCGGGTCGTGTGTCGCTGTGAGTGCTGTCGCTGATCTCGTCCAGTACGTCACGCAGGGCGCCCATGCGGGCGCGCCAGTAGTGCTCGAAGGGGTGGAGCCAGTCGCCCACCTCGGCGAGTGGCTCCGGCCGCAGGTGGTAGTAGCGATGGCGTCCGCGGGGCTCCTCGTGCACCAGCCCGGCCCTCTTCAGCACGGCCAGGTGCTCGGAGACGGCCGGACGGCTGAGGGAGAACTCCCCGGCCAGCTCGCCGGCCGGGCGTGGTCCATCGATCAGCCCTTCGAGCAGTTTGCGCCGGACCGGATTGGCCAGCGCGCTGTAGACGTCGACGGTTGGCATGCCGACAGAATGCGTCGGAAATCTCCGACGTGTCAACTTCTTCCGACGCGTCGAGGTCGACGCGCGAGGGGTCGAGTCCGATGCAAGGCTGAGGGCGTGCCCGGCATACCCGGCATACCCGGCGTACCCGGCGTCCCCGGAACCGTGAAAGGCCATCGCCATGATCACCACCGACTTCGTCCCCGGCTCCCCCTGCTGGCTCGACCTCGGCGCCCCCGACGTCCCGGCCGCCGCGGCCTTCTACGGCGGAGTGCTGGGGTGGAACTACGAGTCCATGGGGGAGGGGGAGGACATGGAGGGCGGGATGTTCCGGAGCGACGGAAAGATCGTCGCCGGGCTCGGCAAGCTGACCGAGGAGGGCGCGCGTTCGGCCTGGATGATCTACTACAACGTCGCCGACGCGGACGCCACGACCCGGGCCGTGGAGGAGGCCGGCGGCACGGTACGCGTCGCGCCGATGGACCTCGGCGAGTGGGGTCGGATGGCGCAGTACAGCGACCCGCTGGGCGGCCAGTTCGCCGTCTGGCAGCCGGGTACGAACAAGGGCGTCGAACAGGTCGACGCCCCGGGCTCGCTGTCCTGGACCGAGCTGTACACGAGCGACGCCGCGGCGGCGAAGCGGTTCTACGGCAGCGTCTTCGGCTGGCAGTACAGCGACATGCCGATGCCCGGCGGAGAGGGCACGTACACGATCATCACCCCCGCCGGACTTCCCGAGGAGCGCATGCAGGGCGGCCTCATGCAGCTGAGCGAGGCGGACCTCGCCCTCGCGCACGGACGGCCGTACTGGCACCCCGTGTTCGCCGTCGCCGACTGCGACGCCGCCGTCGCCAGGGTCACCGCGAGCGGCGGCAACGTGCAGATGGGGCCGGACGACGCGGAGGGCGTCGGACGGATCGCCGTCTGTCTCGACCCGTCGAACGCCGACTTCGTGGTCCTGACCCCGTCCGCCGGCTGACCGGCGCGCAGGTTGTGCGGGTCGGGGGGTCAGCGGGCCAACCGGTCGTCAAGCCACTGGAGGATCTCCGGCGTCACCGGGTCGGTGATGTCGGCGAACTCCTCGTGCTTCTTGAGGAACTTGGCCACGTACGGGCAGACCGGCACGATCCGCATCCCGGAGGCGCGCACGTCGGTCAGGGCCTGCTCGACCAGGATCGAGGCGAGGCCCTGGCCCGCGTAGGCGTCGTCGATCTCGGTGTGGAAGAAGACGCGCCGGTCGTCGCGGTCGCGGTACGCCGTGAGGCCGGCGCGCTTCTCGTCGACCAGGATCTCGTAACGGTGGCGGGGGTCGACGTGGCGGACGACGGGGGTGGGGGCTGTCTGCTCGCTCATGACGTGCCTTTCAGGTCGAAGGGTGCCGAAGGATAGAGGGGGCGGTGTGGTTCGTGGGATCCATGGGCCTGGGGGTGTGGGCCCCCTGGCTCAGGCGCGGGGCGGGTTTCCGCGGGGGGTGAGGGCGGCGTTCGGCAGGGCCGGGGCGGGGAGGCGGTCGCCGGGGTAGCCGTCGACGTGTCCGAAGCGGTCGGAGGCGCGCTCCCACTCCTCCCGGGCCTCGACGATGTCCTGGTTGCTGCGGCCGATGAAGTTCCACCACATGACGATCTCCTCGCCGAAGGGTGTACCGCCGATGAGGACCGCCCGCGCGCGCCGCTCGGACGTGTTCGTCAGGGTCAGGGTGTCGTGTCCGGTGTCGACGTAACCGAGTTCGGCCGGACGGAGAAGGGTTCCGGCGAGCCGGACGTCTCCTTCGTCGACGAGCAGACCGTGCTCGTGGGCCGGGTCGACGGGCAGGACGACCGTGGCGCCGGGGTCGATGAGGAGCTCGGCGCCGAGGAGCGGGGTGAAGGTGCGCACGGGGGAGGTCTCACCGGCGAGCGAGCCGAGGAACACCCGGAGTTCCGCGCCGTCGAGCCGCACCGGCTTCGGGGCGTGGTGCTGGAAGTCGCGGTCGGCGTGACGGTGTGCGTCGGGCAGCGCCACCCACAGCTGCACCCCGTGCAGCACGGTGGTGCCGGGAGTGGAGACCTCGGTGTGGCTGATGCCGTGGCCGCCGGTCATGAGGTTCAGTTCCCCGGGCCGTACGTACGCGTGGCTGCCCAGGCTGTCGCGGTGCTCGATCTCCCCGCTGAAGAGCCAGCTCACGGTCTGCAGCCCGGTGTGCGGGTGGGGGGCGACGTCCATGCCGCCGGACTCGGCGACCCGGTCGGGGCCGTAGTGGTCGGCGAAGCACCAGGCCCCGATCAGCGTCCGGGACCGCTGGGGCAGGGTGCGCCGTACGGTCATCGCGCGCGGTCCGCCCAGCGGAACGTCCCGCGCGGAGAGAATCTCGACCTCCGTGTCGCCCATGCCCGACCCCTCTCCATCCGTTCTCGTCCGGCGTTCTCGTCCAGCGATATAGTTTCGCTTTCAACAACTATGGGTGATCATAGCCCCAGAACCCTTGACGCGCACGGATTCCTCGAAGGAGCGCACGATGAACGACGACGTGAACGACGACGCGAAGGACGTGGCGGGTGGTCGGCGGGTCTACCTCGACAAGCAGAGCCCCGCGGCCTACCGGGCCCTGGTCCACACGGCCGACGCCGTCCGCGCGACCGCCGCCGAGGCCGGGCTCGACCGGATTCTGGTCGAACTGGTCAACCTCCGGGTGTCGCAGATCAACGGCTGCGCCTACTGCCTCGACGTCCACACCAGGGCCGCGCTCCGGGCCGGCGAGACGACCCGGCGCCTCGGCGTGCTCCCCGCGTGGCGGGACACCGAGCTCTTCACGGCACGGGAACGAGCCGCCCTCGCCCTGGCGGAGGCCACGACCGACCCGGCGGACGGCCTCGCGCAGGAACGGGCGTACGGCGAGGCCCGCGCGGTCCTGAACGACGAGGAGATCTCCGCGGTGATCTGGGTGGCGATCACCATCAACGCGTTCAACCGCGTCTCGATCTTCAGCCGCCATCCCGTACGCGACGCCGCCCCCGCACCCGTCCCCGCTTCCGCCCCCGCATCCGTCCCCGCTTCCGCCCCGCTCCCGGCGGACGCCACGGCCTGACCCTCCCGGCGTCGGTGGCCGCCAGGCGGGGCGCGGCCGTGTCCGTCGGCCGGGCGGGGCGTTGTGAGGGTGTGATCTCTACACGACGCATTTCCTCAGTTCTCGCCGTGGCCGCCGCCTTCTCGTGCCTCGGCGCCTCCGCGGCGCAGGCCGTCGCCACCACCAGCCCGCTCGGCCCGCCGATCAACCCGGTCACCGAGCTCGACGCGCTCGCCACGACCGGGATCCCCGAGGAGTCCAAGGCGCAGTTCCCCGGCATCGCCGGTCAGCTCGGTGGGCTCAGCCGGCTGCACGAGGTGAACCAGCTCCACCAGCTCACCGACCAGGCCGCGCCGGTCACCGGGCTGCTGCCCGAGATCTCCTGACCGGTCCTCCGGGCGGACGAACCGGCATCGCGCGGACAGCGCGGTGCCGGTTCTCTGTTGCGCGGGCGTGGTCCGGTGTCACCAGCCGAAGCGGCGGTCGACCAGCGCGGCGAACTCCTCGAACGACAGGACGCGGTCGCCGTTCTGGTCGGCCTGGTCGAACAGAGCCGAGGCGTCGTCGTCGTTCCCCACGCCCCACGCGGGGATCACGCCCTGAGCGGCAAGGGTCGGGCCCTTGGCCCGCAGCGCGTTGATGACCTCGATGCGCGTCAGGCTTCCGTCATGGTCGAGATCGAGCGCGTCGAAGAGAGTACGGGCCTTGTCGCTCATGATGTGTCCTGCTTCCCTGTGGCCGTGGCTGTTGCATAGGCCGATGCGTCCCTGTCCAGAAGGACGCAGGGTTCGCCCCCCACGTTGCCTCGGGGCCGTCATCGAGCGTAGTCGTGCGGCGCGGGCCGGGTGCGCGCAGGAGGGGGCGGGGGTTGTCCACAGGTTTCGGCGGTGCGGCCGGGGTGTCCGTGGCGGCCGATAGGGTGGGTGAATGGTCCTTTCCGACGGTTCCGCCGTGATCTCCGATGCAGCGCAGGTGCTCCACCGCGTCTTCGGTTACAGCTCCTTCCGAGGCGAGCAGCAGGAGATCATCGAGCAGGTCGTCGACGGCGGCGACGCCCTCGTGCTGATGCCGACCGGCGGCGGAAAGTCGCTCTGCTACCAGATCCCCGCCCTGGTCAGAGACGGCACCGGCGTCGTGATCTCGCCGCTGATCGCCCTCATGCAGGACCAGGTGGACGCGCTCAGGGCCCTCGGGGTGCGGGCCGGATTCCTGAACTCGACCCAGGATCCGTACGAGCGGCAGGCCGTCGAGCAGGCCTTCCTCGCCGACGAGCTCGACCTGCTCTATCTGGCTCCCGAGCGCCTCCGGACCGAGGGCACCCAGCGGCTCCTGGACCGCGGCAAGGTGTCGCTGTTCGCCATCGACGAGGCGCACTGCGTCGCCCAGTGGGGCCACGACTTCCGGCCGGACTACCTCGCGCTGTCCATGCTCCACGAGCGCTGGCCCAAGGTGCCGCGGATCGCGCTGACCGCCACGGCCACGGAGGCCACCCACAAGGAGATCGCCGCCCGGCTCGGCCTGGAGGACGCCCGGCACTTCGTCGCCGGCTTCGACCGGCCGAACATCCAGTACCGCATCGTCCCGAAGAACAGCCCGCACAAGCAGCTGCTCGAACTGATCAGGGCCGAGCACGACGGGGACGCCGGAGTCGTCTACTGCCTCTCCCGTGCCTCGGTGGAGAAGACCGCGGCCCTCCTCGTGGAGAACGGCATCGACGCCGTCCCCTACCACGCCGGCATGGACGCCCGGGCGCGCGCGGCGAACCAGGCACGCTTCCTGCGGGAGGACGGGATCGTCGTGGTCGCGACCATCGCCTTCGGGATGGGCATCGACAAGCCCGACGTACGCTTCGTCGCCCACCTCGACCTGCCCAAGTCCGTCGAGGGCTACTACCAGGAGACCGGCCGCGCCGGCCGCGACGGCGAGCCCGCCACCGCCTGGCTGGCGTACGGCCTCCAGGACGTCGTCCAGCAGCGCAAGATGATCGACGGCTCCGAGGGCGACGAGCAGCACCGGCGCGCCCTCGCCATGCACCTGGAGGCCATGCTCGCGCTCTGCGAGACGGTCGACTGCCGCCGCGTGCGGCTCCTCGCCTACTTCGGCCAGTCGGGTCAGCCGTGCGGCAACTGCGACACCTGCCTGACCCCGGCCGAGTCCTGGGACGGCACCGTCGCCGCGCAGAAGCTGCTGTCCACCGTGTGGCGGCTGGCCAAGGAGCGGCGCCAGAAGTTCGGCGCCGGACAGATCATCGACATCCTCCAGGGCAAGAAGACGGCCAAGGTCATCCAGTTCGACCACGACGGCCTCTCGGTGTTCGGCGTCGGCTCGGACCTGGGCACCGCCGAGTGGCGCGGCGTCGTGCGCCAGCTCCTCGCGCTGGGACTCCTCGCGGTGGAGGGCGACTACGGCACGCTCGTGCTCACGGAGGAGAGCGGCGAGGTGCTCGGTGGGCGCCGGACCGTCACCATGCGCAAGGAGAAGGCCCCGGCCGCCCCCTCCCGCAAGGAGTCCGGTGGGCGTTCCGGGAAGGGCGCCCGTGTGCCGGTCGACCTGCCGGCGGCCGCGGTCCCGGTCTTCGAGGCGCTGCGCGCCTGGCGGGCCGCGACGGCACGCGAGCAGGGCGTCCCGGCGTACGTCGTCTTCCACGACGCCACGCTGCGGGAGATCGCGACGCGGCTCCCCACGACGGTCGAGGAGCTCGGCACCATCGGAGGCGTCGGCGAGGCCAAGCTGGCGAAGTACGCCGAGGGCGTGCTGGAGGCACTGGCGGAGAGCGGGGCCGCCGCGGCCGCCGCCCCCGTCGCCGCGGCTGCCCCGGCCGTACCCGGTGCGCGGTCCGTGCAGTCCGCGCCGTCCGCGCCCTCCGCTTCGGAGCCCGACGCTCCTCCGTACGACGAGGAGCCGCCCTACGACATGGACGGGATGGAAGAGCCGCCGCCCTGGGACGACTGGCGGTAGGCGGTAGGCGGTAGGCGGCGGGAGGCGCCCGGCGGTGGCCCCCGTCCTCACCGCCGTATCCCTCAGGTGGGTTGCGGGGTGAGGCGGCGCAGGCCCCGGCGGTCGTAGTAGTGGGTCATGCCGAGACCGAACGCCAGGGCCAGGACCGTGCCGACCGCGATCATGATCCAGCCGCGGGCCAGGCCGGCGTCGGCTTGGGCGTCGAAGTACAGGATGGCCCGGACACCCGCGCTGAGCTGGTGCATCGGCTCGAAGACGCCCAGGAAGCGGTAGAAGCCCGGGGTGGCCTCCAGGGGGACGGTGGCGCCGGAGGAGGGGAGGGCCAGCGCGATGAAGATGAACATGGAGACGAGCTGGCCGATGCCGCCGAACGCGGCGTTGATGGCCTGGACGCCCAGACCGACGGCGACCGTCGCGCAGTAGGAGAAGAGCCACAGCATCGGCAGGTGCGAGGCGTCCATGCCGAGGACCGAGATCGTGGCCACCATGACGAGCGTCGAGGTGAGGACCGAGATGCCCGCCGTCATCAGCATCTTCAGGATCAGCGTCTGCGTGCGGTCGATCGGGACCGTGGGGTGCCGGGAGTGCCAGGGGCCGATCTCGCTGTCGGCGTAGCCGAGCGCGGTGTCGACGCCGCTGTTGACGAGGTTGCCGCCGATGAAGCCGCCGAGGACGAGCAGCAGCGTGTAGTAGAAGGCGGTCAGGCCCAGGCCGCTGTGCCGGCCGATCGGATGGCCGACCTCGGTGGTGACGGCGACCGGGTCGGCCAGGAGCAGTCGGGTCGTCGGGACGTCGGTGGAGGCCGTGAGCTGCTTGCCGATGGTCAGTGAGGCCTGATGGGCGGCGTTCTGGTTGATCTGGGACGTGAGCGACGAACCCAGGCTGCCGAGGCCGGGATTGGTGAGCACGGTGATCGTCGGCCGTACGGTCGCCCGGTCCGTGGTCAGGGCGGCGACGGAGGCGGTGAAGTTCTCCGGGACGACGAGGGCGCCGAAGATCTCGCCGGACGCCAGCGCGTCCTGGGCCTGTGCGCGGTCCAGCCGCCGCCAGTCCACGCCGGTCGTCGAGGAACCGGCGGCGACGATCCCGTCGGTGATCTGCTTCCCCAGGGTCTCCCGCTGTCCGGGCAGTGGGGTGCCCCGGTCCTCGTCGACGAGGGCGACGGGCAGCCTGTGCAGGTTGTCGTTCGGGTTGAGGATGCCGCCCATGTAGAGGAGCGAGAGGCCCACGGCGACCAGCGCGCTCAGGACGGTCGGTACGAGCCACAGTTTGGGGTTCCGGACGAGGGCCCGGGCGCGGACCTGCGGGTCGGCGGTGTGCGGGGGGATCGCGGACGTCATGGTGTCATCGTCGACGCGGGCGCCGTCGTGGCGGGGATTGCGGCCCGTACGGGAGACGGGCGTGTCGGCCCCGACGCGCGTACCGGGTCGTTCGCGTGTGGCCACCGACGGGCGTACCGGACTGCTCGCACACGGCCACCGGCGCGCGTACCGACTGGCTCGTGGTCGGCCACAGGCGCTCGTACCGGCTCGTTCGTGCTCGGCCACCGGCGGGTCCGCGGACCGTTCGCGCACCGGCTCCGGCGGGCGAACTGCGCAGGGCCCCACTCCGGTTGCGGAGCCCAGGACGTCACGTTTGAGTGGGAATACCCCCACGCGTCTCTGGAGCTGACATGTCGATGGCGTTCGGTTCACCCTTCGGTTCGTCCGACGACCCGTTCAGCGACATGCTGAACCGGTTCTTCGGAATGTCGCCGGCGTCGTCGCCCCCGGCCGTACAGCGCGTACCCATCGGACGTCTGCTGACCGAGTCCTCGCACGAACTCCTCAACCTGGCCGCCCGGAAGGCCGGTGAGGACGGCACGTCCGACCTCGACACGGAGCACCTGCTGTGGGCCGCGACCCAGGTCGCCCCCTCGCGCAGGCTGCTGTCCCGGGTCGGCGTCGACCCCGAGGCGCTCGCGGCCCAGCTCGACGAGGTGCTGCCCCGGGAAGCCGGCGAGCCCTCCTCGGAACCCGGACTCACCCCCGCGGCCAAGCGCACGCTCGCCGCCGCCTACGGCCGCTCGCAGGAGGCGGGCGTGTCGTACATCGGCCCCGAGCACATCCTCGCGGCGCTCCTCGACGACTCCGATTCCGGGGCGACCCGGCTCCTGGGCGCGGACGACCACGACGTGAAGAAGCTGCGCGGCCTCACGGACCGGGCGGTCCGCTCCGACGGCGGTGCCCCGGCCGCCGGACAGCAGCAGAAGCAGCCGGCCACCACCCTGGACGAGTTCGGCAGGGACCTGACGGACGAGGCGAAGGCGGGCAGGCTCGACCCGGTGGTCGGCCGCGCCGAGGAGATCGAGCAGACCATCGAGATCCTCTCGCGGCGCTCCAAGAACAATCCCGTGCTCATCGGCGAGCCCGGCGTCGGCAAGACCGCCATCGTCGAAGGACTCGCCCAGCGGATCGTGGCGGGCGAGGTGCCCGACACTCTGAAGGGCAAGCGGGTCGTCTCCCTCGACCTGTCCGGTCTGGTGGCCGGAGCGCAGTACCGCGGCCAGTTCGAGGAGCGCCTCAAGAAGGTCATCGAGGACGTCCAGAAGTCCGAGGGCGACATCATCCTCTTCATCGACGAACTGCACACGGTCGTCGGCGCGGGCGCGTCGGGGGAAGGCGCGATGGACGCGGGCAACATGCTCAAGCCCGCCCTCGCGCGGGGCGAGCTGCATGTCGTCGGCGCGACGACGATCGACGAGTACCGCAAGCACATCGAGAAGGACGCCGCACTCGAACGGCGCTTCCAGCCCGTCCTCATCCCGGAGCCGACGGTCGAGGAGACCGTACAGATCCTGGAGGGACTGCGGGACGCGTACGAGGCCCACCACCAGGTCCGGTTCGCCGACGGCGCCCTCACGGCGGCGGCGGAACTCTCCGACCGGTACATCAGCGACCGCTTCCTGCCCGACAAGGCCATCGACCTGATGGACCAGGCGGGCGCGCGCGTACGGCTGCGCGGTGCCGGCCGCTCCACCGAGGTCGTCAGCCGGGAGGACCGGCTCGCCAAGCTCCGGCGGGAGAAGGACCAGGCCGTGGCCGCCGAGCAGTTCGAGCAGGCCTCGGACCTGAAGCGGCAGATCGCCGAGGCGGAGGGCGAACTCGCGGGCATCGAGGAGCGCCGCGAGGGCGTCGTCTCGGTCACCGCCGCCGACATCGCCGACATCGTCTCGCGCCGCACCGGCATCCCCGTCTCCCAGCTCACCGCCGGCGAGAAGGAGAAACTCCTCAGGCTGGAGGAGGAGATGCACGCCCGGATCGTCGGCCAGGACGAAGCGGTCACCGCGGTCTCCGAGGCCGTACGCCGCAACCGCGCCGGCATGGGCGACCCGAACCGCCCCGTCGGCTCGTTCCTCTTCCTCGGCCCCACGGGCGTCGGCAAGACCGAACTCGCCAAGACCCTCGCCGAACTGCTCTTCGGCGCGGAGAACCGCATGATCCGGTTCGACATGAGCGAGTTCCAGGAGAAGCACACCGTCGCCCGGCTCGTCGGAGCCCCGCCCGGATACGTCGGTTACGAGGAGGCCGGCCAGCTCACCGAGAAGGTGCGCCGCAACCCGTACAGCGTGGTCCTCTTCGACGAGGTGGAGAAGGCGCACCCCGACGTCTTCAACACCCTGCTCCAGATCCTCGACGACGGGCGGCTCACCGACGGACAGGGCCGCACGGTCGACTTCCGGCACTGCGTCGTCATCATGACGTCCAACATCGGCGCCCACCGGATCCTCGCCCACGAGGGCGACGCGGCCGAACTCAAGGGCGAACTGATGGAGGACCTGCGGGGCCGATTCCTGCCCGAGTTCCTCAACCGCATCGACGACATCATCGTCTTCCACAGCCTCACCGAGAAGGACCTGTCGGAGATCGTCGACCACCTCCTGGACCGCAGCAAGCACCGGGTGCATGCCCAGGGCATGACCCTCGAAGTCACCGAGGCGGCGAAGAAACTGCTCGTGGCCCACGGCTACCAGCCGGAGTTCGGCGCCCGCCCGCTGCGCCGCACGATCCAGACGGAGCTCGACAACCGCATCGCCTCCCTGCTGCTCGGCGGGGAGGCGGACCCGGGGGACACGATCGTCGCCGACGTCATCGACGACTCCCTCCACTGCACCATCCAGAAGAAGGACTAGCCTGCTCCTCCTGGGAGGTGTGTCCTGACGGCCCGGCGGCTCCCGGCCCGTACGCGTCAGGCCATGGGCTCGGAGCTCAGCCGTTCGTCGCCCGTGTACACGTTCATCGAGGATCCGCGCAGGAAGCCGACCAGGGTCAGCCCGCTCTCCGCCGCGAGGTCCACCGCGAGCGAGGACGGCGCCGAGACCGCCGCGAGCAGCGGGATCCCGGCCATCACCGCCTTCTGCACCAGCTCGAACGAAGCGCGGCCGCTCACCATCAGGACCGACTCGCGCAGCGGCAGGAGTCCCTCGCGCAGCGCGTGGCCGACGACCTTGTCGACGGCGTTGTGCCGGCCGACGTCCTCCCGCAGGCACACCAGCTCGCCCTCGGCGGTGAAGAGCCCGGCGGCGTGCAGCCCGCCCGTGGTGTCGAAGACCCGCTGGGCCGCCCGCAGCCGGTCCGGCAGGGCCGCCAGGACGTCCGTCCCGATCCGCAGCGGATCCTCGGCGACCGACCAGGCGGCCGTCGTGCGGACCGCGTCCAGGCTGGCCTTGCCGCACAGACCGCACGAGGAGGTCGTGTAGAAGTTGCGCTCCAGGGACGCGTCGGGGGCGGCGACGCCGGGCGCCAGACCGACGTCGACCACGTTGTACGTGTTGCCGCCGTCCGCCGTGGCCCCCGCGCAGTAGCGGATACCGGCCACGTCCTCGGCGGAGTGCACCACGCCCTCGCTCACCAGGAAACCGACCGCGAGGTCGAAGTCGTCGCCCGGGGTCCGCATGGTCACCGTCAGCGGGCGTCCGCCGACCCTGATCTCCATCGGCTCCTCGGCGGCCAGGGTGTCGGGGCGGTAGGAGGAGTCCCCCTCGCGCACGCGCAGGACGCGCCGCCGTACGGTCACTCGTCCCATGGTTCGTTCCTCTCCTCGGAGCGCCGCTCCGACGGTGCTCGATGTGCGGCCCTGCCGTCCGGTCGTGGTCGTCCGGTCGTCCTGTCGTCCGGGCGTGCCTGTTCGGGGGCTGTCCACGACTCTGTCACGGGGCCGGCGACGGCATCGCCCCGGGCGACCCTTCGAGGCGGACGAACGACTCCCGGGGGCCGCCCGAGCGGCTCGCACGAGGGCGATGAGGGAGGTCAACCGGTGGGCGCGATCGTCACCTTGACGTGCTTCATGATCGGCTGGTCGCTCTGCGTGCTGTAGTCGACCAGCGCGCACAGCACGTTCATCTCGGGCATGTAGCCGGCCGCGCAGCCCCGGGGGATGTCGTACGGAACCGCGAGGTAGCCGCTCACGGACCGCTTGCTGCCGTCCTTCGCGGTGCTGGTGATGTCGACGGGTCCCATGTCGGCGATCCCGCGCTCCCGCATGTCGGCCCGGTTCATGAGGACCAGCGTGCGCAGGTTCTTGATGCCGCGGTAGCGGTCGTTGTCGGAGTAGATGGTCGTGTTCCACTGGTCGTGGGACCGCATCGTGCCCAGGGCCAGCGTGCCCGGCTCCGGCACGACGTCGGGCAGCGGGGCGCTGGAGAACTCGGCGCGCCCCGACGGGGTGAGGAAGACCAGCTCGCGGGCCGGCTGCTTGATGCGGAAGCCGAGCGGGAGACGCACCCGCCGATTGAAGTCCTCGAAGCCGTCCAGGGCCTTGGCCATGGTGTCCCGGATGCGGTCGTAGTCCTCGACGTACCACTCCCAGGGCGTCGCGCTGTCGGGCAGCGCGGCCCGCGCCATGCCGGCGACGATCGCCGGTTCGGACAGCAGGTGCGGGGAGGCCGGGCGCTTCATGCCGATCGACAGATGGACCATGCTCATCGAGTCCTCGACGGAGGTGCTCTGGATGCCCTTGCGCTGATGGTCCTTCTCGGTGCGGCCGAGGCACGGCAGGATCAGGGCCTGCTTGCCGTGGACGATATGGCTGCGGTTCAGCTTGGTGCTCACCTGGACGGTGAGGTCGCAGGTGCGCAGCGCCGCGTAGGTGAGCGGGGTGTCGGGAGCGGCGAGCGCGAAGTTGCCGCCCATGCCGACGAAGACCTTGATCTCGCCGCGCCGCATCGCCTCGATGGTACGGACGGTGTCCAGGCCGTGCTCGCGCGGCGGTTCGATCCCGCAGGCCTCGGCGAGACGGTCGAGGAAGGCGTCGCCGGGGCGGTGGTCGATGCCGCAGGTGCGGTTGCCCTGGACGTTGCTGTGTCCGCGTACGGGGGAGGGGCCGGCGCCCTCGCGCCCCAGGTTGCCGCGGAGCAGCAACAGGTTGACGATCTCCCGGACGGTGTCGACGCCGTGCTCGTGCTGGGTGAGGCCCAGACACCAGCTGACGATGGAGCGGTCGGCCTCGCCGTACACGCGCGCGGCCTTGAGGACATCGGCGCGGCTCAGTCCGGACTGCCGCTCGATCTCCTCCCACGGTGTGGCCTCGCACCGCGCGCGGTACTCGTCGAAGCCGCTGGTGTGGCGGTCGATGAACTCGTGGTCGAGGGCCTTGGCGTCGGTCGCGGACTGCTCGAGGATCGCCTTGGCCATCCCGCGGACCAGCGCCATGTCGCCGCCGATGCGGGGCTGGAGGTTCAGGGTGCTGGTCTTCGTCGTCCTGAGGAGGGCCATGTCCGTGAAGTCGTGCGGCACGATCGTCCGGGTGGCGGCGGCCTCGACCAGCGGGTTGACGTGCACGATCCGCGCGCCGCGGTGGTGGGCCTCGGCGAGCGCGGTCAGCATCCGGGGCGCGTTCGAGGCGGCGTTCACCCCGAAGATGAACAGCGCGTCGGCGGTCTCCCAGTCCTTGAGGTCGACGGTGCCCTTGCCCGTGCCCAGGGAGGCCTGGAGGGCGCGGCCGCTCGCCTCGTGACACATGTTGGAGCAGTCGGGCAGGTTGTTGGTGCCGAGCTCGCGGGCCATCAGCTGGTAGAGGAAGGTCGCCTCGTTGCCGAGCCGTCCCGATGTGTAGAAGGACGCCTGGTGGGGGTTGTCGAGGCCGCGCAGGGCACGGCCGACCACCTCGAACGCGTCCTTCCAGGTGATCGGCACGTAGTGGTCCGACTCCGGGTCGTAGACCATCGGCTCGGTCAGCCGGCCCTCGTTCTCCAGGTCGTAGTCGCTCCACTCGGCGAGCTCGGACACCGAGTGCGCGGCGAAGAACGCGCGCCCGACGCGCTTACGGGTCATCTCCCAGGTGACGTGCTTGATGCCGTTCTCGCAGATGTCCAGGTGCAGGCCCTTGGTGTCGTCGGGCCACGCGCAGCCGGGGCAGTCGAAACCGGTGTTCTCGTGGTTCATCCGCATGATCGCGCGCGGGCCGTCGACGAGGGCCCGCTCGCGGACGAGGAACCCGGTCACGCTCCTGGCGGCGCCCCAGCCCGCCGCGGGGTGGTGGTACGGGTGGAACTCCGGGTCGCCCTCGGGAGTGGGCCCCACGCGGTGCTCCACGGGTTCCGAGACGCCGGGCGTCGGGGATTCCTGCGCGTCCTGGTCGGTGCTCACGGCTGCTCACCCTTTCACCTGCGGATATCCGGGGCATGAAGGAACAGGAAGTCACCCCTCCGGGCAGGCTAGGCCCGCCGGTCAGCGGGTGCCACTCGGCTCCGGACGGCCGTACGGGCTGCGTACCGGATCATGCGCGCCTACGCTGGCGCTGTCCTTTTCGTCACTTTTTGTGCGTCATCGCCGCTGTACCTCATTGCCGCTGTACCGCGTTGCCTCTGTACGTCATTGCCTCTGAACGTCATTGCCTCTCGGCGGGAGTCCCATGGTCGTCGTACAACCCGTCGTCGTCCCGCCCTCCCGGGCGGCCGTGTTCCTCGTGGCCACCGTCAACCCCGGCGGCGAGGCCACGGCGCGGGACGCGCTCCAGGACCTGTCGGGGCTGACCCGGTCGGTCGCGTTCCGTTCCCCCGACTCCGGCCTCACCTGCGTCGCCGGGATCGGATCCGAGGGCTGGGACCGGCTCGTCGGCGGTCCGCGTCCCCGGGAGCTCCACCCCTTCCCAGCCCTCAGGGGCCCCCGTCACCGGGCCCCGGCCACCCCCGGTGACCTGCTGTTCCATGTACGTGCCCGGCGTATGGACCTCTGCTTCGAACTGGCCCGGCTGATCGTCGAGAGCCTGGGCACCGCCGTGACCGTCGTCGACGAGGTCCACGGTTTCGCGTACTTCGACGAGCGCGACCTCCTCGGCTTCGTCGACGGCAGCGAGAACCCGGGCGGCCAGGTGGCGGCCGCGGCCGTCCACATCGGCGACGAGGATCCCGACTTCCGCGGCGGCAGCTACGTCATGGTGCAGAAGTACCTGCACGAGATGCCGGCCTGGGACGCGCTCACCGTCGAACAGCAGGAGCAGATCATCGGACGCGGCAAGGCGTCCAACGTGGAGATGCCCGACGACGTCAAACCGTCGAACTCGCACGTCGCGCTGAACACCATCGTCGACGAGGACGGCGTCTCCCAGCAGATCTTCCGCGCGAACATGCCCTTCGGCCGAGCCGGCGCCGGCGAGATCGGCACGTACTTCATCGGCTACGCGCGCACCCCCGCCGTCACCGAACTCATGCTGCGCAACATGTTCCTCGGAGATCCCCCGGGCAACACGGACCGCATCCTCGACTTCTCCCGTGCCGTGACCGGCGGCCTCTTCTTCGTGCCGAGCGCCGACCTCCTCGACGACCTGCCCGCCGCGCCGCCGGACGCCGCCGTCCGCCAGGGAGACTCCCTGGGCATCGGCAGCCTGAAAGGAGCCTGACTCCCCATGACCACTCCCGACGCCACGACCCCCGACGCCACGACCCCGGGCCCCACCAGCGCCCCGTACCTCGGCCTCGACACCAGCAACCTGCACCGCGAGCTCGCCCCGATCACCCCGGCGGCCTGGGCCGAGATCGAGGAGGAGGCCCGCCGCACCTTCCGCCGCAACGTCGCCGGCCGCCGCGTCGTCGACGTCCCCGACCCCGGAGGCCCGGACCTCGCGGCCGTCGGTACGGGACACCTCAGCGACATGGGCTCGCCCGCCCCCGGCGTCACCGCCCGCCTGCGCGAGGCGAAGCCGCTGTTCGAACTCAGGGTGCCCTTCACCGTCGACCGGGGCGCCGTCGACGACGTCGAGCGCGGCTCGAAGGACTCCGACTGGCAGCCCGTCAAGGACGCGGCGCGGGCCATGGCGTTCGTCGAGGACCGGACGATCTTCGACGGGTACGGGGCGGCCGGCGTCGACGGACTGCGGGCCAGGTCCTCCAACCCGGTCGTCCAGCTGCCCGCCGAGCCGCGTGACTACCCCGACGCCGTCAGCCGCGCCCTGACCGCCCTGCGCCTCGCCGGCGTCGACGGCCCCTACGCGCTGCTCCTCGGCGCCGACGAGTACCGGGCGGTCAGCGAGACCTCCGACCACGGCTATCCGATCGCGGCGCACCTCGGCCGGATGCTCGACGGCTCGCCCATCTGGGCGCCGGCCCTCAGCGGCGGCTTCGTCCTGTCCACCCGGGGCGGCGACTTCGAGCTGATCCTCGGCCAGGACCTGGCGATCGGTTACACGGGCCACGACGCGTACAGCGTGCAGTTGTACTTCCAGGAGACGCTGACCTTCCGTACGTACACGGACGAGGCCGTGGTCGTCCTGGAGGCACCGGGGGCCTGAGCGCCATGAAGAGTCCCCTGCTGCTCTCCGCCGTGCCCCGGCTCGTCGTCTCGGCGCTGGTCGCGGCGGCGGTCGGCGCCGTCGTCGGTGCCTCCACCCACGCGCCGCTGGGCGTGCTCTCCGCGATCGCCGTCGGAGAGACGATCTTCGTCGTCACCGGGTGGATCACGCTGTGGCCGATGGACGCCACCACCACCCGCCGCAACGTACGCCGCGAGGAGTTCCGGCCCGTCGTCGAGGAACTGGCCGTCGTCGGGACGGCGGTGGGCGGACTCGTCGGCATCGTCGTCCTGCTCCTGGTCGGCAGGTCGGACCTGAGTCACGCCGCCGCGGCGACCGCGCTCGCCGGGGTGTTCATGGCCTGGGCGGCGCTGCACCTGATGTACGCCACCCGGTACGCGTACATCTACTACCTGGGACCCGGCGGCGGGATCGACTTCAACTCCCGGGAGCCGCCCCGCTACAGCGACTTCCTCTACTTCAGCTACAACCTCGGGATGACCTACCAGGTCTCCGACACCAACGTCTCCAGCACGACGATCCGCGCGATCGCGCTCCGTCACTGCCTGCTGTCGTACGTCTTCGGCGCGAGTATCCTGGCCACCACCATCAACCTCGTCACGGGCATCGTCACCGGCTGAGGCAGCCCCCCAAGGAGACGCCGCCGGACGTCGTCCCCTGGAGACCACGTCGACTCCGCCCCCTGGAGACCGCCTCATGACCACGGCCGTCGTCGTCGGAGCCGGGCCCAACGGGCTCGCCGCCGCCGCCCTGCTCGCGCGCGAAGGCCTGGAGGTCACCGTCCTGGAGGCCGCCGAGGAGATCGGCGGCGGCACCCGCAGTCTCGAGGCGATCCTGCCCGGACTGCTGCACGACCACTGCTCCGCCATCCACCCGATGGCCGTCACCTCCCCCGCCCTCCGCTCGCTCGGGCTTGAGCGCCACGGGCTGCGCTGGCGGCAGCCCGAGATCGACTGCGTCCACCCCCTCGACGACGGCACAGCCGGTGTCCTGCTCCGGTCCGTGGCGGAGACCGCCGCCGGGCTCGGCGTCGACGGCGCCCGCTACCGCGCCCTGGTGGAGCCCTCCGTACGGCGGTGGGACGCGCTGGCCGACGACGTCATGGGCCCGCTGCTCCGGATCCCGGCGCATCCCCTGAAGCTCGCCCGTTTCGGTCTGCCGACCGTCCTGCCCGCCTCGGCCCTCGCCCGGCTCTTCCGCACGCCGCAGGCGCGGGCACTGTGGGCCGGCGTCGCGGCGCACTCCTTCCGCCCGCTCGGCGATCCGTTCAGCTCGGCCATCGGGCTCGGCATCCTCACCGCCGGTCACGCCGCCGGATGGGCCGTCGCCGAAGGCGGCTCGCAGTCCATCGCGCGCGCCATGGCCGCCGTACTCGCCGAGCACGGCGGCGCGATCCACACCGGCGTACGGATCACCGACCGCCGGCAGCTCCCGCCCGCCGACGTGACCCTTCTCGACCTCGACCCGGGCCAGGTCGCGCGCCTCTACGGCGACCGGCTGCCGGCCCGGGTGTCAGCCGCGTACCGACGCTTCCGCCGCGGCCCCGGCGCCTTCAAGGTCGACCTGGCCGTCGAGGGCGGGGTGCCCTGGAGGGACGAACGCGCGCGGCGCGCCGGCACCGTGCACCTCGGCGGCCGTCTCGCCGAAGTGGCGTTCACCGAGAAGGAGGTGACGGAGGGTCGGATGCCGGAGCGGCCCTTCGTGCTCGTCGGGCAGCAGTACCTCGCCGACCCCGCCCGGTCCGTCGGCGACGTCCACCCCGTCTGGACGTACGCCCATGTCCCGTACGGCTACGAGGGCGACGCCACGGAGTCGATCCTCCGGCAGCTCGAACGCTTCGCGCCCGGTGTCCGTGAACGCATCGTGGGCCGACACGTCACCCGCCCCGCCGACTTCGCGGCCGCCAACCCCAACTTCGTCGGCGGCGACATCCTCACCGGAGCCAAGACCGTCCCCCAACTCCTCCTGGGCGCCCGCCCCGCGCTCGACCCGTACACCACGGGGCTGCCCGGCGTGTTCCTCTGCTCGGCCGCCACCCCGCCCGGCCCCGGCGCCCACGGCATGTGCGGCGCCGGAGCGGCCGCGTCGGCGCTGCGCCACCTCGGGACGCGTCCCGCGTGGCAGGGCGGTCACCGTCCGGGGCGCCGTGTCCCGCATGCCGGCTAGTCGCCCAGGGACAGCACGACCGCCGTCGTCGGCCCTTCGGGTGTCACGTACGTGACGGTATCGCCCGCGCGGTGACCGAGCAGCGCGCCGCCGAGGGGACTGTCGGAGGTGACCATCGTCCGGTCGAGCACGGCGGCGACCTCGCCGATCTGGACGGTCATCTCCGCCCCGTCCTCGAACCGCACGGTCACGGTGCTGCCCACGCCGATCGCGTCGGTACGCGGCGCGCCCGCGGCGTCCGCCTCGCGCAGCCGCCCCTCGATGTCGTCGATACGTCGGTCGAGCCGGTCGAGTTCCGTGGCGCGCTCCAGCTCGTCGGCCTCGTCGGCCCGGTCGCCCGTCTGGTCGCCGCCTCCGCCCCGGAGGGTGACGGCGACGGACTCGCGTTCGGTGCGGAGATCGTCGAGCTCCCGCTCCAGTGCCTCGCGGGCGACGGCGCTGATGGGCTCGGGTCCACCGGTCATTCCTGCTCCCGTGGTGCGGCGGCACGATGACGTGCCGGGGGTCAGTTCTTGCTGGGGCTCGGGCTGCTCGGGGCCGCCGCCGTGACCGGGATGTCGAAGACGTGGTCCGGGGTCACGATGCGGGTGATGGCCTGCCCGAAGAGAGTGCTGGGTTCGTTGTCGTCGTGCAGCGTGTCCGTGTTGAGGAGGACGACCAGGGTGGCCCGCGGCTCCGGCAGGTAGATCGTCAGCGACTCGTACCCGGGCAGGGAGCCGTTGTGGCCGATCCAGCCCTGGATGTTGAAGATGCCGAGCCCGTAACCGGCGCCGGGGATGTCCGTCGGATAGACCTTGAGGCGCTCGGCCTGGGTCTTCGGCGTGAGCAGCGTGCCGGTGGCGACCACCCCCGCCCAGGTGCGCAGGTCCTGGAGGTTCGAGATCATCGCGCCGGCCGCCCAGGCCCAGGAGGGGTTCCAGTCGGTGGCGTCCTCGACCTGGCCCGACGCGGTCTGGACGGTGTAGCCGTGGGCGTGCGGGTTCGGGATCGTGGCGTCGGTGGGGAAGACGGTGTGGTCCAGGCCCGCCGGGTCCAGGACGTTCTTCTGGATGAACTCGTGCAGCGGCGTGCCGCTGACCTTCTCCACGACGAGCCCGAGCAGGATCAGGTTGGTGTTGCAGTAGTCGAACTCGGCCCCGGGCTGGAACTGGACCGGATGCTTGAACGCGAAGTCGAGCAACTCCCGCGGGGTGAAGGGGCGATCGGGGTTCTGGGTGAGCGCCTTGTAGAAGTCCTCGTCCGCCGAGTAGTTGAAGAGCCCGCTGCGCATGGACGCGAGGTTGCGCAGGGTGATCCTGTCGCCGTTCGGTACGCCGTCGACGTACCGGGAGATCGGGTCGTCGATGCTCACCTTGCCCTGGTCGACGAGTTCGAGGAGCGCGGTCACCGTGAACGTCTTGGTCTCGCTGCCGATCCGCATGAACAGGTTGGGCCGCATCGACTGCCCGGTGTCCTTGTCGGCGACGCCGAAGGAGCGGATGTACGTGCCCTTGCCGGGCGCCGAGAGGCCGACCGTGACACCCGGGACGCCGGCCTCCTTCATGACGTCCTGGATCGCCTTGTCCAGGCGCTCGGCGACGGCCGGGGTGAGTTCGGGGAAGTCACCCTGAACCGCTGGTGCGGCAGCCAAGTACGGTCCGGGCACGGCGGGTCGGCCTTGGCCGACCGCCGCGTAGGAGCCGGGGGCGGGTGGCTCGGCGGCGAGGGCGGCGCCCGCTCCCAACGGGGCGACGAGGATTCCGAAGGCCGCGATTCCCGCGCAGAGTCGCCTGCGGCATGTGCGTGAGCACCTCACGGCGGGCCTCCTGCCGGCCGGGGACAACACTCCACCTCCAGGCTAGGCCGGGGCGTCCCGCCTCGCACGGTGACTCCGCGGAGCGGTCTGTTACGTTGCCGATGCCCGGACCGCGGAGGACGTGGGCCGGACCCGCGACGAGAGGGAGACCCGCACGATGGCCGTCATCCACAGGACCACCATGGAGCCCACCAAGCTGGAACTGCTCACCGAGTGGCTCCCCACCCGGGAGTGGCACACGGGCGGGGAGGTGCGACCGGCGCGGGTCGGCGGGTTCCGGCTCGACGACCCGGCGGGCGAGGTCGGCATCGAGTTCATGGCGGTGACCGACGGCGAGGGTGACGGGGCCACCACGTACCTCGTCCCCCTGACGTATCGCGGGGGGCCGCTGGAGGGCGCCGAGCACGCCCTCGTCGGCACGTCCGAGCACGGGGTCCTCGGCACGCGCTGGATCTACGACGGCGCCCACGACCCGGTGCTCGTCGCCCAGTTGTACGCGCTCCTCACCGGCCGCGCCCAGGCGCAGGCCCAGTCCCAGTCCGACGTTCCGGACCTCACCGTCGCCGTCTCGCCGGTGGCGGTGGAGGACACCGCGGGTGCGGCGGACGCGGAGCTCGTACGGGTCACGGACGGCCCCGACCACACGGACGTGGTGGTACGGACCCCCGACGCGCCCGCCCCGCTGACCCTGCGGGTACGGCGTGTCCTCGACGCCGGCACGGACGTGGCCCCGGACGTCGACGGCGGGGTCACCGCCGAGTGGCGGCTCGCCGACGGAACCGCCGTCCGGGGCGTGTTCGCCGTCGCCGTCCCCTTCACCGGACTCGACTCCTAGACCCAGTTGACCTCCGCCGCGGTCAGCAGCGGGTCGTCCACCAGCTCCCACAGCGGGACGGCGAAGTTGCCCGTGCCGTAGCGGCCGCCGAAGTGGAGGCCGAGGACGCGGTGGTCGGTGAGGTCGAAGACCGGGGAGCCGCTGTTGCCGCCGAGGGTCGAGCAGTCGTGCTTCAGGACCAGCCCGCCCGGGGTGAACTCGGTGGCCGCACCCGGCTGGAGCCGCTTCACGTTGTAGACGTCCATGAAGATCCGGCGCATCGACTCCGGCTCGTTGCGCCGGCCGTCCCAGGCCGGGTAGCCGACCACGTACACCTGTCGGCCCGGGAGGCTCGCCGGGGCGTCCGCGGCGACCGCGAGCGGGGTGGGCAGGCCGCCGTCCGCCGACGGTTCGATCCGCAGCAGCGCCATGTCGACGTCCGGGTGGATGCCGATGATCTCCGTGATCTCGTACGCCGCCGCGGCCCCGGGCGGCTCACCCGCGAGCGGTAGTTCCTCCGCCGGGTCGACCCGCGCCGACATCCCGTACTCGAAGACCCACCGGCCGTCGCCGTCCGCCGACCGGCTGAACTCCACCGCCACATGACGGTTCGTCATGACCGCGCGCGGGCCGACGAGGAACGCCGTGCCGATCCAGTCCAGCCGCGGATGGCCGGTGACCTCCACCCGGCCGACCCGGGCCAGGGACTCACGGATCGCGGGCCGGTGGCCGTCGAGAATCGCCCACTCGTCGTGCTGCGGGGCGAAGTCCTGGCGCTGCACCAGGATCGCCGGACGTCCCTCCAGGAGCACGATCGCCTCCACACCGAAGGACTCGTCGCCGTCGAGCTCGTCCTCCCGGTGTGCGGCCAGCTTCTCGAGTCCGCTGACCCCGGCCTCCAGGACGCGCGCCCGCTCCTCGCGGGCGAAGCGGGAGATCTCGGCCGCCGGTGCCACGTCGGCGGGAAGCTCGAACGTGGACTCCGCGATCTCCGCCTCCAGTTGGCCGCGCACCCGCGCGGCGACCTCCCGCAGATCACCGAAGATCCGCTCGGTGGCGGTCGCGACCGGCGACCCGCCCTGTGATCCGTTCGGCATGGTTCACTCACCTCGGCTTCCCGTTCCCGTTCGCTTCGCTGGCTCCGCTCGGCCCGTTCGCCGCGCGTGTCGGCGTCGGCCGGCCCGACTGGGCCGCCATGATCTCCTGGTACAACTCCGGGGTGAACTCCCTGAGATGGGCGAGGATGCCGCTCATCTGCGTGCCGACGTTCACGAACCGTGTCCTGGCGCCCTGGAACTCGACCTCGTCCACTTTCCGCGTCCCCCGGTGCAGCCCCACCACCGTCCAGTCGTCCAGGCAGACCGGGGAGCCGGAGGAGCCGCCTCGGGTGTCGGTGAAGTACAGGATGTCGTGCTCGTCGGCCCGGTAGACCAGGTTGTTGCGCAGCGCGACCCGCTTCGGCAGCCCGCCCGGATGCTGGATGATGTTGACCGGGACGCGCTGCCGCTCGCCGACGAGCAGCGGCCGGGTGGCGACCCGGAGCGTGGGGCGGCGCTCCTGGTCGGGGGCGAGCCGGACGATGGCGTAGTCCAGTCCCGCGTCCCAGGCGGCGAGTTCACCGGCCGTCGCCTCCGGGGCGACCGCCGCCTCCTCGACGAAGTCGAAGCGGGAACGGGACATGAGCGCCTGGAGGCGCAGGTCCTCGTCGCTCACGTACGGACGGACGCCCGGGTGCTCGGCGGAACGGGCCATCACCACATGGTGGTTGGTGATCAGCAGGTCGGGGGCGATCATCCAGCCCGTGCCGCCGTGCGGATAGGACGGCAGCAGCGGCGCGCCCGACTCGTACGGGGGAATGCGGAGGAGCGCGACGGAGGCACCGGCCCGGATGCCGCCGTGCAGGAACCCGTACGGCACGGTGTCGTCCTGGAAGACGATCTCCTCCTTCATCTCCCCGGGCATCATCTCCGCCGGCAGCTCCGCCTCGCCCGTGATCGCGCGGGCGACGGAGTCGAGGGCACTCTGCAGGACGGCGCGGGGGCCCGGTTCACGGGTCTCCTCGATCGCGTTGTGCAGCCAGATCTCCAGCGGCACCAGTCCGTCGATCAGCCGCTCGACCTGGTTCATCGCGTTCAGGTCGGCGTGGATCTGTTCGCGGGGGTCGGTCAGCGGTTCGAGCGTGGCCGTGAAGTTGCCGGGGATGCCCTTGAGCAGGAACGGGCGGAGGGACCGGTCGGCGAGCCCCGCCTCCATGGCGGCGTTGCGGACCCGGACGAGTTCCTCCTGGGGCAGGAACGGCTCCTTGCGGAGCGCGGCCCCGGCGGCGTTCGGCGGTGGTCGCGTCCACAGACCCGTACCGCTGTGACGGGGACGGGAACGGGGGCCCGCCCAGGGCGCAGACGCTCTGCCGGCAGGGGCACGGTCGCCCGCGGACCCGCCGCCCGGTACGCCTCCGGCCGCGTCCGGTGACGCCGCTTCGTGCGGCAGTGGACCCGCGTTCATCGCGGAGGCGACCCCGAGCAACAGGGTCCCGCTGCCGTCCCGGAGCGTGAGCGCCTCCCGGGCGACACTGTCCAGGGTGCCGCGCCGCCGCGCCTCCCGCAGGTCCCACTCGATCCGCTCGCGGTCCAGGCGTGGCGGCGTGTCACCCGGGAACGCGGCGAGTGTTCCGGCCGCCGTCTCCAGGATGCGGGTCAGCGGTCGGCGGAGTCCGGGCTCGTCGGTGAGAGTGGTGTCGATCCAGCGGGCGAGCTCGGTCACCACCGTCTCCTCGTCCGCCGGAAGCCCCACCAGCCGCAGGGTGTGCTCCAGGATCCGGGGATCCTCCGGGCAGGCCGTGGCCGCCGCCGTACGGGCCAGGGACGGCTGCCGGGCCAGGTCGGCGTCGGGCATCCCGCGCAGCGTCCGGGCGAGCCGCTCCCGCGACGGGGCGGCGTCGACGTCCGAGAGGCCGGCGAGTCGCGACCGGGCGACGAGGATGCCCAGGGACTCGAACCGCAGCCCCAGACCCGCCGCGATCTCCTCGGCCTCCTGGAGGTCCCGGTCCGCGTCCGCGAAGTCGCCCGAGTCCTGGGCGAGCCGCGCCGACAGCTGGAGCAGTTCGAGCTGGGTCTCCGCGCAGCCGGCCTCCCCGGCCCGGTCCACGTCCCGCTCGGCGCTCGCGCGTGCCTCGGCCGTCCGCCCGGAGCGGGCGAGGGTCTCGGCGAGCAGCGCGTGCAGCCGGCTGCACGGCGTCCACGGGCGCCGCTCCGCGAGCCGTTGCGCGGCGGCCTCCACATACCCCTGGGTGAGCAGGTCCTCGACCTCGCGCGTGGCGATCCGCTCCCAGTCCTCCTGGTCGGCCTCGGTCATGATCTGGTCGGGCACGTGGCCACCGATCCGGCCGAGGAGGAAGGCGGCCGAGCGGGGCGGCATCTCCAGATGGGTCGAACCGCCCAGGTAGGTGGCGACGTCGGAATCCCAACGCTCCTCCACCGTACGGGGGTTCTCGCCGAGCCGGAGGCGGTGGTAGATCTCCTCGGCGCGGTTCCTGGCTCCCTCGCGGACCGCGTAGTACGCGACGGCGCTGCGGTCGACGGCCCGCATCAGATCGGTCCGCGCACGGTCCGAGAGACGCAGCATGATGGCCCGTAGATCGGCCCGGTGCCGGATGGCGTCGGGTCCGGCCGACTCCATCAGGTCGACGCGCGAGGTGAGCAGCCCGTAGAGCCGCCGGGCCTCCGCGGCGCTTTCCACATCCAGCCCCGCCGGGCCCGCGAGGACCTCCCGGACGAGGTCGGGGGTGATGAAGCGGAGCGCGAGGCCCGCCTGGACGAGGGCCCGGACGTCGTCCTCCGCGATGTGCTTGAGGATGCGGTCGTACAGCGTGCCCTGGATGAGCATCTGGTCGACCTGGCGGTCGAAGTAGCGTCGCCGGGAGGGGAGTCCGCGCAGCAGCCCGCCGAGCGAGGGGGAGTCGCCGCCCACGGTGACCGCCGTGCGGGCCGCCAGCTTGAGGCTCAGCGGATGGCCGCCGATCCGCTCCGCGAGGTCCTCGGCGAGCGCCTCGTCGGCGACCCCGGAGGAGAGGAGGAGGTCCACGGAGGCCTGGTGGTCGAGCTCGCTGAGCTCCATCGTGCGCGGGGTGAGGACCCGGGCCGGATGGTCGAACGGAGCCCGTCCGGAGACGATGAACCGGAGACGGGAGTAGTCCGCCCGCAGCGCCGTCCAGATGGCCCACATCCGGGAGATGAGAGGGGAGCCCCGGTACTGGGCCTCCTCGGCGGAGTCGAGAACGACGACGAACGGCGGCGGAGCCCCGCCGGACGCCGGCCGGACGGCCGCGGCGACCAGGGACGCGATCCGGCGCGCGAGGTCCTGCTCCCGGGCGCTGGCGCGGGTGTGGAAGTCGGCAGAGTAGTCGCGGGCGAGAGTGGCCCGGATGCCGGCCAGTTGATGGAGTTCGTCGAGCTCGTTGCGTTCCCCGCGCTGGTCCGCCGCCGTCCGCTCGCACTCGTCGGCGAGTGCCTCGAACTCGGTGTGCAGGGCGGGATGCTGGATCCCGAGCTGCCGGGCCATCTCCGCGATCACGGTGGCCGGTTCGTGGACGGAGAGCGTGGGACGCGCGAAGTCGATGTAGGCGAAGGGGAATCCGGTGGGCGACGCGGTCAGGGCGTCGACGAGGAACTTGGCGAGCAGGGTGCTCTTGCCGATGCCGCCGATGCCGTGGAGGAGTATCGGGGGTTCCGCCGGCTCCTCGGGCAGCGCGATGTAGGCGTGCAGGGCGTCCAGTTCGGCGGTGCGGCCGTGGAAGGTGCCCCGGATCAGCCGGTGCATCGGCTGGAGCAGCCGGGCCGTTTCGAGCCGCTGCTGGACCTCGTCGACGGGGGGCAGCCCCGTCACGCCGGGCACCCGGCTCAGCCAGAGCACGGCCTGAAGCGTGTGGGACAGCTCCTCGACGTCGTCCAGGTGGGGCTGGGGGTGGGCCCGCGCGTCGGGTGGGGCCGGAGCCTGGGGTTGCGGTTGGGGCCGGGCCTGGAGGTCCGCGGGCGGCAGGGCCGCTCCGGTGCCGGTGAGGAGGGCGAGGGCCGTGCGTTCCGGGCCGGGGCCCTCGGGCCGCAGGCCGATATTGGTCCGCAGGACGTCCAGCGCGGCCCCGGGGCCCGCGAGGCCCGCGAGGGCCGCCTCGCGGACCTCGGGCTTCAGCGTCCAGACCGTCGCCCCGGGGGAGAGCAGCGCGGTGCTGTCGTCGACGAGCTCCAGGACGGCCCGCCCGGTGGACCGCTCCTCGCCGGGCAGACGGAGCAGCGCCGGGTCGAACTCCTGGAGCAGGCAGGCGGCTTCCCGGTAGGAGCGGCGTGGATCGAGCAGGGCGGCGGCGGGAGCGGTGAGGCTCGCGCGCAGGGCGTCGCGCAGGAGGCGGGCGACCCCGTCGGAACCCGGCGCGGTCGGCGGCAGCGCCCGGTGGAGCCGTACGACGTCCTCCACGGCCGTACACAGCCTGCGCATGTAACTGTCACCGTTCGAGGGGGAGTCGACGGCACGCAGCACCTCGGCCACGGCCGTCTCGGTCAGCGCCCGGACGGTGTCCTCCTGCCCCGGGGAGGTGGTGTCGGTGAAGAACTCCCGGAAGAAGGTGCGGAGATCGCCCTCGTCGGCGAGACGCGTGGTGTCCCGGCACTCGTTCTTGCGGATCTCGTACGGGAGCTGGCGCATCGTCGTGGCGTACCCGAGCAGCACCAGACGGGGCACGTTGTCGGCGCGCACCGGGGTGTGCTCGTAGATCGCCCGCGCCAGGACGCCGATGGCGTCCCACACGTCCGAGTGCGGGTCGAGCCGGTCGCAGTCGTCGAGGACCAGCCAGAAGCGGCCCTCGGCCGCGGTGGCACGCGCGACGATCCGGTGCGCCGCGTCCTCCAGACAAGGCAGTGGATCGTTCAACCGTGTGGGGTTCAACGGGAATCCCTCGGCCGTCGGCCCCGCGACGAAGGCCGACAGCCGCTCCATCAGACCCGCCGCCGTCGACGTACGGGACAGGGTGACCCGTATCGGACGGAAGTCCTCGTGCTGGCCCATGTGTCGGATGAACTCGTACGTGTAGGAGCGGCCGCTGTCCGGGGGACCGTCGACGATGAACACCGTCTGCTCCGGGTCCGCGAGGAAGCCCCGCAGTTTCTCGCGGAGCTCGGACCGGTCCAGGAAGACCGCCGTCCCGTGCTTCAGGAGATGGCTGTGGAAGGGGTCCCGCGGCGAGCGCCGCAGGCTCTCGTCCTCCCGCAGCCGGACGAGGAGGTTCCGGGCCTCGGCGCCCTGTTCGAAGAGGTGCGGGGAGTCGATGGCGCCCAGCGTGTCGAGACCGGTGAGGACGGCGAGCAGCCGACGCTGGTGGGCGATGTCCCGGCGGGCGGCCGCGACCACCAGAAGGGCGTTCCGGTCGGGTTCCGGGGTGAGCGGCAGGTCGTCGACGAAATCGGCCGGGAGGCCGGAACTCAGCAGCTTCTCGCGTGGTTCGGGGGTGTCGAGGAGGTGGTCCCGCACCCAACTGGCGACGAGTCCCCACTCGGTTTCGGTGAGCGGCATTCCGCACCTGCCCGGCGCTCTTGGCGCAGCGCCGGTCGCTCCGGCGCCGGGACGTGATCGGGCCGGACGGCCCGACCCTCCCATCGTTTCACCGGCCCCGAACGGTCGCAATCGCTGTGGGGACGGGACGGGACGGGCGCGCGTGGCGGGGCAGTGGTGCCCGCGAGGTGCGGCTCAGGGATGCAGCACGATGTCCTCGTACGACTCCAGGCGCCGCCACCGCTCCTCGGGTGCCCGCGTCGCCGGCATCACGTCCACATCGGGCAGCGGCCCGAACTCCAGCTCCGTGATCTCCGCGACGTCCGAGACGGGCACCTGGTACGTACGGAACGGGCCGAGCGGAGGCGGCGCGCCGGTCGTCGCCCCCGCGAGCGCCCGCTCCGCGTCCCGGCTCAGGTCGGGGCTCTGGTCGAGCACGTACGCGGCCGCCGCGAGCGCCCCGTCCTGGAGGAACGCCGCCACCTTCCAGAAGCGCATGGGCACCTGGATCCCCCGGTACGGCGGGTCGGAGTCGTGGAGCACAGGGCCCGTGAGGACGGTCAGCTTCCGGTCGAAGTCGGCGGCGTGGTCGAGCAGATAGTTCTCCAGGCCCTGCCAGACCTGCCTGCCCTGGTTGAAGACGTCCGCCTGGGGAGCGGCGTTCGTGAAGTGGAACGTGTCCGCAGAGGCGCGTACGGCCACGGCCGAGGGTCCCCAGACCGGGTCGAGGCGGCGGACCAGATGGCCGCGGTCGAGGCTGTTGTTCTCGTAGATGTCGTCGCCGGCCTGCTGCTCCCGGGGCAGCCGCGGGTCGAACTTCCAGTCGTCGTCCCGGGGTACGTCCTCCTGGAGCTCCCGTCCCTCGATGCCCACGGCCGTCGAGGCCGCGAGCCGCCGGTCGGGCCGGAAGACCACGGTGAAGTGGGTGTAGGGCAGGATCACCGTCCCGACCGACTGCCGTACCGGGAGCGGCAGCGGGACGACCGGACCGAGGAAGGCCTCGTCGTAGCCGGTGCGGTCGGCGAGCGCCGCGCGGCGGGCGGCGTCCGGCCCCGGAGGGGGCGGGGGATCGGAAGGGTTCATACGATGTAGGTACCGCGTGGAGAGGGCCGCGCTCGGTGCCGGACCGCAGGCCACTCGATCAGACGCCCCCGGTACCTCTCCGCCCTCCCGCCTTCCTCCTCTTCCGTCAGGAGGCACCCCATGGCCACCGGACTCGCCCTTCACGTCGGACTCAACAGCGTCGACCCCGCCCGTTACGAGGGCTGGGAAGGCACCCTGATCGCCTGCGAGAACGACGCCCACGACATGGCGCGGCTCGCCCGTGCCGCCGGATTCGAGAGCACGGTCCTGCTCACCCCCGAAGGGACCGTCGCCAACGTCACCGCCGTGCTCGGCGAGGCGGCCGCCCGGCTCGGCCCCGGCGACATCCTGCTCTTCAGCTACTCGGGCCACGGCGGCCAGCTGCCCGACGTGAACGACGGCTCGACCGGCACCGGCACGGGCACGGGCACGGGCACCGAGACCGGTACGGGCGCCGGCTCCGACCACGAACCGGACGCGCTCGACGAGACCCTCGTCCTCTACGACCGGCAGTTCCTCGACGACGAGGTCCAGCGCGCCTTCAGCGCCTTCGCCGACGACGTACGGATCGTCTCCTTCTTCGACTGCTGCCACAGCGGCAGCAGCATCGAGATCCCTGGCGGACCGGGGGCCGCCACCGCCCGCTTCATGCCCGAGCCCCAGCAGCGGCAGCTCTACGAGCGCGACCGGGGTTTCTACACCGAGCTCCGGCGCTCCCTCGCCGAGACCGGCCCCGGGGACGGAGCGGGCCCGGACGCGCTCCTCGTCTCGGCCTGCCAGGACAACCAGGAAGCCTCCGACGGCGACGTCAACGGCGCCTTCACCGGGGCGCTGCTCCAGGTGTGGGACGACGGCGCCTTCCGCGGCGGCTACCGCGACTTCCACCGGGCGATCCAGCGCAGACTGCCCCCGACCCAGAGCCCGAACCTCTACCTCACCGGCACCCCGGACCCGCGGTTCGTGGACCAACGGCCGTTCACGGTCTGAGCGCCGTCGCCAGCTGCGCCCGCGAGCGGACGTCGAGCTTCTGGTAGATCCGGGTCAGCCGCGCCTCGACCGTCTTCACGCTCAGATACAGCTTCGCCGCCGCCTCCTGGTTACTGGCGCCCTGCCCCACCAGACGGGCGAGCCGAAGCTCGGCCTCCGTCAGCGAGGACAGCGCGGGCAGTGCTTCCTCACCCCCGGAACCGCCGCCGGGGCTCTCACCCACCGCGCCCGCCGGGGAGTCGCACGCCAGGGCCAGCCACGGCGTCGCTCCGGCCCGCTCGAACACCGAGGCCGCCGTCTGCAGCGCGCTCTGCGCCGCCGACCGGCGCCGTCTGCGGCGCTCCACCCGGGCCAGGGCGATCAGCGCCCGCCCCCGCTCCAGCGGCAGCCCGGCCCGGCCGAAGGCCTCGGCCGTGCGGGTGAGCAGCTGAGCCGCCTCGTCCGTACGCCCCTCCGCCGCGAGCCACAGGGCGTACGCCCGGTCGCAGCCGAGCAGGACCGTGGACCGGCCGAGCCGGGCCGCCACCGGCCGCACCTCGTCGAGGAGCGCCAGGGCCTCGTCGCCCGCGTCGTGGGCGAGCAGCGCCTCGGCCAGTTCCTCGTGCCAGCGCAGCATCGACGGGTCCACGGTCGACTGGGCACGCTCGTCGGCCTGGACGCGCCGCAGGGTCTCCAGGGCGGCGGCGACGTCCCCGTTGATCAGCTGGACCCGGCCCAGCGCGTACCGGCTCCGGGAGAGGAACACCCGGTCCCCCTCCTCCTCCGAGGCCTGGACGCTGCGCCGGGCGTAGCTCGCCGCCCGCGCGAAACTGCCGCCGGCCGTCTCCGCGAGCGCCAGTGTGTACCAGGCGGGGCCGGGGGAGAGGCCTGCCTCCAGGGTGAGCGCGAGGGACTGCCCGGCGTGCGCGAGGGCGGCCGCGCAGGCGCCCCTGCGGGACTCGACGGCGGCCAGCGTGGAGAACAGCTCGATGGTGTCCTCCACCGAACCGCGCCGCTGGACCAGGGGAAGCAGCGCGTTGAGTTCGTCGCGGGCGTCCGTCAGACGATCGTCGAACAGCGCGTGACGGATCGTCAGGATCTGGGCGGCGTTACGGATTCCCAGCGGCCGCTCGGCCAACTCCAGGGCACGGGCCTGCGCGAGCACCGCTTCCGCGTCCGGTGCGCCGAGGGCCCGCTCCATGCGCGCCTGCACGGTCAGCGCCTGCGCCGCCGTCCGCGGATCGCCCATGGAGGCGGCGAGCGCGGCCGATTCGACGGCCGCCGTCCGCGAGCGCTGCGGATCGCCGTCCGCCAGCACGTATTTGACGGCGAGCCGGAGCTGTACGGCGGCCCGCAGGGCGGTGTCGCCCTCCGAGTCCTCCATGGCGTGGACGTACATCTCGTCGAGCCCGGTCAGGCCCTGCCCGGCGGTGTCGAGGACGGCGAGCCGCGCCCTGACCCGGTCGGCGGGCACCGCGTCACGGGCGAGCAGATCGGTGGCGGCCCGCATGGCGAGGTCGGCGCGGGCCGCGCGGGCGGCCTCCTCGGCGGCGTCGACGAGCCGCGCGATCCGCCGCGTCCCGTGCCGTCCGGGCGTCGACTCGGCGGCCAGCAGGGCGAGTTCGGCCGCGAGCGCGCTGTTTCCGCGGCGCCGGGCCAGATCGGCGGCGGCCGCGACCTCGGCCGCGAGGTCCTCGTCCGGGCTGTCGGTGGCGAGGGCCCGGTGCCGTACCGCCTCGACGGGGTCGTCCACGACTTCCGCGAGCGCCGCGTGCCCGGCGCTCCGCTCGGCCCAACAGGCGTCGTGCACCAGGGTGGAGGGCAGCAGCCCGGCGGTGAAGGTCACCGATCCGTCCTCGGCGAGCGACACGAGTCCGGCCCGCTCGGCCGCCGCGAGGTCCGCCTCCGCGTTGGGCCGCCCCGCCCGCCGTACCAGCGTCGACGAGGGGCGCAGCGCGAGGGCCGCGAGCAGCAGCGTCTCCCGTACGGCGAGGGGTGCGGCGCCGAGCAGCTGGCGGGCGAGGTCGCGGGCGCGCCCGGAGAGCGTCAGCGCCTCCGCGTGGTGCACGGGGGTCCGTGCGTCGGCCAGCGAGCGGCCCACGGCGAGCGCGAGCCGCGGATTGCCACCGCTGGCGCGGTGGATGCGGCCGGCCATCCGGGAGGGCAGCCGGTGGTGGATGAGGAGTTCGGCGATCTCGTCGGCGTGCAGCGGCGGCACGAGCAGCACGTCCGCCTCGGACGGCACCCAGAGGTGGGCGGCGTGCGGATCGTCGGGGCGGTGGGGCGCGCGGTAGGGCTCGCCGGCCTCGCCGTACGGCTCCGGTGTCTCGACGGCCACCACCCGCAGCGAGGGCGGCGCGAGGTGGAGGGCGAAGCGGAGCAGGTCCGCGCTGTCCGCGTCGACGTGCTGCACGCCGTCGACGACGAGGAGCACGGGCCCCCGGCGGGTCAGGGTGCGGAGGATCTGGGCGATGCCGAGCCGGAGCGCGATCGGGTCCCAGCCGCCCGCGTCGAGCGGTGCCTCGCGGCAGAGCATGGCGACGGCGGTGCGCTGGGGTCCGGGCAGCTCGTCGAAGACCGCGGAGACCTCGGGCCCGGCGGGTGCCGTGTCGGCCGGCCGGGACTCACGGCGCCCGGCGCCGCCGGGTTCCGGCAGGTGCACGCTCGCCGCCACCGAGGCCACGAGCGCGGCGGCCGACGCCCCGGGTATCTCGCGGTCGGACGGCAGGGTCGCCAGCCACAGCACGGTCTCGCCACGCGCCTCGGCACGGGTCGCCTCGGCGAGCGCGAGCTCGGTCTTGCCGACACCGGCGGGTCCGGTGAGCAGGGCACGGCCCCGGGTGTGGAGGGCGCGTTCGAGCCGCGCGAGGAGTTCCTCGCGGCCCACCGGCGCCGGGGGTCCCCCCGGACCCGTGGGGCGCAGGGCGAGGTACGGAGCTGTCGTCACTGTCCATCACCTCCGGCGCGCTCGGGCCTCGGCCCATGAGCCCCGTGGGCAGAGAATACGGAGCCCACCGGGGGAGTCCAGGCCTTGTGTCCGGCATACGGACACCGCGCCCCGGCGGCACGGCGGCCGAAACGCCAGGACGCGCCCGTGGTATAGACCACGAGCGCGTCGCTGACCAGCAATGATGCTGATGTGGGGGGTGGTTCAGTGGTGGAGCGGTGGTGCCTTAGAAGGTCAGGCTCCACGAGTTGATGTAGCCGGTGTCACCCGTGGCCACATCGCGGACCTGAAGCTTCCAGGTGCCGTTGGCGACCTCGCTCGACGCGTCGACCGTGTACGTGGTGAGGACGTTGTCGGCGCTGTCCGACGAGGAGGACGCCTTGAGGTTGCGCACCGTGCCGTCGGGGGCGATCAGGTCGATGACCAGGTCCCCGCGCCAGGTGTGCTTGATGTCCACGCCGACCTTGAGGGCGGCGGGGGCGTTGCCGGTGCGGCCGGTGACGGCGATCGAGGACGACACGGTGGTGTTGTCCGAGATCGTCACATCGGTCGCGTTGGTGAAGACGGTGCCGACCGGCGGGGTGGTGGTGACGGCGTCGACGGTCTTCGCGGAGTCGGCGATGCCGGTGCCGCAGCCGCCGGTGCAGGTGCCGGGCAGCGGGCGGGCGTTGGCCTTGATCGCGGACTCGATCTCGGCCGGGGTGAGGGTGCTCTTGGCCGACTTCAGCAGGGCGGCGAGGCCGGCGATGTGCGGCGCCGCCATCGACGTGCCCTGGTAGGGCTTGTAGTTCTCGACCGACTGGGTGGTCGCGCCCGAGTTCAGCGTGGAGTAGATGCCGTTCTCGGGGGTGGTGACGGTGCCGGGCGTGTCGGTCGAGCGACGGGTCTCGCCGCCGGGCGCGGCCACGTCCACGATGGCGCCGAAGTTGGAGTAGTACGACCGGTTGCCCTCACGGCTGGTGGACGCCACGTTGATGACGTTCGCGCAGTTCGCGGGGGTGAATCCGGAGGCGTTGGCGTTGCTGTTGCCCGCGGCGACGACGACGGTGGTACCGCGCGAGACGGCGCCGTTGATCGCGGTCTGGTAGACGCTCGGGCAGGTCGCGCTCGCGCCGCCCAGGCTCAGGTTGATGACCTTCGCCGGGGTGGCGTTGGCCGGGACGCCCGGCACGGTGCCGCCGGAGGCCCACGTGATGGCGTCGGCGATGTCGGCGGACGAGCCGCCGCACTTGCCGAGCACCCGCACGGGCTGGATCTTCGCGTTGTACGCGATGCCCGCGATGCCCTTGGTGTTGTTCGTGACGGCGCCGATGGTGCCGGCCACGTGGGTGCCGTGCCAGGAGGAGTTGGACGCCGTCGAGCCGAGACCGCACTCGCCGGCGGTGGCGTTCCAGTCGCCCTCGTCCTTCGCGTCCGCGTCACGGCCGTTGCCGTCGCGGGCGTCGGCGGAGGTCGAGATGAAGTCGTAACCGGAGACGACATTGGTCGCCAGGTCCGAGTGGGCCGCGTAGCCGGTGTCGATGACGGCGACGGTGACGCCGGAGCCGGTCGTCTTGTCCCAGGCCGAAGGAACGTTCATGCCACCGGTGGGCTCGAACAGGTCCCACTGCTTGGCGTAGTCGGTGTCGTTCGGCGTGACCGCCATCGCGTAGGCGCGGATGTCGGGCTCGACCGAGGCGACGGACGGGTCGGCGCGGAACGCGGCCATGACCTCCGTCACGTCCTGCTTGCTGGCGCTGTCGCCCAGGTCGACCAGGGCGCCACCGCCGGCGAGACGACGCTCGAAGGAGAGCTGCTCGCCCGTCTTCGCGGCCTTCTCGGCCGTGTCGCTCTTCGCGGCGGTGTTCGAGCCGGCCTCGGCGGCCTGGCTCTTGTAGGTGACGATGACCTTCTCGACCGGGGCGCTGGGGAGCGCCCGCATCGTCTGCGAAGCCGGTGCGGGCTTCGGGGTGGCAGCGCCCGGGGCGGCGGCGATCGCCCCGGTCGTGGCAGCGGCACCGAGGATCGCGGCGCTCGCGACCACGGATATGACTCTCCGCCTGGAACCGTTCAAGGTGTGGCCCTTTCGAGTACGACGTAGCTGCGGAGCAGTGGCGGCGGCGCGGGACACAGGGGCGAAGTGGGGTCGCGATCCGGCATTCCCTGGGCTGGGGGGCCCGTGCGCCGCCACCGGCGCGACGGCCCGGGTCAAGGCCGCCACCGGCGGACACCACCCTCCGCATGCACCTGTCAGGGTGCGGTCGGGGGATGATATCTGCCGGTGCGGAGGACAGTAGGGAACGGGGGGGTGAACCCGATACGGGGAAAACCCTTGTCACCCCTCACGGGGCGGCGGGGGGTCGGTGAGGGGAGGTGCGACCGGGGGTGTGACCGGGGGTGCGGGCACGGGAGTCGGCACCACGTCACACACGCACCGAGCGACCGGATCACGCCCGGCCGACCTGCCGGACCAGACGTGTTTCGGTCGAGCAGGTACGTACCTGCTCAAGGGGAAAGGTACACACCACTTGGCGGGGGCCCGAGGGCGGCCCCACGACGGGGCGACCGGGAGCCGTCGAGGGCAGCGAGCCGTGGGGGCCGCGAGCAGTCGCGGGTCGGGAGCCGATGGCGGCCGGGAGCCGTCGGGGGCCGGTAGTGGACGGCGGCCGGGAGCCGTCTGGGGTCGGGATCCGTCGGCGGCCGGCGGCGAGGCCCCGGAGGGGGCGGCCTCAGCCGAGTTCGAGCGTCGTCACCCCGTACACGCGCTCGCGTGCCACCGGGCGGACCGGGCCCGTGTACATCCGGGCCGTCTCGAACGTCGGCTCCAGACCCCGCTCCTCGGCCAGCCGCGCCGCCGCCGGATTCGACTCCGGCATGTCGACCGCGATCCGCGCCGAGCCGAACTCCCGCGCCTCGGCGGCGAGCGCGTCGAGCAGGGCGGCCGCGTCGGCCGGGGTGTCCGCGAACAGCGGCCCCACCCGCGCCTCGTCCTGCGCCGGCCGGACCACCCCGTACCCGGTCGGACGTCCGTCGACGATCCGTACCAGCGCACGATGGCCGGGCGTGGTCAGCCAGGCGGCCAGGAAACGCGGCCGGTCGGCGTGGTGGCAGGCGTTGTCGTACGCGGCGAGGACGGCCGGGTCCACCGACCCGGCGGGCACCACACCGGCCACCGGGCCGTCGGAGGCCGGGACCTCACCCACGTAACGCGCCGTGCGGTACGCCGTCGCGAAGCCGGAACGCCGGTAGTTGTCCTGCTGCGCGGGCACCCCGTCGAGCCCGACGGCCCGGTCACCGGCATGCGCGAGCGCGGCCCGCCAGGTGGCCAGACCGTGACCGAGGCCGCGGAGTTCGGGGCGTACGAGATAGAAGCCCAGGAACGCGTACGCGTCGTCGTAGGTGACGACCGAAATGGCGGATACGGGCTCCCCGTCGACCCGGCCGAGGAAGAACCCCCGGGGATCCTGCGCGAAGAACGGCGCGGCGTCCGAGAGCCCCGGGTTCCACCCCTCCTCGGCCGCCCAGGAACGCACGAGCGCCCAGTCCCGCTCGGTGGCGGGGGAGACGGAGAGCGAGCCGGAGGATGAGGAGGCGGAGGCGGAGGCCATGGGGATCCCTTCAACAGCCGGGAGCGGGCGCGTACGCGATCGGGAAACGGGACCCGGGAGACCGGGAGGCTCGGACCGCAGGACCATGTGAAACCCGCACAGAACTCCTGGGGAAAGCCGGGCAAAGCGCGCCGAGCATAGCGCCCCGCGCGACCGCCCCCGCCCACGGCCGATCGATTCCGGCCGCGGGCGGCTTCGCCGAACAAGGCCCGAGCCGCCGCCGGACCGGGTGGGCCCCGGACCGGCCGAACCGGGTGGGCCCCGAACCGAGTGGGCCCCGGACCTGCCGAACCGGGTGGGCCCCGAGGGGGTCCCCGTCCTACCTCCGGGAGCGCGGCCGCCGTCTGCCGGACAGCGTCCACACCGGGGTCTGCCGCATGGCCGGTCGCGGTGAGAGCCGCTCGTACGTCACGAGGTGGCTTCGTCCTCCGCGTGCTCTTCGAAGTGGACGGTGCCGCCTTCGTCGAGGCGCGGGTGGAGGGCTTCGGGGGCGTGGGTGTTGATGTCGGACGGGCGGGGGCCTTCCGGTCCGTCGGGGCCCCAGCGGAGGAGGCGGCGGGTGCGGGCGATCCGGGAGACGGTGCCGTTCACCTCGACCTCGTTGCACCGGCCTTCACGCAGCCGCTCCCCGGCTCGGGCGAACGGCGCGAGTTCCTTCACGGCGGGGCTGGTGTTCGCTGCGACGACGGTGGTTGCGTCGACGTCTCTTGCGGCGTCGTAGGGGATCAGGCCGCGCGTGCGCGGTTCCATCCAGGTCAGGGCGAAGGACAGCACCCGGCGTGCGTCGTGGGCGGTGGCTTGCAGGCCGCTGCCCGGTGTCCAGGGCCCGCTGCCCGACCGCTCGACGATCGCGAACGCCGTCGGCATGAGCAGGACATCGGGGTGGGTCTCCACCGCCCGCGCGGAGTCCCGCAGTACAGGATCGGGGAACCTGCTGCCGGTGTAGACGAGGGGGCGCAAGGACAGTCGCTCCGCCGCCTGGAGCGGGGACAGAGGTGCGTCAGGGTCCAGGACGAGGCCGTCGTCGATTCTCGGGCTGCGGGCACCGGCGCCGGGACTCCAGTCGGGGGCGGGGGGTTCGGGGTCGGTGGGCCGTGGCTTTTCGATGTCGCCGTGCTCGTCGAGGCCGGCGTACTCCTCCGCCCTCACCACGCGATATCGGGTGTCGAGCACGGTGAGTTCGTCGACGACCTCGCTCTCCAGCCGGGCGACCGCCGCCAGCAGCGCACGCCGCTCCTCCGTGGTCTTCGCCTCGTCCTTCGCCCGGAACCACAGCAGGGAGTTCAGCCCGTCCCGGGCCTCCTGGGGGCAGCCGTGGGCGACTTCGACGACCACCCGCCATCGGCGCCCGTCATCCTCCACGCCCTGCGCGGCCACCCCGAACAGCGGCCCCCGCACCGCCAGAGCACTGTTGCGCGCCGCCGCGTCGAGGGCGTCGGCCTCCATCGCGGCCTCCACCGGCTCCACCGGAACCCGCACCACCACCGGCCAACCGCCCGGTCCCACACGCTGTCCGCTCATCCCACCATCGTGGCGGCACCGACGCGTGCCCGTCACGGATTCCCCGGATCGCCTCCCGAAACCACCGTCCCGGGCGGAGGACTGCGCCGGCAGCCGCATGCTGTCCTCAGTGGTAGCCGCGCATCAGCTCGGAGGCCCACTCCGGCTGCCGCACGTCACCGAGGGGACCGAACTCCTGGACCCACGGCTTGATGTCGAGCACGGGCGTCCCGGTCACCGCATCGAGCCCGGTGACGTGAACGTCCAAACCGTCCACCGCCACGAGTCGGCACCGCGACACCCCCAGTCGGTTGGGGCGACGCCTGCTGCGCTGGGCGAAGATCCCCACCATCGGCTCGTCCTCATGTCCGGGCACTCGGCGGGCACGCCAATCGATGTCTTGTTCCGGCACGCGGTCGAAGAAGAACACGACTTCAAGGTGAGAAAACTGCTCCAGGCCGGACAGCGACTCAGGGCCGAACCGGGAACCGTCCAAACGAATCACCGCGGCCTCGCGGCCCCAGCCACGCTCGCGCAACTCGTCCCTGCCGTCCACGACCGAGGCAATGGGCCGTGACACGACAACCGACACCGACAGGTCCGACCGACCCTGTTCACGCACAGTGCCCCCTTACAACAGGCGAAAGTACGAAGCCTGTCACATCACGAGGCGGAGGCGCGGGCCTGCGATCGTGAGGCGTACGGTCTGGCCCCACGTCAGCTCCAGCGCGTCCGACTCGACGCCGTCGCCGAACACGACCAGCCGGTCCGACTCGACGGCGAGGCGCAGCCCCTGACCCGGGTCGAGGAGGCCCTCGACCCGGCTCGTGCCGGTCGTCGGCGAGGGCCAGGCCTCACGGACGAACCAGGCGAGCCGCGCATCCGCCGGCGCGGGCAGCGCGAGCGCGCTGGAGCGCTGCTCCCACAGGGACCGCAGCCAGCCCGTGGCCCCCGTCCCCGTGCCGACGAGCACACCCGAGGAGGCCTGGGCCTCCGGTGGAAGCTCCGTCGCGTCGAGGTCCAGCGTGTACCGGGCGGTCTGATGGCCGCGCGGCCCGACGTAGATCTCGTTCAGCGCCAGGAGCCGCTGCGCGTCGTCGGTGACCGCCTCCACCATCGTCAGCTCGTCGACCGTCGCCCCGGCCCCCGCCGCGTACGGCAGCAGCCGCCGTGCCCGGTCCGCCCGGTGGCGGACCAGGACGCCCGGATTGCGCCCCGGGTCGGCGTCGATCCCGATGACGGGCTGCCCGGTCAGGTACTTCGCCGCGTTGGCGACCAGACCGTCCTGCCCCACCACCACGACCACGTCCTCGGGCCCGAACAGGAACCGGTCCAGATCGGCGCGCTCCACCCTGGTCTGCCGCCAGGTCAGGGGCACCGCGGCCGCCACCTCGGCCATCGCCCGGTGGGTGCGCTCGTGCCGCTCGCGGACCGCGTCGACCGAGCGGCCGCGCGCGGAGAGGAAGAACGCGGCCTGACCGTGCGTACCGTGCCGGGCGAGCAGCTCCTCGTACTCCGTGGTCCGGTGCACGAGCACCGCGCGCGGCGCGAGGCTCACGGCCGGGCCCCGCCCTCGCCGAGCTTGGCCAGCAGCCCCGTCAGGACGTCGGGCGAGAGCGTCAGGTGCTCGATCCGCGGCAGGTTCTCCGCGGCACGGGACACGGCGAGGGCGTGCAGAGTGGCGGGTTCCACCTCGGCGTGCGCCCGCAGCCACGCCGACTGCGCTCCGGCGCGCGCCTGCCCGACCTCCCGCGCGGCCTCCGCCTCGGCCTGCGCGAGGCGGACCTTCCGTACGGCCTCGGCCTCCGCCCGTACGGCGTCGGCCGAGGCGTTCTCCTCGGCCTCGCGACGGGCGTTGGTGCCACGCTGCTCGACGAGCCGCTCCTCCTGGCGGGCCAGCTCGATCTTGCTCGCCAGCTCGTTCTCCGCGATGGCGCGCTCGCGCTCGACGGCGACGGCGCGGCGCTCGTACGTGGCCCGGTCGGCCTCCTGCTGGATCTGCTCGCGGGCGGGGGTGCGCAAGGCCCGCTCGACCTCGGGTTCGGGGCGGATCGCGACCACCCGGACGGCGACGACCTCGATGCCGGTGGACGGCAGTCGGGGCTCGGCCGCGAGTCCGGCCGTGACGCGGTCCCGTACCGCCGCCACGCCGTCGACGAGCGCCTCGGCCAGCGCGGTGCGGGCGAGGACGTCGAGGGCGTGCTGCTGAGCGGTCTCGGTGAGGAGAGTGGCGATCTGCTCCAGCGGGGTGCCGCGCCACGCGCCCGTGTCGGGGTCGATGGAGAAGTCGAGCCGAGTGGCGGCGGCCGCCGGGTCGCCGATCCGGTACGTGACGGTGGACTGGACGCTGACGTCCTGGAAGTCGGCGGTCCGGGCGTGGAAGGCCATGGCCAGTTCGCGGTCGTTGACCGGGACCTCGGAGAGGGCAGCGGTGAGCGGGCGGAACCAGAAGCTCAGTCCCTCGCCGTCGTGCACGAGCTTGCCGCGGCGCTGGTGACGGATATGCGCGGTGGGCGCGGAGCGCAGATGGCGCCAGCCGGCCCGCCGGGTGATGTCGGCCATGAAGAAACCCCCTTGTCGTCATGTTGACGATAGGGGGATTTCGGGGTTGTCGTCAAGATGACGAATTCGAGGTCGGAGGGGAGGGTGACCTCGAATGCGTCAGCCCGCAGCCGGCGCGTGCGCCGGCTCGGCGCCCGGGCCGGCCGGGCCGCCCGTGTCTGGCATGTCGAGCTGGGTCATGCGCGGCTCGGGCGTGGCCGGATCGGCAGGTCGGGTCGCCCGGGTGGCGGAGAAGTCGGTCATGCGGGGGGCCGGCACCGGCACGGGCGTCGGCACCCGCACCGGGACAGGCGTCGGCCGGATGCTCCACCGGGCAGGCGTACGCGCGTGCGTGGAGTCGGCAGTCCCCGGCTCGGGCGGCGTCGCGGGCCCGGGCGCTGCGACACCCTCCGGCACCGAGACAGGCACCGGCACCGAGACAGGCACCGGCACCGAGACAGGCACCGGCACCGGCACCGAGACAGGCACCGGCACCGGCAACGCCGTGGCCCGCGCTGCCGGGGCCGCCTCGGGTCGGGTGGCCGGAGCGGCCGCCTCCGGGGAACCCCCCTTCGTCAGCAGCACCACGCCCCGCGCCGCGACCAGCGACGCGCCGGCCGCTACCAGCCAGCCCCACGCGCCCGCCCGGAACGTCTCCCCGAGCAGCGCCACGCCGATGATCGCGGCGGCCGCCGGGTTGGAGAGGTTGACCACGGCGAGCGGCGCCGCTAGGCCGCCCCGGTAGGCGGCCTGGGAGAGCAGGAGCCCGCCCGTCGCGAAGCCCGAGATCAGCACCGCGAGGAGCGCGGTCTGCCACCAGGCCGGCTTGCCGCCCGGGAGTTCGAGCGCGAACGCGGCAGTCAACGTCTGGGTGAGCGCGGAGGCGACGCCCGAGGCGATCCCGGAGGCCGTGGCGTGCCCGAGCCCGCGAGGGGCCTGCCCCTCGGCCGGGTGGCGGCGGTGCCGGCCCGAGGCGAGCGCGACGATGAGGAGCGCCGTCGCCGCGGCGACGACCAGGGATTCGCGCAGGCTGAGCGCCTCGCCGGGCTCGGTGGGGCCCGTCACGGCGACCAGTCCGACGAGACCGGCCAGGGTCCACAGCGCCCCGCGCCACTCGGTACGGGTCACCCGGCGCCGGGCCGCGTACGCGCCGAGCGGCAGCGCCGCCACCAAGGTCAGTGCGCCGAGCGGCTGGACCAGCGTCAGCGGCCCGTAGTGCAGGGCGGCCACGTGGGCGAGGGCTCCGGCGGCGTTGAGGCCGACCGCCGACCACCACTGCCCGCGGGCGAGCAGTGCGCGCAGCGCCCCGCGCCCGTCCTGGGCGGGGGAGGCGGCGGCGAGCCGGGACTGCGCGACGGCGGCGAGCGCGTATCCGGCGGCGGAGACGAGCGAGAGGAGCACCGCGACGACGGTGCCTGCGGCGGGGTTCATCGGAGGGCTCCGACCGGGAGGGAGGCCGTACCGACCTGACGGGGTACGGGTGGGGGCGCCGTCCGGCGGCCGGGGGCGCGGACGGCGAGCAGGGCGAGACCGAGCAGCGCGGCGGCGGCGAGCGCGTCGAACCAGTAGTGGTTGGCGGTGCCGACGATGACGAGCAGGGTGAGCAGCGGGTGCAGCAGCCACAGGACCCGCCACCGGGACCGGGTGGCGGCGATCAGGCCGATCGCGACCATCAGGGCCCAGCCGAAGTGCAGTGAGGGCATGGCCGCGAACTGGTTGGCCATCGAGTCGGTCTCCGGCGTCGCCCCGTACACCGAGGGGCCGTAGACCCGTGCGGTGTCCACGAGTCCGCTGGCGGCGAGCATCCGCGGCGGCGCGAGCGGCATCAGGAGGTGCAGGGCGAGCGCGGCGCCGGTGAGGAGCGCGAGGACGCGACGCGACCACACGTAGTGGGCGGGGCGGCGCAGATACAGCCAGACGAGGAAGGCGAGTGTGGCCGGGAAGTGCACGGCCGCGTAGTAGGTGTTCGCGGCCCGGATCAGCGGTTCGCCGTGCAGGAGCAGCTGCTGGATCGTTCCCTCACCCGGCAGGTGGACCGCGCGCTCGGCGTCCCAGACGCGGTCGGCGTTCCGGAAGGCGCGGGACTCGTGGCCGTTGGCGAAGAGCCGGCCGAACTTGTAGACGAGGAACAGCGCGGTGACGAGCGCGAGCTCGCGCAGGAGGGGCGGTCTGGCGGACTCGCCGCCGTCCCTCTCGTCGCTCCCGTGCTCGTCGAGCCCGGCGGGGTCGGGGGTAGGCGTCAGCCCTGATCCGGCAGGACGTGGTCCTCGTATCCCGCGTATCCCGGCAGCCATCGCGCGGCCCTCTAATCAGTCAAATCGCCAGTAAACGGAGTGAGCCTAGATCCGATTTCATCGAGACGCAAGCGTCTCGATACGTTTGCGTCTCGATTGTGCACCCCCTACTCTCGTATGTGCAGAGACAGAGGTGTCCGGGAGGGATCGATGTCCACGTCAGCGTCCACGTCAGCGTCCACGTCAGCGTCCATGTCGGCGTCCACAGAGGCCGCCACCGCCGCCGCCCGCCGCAGCAAGATCACGCCGGAGCGCGAGACGGAGCTGTACGACGCCGTGCTCTGCCTCCTGCGTGAGGGCGGGTACGACTCGGTGACCATGGAGGGCGTCGCGGCCCGCACCAAGTGCGGCAAGGCCACCCTCTACCGGCAGTGGGGCACGAAGCCGCAGCTCGTCACCGCCGCGCTCGCCCGGCGCCGCTGCACCGTCTTCACCGGCATCGACACCGGAACCCTCGCCGGTGACCTGCGCGAGGCGGGCCGTATCGCCGCGTCCCACCGCGAGCGCGACGCCGAACTCATGGAGGCCGTCGCCCAGGCCTTCATCCAGCACCCCGATCTGCGCGCCGCACTCCGCGAGACCGTCATCGCCCCCGAGGTCGCGGCGATCGACGCGGTCGTGGCGCGCGCGGTCGCGCGGGGCGAGATCGATGCCGACAACCCGGCGATCGGCTTCGTCGCCCCCTGCTTCCTGGGCATGCTCCGCATCGAGCGGCTCTTCGAGGACCGCTTCACGGACGTCTCGACCATGCGGACCTTCGTCGACGCCGTCCTTCTTCCGGCGCTGCGCGTCGAGGGGTGAGCCGCGGGCCGGTCCGTCAGGCTGGAGCCATGCCCGCAGAGCCCACGCAGCCCTCAGAGTCCGCGAAGCCGGCCCGCCCGGCCCAACCCGGCCACCGTGGCCGTGTCCGCGTCCGGCGGATCTACGAGACCCCCTCGCCGGACGACGGCGTGCGGGTCCTCGTCGACCGGCTCTGGCCGCGCGGACTCGCCAAGACCGACGCCCGCATCGACGAATGGCCCAAGGCGCTCACGCCGTCGACGGAACTCCGCCGCTGGTACCACGGAACCGAGGGCGAGTACGAGGAGTTCCGTCGGCGCTACGAGGCCGAACTCGAAGCCCCCGAGGCCGCGGCGGCCCTCGACCGGCTGAGGACCCTCGCGGCGAAGGAGACGGTCACCCTCCTGACGGCGGCCAAGGACCCGTCGGTGAGCCACACGTCGGTCCTGCTGCGGGAACTGGACCCGGGAGCGGGGGCGTAACCCTCAGGCCCGGTCCAGCAGCAGCCGAGGCGCCTCGGAGGCGGCGTCGACGACGGGCGGGTGGGTGACGGGGGGTTCGGCGACAGGGGGTTCGGCGCCGGGGGGTTCGGCGACGGCGGGTTCCGCGACGGGCGGTTCCGCGTCGACGGCTTCGGCGTCGGCCGGGTCGTCGGCTCCGGCCGCGTCCGGCCCTGCGGCACGGCGGCGGCCCTCGGCGGCCCTATCGGCCAACTCCCGCGCCCACGCCACGAGTCCGTCGGCGTCGATCCCATGGGCGGCGGACTCCGCGCTCCCCTGCCCGCCCGCGAGGCGGTCGGCGCCGCGGCGCAGCAGCCGCGCCCCGCCCGCCGTGTTGCCCCGGGCGACGTGCGTCAGGCCCACGGCGAGCTGCGCGAGGCCCTGCCACAGGTCGCGCTCCGACTCGGGGCCGGACTTCCAGGCGTCCTCGAAGACCTCGTGCGCATGGAAGGGCATCCCGGCGTCCAGCAACCGCTGCGCCTCGCGCAGGGTCTCCTCGGGAGTGCGGACGACGCCCTCGGGCTGCCGGGGCACGCCTTCGGCGCCGTACGGCAGCGGCCGGCCGAGCCCGTCGCGAGGACGCGCGCTACGGGCCCGCCCCTCCTCGTCGCGATCCCTGCCACGATCACTCGCTGTCCGGTTCACCCGTCCATTGTCGCCCCGGGGCGATCGACACCGCACGGAGCCCCGGGCCCGCCCGGACCTCGCCCACGCGCCCGGACCGCGCCCGCGCCCGCCCGGGCCTCGCCCTCGCGCGCCGGGCTCGGCCGTCACCCTCGCCGAAGCAACATCCCAGGCCACCACCTGCGGCGCGGTGACCGCCCGTGCGTCAACCCACCGTCCGGAGTGAGGTAATGTTTTCCCTGCACGCCGACGCGGGGGAAACCCCGAGGAGACGCGCATCGGGACGTGGCGCAGCTTGGTAGCGCACTTGACTGGGGGTCAAGGGGTCGCAGGTTCAAATCCTGTCGTCCCGACTCGAAAGAGTCGCAGGTCAGGGGCCGTTTCAGAGCAATCTGAAACGGCCCCTTGATCGTTCTTGGGGACCACTTGGGGACCAACCCCGCCTTGACCGTCAGCGGACGACGACGATCGGGCTCGGCAGGGACCGCGGGGCGCGCAGCACGCTGAGGTGCGCTGAGAGTGCTGCGCCAGCGGCGGTGATCTTGTGCGTGTCAGGGTGCAGGTACCGCTGGGTCGTGGTGAGCGAGCCGTGGCCGGCGATCTTGCGCAGGACGTGCACCTGGACACCGGCGTCGGCGAACCACGTGAGTCCCGTGTGCCGGAGGTCGTGGCGGCGCAGGTGCTCGTAGCCGAGCTTGGTGACGACGGTGTCCCAGTGGGTGGCGTCGCGCAGCACAGCGGTGGTGATGCGGCCGCCGCGCGGTCCGGTGAACAGCCGGGCGTTGGGATCGGGGCCGGCGGCGAGGACACGCTGGGCGACGAGCGGGCGGATCTCTTCGATGATCGGGACCTGGCGGGCTCGTTTGCCCTTCGTGCCCTTGTCGACGAGACCGCCGGGGGCCGGAGTCGTCTGGCGGCGGACGGTCCAGATCCAGTTGGTGGTGTCGATGTCGCCGACTCGGCAGCCGGAGACCTCGCCGATGCGTGCGGCGGTGCACGCGGCGAAGAGGACCACCTCGCCCCAGCCTCGGTACTCGCCGTGCGAGGCGTCGACGAGCGCACCGGCTAGCTCGACGAGCGTCTCCCAGTCGGGCAGGGCGAGCGCGCGGGGGTTGAGGAGCTCGTCTTCAACCTGCTTGTAGAGCTTCTGCCAGCCGGTCACGCGGGCTGGGTTGATCTGGATGATGCCGTCCCTGACCGCCTGTTCCATGACGCGGACCAGGACGGCGAGGGTGTTCTTGACTGTGGAGCGGCCGAGGTCGTCGGTGATCCAGTTCTGGACGGTGCGGTCGACCGCGCCGTTGGTGATCATCCGAACCGGCAGGTGCCCCAGGGTCGGTACCACCCGCAGGCGCCAGCCCGACAGGTACGGGTCGCGTGTTTTCAGTTCGAGGCCGCGGAGGGCGAGTTCCATGTTCGCTTCGCCGTAGGCAGCGAGATTGATGGTGGCGAGCGAAGGGTCGAGTCCGGCGGCTGCGGCTTCGACGACGGCGTCGATCCACGCGTTGGCCTCATCCTCGTCCTGCTTGGCCTCGGACAGCGACATGCGGCGCTTGGTCTCGGGATCGAACCAGCGGACACGGGCCCGGTACGGATTGGCCCTGCTGGGTCTGTACTCCACGTCGGTCGAGATCCGAACGCCGATGGGGACGGTTTCTATTCGGGGCATCAAGCCTTCCTGGCTGGGGTGACGCGGCGGCTGCGGAGCCATTCCTCGACGTCGGCCGCGCTGTATACGACGACGCGCTCGGACATGTGGATGAAGGGCGGTCCTTGTGGCGGTCGAGCAGTTCGCCACCGGCGTAGTGTCGACGCATCGACCTGAATGCGAGCTGCGAGGTCCTTGGTCGAGTACCAAGTGCTCGTGAGGAGGGGGGCGTGACCGTTGGCCAGGCCGCATTCCGGCGCGGGTGGCGTTGGGGGCTGCTGGTCGGAGTGTCGTAGGTGGGTGGAGGCTACGGGCTGGAAGGGCAAGGTGGGATTGATCTCCGGGGAGTACGGAACACTAAACGGATCGGCGCGACAGTCCAGCGGCAGACGGGATCGTTCGCGAACGGAGAACGAACTGCATGTCTGCGCGCGTTGCGGCCCATCGGCGCCCTGACGCGCTACGTGAAGTAATACTCCGCAGAATTCCCGGTTTACCTAACCGGGGATTTGCTGCTATGTTCCGCCGCCTTGGACGGACCTTGGGGTACTCGCCGCAGCCGCTGGTATGTCGACATCGGAAGAGCAGAGATCGCGGAGAGGTCTCTCATCGGGCCGTACGCGACCGCCGCCGCCTTCGCCGAGGTGTGCATCGCCCGAGCTGCTCGCTGCTCACACGGTCGCCATGACCGGCCGGTCTCATTCGAGACGCCCAGGCCACCTGGCCGACCCTCTTCGCGATGTGCTCCCCAGTGAGCGTGGGCGAGGGTCTGGGGGGCGCAGTCCGGCGGCCGAGGGCGCACGCGGATTGAACTATCGGCGCGCCGGCAACGCTGTGCGCCAATCGTGTGAGTGATCGCGTCATCTTGCAGCCGGATCCAGTCGCGAATCCTTCCTTCCCATGTGTCGTTCCGAACGACGAAGCACCGTGGCGTATTACTGTGCATTGACCTTCTCTTGAACTCTCTTTTGTGAACTGTGATGGCCTTGTGCGCCCCTGGGGGAGAGAGGTGCTCGCCATGTCGGCCGACCGCATACCTTCGTCTCGAAGTGACACCTTCACTCCCGCCTTCGCGCACGGCCTGCTGGCGTGCGGACGGGGAGCGTCGTTGCGGATTCACGGCCAATCGGACTGCAGCAAGCAGGCTTTGGGGCGTCGCAGAGGGATCCGAAGCGATGGCCCGCGCTACGGACCGGGAATCCGGCCGCCCCGCCAGGCGCGACCTGACCTCAGGCCATGCCGGTGGGCTGCCGCGCACCTTGCCAGGGCCGCTGACGTCGAGCCGTCGCAGCCCCTCCGGCTGACTGTCACCTCACGCATGTATGGCGCAGCCCCAGCACCGAAGCCTTCGCAGACTCGCCGCTTCGCCGCTGACAGGGCCGTCGGCCCGACGCGCCGTCGCGGCCTGCCAGGAGATGTCATTCATGCCGCGCCTCATCGACGAGGGACACCGGTTCGGGCTGGTTCCTGAGGGCGTCCCGCCCGCGGTCGACTTGCTCATCACGTGTTCCGACGTCCGGGACGCGGCCCGTGAGCCCGCTCCGTCTAGACCCTCTGAGGGGAACACACATGCCACTCTTCCTCCGCGGCGTCCGGCAGGACTTCGCCGCCTCACTGGTCGTCTTCCTCGTGGCGCTCCCCCTCTGTGTCGGGGTGGCCGTCGCCTCCGGCGTCCCCGCCGAACTCGGCCTGATCACCGGCATCGTCGGCGGTCTCGTCACCGGTGTGATGCGCGGCAGCAGTCTGCAGGTCTCCGGTCCGGCCGCCGGCCTGACCGTGCTGGTGGCGGAGGCGGTCCGCGCCCTGGGGCTGCCGGCCCTCGGACTGGTCGTGCTGCTGGCAGGACTCCTGCAAGTCGTCATGGGTGTCCTGCGCTGGGGGCGCTGGTTCCGGGCGATCTCCTTGTCCGTCGTCGAGGGCATGCTCGCGGGCATTGGTCTCGTGATCATCGCGGGCCAGCTCTACGCGGCGGCCGGTGTGACGGCGCCCCATGGGGGGCTCGCCAAGCTGGCGGGTCTGCCCGGCGCTCTGACCGGGGCATCGGGGGCCACTGCCTCCCTCGTCTCTCTCGCCGTCGCCGTTGGGACCGTCGCCGTGGTCGTGGTGTGGCGGAGGATGCCCAGCCGGATCCGAGCGGTGCCTGGGGCTCTGGTGGCGGTCCTGCTGGCCGCCCTGGTGACCGCGGTGGCCGAACTCCCGGTTGCCACCGTGCGGGTGAGTGGCGTGCTGGATGCCGTGCGGCTGCCCGGTGGCGACGCCTTTACCGGCCTCGTCGACGTGACGCTGCTCGGTACGGCGCTGGCGTTCGCGCTGATCGCCTCCGCGGAGTCGCTGTTCAGCGCGGCGGCCGTCGACCGGCTGCATACCGGTCCGCGTACTGACTACGACAGGGAGCTCGTCGCCCAGGGAGCGGGGAACGCGGTGTGCGGTCTGCTCGGTGCCCTGCCGCTGACGGCGGTCATCGTGCGCAGCTCGGCCAATGTGGAGGCCGGTGCCCGAACGAAGGCGTCCCGGGTGCTGCACGGTGTGTGGCTGCTGCTCTTCGCGGTCCTGCTGCCGGCCGTCCTCGCGTACATCCCGCTCGGGGCCCTCGCGGGGATTCTCGTCCACGCCGGCTGGAAACTGATCCCGTTCCGGGGTGTGGTGACGCTCTGGCGCACGCATCGCGGTGAGGCGTTCGTGCTCCTCGCGACGGCGGTGGCGATCGTCGTGGTCGGCATGTTCGAAGGCGTACTGATCGGTCTTGTGCTGTCGGTGGCGAAGGCCGCCTGGGAGGCGTCCCATCTACGCATGGAGCACAGCGACGAAGGCGACGGCGGGGTACGGGTGCAGCTGGCCGGGACGGTGAACTTCCTGCGGCTGCCTCAGATACTGGACAGCCTCGAGGCCCTGCCCCGTGACCGCCAGGTCGTCCTCGACCTTTCAGGGGTCCACCACCTCGACCATGCGTGCCGTGCCGCCCTGCACGCCTGGGCCGAGCGGCACACTGTCGCAGGCAGCCAGGTCGTTCGGCTCCAAGCACTCCCGGAATCTTCGCCCGCGGAGCAGGCCAAGGCGCTGGGATGACCCCATGGCAAGCCCGTGGCTACGAGCGAGCACCGCGCACGTCTTCACCCAGGCAGGCCGAGGGAGGCGGCGGTGTCGATACGGCCCGCTCGTCTTCTCGGTGACCAACGAGGCCGGCTCGCCGGCTGTGGTCGGCTGACGCCGTTCGCGGGGCGAGCTGCCGCGCCCCGACGCCACGACCGCTCGTGCCGAAGGCCATGTGGTGATCCCAGCTCGCTTCCCGCGGGCTTCAACCGGCAACGGTGGGATGGATGAGTCCGTCAGGCTGGCAGCGACGAGGAAACCCGACAGGTGTCGACGAGTGCGGCGGACGGCACCTCATGTTCGAACAGATACGCTGCCTTGCGTACAGGCTCATTCGGAGGGAATGCATCAGGCCATGGCACGTCAGAAGCGAGTGGGAATAGCGAGTTTGGCGGCGACCCTGGTCCTGATCGCGGTGGCGGGGTGCTCGGCGGAGGACGATGCCAAGTCCCCGAGCGGCGGTGACGCGAAGCCCTCGCCGACGCGCAGTGGCGCGGCCGGCGGTGCTCCGGAGGCGGACGGGACGCTGCCCGGCGTGCCGACCGCCGAGCAGGCGCGTACGGAGCTCGCAGGTCTGGAGGTCGCCCCGCACGGTTCCATGTCCGGGTACAGCCGTGACCGATTCCCGCACTGGGCCTCTCAGGGAGAGAATTGCAACACCCGTGAGACCGTGCTGAATCGCGACGGCGCGAACGTCCAGCGGGACTCCGAGTGCCGTGCCGTGTCCGGAACCTGGGCGAGCGTCTACGACGACCGAACGTTCAAGGACGCCGCGGATCTGGACATCGACCACACCGTGCCCCTGGCCAACGCCTGGCGGTCCGGGGCGAACAAGTGGACCCAGGACAAGCGCAAGGAGTTCGCCAACGACCTGACCCACCCGCAGCTCCTCGCCGTCTCGGCAGCCTCCAACCGCTCCAAGGGCGACCAGGGCCCCGACGAGTGGCAGCCGCCCTCGAAGACCTACTGGTGCACCTACGCCCGGGCCTGGACGTCGGTCAAGGCCACGTATGAGCTGTCGGTGACCGCGTCGGAGAAGGACATGCTCGGTCAGATGCTGGACACTTGCTCCTCATGACCGACACTCCCACCCCAGGCCCGGACGCACACCTGGACGACGTGAAGGCCGGCCCCGGCGGTGCGATGACCGACGAAGTAGGCGTCATCACCGGCGAACTCACCGTCGCCACGGGACCCCTTACAGACGGCCAAGCCGTCGTTCTGATCCAGTACAAGGGCGCTGACGAGTGGTACACATTGACCGGTAGCCCCATGCCCGTGCCGCCTGGTGGTCTCGCGCAACTGCACGCTGCCGTCCTCGACCGTGTCCGCGCGGGCGGCGGAGCCCGCGTCTCCCGGGGAGGCGGCGAGGCGTCGGCGTAGCCGTCATGACGTTCGAGCGACCGCGCCCATGACGCTGGGACAGATCACTTCGCCGGGCGTTCCTCGCACAGATGGTCGCTCTCAGCGGGATGTCGGCCAGGGATTCACCGCCCGGTCATCGCCGAGTAAGCCGACTTCATCGGCTTGACCATGCCCCTGCCCGGCTTTCGTGATCCCTCGGACGTGCCGGGGAGGAGACCGCCGTCGGTTCTTCCGGCACGGGACGGGCCATGGCGCTCAACTCGGCTTCCAGTTCGTCGAGTGCCTTGCGGGCGGCGGTGATTCGTTCGTGCAGCCGTGAAGCGTCATCTCCGGCCGGCGGAGGTCTCCGGTCGGCGGGCGACTCGAGTTCGCGCGCCTCTTGCAGCGAGTTGATGACGACCCCGATCAGGAGATTGACCAGGACGAAGGATCCGAGGAGGACGAAGGAGGCGAAGTAGACGATGGTCCAGCGCGATATTTCTAGGCCCGCGCGTACCGCGTCGCCCAGCCCGTCCAGGGTGATCAGCAGGAAAAGGGTGAGGCCCGCGCGGCCGAGGGAGCCGTAGTGTTCGGGGTCTTCGTCGGCGAAGAAGACCCAGCCGACCATCGCGTACATGTACAGCAGTAGAGCGCCGACCAGCAGAAAACTGAGGGTGCCGGGCAGACTCTTGCCGACGGCGACGATCACGATCCGCAACTGGGGCAGGAACCGTGCCGCGCGCAGCACCCTGGCGAGCCGGAACAGTCGCAGCACGGTGGCGTTCTCGCGGGCGAACGGCAGGAACGCCACCGTGACGACGAGAAGGTCGAACACGTTCCACGGATCGCGGAAGAAGTCCCTGGGTCGGTCGGCGTGCGCGGCAGCACGCAGCAGTATCTCCGCGGTGAACGCAGCGAGGAAAAGCTGCTCCGCAGCCCGCAGGGTAGGTCGCCACTCGGCCACGATGCCCGGGTAGGTCTCGATGCCCAGCAGCACGGCGTTGGCCGCGATGAGACCGAAAACGCCTGTCGCGAAACCGGAGGAGTCCGTGATGCGGCGACAGCGGTCGGCGAGGGCATGCCGTAACTGCGCGGTGGTCCGTTCGGACATGAGGTGATTCGTTTCCTCGCAGACCTGGTCTGTCGCTTCAACTGCTAGAGATCTTAGGCGCTCTTGGGTCGCTGGTCTGCGTCGCCCGGGGAGCCGGTGACCGAGCCGCGGCGTGGGAGGATCTATGGCGAGTATGAAAAGCAGGGGGAAGCGATGACAGGTTTCGAGATCGCGCTGGTGATTCTGGCGAGTGGCTATGTGGCCGGAGGAGCGTACGACCGGTTCAAGAAGGCGCGCATAGAGCGGCGGCAGGAGCAGGAGAGGGCGCTCAGCGGCCCGGAGCCGGTCTGTGGCTGTCGGCATCATCTCGCCTACCACGACACGCGGGACGGCCGGTGCTATGCAGTGGTCAAGGGCAAGCGTGCCAAGGATGCCGACGATGATGCTGTAGCGCCGCGACAGTGCTCCTGTCGTCAGTACGCCGGCCCCGAACCGCTCGTGACGCTGTACGCCCCAGAGCTCGCCGACACGGTCGGCGAGCGGCCGAAGGCGCTGGAGACGGGGGACTAGCACGCCAGCGGGGGACCTGCTGTTTGATCTGCGGGTTTCGCTTGGCGGACGCAAGGGCGGGCCCGGCTCGGCCGGTGGTGGTCTACTGGAGGGAGAAGCCCGCAGAGAGGGGGCGGCATGTGCCCCTCCCCTTCACACGATCCCGGCGCCTGGCGCCGTCAGTCCTCGCGCGCACGATCTACCGGCCGATCGGCTTCACCCGATCCGGCCGCGTGGGCCGGACAGCCCCGGCAGCGTCCACCGCGAGGCTCCGGCCGCCCTCGACGTCCGAAGCATCCCTGGATCGTCGCGGTCGTCGTTCTGCTCGCCGCCCTCTTGGGGCTCGGAGGACTCGGAGCACTTCTGGCGGAGGACGACCGTCCCGCTTCCGAGGCTCCGCCGCCCGCCGCCAAAACGGGGCAGACCCGGCTGGAATCAGAGCCCCGGGCGCCCGCGCAGACCGAGCCATCACCCACGTCCACCGAGGCCCCTCCCGTGCTGCCGCCCCCACCGAGTGCACCACCGACACCACCGCCGTCGAACGGGCTTCCCACAGCGCCTCGCACGGAGCAGCCGCCCGAACGCGCTCAGCGGCCCGCACCCGGGCCCACCACGGTGGTGGTCACGAGCGTGATCGACGGTGACACGATCGAGGTACGAGGGGAGGGCGCGATCATCACCGCCGGAGCGACGGCCAGGGTCCGTCTGCTGGAGATCGACGCCCCGGAGAAGGGCGCCTGCTTCGGTCGCGAAGCCACCGCGCGAACCCAGGCGCTGCTGCCGCCCGGGAGTATGGTCCGGGCGGGACGACGAGCTCAAGGACCAGTACGACCGCTATCTGCTCTACGTGTGGAACGAGGACGGAGTCTTCGTCAATGAGTCCCTGGTGCGCAGTGGTCATGCCAAGAGCGTGCTGTACCAGCCCAATGACCGGTACTGGTCCAGGATCTCCCAAGCCCAAGCCCAAGCCCAAGCCCAAGCCCAGGCCCAGGCCGATGCCCGCAATGCCGACGCGGGTCTGTGGTCGGCATGCGACTCTGCCCCCGCACCACGACAGACACCGGCACCCGTACAGCCCGAAGGCCGGCCCCCGGGACTCCCGCCCGGCCCCCCGGCAGGCGTCCCTGATGTGGACTGCTCGGACCTTCCCGGCCCGGTCTGGGTCGGCTCCAGCGATCCGCACCGGCTGGACCGCGACGGCGACGGCATTGGCTGCGAGGCGTCCTGACGTGTGGGACCAACCAGCGTCCAAGTGGGCTGCTGTTCCTTCGCGGTACACGTGAGGACGGCCCCGAGCGAACACGTCGGTTCTCCGGCCGGCGCGCGTGGGCGTGCCGTCGCCATCGCCGGCCGGTCGCCGACGGCACGCCTGGACGCATTACGCGGTCTGCGGTCCCATGATTCGGACGAGCAGGTCGTCCAGGCTGACAAGCCCGGTGAGCACCCCTTGCTCGTCGCGTACGACGGCGAGGGAGGCTCGGCGGCGGCGGAGGTGCTCGACGGCTTCGGACACCGTGGTGGTGGCGGGCAGTTCGGGCACCGGGCGGGCGAGGTCCCGGGCCGTGAGGGCGCGTCCCCTGGCCGCGGCGACGAGAGCGTCACGGACGTGGACGGAGCCGGTGATCCGGTCCCCGTCGCGGACGAGGAGACGAGTGAGGTCCGCGTCCGCCGCCCGGTCCAGGACCGTCTCCAGGTCGGCGCCCGCCCGGACGGCGACGATGTCGGCTGCCGGGGTCTGGAGTTCGGCGACCGGGGTCTGGGGCTCGGTCAGGGAGCGGGTGATGAGCTGTGAGTCGGTCTTGTTGATGAGGCCGAGGCGTTCGGATTCCTCGACGAGGTGGGTGAGCTGTTCGCGGTTGTGGACGGCGGCCAGTTCGTCGCGGGGCTGGACGCGGCACATCCGTACGAGCGCGTTGCTGACCTTGTTGAGGATCCAGAGCAGCGGGCGTACGGCCTTGACCACGGCCCGGAAGGGCGGCGTCAGCAGCATGGCGGAGCGTTCGGGGTGGGCGATGGCCCAGGACTTGGGGGCCATCTCGCCGAGGACCATGTGGAGGAAGACCACGATGACCATGGCGACGGCGAAGGCGATGCCGTAGCTGAGGGCGGTCGGCAGGCCGAGCTTCACGAGCAGCGGGTCGAGTTCGTGGGAGATGGCGGGCTTGGAGATGGCGCCGAGGCCGAGGGTGCACAGGGTGATGCCCAGCTGGGCGCCGGCGAGCATCAGCGACAGCTCGCGCATGCCGGCGAGTGCGGCCTTCGCACCGCGCTGCCCGTCGGCGACGGCCTTCTCGATGCGGTGGCGCTTGGCGGCGACGAGGGCGAACTCGGCGGCGACGAAGAAGCCGCTGCCGATCAGGAGCAGGACCGTGATGAAGAGGGCCATGGGGAAGCTCATGCCTGTGCCTCCTCGGCCGGCTGGGTCGGCGTGGCGCGTTCGATGCGGACGCGCTCGGGGACGTGACGGTCGAGGCTGAGGACCTCGATGCGGACGTCGTCGACGGTGAGGCGGTCCCCGATGGTGGGGAAGCGGCCGAGGCGGTCGATGATGAGGCCGGCAACGGTGTCGTAGTCGTCGTCCTCCGGCAGGCTGATGCCGGTGGCGTCCTCGATCTCGTCGAGGCGGCGGCCGGCGTCGATCCGCCAGCCCTCGCCGTCCGGGACGGCGGTGGCGACGACCTTGTCGGTCTCGTCGGCGATGTCTCCGACGAGCTCTTCGGCGATGTCCTCGTAGGTGACGATGCCGGCGACGCCGCCGTGCTCGTCGAGGACGACGGCGAACTCGTCGTCGGACTCCCGCATCTGCGCGACGGCCTGCGGCAGTGGCAGCGTGTCGGGCAGCAGGAGCGGGCGCCGGGCGGACTGCCCCGCCGTCAGGTCCGGGAAGCGGTCGGCGGGCAGGCGGACGAGGTCGCGTACGCCGAGGACTCCGGCGACGTCGTCGGGGTGGTCGCCGAGCACGGGGTAGTTGGAGTGGCCGTGCTTCGCGATGAGCTCGACGGCTTCGGTGAGGGTGGCGTCATTGCGTACGAATACGGCGTCGGCGCGCGGCACCATGACCTCGTCGAGGGTCCGCTCGGAGAACTCCAGGGCGTGGTCGAGGAGCTCGGCGGTGTCGGCCGGGAGCTGGCCCTGCTCGTGGGATTCGCCGATGAGGTGGCTGAGCTCTTCGAGGGTGGCGCCGTGGTGGAGTTCCTCGACCGGCTCGATGCCGACCTTGCGTAGCAGTTTGTTGGCGGCCCCGTCGAAGACGTGGACGACCGGTCCGACGATCTTGAGGTAGACGAGAGTGGAGGCGGCGAGGGACTTGGCGAGCCGCTCGGGCACGGCAAGGGCCAGGTTCTTGGGCGCCAGTTCACCGAGGACCATCTGCAGCACGGTCGCCAGGACGAAGGCGAGGACGACGGAGATCGTCGAGACGGCACCGTCGGAAAGACCGGTGCCCTCGAGTGCGGGCTTCAGGAGCGCGGAGACGGACGGCTCGGCCAGGAAGCCGACGACCAGGCCGGTGACGGTGATGCCGAGCTGGGCTCCGGAGAGCATGAAGGAGAGGCGTTCGAGGACCTTCAGCGCGCGGGCGGCCCGCTTGTCACCCGCCGCGGCCTCGGCGGCGAGGGCGAGGCGGTCGGCGGCGACGTAGGCGAACTCCTGGGCCACGAAGTAGCCGGTGCCGGCGGTCAGCACGAGGACGGCCAGCAGGCCGAGTACGGCGTTCATCGGCTACCGCACCCCTTCGAGTCGTCGGGGTGCGTCGATCTGGCGGACAAGAACGTGCTCCTTGTGGTGCGGTGGTCAAAGGTCATCGGAATCGGGTGTTGGCGGGCTGACGGGCGTGCTTGCGCAAGATCACACGGCGGGGCCGACCAGTTCTCCGAGGACGTCCTCCATGGTCACGTAGCCGAGGACGGTACCGGCCTCGCCGATGACGGCGGCCAGATGGCTGCTGCCGGCGCGCAGGGCGGTGAGGGTGTCGTCGAGCGGGGTGTCGACGCGGACCCGGGTGACGGCGTGGAACGCGGTGCGCGGGAAGGGCTTGTCGCGGTCGGCGACGCCGAGGGTGTCCTTGATGTGCAGGTAGCCGAGGACGGCGCCCGCCGGGCCGGTGACGGGGAAGCGGGAGTATCCGGCGCGCGCCGCGGCGCGCTCCAGCTCGGCCGGGGTGATGCGGTGGTCGACCGTGACCATGCGGGCTGCCGGTACGAGGATCTCGCCGACCGGCCGCGTGCCCAGCTCCAGGGCGTCCCGCAGCCGTTCGCCGTCGTCGGGCGAGAGCAGTCCGGCGGCGCTGGTGTCCTGGACCATGCGGGCGAGCTCATCGTCGGTGAAGACGGAGGACACCTCGTTCTTCGGCTCGACCCGCAACAGCCGCAGCAGGGCGTTGGCGAAGGCGTTGATGCCGAAGATGACGGGCCTGAGTGCGCGGGTGAGGGCGACCAGCGGCGGGCCGAGGAGCAGCGCGGTCCTCGCCGGGGCGGCCAGTGCGATGTTCTTCGGCACCATCTCGCCTATGAGCATGTGGGCGTACGTGGCCAGGGTGAGGGCGATGACGAACGCGATCGGGTGCACCAGGGCAGCCGGTACGTGGCCGGCCTGGAAGGCCGGCTCCAGCAGGTGCGCGATGGCGGGCTCGGCGACCGCGCCCAGCACGAGGGAGGACGCGGTGATCCCGAGCTGGGCGGTGGCCATCAGCTGTGAGATGTGCTCCAGTCCCCACAGAACCGTGCGGGCCCGCCGGTCGCCCTCGCGGGCGGACGGCTCGATCTGGCTGCGGCGGACGGAGATGAGGGCGAACTCGGCGCCGACGAAGAACGCGTTCGTCAGAAGCGTGAGGAAGCCGATGGTCAGCTGCACGGCGGTCATCGGACCACCCCGGCGTGCTGGTGATCCGCGCGGCGGGCAGGCTCGGTGAGGTGGACCCGGTCGGCCCGGTGGTGCTCGACGTCGAGGACGTCGAGCCGCCAGCCTTCGAGCAGGACCGCGTCGCCCTGGGCGGGGATGCGGCCGAGGCGCGTGGCGATGAGGCCGGCGACCGTCTCGTACGGACCTTCCGGCGCGCGCAGCCCTATACGGGCCAGCTCGTCGATCCGTACGCCGCCGTCGGCCTCCCAGGTGGCCCGGCCGTCCTCGGTCGGCGGCGCGGGCAGCAGGTCGGGCACCTCGACCGGGTCGTGCTCGTCACGGACCTCGCCGACGACCTCCTCCACGATGTCCTCGACGGTCGCCACGCCGGCCATGCCGCCGTACTCGTCGATCACGACGGCCATGGTGCGGCCGGCGCGCATCCGCTCAAGGAGCCGGTCGGCGGGCAGAGTCTCGGGCACCAGGAGCGGCTCGGTGACCAGCTCGGTGATCTGAGTGGAGGCGCGGGCGGCCGGTTCGAGGGCGAGGACGTCACGGATGTGGACCGTGCCGATCACGTTGTCCAGGATGTCCTGGTAGACCGGGAAGCGAGACAGGCCGGTGGCATACGTGAGATTGGCGGCGTCGGCAGCCGTGGCCTGGGCCTCAAGTGCTCGGACGTCGACGCGCGGCGTCATGACGTTCTCCGCCGTGAGCTCGCCGAGGTGGAGCGTACGGACGAACAGCTCGGCCGAGTCGGCATCGATGGCGCCCTCGGCTGCCGAGTGCCGCGCGAGAGAGGCCAGCTCGTCGGGGGTGCGGACCGCGGTCAGCTCCTCGGCCGGTTCGAGGCCGAAGCGGCGCACGAACCGGTTCGCGGTGTTGTTCAGGTGCCGGATGAACGGCCCGAAGGCCGCCGTGAAGCCCCGCTGGGGTCCAGCCACGACCTTGGCGACGGCCAGCGGCCGGGAGATCGCCCAGTTCTTCGGGACCAGCTCGCCGACCACCATCAGGACCACGGTCGAGATCGCCACACCGAGGAGGGTCGCGACGGAGGACGCGACACCGCCCAGTCCGATGGCCTCCAGCGGGCCGCGCAGCAGCGCTGCCAGCGAGGGCTCGGCGAGCATGCCGATGACCAGCGAGGTGACGGTGATGCCGAGCTGGGCACCGGAGAGCTGCACGGTCAGGCGGCGTACGGCACGGAGCGCGCCTTCGGCGCCGCGCTCCTTCGCCTCGACGGCCCGCTCCAGCTCACCGCGCTCGACGGTCGTCAGGGAGAACTCGGCCGCCACGAACACCGCGCAGGCCAGCGTGAGGGCCAGGGCCAGAAGCAGCAGAAGCACCTCGGTCACCGTGCCACCCCCGCTCCCCGAATCGATACGCCGACTGGGCGGGCGGTGGCACGGCTCGTACTGGGAGGCTCACCCATTGCGGGTCGCTCACTCCTTCTCGCTCTCGGTGGAGTCCGTGGTCAGAGCGACCACGCAGGCTTCTACACCACTGTAAAGGAAAGGCAAACCGGTATCGAGAGCCGAGGTGGATCAACCGTCGGGCCGGTCGCTGCGCCGAGCTCGCCTCAGACGTACCTCGGCGACGGCGTTGCGGTCGATCACGGTGACTTCGATGACCCACCCGTCCGCCAGGATCCTGGTTCCAGGGCTGCTGGGGATGCGCCCGAGCCTGTGCAGGATGAGGCCGGCCACGGTGGCGTAGTGGTCGTCGTCGGCGAGAGCGCCGAGTTCGACGCCGATGTCGGGGAGGTCGTGGACGGGGAACGAGCCGGGGACGAGGACCGAGCCGTCCGCCTGCGGGAGTGCGGTCGCGATGTCGCGGTCGGTCTCGTCGTAGATCTCGCCGACGATCTCCTCCAAGAGATCCTCGATGGTGACGATTCCCTCCGTGGAGCCGTGCTCGTCGACGACGAGGGCGAACTGCTCCCGGTTGGCGCGGAAGTCCCGCAGTGCCTCGGAGATTTTCATGGAGTCGGGGAAGACGACGCCGGGCCGGGCCAGCTCGCCCACCGGGGTGTCGTCGGCGCTGGTGGTGGCATCGCGGAGGTTGACCACGCCGACGACGTCCTCGAAGCGGCCGGCGGCCAGGACGGGGGCGCGGGAGTGCCCTGAGTCCGCGAGTTCGGTGCGTGCTTGGGCGGCGGGCATGGACGCGGGCAGGGTGAACACCTGGCGGCGGGGGACGAGGGCGGCGAGCAGGGTCCGTTCGTGGATCTCCAGGGCGCTGGAGATGATGGTGCGCTGCTGGGGCGTCAGTCCGCGGTGGCTGACGACCATGTCGCGGAGTTCCTCCGGAGTGGGCGGCTGCTTTGCGGCGCGGGGGTCGCCACCCAGGAGGCGGACGAGCAGGTTCGTGGTGTGGCTCAGGGCCCACACGGCCGGGCGGGATGCGGTGGCGAGGACGTCCAGAGGAGTGGCCGCGAGCAGGGACCATCGCTGGGCGTACTGCATCGCCAGACGCTTGGGCGCGAGTTCCCCGGCCACCAGGGTCACGAAGGTGAGCAGCAGCGTCACCAGGGCGATGGCGAGCGGTTCAGCGGCACTACCCGTGAAGGAGAGCAGTGGCACGAGCGGTTCGGCCAGAGAGACGGCCGCGGTGGCGGAGGCGAGGAAGCCCGCCAGCGTGATGCCGATCTGGATGGTGGCCAGATAGCGGTTGGGGTCCGAGATCAGCCGGGCGAGGCGGGCGGCCCCTGCGCGGCCTCTGCGCCGCATCCGGCGCAGCTGGCTCTCGCGCAGCGAGCCGAGGGCGATCTCGGTACCCGCGAAGAGGGCGTTGATCACGATCAGCCCCGCGATGAGCACGAGATCCCAGACGTAGCCGCTCACGGCCTCAGCCTCCACTCCATGGCTGCGCTTGCGTCCGCCGGCCGGGCGGGACGGTTGTCACAGACCCGCGCGCACCACGGCCACCGGGCAGTGGGCGTGATGCAGGACGGCCTGGCTTACCGAGCCCAGCAGCAGCCCGGCGAAGCCTCCGCGCCCGCGCGCGCCCACCACGATCAGCTGAGCGCTCCGGCTGGCCTCGACCAGCGCCGGCCGCGTACGGCCCCGGACCACCCGCATACGCACGGTCACCTCCGGATGCTGATCCCGGTGCCCGGAGACCGCCTTGGCCAGGAGCTGCTCCTCCTCCGCACGCATCCGGTCCACGTCACCGACCAGGTCGACGAGTTCCACCGGATGGTCCGGACCGGCGCTTTCGCCGTGATCGCTCCAGGTGCTCCAGGCGTGCAAGGCCACCAGTTCGCTGCCGCGCAGCTGTGCCTCCACGAATGCGAACGCGATGGCTCCCTGGCCTCCGGGGGAGCCGTCCACCGCCACCACCATCGGACCTGCGGGCTCGCCGGCGTCCCGTACGACCATCACCGGGCAATGGCTGTGAGCGGCGAGCTGCACGGCCGTCGAGCCCACGAGGAGTCCTCGCAGGCCGCCGGCACCGCGGTGGCCCACCACGAGGAGCTGGGCGGACCGGGACGCGGCTTCCAGGGCGGTTGCCGGCTCACCAAGCATCACGGCGCTGGTAGCCCGCACGCCCGGTGCTGCGGCCTGGGCCCGTTCGACCGCCTCGGCGAGTAGGCGTTCGACGGACTCCCGTACGCCCCCGGCGGGCGGGCCGAGCGGCGAGGCGCCGGCCGGGACGTGTGTGGCCGGCCAGGTGAAGGCGTGCACGACGTGCAGTTCCGCGTCCCTGAGGTGTGCCTCCCGCCCGGCGACCTCCGACGCGGCCAGGGCGGAGGCCGAACCGTCCACCCCCACCACGACCGAACCCGACATGGCCTCGTCACTCCTCACCCGCGATCCCCGCGGGGGTGTGCACGCTCCTTACCTCCCAGCTTCTCTTGCGGGCCACGCCCGCGCCACAGCGCAGCAGCGCCCGCTGCGCGCTCGCGAGACTCGTAAGAGGGTCTCCTGTTCGGCCGGGTGCCCGCTCGGACAGGTGTGTGTTGGCCGGGCCGATCCCCTGGGGCCGCCCAGGGCTCGGGGCGATCGGTTTCAGACTTTGTTGGCGGAGACTCGACCGCGCCGCCCGAAGCGGCCCCCGGCGCCATATCCTCTACACGTTTGTAGAGGCGCGGTGGTCGCGCCTATGTGACTCCTGGAGGGTGTCGTGGCTTCGATCGACCTGGACAAGGTGCTGGACAAGGCGTGGGCGGACAAGAGCCTGCCGGAGATCCTGGCCGCGCCCGTGGCCGCCCTCAAGGGCGTGTCCGATCGCGACGGTGAACTCCTCCAGGAGGCGTTCGGCGTCAAGACGGTCGCCGACCTGGCGGAATTGAAGTATGTGCGCTGGGCTCAGGCGCTCGCCGCGCTGGACGCCGCGGCCAAGTAGCACCCTCGCTCGGCGGTGGACGCAGTCGATACGGGGCGCCGGCAGTCCAAGCCGGCCCATGTCCATGAGGTGGACTCCTTTCCGTGTGCCCCCTGTGACTCTGGAGGTGGTCTGCTGTGCCGGATGGCAGGACGGGGTGGGAGTGGGCGGTGCTCGCGGATGGGCCCGGCGATGGGATGGGCTTCCGGGTGAGCGGGCGGCCTGACGTGATCCAGGTGACGTACCCGTGCGAGGTGGAAGCGGATCCCGGCGTCGTCACCGCGGCGGCCCTCTACGTCTACCGGCGAGACTGCCGGGCCTCCGGCTCCCTGCGTTACACCCACGACCCGGCGAGCCCCTGACCCGGGCATGAGCCCCTCCGGGAGGCGGCCTGCTGCGGATCAGGGGCTGTTCCGGCGTGGTCCGGGAGGTCGTCCATGCTTGGCCCCGGCCTGTGAGACGAGCTGTCGGATCACGACTTGCATCACGGCGATGGCGTCGGGGTCCTTGACGAAGTACACCTGTCGCCGTCCCTCCCGGCGCGCCCCCACGAGACCGGACAGCTTGAGGGAGGACAGGTGCTGGCTGATCGTGGACAGCGCCCCGCCCGCCTGCTCCGCGATCGCGGCCACGCTGCTCTCGCCCTGGGACAGGATCTGGAGGACGCGCAGACGCACCGGGGAGGCCAGCAGGCCGAACAGTGCGGCCGCCTCCTCCAGGATCTCGCCGGACGCCTCACCGAGATCGTCTGTGCCCGCCGCAGTCATGCGCTCGCGCTCCCTGTCGAATGTGTACCCACTGTCCGGATGCGGGCGCCCGCCCCTTTCGGCTGATGCCGAGAGGCGGGCCCCACCTCTATGCTTCTACACGCATGTAGACGGCCAGAAGGCATTCGGGCCCGAAGTGCTGAACCACACAAGCGATATGAAGGAGTGAACGCCCCATGGTGTTCAAGCGTCTGCTCGGCTCGCTCGGCGTAGGGGGCCCCTCGGTGGACACCGTGCTCGATCCCGGTGCGGTGACTCCCGGCGGCGTCCTCGGCGGGCAGGTTCATCTCCAGGGCGGAAACGCCGACTTCACCATCGAGCACATCACCCTGGAACTCGTCGCCCGCGTCGAGGCCGAACACCACGACGGCGAATCCGAGGGCGTCGTCGTCTTTCACCGCCACGTCGTGGGAGGGAACTTCCGCCTCGCGGAGGGCGAGCACCGCAGCGTGCCGTTCTCCTTCCCGCTGCCGTGGGAGACGCCGATCACCGAACTGTACGGACAGGGCCTGGGTATCGCACTCGGCGTGCGTACCGAGCTCGGTGTCGCCGGCGCCAAGGACAAGGGCGACCTCGATCCGCTCGCGGTCCGCCCGCTGCCCGCGCAGGAAGCGATCCTGGAGGCCCTGGGGCAGCTCGGGTTCGGCTTCAAGTCGGCCGACCTGGAACTCGGTCACATCGGCGGGACGGGCCAGCAGCTGCCGTTCTACCAGGAGATCGAGCTCGCGCCGTCCCCGCAGTACGCGCACCAGGTCAACGAGATCGAGGTGACCTTCCTGGCCGGACCGGCCGGCATGGAGGTCATCCTGGAGGCCGACAAACGAGGCGGCTTCTTCTCCGAGGGGCACGACGCCCTCACCCGCTTCACCGTGAACCACCAGGGTGTCGAGCACATCAACTGGAACGCCGAGGTCGAGGGCTGGATCCGCCAGCTCGTCGATCGACACTCCTCGCACGGCTCCCACGGGCACGGCGGCGCGCTCTTCGCCCAGGGCACTCACGGAGCCCACAGCGGCTACACCCACAAGGACGAGTACGGCCACGGTGATCACCACCACGGCGGCCACCATGGCGACGGGCACCGCTCCGGCCCGGGGATGGGCACGGCGATCGCTGCCGGCGCGGCGGGCCTGGCCGTCGGCGTGGTCGGCGGCATGGTGGCCGCCGAGGTCGTCGACGAGGTGGGCGACTTCTTCGAAGGCGACGACGAAGGTGACGACGAGGGCGACGAGGGCTGACCGGCGTGCGGGGGCCTCGGCCGGGACATCGACCGGCCGCAGGTCCCCGCAGGTCCGCGAAGGCGTGCGCCACACGGGTCAAACCGGTGCCGACGCAGCCCAGGGGCACCACCCACTCTTCTACGTGCATGTAGTTTTCGCCGGGGAGGGATCGCTCACCTCACCCCCTGGAGCCCCGAATGCGCCACCGACACCCCCTTCTCACTGTCCTGGCCATCGTGTTCGCCCTCGTCGGCACTGCCTGCGGCGACGCCGGCAACCCGCCAGGTACGCATGCCGCGAAGGGAGCCCCTTCCGGAGGGCTCGAGTTCACGGCCTCGACGCTGGACTCCCAGCCGTTCAACGGCGTCACGCTCGCGGGGAAGCCGACCGTGCTGTGGTTCTGGGAACCCTCCTGCTCCGCGTGCCGCGCCCAGGCGCCCGAGGTCGCCTTGACGGCCGATCTCCACGACGGATCCGTCAGCGTCGTCGGAGTCGCCGGAGCTGGAGGCAGCGCCCTCCACAAGGAGTTCGCCACCTCGACCGGCACCCACTACCTGCGGCACCTTGCCGACCCGGACAAGAAGGTGTGGAACCGATTCGACGTCACCAAGCCGGGCACGTACGTCCTCCTGGACGCGTCCGGCGAAGTCGTCATGCGAGGTGATGGTCTCAACGGACGGCTCGCCAAGGAGGTCTCCAAGCTCGTCGGCTGAGCCCCGCCCCGGCATTCCGTCTCCCGTATCGGACCGACCTGATAGCTTCTACAGTAATGTAGAAGCTTGAGGTCGTCCGGGCTTCACCCCACCCAGCCCGGACGGCCTCTCCTATCAGTCGGGAGTTCTCGATGGCCCTGTGGGACCGACTCAAAGAGTCCGCGTCGACGATGCAGACGCAGCTCATGGCGAAGAAGAACGACCTCAAGTCCGGAGCCTTCCGCGACGCCTCCATGGCCATGTGCGCACTCGTGGCCGCCGCCGACGGCACCATCGACCCCGCCGAACGGCAGCGGGTCGCTCAGCTCATCGCCACCAATGAGGTGCTGCAGAACTTCGACGCGGCCGACCTCCAGCGCCGGTTCGACGAGAACCTGAACAAGCTGATGGCCGACTTCGCCTTCGGCAAGGTCAGCGTGCTCCAGGAGGTCGCAAAGGCGAAGAAGAAGCCGGCCGAGGCCCGCGCCGTGATCCAGATCGGCATCGTCATCGGCGGCGCCGACGGCGACTTCGACAAGACCGAGCAGGCCGTCGTGCGCGAAGCGTGTTTCACGCTCGACCTGCCGCCGCACGAGTTCGACCTGTAACCGCCACCGGAGTTACCGCCGCGCAAGGCGGGGAAGGGGACAGGCATGGAGATCTCGGGCATCATCAGCGCGGTCATCATCGGCGTCGTCATCGGTACCCTGGGCCGACTCGTACTGCCCGGCAGGCAGCAGATCGGCGTCCTGTGGACGATCGCCGTCGGCATCGTCGCCGCCCTCGTCGGCACCGCCCTCGCGGCAGGGCTGGGAGTCGCGGACACCAAGGGCGTCGACTGGATCGAATGGCTCATCCAGATCGGCCTCGCGGCAGCGGGCGTGGCCGCGCTGGAGAGGTTCAAGGCGCGCGGCTGACCGGCGTTCGGAGTACGCGGCGAGGGGCTTCCGCCCGGACGGCGGAGGCCCCTCGCCCTGTGCCGCGCCCGGCTACATCGGGGTGGCGGCGTGCAGGATAAGGAAGAGGGTGACGGCCGCGTTCGCCGAAGACAGCGCCGAGACCGTGGTACCCGCAGTCGCACCCCACACCGCCAGGCCCACCGCGGTGAACGCCGGCGGCCAGATCCGTGCGGACGGTGCCGGCCCCAGCAGGGCGGCGACCCGGCGCGGCACCGGCCCGGCCGGAGCGGCGAAGTGAGCGAGTGTGGGGACCGGAGAGCCTTGCGAGATGAGCGCGGACTTCCCGACCGCCACCGCCACGGTCCGACGGCTGCCCACCGCCTGAGCGGCTTCCTCGTCAGCCCAGCGCTCGGTGGAGTAGACGACGGCCGTACGCAGTGGGCGCAGGAAGGGGTTCGCGCGGGCGGCGAGCTGCACGGCGAGCAGGAAACGGTGGTGACGACCGGCCAGGTGGGACCGCTCATGGGCGAACAGAGCCCGCCGCTCACCCGGGTTCAGGCTGGCCAGCATGCCGGTGGTGACGACGATCCGGTCGCGTCTGCCGGGCAGCGCGTAGGCGTACGGCGACGTGTCGGGCAGCACGGCCACGGACTTGACGGGCAGACCCGCCAGGGCGCGTTCGGCCCGGCGGTGCACCCGGCGGTGACGCCAGGCGGTCGCTGTGCACGAGGCCAGGACGGCGAGCAGCGCGGGAATCGCGATTCTGCCCGCGACCTCGTCGTAGGGGACGGCCTCACGGACCTCCGGGTCCGACCACCCGTCGGGCAGGGGATTGCCGGGCAGCTGGGCGGTGCCGACCACCATCAGCAGGGCCAGGCACAGGGTGCTGCACACCGCGAGCACGGCGGCGACGGCGCTCAGCAGCCACGTCGCCGCCCGGGGATGCAGATGATGCTCGGCCAGGCGCGCAACAGGCCAGGCCGTCAAGGGAAGTACCAGCGGAAGGAAGACGAAGACCCCCATGGCGCTAGTGTTCCTCCTCCCGCCGCGTGGGGGCCAGAAGCGCACGCAGCAGCCGCTCGTCGCCGGGGGAGAGCGCGGTCACGAAGCTCGTGAGCACAGCCTCGCGGTCGGCCTCGGAGTCCAGGACCCTTCTCATCCGCAGCGCGGCGAGCCCGGCCTCGTCGGCGACGGCCGTCCACGCGAACGAACGCCCCGCCCGCTCTCGGGTCACCGCGCCCTTGGCGTGCAGCCGGGTCAGGATGGTCATCACCGTGGTGTAAGCGAGGTCGCCGCCGAGACGTTCCTGGACCCAGGCCGCCGCGACCGGACCAGGCGCCTCGCGCAGAGCCGTCAGAACCTGGATCTCAAGCTCGCCCTGGCCCCGCCGGCGCGGTGCGTTCCTGGCAGCGCTGTGGTTCGTCATGCCCTTGGCCTCCCGCCTGTCCGCCCCGCCTGCCGCCGCGGGGGCGGTTCATCGTACTGGCCCGCCACCGGCCCATCACCTTCCGTTTCCCCGCCGTCCACGGCGGCCGGATCCCCCTCCCGCGGCACGACGCTGTCCAGCAGATTCCGCAGGGCTCGCCCCTCATCGGAGGAGAGACCCGCTACGAACTCGCTGAGCACCGCGCGTCGATCCAACCCGCCATCGAGGACCCTGTGCATGCGCCACGCCGCGAGCCCGGCAGGGTCGAGCACCGCACTCCACACGTAGCAGCGGCCGTCATGGCGCCGGACCACAGCTCGCTTGACCCGCAGTCTGGCCAGCGCGGTCATCACTGTGGTGTACGCGAGGCCGGGATCGACTTGTTCACGCACCCAGCCGGCCGCCACGGGACCCGGGGCGGAGCCGAGCGCGGCCAGGACGCCGGCCTCAAGCTCCCCTGGACCGCGGCGGGAGCGGCCGTCCGCGGCCGGCCCGCTCTGTCTGCTGATCATTCACCGCTCCCCACGCATAGTCGTGGCCGGAAACGAGGCCGAGTGCGCCGTCCGCGTGCACACTGCGGGTGCCCTCCACCCCACCATAGTTCTACGGCGCTGTAGATTTCTGGTTCTGCCCGCAAGGAACGGCGCCCTCAGGCGCGCGACGCGCCCATGCGACCGGAGTCCCGTACGGACCGGGCGGACGGGTGATGAAGGAGAAGATGTGGACAAGCACGTCGGCAGTACGGCGGTCCAGCCGCGAGGGCACCGGCGCGCCCGAGGACGCCTGACCCGGCGCGGCAGGATCCTGGCCTGGAGCGGCGGCGTGCTCGCCGTGCTGCTCGTCGCCGCGGGCTGCACAGGGGTCTGGCTCTATCAGAGCCTGGACGGCAACATCCAGGCAGCCGCCGGCGTCGACGACAAGATCGGCGGCGACCGCCCGGAGAATCTCAGTCCTGGCGCCAAGAACATCCTGGTCGTCGGCTCGGACAGCCGCGTGGGCGGCAACGCCAAGTACGGCAAGGGCCTGACCACCATGCAGTCCGACACCTTGATGGTGCTACACATTGCCGCGAACCGTGAGTGGGCGGCCGTCGTCTCCCTGCCCCGTGACTCCTGGGTGGAGATACCCGCCTGTGACCGGGGCGACGGCACCCGGTCCGAGCCGCAGCACTTCAAGATCAACGCCGCGTTCGCCACCGGCGGTGCCACCGGCGACACAGGCTCGGCCGCCGCCTGCACCATCAAGACCATCGAGCACAACACGGGCCTGCGCATCGACGACTTCCTCTCGGTCGACTTCCAGGGCTTCAAAGGCATGGTCAACGCCCTGGACGGCATCGAGATCTGCCCCGAACGGGCCATCCACGACAAGAAGGCCCACCTCGACCTGGAGGCCGGCTGTCAGACGGTCAAGGACGAACAGGCCCTCGGCTACGTACGCACCCGCTACAGCATCGGCGACGGATCCGACATCGGACGCATCGGCCGCCAGCAGGAGTTCATGCAGGCCCTGGCCGCCAAGGCCCAGCAGAAACTCACCAGTCCCGCCGACCTGTACGCCTTCCTGGACGCGGCGACCGCGTCGCTGACCACGAGCGAGGCCCTGGCCGGCATCAAGCCCCTGTCCGCCCTCGCCTCCAGTCTCAAAGGCATACCCGAGGAACGCCTGGCGTTCCTCACCGTCCCGAACTACCCCCGCGAACTCGACGTCCCCACCGACAAGGCCAACATCTCCTGGCGCTACCCCCAGGCCCAGACCCTGTTTACCGCCCTGGCCCACGACCAGGAGATCGACAAGGAACAGCTCACCGCAGACAAGCCCATCCCCGCCCGTGCCATCACGGTGCGAGTCCTCAACGGCACCGGAACGCCCGGCCAGGCCGCCCAGGTCGCCGCCCAGCTCCGCACGGCCGGCTACACCATCGCCGCAACCGCCAATGCCCCCAACCCCGTACAGAAGACGACCATCGCCCATCCGCCCGGCCTCGAGGACCAGGCCCAAGCCCTGGCCGCCCGCTTCAGGACCCCGGCCGTCGTTCAGGGTGACTCCTCGGCCACACCTGGCATGGTGACTCTCACCCTGGGCCCGGACTACGCGGGGCTGCGCGGCTGAGCGACACGCATCACCTCCCGGATCCGAGGCGCGCCCCTTACATGGCGATGCGCACGCCATAAACTTCTACAGTGTTGTAGTTTTGATGCTCTGTCATAGATGTGCCGGGCTGCGGCCCGGTCTTCGCCACGTGAAGGGATACGACATGGGTGTGAGCCTCTCCAAGGGCGGCAACGTCTCGCTCAGCAAGGAGGCCCCGGGACTGACCGCCGTCGTGGTCGGCCTGGGCTGGGACGTGCGCACGACCACCGGAACCGACTACGACCTCGATGCCAGCGCCCTGCTGGTCAACGAGTCCGGCAAGGTCGCCTCCGACCGACACTTCATCTTCTACAACAACCTCACCAGCCCGGACGGTTCCGTGGAACACACCGGCGACAACCTCACCGGCCAGGGTGAGGGCGACGACGAGGCCATCAAGGTCAACCTCGCCACCGTCCCCGCCGAAGTCCAGAAGATCGTCTTCCCGGTCTCCATCCACGACGCCGAGAACCGCGGCCACAGCTTCGGCCAGGTCCGCAACGCCTTCATCCGCGTCGTCAACCAGGCCGACAACGCCGAACTCGCCCGCTACGACCTCTCCGAAGACGCCGCCACCGAGACCGCGATGGTCTTCGGCGAGCTCTACCGCAACGGCGCCGAATGGAAGTTCCGCGCCGTCGGTCAGGGCTACGTCAGCGGCCTGGCCGGCATCGCGGCCGACTTCGGCGTCGGGGTCTGACCCACTGCCCTGGGGCGGGACGGGGCATACGCCCACCCGCCCCCACCGGGCAGACCTGACGCCGCATCCGACCGCCCAGCGACCACGGGGCGCTCGCTCGTCGCACTCTCGGGGGACCTTCATGACGCACGAGTCGTCCCGCCTCGCGCCCGGCGACCGGGGAGACTTCGAGGACACCCTGCACCAGGCCCTCGCCACCCCTGGCATCCGCGACGCCCTGCAGCAGCCCACCGCAGCGCTCACGCTCGAAGAGTTGCACGCCAGGGCGCGCGCCGCGGCAAACGCCATCGCCGCTGAGGCGGCCATCGAGTACGCCGAGCTGCTCCGGCTACGCGCAGCAGCCTCTCGACAGGCGGGAGCCTCGTCCTTCAGTGGCGGGCTGCTGACCGCGCTGGCCGTCCTCACCCCCGTACTGTCCCTCGCGGCCGCGGTCATCTTCCTGCTCCTCGGATACGGAATCCGGGCGATGAGCGACCGCTGGCCGCTGGGCGATTCGCTTATCCAGACCGGCTGGGCGGCCATCGCCGTGGCCCTGATCGCGGGAGCCGTGGCCGTCGTCGGCCTGTTCATCACGGCAGCACGCCACCGCACCGCCCTCAGCCCTCCCGATCCCCAGGCCGTGGACCAGGCCCATGCCGCATGGCGCAAGGCCCTGCTCGAACGCGGCATGCTCCCTTTCCTGCGCGGCCAGCTCGGCATGCCGGCGTCTGCCCACAGGCCCCGTACGGTACGGCCCCCAGGGTGGCGCAGGACCGGCCTCGGCTACAGCAGTCCGGACTTCACCAGCCCCACCTCCCCGTTCCGCGACTGACGCCGCGGCCGGCCACCCGTGCGGGCGCCCTAGGCCAGCTGGTCGTCCCATCGCCGCGGCTCCGGATGTCTTGGCCGCCTACCAGGCATCTCTACAGTGCTGTAGATTCAGACGGGTCGTCACCAGCCGTCATCACGCCGGGGCAACCCGGTCACGACCAGCAAGAGGAGAACCGGTGGGCATCAACCTGGCTAAGGGGCAGCAGATCAGTCTGGAGAAGACCGGCGGACCGACGCTCAGCGTCGTCCGCATGGGACTCGGCTGGCAGGCGGCACCCCGCAAGGGACTGCTCGCCAGGCTCACCGCCCGCGAGATCGACCTCGACGCATCCGCCGTCCTCTTCGCCGGCCGCGAGCCCATCGACGTCGTCTTCTTCCAACACCTCGTCAGCGACGACGGCTCGGTACGCCACACCGGCGACAACCTCGTCGGCGGCACGGGCGGCGGCGACGACGAATCCATCCTCGTCGATCTCCTGCGCGTGCCCGCCCACGTCGACCAGATCGTCTTCACCGTCAACTCCTTCACCGGCCAGACATTCGCCGAGGTTCAGAACGCCTTCTGCCGCCTCATCGACGAGAACACCGGCCAGGAACTGGCGCGCTACACCCTGTCCGGCGGCGGGTCCTACACAGCCCAGATCATGGCCAAGGTTCACCGCGTGGGTGGCGGATGGAGCATGACCGCCATCGGGGAACCGGCCAACGGCCGTACTTTCCAGGACCTGATGCCCGCTGTCGCGAGCCACCTCTGACCACCCCAGCACCCGCCGCCAGAGAGAAGACGGATCATGTTCGGCATCAGTGAACTCGCCATCCTCCTCATAGTCGTCATACTGATCTTCGGCGCCAAGAAGCTTCCCGAACTCGCCCGTTCCATGGGCAAGTCGGCCCGTATCCTCAAGAGCGAGGCCCGGGCTATGAAGGACGAACAGGAGCCCGCGTCAGCTGCCGTGGATGACGCGCCGGCCACCGAGCCCGTTGTCCCGCGCGTCATCCGAGCCGCCCCCGGAGACGTCACCAGCCATCGCGAGCCCCGATCCGGCCACACCACCCCTGGCGCCTGAGCCAGTCGCATCCCCTGTGCAGCTCCCACCCGGCACATGGGGGATGCCGCCGCACTCTTCTTGCGTACGCGACAACCAGAAGGCAGCTCCTCGCATGGGCATCATCAGCTGGATCGTCCTCGGGCTCCTGGCCGGAGCCATCGCCAAACTGCTCCTGCCCGGCCGGGACCCCGGAGGCATCATCGGCACCACTCTCATCGGCGTCGCAGGCGCCTTCACCGGCGGCTGGCTGTCGGCCAAGTTCCTCGACCGACCCATACAGAACCAGTTTTTCGACCTCGCTACCTGGGGCGCGGCCACCGGTGGATCCCTCGTCCTGCTCATCGCCTATCGCCTGCTGTTCGGCAACTCACGCGACTGACTAACCGACACCGCGTGGCAGACCAGCGGCCGGTTTCGACCGAGGGTCCAGACGGTGAGTGACCGCATCTGGGCACGACCGAAGACGCAGGCCACACAACAGGACGCGGCTACCTCGAATACAGGCCGGCAATACGGAAAGGGCGTGACCGAAGCATGTTCGACAGCCTGAAAGCCATCAAGGACAAGGCGCTGGAGCTGACCGCGGAGCACAGCGATGTCGTCAGTCAGGGACTGGAGAAGGCCGCCGAAGTCGTCGACGCCAAGACGGACGGCAAGTACAGCGAGAAGATCGACGCAGGCGTCGGCAAGGCCCAGGACTTTGTCGAGGGCCTTGCCGAGAAGAAGAACGCGTCGGGCTGAGGCCAGGCCGGCGACAAACCCTCAAAGGTCAGCCGGAAGCGTTGGCCAGGCACCCCATCCCTGCTGCGAGGTAAGTGCCATCGGAGCGCGCGAATCGCACACCGTCTCCGCTGTGCGGCTCCAGGTCGCAACGGCGAAGGCGCCCGACTCCCGGAACCTGAGTGCTGCCGAGTGCGTTCGCCTGCGCGGTTGGGACTACGGAATCGTCAGCACCTGGCCGGCATCCACCAGGTCCGGGTCGTCGATGCCGCTGGCAGCGGCGATGTCGTGGTAGCGGTTGCCGTCACCGTAGAAGCGCTCGGCGATGGCCCAGAGGGTGTCGCCAGGTTCGACGGTGTAGGTGCGCGGCTCAGGGACGAACACCGACTCTTCCTCGGCCGATGGAAACGCGTCAGGTTCCTCGGCGGAGACGGGGCTGTCGGTGTAGGTGTCCGACGACCACAGCGCGGTACCGTCCACGGCGTACAGCACCACGTTGCGGTCGGCCTGTACGACGAGCCGGTCCGCGTCGCTGCCGTCGGTGTCCGTGGCCCACACCGGGCCGTCGGAGGAGTACAGCACGAAGTTGCCGTCGTGCTGGAGCACGGCTCGCTGGACTCCCTGCTCGTGGGTATCGGCCGCCCAGACCAGGCCGCTCGGCTCGGAGAGCACCAGGTTGCCGTCGCTCTGTAGCGTCAGGGTGTACGCGCCGCCCTGGAGGGACTGCCCCAGACCGATCTCGTCACCCGGGTACAGGGTGTCACTCATGGATCTTCCTTTCGGAGAGGGAGACTTGAACTGCGACACATCGCACGGCACCTAGGGCAGGAGCGACCCAGGACCCGTACTTCTACAGTCTTGTAGAAGTTACCAGTAGGAGTCCGCCCCCGGCAGTCGGAAGCCCGAACAGCGTCGATAGCGATGGTGTTCGATGCTCTGCGTGCCACCGTGTTCCTGAGTGCCATGGCATCAATCGCGCACGCGCCGCCGCCGACCGTAGTGCCCGGCTTCCGTGCTTCCTGACGCTTCGCGCAGTGGGTCTGCCCCCAGGGCTCGAGCGGACGCGCCTCGGGCCGGTTCGGCTGGTTCATCGGCCATACCCAAGCCGCCGCACCAAGGCCCGTCGAGGGCCCTCCCTGCCCACCCGCACTCCACTTTGCTGGAGTACTACCGCGACGACGTATCTGGCCTAAGGGTGAAACTCCGGAATGCCGGATATCGGGCTAGGGGTAACGACCCACCAGACCGCTTGCGTTTCCAGTACATCCGCGCAGGGCGCGCTAGATTTCCGCATGGCTGAGCGGATGTGGCCTGATGTGCCCTCGGCGGGCCGTCATCTGCGGGCTGGTACGACACCGAGCCCGGGCGCTGCGGCTCTGACCTGCGAAGACCTGCGAGCCGACGGCATCAGGTCCGGCTTCTGGTGTGTAGCGACCGTACTTTCCCATGCTCGTCGCGGGTCAGACTCGTGGTGCGCTGGAAATAAGTTCGATGTCTCCGTGGTTGACGCCCGCCCATAGTGGGTGCGCGGAAGGAGTGTCGCAGCTGAGGCTCTACAACACGAATAGCGGCGTGACCGAGGTCACGCCGCAGCTGGCCGCGGCGGAGGCGGATCTGCAGCGACTCGTTGAGACGAACATGCAGACGTTGCTGGGGGTCCGGTTCCTGGCATCGGAGTACAGCACAGGGCCGGTCCACGCCGGCCGGATCGACTCGCTGGGGCTCGACGCGAACGGGGCTCCCGTCGTGGTGGAGTACAAGCGCGGCACGGATCCGGGCGTGATCAACCAGGGGCTGTTCTACCTGAGCTGGCTCATGGACCACCGCGGCGAGTTCGAGCACCTGGTCCGCGACCGGCTCGGGGCGACGGCTGCTGCCCAGGTGCTCTGGAGCGGGCCCCGGCTGATCTGTGTGGCCGGCGACTACACCCGCTACGACCTCCACGCCGTACGCGAGCACCGGCGCAGCATCGACCTGGTCCGCTACCGCTTCTTCGGCACGGACCTGATCGGCCTTGAGACCCTGGCCACGGCCACAGGGCGGCCGACGCGGGGCACGTCGGAGCAGCGCACCGGGCTGGTGCGCACGGGGCGTGAGCGGATTACGGAGCTGGCGGCAGCGGCGGACGAGGTCCTCCTCGGCCTCGGTGACGGGATCACCAAGGTGCGGCGCAAGCAGTACAGCGCCTACCGGAGGCTGCGGAACTTCGCGAGCATCTGCCCTCCGCAGCGGACCAAGGTCCACGTATACCTCTCGCTCGACCCGACCGAGGTCGACACGGTCCCCGACTTCACCAGGAACGTGACGGGCCTGGGCCACCACGGAACGGGTGACCTGGAGGTACGGCTGCGCACCGAGCGAGACCTGGAGCGTGCTCTGGAGCTCTTCCGCGCCAGCTACGCGGCGGCGTGAAAGGCCAACGACCGCGCGAATGCGCAACGGCATTTCAGGCCGTGTGCGCTTCGTTCGGGTTCTCTGTCGTGAGGGGCCTCTTGGCGGAAGGGTAGGAAGTGGCGGTGGAGAATCCCCGGTTAGCCAACCGGCGATCCTCGGCCACCATTCGCCGCGCACGTGGGCCGGGAATGCTCACCATCCGGAAGGTTTCGCAGTTCCCATAGCGCGGGTGACGGTGATCTCGATGACCACCCGGTTCGGGTTGATCCTCGGGGGCTTGTATCGCTCGGTGTAGCGGCGCTCGGCCTCGGCGACGGAGTCAGGGTCGTCCTTCACGACGGCCGTGCCTTCCAGGGTGCACCAGCGCCGCCCGTCGACCTGCCCCACAGCGACGAGAGCCTCAGGGCCCGCAGACCGGAGGTTGCGCACCTTCCTGCTGCCGCCATCGCTGATCACCCGAGCGATCCGCGTCTGAGGGTCGTATGTGACGCCGACCGGCACAAGATGCGGGGTGCCGTCGGGGCGCTGGGTGGTCAGGAAGCACACCCGGCGTTCCTGCCAGAACGTGTCGCCGTCGGTGAGCGGCCGGGCGGTGGTACTCAACGCTCGTCTCCTCGATCCAAATCCACGTGAGTCTACGGGCTCGGGGTCAGCGCCACGGAACGAGACGCTCCGTCCCCCGTCACGAGGGGGACGCGCGGCCGGGGTGGGCGGCGAGAGGTCGGGCGACGATGTCGAGCCTCTGGCCGAGGCCCTGACCGCGGGTTCCGCGCCGGGCGGCGAGGAACCCTACGAGCAGCGCCATCAACCACAGGGGGGCGGGCGAGGGCCAGGGCAGCGCGATTTGCCCTTCTGAGGGATACACCCAGGTCAAGCGCGTCGTGTTCGACAACACGGCAGTCGCCAGGGAGGACTGGCACCGCACGATATTCGGGGACTGATCAGGCAGGTTGCACACGGGAAGATGACGCCCCATCCCGCCTCCGTCGCGTACGCGTCGGCCTGGACGACCTCAGGCATTTCCGCCCTGCGCCGGAGCCACTGGAAGTCCCCGCAAGGAGTCTTCCAGCGCGCGACGATGTAGGCGGCCGATCGGCATGCGGGCCTGCTCAGCGGACGCGACCGCGAGGCTGAGGGAACGTGGCCGGAAGCTGGGAGACCCCAGGGGCTCGACGCGCTGGGGCGGGCGGGGACCCGGCGAGCGCGGCCGCGGTGCGGGCGAGCTGGGTGAGCACGTCGTGACTGACGCCGGCGGAAAGGCGGATGGCCCATACCGCCCGGTCGAGGTCTGCGCCTCCGCACAGCGTCCACCGGTCGTCGGAGGCGTGGGGGACGTGGTCGAGGGTGATGGTGTTGTTCGGCGCCCGCAGGCTCGTCCAGGTTGGGTGGCTCGACGGACGGCATCCGGCGTCCCGCAGCGGTTCGTACGCTTCCGTGGTGCCCACGGGGAGCGGGGCGTCAACGTGCTGCAGCAACGTCTGGATGAGGGGGACAGGGGTGCCGACTGTGACGGTGGCGTGCCAGAGCCGCTCGCCGACGGGCCCGTTGTATTCGGCGATCGTCCAGGCGGTGTCGGTGCGGTGGCGCGCTTCGTGGTCGAACTCGGCCCGGACGGTCAGGTTTTCGTGCGAGACGATGGTCGTCTCGTCGCTCCAGGTCCGGTACTTCTCCCATTGGGGGTTGTCGTCGAGGAAGGAGGCGAGGAACTCCTCGTGTTCGCCCGGAGCGGCGGTAGGCGGCGTCGTCGGCGCCGTGTCGGTGCTTTTGGTAGATCCGCTTGTCGGCGTCTGCCCGCGGAGCACTTGGCGGACGGTCTTCTCCAGGTCGGTGAGAGGCGCGGGGCCGGGGCGGGCGGTGGCGGTGTAGCGCCGCTGGAACTCGGCGATGGCTTCCGACTCGTCGTCGAAGCGGGCCCTGATCAGGCGGAGGTGGTTCTCGCCGTGGAGATGGACATGCCGGCGCACGCCTGCGGTGTAGCTGCCGACAGCGACGGTGTTGTGCCCGCTGCCGGCGTGCAGATGGATGATCAGATGACCGTCATTGATGTCGTCGTGGATGTGCTGGGCCGCGGCGGTCCTCTCGCGGACTTCCTCCCTGGAGCACCCGGGGAAGCGATAGCTCTCCCAGACCCACTCAGCATCGATCTCAGCCTGGGGGGCGGGGTCGATCTCGGTGGTGAAGCCGTAGCGCTGGAGGAGTTCGGTCGCCGTGGTCGTGTAGTAGGGCTCCTCGTGGTCGATGCGGGCCAGGACCATGGTGGTCGGGTTGGTGCTGTGCCAGCCGAGGTCGTGGAGGTGGGAGCGGGCGGCGTCGGCGGTCGGGCCGCTGGTGGTGGCGATGACGCCGGGGTGGTGGTCGGGGTGGTGGTCGGGGTGGAGCGAGAAGTGGATGTGGGCGTCGGCGGGGGCGTACGGCATCGGGTTCTTTCGGCTACGGGGCACGGCTGGCGGTGGGCCGGGCGGGGGCGACTCGGGCGGGGGCCGGCGTGGTGGTGAGGCTGCGGGGGCCGGCGCGCGAGGCGGCAGCGGTCTTGGTGTCGGCTGTCGGGGCTGCGGGTGGGTGGGTGGCCCGCTGCCAGCGGGTGCGGACGGCGTGCAGGTCGGCTAGTGCGCGTCGGCTGCCGGTGATCAGCTGGTGGACGCTGTTGGTGGGGTCGTCGGCGTACGCGGTGACCCGGTCGGCTGTGTGTCGGGCCCGGGTGAGCAGGGTGTGCTCGACGAGTCGCTGGCCCCAGTAGTCCGGGGATCCGGCGGGGGTCGCCAGCAGGGTGAGTGTGGCGGCCGGGGTGATGCCGGCGGCCAGGAGGCCGCGGTGCTGGGCCTCCCAGAGCACGGTGACCGGATCCACAGGTTCCCCGCGGTGGGTCAGCGTCGTCACGCACTGCCAGAGCACGGCGTGTGCGGAGTGGAGGAAGTCGTCGGCGGTGAGCCAGTGCATTTCCTTGACGTAGGCGGGCCAGGACACGGCGCTCGCGAGCAGACACTGTTCGGCGTCCAGCACCTCCTCCGTGTCCGTCGGCGGCGGGGGCGGTGGCGGGGCGGTGCGGGGCAGCGGGGCGGAGTGGGCGAGGAAGCGGCCGGCAAGGTCGTCCAGGCGCCGGGCGAGTGCGTCTGCGGCGGCGAGGGCGTGTCCGGGGCGGTCGGGCACGGTGGTGTCCGCGGCGGCCTGGGCCAGTTGCTCGGCGTGGAGGCGGACGGTGCGCCGGGCGTGCTCGGCCCGGAGCATCGCCGCGTACGCGGGCGCGTGGTCCGGCCGGGGGCAGGCGGAGATCAGGGTGTGCATGAACGAGGCCGTCAGTCCCGGTGTCTCCGACCGGGCTGTGGCCAGGACGGCGTTCAGCCAGCCGAGGCCGGCGTGCGCGGTCTGCCCCTCAGGGACGGGGACGGTGCGCATGGCGGCGAAGACGGCGGCGTGGAAGGGGTTGTTGAAGGCCGCGGGTTCGAGACTGCCCAGGTCCGAAAGAAGGGTGGGGTCGAGCAGGATGGCTCCGAGGAGGGCCTGCTCGGCGTAGTGCGCCGGCGGGCGCTCCGCCGGTTCGTACGGGGGTCCGTCGTCGTGGCGATCGGAGGTGCGGGACATTAGGCGGCCAGGGTGAAGTCGTCGGGGTTGAAGGTACGGTCGAGGTGCGGGGCGAGGAGGTGGGCGGCGAGCCTCGGGGGGACGGCGTTGCCGATCTGGCTGAAGACCTGGCCCTTGTTGCCCTGCCAGGGGTAGTCGGCAGGGAAGCTCTGCAGGATGCCGGCCTCGGCGGCCGTGATCCGGATCGGCGCCGGCGGCTCGACCTCGCCCCCGGGCTGGGCGTCCGGCGGCTCGGCGACCCAGGTGCACTCGTTCGCACGGTGCCCGAAGAACAGCGTCCCGGCTGGCTCGGAGAGCGGCCGGACGGTGGCGTTGGCCTGGTTGTTGCTGCGCAGCGACCACGACCAGCGGTGCGCCTCGGCGGTGAACGTCGGTTCGGGCGCGGTGGCGGTCCGGTTGTCGCGCACGCCGTGCCGGGCGGCCCACCCGGACCCTTCCCGCCGGGAGGCCAGGACGACGTCAGCTGCGAGCGGTGCCCAGGTGCCGCGGGCGCGGGCGTCGGAGAGCGTCTTGCGGGCTCCGGAAGGGAAGGGTTCGGGGCCGCCCCCCGGTCCGCCGCCGGCGCAGATAGTCGGAACGGGCCGGTCGGTCGCCCCCCAGCCGAGCGCCTCCGCCATGGACACCCACCGTGCGCGGCCCGGACCGAACAGCGAGTCCGGCTCGGCGAGCCGGGCGTGCGTAGGCGCGGGCGGCTCGGCCGTACGGACGCGAGAAGCGAGCAGGATCGCCCGCTTCCGCGTCTGCGGGACGCCGTAGTCGGCCGAATTCAGGATCCCCGTCCACACGGAGAACCCCCAGCCGCGCAGGATCGCCGCGTACTGGCGCCACAGCGGCAGCACGTCGGGAACCTCCTCCATGGCCACCCACTCCGGCTCGCCGACCGCATGCAAGGCACGCAGGTAGCGCATCGGCTCCGCCGCGAGCAGGGACCGCTCGTCCCTGCAGGCGGCCAGCAGCTTCTCGCGGGTGTCGAGGCCGGCGGCGAGATCGGCGACCGCCTGGTGCACCAGCGGCTGGTCCACCAGGCCGAGCCGCTTGCCCGCCATCGACCAAGCCTGACACGGAGGCGACGCGATGAACCCACGCGTCCGGCCGACGAACACCCGGCACGGGTACATCGCGACGTCGGTACGGATCGTCAGCAGCCCCGCCGCCGCCCGCGTCCGGCACGCCCACTCGTCCCATTCCAGCCCGACATCCCGGATCCCGAGTACACGCAACGGGTGGCTCCAGCCGCCCGGGCCCGCGAACAGGTCCAGCACCAGACCCTTCACGCGCTGAGCCCGAAGTCGTCCTGAACCGCCTCGACTTCGCCCCGGCACGCCCAGGGAGAGCAGCCGTCCACGACGCCCTGCTCCAGCTCGCCGACGTCGTCGAGATCCTCCTGACGGGCGGCCCACTCGGCCGCGGTGACGTGGTCGATCGGGGCCTGATCGAGCGGGACCCGCGAGCGGTGCAGAAACGCCTTACCCAGCAACTTGTTGCCGCCGGCGTTGGCGCGGGCGTTCCCCTTCCGGATCGCCGCGTCGAAGGCGACGACATCCTCCCACTCCGCGGGGGAGCGGTCCCGGATATTCCGCCACTGCGCATTGCCGTGGAACGGGCACCCCAGGCAGCTTGATTTCGGGGTATCGGCAAGCCCCAGGGACGTTAGATAGCGCACGCAGTCGGAACGCGACCAGCCCATGTCGATCAGCGGATTCCGGTTGCGCATGTACCTCACGTCAGCGTCCTTGGCGCGGTGAAATTCGTCGGTGGATATGCCGATCCACTGCTCGACGAAGACACCCTTCGGAACGCGGGCCGGATACGGATAGTCGAGAAGGTCCCGGATCTTCTTCTTGATCGGTTTCACCTTGTACTCCCCGGTGCACTGGCGCCGGGTCATCCCAGGTCGTCCGTCCTTGTTGAGGATGTAGAGGGGAATCGAAGCGAAGCGATGATCCGGATTGAGGGCGTCGTCGCGGATATTTCCGGAGGTGACCCGGAGAATGGGGATTCCGGCAGGCTCGGCTATTTTGCGCTCGATGCGGTCGAGGTGGTCGTAAACGGCCCTGGGCTCCCATCCGGTGTCGGCGAAGATTGCGTAATCGACCTTTGGGAGGGTGCCGTCGGCGGACAGAGCGAGCAGGGTGGTGGACTGAACGCCGGCGCCGAGGGAAATGGCGCGGAACTGGGGCGTAGGGGAAATGGGACTTCCTTGGTCGTGGCGAGGGGGAAGCGGGAAGGGCGGCCCTTGAGGAGAGATGACGGGACGTGACGGGAGCAGCGCGTCAGTCGGCCAAGGCCGTCACCGCCGCGCGCCCGCGCGGCGTGTGGTGCTGCGCGGCGCGACGGGCGTGGGTGCTGTGGTGGCGGGGCCGCGGCGCTGCGCCGGGTGTGCTGAAAGAAGAGCCTGGACGCCGACGGAGGTGAGCCGCACGCCGTACCGGCCTTGCTGGACGAGCGGGGTGAGGGCGATCAGCTTCTTGTCGACGAGAGCGTCGATGGTGGTAGCCCTCATGGGCGTGGCCAGCGGAGCGACGACTTCTCGGGCGCCGTCGGCGGATGCGTGGAGGACCCCCTCACCGCGGGCGAACGAGGCGAGGCCCTTGCGCTGCGCTTCGCTGACCGCGATGGCGGAGTGGGTGCCGAGGTTCTCCCGTGCCGCGCGTTGCTGGGCGTAGAGGTAGCCGTCGTGCCGCAGCAGGGCGGCGGCGACGTCCTGGACGGCCACCGGCGTTCGGTACAGGTGTGCGCGGGACTGCTCCAGCAGCCGGTCGGCCGAGGCGGTGTCGCCGTGGGCGAGAGCGGAGACGGCGTCCGACGCGCGCGCGGCGGCGCTCGCGATGGCGTCGGTGAGGCGGCGGAGGACGGCAATCGCCTCCTGGCCGTCGACGGTGGTTGCCGCGTCGGAGAGCGCCGCCTGGGACAGGAGCTTGCCGGTGTGCAGCGAGGTCCGGTACAGGGCGCTGCCCGTACGAACGGTGTCGGGCAGCCGCTGTGGTGCCTCGCCCGGCTGTCGCTGCAGGGCATCGAGCAGGTCGCCGCACTTCAGCAGGTACTGGGTCAGTGTCCACAGGTCCTCATCGATCGGCCCGGGGGTGAACGGCTGTGTCAAGAAACGGGGCTCCTTGGAGAAGAGGGAGACAGGGGGACGGGTGCTTGCGAGCGGCCGGCACTACGCCAGGCGGGGCGGCTCGGCGGCGGCGCCGTCGCAGCGGTCCTTGGGGCAGCGGAGTCGGGTTCGGGCGGCCTGTGCCGCGAGCGGGGCAGGACGCTTCGAGGCCGGGGCAGGGGGACGTCCGAGTCGAGAGGCGAGCGCCACGCGGCCGGCGTCGGTCAGGTACAAGCGCACCGAGAGGGACGTGCCCAGCGGGCGGGGCGCTCGGGTGACCCAGCCTCGCGCCTCCAGGGAGCGGACCGTGGCCATGGACAACCGGTCGTACCGCAGCCAGGCTTCTTCGACCGCTTGGGCAACCACGCTGACGTAGCCCTGCGCGATGGCCATGAGGCACCGGTACTGGGAGGACGACATCGAAGCGGCGGGCTCGGCGCCGTGCCGGGCACGCACCGCGCCCGTGAGATCGTCGGCGGCAACGACGAGGTCGGGTGCTCCCAGGGCGGTCAGGGTCCTGGCCGCGGCCACATGCCGCCCCGCCTCGATGAGCGTGTCCTGGACGTGTTCCGTACGGCCGCCAGGACCTTGCGCCATCTCCTCAGTGGAGAGAATGCGCAGGAGGCTCTCGGCGATCCGGAGATCGTCGGCGGCTGTCGCGGCCTGCGGGGCGAGCAGTGTCAGCCGGATGTGCACGTCCCCGGCGACCGGACTAAGGGGCAGGTGGATCCGTCCGGCGGCCTTCTGGTACGTCCTGGACGTACCAGGAGATGACCCCGCCTGCGTTGCGAGGGCCTCGGCGATCTCCCGCGAGAGATGCTCTCCGACGCGCAGGAGTTGCAGGTCGTCGTGGAAGCTGGCGAACTCCTCGGCCAGGGCGAGGAGACGAGCAGGCATCGGGACCTGCGGTGACTCCGGGCTGCCGGGGTGATTGCGCTCCTCCAACGTCATCGGTCCCCTCCCGCATCGGCCGTCCACGCGACGGCCGGGGGAGCGACTGAAGGCATGCGCATGGCGGTCCGGGCAAGGAGACCGTGGCCGCAGTCGCAGGCGTTGAACGTTTGGCCGCTGCTGAGCAGGGTCATGGCGCCCACGTGGACGAGCCTGTGCTTCTCGAAGAAGGTGAAGGTGACGGGATGGGTCGTCTCGTCGTGGAGGGAAGTGAATTCCCTGGCGACTGCGAGGATTTGCTCGACGTGCTGGGGCGTGTTGCAGAGAGGGATGCGGAGTCTCCTTGTCGGTGGGTTACCGCCGGGCAGTCAGGCGGCCTGCGGTGCCGGGAGCGGTGGGCGGCGCTGCACGCGGGGAGGTCTGGGCGGTGACACGGGGGCCGGCGAGGGCGCGGGCGATGAGGGGCTGGTCCTCGGCCCGGGCGGCGGCGGATGCCAGGCGCCGGGAAAGGTTCTGGGCGAGCACGCGGTAGGTGCCGACAGCCTTGGCGAGTACTGGCGGCTGGTCTGTGGTGTCCCGTCGCTGTCCTCGTACAGCAGGGCGTCGGTGCGGCCGGTGATGCCGTACATGCACAGCGACGAGGCGACGGAAATCCGCGAGGCGGCCTCGGCCAGGACCGCAAGGTTCTCGTGGCCGTTCTTCATGACGGCGTACTGGCTGGTGGAGAGAGTGTCGAGCTGCTGCAGGCGTCGGATGGCCAGGCTGTGCGCGCGGACCGCGATCGGCGCGATCTCGCGTACGGGCCGGGCGATGTCGCCGGCCCGTATCCCCTCGATCTCGGTCCGCAGGTCCTGCAGTTCACCGGGTGTCTGCCCGAGGGCGCGGGTCTGTCCGGCGAGGTCGATGATGTGCATGGTCGTCTCCGGGATCGGCCGTCAGCGCGACCGCGCCGCGGGGGCAGCCTGCGGCGCCGTCGGGGGCAGGGCACGTGCGGCGAGCGCGGTGGCCGATGGGGGCCGGATGGTGCGGAGGATCTGTCCGGAGGAGGCGATCCGCCAGAACGCCCAACCGGTGCGGATGGGAAGGACATCGGGACGCAGAGCCTCGATGACCGCTCTGGACGCTCCGCTGGGGGACTTGTAGGCCCCCGCGCCGGGGTTGCCTTCGGGGATGGTGACGGACTGGGTGGCGGTGTCGTAGAGCGCGTCGACGCGGGTGGCGGCGTAGACCGCGTACACCGGGACCCGGCCGTCCGCATCCGTCTGAGCGGCTGCGGGCATGGTCTCGGAGAAGAGGACGAGGAGCTGGCGGACGGCGTCGTTGGGCGTGGTGTTCCACGCCTTGGCGAGCAGGTTCAGCAGGCTGTGCGTGGACGGGTCCAGGTCACCGACGGCGGGTGCTGGTCGGGCAAACGATGACCTCCTGTCTGAATCGGGGTGTGTGGTTACGCGGCCTTGTCGAAGTCGGTCTGCTTCGGGGCCTGTTTGGCGATGGCGCGGGCGGTGATGGCCCTGGAGGCGCGGGCGGAGGCGGCGGCGAGTTCGCCGGCGCCGGGCTCGGCGTACCACGGCCGGAGGGTCAGCATCGCGACCCTCATGCCGGTGGCCAGGCACAGGGCGGATCCCTTGGGCAGGGCGCGGATCGCGTCGGCGGGCAGGATCCGCTCCTGCCGCATGCTGATCGAGGTCGACTTGCCGGACTCGGATACCGACGTGCTGGTGGTCGCCACGTCGTGGTCGCCGATCATCCGCGAGAGCTTGTCGGCGAAGTCGGGATCGTCGATGCCGGAGCCGATGACCTTGACGGTGGCCGCGGACCACATGGCGTCCATGCCCGCGTCCCCCCAGACCTTCTGGCCCTGGCGGTAGCTCTGCAGGATGGTGATCGGGATGATCCCCCGGCTGCCGAGGTGGGAGTACAGATCGGGCAAGTCTGAGATCTTGCAGACGTTGGCGGCCTCATCGAGGATCGCGAGCATCGGCGGGTCCAGCCGGCCGCCGGCGCGTTCGGCCTGGGCGGTCGCGGCTCGCATCACGGAGTCCGCGCACGCGGCGATCAGCGCGGAGGCGCCGCCTCCGCCGTCCTTCGACAGCAGGAACAAGGTGTCCGTGCTCGTCACGAACTCGGCGGGGCGGAACTCGGGGACGTCCTTCTGCGGGGTGACCCAGGCGGCGATGTCCGCGTTGAGCAGGGCGGCGGCGTACTGGCGCGCGGTCTCGTAGATTCCGTCCCTTGTCTCCGGCGGACCTTCCACGGTGCCCTTGAGCTGGGCCGCGACAGCGGTGAACCTGTGGTCGCGCAGGATGTCGAGCGGGGTGCGGTCGGCGGGGAAGGCGAGCCACTGCATCACGTCGGTGATCGGCCGCTCGTCGAGGGCTGCGGCGAGGAACAGCTGGGCGAGGATGTTGGATCCGGCCTTGGACCAGAAGTCGCCCTGCTGGGAGGCGTCCACCGAGGCGGCGAGGAAGTGGCCGGCCAGGCGTCCGGCGCCGTCCAAGGTCCGCGCGTCGGTGAGCGGGTTCCACCACATGGCCCGATCGGCGTGGGCGATCTGCTGCGGGTCCATCGACCACACCCGGCCGACCCTGCACCGGGCGTCGAGGCACGCCGTGTAGGCGTCGCCCGCGGCCTTGTTCGACGTCAGCAGCACCGGCCCGGGGGCCGCGAGGATGGAGGGGATGGCGAGGGAGGTGGTCTTGCCTGAGCGCGGCGCCATGATGGCGACGGCCACATCCTCGAAGCCCATGCGGACCTCGTGCTTCGTGCCCTGGAGGCTGCCGAGGAGGATGCCGGCGTCGCGCGGCTCGATGTGCTTGGCGTCCTTCAGACTCGGCCTCAGCGAGCGGGCCTTGGCCTCGATGGCCTTGGCGAGCAGCGGCTCGATGTCGCGGGCCTTGGCCATCCCGTCGACCTTCTTCTTCCTGCCGCCGGCGCGGTTCTTGTACCGCAGCCACAGGGCCCCGGCGCCGCAGGCGAGGAGAAGGGTCACAAGGACGGGGACGATCCGCGTACTGATGAGCAGGGACGTTTCTCCAGCCTCAGGCCAGAGCTGCTCGGGCTGCAGGAGGGCGTCGCCGGGCCGGTAGGGCACCCAGCGGCTGGTGCCGGTCGCCCAGGCGGTGAGGTTGCCGCCCAGCCAGGCGATCGAGGCGAGGGGCAGGCCGAGGGCGAAGGCGCCGAGGAGGACCTTCAGGGCTATGTCGTAGCCGTCGGAACTGGAGGGGGGAGCAGAGCGCAAGCGGTGGTCCTTGGGCGGTGCGGGCTATAGCGAGCGAGGGAGTGTCAACGGGTGCGGCGGGGCGCTGACGGTGGGGTGGGAGGCGCGGGCGGTGGGGCGCTGGCACGGCGGGCGGCGAGGTGTTCGATTCGCTCGGGCAGTGCCCGGGCGACGCTCTCGGCTGTCCACTCCTGCCAGCGCAGGGTGATCCGGCGGCGGGACAGGCCGATGGTCTGCTCGTAGGAGCGGCGTACGGGCTCGGGATCGGCGAGCGCCCGCATGAACGCGGCAACGATGACGCGGGGTGTGGCACTGGCGAACCAGGCGTGCCATACGGGATCGTCCTCGTCGAGGCTGGCCCTGATGCGCCAGTTGCTGCTGCCGGAGAAGTTGTGGCGCTCGCCCCTCACCCGGCCGTCCGGCGAGCGGAACGCTCCGTTGTGAATGGAGTCCCATCCCGCCCGCCAAAGCGGCTGGTAGGGAGCAGCGACCTCTTGCGCGTTGTAGCCGGGGTCGGTGAGGGTGTCGGTGACCGCGGCGATCAGCTCGACCGGCGTGCCGCCACCGAAGGTGGCGTTCCAGACGGATCCGGTGCGGCCGTCGCGGTGGGCAAGGTGCCACCACGGCTCGTTCAGATCGGGTTCGAGGCGGAGCATCGTCTTCTGGTCCGGGCTGGTCAAGACGACCCGGGGTATGAGCGGGTCGTGGCCGTGGCTCCATCCGGCCCCTGCGTGCAGGGCCGCGGTGACCCAGGCCGGGTCGCCGGGGCCGGCGAGGTAGCGGGGTGAGATGAGCGCCTGTTCGACCTTGATGCTCATCGGCGCTTCCCTGCCAGACGGCGGGCCGCCGCCGCGGCCGTCGGGGTGGGTGCGGTTCTCAGGATCCGCGCCGGTGCCTTGAGGGCGACGGCGTGGATGTCGAGGAGGACCCGGCCTTGTATGGCCCAGGTGTCCAGGCCGTCCCATGCTTCCTCGTTGCGCTCGGCCAGGGAGTCGACGAACTTCTCCTGGGACACCGGAGGTGAAGTACGCCGGGCCTCGCGGACCTTGGCATGCTCGTTCTGGAGCGCCTCCAGCTTCTCCAGCGCGCGGGCGAGCTCAGCCAGTTGCCATGCCCATCGGGGTCCGATGTCACCGGCACTGGTGTGCTGGAGCTGGACGGCGGCCGTGGCGAGCAGCTCGCGGGCCGAGTACCGGATCTCCTGGAACGCGCGCCAGGTCTCTGAGTCCCGTTGGACCATGCGCCAGCCGTACGACACCTCGTCGTAGGGCTGGCCGTCGGCGTCGGTGTTCTTGTCGGAGTAGGCGTCCCAGGCGGCGAGGATCGCCTCGCTCTCGACGAGGAACACCTCCAGCCGCCTCAGCAGGAGGGCGTGCCGGTCGGACGGGTTGAGAGTGGATGGTGTGGTCAGGGCGGTTCCTTGCGTCACGTGACGGTGGTCAGCGGATGTGGGCGGGCCCGGCGATGGCGCTGGGGGCCGGACTGGCTGTGCTCGGAGGTTTCTTGGGGCGGTGGCGTCGGGCGTCGGCCAGGCGTTTGGTGTGCGCGGCGACGGCCTGGTCGTGGATTTCGAACTCGGCGCCCACGTCCAGGTGTTGGTTGCTTGGGACGTCGAAGCGGGTGCGCAGCACGGGGGCAGGGTCGATCAGCGCGCCGGCGAAGGCTGCCAGGAGATGCGTGGGAGTGTCCCCGTCGAGGCTCGCTCTCCAAAGCCGTTGCTGCGGACCGTACTGATCGTGGTGACCGGCGACGTCGATGGACCAGTAGTGCAGGGCGGATACGTCAGAGAGGCGAAGGTTGACGACGATGGTGCCGTCCGGAGACAGCAGGTGTTCGTCGCCGGACTTGTCCGGGGTGTGCTGCCAGTGCGCGTCGGTGAGGAGACCGACGATCGTTGGGGCATTCTCCTGGGGGACGGGCCGGACGAGGGCGTCGGTGACAGCGGCCACGATCTCTACCGGCGCGCTGCCGCTGAACCAGATCGACCAGCTGGGCTTCCCGCGACCGGAGATGTTCCAGCAGGTCCTCCGGGAGCCGGGGTCGAGCGTGAGCCAGTGAGAGTGGTCGGGGCTGGTCATGACGACCGTGGGGTGGAGCGGGTCCGAGTCGGCCTTCCAGCCGGCGGCGTGCAGGGCGTGGGTGACGTGCCTCGGGTCGCCGGGCCCGGCCAGATAGCGGGGGCTGACGGCGGACCCGTACCGGTAGTGGTCCTGGGCGAAGGCCCGGAGCTGGCGCTCGGTGACCAGGGTGTTCCTCCTTCACGGGGCGGGTTACCGGCGGGCGCGGGCGCCGCCGGCCGTGGCGTACGGGCGGGCAGCGGCGGCCGGCTTGCGGGTGCGGGGCCGTGCGGAGGCCCAGGAGTGGCGGGCCCAGGTGGCTGCGCGCGCGGCGGTGATGCGGGCCTGCTGCCAGGTGCCGAGCTCCGAGGGCCAAACCGACACCGACGTCGTGCGGACCCACTTCGAGGGCGGTACGTGACCGCGCGGACGCATGACCGGCTGCGGGTCGGCGAGCGCCGCGGAGAAGTGCTCGATCAGGTGCATGGGGGTTGTGACCGAGAAGACGGCGTCCCAGGTCCGGCCGTGCTCTGTCCGTGCTCCGGCCCACCAGTGGGCCTGGCCGGGGCCGCTCTGGTGGTACTGCAGCCACGCGTTGTGGTCGGGGCTGACGGCGGTGAAGTGCTGGGCGCGTTCGGTCTCCCAGTGCTGCTGCTGGAGCGGGGCCCAGGGGTTGGGGGCGTGGGCGGAGCGCTCGCGCGTGAGGGCGTCGGTGAAACCCGCGACGATCTCCACGGGAGTCTGCCGGGTGAAGGTGACCTGCCATCCGGGCTCGGCGGCGGTCGCCTGCCCCTGGATCTGCCAGCCGCCCGGCTGAGCGTTCGGGTCGTAGACGATGCGGACCAGACGGTCGGAGCGGTCGAAGACGAGTGGCCCGCCGGTGGTCGAGCGGTCTGTCCAGCCGGAGGCGCGCAGGAACTCGGTCACGTGCCGGATGTCTCCGCCGCCGGCCAGGTGCCGGGGCTCGACGAGGTAGTGCTGTTCGGCCAGGTCCCCGCCACCCCAGGTCGGGTGCTGTGTGCGGGTCATCGGTGCCTCCGTACGACGAGCGGCGCCGGCGCCGGGGGCTTGGCGGCTTCAGCGGCGGAAGGGCTGCGGTCTGTGGAGGCGCTGAGGGTGTCGAGGTGTTCTTCGAGGCGGAGACCGATGTCGTGGAGTTCGTTGGCGGCGCGGCCGAGGGCGAGCCACACCTCGGGCGGCAGGTGCCCGCGCGTGGCCTGGTCCTGGGTGAAGCGGCTCGCGGTCGTGACGAGGGCGGTGAACTGGGCGAGGACGCCGTCTTCGGGGGCGAAGGTGTGCTGCAGTACCTGGACGGTGTCGGGCTTCGTGAGCCCGTCCTGGGTCAGGTACTGGTTGAGCAGGGCGAGGCGGGTGGCGATGTCGCGGGCGTGGTAGGCGCCGTAGGCGGTCGGGGTAGGGCGGTCGTTCAGCGTGGGCCTCCAAGCGGGTGGTGGGGAGCAGGTCCCGGGGCGGGGGCGGGGGTCAGCGCCGGTGGCGGGGCGGGTCGGTTGCCGGTGGCGGAGCGGGTTGGTAGGTGCCGGACCTGCCCCGGTCGGCGCGGTGAGCCTGCATGGCCTGGGCCCAGGCGGTGACGTCGAGTTCGTCGGGGTCGATGTTGACGTCGTACCCGGCGATCAGGAGCGGGAGGATCTCCCGTGAGACGAGCTGACGCTGTGCCTGCTGACTGAGCCCCTCGGGAGTCTCGTGCCAGGTGTAGACGGGGCCGTCGGTCGTCTCGGACCGGCGCTCCAGTCCGGCGGCGTCGAGCAGGGCGAGGAGTTCTTCGGGGGCGCCGGTCCGGCTGACGATGTGGAGCCGGTCCAGGTGGCCGGTCTTGCGGTAGATCTCGACGTCGGTGCCGTTCTCGTCGGCGAGGTTCAAGGCGTACTCCGGGGAAAAGTGGCGGCGGCGGTCACCGGCTGCGGGCGGCGGACGGCGCCGTACGGGCGGGCAGCGGGCCGGCTGCGGCGAGCGCGGGGCGGGAGGGGTGGCGCATGCCGATGCCGACGCCGAGTTCGGCGAGCCGTGCGCCGACGGCCCGGACGGCCCGTGCCTGCACGGCGGTGTCGTCTCCCGGCAGGACGAGGAGGTCTTGGGCCGTGTCGTGGTGGAAGCCGTGCTCGGCGAGCAGCTTGGCGAGCGGGGCCGAGTTGGGGACCGGGGTGGTCAAAGCTCCGTCGGCCCACGTGAGTTCGACCTGGTCGGGCAGGGGCGAGGCGAGGGCGGCGGCGTTGCGGCGGGCGTGGGCGACGGCGTCGGCGTAGCGGGGGAGTAGATGGAGCGTGACGGCCTCGGCGGCGTGGAAGGGGTCGGCGGGAACCGCGAGTCCGTCGGGCTCTCGGACGCCGCTGTACGCGGCGGCCGGCAGGCCGACGGGGGACATGGCGGCGACGAGGAAGCCGTCGGCCTTGCCGAGGTGGTCGATGACGAAGAGGCGTGCGCCGTCGTCGGTGCGGGTGAGCACCGCGCAGTCGAAGACGCCGTAGGTGGCGATGGCGTGTGCGGTCTGGTCCATGTCCCACACCTCGGCGGCGAGGTGGTCGTAGTCGGTGCCGCCGTGGTCGGGGTGGTACTGGCTGGTCCACCGGCCGGGCAGGTCGCCGGCGAGGATGGTGGCGAAGGATTCGAGGTCGCGGGGGTCGGTGTCGTGCACGGGAGTCCTTGGTGCGTGGGTCAAAGGCGCCGGGGCGGCGCCGGGGCGGGCGGCCGGGGCGGCAGGGTGCTGGTCGGGCAGGGCCGGCGCGCGGGGTGGGCTTCGTGCCGGTTGGCGAGTTCGTCGCGCAGCCGGTGGACTTCGGTGGCGACGATCGCGAGGTGGTGGTCGTTCAGGCCGCGTACGACGGTTGCCGTGTGCCGGTCGAAGCCCAGGTCGAGGGTGCCGAGGAACTCGGCGGCAGTGTCGAGGACTTGGGCGAGTGCTGATAGGACACCGTCGTGGGCGGCGGTCAGCTCGGTCAGGATCGCGGCTGCGTCCTGGGTGGTCGTGGCCTCGCGGAGGTCGTCGGCGAGGGCGGCGACCTGGGCGCCGAGGGGTGGCCGGTGGGCGGTGTGCCGGTCGGTGTCGAACGGCTCGTCGCAGGCCACCCAGTAGCCGGCTGAGCGGAGAGCGGACACCGCACCAGTGGCGAGGGCGTCCTCGGCGGCCTGGTTGAGACCGGCGGGAGCCCAGTGGAAGTTCCCAACCTGGCGGATCACGTGGATGAAGCCGGTGCGCTGCAGAATGCCGTGGGCTTCCGCGTCGCCACCGTGAGCGAGGACTTCGCCGGAGTGCGGATCGCGCCGCAGGTCGATGCAGCGGTCGTCGAGCGCCAAGCGGGTACTTCCCTTACGTTACGGGCCGCGCTCCCGTTCTGGCCGCTGCGGCGTGGGCGGGGACACCCGGCGCCGGGGCCGTAGCGAGCACGGCCGACGGGCGGCTGAGTACGGTGGCTGTGGTGGTGAGGTCTTGCTGGAGGTCGACCAGGCGGCGGGCCGTCCACTCCAGCCGGTGGGCGGCTTCTCGGACGTGAGCCTGGGGATGCCCGACGAGCCGCTGGGCAAGGTGCTCGATGGCGTCGCGGGCGCCGGCGAGCGGGCCGGAGGTCTCGTCGCCGACCTGTGTGAGCAGCATGGCCGCCCGTTCGGCGGCGACCGTTATGCCTGGCGTGGCGGGCCGCCCGGGGGAGATGAGGCCGAGGTCGGCCTCGAGCCGCCGGGCCTCACGGGCCAGGCCGCCCAGCAGACCGGACGGAAGCGGTTGCCAAGAGCCGTCGCGCCGGACGAGGTTGGCGATCAGGTCGAGCCGTCCGGGCTGGGCCTGGACGGCGATCCACCGGCAGCCCTGCTCGTCGCCCGGCACCTCGATGCGGGCGGCCCGCGCGAAGCGGTGCGCGATCTCCGACCACTCCGGCCGCGTCAGCGACCGGTCGCCTGGGGCGAGGCGGACATCGATGCGGAAGATGGCCCGCCGGTCCTCCTCGACACTCGCGGCACCAGGACGTCCGAGCGAGGGTTCATCGAGGTGCTCGGCCCACTCCCGCAGGGTCCAGTAGGACGGTTCAGGTTCCGCATAGGCTTCCAGGCCCGGCCACCAGGCCACCAGCGTGGCCCCGGTGAGCCTCTCCTTCACGCAGAGAGAACGGCCCAGGGCTTCGGAGAGTACGGGCCCGGCGTCGTCGGCACGTGCGTGCACGCGGGGGATCACCGGCCGACCGCCTTCGCGTCCTCGACGTGGAGAAGCTGGCCGAAGTCGGTGACCCGGTACCAGCCGAGGTCGACCGGCTCCTCGCCGATCACCTTCGGCAGCAGGTAGTCCTCCAGAGCCCGCAGGTAGATCAGACAGTCCGGGCACCGCTTGGACAGGTGGACGAGGTAGCGGGGGTGGCCGGTGACGAACGTCTGCGCGCCGCCGTTGGGGTTGCGCAGCCGCCACCCGTCCTCGCCCGTGGGCGTGTGCCACGACGGGGCCACGACGGTCATCGCCTCTCCCCACAGTTCGCCGTCGGCCACACCCTTGATGACCACGACCTGGTCGCCCGGGGCGAAATGGGCGTGGGTGATGTCCCGGTTGCCGGTGATCGTGTCGGCGGGGGCGAATGCGGGGCGGGTGGGTTCGGGCATGGCAGAGTCCTTCCGCAGAAAACCGCACGTGGCGGCTTGGGGCATGACTCCATGGTCGGGAAAAAACCCGGTTAGCCTAACCGGGAATTGTGCGCTATATATATGCGCCCTCGCGCCGACGGCGCGGCCCTCTGCCGGGTGTCATCGGTAGGGGTTTTCGGTGCCGATGTCGGCGCTGGTCGCGGCGTCGAGAAGCTCCGGAAGGTCGGCGCCGTCGGCATCGCGCTGGTCGATCCACCACCCTGTCCGGGTCACCGTGCGGATCTTCTCCTCCAGCACCGCCCAGTCCGTCTCCTCCCAAGTGCCCTCGGTGACGAGCGCGGTGTAGGCGGCGGTGACGAGCTGGAATCGGGAGCGCTCGCCCCAGTCCAGGGCCCGCTCAGGGCCCTCCAGCGGCGGCATGTCGAACCGCTCGGCCCACTCCCTGGCCGCGGCCTGCTCCTCCGCGCGCCGGGCGGCGAGCCACTGCTCCTTTGCGGCGGTGTCGGCTGCACGGCTGGCCTTCCAGCAGTCAGTGCACTCCCGGCCGGCGAGCCAGCGGGCGAACCCGGCCCGGCGGTCGGCTGGCCGGTCGGCGAGGTTGTGGGTGACCTCGTGTCCACAGCTGTGGATGACGGTCCAGACGGTCTTGATTGCCATGGTTGTTCCTGCTTTCTGTCTTCTGTGTCGTCTCAGCGCGTCCTGCGGATGGCGTCTGTGGCCGCCGTGGCGATGGCGGCGGGAGCGCTGGAGGGCCGGGGCAGGTGCAGCAAGGTGGTCCCCGGCAAGTGGCGGGACCCCGCGGTGAGGGTGAGCTGGAGTACGGCGCAGCCGGCGGTCGTGAGCTGCTTGACACGGGTGACGGCTTGAGCGGTTTCATCGCTGCGGTACTGGGCGTCGGTGACGATCACGAGGAGGCGGCCGGCGCCGGGGCGGCTGAGTTCGAGGGCGTGGTCGAGTGCGTCGATGGCGTCGCCGAGGTTGTGGTGGCCGCCGGTGGCATCGAACGTCGTCACGCGCTCTGGTGCTCGGTGGGTGGGTCGGGTCAAGGCGGTCAGGTGCCTGTCGTAGGCGATGGTGGCGGTACGGGAGTCGGGGTCGGTGAGGGCTGCTGCGCGTGCCACGATCCAGGCGGCGGACGCGACGGGCGCGCAGGCGGCACGCATGGAGCCGGAGACGTCGACGGCGATACCCACGCGCAGCGGTGGGGTGGCGGAGTTCCGGCGGCGGGTGTGGGTGAACGGTTCCGCGGTGGGGACCGACCCGGCCGCGCGCTGAGCGTCGCGGGCGAGGGCCGCGCGCATGTTGAGGCGGCCGGGCGGGGTGGGGCTGGTGGTCCGCTCCTCGGTCCGCTCGCGGTAGGCGGTGGCACGCAGGGCGCGGCTCAGGCGCGCGGCGGCACTCTGCTCGGCGGCGGTGGGCCTGCGGGTGCCGGTGACCGGGTTGCTGCGGGGCGCCGGTGTGCCGTCGGGGGCGACGGTGGTGCCACGGGCGTTGAAGACAGACTTGGCGGTGGCGGCGGCTTTGCGTCGCTGGCCGGCACGTTGGGCGCGGTCCTGAGCCTGTGCCTTGGACTGCGCGGCCTTGGCGTTGGTCGCTGCGGCCTGTGCCGCGAGGTCGGCGGCGTCGGTGGCTGCCGTGCTGTCCATAACGACCCCCACGGCGCCGGACAGCAGATCGGTGAGGTTCTCCGGCACGGGCAGGGCGGGGGCCGCGGTGTCCAGAGCGTCGCACCATTCTTGAGCGTGCGCGAGCATGGTCGTGGCGTCGTGGTCGGCGCACTGGTGGGCTGCGGTCCAGATGCTGGTGAGGGTGGCCAGCAGGTTTGCGCCCAGCACCTTTTCGCACAGATCGGCGACGGCCCGAGTCTCGCCGCCGTCCAGGATGCCGACGTCACGGCGGCCGAGGACCAGGGCCGCCACGGCGGCGGCGTGCTCGATGCCCTGGAGGGTGGGGTTAGCGATGTCGGGCATGACCAGGGTACGGGCACTGGTGCGCAGGTACGTGCGGTCCGTGGGCCGCGTGGTCAGGTGTGCGCCTTCGATACGGCTCTCCTCCAGCAGGAGCGCGGCCTCGACGACACGGGGGTCCGCTCCGGCAGGCGCCGTCCAGACGGAGTGGGCCGCGTGCGCGGCCTCGTGGACGAACACTCCCCAAGCGGCGGGATACCGCTCCTCGTCGCCCACGATCCGCGGATGGATCTCGTGGGGCTTCAGCGGGGCGAACAGGCCGGCGTCGAACTCGACCTCGCCCAGAGCGGGGAAGAACGCGGCCGGTGCGCCGCTGCGCGTGCCGGGGCGACAGGTGACGAGGAGGTCCTGGCGGCCGGAGAGGGCGACCAGCCGATCGCCGAGTTCGGCTCCCACGCGCAGCCACGCGGCCGGGGAGGAACGGGGTTGCGCGGGCGGGGCGCCGTCGTCGTCCCATCGCGCGAGGTCGGCGTCGTCGTCCGGCGTGGTGGCGGGGGACTGGACGTGGTGGTGGGCGCTCATCGCGAGCGGCCCCGGTGCGCGGAGCCGGCGATGCCCGGGGGCTTCCGGAGGGCCGAGGCGGACAGCTGCTTGCCGAGGGTGAGGGGAGCGACCTCCTTGACGCCGACAGCCTTGATGACGGCGGCGGCGACGGCGTCGCGATCCTCCAGCGGAGCGATACCGACCAGGTTCGCGAGCGCGGCGTTGGTACCGAGAACGGACTCGGTCTTCTGGTAGCTGAGCAGCTCGCGCAGCTGGGGGGCCCAGCCCAGCTCGCCCAGTTCGACTTGGCGGGCGAGGTGCCGGGCGACCCGGACCACCCGGGCATCGATCCTCAGCGCCAGAGCGAGGTCATAGTCCGTGCCGATCTGGATCTGCACGCTGAACCGGCTCGCGAGCGCCTCCGTCAAAACCGCCCCGTGGACGCCGGGATTGTGGCCCGCCACCACGTAGAAGCCCGGCTCGGCCTTGATGGTCTCGCCCGTGTGGGCCTTGACCTGGATCTGCCTGCGCCCGTCCATCGCCGGATACAGCGCCGCCAGGACCTTCGGCGAGATCAAGGTGGCATCGTCGATCAGCAGGGCGCGGCCCTCGGTCATCGCGGTGACCAGCGGCCCGTACTGGAAGACGTAGCCTCCCGCGTCGGCCTGCGTGTACTCGCCGATCAAGTCGCCGACCGTGGTGTCGCCGTCACCGGCGACGGTGAGCAGGTCCGGGAACGCCGCCTCCACCAACGACGTCTTGCCGGTGCCCGGAGGGCCGTAGAGCAGCACCGGCACGTCGGCGTCGCGCAAGCGATTCAACGCCTCGACGTCGGGCAGATCGGCCAGCTCCCGGGGGTGGTAGAGCTGGCCCCCCGCGCGGCGGATCGGGCCGGTCTGCCTGGGCGTGGCTGCTGCGGTAATGGTCGTGCGGGCCGTGGCCGCCTGGGCGCGGGGAGAGTGGGTGCCCGGTGGGCTGATCACAGCGGTCTGCGCGGCTGCGGCGGTCTTCGCGTTCGCGCGGAACTCCGGTTGTCCGGTTCCGCCTTGGTCGGCCTCGCCGCGTCGCACCAGGGTGAGGGCGGCATTGCGGACGGCGCCGTGGGAGTGGCCCAGCTGCCTGGCCATGTCCCCGATGGTGAGCCTGTCCGCCGGCCGGTCCGCCAGCAGGCGGGCCACCTTGGCCCGTAGTTCGCCGCCCTTGGTGCGCACTGGACTGGCAGGCGTTCCGGGTGTGGTCACAACGAGGCTCCTTCAACAGGTGCGGGTGCGGGCGGGGTTGGCGATGTGGAAAGGCTGGCCGCCCGCGGAGTGGATCACGGACTGTGCCGATATCGGCGACCGGGCCAACCGGGGCGTACCGTCGGCGCTCACCGGCCGACCGAGGGCTCGGTCCAGGTGCACGGGATGGCTGGCGACGAGCAGCTCGCTGGCCGCCGAGCAGGCCCGTGCGTCCGCTCCGTACCGGGTTCCGTCGCACGGCAGGCGCAGCCTGGCGCCTCTTCGAAGCCGGCCTGGAGCAGGATCCGCCGGGCGGCGGCGTTGTAGCCGGTGGTGGTGATCTCGCCGGTGATGGCGTGCCGGATCGTCATGAACGGCTCTGCTGGTGCTTCGGGCAAGGCGGGTCTCCTATCGGTGGTGGCGGGAAAACGGTGGGGTGGAGGTGCGGCGGTGCCGGCCGGGTCGGCGGCGCGGGCCGAGTGCGGGCCGGGAGAGCGCGAAGACGGTGGTGGCGAGGACGGCGCCGGCGGCAGGGAGCGCGGACAGGCCGAGGACGTGGTCGGCGAGGTTGCCGGCGAGGACGGAGCCTGCGGCCTGCCCGGTGCCGACAGCGAGGATCAGCCACGAGTACGCCTCGGTGGTCCGTGAGGCGGGAGCGAGGGCGTCGACCGTCTCGAACCCCGAGGTGATGACCATGGTGAGGAACAACCCGGGAAGAGCGGCGGCGACGATCGCCGCCTGCGTGCCCGACTGGATTAGCAGCCCCAGCCAGCCGGTCGCGAACAGCGCTGCGGTGTAGAGGAGTTGGGTGGAGGGTGCGGCGCGGCGGGCGAGGCGGGCGAAGAGCAGGCCGCCGAGGAAGGAGCCGGTAGAGAACGCGGCCGGCAGCACACCGGTCAGCCAGGCGGCGTGGTGCGTCTCGGCGATGGCGGCGGCCCAGACGCTCAGCCCGCCCAGGGGAATCCCGACGGCGGCAAGGCCGGTGCACAACAGCACCATGCCGCTGCTCGCGAGAGGCTGTCGTTTCGCCGACCGGGCGGCCGTGGTCACTTCTCTGCGGTGGGGGTGCCAGGTGCGCGACGGCGCGGAGGTGAGGACGGTGGTGGTGCCGAGCAGGCCGAACACGGAGGCCGCGGCCAGGGCGGTGTCCGCGCCGAATGTGGCGGCGAGCCAGGTGGCCAGGAGCGGCCCGGTGACGTACATGAGGCCCTGGGAGCCGGTGTCGAGGGCTTGGATGACCTTCCTCTGGCCCGGGTCGGTCACGACGCTCGGCCACAGGGACCTCAGCCCCGATTCCAGCGGCGGATTGGCGAGTCCGGCGACTGCGACGGCGGCGCCGATCGCCCACATGCTGCCGCCCGGCCCGATGACAGGCAGGGCGAACAGGCTGCTGCTGGCGATGACGGCGGCGGGCGCGCTTACCCGGGTTTGCCCATGCCGGTCCATGAGTCGGCCCTTCACCGGCTGGGTGACGCTGGCGGTCAGCCCGTAGACGGCGGCGAGCGTGCTGGCCGTCGTCAGCGACCCTCCGCCGCCGGTGACCCACAGGACCAGGGAGACGGCGACCATGCCGCTGGGCATCCGGCCGGTCAGGGTGCCGGCCAGCAGGCGGATGACATGGCGCGTACCCAGAACGGCCCGGTAGGTCACAGGCGGCGGTGCGGTGGATGGGGGATCGGCCAGGAGCAAGACGAGCAGGGCTTTCCGGGAGGTGGCGGGGGTTCCCCGCGTCCGTGCCTGGGTTACAGGCAGCGCGGGATGCGGGGCGGTGTGGCCGTGGCGGGTGCGGGCGGCGGGATGGTTCGCACGGCGGGTGGGGGCTTGATGTGCCGGGGCTGCGGGGTGCGGTGCGGCGGCAGGACGGCGATGGTGTCCTCGAAGGCGACCAGCGCCTGCCGGAGCTGGCGGTCCAGCAGGTCGGCCTGGACGATCAGGCCCCGGAGCCGTACCGACAGGTCCCGGCCGGCGACCGTCTCGGTGGCAAGCGCGAAGTCGGCGCACTCGCCAAGGAGGTCGGAGAGCTGGGACAGGTGGCTGGGGCCGGTGCCGTCGCCGGCCACATGGCCGATGGCGTCGGCGACCGCCTGGCTGTGCGTGGCGTCGGCGACATCCTCGATGAGATCGGCCAGCGCCGGAATCGTGCCCGCGCCCTTGGGGAATCGTCCGCGCGGGTGTAGGACACCGGGCTGGACGGGCGGCGGCAGGGTGGCCAGGGCATGGTCGTAGATGTCGTACCGGCCAAGCACCCGCATCGCGGTGCCGTCGACGTCCCCGGCGACGATGAGCACGCAGTCCGCGATGGGCTCGTCGAGGTGCGGGACCCCGACAACGGTGAGCTGCCGGCCCGAGGCGTCGTACCGGGACTCGTACAGGTACATCATGTGGCGTCGGCGGACGTCCTGGGCGTGGGCGGTCCACCGTGCTTCCTCGTCCGCCGGCAGCTCCGGCCCTGGTGGCGGCGGCCATTCTTGAACGGCGAGGTCGCACAGGAGCTTCGCCCGCTCCGCCCAGGTTTCCCCGCACTGGCGTAGGACGAGGCCGGTGGGGGGTGCGGCATCACCCGCGGGGCCTCTGCGCAAGGAGCGGGCCTGCTCGGCTGCTGCTTCCAGGTCGTCCACGAGCAGCGACCAGCCGGCCAGATGCCGGGAGGGCGGCTGGAACCGCAGCGCGGCACGGGCCCGGTCGATGAGGAGCGCGGTATTTGCGGGAGCAGGACGTCGAACGCCTCGGACTGCTCGCGGTGACACTCGGCTTCGATCTGCCGCTCCGCGTGCACGCTGTCCGGCCAGCCCATGCTGTGGCGGACCCGTTTCAGGGACTTGTCGCTGCGCGCCCTAATGTCGGCATAGCGGGCCGAGTACGTGTTGAGGGCATCGATTGCCGTATCGGCGATGGAAGTTGAACTGATGGGGACTCCGTGGGTTCGGTCGGCGGGGAGGTCACAGATGCGGAGCCGGGGAGGAGGCCCGAGGCGGTGCGGGCGGAAGAGCCCGCGGGGACATAAGAGGGCGCAATGCCTCGGCGGCATGTGGCTCGCTGGCGGCGACTGCTCGCTGGGCCAGCTCGATCAGTCCCTCGCCGCCTAGGAGGAGCCACCAGGCCAGCGGATCGTCGTGGCGGAGCGCTGGAGGCGCCTCGGTGTCCGCGTCGGGTGTGCCGATGATGTCGTCCACCTCCCGCAGGAATGCCGCCTCGCGCTCGTTGAGCCGCACAAGGGCCCGCACGGCGGCGGCGACATGCGGGACGGCTGTAGCGAACCGTGCGAAAGAGTCCACGAGATCTGCCGGAGGCGGCTCGGGAATCGTGCCCGCCTCGTACGCCTCGCGTGTCCAGGACAAGTCCCCTTCAAGGGAGTTGACCCGGCAGTGGAGAACGGCCCGCGTGTAGGCCGGCAACAGGTGCGTGCGGATCACGTTGGCGGCCTTGGAGGGTACCGGTGGCACCGTCACGCCCGGGGGAGGAGTGACGAGCCCGTCGGGGCCGATGTCGCGTGGACGCAGGGCGCCCACGTGGTACAGGTCCCGGCGGGGGTCCCTCAGGACGGTGAGTTCGGCTCCGTCGTCGCGCCGGAGAATGGCCGCCCGCGCGACACGGTGATTGGCCAGCGTGCTCGCCACGTGACCGGTGCTCCACAGGCAGTCGGCGAGGTCCCCTTGCCATACCTTCATCGCGTAGTTCTCAACCCTCACCGTCCACCTGCCGGGGAGGTGCTCCACGATGTCGCGGGCGAAGTCCCCGACGTAGGTCTCGCTGCTCGCGTTGACCGTGACTCCGGCGAGCCGGGTGACCACGCCCAGGGTGAGGAGGACCTCGCGGGCGCGGGCGAGATCGCTCAGCGAAACGGCCTTGTTGCCGTCCGGTGTCTTCTCGAACCCAGCGAGCTCCATCGCGGTATGCGCCCAGCGCCAGTTGGCGCCGTCGACGAGCCCGACCACGCCGTCGTGCTCGCTCGTGAACAACGTGATCTCGGTGGAGGATCGGCTGGCTGAGCCGCCGGCCGCTTGGGCGAGCAGAACCAGGTCAGTGGGATTCAGCGGTGGGTCCCTTTCGGTCGGAGCGGCCTGCGGGCGCTCGGGTGTGGAAGGCTGTGAGGTGATCGACGCCGAGCTGGTAGAGCTGCCGGTCGGTGATCTCGAGGAGGTCGCTCGTGCGCAGGTAGCGCTCGGCGAGCGCCGGCTGGCCGCGGTCGCGGCACCACGTGGCGGCGGCGCGAAGGAGCTCCCGCAGCGCAAGGAGGGTGCTCGCCTCCGTCCCGGTCTGGGCGTCCAGGAGGACGCGGACCTGCGCGGCGCTCCGGGCGGTAGTGACCTGCTGTGTCCATGCCCGGACGGCCTCGGCCGGGTCGGGCAGCGCGAGCGCCGAGAGGAAGGGCAGGGCCTCCGCGCGGGCCCTTCTGCGCAGTTCGTTCCCGGACGGCGCCTCCGGGGCGTCCGTGTTCACCGGCTGCGGCCCCCGCCGCTCGGCCCCGGGGCCGCTGGCGGGGCCAGGCGGGCCTCGTACTCCCGCGCTCGCTGTTGGCTGAGGCGATGGACGAGGGCCTGCAGCTTCGCCGGAGCCTCGACCACCGCGTTTGACAGCTGCTCGGTGGCGGAGGCCGGGACGTCGGGGGTTGCTTGCAGGCGCAGGGCGATCCGGTCGACTTCGATCTCCACGACCCTCAGGACTCCCGCGAGTTCGGCCAGGCGCCGCGCGTCCCGGTCGTGCGCGGGACCCTGGAGCGCGGAGACGGCGGACGCGGTGCCGAGCAGCAGGTCGGCCGCGGGCCGCAGAAGACTGCCCTCGCCCTGGGCGAGGAGGGTGAGCGCCCGGCCCGCCTGGTACGGCTGCTTCAGGCCGTCAGTGTTCTGCGCCCAGGTCCTCAGGGTCTGGGCCGCGCCTCGTACGGATCGCGGGGTGCCGTCGCCGGCGGTGTCCCGAGGACGGGTGGTGGGGGAGAGGGAGGGATCGAGCTGTACCGCGTAGCGGGCGGCGCGCAGCATTTCGGCGGCGTGGGAGGCGTGGTCGTTCTCCCATTCCTCGCCCATGTCGAAGGGGAGGCGGTGCCACGTGCCGCGCAGGGTGTACTGGTGAACGAACCCGGCGCGGGAGAGCAGCTCGGAGGCGAGCGAGTCGATCGGCCCCTCCGCCACCACCTCACCGCCCCGGCCTCGGACGATGCTGATCGCGTTCTCGGTCACCGGGCACGCCCATGTCCGGAGGCGGCGAGCGGACTGGCTGGCCGCGGGGACGTGGGTGCGGCCTGGGCGGTGACGGCCGGCCGGTACTGAGTGGAGCGGATCCCGGCGGCCTGGGCGATCCGGGATCGGCGTTCCATCAGACCGGCCCGGGGCTGGATCCGGGGCGGGCCAGCGCTCTGGGCGGGATCGAGGGTGTAATCGGCGTGGACGTCGAATCCGTGCCGGCGCAAGTCGTGGACGGCCTGGCGGGTGCGGCGCACGCCGTCGTACTCGGGGCTGGTCAGCCGGTACAGGCCCTCCAAGCCGGGGACGGGCTCGAACTGCTCTGCCGTGAGGTACCAGTGGGCGAGGTGCGGCGTCGTGTTCGCGGCGGGGGCGGCGACGAATCCGTACTCAGGGTGCTGGCCGAAGTTGAAGTGCTGCTTCAGGAAGACTCCTTTCGAAGGGTGCTCGGCGGCGCCGCGTGGACGGTGATGCCGCCGTCGCCGCCTCGGTGAGACGGACGACGAAGAGACGGTGGTCACCGTGGTCTCTCATGCCGAGACGGGCGTGAACTCGGTCGGCCGTGCGGTCAGATGCCGAAGGACGGTCCGGTGGCGTTCGTACGGCCGCAGGCGTACGTCAGCAGGTCGGCCGGAGCGCCGGCTCCGGTGTCGGTGGCGACGTCGACGCACGTGAAGGTGTAGGTGATGGAGGCCAAAGGCGTGGTGCCGAGCCAGGCGCGCTCTTCCTCGTCCGGCCGGATCCGCAGGCCGGGCTGGGCCGCGGAGTCGGTCTGGGTGTGTGCGTGACTGAAGATGACCAGGGTGCGGCCGTCGGCTGTCTTCAGGCCGTAGGCGTCGGCGTGGGGCGTTCCGGCCGGGCCGAAGACGGTGGTGCCCTTGGGCTTGAGACGGCTGCCGATCTCGTCGTGGACGCGGATCTGCAGGCGGCTGGCCACGGAGGGGGCGAAGACCTTCCGGCCGTCCTTCTCGCCTCCGGTGACGAAGTTGTCGAGAACGGCGCTGCGCAGCCGGTCCGCGGCGGTCGTCGCGGTGACGGCGGTGGCGTAGCCGTCCTCGTCGAGGGCGATCTGCGGCGGCACATCGGTGTTCAGGTCCGCAGACGCGGCCAGTTCCCACCCGCCCGCGTTGCGCGCGAAGACCAGGATGCGGCTCCTCTTGACGACGGTGCTGCCGACGTCGACGGTGGCGGCGAACCAGCGCTTCTCGCCCGGCGCGAACCGGGGGATGTACAACTGCGCGGAGGCGGTGTCGTACGCGACCCGGCGGGTGGCCGGGCCCTGGCCGTCGGGTCGTGCGCTGGACTCCTTGAGGTCGGCGAGGGACTGATCCAGCTGGGGGCCGCCCTCCACCGTGTCGAGCAGCGTGTGGTCCAGGCGCTGCATCGCCGTGTTTCTGGTGGTGGCGTGCCGGGTGAGCTGGGCCAGCGCTTCCTGCTTGGTCAGGGCCGGCTCCCGGGCTGCGGGCGAGCTGCTGGGGGGAGGTGCGGCGGTGTCGGCTCTGTCGGAGCTGCAGGCGGTGACGGTCAGAGTGAGGAGGGCGGTGGCGAGTACGGGGAGCACGTGCTTGTACGGGTAGCGAATGTCGGTGTTCCTTGAGGGTGAGGTTTCAGCGGGTCGGGCTGGGCGCGGAGTTCACCGACTGCGGCCCGGCCGAGCGGCCGGGGGCGGAACGGCAGGGCGTGCGGCGACCGTGACGGCGCGCAGGGCACGCATGCGGTCGGTGGCGGTGTGCAGCTGCTCACCGAGCGCGCGGATGTCCTGGGCGGCTGCTTCGAAGTCGGCGGCGAGGTCGAAGGCATCGTCGTCCTCTGACTCCTTTGCCTTTTCGCCGGCTGCTTCGAAGAACTCGGCGACCCGCTCCAGCAGACCGTCGACCGGCTCCAGACCTGGTCCGTGAGCGTGGCGGCCTGGCGGAACGAGGCCGTGCCGTTGAGCTGGTCGGTGAGCGACAGGACGAGGTGGCCGAAGGGGTAGCGGCCATCGGGGTCGGTCGGGGTGGCAGGGGACAGCGTGAGGTTCGGCGAGGGTGACTCCAAGGAGTGCGGAGCGCTCATGTTTCGTCGGGGTCGAGGGCGTCGAGCGCGCCGGGTGGTAGGGGACGACGGCCTCCTTCAGCGGGTGGGGACGCTCGAAGCCCGGGCTGCCATGGGTTTGTGTCGGGGGGGGCGTCACCGAGAGCGGTGCGCCGCCCGAGGGCCGCCGGTCGCCGCAGCAGGGACGGCCGTACCGGCCGGGCGGCGCCGCGCCTGAGACGCGGGAGCCGGAGACGCGGTCACGGTGGCTGCGGCTCGGGGCGCGCCGGGGTGTGGCGGAGGTTGAGCCCGATGTCGGCCTGAGCGAGTCGGGCGGCGAGCACCTGGATCCGTACGGCGGTCGCGACGGGCCCGTACCCGACGGGGAGGAGGAACGCGCCCTGTTCGGGGACGTACTGGAACCCGGAGAGGTACAGCGCGTCGCGGGCCTCGGCCGGGACGCTCGCGTACGGGGTTCCGAGGACGCCGTCGTTGTAGCGGGTGAGCGTCACCGCCTTCGTCGTTTCGGGCGGGGCCTGGCGATGGGCCGGCGGTTCCGGCCGCAGCCGGGCCTGCGCGCGTAGGGCCTCGGCAGCCCTCGAATAGCGGGGCAGAAGCCGACGGCTGACCGTGGCGGCGGCCCGTACGGGATCGGCGCCGACTGCGATGCCGTTCGGCTCGGGCACGCCACGGAAGTGATGCGGCAGGAATCCGACGGGCTCCAGCGCCGCGACGAGGAACTGACCGCGGCGGAGGGGCCGGTCGATGACGTAGAGCTCCCCGCCGGCCGGACCCGCAAGGACGGCGTGATGCCCGAGGACGTGCTCGCTCACGGCCCAGTCGACGTGATCGGAGTCCCACAGGCGCTCGGCCACCGGGAACTGCTCGCTATACGCGGCGTGGCGGTAGTACTGGCTCGTCCATGTGCCGGGCAGGCGGGCGGCGAACTCGACCGCGAAGGTGGGCAGAAGGGTTTGGCTAGGGGGCATGGGCTCCGTCGAGGGGATCGGTCCGGCGGTCGGTAGCGCGGCCGGACGTGGGGCGACTTGTGGCCGGGACAGCCGGGTCGCAGCGTGTGCGGCCGTGCTCAGAAGAGACCGGTCTGACCGGCTTCCTCCTCGGTCCAGCCGAAGACGAAGCGTTCCAGGTCGATGAGGTCGACGTTGCCGGGGGTGGTACGGAAGGCGTCGAGGCGTGCGTCCGAGTAATCATTGATCTTGTTGTCCGCTTCATCGACGTGTACCCGGTTCCTTCGCGACAGCCGTTGCCACGCGACAACGTCGAAGTCTTTGGCGCGGGCCATCCGCACCCAGTTGCCGTTGCCCAGCTTGAGGATGTCGTCGGGGTGGAACAGGCTGTTCGGCCCCCTGGGCCGGGGATTGTGCTTGTCCCCGTAGTCCGTGACGAGCTTTTCGGCGAGTCTGTCCAGGGCTATGACCTGTGTGGCCGGGTCCAGATCGCCGTCGCCGAGCTTGCTGCGCACCGCGTCGACGAAGTTACGTCTGTTGATTCGACCTTCGGCGTCGGTGACAGTACGTGAGGTCTGTTCGACCATGTGCCGTAGGCGGAGTTCGGCCTCGCTCATCACGGCAGGTCACGCTCCTGCCAGACCTGGGCCATCTCCGTGAGCGCCGTCATGGCGTGCGCGATGGTCTCGCGGGTGATGGGCGCGTCGGTGGCGTACGCGGGGTCGTACCGGCTGAACGTGCCCGTGCCACGGGTCTGAGCGAGCGGCGGGACGAGTTCTTCCAGCAGGCGGGTGGCCACCCGCCGCTGCCGCTTGTCCTCTTCGACGCGTTCGGTGTACTCCGCCCGCGCTCCGGCCAGCGTCAAGGTGCCCGCGACCACCCGGTCGGCCAGTTCGGGATCCTGTTCCCGCAGGCGGGCGAGTTGGGCTTCGGCGCCGTTGGCGCGTTCCTTGTTCTCCCGGGCGACGGCGTATGCCTCGTCCAGTCCCATGGTGCCGTTGATGACCGGGTCGACAAGGTCGGGCGCGTGCTGCAGGACGGTGCTGGCCCGCCCCAGAACAGCGACGCCGACACCGACCTGCTTTCCCAGGGAGCGGGCCGTCTGTTCCGCCTCGGAACGCTCGTCGTGATCCGACGCGGAACGTTCCTCCTGTTCCGACGCGGAACGGGCCTTGACCGCGATCATCGCGACCTGCCCCTTGGAGAGATGGCGGCGGTGCAGGTTGACGGACAGGACGTATATGTCCGGGGTGTCGCCCTGGTAGGTGGTGAATGCCGGTTCTACGCCGACGCGTTCGCAGGCAGCGAGTCGGCAGCGGCCGTCGAGGAGTCGTCCATGGCGGTCGAGGACGATGGGCTGGAGAAGCCCGTTGTCCTGGATGTTGATGGCCAGGGCCGTCAACTCGTCCTCGCCCAGCAGGGGGAGGGAAGCGGTGGTCGGGTGGATTTCGATGGGTCGGTCCTTGTCGTTGGGCTGAGTCGGGAAAGGTGGGGCTTCGCCGTGCAGACGGCTACGGCCGCGGGGCCGGTGGAGCGGCGGGAGTGTGTGGCGGCGGGAGCGCTGCTCGGGAGGGTGCCTGACCCGCGGTCGGCGGCGCGTCGTACTCCTCGCGCAGTGCGACCTCGACGCCGAATTCCGCGGTGGCCATGGCGGCGAGCAGTCCGCTGGAGGCGCTCCAGATGAGCCTGCGGGGCGAGTCCGGTGTCCTTCGCCGATCCCGCGGGTAGCGGTAGCCGGCGTGTACCAGGAAGGTGCTCAGGTCCTGGATGACCTGCTCGGCGGCGTCGAGCGCTGCCAGGACGACGGCGCTGGCGTCGACGGGTGTTGCCGCGGCGGCGAGGGCCGCTTCGAAGGGCCGCAGGTCCAGGCTGTGCGGTGCGGGGGCGGGGACGGGGTGGTCCTGGAGGAACGTTTCGGTGTCCCGGCGGGCCCAGCGGTGAAGGTCGTCGGTGGTGAGTGTGCCGGTGTCGGCGGCGTGCATCTGGCCGGTGGTGCGGCCGGCGTTGTCGTACAGCTCGAAGTCGGGGTTCAGGAAGAGCTCCAGGGGTGACGGGGATGTGCGCGGCCCGGTGGCGTTCAGCCCGCCTGTCGGGCCTCGGGGGCGACGGGGAGTGGCACGGTGCCGGACCCGCCGAGAGGCGATGTGCCCGCGCTCTGCAGCCGCACGGCGTTCTCCCGGAGCCGCCTTGCCGCCCGGCGAATTGCGGTACGAGCGCGGCTGATGTCCCGCTGCAGGGACGCCAGCAGGTCCTCCGGAACCTGGAAGGGAGCAGTCGCTCGTGGACGGAGAACGTGGTGGTGCGAGCTGAGGCGGTCGGCGGCTGAACCCAGATGCTTCAGGGCCGTGCCCAAGGGCGCCGCGCACCCGCTGATGGCGGCGGCGTTCAGAGCGCCGTCGTGGGGCAGAGGCTGCCTGGTCTCGCGGCTGTAGCTGACGACCAGTTCGTTGGTGATCTGCCACAGCGTCCAGGAGACGTTGGATGCGACCTCGTCGAGGCCGGGGGTAATGTCGGTGCCGCGTCTGAGGTCTTCCGCCTGGGGAAGCCTGTTGGCAGAGCGGTCGAGCATTCGAGCCAGACCTCGGAGGCTCTCCGGATTGGTCATGCGAATTTCTTCCGGATAGTCGGATGTGTCGTAAAGCATCGGATCGCGTTCTTCAGTGCATGCGGGCGTCGGTGTCGAACAGGGCCTGTTCGGTGGGGTGGAGGTGGTGTTGGACCACGAAGCTGCGGCCGGCGACGCGCCACAGGCCGCGTCCGCGGGTGAGGTGGGAGATGGCTTCGGTCTCGACGGAGGTGAGGCCGAGGAGGGTGGAGGCGGCATGGACCTGGTCGGTCTCCTGCCGGTAGATGATTCGGGTCGAGCAGTCGGCGAGAAGGCCCTCCGCCAGGGCTCGGCCCTGGGATCCGGCGTCGCCGGCCGTGAGCAGGTCGGACAGCCGGTGGATGACCATCAAGTTCGCGATGCCGAGGCCGCGGGATAGCTTCCACTGGGACTGCATGCGCTGCAGGAGACCGGGGTGGCGCATGAGGCGCCAGGCTTCGTCGTAGACAATCCAGCGCCGTCCGCCGTCGGGGTCGGTCAGGGCGGCCTCCATCCACGCGGAGGCACAGGTCATGGCCAACACCAGCGCGGTGTCGTCACCGGATCCACCGAGCCGGGACAGGTCGATGGAGAGCATCGGGCTCGCCGGGTCGAAGGCCACCGTCGAGGGGGCGTCGAACATGCCGGCGAGGTCGCCGTGGACGAGGCGACGCAGCGCGTGGGAGAGGTCACGAGCGGCGTCCCCGAGGTGACCGGACACGGTGCCGGCGGCGGCGTCGAGGAGGTGGGGCTGGGCGAGGGTGTGGGCGATGTCGCCCAGCAGCGGGGCCCGGCCGGCGGCAGTCGCGGCCTGGACGACGCCGTCGAGGGCGATGTCGAGGGCGGTGTGCTCCATGGGGAGCAGGTCGCGGCCGAGCACGGTGCGGGCGAGGGAGCCGAGCAGGAGCAGGCGTCGCTTGCGGACTTCGCCGGCCCAGTCCGCCTCCGGGACGGACGGCGGCTTCGGGGCGGCGTCGAGGGGGTTGAGCCGGCCGGGCAGACCGGGGCCGAGGGCGATGGAGGTGCCGCCGAGCGCGGCGGCGACCGGGGTCCACTCGCCCTTCGGATCGCAAGGCACGTAGACGCGGTAGTCGAAGGCGACCGAGCGGAGCGCGAAGCTCTTCGCCAGCGCGCTCTTGCCCTGCCCGATGACCCCGGCCAACAAGATGTTCGGGTTGGTGAACCCTTCGACCTTCCCGTACAGGGCGAAAGGGTCAAAGACGAAGGATCCCTCGGCGTGGACGTCGCGGCCGATGTAGATGCCATCCGCGCCCAGGCCGCCTTCGGCGAGGAACGGGTAGGCGCCGGAGGCGGTGGCGGTGGTCATCCGGTGGGCGGGCAGCCGCAGCCGGCCGCCGCGCGCTGAGGCCGGGCCGGGACGTCCAGTCGGAGGGTAGAGCGGCGGGGGCATCTCGGCTTCGCCGGCGGCGTCGGCGGTGTCCTTGAGGGCGGCGGCCTTGGCTTTGGCCTGGGCTTCGGCGAGCTGTTTGCGGGCGGCGCGCCGGCTGGTGCGGTCGGCGCCGTGCGGGGTGAACAGCGGGCTGGCCGAGGCGCGGCGCGCCCGGCGGCCGGGGCGGTGTCGGGACATGAGCGGGATCGTTTCTGCGCCGGGGTTCAGGCGGTGCCGTGGTCGGCCGGGGTGGTCTTGCGGCGGATGGCGTGGCCGGAGGCGAGGTGGCGCTGGCAGATGGTGAGGACGAGCGGGCCGTCGGGCAGTCGGTCGGGGGTGCAGGCGGGTGCGGCGGGCAGGGTGTGGAAGGCGTCGTGCAGAGCGGTGGCGGCTTGCCACAGCCGCAGGTGTGCGGCGGCCAGGTGCCGTCCGGCGGTGGGGTGTTCGGGCCGTACGGCTTCGGCGAGCTGGTCGAGGAGGAGGTGGAGGCGGGTGAGGTGCTCGTGCAGGTTGTCCAGGTGCCGCCGGTCGGTGGGTGCGCTCGGGGTGAGGGCGCGGGTGTGGTGGCGGATGCCGGCGGTCGCGGCCCGCAGGTAGGGGTGGGCGTCGCTGGTGTCGGTCGTGGTGGTGGCCAAGAGCGGTGGGTCTTTCTTCGGTGGCCTGGATCGGAAGGAAGTGGTGGCCCTACTTCTCCTGGGCGGTGCGGGCGAGGGGAAGGGCGGCCAGGGCGAAAGCCTCAGGCTGCTGGTACACGAGGCGGCGCAGGTCGACCTGGGCGGTGACGGCGGCGGTCTCGATCTGGGCGCAGGCGGCGTCCAGGGCCTGGTCGGTGTCGGCGGTGACGGTGAGCAGGCCGGTCATCGCGACGTCGGCGTGGCCGGCGATCAGCTGCCGTTCGCGTTCCTTGACGTCGCCGTACTCGACCGTGTCGGCTTCGGAGTCGACCTGGCCGCGCCGCGCGCGTTCGCTGGCGTCGGCGATGATCGTGGCCTTGGTGCGCTGCACGTCGCGCAGCGCGGACTCCAGCCCCTGGGGGACGTATATAAGGGAGAAGGTGCGGCGCACTCCGGCGGTGAACAGCAGCTGGTGGAGGAAGCCGGCGAGGACGTCGGTGCGGGGCCAGTTCTCGACCCAGTAGGTGGCGTGGCGGGCGGTGTCGGTGATGAGCCGGTCGTGCTCCTCGACCTGGACGACGGGCCCGGCGGCAGCGGGGTCGGCCTCCGCGCGACCGGACTGTGACCACTGCTGCAGCGCGGCCAGTGCCTTGGGGTCGTAGGCGGTGCGGATGACGGCGGCGATCTCCTGGGCGTTGAGCCATCCGCCGACGGTGAGTCCGGCGTTGTGGGCGGCCTGGGTGAGGGAGGCCGTGGCCTGGCCGAGCACGGTGAACGCGCCGGGAAGACCCCCGCCGGCCTGACTGATCAGGCGCTTGGCGGCCTTGAGGTCGAGGGAGATCGCCAGGTAGGTCTCGTGCGGGGCGGCGGCCGGGCCGGCGGTGGCGACGAGGTCGCTGTAGATCTGGCCGGCGAGCTGGGCATCGGGCCGGCCGTGGGTGGTCCAGTGCCGGGTGAGAGTGTCGCCGGAGTCGGGGACGGTCCGCTCCAGGACCTGGACGGTGGCGATATGCCCGGTGCGGGCGATACCGGCCAGAGCCCGGCCCCACGCCTGCACGTGGGAGTTCTGGGTGGCGGGGTCGAGCAGGGCGAAGGCGCGGCTGGTGACACGGGCGACGGCGGTGAGGGTCTGACGGTGCGGGTCGTGCAGGGCTGCGGCCTGCCCGTCGGCCGGGGTGACCACCTTGATCGAGGCGGCCGTGCCGGGCAGGTGGAGGGTTCCTTCGGCGCGGGGGCGGGTGACCGGGCGGGCGAGGTAGAGGGTCTGCCCGGTGCGGCGCCGCTGCGCATAGCGGGCGACGATCGGGGCCCAGTCGATCAGTGACCGGCCGCTGCGGCGTACGGCCACGAGCGCGGCGACCGCTGTCCACAGCGGGGCGAGGGCGAAGGCGCCGGCCAGGCCGGTGGTCACCACGGTGACCAGGAGCAGGGCGAGGGCCGCGGCGGTGAGGGAGAGCTGGGCGAGGGAGAGACCGAGCAGGATCCCGCGCCGGGACCGGGACGGAAACTTCACCGTCATTGGCGGTGTGAGCGTGAGGTCAGACAAGGCAGAAGGCTTTCAGCAGCGGGGCGGCGGGCCCGGACGGGACACCTGGGATTTGGAGTCCCGCCCGGGCAGAGGGGTGAGGATCAGGAACCTGCGGGGGACGGCGGCGTCGTGAACGGACTGCCACCCGAGCCGGAGCCGGTCGCGGCGCCGACAGCGCCCGCACCCTGGGACGGCGCCTCCTGCGTGCTGCGCGGAGTGGCACCCGCACTCGGGTCGCCGGAGGCACTGCCGTTCCCGAAGGGACTGCCCGCGTCCTGGCCGGGGCTGGTCGGCATCGACCGCACGGCCTGGTCCAGGCCCGTCTTGACCTTGTCCATGCCGGGGGACCCGCTGGTACCGCCGCCACCCCCGCCGCTGCCCGAGGGGCTGGCGGCGATGTCGCCGGGGAACTGTCCCGGTACCGAGGCCGGACCCTGGGGCGATGCCGCTCCGGCTCCGGCCGCGGCACCTCCGGTCCCGGCGGTGGCTGCGGCGGCTGCCGCCTTGCGGGTGGCGTTCTCGGCGTGCTGCTTGGCGAGCCGGGCTCCGGCCCCGCCGGAGCGGTGCAGCGTCTCACCGTCAGTGGACTCCGCGGCCCAGTGCACAAACTTGAAGGTGGCGTACGGGCAGAGCATGACCAGGAGCATGATGACGATGCCGGCCATGACGTCGGCGAGTGCGGCGAGTCCGCCGTCGGCGTCGGTCTTGCCCATCGCGGAGATGCCGAGCAGGAAGATCACGGTCATCAGGAGTTTGGAGACGATCAGGGTGGCCGTCGCTTCGATCCAGCCGCGCCGCCAGCGGCGGGCGGCCTCCCAGCCGCCACCGGCTCCGGCGAAGACGGCCAGGGTCACGAGCACGAGGACGCCGACCTTGCGGACCATCATCACGCACCAGTAGAGGAGCGCGCCGACGGCGGCGCCGAGCGCGGCGAGGGCGGCCACCAGCCAGCCGAGCGGGGAGATCGCGGCGATCTGGGAGACCTTCACCATCCGCCGTACGGCGTCCTCGATCGACGTTCCCGCCGCGGCGAACAACCCGTCGGACAGGGCGTCGACGACTTCGATCGCCACCGTGGTCAGGGCGATGGCCGCGAAGCAGAACAGCACCCCGGACGCGGTGCCGGTGAACGCCTGGGCGAGGGCCTGGCCGTCGCGTTTCACCGCGGCCCGGATGAGCTGGGCGCAGAAGGTCGCGACCAGGATCGTCAGGCCGATCGGCAGCAGCAACTCGTAGTTGTCACGGAACCATCCGGCGTTGAGGTCGATCTTGGTGGTGGTGTTGACGGCCTCGGCGGCCAGGTCGGCCGATGCGGCGGCGAGTTCGCCGCATGATTTGGCGATCCAGTTGCCGATGCCTTCGGTGATCGCCTTGCCCGGGTCGGAGACGAAGTCGATCGCGTCGGCCGCGTCGCACAGCTTTCCCGCGACGGGAAGGGCGCAGAAGTCCACGGGCGGACTCCTCCTTTTCGGTCAGCGGGTCAGGGGGCGGTGTTCGGGGCGATGGCGACGAGAGCGCAGTCGGCGCTGGGCCGGCACTGGACGGCGAGGGTGACCGAGCGGTCCTCGGCGCCGCCACCGCCGTCCTTCCAGGCGATGGACTGCTTGCCGGTGACGGTGACGGCGTAGATGTACGCCTCGGTCAGCGCCGCCGGGTCCTCGGCCAGGGCCGCCTTGAACGCCGACGGGAAGTGCGCCTCTGCGACCGTGGCCGTGGCGTACTGGGCGTTGTCACCCATCCGCGACCACAGCAGCGGATCGGGCACCTGCGCCTTTATCGAGGCCCAGTCGGTGTACTTCGTGTCGGTCGTCATCCAGGCGTGCATGCCAGCGAGCTGCTGGTCACGGGTGGTGGCGCGGGTGTCGTAGGACCAGAGCATCACCGCCGCAGCCCGGCCGTAGGCGAGCGGATCGGCAAGACGCGGCGGCGGCGAGACCGCTCCCGTCCCCGATGCCGGTGCCGTCTTGCCGGGTTGTGAGGCTGCCGGGGGACTGGCGGAGACCGGTGGCCGGGCGGTCGGGCCGGTGTCCTGGCCGGTGCCGCGCTGGGTGACGTAGGCGGCGATGCCGGCGACCGTCAACAGGACGGCGAGGACTGCTGCCAGGACGGCGACACGCCGCGGCGTAGGCCAGTGTGAGACGGAGGCGCCCATGCGGGGGCGGGAGCGCTTGCCCATCACTGGACCTGTGTGCCGAGCGCGGAGAAGAAGGCCACGATGCCGTTCGCGGCACCCAGGCCGAGCGCGGCGCCCGCGCTGACGACAGCGCCCTTCTTGCCGTTGGCCTCGGCCTGGTGACCGCCGCTGTGGTGGCCCCAGGCCCACACGCCCAGAGAGACGGCGAGCGCGCCGACCACGGCGATGATCCCGAACAAGTTGATCGAGTTGACCACGTTGCGCAGCACGCTCAGGCCCGGCAGACCGCCCTCCTTCGGGGAGACGCCGGGGTCATAGGCGAGATACAGGACGCGGTCGGTGAGATGGATGAGGGGAGCGAGGGCGGGGATGATCGAACTCCTTGCGAGCGCAGGCCAGATGGCCCAGCGGGAAAGGGAAGAAGGGGAGAAGGCGCGCGGCGGCGACGACGGCTCGCGGCGGCCGGTGAAAGCGGCCCGTGGCCCGGGTGGGGGCGGGGAGCGCTAGGAGTGGAGAGCGGGGATGCGGCGGACGGCGAGGATCTGCCAGTCAGAGACCTTCTCGATCCGCACCGGACGCCCCGTGCGCGGCGCGTTGATCACGAGACCTGCGCCCATGTACATGCCGACGTGCTCGGGGACCGTGGCGCTGCCACGGGCGAAGAGCAGGTCGCCGGGTTTGAGCGCGTTGACCGGGACCGGGACGCCCTCGTTGACCTGGGTGTACGTGGTCCGGGTGAGGGAGACGCCGACGCGGTCGTATGCCTGCTGTATCAGGGAGCTGCAGTCGCAGCGGCCCATCGGGTCCTCGCCGTGGGCGTCTTCGCAGGTGCCGCCCCACTGGTAGGGGGTGCCGAGCTGGCGCATCGCCCATTCGATCGCCGTACGCGCCTTCGCCGAGGCGTCGGGAGGGATCTCGTACCCGGCCGGGACGGCGCCTTCAGGGATCTCCCCCCAGGCAGGGCTGTCCTCGCCCGGCCGGCAGCCACCGTCCGGAGCACCAGCTGCGTCGCCGCCACCTTCTTCGGGGAGGGTGCCGGCGATCGCCTGCCGCAGGGCGCGGGCGAGCGGCTCCCACTGGGCGTAGGCGTCCGGGAAGCCGGAGCGCTGCACGGCCTGGGCGGCCTGGGTGAGCGTCATCTGCTGCCACCCCGCCACCTTGAGGAGCCCCTCGTAGAACTTCGTGGCGGCGTGAACCGGATCGAGGATCTCCTCGGGTGTGCCCCAGCCCTGGCTGGGGCGCTGCTGGAACAGCCCGAGTGAATCCCGGTCCCCGTAGCGCAAGTTGCGCAGCCGGGACTCCTGGATCGCGGTCGCGAGGGCGACGACCTGGCCGCGGTCGGGGACCTTCATGGCGATCCCGGTGGCGACGATCGTCTTGGCGTGCGGGATCTGCTCGGCGGGCAGCTCCAGGCCCTCGACGCGGATAGCCGGGTCGGCGCCGCCACCGGCGAGGATCCCGGCGACCTGCCGGGCGACGGCGTCGGCGTCGACCGCGTCGTCGACGGCGCACTGCGATGCGCGGGCAGCGGCGCTGCTGGCGGCAGCCGCCGTGGCGGCGGCGGCGGCGAGAAAGAGAGGGGACAGGCACAGAACGCCGACGGCGGCGGCTATGCCCTTCAATCCGGCGCGCCTCCCGAGGAGACGGAGGCTCTACGGGATGTTCGGGGCAGGGGAGGGTACGGCTGTGTCACAGCGAAAGTCCTTCGGGTGAAGCCCGGCCCGCGCTGGTACGTGGTGAGAAGGACGCAAAGGGGCCGGGGTGAGGTGATCGGGAAGCCCACGAGGAGCGCCGGGGCGAGTTGCCGCTCGCTGGTGGGGCGCCGTGTGGGGCATCGGTCGGACGGGTCAGGACATGGCGGTGCCTCCATGAGGGCAGGGGGAGCGAATGCCGCCGGGCTGTTCGGGCCGGGCGGTGGTCAGACTGTAGGGTCCGATTCCCGGTTGACCTAATTTCTCGTGTGGCCGGGGTCAACCGGGAATCGTGCCCTACAGTGTGGCTCCCGAACTCGCCCACCGTCCTCGTACGGCGTGCCGGCCTTCCTGTGCCCGCATTCGCCACGACGGTGCTTCTTCCTCGCGATCCGGGATTCCCTCTTCCTTTTCTGCGACCCGAATCGGGGTACCTCTTTGCCTTTTTCCCTGCATCACGGCGATGCGCTCGGCGTGCTGGCCGGCCTTCCGGACGACTGTGTGGACGCGGTCGTCACCGACCCGCCGTACAACTCCGGCGGCAGGACCGCGAAGGAGCGCACCTCCCGCACCGCACGCCAGAAGTACACCTCCGCGGACGCCGGCCATGAGCTGGCCGACTTCCCCGGCGAAAACATGGATCAAAGGAGCTACGGCTTCTGGCTGACCCAGATCATGACCGAGGCCCACCGGCTGACGAAGGTGGGCGGCACGGCCCTGCTGTTCACCGACTGGCGGCAGCTGCCGGTCACCACCGACGCGATCCAGGCGGCCGGCTGGCTGTGGCGCGGTGTCCTGGCCTGGCACAAGCCGCAGGCCCGCCCGCAGAAGGGCCGTTTCACGCAGAACTGCGAGTTCATCGTGTGGGCGAGCAATGGTCCGATTGACGGCGCCCGCAATCCCGTTTACCTCCCGGGTCTCTACTCGGCCTCGCAGCCCTCGGGCAAGAACCGGCAGCACATCACGCAGAAGCCGGTCGAGGTGATGCGCGATCTGGTGAAGATCTGCCCGCCGGGCGGCACCGTCCTGGACTTCACCTGCGGTTCCGGCTCCACCGGCGTGGCCGCCCTCCTGGAGGGCCGCGATTTCATCGGCGTCGAGAAGACCAAGCACTACGCCCAGATCGCCTCCGACCGCCTGACGGACACGCTCCATCAGACCCTCTCGCAGGACGATTTCACGCTGACCGCCTGATCTTCGGGACACCGCGGCTTCACGGTCGGGCAGAGCCCCGGCGCCGCAGAGCTGTGCTCCCGCCAACTCTTTCATCGGAATTCCGGCGACCGCGCGCCGGGGGAGGATCATTCCTTGGTGCATGACCCCATAGAAGAATTCGGCGAGCCTGCCGGGGAATTCCCCCCGGTGCGTCTGCCGGAGGCCGAGCTGGACAGTATCCAGGCCACTGTCCGCAAGCTGCTCGACCGGTCCGCCGAGCAGGCCCGCCGGCTCGACCACCTCGCCGCCGCCCCCGCGCCGGCATCGGCTTCGTTCCCCGGGTTCGGACTGCCGGCCCTACCGGGAGCGGCGGCGCTGCCGCCCGATCCGCGGCCGATCCTGGAGCTGGACGGCGAGGCGTACGAGAGCGAACTCGACCTGCTCACCGACTGGGTGGAGGACTACCTCATGCCCATCTACGGGGCGGAGGTCACCACCGCCGCCCCGTGGTGCGACCAGTGGCAGGAGCACCTCGCCGTCGTCGCCTGGCTGCACGCCTTGTGGATGGCCTACCTCCAGCACAAGGACCCCGAAGCCGGACCGGCCGGGATGTTCGTGTGGCACCGGGACTTCCTCACCCACGCCATGGCCGCCGTCCGCGCCCCGGGCGGGCCGCTGTCGGCGTGCCAGACCGATCCGGACCGTCCCTCGCACCGCCTCCTTCGCGGACCCGGCCGCTCCGTGCGTGCCGCCGCCCGCGACACCGAGGCAGGGCAGGCAGAGGTATGACGATCGAGGGCCGGCCCGCGTTCGGCCTCACCTTCGACCCGCGCGCCCTGACCGACCTGCTCCAGGCCCCCGGCGACATCCGCGACCTCTCCCTCGCTCTCCTGCAGGACGTCGTCAACGCCGACCGGCACGGCAGCAAGCTCACGGCCGAACTGGCCGGGCTGCGCAAGCTCTACGTCGACCACCGCGCCGCCTGGCGCATCGTCTACGCGCTGCGGCCGGCTCCGGCGAACTCGGCCTTCCCTATGGAGATCCACGTCGTCGCCGTCCGCCCCCGGGCCCGCCACGACGTGTACGACACCGCGGCCCAGCGCCTGGGCATCACCCCGCGCCCGCTCGGCGCCCGCGCTTACGCCGCACGCACCCGCTCCACCCAGATCGACGCCTACCGAAGCGCCCCGAAACCCGGACCGCCTCCGGGCCTTCCCCGGCCCGCCCAGTCCACCGTTCTCACCACGAAAGCCGTACGTTGACGACCTTTCCGAACTTCCTCGACCACTACGCCACGAAGGTCCTGGGTGCCTCTGCCCAGGTGGAGAATCCGCACCACCGTGCCCTGCTGGAGACCTACGACGAGGTCCGGCAGCGAGAAGCCTGGCTCCTGGCCGCGATGCTCGCGCCTCACCCGCACGGCGGGCCGGAGGGGGAGCACGCGTGTACCGGCCTCCTCCTCGACCGCCTCGCCGTCGGCAAGGAACTCGCCGCTTTGCTGTCCACCACCTGCTGCTGCCCGGACGAGGAGGAAACCGGTCGCAAGGACACCAGCAGCTGCTCCCCGGCCTGCGAGCCGGACACGGATGAGGGCGAGCAGGGCGACGAGGACTCGGCTCCGTGGCGCGGCTGCCGGCGGCACTGACCTGGATTGCGGCAAGCCCTTGAGTCATCGCCCGAATCCGGCGCCTCCCAAGGCGCTGACCCCGCTCGACCACCGCGTCGAACTCGCCGTCGGCTTCCGTGTTGGGCGTCTCTGGCGTGACCACGACCGTGGCCTGCTCGACGAGCCGGCCGCCCGCCTTGCCACCGCCCACCGCGCTTTGGCGGACGCGGTGACGGCGGTGACCTTCTACCGCGTCCTGCTGCAGCGCCTGTCCAGCGGCGAGTACGCCATCGACCAGGCCCTCTTCGCCCGTCTCGACCGCACGGTCCAGCAGCTCAAGCAGGCCGTCGTGATCCGCGACGCCCGCGAGCAGGAGGCCGTCGCCGCGCTCGAACTCATTGAGGCGCAGACATCCCAAAAGCCTGCGGCACCTGGTGAGTTGAAGGCCCGCGAGGTCGCCCTGCTCCTGGCGATCAGCCAGGGCGCGAAGCTGCACGAGCACCTGCTCACGCAGCGGCTGTCCGTGGTCACCGGCTCCGGCGCGCGGGTCACTCAGCAGGACTACGAGCGGCTGGAGCGGGCGGGCCTCGTCCAGCGCGATGCATCCCGTCCCCTGCACGCCGGCCAGCCGGTCACCCTCACTGACGCCGGCCGCGTAGCGCTCACCGCCCGGCCTGCGGCCCCGGCCTCCTTGCGTCCCGCAGCACGCCCCGGTGCCTGGCCCACCGCCCCACGAACCCGCCGCTGAACCGCTTCCATCCTCTCAAGGACCTCATTTGCCCCACGACCTGTACGACCTGGAGTTCCGGCTCAACGGATACCGGCCGGCCACCGCGGAGGTCGGACACGACTTCGACGACCGCATCTCGCTGTGCGAGCTGACCACCCTGGCCGAGCACCACACGGCCGACGGCCGCCACACCTTCCTCGTCCTGCACGACAACTCCACCATCTACGGCGTCCCCGGCGAGTCTGCGCTGGTCGCCCTGCACCTCACCCGGGACGTGGCCTCCCGGACCTTCACCTTCGACAGCGAGCGGCTCCCGCTGCTGGCGCTCGCGCAGTCCTGGCTCATCCAGCGCGGCTGTCCCACCGACGCCATCGACCCGCCGGACACGTTTGCCGTCCTGCCCGCCGACGAGACCACCACGGCCCTGGAGCAGCGCCTTCGCTGTGCGGCCAACCGGTATGCGCCCGTGGAGAGTTACGTCGGTGAGGGGTACCCGACACTGGAGACCGTAGTGCTGCTGGAGGCCGCGCATCCCCCGCGGTCGCACCCCTTCCGTGTGCTGCTGGAAACCACCGACCTCCAGGCCGGTACCCGCCGGCTGCGGGAGGGAGCCTTTGAGACCGCGCAGGCCGCCCGCGACTGGCTGGAGGACCGCAGCACCCCGCTGCCGGCACCCCCGCCCACCCCTGCCCGCGGCCTCCCGGCAGAGCACGCGGGCCCTGCCTCCGCTCGGGGCCGTACCCGCTGACCGGGCGGCGAGAGCGGCGCAAGGTAGCAGCAAATTCCCGGTTAGGTAAACCGGGAATTCTCCGGATCCTTGATGTCACCAGCCCGGAGCCACTGCCTCCGGCCATTCCCGCCTGCCCATCTCAAGGAGAGGAGTCTGCCCGTGTCCGAAGAAGCCGACGACGACGTTCTCGCCACCGTCGCCCGCCAGATCGAGGACCGATTTGGCGTGAGCCTCGACATGCTGCGCGAGACCGTACGCGCCAGCCCCGCCCCGTCGTTCCTGCCCAGTGCGGTGGTGCGCTGGTACGAGGACCTCGAAGAGGCCCAGAGCCTGCTCGCCTCCGCCGAGGACGCGCTCGTCGAAGCCCTGCAACGCGCTCCGGCCGGCGAGCTGGACGAGCAGGTCATGCTGCTGGCGCAGCGTGTCCACACGGCGCTCACCATCCGCGACGGCCGCGCGCTCACCGTCCGCCACCTCCTGGAGGACTACCCCCTGCCCGTGCGGCCGGCCACCAGCCGTACCGCCCGCCGTACGCGTCCCGTCGTGAGCGCCACCCCGGTGCCCAGGACCTCAGCCCCCGTATCCGTCTCCGTCAGGAGCCGTCGTTGACCGTCCGCATCACGCCCAGCAGCCAGGACGACCGACTCGCCGAGATCTTCGGCGCCCCCCTCAATCAGCTGTATCGCGCGGCGGACAAGGACGCCCGGACGCGCCGCGCCCTGGAACTGCGCTCGTTCCTGGCCCTGACGGAACAGCAGGTCGTCCGGGTCCGCGACCGCGTCCACGCCGGCAGCGCCCCCGGCCGCAGCATGGACGAGCTGTCGGAGGAAGCACTGCGGATGGACGCGGAGTGGATGAAGGCCGCGCTCTCGACCCGCCGCGCCTACCTCGTCGCCCTGGACGAGGTCCTTCGCGCCGATCCCTCACCCGAACAGGTCCGGCCGGTGACGTTCACCCAGCCGGTGCTCACGGCCCGGACCGTCACGACGCCCGGGGACACGACAGCGCACCCGGCGAGAGGCCGCTGATTGCCCCACCCCGTATCCGACCAACTCGCCGAACGGATCGAATCCCTCTTCGGCCACTCCCGGGACGACCTCGACGCCCACAACGCCACCACCGACCGGCCCACCATGCTGGCCGCCCTCCTCGACGGCCTGGCCACCATCGAACAGGCCGAGAAGAACATCGAGTTCCAGCGCGAGCGGCTTGTTGAGCTCGCTGCCCCAGGCCGTGACATCGGCCCCGCCGCGGCTGGCCACCTCCTCGACTGCAGTCGCCGGATCGCCGAATCGGTCGCCACCCGCGACGCCCAGACCCGCTTCGCCGCCGCCGTGATCCAGAGCCTCTACCGCCCCCTGGCACCCGCCGCCACGCCCGTCGCTCAGACGCCGACGCTGACCGCGTCCACCGTGCGCACCCGCTGAACACCCCACCCACCTCAGGAGTACCGCCATGCCCGCGTCCGGCCTGCCCGACCCTGCCCCCCGTGACCTCGACCTGGTGGTCCAGACCCTGGCGGCGATCTCGCCGAGGTGGAACGCCTGGGTGCTGATGAGCCTGGCGACCCCAGCCCGCTACTCCGACCTCAAGGCCCGGATGCCGTGGCTGGCCGACGGCCAGCTCTATCCCAAGCTCCGCCTCCTCGAGGCCGACGGCCTGGTCCAGCGCACCGAGCACACCCGTCGTCACGTCGTCTACGGGCTCACCGACCAGGGTGTTCGTCTGCTGCCCGTCCTGGACGCTTTCGCCGAGTGGGGCCAGCAGCACCTGGAGCGCCCCACCGTGACGGATCCCGTCACACGGAAGCAGACGCCCCGTCCGGTGGCCAGGGCCGAGGAGATCGAGGACGCCCTCGCCCTGGTCTCGCCCCGGCACTCCACCGCGATCCTGTGGACCTTGCGGGCCCGTGGCGCCTCCACCGCCGCAGCCCTCGCCTCCTCCGTCATGCCCGACGCCTACCCCACCTCTATCTACTACCCACTGCGCCACCTGACGATGAAGGGCTTGGTGGGCCGTGACCGCGACGGGATGTTCACGCTCACCGCCGCCGGCCGGGCCTTGGCCCCCGCCTACCGGGCACTCACCGCCTGGGCCACGACCCGATCCGCCACCCTTGCGGTCACCTCAAGGCCGGCCCCGGTGCCCACGCAGACCGGACCCGCACCGCGTTCCACGGGCGCCGCCCTGCAGGTCACGCCGGTCGTCCCCGCCTGGAAGCCCGGCGACCTGTTCTCCCACACCCCCGTCGCCCGGCGGCCTCTGATGCCGGCGGCTCCGGCGGGAGGCGTGCGCCGGTGAGGGCCCCACCGAACCTCAGCCGGTGGTCGCGCTGGGGACGAAGACCGTGCGAGACGCTCTTGCAGCCCGCGGCCTTGTCATCGGCCACCACCCGCCCGGCACCGCACTCGACCAGCTCGCCACGCTGATCAGCAAAACGGCGATGAACGTCGACGAGATCCAGCAGATGCTGCTGGGGTCGGCGGACAGCGCAATTCGCCAGCTGCAGTCCGTCACCTCCGGCCGCGACCGGGTCCGCCACACCTCCACCTGCGGCGTACTGCAATCCCTCGGCGCCGAGATCGACGCCCTCGTCGCCCGCCGAGGCGACGGCATCCAGACGCTCCGGATGCTCACCACCAGCTACGCCGACCTGCGCGGCGCACCCAAGCCGCCCCCGACCCCTGCCCCGTCCCGCCTGCCGGCGCCTCGCCGCAGCGGGCGGTAGCACCGGCTGTCCCCTTTCCCCCGCCGTACGCGGGCCGGACTCCTTCTTCTCGACGAAAGCACATGACCGACTTCGTGACCGCCGGGCCCCGGCACGCCCTGCTCCCCAAGCTGTCCCTGCTGCGCCGCATTTACCTTCCCCGTACGGCCGATGCCGCCGCGTTCGCGATGTCCACGTACGGCATCCCGCTCATCGTGCTCGCCACCACCCAGTCCGCCACTCTCACCGGCATCGCGTTCGCCCTGGAGTGGGTGCCCCGCCTCGCCGCCTTCTCGCTCGCCGGACAGGTCGTGGACCGGCACGGCACCAAGCGGGTCTTCCGCATCGCCTCGGTCCTGCGCGCCCTGGTCGTCGTGGCCGCCGCGTTCGTGCTGCCCACACAGGCCGGCGGCACGGGGGCCACCGTCACGGTGATGGCGCTCGCCGCGATCACCGGAGTCGTCACCGAGTTCTCTTACATCGCCGCCGAGACGGCGGGCGCCACCGCCAGCAAGGACGCCGGCACTCGCGCGCACCGGGTGCAGTCCGTTCTCCTCGGCATCGACCAGACCGCCACCCTCGCCGGGCCCGCGCTCGCCGGATTCCTCCTGCACTGGGTCGGCGTCACCGGAACCCTGCTGACGATGGCCGCCTGTTCCCTGCTCGGCGCGCTGCTCGCCCCCTGGCACCGCGAACCCCGGCTCGTCCCGCCCGCGGCCCCCGCGCTCGCCGGTCTGCGCACCGGCTGGAAGACGCTCGTCTCCCTGCCGGCGCTCGCCTGGCTGATCACCGGCCTGACCGTGTCCAACCTGGCCACCGGGTTCCTGCAGGCCGCGGCCCCGGTCATCGTGGTGCAGCACCTGGGTCAGTCCAGCGCGGCTGTCGGCGTGATCTGGTCCGCAGCCGCCGCAGCCTCCCTGCTCGCCGTCGCGCTGTGCCGCTTCGCGATCGACCGCTTCGGCCTGTGGCCCGCGGGCGCGGCCAGCGCCGCTGTCGCCGCCCTGGCGGGGCTCGCCGTCTCCCAGGCCGGCGACTATACCCACTTCCTCGTCCTGACCGCCGTCCTCATGGCCGGCGAAGGCGGCATGACCGTCGTACTGCGCACCCTGCGCTCCCACCTCATCCCCGAGCGCGTCTTCGGTGCCACCCTCGCCGTCACGATCCTCGTGATGCTCCTGCCCTTCCCGCTCGCAGGCATCCTCGTCGCCCTCACCCCCGCCACCGCGATCGGCCACGTCCTGACCGCCTGCGCCACCCTCCAGGCCGCCGGCCTCACCGCCGCGTTCTGGCGCCTGCGCCGCGAACCCACCATGCGTGCCACCCGTGCCAACCACCCGGCCCCACCGTCCGGAGCACCCCAACCCTAATGACCACCACCCCCCTGTCGCCGTTCAGCGCCGACCAGGCCCTGTGCGCCTCCTCCCTCGTCCGCAGCCTCACCCACCGGCTCACCGCCCTGCCCGCCGCAGAGGCGAGCGGTCTCGCCGGCCACTTGCTCGCCCCCGGCGGTCTGGCCACCGACATACGCCGCCTGCTCGACGCCGCCGCCCGCCACACCACCACCCGCGAAACCAAGGACCCCCGCATGCCCCTCTCCCCGGCCTCCTCTGCCCAGAAGACCACCGGCCGCCCGACAGTCCTGATCGTCGCCCCCGGCGACCAGGTGTACCGGGGCTACTGCCTGGAGCAGGTCGCCGCCGCCTACAACGTCGTCGCCATCACCCCGCAGCCGCTCACCTGGGAGACGCCGCACGTCGTCGACCACGAAGTCGCCGACCCCTATCAGCTCGACCAACTGCTTGCCGCAGGTGAGGCGCTCGCCGCCCGGCACACCCTCGCCGGCGTCCTGACCTGGAACGAGCCCCTGCTCGTCCACACCGCGCGGCTCGCCGAGCACCTCGGCCTGCGTACGAACCCGGGGTCCGTGATGGAGAACTGCCGCGACAAGCACGCCACCCGCCGGCTCCTGGCCGCCCACCGGGTCCCGTCGGCACGCTCCGGCCGTGTCGCCAACCTGCTTCAGGCCACGATCCTGGCCGAGGACATCGGATACCCCGTCGTCCTCAAGCCCGCCGGCCAGGCGGGAAGCGTCGGTGTCATCCGCGTCGACAACAGCGAAGACCTCGCCCGCGCCTTCGACTTCGCCGCCGCCGGCGCCGCCCTGGCCGGAGGCCAGAACACGGACGTCCTGGTCGAGGAGTACCTCGACGGCCCGGAGATCAGCGTCGAGTGCGTCACCCAGCACGGCCACACCCACGCGGTCGCTGTCACCCGCAAGAAGCTCGGCTTCGCGCCGTACTTCGAAGAGATCGGCCACACCGTCGACGCCGCCGACCCGCTGCTTTCCCAGGTCGCCCCGATGGCCGCCGCCGCGATCCGCGCGCTCGGCATCGGCCACGGCATCCAGCACGTAGAGATGCGCCTCACACCGTCCGGCCCGCGGATCATCGAGGTCAACGGCCGCATCGGCGGGGACCTCATCGGCCACCTCGTCCGCCTCGCCACGGGCCTCGACCTGCCCCGCATCGCCGCCGACCTCGCCTGCGGCACCAACCCCCGTCTGGAGCACTCCCGCCTGCGCGCCGCCGGCGTCACCCTGCTCTACCCGGAGACCTCCGGCACCCTCACCCACCGCTCGATCGACCAGGAGTTCGCCGACCGTACGCCGTGGCTCGACCTCGTGCAGTGGATCGCCGCCGTCGGCGACGAGATCGTTCTGCCCCCGGAAGGTGACGTTGACGTCGCGCGCGCCGGCCTCTACGTCGTCACCGGCTACGACGCCGCCAAGGTCGAGGAACGCCTCGCCGAGACCGCGCAGCACATCGCCCTCGTCGTCCAGCCCGCCACCGGGTCCGCGGGAGCCGCTGCGTGACGGATGATCTGCCCCGCCGTATCTATCCGCCCGAAGGCGACGTGTACGTCGCCCCTCGCTATCTGGCCGGATCCAACGGCACGGGCGATGCGGGCTTCGCCCCCGTCGCCCACTGGCCGCACCACGACCTCGGCGACGGCCCCTGTCAGTTGCTGGTCACCTCGCCGGACCACCGCATCCGCATCGGCCGGTACGGCGACGACTTCGAGCTGTGGGCCGGACCGCCTGGCTGGGGGCACGCGGGCTCCGGTTCACCGCCAACACCCCGGCCCACCTGATTGCGGCCACTGCGGGGGCCTTCACCGACCCGACGCCGGCTCTCCGCTACCGCGATCACCTCTCGCCACAGCTTGCGGCCCTGGCCCAGCTCACTCCCGTCACCCCACCGAGGCCGCCGGCCCCGACCCCGCTCGACGTCCAGCGGACCCTGCGACGCCCGCCGGCGATCACCACGCGCAGCGTGCCCCGCTGGAGCACCACCACCCGACCCCCGGCAACCGCGATCCCGCACCCTGCACGCGCCGCCCGCCGCTGACCTCTGGAGTCCATGTGCCTCTGCACGCAAAGGAGTTCTTCGGCGAACTCAACCTCCCGTTCGCCTCCGGCACCGTCGTCGGAGATACCTACTACGCCACACCGGTGGGGGACTCGCCGCTTCGGCTGCGGATCGAGTTCGCTCGCACGATCATGGACCGGCAGTACGACGGCCTCCGCCTCACCGTCACCCATGTCGAGCGCGGTGTCCTCGACACGCGGCATCTCTCCTTCGCCGACCACGGCACCTTCACCCGGCGGGACGCCGCGCGGGGGCCCGGTTCCGGCTGCGGCGTCATCCGCGACTGGCACAAGGACGGCCCACCGCCCTGGGCCGGCGCGGAACTCACCGGTCTGCGCAAGGCGATCGAGGACCTCGCGCGGATCTGGTGCCCTGCCCTGCTCACCCCGCGTACGCAGGCTGAACCCGAGCCCTGGTCGGCCCGCTGGCACACGGAGTTCTGGGCCAGCGACCCGGCAACGCTCGCCCGGCTCCACGAGGCGACGCAGGCCGTGTTCGGCCTCGCAGAGGCCGGCACATACGACGGCAGGACCGTGTCCAAGTCCCTCCACAACGCCCGCTTCTACGTCATGGACATCCTCGGACTCCCTCTCGACCAGGGCATGCTCGCCGAAGCCGCCGCCGTCACCCAGCTCACCGGACGCCGCCTCGGCCCCGACACCACCCGAGCCCTCGACCGGATCTCCAGCATGCCGCTGGACGAACAACGGTCCCTCGTCCAAGCAGCCGCCTGGCGGCACGGCGCCGCCACCCCGGCAGCTCGACGCCCGAGCCCGTCTCCCGCCCTTCCCGCGACCGCGGCCATCCGGTCCTCCAGCGCCCGCATCCACTGACTCCCGCCCACGCGGCGGCCCCCAACACCACACCAAGAACGAGGAGATCCCCTTCTTCATGCGCGCCTCCCGCCGCACCGCGGCCACCATCGCCGCGACCACCCTGGCCACCGGCTCCCTGATCTGGGCCCCGACCGCCTTCGCCAACGCACCCGAAATCCCCCCGGGCACCATCGAGATCACCAAGAAGGACCCCGACGGCACCCTGCTCTCCGGAGCCGCGTTCGCCCTGCTCGACACCCTCAACGGCACCAAGGCCCTGACCGGCAAGACCGGCACGAACGGCGTCCTGCTCTTCGAGAACGTCCACCCCGGCACCTACCGTCTCAAGGAGACCGACTCCGGCAGCCCCCTTCACGAACTGGCCCCTGACCAGGACGTCATCGTCACGCCCGAGCACACCGTGAAGCTCACGATCACCGACAGCTTCAAGCCGGCCGAGCTGCTGGTGAAGAAGATCGACAAGAAGACCGGCAAGCCCCTGGCCGGCGCCGTCATCAACGTCACCCCCGCCACCGGCACCGGCAAGGCGATCACCCTGACCACCGGCAAGGACGGTACCGCCACCACCAAGCTCCCCGTCTCCTCCCGCACCGGCACCGCCTACACCGGCACCGAGACCAAGGCCCCCACCGGCTACGAGCTCGACACCACCCCGGTAAAGATCACCGCCAAGCCCGCCGAGAAGACCACCGCCACCTTCACCAACACCAAGAAGGACCAGCCCACCCAGCCGCCCACCACCCCGCCGACCACGCCCCCGACGACCCCGCCGACCACGCCGCCAGTCACCCCGAGCACCCCGCCCACGACTCCGGCGACGACCCCGCCGGCCACCCCGGCCCCGAGCCAGTCCACCTCCACCGCACCGGTGCCCCCGACGGACACCCCGAGCACCCCGCCTGCGGAGGGCTCCCTCGCGCACACCGGGGCCGACTCCAACACCTGGCTCCTCGCGGCCGGCGGCCTCCTGATCGCGGCCGGCGGCGGTGCCCTGATCGCGGCACGACGGAAGAAGTCGGAGGGCGAGGAGGAGACGCCGTCCGCCAGCTGACCGGTAGAGCGACCACAAACTGAACATCGTCGAAGGGCCCCAGGAAGGCGACCTGGGGCCCTTCGCCTATCCTCGGGCCGCCGTTGAACAGGGGATCCAGAAATCCCGGGGCTGACGTGGAGACCCCGTCGTACGATGGCCGGTTCTTCACATTCTTGAGGAGGTCTTGAATGGACTGGCTGTCGCTTGACGACCTACGAGCGGTAGACGAGCGCGTACTTCCCTTTAACCCTTACGGGTTCGGCGGACGACTGACTCCTGAGGACGCCCTGGACTTTCAGCAACACGTGATCGCCCAGTATGAACTCGCCGACAGCGTCGCAGAGGGAACCCGGCAGCGCTTCGAACAACTGCGCCACGTTTACCGCTACGGCCTGCTCTGCTACGAGCTGTTCACCATGGTCGGCGACGCGGCGCTCCTGGTGTTCGAGCAGGCCCTGCGCGACCGGTTCATCGCCTTCCACCAAGGTGCAGTGTCCCTCCGGACCAAGGAAGGCGAGGTGCACACCCTCGAGGACGTGACCAACTACGGGCACTTCATGGAGAGGTACAAGGAGCTCAAGGGCACCAGGATCCAAATGGGACCCGGCCGGAGCTGGACCGGGTTCAACGGAACCCTGGACGGCTTGTACCGGTGGGCACGTCGAGAAGGGTTGCTCCGCGGCCAACGAAATCGCGGCCGGGAGAAGGCCATCACCGACCTGCGGAACATGGTGGCTCACCCGAGCGCCTTCCATCTCCACGGACCTGTTGAGGCTGCGCATACCTTGTCCAACCTGGCTGAGGTGATCAACCGGCTTTGGGGCCAGGACACTCCCGGCGGACGTCTCTACCCCGCTCCGGTGGAGCGTCGCACCACCGCCGTCGCCTGGAACCCGGTTACCGAGGCCGTCTCCATCGGCCATGTAGAGAACCTTCGAACGGACACCGAAAAAGAGGAATGGCAGTACGTCATCGTCCAAGCGGTCTTCGAGCCCGGCACGGCCGAAGACCCCACCCTTTTCCAATTCGACGCCCTCTTCGAGAACACGACGTACCCCTGCGACCTGCTGTGGGGACCAGGTGACCGCGCGGAACTGCTTCGGTGGCTGGACAGGAACCCGCCGGCCTCCGACACCTGTGACCATCTCGACCGAATCTTCCTCGTCCGCCATGACGGAGGCACCTTGTACGTGCCCCAGCGGCCCGAGGTCGCTGCCGGTGCTCCCGAAGCTGAGCGCAGCGGAACCTGGTTTGCGATCCGTGCGGATTTTCCCGCCGACGCCTTTGCCCATGCGCGCGCATCCGTTGAAGACCTCGAATCCCGGCACCAACCCGTAGGCGAGTGCCGGCAGTGTCACGCGGACACGCTCAAGAAGGGCACCTGGCGAGATGCGCTTGCAGCTGCCGAGGGAGCGGGGGCGAGCGTGGGGCCGATCCGGCGGCCGGACGCGAGAGTCCCCGGCTGGATGCCTCGATCGATCTCAGTGTCCACCACTACATATGTAGGGTCTCGCCGCTCGTGGCACCGGCGTCGCCGTTGACCAGCAGTCCTTCCGTTGTCTCACGTCGATGGCGCATCCGTTCAGTCTCACGAACGTGGCACTCCCTCAAGGTCTGCCCGACGGACTGGCGCCGACGGCCCGAAGAACACGCCCAGCACCAGGGCACCGGGCACACGCTCTACCGGTAGCCCCCCGCTCCCCTGGGAGCGGGCCGGCCGCGGACGGCGGACAGCTCCAGCTTGACTGCCTCGGCCGCCTGATCGGGTTACGGCGCGGCGCCTCCCGCGGGCCTTGCGGCGCGGCCGTCGGCGCCCTCCACCACCCTGGGCCCATGTAGCGCCGCCGTTGCCTTGAACGTCACCGCCGGCACATGGGCCTCGCCTACGTGCTGGAGGCCGGATGGCGGCGGGCTTGTCGTCGTGTTGCGGATCCGATGTGGGCCCGCAGGATTGGTCTTGGAAGTCGGGTCGGCGGCTCGTCGAGTCCCCAGCCCCCGGTTCCGAGGCCATCGCGACTGGCCAAGCACAATGCGTCGGCTGGATCTCAACGAGAGTGGAAGGTAGCCACGACATGCCGGAAGCCACATCGGCGCTGCGGTACGAGACGCTGTGCATGCGCCGGTCAGGTCTGACCCGCGACCTGCCGCCCGGCACGGAAGAGCTCCAGTGGGTGGTCAACACCTCGACGTTGATCTTCGGTGAGCGCGACGCCGTGCTCGTCGACACGTTCCTCACCATCGAACAGAACCAACAGCTCGTCGACTGGGTGAAGGCGCACGACCGCAATCTGGCCTACGTCTACATCACGCACGGCCACGGCGACCACGGCTTCGGCGTGAAGCAACTCCTTGAGGCATTCCCGGGGGCCAAGGCTGTCTCGACCGCCGCAGCCGTGGCCAAGGCGAGGTTCGAGGGCACACCGCCTTACGTCGACACCTTCTGGACCTCGCGCTTTCCGGGACAGGTCCCCCTGCCGCAGGTCTTCCCGGAAGTCCTGGACGGCGACACGTTCACACTCGAAGGCCACGAGCTGCGGGCGGTCGAGGCCGGCTTCACCGACTGCGAGGGCAGCACCGCGCTGTGGGTACCGGACCTGCGGCTCGTCGTGGCCGGCGATGTCGCCTACAACGGCATCCACCAGTACATGGGCGAGACCACCACCGCGTCGCGCGAGGAGTGGATGCGCGCCACCGACACGCTCGCCGCACTCGACCCCGCCTTCGTCGTCGCCGGCCACAAGAACCCCGACCTGCCCGACGACCCGAAGATCCTGGCCGAGACCAAGAAGTACCTGGCGGACTTCAACCGGCTCGACGCCGAGACGAAAACCGCAGCCGAACTGTACGAGGCGATGCTCGCGCTGTACCCGAACCGAGCGAACCCGGGCTCGCTCTGGGGCGGGGCGAAGCGGGCCAAGACACCATCGCAGTGACAGCGCGCCCGGCCAGCCCAGCCCGCCGTCGTCGACAGCGACAGCAGGAACCGGCCCACACCGCGGACGAGTGAGCCACTGAACTGCAGGTCTCAGAACCACGCCATAAATGGTGCTGGTATGCGGCTGATGCTGAGAATATGGCGCGGTTTCTGAGAACCCACACCAACTGTAGGCCCGCAATTGGAATGTCCCATTCCGTCGTGACGACCTGTGTGTTCTCGTGTTGTCTCATTCGGATATCCCGGGATTCTGTCTCGCGATCTTGTCCTTTTCACCGCCCGGTCCACTCCCCGGAGACTCCGTGTGTCTCCGGGGAGTCAGAGAACTGGGCCGAGAGGGACCCTCGTCACCCTTTCCCAGGTGATCGTCTTGGCCTGCGGGTCCGCAGTGACGTCGACAAGGTGCACCGCGTTGATGTGCGGCGGGGCATGGCTCGGCCGGACTCGTCGGAGGAGGCGTTGCGCGGCGTCGGAGTCCGCCTCGGCGTAGGCGTAGGCCGTGGTCAGATGCTGAATCCCGAACTCGTACTGGCAGGCGTCATCGCCGACGTGACGCGGGTGCCGTCCCGGGCCGCCGCCTTCACGATCGCCACCGACTCGGCGCCGCGCGCTCCGACGGGGCGAGAACGAGTGCGCCGAAAGGTCGGTCAGTGTCTCGCCCGGCCCGGCGGTGATCACCTCCGTGACGGAGCGCGGCCGTGGCCCGCCCACGATGCCTCGATACCCATGTCATCGACGAGGTGGGGAAGCTGAGTTCTGGTGGCGCTACTCCCGTTCTCGTCGCCCCGATTCACGCCTGGAGGGTGTGCGCTTACCCACCAGTCGGCAGGCAAGCCGTAATCTCCGCGGCACAGCACAGCACGGCACGGCACGGCACGGCACGGCACGGCACGGCACGGCACGGCACGGCACGGCACGACGCCGATCGACAGGAGGACGTGACTAGGCGCTTGCGGCCCGGGCGGCGGCGCGGCCTGCTTGGCGTCCGCTGAAGAGGCAGCCGCCGAGGAAGGTTCCTTCGAGGGCGTTGTAGCCGTGGACCCCGCCGCCGCCGAAGCCGGCGACCTCGCCGGCCGCGTACAGGCCGTTGATGGGCCGGCCGTCCGGGCCGAGGGCACGGGATTCGAGGTCTGTCTGGATGCCGCCGAGGGTCTTGCGGGTGAGGACGTGGAGTTTCACGCCGATGAGGGGCCCGTTGGCGGGGTCGAGGATGGGGTGCGGGGTGGCGGCGCGGCCGAGGCGGTCGCCGAGGTAGCGGCGGGCGTTGCGGATGCCCTGGACCTGGGAGTCCTTGCTGTAGGGATTGGCGATCTGCAGATCGCGGGCCTCTATCTGGCGGCGCAGGGTTCCGAGGTCGAGCAGCGGCTCCTCGGTCAGAGCGTTCATCCGGTCGACGAGTTCGTCGAGGGTGTCGGCGACGACGAAATCCTCGCCGTGGCGCTTGAACGCCTCGACGGGCGCGGGTGCTCCCTTTCCGAAGAGTCGCGTGCGGAGGAAGGCAGCGCGGTCCTTGCCGGTGATGTCGGGGTTCTGTTCGGAGCCCGAGAGGGCGAACTCCTTCTCGATGATCTTCTGGGTGAGGACGAACCAGGAGTGGTCGTAGGCGGCGATGTCCGGCGTGGTCCGCAGGTGCTTGAGCGTTCCGAGGGTGTCGTATCCGGGCAGGCAGGGGTCGGGAAGGCGGCGGCCGAGGGCGTCGAACCACATCGGGGACGGGCCGGGCAGGATGCGGATACCGTGGCCGGGCCAGATCGGGTCGCAGTTCCTGACCCCTTCGGTGTAGTGCCACATCCGGTCGCGGTTGACCAGCCGTACGCCGGCGTCGGCGGCGATGTCGAGCATGCGGCCGTCGACGTACGCGGGCACGCCGGTGACCATGTTTTTGGGCGGGGTGCCGAGACGGTCGGGCCAGGAACGGCGTACGAGGTCGTGGTTAGCGCCGATCCCGCCGGTGGTGACGATGACGGCCTGCGCTCTGAGTTCGAACTCGCCTGTGGTCTCGCGGCTGGTCGCGACGCCCCGGGGGGACCGGTCCTCGATGAGGACGTGGCCGCGGACTCCACTCACGGTGCCGCCGTCGACGAGCAGCTCGTTGACGCGGTGGCGGTGGTGGAAGGTGAGGAGCCCGTCGGCGGCGGCCTGCCTGGCGTGGCGTACGAAGGGCTCGACGACCCCGGGCCCGGTACCCCAGGTGACGTGGAAGCGCGGGACGGAGTTGCCGTGGCCGTCGGCGCGCAGGTTTCCGCGTTCGGCCCAGCCGACCGTGGGGAGGAAGCCGATGCCGTGGCCGGCCAGCCAGGATCGCTTCTCGCCGGCGGCGAACTCGACGTAGGCGCGTGCCCAGCGGGTTGCCCAGGAGTCCTCGTCGTCGAGCCGGTCGAACTGGGCACTGCCCTGCCAGTCGTTCCACGCCAGGTCGAAGGAGTCCTTGACGCCCATGCGCCGCTGTTCCGGGGAGTCGACGAGGAAGAGTCCGCCGAAGGACCAGAACGCCTGCCCTCCGAGATCGGCCGGGCCCTCCTGGTCCACCAGGGCCACCTTGCGTCCCCTGGAGGTGAGTTCGTGAGCCGCTACCAGCCCGGCGAGGCCGGCTCCGACGACGATGACATCAGCGTCCATGCTGCGTTCTCCTTCTCATGGGTGACCGGGGCGACCGGGGTGATGGGTGACGTGACCGCTACTGGCAGGTGTGCGTGGACTCAGCCCGCCCGAAGGGTCAGCAGGCTGATGGCGACGTACTGAGAGGTCCAGGCGGCGATGGTGCAGGCGTGGAAGACCTCGTGGAAGCCGAACCGGGCGGGTGAGGGGTCGGGGCGCTTGAGGGCGTAGACGACCCCGCCCGCGGTGTAGAGGATTCCGCCGGTCACGGTCAGTGCGAGTACCGCGGGGCCGGCCTGGTGCAGCAACTGGCCGAAGGCGGGTGCGAGAGACCAGCCGAGTGCGATGTAGAGGGTGGTGTAGAGGGCCCGTGGGGCGCCGGGCCACACACAGCGGAAGACGATGCCGGCGCAGGCGCCCGTCCAGATCCCCCACAGCAGCAGGGTCCGTGCGGTGCCGGTCAGCCCCAGTCCCACGATGGGCGTGTACGTGCCGGCGATGAGCAGGTACACGTTGGAGTGGTCGACCCGGCGCAGCACCTCGAGCACGGGTGCCGACCACGTGCCGCGGTGGTACACGGCGCTGACCGTGAACAACATCAGCCCGCACGCCGTGTACAGCGCGACCGCCGCTGCCGTCCAGCCATGCGGCGCCAGGACCGTGAGGACCGTCCCCGCGGCCAGCACGACCGGCGCGACACCGGCATGCAGCCAGCCCCGCCAGTGGGGCTTGGCCTCGGTACCGGGCCTCTCCCCGGCGGACGGCAGTTGCATGGTTCGAGGAATGTCCCTCACCGGTCGGCGCTCGTGCCCGCTCCGGCGCGGTCCGCCAGGAGCGCGGTGAGCAACTGGGCGAGCCAAGCACGCGCCCCCGAGGTGTCGCCGTCCAGCAGCAGCTGCACCGTCACACCGTCATAGACGGCCACGACTGCCCAGGCCGCGGATTCGACATCGGGAAGGGCGGCGGGCAGCGGATTGCGCTCGGCGTGCAGCCGAAGGCGCTCGGCCACCACCTGGCGGAGCCGCCCGCGGTGGGCCGACAGGACGTGGGCGAGGGCGGGGTTCCGTGCGGCCTGCACCAGGAAGTCGGTCTTGACCAGCAGCCACTCCCGCTCCAGGAGAAGGACCTTGCTGACCCGCTCGGCGAGCGCGGCGATCGGCAGGTCCTCTTCGGCCGAAGCGAACGCCTGGGCCAACTGCCCGGCGATCAGGTGCGCACGCTCGTCGTAGAGGGCGAAGAACAACTCGTCGAGGCTGTCGAAGTTGGAGTAGAAGGCGCCCCGGGTGTAGCCGGCCTCCTCGCAGACCTGCTCGATCGTGACCTGTCCGAAGCCCTTGGCCGCGAACACTCCGAAAGCCGCCTCCAGCAGGCGGGCCCGGGTCTGCGCGCGGCGCTTGGTCTCGCGGCCCGCCGCCCGTGGCGGCCGGTCTGCCCGGGGCTCTGTCACGGCGGGCTGATGTGCGGCGGTCATGCCAGACCCTTCATTCAATACATTCATGTATCGGATGCGTCAGTGTATCCATCTGTGGCGGGCGGTCGGGGTGGGGGCGCCGCCCGCCGTGGGACGGAGCTCCGGGACCGGTGTCAGGTTCCGGTCCCGGAGCAGCTGGGGAGACCGTGATGGGTCAGCTGCCGGTGACGTCGACCTCGGCGGAGAGAACGGTTCGTGTCGCGCAGCGGGCGGCGTGGAGGTGGTACCGGCCGGGCACGGTGACCCACTGGGAGGTGGTCTCGTCCCATGTCTGGAAGGCACGTTCCGGCAGGGTGATCTGCGCTTCGGCGCTGTCGCCGGCTTCTGCGGCGACCGTCGCGAATCCGACAAGCCACCGGGACGCCCGGCCGGGGTCGGGCTCGGCGGGAGCGGCGTACACCTGGACGACCTCGCGTCCGGGCCGTGATCCGGTGTTGCGGAGACGGACCCGGACGGACCCGTCGGTCACTGTCATGTCCTCGTAGGTCCAGTCGGTGTAGCCGAGGCCGTATCCGAAGGGATAGGCCGGGGCGATCGTGTGGCGCTGCCAGGCGCGGTAGCCGATGAAGACGCCCTCGTCGTAGGCGAGGACGCCCTCGTTCGGAGTCACCTTGGTGACGGGGGCGTCGGCGAGGGCTGCGGGCCAGGTCGTCGGCAGTCGGCCGCCGGGTTCCTCCGTTCCCAGCAGGACGTCCGCGAGCGCGGCTCCGCCTTCCTGGCCGGGGAACCAGGACAGGAGGATCGCCGTCACCTCGTCGCGCCAGGGCATTTCCACCGGTGAACCGGAGTTCACCACCACGACCGTACGGGGATTGGCGGCGGCGACCCTGCTGACGAGTTCGTCCTGGCGGCCGGGCAGGCGCAGAGTCGTACGGTCGAAGCCTTCGCTCTCGACGGCTTCGGTGGTGGCGACCACGACGACGGCGACCTCCGCCGCGGCGGCGGTGGCCACGGCCTCTTCGATCAGCTGGTCCTCCTCGCCGGCGGGGCCCCGGTGTGCCAGACCGAACGTGACACCCCGGAGGGGGCCGTACGACATCTTCGGTGCGGACGCGAGCAGGCTGACCTTCACCGGCCGCTCAGCCACCAGGTCGGCGGTTCCCCGGGCGACGGGGCGGCCCGTGAGGGCGTCCAGCGGGTCCGCCCCTTCCGGCCGGTGGACCCCATCGAAGATCACCGTGCCGTCGACCGACAGACGGAAGGCGCCCATTCCTTGCGTACCGAAGTGGTGCGCACCGCTCCGCCGCGGCGTGTAGGTCCCGACGAGCTCGACCGTGGCGAGGCTGTCGTAGTCGGTGCCGCCCGGGAGGGCGGATGCCATCCAGCGCACGCGCCCTGCGGGCATCGGCTGTTCGGCGAGGACGTTTCCGTGGACGTCGCGCAGCACGCAGCGCAGCACGAAGTCGTCGCCGGCCAGGGTGAGCCCCTCGTTGGGGTTGGCCCCGACCGCGTACGTGAGCGTGGTGTCGTGGGGGAGCGCTGCCCGCAGGCCGTCGAGCGGGGAGATGACGCGGTCGGGAAAGACGGTGGCGGAGCCGCCGCCGAGGATGCGGGCTTCCCGTGCGGCGTTTCCGATGAGGGCGATGCCTCCACCGGTCGGGGAGGTGGTGAGGGGGAGTGCCGCGCCTTCGTTGCGCAGCAGGACGAAGGACCGGGCGGCGATCTCCCGGGCGACCTCGCGGCCGTCGACGGCGGGGGGATACCGGTGAGCGGGAACGGTGGGCTCCGCGCCGTCGAGCAGACCCACCCGCGCGGCGAGCAGAAGCACGCGCCGTGCCGCGTCGTCCACGTCCTTCTCGGAGACCCGGCCGTCGCGGACGGCGGTGGCGAGCGCCTCTCCGAAGACGGTGAGCGGTCCGGGCATGGCTATGTCCAGGCCCCCGGTGATGGCGCCGACGGTGTCGCGGGCGGCCAGCCAGTCCGACACGACCACTCCGTCGAATCCCCATTCCTCGCGCAGGACGCCTGTCTGCAGATCACGGTGCTCGGTCATGGTCACGCCGTTGACCTGGTTGTACGCGGACATGACAGCCCAGGGACGGGCGGTGGCGATGATCTCCTCGAAGGGAGCGAGGTAGAGCTCATGCAGGGTGCGCTCGGTGACCTGGTTGTCGACCGTGAAGCGGTCGGTCTCGGCGTCGTTGGCGACGAAGTGCTTCACCGTCGCGCCGACACCACCCTCCTGGACGCCGGATACATAGCAGGAGCCGATGCGCGCGGTCAGCAGCGGGTCCTCGGAGTACGCCTCGAAGTGACGCCCGGCGAGCGGTGACCGGTGCAGGTTGACGGTGGGGGCGAGCAGCAGGTGCACCCCCTTCCTGCGGGCCTCCTGCGCGAGCACGTGGCCGGCCTGCCGGGCCAGAGCGGGGTCCCAGGTCGCGGCGAGCGCGGTGGGGCTGGGGAGGGCGAGTGCAGGGTCGGCCGCGGTGAACGCCGTGCCGCGTACGCCGACCGGCCCGTCCGACATGACCAGTGAGCCGAGCCCGATCTCGGGGAGGGCGGGCAGCGACCAGAGGTCCTGGCCGGCCAGGAGGCGGGCCTTCGCGTCCAGGTCGAGACGGGCAAGGGCGGCTGCGACTACGGATTCGTGGTCAGAGTGTTCCACTGGGCGACTTTCAGAGAGAAGGCGGAGGGTTGTGTGCGAGAGGGGCCGGCCCGTCAGGGCCAGGAGGACAGGTCGTCAGCGGACTGAACGGATGCGCTGATTGCAGAAGGCGCCGATGAGCCCGATCACTCCGCCCGCGATGAAGAAGGCGGCGTAGTTGTCCCCGTCTCCGATGGCGAGGAACAACGGCGCGATGGCGGGCATGAGCATCTGCGGCAACGCGCTGGCCAGGTGGAGTACACCCATGTCCTTGCCCGCGTCCGCACTCGACGGCAGCACCTGGGTGACCAGGGCCAGGTCGACGGCGAGGAAGCACCCGGCGGCGACGCCGGTGATGGCCGCGGAGATGAGGAACATGGTCAGGGAGGTGGCGAAGGCCGCCAGGACATGCGCCAGGGCCAGGACGACGGCGGAGACGAGCACGAACGGCTTGCGGCGCTGGAGACGGTCGGACAGCGCGCCGAACACCATGGCGGCCAGGACGATCCCGGCGATGCTGACCAGGAGGACCTTCAGGACGACCGGTCCGACGGTGTCCTCGGTGTATCCGAAGCGGCTCATCAGGAAGTACGTCTGGTAGCTGGTCAGGGTGATGTTGCCGCACTGCACCAGGAAGCGCGACAGCCAGGCCCAGGCGAAGTCGGGATGCTTGCGCGGGCTGACCCAGTACGCCTGCAGCCACACGGACGGGCGCAGCGGTCGACGGTCGGCGGGGGCCAGCTGCCGGTCTCGCAGCACGACGGTGAGGACACCGACTCCGATCAGGCAGAACAAGCCGGGCAGCAGGATCGCCGTGGTCAGGTCGGGGAGGAGCAGCTGGGTGAGGAAGACACCGCCGACGACCCCGACCTGGGTGGTGATCCCGGTGAGCGCCGAGACACGTCCGAGCTGGGCGGGCGGTATCTGGTCGGGTATCACAGGCGTCAGCCCGGCCAGCAGGATGTTGAAGGTCAGCTGCGTCAGCGCCCAGGACGCGACGAGCGAGGCGATGCTGTCGGCGGTGGCCAGGAAGCCCAGACTGGCCACGCCCAGGAGGGCTCCGATGAGGATCCACGGCCGTCGCATGCCGAACCGGCTGGTTGTGCGGTCCGACAGCACGCCGAAGATGTTCTGGGCCAGTAGGGCGACGACGGCGCCGACCGCAAGCACGAGGGAGAGTGCGGCCGCCTTGTCCTGCGGCGCGATCTGCTGGACCCGCAGTGCAAGGGTCACCTGGGTTGCCGGGAGCAGCGCCATCCACGTGAAGAGGAAGGCGGCGGTGAGGGCGGCGATGAAGCCGGCGCTCACGGGTGCCCTGGGGGCCGAGAGCGGCCCGGATGGGCCCAGGGTTTCCGTCGCGTGCGGTGCGACGGTGCGGGGGGCGGGGTCGATCGTGCCCATCTGGACACCTCCGGATCTCGGCAGCGAGGCCGCCCGGGCACGCCGGGCGGGGAGGGGCCCGGCGGCGATCGCACCCAAGGTTTACTTGAGGTGCACACGTGTCACATCGGGCGCCGGGACACCGTGACACGCGAGCGGGGGTGAAAACAAGACTCTTTTCCCGTGCAGATACGCGGGCGTAGCATTCTGTTAACCAGATCACGGGATCAAGCAGTGGACACGTGTGCACCTCACGCGAGGTGTGCACCCTGGCGGTTCCTTCCAGGGTCCGCGGATGAGGAGAAGCCCGAGCCCATGAAGAGCGGACCCCAGAGCAGACGCCCCACGAGCGCGGACGTGGCTCGTGTGGCAGGCGTGTCACGGACCACGGTCTCGTACGTCCTAAACAAGCCCGGCGACCGCCCCATCAACGAAGACACCCGTCGCCGTGTGATGGCAGCCGTGCGGGAACTCGGCTACGCGCCGCACGGCACCGCCCGCATGCTCCGCTCGGGCCGGAGCAACGTCGTGCTCATTCCGATGCCGGAGCTCCCCCTGGCCCCTACGCGGCACCGGTACCTGGAGATACTCGGCCAGGAGCTGTCCGCGCGAGGGCTGAGCATGCTACTGCACGGCGACCGCTCCGCCACAGGCGTGAGCGGCGCGCGCGCCTGGGCCGAACTGCGCCCGGCGGTCGTCTTCGCGGAGGCTCATCGGTGCCCGCAGGAGGCTGCCGACCTCCTGCGCCAGGCCGGCGTCGACATCGTGCTGCTCCACGGCCCCCTCGAGATGTCGTACGCGCCCACGATCGTCATGAACAGTGCCGAGGTCGCCGAACTCGCCACCCGCCATCTACTGGACCAAGGCCACCGCCGCCTGGCCTGTCTGGTCCCCGGTGGCGACATCGCGGCTTTGGGCCACGCGCGGTTCGACGCGATGACGGCGGTGGCCGGCGGTGCGGGAGTCCCTGTCCAGCGCGTGGACTGCACGCTCAGTACCGACAGTCTTGCGCCCGCCGTGGCCGCCTGGTGCGATCCGGACCGGCGACCGGAGGCGGTCTACGCCTACAACGACGAGTTCGCACTCGTACTGATCCAAGCCCTTCGGGACGCCGGCCTCGACGTCCCCCGCGACATCGCCGTGGCCGGCTCGGACAACCTCCCCCTCGGCGCCGCACTGCGCCCACAACTGACCACGACCTACCTCGACCTGCCCGCGGCCGCCGCCGCCGTCGCCCGCACGATCGAGCACCTCCTCCAAGGAGAGGACCTGGACCCCGGCCTGGCCGCCGTGGCGAGATCCCGCCTCGTCATCCGCGAATCCGCCTGACGCCCACATCGCCGTGCGCCTCACGGAGAGGGACAGGCCATCCCTCCCACCGGCCCACGAGACGGTCCGCGGTGATGCATGCCGACGACCAGACCATCTCGGACAGCAGAGCCGAGACGGTGGTGCCGGTGACCACCGCAGGACCTCGGCGAACGACACGGTGCTGGCGGGCTCGGGGACGTACGTGTTGATCCGGACGCCGCAGTCGAGCTGCCCTTCGTGGGCCAGGACCGCGCCGACGAGACCGGGGTAGGACTTGGCGGCCGAGGCGTTGAAGTGACGATTGTCCCGTCGAATTGCGCTTGTCTGTGGATCTTGTCCTGAGCTGCGGGGTTGCCAGGTCGGATGAGAACACCCGGCTCTGGATTCTCAGCGCATCTGGCTTGTGCGGCATCCTGCATGGGGGACGAGTCGACCGCCCCAGGTCAGAGGCCGAGCCGACCGTCTATGAAGGGTTCCGGGATCAAGGGCGCAGCAACCGCTGAGCGGTGGCCAGCGTTACCTCGATGTCGTCGCTCCAGGAGCAGACCTCCAGCCATGAGAGGTAGCCGCCCTGTGCGAAGACCAGGACCTCGCCGGGGCACTCGCCGTCTTCCGTGAAGATCTGGGCCTCGGCTGTCACCACAGTGCCCGGGCCGGATGGCGCCGGTTCCACCACTGGTGCGTCGAGATCGAAGTACGCGGTGCCCCACCCACACGTGCAGCGTTCTCGTACGCGGATGTGCGGCACCTGCCGGCGAAGTGCGAGGTGGACCGGATCGTCCTCGCCGAGAACGGCCCAACACGAGGGCTACATCGGCGGGCAGTGTCTCGGTCACCTCGCCACCGTATCCCCTGCCCAGAGGCGTTCACATGCGGCCCAGTGAGAATCCGTCAGCATGAACGAGAACCAGTGAGAATCCGCCAGCTCCCATGCGACAGGACAGTGACGATCAGGCAGGAGTACGTCTCACCGCGTTGTCCCTTGGGCCAGACGAGGGCCAGCGTCAATGAGATGAGGACACGCGAAATGCGAACCTACACCAACCCGGAATTCGACCGTTCTGTCCTTTGACATCCAATCAAGGCGATTGACAGCTAACCCAGTCGTCCAGGGGGGAGCCGACTGTGTGCCATCCGCGGACGGATCAGGCCGCGGATGCGGGCCCGGGCGGCAAATGGACGGTCATGATCAGATGGCAGGTCTCGTCGCCCTCCCCGCGATAGGTGTGGGCGACATCGCCTTCGAACGTGGCGGTCTGCCCGGCCGCGACCGGGTGCTCCGTGCCGTCGACGACCAGGACCATGCGCCCTGCAATGACGCTGACAGTCTCGATGACGCCGGCCTGGTGGGGGTGGCTGGGGTACTCCTCACCCGGTTCCAGGCGCCAGCGCCACACCTCGACTGGAGCGGGGCCCGAGGTCGTCAGCATGAGCCGGGCCTCGCTGCCCCGCTCGCCCGCCCACAGCGGCATCACGGTGCTGGCCGAGACCACACGGACGCGCCCTTCGGTCGGACCTTCCATCAGCGCGGAGACCGAGACGCCCAGCGTGTCAGCCAGCCGGACCAGGGTCGCGAAGTTGGGATTGCCCTGCGCCTTCTCCAGTCCGACCAGGGCTCCCTTGCTGACCTTGGCCCGGCGGCCGAGCTCGTCCAGCGACAGGCCCGCGCGAGTACGCGCCGAGCGGACGTTGTGCGCGAGCGTGCGCAGGGCCGCCTCTGTCTCGGTCACCTGGTCACCATCCCTTTCGGCTGGTCAATGGAATGGGCCACCCGGTCGTTCGGTTGACAAGGGGTGGTCGTTCCGTTGTACGGTTTGGTCGTTCTACTGTAACCATAAGGGATTGTCTCGTGATAGCTCTACTGCTGGCCCTGGGCAGCTCGCTGGCCTACGGATGCGCCGATTTCCTCGGCGGCCTGGGCGCCCGAAAAGCCCACGTGCTGCGCACTGTGATGATCGCCGCGCCGGCCAGCCTGGCAGTCGAGCTGCTGCTGTGGCCCGTGCTCGGTGCCTCGTTCAGCCCCGCCGCCCTCGGCTGGGGTGCCGCCTCCGGCGTGGCCTCGGCCGCCGCATTCGCCCTGCTCTACCGCACCCTGGCGATCGGCCCGATGAACGTGCTCTCGCCCGTCACCGCCCTCGTGTCGGCCATGCTCCCGGTCGGCGTGGGCCTGCTCCAGGGCGAGCACCTGGGCACCGCCGGGCTCATCGGGCTGCCGCTCGCTCTGGCCGCGGTGGTGATGGTCAGCGCAGGCCACGGCGCCGGATCGGCCCGCCCCTCGCGTACCGCTCTGCTACTGGCCCTCGGGGCCGGCGCCGCCATCGCCCTCCAGCTGATCTTCCTGCACCAGGCCCCGTCCGACAGCGGCGTGGCACCCCTGATCATCGGGCGGGCGGTCTCCTCCGCCGTCACCCTGGCAGCGGCCGGAGTGATGTACCGCAAGCTCGGGACAGAGAAGCCCGCGTACGCGATCTCGGCGGCGGCCGGCGTGCTGGACTCGGTGGCGAACCTGCTGTTCCTGCTCGCCGCCCGCAGCGGGGACCTCGCCGTCGTCGCCGTGATCACCGCCCTCTACCCGGCCGGCACCGTCCTGCTCGCCCGCAGCGTCCTCGCCGAACGCATCCACCGCGGACAACTCGTCGGCCTGGGCACGGCCGCCGTCGCCGTCAGCCTCCTCGCCCTCACCTGAGAACTCCGGCACCACAGCACCACCGCCTCGCAAGGAGACCAGCATGTTCATCCAGCCCTGGGACGCCTGCCTGGACGAAGCCGAATGGCAGACCTGGATCGCCGAAGGCCACGACTTCGGCCTCCTCAGCGTCAACGGCCCGCCCGGCCAGGCGCCCGTCGCCGTCCCCACCCACTTCACCAGCGAAACCGGCCACCTCCTGGTCCACCTCGCCCGCCCCAACCCGGTCTGGACGGCGATCGAGAACGACCCGAACGTCCTGTTCACCGTCTTCGGCGACTACGCCTTCATCCCCGGCCCCTGGCGCGCCAAGCCCGACACCCCACCCACCGACGGCGTCCCCACCAGCTACTACACGGCCGTCCAGTTCACCTGCCGCGCCACGATCGTCGACGAACCCGAGGACAAGGCCGAGCTACTGCGCCGCCAGATGGCCCACTTCCAGCCCGACGGCGACCACGCCCCCATCTCCGTAGACCAGCCCCCGTACGGCCGGATGCTGCCCGGCATCCGCGGCCTGCGCCTAGAGGCCACCGACGTACGGGCGAAGTTCAAGTACGACGACCACAAGCCCGTCGAGCACCGCACCGCCGTCGCCGACCACCTCACCGAACGCGGTCAGGGCCTCGACGTCCCCACCGCACACCAGCAGCGCCGCCGCCTGGACCGCATCGGCCCCTGGAAGCCCTGACCACCCGCCTCAGCCCCACCGCAGGAACGGAGAACACCTCCCATGACCGACTTCCGCATCGCCCCCGCCGTCACGGACGCCTTCCCCGACACCCTCATCGCCGTGGTCACCGCCACCGGCCTGCGAGGCCACGAGCCCTGGCCCGACACCGCCGCCGCCCTGGAGACGCTGGAGCAGCAGCTCTCCGACGGGGCCTGGCAGCCTGCAGGCGAGACCGACCCGCGCATCGAGGCATGGCACACCGCCTACCGCTCCTTCGGGACCAACCCCCGCCGCATCCGCCCCAGCGTCGACGCCCTCGGCCGCCGCCTCGCCAAGAAGGGCACGCTGCCGCGGATCAACCCGGCCGTCGACTCCTACAACGCCATCTCCGTCCGCCACGGCCTGCCCGCCGGCGCCTTCGACCTCGACCACGTCACCGGCGATGTCAACATCCGGTACGCGGACGGCACCGAGACCTTCACCCCGCTCGGCGAACCCGACACCATCGAAAACCCCAAGTCCGGCGAGATCATCTACGACGACACCACCGGCGTCCTGACCCGCCACTGGAACCACCGCGACGCCCACCGCACCCGCGTCACCGAGGACTCCACCCGTGTCGCCTTCGTCCTCGAAACCCTCCACGTCACCCGCGACGGCCACCTGCTCAAGTTCGCCGCCGAGGAGCTGCACGACCTGCTGATGCTCCATGCCGAGCAGACGCGCGTGCACTACCTCAGCCCGGAACAACCGGAAGTCACAGTGTGAGCTCGTCTACGAGTCTCCTCGCGCTGACGCCGTTCGGGATCGCATGTATCGGATGTAGTGGCGGACGCTGTCGTACGTGACCAAGTAGTCGTGGTGGTCCATGAGTTCGGTCCAGATCTGCCTTCCGTTGAGCTCTCTGCCGATCATGCCCTCGACCAGGTCGGCGAGTTCCCCTGTGATGGAGTCGGTCAGCGGACTCGTCTCTGCGGTGATCAGGCGTGGGACCTCCAGGGCGAAGCGGATGTCCGAGCAGCGGAGGTTGTGGCGCTTTGCGAGCGTGCGGATCTGCGTCCCCTTGAGGGCCTCTTGGGCGATGCGGTGGGCCAGGTCCTGGCGTCCGGCGAAGGGATTCCTCCTGGGGAGGCGTCGGCGTGGTCTGTTTGTGCCGCCCAGGGAGTTGGCGTCGGCAAGAGCCCGTTCGAGTGCTTCGGGCGAGTGGCCGGCGGTGGTGGCGAGGTGTTCGAGGAGGGGCCTGCCGAACCACTGCGGCGAGCCGCAGAGATAGCAGTGCAGGAAGCTGGGCTGGAGGTGGTTGGCGCGTGCCAGGCGCCGGATGTAGGAGTTGGTGGATTCTCCGAGGCAGGGGCGGAGTCGGACCGGCAGCGGCGCGAACCGGGGCGGCAGCTCGCTGTTCATCGGGACGTAGCGGTCTTCGTGGCAATGGACGCCGTGGTGTGGGCGGTGTGGTCGAGCGGAATGGCCTGGAGGCTCTTCTTGGTGATCTTCTCGGTGCCGGTGAGGATGGCGTCGAGGGCGGCTCCGCGGATGGCGTGGGACAGGGATCCGATCATGCCGCCGGTGTGGTTGTGCAGGAAGCGGTCCAGGTCGGTGAGTGTGCCGGAGCGGTGTTCGTGCAGCCGCAGGGTGTCTTCCATGGTGGCGACCAGACCCTTCCATTCGCTGTTGTAGGGGAAGGGGCGGGAGGGGACCAGGGTGAATCGGCCGGCGATCTGGGCGCCGCGTGTCCCGGACAGCAGGCCGGATTCGGCGATGTCGATGCCGGCATAGACGAAGGTGGCGGGCAGACGTTCGGAGAAGTACTTGAGGGTGTCGGCGACTTCGGCGCCGTGGCGGCTGGTGAGCGAGATGTTGTGGAGTTCGTCGACCAGCACCAGGCCCGTGCGGGTGTCGGTGCAGACCCCCACGACAGCCTCGATGATGTCCGTCATGTTCGAGCGGGCCCGCACCGGCAGGCCCAGGAAGCGTGCGAACTCGGTCGCGATCATGCGGGCGGTCGCGGCGGGCGGGACGGTGACGTAGACGACCGGAATCCGGTCTGTGGCATGGGGATGCCGGGCCCGGTCCAGGAGCACCAGACGACGGCCGCAGATCGCCGTCCGCTCGACGAACGAGGTGGCTACGGTGAGCATCCGAGCGTGATGGTCAAGGCGAGACTCGTCATAGAGATCCCGCTCGGCCGGGTTCATCTGCTGCCAAACACTGCGCGACGCCAAGACCGGGGGAGCGGGTGGGCCGTCGATGAACCTGCTCCGTCTCGGCGCTCAACGCGAGCGCGGGGGCGTCTGAGCTCGATTCGCGGGAGGGCACGGCTGAAGCGTGTCGCAGGAGGCTGCGATCTAAATATTCCCTCTGTATGGGGGGTGTTGAGCGCTCAGTCGTGGAAGGAGACATCCACCGGTCCGCGTGTGCGGCAGTTAGAGCGGCTCCTGCGGATCGTGCGGGAACGGTGAGGGAACGGGCCCAGTGGCAGCCGCCCGTGGTACGCCTAGGCCGTCGCCCACATGCACTCCCTCGCGATCGCCGCGTGACCAGCCAGGCCGCAACCCCGATCTGACCTGTCCGATCACAGCCTTCAACAACACGCTTTAGCCGCAGAGGTGCGTGCCGATCTTCAGGAACGCCTGGACCAGGGGGACCTGGGGAACGGCCGGGGAGACGATCTGGGAGGCGTAGTGGACAATCACCAGATCGAGTGCGGGGGAGATGAAGAGGCGCTGGCCATGGATCCCGCTGGCCATGAAGGAGCCATAGGGATCGTTGGGGATCCACCAGAGGTCGTGGTACGAGAGTGTGGCGGGCGCCTCGGGAGGTGCGGCGGGGAAGCGGACGCGGCGGGGGTAGCCGTCCGGTACGCCGGAGACGATGGTGGAGGCGACGGCCTCCGGGACGATCTGGCGGTCGCCGATCGCGCCGCCGCGGCGGATCATCTCGCCGAGCCGGGCCAGGTCGCGGGCGGTGGCGCTGAATCCGCCACAGGCGGCCTCGGTGCCTTCGGGGTCGAGGAGGTAGTACGCGTCCTCCTCCGCGCCGATGCGGGACCAGATCATCTCGGACAGCAGGTCCGAGGTGGTGGTGCCGGTGACGCGGCGCAGGACTTCGGCGAGGGCCTCGACGTTGCCGTTCTCGTAGCGGAAGTCGATGCCCGGCTCGCCGGTGGCCCGGGCGGTGGTGAGGTGCTCGCGGATCGTGGCCGGCCCGGTGTAGCCGTAGGGACGCAGTTGGGGGGCGAGGACGGCGAAGTAGCGCTGCGCTTCGAGCGCCTTGTCGTACGGGCGGCCCGCGTAACTCATCTGCGTGCCCATGTGGAGGAGGTGGTCGACCTGGGCATCTCCGAAGGCGGTGCCGGCGAGCTCGGGGACGATTTTGGCGACCTGCATGCCGCGGTCGAGCTGCCCCTCGTGGGCGAGGACCGCGGCGACGAGGCCGAGGTAGGACTTGGCGGCCGAGGCGTTGAAGTGTGGGACATGAGGCTCGTACCCGTGGAGGTACTCCTCGTGCACGAGGAGGCCGCGGTGCATGACCAGCAGGGCGTCGGTCTCGGCCCGGGCGAGCAGTTCCGTGAGCGTGAGGGACCCGCCGTGCGCTCCGGTGAAGTCGAGGCCGTCGAGGGCGCCGGCCGACGCGGTCGGCAGCGCGGACGCGCCGCCGGGGCCGCGCCAGACACGGCGGCTCGGAACGAGTTCCCGACTCGAGGTCGTGTGCCGTCGAGCCCAGGCCGGATCCGTGTATCCCCGCGCCCACACGAGATCAGCCAGTGAGGAAATGCCTGTCATATGTCCGCTCCGCTCTGCAGGTCGCGCGTCTATGGGCTCGATACCGTACACGGTGTCTGGTATCTCGACCAGGCGTCTCATGCGAGGAGTGAGGGAGCCGGGTGGTTCAGGCGCGGTTCAGGGGGTGAGGTCGAGGGCTCCGGGGGCGTCCGACGGGGTGAGCCCGGTGGCCCAGACGCGGCCGTAGACCGACAGGTCACGCAGATGTGCGGTGATCTCGGCCGCGCTGTAACCGGTGTCGTTCTCGACCCACCAGGTGAGCAGGCCGATGAGTTCGCCGGTCCATGCCCGGGCGACGACGTCGAGGGGGATGCGGGGTGTCACACCGAGTTGTTCGGTCCGCGCGCGGAAGGCTGCCTCGGCGTGGGCGCAGATGAGGTCCGTGAATTCTTGTAGGGCCCGGCCGTCGCCCTCGCCCCGCAGGACGACCCGGTAGACGGGCTTCTCCTGTTCGGCGTGTTCGAAGATGTACTTCACCGGCAGTCCGGTGAATCCCTCCGCGTGCGCCTGCCGGACCGCCGGCAGAAGGCGTTCGCGGTCCTCGGCGAGGTCGCGGACGATGCCTACCAGCAGGTCTTCCTTGTCGCGGTAGTGCGCGTAGAAGGTGGCCCGGCCGATGTCGGCGTGTTCGGTGATCTCCTCGACCGTGATCGCGTGGAACCCCTTGTCCAGGACCAGTTCGACCAGGGCCTGGCGCAGTGCGGCCCGCGTCCTGCGGACACGGCGATCTCCTGCGGGCTTCATGTCCACTTCGTTTCCTTCTCGTCCGGACCGTTGACCTGACCCTAACGCTGCCTTTACGTTGCCGTACACCAAGCTTACTACTGAACACGCTGTTCGGAAACTCTGGAGGGGCGATGAACTTCGGGCGGTACGTACGCCGGACTGCCGGCCACCAACCCGACGCCGAGGCGGTGGTCTGCGGACCCGCGCGGCTGACGTACGCGGAACTCGACGACCACAGCGACCGGCTCGCGACGGCCCTGCTCGCGCTCGGCCTGAACCGGGGAGACCGGGTCGCGACTCTCGCTGGCAACCGTGCGGAACTGGTTGTCACGGAAGTGGCCCTCTACAAGGCCGGTCTGGCCCGGGCGCCGATCAACGCCAGGCTCGGCACCGCCGAGGTGGCCCACCTGCTCGCGGAGTCCGACGCGCGGGTGTTGCTGACGGACGCCGCCCACCTGGACGCCGCCCGCGCCGCGGTGCCCGGTACGGGGGTCAAGACGGTCCTCGGCTACGACGGCCCCAACGATCTCGGCCCGGGCTATGCCGAGACCCTGGCGGGCACCGAGCCGGAACCTGTCGAGGCGGAGTGCGACGAGGACGACATCGCCGTACTGCACTTCACCTCGGGCTCCACCGGCAAGCTCAAGGCGGCGGTCCAGACCTACGGCAACCGGCTCGCCCTGATGCGCAAGTCCGTGATGAGCGCGGACACCCGGGTGGGTCCCGGTGACCGGCAGATCCTGGCCGGACCGGTCACCCACGCCTCGGGCATGCCGCTGATGGGCATCTTCTTCGCCGGCGGCTGCGCGATAGTGCTGTCCCGATGGGACGCCGAGGAGTTCCTCGCCACCGTCCAGCGCGAGCGCGCCACCCATGCCTTCGTCGTGCCGACGATGGTCAACACCGTGCTCGCGCTGCCGAACGCCCGCGACTATGACCTCTCCACACTGCGCCAGCTGATCTACGGCGCCGCGCCGATGTCACCGGCCCGGATCAGGGCCGCCTGGGACCTCTTCGGCCCGGTCCTCTCCCAGGGATACGGGTGCGGCGAGACCACTTCCGGCGTGCTCTTCCTCTCCACGGAGGACCACCGGCGGGCGATCGAGGGCGAGGACGAGGAGCTGCTGTTGTCCTGCGGCCGTCCGCTCGCCGAGGCCGAGGTCGCCATCGTCGACGACAACGGACAGCCCGTCACCGAGGGAGAGATCGGAGAGATCGCCGTCCGCGGCCCCGACGTCGTCCCCGGCTACCACAACGAACCCGACCTCACGGCGCAGACTTTCCGGGACGGCTGGTTCCTCACCGGCGACCTGGCCCGCCGTCGCGCGGACGGCTACGTCTTCATCGTCGACCGCAAGAAGGACATGATCGTCTCCGGAGGGTTCAACATCTACGCCGTCGAGGTCGAGTCCGTCCTGCACCGGCACCCCGACGTCTACGAGGCGGCCGTCGTCGGCGTCCCGGACGAGCAGTGGGGCGAGGCCGTCAAGGCGGTCGTCGTGACGCGTGACGGCGCCGCCCTCACCGAGACCGACCTCATCGGCTTCTGCGCCGAGCACCTGGCCCGCATGAAGAAGCCCCGCTCGGTCGACTTCGTGGCCGCCCTGCCCCACAACCCCAACGGCAAGATCGACCGCCGCGCCATCCGCGACCGCTACTGGGCGGGCGCCGAGCGCCGCGTCAACTGAACAGGACTCCTGGCATGCCCTTCACCCTCGAACCCTCCTACAACGACAACCCGCGCCTCCAGGACCTGGTCGTACGCCTGCGCTCCTACCTTCGTGACGAACTCGTCCCGTACGAGCGCGAGCACGGCATCACCGCGGAGACCAAGCTCGACCGCACCATGCTCGAGCACGTCTGGAAGCGCAGCGCGGAGCTCGGCTTCTACGGCATCAGCCTGCCGCCGGAGCTGGGCGGTCAGGGCTTGAGCTTCTACGAACTGTGCGCCCTCAAGGAGGAGCTGACCGCCTCCGGTGCCGCTCTCTCCCACTCGGTGCTCGGCGACATGGGCGGCCCCCTGCGGGTCGGCGCGATCGTGAAGTACGCCACCGAGGAGCAGCGGGAGCGCTACCTGATGCCCGTGGTCCGGGGCGAGCGGGCGTGCTGTTTCTCCATCACGGAGGAGGACGCGGGCTCCGACGTGCGCCGCATGACGACGACCGCCACCCCGGACGGAGACAGCTACGTCCTCAACGGCAAGAAGGTGTTCAGCTCCGCGGCTCCCTTCGCGGACTTCGCGATCGTCGTGGCCCGCATGGCCGGCACCGAGGAGGCCTACAGCGCGTTCCTCGTCGACCTGGACACCCCCGGCTGCACGGTCCTCGACGGCGAAGTGCCCATGTCCGGACAGCAGATGGAGGGCGACCTCCTCTTCGAGGACTGCCGGATCCCCGCCGCGAACCTCCTTGGCGAGATCGGCCAGGGCCTGCGCATCGGCATCGGCCGCATCACCCTCAACCGCCTGCTGCACTGCCCGTCCCTGATCGGCGCCGCCCGCCGCGCCTGGGACCTGTCGGTGCAGTACGCGATGAACCGCGTCGTCTTCGGCCAGCCGCTCCTCGCCCATCAGGCCATCCACCACAAGATCGCCGAGATGGCCACCGAGATCTACGCCGCCCGCGCGATGGTGATGACCACCGCCGCGAAGGCCGACCGGGGCGACAACGTCTCCGTCGAGGCCAACATGTGCAAGCTGTTCACCTCCGAGGCGTGCTTCCGCGTCGCCGACCAGGCCGTCCAGATCCACGGCAAGGCCGGGCTGACCCGCGGCAACGAGGTCGAGCAGATCTTCCGCAGCCTGCGGATGTTCCGGATCGTCACCGGAACCACCGAGATCCACAAGAACGCCATCGCCAAGGGCCTGATCTGACCGACCCCCTGGCGTCCAGGGCGGTACCGCGGGCCCCCGCTCCGGCGAGCGGGCCCGCGGCCTCGGGGGACCACCGCTCACCCGTACGACCCCCTGCTCCACCCGCACCCGCAGGAGTCGCCCCATGACACCCCCTACCGCCACCGCGCAGTCCCGGCACATCGCCGCCCCGGAACCCGACCGCCGCAGAGCCTGGCTGATCATGGCGATGATCGTGGCCTTCATGGTCATCAACTTCGCCGACAAGTCGGTCCTCGGCCTCGCCGCCGTCCCGATCATGGAGGAACTCGACCTCAGCAACAGCACCTACGGCCTCATATCCAGCTCCTTCTCCTTCCTGTTCAGCGTCTCGGGACTCCTCGTCGGATTCCTCTCCACCCGGATCTCCAGCCGAGTCCTGCTGTTCGTCATGACCATGGTGTGGGCCGTGGCCCAGCTCCCGGTCCTCGTCGTGGCCACAGTCCCGACCCTGATGGCCGGCCGCATTCTCCTCGGCGCCGCCGAAGGACCGGCGGCATCCATGTCGATGCACGCCCTCTACAAGTGGTTCCCGCCGGAACGCCGCGCCCTGCCCTCGGCCCTCCAGATCGGCGGCGCGGCCCTGGGCACGCTGATCGCGGCACCCCTGGTCACCTGGCTGATCGACGGCTTCGGCTGGCGCTCGGCCTACGCCGTCCTCGCGGTCGTCAGCGCCTGCTGGGCGCTGCTGTGGTGGCGCGTGGGCCACGACGGACCGTATGACCACAAGCACACGACCACTGGAGCCGGCGGGCTTCGGCTGCCGTACCGCAAGATCCTGCTGACCGGCACCGTGCTCGGCAGCATCGCCAGCGCCTTCGGAGCGGCGTGGGCCCTGTCCCTCAGCCACGCCTGGCTGCCCGCCTACTTCAGGACGCAGATGGACATGTCGGCGGCGGCCTCCGCGACGGCCATCAGCATCATGTCCGGCTTCGGACTGGTGCTGCTGCTTGCCGTCTCGCCGTTCGTGGACGCGCTGAAATCCCGTGGCGTGAGCAGCCGTTGGTCCAGCGGGGCGGCACAAAGCATCGCCGTGTGCGTGGCGGGGTGCGCGATGGCAGCGTTCCCGTTCGTCGACGCGTCCGGCCCCCGGCTGGTGCTGATCGCGCTGGCCTTCGGCGGCACCGCCATCGCCATCCCCCTCCACTACATGACGACCGCAGAAGTCGTCCCTCCCTCCCAGCGTGGAGCCGTCTTCGGCATCGTCGCCGGCATCGGCACCCTGCCGGGCCTCGTGGCACCGTTCCTGACCGGCCACCTCATCGACACGGCCAGCACCCCGGCCGCCGGCTACACCACCGCCTTCCTCGTCGCTGGCGCAGTGATGCTCGCGGCCGGTACCTGCGCCCTCACGGCCATCCGCCCCGAGCGGGACGCACGACGATTGGGGCTCGACGCCAGGCCCCAGCCCTGAGCCGCATCGCATCAGTGGTCACCAACCGGTCACCGATAGGCAGATCGAGGCTGACGTGCACTGCCTGGTCGTCGCCCTGGCCCTGATCCCCGAGGGGATCTCCTTCTCGATCATCGCCGGTGTCGCCCCCGCGATCGGCCTGTTCGCCTCCTTCACCATGGCCGTGATCCTCTCGATCGTCGGCGGACGCCAGGCGATGATCACCGCCGGTGATCCTGGGCGCGCTGGGGGTGGCGAAGCTGATGCGGTGCATCCCGCGGTCGGTGATGGTCGGCTTCGTCAACGCGCTGGCGATCCTGATCTTCTTGGCCCAGGTCCCAGAGATGCGGGACGTGCCGTGGGCGGTGTATCCGCTGATCGCCGGCGGCCCGGCGCTGATGGTGTTCTTCCCGAGGATCACCACCGTGATCCCGGCGCCGCTGGTCTCCATCGTGACCCTGACCGTGATCACCGTCGGCGCGGCCATCGCGGTGCCGACCGTCGGCGACAAGGGCGTCCTGCCCTCCTCCCCTGCCGGTCCCCGGCTCCCCGACGTGCCCGACACCCTGACGACGATCGCCCCCTACGCGTTCGCCATGGCGCTGGTCGGCCTCATGGAGTCGCTGATGACCGCCAAGCTGGTCGACGACATCACCGACACCCACTCGAACAAGACCCGCGAGTCGATCGGCCAGGGCATCGCCAACATCGTCACCGGCTTCTTCGGCGGCATGGGCGGCTGCGCCGTGATCGGCCAGACGATGATCAACGTGAAGGTCTACGGCGCCCGCACCCGCCTGTCCACCTTTCTGGCCGGCGCCTTGCCTGATGGTGCTGTGCATCGTCTTCGGCCCGGTCGTCTCCTACATCCCCATGACCGCCCTGGTCGCCGTCATGATCACGGTGTCGTTCGCGACCTTCGATTGGCACTCCATCGCCCCCAAGACGCTTCGGCGGATGCCCGCCGGCGAGATCGCCGTCATGGTCATCACCGTCGCGGCCGTCGTGGCGACCCATAACCTCGCCATCGGCGTCGTCGTCGGCTCAATCACTGCCATGGTGATCTTCGCCAAGCGCGTCGCCCACCTCGCCGAGGTCACTGCCGTCGTCGACCCCGAAGGAACGACGGTGGTCTACCGGGTCACCGGCGAGCTGTTCTTCGCCTCCTCCAACGACCTCGTCAGCCAGTTCAACTACGCCACCGACCCCGACAAGGTCGTCATCGACCTGTCCGCCGCCCACATCTGGGACGCCTCCTCCGTCGCCGCCCTCGATGCCATCGAGACCAAATACGCCCAGCGCGGCAAGACCGTCGAGATCACCGGCCTGAACGACCCCAGCGCCGACCTCCACGGCAAGCTCACCGGCGCAGCCACTGACACAGCACGCAACAGCGAGAGGACCCCGGCATGGCCGGGGTCCTCTCGCTGTTCTGCGGTGCGGTTCGGCGGTTCAGCCCCGGCGGCGGGCGGCCGGGTCGCGTTTGGCGACGTGCCGGGCGACTGCACCGGCCTCTGCCCGAGTAGTCGGGAGGAGGCCCACATTGTTCTCCCCGGGCAAAGGAAGATCACTTCCGCCGAGGGCGCCCCGGATATGACCCGGCGGGGCGCAGCGGGACCCCGTTTTTGAGGAAGGCGAGACGCACAGTGGCGAGGCTGGTTCCTTCACGTTCGGCGATGGCCTGGAGCGAGAGGTGGTCCTGTTCGTACCAGGTGCGCCACTGTTCCAGGCGGGTGGCGGTGTGCTGGGTACGGCGGAATCGGGGCGGGCTCCAGTCGACGGGGTGCTGGGACAGCAGGCAGATGACGTGGGCCGTGGTGGTGTTCAGCGTGCGCGCGAGCTGGGCAATGGAGAAATCCCCGCCAGGCACTGCCTGGTGAAGCTGGGCGATGGTGATGCTGTCCGGGTCGGGTCCGGGGAGAGCGAGGTGGCGCAGGGCGCGGGCGGGGAGACGGGGCGTCCACTGGAGGGGTTCGCCGATGCCGTGCTCGTCGAGGAGTTCTTGCGCGGTGTGGGTGAGCAGGTCGGCTTCGGCGGGAAGGATCCTCCAGCGGAAGCGCTGGTACTGCTGGCGCTGCGCTCCGGCGGCCGGCGCCAAGTCCGGGTGGGCGAGGTGTGGCGGCGAGCCCGTCAGGGTGTGGAAGATCCAGCGCTGGGCGTGTGCGACGTTGGGGGCGCCGGTCGAGCGTAGGCGGCGCTGTAGATCGTTCCAGCAGCGGGGGTCGATGAAGCGGGCATGTTTGGTGAACAGGGCGCGCCGGCGTGCGTAGTCGATGGCGGTGCCGTGCTGGTCGAGGTGGTCGGCCAGGAGGATCAAGGCGTGCAGGACGTCGGCGCAGTCGGTGCGGCGGGTGAGGTCGGCGATGAGTGTGGAGACGTTGTGGCTGGTTACCGTGGTGCCAGTCAGCCGGATGGCGGCCGGGATCGAGGTGGTGTTGCCGACGAGGAGACAGGCCACGGACAGGAGCTCGTCCGTGCGCTTTGCTGCGGGTCTGCCGTTGGAATGGCGCGGTGAAAGGCGCAGCGCCCACTCGGGCCACAGGGCTGATGGCAGCATGTCCGCCCTGGCGTCGTGGTTGGCCGGGGGCCTGGTGGAGTGGGCAGCGGTGCGGTGGCGCAGCCGGTAGACCGGCATGATCTGTGACTCCCGGCTGCAGCGCAGGGACGCTTCGAGGACGGGTGAGAGCGTCCCTCCGACGGAGACGACGCCGGCGGGATAGAGGGGGCGGCCGGAGGCGGCCACCCGCTCGGTCAGCCATCGTGCGGCGTCGGCTGCTGCGGGGATGTCCGCGGCGCACAGGATTCGAAGCGCCGCCGTGGTCGCCACTGCGGTTGCCGCGGCGTCGTCGGGCGCTTGATAGCTGTGCACGTCGCTGCGCTGGGTGTTCGGGTGCCGCTGGGAGCGTGCCGACAGCGGGTTGGTCCGGTAGTGCTCCATGCGTTCGAGGACTTCGCCCGGAGCCACAGGGTGTAGGTCGGTGGGCGTCGCGTGATTGAGGACCAGGGCTCCCAGGCTTTTCACGTCTCGCAGCGCTGTAAGCAGTGACACGCCACCGGGTCCGTACAAGGGCCAGTGCACCATCCGGTCCGTGGCTGCGAGTGCGGTGTCGATCAGGCGCTGGGTCTCCTCCAGGGCTCCGCCGGGCGTGAGGGCGGTGACCGGGGTGTCGGTCAGGGGGTGGTGGCAGCGTCGTGGGCGTGGGCCGCCGGCCAGGGCCGCGCTGGAACACAGGCCGGGGCGGGGCACTTCCCGGCGGGGGTGGGAGCGCAGTCGGGGGGTGCGTAGACAGGCCGGACAGCGGTCGGCGAGCAGGACGTGGTGACGGGTGCAGGCGAAGGACCAGCCCAGTCGCCAGGTCAGCTGCCAGCGGCCACCGGTTTCCTCCAGGCAGGTGGGGCAGTACCGGGACCCTGCCCGTCCCCATAGGGCCTGCCGGTGCACGCGGCGCTGTCCGGGCACGATCACCACGGCGTGGCCGTCGTACGGTTGCAGGGTCATGGCCGTGAGAACATCGGCGGCGACTCCGGTGACTTCGGTGATGACGGACAGCTCGTCGGGAGTGGCCACGGTCGTCCAGCGGGGCAGGACCGGGGCGGCCACGGCCGGGTCACGGTTCGGGAGTCCGAGTGCGCCGAGCACGTCGGTGAAGGGGCAGCTCAGCCGGGCGGCGAATGCCTCCAGCCAGGAATCCAAAGCCTCGCCCGGATACGGGGCGTACCGGATTGGCAAGGTTCGCCGTGCCGGGCTCACCCGGCGGTCCGAACGCCGTGGGGACGGCTGGTGGCCTTCCCCGCGCGGAAGGCGTATTCGAGTTCGCGGCGGGCCTGTTCGGCGGCCTCGTCGTTGCGGACCTGGTCGAGGAGGTCTCTGGTGAGGTGTTCGGCGCCGGTGCGCTGGGCGCGTTGGCAGCCGCGGTTGATCAGCGTCATCAGGGACCCGATGTGCCCGGTGCTCCGGGTGAAGAGGTAGTCGGGCAGGTCGTCGGCGAGCATGCCTGGATAGGCCCGCGTCAGGACGATGCGCTGTTCCAGGGCGAGCAGCAGCTGACGCCACTGGCGGCGGCCCTGCTCGGTGTCGATGGTGAAGGGCGGCATGTCCAGACGGGTGGTGCGCCGCCCGGTCTGGGCCAGCACGGTCTCGCCGAGGGCCTCGCCCTCGCTGAACAGGCCCTTGTCCGCCAGCCCGACGCCGACCTTGAGGAGGGTGACGGGGAACTCGTTGGCGATCCACTTCAGGTGGTTGCTGACCTCGATGCCGCTGGTCCGGCGCCATTTCAGGAAGTGTAGGTCGTCCAGGATCAGCAGGCGGACCTCGCAGGACAGCACGCAGTCCAGTGCCTGGAGCCCGAGCTGGGCGGCGGTGGACGTCTGGCGTCCGGGGTGGCCGAAGAACTCCAGCATCGCCCGGTTCAGGTCCTTCATGCCGGTGTTGCCGGTCAGGCCCACCCGGCACACCGGCCACCGTTCATGCCCCTGGGCGGTGAACGCGCCGTGTTCGGCGATCTCGCGGCGGTGAAAGTCCTGTGCGAAGGCGAGCACCGCGGTGGTCTTGCCCAGTCCAGGGAAGGCGTCGACGGCCACGGCGCCTTTGGCCTTGTCGCCGTCCTGCTGGTTGCTGTCGACGATGTCCCACAGGTCCTCGTGCAGGGAGGTCAGCTGCGGGGTGCGGAGCGGCCCCAGGTTGGCGTGCCACTCGCGCCGGTCGCGGTCGTACTCCGCCCGTGCCGACTTACTGAGCGCGGTCAGCTGGCTTGGTGTGAGCAGGTCCGGCTGACGCCGGCGTGGAGCGTCCGCGAACGCCTTGAAGTCCTCCTTGCGGGACAACGTCGCGCCCGCCAGCGACGGTCGGCCGTTCATGCGTCGTCCAGGGCGTCGGCGTAGAAGTCGTCGAGATCCGCCTCGTCGTCATCGCCGCCTTCCGACTCCGCCTGATCCAGCGGCATGCCCCGGCCCGGACCAGCTTCCGATCCCTGGCCCAGAGCCCGGCGCACCGAGGGAAGCATCGGCACCGGTGGCTCCCCAGTGGTGGGAAGTTCGATGGCGGAGTGCTCGCGCGAGAGCCGCAGGGCCATGCGCCGCTCAGCGAGGGTATGGCCCAGCCCCAGGTTCCACCGCTCCAGCAGATCGGCGATCGCCAGCCGGTCGTCGGGGTAGCGGTACTTCGCCGCGGCCAGCTTCCGTGCGAACGCCAGTGCGTCTTCGCTCAACGGCATCTCCGTGCCCGGGGCATGTTCCCAATGCAGGGTGCGCCACTGACGCTCGTCCGGGTCACGGAAGTAGATCCGGGTGATGTCGTCGGGATCCACCTGAAACGGCCAGCCATTCTTGACCGGTCCCCGGTACGGGCTGCGCACCCCTTTCAGCTTCGTGAGGGCTGGCCCGTTGTACCGGCGCCGGTCGATCTCGACCCCGTAGTGCTGAACCGTGCGCCACCTCGTCTGGAGGAACTCAAACGCCAGGTCCGGATCGCGGGGCACCTCGAGGTACCCGGCCCGGGCAACACCGTGCTCGAACATCGTGGCCGGCGACAGCCGTAGCCCCGGCACGCCAGGGTCGACGAGCCCCGCATGCGGCCGGTGGTGGTAAACCACGGCCACCCACTCACGGATGATCGCCTCCAGCTCGTCCAGGTAGAAGAACGCCTCCGCCTCCGGCCTCTCGCCGCGACCCTGGATGTCCGGACCCTTGTAACCCGGCAGGGCCTGCAACAGGTCTTCCCGCAGAGTGCGGAAGAACCGCTCGACCGGGCCCTTGTCCCGGCCCGTCCGCAGCCGGGCCGGCTGGATCGAGATCCCCATCCGCCGGCACACGCTTGTCAGATGCTCCGAGACGTAGACCTTGCCGTGGTCGACGACCAGCGTCTCCGGCACGATCACCGGGCTCGCGAGCCCCGGTCCTTCCACGGCGTCGACGTCCACCAGCACCGACCGCGGGATCCCGTGCTCCGGCCACACGGCGTGCCGCGGCCAGTCCCGGCCCGCGGGCCTCGGACGGAACGCCTGGTAGAGAACCGCGCTGACGTCGACCGCCTTCGTCGCAACCGGCGTCACCCGGATCCCCGTAATGCACCGCGTGTACCAGTCCATCCCCACACTGAGCTCCGCCTGCACCCAGCGCAGCGTGACCGGGTCGAGAGCGAACACGTCCAGACGGGTCGAGTCCATCAGCAGGTACTCACCCGGACGAGTCGGCCGCAGCTTCCCGTACGGACCATCCGGCCGAGCAGCGATGTCCCGGTTCCGCTTCGCACTCAACCGGAACAGGGGGTGCCGGTTCTCCAGCTCAGCCAGCAACCGAAAGGCCGTCGCCCGACTCGGCTGCGGCACCACATCCGGGCCGAACCGCGCAACCACCCGGGCCCTCGTCCGCTCGATCACCATGGTGCGCGAAGGCTTCGACTCCCCAGTGTGCTCAACCATCACCTCCAGAGCCACCTCCGCCCAGCGGTCGTCGACTCGAGGTCGGCCGTTCCCCGCGCTCCCATTGCCGTGCGTCGCCAGGCCAGCCTCACCACCTGCCTGAAAGGCCGCCGCCCACCGCCGTACGGTGCGTTCGCCCACTCCCAGTTCCGCTGCCTTCGACCTGTAGCGCTCCAGCAGCGGTCGGCTTGGCTCATACTCTGGCCGCGGTTCCCCGGAGCTGGGCAGTTCTGAGGTGCCGGAGCGGAATCCTGTCAGGGTCTCCCGCACGTGTGCTGCACGCTCAAGGATCTCCCGCCGTGCCGTCTCGTCGAGCTGACCGAGGACGACGGATGCGATCTCGTCTTCCGTTTCACAAGCCGGCCTTGGGCCGTCGGGGATGATCGCGGCTCTATCGGAGAACAGCAGCTCTCGCAGCGAGAGCCGCAGGAAATGTCCATGAGCGTCCTTGAGAACTACCTCATTACCCGATGCCGTCGCCGCCATTTCGACGATCTCGACCGTCTCACCGTCGTACCGAAACCGGGCACCCACCCCGACCCGAGCACCTGCTCCACTCATGTTGGTCTCCTCAAGGTATGCGTCGGCCCGAGGGGTGTCAGGAGGTCGGTGAGTAGGTGGTTGGTCCACAGCAAGTGGAAGATGCCCGCCTTCACCTGGGGTCTGGGGAAGTCGGGAAGGAGGCGTGCTGTCTGTCCAAGCGGCATGCCGTCCAGCGGTGCGCTCGCGAGGGCCTTGAGGAGGTGGGAGTTGAACAGCCAGGCTCTCCGAAAGCCTGCCAGGAAGCGGAGGTTCGCCAGCTCAGCGGCCGGTGGCTCACTCCAGAGCTCATAGCGCCAACCGCGGGCTTCGACCAGCTCTCGCGTCCAGCCGCTGGTCAGTCGGAAGGCCGGATCGTCTCGCCGACTGTGCGGCTTCACGTCAACGATCACCGCGCCATGCCTGGTCATCAGCAGGAAGTCCGGCACATGCTTCTGGATCTTGCCGTCCACCACCGACTTCAGCAGGAACGGCTGGGCCACGATGTGCCGGACATCGACATCGAAGTCGGCGTATAGAAGCCGGGCGAGTTCGAGGCGTGATTCGTAGATCACGTGATCTCGCACCGTCGAGGACCAGTGGGTACCCGAGTAATGCCTCTGCCCCCGGTACCAGCGGAAGGTTCTCCACGGTGCAGCCGCCTGCAGCCGACAAAGAGGCACAGCAGCCCAGAGCTGGTCCACCTGTGAGGTGTCCCCGGAGCAGCGAATGCTCACCGTCGCAGCAGAAAGGTCCATATCCCCCTCACGGTCAGCGCGAGCGTCAGGGGTACCAGCGTTCTACGGTGAGGGGAAGCGGGGAAGCGTACGATTCAGCCGACACTCGAACGAGTGACGCCGCGGACATGCGCGTCTCAGTGGCATGGCCAACTGGCCAACCGGTGGCCATGCAGTCGGAGATTTGGCCACGAAATTTGAGACCCTACAGCTGTTGTAGGGGCTCGCCGCTCGTGGCACTGGCCGTGATCGTGACCAGCGGTTCTTCCGCTGTCTCAGGTCGATGGCACCGCTGGCCAGTCTCACGCACGTGGCATTTCCTCAACTGCCATGCGGGAGAGGGGCACCGGTGATCCGCTCCCGCATGGCCGGGGATGATCGATCACAACCCTGGTTGCTTGGCCGTGCCCGGGCGGCGCCGCCTGCCGGATCAGGCGGTACCGGCCGGGAGGTGACGCGGCGGTTCTAGGCTCGGGTGGTCGGAGCGTTCCGCTCCAGGCGGGCGCCCAGGGTGGCGGCGAAGTCCTCGGCGCGTGCCAGCTGGACGCGCAGCTTCTCCACCTGTTCGTCGGCGGCCTGCCGGTAGGTCCGCACCCGCTCCAGCAGCACCTCGCGCTCGCTGGTGTCGAGGCCGGTCTCCGCGTCGAGGCGGTCGGTGGCGTCGAGCAGGTCGCGCATCTGGTCCAGGGTGAAGCCGAGCGGCTTCATGCGGCGGATGACCATGAGGCGGGCGACGTCGGTCTCGGTGTAGAGGCGGAAGCCGCCCTGTGAGCGGGCGGAGGGGATGACGAGGCCGGTCTCCTCGTAGTGCCGGATGGTGCGCAGGGACAGCTCGGTCCTCGCGGCGACCTCGCCGATCTGCATGTGCTTGTCGTCCACGCCCGTGGTCCTGGCCCTTCTCCTCGTAGCGGGCCGCGTCCCGTACCGCTCCGACCTCTACTCTAACGTTAGGGTAGAGTTGTTGATGGTGAGGGCGGCCCGGCTGCCCCGCTACTGCCGTTCCGGGGCCGATGGCGCCCCCGGCGAAGATCCGATTCTTGCAGGAGAGAGCGTGCGCGAGCCCATGACGCCGACCGCCGCCGCCTGCCCGCCGTGACTCTTCGCCCCTCGATGTGAGCTGCCCGGCCGCCCGTGCGCGTCGCCACGCCACGTCCCCCCTCTCTACTTCCGGCCCGCCTCGCGGGCCGCCCGCGGGGTCCGGCCCGGCCCCTGCGCGTCCTTCCGCACGCCCCGTCCTGCCCGTGGGGTGTGCCCGAGCACGACAGGTACGCATCTCCTTGTCTTCTGCTGCTGTGACTCCCGCCGCGCGGCTGCGCGGCCTGAAGCCCGACTGGATCTCCGACCCGAAGGTCTGGCGCACCGAGGTCCTCGCGGGCCTGGTCGTCGCCCTGGCGCTGATCCCCGAGGCGATCTCGTTCTCGATCATCGCCGGGGTCGACCCGGCGATCGGCCTGTTCGCCTCCTTCACCATGGCCGTCGTCATCTCGATCGTCGGCGGCAGGCGGGCGATGATCTCCGCCGCCACCGGCGCCGTCGCACTGGTCATCGCCCCGCTCAACCGTGAGCACGGCCTGGGCTACCTGATCGCCGCCGTCATCCTGGCCGGCGTCTTCCAGGTCCTCCTGGGCGCGCTCGGGGTGGCGAAGCTGATGCGGTTCATCCCCCGCTCGGTCATGGTCGGCTTCGTCAACTCCCTCGCCATTCTGATCTTCATGGCCCAGGTCCCCGAAATGCGCAACGTGCCCTGGGCCGTCTACCCGCTGATCATCGGCGGCTTGGCGCTCATGGTGTTCTTCCCGAAGATCACCACCGTGATCCCGGCGCCGCTGGTCTCCATCGTCATCCTCACCGTCATCACCGTCGGCGCGGCGATCGCGGTACCGACCGTCGGCGACAAGGGCGCCCTCCCCTCGTCCCTCCCGCTGCCGGGCCTGCCGGACGTGCCCTTCACCCTGGACACCCTGACGACGATCGCCCCGTACGCGTTCGCGATGGCGCTGGTCGGCCTGATGGAGTCGCTGATGACCGCGAAGCTCGTCGACGACATCACCGACACCCACTCCAACAAGACCCGCGAGTCCATCGGCCAGGGCATCGCCAACATCGTCACCGGGTTCTTCGGCGGCATGGGTGGCTGCGCCATGATTGGCCAGACGATGATCAACGTGAAGGTGTCCGGCGCCCGCACCCGCGTCTCGACCTTCCTCGCCGGCGCGTTCCTGATGGTGCTCTGCATCGTCTTCGGCCCGATCGTCTCCGACATCCCCATGGCCGCCCTGGTCGCCGTGATGATCATGGTGTCGTTCGCGACCTTCGACTGGCATTCCATCGCCCCCAAGACCCTCAAGCGGATGCCCGCCGGCGAGATCGCCGTCATGGTCATCACTGTCGTGGTCGTCGCGGCGACCCACAACCTCGCCATCGGCGTCGTCGTCGGCTCCATCACCGCCATGGTCATCTTCGCCAAGCGCGTCGCCCACCTCGCCGAGGTCACCGCCGTGATCGACCCGGACAGCACCACCGTCGTCTACCGGGTCACCGGCGAGCTGTTCTTCGCCTCCTCCAACGACCTCGTCGGCCAGTTCAACTACGCCACCGACCCCGACAAGGTCGTCATCGACCTGTCCGACGCGCACATCTGGGACGCCTCCTCCGTCGCCGCCCTGGACGCGATCGAGACCAAATACGACCAGCGCGGCAAGACCGTCGAGATCACCGGCCTGAACGACCCGAGCGCCGACCTCCACGGCAAGCTCACCGGCGAACTCGCCGGCAGCCACTGACACAGCGCGCAACAGAGAGAGGGCCCCGGCCATGCCGGGGCCCTCTCTCTGTTCTGCGGTGCGGTTCGGCGGTTCAGCCCCAGCGGCCGGTGGCCGGGTCGCGTTTGGCGACGTGCCGGGTGACTGCACCGGCCTCTGCCCGAGTAGTCGGGAGGAGGCCCACATTGTTCCCCGGGCAATGAAAGATCACTTCCGTCGAGGTCGCCGTTCGCTGTTCCGGGGACACCGCACAGGTGGACCAGCTCTGGGCCTCCGTACCTCTTTGTCGACTGCAGGCGGCTGCACCTTGGAGAACCTTCCGCTGGTACAGGGGGCAGAGGCATTACTCCGGGACCTACTGGTCCTCCACGGTGCGAGATCACGTGATCTACGAATCACGCCTCGACTCGCCCGGCTCCTACGCCCCGAACAGCGCGTCTCAATGACATGGCCAACTGGCCAACCGGTGGCCATTCAGTCTGAGATCTGGCCACGAAATTTGAGACCCTACAACATAGCGGGCCTGTTCAGTTCGCCGGAGGCAGACAGGGAGAAGCGCGGAAGGGCTGGTGGGCAGGCGGCAAGGGATGTCAACGTAGATCCCTTCCCGAAAGTGCCAGGTCAGAGAGGTGAATGCCCATGACTGTTGATGCTGCGAGGCCAGGCTTCTCCACCACCGTCGCCGAGTTGCGGCTGCGGACATGGCTGCTTGGCCGGGGGCAGCCGATGGACGTCATCGACCTGTTCACCGACGCCGCCTTCAAGGTCGTCGTCGACGACCGCGCCGATGTCCACATCGCCAGCAAGGACGGCCGGTTCTACCTCGGCTGGTTCCCCGACGGCCGGCCCGGCACCGACACAGAGGGCTGGAAGCTCGCCGTTACCGGTACCGCGGACGTGCCCGGCTACTGCGTCTCCTTCCACAGGGAGACTCCAGCCGACGTGGTGGCCGCAGTGGTCACGCGCATCCTGGCCACCTCCAGCCCGGTCGTCCCCGCCTGACGGCGACGAAGCCCAGACCATCCCCTTTTCGCAACGGAGGCCCCCATTGTCCTCGGACTTCACCGCCCGCGACCTCATCGCCCGCCTCTCCTCGGTCGACCCCGACACCCCCGTACGCCTCGCCATCAACCCGTCTTTTCCGCTGGAGCACACCGTCGCCGATGTCCTCGCCACGACCGATGCGCTCGGCAACGCCGTGCTCTATGTCGTGGAGAGCGGCCAGCAGGTCGGTCCCGTACCGCCGGCCGTGACCGTCGGCGCGGGCTGGCACGAGCCGACCGAGGCCCCGCGCTGTCGCCGTGGCGCCGTTGCTGCGCACTAGTCCCACCCCACTCGCCTGGAGGCGCCCCTGAACCCGCACCACCCCCTCTACCCCTCCCACACCGCGTACTGGGTGCACCCGCGTCACCTGGCTGGCGACGACGACGAACTCGCCGACCGCGTCGCCATGACGCTTACGGAGGCCGGCTGGTCCACGTGGACGACGGCCCGCAGCACCCTGCTGCACCTCAGCCCCCGGGGACTCGTCGGCGCCGAGTGGGTCCGCGGTTCCCACGACTTCCTGCTCGGGGAGCTCCCCGTCGCCTGGCATATCTCCGCCCGCACCCATGCGAGCAGCGCCGTGATGGAGTGGAACGCCTACTTCACCACCGGCACGCCGCCCGAGGCGATCGGCGACTTCCTCCTCGCCGTCGATGCCCGCACCGATCCGGCCGTCAACTACGCCGGCCGTGACGCCGTCCTCGACGCCGTGTGCGCGCTCGGGTGGGCCCGTGACCTCGACACCCTCGACAGCCGTGTCTGGGACCCTGGCATGTCCGCCGGCTTCGTCTGGGGGGAACTGCCCGAGCTGGTCCGCGACGGCGACCCGCGCCCAGACTTGTACGGCTGGCAGGCGTGGGCCGAGCCCGTGATCGGCGAGCCCTACCAGTGGACCGCGACCTTCAGCGCCAGCGTCCCACACGACCTCGTCGCCGCCTTCGCCTCCTCCCTCGCCTCGCCCGTCCCGGTCCTGCGCCGCAACCCGCCCGAGAACGCCGACGGCCGCCTCTTCGTCACACCGGCACTGTGACCGGCTGGTTCGCCGGCGCCCCACCCCCACCACTCATGAGGAGATCCACGTGTCCCGCCGCCTTCCCCGCCTGAGCGCCCACCACCCCGACGGCACGGTCTGTCCCACGACCGGACCGAACCGGCACCTGGTCTCCACGAGCGGCAAGCCCCGTACGCCCGAGTGCACCGGCAGGGACCGATGGAACGCGGTCTGTCCCTGTGGCTGGACGTATTCCGCCACGGCGAAGGTGATCACCGACGGCGAGCGCCGCCGCCACACCTGTCCGTGATCACCGCTACGGCACCCTCCGCGCCGGTCGCGGGTGGTGAACGAGGGCGGCCCCTGGCTCAAACGATGAGCCAGGGGCCGTTTTCGTATGCCCAGGGGCGGGTCAGCCGCGCGCCTTGTCGACCGCGCGGGTCAGGTGCGTGTCGACGAGGGCTGGCGAGCCGGAGACGACGACGAGCACGGAACCGGCGCGGACGGCGGTCTGCTTCATCACCGTGTCGCGTCCGCCGGCGGTGAAGGTGAGCAGCTGGCTCCACGCCTCGTCGCCCAAGGCGGGTGCCGGCAGCTGCTGCGTGGCGACCGCGATCGGGGTGTCGCCCACGACAACCCGATAGAGGGGGCAGCCGGTCATGGCCTCGAAGACGGTCTTCGTGCCGGGGCCGAGCTTGTCCAGGGTGTCGCTGTACAGCTCCTCGGCCACCTCGGAGTCCGTACCACGGGTGTAGGCGAAGGTTGTCTTGGCGTTGTTGGGGAAGTCCAGGCTTCCGCCGGCCGCGGCGTCCCCACCGAGGTTCTCCAGGGCGGGGCAGCCGATCACGGTGACGTCGTTGCGGCTGCCGCTGGTCTCGGGCTTGCGGGTGTAACCCTGGCCGAGGTCGGCCTCGTCCAGCAGGCGCTCCGCCAGGGCGGCCGAGGTGAGGGGTGCGGCGGGTTTCGCCGCCGGGGCGGAGCTGACTGCGGCGGCGGGTGAGGAGCCGGAGCCTCCGGCGGGGGCGTTGCCGCCGGCGCAGCCGGAGACGGTGAGCGCGGCGAAGGCAGCGGCGGACAGGGCGGTGGAGGCGCGACGGCGCACGGAGGACCCCTTCAGTGGTCGACAGTGGTCTGACAGGCCGGACCCGTGATGGGTTCTCCTCCGGCGTATCGGCGGAACAGCGGGGCGGGTCAGTGGCCGAGGTGCCGAAGTCCGTCCTCGTAGGAGTCGTACCGGTGCGTGACGGGACCGCTGTGCTGGTCGTACCAGGCGGTATCGAGGCGGGCCTCGGGCTGCTCGTGCCCGGCAGGGCAACGCAGCCATACCGTGTCGTGGATGCTGATCACGATCCAGTTGCGGTAGGTGCCGCACGCGTCGCACGTCCGTACCTGGCCGTCGATCACGAGCGGCTGTGGGTGCGGCATCATCAGCCCCGCCACCTGCTCACGGGCCTGGTCAGGAGCCGTGAGCAGGGGCTCGACGTGCGTTGCGCTCAGCGCTTCCGCCCACTGCCACGCCTCATGGTGCTGCCGGGCTGTACGCCTGCGTCCGAACACGGTTCCCTCTCCTGCTGGTTTTCCACGAGCAGGAAGGATCGTGCCCGGAAGCGTTCCTCCGCTTCAACTCTGAGATATGCCAATGTCACCTCCGCCGGGCGTACGCCGTCCTGGGATGAACCCCTGTCAGTCGCACGTGCCTGCCCGCCGTGATGCGGGGCTCGGTGGAGGGCGGGCCACAGGGACCTATCGGTTCGAGTGTCGCGTCACGTTCTGCTTCTGGGGGGCTGTGCCCGATGCTCCGGGGGAGGATCGCCGGACGGGGTTCATTCCGGTTGCGTCGGCGGGAAGGTCTGCGGTCCGTCGCAGCCGCCAGACGAGCACGTCGCTGACGCGTTCGGCGGTGTCGAGTTCGCGTCGGCCGGCGGCATCGGCGAGGTGAGTGGCCGGATCGTGGCCGGCGGCCTCGGCGTCGGCGAGTGTGGCGGCGAGGGCTGGCCAGCCGGGCTCGGCCAGGATCTGCTCGGCCAGCTCGGGGATGGCCGTGCGTACTGCGCTGGTCTGTCGCTGCAACAGCTGGCGGGTCAGGTGCCGGCCGCGGTGGTGGAGTGCGGCGAGTGGCTGCTCGGCGGCGGCCTGGTAGGCGATGCGCAGGTGTTCCGCGGCCTGGTGGGCTGCTTCGGCCTGCTGGGCGTGGCCCTTCCTGGCGTGCCAGTGTGCAACGGCGATGATGAGGAAGAACAGCATGTCGATCGCCATGGCCGTGGTGGCACCGTCCTCCCCGCGGCCGAGGGCTGGCCCGCCGTGCACGAGATCGCGGGCGGCCTGGCGCAGGGCCCGGTCGCGCCCGCGTACGGCACGGACGTGAGAGCGGGAGGCACGCTCGAACGCCCAGGCGGCTTCACTGAGTTCCCGCCGGGTGTGGGCGGCAGAGGTCTTGGCGAGCGCGTCGAGCACTTCGCCGGCGGCAGCGACGTACGCGGCGGCGATCGCGTCGTCGCCCTGCTCGATGACCAGGACGGCCTGCCAGGCCGTGGTCGCCGTCCGTCGGCGCGCGGCGGCGGGCGCTCCCGGCCCCGCCCCTCTGGGTGCTTCGGCCGGCGTGTCGCCTTGTCCGGGGGCATCGGCGGACCAGCGTTCGCGGACGCGAGGCAGGGACAGGTCGGGGGCGAGGCGGGCGCCCGGGTAGTAGACGGGCTCTCCGTTCTTGTTGCGGTCGTCGGGCCGAGCGACCTTGTAGCCGAGCAGGTCCCCGGAAGGGGCGACACGCTTCTTGACCAGGAGGCCGGACGCGGCCAGGCGGTCGAAGAACTCCTCCTCGCCCTGGGCGCCGGCTACGGCCCGCCGTACGGTCTCGCGCAGTTCCTCGCGGGCGGTGCGCTCGCGGCCCTGCCGTTCGGCCTTGTGCCGCTCGGCGCTGGTTGGCCGCTGGGCGGCGGTGCCGTCGCCGGGGGCGACCTGGTGCAGGCCGAACTCCTTCTCGATGAGCCGGGCTTCGGCCTGGGCGCGCTTGCCGGAGCGGAAGTCGTCGGGCCGGGTGCCGTCCTCGCGCACGAGGGTGGCGACGATGTGGATGTGGTCGTCCGCGTGCCGCACGGCGGCCCAGCGGCAGCCGGGCTGCCCCTCGCCCGGGTCGATCCCGGTGGCGGCGACGATCCGGCGGGCCACCTCCGCCCACTCCTCATCCGACAGGGTCCGGTCGCCGGGCGCGGTGCGCACGGAGGTGTGCCAGACGTGCTGGGCGGGACGGGCGTGCTTGGGCAGCGCTTGGACGGGCTGGTCGAGGAGCTGCTGGAGGGCCTTCAGCGTGGCGTTCGGGTCGCGGCCGGGGTCGGGTGCCATGCCGTCGAACGAGGCGACGAGGTGCGGATCGACGTGCTCCTCGCGCTTGCCGGGGCCGTAGAGGTAGGCGAGCAGACCGATGGTCCGGTCCCCGGGATCGTTGACGCTCGGGATCATGCCGCCCGCTGCCGTTCGAGAACCGCCGTCGCGGCATCATGGACGGCCTCAGCGGCACGCCGCACGGCCGCGAGAGTCGCCTGCAGCTGAGGCGCGTCCGCGCCGAAGTTGAGAGCCTTCACCGCCTGATTGAGGTTGCTGCCGGCCCAGCCGAGCTTGCGCCGGCTGTCGAACAGAGCAGTGATCACTTCACGGTCGTCGGCGATCTCGACGCTCGTACGGTCGAGGTTCCGGGCCGCGGCGAGCGCGGCACGGGCGAGGAAGCCGGCGACGGACAGGTTGCAGGCAGCGGCGGCGGAGACGATCAGCGCGTACTCGTCTTCGTTGAAACGGGTGTTGGGCTGACGCAGACGCTTCTTCGCGGGCGGCTGACGCGGACGCTGGCGCGCACGGCGCTCGCGACGGCGTGGCTTCGGCTTCTGCTCTTCCCCCGGCTTCAATCCGCCCTCGGTCGAAGCCTCCCGGACCTGCGCCCCCTGGTGCAGGTCCGCTCCCGCCCCTTCGGGGGCGGGGCTGGCGGAAGCTACGCTTCCGCCCCAACTTGCTCCCCGCCAGACCGAGTTGGGTGCCTGCTCGCTGTCGGCGGGGACCGGGGTGTTGTGCGGGATCGTCATGGTACTCGGGTCCTTGTATCGGGGAAGAGCGGGACCGCTCCGGTCTTGATACCGGAGCGGCTGGGGCGGAGCTGAGAGGCCCGGAAACCTGCCGGGCCTCTCAGTAGTCGATGGGGCTATCCGCATTCGAGACAGCGCGCGACGTGCCCGGACAGGCCCCTCGCCATGCGCTGCCTGCTGCTTCTGGCCAGGTCGGTGCTGGCCCTGGCGGTGGGCGAGCCCTGGTGCCGGGCGGCGTGGTTGAGCAGGTAGGCGGTCTCCTGCATGTACTTGGCCCGGAGTCGGTCGAACTTCTGGCAGGTCTTCATCGAGCGCTCCTCACGGTCGCGGCCTGCGGCCCACGCAGGCGGGCCAGGACCGGGGTCAACCGGTCGTTTCGAATGGGGATCTTGTGTTCGCGCATGATCCCTCTGAGCTGGACGCGGGTGACGGTTTCGTTGCCGTCCCGCTTCAGCACGTCAGAGATATGGGGACGGACCAGCTCGACGATTTCGTCCTCGGTCAGCCTCGGGGCACGTGTCCGCCGGCCCTTCAGCCCTGCGGGCGGTTCCGGGTCCCCGTCGTTGTCGGGACGGTCCCCTTCGGGTTCCGGGTCCCCGTCGTTGTCGGGACGGTCCCCTTCGGGTTCCCGGTCCCCGCCGGTGTCGGGACGCCCCTCCGGGACCGGGTGGGGGAGCGGCTGCTCAAAACCGCCCCCTGGTGCGGCGTGCTCGTGCTCGCGGGTCCCGATGCCCCCCTGCCCGACGGGGCGGGGATCGCCATCCGCCGGGACCACACGTTCCCCGGTCCCCTGCTGGCCGGGACCCGCTGCTCCGTCGTCGTACTCCGGATACGGGACCGGGGCCACAGGCGTCCGGGGACCGTCCCCGTCCGCGCTCGCTTTCCCAGGGCTTGTCACGGGGACCGGGGACGTTGCCTTGGAGCCGTCCGCCCCCCGGGGGCCGACGGTCCCCACTTCCACGGTCCCGGCAGGACTCGACCAGAGGCGACCCTGATCCCCTTCGACCACAGCTCCCGTCCCGGGGGCCGCTGCCGGCGCAGGCGGTTCGTTGTGCCGGCTGCGGGGTGCGACGAGCTGGTGAATCTGTCGCATCAGGACACCGAAGGCCAGCAGGGCGGCGGTCGGGGGGACGGCGGCGACGATGTAGTCGAGCAGCGGGACCGGCGCGTCGGTGCTGCCGTGGACGCCAGCGACGTTCAGCGCGATCGAGCCCACGGATCCCGTGACCGTCAGACCGATCGCCCAGCCGTCCGTCACGCGCTTCAGCCCCGCGCGGAGCATCAGCAGTTCACCGGTGACGATGAAGGCGTCCACGGTCCCCGGCCAGGCCCACTGCCGGGTGAGGGAGCCGCCGAGCCCGTGCTGGCCGGCGACTTCCGCCAGGTGGGCGTAGGACAGCCAGAAGGACGCGATGGTCAGCGCCACGATGACGGCGCCGGCGGCGGCGAGGACGTACCGTTCGGCAGCCTCCGTGGAGGGAGGGCCGGCCGGATCGTGAGGGTGGGTCATGCTGCCTTTCGGAGCTCGTCGAACAGGACGGGTTCGGGGACGCGGCGGTCGACAGGGACGATGTCCTCGCCGCTGCGCTCGGCGTCCGGGTTGTCGGCGTCGTGGATGCCGCTCGTCAGCGGCTCCTCAGCGTTCTCGTCGGCCTCGCGGGCCGTGGCGGTCGGGACCGGGGCGGGGGCGGAGTGCACGGTGTGCCGGATGCGGTCGTCGATCGCTTCCGACTCCTCGCGCATCTGGTCACGTGCCCAGTCGACGCTCACCCCGAGGACGTGGGCGAGGCGGCTGGCCCTCCAGCCCCTGGCGCAGGCGTAGCTGATGATGGCCTTGCGCTCGAGGCTGCTGAGGTGGACGTCACGCCCGTTGACCGCTTCGCGAACCCGGCCGTAATCGAGGCGGTCGTCGAGCTTGGTACGCCACTTGGCCCGCTCCTTCGGGGTCAGACCGCCCCACATCCCCACGTCCTCCTTGTTCTCCAGGGCCCAGTTGAGGCAGTCGAGCCGCACGGGGCAGGCGGCACACACCTGCCTGGCCTGCCGCCGGTCGCGGGTGTTGCGGGGGCCGTGGAAGAACAGCCGGTCGGCCTCCTTGGGCTTGACGCCGTAGCAGGCGGCGCGGGCGTGCCAGCTGTGGTCCGAGACCGAGCGGACGGCCGGCTGAGGGCCGGTGGTGGTCGTGATGTAGCGCATCAGGGTGTCTTTCGGGTACGCCCCGGGCCGCTTCGACGCCGTTCGGACGGCGGAAGGGCGGGGCGGAGGGATGGGCCCGGCTGCGGCGGCGGGCCGAGGAGAGGAGGGGCCGCGTGTCAGCGCTGGAAGCGGCGGTCGGGGCCGGTGAAGCGGACCACCGGTGTGCACATGCCGGACAGGCGGCTCAGTACCCGGTCGCCGACCAGGTCGCGCAGGACCGGCTGGCGGGGGGAGTCGGCGAGCTCGCGGACCGGCGGCAGGTTGGTGGTGAAGATCGTCGGAAGCTTGTTCTGGCAGCGCCAGTTCACCAGCCGGAAGAGGATCTCCTCGGTCCATGCCGACGTCTTCGCAGCTCCGAGGTCGTCCAGGAGCAGCAGCGGGACCCGGACGATCCGCCGGAGCTGGTGCTCCAGGTCCACACCGGACTGCGGGCGGGTGTCGCCGAACAGGTCGGCGGCGGTCGTGGCGTGCCAGGCCACCCCGCACCCGGAGGCGGTCAGCGCCCGGATGGAGGCGTACGCCTGGTGGGTCTTGCCGGTCCCGAGGTTCCCCCACAGCAGCAGAGACGGTCCATGCTGGATCCGCCGGCGGCCGAGAGACCCGTACTGCGGGTTGAGCCCGCCGGAGTTCGCGGCGACCGCGCCGTCGGCGACCTTCCGCACCCAGGCGGCGACATCGGGGTGCTCCACCAGCGCGTTGCGGTAGTCGACCGGGATGCGCTGCTGCGCGGCCTCCAGGGCCGGGATCGGCTCCGGGGTGTCCGGGAGCGTGGCCGACGGGTCGATGCCGCGCTCGGCGAGCTTCGCCTCCAGGCGGGCCCGCAGTCGCTCGGGTACGGCGGGCTGGGGGTCGGCGAGCTGGTAGCGGGTCACAGTTGGCCTCCGAATCCACTCGGCTCGGCAGCGGGGTCGAGGTAGGGCACGTATCCGGAGGCGCCCCAGGGGCCCGCGCCGGAGGCGCCGACTGCGGACGGCGACCGCGAGGCGTTCAGCGCCTCGTTGACCAGGCTCGGCAGGACCGTCGCGTGCAGACCCTTGATCCGCAGCTGGCCCAGGGCGGGGCGGATCACGTCCGGGTCGAAGCCCTCCTCCAGCAGGCCCTTCACCTGCCGGCCGACGAGCGCCACGACGTCCTTCGGCGGGCGGTGGGCGCAGCCACGCACGTACTCGGCCACCAGCGCCTTCGTCGAAGTGCCCGGCGCAGCGTTGGACGGGGCGGGGGCCGTGCCCCCCTTAGGGGAAGATCCAGGATCCAAGATCCTAGATCCAGACGCCGAGCCCTCGCGAGGATGCATCGAATCTTCGGCGAATGCCGTCTGACCTGCGAATTTGTCGGGCACCTGGGAGGGGGCCCCGACGAGGGGCCCCTCACTGCTCACCCGCACGGTCCGGCTGCCCGCCATGGCGTGCGAGTCCGTGTCCGGCTCTCCCGCGGCGGGCGATTCCGGGCTTTCGAGGGCTCGGCGAGGGTGCACCGTCTGGGTCACGTCCGGGGCCGTGGGCCGCGCGGTGCGGGTCTGCTCGGCCGCCGGGCAGGAGTCCTGGGAACAGCCGCCGCACTTCTGGTGACTCTGGTGGACCGGGCACCGCGGGCGACGCGAGGCGGAGGGGCGGTCGATCTTCTGGTGCTTCTCCCACGTCGCGATGTGCAGGTAGGAGTTGCCGTCACAGCCGGTGTAGCGGCAGATCAGGCCGGCACCCGCCAGCTGCTCCAGGTCGACGGCGACGTTGGCCGGCGTGTGTTCGGCGCGCAGGGCCCACAAGCGTCCGGCGATGATCGCGGGGTGGTCGCGGAAGCGGCCAGAGTCGTCGGCCTGGGTGAGCAGGCCGAAGAAGGTCACCATCGCGGTGACGTCGACCGAGGCGAGATCTTCGCTTTCGAATGCCTCGGGTTTGATCGTCCGGATCCGCGCCATCAGGCAGCACCTCTCGTAGGGAGGCGGCGAATGGGACTTGCCGCGCGGGCCGAATCCCCCGGCCACTTGCGCAGAGCGGCGGTCATACGACACTCTCCTGTTCAGTGAAGCCGCACCGGTTGGTCCCGTGGGAAGGACGGTGCGGGTGAATGTGATCTCCATCGCGGGCCCTGGCCCGGGCGGGTGATCTGTTGAGGCGTCCGGCGTCCGAGAGTTGCCGCTCTCGGGCGCCGCCGCTTTTTCGGGGCCTTCAGACCTGTCGGGTTCTTACGTTCTCCTCGCTCGTCGCGATTCGGGCATGATCACCCGAGAGGACGACGAACATACGCAGACCCGGTCGGCAAGTCCATACATAGCTCTGATTCCTGTTACAACCTGTGTCGCTGCCGAGAGGGTGGCGTTGTCCATTTCGTGGCCGCGCGCAAGCGACTCTCCGAGCCGCACGATGTCGGGATTAATGATCTTCCCCCTGCCCAATGCGACGCGATCACGTCGCTGACCTGCTGGTGACCAGGATTTAAGCCCGCTCCGGAAACGCCGTCAACGGCGTCTCAAGTCGGCTTTACGCGCGTAGAAACCCACCGCGCCACGACAGTCGAGGAGGGGCTTCGCGAGTTAACTCCCTAGCGGAGAAAGCGGGATGGGTCAGGAAGCAGAGCGGTTCCCCGTGGAGGCGGATGGGCGCTCGTGTGGTGCTGTCGGCCTGAAAGAAAAAACCGGCAAGAATTTGCCGGTTTTGAAACCGGCAAATTCCTGCCGGTTTTCTGTCTGATTCGTTCCCGAACGTCGGCATATCGCCTCGACCCAGTTCCTGCGCAAGAGTGGGAAGGTGTGGCGTCTGTCACGTCTGTCGCTGATTCCAAGATCGACAATCTATCTCGTATCCTGGAATGGAGGTCAAGGGGAGGGTCGCTGCGCGGAGCGTGGCAGCCCTCCTTTTTGTTGCCTCGTCTCGGGGATCCGCCCTCCGCCGGAGGGGAAATCATGATCGAGGAGAAGTGGATGGGCGCCACAATGCCCTTCCCCGCAGACGACGGGGACAATGAGTGGGCGGGCACAGCCTCAGATAATGGGGCTGCTGAAGGCGAGGCCATGGCCACGGGGCCTGGTCGGCCGGCCCAGGAGCACTGCGAGATTCCGCACGCTGGCCAGGTCATGGGATTCGCCGGCCAGCTGCGCTCCTGGCGCAAGGCGGCCGGTGAGCGCAGGGGCCGCCGGGTGACCCAGGGTGAGTGCGCGAAGGCGATCGACCGCTCCGAACGGTGGTACCGCGACCTGGAGCGCGGTGCCGGCAGGCACCGGCTCGACCGCAAGCAGTGCGAGGACCTCGCCGACCTGCTGCAGCTCGACCGCGACGAGTTCATCGCGCTGCTGCTGTACAACGGCCTGGGTCCCACGACCGCCGCCGGAACCGTCGACGCCCGTGTCCGCAGCGGCCTGCGGCTGCTGATCGACAAGCAGATGCCCAGCCCCACCTTCCTCTGCGATGCGAACTGGAACATCGTCGCGTACAACGCCGCCACCGCCGAGTGGTGGCCCTGGGTACTGGAACCGGGCGCCAACCTCATGCGCTGGTCCCTGACCGTCTGCGAGGCCCGTTCCCAGTACCACGACTGGGAACGGCACGCTGCCACCTACGTGAGCCTGCTGAAGTTCGCGCTGGCCGGTCGTGAGGACAGCGCCGAGCTCATGGAGCTGATCGGCGAGGTCTGCAAGGACCCGACGTCGGACGCATCTGGGACACGTGCAACGAGGTCACCGAGAACCTGGACGGTTATGCCTTCCGCATGACCGTCCCGGCCCTCAACTGGGATTCGGTCGATGTCGTCAGCCATGTCCTGTCCCCTGCGGCGCTGCCCGACTGGAAACTGGTCGTGCTTTCGTGGGGGACCAGGGGTGATGAGGGCGATGACCGTGCCGACGCGGACGGCGGCCTCGGAGAGGCGACCGAGACGCTTCCGAACAGGCTGGACGACGCGCAGCCATCGGCGGCGGAGACCCGTCGTATCGCGCGCGCCATCACCGGGAGGCTCTCGGTCCCGACCGCCGAGGACGCGGCGGCCATGGCGGGCGAGGACCGTATCGACCTGCCGGTGCTCAGTAGGATGATGGGCCCCAACTGCCGGCTCACCCTGTCGCCGTCGGCACAGTCGGTGATCTGGGCCGTAAAGGAAGCCGACGGCCAATGGGGTGTGAACGTCGTCGCGGCCTACACCCTGGCCGTCAAGGTCCCCCAGGCCACCGTCATCGACGAGGCCCGCAAGGAGATGCAGCTCCTCACCCGCGCGATCCTGCCCGCCGAGCCGAAGGAAGCCGTGGCCCGAATCCAGGAGCTCATCCGGCAGACCGAGCACCGCGCAAAGAACCTCAGGGCCGTGTGGCGCGACCTGTACGAGGAAGACAACACCCTCCCGTACGTCTGGGACCCGACCGACGAGATCTGATTGGGCGAGAGACCTCGGACTGTCGCCTGCGATGGCCGGCCCCGACAAGGGGCCGGCCATCGCCCCTTTCGTGGCTGGTGCGGCTTCGGGCCTGCCTCGGTCGTGGGTGACCTCTGGCGCACTACACGCTGAGGTGGCTGCAAAGCCGTTTATGCCGCCTCAAGCGGTGAAGGGCCGTTCTGGCAGCCTTCGGCTCAGATCAGAGCGAAGAAGCATGCTGGCCCTCGCGAGGTCTTCAGGGGTGTCGACTGCTATTCCTTCGTCCTCGACGCCGAGCATCCGTACACCGTGGCCGTGCTCGACGAAGCGCAGCATTTCCACGCTCTCTGTACGCTCCAGAGGCCCCTGCGGGAGGCGCCGGAACAAGCTGAGGGCCGCTCCGGTGAAGCCGTACAGCCCGAGCTGCCGCAGGTATTTCGGCCGGTCCCCGCGCGGGTACGGAATCGGCTGGCGGGAGAACATCAGGGCTTTGCTCTCCGCGTCGACGACGACCTTGACGACGTTGTGGTCCAGGACGGCCCCGACGTCGTCCAGCTCCGTGTACGCGTTCACCGCGAGCGTTCCGGGCGCCAGGTGGGCCAGGGCTTCTGAGACGGCGTCGATCGCGTCGGGCGAGATGAACGGCTCGTCGCCCTGGACGTTCACGTACGCGCTGGCGGGAAGGCGATCCGCACACTCCGCGACGCGGTCGGTGCCGGTGAGGTGTTCTCCGGTGCGCACGCAGTCGATGCCCAGCTCCTTGCACGCCGCCTCGATGCGTTCGTCGTCGGTGGCGACGACCACGCCGTCGAGGCGCTTCGCCTCCAGGCAGCGCTGGTGGACGTGCCACAGCAGCGGCTTGTCCCCGAGCTGTGCTAGGGGCTTCCCAGGAAAGCGGGAAGCTCCCCAGCGGCAGGGGATGACGGCGATGTGGTGGCGGGGCACGGTGCTCGGTGGTGCGGCGGTGGTGGCGGCCACGGCGTACTCCTGTCGATGTGCGTCAGGAACGGATGGGGACGGGGAGGAGGGCCAGCTGGGCTCGGACGGTAGGAGAGGCGGCATCCTCGACGGACCGCCACTCGTACCCGTTGACCTCTTCGGCCTGGAGCATGACCTCGCCTTGGGCCCGGAGGCGGAAGGACCAGCGGAAGTGCACGTGCTGGTGGACCTGCTCCAGCATGGGCTGGTCGACGGACCTGGGCTTGGGCAGGACAGAGGCGACCGTGGACGTCGCGGCCATCGCACGGAGGAACGCCGGCCGCTCAGGCAGCAGGCGAGTGGTAACGGCGCCGTCGGCGGGGAACCTTGTCGTGATCTGCTGGAAGAACGCGTCCAGTCGCGCCTTCTCAGGATTCTCCACTGCAACTCCTCCTCGTCTCCCGCCGGTTATGCAGCGCGACCGTACGCGGCGGCCTCGGCGGCCAACGCCTGCATCTGGGCACGCATGCCGCTGTGGAGGTCGATATGGGGCTGCCAGCCCAGGACCTCGTGTGCGCGACCGGGGTTGGCGCGGGTGGTGAGGACGTCCCCGTTGCGCGGGTGCTCCTGGTGAACCTGGATCTCGCGCCCGGTGAGGCTGTTCGCGATGCTGATCACGTCGAGCAGGGAAGCGCTTGAGCCGCCTCCCACGTTGATCACCCCGTTGGCCGTCGGAATGGTGGCCGCGGCGATGGTGGCGGTGACCGCGTCGTCGATGTACGTGAAGTCCCGGCGCTGGTGGCCGTCCCCGTACAGGCGCAGCGGCTGGCCGGTGAGGGCGGCCTTGAGGGCGCGGTGCGTGAACATGTCGGGGCGCTGTCGGGGGCCGTAGACGGTGAAGTACCGCAGGACGACGACGCTGGTGGGGCAGTGGGCTTGAGTCGCGTGCGCGAGGCAGAGCTGCTCCTCTGCGAGTTTCGTGACCGCGTACGGGGAGGCCGGCCGGGGCCGGTCGGTCTCGACGCTCGCACCGCCGTCGGTGGGGCCGTAGACGCTGGAGGACGAGGCCACCACGAGCCGGGGTACTCCCATCCGGGTGGCAGCGTCCATGACGCGGTGGGTGGCGAGGACGTTGGAGGCGACGTAGTCGCTGAACTTCGGTCCCCAGGAGGGGCGTACCCCGGGGATGCCCGCCAGGTGGAAGACGGCGTTCGCGTCGACGAGCATCGGCTCGATCGCGCAGCTGAGGAGGTCCCCGGTGACGTGCATGTAGCCGGGGAGGCCCTGCAGGGCGGCGAGGTTGGTCGCGGCCGTGGGGTCGGTGGCCGGGTCGCGCCGGTCGACGCCGACGACGACGGTGCCAGCCTGGACGAGGGCGTGCGCCAGGTGGGAGCCGATGAAGCCGGCGGCGCCGGTCACTACCGCTCGACGGGGTACGGCGTTGGTCAGGTGGGGCGGGAGCTGTGACACGGAGGGTCTCCAGGAATCGGGGGAGTGGTGGTTCAGGGGAGGCGGGCCAGAACGGTGCGGCCGTGGGTGCTGAGGGCGAGGTCGTCCTGCTCGTGTCCGCGGACGAGTGCGGTGACCGCCTCGATGGCGCCGAAGGAGTCCAGCAGCCGCTGTTCGGTGTCGTTCAACGGCTTTCCGTATCCGGCGAAGAAGGCCGTGCGGAGGTTGGGGGCGGCCTGCCAGCGGCGGAACTCGAGCCGGGCGAAGTCGCGGATGCGGGCGTCGCGGCGCATGTGCTCGAAGTCGCACAGCCCGAAGGCGTCGCCGAGGAGCCAGTTCCGTGGCTGGTAGTCGAGGTGGCACACGGCGCTGTCCATGAGCGTGTTCGCCAGAATCTCCGCGTGGTGGCTGAGGCGTTCGTGCTCGGCCGTGGTGACGAGGCCGGCCTCGTCAGCGCGAGCGGTCCAGGCGCGCAGCCGCTGGGTGAGTTCCGTGCCGACGGCACCGGTGCGCGGTACCGAGGTGGCGTGGTGCAGCTTGCCCAGCACGCGACCGGCCTCGCAATGGGCCTGCTCCTCCTCGGGCGACCCCGGTGCGACCGTGTCCGCCCGCACGCCGGGAACAGCGGTGAGCAGCAGCGTGCACGTCCGGTCCTGTCGGCCCGCCACACGAGGGACGTGGCCGATCAGGTGGGATCCCCAGGCGAGATAGGCGTGGAGCTCCCGGATGTACCGGTCGCGATCGCTGTGCTGCTTGGCGAAGAACTCGTTGCCGTCACGGCTGACCAGACGCAGGACACGAGGCGGGAGCATCGGATCGTGCACGATCCGGACCGCTCCCAGCGCGCCCCGCGCCAGGCTCAGTCGAGGGTCGTCGGACAGCGTGATCACGACGCAGCCTCCTGACCTAAGGCGGCCAGGTGCTCGGTGTCATTGTGGCGATCGAGCATCCACCTTCTCTGTCCGAGGCGATTCAGGTGGTGCTGCCAACGGGTGATGGAGCCGTGGGAGACGGTGAATCCTGCCGGGGAACCGAGCGCGATCCCCAGGAGCAGTGTGTGGGCGACGATCACGGTCTCGCCGTGCGCGGCGAACAGGACGCGTTCGCCCTCGTGTCGGTCGATGAGTTCCTGCAGGAAGCGCCCGGCCCGTCCGAGGTAGCCGTTCCACGTATCGGATCCAGCGGCCCAGGGCCTGTCGGGGTGGGCGTGCGGCCCGCCATCGGCGGCGGTCTTCACCTCTGTCCAGGACTGCCCGTCGGCGGCGCCGTGGACGGGACCGTCGAGACGGTAGTCCACGGACAGGGGGATCCTGACGGCCTGGCTGATGATCTCGCCGGTCTGGCGCAGGCGGATGCGCGGTCCGGCGTACAGCGCGTCAAACGGCTTGGCGCGGTGCTCGGCGGCGAGGCGGAGTGAGACCTGCTCGACCTGGGCGTACCCGCGGTTGGTCAGCCCGGTGCAGGTGCGTGGGCCGCCGACCAGGCCGTCGACGTTGCACTGAGCCTCGCCATGGCGGACGAAGACGAGTTCGGTGGTGATCATGCGGAACCTCGGGGACAGGGGCGGGACGGCCAGCTGTCGCGGTAGCCGTTGCGCCCGGCGTACGGAGCAGTGAGGACGGCGTGCAGGGCCAGGAAGTCGACGAGCCGCTCGCGATCCGTGCTGCCGAGCCGGGGGTCGTGGCGCTCAGCGGCCTCGTTGTAGGCGCGCAGGGTGCAGTCGATGACTGGGGCAGGCAGAGGGCCGTACGTCAGGACCAACGTCGCGATCAGCTTCGCCAGGTCGTACCCCATCGGCGCGAGCGTCAGGTCGTCGGTATCGACCACGTAGATGTCGCCGACCTCGGTGATGATGAAGTTCCGTGGGTTGCTGTCCTTGTAGAAGGCGGCCGGCCCCTCGGCGGTCTTCTCCAGCAGCGTCAGCATCGCGTGGAGGGCAACCCGGTCCGGCAGGTACCCCTGTTCCAGTCTTCTTCGGAGGGCAGACTGCCGGGGACCGATGTAGTCGCCGAAGGCGATGCCGTCCCGGAAGCGGTGCGGCGTGTTCAGAGGCGCCGGCCGGAGGTCGGTGGCCCAGGCTGCTCCGTGGGCGTCGCCCAGCAGCCCGGCCAGGGGCAGCAGGTCCTCTGGCCGGGCCGGGCGGCCGTCGATCCACTCGTACGTCAGACTCGTCGGACCGACCATGGTCAGTGCCGGAAGCCGCAGCGGCCGCGCGTGCTCGGCGAGCCAGGCGTGGTGACGGGCCGCCGAAGCCACCTGGGCAGCGGTCTCGTACCGTTTGATGAAATGCCGGGGTCTCACAGCCTGCCTCCCTGCGACCGAGCCACGACGAACGTGACGAGGGACGTAGTGGTGAGCGGACTGTCCGGAAGGGACTGGTGCAGGCTTGCGGCGAGCGCGCTCGGATTGCCGTACAGACCGGGGGCGAGGTCGTACTTCGGGTTGGTGGCCAGGTACTCGGCCACGTGGTCGTGGCCGTCGAAGGTGAACCTGTGCTCTTCGTGCTCCACGGCGAGGACGTCGAGCGACGCACTGGCCAGGTCGGCGAGATTGCCGCTGTGCGCCGAGATGTACAGGCTCTCGTGCTGTTCGGCTCGTGGGTCGAGGCCGGCGGCAGAGACGAGCTGGTCCATCTCCCGATAGCTGTCGATCCCTTTCGTGACGAGCACGGCCAGACCGCCAGGAGCCAGCGCGCGACCGATCTCCGCAACTACGGTCAGCGGATTGGATGAGTGGTACAGACAGAACGCGGCGACGACGACATCGCACACCCCGGTGGTCACGGGGAGACGGTGGAAGTCGCCCTGGTGGAAGTTCACCAGGAGGTCGGGCAGCCGCCGGGCGCGCCGGCGGGCCTGTTCGACCAGGGCGGGCGCGGCATCGAGGCCGACGACGCGCCGGGGCCGAAGCCCCTCGGCGAGGATCAGGCTGCTCGTGCCGCGACCGCAGCCGAGGTCCAGGGCCAGGCCGAGACGGGCCGGCCGTTCGTGATGGGCACGCACGAGCCCGACGATCGTCTCCGGTACGGGGCGTCCGGCGGTCTTCGCTCGCATCAAGGCGTTGGAGCGGCCGGCCAGCCGAGAGGCGTGCCCGTACAGCTCCGCCTGGCGTGTCGGGTCGAGGAAGGGGTTGGTGCCGCTCATGCCGCGCCCTCCTCTCGGGGGCGCGGGAGGATCAACGGTGCTCGGCGGCGACCCTGCGCAGCCAGCGGCGCGTCTGCCGTCGGCTGGACAGCAGCACCACCTCGGCACGACCTGAGGCGAATTGCTCGATCTTGGCCATGACCCGCGGGCGCATCTTGCGGCGGTACGTCGCCACGTACTTGACCACGCCCCAGTGGATGCGGTTGTGCACCCCGTTGCCCTTGTGCCCGGCCCCGTGCCGGATCTGCCGGGAGAAGATCCCGTACAGTGCGGCCACGGTCGAGACGTCCATCAGGACCACGGTGTCGCAGGCTTCGAGTCGGGTCTGCAGGGTCGAGTTGTAGTTCCCGTCTATCACCCACCTCGGCTGCGCGACCAGCTCCCGCTGCAGGTCGGCGAACTTCTCCATGGGCAGCTCGTTCCACTCGTCGTCGTAGAACGCGGCGTCCAGGTGCGTCACCGGGGCGTCGATAATCCTGCCCAGCTCCCGCGCCAGATACGACTTGCCGCTGCCTCCGCAGCCGACGATGGCGACCTTCTTCATGATGCTCCAGCGTAGAGGTGCTCGGACGCCGGGTCGGACCGGACACCTGGGCACGTTCGGATGGTCCAGACACGGTGGCCTGGCTGCTCAGCTGCATCAGGCCGCCCCGCGTTCGATCGCGAGGGGGTCGGCGGCCGCGTCCAGGACGGCTTCCAGCACGTCGACCTGTCGGCTCAGCCGGAACAGGTCCAGACGGTCCAGACAGGACGCGATCAAGTCCGCGTGCTGCTGGGTGCCGGCGATCCGCTGGAGATGGGTCAGCCGCTCGATCACTTCGCTGCCGGTGCTGACGATCAGCTCCTCGGGCACGAAGTGGTCGGCATGCACGATGTCGGCAGGGGCGAGTGGAAGGCAGCCGGCGAGCACGGCCTCGAAGATCCGCTGCGTCATCTGCCCGACGGCCGCGTACGTCTCGGGCAGCATGAGGATGGTCGCCAGCGACCTGCCATAAATGCCATGGACCGCCTCGAAGGGGAGCCTGCCGAGGAACCGGACGTGCGGCCAGCGGCCGGACTTGGTCCACTTGCCTCCGACCAGATGGTCGAAGCACGCCGCGGCCGGTGCGAAGAAGCGGTCGAAGTGCTCGTCACGGTGGTACTGGTTGCCGACGTACCCGAGGACGAGGTCACGAGGCCTCTCGGCGAGCGCGACCGGATCGGCCTCGGCGAGCAGACGGTCGTCGACGGGGAAGAGCAGGCGCTGCGCCCCAGGCGTCGGTTCGAGGGCGGCCTCGCAGATGGTGACATGGGGGACGCGCCGCCACACGCTTTCGCCCCGGAGCTTGCGGTCCTTGTCCCAGATCGCGGTCGGCGTCTTCCTGCGCACGGTGTAACGGGTGACCAGTTCGGCCTGGCGATGCAGGTCGCACGTGTGGCCTTCGGCGCCGCACGGTGTGGTGTTGCGTCCGTCGATCGCCCAGCGCCACTCCAGGAACAGAGCGTCGATGTCCGGGCTGCCGCTGTGGAAGGTGTAGGCATTGCCCAGGTCGTCGCCGGCCTCGATCAGGTCGCGGTTGGCCTGGAGGAAGACGATCTCGTGGCCGCGGTCGAGGAGGGCGTCGATCAAGGGGCGGCGGTGGCTGCGGCCCCCGTCCGGTGTGTCGGTGATCCCGTTGCCGAGGAAGCCCCAGAAGCTGTATCCGATCCTCACTTGGTGATCCACCGTCCTTCCAGCAGCAGGGCGTCCAACCCCGAGTTGGCCAGGCAGTTGAGCGTCATCTCCGGTGTCCCGCAGATCGGCTTGCCCTTGACGTTGAGCGAGGTGTTGATCAGTACCGGAACCCCCGTGCGCCTGGCGAAGGCGCTGAGGACCTCGTGCATGAACGGGTTCTGCGAGCGAGTGACGGTCTGGAGACGGGAGGTGCCGTTGGCGTGCACGATGGCCGGCACCAATTCGCGCGCCTTGTCGGTCACGCCGGAGGCCATCGACATGTACGGCGCCTCCTGGCCGAGGGTGAAGAACTCCGAAGCACGCTCGGCGAGCACCATCGGGGCGAAGGGACGGAACGGCTCCCGGAACTTCACGGAGTCGTTCAGTCGCTTGATGACGCCCGGCTCCCGAGGGGAGGCGAGGATCGAGCGGTTGCCGAGGGCACGGGGGCCGGCCTCGACGCGGCCCTGGAAGAGCCCGACGATCAGACCGTTGGCGAGCTGCTCGGCGAGGAACTCGACGGCCTCGGCACCGAGGGCCTTCTCCTGAAGGCCTGGCCATGGCGTGAGGTCGAGGGGCGTGTCCTGGAAGGACGGGCCGAGGTAGCAGGCCCGGGTGACGCCGGACACGGGCTGTGGGGCGCGACTGTCGTGGTGTACGGCGATGGCGGCGCCGATCGCGGTGCCGGCATCGCCAGGGGCGGGCGGCACGAAGACTTCGTCGAACACGCCGGCCTCGATGATGCGGCCGATGCTCACGCAGTTCGTGGCGACGCCGCCTCCGACGCACAGACGTCGGGAGCCGGTGATGGTCCGCGCTCGGCGAGCGAGATGCAGCATCACCTGCTCCGTGCGCTCTTGGAGGGCTGCGGCCAGGTCCCGGTGCACGTCGCTCAGCGGCTCGCTCGGGTGGCGTTCGGGGCACGTCTCGTCGATGAACCGGCGAGTCGTCCTCGGATAGCCCGAAGTCAGCACCCGCGGGGGAAAGTAGAGCGGGTCGACGACGAAGCCCGTGGGGGTGATGCGGACAGCGCGGGCGAAGAGTTTCCGGAATCGCCCGGGGTCACCGAGCGCGGCGAGCGCCATCACGGTGCCCTCCTCGTCACCACGACGCCATCCCAGGTGCTCGGTGACAGCGCCGTATACGTACCCGAGTGAGGCGGGATCGTTGATCGCCTCCAAGGTGCGAGTGCGTGGACGGAGCGCGTCGTGCCCTCGGGCGATGGTTGTCGTCTGCCGCTCGCCGAGGCTGTCCACCACGAGCACGGCGGACTCGTTCCACCCGGAGGCCGCGAAAGCCGTCAGCTGATGAGCCCTGTGATGCAGGACGGGGGAGACGCGTGCGGCGGGGAACCGCCGGCCGATGTCGCGGACACGGAGCTGGGTGCGCATCGACACCTTGGCGAAGCCACGGGCTCGCGGCACCGCCCGGTCACGTGTGGTCGGTGACAGCGCCAGACGCAGCGCGGCCGGGGATTCGAGCAGGTAGCGGGCGGGCTGAAAGTTGTAGGCCACGGCGTCGACGTCGGTGGCGGACAGCCCGGTCTCGCCGAGCAGCCACTCGACGGCGTGGCGCGGGTAGTCCTTGGTGTGCTTCTTCTGTGACAGCCGCTCCTCCTCGACGAAGCCGACGAGCTGCCCGTCGACGAGCAGCGCGGCGGCGGAGTCGTGGGTGTACGAGCACAGGCCGAGGATGACCGAGGGTGTCTGGTCCACGGCCGCCGTCACCGTGCACCAGCCGACGCATGCGCGGGTGAGGAGGTGGAGCGACGGTTCAGCTCGTCGTACCAGGCGATCACGGCCTGGCCGAGGGGCCCGTCGATCTTGCCGGCCAGGGCCGTCGCGTGCTCCCGCCGACCACCCTTCCAGATCTGGTAGCTGCGCAGGGTCTCGGACATGCCGTCCCAGCCGGCGTGCCCGGTCACGTCCCCCATCTTGACCTGATGGAGGAGGGCGTCGAATCCCTCCCACGGGGTGGTGAGGTCCGGCATGTCGACACTCGCGACGATCGAGGTCAACTCATCCGCCTGGACGAGGTGGTTCTCGTAGATGTGCAGGGAGCCGACGTGGTGGTGGAAGTCGCCCAGCTCGGCGCCGATCCAGCCGGCCACCAACTCGTGCAGGACCGTGTAGAAGAACAGGTCGTACGGCAAGCCGATCCACACGTCCTGGCCGCGCATCGTCGTCGACATGTGCAGGTGACCGTCACGCAGGTAGAAGCGGAAGCCGAGTGTGCAGGGAACGTCCTTGTGGCCGGCGGCGTCCCGGGCCGGGTCGTAGAGCTGGATGAGGGCTCGACGGGAGTCCGGGTCCTGCTTGAGGATCGCCACGACGCGGGCCAGCTGGTCCACGGTGCCCGCCCACTTCCGCATCCGCGGTCCGTAGGCGCCGCGCAGTACTCCGTCGTCGGCGTACTGCCGGAGCTTCGCGTTGTAGTCGAAGATCCAGGGCTCGTCCGAGCCGGAGAGGATCCAGACGGTCTCGGCCACTGCGAACGCGGGGTTCAGGATCCTGCTCGGCGGCGCGTGCAGCAGGCGGGCCCGCGGACGGGTGAGCCGCATGTGGACGTCGAGGACCTCACGAGTCGCCATGCCGCGCGGGCTGACGCTCTCGCCGGACTTGGCCAGGGTGACGGCACCGACGAAGAGCTCGGCGATGCTGTCGGCGGTCAGGGAAGTCATCGGGCGGAGACTCCTTCGTTTCGGAGGTGTTCGAGCGGGTTGCCAGATGTGCGGCTGACGATGAGTTGCGCGACAAGGGCGGCGCTGTCGCCGCCCCAGCGGCACACCGCGTCCGTCGAGGCGGGTTCGGCAGCCGTGTGTGCCTTGGGGAGTGTGGAGAGCGCGTCGGCGACGTCCCCGGGGGTGGTGCAGCGTCGCGCGAGGCCGTGAGTAGCAAGCCCGAGCGTGCGTTCTTCGGCGGTGCCGATCTCCAGGACCGGCACGCCCAAGAGGGCGGCCTCGATGCCACACGTCGAATAGGCGCTCGCCACGACGTCGGCACCGGCGAGACAACCCCGTGCCCCTACCTGCGGATCGGCGACGGCCACGAGCGGCCTTCCGTCCCGCTGCATGAGCGAGGCGAAGACCTTCGGGCTCTGCGCCGGGTGTGGGGCGATGACCAGGCCCCATTCACCCTCGGCCTTCCACATCCCGTCCAGGAGGAGGTCGGCGTGGGCCTTGAGCCGGTCGGGACCGAAGGGTTGGCAGGCCCAGACCATGATCCGGTCGGGGCTCCGCCCGTCTCCGGGGACCAGCAGCTTTTCCAGGTATCGCCTCTGGGTACTCCGCTCGACGCCTGCGAGGACGTCGAAGCGGGGCTGCCCCAGCACATGGACCTCGGCGTCCGGGTGCCGCGCCCATGTCTTGGCGAGCGGGGCGTCTCGATCGCCCATGATGACGATGTCCCGGCTGTGCAGCGCAGGCCATGCGACCGACTCCGCAGTCCAGGCCCCGTGCTGCACATTGACCGTGTTCACGCCAGTGCGGTCGGCCAGGTGGACGGTGAGCGCGCCGACGGGGCTGGTGTCGTTACTGACGAGCAGCGTGTGCGGACGAGAGGCCTTCAGAACACCGCTCAGCCACGTCTCCAGACGGACCACGGAGCGCCACGACGGCTGGGTGCATCCCCCGCTCGTCTCCAGCAAGACGGCCAGGAGACGGACCAGACGCGAGAGCCGGACAACGTGTTCCTTCACCTGGACGACGTGCTCGTCGTCCCACAGCTGCAGGTGCTCCACGGCTCCGGACAGGGCGAAGAGGCCAGGGGGAGGCGTAACGAGCCGGATGCCCTCGACGGCTGGGGTGTCGCAGCGTTGCGCCGGGTCCGTGGCGAGATCGACGAGGAGACTCGTCCGGCCACCACCTGTCAGGTCTTCGAGCACCGGGAGCAGAGTGGCCGCATGGCGGGACGACCACGAGAGCGCGACGACGCCGGTGCGTGGCAGCGCCGACGGAGGTGGGCTCGGTACCCGGGTGTCGACGCGCACCGGTTTCAGGTTGCTCAGCTGCGCCGTACGGAAGGGGTTGTACAACGCAGTTGCCCCGAGCAGATAGGCGATGCCGGACCACGTGACGGTGTAGGCGCGGTACTCCCGGGAACTGCTCTCGCGAAGCCCGACGAGTCCCTCGTGGGGAGCGATCTTCAGCGGGCCGGGCGCCTCTCTGAACGGCTCCCAGGCGCTGAGGGCCATCAGCCTGCGTGCGACTTGAGCCACCAGGCGACGGACCGGTACGTGCTGCACATACAGCCACCCGGCCCCGCCTGGTGTCGTCCTGAGATCGGCCCCGTACCACTGGAGTGCGTCCATGACACGCTCGACGAGCGCTTCGTGCTCCTGTGCGTCCAGAGGCAGGGCCTCCAGCTCGCTGGTCGTGATCCGGTCGGACGCCAGAGTCGCGAGCGCGCCATCACCGACCAGTGCCCACGCGGGCTGTCCGTTGGTGTCGGCTCGCACCAGACCGTGGACGTGGCGAGGGGGCGTGGTCACAACAGGCTCCCTTCGAGGAAGGGGCCGGGGGCTAGGAGCCTCAGTAGGTCCTTCGGGGATTCGGCGACCACGGGGGAGGGGGAACTCGGGCAGCCGTATCCCCAGCCGGCGTGGACGTACGGGACTCCGGCGCGGCGGGCGGCTTCCTGGTCGACCGCCATGTCGCCCACGTACACGGCGTCGGCGGGATCAACGCCCAGGTCAGTCAGGGCGAGGAGGACCGGGTCCGGCGCGGGCTTGCCGCGTCCACCACCGTTCGGTGTGCGCACCGTGGAGAACGGGCAACCGAGGTTGGTCAGGAGCGGGGCCGCCCGCTCCAAGGGCTTGGACGTGACGACACCGAGGCGCCAGCCGACGGCGACGAAGACGTGCAGGACCTCCACGGCGCCGTCGAACTCGAGGGCGTGGTGGGAGGCTGCGATCGACGCCTCGTCGTACGTACGGTGAAACCGCTCGGACTCGGTGAATCCGAGCCGCTCCATGATGTCGGCGAACGGCCGGCCGAGGTGGCGCTCGTACTCTTCGAACGGTACGTCGAGACCGTGCTCGTTCTGGACTTGCTGCCATGCGCGCTCCATGACCGGACGGGTGTCGAGGAGTACGCCGTCGAGGTCGAGGAGCAGCGCCTTCGGAGGCAAAGGCGAGGGCAGGAGCAGGGTGGACATGAGGTAACTCCGGTGAAGGGATCAGGGAGTGAGGGAGGTATTGGGGCGTTTCACGAAGGCGATCACCCGCTTGCCGTTTCCGTCCTGCTTGGGACATGCGGTCCAGGCGTCGGCCACGGCGGACACCAGGAGCAGGCCACGTCCACCAGTCGCGTAGGGGGAGGCGATCTGCGGGACGGGCAGCTTCGGGGAGTTGTCCTCCACCTCGATCCCCACGACGCCGGCCTGGAGGGCGAGCGTCAGAGTGAACTCGTCCCGGTGCTGGCGATGCTTGGCTTCCTCAACGCAGTCGTGGTGCGCGAGACGACAGCCGTGGCGCTCGGCGTTCGTCGCGAGCTCGCTGACGATGAGCACGACGTCGTCCAGCAGGTCCTCCGCACCCCAGGCGGTCAGAACGTCGCGGGTGAAGCGGCGTGCTGTGCCCGGGGCCGTGTCGTCGGCGGCGAACGTCAGGCACTTCTGGTGCTGCGGGGCGTCAAGGATGCTGCCCAGACCGTCGATGCGGCGGCTGCCCAGCAGGAGAAGTTCCCGGTCGAAGTTCATGACGTGGTGCTCCCCGAGTTCGGCGTCGAGGCCGATTCGTCTGCTACCGGCGGTCGGGCCCCTCGTACGAGCAGAATCTCCGTGCCGGCTTCGTGCAGCCGCTGCCGGCGGTGAGCCGCTATGGCCCTGGGGCCCAAGTGGGACGGGGCGGGGAAGACGATGCCGTACGGGCGAGTGGCCGCGACGGCGTCGAGCATGCCCGTGAAAGCGCCCGACGTCGCCGCGCAGCGCTCCATGTACACACCGCCCAGCGTCAGTTCGTGGCGGCGGCAGTAGTCGGTGATGGTCTTGGCGAGCGCCTGCTGGCGGCTCGCGGAAACCCCGACGAGCCGCAGAAATCCGAAGACGATCGGGCCCGTGACGTTCCGCTGTTCCGTAAGGGGCTCCATGGTCATGACCACCCATCGGATCGGGAAAGGGGGACACTCCGAGCCTGGTCGCCACCTTGCGATCGGGGAATCCACGTCTGTCCCACTTCTGTCCCACAACCGCCCCCGGCGCGGTCGCCACGTGCTTCGATGGCATCGGAAAGGAGTGGCACGTGGCGACCGTTCACGAATGGACCGGCCTGGAGGCGCTTGCCCTGCGCAGGGCCCTTCGGCTGAGCGTGCGCCGCTACTCCGAGCACCTGGGCATCGCGGTCAACACCATCAGCAACTGGGAGAAGTACCGGGACAAGAGGCGGCCCAACACCGAGAGCCAGGCCATCCTCGACACCGCGCTGGCCCGGTCCGATGCCGCAACCCATCTGAGATTCGAGACGGAGCTCGCGAAGCTCTCCGCAGGACCAGGGGAAGGGGACGCCGGCGAAACGGCGCGCGTCACCATCCCCCGGCCTCGGGCCTGGGAGTACGAATCCTGGACGGACGACCTCGAACGCGCGGTCATCGCACTGTCCCACCAGAACTTCGCGTTCGCCGACGATCTTCTACGGCGGTGGTCGTCGAGCTACCGGCCCTCGGAGCTGGACGAGCGAGGCACCTACCTTCTCGCCCGCTCCGTCGCCCTTCAAGGCGATCTCAAGCGGGACCAAGGGGCAGTCGTAGGCCCGCTCTCCGCCCAGCGGTGCTACGCCAACGCCCGCTCGCTCTACACCGAGTTGGCGATTCCGCGACGTGTGGCGCAGCTCGACCTCTCCCTGGCGGTCGTCACCGAGATGTCCGGTGCGCTGGACACTGCGGCTCGGCAGTACGAGGACCTTGCGATCGACGAGCGGTTATCCCCGCGAGACCGCGCCCGTGCGCGCCTGTGGGTGGGCACCGCCCTCAGCAAGGACGGTAACCACGACTACGCGGTCCGGGTGATGGAGGAGGCCATTCGCGAGTTCGAGGGCCTGGCCGAGCAGGACGACTGGTCCGTCGCGCAGCAGAAGCTCGCCCTGGCCCACCGCGGAACCGGCAATCTCGACGCGGCCCTGCGCCTCATCGACGTGGCTCGCAGTACAGGCATCACCGATGCGCCCATGCAGCGGGTACGGCTGGACACCGCGTACGGGCACATCCTCCTGTCCGACCGCGCGACCCTGGATGATGGGTTACGCGTCCTCGACGACGCTGCCAAGCGGGCGGCCCAGTACGGCCTGACCCACCAGCTCCGCAGCATCACGGACATCCGGAGGACGGCCGATGGGCCAGCCAGCCCTTCACCACGTTGACCAGGGAGACGAACGAGTGACCGACAACCAGCCGGCCATCAACGACGAGCAGATCCGCAATGCCAAGCTGGTCTGGGACTACCACCAAATGGGTCACGACCTGCGCCCTGTCGACGTCGCCATCGGCCTCGGCAGCCATGACCTCGGCGTCGCAGCCTTCTCCGCGGAGCTGTATCGGGCTGGGCTGTTCCCCACCCTGGTGTTCACCGGCGGCAACAGCCCCACCACCGCGAAGGTCTTCCCCCGCGGCGAAGCCGTTCACTTCTGCGAGCACGCTCTCACTCTCGGCGTGCCCGACAGTGCGATCCTGGTGGAACCGAACGCCGGCAACACGGGTCAGAACATCGAGCTGTCCCGAGAGCTCCTCGCCTCCGCCGGCCTCACCCCGAAGTCGGTGCTCCTCGTCTCCAAGCCGTACATGGAGCGACGCTCCTTCGCCACCGCCCGCAAGCTGTGGCCCGAGGCCGAAGTGCTGTGCGCCTCCGAACCGATGGAGTTCGACGACTACTTGAAGAGCATCGGCGACGAGAGGCTCGTCATCGACATGCTCGTCGGCGACCTCCAGCGCATCATCGAGTATCCGAAGCAGGGCTTCGCGATCGAGCAGGACGTCCCGGAGAACGTGCATGCCGCTTACGAAGACCTCATCCACGCCGGCTTCACCAGCAGGCTCATCGGCGCGTGAAACAGCCCCGGGAGGATTGGTAGCGATTCACCAGCCCAACCTCTTCCCCCGGCTGAGCACCCTCGCGAAGCTCTTCGCGGCGGACTGCTGGATCGTCCTCGACGACGTCCAGTTCGCCCGCCGCGACTTCCAGCACCGCGCCCGTCTCGGAAGCATGTCCAGTCCGTCCCGGCTCCAGTGGCTCTCGATTCCCGCCCACCTACCCGACGGCCGGTCCACCCTCATCAGGGACGCGGTGGTGGTCGACCCGCAGCTGGCTCGTCGGCGCACCACCCACATGCTGACGCAGTACTACTCGAGGAGTCCGGATTGGCCGATACTCCGAGACGGGCTGGACTCTGTACTTCAATGTTTTGACACCGCGAGGGTGGCCGCAGTCGCCGAGGAATCCACGAAGGTCTTGCTCAGGCTGCTGGGATGGAGGGGGCGAATCCTGCGCAGCAGTTGCCTGCCGGCTCGGGCGGAGCGCTCACAACGGCTCGCAGACCTCACAGCTGTCAGCGGTGGGCGCGGCTACCTGTGTGGAACCGGCGGCATGAGTTACCTGGTCACCGCGCCGTTCGAAGCCCACGGATTGAGCGTTGTGCCTTTCGTGCCCCCGAAGGACGGCTTTTGGAGGGACGCACGCGAAGCCAGCTCCGTGCGCCCCCTCATGACTGCAGGGATTGCAGCGGTGGCCGACGAACTACGAGCCGTCGCGTCCTGCCACCGGTCGCCCGCGGGCTGGGCGTGAGACGTGCTGCCTCTGTCCTGTGCCCTTGCTGTTCGCGAGCCCAGCGCGGCGTGATCTGAGGCTCTCAGAGCCGTGTGGGGCGGAGGTCGGTGGCCTCGTCCACCCTCGCCGTAGCAGCGCATCCGGCCGACCCGGCATCGGCGAGTCCACCCTTGCGCACACCGTCGCCTACTGCCCTCGAGCAGAGCCCCTCGCCGGGTCTCTCCGGAACGCGCCACTACTTGCAACCCTGGCCTGGACTTCTAGGGTTCGCCCTGACCGGACGGCTGCGACCTCGCGGAGTGTGGGGACCAAACTTGGGGACCGGTGTCTGGCGCATGCATCTTGTGTCGGGCGACTGGGAGAACGCGACCGCATCCCACCCCTCTCCCACCGAACCCCCGGCCGCCGCATCCCCACCGACGGCACCGAGTGCACCACCGACCCCCGCATCCGGCTCCTCGGCTACGACGACTGGACGGGCCCGGCGGCAGCCGCCCTCGTCGGCGTGGGCCGCACGGCCCGAGAGGCGGCCTGGACCCTTGCTGAACGGCTGGGACAGCTCCTCGCGGCGGGGTTCTCGCGAGGAGCCCGATTACAGGATGTCCTCGTCGTGCTCTTCGTCGAGTCCCAGCTCCGCATCGGTGAACGGCTCGCCCAGGTCCGGCAGGGAGAAAAGCCCGCCACCTGTACTTTCAACGAACCTGACGAACCGGTCGACGGGCCTGTGCAGCTGCGCCTTTTCGAGCGTGGTGCGGCAGGCGCGGCAGCGCCACGGCCGTCGGAGCGTGCTCCATTGTGCCCGGGCGCAGCCGGGGCAGGTCACGAAGTAAGTCGACGGACCGAAGGGTGTTTCCCAGTTGGCATAGCCCCTTCTGGGGCGATGTCCGGTCTCCGTCCAGGGGGAGGGCAAGGCCGGCCTACCCAGCAGGACGAGCTCACCGCCGGGCCATCGGCAGGTGCAGGTGCCCTCGCATCGGCAGGCACGCGTCCGAGCCAGCTCCTGCGTCTTCTCAGTGCGGGTCATGTCCCCTGTAGTGGTGTAACGGCGCCGGGTTGATCTTCTGGGTGGGGGTAGATCGAGTCCATGCCGCCTTTGGGGAGGTAGCTGCGGGGGAAGGCGATCCATTCGTCGTGCATCTCGATGAGGACGGCGGTGGTGAGGCGTTCGAGGGCGTCGGGGTTGGGGAAGATCTGGACGACGTCGACGCGGCGCTTGATCTCGCGGTTGACCCGCTCCAGGGGGTTGGTGGACTGGAGTTTCTTCCAATGTCGCTCGGGGAAATCCGCGAACGCGGTCAGGTCGGTCTTGGCCTCCAGAAGCATGTCCCTGACCTTGGGGAACTGCCGTCCGAGCATGTCGGCGACGGTGTCGAGCTGGGACCGGACGGCCTCGGCGGTGGGCTGGGCGAAGATCGTGCGGATCGTCGCGGCCACCATCTCGCCGGAGTCCTTCGGGATCACCGAGAAGACGTTGCGCAGGAAGTGAACGCGGCATCGCTGGTAGGCGGCGCCGAGCATGACCTTGCGGACGGCCGCGACCAGGCCCAGGTGGTGGTCGCCGATGACCAGGCGGACTCCGCTCAGGCCGCGGGAGCGGAGCGAGCGCAGGAACTCGCTCCAGAACACCTCGGTCTCGCTGTCGCCGACCATGAGACCGAGGACTTCGCGGCCGCCGTCCTCGGTGATGCCGGTGGCGATGACCACAGCCTGGGAGACGATCTGGTGCTCGACCCTGGCCTTGCAGTACGTCGCGTCGAGGTAGATGTAGGGGAAGCGGGTGTGATCCAGGGGCCGGGTGCGGAAGACGGTCAGTTCCGCGTCGAGGTCGCCGCAGATCCGGGAGACCTCGGACTTGGAGATCCCGCTGTCCCCGCCCAGGGCTTTGACCAGGTCGTCCACGCTGCGGGTGGACACGCCGTGCACGTATGCCTCCATGATGACGGCGTAGAGGGCCTGGTCGATGCGCCGCCGGCGCTCCAGCAGAGACGGGAAGAACGACCCGGTGCGGACCTTGGGGATCGCCAGGTCCAGGTCGCCGGCCTGCGTGGTCAACAGCCGCTCCCGGTGCCCGTTACGCCAGGTCGTGCGGCTCTCGGTGTGCTCGCCGGGCTCCGCACCGATGTGGGCAGTGGCCTCGGCTTCGATGAGTTCCTGCAGGATCCGCTGGGCCAGGACCCGCACCAACTCGATTCCGTCCGCCGTACGCAGTGCTTCCATGAGGCGGAGTAAGTCATGCTGGGACAAGGCCATCGCGTCACCTCTCTCAACGAGCGTCTCTACTCGGAGAGTTGCGCGGTGGCCGCCCCACGACCAGGGGCTATTCCTTGATCGCTGCTACACCACGCGGCGGGACACCATCTCAGTGCGCGGTATCCCGGGACCTTTGACCTCGATCCAGGTGCCGAGATCGGGCAGCCAGAAGTCCGGGAGGTACAGGGCGCCGGGCTCAAGGCTGATGGTCTCGGGTTCGTACTGCCATGCGATGCCGTTGACGTCGAGGGTGGCCGCCCAGTCGGCTTCGAGCCGCGACCGGAACATGGTGTTGCCGTAGACGGTCGGAACCGCATCTATGGAGGGATCGTTGCCGTCTGCTTCGTTGATCACAGGGGCTCCTGTTCAAATGTCGGCGACCGACTGCAATGCCTTGGAGTGTGCTGTGCGGACACTCGAAGGCGGGTGGCCTCTTGGGTCCATCACGTGGCACCTCAGCGATCCCCGTAAGGAGCGCGGGCCTCAAGGTCCATGATGATGTTGGACCAACACTCCGCTGCCTGGCTCGGCATCTTCGCCGTCGCGGTCTTCATGGCGTCAATGATCTCTGCATGGTTCTGCTGGAACGTCAGTGACCAGGACGCTGCTGCCAGCACGCTGGCGAGTTCGGTGAGGACGCGCTCGGGTACGGAGTGGTGTTGCAGCAGTTCTGCTGCGCAATCTGCGCTGGCAGGAGCGTAGGCATCCGCCTGGCCGTCCGCGTTGATGAACAATTCCAGGACTGCGCCTTCCCGGTAGGGGTCCGGCCACCTCTCCGGGTGAATCGCGCACGCGCGGATTCCGTCGATGCGGACGGTGAAGGTTCCGTTCACGGTCCGTTGGCCGACTGTGACTCCTAGGCGATGTTGCTCCGGTCATCGCTGACTGCTTCCCACTGATCATCCTGGATCCCCTGTGCACGGGGAAGAGGCTCATGCAGCAGACTCTTGATCACTTCCCCATTGTCCCTGACCTGCCGTTCGTCGCAGCACGATGTAAAGCAAGGGGTGGTCGGTGCAGCGCGTTTCGTTGTCACCCGTCGCCCCTCTCGGTCGTGGGCCGGGGGCAGAGCAGACAAGGTGGAGTCAAGGGAATGGGCGGGGTCCAGGGAGCGGCGCACGCATCTCCAGAATCGTTGGACCCACCCCCGTCGAGGAACCGTCAGGCACCCCGGCACACTCTCGGTTGTAGAACCCTCGACAAAGGATGACGCGCATGATCACGTTGACCAAGGAAGACGGCCCGGCGGACCTGGACGGAGTGACCCATCTGTCCATAGGCGTGTCCTGGGACCCCACCGCCGGCAGCTCCGGCGGAGTGCTGGGCAAGCTGCGCCGCAAGACCGGCACCGACCTCGACCTGATCGCCGTCGCGATGCAGGGCGGGGACCCGGTGCGCCTTGCGGGGCTCGACTCGCTCGACCCCATGGGCAACGGTGCGCTGGTCCACAGCGGCGACAACCAGACCGGACACGGCGACGGCGACGACGAGACGGTCACCGTCGAGTTCGCCCGCATCCCGGCCAACATCACGGCGATCGTGTTCGTCGCCGCCGCGTACAAGAAGGGCAGCTCCTTCCAGAAGGCCCGCAACATCAGCTTCAAGGTCTACGACGCGACCGGCGGTAGCTCGCAGCAGGTCGCCGACATCTGGCCGAGCCTGCTCACCCAGGACAACGGCTGCGCGGTGGCGAAGGCGATGCGCGTCGGCGACGCGTGGAAGCTCGAAGTGATCAATGCGACGGGGAAGGTCAAGCAGGGGGACGAGCACGCCCTGATGCGTTTCGCGGTCAGCAAGTAAGAGATACGGGGGTTGTGGTGAGCCAGGTGCTCTATGGCGAGCGATCGTGGAATCCGCTGGCGCGGACGGTCGAGCTGACCGAGGAACAGCTGCGCAGGGGAGGCAGGGTCACGGCGCTGAGCGAGTTGAACCTGGGCGCCATGGCGGAGGCCTATCAGCGCGGGAACTGGCTCGGTGGCGGAGGGGCCGAGCGCCCGCTGGAGCGGCTGGCACAGGGGCCCGGGATCGTGCCGGTGACCCGCGTCACCGGCACGAGTGCGCCGGTGAGAGTGCGGCATGCCGCCGACTTCGCACGGGAGCTGGGGGAGTTGGCCGTGCGGTTGAGCGGCGGGCCTGAGGGGGTGAACGCTCTGGTCGGCCGAGCCTGGACCGAAGGCGTCCCGTTGTGGATCGCACGGCGGTACGCGGCGGGGCCGGCCGGGCCGATCGCCGTTGCGGTGGACCGGCGCCTGGTACGCGTGGACGTCTGGGGACCACAGGCTCCGGTCGTGCGCATCCGGGCACCGCACGGCTTTCACAGCGACTCCGGCGACCCGGCCAAGGGGCTGCGCCTGACCGTCGGCGACGTCGCCGCCGACCTCAGGCTGACGAAGAAGCTGCGCAAGTCGAAGAGCTCCGTCGAAGTGACCCTGGCGGGGCGGCGGTGGCTGTTGCGGCGGTCCACCACGATGAGTTCGTGGCTGCTGCGGGACGAACAGCGCGTCGCCCTGTTGACGCGGCCGCCGCGCCGGCCGGCGGTCGAGCCGGGTTCGATCCTGCTGCCGCTCGCCCCCGTGCGTTACGAGGGTACGGACCCGCTGGACGCCGTCATGGCGCAGGTCTTCGCGGTCGCGTTCGGCCTCGGGGACACGACGGGCCTGGCGCGGTTCCGGTCGCAGCGGCGCCACGCGGACGGTGGTGAGCCGGTTGGGGCCGACGTGGACTGGGACCGTTCGTGGTTCAGCAACCTGGGCAGCGGCGGCGACGACAACGAGCCCGGCGGCGGGGACGGCTGGGGCTCGGACGGTGGCGACTCGGGCGACTCCGGCGGGGGCGACGGTGGAGGCGGGGATGGCGGAGGCGACTAGCCGGCTGCACCGCGGCGGTCTTCGGTGCTACCCGCCGGGCAAGGCTGTGCTCCCTGTCTCACCGCCGCGCACTGCCGCCCGTAGGCCGACTGCCTGATCACTGAACCGTGTCGTGAGTTCCTGAGCGCTGTGTACGGAGTGGGCGGCGTGGTTCATGATGGGCCCGCTATGCCGTGGACGAGCTGCCCCCGCTCCGCGCGTCGCCCCGGCGGGGAACCGGACGGCGACGTGCCGGGGCGTGTTGTCCGCGCGGGACTGTTCAGCGGTGTCAGTACGGGCCTGGCTGTTACCGGACATCACCTGGCGTCCGGGCACACGGCGTCCTGGACGGCCGGCCTGCTGGGTGGGGCACTCCTCTTCTTGGCCGCGCTCCGGCTCGTAGGCCGCCCGGCTTCGCCGGCTGCCACGACGGCGGCGACAGCGGGCGCGCAGGCGCTGCTCCACTGCTGGTTCGGCTGGGTCGACGGTCCAGCCGCGCACTATGCGCATGCGTCGCACGGTAGCGACGCCGTCTGGCACGCCGGACACCACGGCATGTCGATGAGTGTGGTGCACCTCGTGGCGGCCCTGCTGGTGGGGTGGCTGATGCAGTGCGCAGACGCGGCCGTGCGTGGTGCCGTCGCAGCAGCCGTGCACCGCGTGGCCGACGCCGTCACCGAACTCCTCGTACGGCTTCTCTCGCCAACGCGCTTCCTGCGGCCTCCGCCCGCGATCCGCCAGGTACGACCTCGGTCGCGGTCGCGTGCGTATCCGTCCATGGTGGTGCTGGCCCACGTCGTGGTGCGTCGGGGGCCACCGGCCGGACGGCTCGTCACCGTCTGACCGAGGGCGTGCTCCGGCATGCCCGCACACCCCACACACCACGGAGTAGACCGTGCACCGCATTCTCCGGGCCCGTGCCCCGTTCGTCACCGCCGCGACGCTCGCCGCCTCGCTCGCGATGACCACCTCCGCCTTCGCTCACGTCGAGGTCGAGGCCGAGAACCCCCGGGCGCTCGCCGAGAACATCGAGCTGTCCTTCAACGCCGAATCCGAGTCGCCGACGGCCGGCATCACCAAGCTGGAAGTGGTCCTCCCCGAAGGGATCAAGCCCTCCGACGTCGCCTACAAGAGCGGCCCGGCAGGCTGGCAGCTGACCCCCACCGACCGCGGCTACGCCGTCTCCGGCCCCGCCGTCGAGGCCGGCCGGGACGCCGCCTACAAGGTCGTGATCCGGCAGCTGCCCGAGGCCAAGTCGCTGGCGTTCAAGACGCTGCAGACCTACAGCGACGGCCGTGTGGACCGCTGGATCGAGCTGGAGGAGTCCCACGGCGACGGCGGCCACTCGGGCAGCCCCGCTCCCGTCCTTGAGCTCGGCCCGGCCGCACCGGGCGCCAAGCCGGTCGCCCCGAGCACCACGCCGGCCAGCCCTGCGACTGCCGCCCCCACGAGCGCGGCGCCGACAACCCCTGCCGCATCCGACGCCAAGGCCGGGGCGAAGGCGTCGGAGGCGGAGGAATCCTCGCCGAACACCGTACTCATGATCGTGGGCGTCCTCGTCCTGGCCTCGGTCACGGTCGGCGTCTTGTGGTGGAACCGGCGACGTGGCCGCGCGGACGGCTGATTGCGCCCTGCGATAAGGAAGGGGTGCGTCGCTGGTGGGCGGCACACCCTGCCACGAGGGCGGCCCTGTTCAGTTGAGCGGGGCCGCCCCGCGCCGCTTCAGCATGTCCGTCATCAGGTCGATCTCCTCGCGCTGCCCGGCGACCATGCCCTCAGCGAGCCGCACGAGGAGCGGGTCCGCGCCGAGGTCGGCGTAACCCTGTGCCATCGCCACGCCGGCCTGATGGTGGCGGATCATCAGTTGCAGGTAGAGGACCTCCGCGTTCTTGGCGGGTGCCTTGCTCAGCCGGTCGAGTTCCGCGCGACTCGCCATGCCCGGCATCAGGACCTCGCCGCCGTGGCCGGAGTGCTGCCCGTGTCCCATCCACGCCATCGGTGCCGCGCTGGTGTGCACAGGAAGGTCCCAACGCTGGAGGGCGCCGAGCATCATGCCCCGCTGGTTCGACTGCGTGGTGATGATGTCGTACGAGAGGTAGCCGACGTCCTTGACATCGCTGCGCGAGCGGACGAGGAAGGACATCTCGACCGCCTGCGCATGGTGGATGGACATGTCCCGGGCGAACCCCGCGTCGGCGGAGTCGGACGCCGGGGCAGCGTGGCGCGGCTCCGCGGAGGCGGTCGTTCGGCCCAGGGCGACCGCGCCGACGAGCAGGACCGCGAGCCCGGCGCCCAGCAGCACGTGGTGCCACCGCACCCGTGGGCCGGCGGTGGTCTCGGATATGTCGGCCGGGTCGAGGGGAACGGACTCGGTCACGCGAGACTCCTGTGGGGTGGTGAACGGCCGAGTGTTCGGCCCGAGCGCACCCTATGCGTTGCGGCTTCGCCGACGGCATCCTGCCTCGAACGGAGGACGAGACCCTGCAGAAACGTGACGCCACGTATGTGGAGCCTTACTGTGTGTAGGTGATCGACTACCGGCGAGCATGGGTGCGGAGCCTGCGGCGGTGCCGCGCCGTACTGTTGCCCGTCCTGGTGGTCCTGATCGCCGCGCATGTCGCGGGAGCCAGCCACAGCGCCGCCTTCTCCGGCCCCCACGTCTTCTTGGACACGGCCTGTCCCCACGCGGCGGCCCCCGTGGAGCCGACAGCTGCCTTCGCGGAACATCCCCCAACCCACGGACACGGGTCCGGAGACCACGTCGATCACGCCGTGGACCGCCCGCGCCCGGCCGCCATCGGGGCGGAATCCCAAGCGCCGCCAGTCGAGGAGCTGGCCCCGCAGCCTGCCGAGTTCGACCCAGCTCTCGCCGGAGCAGCCTCGCGGCCGGCTTCATCCTCTGCGTCCCGGCAACGACGATCCGAGCTCGCGACCCGCTGCGTCTGGCGTCAGTAGGAGCTCTGCGCACCTCTCTTCCCGCCGGCCCGACAGCCCGCCAGGAGGAAACGGTGCCCCGCGCCCTACTGACCACCGTCCGTCCCCGCGTCCTGCGCCGGGACGTGAAGGAGCACGCTCCCATGAACCGCCATTCCCTGCTCGACGACCTTGGGCCGCTCGCCCCAGCGTCGTTCGCCCCCGTTCCGCCCGTCGTCCGCCGGCCCGCCCAGCTCGTCGGCGCCACCCCCGTCCTCTGGATCGACCAGTTCTTCGCCCCGCCCGGCCGGGGATTCTTCGCCAAGCTGGAGGGACGCAACCCGGGCGGCATCAAGGACCGCCCTGGGCTGCACATGATCCGCCAGGCCCGGCTGCGCGGTGAGCTGCTGCCCGGTGCTCCCGTGATCGAGTCCTCCAGCGGCACCCTCGGCCTCGGCCTGGCACTCGCCGGGCTGACGTACGGGCATCCGGTCACCGTGGTCACCGACCCCGGGATGGAGTCGTCCCTCGTACGCCTGCTGACCGCACTCGGCGCCCACGTCGACCAGGTTGAGCGACCGCATCCCACCGGCGGCTGGCAGGCCGCCCGCCGGGAGCGGGTTTCGGCGCTGCTGTCCGCGGCGCCCGGCGCGTACTGCCCGGACCAGTACGCCAATCCCGACAACGTCGCCGCCTACCGGCCGCTGGCCATGGAACTCATCGCCCAGCTGGGCCGGATCGACGTCCTGGTCGCGGCGGTCGGCACCGGCGGCCACTCTGCGGGTATCGCCGCCGGACTGCGGGAAGTCGCCCCTGACGTGAGGCTGATCGGGGTGGATTCGGTCAACTCGGCGATCTTCGGACAGCCCGCCGGTCCGCGCCTGATGCGCGGGCTCGGCTCCAGCATCCACCCGGACAATGTCGACTACGCGGCGTTCTCCGAAGTGCACTGGGTCGCGCCCCGGGAAGCGGCCCGGGCGTGCCGTCGCCTCGCCCGCCGGCACTACACCTCCGGCGGCTGGAGCGTCGGCGCGGTCGCCCTCGTCGCCGGCTGGGCGGCCCGCACCATGCCGCCGGGGACGCGCATCGTGGCCGTCTTCCCCGACGGCCCGCATCGCTACCTGGACACCCTCTACAACGACGCCTGGTGCGAGGAACACGGACTTCTCGATGGCGAGGTGCCGGAGGAACCGGACGAGATCGCCATGCCCGACGAGTGCACGGTGACCGGCTGGACCAGGTGCTCGGATGTGCGTGACCCCTTGGCCCGCCTCGCCGAACGCCCGGCGGGTGCGCGATGAGCCGGCTGTCGGCGCAGTTCGCGTCGTTCGGTCCGGCCGTACGGCTGCTGATGGTGAACCAGTTCGGGATCAACCTGGGCTTCTACATGCTGATGCCCTACCTCGCCGACCATCTCTCCCATGGGCTCGCAATGGCGGCCTGGGCGGTCGGCCTCGTCCTCGGCGTACGCAACCTCTCCCAGCAGGGCATGTTCCTCGTCGGCGGCACGCTCGCCGACCGCTACGGCTGCAAGCCCATGATCTTGGCGGGCTGCGCCCTGAGGACCGTCGCCTTCGCCCTTCTCGGCGTGGCCCAGTCCCTGCCCGCGCTCGTCGTGGCCTCGGCGCTCACCGGCCTCGCCGGGGCCTTGTTCAATCCGGCCGTACGTGCCTATCTGGCCGCCGAGGCGGGGGAGGAGCGACGGGTCGAGGCGTTCGCCGTCTTCAACGTCTTCTACCAGGCCGGCATCCTTGTCGGGCCGCTCGCCGGCCTTGCTCTGCTGGCCCTCGACTTCCGCGCGGTGTGCGTGGTCGCCGCAGCTGTCTTCGGCCTTCTGGCTGTGCTCCAGGCGCGGTCCCTGCCTGCCCGTCCGCCGGCCGACCGGAACGCGCGCTCCGCGGTACGCGCGGTGCTTGCCGACTGGCGGTCCATCGCTGCCAATCGGCCGTTCCTGCTGTTCGCGTGCGTCATGTCGGGCTCGTATGTGCTGGCCTTCCAGGTCTACCTGGCGCTGCCCCTTCGGGCGCGTGAGCTGTTCGGTGGACAGGCCGGTCTGGTGACGGGGGCGGTGTTCGCCGCCTCCGCACTCGCGGCCCTGTCGGGACAGCTGAAACTCACAGCCTGGGCCAAACGCACTCTGACCGGGCCGAAGGCCATCGCCTGGGGACTCGCCGTCATGGGGCTCGCCTTCTTGCCGGTGCTGCCGACTCCGGGAACGGGGCCGGTGGGCACGGTGGTCGGGGTCACCGCCCTCGCGGTGTGCGCGGGGCTGCTGGCCTGGGGCGGCGCGCTGCTCTATCCCTTCGAGATGGACACGGTCATGCGCTTGTCCGGCGAGCGCCTGGTGGCGACCTATTACGGCGCCTACAACACCGCCTCGGGCGTCGCCATCGCTGTGGGCAACCTTGCTATCGGTGCTCTCTTCGATACGGGCATCGGCTGGCTTCCCTGGGCGGTGCTGGCCGCGACCGGTCTGCTCTGCGCGGGAGCCGTCGTCGCCCTCGAACGGGGCGGCACCCTCACCCGCGCGGAAGCCGAACCCGAAGTCGGAACGGATACGGCGGTCGGCGCGAACAGCCGCTAGTCCGCCTTCACGACCTCCTCGCTCCGCGCTAGTCGGCTGTGGCCGGAGCGGTGAGTTCGGCGGGGAGGTCGCGGGTGCCGGTGCGCAGGTGCTCGACGTGGTAAAGCGCCTGGTCGAGGAGTTCGGCGACGTGGTTGTCGTAGAGCGCGTAGACGATCGAGCGGCCGTGTCGCTCACCGGTCACGAGGCCGAGGTTGCGCAGTAGGCGGAGCTGGTGGGAGCAGGCCGAGGGCTCCATTCCGACGGCCGCGGCGAGCTCGCCGACCGAGGAGGGTCCTTCCCGCAGGCGGGCCAGGATGTACAGGCGCGAGGGTGTGGCGAGGGCCTGGAGGGTCGCGGCGACGTCGGTCGCACCGACCGTGTCGAGACGTTCGCGGGTGGTGCTGTTGGCGTTCGTTCCGTGGCCCATGCGACCATGATACGGACGAGACATGAAGACCTGTTCAGGTGTTCTTGTATGGTGGGTGGGTTGCCCATCCGCCCGCGAAGGGTTGCTTTGTCATGTCTTCTGTCCTGGAACGGCCCTCGACGGCTGCTGCCGGACCGGGCTCCGCGCCACCGCGTCGGCGCACTCGGATCCTGGCCCTCCCCGAGGCCCGCTGGGCGCTTGCGGCGCTGGTCCTGTTCCTGCTCGCCCTCCCGCTGTACCTGGCGGACGCACCGTCGTGGCTGTGGGGGCCGCTGTTCGCCGCGAGCTACGTCACCGGCGGCTGGGAGCCGGGCTGGGAGGGCCTGAAGGCCCTGAAGGACAAGACCCTGGACGTCGACCTGCTGATGGTCGTAGCGGCCGTCGGCGCGGCCGCGATCGGGCAGGTCCTCGACGGTGCGCTGCTGATCGTCATCTTCGCCACCTCGGGGGCCCTGGAGGCCGTCGCCACCGCCCGCACCGCCGACTCCGTACGCGGACTGCTCGACCTGGCACCGGAGACAGCGACGCGCGTGGCGGACGACGGTACGGAGGAGACCGTCCCAGCGGCGGATCTCGCCGTGGGCGACATCGTTCTCGTACGGCCGGGGGAGCGGATCGGGGCCGACGGCCGGGTACTCGACGGCGCCAGCGACGTCGACCAGGCCACCATCACTGGCGAGCCGCTGCCGGTCGCCAAGCAGGTGGGCGACGAGGTCTTCGCCGGTACCCTCAACGGTTCCGGCGTCCTGCGCGTGAAGGTCGAACGCGACCCGTCCGAGTCGGTGATCGCCCGGATCGTGGCGATGGTCGAGGTGGCCGCCGCGACCAAGGCGCCCACCCAGCTGTTCATCGAGAAGGTCGAGCAGCGCTACAGCCTCGGCATGGTCGCCGCCACGCTGCTGATCTTCGTGATCCCGATGCTCATGGGCGCGGAGCTCCAGTCCACGCTGCTACGGGCGATGACCTTCATGATCGTGGCTTCCCCGTGCGCCATCGTTCTTGCCACCATGCCGCCGCTGCTGTCGGCGATGGCCAACGCCGGCCGCCACGGTGTCCTGGTGAAGTCCGCCGTCGTCATGGAGCGCCTGGGCCAGATCGACGCGGTCGCGCTCGACAAGACCGGCACCCTGACCGAGGGAACCCCGCGGCTGACCGACCTGCGTGCCCTGGACGGCTCCGGCCTCGACGAGGACGCGCTCCTGCGCCTCGCGGCGGCAGCCGAGCACCCCAGCGAACACCCCCTCGCCCGCGCTGTGGTGGACGCCGCCCGCGCCCGTGGCCTGGAACTGCCGGCGGCCGAGGACTTCACCTCCACGCCCGGCACCGGTGTCACCGCCACTGTCGACGGCCATGCCGTCGCAGTCGGCAGCCCCGCCCGCCTCCTCGACGAACCGGCCCACCCGGCCGCGGTCCTGGCCGCCGCGCTGGAGGAGGAGGGTCGCACCGCCGTCGTGGTCACCCTCGACGGTCGCCCGGCCGGCGCCCTCGGGATCGCCGACCGGCTCCGTCCCGAGGCCGCCACCGCCACCCGCGCGCTGGCCGAACTGACGGGCCGCACCCCGGTCTTGGTCACCGGCGACAACCCGCGCGCCGCGGCCCGTCTCGCCGCCGAGGTCGGCATCACCGACGTACGGGCCGGACTGCTGCCCCAGGAGAAAGTCGCCGCCGTCCACGAACTCCAGAACAGCGGCGCCAAGGTCCTCGTCGTCGGCGACGGCGTCAACGACGCCCCGGCTCTCGCCGCCGCCCACACCGGCATCGCCATGGGCCGGGCCGGCTCCGACTTGGCCTTGGAGACCGCCGACGCCGTCGTCGTCCGCGACGAACTCGCCACCATCCCCACCGCCGTGAACCTCTCCCGTCGCGCCCGCAAGCTCGTGATCCAGAACCTCGTCATCGCGGGCACCTTCATCGCCGTCCTGGCCGTCTGGGACCTCGTCGGCACCCTGCCCCTGCCGCTCGGCGTCGCCGGACACGAGGGCTCCACCGTCCTCGTCGGCCTCAACGGCCTGCGCCTGCTCGCCGACGGCGCCTGGCGCCGCGCCCGCCCAGAGACCCGGTAGGACGTGCGATGAGCCTCCGTACGAACAAGCGCAAGGAGGCCGCCCCCACACGGGCGGGGGCGGCCTCCTGCACGGTCGCGGTGTGCCGAGGCTGCTGCTGCGGCAGACCCAAGATCCCCGGCGTCGACCACGCCGCACAACTGGCGGCCCTGCGCCGCACCATGCCGGACGGGGCGCAGGTCCGGGTCACCGGCTGCCTGGACTCCTGCGAGCGCGCCAACGTCATCGTCGTCCAGCCCTCCGCCGCCGGACGCGCGGCGGGCGGCCGGCCGGTCTGGCTCGGCCTCGTCCACGACGAGGACGCTGCCACCGACATCGCCGCCTGGATCGAGGCCGGTGGTCCCGGCCTCGCGGACCCGCCCGGTGTCCTCGAGCTCTACGCCTTCAGCCCCGCCCGCCGCGTCCGCGCCGAACTGCCCAACGGATAGGGCCCGGTCGTCAGGCCCCCTTTCCGAAGACGAGGACTTCGGTGGAGGCGAAGCCCATGCGGGCCGGGAAGCTGGCCTCCAGGGCGCAGCCGAGGGTCGCGAAGAGGTCCACGCACGTCTGGCGGGGCATGGCGGCCGGGTAGGAGTCGTGTCCCACCCCGCCCTTCGTCGCCCAGGCGCGCACCGTCGTCGGGTCCAGGCAGGTCTCCGTCATGACGTCGAAGACGATCCGGCCGCCGGGTCGCGTGACGCGTGCCATCTCGAAGAAGTAGCGGGAGGCATTGAGGAAGGTCACGGTGTTGAAGACCTTGTGGGCCTGGACGAGGTCGATGCTCCCGTCGGGCGTGGGGGCGAGGCTGCTGCCTGAGGTCGGTTGGGCGACCACCTTGAACGTGTCCACGAGGTAGTCGGCCCAGGGGGCCGCTGTCTCGTAGATCTCGTACGACAAGGGACCGGTGCCGGAGCCGACTTGGCCCTGGTTGCTGACGCGAGCCCGGGTCCCAGCGCATTCGTCGGCGAATGCCGCCTCCGAGGTCTGAAAGAATGATCAACCGCGCCAGGTCGGAGCCACGGGAACGACCTGTGCCGCACGAAGACGACGGATGGCGCGGGGCGGGGGACATTCGGTGGCGCGCGACAGGCTGCGGACCCGGTTTCGGTACTGGTTCGACGGGACGATGGACCGGGGAACACCGGCGCTGATCAGCTGGCTGGCGCTGGCCTCGGTACTGCTCATCGCGCTCGCCTCGACCCTGGTCGTGCTGTTCACCGACACGGACGCCGAGGACAACGGCGGCTGGTTCGGCGTGGCGTGGATGAGTCTGCTGCGCACGCTTGACGCCGGCACCATGGGCGGGGACACCGGCAGCCCGGTCTTCCTGGGCCTCATGCTGGTGGTGACGATCGGCGGCATCTTCCTCGTCAGCGCCCTGATCGGTGTCCTGACCACCGGCCTCAACCAGAAGATCCACGAGCTCCGCAAAGGCCGGTCGCAGCTCATGGAACGCGGTCACACCATCGTCCTCGGCTGGTCCGACCAGGTCTTCACGGTCATCGCGGAGCTCGTGGAGGCGAACCAGAGCGAACGGCGCTCGTGTGTCGTGCTCCTCGCGGACCGCGACAAGGTGTTCATGGAGGACGCCATCCGGGCCCGGATCCCGGACACCGGCAGCACCCGCGTTATCTGCCGCTCCGGCAGCCCGCTCGTCCGGACCGACCTGGAACTGGTCAGCCCGGACACGGCCAAGTCGATCATGGTGTTGCCGTCGGCCGACGAGGAGAAGGACGTCGAGGTCATCAAGGTCCTGCTGCTGCTGAACAGCCGGCCATGGCGGGGCGCCCGGCCGGACATCGTCGCCGCCGTGCACGACTCGGACAACATCGCCGCGGCCCGACTGGCCGCGGGCGAGGGCGCGTTGGTCATCGACGCCGAGGACATCGCCGTACGCCTCATCGCCCAGGCGCACCGCCAGACCGGTCTGTCGGGCGTCTTCAACGAACTGCTCAGCTTCGTCGGGAACGAGTTCTACCTCCGCGAGGAGCCCGCCCTGGTCGGGGCCACATACGGGACGGCGCTGCACGCCTACGAAGTCGGCGCTCCCGCCGGACTGCGGCGGGCGGACGGCGCGGTACTCGTCAACCCGCCCATGGACACGCTCATCGGCCCGGGCGACCAACTGCTCGTCATCGCGCAGGACGACCTGCTCATCCGGCTCGCCCGGACTCCTCCCCGGATCGTCGAATCGGCCATCACCTCGGCCCCGGCCGAGCCGCCACGGCGCGACCGCACCCTCCTCATCGGCGAGAACTCCCGTACGAGCAAGCTCGTCACGCTCCTCGACAGCTTCGTCCAGCCCGGATCCACCCTGGACATCGCCGCGCCCCGCCGCCCGGACACCGCGCTGGAACAGCCCACGGTGAACCTCACCGTGGGCTACAAGCACTGCGAACCCACCCGCAGGTCCTCGCTGGAGACCCTGAACCTGGGCGCCTACCAGCACATCGTCGTGCTCTCCGACGACACGATCGCGCCCGGCCCGGCCGACGACCGGACGCTCGTGACCCTGCTCCACCTGCGGGACATCGAGGTGCGCCTCGGCGACCCGTACTCGATCGTCACGGAGATGAACGACGACGCCAACCGCGAGGTCGCCCAAGTGACCAAGGCCGACGACTTCATCGTCAGCACCAAGGTGATCAGCCTGCTCCTGACCCAGCTGAGCGAGAACCGCGACCTGTACGACGTCTTCACCGACCTCTTCAACCCGGAGGGCTCGGAGATCTACCTCAAGCCGGCGTCGGACTACGTCGTCCTCGGCGCGGAGGCCGACTTCGCCACCGTCGTCGAGGCGGCCCGGCGGGAGGGCGAGACCGCGATCGGCTATCGTCTCGCCCGACACGGCGAGGCCCCGCCCAACTACGGGATCTTCCTCAATCCGTCGAAGACCGCCCCCCTGACCCTCGGGCCCGCGGATGCGATCGTCGTCCTCGCGGAGGGCTAGGACCCCCGCCGTGCGCGAAGGGCCAGGTCAGTTCATGTGGTCGAACAGGACCGCCAGACCCACCACCAGGCCGACCGCCACCAACGTGACGAGCAGTGCGTAGAGAGCACACAACCAACCGGTGACGATTGCTCCGAGAGCCCACCAGCGCCCTCCCAATCCCTGGCGCTTCGCCCGACGGCGGGCGACGTGCCCGGCGACGATCGCGGTCAGGGAGGAGAGTTCGACCAGCACCAGCCAGCCGAGCGTCAGGGGAACGTAGAGCGTGCCCGCCGAGCCCCACACGCTGCCGCTGGCCACGATCACCGCGAACACCGCGGCCCCGACGCTGATGTTCGCTGCCCGGTTCTCCGGCTCGGCCGGAACGGCGTCCCCCGTTTCGATCATGTCGGGGACCCTAACAGCAGGGGGATCAGGAGGTTGCAGTCGCCCTGGGAACCGAGGCGGCCACGGTCGTCGCCCCGGCCGTGCCCGACGTGGCGGGCTGGCGGATCGACGCCGGACGCCGACTCGACGAGGTCGAGGACGCCACCGGCATCGCCCTGCCCGAGGACGAGGACTACGACACCGTGGCCGGCCTGGTCATCGACCGCCTCGGCCGCTTCGCGACGATCGGCGACACCCTCACCGTCGACGACGTCCGCATCGAGTTCCTCAGCCTCGACCGCCACGTCCCCGAGCGCGTCCGCATCGAGCGGTCCGCCGACGCCGCCGAGCAGGCCGAGGAGGCCCAGGCATGAGCTTCCCCATGGCTCTCTTCATCACCGTGCTGCTGCTCATCGGCAGCGGCTTCTTCGTCGCCGCCGAGTTCGCCCTCGTCGCGGCCAAGCGCCACCGCATCGAGAAGGCCGTCGCCGACGGGCAGCGCGGTGCGAAGGCGGCGCTCGCGGGCATGCGCGAGCTGTCGCTGATGCTCGCTGGCGCCCAGCTCGGCATCACCATCTGCACCCTGGGCCTCGCTTCCATCTCCAAGCCCGCTGTCTCCCACGAGCTCGACCCGCTGCTGGTCAAGCTCGGTCCGCCCACCGGCCTCAGTTATGCCGTCTCCTTCGCCGTCGCCATGATCATCGTGGTCTTCCTCCACATGGTCGTCGGCGAGCTGGCCCCGAAGTCCTGGGCCATCGCCCACCCCGAGCGCTCCGCCATGCTCCTCACCCCGCCCTTCCGGGCCCTGGTCAAGACCGTCCGGCCGCTCATCTGGCTGCTGAACAAGGTCCAGCAACGCACTTGTACGGATGGGCCGTGTGCAGCCACGGGACGAACTGGCCGCCGTCCACAACCGCGAGCAGCTCACCCACCTCGTCGAGGAGTCCGAGCGACTCGGCCTGATCAACAAGACGGACTCGCAGCTGATCACCCGCTCGCTCACCGAGCCCCAGACCCCGGTCGCCGAGCTGCAGACGCCGGCCGCCGACGCCGACCTTGACACCGTCCTCGAGCGCGCGGCCGACGCCGGCCGCTCCCGCCTCCTCGTACGGGAGACGGACCGGATCCTGGGGTCCGTGCACGCACGCGACGCTCTCGTCGCCGCCTCCCGCGGCCGGAACGCCGTGGCCCGCGACCTCGTCCGCCCCGTACCCGAGCTCGCCGGCACCGACACGGTCTCGCACGCCGTCGAGCAGCTGCGCCGCCGCCGTGCTTCTCTGGCGCTGGTACGGGATGGGGGAGGAACCGTGACGGGACTGGTCAGTCTCGACGACCTGCTGGTCCGGCTGATGGGTCCGCAGACGGCGTCCTGATCGACGCCGTCCGGCCACCGGCTGCGTATTACGCCGCGGACCGCTCCCGTACGGGTGTGTGCGCAGGCCACCGCTGGTGAAGGGCGTCGATGTGGAAGGTGTGGCTGTGACTGCGGCCGGGGACATCGGCGAGGTGAGGGTGGTCGCCGGGTAGATCGGGGTGGGAGTGCGTCAGCTCCGCGGGATCGGTACGCGGCCACAGGCGTACGGCGACCGCGGCGGCGGCGAGGGCGATGGCGGTGAGCACGGCGGCTGACACGGCCAGGCCGGCCTGGGCGGCGAGCCAGCCGGCCAGCGGGTAGGTGACGAGCCAGCAGGCGTGCGTGAGGGAGAACTGGGCGGCGAAGGCCGCGGGCAGATCCGGTGCCGCCGCGGAGCGGCGTAGCAGTCGTCCGCCGGGGGTGAGGATCGCGGAGGTTGCGGCCCCGATGACCAGCCAGGCGGCCAGCAGGAGCGGCCACGTCAGCGCGCCTCCGCCGAGAATGGCCGCCAGCAATGCGAGCGCGCCGGTCATGGCGAAGGCGGCGGGCAGCATCAGAGTCCGGTCACCCAGGCGTCCGACGGCCCGCGGCAGCAGCAGCGCGACGATCATCGAGCCGGCCCCGTACGCCCCCAGCGCGAGTGACACGTCACCGGCCGAGTGGTCGAGGGTGTCCCTCACCAGGACGACCGTGTTGACCAGCACCATGGCGCCGACGGCCGCGACCACGAAGTCGAGCGCGAGAAGGGCCCGCAGGCGTGGGGTGGCGAGGAAGAGGCGGGTCCCGAAGGCGGCCTTCGCGTAGACGCCGCCGGTGCGTTCGACCGGCAGGGGCTTGGGCAGCAGGACGGAGACGACCAGGACTCCGGAGACCACGAAACCGGCGGCCGTGCCGGTGAAGAGCCAGTTGTACGAGACGAGCGAGAGCAGCGCGGCGGCCAGTACGGGGCTGAAGAGGCTTTCCAGGTCGTAGGCGAGCCGGGAGAGCGACAGGGCGTGGGTGTAGTCGTCCTCGTCGGGCAGTACCTCGGGGATGGTCGCCTGGAAGGTAGGGGTGAATACAGCGGACGCGCCTTGGAGCAGGAAGATCAGGATGTAGACCTGCCACACCTCGGTGACGAACGGCAAGGTCAGGGCGACGCCCGCACGGATGAGGTCCATGGTGACGAGCAGCGCCCGCCGGGGTATCCGGTCGGCGAAGGCACTGATCAGCGGGGCTATGCCAACGTACGCGACCATCTTGATGGCCAGGGCGGTGCCCAGCACAGCCGAGGCGCTCCCGCCGGCGAGGTCGTACGCGAGCAGGCTCAGGGCCACGGTCGCCAGACCGGTGCCCACGAGGGCGACGACCTGGGCGGTGAACAGGTGGCGATAGGTGCGGTTCCTCAGGACGGACAGCATGCGGGCATCCCTCGGTCGGCAGCAGGTGATTCCAGCCTAGCCGAAGCGTGCATATGTGCGCACCTATTGATTTGTGGGGTCCGGCATGGCGGCGCTGACCGTGCCCTCGCCGCGCTGCAAGCATGGTGGTTGCGGGCGATCCGGGTGGCCGATCCTCGCGGTCCTCCTGTGGCCAACGCGGAAGGATCACATCATGATCGACTGGCCCCAGATCCTCTACGGCGCAGCCCTCTCCGCCATCGTGGCCGCCCTGCTGCTCGCACTCGCCCTGCGCCCTCGACGGCCGGCCGCCATCATCATGGGAGCCCTCGCGGCCGCGGCCGGAGCGATCGCCTGGAACGGCATCTTGCGCGCCGCGCACGGGGACCGGTTCTTCACCGACGCGTCCTTGGCGGTCCTTCCCGTCAGCTGGCAGGACACCGGCTCCGGTGTCTTCGCCCTGGCAGCCGCAGCCCTCGTGCTGGGGCTCGGCCCCTTGCGAGCCGAGCCGGCCCGTCGGGCGGTCGGCGGCGCTCTCCTCGCCGGACTCGCCGCCCTGGTCGTCGACGTCTACCTGTACTGAGGTCCTGGCGACCCGCAGCCGGCCTCAGTCGTGCCAGGGTTCGCCGGTCACCTGGTGGTCGGCGTGGCTGATCGCCTCGACGACCAGGCGCTTGAGGTGGCCGTCCGGCAGTGAGTAGACCACGCGACGGCCTTCCTTACGCGACTCGACGAGGCCGCCGAGCCGGAGCTTCGCCAGATGCTGGCTGACCGCGGGCCGGGCGGCGCCGACCGCCTCTGCGAGCGCGGTCACGTCCGACTCCCCGCGGGCCAGCAGCCACACCAGGTGCAGCCGGGTCGCGTCGGCGAGCAGCGCGAAGACGCCGGCCGCCGCCAGAAGCTCGCGAGAGCTGGGGGTGTGCTGATGCGCAGAAGTGGCAGCTGGAGAGGTGTCGCGTGAGGACATGCAAGCATCGTAGGCGCACGGCACGGGCGGCACCGCGACGGATGTCGCACGCAGCCCATCTCCGCATGGGCGGTTGGGAAGGGGCTGGAGCGCCGGTTCCGAAGGGGGTCCGCACAGGCCGCTGCAGGAGACACCTGCAGTGTGGTGAGGGCGCCCGGCCAGAGGACGCAGACGAGCCGGCGGGATCTGAGCGGATGCCTCAACGCCAGCGCCGCCATGCCGAAGCCCCGTCGTGGGCGATGCGGACTGCGTGCTGTCACTCGCCAGATTCGTCGATCAGGTCTTCTGTGATCCATCCATAGGGGACCAGTGCTTCGCCGTTGCTGCGCCTCCAACGAGCCTGGACCGCACTGCGGAAAGGCTCGTCGTCGAGGTCGGCGTGCTCCATGACGATGACCTGGAGCGTTGACCCTGGGGACCACTTGGGGACCACACGGTGTGCGCGGCGGTGCACGATGGGCCCTCGCGTGCACAACCTACGCCCGGATTAAGTCCGCTATATCCAGAAAATACCCTTGACTCTCACTCCTGGGGGTCAAGGGGTCGCAGGTTCAAATCCTGTCGTCCCGACTTTTCGAAGTCGTGGGTCAAGGGGCCGTTTCAGAGCAATCTGAAACGGCCCCTTGACCGTTTTGGGGGACCGCTTGAGGGTCAACTCGCCCTTGACCGGTCAGCGCGCGACCACGACAGGGCTCGGCAGGGACCGCGGCGCGCGGAGCACGCTGAGGTGTGCCGAGAGGGCGGCACCGACGGCGGTGGCGAACCAGGTGAGTCCGGTGTGCCGGAGGTCGTGGCGGCTCGCCCCAGGCCCGGTACTCGCCGTTCGAGGCGGCCACGAGCGCGTCGGCCGGCTCGGCGAGCGCTTCCCGGTCGGGCAGCGTCAGTGCTCGCGGGTCGAGGAGTTCGTCCTCGGCTGATGGACGGCGCCATCGACGGCATCGGGCCCCGGTGTCCCGGGCGGCAGGCAGTCCTGGGGCTGCGCGCCTACGTGGCCGGGTCGGGCAGATGGGCTCTTCACTCAGGGCCGCTCCAGTCGAAGGGGAAGTGCTTGCTCGACTTCCCGGTGCGTTCCCAGGCGAAGCCGAACGCGTCCGCGCGGTCGACGGTGGACCGCCCCCATGTGGCGATCTGGCCCGGCCCCACCTCGGAGCCCGGCGAGTTGAGGACCTGGACGCGTGCGCCGTTCGGGGTGGTCGGGCCGGTGAGCGCCTCGGCGGTCGCCGTGACACGGCCCGGGATCTCGGCTCGCCACGCGGCGAGATCCTCGTCGATCTCCACGTGGATGGGGACGACGTCCATGCCCCGCATCTCGGGGTGGAACATCGCCACGAACTCCGCCGGCCATCCGCCCGCCTCACCGCCGAAGACGGTCCCGAGCGCGGCCCGCTGCCGGTCGTCGGCACGCTCGTCCAGGAAGACCGCGGCGTAGGGCTCGGTATGCGTGCCGGCCCACGGGTTGCCCTCGAACGACCCGAGCATCAGGACATTGAGATCGTCGAGCCGTACCTCCCCGAAGTTGCCCTCCCGGATGTGCCAGACCATGACGCCTTCGCAGTCGCCGTAGGTCGGGGGCTGCGCGAACGTGCACGGGCACGGAATCGCGCACTTGCATACGTCGAACCAGTCGCCGGCCAGATGCCAGCGCGTGCCGGTGGTGGCCTGCTGTGTCATGTCGCTTCCTCCAGCCGAGCCCCGAGGAGCTCACTCGGAGTGGCGAGACCGCGCTTCCCGAGCCCGTTCCGGGGATCGGAGGACGGTCTCCCTTCCAGCTTGCACCTCACGTGCCCGGCGGGAAACCGGCCGACGTCAGCGGTGGCCCGCGCCCCAGCCCGGTCCGGCTGGTGGGCACGCCCGAGGGCCGCCTCCCCCTGACGTGCCGGTGTCCGACGGCATTACCGCGTGCGCACAGAGGATTACATGCCGTCCATGGGTGGCATCGAGCCCTCCAGCCCAGGCAGCATCCAGTCCTGGAACGGTGCGAGCAACGCCAGGACGAGGAAGGCGATGCCCACGACACCACTGAGGAGGACGCCCCGGGACCACAGCTTCTCCACGAAGATCACCACGGCCAGTCCGGCCATCGCCGCCACGTTCATCATGCCGAGCGGAACGAAGACGACCATCAGCCCGGCACAGCAGCCGACGCAGTACGCGCCGTGGTGGACGCCCACCCGCAGGTCGCGGGCCGGTCGCCGGAAGCCGGCGTAACGCACCAGATGACTCAGCGGGTCACGACAGTGCCGCAGACAGACGTTCTTGAGGGGACCGAGCTGATACAGGCCGGCGAGCAGGAAGGCGACCGCACCGATCCAGCGTCCGGCGGTGGGATGGTCGTCCACCAGGCCGCCCGTGATGGCCAGGGCCGCATAGGCGAGTAGTCCGAAGGCGGTCCACACGAGCAGGTATCCGCCCACGAACTCGACGGTGCGGGCGGTCCGGGTCCAGCCGGAGGACTGGCGGCCGATCCCACGTACCCAGGTGATGGCCACCGGTGCCATGGACGGAAGCATCATGGCCGCCATCATCGTCACCCAGAGCAGCAGGAACAGGGGCAGCGTCATCCCCATGGTGCCGGGCTCGACGCCCATGTCCCGGGCCTGACCGATCGTCAGAACCCAGGCGGGCACCGCGATCAGGACGACGAGGATCCAGGCGGCCGCGAGATCCCGCTTGGGCTGCAACCCCCCGCCGGCTCCGGTCGGGGCGGTCGACCGGGCGGATACGAAGGCGGAGATCCGGCTGCGACGCATCGGCGTGCCTTCCTGCGGCTGCTTCCAGAACAGCACACGTCCCCCTGCGACGCGACCGGGACCGGCGCGGCAGCGGTCCTCGCGGACCGCCGGCTCGGCGAACGCGCAGGTCCGAGCGACATGAACCCGCCATCGCGCATACGTCGCGATGGCGGGCCCCGGTCCCAGCGGGCACGGAGTGCGGAGAGGGCCGGCGCTCAGACCGCGGCCGGGGAAGGCTGCCACGTGTTCGGCAGGTCGATGCGGACCGTCCGGTCGCAGAGCCGTTCCACCTGTGCGGGGTCGTGCGAGACGAGCAGGACAGTCCGGTTGCCCCGCAGAGCCGCCACGGACTCCTCGACCGTGTCGCGGCTCCGTTCGTCCAGGGCGCTTGTCGGCTCGTCGAGCAGGAGGGCCGCGGGTTCGAGGGCCAAGGCCCGGGCCAGGCAGAGCCGTTGGCGCTGGCCGTTGGACAGCGTCTGGGCCGGCGTGTCCAGCCGATCGGAGATCTCGCTCCACAGGCCCGCCTCGCGCAGTGCCTGCTCGACGCGGTCGTGCATCTCCGTCCGGGACGCCCGTACCAGGTGACGGAGGCCGAACAGGGCGTTGTCCAGGATGCTGCCGCCGAAGACCACGGGGGTCTGCGGTACCAGGACGACGGTGCTGCGCAGGCCGGCGTCCCCCTTGCCGTACCGGACGGGACGGCCGAGGACCTCCACCTCGCCCTGACGGCGGAGCCCGTGGGGCAGCAGGTCGACCAGGGCACGTAGCACGGTGGACTTGCCGGCGCCCGACGGACCGCACAGGCCGGTGGTGGATCCGGCGGCCAGTTCGAACGTCACTGGTCCGACCAGGCGCTTGGTGCCGTCGAGGATCTGCAGGTCGCGGACCGCGATGACAGTCCTGTCGACCATCTTGTCCGTGGTCGTGACACGGGTCGTCACGTCGTCCATCGTCGTGCTCCTTCGAAGCGGTTGCGCAGGAGGACCGCCAGGCTGAGCAGGCCCGCGGTGATCAGGACCAGGACGAGGGCGCTGCCCCACGCCTGGGCGATCGCCTCCGGGGCGCCCGAGTCCTGCGACAGAGTGAAGATGTGCGTGGGCAGGGCCTGGACCGGAGCGTTGACGATGCCGGTCGGGAGGGCGGGGGCTCCGAAGAACACCGTGGCGGTGAAGATGAGGGGGGCCGTCTCGCCCGCCGCGCGGGCCAGGCCGAGCAGGAGGCCGGTGAGCGTGGCCGGCCAGGTGTACGGGATGACCACGGAGCGGACGTACTGGGAGGTGGTGAGGCCCAGGGCGAATGCGGCCTCGGTGATCTCCGCCGGCATGCTCCGGATCCGGCCCGCGGTGGTGAGGGCGACCACCGGCACCACCACGGGCACCAGGACCACGGCGCCGGCCAGCCAGGAACGGCCCCAGCCCATGGTCGTGCAGAAGAGGACGTACCCCGCGAGGCCCAGCAGGATGGTGGGCGTCCCGCCGATCGCCACGGTCAGCGTCTCCAGGACGCGGGCGGTTCTCGCGGAGGCCCGCGTGCCGATCATGACGCCCGCTCCGTAACCGAGCGGCAGCGCGATCAGCGCCGTCGTCGCAAGGAGCAGGAGCGTACCGAGGATCTGGTCGCGTATGCCGCCACCTGCCGCGCCTTCGGAGGGCGAGAACCAGAAGGCCGGATCGAGCGCCGCGCCGCCGCGGGCCAGCAGGATGCCGAGCATGCCGACGAGCAGGGCCCCCGGCAGCAGCAGTGCCCCGAGACGGACGACGGCGGTGAGCCGGTCCTTCGGAGTGCGCAGCCACGCGGAGGACCGACGGGCACGCGGAGCGCGCGCGGCCCGTCCCGTGGAGCCGCGGGTGCCCCATACGGTGGCGACGGCGACCAGGGCCAGCAGGATGATGCCGAGACCGCACAGTGCTGCGAAGTACGGGCCGGAGGTGCCCGCGAGCATCGGCTCGGGGCCGGCCAGCTTGGTGGTGAGCGTCTGACCGGGGCGCACGAGGGAGGAGAAGATGTCCCCCGACGACTCCGGCAACCGTCCGTCGGCGCGGCCGATGACCATGAAGACCGCGATGGCCTCGCCCAGTGCCCGGGCCAGGCCGAGGAGGACACCGGCGCGCATGCCCGACCGGGCCTGGGGCAGGACGGCGGACCGGACGACCTCGCGGCGGGTCAGGCCGAGGGAGTACGCGGTCTCCCGGTACCGGCCGGGCACGGCGGCCAGGGCGTCCACGCTGACCGCCACGATCGTCGGCATGATCATCACAGCCAGGACGATGCCGGCTGCGAGGAGGCTGTCACCGCCGGGCACGTCGCCGAGGTCCGCCACGAACGGCCTGATCACCATGATGCCGATCAGGCCGTAGACGATGGAGGGGACTGCCGCCAGGAGTTCGATGCTCAGGCGCAGCGGCTTGGCGAGGCGGGGCGGCAGGTACTCGGACAAGGCGACGGCCGCCGCCCAGCCGACAGGGACGGCGAGCGACAGTGCCAGGACGCATACGGCCGCCGAGCCGTAGATCATGGCGAGGCCGCCGAAGGCGAGAGTCCCCGGACTCCAGGTGGATGAGGTGAACAGGGCCGCCCAGTCGACCGTTCCGCTCGCGATGCCCGTGACCAGGTAGCCGAGCAGGACCGTGAGGGTGAGCAGCACGGACAGGATGCCGCTGTACGCCCAACCCCAGACCCATCTCGCCCGGCTGCCGCGGCCGCTCCCGGAGGACGGCCGCGACGCGGCGGGTCCGGGCGCCTGGGCGGGGCGCTCCAGAGTGAGCCCCATGGTCAGAGGCCCATCTGCTCGCGCGTGAGGTAGCCGTGCTTGGGCAGCAGCTTCTGGCCCTCGGGCGAGAGGATGTGGTCGATGTACTGCTTGACGGTGCCCTTCGGCTTGCCGTTGGTGATCATGTACAGCGGACGGGTCATCGGGTACGTGCCGGACGCCACGTTCGCCAGGGTGGGCGCGACGCCCTCCAGAGGCACGGCGACCAGTTCGGGGTGACCGTCGATGAAGCCGGTCGACAGCGGGGCGACGGAACCGCGGGTGGACTTCAGCTTGTTGCGGGTCTCCAGGTTGCCGCCGACGATGGCGTAGTTCGCGGACTTGGGCGGGGCCGGCGGCTCGTCCTTGCCGTAGATGAACTTGTCGAGGACCTCACGGGTGCCCCGGCCGGGCTCCTTGTCGTACACGAAGACCTGGAGGTCGGGGCCGCCGACCTCCTTCCAGTTGGTGATCTTCCCCTCGAACAGGCCCGCCACCTGTGCCTTGGACAGACCCTTGACCCCGCCGTCGGCCACTTCCCTGGTGATGATGACGCCGACGGCGTCCGCGCCGATCTGCGTGGTGACGAAGTCCGCGTCGGGGTACGCCTTGTGGTCCTTGTCGGACAGGGGCTTGGAGCTGAGGGCGATGTCGATCTGGCCGGTGCCGAGCTGGGAGATACCGCCGGCGGAGCCGCCCTGAGTGGCGACGGTGATGTTCAGGCCCTTGGCCTTCAGTGCCTCGGCGGCGTCGGAGGCGACCGGGGCGACGGTGGTGGAGCCGCTGGCCTGGATGGCGTCCGAGCCGGCGTTCGCGGAGCCGGCGCAGCCGGTCAGGGCGGCGGCCAGGAGAAGAGCGGCGGAGGCGGCAGAGGCGCCCTGGCGGACACGCCGTCCGGTGAAGCGCGGCGCTCTGCGGCGGATTTCGGTGGACATGAAAGACATGGCGGTGCCTTTGCGGTGAGGGAAGGGGTGGGATTCGGGTGACGCCGGTGGCCGATCGCCGAGGCCAGGGCCCCATGTGGCAGGCGGGTCTGGGGTCGTGAGGGTGAAGGGGTGCGGTCGCGCGCCCCGGCGGAACCCGTACCGCGTGGACGAATGACGGCGACTCACGGTGTGCAGCCGGATGCCCTTGCGGATCCTTACCGCGTTCTCCGTTGAACCTGCTCAGGACCGCAGGGCTGCCGTAGGGCTCACACGCCTGAACGATTGAGTGCTCGGCCCACTCCCCTTTGAAGGGCCTGAAGCATGAAGGCATCGGTATCCGTCCACCCGCTGACCCCGGGTGTGGACCGCGATGCCGTGGGCGAACGCTACCGCCTCCGAGTCGCGCTGGCGACATTTTGATGGGCGAAATCATCGATGATCGGCGATTGAATTTGAGTCACGGGCTGGGATGGCGGCTGCACGGCATGAGGCCGGCCACGAATTCCGAAGCCGCATGGGTCGCCAGTCCACGGCCTCGCCCTGGACGGCTTCAAGCTGTGTGAACAAATGGATTCAAGCGGGTGACCTCTCTTCGCAACCAGCCACAGACGAGGGCGAATCGGGGCAGTGGCGCTCTGTGGCGACGGGGGCCCGAGGGATGGTCTTTCAGTCATTCATCGATCTATTGACATACATCGCTCAACGCTGGCAGGGTTCCGGCCGTCGGTCGACAGCGTCGTTACCGACCTGGGCTCTGACCCGGCCCCACCTCGATCCGTCACGCTCCTTGATCACTCCCTGGGGGGAAGTGTGAGTAGTCCCCGTGTTCTGGTCGCCTCCGCGTTCGAAGCGGAGCTCCAGCCCTTGACGTCCGCGTGTGCGGCAGCCGCTCTGCAGCAGCACGGCGCCGACGTCGTCGGCTGGGACGCGCACCTGCTTCCCGACGCCATTCCGGAAGGCCCCTTCGACCTCACGCTGGTCTCGGTCCAGCAGTTCGAGGGTCTCGAGCGGGGAATCGCCCTGGCGCGCAGGGTCTCGGAGGCGTACGGCACCACGGTCGTGACCTTCGGCCAGTACGCACAGATGAACCACCGAGAGTTCCTCGAGGTCGCCGACGGCATCATCATGGAGGAGCCCGAACTCATCAGCGAGGAGCTGGCCCAGCTCGCCGCCGGCGCCATCGCGCTCGACGCGGTGCCCGCCCTGATGACCCGCACGGGCATGCGGCCCAAGCCCCCACGCCGGCGCATCTCGGTCACCAAGCCTGCCCGGGACCTCTTCCCCTCCCTCGTGCACTACCCGGCGCACCACTCGCCGTTCGGCCTGATGGGCAACATCGAGGCGTCCCGCGGCTGCCACCACAAGTGCACCTACTGCTCCGTGTACGGCGCGTACGACGGCGGCGTCGCCGCCTACGACGCCGACAGCGTCCTGGCCGACGCCCTGCAGTTGGCGGAGGAGGGCGTGCGGCACTTCTGTTTCATCGACGCCGAGTTCTTCAACTCCCGCACCATCGGCATCGGTGTGGTCGAGCGACTCGTCGAGGCCATCGGCCCCATCACGTTCGAGTTCACCACCCGCGTCGACCACGTCCTCGACTACACGAAGGAACTGGAGAAGCTCGTCTCCCTCGGGCTGCGCCGCGTCACCTGCGCCCTCGAGTTCCCCTCCAACCGCATCCTGCGCATCTTCGACAAGCACATCGACGTCGACCACATGCGCGAGGCGGTCGACGAGGCCGAGCGGATCGGCTTCGAGCTGTACCCGACGTTCATCCCTTTCACCCCGTGGATCGAGTACGAGGAGCTCCTCGGCTTCGAGGACTGGCTGGTCGAGACGGGCCTCGCCCGCGTCACCGACCCCACCGCCCTGCAGACCCGACTGCTGCTGTTCAAGGGCTCCCCGCTGCTCTCCTCGCCCTGGATGGAGGACATCGCCACCGTCGACCGCGGCTTCTGGGTGGAGTGGACCCACCCCGACAAGCGAGTCGAGGAGCTCTGGCAGGAGCGCCGCACCGACGCCGAGGACGCGGGCAAGATCCGCTGCTGCGTGAAGTGCTGACCCACCCGCTCACAAGAAAAGGACACTGACATGGGTGGATCACCCCGCGTCGTCATCTCCACCGGCCAGGCCCTCCCGGACATGGACTGGACCGGCGAGCTCGCCGGTCTCACCGACTCGTGGCCGTACCTCGGACCCACCTGGCTGCGCGCCACGGAGAAGGTACTCCCCGACGTCCAGCCCTGGCACACCCTCGCCCACCGCGCCCGCGGTGAGCTGGCCCTTCTCCCCGGCTACATCCTCACCACCCCGCCGGTCGTCGACCACGAGCCGCGCACCTACCTCGGATGGCAGGCGCCCTCCGGCGAAGAGGTGTGCTGCGGCGCCGAGACCGACGCCGCGCGCAGCGCCGAGGTCGACGCCCTGGGAACCGAGCCCTTCTTCCCGACGCTCCTGCTCGGCTCCCCTCTGGGCTACCGCACCGAGGTCGCCTACAACTTCTGGACACCCACCCTGATGGGGTCCATCGTCGACAAGCTCGTGCCCGCCGCGTTCGAGGCAGGCATCCGCTGCATCGTCGCCCCCTGGATCCCCAGCCGGCGCGGCAACGACGCCCTCGTCGACGCGCTCGACGCCGCCGGCGCGTCCACCACCTTCTGGGGCTACGAGGACTTCATGAGCCTCGACGCGCCGAACTGGGAAGGACACCTCGCCGCCCTGCCGCTGAAGAAGCGTCAGCGCATCAAGGGCGACGTCCGCCGCGCCGAGGCCGCCGGCGTGACGATCGAGCGCGTCGACGGCACCGACATCCGCCCCTATGTGGCCCGCATCGCCGAACTCACCTGCCTCAACCGGGAGAAGAACGGCGCCGGCGAGGAGCCCGAGCACATCGTCGGCATCCTCTCCGCGCTCATCGACGAGGGCGCGGACGTCCGTGCCTACCTCGGCTACAAGGATGGCGCGCTGGTCGCCACCTGCGTCACCATCCGCAAGAACCACCGACTCTTCCCGAAGTGGGCCGGCTTCGACTACGCCGCGATCGGCGAGCGCAGCGGCATCTATTTCGCCCTCGTCCTGGATGCGCCCGTCCGCGACGCCTACGCCGAGGGGCTGCGCACCGTCGAGTTCGGCGCCGGAGCGCACCAGGCGAAGGCCCTGCGCGGCTGCACCCCGCGCGAAGTCCGTACATCGATGCTGCTCTCCGACGCGGCGCTGCGGCCGCAGGCGAGCGCATGGCTCGCCGCCTTCGGGAACAGCAGGCGCGTCGCGTTCGGCGCGGCGTCCCCCGCCCCGGCCCAGCCCGCGAACCTGCCCCTCCTGGGCGGCTCCGGCGACAGCGGCTGCTGCGGCTGACCCCGCCCGACTCCACGACAAGGACGAGAAGGACCACATGATCACCTTCATCCCCCTGACCGGATTCCTCGGGGCGGGCAAGACCACCACCATGACCGCCGCCGCGCTCGCGCTCCAGGAGCAGGGCCGCAAGGTCGCCGTCATCACCAACGACCAGGGCGTCGAACTGGTCGACACCAAGCTGGTGCGCAGCAAGCTCGACAGCGTGGCCGAAGTCACCGGCGGCTGTTTCTGCTGCAAGTTCGAGGACCTCGTCGAGGCCATCGTCGCGCTGGTCGCCTCCGACAGCGTCGACACCGTGATCGCCGAGGCCGTCGGCAGCTGCACGGACCTCCAGGCCACCGTCGTACGACCGCTGCGCCAGTACTACGGCGACGACATGGTCGTCGCCCCGCTGACCACCGTGGTCGACCCGCTGCGGCACCTGGCGTTCGCCCGCGCCGCCGAGCGGGGCGAGCCGGAGTCGGACCTGTCGTACCTCTTCCGCCAGCAGCTCACCGAGGCCGACGTCATCGCGGTGAACAAGCTGGACACCATCACGCCGGACCGGGCCGAGGAGCTCCTCGCCTCGCTCCGTACGAGCAACCCGAAGGCGACCGTCGTCGGTTACTCGGCCACCACGGGCGCCCACCTGGACACGCTGCTCGACGCGTGGCAGGCGCCGGCGACGAACGAGGACGTCGTCCTCGACATCGACTACGACCGGTACGCGGCCGCCGAGGCGCAGCTCGCCTGGATGAACCAGGAGCTCGACCTCACCGCCGCCGGGGAGGGTTTCGACGCGACCGCGTGGGCCCGAACCGTCCTCCAGGAGCTGTCCGCCTGGGCCGCGGAGCAGGACGCCGTGATCGGACACGCCAAGATCACCGTGGAGACGGCCGACGGCGACTTCGCCAAGCTCAGCCTCACCGAGTCCGGCGCGCAGCCCACGCTCGACCGCGCCGCCGCCGCGCACGTGCCGGCCGGCCGGGCCGTCGTCAACGCCCGGGTCGCCTGCGAGCCCGACGCCCTGGACGCGGCCGTCACCGAGGCCGTCAAGGCCGCCGACCTGGCCACCGCCGTCACCTCCTCGGCGACCACCCCGGTGTCGTTCAAGCCCTCCTACCCGCGCCCCGTGCACCGCCTCGCCCCCGCCGGCGCCTGACCGAGAAGGACCACCCGTCATGAGCGACACCACCACCGCCGGCAGCCTGCAGGAAGAGGTCCGGGAGTACTACCGGGCCAAGGCCGCCGAAGCCGAGACGAGCGGCGCCTGCTGCTCGCCCGACCCGCAGACCTTCGGCCCCGCCGCGTACGACGAGATCGGTCCCGGCACCGCCCCGGACGCCGCCCTCCTCGCCAGCCTCGGCTGCGGCAACCCGAGCGCCGTCGCCGAACTCCGCGAGGGCGAGACGGTCCTGGACCTCGGCTCCGGCGGCGGCCTGGACGTCATCCTCAGTGCCCGGCGCGTCGGCCCCGACGGCCGCGTCTTCGGCCTGGACTTCCTGGAGGAGATGCTCGCCCTCGCCGCCCGCAACGTCGCCGACGCCGAGATCGACAACGTCGTCCTCCTCAAGGGAACGATCGAGTCCATCCCGCTGCCCGCCGACACCGTCGACGTGATCATCTCCAACTGTGTGATCAACCTGTCGCTGAACAAGCCCGCCGTCTTCGCCGAGATGGCCCGCGTCCTCACCCCCGGCGGCCGCCTCGGCATCAGCGACGTCGTCGCCGAGGACCGGCTCAGCCCCGAGGAGCGGGCGGAACGCGGCGGACACAGCCAGTGCATCGCCGGCGCCCTCTCGGTCGCCGAGTACAAGGAACTCCTCGACGCGGTCGGCCTGAAGGACGCGGAGGTCGTCTTCACCCAGGAGGCGGCCGACGGCCTCCACGCCGCGATCATTCGCGCCAACAAGCCGGTCGACAGCACCGCCGGCGCGCAGGAGTGCGCGCCCGGCGGCACCTGCTGCTGACGCCATCGTCACGGCCAGGTGTCCGTGGCCGGAGCCGAAGCTCGGGCCACGGACACCTGGCCACGTTGTGCACCCTTGTGCTCGCCGCGAGCCGATCCCGGCGCGTGCAACGGCCGACAGCTCCTGATCGCAGGGCCGGTCCGCTGCTCGCCACGGCCGGCGTGGCGGCCGTTCTCCTCGTGGTCCGCCAAGGATTCCCATGCCCGAAACGTCGCTCGACCGGGAGACCGTCGAGGAGTACGCCCGCTGGTTCCGAGCCCTGGCCGACCCCACGCGCATTCGCATCATGCGGTTCCTGAGCGGTCGGCCGGGGCCCGTGCCGGTGGGGGAGATCGTCGACCACCTTCGACTCAACCAGTCGACGGTGTCGCATCACCTGAAAATCCTCCACACCGTCCGCTTCCTGACCCGGCGCCGGGCCGGTGCCAGCATCCGGTACGCCATCAACCCCCGCTGCATCACCGAGTTCCCGAGCGCCGCCGACATCCTCATCGGTGCCACCGCCCCCTCCTGCCAGGAACCGGGATCCAGCTGAAGGCCCCTCGGCCGCTGCCGTGGGAGCGGATCAGCCGGCAACGAATCTCGTGCCGGCTCCTTGTGCTCGCTCGTGGCGGTGGGACGGAGGGAAGACCGACTGGAGTGCGACTCGCCACGCCGGCCCGGAGCAGAGGGCCAGCTCCTGCCCGTCAGGTCCGCCAACGTGACGGGCAGGAGCTGGTGTTCATGGGGAGCGTCGACAGCGTGGGCCTCGGTGTGGCCTCAGGCTGTGACGGCGACGCTCGCGGCGGCCTTGCTCCTGTCGGCAAGGGCGGCGAGGTATCGCTCCGCGTCGAGTGCGGCCTGGCAGCCGGAGCCTGCCGCGGTGATGGCCTGGCGGTAGGTGTGGTCGACGACGTCACCGGCGGCGAAGACTCCCGGCAGGTTCGTGCGGTTGGAGGGCGCCTCCACCTTGACGTAGCCCTCGTCGTCGAGGTCGACCTGGCCGGTGAGGAGTTCGGTGCGCGGGTCGTGGCCGATGGCGATGAACAGGCCGGTGGCGTCGAGGTCGCGGGTCTTGCCGGTGAAGGTGTCGCGCAGGACGACGCCGGCGAGCATGCCGTTCTCGGACTTGATCTCCGCGATCTCGCTGTCGAAGGCGAAGGAGATCTTGTCGTCCGCGAAGGCCCGGTTCTGCATGACCTGGGAGGCGCGCAGGGTCGAGCGCCGGTGGACGACGGTGACGGAGCGGGCGAAGCGCGTGAGGAAGGTGGCTTCCTCCATTGCGGTGTCGCCGCCGCCGACCACGACGATGTCGCGGTCGCGGAAGAAGAAGCCGTCGCAGGTCGCGCACCAGGAGACGCCGCGGCCCGAGAGCTCGTCCTCGTCGGGGAGGCCGAGCTTGCGGTAGCCGGAGCCGGTCGCAATGATCACGGCCTTGGCGCGGTGGACCGTTCCCTCGCTGTCGGTGACTTCCTTGAAGTCTCCCGTCAGGTCGACGGAGACGATGTCGTCGTCGATCATCTCGGCGCCGAAGCGCTCGGCCTGGGCCCGCATGTTGTCCATAAGGGCGGGTCCGTCGATGCCGGTGGGGAAGCCGGGGAAGTTCTCGACCTCGGTCGTCGTGGTCAGGGAGCCGCCGACGAAGATCGAGCTGCCGAAGAGCAGAGGCTTGAGCTGGGCGCGGGCGGTGTAAAGGGCGGCGGTGTATCCGGCGGGGCCGGAGCCTATGACGATGACCTCACGGACGTCATCCCCGGTCGCTGCATGCGAGGCGGTCAAGGGAGTCACGCCTCCTGCTTCGCGTCGATCTCGTCGATGAGGCCCTCGATCAGGACCTTGATCTCGTCACGGATCGGACGGACGGCCTCGACACCCTGGCCGGCCGGGTCCTCCAGGGCCCAGTCGAGGTACTTCTTGCCGGGGAAGATCGGGCAGGCGTCGCCGCAGCCCATGGTGATGACGTAGTCGGACGCCTGGACGGCCTCGGGGGTCAGGACCTTGGGCTTCCGGCCGGAGATGTCGACGCCGACCTCGGCCATGGCCTCGACGGCGGCCGGGTTGACCCGGTCGCCCGGAATCGAACCGGCGGAGCGGACCTCGACGCGGTCGCCGGCCAGATGGTCGAGGAACCCGGCGGCCATCTGGGAGCGGCCCGCGTTGTGGACGCAGACGAAGAGCACGGAGGCGAGCGGAGCGGTGGTCATCGGTTCTTCCTTGCCGGCAAGAGGTCAGCCCCGGCTGGTATCAGCAGCGAGTGATGTGAGAGTATCAGCCCATGATGACGTCAGTCGACACTGATCTGATCCGGGTTCTGGCCGATCCCCTCAGGCTCCAGATCGTGACCCTGCTCGCCCGCGAGACCCTCTGCACCACCCACCTCGTCGAGGAGACGGGCGCCAAGCAGACCAACCTCTCCAACCACCTGCGCGTGCTGCGTGAGGCCGGTGTGGTGGAGACCGAGCCCTGCGGTCGCTTCACGTACTACCGCTTGAAGCCGGACGTCATCGCCCAGCTCGCCGGCCAGTTCGCCGACCTGGCCGAGTCCGCCCGTACCGCTGCCGAGAACAAGAGGGCCTGTCCGTGACCCCCACCCAAGCGCCCGCTCCGCCGGAGGATTCCTCGGTCGTCGCGAAGCTGTCGACGCTCGACCGCTTCCTCGCCGTCTGGATCCTCCTGGCCATGGGCCTCGGCCTCGGCCTCGGGCGGCTGATCCCCGGACTGAACGACGCGCTCGCCAAGGTCGAAATCGGCGGTATCTCGCTGCCCATCGCCGTCGGCCTGCTGATCATGATGTACCCGGTCCTCGCCAAGGTCCGGTACGACAAGCTCGACGCCGTCACCGGCGACAAGAAGCTCATGATCTCGTCGCTCGTCATCAACTGGATCCTCGGCCCGGCACTCATGTTCGCCCTCGCCTGGATGTTCCTGCCGGACCTGCCCGAGTACCGCACCGGCCTGATCATCGTCGGCCTTGCCCGCTGCATCGCCATGGTGATCATCTGGAACGACCTGGCCTGCGGCGACCGTGAGGCCGCCGCGGTCCTCGTCGCGCTGAACTCGGTCTTCCAGGTCCTCGCCTTCGGTGTCCTGGGCTGGTTCTACCTCGACCTGCTGCCCGGCTGGCTGGGCCTCGGCGAGGGCGAGACGCTCGACATCTCGATGTGGAAGATCGCCCTGAACGTCGTCATCTTCCTCGGCGTCCCGCTGGTGGCCGGGTTCCTCACCCGCCGGATCGGTGAGAAGAGGATGGGCCGGGAGTCGTACGAGACGAAGTTCCTGCCGAAGATCGGTCCGTGGGCGCTCTACGGGCTGCTCTTCACGATCGTCATCCTTTTCGCCCTCCAGGGGAAGACCATCACCTCTCAGCCGCTGGACGTCGCGAGGATCGCGCTGCCGCTCCTCGTCTACTTCGCGGTGATGTGGTTCGGCACCTTCGTCCTCGGCAAGGCCATCGGCCTCAGCTACGACCGCACCGCAACGCTCGCCTTCACGGCCGCCGGGAACAACTTCGAACTCGCCATCGCCGTCGCCATCGCCACCTTCGGCGTCACCTCCGGCCAGGCGCTCTCCGGAGTCGTCGGCCCGCTCATCGAGGTGCCGGTCCTGGTCGCGCTCGTGTACGTGTCGCTGGCCTGGCGCAAGAAGTTCGCCCCTGCTCGGCGGTGACGCCGCCACGCCACTCCTCGGTGCCTCGCCCCCTCGACCGGGCGAGGCACCGTCGCACGAAGGGAAGCCGGAGAGATGAGCAGCTCACTCGACGTCGTCGTGATCGGCGGTGGCCAGGCGGGACTCGCCGCCGGATACCATCTGCGCCGCCTCGGCGGCCTCGGCTTCGCAGTCCTGGACGCCCGGCCCACGCCGGGCGGAGCCTGGCAGCACACGTGGGACTCGCTGCACCTCTTCTCGCCGGCCGCGTACTCGTCCCTGCCGGGTCGCCTCATGCCGCCGCAGCAGGGGGAGACGTACCCCGACGCCGCTCACGTCGTCGACTACCTGACCGACTACGAGCAGCGGTACGAGCTCCCCGTACACCGGCCCGTTCACGTCGAGGAGGTCCGCCGCGACGGCGAGCACCTGCGCGTCGAGACGGACGCCGGTGTCTGGCGCGCCCGCGCCGTCATCAGCGCCACCGGAACGTGGTCACGGCCGTTCCTTCCCGCCGTTCCCGGCCGTGAGGCGTTCCAGGGGCGGCAGCTCCACACCGTCGAGTACCGCACCCCCGGCGAGTTCGCCGGAATGCGAGTCATCGTCGTCGGAGGCGGGAACTCCGGAGCGCAGATCGCCGCCGATCTCGCGTACGACACCGACCTCACCTGGGTCACCCAGCGACCCGCGCGGTTCCTCTCCGACGAGATCGACGGCCGTGCCCTCTTCGACCACGCCACCGCCCGCCGCCGTGCCCTCGACGAAGGCCGCACCGACGGCGGGGGAGTCGCTTCGCTCGGTGACATCGTCGCCGTACCGCCCGTACGTGAAGCCCGTGATGCGGGCCTCCTCAAGGCGCAGCCGATGTTCACGCGTGTGACGGGGGCCGGTGTCGAGTGGGCCGACGGTACGCGCGCCGAGGCCGACGCGATCATCTGGTGCACCGGCTTCCGTCCCGCTCTTGCCCACCTCGCCCCGCTAGGGCTCCGCGGTCCTCGCGGACACATCCCCACCCGGGGAACAGAGGCTGTCGGAGAGCCCCGACTTCATCTGCTCGGGTACGGCGACTGGACCGGGCCGGCCTCGGCCACTCTTGTCGGCGTCGGCCGTCCCGCCCGCGAAGCCACCCGAGCCATCGCTGCGCTTCTGCGATGAGACTGCGTGGGTGAAGGAAGGGTGAACGCCTGACGGATATCGATCGTCGGATTCGCCGTGCGATCTTGTCGGCTCGTATGGTGTCCGGATGGCAACTCCGTTGGCAGGCATACCGATCGAAGACGTCAGCGAGGAGCACTGTGCGCCCTGCTCCCCGGGGCGGCTGATCGGCCGCGACGAAGTCGAGACGCTGACAGCCCAGTTGAAGGCAATGGCCGACCAGACCCGCCTCCAGATCATCCACCTCATCGATCAGTCGCCGGCCGGAGAGCTCTGCGTCTGCGACCTGACCGAGTCGCTCGATCTGGCGCAGCCCACGGTGAGCCGTCACCTGAAGATCCTCACCACTGCAGGGCTGCTGCGCCGTGAACAACGAGGGACGTGGGCCTGGTTCTCGATCCGCTGGGATGCTCTTCAGGAGCTCAGGAGGCGCGCCTTCCCCCGAGGTGTCGACTGCTCGCCCTTCTGACCGCTCCGTTCAACGCACAGGCGCCGCATCCATCTCCACGATGAGATTCTCGACGAGGCCCCTGATCGCGTCGCCGCACCGCCTCCACCCCTTGCCCGGCCGGGGCGTCGAGCTTCCCATCGAAGGAGCGCTTGCCGGGGAAGCATCCGGGATACCTACGTCTCCTCAAATGGGTTGCGATACAAGAGTGTTCGGAAATCTGGTGGTTGACACCGGTTGCGCTCGGTGTGTCACGATCAGGCCATGCTGACGTCGGTGAACGCGGAACTGCTGAGGGCCCTGGCGGACCCCCTGCGGCTTCGCATCGTGTGCCTGCTTGCCCGTGAGTCGCTGTGCACGACTCATCTCGTCGAGGAGACGGGCGCGCGGCAGACGAACCTGTCGAACCATCTCCGGGTTCTCCGGGAAGCGGGCGTCGTGGAGACCGAGCCCTGCGGGCGTTTCACCTACTATCGCCTGCGCCCCGAGGCGCCGGCCGAACTGGCCACGTTCTTCGGTGCTCTGGCCGACGGGGGTCACGAAGCCGCTGCGGCTCGGCGGCCCTGCGGTTGAAAGCCCGGCCGCTTCTCCTTCGGAGCGCCCGGGTCGTCTCGACGTCCCTTGCCCGTGACCCGGGGCCTGAGGATCGCGATCCGTGCGCGAAGGTTACTCCCTCCCCGCCCCTCTGACGACCCCGTGCAGGCGGCTTGATCGCCTCGGCGTCAATAATCGATAGTCGACGATCAATTTTCGCCGCGTGACATGCGACCCAGGCGTCACCCTGCCGTCCGGCGACAGAATCCGCAGGAGTCGCAAGATGTGCGGGCGCCCTTGGTTCGCACCGGTCTCATCTGCAGAAACGCCCACACTGGGTGACCTGGCCGACTGGCACAAGCACGCGCAGAGGTGGGCGAATCGGGGCAGGGGTGCCCTGTGGCGGTGACGTCCGGCAAGGGGCGACCCTCGGCCATTCATCGATCTATTGACATACATCGCTCAACGCTGGCAAGGTTCCGGCCGTCGGCCGACAGCGCCGTTGGCGACCTGGGCGCTGCCCCGCTCCGTCGGCCGGCCTCGGCCCCGACCACACGTCGACACAAAGGTTTCCCGCCATGGCCGCCACGCCCCACCCGCACTCGTCCACCACCGAGGCACCGGTTCTGCTCCTCATGGGCAGCGGCGACCGCCGCTACCGGGAGTACATCGTGGCGGCCGTCTCCCGCCACTTCCGCCTGTGGCTCCTCGACGCCCACGAGCCGAGTTGGCAACTGCCGTACGTGGAGGGGACCTCACTCCTCGACACCAAGAACCTCGACGAACTCCTCGCCGAGGCGAAGAAGATCATGCAACAGCTCCCCGTCGCAGGGGTCTTCACCTACGACGAGTCCCTCGTGCACGCTGCCGTGCTCCTCGCGGAAGCCCTCGGTCTGCCCGGAAGCGCGCCCGATGCGGTGCTCGCCTGCCGCGACAAGGCGACCACTCGGGCACGGCTGACGGCAGCCGACGTGCCGCAGCCGGCCTGTACCCCGGTCTCCACGGCGGCCGAGGCACGCCGTGCGGCCGACGCGACCGGCTATCCCGTGGTGGTCAAGGCCCGTGGACTCGCAGGCAGCCTCGGTGTCGTCCGGGCCGACCACGGCGACGCGGTGGAAGCGGCCTTCGACGCGGCGAGCTCCGCCAACTGGCCCGGAGTACCGCGCTACGAGGCCGACGTCCTGGTCGAGGAGTACCTCACCGGTCCCGAGATCAGCATCGACGCGGTCGTCGTCGACGGCGTGTGCACCCCGCTGATCGTGGCGCGCAAGCAGGTCGGCATGGACCCGTACTTCGAAGAGACCGGCCACACCGTCGACGCCGCCGACCCCCTCCTCCAGGACGGTGAACTCCTGGACCAGTTGCACCGCATCCACAAGGCGCTCGGCTTCGAACACGGCGCCACGCACACCGAGTTCAAGCTCACCCCCAAGGGGCCCCGCCTCGTCGAGATCAACGCGCGCCTCGGCGGCGACTTCATCCCTCTCATCGGAATGCTCGCCACCGGGACCGACCCCGCCGTCGCAGCCGCCCACGTGGCGGCCGGACTCGCCCCCGACACCGCGCCGAAGGCGCAGAAGACCGCAGCCATCAGGTTCCTCTACCCGGAGCGCGACTGCGAGGCGGTCGAAGTGGTCGTCCGTACCGACCTCTTCGGGTCCACGGTGCACAGCGCGGTCGCGACGGCCGGCCCCGGCACCCGACTGGCCCTCCCACCCCGGGCGTACATGAACCGGTACGGCTACGTCATCGCCGTCGGCGAGGACCACGACCAGGTCACGGCCGACGTGGATGCCGCGCCCACCCTGGTCGAGCTGCGGTCGCGCCCCCTGACCGACTGACTGGCCCCCCTTTCAGGCCCCCAAGGAGCCGCCGCCCGTGATCAAGCCCTCCGACCAGCCGTCACTGCGCTGGGACGACAACGCGATCGTCACCCTCGACCAGCGCGCGCTGCCCCACGAGAGGCGGCTCCTGCGCCTGGACACGGTGGGCGACGTCATCACCGCCATCACGACCCTCGCGGTACGGGGCGCCCCCTCCATCGGTCTCGCGGGCGCCCTGGGCGTCGCGCTCTCGGCGTACACCCACTGCTCGCCGGGCAGCACCGGCGACGGTCAGGCGGCCGTGCGCGCGGACGCACAGCGGCTCGTCGCCGCCCGCCCGACGGCCGTCAACCTGGCCTGGGCCGTCGACCGGGCTGTCGGGAGGCTCGCAGACGGCCCGGACGCGGTCCTGGCCGAAGCCACCGCCATGATCGACGAGGACCGGGCGGTCAACCGGCTGATGGTCGCGCACGCGGTCCAGGCCGTACTGGACCGCTGCCCGCAGCGGTCTCTGCGACTGCTGACCCACTGCAACACCGGTCGGCTCGCGACCGCGGCCGTGGGCACCGCCCTCGGCACGATCCTCGCCCTCGCCGACGCCGGAAAGGTCACCGAGGTCCTCGTCGACGAGACCCGGCCACTCCTGCAGGGCGCCCGGCTGACGGCCTGGGAACTGGCCGAAGCCGGCGTGCCGCATCGCGTATGCGTCGACAGCGCGGCCGCCGCGGCCATGAGCCAGGGGCTCGTCGACTGCGTCCTCGTCGGAGCCGACCGCATCACCGCGCGCGGGGACGTGGCCAACAAGATCGGCACCTACGGACTGGCGATCGCCGCCGCCCACCACGACATTCCGTTCATCGTCGTCGCCCCGGAGTCGTCGTGGGACAGGTCTCTCGCCGACGGCCGGGACATCGTCATCGAGGAGCGCGCTGCCGACGAGGTGACCTCCTACGGCGGGGTCCGCACCACGCCGCGCGGTACACGCGCGTACAACCCCGCCTTCGACGTCACCCCGGCTTCCCTGATCACCGCGATCGTCTCCGAGCACGGTCTCCACCACGCATCCGAGGTAAGGGCATGAGCTACGCGCCGTCCACCGCCGCCGGCAAGCAGACCGCCCAGCAGCTGGCCGACATCTCCCGCACCCTGTACGAGCGCGGATGGATGCCGGGCACGTCCGGCAACATCTCCATGCGCCTGCCCGACGATCCCGGTCGGGCACTGATCACGGCGAGCGGCCGGGACAAAGGCGAACTGACCGCCCGGGACGTGGTGGAGGTCGACGCCCGCACGGGCCGGGCGTCCCATCCCGGCCAGGACCGCCCCTCGGCGGAGACCTCCATCCACGCGGCGGTCTACCGTGTCACCGGCGCCCGCGCTGTCATCCATGTCCACTCCCCGTACGCCACCGTCGTCGCCCACCGCGCCGCTGCCCCGGACACTGTCTCCGCGGTACGAGTGGACCGCTTCGAGCTGCTCAAGGGACTGGGGCTGAAGGACCCGACCTTCACGGACCTGCCGGTGTTCCCCAACTGGCCCCAGGTCGACCGGATCGCCGACGACGTGGCCGCCCACCTCACGGCGGACCGGGAGGGACCGCCCGGGCTCCTTCTGGCGGATCACGGCATCACCGCGTGGGGCGACTCGCTGGGCCAGGCGAAGAACCGGCTCGAATGCCTCGAGGCGCTCTGTCAATTGCTCGTGCTCTCCCAGCCCGAGCTGCATGTCTCCCGTGCCGCGCAGGCACCCGACCACAGGACCGCGCCATGACACTGCTGCAGATCATGCCGGACGACGCACCGGACACCGTCCTGCTCCGCACCCGTGACGAGGAGGCCATCGCGCAGGCCCTGCGTGAACGGTCGGTCTCCTTCACCCGGTGGCCGCTGCGCGCACAGGTGACGCCGCAGACGTCGTCCGAGGAACTGCTCGACGCCTACCGGGCCGAGGTCGACGAGTTGTGCGCCGACCAGGGGCTTCGCCTCGTCGACATCGCCCGGCTGCACCCCGAGGAGGGAGCGGAATGGCAGCAGCGCGCGGCCAAGGCACGGTCGACGTTCCTCGACGAACACCGGCACGCCGAGGACGAGGTCCGGTTCTTCGCCCAGGGCACCGGCTGCTTCTACCTGCACCTGGACGACCGCGTGTACGCCGTGGTGTGCGAGGCCGGTGACCTGCTGTCGGTTCCGGCCGGCACCCGGCACTGGTTCGACATGGGACCCGTACCGGACTTCTGCGCCATCCGGTTCTTCGAGAAGGAGGACGGCTGGGTGGGCGACTTCACCCAGGAGCCCATCGCCGATGGCTTCCCCCGCCTCGACGCGCTCCTGCGAGAAGGCTGATGCCGGGCAGCCGACGGGCCCCGGTTCCGGAGAACGGGCTGCGGGCCGTCGTCCTCGACATCGAGGGAACCACCGGCTCCCTCAGCCACGTGCGTGACGTCCTCTTCCCCTACGCGCGTGAGCGGCTCGCTCCCTGGCTCGCCGCTCACCGCGGCACCGAACCCTGGCAGCAGATCCTCGACGCGGTCACCACCCACACCGGGGCGGCCCACGACGAGGCACGTGCTCTGACCCTCCTGGAACAGTGGGCCGACGCCGATGTGAAGGCGGCGCCGCTGAAGACGCTGCAGGGACTGATCTGGTCCGGCGGCTACGCGGCGGGCGAGTTGTACGGTCATGTGTACCCGGACGTACCGCTCGCACTGGAGCACTGGAAGACACAGGGCACAGGCCGCTTCATCTACTCCTCCGGCTCCGTGGCCGCCCAGCGGGACTGGTTCGGCCACACCGCCCACGGCGACCTGCGCCCGCTGCTCGACGGCTACTTCGACCTGACGACGGCCGGCCCCAAGGCGGACGCCGACTCCTACCGGGCGATCGCGGCGGACCTGGGGCACCCGCCCGCCGACCTGCTGTTCGTCAGCGACGTCGGTGCCGAGCTCGACGCCGCGGCCGAGGCCGGCTGGCAGACGGTGGCCGTGCGCCGCCCCGACGACGAACGCGCGGCTGTGACCGGCCACGAGGCCGTCGCCTCTCTCACCCCACTCGTTTCCCGACCCGGCCCCGGGAGATCGACGGAGCCGGTCGACACGCACACGCAGGAGAACCCGAGCGATGAGTGATCCGTCCGACACGACACCGAAGGCCGACATCGCGGTCATCGGCGGCAGCGGCTTCTACGAACTTCTGGAGTCGGTACAGCGCGTCGAGGTCACCACCCCGTACGGCGCACCCTCCGACGCGGTGTCCGTCGGCACCGTGGGCGACCGCAGAGTGGCCTTCCTTCCGCGGCACGGCAGCCACCACGAACTCCCCCCGCACCGCATCAACTACCGTGCCAACATGTGGGCCCTGCGCTCGCTGGGAGTACGGCAGGTCCTCGCGCCCTGCGCCGTCGGCTCGCTGCGCGATTCCCTCGGCCCCGGAAGCGTCGTCCTCCCTGATCAGCTCGTCGACCGGACCGCCGGCCGCGTACAGACGTACTACGAGCACGGCGCCACCCACGTGTCGTTCGCCGATCCGTACTGCGCGTCGGGCCGCGCGGCCGTGCTCAAGGCCGCGGGGGAGGCGGGCGCCGACGTCCACGACGGGGGAGTGATGGTGGTCGTCGAAGGCCCCCGGTTCTCCACCCGGGCCGAGTCCCGGTGGTACGCCTCGGCAGGCTGGTCCCTGATCAACATGACGGGGCACCCCGAAGCCGTACTCGCCCGTGAACTCGCCCTCTGCTACACCTCCATAGCCCTGGTCACCGACTACGACGCGGGTGTGGAGCACGGAGAAGGTGTCTCGCAGGACGAGGTGTTCCGTGTGTTCGCGGCGAACGTGGAACGCCTGAAGGGCCTGGTCCTGAAGACCGTCGACGTCCTGGAGCGCGAGCGGGCCTGCGCGTGCGCGAAGGCGCTGGACGGGATGGACCTGCCGTTCGAGCTCCCCTGACGCGGCGGTCGGTACGAGCCGGATCCGTACCGGTCAAGAACGTGCGGGCTGATGCCGGTCACCGTGGTGACCGGCACCGGTCATTCGACCACCGGGCTACGGCGCTCCACGAGGAGGACGTCGCGCCAGACGCCGTGGTGGCGGGCCACGCGTTCCCGCCGGCCCAGCACGCGGAACCCCACGGACTCGTGCAAGGCCAGGCTCGCCGTGTTCTCGGGGAAGATGCCTGCCTGGATCGTCCAGATCCCCGCCTTCTCCGTGGAGACGATCAGCGCTTCCAGAAGCGCTCGTCCCACGCCGGCTCCGCGCGCCGTGGGACTGACGTACACGGAGTGCTCGACGACTCCCGCGTAGGCGGGGCGAGCCGAGACGCGGGACACCGCCGTCCAACCGACGACCTGCCGTTGAGGGTCGAGCGCCACGAGCCGGTGGGCGGGCAGCTTGGAGGTGTCGAAGGCGCTCCACGGCGGTGCGGCCGTCTCGAACGTGGCGTTTCCCTCGTCGATGCCCTGCTGGTAGATCGCCATGACGGCGGGCGCATGGTCGTCGGTCATGGGGGCGAGAGCGATTGCGGTGCGTGGGGGTGCGGCCATGCTCGGCTCCTTTCCGGGTGCGCTCCTGGAAGGTGCGCACGGGCGGGGACGGCGACGCTCCTGTGGCGGCGCCGGCCGCCACAGGAGCGTGGGTGGGGGGTGAGGAGGAGTTCCAGGTCAGAGGATCGCCAGCGAGACCAGGCCGATACCCATGCTGCCGAGGAGGCCCACGCCGAGGTAGAACGCGAAGACCTTGGCCTTGACGACGCTCTTGACAGCCACCATCGCCGGGATCGTCGTGATGGCACCGCCGAGGAGGAAGGTGACACCCGCGGCAGCGACCATGCCCTGGTCCAGGAGGCCCTCGACGACCGGGATGGCACCGACGCCGTTGAGGTAGAGCGGGACGCTGATGAGCCCGGCGACCAGGACGGAGAGGACGCCGTCCGTGCCCAGGATGCCCGACACGACGTCGGTGGGCACGTAGCGGACGATCAGGGCTTCGAGGACGATGGCGAGCAGCAGCCACTTGCCCAGGATCAGCGAGTCGCTGACGATCTCCTTGAGGATCTCGCCGGCGCGGAGGTTCTTGATGTCACGCCGGACGAGCACACGCCACGGAGTGCCGTCGTCGTCCGCGTCGTTCCGTGCGGGCGTCGAGCACCCTCCCGCTGCGGGCGCGGGCTCCTGTGCGGTGCCTCCGCAGCCGCCCTCGGACGTGCCGCCGCCCGCACCGCTGCCACCGACGGTCACGGGCTCGGGGACGGTCGCCTTCGCCGTGGAGCACGCCGTCTCGGGAACGGTCACCGTCTCCTGCGAGCAGGTCTTCGCCGGCGTCTTCTCCTCAGTGGAGTCGAGCAGCGGATCGGCGAACCGTCCACGCCGTTCGAGCGCCAGGACGATGAGACCCGCGCCGAAGCTCAGTGCCAGGGCACCGATGAGGCGGGCGGTGGCGATGGGGAGCCCGAGCTGGGCGGCGGAGAGCGCGTAGATCTCCGGGTCCATGGAGGGGGAGGCGATCCAGAACGACATGACCGCCGAGAGCGGGACGCCGGCTATCAGGAAACGGCGGATCAGAGGGATCACGGTGAAGGAGCAGAAGGGGCTGAACGCTCCGATGGCCGTGACGATGGCGATGCCGAGGACGCCCCTGCGCCCGTGGGCGAAGCTGCGGCGCGCGACCACGTCGATCGACAGACGCTGTACGGCGATCCCCAGGACGATGGCGACCAGGAACCACGGGAGATAGTGCAGCACCTCGAACAGGATGAACCGGCCAAGGGCCAGCAATTCGTCCACAGGTGAACCTCTCTGAGACGGTGACACATGAGGGGGAGCGGCGCCGTGAAGGGACGTACGGGGGACGTGGCGAGCCGCGGGGGAGGCTCGATCGGCATCCCCTTTATCGAATATCGATGATAGACGATTAAAGAGATGCCCGGCAATGGGGATCAGGGGTCCCTCGTCGCGCCGAAGTGGCCTGTCCCGTACATTCGGTGGCGGCATCCGGGAAGTGGAGCTTGTTCCCAGGTCGCACTGATGCGGCTGCCTTCCATGTGGTGCCTACACAGTCGCTCGTGCCAGCGGTTTCGGACGTACATGAGGCGCCGACGGGCCTCCGCCGGCTCCCCCCGGGCCCCCTCTGTGCGGAACGAACCTTGCCGTCGTGGGCGGTCATCGAATAACATCGATGGATCATGAGCGGTACGATGAATGCCCAGCTGATCGACCGAAGCACGGCCGAGTCCTATGCAACCTGGTTCAAGGCCCTCTCCGATCCCACCCGCGTGCAGATCCTCAATCTCCTCGCGCTGGCGACCGGGCCGATGAGTGTCGGCGAGATCGTGGACCGGATGGGCGTCGGACAGTCGACGGTGTCCCACCACCTGAAGCTGCTCGCCGACGTGCGCTTCGTCCTGCGCGAGCGCCAGGGGACGTCGATGCTCTACTCCATCAACGTCGCCTGCGTGGCTTGCTTCCCCAGTGCTGCCGACGCCGTCATGGGCCGCCCCGCGGCCACGGCGTGAGGGCCGGCCCATTGACCAAGTCGACCCCGCACATATCCGGTGCGAACGCTGCCGCCTGCTGCCCACCCATCGTGACCGCCGCGCTGTCCGAAGGGGACGCCGAGATCATGTCGGCGATGTTCAAGGCGCTGGCCGACCCCGTCCGGCTCCGCCTCCTGTCCAGAGTGGCATCGCACCCCAATGGTGAGGCATGTGTCTGTGACATAGCCGACGTGGGCGTCTCCCAGCCCACGGTCAGCCACCATCTGAAGAAGCTCCGGGAAGCGGGCCTGCTCACCTCCGAGCGGCGCGGTACCTGGGTGTACTACCGCCCGGCGCCCGGTGTCCTGGCCTCGCTCGGCGCGTTTCTCGCCGACACCGAGAAGGCCGGGAAGGAAGAGATCTCTCTGGCGGCCCACGTCTCCTGAGGTCCGGCGCCGCTGCCCCTGAACCCGGGCGGCGGCGCCGTTCTGTCGTGGCCTGCCTGCATGCCGGGCAGGCCGTGCGTTCGGCCCACGAGCGGCGCCACGTAACGCCGCCCGTGGTACCCCGGCGGCCTGGAGCCGGGGTCAGGCCGAGGCTGCCTTGGTGAGGAGGGCTCCCATGGCCGCGAGGACGGTGGGCTCGACGCGGTAGTAGACCCAGGTGCCGCGCCGCTCGGAGGAGAGCAGCCCGGCCTCCTTGAGCTTCTTCAGGTGGTGGGAGACCGTGGGCTGGGAGACGCCGACATCGGAGATGTCGCAGACGCAAGCCTCTCCGCCTTCGTGCGAGGCGACGGAGGAGAAGAGCCGCAGCCGGACCGGATCGCCCAGCGCCTTGAACATGACAGCGGTTCGCTCGGCCTCCTCGGCGGTCAGCGGCCGCTCGTTCAGGGGCGGGCAGCAGGGCGCTGTCTCGGGCTCCAGTACTGGCAGCACCTTCACGTTCGACATCTATCTATGTTGACACATGTCGAACCAGGTTGGGGTCGTTGTCGACTTCGATCCGGTTGTCGCAGAAGGTCCACTCGCACCGCCAACCGCTACAGCCATCGGCGGTGGCGGGGCTTGCCGACAGCGCTCCCCATCCGGTGACCGCCGCCGCGATTCCGAAGAGGCGCGAGTGCCTCGATGTCCGGGTCATGGCGAGCGAGCGTCGTTCTGTCCCCGGAGCCGCACCCAGCCTCGTTCCGGCCGTACCGAGGCGGTCGCCAGCTTCGACGGATGTCTATGTTGACGCTTGTCGAATCAAGTGCCATGCTGAAGGCGCAAGAGATCGACGAACGTCGAATCAAAAGGGGAAGAGCCGTGAACGTCACCGCCACCGCCACCGACCAGCTGCCCGTCGTGGTCGTCGGAGCCGGGCCCGCCGGTCTGGCCGCTGCCGCGCACCTCGTCGGCCGAGGCCTGGAACCCCTGGTGCTGGAGGCCGGCACCCAGGCGGGAGCGGCGGTGCGGGAGTGGTCCCACGTACGGCTCTTCTCCGCCTGGGGCGAGGTCGTCGACCCGGTCGCCGAGAAGCTCCTGGCCCCGACCGGCTGGGTGAAGCCCGACGCGGACACGTACCCGACCGGCGGAGACTGGGCGGCGGCGTACCTTCAGCCGCTCGCGGACCTCCTCGGCGACAAGATCCGGCTCGACGCCCGGGTCACCGGCATCTCCCGCACCGGCCGCGACCGCGTCGTCGACGCAGACCGCGAGCAGCAGCCCTTCACCGCCCACGTCCGGTACGGCGACGGACGCGAGGAACGCGTCCTCGCCCGCGCCGTGATCGACGCCTCCGGTACGTGGTCCACCCCAAGCCCGGCAGGCGGCGACGGCCTCCCGGCCCTCGGTGAGCGCGCGGCGGCCGACCGGATCTCCTACCGCGTCCCCGACCTCAAGGACCCCGCCGTGCGCGCCCGGTACGCGGGCAGGCGCACCGCCGTCATCGGTTCCGGAGCCTCCGCCTTCACCGCGCTCGCCTCCCTCGCCGCTCTCGCGAAGTCCCAGGACGGCGCGGACACCCGTGCGACCTGGATCCTGCGGCGCGGCATCTCGGGCAACACCTTCGGCGGGGGCAGCGCCGACCAGCTCCCCGCCCGTGGCGCCCTCGGCCTCGCGGCGAAGGCCGCGGTCGACGAGGGGTACGCGGAGGCCGTCACCGGCTTCCGTACGGACACGATCGAGCCCGACGGCGAGCGGCTGGTCCTGGTCGCCGAGGACGGCCGCCGGGTCGAGCAGGTCGACGAGGTCATCGTCCTGACCGGCTTCCGCCCCGACCTGACCTTCCTCGACGAACTGCGCCTGGGTCTCGACGAGCGGCTCCAGGCCCCCATCGAGCTCGCTCCGCTCATCGACCCGAACCAGCACTCCTGCGGCACCGTCTACCCGCACGGCGTGAGGGAGTTGGCGCACCCCGAGGAGGGCGTCTACCTCGTGGGCATGAAGTCCTACGGTCGCGCGCCGTCCTTCCTCGCCCTCACCGGCTACGAGCAGGTCCGCTCGGTCGTCGCCGCCATCGCCGGTGACCGGGAGTCCGCCGAGCGCGTCGAACTCGTACTTCCCGAGACCGGGGTCTGCGGCGGCGCCGGCCTCTTCGACCAGCCCGCCGACCCCACGACCGAGGCCGACGGCTGCTGCGCGACCCCGACGGCGCTCCAGATCGGCGTCGGAGCACCGGCCGCCTCCGGCGGCTGCTGACCCGCCCATCCACCCACCCGCAGCTGGAGGAACACGATGTCCCGCGTACAGCTCGCCCTGCGCGTTCCCGACCTGGCGGCATCCGTCGCCTTCTACACCAAGCTCTTCGGCACCGAGCCGGCCAAGATCCGTGACGGCTACGCCAACTTCGCCATCGCGGAACCGCCCCTCAAGCTCGTCCTCATCGAAGGCCCCGAGAACGAGGACACTCGTCTGGACCACCTCGGCGTCGAGGTCGACACCACCGAGGCGGTCCACGCCGCCACCGCCCGCCTGGGCGAGGCCGGTCTGCCGACGACGGAGGAGAACGACACCACCTGTTGTTACGCCCTCCAGGACAAGGTGTGGGTCCACGGCCCCGGCCGCGAACCGTGGGAGGTGTACGTCGTCAAAGCAGACGCCGACACCCTGACCAGGCAACAGGGCAGCGCTTGTTGCGCCGGCGCTGCGGCCACAGTCGACAACGAGGCCACTGCACCGGTCGCCGCCGGCGGATGCTGCTGATCTCTCGATGGCCGACCTTCACACCCGCGGAGCCGCGACCGGAGCAGGGGACCGGTCGCGGCCTCGCGTCGTCCTGCCCGCGCTCTGCGCCACCCAGATCACCAGTTGGGGCATCGTCTACTACGCCTTCCCGGTCCTGAACCCGCAGATCACCGCCGACAGCGGCTGGTCCACCGGCGCCACGACGGCGGCGTTCTCGTTCGCCCTGGTTGTCTCTGGCCTCGCCGGAATCCGGGTCGGCCGGATCATCGACCGCCGCGGCCCACGCACGGTCATGACGGCAGGCTCCGTGGCCGGGGTCCTGAGTCTGGTGATCGTGGCACTGGCACCGAACCTGCCGGTGTTCTTCGCCGGGTGGCTGCTGGGCGGGTTCGCCATGGCGGCCACTTTCTACCAGCCCGCGTTCGCCGCACTCACTCGCTGGTGGGCCCCCGATCACGTCCGCGCCCTCACGATCGTCACCCTCGCCGGCGGCCTCGCCTCCACGGTCTTCGCGCCGCTCACCGCGGCCCTGGCTACCCATCTGTCGTGGCGGGAGACCTATCTGGTGCTGGCGGCGATCCTCGCCGCCGTCACGATCCCGGCCCACGCGATCGCGCTGAAAGCCCCCTGGCCGCCGGCACCATCCTCCTCGGCCGGTACGGACGCGAGCCCCGGCACGGTCGCCCGTAGCCGACCGTTCCTCCTGCTCGCGGTCGCGTTCACGCTCTCGGCCTTCGCGATGTACGCCGTCGTCGTCACCCTCGTCCCCCTCCTGCTCGAACGCGGCTACACCACATCCCAAGCGGCCTGGGCTCTCGGCCTCGGCGGCGCAGGCCAGACCTTCGGCCGCGCTCTCTACGCGCCACTGGCCCGCCACACCGGGACGACAGTCCGCACCGCGACCCTCATCGCCCTCGGCGCCCTGACCACCGCGGCTCTCGCCGTCACGCCAGGCCCGTACGGCCTGGTGATCGTGGTGTCGGTCGCCGCCGGCATGGTCCGCGGCAACCTCACCCTCCTCCAGGCAACCGCGATCACCGACCGCTGGGGCTCTCGGCATTACGGCCGACTCTCCGGAATCCTCACCGCTCCAGTCATGACCGCCTCAGCCCTCGCCCCCTTCGCCGCCGCCCTTCTCGCGGGACCGCTGGGCGGCTGTCCCGAGCTGTTCGGAGCGCTGGCTGGTGTCGGGGTGGTGGCAGCCGTGGTCGCGACGGCGACATCCGTCCGGATCGCGAGGTAGGCGGAACTGTTCGTGGTCTGCCGGCCTCGGGGTGATCTCCCTTTCGACGGTGTCTGCGTCCAGAGTTGCGAGTGCGGAGGGTCCGTCCTGATCCACCACGCTTCGGGGGGATGGCGCCGTCGAAGGGATTGAGAATCCGAATCTGGCCACCAGGCACGGCGACGTCGATCGAGCGCCCCGAGGTTGACTCGCCGCCACGGCGGCCGGGACGGACTTCCGTCGGGCGGCCTGTCGGGTGCGGATGAAGGCGCGCCGACGCGCGTACGTGGGGGTGGTCGCCGAGTATCTCGGCGCGGTCGGCGGGCAGTCTTTCGGCCAACCCCGCTGCCGATCATTTTCGAGCGCCTCAAGAAGCTGTGGAAGGGCCTCGGCGCCGCAGTGCTCCTCAGCATCGACACGGACGCCGTCAACCGGGCTGTCGACACCTACGAGACCGGGCTGCGGACGCAGACGCAGAAAGTGAAGGGCCTGCTCGAACCGCTGCGGGAGGCCTCGCGCGCGGTGCCGACCTTCCAGTCGGAGTCGGCGAGGGCGGAGGCGTTCGGGGCGCGCTCGCTCTTCGAGTTCGACCGGTCGATCGTCCCGCTCAACGAGCAGTCCCGGGACCCGAACAGCAGGTTCGGCATCGACCTCGCGTCGATGGAGTGGGAGAGAAACGACTTCCAGCCCCCGCACCCCGAGGCTCTGAGGCTCGGGAAGGAGGCCCACACGATCGACAAGCACATCGGACTCACCCCGGAGCAGCTGATGCACCGGCTGCGCGACCAGGGCGGCGCGGACGCGTCGACGTTCCGCGACCTTCCGTCCGCCGAGCAGTACGTGCACACCGCGGTGAACGACCCCGCGAGGAGGAACGAGCTGGAAACCTGGATGCGCAACCAGGAGCGGAAGGTCGCCGACGGCACCTTCAGGCCCGGATCCGTCAAGGCCTGGGACTTCCCGGTCACGGACGCGAACGGGCAGCAGGTGGCTGTCGGGACCTCGGTGAGCCAGGCGGACTTCGCCACGTCGGGCTACTCGGCCCAGGCGAAGAACGTGCACACGGTGCACGTGGTCCTCGCCTACTCGCCCGAGTCGAAGTCCTTCTACGTGCTCACCGCCTATCCGAAGGCCCCTTAGCATGCGTCAGGTGACCGAACCGACTGACTCCGTCCTCACCAGCGGGGTGCTCGCCCGCCTCGTCGACCTCGCCGTGGCCTCGCGGAACCCGGGGGCCGCCCCGTTGGAGGACGAACTCCAGCGGTTCTCCAGGGTGATGCAGGACTCGCACGCGATCGCCTGGGTCATGCCCTTCAGCGCGGTGGCCTCGCTCCTCGACGGACTGGCGGACGAGTACGGCACGGAGCGGTTCAGCACCAGACCGGCCGCTTTCCGTGACCGGCTCGCCCTGGCGGCCGGCGGCGAACCTGTCGATGCGTTCCTGCGCTCCCTGGCGGAGCTCGTCCGCGACCCGTGGTTCGGCGTCTGCCCGCGCTACGACGAACTGCCGCTCTCGCAGTGGGAGGCACTGGCCCGTTTCGACGTCGTCAACGAGTTCGCGTCACAGCTGCCCACAGGTGAGTACGGCAGCGACCCGGCGGCGGAGGCGCGTGACCTGGTCGCCATGGACCACCCCGACTGCCACGGCAGGATCGCCGATCTCGCCGGTCAACTCCAGCGTGTCCTTTACATGTTCCGTTCGCCCGCCGAGCTCGACGGGGCCTTCGCGCCCGTCATGCCGTCGGTGACGAGCGCACGGCTGCGGCTGCTCCTCGATGCCGTCCACGCCCACTTCGCCGAGCAGCACTGACCCACCACACCATCGCCCCGGAAGGAGCCGTCGCCATGCCCGTCGAGCCGAACCTCGCCGTGACGGACGAGGACCTGAAGCGTCTCGCGGACGATCTGGACGCCATGCGGACGCACATCGACGGGCAGGTGCGCCGGATGGACGCGATCGTCGACCGGGCCGAGGCGCGGTGGCGCAGCGAGGCGGCGACGGCGTACCGGAAGCTGCACCGCGAGGCCGGGGCGGACGCCGTACGGGTCCGGGAGATCCTCGGAGTCCTCGCGCACGCGGTCCGGATGAGCCGGGACGGCTTCACGCGCCAGGAGCTGGACACCCTGCGGCAGTTCCGGGCCGAGGTGAAGAAGGTCGACATCGACGCGGAGGTACGGGAGCTGTCCGGCGAGGGGCCGGGCGGCGCGGGTCCCGGTGGCGGTTCGGCACCGGTCAGCCGGATCAGCGAGCTCTGAACGTCCGCACCACAGAGGGGGAATCGTGAACGACGACGGCTCGATCACCGTCGACCTGGCCGCACTGCGCGAGATGGCGGGCGAACTCGAGGACATCGTGAAGAAGCTCAACGAGCGCCTGAGCGCGCTGTACGACCGCACGGTGCCGGTCGTCCTCGCCTGGCAGGGCGAGGCCCGCGAGGCCTTCGTGGACGAACTCGACCGCTGGGACCGGCAGATGGAGGACCTGCAGGCCGCGCAGAAGTGGCTGCACTCCGTCGTCGCCACCGGGCACGCCAACTACACCGCCGCCCAGCGGGCCACCCTGCGCGGCTGGGGCGGGGCCTGACATGACGACACCCCCCGCGCCCCCCGCGCCCCCCGCCCAGGCCCGCGCCGACCGCGCCGCGACCTTTCCGGACCAGGCGACCGCCCAGTGGGCCACCCAGCAGGTGATCACGCTGAACGAGCAGGTCATCCACCGCTGGCTCGCCCAGTCCACGCGGCAGCGGCTCGTGATCGAGGCAGCCTGGCCCTCGCGGCCCGATCCGGTGGGCACGCTGCTCACCACCGGGATGGCGCTCGCCGGCCAGGAGCCGATCCCGGTGCGCGCCGCCAGGGTCGTGCTCCGCCGGACCGGATCCGGCGAGCCCGGCGCGTACCCCTTCACCGTGCACTCCTCGCTGCCCGTCGACCTGTAGAGGCCACCGTGTCCCTGAACCCCGCCGAGCACGACCGCAAGTACGGCGAGCTCGACCAGGTCGTCCGCGCCCATCTCGGCCTCGGTCCGCACGCTCCCGAGGCGGTGGCCGGCTATCTGAGGCAGACCTGGCGCACCCGGCCCTGGGCGATCGCCGTCGCGGCCGAGCAACTGCGCGTCTACGCCGACAATCCGCCGGGGCGACTGCGGCTGCGGCTCGGCGAGTACTACCGGCTGCCCGACGTGGGGGTACCCCCCGAGGAGATCCGGGACTGGCTCACGGATCTCGCCGACCGGCTCGACGGGAGCCTCGCGAACGGGCAGGCGCCACCGCCTGCCACGCCCGCGACGCCCTGGGAGTGGCGGGCCCGCTTCCCCGAGCTGGCGCAACTGCTCGGCGGCTGGTTCTCGCAGGACATGCCGGACGAGTTCGGCGACCACGAGGCCGCGCTCGCCGACTACCTGGCGGGCACCGATACGGGGCTCGTCGCCCAGCTGACGGGGGAGTTGCACGACCTGCTCGCCCTCGGCCTCGACGAGGACGGCCTGGCCCTGGCGCTGGTGACGCTCGGCGCGGAGGTCGAGCCCCCGGTGCCGTTCACCCCCGGCGCCTGGCTCGCCACGCTTGCCGTACGGCTGCGCGGCTGAGCTTGTCCCGCGGTGATGCGGTCGCGATGCCTTCGAAGGCCCCGAGCGCCTCCCGCGCCCGGCTCAGCGGCGGATGCCCGCGTATGCCGACGGGGAGATGCCGCCCTCCGCGCCTGCCGTGCCGCCCACGGTCCATACCCGGCCGGCCTCGTCCGTCGCGGCCCCGTACAGGTAGCCGGCGCCGGGCGGTTCCTCGGTACGGGTGAGGAAGCCCCGCGGGCCGGGAGTCAGGACGTAGTTCCCGGCCGGGTTGACGGCGGGGTCCATGGTCTCGCCCACGACCACCGGGCTGCCGGAGCCGTCGAAGGCGATGTCGAACAGCTGGCCCGTCTCGGCGGGGGTACGGACCGTGCGCCACGCGCGACCGTCGTAACGCACGATCACGGGACGCCGCCACAGCTTCTCGTCCCTGATGTGGCCGACGGCCCAGATGTCGTTCGCCGCCCGCATCTCGATGCCGTCGTACATCGCCCCGTCGAGCGAGGGCGGCAGGCTCTGCCTGGTCCACGACCTGCCGTCGAAGCGGGAGACGCCGTCGCCGATGGCGTGGGCGACGCCGCCGGGGCCCACCTCCAACTGCGCGACCCAGGTGAGCCCGGTGTCCGCGGGCAGCCGGGTCCAGCCGCCGCCCCCGTCCGCGTCCCCGCGGAACATGACCGGCACGTACTCGCCGGCCGGGTCGGCATAGCCGCCGTACACCCAGACCGAGCCGGCAGCGTCGACGTCGACGGCGGACAGTGACGTATCGCCCGCGCCCTCCGGGAACGGCAGGGCGACCTCGCTCCACGCGGTGCCGTTCCAGTGCTGGAGCAGTGCGCGGCCCCGGTCCCAGTCCGTGTCGCCCACGGTCTCGTTGCGGGTGCCGACGGCCCACACCTCGTCGGGCGCGCCGACGGCGAGGTCGTCCAGACGGCCGTGGTCGGCGGGCTGCGGGGGCGCCTGCCAGCCCTTGCCCGTCCAGTGCATCGCCACCGGCGCGAAGGGGCGGGTGGTCGCGTCGCTGCGCAGGCCGACCGCCCAGGTCGCACCTCCGGCGGTCTCGACGTCGTACAGCACGCTGCCGTTGCTGTCCGCCGGGCTGACGTCCCGCCAGCTCGTGTCGGCGGCGGCGGGTGAGGCAGCGGTGGCGACGACCGCCGCAAGTCCGACGGCAAGGGCGGTCGTAGCCCGGGGCAGGGAAAGACGTCGCATGAAGGCATCCTCGGCTCGGTGTGAAGTACGTGACGTGCTTGCTCTCCGTACCTTCGATGCGCTGAGGCACCGAAAATGTTTCACCCTCATTGGAGCGGGTGCCGGTCATGTCGCGGGCGTGCAGGACCTCGCCCCGGACGGTCAGCCCGGCCTCGAACTCCGAGGGGTCGGTTCTCCACGAGGTGGGTGGAGGCGTCCGCCGCCGACAGCGTGATGGTGATGAGGAAGTCGGTCGCCGCGAAGCCCAGCAGGGTCAGGACGAACAGCTTGCCCTTCCAGGAGGACAGCAGCCGGGACAGCATCGCGATCGATCCCTCGCCGCGCGGGCTCTCCTCCGCCATCCGCCGGTAGACCGGGAGGGCGCCCGCCGGCGTGACGATCACCAGGACGGTCGTCGCGATGGGAGAGAGCAGACCGGCGGCGAGAGCGGCGATGCCGGGCGGGTAGCCGAGGGTGGAGAAGTACGGGTCTCGGGAGGGGTGGACATGGAGCGCTCCAGGGTTCTGCTCGATGGGGGGTCTCGGCCGCCGGTCCTGCGGCCGAATCACCGCAAGCAGCACGGATGCGCGCGGGCTCGGCGAGCGCGTCAGGGAAGCGTCGAGATCCGCCGTTGGGGCATCACCTTCCTCACACCGGTCGCAGCCAGGAGGCGTACGAGACGCCTGCGAGGGGGTCGAGGGAAGGCTGCGGCGGGGGCCGCCTGTCGTGCGCGGTCGGTTCATGGTTCCCTGAATTCAGGAATCGCTGTACTGTCGCCCTGTGCTGACCACCGCCCCTGAGGTCGAGGTGCTGGCCCGTTTCGGCCGGGCGCTCGCCGATCCCCTCCGCTGCCGCATCCTGCTCGCCCTGCGAGCAGGTCCCGCCTACCCCGCCGATCTCGCCGACGCACTCGGCGTGCCCCGTACGAGGCTGTCGAACCACCTGGCATGCCTGCGCGACTGCGGCCTGGTGGTCACGGTGCCCGACGGCCGCCGCATCCGCTACGAGCTCGCCGACGCCCGCCTCGGACACGCCTTGGACGACCTGCGCACCGCGGTGGTCGCCGTCGAGACCGACCGCACCTGCCCGGACGCCGAGACCAAGGACTGCTGCTGATGACCACCGGCATACCCATGTCCGTGGGCTCGTCCCCGGCCCGCCGGGACGTCCTCACCCGCCGCATACGCCTCCTCGTCGCCGCGACCATCACGTACAACGTCATCGAGGCGGGCGTCGCCCTCACCGCCGGCACGCTCGCCTCCTCCACCGCCCTCATCGGCTTCGGCCTCGACTCCGTCATCGAGGTCTCCTCCGCCGCCGCGGTCGCCTGGCAGTTCTCCGCCCGCGACCACGCCGTCCGTGAGGCCCGTGAGAAGACGACCCTGCGGATCATCGCCGTCTCGTTCTTCGCCCTCGCCGCGTACGTCACCGTCGAGTCCGTACGCGCCTTCGCGGGCACGGGCGAGGCCGGGCACTCCACCGTCGGGATCGTCCTGGCCGCCCTGTCGCTGGCCGTGATGCCGTTCCTGTCCGCGGCACAGCGCCGCGCGGGCCGTGAACTCGGTTCCGCGAGCGCGGTCGCCGACTCCCAGCAGACCCTGCTCTGCACCTATCTGTCGGCGGTCCTGCTCGTCGGCCTTCTCGCGAACAGCCTCTTCGGCTGGTCCTGGGCCGATCCGATCGCCGCCCTCGTCATCGCCGCCGTCGCTCTCAAGGAAGGCCGTGACGCCTGGCAGGGCAAGGGCTGCTGCGCACCCACGCCCGGAGCGCCCAAGGCCGAAGACCCCACAGAAGACGCGTGCGGCTCCGGCTGCTGCGCCTGATCGGGCGACCGGCGGGCATGGACGTCGTCGATGCTCGGGTCCGCCGCCACGGCGCCGGCCGTCATCGGTGCACTCCCCGGTGGTCGTGACCCCCGTTGGGTGTGCCGCCCACACGCCGGGAGGGTTCTGCGGGGTTGTCCATCGGCCGCCGCTCCGGAGTACGAATGTACGGCGCCGATTCGATCGCGCCGTTCCTGGAGGAGTCGGATCGACGGCCGGATCGGTTCCCGCATCCGCGGGCCCGCGCCCGGTGGGTGGGGCAGGAGGCGGGCCCGCCCCCCCGCCCCACCGAGCACCGTCAGGCGAGGGCGGCCCGTGCGAGCCTTCCCCGTCCTGCCGCGTCCTGGTCCGCGGCCGGCGCGGGCCGGGGCGCCTCCTCGCCCCGGAGGAGGGCGATCAGCGAGATGCGGGCCCGAGCGACGCGCGAGCGAGGCGGACCGGGCGGCAGCCGCGGCCGCCACCGGCGGACTCGCGCCCTGGGCCGACGCCGACACCGCGACCCGTGGACTGATCCTCTGGTACGGCACTGCCCTGGCCACCGGGGACGCGGATGCGGACGCCCTGCGCGCGGGTCAGGAGCCCGACCGCGATGCCGAGCAGCGCCACGTGCATCATGGCGAACCGCACCGGCATGATGTCGAGCCCGACGATGACGACGCCGATCACCGGCAGCCCGATGGCGGCGAGGAGCAGGGCGAACCCGGCCCGCTGCACCGGTACGAGCTGGAGCACGGCACCGAGGTCGGCGGCCGCGAGGGCGTTCAACGCACCTCCCGCAGCCGTCCGGCGGCCATCTCCAGGACCCGGTCGCACCGCTCGGCGAGCGCCCGGTCGTGGGTGACGACGACGAGCGTGACCGGCAGCGCGGCCAGCACGTCCGCTGCCTCCTCCTGCCCTTCGAAGTCGAGCGCGGCGGTCGGCCAGGTCGGCGGCGGAGCGCGCCCCGCGCCAGCCGACCTCGATGGTGACGCTCGTCTGCCGGTGCAGCCCCAGGACCGCACGCAGCAGCGTCGTCCTCCCGGACCCGTTCGTCCCGGTCAGCGCGACGCGTTCACCTGCGGCGATCTCCAGGTCCACCCCGGCGACGGCCTCGGTGCGACCGTTCCGGCAGGCGACTGCGCGCATCCGTATGTCCAATCCGCCCGTCCTCTGCCTCTCGCCGCTGTCGTACCGGTGCGGTGAAGAAGTCGGACGCCGGGGACGCCGGGTTCCCGCGTCCTGACAGGACACCGGGGCGATCGCAGATGCCTGCGGGAGGGCCGCATAGACTTTCCGCACCCCTACCGCGCCGTGCTCAGGAGCCCCCATGCACCCCTTCGATGTCGAGAGCCTGACGGCGGGCCGGTGGCGCAACGGCGGGGGCGCCACCCGGGAGATCGTCTCGTGGCCGGCGGGCGGCGGGGAGTTCGGGTGGCGGGCGAGCGTCGCGGACATCGACCGGGACGGGCCGTTCTCGGCGTTTCCCGGGGTCGACCGGACGCTCACCCTGCTGGCGGGCGACGGTGTGCGGCTGGCCTCGCCCGGAGTGTTCGACCGGCTGTTGTCGCGTCCGGGCGAGCCGCTCGGGTTCTCCGGCGACCTCGCGCTCGCCGCCGAACTGCCGGGCGGGGCCTGCCGGGTGCTCAACATCATGGTGAGGCGTGGCCGCTGGACGGCCCGGGTGGACCGGGTCGCCGGTCCGGTCGTGCCGCCCGGCGGCCACGCCGGGGTGTTCTACGTGCTGCGCGGCACCTGGCGGGTGGGGCCCGAGGGGCGCATCGCGGCCGACGGCCAGGGCGTGTGGTGGGGCGAGGGCGACGACGCGGCGGGCCGAGCGGTCTCGCCGCTCTCAGCCGACGCCGTCGCCCTGTGGGCGGATCTCGTGCCCGTGGGGTGAGTACGGGTCAGTCGACGGGCGCCGCCACCCGGTCGGTGTCTTTGGTGTCTTCGGTGCCCTCGGTGGCCGCCGGATGGACGGTCTCGGCGGGCGGGTCGGCGGTGCGCCGCACCCACAGCCAGTACAGGGCCGCGGTGACCAGCAGACCGACGATCCACGAGATGTCGGCGCCGTCGAGCCTCCTGGTGATCGCGCCGGTGTAGAGCTTGGTGGCCAGGAACGGGATCTGTACGGCGACGCCCACGACGTAGCAGGTCAGCGCGGTGACGTTCCAGCGCCCGTAGCGGCCGTCCGGGTCGTACAGGGCGGGGATGTCGACCCGCTCGCGGGAGACCAGGTAGTAGTCGACCAGGTTGATCGCGCTCCACGGGGTGAACACCATCAGGATCAGGAGCACGAAGTTCTTGAAGTTGTTCAGGAAGTCGGCGCTGGCGGCGAGCGCGATGAGGATCGACACCGCGGTGAAGCCGACGATGTAGGAGGCGCGGGCGACGGCCGAGATGCGCGAGCGGCCGTCGAACGCGGTGACGGTGGTCAGGATCGACATGAAGCCGCCGTACGCGTTGAGGCAGTTGACGGTCAGCTTGCCGACCACGATCACCAGGTAGATGAGGAAGGCCAGGGCCGCGGGCCCGGCCAGGTCACCGAGGAAGCCCACCTGGTCGGTGAGGAAGGCCTTGCCCGCGACCGCCGCGGTGAGCGCTCCCAGCGTCATGGCCCACTGGGAGCCGATGACGGAGCCGGCGAAGGTGGACCAGAACGTCGCGCGCGTACTGGTGTCGCGCGGCAGGTAGCGCGAGTAGTCGGCGACGTACGGACCGAAGGTCAGCTGCCATCCGGCGCCGAGTCCTACGGCGAGCAGGAAGGTCGCCGTCTCGAAGCCCTTGTTTCCCACGTGCGCGCCGACGTCGTACTGCGTGAACACCCGGACCAGCAGGTAGCCGAGGCCGAGGACGCCGACGACGGTGGCGATGCGGCCGGCGATGTGGATGAGCCGGTAGCCGGTGACGGCGACCACGGCGGTCAGCACGCCGAAGACGAGGATTCCGATCGCCGTGTTGTCGATGTGCAGCATCTCGGACAGCGCCTGGCCGGCCAGTACGCTGCCGGTCGCGGCGAAGCCGAGGTACATGAGGATCACCAGGAGCAGCGGCAGGACCGCCCCGTGGACGCCGAACTGCGCGCGGCTGGAGATCATCTGCGGCACGCCGAGCCGCGGCCCCTGTGCGGAGTGCAGCGCCATCACGATGCCACCGAGCACGTTGCCGATCAGCAGCGCGGGTATCGCCCACAGCGCGTCGGCGCCGAAGACGACGGCCAGCGCGCCGTCGACGATCGCGGTGATCTGCATGTTGGCGCCGAACCACAGGGTGAACTGGCTGCGCGGCGTGCCGTGCCGCTCGGCGTCGGGGATGACCTCGATGGTGCGCGTTTCCAGCGCGAGTCGTTCCCCGGGGGCGTGTTGGACCGGCATGGTGGAGACCTCTCCCCGCAGCGATGCGTGTGTCTGGGCGAACCGCAGCCGTCGACCCGCACCGCGGTGCGCCGAATCTCGCATAGTGGTCTGCAGGTATCAAGACTCTGAATGAACAATTTCAACAGGTGGTCGTTCCGCTCACGCGCTCTCCACACGAGAGCCCGTCATTCGCTCACCGCCGGGGTCAGGGACATGTTCCAGAAATCGGCGTAACGGCCACCGCGCCGCAGCAGTGCCTCGTGGTCGCCCTCCTCCACGATCCGGCCGTCGGCCAGGAAGACGACGCGATCGGCGCGTCGGACGGTCCGCATCCGGTGCGCGACCATCACCACCGTCCGGCCGGCCATCAGGCGCTCGATGCCCTCGTGGACGGCTGCCTCGTTCACCGGGTCCAAGGCGGAGGTCACCTCGTCGAGCAGCACGACGGGCGCGTCCTTCAGCAGCGCTCGCGCGATCGAGACACGCTGGCGCTCACCGCCCGACAGCAGTGCGCCGCCCTCGCCGACGTTCGCCGCCCACCCGCCGGGCAGCCGCTCGATCACCTCGTCCAGCCGTGCCGCGGCGGCCGCCGCCCGTACCTCGGCCTCGTCGGCGTCGGGCCGGCCCAGGCGTACGTTCTCCTCGATCGTGCCGTCGAAGAGATAGACGTCCTGGAAGACGATGGCGAACCGCGACATCAGCACGTCGGAGTCGATGTCGCGGACGTCCGCCCCTCCCACGCGCACCGCGCCCGCGTCCACGTCGTAGAACCGCGCGAGCAACTGCAGCAAGGTGCTCTTGCCGGAGCCCGACGGTCCGACGACGGCGAGCCGCTGTCCTTGCGGCAGGGACAGGGACAGGTCGTCGATCACCGTCCGGTCCCCGTGCCGGAAGGTGACGGACCCGAACTCCAGGTCGTGGCGCACCGGCTGGACCGGCTCGGCCGGTTCCGGCAGCGGCTCGGTGCGCAGTACCGTGTCGAGCCGCGCCAGCTCGTACCGCGCGCCGCGGAGTTGGCCGCCGATGTCCGACAGCGACAGCAGCGGATCCGCGCAGCGGCCGGCAAGGACCAGGAGCGCCAGGACCTCCGCCGCACCGATGTGCCCGCCCAGCGCGAGATAGGTCCCCAGGGCCGCCACGACGGTGAACGCCAGCTGCACCGCGAGCGCCACCCCCACCACGCCGGGCAGCGTGGACAGCGCCGTCCGGCGGGAGGCGCGCCGGACTTCACGCAGCGAGTCGTCGAGCATCCGGAAACGTTCGGCCGTCCGGCCGCCGGCCCGCAGCACCGGCTGGGCCTGGAGGTACTCGATGACGCGCCCGGTGGCCTCGTGGTCGCGCGCGTGGCGCTCCGCGTCCACGGCGGCCATCGAGCGCCCCGCCAGGATCTGGACCGCCGCCACGACCGGTACGGCGGCCAGCGCGGCCAGACCCATCTGCCAGTTGAAGGCGAGCATGACGGCGACGATCGCCAGGGGAGTCACGGAGGCGGAGATGAACGGTGCAAGGAGATGCGCGATCACGCTCATCGCCTGGAGGACGCCGCGGCTGGCCAGGACGGACACCTCCCCGACGCGGCTCGCGTCGTACCAGCCGATGGGCAGCCGGGCCAGGTGGTCGCCGAGGCGGTGGTACGTGCCGCGCAGGAGCGTGGTCCCGGCCCGGAATCCGGACCGGTCGCTGACGTAACGCAGTACCGCGTAGCCGGCGACCGCGGCGCCGAACGCGATGAGCCAGGGCCAGGCGTCCTCGGGTGCGGTCCCGAAGAGCGCGCGCAGCACGGGCACAAGCAGGGCGTACGACAGGCCCTCGACCAGGGAGGTCATTGTCATCAGGGCCACGGTGCGACGCACGGGCCGGGCGTACTCGTGCCCCAGTACACGCAACAGCAGTCGAATCATCGGGGCTCGTCTCCTCGCGGTGCGCCACCGTGGGCTTCGGTGCGGTCGGCGATCGCCGACCGCTGGGCTTGCCAGAACGCGGCGAACCTGCCGTTCCGCGCCAGCAGTTCGGCGGGCGCGCCGCGCTCGACGACCGATCCGTCGTCCAGCATCACGACGGTGTCGGCATCGGCGATCGTCTCCAGGCGATGGGCGATGACCAGGGTCGTGCGGGTGCCGCCCGATGTCGCCAGTGCGCGGCGCACCGCCCGTTCGGTCTGCGGGTCGGCGAAGGCGGTCGCCTCGTCGAGTACGAGAACCGGCGCGTCGGCGAGCAGCGCGCGTGCGAGGGAGATCCGTTGTGCCTCGCCGCCCGAAAGACCGGCGTCCTCGCCGATCACCGAGTCGTATCCGCGGGGCAGTTCGAGAATCCGGTCGTGAACGTGCGCCAGCTCGGCGGCGCGCATCACGTCGTCGAGGCCGGCGTGCGGTACGGCCAGCGCGATGTTGTCCGCGACCGAAGCGCGCAGCAGCCGGACGTCCTGGAAGACGAAGGAGACCTTCCGGTAGAGCTCCCGGCTGCCGAGCTCGCGCAGATCGACGCCGCCGAGGGCGACCGAACCGTGGGTCGGGTCGAAGAACCGCGGCAACAGCTGCACCAGTGTGGACTTCCCGCTGCCCGACGGACCGACGAGCGCGGTGACCGTCCCCGGCTCGAGCACCAGGTCGATCCCGCGCAGTACCTCGTGACCCGCTTCGTAGCCGAACCGGACGTCACGCAGCTCCACCCGGTGCCCTCGGGGCGTGGCCGGATGGGTGGGCTCCGGCAGAGGCCGCACCTCCAGCACGTCCCGGATCCGGCCGACCGCGCGCCGGGCGGCCTGCATGTCGTCGAAGCCGTGCCCCAGGGCCGCCACAGGAGCGGTCAGGCCCCATCCGAGCAGCAGGAAGGGCAGCAGGTCGGCCGCGTCCATGCCACCGGTGGTGATGAGAGCCGTACCGCCGATCAGTACGACGAGCAGCACGAACGGTGGCGAGAGCGCCACCTGCATCCCGGCGGCGATCCCGGCGAGCCCGCGCACCATCCGGAAGAAGCTGTCGGCGAAGTCGTCCACGGCCGTGCGGAACGTACGGTGGGCGCGCTCGCTTCCGCCGAACGCCTTGACCACCGCGATGCCCTGGACGAACTCGACGACCGAACTCGCGATCCGCCCCATGCCGACGTCGAACTCCTTCTGTTCGCGCAGCCGCGTCGGGGTCATCATCAGGGGGACCAGCGCCACCGCCAGCACCACCGGTATCAGCGTGATCAGCGTGAGCCGCCAGTCGACGGTGAACAGATAGATCAGCGAGACCAACGGCACCACGAAAGCGGAGACCAGCTCGCCCGGGGTGTGGGCGATGAACGGGTGTACGGCGCTGACGTCGTCCCCGACCACCTTCGCCAGCTCGCCGGTCCCGCGCCGGGAGAACCAGCCCATCGGCACCCGCCCCAGCTGAGCGGCCAGTTGCCGGCGGAACGTCAGTTGCACCTGGCCGTCGACGATGTGCCCGACTCCTGACGACGCGGCCGTGAACAGCAGTCGGAGGAAGAGGCCGGCCGCACCCGCGGCCACGACGATCCAGGCGTGACCGTGATCGATCGGGCCGGGCGCGAGCAGGGTGCGCCCCAGCTCGACGACCGCGAGCAGCGGCACCAGACCCGCGAGGGCGCCCATGACCTGCAGGGTCACCATGACGGTGAACGTCGCGAAGTAGGGGCGCAGCAGCCCCGCCAGGCTCCGTCCCACCGTGGGATCGGCATCGGGTGGTGGTGCTGTGGACTGCTCCCTCGCCTCGGCGAGGTCGGTGGCGGTCATGGTGAACTCCCTTCCAGGTGCTGCTCTTTGACTTTCCGAACGTGTTCCGAAAGTAACACGAGACAAGCGGGTGCGAACGCGCATGCCGGACCGCGCGCGTTTCGAGGCGGTGGTGACGGGGCGGCATGATGGGACGATGTCCCGAGCGCCCGCACCGCACGGCCGCACCGGCCGGCCACCCCTGACCTCCCGTGCGCAGATCCTGGTGGCCGCCCGTCGGCTCATCGACCAGGACGGCTGGGAGAAGCTGACGATCCGCCGCCTGGCGACCGAGACCGGCGTCGGAGCGACGACCCTGTACCACCACATCCGGAACAAGGACGACCTGCTGCTTCTCCTGCTCAATCAGCACATCGAGCAGATCGAACGCCCCCGGCTGCCGAGTGACCCACGGGAGCGCATCGTCACGGCCGCCACCGCGATGCACGACGCCCTCACGGCCTGGCCATGGGCCGCGGAGGTCCTCTCGGCCGACGGATTCGTCGGTCTCCTCGACGAGTCGGCGATGTGGATGGTCGAAGCCATCGTCGCCGGCGCCCACGACCACGGATGCACCCCCGAGCAGAGTGTCGATGTCTTCCGCGGCATCTGGTACTTCACCGTCGGCGAGGTCCTGGTCCGCGCCAACTCCGCCCGCCGACTGGGCGAAGGCCGGCCCTTCGCCTACCGGGACGACCTCGACCCGTCCCAGGTGCCCCACCTGGCCGCCATCGGCGTCCGATGGGGCGCGCTGGCCGCCCGGGACCTCTATCCGCAGGGGCTCCGCACGCTGGTCGACGGGCTTCTCGCGCGAGCCGCGCCCCACGGGGTCGGCTGAGCGCCGACGGCCGGCCGCTTCCCGAGTGCTCCAGGTGGCCCCGTGGCCGTGCGAGGGCCTGCTCGCCGGGACACCATCGACGTGACCCGGGAAGCGTGGGACGCGGGAGAGACGGAGACCGTCATGGCAGCAGGTTGGGAGCCCCGGCCCTCGGCCGGCGCCGATGCCTACGGGGCCGATGGGGCCTATGGGTCCGACGGGCCCGAATGGCGGCCGGTTCTGGACGTGGCCCCGCCGGGGCGGCAGCGGCGGTGGACCGTGCTGCTGCGCTGGCTGCTGCTCCTGCCGCAGTTCATCGTCGTGGCCCTGCTGTCCTTCGTCGCCTTCTTCGTCACGATCGCGGGCTGGTTCAGCGCTCTGGTCCTGGGCCGCCTGCCCGACCCGATCGCGTCCTTCCTCGGCGCGGTCCTCGCCTACCAGACCCGGGTCACGGCCAGTGCGACCCTGCTCGTCGACCGCTACCCGCCGTTCGCCTTCGACGCCCCCGACTACCCGGTGCGCATCGAACTGCGCGCCACCCCGCTCAACCGGCTCGCCGTGTTCTTCCGGCTGATCCTGATGATTCCGGCGGCCATCATCAGCAGCCTCGCGCAGTCCGGCTGGTTCGCGATCAGCTGGGTCTTCTGGCTGATCGGCATCATCCTGGGCCGCCTGCCCGAACCGATCTTCGGAGCCACGGCGGCCGTCGTCCGGTACCGGATGCGCCTGGCGGCCTACGCGACGATGCTGACGCCGGTGTACCCCAAGGGACTCCTGGGCGACGCCCCCGAAGCCGCCGCACAGCCCGCGTACTCCGCGACCCGTCCGCTCCGTCTGGGCACGGCCGCGCAGGTGCTGGTCTGGCTCTTCCTGCTCCTCGGGCTCGCCGGCCATCTGACCTCGGGCACGATCGACTACGACGCGCGGGACGACCACCCTGGCGCGGCTGCCGGTCGCGTGGCGGGCTGACCGCTCCGCCGAGCCCCCGCACGTTCAGGAGACCGCCGTGCGAGGAACACGGCTGACGTGCTCCCCGTGGTGCGGTGGGGGACCGGCGGCGCGTCTTACGGTGGTTCGATGCGATCCGTTCCCAGATGGGCCCTGTTGTCCTCGGGGTGTGCCCCGTTGCTGCTGGTCGGTGGCTGGACCGCCGCGGCACTGCTCGAGGGGTCCACCTACGATCCCGTCACGCAGACGATCAGCGTTCTCGCGGCCTACGGGGCCGAGGGGTCCTGGGTCATGACCGGGGCGTTCCTCGCGCTGGGTGTCTGTCATCTCCTCACCGCCTGGGGGCTGCGGCCCGCCGCTCCCGCCGGGCGGTTGGCGCTCGCCGGTGGTGGCGTGGCGGCCCTCGCGGTCGCCCTGGTGCCCGCGCCCAGCAGTGGGGGGTCCCTGAACCACGGGGCGGTCGTGGTGGTCGGCTTCACGCTGCTCGCGGTGTGGCCGGTCCTTGCGGCCGTGCACGGTGGCGGCGTGCCGTGGGGGCTGCGGCTGACGCCGTCCGTCGCCGCGACCGCGCTGATGGCCCTGGGGGCGGTCTGGTTCGTCGTCGAGATGAACCGGCAGGGGTCCGTCGGTGTCGCCGAACGGCTCGTGACCTGCATCCAGTCCACCTGGCCCCTCGTGGTGGTCGCCTCCTGCCTCCGCTACACCGGCGGCGGGAGCAGCGGGAGTGGCGGGAACGGTGAAAGTGGTGAGAGCGACGCGAGCGACGAGAGTGATGAGCGGTCCGCGCCGCCTCGGTGACCGTCGGGGGTGAGGCGCGCCGCCCGCCCTCGCGTTCGCTTGTGTGTTCGATTTGACGCTATGGTGGTTCCGTGACCACCGAACGACCCGCCCTGCCCGGACTCCAGGGCTCCTTGTTCGACCAGGGCGACGACATCGGGTTCGGCCCGCTGGACGGTCTCCGGCGGACGCCGCTCGACGGCGGCGCCTGGGTCGACCACCTCCCCGGCTGGCTGCACGGCGCCGACGCGCTGTTCGAGGAGCTCGCCGGCCGGGTGCCCTGGCGGGCCGAGGAACGGCCGATGTACGACAACGTCGTCGCCGTACCCCGGCTCCTGGCCCACTACGGCGAAGGCGCGCCCCTCCCGCACCCGGCCCTCACCGAGGCCCGGCAGACCCTCGGCGCCCATTACGCCGCCGAGCTCGGGGAACCCTTCGTCTCCGCCGGCCTCTGCCTCTACCGCGACGGCCGTGACAGCGTCGCCTGGCACGGCGATCGCACCGGCCGTTCCGCACACCACGACACGATGGTCGCCATCCTCTCCCTCGGCGACCCCCGTGACCTCGCCTTCCGCCCGCGCTCGGGCGGCCCCACGTACCTCCGCCTGCCGCTCGGGCACGGCGACCTCGTGGTGATGGGCGGCTCCTGCCAGCGCACCTGGGAACACGCCGTCCCCAAGACGAGCCGGGCCGTCGGACCCCGCATCAGCGTCCAGTTCCGCCCCCGCGGAGTCCGCTGAGACCCGGGCTCGGGCCTCTGCCTGGGCCTCGGCCTCGGGCCCGTACCGAGACCTACAGCCCGGTCTCGGCCTCGGCCCGGTGCGGGCGGAGCGCGATGGCGCACCATACGGCTGCCGCGATCAGGGCGGTCGCCGCCATCGCGCCGACGAGCGGTGCCTCCGGACGCCAGCCCAGGGAGAGCCGGGTGCCCAGGTAGGTCAGCGCGGCCGCGATCCGGCCGGGGGCGTGGACCGGGACCCTGGCGGCGGTGGCTCGCAGGACGGCCGCCACGGCGAGGCCGATCGCGGCCCAGGCGGCCAGGTACGGCCACAGCGCGCCCGGAGCGGCGGGCGGGAGGCCGTACTGCTCGGGCCCGATCCGGAACAGGGAGGTGACCCAGCCCGCCGCCACCGCGGCCGCGCTGACGCCCGCCACCCACAGCGCGTGGCGCCAGAACGGGCCCGGCCGTACCGCCCCTTCGTCGTCGTCGAAGGGATCGGTTCCGGAGGGGGAGTCGGGTGCGAAGAGGTCGGTCACGGCCGGTAGGACGTCGTGCGGCGGTACGGGGTTGCCCTTCGGCGCTCCCAAGATCGTCGGCCGGTCAGCCGGCCCAGCGCCCGGTCAGATACGTCAGGGCGAACAGCGTCGACAGGGGCGCGACGAGGCAGAAGTACGCGGTCCTGAAGCGTGGTGAGCGAAGGGTCCAGGCGGCCAGCGTGATCCACAGGGGCCACCACAGGAGGGTCGCCCGGGGGATGGACTGGTACCAGTAGGACGTCCCCAGGGCCCACAGGCTGAGGCCCACGTAGGCGGCTTCGGGCCGGTGGCGGCGCCGCACCAGGAGGGCGACCAGCGCGAGGCCGACGACCATGGCGAGGAGTTCGGCCTGGAACATGAACGCGTAGCCGGTCGTCTGGACCTGGTCGAACGCGGACTCCCAGGTGTTGCTCCAGGCGTCCCACGGTGCGTGGAAGTGGCGGTACCACCCTCGCTCCTGGGCGTGTTTCCAGGCCATCCAGTCGCCGGTGCGGGCGTGCAGGTACCAGGTGTACAGGGCGGCGGGAAGGGCCGGCAGGGCGAGCCAGGGCAGCGGCCGCCAGTCGGACCGGGTGCGGGCCGTCAGTACGAAGTGCAGCGCGAGGGCCGCGGCGAGGAACAGACCGCTGATGCGGACGGTCGTCGCCAGGGCGGCCAGCGTGGTGGCGAGGGGCCAGTTGCGGCGGTGGGCGGCGAGCCAGGCAGGCAGGGCGAGGGCGAGGAAGAGCGACTCGCTGTACCCGGTGGCGAGGAAGACGGCACACGGCGAGAGGAGCAGGAGCTGTGCCGTCCGCCGGCCGGCGTTCGCGTCGGGCAGATACAGGCGCGCGATCCGTACGAGTGCCAGAACCGCGATCCCGCCCGCGACGAACGAGATCAGCAGCCCGGCCACCGTCCAGTGCGGGACGACGGTGTGGACGGCCCGCAGGGCGAGGGGGAATCCCGGGAAGAACGCCTCGCGGTTGTCCCACTCGGCCTCCCACGGGCCGCTTCCCGCAGGGAAGTAGCCGTCGCGCGCGACGTTCAGGAAGTGGCCCCAGTCCCAGCGTTCGAAGGGGGCGAGGACGGCGCCCGCGTCGCGCGTGCCGGCGTCGGAGGGGAAGAGCCATCGAGCGCCGTAGGCGGTCATCCACAGGGCCGTGCGGGTGAGGAGATACAGCCACAGCACGTCCCGGTCCTCGGCGCTCAGCACCGGGCGCCGGCGGCCGGCGCGGGGGAGGGGGAGGAGCGGCGGGACGGACGGTGTCTTCTCCCGCGACCTGGGGGATATCACAGACATAGGGGACTTTCGTCGAGGTGGGAAGGCATGGCGGACCGCGCGACGGCGGTGCGTCACGTGCGATGCGGCGGAGGCCGGGCGGGGGCTGCGGAGATCCTGCTGGTCGTGCCCGTCGTGCCTGTCCTGCTGGGCGTGTTGGTCGTGGTGGTGTGCGGGCCGGGAGCCGCTGCACGGGGTGGTCCAGCCCGTGCGTTGCTCAGGGCGGCGTCGTCGTCACCCGTCCCGAGGGCTGGGTCGACGTCGCCGAGGGATCGCCGGCGGTGCCCTCGTGAGTGGGTTCGCCCGGTGCCGTCGTGCTGCTCATCGGAGGCCTGGTGGTCTCCCGGGGAGAAGGCGCCTCGGGTGAGGGGCTGACGGCCGGTACGACCGGGGTCGGCGCGTCCGACAGGAGAGCCGCGGCGGTCACCCCGCCACCGGCGAGGATCAGGCACGCGGCCCCCGCGGCCACGGCGACGCGGCGCCGGTGCGCGCGCCGGGCCCGTTCGGCGATGCGCGCGACCGGTACGGCGCGGGCGCGGGCCTGCCCGGAGGCGGCGGCCTGCCGGAACATCTCGCGGAGAGGGTCCTGGGGGTCCTGGGCGTCCCTGGGGTCAAGCACCGGGGTCCTCCTCAACGTTCCGGGGCCGCAGACGATCGGCGAGCGCGACCCGGCCACGGACCAGGTGCGTCTTGACGGTGCTGGCGGACTGTCCCGTCTCGCCGGCGATCTGTTCGACGCTCAGGTCGCACAGGTAGTGCAGGGTCACCGTGCGGCGCTGCTGGGCGGGCAGGTCGCGCAGCGCGTCGATGAGCACCACGTACTCGGGGCCGGGGCCCTCGACGGGCGGGGGCGCGCCCGCGCGGTCCCAGGCGTCGGACGTACGCCTCCGGAAGCGCCAACGGCTCACCGCCAGGCGCCAGGCGACCGTACGGATCCACGCCTCCGGCTGCCCGTCACGATCGAGCTGCCGTCGCCGGCTCCATCCCTTGACGAACGCTTCCTGGACGACGTCCTGAGCCTCGTGCAGATCGCCCAGCATCACGTACAGCTGCCCTGTGAGTCGCGCGACCGCCTGCTCGTAGAACGCCTCGAACTCCTCAACGGTCAACACTCACTCCCGGATCTTTCGCTTCACCACGCATACGCCCGGCGCCGGCCGTCCGGTTGACACGGTCCGCGTATCCACGGAGTGATGGTGATCACAGAACGGGGGCGGGTGCACGACGTACGGCGGGCGGCGCGACCCGCGGCGTTCCCCGAGGGGCTCCGGTTCAGCCGGAAGGGCGAAAGAGATCCGGACGCCGATGTCGAGAACCCGCGGTCGGCTCCGTCCCCGGGGTGGAAGTGACCACAATGGGTCGCACCGGCACCGAGGAGACGAACCGTCATGGCCAAGTACCTGCTGCTGAAGCACTACCGAGGCGCTCCGGCCGCGGTCAACGACGTACCCATGGACCAGTGGACGCCGGAGGAGATCTCGGCGCACGTCGGGTACATGAACGACTTCGCGGCCCGGCTCGAGAAGACCGGCGAGTACGTCGACAGCCAGGCGCTCTCCCCGGAGGGCACCTTCGTCCGGTACGACGGTGAGGGGCGGCCTCCGGTCACCGACGGCCCGTTCGCCGAGACGAAGGACGTCATCGCCGGCTGGATGGTGATCGACGTCGACAGCTACGAGCGGGCGCTGGAACTGGCCGGCGAACTGTCCGCGGCGCCGGGCGCGGGCGGGAAGCCGATCCACGAGTGGCTCGAACTGCGTCCGTTCCTGTCCACGGCGCACACGATCACGGAGTGACGGGCCCTTCCATGGACGAGGCCCTGCTCAGGAGCCTCACGCCGGGCGTGCTCGGGATCCTCGTCCGCCGCGGAGCCGACTTCGCGGCGGCTGAGGACGCCGTACAGGACGCCCTGGTCGAGGCGGTCCGGGTCTGGTCGGCGGAGCCGCCCCGCGACCCGAAGGGCTGGCTGGTCACCGTGGCCTGGCGCAAGTTCCTCGACGCGACCCGGGCGGACTCCGCCCGGCGCCGGCGCGAGGACCTCGTCGAGGAGGAGCCGCGGCCCGGGCCCGCACCCGGGCTGGACGACACGCTCCAGCTCTACTTCCTCTGCGCCCACCCCTCGCTGACGCCGTCCTCGGCGGTCGCGCTCACGCTGCGCGCGGTCGGCGGACTCACGACCCGCCAGATCGCCCAGGCCTATCTGGTGCCCGAGGCGACGATGGCGCAGCGCATCAGCCGCGCCAAGCGCACCGTCTCGGGAGTGCGGTTCGACCGGCCGGGCGATGTCGCCACCGTGCTGCGCGTCCTCTACCTGGTCTTCAACGAGGGCTACTCCGGCGACGTCGACCTCGCCGCCGAGGCCATCCGGCTCACCCGGCAGCTCGCGGCCGTCATCGACCACCCCGAGGTGACGGGGCTGCTCGCCCTCATGCTGCTCCACCACGCCCGGCGAGCCGGCCGTACCGCTCCCGACGGCAGCCTGGTGTCGCTCGCCGAGCAGGACCGTGGCCGCTGGGACAGCGTGATGATCGCCGAGGGCGTCGAGATCCTGCAGGCGGCTCTCGCCCGCGACCGGCTCGGCGAGTACCAGGCACAGGCCGCCGTCGCCGCGCTCCACGCCGACGCGCCCAGCGCGGAGGAGACCGACTGGGTGCAGATCGTCGAGTGGTACGACGAACTCGCACGGCTCACCGACAGCCCGGTCGTCCGCCTCAACCGCGCCGTCGCCATCGGCGAGGCCGACGGACCGCGCGCCGGGCTCGCGGCGCTCGCGGACGTGACCGGCTCCTCCCCGGACTCGTCCGCCCGTGGCCACCCCCTGCCCCGCGCCACCGCGGCGGCGGCCTACCTGCACGAGCGGGCGGGCGACCTGGCGACGGCGGCACGGCTGTACGCCGACGCGGCCCGAGAGGCCCCCAACCTCGCCGAACGCGACCACCTGACACGCCAGGCCGCCCGCCTCAACACCCGCCGGCGCCGCGAACGGGGTGACGGCGCGACGGGGCCGGGGACGGAGCCGCCGGTCAGTTGAGGGCGTCGTCCATGGAGCTCTGCCAGTACGTCACGCGCAGCGAGCTGTCGACGTACACGCCCTTGCCGGCGAGCGGGGGCCTGGCGGTCGTGCCGTCGGTGAAGCCGACCGTGAGGCTCGTCGTCGTGTAGCCGTGCTGTCCGCTGCCGTCGGCAGCCGCAAGGATCACGCCCGCGTACCCGGACTCACCCGGAGCCAGGGTCACGACAGCCTGCGGGTGGGTCTCCTCGATGACGGGCGGGACCGACTGGGCCTCGCCGAAGCGGGCGACCGGGTAGCCGAGGAGGTCGCAGCGAGCGGATCCGGTGTTGGTGACGGTGAGCAGCATGTGGTTGAGCGGGCGGGAGACCGGGGTGGCGGTGGCCTTGGTGTTGCTCGCACCGCACTGCTTGTTCTGCGAGGGCCCGCTCGTTTCGCCGCTGCCGCCGGAGGCCGGGTCGCTCGCCCCGCTGGTGCCGCCGGAACCGGAGCTCCCGGTGGAGGAGCCGCTTCCGGTCTTCCCTCCGGTGGTGGTGCCCGTGGTCGTACCACCGTTCTTCGAGCCGCTCGCCGATCCGCCGGTCGATCCGGCCGTCGAGCCGCTCGCCGTGCTGCCGGAGGAGCCATCCTGCGGGGTGGTCGTCGTGTCGCCCGTGGGGGTCGTGGTCGGAGTCCTGGCCGGCTGGGTGGCCGAGGCGGTGGGCGTGACGGAACCCGTGGCGGCGCCTTCGTCCTTCGCGGCGCCGCTGCCGCAGGCGGTGAGCGAGAGCGCGGCGACCGCGAGCGTCGTGGCGGCGAGAAGACGGGCGCGGCTGGTGCGTCCGGACATGGGAGTCCCCCTTGAGGAGAGGTCGGAATTCGGTCGTTGTGCGGCGGCGGCCACCACTTCCCCGTGGCGGCCTTGCTTCGCTGACCACAGCGTGTGACAAGATCCGTTCCAGCTGCCGCTCCTACCGGGCGGTACGGGACGCTGGAATGATTTCAAGGCGCTGACCTGCATGGATGTCCCTGTCTGGGACGCGGGATCGAACGCCGGAAGAGGGTGGAACGGTGGCGGGGGACGAGTTCGCGGCGCTGCTGGGGCAGCTCAAGGACCGCTCGGGGCTCAGCTACGGCACGCTCGGCAAGCGTCTGCACATGAGCGCCTCGACCTTGCACCGGTATGTGAACGGGGACGCCGTACCGGTGGACTACGCGCCCGTGGAGCGGCTCGCGCGGCTGTGCCGGGCGACCCCCGACGAACTCGTCGAGCTGCACCGGCTGTGGGTACGGGCGGACGTGTCGCGCGGCCGGAAGGCCCCGGCCGCCGGGGCGGAGCCGTCGCCCGAGGTGCCGTCCGAGCCGTCGCCCGAGGCCTCGCCGCCGAAGCCGCTGAAGCGGACGGGGCCGACCGAGCCGGAGCCGACGGAGCCGGCGCAGGCGGACGCGGCAGTGGCGCCCTGGGCGCCCCCCGCGGTGGCGGCCGCGTCCCCCCGGAAGCGCCGGCTGTTCCGGCGTACCGCCGTGGTCGTCGGCACGGCCGTGGTCGCCGCAGCCGTGGCGGTGGCGCTCGTCGTGAACCTCCCGGGCGGGGACGGAGCGGGGAAGGATCAGCGAGCGGGCGACGCACCCACGCCCTCGTCGAGCACGAGCGGCGACGGCCCGAGCACATCGGCCGGAGCGCCGGGCCGGACGGGGTCCTCCGCCGGCGAGGCGACGGGCCAGGCGAGCGCGCCGACCGTCGCCACCGCGCCGCACACCTGGGAAGGGCCCTGCAGCCAGCACTACCTGATCGACCGTGAGCCCGAGCAGGTTCCGCCGCCGCCCACGGAGCAGGACGCGCCGGGCTGGATCGCCGCGCTCGACGCGGTCCCCGGCGGGGACCAGCTGCTCCGGCTGACCGTGCAGGGCACCGGGAAGCAGACGGTCGTCCTGGAGGCCCTCCACGTCCGGGTCGTCAGCAAGAAGGCGCCACTGGCGTGGAACGACTACGTGATGGGCGTCGGCTGCGGCGGCAACGTGTCGACGAAGTCCTTCGCCGTCGATCTCGACGCAGGCCGGCCGACCGCCGTCCCCACGGGCGGGCAGCGGAAGTTCTCGTACAAGACGAGCGAGTCCGACCCCGTGATCTTCAACGTGGCCGCACGGGCCCAGGCACACGACGTCACCTGGTACCTGGAACTCGTCTGGTCCAGCGGCGAGGAGCGCGGCACGCTCCGCATCGACGACAACGGCCACCCGTTCCGTACCAGCGGCAACCTCGCCCGGCCCGCGTACGCGTACCCCCTGGGCTGGACCGAATGGATCGACAACGACGTCGATACCGAGGGGCGCTAGCGCCCCTCGGGCAATCGCGGTCACACAGGCATGATCGGCACAAGCGTAGCAGCGCGACCGTTCCGAAACCGGATGTTCACGCACTCTCCGCGCCCGAATGTGTTCATACGGTAGTCATGAGGCCGGGAGGAACACATTGATCTTCAGTCGCAGCCGCCGCCGGAAGTCCGTCGCCAGCACCACCAGCCCCAGCACCGGCACCTGCCCCTACGCGTCCGGGGACCACGCGCCCGCCGTCCCCGTCCACGAGGCCCCCGGCCAGGTGCCGTACCGCGTGGACCGGCACGAGGCGGAACGGTTCATCCGTCAGTTCCACGACGAGCAACCGGGTGCCGGGGACGACGTACGGAGCCGGCTGCGTGAGGTGCTGGCCGAGGTCGATCGCACCGGCACCTACACCCACTCCCCGGCCGAACTCGCCTTCGGCGCGCGCGTCGCGTGGCGCAACGCGGCCCGCTGCATCGGCAGGCTCTACTGGCGCAGCCTCGTGGTGCGCGACCTGCGGCACCTCACCTCCGCCGACGACATCGCCGCCGCGTCCTTCGAGCACCTCAGGCTCGCCGGCAACGGCGGCAGGATCCGGCCCGTGATCACCGTCTTCGCCCCCGACCGGCCGGGCCGCCCCGGCCCCCGGATCGTCAACGACCAACTGGTGCGCTACGCCGGACACCGCACGCCGGAGGGTGCGTGGCGCGGCGACCCGCGCAGCGCACCCCTGACCGCCCTGGCCCGCGATCTGGGGTGGAAGCGGGACGGAGAACCCTTCCAGGTACTGCCGTTGATGGTCCGGGAGCGCCCCGACGTCCGGCCCGAGTGGTACGAGCTGCCGGACGACGCCGTCCGCGAGGTGCCGCTGAGCCACCCCGAACACGGGTGGTTCGCCCAGCTGGGACTCCGCTGGTACGCCGTGCCGGCGATCAGCGACATGACGCTGGAGATCGGCGGCGTACGGTATCCGGCGGCGCCGTTCAACGGCTGGTACATGGGCACCGAGATAGGCGCCCGGAACCTCGCCGACACCGAGCGGTACGACCTCCTCCCGGTGGTGGCGGACCGGCTCGGCCTCGACCGGTCGAGCGAGCGCACCCTGTGGCGGGACCGGGCGCTCGTCGAGCTCAACGTGGCGGTGCTGCACTCCTTCCAGGAGGCCGGGGTGACCATGGCCGACCACCACACCGAGTCCCAGCGGTTCCTGCGGCACATAGCCCAGGAAGGCCGCCACGGGAGGGAGACGCCCGCCGACTGGAGCTGGATCGTGCCCCCGGTCTCCGGCTCCGCCACCCCGGTCTTCCACCGGTACTACGACCCGGTGGACCCCTCCCTGCGGCCGGCCTTCCTGGCCCGTACGTAACCGGCAGGCGACGGCGGGGGGCCGTCAGCCGGCCGCCCCGGGAGCCCAGTAGTTGTGCACTCTCAGGACGCGGGGGGCCGCTGCGGTGACCGGAAAGCCCTCGGCGGCCGCGATCGGCATCATGCGTTCGCCGAACGCGTTCATCTGCTGCTCGGTCTCCCACACGTCGAAGATCTCCAGGCCGTCGTCCGTCGGCGCGCACGCGTGGGACACGCAGCCGTCGAACATGTCGGGCGCCTCCTGGAGCTTCGCGTTGAGGGCGTCGTACTGGTCCGTGGTGGCCCCTGGCAGGACGGCGTGCACGAAGATCGCCATGGTGGATCACTCCTTATGAGGTGGGGCGGCCCCTCCCGCGCCACCCCGTGGCGATGTCCCCCTACCAGCCAGCACAGCACGACCCGCCGGGGACGGCATCCGAGGAGGAGCCCGGGGCCGGTCAGCGGCGCCCCAGGACCTCGGTGACCCGGGTGAAGCCCTCCGCGCCGTGGCCCAGGCCCACCGTCCGGCGGGCCAGGCCCTCGGCCGCGCGCATCAGGCTCGCGTCGATGCCGTGCGCCTCGGAGGCGTGCACGATGTGCGCCATCGTCGACACCGCCGAGGTGAGCGGGTTCCCCTCGCCGGAGTACGTGCCGCTCTCGATGTCCTCGGCCAGCTGCTCGAACAGTGGCGGCAGGATCGCGCCGATGCCCTGGGCGAAGGGCGCGAGCTCGGTCGCGGAGATCCCCTCGGCCCGAGCCACCGCCACAGCGTGGGCGTAGCCCGCCATCGAGGTCCAGAAGATGTCGAGCAGCGCGATGTCGTACGCCGCGGCCCGGCTGATCTCCTCCCCGAGGTGGGTGTGGGTGCCGCCCAGGGCGTCGAGCACCGCCCGGTGCTCGACGTAGAGCGCCTCCGGGCCACTGTGCAGGAACACCCCGGCCGGAGTGCCGATGGTCGTCGTCGGCGTCATGATCGCGCCGTCGAGGTAGCCGATGCCCTGCTCGTCGGCCCAGCGCCCGGTGTCCCTGGCCCGCTCGGGGGTGTCGGCGCTGAGGTTCACGACGGTCCGCCCCTTGAGCGCGGCCGTCACGGCATCCTGCCGCAGTACGGAGTCGGTGGCGTCGTAGTTGACCAGGCAGACCACGGTCAGCGGGCTCGCGGCGACCGCCTCCCCGGCGGACGCGGCCGAGACGGCACCGGCGGCCACGAGCTCCCGGTCCTTGCCCGGCGTCCGGTTCCACACGGTGGTCCTTACGCCGGCGGTCAGGAACGCGGCGGCCAGCGCACGGCCCATCGGTCCGAGACCGATGACGGTGACGGCGGTGTCGCGGGAAGAAGACATGGGTGAACTCCCTTGTAGACAGATGAGGTAGACAGATGAGAAGGAAAATCCCGGAAGAAGGAGGAGGACGCGGATGGCACGCGCCCGGGCCGAGGACAGGAACGTGTGCGGAGTGAGTGCCGCGATCGCGGTCGTGGAGGGCAAATGGAAGCCCACCGTGCTCTGGTTGCTGGAGTCGGGACCGCACCGCCCCGCCGAACTGCGCCGGAGACTCCCCGCGATCAGCGAGAAGGTGCTGACCCAGGCGCTGCGCGAGATGGAGGCGGACGGCCTCGTGCACCGCGAGGTGTACGACGTACTGCCGCTGAAGACCGTCTACTCGCTGACCGGTATCGGGCGTGAACTCTCCGCGTTGCTGGCCCCGTTGTCGGACTGGGGCCACCGTCGCCTGGACAGGGTCACGGCTGTTCCGACCGCTTCCTGAGGCCCTCGCGTACTCCCTTCCTCCGGGCCGCTCTCAGCTTCGCCCGGGGGTCGTACCGCCGACAAGTACGCACAAAAAAGTGGGTAGGAGACGGCGCACGCGAAAGGGGGGCCTCCCCGAAGGAAGGCCCCCGAACGGCGATGCGTCAGCCGCGCCGCTCCCCGAACGCGTCCAGGATGCGTTCCGCGGCCAGCGTCGCCGTCAGCTCGCCCGCGCGCACCCGCTGCTCCAGCTCGGGCGCGAGGTCCTGGACCGTCGGGTCCGAGTGGAGGCGGCGCAGGAGCTCGTCCTGGACCATGGTCCAGGTCCAGTCGACCTGCTGGTCGTGCCGCTTGGCCGTGAGCCGGCCGGTCGAGTCCAGCAGCGCCCGGTGCTGTTCGAGACGCCCCCAGACCTCGTCGAGGCCCGCCGACTCCCGGGCGCTGCAACTCAGCACCGGCGGCGTCCAGAAGGAGTCCGCGCCGTGCATCAGCCGCAGCGCGCCCGCGAGTTCACGCGCGGCGGCGCGCGCGTCCCGCTCGTGCGGGCCGTCCGCCTTGTTGACGGTGACCACGTCGGCGAGTTCCAGGACGCCCTTCTTGATGCCCTGGAGCTGGTCGCCCGTGCGGGCCAGGGTGAGCAGCAGGAAGGAGTCGACCATGTTGGCGACGGCGGTCTCGGACTGGCCGACGCCCACGGTCTCGACGAGCACCACGTCGTAGCCCGCGGCCTCCATGACGACCATCGACTCCCGGGTCGCCTTCGCGACCCCGCCGAGGGTGCCGGCGCTGGGGGAGGGCCGCACGAAGGCCGCCGGATCGACGGCAAGCCGCTCCATCCGCGTCTTGTCGCCGAGGATGGAGCCACCGGTACGGGTCGACGACGGGTCGACGGCGAGCACCGCGACCCGGTGGCCGAGCCCGGTCAGCATCGTGCCGAACGCGTCGATGAACGTCGACTTGCCGACACCGGGCACCCCGCTGATCCCGATCCGCACGGCGTTCCCGCTGTGCGGCAGGAGCGCGGTCAGGAGCTCCTGGGCGAGTGCCCGGTGCTGGGGTCGGGTCGACTCGACGAGGGTGATCGCGCGGGCGACCAGCGCCCGCTTCCCCTCCCGTACCCCCCGGACGTACGTGTCGAGATCGATCACCGCTCGTGTCCGAGGTCGGCCGACAGACGCGTCACCAGGTCGTGCGCCGCGTCGGGGATCACGGTGCCCGGCGGGAACACGGCGGCCGCGCCCATCTCCAGGAGCGTCGCCACGTCCTGCGGAGGAATCACCCCGCCGACCACGATCATGATGTCCTCGCGGCCCTCAGCCGCCAGTTCCTCCCGCAGCGCCGGTACGAGCGTGAGGTGTCCGGCGGCGAGCGACGAGACCCCGACGATGTGCACGTCCGCCTCGACGGCCTGACGGGCCACCTCGGCCGGGGTCTGGAACAGCGGGCCGACGTCCACGTCGAAGCCCAGGTCGGCGAAGGCGGTGGCGATGACCTTCTGGCCGCGGTCGTGGCCGTCCTGGCCCATCTTGGCGACCAGGATGCGCGGCCGGCGGCCCTCGGCCTCGCCGAAGGCGTCCACCAGGGCCCGGGTGCGGTCGACGGACGGGGACGCGCCGGCTTCGTTGCGGTACACACCGGAGATCGTACGGATCTGGCCGGCGTGCCGTCCGTAGACCTTCTCCAGGGCGTCGGAGATCTCGCCGACGGTCGCCATCGCGCGGGCCGCGTTCACCGCGAGCTCCAGGAGGTTGCCGTCGCCGCCCGCGGCCCGGGTGAGCGCGGCGAGCGCGTCCTGGCAGGCCTGCTCGTCGCGCTCCTCGCGCAGCCGCTTCAGCTTGGCGATCTGCTGGGCGCGCACGGAGGAGTTGTCGACCTTGAGGACGTCGATCTGCTCGTCGGTCGCCACTCGGTACTTGTTGACGCCGATCACCGGCTGCCGGCCGGAGTCGATCCGGGCCTGGGTGCGGGCCGCGGCCTCCTCCACGCGCAGCTTGGGGATGCCCGCGTCGATGGCCTTCGCCATGCCACCGGCCTGCTCGACCTCCTGGATGTGCTTCCAGGCGCGCCGGGCGAGGTCGTAGGTGAGCTTCTCGACGTACGCGCTGCCGCCCCACGGGTCGATGGTCCGGCAGGTGCCCGACTCCTGCTGGATGAGCAGCTGGGTGTTGCGGGCGATCCGGGCGGAGAAGTCGGTCGGCAGGGCGAGCGCCTCGTCGAGGGCGTTGGTGTGCAGCGACTGGGTGTGGCCCTGGGTGGCCGCCATCGCCTCGACGCAGGTGCGGGTGACGTTGTTGAAGACGTCCTGCGCGGTGAGCGACCAGCCCGAGGTCTGCGAATGGGTGCGCAGGGAGAGGGACTTGGCGTTCTGCGGGTCGAACTGCTGGACCAGCTTGGCCCACAGGAGCCGCGCCGCGCGCAGCTTGGCGATCTCCATGAAGAAGTTCATGCCGATCGCCCAGAAGAACGACAGCCGCGGCGCGAACGCGTCCACGTCGAGCCCGGCCTCGCGGCCCGCGCGGATGTACTCCACACCGTCGGCGAGCGTGTACGCCAGCTCCAGGTCGGCCGTCGCACCCGCCTCCTGGATGTGGTACCCGGAGATGGAGATGGAGTTGTAGCGCGGCATCCGCTGCGAGGTGTAGGCGAAGATGTCGGAGATGATCCGCATCGACGGCCCGGGCGGGTAGATGTACGTGTTGCGGACCATGAACTCCTTGAGGATGTCGTTCTGGATGGTCCCGGCCAGCTTCTCGGGCGGTACGCCCTGCTCCTCGGCCGCCACGATGTACAGCGCGAGGACCGGCAGCACGGCGCCGTTCATCGTCATCGACACCGTCATCCGGTCCAGCGGGATGCCGTCGAACAGCTGGCGCATGTCGTAGATCGAGTCGATGGCCACGCCGGCCATGCCGACGTCACCGGTGACACGCGGGTGGTCGCTGTCGTAGCCGCGGTGGGTCGGCAGGTCGAAGGCGACCGACAGGCCCTTCTGGCCGGCCGCGAGGTTGCGCCGGTAGAAGGCGTTCGACTCCTCGGCCGTGGAGAAGCCCGCGTACTGCCGGATCGTCCAGGGCTGGTTGACGTACATCGTCGGGTACGGGCCGCGCAGGTACGGGGCCATACCCGGGCGGGTGTCCAGGAAGTCCAGGCCCTCGAGGTCCTGGCCGGTGTACAGCGGCTTGACGCCGATGCCCTCCGGGGTCTCCCAGAGCAGGTCGTCGCCGCCCGTGGCCTTCTTGACGGCAGCGCGCCACGCGTCGGGACCGCCGTCGGCGGTCGGCGCCCCGAGCTCGATCCCGGAGAAATCGGGGATGGACATCAGGACACTCCCATGCGGTCGAGGGCGGTGGAGAGCAGGGCGACGGCGTCACAGCCCGCGAAGAGGTACGAGTCGACACCGGGGTACTCCCCGGGGCGTCCGGCGAGGAGGACGTGCTCGGCGCCCGCCGCGCGCAGCTCCGCCGCCACGGTCCCGGCCTGTTCCGCGTACAGCGCGTCGCTGGAGCAGAGGCAGACCTCGCGGGCGCCGCTCTCCTCGAACGTGCCCTCGGTGACCGGCTCGATGCCGCCCGCCTGGAAGAGGTTCGCGGCGAAGGAGAGACGGGCCGAGTGCGCGGCCGCCGGGCCGAGCGTGGCCAGATAGACACGGGGCCGGGCCCCGGTCGACGCCAGGTGCGCGTCGGAGCGGGCGCGCAGGGTCTCGTACGCCTCGTCGCGGCGGACCCGGGGGAGACCGCCGGTCGGCTGCGCGGGCGCGGGTGCCCGGTCGACGGGCTTCTCCGTGAGGTGGGGGAACTCGCTGACACCGGTGATGGGTTCGCGGCGGGTGGCGAGCTTCCTGCTGCGCGCGGACCAGGTCTCGGCGAGGCGCTCGCCGATCGTCCCGGACCGCAGCGCGGCCTCCTGGCCGCCCGCCCGCTCGATGACCTGGAAGAACTCCCAGGCGGCGTGCGCGAGTTCGTCGGTGAGCCGCTCCACGTACCAGGAGCCGCCCGCCGGGTCGATCACCCGGGACAGGTGCGACTCCTCGATGAGGACGGTGGAGGTGTTGCGGGCGATCCGGCGTGCGAAGGCGTCGGGCAGGCCGAGGGCGTCGTCGAAGGGGAGCACGGTGACGCTGTCGGCGCCGCCCACCCCCGCGGCGAGCGTGGCCACCGTGGTGCGCAGCATGTTCACCCACGGGTCGCGGCGCGTCATCATCACCGTCGAGGTCACCGCGTGCTGGCGCTGGCCACCCGCGTCCGGGGCGCCGCAGACCTCGGCCACCCGGGCCCAGAGCCGGCGCGCCGCGCGGAGCTTGGCGATGGTCAGGAACTGGTCGGCGGTGGCCGCGTACCGGAACTCCAGCTGTGCGCACGCCTCGGCGACGCTCAGCCCTGCGCCGGTCAGACCCCGCAGATAGGCCACGCCGGTCGCGAGGGAGCAGCCGAGCTCCTGCGCGGCCGAGCCGCCGGCCTCGTGGTACGGCAGGGCGTCCACGGTCAGGGCCCGCACCCCCGGGTACCGGTCGGCGCAGCGGCGCGCGAGTCCGGCCACGGACGCGAGGTCGTACGCCGGGCGGCCGGTACGGGCCTCGTGGCCGAGCGGGTCGGCCCCGAGGTTGCCGCGGGCCGCGTCGTCGGCGACGCCCCGCTCCTCGTACAGCGCGAGGAGACGCTCGGCGGCCGCCGCCGTCTCGTCGCCCGCGTCGAGGACGACCGGAGCCAGGTCGAGGTAGACCCCGTCGAGGACCGTGGCGAGCGAGGAGACCGGGATGCCGGCGCCGCCGGCGCCCAGCCAGAGGGAGGTGACGCCGTTCTCCAGGTCGGCGAGGACCGCGTCGTTGTCGGCGGCCAGGTGCCGCTGGCGCACGTCCCAGCCGCCCAGGGTGTTGCCCTCGGCGCGGCTGCCGCGCACGAAGGGCGCGAAGCCGGGGAGCCCGGCGTCGGGCGCGGTCTCGCGCGCCGTGTACAGCGGACGGACGTCGAGGCCGTCCTCCAGGAGTGTGGAAAGGGCGTCCTCGGCGGCGTCGCCGGACACCTCTTTGCCGGACTTGCGCAGGACACCTGCCACAAGGTGTTGCCACTGTTCGTGTGGCGCGTCGGGAAATTCGGACGCCAGGGTGAGCCCGTCGTCAGGCAGGACCGTCATGCTCGGATGCTAGGGGAGATCGACAAAGCAGCAGGAGGGCGTACGACTGTGACCTTCTTCTCGTTGTCAGTGGCGGCTGCGACGCTGTGTCGTATGGACAGGGACGAGGAGCTGCTGAGAGGCCGGGTCTACGGCCAGGACCACGACGACCCCCGGCCGGGCCCGAGACCCGGCCGTGTCTACGCCGAACTGGTCGGCGGCCCGCTCGACGGACTGCTGCTGGACGTCACCGGCCGGACGCCGGAGCAGCGGGCGGCCGGCGCGGCCCTGGAGACGGAGCTGGGCCGGTACGGCGCCGGGGGCCGGTCGCTGTACGACCCGCGCCCCGGCGATCCGAGCCGCCTCGACTGGTCCGGCGACACGCCGTGACGTCCGCCGTGGCCCCGCGGCCGGACCCTCACCGGCCTCAGCGCATGACGGAGGAGAAGTTGTCCAGCTGGATCCAGGTCACCTTGTTGGTCGCCTGGGGGCCGTAGACGTTGACGGCGCCGGCCGTGTTGGCCTCGATGCGGACCGCGTTGATGCCCAGGCTGTTGTTGCGGGGGCAGACGCCGCGGGTCAGCTTGGGCGGGCGGATGGTGGCGGGCAGGGTGCCGAGAGTGCCGTCGGCGGTGAACGAGCAGGTGACCGTTCCGCGCAGCTGGAGGAACTCGGTCCCCGCGAGTCGTATCACGCGGGCCTCGGCCGGTGCGCCGGGCTCGTTCACCACGGCGGCGTCCACCGTGATCGGCGTCCAGTCGACGACGACCTGGCAGCCGTCGACGGGGTCGGCGGCGGCCGCCGGTGTGGCCGCGAGCAGCGGCCCCGCGACGGCGACGGCGGGGGCGGCGAGCGCCGCGGTGAGCAGGGAGCGGCGGCTGGTGGTGTGCTGGGTCATGCTCGATCCTCCGGATCGGGTGGTGGGGTGCGCGGGCGGGATGACGGCGCCGTTCACGGGGCTGTCCACGGGGCTGTCCACGAGGCGGCTCATCGCCAGGCGACGGAGACGCCGTCGAGGTCGATCCAGGTGATGGCGTTGTCGCTGGTGGCGCCGTAGACGCGGAGGGCGCCCGTGACGTCCGTCTCGATCCGGCACACACAGCGGCCGGTGTTGTTGTTGCGGGGCACGTTCTGGCGGGTCAGGCGGGTCGCGCGCAGCCGGTGCGGCAGGGTCCCGATCCTGCTGTCCGCGGTCAGGCCGGGGGAGCAGGTGACGGAGCCGCGCAGCTGGAGGTAGGTGGTGCCGGCGAGGGCGATCAGCCGTCCGCGCGGGCGCTCGGCGCCGGGGGAGACACCGGCCTCCAGTGCGAGGTCCTCCCAGTCGGCGAGCACCTTGATGCCGTCCACCGCGGGCTTGGTGGGGTACCAGCCGATGGTGACGTCCCGCGAACCCGTGGTGCCGGGGACGGTGTTGCTGAAGCCGAAGAGCAGCCGGGTCTCGCCGGTCGCGGGGTCGACCTCGGTGGTGACGCCCTCGGGCTCGCGCCGGGTGAGGCCGTCGGCGTTGGTGACGACCTGGCGGTCGATGCGCTGGCCGGTCGTCCACGAGTACGAGGTGAGGAAGGCGATCCCCGGGAAGGAGTCGGGTATCTCGGGGTAGTTCTTCTTGTCGTACGGCGCCCACTGGTACGCGTAGAGGACGTCGCCCAGTGCGGTGTACCCCTGGGAGACGAGGGTCTTCTGCAGCGGGTAGGGCGTCGGCACGTCGGGGGTGACGTCCTCGCCGGCCGGCATGACGAAGGTGGTGCCCACCGGGACCCACGAGCCGGTGGCCGCCACGGCCGCGTCGTAACGGGTGAAGTGCCGCTTTCCGTCCTTGTGGTACATCACGCACAGCTGGTTGTTCACCGGGTCCAGCGAAGGGCCGGTGCTCGACGTGCTGCCGGGCGGGGTGAACTTCTGGCTCTGGGGTATCAGGGCTCCGTCGAGGACCGCTCCGTCGACGAAGCGGAACCGGGTGACGGCCTTGCCGAACGCGGCGCCGTCCGCGGAGATCTGCAGCGGGCCGACCTCGGTCCAGAGGTAGGTGTCGGCGCCCACCGGCTCGGCGCCCATGGAGAGCCCGTGACCGAAGCCCTTCAGCTGCATCGAGCCGGTGACCGCGCCGGTCCGGCGGTTGATGCGGTTGAGATACAGGTTGCCCTCCGGGGCCGTCGCCGAGCTCTCGACCTGGAGGACGAAGACGTGTCCGTTGACGGTGTCCGTGGCGATGGCCTGCGGCGCAGGGCCCTTCACCAGGTCGACGGTCTGGATCAGCCGTCCGGTGACGCCGGACAGATCGACGCCGTTGGTGTCCGTTGTGCCCATGTTCTCTCCCCATGGGATCCCTGATGGATCCGTTTTTCGGAAGGGAGATCATCACATAGGGCGTCAGCCGTTCCGCGCCGCGCCGGATTTCACCGTTCCGCACCGAGCCCATCATGGGTTAGCTTAGGCTTACCTAAGTACCTCGTCCTCTGTCCTGGGAGAACTCGGATGCGTCCCTTCACCACCCGCGTCACGCGGCCCACCCCCGCCGAGCGCGTGCGATCGGTCCTCGCCGCCGCCCACTCGATGACGGTGGTGTCCGACGGACACCACCAGGAGGTGCACCTCCTGGACGGGACCGGGCCCATGGGCCACATCCACCTCCACGACCCCTCCGAGGAGAGCCACTCCGGGCAGGCCGCGCGGATCCCCGTACGCCTGGAGTTCACCGACATCGCTCCCACCCCTGTACGCGAGCGGCTCCGGGCCCGCGTCACCCTGACCGGACTCCTCGCCTCCCCGTACGAGCCCGGGGTCACCGACAGCATCTGCATGGAGTTCGGACAGGCCCTGCTGGAGGACGCCGAGGGCCGCTCGTACATCACGCTGGAAGAGCTCCACGCGACCGACGTCGACCCGATGGCCGGCTGCGAGGCGTCCATGCTGACCCACCTCGTCGACGGCCACAGCGAACTCGTCCCCCTCCTGCTGCGGCTCGTCCGGCCGCGCCCCGAACGGGACATGGTCCGCGCCCTTCCCGTCGCCCTCGACCGGTACGGCATCACCCTCCGCCTCGAACACCCCGCCGGTCACCAGGACGTCCGGCTTCCCTTCCCCACCCCGGTCACCGACATCGACCAGGCCGGCCCCCGCATCCACGCCCTCCTCGCCGCGGCCCGCCGCTCCTCCCACCCCAACAGCCTCCTGACCTGACCTGACTGGGTGGGCCGAGGGTGCGGCGAAGGGCGGCCGGGCTCAGTCGCGTGACAGTTCGCCGAGCAGTTTCCAGGTGCGTACGCGACCGTCCTCGCCGTTCAGCTCCGTCGCCGTGAACACCACCTCCGTCGCCCCCGCCTCGCGGTAGCGCCGGACCTCCGCGGCGACCGTCTCCTCGTCCCCGATCACGGCGAGTTCGGCCGCCCGGGTGGCGCCGGACGCCTCGATCGCACGCCGGTAGGACGGAATCCGCTCGTACAGCGCGAGGGCCTCGGCCGCCTTCTCCCGTACGGCCGCCACCTCGGTCCTCGCGGTGACCACGCCCGGGACGAGGGCCACGATCCGGGGCGCCGGGCGGCCGGCCGCCGCGGCGGCGGCGGCGGTGACGGTGGGGACGATGTGCTCGGCGAGCGCGCGCGGCCCCGCCAGGAACGGCAGGATCCCGTCGGCCAGTTCACCGCTGACGCGCAGGGCCTGCGGCCCCATCGCGGCGACGAGCAGCGGCACGGTCGGCCGCGCGCCCGGCACCGCCGCCGAGTACGGCGTCGTCGCGGTCAGCAGCTCGCCGTGGAAGTCGGCGCTGCCCGTTTCGAGCAGCGGGCGGAGCGCCGTCAGGAACTCCCGGAGCAGGCCGATGGGCCGCCGGTACGGGATGCCGAAACCGGTCTCGGTCAGGTGCCGGGTGCCGAGGGCGAGCCCGAGGTGATAGCGACCGCCGGTGGCCGCCTGGGCGGTCTGCGCCTGGCTGGAGACGAGCAGCGGATGGCGGCCGAAGACGGGGATGGCAGAGGTCCCGACGTGCAGGCCGGGCACCTCGCGCCCGACGATCGCGGCCAGGGAGGGCGAGTCGTACGCGAAGGTCTGGCCGAACCACGCCGAGTGCAGGCCCGCGTCGCGCGCCTCCCGCGCGAGCCGCACCGTGCTGTCGATCGTGCGCTGGACGGCGGTCGAACCGAGCGTCACTCCGAGAGTCATACCATCGCCAACCGGCCCGTCCGGGAACGGGATTCCCGCCCGTCCGTGAAGAGTGTGTTGCACGGCGTCGGCAGGCCGGCGGCGGAGCACGGCTGCGGAGCCCGGCGGGGTGAGGCGGGACGGCGCGCGGCACCCCGCGATGATGGGGCGATGACGACTCTCGCCGAGGTGGACGCGCTCGCCGGCCGCGCGCACGCCGGACAGACCGACAAGACCGGTGTCCCGTACGTCGAGCACGTCCGTGCCGTCGCAGCCGGCCTGGAACCGCTCGGCCCGCACCTGGCCATGGCCGGGCTGCTCCACGACGTCATCGAGGACACCGACTGGACGGCGGAACGGCTCAGCGCCGCCGGGATCCCCGACCACGTCGTCGCCGTCGTCGAGGCCGTGACCAACACACCCGGCACGGCGTACGAGGAGAAGATCCGCCGGATCACCGAGGACCCCGACGCCACCCTCGTGAAGATCGCCGACAACGCCCACAACAGCCGCTCGGACCGGGCCGCCGCCCTGCCGCCCGCACAGCGGGAACGGCTCGCCGCCAAGTACCGCGCGGCCCGGGAGACGCTGTGGGCGGCGGCCGACCCCGAGCACATCGCGACCATCCTGCGCGTCGTCAACCCCGAACTCCTGGAGGAGCTCTCCGCCCACTGTGACGCGGGTCACGGGAACCCGCTCCGGGGGCCGGACAGACGAGAGACGTGAACAACGACATGCGCGCACGCGTCCGGGACGGAGACCCCTCGGCCTTCGCCGAACTCTTCGACTCCTACGCCCGGAGCGTCTACAACCACGCCTTCCGGCTGACCGGCGACTGGTCGGTCGCCGAGGACGTGATGGCGGCGACCTTCCTGGAGGCCTGGCGGCTCCGGCAGAAGGTGGACCCGGACGGGGGCTCGCTCCGGCCCTGGCTGCTGGGCGTCGCCACCAACGTCTCCCGCAACCACTGCCGCGGCAACCGCCGCTACCGGGCGGCCGCCGACGCGTACGCCGCCGCCGGACAGGCGGAGGCCTCCGTACCCGACCACGCCTCCGAGGTCGCGGGCCGGATCGACGACCGGCGCCGCATCGCCGCCACCCTGCGGGCACTCGGCACGCTCCGCCGCACCGAACGAGAAGTCCTCGTCCTCTGCCTCTGGGAGGGCCTCGCCTACACCGAGGTCGCCCAGGCGCTGCGCGTCCCCGTCGGCACCGTCCGCTCCCGGCTCTCCCGCGCCCGCGCCAAGCTCCGTACCGGCGCCGAGGAGGAACTCGCCCGGGAAGGAAGCGAACGCTCCCCGGAAAAACGGGAACCCGCCTCCCGCACCCGACAGACAACAGGTGATCGCGTGAACGCGGTCCGGCCCGCGCAGGAAGGAATCCGATGAACCCCGACCCGGACAAGACCCGTACGGCGACCCGGCACGAGACCGGAGGCCTCCCGGCGACCGAGGAACACGACCTTCCTCCGGGCCGCCACCAGTTCCACAAGGAGCGCCTGATGAGCCAGATCCACGACGACCGCCGCACGGCCGCCGCTCGCACCCCGCGCAACCCCTTCCTGCGGAAGGCGATCCTGCTGCCCGCCGCCACCGCACTCGCCGGAGCGCTCGCCGTCGGCGTCCTCGTCCTCACCCCCGGCGATGCCCAGCGCCCCGACGGCCGCGCCACCGGCCCCGCCCTCACCACCAGCATCGGCGCCGTCGACGCCGAGGGAGCGCCCCGGCTCCTCGATCGCATCTCGCTCGCCGCCGCCGGGGCCGAGACGCCGAACGGCCGCGCCGGCCAGTACATCTACATCGAGACGCGGACCGCGAACACCCATGTGAGGACCGTCGACGGCGAGAGCAGCCTCGTCAGCGACCCCCTGCACACCCGGCAGTCCTGGAGGTCGCCCGACGGCCTCAGGGGCTGGCTGATCGAGCCCGGCAACACCGCCCCCGAGGGCATCACCCTGGAAGGCCGTGACGAGCAGGGCAACGTGCCGAAGCCGCACCTCGGTGCGCCCTCCCACGACTACCTCGCGACCCTCCCCACCGACCCCGACGCGCTGCTGCGGAAGATCTACAAGGAGACCGAGGGACAGGGCAACGGCAAGGACCAGCAGGCCTTCACCACCATCGGGGACCTGCTCGTGGAGAGCTGGCCGACCCCCGAGCTGACGGCGGCTCTGTACCGGGCCGCCGCGAAGATCCCCGGCGTCGTCATGGTGGACAGCGCCACCGACGCCGCCGGGCGCAAGGGTGTCGCCGTCGCGCGGCTCGACGAGACCAGCGGACAGCGGACCGAGTGGATCTTCGACAGCAGGACCTTCGCCTTCCTGGGCGAGCGCACCGTCCAGGTGAAGGGTGACGGCGGCGAGGGCGGCCTGATCAAGCCCGGGACCGTCGTCTTCACCCACGCGATCATGGTCCGGGCCTTCGTCGACGACATCAAGCTCGTGCCGTAGGCCTCAGGAGACCCGCCCGGACGACCAACCGCCCAGCTCCGTCGGGCGGTTGGTGATGATCCCGTCCACGCCGAGTACGTCCAGGGCCTTCCAGCGGGCCGGGCTGTCGACCGTCCAGACGTTCACGGCGACACCCGCCGCGTGCAGATCGCGGACCACCTCAGGGCGGGCGGACAGGGCCCGGTCCGAGGGGTTGTACGAGGCGAGGTGCAGGTCCTCGGCGAGCGCGACGGGGTCGGTGTCCAGGGTGTCCCGCAGCAGCCCCAGCGGCAGTTCGGGAGCCAGCTCGTGGACGAACCGCAGGTGGGTGACATCGAAGCTCTGGACGAAGACCCGGTCGCTCATGCCCTGTTCGCGCACCAGCTCGATGATCCGGCGGACCTGCGCGTAGCTGTGACGGCCCTTCACCTCAAGGAGCAGCTTCCCGCCGCGCAGCCGCAGATCCTCCAACTGGGCCGCCAGCGTGGGCACATGCGTGCCGGCGAACGCCGGGGCGAACCAGGAACCGGCGTCGAGGACGTCCAGCTCGGTGGAGGTCAGCGAGCGGATCGGCCCCGTACCGTCCGTCGTCCGGTCGACGGTCGCGTCGTGAAGGACGTAGGGGACGCCGTCCTTGCTGGGCTGGACGTCGTTCTCGATCCAGACCGCCCCGCCCCGCCGGGCCACCTCGCCGGCGATCAGGGTGTTCTCGGGGGCGGCCGAGGAGGCCCCCCGGTGCGCGATCACGGTCACGGGCGCGCCCGCCGGGCGCAGCCAGGGACTCGCCGCCGCGGTGTCGTGCGCCGCGGGCCGGAGGGCGGCCAGCGAGGGCGGGGCGGCGGCGACGAGCACGGCCGCGAAACCGGCGACGGCGGTGACCACGACGACCAGGCCGGCGCTCCCGCGTCGCCGGCGGGGCCGGGAGGCGGGCGGGTGAGGGTCTCTCATGTCCGCCCACCCTAAGGGGCGACGGGCCGATCGGGCCGGATCGCGGAACGGCGGCTCGCGTCGTGCCGCGTGACCGCGGAGGTCACGGTCTCGCGTCGTGCCGCGTGACCGCGGAGCCCGCGGACACGGAGCCCGCAGGCATGGGGGAATTCCGGAGAGTTCCCTCCGGGGTGCTCACCGGACCCGGCGGGAAACTTCACCTCGCCCTCACCGATCGGCGACCGGATCGCCGGGATGGTGACAATATGGCCGTATTCTCCCCAACTGTACACCGGCAGGGCACTGTTGCCGGCGATGCGAACAGGTTTGCGTTTCGCTCAAGCGTTCTGGAACTCTCCGTTCGACTTACTGTCATACGAGCAACGGAGACAACCCCACATGCCCACAAGGCGCATACGGCGCATACGCCGCGCGTGGCTCACGGCCGCCGCCACGGCCTCACTCGCGTTCACCGGCCTCGCGGCGCCGGCCCAGGCGGAGGACCTGCCGCCCGCCACCCCGCAGAGCTGGAGCCAGGAGCCCCGTACGACCGAGGCGACCGCCTCGCCGTTCACCACCAGCGCCTGGACCGAGCCCGGCGGCGCGGCCTCACCGGGTGACTTCACGATGGCGCCCGGCGCGATGAACGCCGAGACCACCACACGGGTGACGCGACTGGACTCGGTGCTGCCCAAGTCGGGCGTCCAGAACCTGCTGGCCGGGGCCAACCGCACCGTACAGCCGTGGTGCTCCCGGGACCCGTTCGGCACGGCCCCGGACCCCGACATCAAGTACTGCCTGCAGGACGACGACTCCGTCTCGCGGGAATGGGTTCCCCAGGGCATGACCGGCGTCTCCGACGCCAAGGACAACGAGCTCTGGGGCGACGCCGGGAACATCCAGCTGTTCGCCTCCTACGACGGCTGGGACCCGGGCCGGGAGACCGACCCCGACCCGGCGACCGGCGACTGCACCACCGCCGAGATCGAGGCGAACGACGCCTGCAACCAGAAGGGCGTCCGGATCACCTTCGTCCAGAGCCGGACCAACCCGGCCACGGGCAGCCCCGAGGTCAAGTACCGGCACGTCCTGCTGGGCTGGACCTATGTGAACTCGGCCGACCACGTCTCCTTCGACGGTCTGCACGCCGGCGAGTACCCGATCCAGAAGGGCGTGCACGCCGGCGGGATCGTCTGGTACGGCAACTACCTCTACGTCGCGGACACCCGCAACGGACTGCGCGTCTTCGACATGCGCACGATCATGGACCTCGACCCGGACGGCGACCCCAAGACGCACGACGCGATGGGGGCCGACACGGACGGCGTGAAGACCACCGCCAACGTCGAGGACAAGACGAAGGTCGGCCGGCACAACAACGTCTGGTACAGCTTCGGCTACCGCTACGTCATGCCCCAGGTCGCCGCCTGGAAGTTCAAGGCGACCCAGAGCAACCCCAAGGGTTCCTACGCCTGCGTCTCCACCGGAGCGCCGAAGGCCTCCTACATCTCGCTGGACCGCAGCACCACCCCGGACCGGCTGCTCATGGGTGAGTACTGCCGTCCCGAGAGCGGCTACCCGTCCACCGGCCGCATCGCCTCCTACCCGGTCGCGGCCCTGGAGGGCCGCTCGGCCGACGTCGCCGCGGAGGGCTGGGCGAACTACCTGCCGTTGACCAACGGCGGCGCGCAGGGCGCGGCGGCGCACAACGGCACCCTGTACGTGAACGAGTCGAAGGGCACCGACGAGCCGGGCAACCTCTGGCGCTACACGTGGGACGGCGGCCGGCTGGTCCAGTCCGGGCAGGCCGTCAAGACCGCCCGGGGCGCCGAGGACCTCTACGTCGAGCGCGGCACGGGCCGCCTGTGGTCCGTCTCCGAACACCGCCCGGGCCAGGCCGGCGACTGCGTGGCGAACCCCGGCGCGGGCGATCCGGCGGGGACGGACTACTGCCAGCGGGTGCTCTACGGGCACAAGCTGAGCTGGCTCGACGGCCAGCCGTAGCGGAGGGACGGCGGTACTCGCCCCGCGACACGACGGGCGACGCGAGCCCTTCGCCGGAATCGCCCGGTCTGCGGCATGGTGGACGCGTGCCCGGAGCCGCGCCGTCGGGGGTTCGCGGCCGGGCGTGCCGAGTCGGGGGGAACCATGGACGGCCGTACGGGGAGTGCGTCGGGCAGAGCCGGGCACGGGCAGGCGGGCGACGGAGGGCCCCGGCGGGCACGTGGCCGGGGCGTACTCGAAGGGGCGTTCGCCCTGCTCGACGCCCTGCGCCGGAGCGGTGACGAGGCCGGCGTGACCGAACTGGCCCTCCTCTGCGGAGTGCCCAAGGGCAGCGTCCACCGGCTGCTCGACCAACTGGTCACGCTCGGCGCCGTCGAACGGAACGGGAACCGCTACCGGGTCGGCCCCCAGCTGTACCGCCTGGGCCAGGCCTGGGAGCCGCACCCCGGTCTGCGCCCCGCCGCCCGGCTGCCCCTCCAACGGCTCCGGGCCGCCACCGGCGCGAGCGTCGTCCTCGCCGTGCTGCGCGAGGACATGGCCCTCACGGTCAGCTCGGCCCCCGGGGACGTCGAACCGCTCCTGCCCGTACGGGACGGCATCGCGTTCCGGCTCGACACCGCCGCGGGGAAGGCCCTGCGGGGACCACTCCGCGGCGGCCCGGTCCTCGACCGGGAGGACGTGATGGACGGGGTGTGCTGCGCCGCGCTGCCGGTCCGCACCCCGGACGGGCGTACGGTCGCGGCGCTCGCCGCCATGGTTCCCGCGGGCCGCCCGCTCGACTCGCTGGCCCGGGGCGTCGCCGGGGCGGGGGCCGCGATCGGCCGCGCGCTCGCCCGGGGCGGGCCGCGACGAACGGCCCCGCCGACCGCGCTCGTGCTCTGAACGCCTCGTGCGCCTCAGCCAGATGGTGCTGTTCCGTCCAGCGGAACGCGCGTAGAACCGGGCGGGCCGACCGGCCACAGTAGGTGGTGTGCCGAGGGGAACGGCACACCGGACCCGCCGCCACGAGGCGGGCCGGAACCACCGTCACATGAGTGACCCGAGGTGTGGGGGGACCACATGCGCAAGAACCGAATCGCCCGAACGGCCGCCACCGCCCTGCTCGGACTCGGCAGCGTCGCCGCCTTCGCCGGCACCGCCCAGGCCGAGCCGATCGACTACGTGCGGATCGAACTGGTCGAGCTGCACTGCCAGAAGAACAGCGAGGGCGACCACGACGAGGCGTACCTCAAGATCACCGACGCCAACGGCAACGCCGTCAAGGTCTGGCCCGGCAACGGCATCAAGTACCAGACCATGGGCACCGGTTACGTCCGCTCCATGGCCGACGGCAACGGCAACGCGGCCCTCATCCTCGGCAAGGAGCAGGCCCGTACCCTCACCCTGTGGGACTACGACTCCACCAGCGGCGACGACAAGCTCGGCGCCACGCTCGTCACCGGCAGCGAGGTCGGCGCCGAGACCCAGTGGCGCTCCGTGGAGGGCTCCGGCGGCATCTACGTCATCGGCTACCGGGTGATCGACATCTGATCCGCCCTCAGGACATGAGGAAGGCCGTACCGGTACGTCCGGCACGGCCTTCCTCGCTGCCCGGGGTTTCAGCCGGCGTCGGGGGCGTGCAGCTCACCCGACCGGGCCACCCGTGCGTACCAGCGGGCGCTGGACTTCGGGGTCCGCTCCAGGGTGTCGTAGTCCACCCGGACCGCGCCGAAGCGCTTCGCGTAGCCGTACGCCCACTCGAAGTTGTCGAGCAGCGACCACAGGAAGTACCCGCGGACGTCCACGCCGTCGCTCATCGCCCGGTGCACGGCCTCCAGGTGCGCGTGCACATACGCGGCGCGCTGCGGATCGTGCACCGAACCGTCCGGGGACACCACGTCCTCGTACGCCGCCCCGTTCTCGCTGATGACCAGCGGGAGCTGGGGGTAGGCGTCCGACACCCGCGTCAGCAGGTCGTAGAGGGCACTCGGGTCGACCGCCCAGCCCATCGCGGTCGGCTCGCCGGGACCCCGGTGGAAGGCGACCGAGTCGGCGCCGGGCCACGGCGAGAAATCGCTGTTGCCGTGCCCGTCGTCCTGGGGCTTCTCGGCCCCCGCCGGGACCTCGGAGACGATGGTCGGCGCGTAGTAGTTGATGGCGAGCAGATCCAGCGGCTGGTGCGCCGCGGCCGCGTCGCCGTCCCGGACGAAGGACCAGTTCGTGAGGTGCGCCGTGTCGGCGAGCAGGTCCTCCGGGTAGGCGCCCTCCAGCATCGGGCCCAGCCAGATCCGGTTGCCCACCGCGTCGATCCGGCGGGCCGCCTCCGCGTCCGCCGCCGAAGCGGTCAGCGGGCGCACCTCGTGCAGGTTGAGCGAGACCGAGATCTGACGGTCCGCCGGCATCGCGGCCCGCAGCGCCTGGACCGCGAGACCGTGGCCCAGGTTGAGGTGGTGCGCGGCCCGCAGAGAAGCGACCGCGTCCGTGCGGCCGGGGGCGTGCACCCCGGAGCCGTACCCCAGGAAGGCACTGCACCAGGGCTCGTTGAGCGTGGTCCACCGCTTGACCCGGTCGCCGACCGCGTCGGCGACGATCCCCGCGTACTCGGCGAACCGCTCGGCGGTGGACCGCTCGGGCCAGCCGCCCGCGTCCTCCAGCTCCTGCGGCAGATCCCAGTGGTAGAGCGTGAGCGCCGGTTCGATCCCGGCGGCGAGCAGCTCGTCGACGAGCGCCCGGTAGAAGTCCAGGCCCTTCTGGACGGCCGGCCCGCGCCCGGTGGGCTGCACGCGGGACCAGGAGACGGAGAACCGGTAGGCGTTCAGGCCGAGTTCGGACATGATGCCGACGTCCTCGCGGAACCGGTGGTAGTGGTCCACGGCCACGTCACCGGTGTGCCCCTCGAAGACCTTGCCGGGGGTGTGCGAGAAGGTGTCCCAGATGGACGGAGTACGGCCGTCCTCGGCCGCCGCTCCCTCGATCTGGTACGCGGCGGTGGCCGCGCCCCAGAGGAAGTCGGCCGGGAACGAGCGGGTGGCGGTGAGCGGCCGGGTTTCGGACGCGGTCATAGGAGAGAGCTCCCAACGCGGGTACGGGGTCGGTACGTTCGAGACGTGCGAGACCTTCGGAAGGGTGGGGCGGGGCGGCGGGGTCAGCTCTTGACGGCGCCGGCGGTGATGCCGCCCACGATGTGCTTGCCGAGGAAGGCGAACACCAGGAGGAGCGGCACGGTGGATATGAGCGCGCCGGTCAGCACGACGGCGTGGTCCACTGTGTGGTTGCCCGCGCCGAGGCCGGCGAGCGCCACCTGAAGGGTGGGGTTGCCGTCCGGGGTGAGGGCGATGAAGGGCCAGAAGAAGTCGTTCCAGGCCTGCACGAAGACCAGCATGCCGAGCACGGCCATGGCGGGCCTCGCCACCGGGAAGACCACGTGCCAGATGATCCGGAGGCTGTGCGCGCCGTCCATCCGGGCCGCTTCCACCAGCTCCATCGGCAGCGCCTCCACCAGGAACTGGCGCATGAAGAACACGCCGAACGCGGCGACGAGCGAGGGCAGGACGACCGACTGGAGCTGGTCGAACCAGCCGAGGTCGGTGATGATCTGGTACAGCGGGATGACGCTGAGCTGCGGCGGGATCGTCATGGTGGCGACCACCAGGGAGAGCAGCATGCCCCGGCCCCGGAACGGCAGCTTGGCGAAGGCGAAACCGGCGAGCGTGGAGAACAGCACGGTGGACAGGGCCACCAGGCTCGCCACGATCGTGGTGTTGATCAGCGCCTCGCCCATGTCGACCTGGTTCCAGGCGAAGCTGAGGTTGTCCAGGAGACGGTTGCCGGGCAGCAGCGGCGCCGGAGCCTCCACGACCCGTTCGCCACTGTGCGAGGCGGCGACCAGGTTCCAGTACAGCGGGAAGAGGGAGACGAACGCGGCCACGACGAGCAGCACATAGGTGAGCGGTCCGGCGTGGTGCTGGCGGCCGGCGGTCTGCCGGAAGCGGCGCCCGGGGCGGGCCGCCGGGGCGGCGGCCGGGATTCCGGACTCCGCCGGGCTCCTGTCGAGTGTGTGCGCCATGAGGTCAGCCCCCCAGCTTCTTGCGGTTGTGGCGGGAGACGAGCGCCTGGACGCCGCCGACGAGCAGCAGGAGCAGCAGCATGACCCACGCGATCGCCGAAGCCTGGCCCAGCGCGCCGGTCACCCACCCCTTCTCGTACATCAGCAGGCTCAGCGTCTGGAACTGGTTGCCGCTGCCGCCACTGATCCCGACGCTGCCGCCGAAGAGCATCGGCTCACCGAAGAGCTGGGTGGCGCCGATGGTGGAGACGATGATCGTGAAGAAGATCGTCGGCTTGATCGAGGGGATCGTGACGCTGATGAACTGGCGCCAGCGCGAGGCCCCGTCGAGCGAGGCCGCCTCGTACAGGTCCTGCGGCACGGCCTGCATGGCGGCCAGGTAGATCAGCGCGTTGTAGCCGGTCCAGCGCCAGGTGACGATCACCGAGATGGCGATCTGCGCCGGCCACTTGGACGACTCCCAGTTCACCGGGTCGAAGCCGACCCAGCCGAGGACGCCGTTGATCATCCCGTAGTCGGTGTTGAACAGCTGGGCGAAGACCAGGGTCGCCGCCGCGATCGAGGTGGCGTACGGGGCGAGGATCGCGACCCGGAAGAAGCCCCGGCCGCGGAGCTTGTAGTTGAGCAGATGCGCCAGGCCCAGCGCCATGAGCAGCTGGGGAACGGTCGCGATCACCCCGATGGTGAAGGTGTTGAAGAGCGCGTTCCAGAAGAACTCGCTGGTCGCGAGGTCGGTGTAGTTCTCCAGACCCTTCCATGTCGGATCCCCGCCGAGCTCGACCCGGTTGAGCGACAGCCAGCCGGTGTAGATCAGCGGGAAGAGGCCGAAGGCGGCGAAGGTGAGGAAGAAGGGGGCGATGAAGACGTACGGGATCGCCTTGAGGTCCCAGCGGTAGAGCGTGCTGCGCCAGCCGCCGGGGGAGCGGCGGCGGCCGCGCGGGCCGGGGGAGGAGGGCGGTGCGGCGGGCGGCGGGGAGCCGTCCGGCCTGGCCCGAACGGAGGTGGCCACGGGGGCGTCCTTCCAGGGTCGATGCGTGCGGTGGTGCGGACGGTGCCGGTCCGCCGCCCGCGGGCGGCGGACCGGCAGCTGTCCCCGCTACTGGTCGATCTTGTCGTCGACCAGCTTCTTGACGTTCTCCCAGGCCTTGGCCGGGTCGGTGCCGCGCTGCTCGATGTCGAGGATGCCGTTGTCGGTGAGGAAGGTCTTCACCTGGCCGTCGTAGCGGCTGATCGCGGCGGGGGTGATCCCGGACGCCGCGCTGGAGAAGATCTTGCCGACGGGGGTGTCACCGAAGTACGGCAGCTTCGCCTCCTGGACCGCCGAGGAGGTGAGCGTGTCCTTGGACGAGGGGATGTTGCCGTTGACCGCGAAGACCTTGGCGTGCTGCTCCGGAGCGGTCAGCCAGGCGGCCAGCTCGGCGGCCTCCTTGGTGTGCTTCCCGGCCTTGGGCACGGCGAGGAAGGAGCCGCCCCAGTTGCCGGCGACCGGCGGTGCGGCGATGTCCCACTTGCCCTGGTTGGCGGGGCCGGCCTGGTCCTTGATGATGCCGGTCATCCAGCTGGGGCAGGCGACGGTGGCGAACTTCGAGTTCTTGAAGGCCGCGTTCCAGGTGCCCTTCTCGTCGAACTGGCGCAGCTTGGCGGTCAGTCCGCCCTGGGCGGCCTTGACCGCATTCTCCCAGGCGTTCTTCACGCCGGGGCTGTTCTCCCAGTCGAGCTCGCCGCTGGTGTTGGCGTACTGCACCGGGTCGCTGGAGACGACGGCGTTGAAGAGACCGCTCGCCGAGTCGTGGAAGGAGGTTCCGGCGGGCGCGGCCGCCTTGTACTTCTCGCCGGTCGCGATGAACTTGGCCCAGTCGCCGGACCACAGCTTGCCGACCGCGTCGCGCTCGGTGGGCAGCTTGGCCTTGGCGAAGAGGTCCTTGTTGTAGCAGATGGCCATGGGGCCGATGTCGGTGCCGAGGGCGATGACCTTGCCGTCTCCGGTCGTCGCCTGCTTGACCTTCCAGTCGAGGAAGGCGTCGACCTTGGCGCCGCCCTCCTTGCCGAGGTCGACCCACTTGTTCGCCATCGCCGTGCCGGTCGCCTCGGCGATGTAGCCGACCTCGACGGCCTGGATGTCGGCGACGCCGCTGTTCTGGGCGAGGCGCAGCTTCAGCGTGTCCCAGTACTTCTGGCCGTCGGAGACGTTCGATTCCTCGATCTTGATGTTCGGGTGGAGCCGCTCGTACTCGGCGTAGAGCTTCGCGCCGGTCTTGTTGTCGTAGCCGAAGGAACCGAAGGTCCCGATCCGCAGCGTGATCTTCTCGTTGCTCTGGCCGCCCCCGCCGCCCTTGCCGTCGTCGTCGCTGCCGCAACCGGTGAGCAGGGTCGTGCCGGTCACGACGACGGCGACCGCCGCGATCGCCGCACGGCGTCCGCGTCTGCTGCTGGAAGTGCGCATTCCACTCTCCTCGTCCAAGGTGGTGCTCGTTGTGCGCCAAGAGGCCCGGCCGGCTGATCGCGGCTCGGCGGCGCCTGCCCGGACCCGATGCAAGGTTGTGTGCGTCCCGGATGGGAGCGCTCCCACGTCGCTGCCGGAAGGTTGCTGCCTGGCGGGTGTGGGTGTCAAGACATGAACGCGGATTCGTTACCGGAAGGTTTTCCGGGGGTTTCGCGGACCTGGGCGGCGGCGGTCGCATCATCTCCTGAATGCACCTCATGGCGCGGGGGCCTGAGCTTGGACTAGTGTGGGAGCGCTCCCATCGCTGCTTTCGTTCCCGACGGGGCCATGGTGAGCTGCGCGTTGTCCTACGAGGGGAGTTCGGGAGTTGTGAGCGGACGGCAGAGCGGCAGACCCACTCTGGAGCAGGTCGCGGCCAGGGCCGGGGTCGGCCGGGGTACGGTCTCCCGGGTGATCAACGGCTCCCCTCGGGTGAGTGAGCAGACCAGAACGGCCGTCGCCAGAGCCGTCGCCGAACTCGGCTACGTACCCAACCAGGCCGCCCGCGCGCTCGCCGGCAGCCGTACGGACGCGATCGCTCTCGTCATCCCCGAGGCCGAGGCCCGGCTCTTCGCGGAGCCGTACTTCCTCGACCTCATCCGTGGGGTGAGCGCCGAACTGGCCGAGGCCGACAAGCAGTTGCTGCTCACTCTGGTCCGCAGCGAGCAGGAACGGCAGCGCTTCGAGCAGTATCTGGCCGCCCAGCGCGTCGACGGTGTCCTGCTCGCCTCCGTCCACGGTGACGATCCGTTGCCGGACCGGATCAGGGAACTGGGCCTGCCGGTCGTCATGAACGGACGCCGCTCCGAGGCGGAGCCCGTCCCGTACGTCGACTCCGACAACATCGGGGCCGGTCGGGCGGCGGTCGCCCATCTCGTGGGGCGCGGGCGGAGCAGGATCGCGACCGTCACCGGGCCGCTCGACATGTACGTGGCGCGCGCCCGGCTCGGCGGCTATCGGGCGGGGCTCGCGGAGGCCGGGCTCGCCCCCGACGAGGCGCTGGTCTCGGCGGGCGACTTCACCGAGGAGGGCGGGCGACGGGCCATGCGGCTGCTGCTCGACCGCAGCCCGGACGTGGACGCCGTCTTCGCCGCCTCCGACGTGATGGCGGCCGGCGCGCGCGGGGTGCTGCGGGAGGCGGGGCGGCGGGTGCCGGAGGACGTGGCGCTCGTGGGGGTCGACGACTCGGCGGTGGCGCGGCTGATGGACCCGCCGCTGACGAGTGTGCGGCAGCCGATCGAGGAGATGGGGCGCACCATGGCGCGGATGCTGATCCGGGAGATCCAGGGAGGCGCGGAGGCGCCGGAGGAGCCCCGCCGGCACGTGCTGCCGACGGAACTGATCGCGCGTGAGTCCTGCTGAGGAAAAACGGATTCCTATCCGTCTCCCCTTGACCTCAAGCGCGGTTCAGTTTTTAGCGTGACGTTCCTCGGACCACCACAGGTGCCCCGGACGATGGTCCGGGGCGACCCGACAGAGGGATGACGTCGATGACCACCACCACAGCACAGACCACCACCACAGCACAGACCGCCGCCCAGCCGCCCGTGACCGTGACCGTGATCGGTCTGGGTGAGATGGGCCTGGCGCTCGCGCACGCGTTCCTGGACGGCGGGCATCCGACCACCGTGTGGAACCGTACGCCGGAGAAGGCCGACTCCCTGGTGGCCAAGGGAGCGGTGAGGGCCGCGACCGTCCGCGAGGCCGTCGCCGCCGGTTCCGTCGTGGTCGTCAGCGTGAAGGGTGCCACCACGGCCCGCGAGCTGCTCGACGCGTCGGGCGACGCGCTCTCCGGCCGGGCCGTCGTCAACCTGACGGACGGTACGTCGGCGGAGGCCAGGGCGGTGGCCGACTGGGTCGAGGGCCGGGGCGCGCAGTACCTCCACGGCCAGATCATGACGATCGCTCCGGGCGTCGGAGGAGCGGAGAGCGTGGTCTTCTACGGTGGTTCCGCCTCCGTCCACGACCGCTTTCAGCCGGTGCTCCGGCGCATCGGCGGTCGGGGCACCCTGATCGGCGAGGACGCCGGCGTACCGGCCCTGTACGGCATGGCCGTGCACGGCACCATGTGGGGCACGCTCAACGGCTTCCTGCACGCGGCCGCCCTGCTGTCCAGCGAGGGCATCGAGGTGAAGCGGTTCCTGGACGATGCCCAGGCCTCCTTGGCGGCGCTCCTCGCGTCCTTCCCGATGATCGCCGACGAGGTCGACCGCGGGGAGTACGCGACGGAGTACGGAGCACTCCAGCACCACCGGCCGTCGGTCGAGGACCTGGTCCGTGAGAGTGCGGCGCGGAACATCGACGCCGAGTTCCCCCGCTACACCCTTGAGTTGGTGAACAAGGCCGTGGAAGAGGGGTTCGGCGGCGACAGCTACGCGCGTCTGGTCGAGCACTTCAGGAAGTAGTGCGACGACGGCCTCCTGTCGTCGCCGCCGCCTGACAGCCCGCGGCCGGCCGGGACCCGGGGGTCCGGCCGGCCGCAGGCCTCGTGCGAGGGATCTCGCCAGGGGTGTCACACCCTCGCGAGGGGTGTCACAGCGCCGGGTGGGCGTTCTTCATGAGCTCCTGGAACTGTGCCGAGAACCAGGCGCCCGCGAGCGGGGAGTCCGGCAGCGCACCCGACATGCTGTTCCCGTTACGGACGTTGCCCGTGTACGTCGGGTCGCACATCCGGTCGAAGCCCTTGCCCTCGGTGTTCGGGATCTCCTTGGAGGCGCCGTCGGACTCGCCCGGGGGCTTCATCCAGACGTACGCGTCGATGCCCGCGGCGGGCGCCGGCTGGGGCCGTTCGCCGAGACCGGCACCGGACTGGTTGCACCAGTTGCCGAGGTGGATGCGGCGGTCGTACTTGCCTCCGTTGACGTACGTGTCGACGTTGGTCAGCGCCCCCGGGCCGGTGGGCCGCTGGGTGCCGCCCCAGCCGTTGCGGGAGGTGTCGACCAGCATGCCGAGGTTGCTGTTGAAGCCGATCGAGACCAGCTTGTCGCGCATCGCCTGGGCGTACGACAGCTCGTCGGTGTACTGGTTCCAGTCGATCCACTTCGACGTGCGCACCGAGGTGCCGTTGACGGAGTCCCCGATCTTGAAGTGGTCCTCCTTCAGGGCGCTGTAGTTGGCGGTGTTGACGATGAAGCCGTGCACCTTGTCGACCGTGGAGCCCTCGGCCGTGGCGGCCGTCTTGAACAGCTCGGCGGACGGGCCGAAGTTGCTGTCCCAGCCCAGCCAGCCGTGGTGGCCGGCGTCGACGTAGTTGTAGACGTTGCCGATCGAGCCCAGCTTGTTGAGGGCGTAGCCGACACCGGTGATGTAGTTGCCGTTGGCCTTCATGACGTCACAGTTGGCGGTGGCCGTCGGACGGCCGGAGACGTTGGTGACCAGGTTCGGCAGCGAGTCGATCTCGACCGCGTTGACGATCCGCAGGCCCGCGTACTTGGGGTCGGCGAGGATCGCGGCGATCGGGTCGATGTACTCGGTCTTGTAGCGGCCGATCTCCGTGGCGCCCAGCTCGCCGTTGGAGGCGAGCGCCGCGCAGTCGCGGCCCGGCAGGTTGTAGATGACCAGCTGGACGACGAGCTCTCCGGAGCCCTTCTGCTTCAGGGCTTCGTCGAGGTGGGCGCGCAGGCCCCTGGCGCCGGGGGTGCCGTTGATGGCGGCGATCCGGTCCATCCATACGCCGGTGGGCTGGTTGGCGATCCTGCTGCCGCCGGGCTCGGCGGCGGCCTTCGCGCTCCAGTCGGGGTTCACGTACACCTTGGCGCCGGCGTACGGGTTGTCGACCTTGCTGCCGGCCGGCGGCGGGGTGGTCGGGGGAGTGGTGGGCGGGGTGGTCGGGGGCTCGGTCGGCTCGGTGGCCCCGTTGCAGGTGACACCGTTCAGCTTGAAGGTGGCGGGCACGGCGTTGGTGCCGCTGTACGTGCCGTTGAAGCCGAAGGAGGTGGAACCGCCGGTGGCCAGGGCGCCGTTGTAGGAGGCGTTCTTGGCGGTGACGGCGGCGCCGGCCTGGGTGATGGTGGCGTTCCAGCCCTGGGTGACCTGCTGGTTGCCGGCGTAGGACCACTCCAGGGTCCAGGCGGAGACCGGGTCACCGGTGTTGGTGACGGTCACGTTGGCGCCGAAGCCGGTGCTCCACTGGTTGGTGACCTGGTAGTCGACCTTGCAGCCCGGGGCGGCGGCGCCGGCGGTGGCGGTGCCGAAGACGGTGGCGGTGGCGCCGGTGGCCGTGATGAGGCCGAGGGCCGCCAGGAGGGCGGTGCGGCTGGTGCGACTGGTGCGGCTCATGCGGGTGGGGGTTCCTTTCAGGGGATTTTGCAGGGAATTTTTCAGGGGATCTTTCAGGGGGTCGGGGCCCTTCGCGGGCCCATTCACGGGGTGAGGGCGCGCAGGTGGTCGCGCAGCCCGATGCCGAACGCGGTGGGTGTGCCGTCGTACGAACTGATCAGCGCGGGCCCGGAGTTGCAGTTCCAGGTGTTCCAGGTCCAGCCGAGGTACGAGAGGCCGCGGTCGTCGAACCACTTCATGACGCGGTCGATGAACGCGTGTCCGCAGGTGTTCTCGCCGATCTCACCCGCGAGCAGAGGTACCTGTGCGGCTACCGGGGCGAGGGTGTCGTTCCAGCACGTCTCATTGGCGCAGGTGTTGAAGTTGTAGACGTGCCAGGCGGCGGCCAGATTCGCCGCCGAATCCGTGGGGCGGTACGTGAGCCACTGGCTCAGGTCGTTGGAGTACGCGATGCCGGGGACGAGGACGAGGTTCTTCGCCCCCGTGGCGCGGACGGCGTCCAGCAGGTCCTGCATGCCGGCGACCTCGTAGCCGATGCCGGGGCAGGTGCCGCCGTCGCGCCAGCAGGTCCACGCCTGGGTCGCGGTGGAGGTCGCCCGGTCCGGATAGGGCTCGTTGAACAGGTCGAAGACGACCCGCTTGTCGTTCTTGAAGGTGTTCGCCACCGAGGTCCAGAACGCCGGCGTGTACTGGGCGTTGGGCATCGGCTTCTGGCAGGAGGCGTGGACGTCGGCGCAGCCCGCGGAGTTGCCCGTGTACTGGCCGTACGTCCAGTGGAGTTCGACCACCGGGGTCATGCCGTGCGCGATGACCTTGGTGACCAGGTCCTTCACGGCGTTGATGTAGTTCGTGCCCCGGTACTCGGGCTTGATGTTGTCCAGGCCGAGCCAGCACTCCTCGTTGAGGGGGATGCGGACCGTGTTGGCCTTCCAGTCGGCGATCGCCTTGATCGAGGCGTCGTCGACGGGACCGTCCCAGATGCCGTAGCCCTGGACGCACATGAACTCGCCGCCGGAGCGGTTGACGCCGAGCAGACGGCGGACCGCGCCGTTCTGGTCGACGAACTTGTTGCCGACGACGCCGAGTTCGGGCGCGCCGGTGACCGGAGTCGGCGGCGGCTCGGTCGGCGGAGTCGTCGGGGGAGTGGTGGGCGGGGTGGTCGGAGGAGTGGTCGGGGGAGTCGTCGGAGTGGTGGGGGTGGGGGTCGGGGTCGGCGTGGGCCCGGTGGTGACGCAGGGCGTGCCGTTGAGCGTGAACGCGGTGGGGGCCGTGTTGGTCCCCGTCCACGAGGCGATGAATCCGGCCGTCACCTTCGCGCCCGTGCCGAGCGAGGCGTTCCAGCTCTCGTTCGTCACGGTGACGGAGGCGGCGGACTGGGACCACTTGCCGCCCCAGCCCTGGCTGACCACCTGGCCGGCCGGGAAGTCGAAGCCGAGGCTCCAACCGTCCAGCGCGGCGCTGTTGTTGGTGACGGTGAGGGCGCCCTGGTAGCCGCCGGACCATTGGCCGGCGACCGAGTGCTCCACCGTGCAAGCGGGTGCGGCCGCGGCTCCTGAGGCCGTACCCATGAGGGCGAACGCGGTGCTCGCCATCGTGAGCGCCACTCCGGAGAGCAGCGCGGACAGACGTGGGGGATGCATGAGCGAGTCCTCGCAGCGAGGGCACACCTGGCGGTGCGCCGACTGGATGGAATCGCTCCCACTGGGTCGGGGCAGACCGTAGCGGCAACTGACGCCAAGCAAAAGAGGAGTTGAGTAAATTCCCTGGGTTTTGGCTTCGACTTCCTCACACACCTTGACGGGGTGGCGCCCCAACTGCACAGTGGGAGCGCTCCCACTGGTCAAGGCTTGACCTTCGAACGTTTCAGCTCTTCGCACCCCCGACCTTCCGAGCCGCGAGGAGAACCACCCGCATGCCACGTCTCCGCCCGAGAACGCGATCCCGCCGGCAGCTGACCGCGCTGGCCGCGGCGCTCTCCCTCCCCCTCGGCCTCACGGCCGTCGGAGCCACGACGGCCCAGGCCGCCGCCGTCCAGTGCAGCGTCGACTACAAGACCAACGACTGGGGTTCGGGCTTCACCGCCGAACTCACGCTCACCAACCGGGCCACCGAGCCGCTGAACGGCTGGACGCTGACGTACTCCTACGCCGGCGACCAGAAGCTCACCAACGGCTGGAGCGGCACCTGGACCCAGTCCGGCAAGAACGTCACGGTGACCAACGCGTCCTGGAACGGCACCCTCGCAGCGGGGGCCGCCGCCACCACCGGAGCCCAGTTCACCTACAGCGGGGCCAACGCCGCCCCGACCGACTTCGCCGTCAACGGCACCACGTGCGCCGGCGCTCACCAGCCCCCCGTCGCCGTCCTCACCAGCCCCGCCCCGGGGGCCGTCTACAGCCAGGGCGACGCGGTGCCGCTCGCCGCGACGGCAGCCGCGGCCGACAGCGCCACCGTGAGCAAGGTGGAGTTCTACAGCGACACCACGCTCCTGGGCACGGACACCACCGCGCCGTTCACCCACAGCGCCGCCGGCCTCGCCACCGGCGCCCACTCCCTCTACGCCAAGGCCTACGACAGCCTCGGCGCCTCCGCCGAGTCGGCGCCCGTCGGCATCACCGTCGCCGCGGGCCCCTCGCTCGTCGCCGCCCCGAGCCAGCTCGGCGTGCGCCAGGGCGCCACCGGCACCTTCGACCTGAAGCTCTCCACCGCCCCCACCGCCAACGTCACGGTGAGCGTCGCCCGTACCTCGGGCAACACCAACCTCACCGCGACCCCGGCCGCGCTCACCTTCACCCCGGCGAACTGGAACACCGCCCAGAAGGTGACCGTCGCCGCCGCGGCCACCGGCACCGGCTCCGCCGTCTTCACCGCGACCGCCCCCGGCCACGCCAAGGCCGAGGTCACCGTCGCGCAGCTGGCCGCGAACTCCACGTACGACGCCCGCTTCCTCGACCTCCACGGGAAGATCACCAACCCGGCCAACGGCTACTTCTCGCCCGAGGGCATCCCGTACCACTCCGTCGAGACCCTGATCGTCGAGGCCCCCGACCACGGGCACGAGACGACCTCGGAGGCGTACAGCTACCTCATCTGGCTCCAGGCCATGTACGGCAAGATCACCGGCGACTGGACCAAGTTCAACGGCGCCTGGGACACCATGGAGAAATTCATGATCCCCACCCACGCCGACACGCCCACCACCGGCTCCTACAACGCCTCGAAGCCGGCGACGTACGCCCCTGAGTTGGACCTGCCCTCGCAGTACCCGGCCCGGCTCGACGGCGGAGTGACCTCCGGCTCCGACCCGATCGCCGGCGAGCTCAAGAGCGCCTACGGCACCGACGACATCTACGGCATGCACTGGATCCAGGACGTCGACAACGTCTACGGCTTCGGCAACGAGCCCGGCAAGTGCTCCGCAGGACCGACGGCGACCGGCCCCTCGTACATCAACACCTTCCAGCGCGGCCCGCAGGAGTCCGTCTGGGAGACCGTCACCCACCCGACCTGCGACAACTTCTCCTACGGCGGTAGGAACGGCTACCTCGACCTCTTCACAGGCGACGCCTCCTACGCCAAGCAGTGGAAGTTCACCAACGCCCCCGACGCCGACGCCCGCGCCGTCCAGGCCGCCTACTGGGCCGACCTCTGGGCCAAGGAGCAGGGCAAGGGGACACAGGTCTCCGCGACCGTCGGCAAGGCCGCCAAGATGGGCGACTACCTGCGGTACGCGATGTTCGACAAGTACTTCAAGAAGGTAGGCGACTGCGTCGGCCCGACCGCCTGCCCGGCCGGTACCGGCAAGGACAGCGCGACCTACCTGATGTCCTGGTACTACGCCTGGGGCGGCGCCACCGACACCTCCGCCGGATGGTCCTGGCGGATCGGTTCCAGCCACAACCACAGCGGTTACCAGAACCCGCTCGCCGCCTACGCGCTCAGCGAGTACGCCCCGCTCAAGCCCAAGTCGGCGACGGGCCAGGCCGACTGGGCGACCAGCCTCGACCGGCAGCTGGAGTTCTACCGCTGGCTCCAGTCCGACGAGGGCGCCATCGCGGGCGGCGCCACCAACAGCTGGCAGGGCCGCTACGCCACCCCGCCGGCCGGCACCCCCACCTTCCACGGCCTCTACTACGACGAGAAGCCCGTCTACCACGACCCCGCGTCCAACCAGTGGTTCGGCTTCCAGGCCTGGTCCATGGAGCGGGTCGCCGAGTACTACCAGCAGACCGGTGACGCCGCGGCGAAGACCGTCCTCGACAAGTGGGTCTCCTGGGCGCTGTCCAAGACCACGATCAACCCGGACGGCACCTACCGCATCCCCTCCACCCTCCAGTGGTCCGGCAAGCCCGACACCTGGAACGCGGCGAACCCCGGCGCCAACGCCGGGCTGCACGTCACCGTCGCCGACTACACGAACGACGTCGGCGTCGCCGCCGCCTACGCCAAGACCCTCACCTACTACGCGGCCAAGTCCGGCCACGCCGAGGCCAAGCGCGTCGCCAAGGCCCTGCTCGACGGCATGTGGGACCACCACCAGGACCCGCTGGGCATCGCCGTCGAGGAGACCCGCGCCGACTACAACCGCTTCGACGACCCCGTGTACGTCCCGACCGGCTGGACCGGGGCCATGCCGAACGGCGACACGGTGAACAACTCCTCCACCTTCGCCTCGATCCGCACCTTCTACCAGGACGACCCGGCCTGGCCGAAGATCGAGGCCTATCTCGCGGGCGGTGCCGCGCCCGTCTTCACGTACCACCGGTTCTGGGCCCAGGCGGACATCGCCCTGGCCATGGGCTCGTACGCGGAGCTGCTCGAATAACAGCCGCCCCGCACGGAGCGGTTCCGCGTACGACGAGGCCGGGCGGACCCCGAAAGGGGCCCGCCCGGCCTTCGGCCGTTCCCCCCCCGGGGCTGAGTACGCGTACTCAGGTCTCGTCGTCCGCGATCTTCCACACTGGTGCGCGAACGCCGGAACGTCTCAAGGGGACACGCATGGACCACGCCCTGCAGCTGCGCGCTGCCACGGCTCGCGATCACGACTGGATCCACGAACTGCGCCATCGTGTGTACGCGGAGGAGTTGGGCCAGCACGCGGTGGATCCGTCGGGGCGGCTGAGCGACGGACTCGACGGCGACAACGTGTATCTGGTGGCCGCCCGCGGGGAGACGCGGATCGGCTTCGTCAGCCTCACCCCGCCCTGGGTGGGCCGCTACGCCCTGGACAAGTACCTGACGCGCGAGGAGCTGCCGGTCCTGACGGAGGAGGAGCCGTTCGAGATCCGCATCCTGACCGTCGAGGAACGCTGGCGGTCCACCGCCGCGGCGCCGCTCCTCATGTACGCGGCGCTGCGCTGGGTCGCGGCGCGGGGCGGTCGCCGGGTGGTGGCGATGGGACGCACGGAGCTGCTCGACATGTACCTCGCCGCCGGGCTGCGGCCGGTGGGGCACACGGTCCGCTCGGGTGCCGTCTCGTTCGAGGTGCTGAGCGGCTCCGTGGCCGAGCTGACGAGGACGGTCGGGGAGCGCCACGGCCGGACACTGGAGCGATTGCGGGCAGGACTCGACTGGCGGCTGGACGTGCCGTTCGCGCCACGCGCGGACGGCTGTGAGCACGGCGGGGCCTTCTTCTCGGCGATCGGAACGGACTTCAGAACGCTGACGCGACGTCATGAGGTGGTGGCCGCCGATGTGTTGGACGCGTGGTTCGCACCGGCGCCGGCGGTCCGCGCGGCCCTGTCGGAGGACCCGGGATGGACGGCGCGGACCTCGCCGCCGACCGGCGCGGAAGGGCTGCTCGCGGAGCTCGCCGCGGTCCGTGGGCTGCCGTCGGAGTCACTGGTCGTCGGGGCGGGCTCGTCCGACCTGATCTTCCGTGCGTTCGGCCGGTGGCTGACGCCGGAGAGCCGGGTGCTCCTGCTCGACCCGAGCTACGGCGAGTACGCCCATGTCACCGAGCGCGTGATCGGCTGCCGGGTCGACCGGCTCCGGCTGCGCCGGGAGGACGGCTGGCTGCTCGATCCTGCCCGGCTCGCGGACGCGACCCGGAGCGGACGGTACGACCTCGTGGTGGTGGTCAATCCGAACAACCCGACCGGCGTCCACGCTCCCGCCGACGCCCTGCGCGCGGTGATCGAGGCCTCGCCCGCGCGGACCCGGTGGTGGATCGACGAGGCGTACCTGGGCTATGTCGATCCGGCGGACTCGCTGGCCGGGCTCGCCTCGGTCGACCCCCGGGTCGTGGTCTGCACCTCGCTGTCGAAGATGTACGCACTGTCGGGGATGCGGGCCGCCTATCTGGTGGCAGACCCGGAAACGGCAGGGGAGTTGCGCCGGTGGACGCCGCCGTGGCCCGTCAGCCTGCCGGCCCAGCTGGCCGCGGTGACGGCGCTGCGCGAACCCGCGTACTACGCGGAACGCTGGGCGCGCACCGCCGCGCTGCGCCGGGGGCTGGCCGACGGGCTCGCGGCGCTCGACGGGCTCGCCTCGGTCGACGAGGGGGTGGCGAACTTCCTCACCATGACCCTGCCGCCGGACGGGCCGAGCGCGGCCCGGCTGGTGCGCGAGTGCCGTCGCCACGACGTGTACCTGCGGGACCTGTCGCCGATGTCTCCCTCGTACGAGGGGCGGACCGTCCGTGTCGCCGTCCGCGACACGGCGGAGAACACGCGGATCGTGGCGGCGGTCCGGAGCGCCCTGGACGCGCTGCGGTCGCCGGTGGCGTCGGGGGCGCTGGGCGTGCCGGAGGCGCTGGGTGTGCCGGTGGGGTCGGGTGCGCGGGTGGCGACGGGTGTGTCGGTGGGTTCGGGTGCGCCGGTGGCGACGGGCGTGCCGGTGGGTTCGGGTGCGCCGGTGGCGCCGGACGTGTCGCTGGCATCGGTCGTGCCAGTGGCGTCCGGCGGGCCGGACGGGCGGGTCTCCGGGTGACGACGGTCGCCGGTCTCGTGCCCTACCTCGGCGGGGCACTGGCCGCCGGAGGACTCGCGGTGGCGGCGACCCGACGGCGCGAGCTGATGGTCCGCTGGTGCGTGTGGGCCCTCGGAGTACCCGTGGTCACCGCCGCGTTCTGGTTCGGCCCACCGGGGATCGCCGTGCTCGCGGCCGTGGTCGGGGTGGTCGCCGTGGCCGAGTACGGCGGACTGCTGAGCCTGGGCGCGGTGGACCGGGTGCTGCTCGGCGCGGCCGTCGTCGGGCTCGTCCTGACCGTCTGGCTCGCGCCCGGGGAGGTGCTCAGGGTCGCGGCGGTCGGAGCGCTCGCGATCGCCGGGGCGCCGCTGCTGTCGGGCGACGCCGAGCACGGGCTCCGCCGACTGACGGCGGGCCTGTTGGGGCTCGTGTGGCTGGGCGTCCTGGCCGGCCTCGTGTCGATGGGCGCGCTCGGTCTCGTACTCTTCGTGGCCGTGTCGATCGCCGACATCGTCGCGTACGCGGCGGGTCGCCGTCTCGGCGGCCCCCGGCTCTCCCCGCTGTCGCCCGCCAAGCGCTGGAGCGGCACCCTGGCCGGGGCGGCCGCTGGTCTCGGCACGCTCGCCGTGCTGTCGTCCCTGACGTGGCAGACGGCGCTCGCCGTCGCGGTCGGGGGCCCGCTCGGCGACCTGCTGGAGTCGATGGTCAAGAGGGGCGCCCACGCCAAGGACGCCGGCCGTTGGCTGCCCGGCTCCGGCGGTCTGCTCGACCGGATCGACTCCCTCCTCGTCGCCCTGGCGGTGGTACTGGTCCTGGGCTGAGGTCCATTGACGCGCGCGAGCTCCCCTCCTACGTTCTCGTTCGGACATACGACCGTTGGTCGATATGTCGAACGTCCTGAACGAGAACGTAGGAGGGAATCGCGTGTCCCGCACCGAACGCACCACCCGCACCGCTCGTTTCACCCTCGACCCCGACTTCACCGTCGGCCCCGTCGACCCCCGACTCTTCGGCTCCTTCGTCGAGCACCTCGGCCGCTGCGTCTACACCGGCATCCACGAGCCCGGCCACCCCGCCGCCGACGAGGACGGACTCCGCACCGACGTGCTGGAACTCGTCCGCGAGCTGGGGGTCACCGCGATCCGCTACCCCGGCGGCAACTTCGTCTCCGGCTACCGCTGGGAGGACGGTGTCGGGCCCGTCGAGGAGCGCCCGCGTCGACTCGACGTCGCCTGGCGGTCCACCGAGACCAACCGCTTCGGCCTGGGCGAGTTCATCGCCTTCCTGCGGAAGGTCGGCCCGCAGGCCGAGCCGATGATGGCGCTCAACCTCGGCACCCGGGGCATCACCGAGGCGATGGACCTCGTCGAGTACGCCAACCACCCCGGCGGCACCGAACTCTCCGACCGCCGGGTCGCCCACGGCGACAAGGACCCCTTCGGCATCCGCCTCTGGTGCCTGGGCAACGAGATGGACGGCACCTGGCAGACCGGGCAGAAGACCGCCGAGGAGTACGGCCGGCTCGCCGCCCAGACCGCGCGTGCCCTGCGTCAGATCGACCCCGGCCTCGAACTCGTCGCCTGCGGCAGCTCCGCGCGCGGACTTCCCACCTTCGCCGCCTGGGAGGCCACCGTCCTCGCCGAGACGTACGAGGTCGTCGACCACGTCTCGCTGCACGCCTACTACGAGGAGACCGACGGCGACCGCGACTCCTTCCTCGCCTCGGCCGTCGAGATGGAGGCCTTCATCCAGGAGGTCGTCGCCACCTGCGACCACGTCGGGGCGCGGCTGAAGTCGGCGAAGCGGCTCACCCTCTCCTTCGACGAGTGGAACGTCTGGTACCAGCGCAGGCCCAACCCCCACCCGGTGGAGGACTGGCAGGAGGCCCCGCGCCTCCTGGAGGACGTCTACACGGTCACCGACGCCGTCGTGTTCGGCAGCCTCCTCATCACCCTGCTCCGGCACGCCGACCGGGTCGCCGTCGCCTGTCTCGCCCAGCTGGTCAACGTGATCGCCCCGATCATGACCGAGCCCGGCGGCCCCGCCTGGCGCCAGACCACCTTCTTCCCCTTCGCCCAGGCCTCCCGGTACGGCCGGGGAACCGTCCTCGACGTGCGCGTCGACTCGCCGACTTATCCCACGGAGCGGTACGGCGACGTCCCGCTGCTGCACGCCACGGCCGTACGCGACGAGGACGGCGGTGTCACCGTCTTCGCGGTCAACCGTGGCCGGAACGCGCCCCTGACACTCGACGTCGCCCTGCGCGGACTCGAACTGAGCCGGGTCGTCGAGCACAGCGCGCTCGCGGACGCGGACCCGGAGGCGTCCAACACCCTCGACGAGCCGGAGCGGGTCGCGCCGCACGCGGTGACGGGTGCGACGCTCGTGGACGGGACGCTGCGGGCCGTCCTGGAGCCGATGTCGTGGAACGTGATCCGGCTGCGCTGACGGCCACATCGCGGGACGCTCCGGCAGCCTTGTTTGAATCCTTTCACTACCCCCGTCCGGCGCTCGCACTTCGAAGCGCTTCGAAAGATCCTGTCCGAAGCGTTGACGTGGCTGGCAGGCGAACCTACTTTGTCCCAGCAAGCGCTTTCCTGAAACGTTCAAATCACACGCGCGGGAGGACGAACTGTGCGTACTCAAAGCACTGTCGACCGTCGGAATCTGCTGAAGTTCGCAGGCGGGTCACTGGCGGCACTCGGCCTGACCGCCGCGGGATGCGGCACCGGCTCCGGATCCGGGGACGGCACCGTCACCCTCCGGTACGCCTGGTGGGGCTCCGATGACCGGGCCAAGCGGATCAACCAGACGATCGCCCTCTTCGAGAAGAAGCACCCGAAGATCAAGATCAAGACCGACTTCCAGCCGTACGCCGACTTCTGGAAGAAGTTCAACACCCAGGCCTCGGGCGGCAACGCCCCCGACGTCTTCCAGAACGCCATCGGCTTCCTGCGCAAGTACGACGCGAAGAACGTCCTGCTCGACCTGCGCGAGCAGGCCGAGCAGGGCAACCTCCGGCTCGACGGCTTCCGGGCCGGCCTGGAGAAGTTCGGCGAGGTCGACGGCAAGCTCCTCGGCATACCCGTCGGCAGCAACTCGATGGCCCTGGTCGTCGACCAGACCGTCTTCGGCAAGGCGGGCGTCGCCCCCAAGGCCGGGTGGACCTGGGACGAGTACCACGCCGCCCTCGCCAAGATCCGCGACACCCAGGGCCGCGCCGGAGACGCCGGCCCCTACGGAATCATGTACCTGTACGACCTCTACCTGCGCCAGCAGGGCAAGGCCTTCTTCACCACCGCCGGACTCGGCTTCACCGAGGCGGATCTGACGGACTGGTGGACCAAGGCGCACCAGGGTGTGAAGTCCGGCATCTACGCCGACCCGAAGCGGACCATCCAGGCCAAGCCGAAGTCGGCGGTCACCGCCGAACTCGCCGCCTGCGAGTTCACCTGGGACAACTTCACCGTCCGCTACGCCTCCGAGGGCAAGAGCCAGTACGGTCTCGCCCCCATCCCGACCACCGACGGCCGAAAGACCGGCCAGTACCTCGGCTCGCTCATGCTCAGCGGCTCCCGGCGCACCAAGCACCCCAAGGAAGTAGCCCAGTTCATCGACTTCATGGTGCACGACCCGGAGGTCGGGAAGATCATGGGCTACGACCGCGGCGTCCCGGCCACCACGGCCCAGTACGACGCGTACGTGCCGAGCGACGCGGTCGGCAAGCAGATCGCCGCGTACGAGAAGCAGCTGGTGGAGTCCCGCGTCCTGGAGCCCATCACTCCGCACCCGGCGGGCGCCGACGTCACCGAGGCCGCCTTCCTGCGGCTCGGCGAGGAGATGTCGCTGGGCACGAGGCCCGTCCCGGACGCGGTGAAGCAGTTCTTCACCGAGGCGAAGACGGCGCTCTCCGCCTGATGGACGCCGCCGTGACCTCCGTACCGAACGCCGGGTCGAACCCCGTACCGCACCCCGTGCCGCCGACCGTGCCGGAGCCGACGACCGCAGCCGCGGACGTCGGCCCCGGCGGGACGCGCCCGCGCCCGAAGCCCGGCGGCACCGGGCAGAGCGGCGGGGCGGGCCGGAAGGGCGGCGCCGGGCCGCGCGGCCGGGCCCGCCGTGAGAACCTCGCCGGCTATCTCTTCATGTCCCCCTGGATCGCCGGCTTCCTCCTGCTCACCGCGGGGCCCATGGTCGCCTCGCTCTACTTCGCGTTCACCGACTACAACCTCTTCGACGCCCCGCAGTGGGTCGGCTTCGACAACTTCACCGAGATGTTCGGCGACCCCCGCTGGCGCACCTCCGTCGAGGTGACCAGCTGGTACGTGGTGATCGGCACCCCGCTCAAACTCGCCGCGGCACTCGGCGTCGCGCTGCTGCTCAACCAGAGCCGCCGCGGACAGGGCTTCTACCGGGCCGCGTTCTACGCCCCCTCGCTCGTCGGCGCCAGTGTCTCCATCGCCATCGTCTGGCGGGCGCTGTTCTCCGACGGGGCCGCCATCGACCGCGGACAGCAGTTCCTCGGCATGGAGGCCGGCGGCTGGATCGGCGACCCCGACCGGATCATCTACAGCCTCGTCGCGCTCACGGTCTGGCAGTTCGGCGCCCCCATGGTCATCTTCCTGGCCGGACTCAAACAGGTGCCGCGCGAGCTGTACGAGGCGGCGCAGGTCGACGGCGCGGGCCCCTGGCGGAGATTCTGGAGCATCACCCTGCCGATGATCTCCCCGGTGCTCTTCTTCAACGTGCTCCTGGAGACCATCCACTCCTTCCAGATCTTCGGATCGGCCTACATCATCGGCAGCCAGGGCAACGCCTGCGGACCGGCCGACGGCACCCTCGTCTACACCTGCTACCTCTACATCCAGGGCTTCGAGAACAGCCGGATGGGCCTCGCCTCGGCGATGGCATGGATGCTGCTGCTCGCCGTCGCCCTGGTCACGGCGTTCCTTTTCTGGTCCCAGCGGCGCTGGGTGCACTACGAGGAGGGGGCCCGATGAGCCTCGTACGCACCCGGACCGGCGCGCGGGCGGGAGCGGGCCGCTCGGCCGGCTCGCTCGCCTGGCACCTCGGAGCCCTCGCCGTCCTCGCGGTCATCCTCTACCCCGTGGTGTGGGTCATCGGTGGCTCCTTCAAGCCGAACGACGAGATCGTCGGCAGCCTCTCCCTCTTCCCCACCGAACCCATCACCGACAACTACCGGCGCCTCGCCGACGGCATCGCCGACATCCCCATCACCACCTTCTTCGGCAACTCCCTCTTCCTGGCCGTCGGTTCGGTCATCGGCGTGGTCCTCTCCAGCTCCCTCGCGGCCTACGCCTTCGCCAAGGTCCGCTTCGCCGGGCGCGGACTGCTCTTCACCGCGATGATCGGCACGCTGCTCCTGCCGTACCACGTGCTGCTCATCCCGCAGTACGTGCTGTTCCAGAAGCTCGAACTCATCAACACCTACACGCCGTTGCTGCTCGGCAAGTACCTGGCCACAGATGCCTTCTTCGTCTTCCTGATGCTCCAGTTCATGCGTGGACTGCCGAAGGAACTCGACGAGGCGGCGCGGCTCGACGGCTGCGGGCACCTGCGGACGTACTGGTCGATCGTGCTGCCGCTGTGCCGCCCCGCGCTCATCACCAGCGCGATCTTCACCTTCATCAACGCGTGGAACGACTTCATGGGCCCGCTGATCTACCTCAACGAACCCGAGAAGTACACGGTCTCGCTCGGCCTCAAGATGTTCGTCGACCAGGACGGCGTCGCCAACTACGGCGGCATGATCGCGATGTCGCTGGTGGCACTGCTGCCGGTGGTCGCGTTCTTCCTCGCCTTCCAGCGGTACCTCATCGACGGCATGGCCACGTCCGGCCTCAAGGGCTGAGGGGCGGTGCCGAGATGAGAGCCCGGTTCCTGGCGCGGTTCGCCGTCTTCGCCGAGTGTCTGCTCGTGGGGGTGTGGATCGCCGTCGCCGCGCTGCCCCTCGTCACGCTCCCGGCGGCGCTCGCGGCCGGCGCGGCGCACCTGCGGCGCTGGACGGGGGACGAGGAGAGCGGACTGCGGTTCTTCGTCGCCGACGTGCGTGCGGCGCTGAAGGGCGGGGGCCTGTCGGCGGGCCTCGGCTACGGGGCCGTGCTCGCCCTGGTGGCCGCCGACCTCGCGTTCGTACGGGCGCTGCCGGTGCCCGGCGGGCGGGCCGTGGGCGCCCTCGCGATCCTCGCGGCGCTCTGGCTGACCGTCGCCCTGCTGCGGGCGGCCACGACGTGGCGGCCTGGCCTGCGCTGGCGGGCCCTGCTCGGCCCCGCGGCGCGCCGAGCGCTGCGCGACCCGGCGGGCTCCCTGCTCGTCGTCTGCGGCCTGGCGGTGATCGCCGCGTCGGCCTGGTTCTCCGCACCGCTGGCCCTGCCGGCCCTGGGCATCCTGGTCGCGGCGACGCTGGCGACGGAACGCCGCGCGGCCCTACCGGGCGCCTGACCCCCCCGTTGTGGGCCGCGCCCACGCCGCCCCCCCCGTTGTGGCTTTCGCCCCGCCGGGGCGGTGCCCCCCGCCACCCCCGTTGTGGGCAATCGTCCCGCAGGGTGGGACGGGCGGGCACAACGGACGGCGCCCCGTGCCGGGCCTAGGCTCCCGCGCCTGGACCCGCACCGGGTGCGCGCCGCGATTGTTGGTGCGGGTCCAGGCACAAGGGGCGGAGGCGCCGCCAGAGGGCGCCGTCCCGTGTGCCCACCCGTCCCGCCCTGCGGGACAACTGCCCACACGGAGGGGGCGGCGGCCGACCGACGTGGCCCCCGTCCCCCGTACCTTCCGCTTCCGCACGCATGCCATCCGCATGCCCATGAAAGGAGATCCCGTGTCCGCCATACCTCGTCGCTCCCTCCTCAAGGCCGCCGCCGTGGCCGGGGCCGCCGCTCAGTTCAGCTGGGCGCTCGGGCGTGGGGACGCCCGGGCCGCCGTACCCGCGGAGGTTCCGGCGGCCGACCGGCCCGCGAGCGTCAGCTGGCTGGAGCCCGGTGGGCTCGGCGCCGCCGCCGGGTCGACCTTCGGCGTCGCCTGGCCCAAGGGCGTCCACCCCGGCGACCGGGCCTTCGCCCTCACCACCGCCGACGGCGCCGACGTCCCCGTACAGACCTGGACCACCGCCCGCTGGCCCGACGGCTCCCTCAAGTGGACCGCGCACGCCGTCGGGCCCGAGGCCGCCGGGGCCGAGCGGTTCACCCTCGCGCCCGGCACCCCCGCGACCGCCGCGAAGACCGTCTCCGTCACCGAGACCGGCCGCCGGATCACCATCGACACCGGCACCGTCCGGGCCGTCGTCTCCAAGGACGGCGGGAAGCTCGTCGAGTCCGTGACCCGCGACGGCGTGAAGATCGCCACCGACGGCCGGCTCGTCCTGCTCCGGCAGAGCGACCTCGACGACGGCGACCAGGGCAACGCCAAGTGGGAGCGGTTCGACGGCGAGATCTCCGGCGCCGTCGTCGAACAGCGCGGTCCCGTCCGGGCCGTGGTCCGCGTCGACGGCAAGCACCGCAAGGGCAGCCGCAGCTGGCTGCCGTTCTCGGTCCGCCTCTACTTCTACGCGGGCTCCGAGTCGTTCCGTATGGTCCACACGATCACCTACGACGGCGACCAGAACAAGGACTTCATCCGCGGGCTCGGAGTCCGCTTCACCGTCCCGATGCGCGACGCCGCCTACGACCGGCACGTCCGGATCGCCGGCGAGGGCGCCGGATTCCTCACCGAGGCCGTCCAGGGCGTCACCGGACTGCGCCGCGACCCCGGCGCCGCCGTCCGCACCGCCCAGGTCAAGGGGGAGAAGCTGCCCGACCCCGCCACCTGGGACCAGCGCGTCACCACCCGCATGCAGTACGTCCCGACCTGGGGCGACTACACCCTCGCCCAGCTCTCCGCCGACGGCTTCGCCCTCCGCAAGCGCACCAAGCCCGGCCGCGGCTGGATACCGGCGGGCGGCGGCCGGCGCGCGAGCGGCTTCGGCTACGTCGGCGGCGTGACCGGCGGACTCTCCTTCGGCCTGCGGGACTTCTGGCAGAAGCACCCCGCCCAGCTCGACATCCGGAACGCCGCCGGCGACGAGGCCGAGGTCACACTCTGGCTCTGGTCGCCCGAGGCCCAGCCCATGGACCTGCGCTTCTACCACGACGGCATGGGCCAGGACACCTTCCCCGAGCAGCTCGAAGGCCTCAACATCACCTACGAGGACCACGAGCCCGGCTTCGGCACTCCCTACGGCATCGCCCGCACCAGTGAGCTGATGTTCTGGGCCAACGCCGCCACCCCCACCGCCTCGACGCTCGTCGACCAGGCCGCCGCCGTCCGTACCCCGCCCCAGCTCGCCGTCAGCCCCGAAGACCTCGTCCGCGCCCGGGTGTTCGGCGGACTGTTCTCACCCGTCGACCGCTCCACCCCCGCCAGGGCGACGATCGAGGACCGCCTCGACTACCTCTTCACCTACTACAAGGACCAGGTGGAGCAGCGCCGTTGGTACGGCTTCTGGGACTACGGCGACATCATGCACACCTACGACGAGGACCGGCACCAGTGGCGGTACGACGTCGGCGGCTACGCCTGGGACAACTCCGAGCTCTCGCCCGACCTGTGGCTCTGGTACGCCTACCTCCGCTCCGGCCGCGCCGACATCTTCCGCTTCGCCGAGGCCATGACCCGGCACACCGGCGAGGTCGACGTCTACCACCTCGGTACGTGGGCCGGCCTCGGCACCCGCCACGGCGTCCAGCACTTCGCCGACAGCGCGAAGCAGCAGCGCATCTCCACCGCCGTCTACCGCCGCCCCTACTACTTCCTCACCGCCGACGAACGCGTCGGCGACCTCATGCACGACCTGGTCGACTCCGACGAGACCTTCCTCGCCCTCGACCCCATCCGCAAGATCCGCACCGAGCCCTACACCCCCGACCGGCACGCCCTCTCCATCGGCTTCGGCACCGACTGGAGCGGTCTCGCCGCCGCCTGGCTCACCGAATGGGAGCGCGGCGGACCCAAGGCCGCCAAGGCCGAGGCCCGGCTGCGCTCCACCATGGAGACCATCGCCGCCCAGCCCAACGGCTTCGTCCAGGGCACCGGTCTCTACGACCTCGACACCGGCCGGTTCGCCGTCGCGACCGAACCCGTCGTCGGCGTCTCCCATCTCTCCGCCATGTTCGGCCTGGTCGAGATGTGCGCCGAGCTCATCGACCTCGTCGACATGCCGCAGTTCAAGAGCGCCTGGCTCGATTACTGCCGCTACTTCAACGCCACCAAGACCGAACAGGCCGCCCGCTACGGCAAGAACTTCGGCACCCTCCTCCTCTTCCAGGGCCACTCGCGCCAGGACGCCTACGCGGCCGCCCAGTCGAACGACACCAAGCTCGCCCAGCGCGCCTGGGCCAAGTTCGACAAGAGCGACGGCTACACCGCCGCCATGGTCTGGAACAAGACACCCGTCCAGGGGCCGGCCGCCCTCGAACCGGGCTACGAACACCTGTGGATCAGCACCAACACCACGGCCCTGTACGGCCTGGCCGCCATCCAGAACCTCGCCCTCGTCGGCGACCACCTGCCCGCGTGACCACCGGAGGCCACCCGATGAGGACGACAGCGCTGCTCGCCGCGGCGGCGACCCTGCTCGGCACCCTCGCCGCCGCACCCACCGCCCACGCCGACGGCTCGTACGGCCAGGGCCTCGACCACTGCACCACCACGGACACCGGCCCCCTCGCCTGCCACTTCGACGTCCCGCCCGGCACGTACGACATCACCGTGACGCTCGGCGGCGACACCGCCGGCTCCACGGCCGTCACCGGCGAGACCCGGCGGGCGCTGCTCCCCGAGACCGCCACCGGCGCCGGGCAGTACGTCCGCCGCTCGTTCACCGTGGACGTACGCGATCCGGAGGGCGAGCCCACCGGACCGGCCGGAAGCCCCGGACTCGACCTGGTGCTCGGCGGCTCCGCACCGCGTGTCACCGCGCTCCGGGTCACCCCCGCCCGCTCGGCCCGCCGGCTCTTCCTCGTCGGCGACTCGACCGTCTGCGACCAGCCGGGCGAGCCGTACACCGGCTGGGGCCAGCTCCTCCCCGCCCGGCTGAAGCGGGGGATCGCGGTCGCCAACCACGCCGACTCCGGCGAGAGCACCGTCACCTTCCTGGCGAACCCGGCCCTCTTCGACCGGGTCGAGGCCGCGATCCGGCCCGGCGACCCCGTCCTGATCCAGCTCGCCCACAACGACAAGCAGACGGACGCCGCCACCTATCGCGCGAACCTCACCACCCTGGTCGAGCGGGTACGGGCCCGGGGCGGCGAACCCGTCCTCGTCACCCCTGTCGTCCGCCGCTGGTTCAACGCCGACGGCACCCTGAACAACGGCACCGCCCTGCTCGTGAACGGCCTCGGCGTGGACCATCCCGCCGAGATCCGCGCCCTCGCCGCGACCCTCGGCACCCCCCTCGTCGACCTCACCGCCCTCACCAGGGCGCGGGTCGAGGAGCTGGGTCCCGAGGCCTCCAAGGCGCTCTATCTGACGACGGAGAAGCGGGACAACACCCACACCTCGGTGCGCGGGGCCACGGAGTACGCGGCCCTCGTCGCGGCGGAGCTGCGGGCCCGTGGCATCGTCCCCGAGCGTCTGATCCGGTAGGCCGGGTCCGAAGGGCGTCCTCCTTGGACGCCCTGGCCGAAACCCACCGACTATGCCGGTGCTCACCGCCGCCGTGACGCTCCACGGCGGCGTCACCGCATCCCGGGGGGATTTCATGGACGCCTACAACGTGCCGGTCGGACCGGCCGTCGTGCGGGCCCGCGCTTCAGATTCCGGGCAGCCACACGTACCCGGTGGGCTTCGCCATCGGCGCCTGGGCCATCCCGCTCGCCATGTGGTGGCTGCCGCGCCGCATCACCCTCGACATCCACCGGGCCGGCGGCCCGCCCCGCGACGCCTGGCCGGTCAACGCCTGGTGGTTCGTCCGGCTCGCCGACGGCCCGCTCTCGGTCGCCTTCCACTTCCTGGTCCTCGACCACTTCGACCACCGCAACCCGGTCGACCAGAGCCTCGACATCCTCTGCGCGATCCTCGCGATCGCGGTCATCCGCCGGGTGACCGCCGCGCAGCCCGCCGGCCCCCTGCCGTACTTCAACATGACCTGAGCCCCGGCCCCCCGCCGGGGGACCGGGGCCACACGGTCAGCCGAGCGGGGTGAAGTCGAGGGTGAAGGCGGCCGGAGCCGCGTCGAGCCGGTACTCCGGCAGCACCCCCGGCCCGCAGGACTGGGAGCCGATGCCGTGCTGGGCGTGGTCCAGGTGCAGCCACAGGGTGTCGCCCGGCGCCAGCTCGCCGGGGTGGGCGGCCGCGTCCAGCTGCTCGGTGGTCCAGCGGCGGGCGGTGAACGCGAACGCCGGGTCGCCCTCCACCCGTACACCCGCCGCCGGGGAGGTCAGCTCCACCCACCGCGTGTCGATCCGGGCCCCGTTCTCCTGGGGACGCAGATACGGGGTGTGGAGCGCGTCCGCGGTCGTCTCCCAGCGACCGAGCCGCGCCGCCTCCCGGGTGTCGGGGTACGCCTCGCCCGGCCCCGCGCCGTACCAGACCACCCGGTCCAGCGCGGCCGGCAGACCGAGCCGGAGCCCGAGCCGGGGGAGCGGCACCCGCCAGTCGCCCTCGGGCACCACCTCGACGTCGAGCCGCAGCGCGGTGCCGTCCGAGGACCAGCGGTACGTGGTGCGGAGCCCGACGTCCGACGCGGCGGGCGCGACCCGCGTCCGTACGGTCAACGCCGCGTCGTCCGCCACGACTTCGTCCGTACGGTGCCGCATCCGGTGCAGTCCGAGCTCGCGCCAGAGCGGGCCGTGGCGCTCGTCGGGCTGCCAGGGCGCGCCCTCGTCGTTGTCGGTCGGCGCCCGCCAGACGTCGAGACGCGGGCCGGCGGTGACGGGGAGGGAGCCCAGGGCCAGGAGGAGACCGGTCCGGGCGTCGAAGACGCCGGGACCGAGCGTGGTCCGTCCGTCCGTGCGCGTCGGGCGCACGGGGGGCCGGGGAGCGCGGCGGATCGGTTCGGTGGCCGGGATCTGTCCCCAGGCGATCTCGTGCCCGGCCGGCGCCCACGCCGTGTCGTGGGCGAGCAACGCCCGTACCGTCCATACGGTTTCCGTCCCGACGGGGTGCGCGGGCGCTGCGGGAAGCACGACCCGGGTGCTCGCGCCGGCGGCGAGCGCGGGCACCTCCAGGGTGCCGGTGGTGAGGGTCTCCCCGTCGACCAGGAAGGACCAGGTGAAGGTCAGATGCGTGAGGTCGGCGACGTCATGGCCGTTGGTCACCAGGACCGTGCCGGCTCCTCCGTCGGCGATGCGGACCGGCTCGACGACCTTCTTGTACTCCAGGAGCCCGGGCGACGGCGTCCGGTCGGGGAAGAGCAGTCCGTCACAGACGAAGTTGCCGTCGTGCAGCTCCTCCCCGAAGTCGCCGCCGTAGCCGTACCCGTGGACCGGATGGGCGAGGCCGTGGTCGATCCACTCCCAGACGAAGCCGCCCTGGCAGCGCTCGTACGTCTCGAAGAGCCGCTGGTAGTCGGCGAGTCCGCCGGGGCCGTTGCCCATCGCGTGGGCGTACTCGCAGAGGATGAAGGGGAGTCGGGCACGGGCCTCGGGTCCTTCGTCGGCCCGGCGGCCGATCTCCTCGACCTCGGCGTGCGGCGGGTACATCCGGGAGTAGACGTCGGTGTCCGCGCAGGAACGGTCGCCCTCGTAGTGGACCGGCCGGGACGGGTCCCGGTCGCGGATCCACCGCGCCATCGCGGTCAGACCCGCCCCGGTGCCGCACTCGTTGCCCAGCGACCACATCATCACCGACGGATGGTTCTTGTCCCGCTCGACCAGCCGGGCCGCCCGGTCGAGCAGCGCCGGGGTCCAGCGCGGGTCGTCGACCGGATTGCCCTCCCAGGCCAGTTCCTCGAAGCCGTGGGTCTCCAGGTCGCCCTCGTCGATCACCCAGAGCCCGTACGTGTCGCAGAGGTCGAGGAAGGCGGGGTGGGGCGGATAGTGGGAGGTGCGGACGGCGTTGATGTTGTGCCGCTTCATCAGCTCGACGTCCTGCCGCATGGTGGCGAGGTCCAGGCTGCGACCGTGCTCCGGGTGGAACTCGTGCCGGTTCACGCCCCGGAAGAGCACTCGGCGCCCGTTCACCGTCATGACACCGTTCTCGACGGCCACCGTCCGGAAGCCGACGCGCAGCGGGACCCGCTCCCCGCCGGCCGCGAGCTCGGCCTCGTACAGGCGGGGGACCTCGGCGCTCCACGGCTCGACCGGCACCGTGACCGCCTCGCCGGTGGCGAGGTCGAGGCCGAGCTCGGGGACGGTCACCCGGCCCGGCACGTCGCACTCCACCCGCAGGGTGCCGGTGCCGGTGACGTGGTCGTACGAGGCATGGGTGAAGAAGTCGCCGGGCGCGCCCTCCGGCCGGTGCAGCAGGGTCACGTCACGGAAGACACCCGGCAGCCACCACTGGTCCTGGTCCTCCAGATAGGAACCGGAGGACCACTGGTGGACGCGGAGGGCGAGGACGTTGTCGCGGGCCTTCAGGAGGTGTCCGACGGCGAACTCGTGGGCGAGACGCGAGCCCTTGAACTCGCCCAGCTCCGTGCCGTTCAGCCAGACCCGGGCGCAGGACTCGACCCCGTCGAGACGGAGCACCGCCCCGCCGGACGCCGGCCAGTCGGTGGGCAGGTCGAAGCGGCGCAGATGGTCGCCGGTCGGGTTCTCGGTGGGGACGCGGGGCGGATCGACGGGGAAGGGATAGCGGACATTGGTGTACGCGGGGCCGCCGTACGGCCCGGGCACCCCCCTCTCCTTGCCCTGGAGCACCCAGTGCCCCGGGACCGCCACCGTCCCCCAGGCGCCCGCGTCGAACTCCGGCGCGGCGAAGGACTCGTCCTCGGCGTCGGCGCTGGGGGAGAGGCGGAACGCCCAATCGCCGTTCAGGGAGAGGGCGGCGGCGTCGGAGCGGGAGTACCAGGCGCGCGGCGGGAGCGTGCCGCGGCCTGGGGAGACGTCTTCGTACCAGGGCAGGGCGGACATGGTCCTCCTGTCGGAAAGAGGGAGGGAAAGGGGAGACCAGAGGTTCAGAAAGCGCTTGCTGGCCGGAGTCCATCCCATCGCGCGGAACGCCCCCGCACAACCCCGCCCGCCCGGCCGACCCTTGGACTCTTCGCGGCCCACCTGGACAGCTCGACGAGCGGCCGCTTAGGGTCGGGGTCCGAATCATCGACGGGCGCCGTTCGCCCGGAACACCGGGAACAGCCGAGGAGCGCGCACGTGGTCACCCTCGCCGATGTCGCCCGCCACGCCGGGGTGTCTGCCAGCACCGTCAGCTACGTGCTCAGCGGCAAACGCTCCATATCCGCCCCCACCCGCGAGCGGATCCAGCACAGCATCGACACCCTCGGCTACCGGCCGCACGCCGGCGCCCGCGCCCTCGCCAGCAGCCGCACCGACATCCTCGCCCTGATGATGCCGCTCCGCACCGGCCTCTACGTGCCGGTCATGATGGAGATCGCGATGGCCGTCACCACCACGGCCCGCTCCCACGGCTACGACGTCCTGCTGCTCACCGGCGAGGAGGGCCCCGAGGCCGTCCGCCGCGTCGAGGGCAGCGCCATCGCCGACGGCATGATCGTCATGGACGTCGGACTCGACGACCCCCGGCTTCCCTGCCTCCAGCAGGCCGAGCGGCCCGCCGTTCTCATCGGCCTCCCCACCGAATCCGCGGCAGCCGCCGACACCACCGGACTCGACTGCGTCGACCTCGACTTCGAGGCCGCCGGAGCGCGCTGCGTCGAGCACCTCGCCGGCCTCGGCCACACCCGCGTCGCCGTCCTCGGCGAACCGCCCGCCGTCTACGAGCGGGGTACGGGCTTCGCGGCGCGCACCCTCACCGGACTGCGCGCCGCCGCCGACACCCACGGAGTCGGCCTGCTCCACCGGCCCGTCGACGGCACCTACGCGGCCGTCGCCGCCGCCGTCACCCGCGTCTTCGAGGAACGCCCGGGCACCACGGCCCTCGTCGTCCAGAACGAGGCCGCCGTCGAGCCGCTGCTCGCGCTGCTTCGCCACCACGGCCGCGCCGTGCCCGAGGACGTCTCCGTCGTCGCCATCTGCCCCGACCAGGTCGCCGTCCACGCCTCCGTACCCCTCACCGCCGTCTCCGTACCCGCCCAGGAGATGGGCCGCCTCGCCGTCGAACGGCTCGTCGGACGCCTCGCCGGGGAGACGACCCGGGGCACCGAGCTCATCCCGCCGCTGCTGACCGCGCGCGCGAGCACCGGCCCTGCCCCGTCCGGCCCCGCCCCCAGCGGCCCCGCCGCCGGGTCCGCCCTGCCGGGACCCCGCGTGTCCGGCTCCACTCCCACCGAGGACCGTCGTGGCCACGGCGGACACTGAGACCACCGAGACCGAGGACAGTGCGGCGGAGTTCCGGGCGTTCTTCGAGCGTCACTACGCCGAACTCGCCCGTCTCGCCCATCTGCTGACGGGCGAGACCGACGCAGCCGACGACCTCGCCGCCGACGCCATGCTCGCGCTCTGGCACCGCTGGGACCGGGTCCGCGCCGCCGACCACCCCACCGCCTACGCCCGGGGTGTCGTCACCAACCTCGTCCGCACCCGGATCCGCGGCACCGTCCGCGAGCGGCGCCGCATCGCCGCCTTCTGGGACCGGCGCCCCGACCACACCGAGGACCCGGACGTGCCCGCCGTCGTCGACGTGCGGACGGCGCTGCGCGCCCTGCCGTTCCGCAAGCGCGCCTGCGTCGTGCTCCGGCACGCCTTCGACCTCTCCGAACGCGACACCGCTCTCGCGCTCGGCGTCTCGGTCGGTACGGTCAAGAGCCAGACCGCCAAGGGCATGGCCGAGCTCCAGCGGCTGCTCGGCTCCCAGGCCACCACCGAACTCGCCGCGGGGTGGCGCTGATGGACGAGACACAGCTCCGCCGCGAGCTGCGGGAGGCGGCGCTCGCGCACCGGCCCGACCACGCCCGCATGCTCGCCCGGGTGGAACGCGGCCTGGCCGCACCCGACCCCGCGACCCGGCCACCCCGGCCGGCGAGCCGCTGGAGCGGCCGCCGCTGGACGGCGGTCGTGTCCGTGGCCGCGGCCGTAGCGGGGGTCGTCGGCCTCGGCGGTCTCGCGGCGACCTCACTCGGCGACCGGCCCGCCGCGCCCGCCACGACGCTCCCCGCGCCCGGCCCGAGCGCACGGGCGACCGCGACGATCGACCCCGGCAGCAACCGCTGGTGGGCCCAGAGCGACCTCGGTCTGACGACGGACACCCCCGTCACCGGCCTCACCGTCGAGCTGAGGATCGTCCGCACCCCCGGCGTCGTGAGCACGGGCCACTGGCGCACCCGCCCCGCCGAGGACTTCACCGCGACGGTGACCGAGGAGGGCCGGGAGCTGGTCTACCGCTGGGCGCTCAAGCCGGGCCGGACGGTCCCGCCGGGTCCCCATGTCTTCGCCGGCCAGTACAACCACGCCGAAGGCGTACGGGACGCCTCGGCCGACACGTACACCGTCGTCCTGACGGGCCCGGACGGCGGCCGTTCCACCCTGCGTGGCGACTTCGGGACGACGGCGCGGGGTCGGTGACCCACGCGCGACGCGCGCCCCTGCCGCTCCGGATCACACACCCGTCGTGGAGCCGGGGCGGACGATCATCAGGACGACGACGACCGCCCAGATGACGTTGAACATGCCGGTGGTCATGGAGAGCCGGGACGCCGTCGGCCGCGCCTCCGCCTGCGTGGACGCGCCCTCGGCCAGGGCGAGCAGTCGCCGCTGTGCCGGTAGGACGGCCAGGCCGAGGAGGGCCGCGGCGACCGTGGTCAGCGCCATCGACACGATCAGCCAGGCATCGGTCAGCACGCCGAGCTGGATGGCGGTGGCCATCCCGAAGACCGGGACGACGACACCGGCGACGGCGTAACCGCAGCAGACGCGGTGGAGAAGCAGGGCCGTCCCCGTCCCTTCGGAGCGGCCGTCCTCTGCCCCGCCGCCGCAGGCCCGCAGCGCGTAGCGCGGGAACATCGAGGCGGCCACGGTGACCGATCCGACCGTGACGATCGCCACCAGGACGTGGACGGACAACAGGAATTCGGTCACGGCGCATGCCTCCGGCACAAGGAATCGATGAACTGGCTGCCAATAGGTTGGCTGCCAATAGGTTGGCTACCAATACATACACTGCCTACAGCTCTCTTGTGTAGGCTGCCTACCCATGAAGGCGGATGCGGTGCGAGGGCACCTGGACGGACTGCTGCTCGCGGTGCTCGAACCGGGCCCGCTGCACGGCTACGCGATCATCGCCGCGGTCCAGAGCCGCAGCGGGGGCGCGCTCGAACTGCGTACGGGCACGATCTACCCGGCACTGAACCGGCTGGAGCGGCTCGGGCTCCTGAGCAGCAGTTGGCAGTCCTCGGGCGAGCGACGGCGGCGCTGCTACGAGCTCACCGAAGCAGGCCGGCACACGCTCGCCGGCGAGCGGACGGCGTGGAACGAGTTCACCGCCGCGATCGGCTCGGTCCTGAACCCCACCACACCGCCCGGGCTCGCCACGTGAACGCCCCTACCCCTACCCCTACTCCTGGCACCGCCACCGATCCCGCCACCGACCCCCTCGCGGAGTACGTCGCCGACCTGACCGGCGCCCTGCGCGGGCCGGCCAAGGCCAAGGCCCGGATGATCGAGGAGATCCGCGACGGACTCGCGGACACGACGGACGCCCACGTCGAGCGGGGCGTCCCCCACGGGGAAGCGATCGGCGCGGCGGTGCGGGAGTTCGGGACCGTCGAGGAACTCGTGCCGAGCTGCCAGCGGGAGCTGACCCTCGCCCAGGCCCGGCACACCGCCCGGGCGGTGGCGCTCACCGCGCCCTTCCTGATCGCCTGCTGGTACCTCGCGGGGACCCCCGGTCACGACCAGGCGGGGCTGATTCCCCGTACCGCGCGGCTCCTCGCCGTGCATCTGGCCGGAGTCTCGATCGCCGCCACGCTGCTCGCCGCCGTGGCACTGGCCGTCACCGGCACTCTCGCCCGGCGGCTGCCCACACCGCCTCGGCTGCCGCTCGTGGTCGCCTGGACCGGGACCACCGCCGGCGCCGCCATGGCGGTCACGACGCTCGCGCTGGCCACCGCCTCCGCCCTCGCCACGAACTGGCCGCTGCTCGCCTTCGCGGGTGCGCTCGCGGCCGCCTCCCACGCGGTCGTCGCGACCTCGGCCCGCGCCTGCCGTCGCTGCGCCCGCCTCCCGGTCTCCGGGACACCGGGACTCGGCTGACGATCGGCCTCGGACGATCGGCCTCGTACGGGGGGCAACCCTTCTCCGGCCGGCGGCGACCTAGGAACAACCGGGAGCCGCCCCGTATCCCCCGTTCCGAAGGAGCCGCACGCCGATGCGCTCGTACGACGCCGCAGGAAACCCCCTCCACCGCACCCCCGAACAGCCACTCCGCCGCCGCACCCTCCTCGGGGCCGCCGTCGCCGGTACGGCCACCGTCGCCGCCGGCGGCCTCGGGCCCGGCACGGCCGGCGCGGCGGCCACCGCGTTCGGCTGGAGCGACGACGGCAGCCAGTACGTCGTCGACACCGGCGCCGGACTGGTCTTCAAGGTCTCCAAGTCGACCGGCGACCTCACCTCCCTCGTCTACAAGGGCAAGGAGTACGAGGGGTACGGCGGCAAGCACTCGCACGTCGAGTCCGGTCTCGGCGCCTCCACCGTCACCCTGAAGCAGACCGGCTCCACCGTCCTGATCACCGTCGTCCACGGCACCCTCCGCCACTACCTCGCGGCCCGCTCCGGACGGAACAACGTCTACCTGTGGACCGACAAGGCCGACACGTCCTTCACGGCCACCCGCTTCATCGCCCGCCTCAGGCCCGGCATCTTCCCCAACGAGGGCCCCGACTCCTGGGTCGAGGGCGCCGACACCGTCATCGAGGCCGGCGACGTCTGGCGGCGGGCCGACGGCCACACCCGCTCCAAGCACTACTCCGGGGTCCGCGTCATGGACTACGACCACATCGGCTACACCACCGGAAGCGTCGGCCTCTGGATGATCCGCTCCAACCACGAGAAGGCCTCGGGCGGCCCCTTCTACCGCTCGCTGCTCCGCCACTCCAACGAACTCGGCGTCGGGCTCTACGAGATCCTCCACTACAACCAGTCCCAGACCGAGGCCATGCGCTTCGGCCTCCAGGGCCCCTACCTGCTCGCCTTCACCGACGGAGGCACCCCGGACCCGGCCCTGACCGCCGCGAACCACGACACCTCGTGGGTGGACGGCCTCGGCATCCCCGGCTGGGTCGGCGCGGCCGGCCGCGGCCGGGTCGCGGGCGTCGGACTCCAGGGCATGGCCGCGGGCCACGCGTACACCGTCGGCTTCGCCAACGCCGAGGCCCAGTACTGGGCCCGCGCCGCCGCCGGAACCGGCGCCTACTCCTGCCGGGGCATGCTCCCCGGTACGTACACCCTCACCGTGTACAAGGGCGAACTCGCCGTCCACACCGGCACGGTGACGGTCACCGCCGGCGCCGCCACCGCCCTCCACACCATCACCCTCACCAACGACCCGAGCACCGCCCCAGCCCTCTGGCGGATCGGCGACTGGGACGGCACCCCCGGCGGGTTCAAGAACGCCGCCCTCATGACGTACGCCCACCCCGCCGACGTCCGGGCCGCGCCCTGGACCGGGAACGTCGTCCTCGACGGCGGCGACGTGTCCGCCTCCTTCCCCTGCTACCTGTGGAAGGGCGTCAACGACGGCGTCCTCGTGTACTTCCGGCTGACCGCCGCCCAGGCCGCCGCCGCCCACACTCTGCGCATCGGCGTCACCACGGCCTTCCTCAACGGGCGCCCCCAGGTGACCGTCAACGACTGGGCCTCCACGATCCCCTCACCGCCCACCCAGCCGTCGACCCGGTCGCTGACCAACGGCTCCTACCGGGGGAACAACCACACCTTCAGCTACGTCGTCCCGGCGAGCGCCTGGAAGACCGACCCGAGCCAGTACAACGTGCTCAAGCTGAACGTCGTGAGTGGCTCCTCCGGGACCGGATTCCTGAGCCCGGGGACGGCGATCGACTGCGTCGACCTGCTGGTCTGAGCGCACGCGTACGGGGAGGACCGAGAGGCCCTCCCCGTACGCGCGGTGACGGTCCGTCAGTTCATCGTCGACCCGATCGTCGTCGATCCGGTGGTGAGGAAGGACGTCGCCGGGAGCGACCCGTCCGCCTTCCGCGCCCCGTACGCGCTAGCCGGATCGGTGGACAGGAACGCCGGAGTCGCGATCCCGGAATCCCAGTTGTTGCCCGCCGAGACGACCGACGAGCCCGCGCTCACCGAGCCGGTGCCGTTGGAGACGGCGAGGTTCTTGCCCAGGCGGGCCGCGCCCGTCGCGAAGTAGTAACCCTTCTTGCCGTTGGCGTACGACGTCGTGCGGTTGATCTGGATCGCGCCCTTGTTACTGTTCTCGGTGAAGCCGTTGCCCGCGTTGTCCCAGGCGGCCGAGTTGTTGACGACGTGCGCGACGACCTCGCCGTCCCCGCCGAGCTTGTAGCCGTTGCCGTCGCCCGCGAAGGCCGTGTCCGACCAGCGGTTGCGCCCGTTGCCGTACGCCCAGCTGTGCTCCATCGTCAGCGGGCTCGACCAGGACCACAGGTCGACGCCGTCGTCCGAGTTGTTGTACAGACGTGCCCCGGTGATCAGGTTCCCGGTGCCCGAGCCGAACTTCACGGCCAGGCCGTCGGCGTTCTCCCCGTGGTTGGCGGCGTCGTAGTGGCCGTACGAGTCCAGGTTCCGGACGGTGTTGTTGTTGGTGTCGGCCCCGGTGAGGGTGAACCCCGAGTCGCCGCCGTTGATCGTCCTGATCCGGTCCCAGGTCGTGCCCGTGCACGAGGTGCAGACGACCGCGCTGTCCGGGGAGTTCTGGAAGGTCAGGTCGGCGACCGACCAGTGGTCGGCGGTCAGCTTGAAGATCCAGGAACCGGCCGGCAGCTGGGATCCGTCGATCTTCACCGTCTCGGAGCCGTAGGGCCGCAGCTGGATGCGGCTCGCGGCGGTGCCGTTGGCCGTGGACTGGAGGGTGGCGGTCGGGTAGTAGGTGCCGCCGCGGATCTGGATGACGGTGCCGGGGGTGGCGTTCTTCACGGCGGTGGCCAGGTCGGCCGCGGTCGAGACGGTGACGGTGGCGGCCTGGGCGGGGCTCGCCAGGACGCCGAGGCCGGCGGTGGCGGCCAGGACGGTGAGGGCGAGGAAGGTGCTCCTGGTGCGTGCGGTACGAGACATGACGTGCGGGTCCTCTCGTGTGCGGTGGGGGGAAGCGGATTCTTCCGCCGGGGAGTTCAGCCGCAGGGCGGGCGTGGGTTCCAGTCGGCGAGATACGCCGACCGGGTCGCGGACGCGGCCCCGGCGGCCCCGAGCTGAGGGCGGTTCTCCGGGACCGTGATCCGGGCACCCGGGCCGGAGTTGCGGTGCTCGGCGAAGCGCTGGTCCTGCCACGGGTAGGCCTCGCGCATGTTCGCGTACGGCGCGACCGCGTCGATCCCCGGGCCGAGGACGCTGTCCCGGACCACCAGCGACGGCCAGGCCGTGGGGTCCGATCCGGGCACCCAGGGCCGCGCCAGCTTGTAGTAGCCGTCCGGGGCCTCGCTGGTGACCCGGCAGCGGGAGGCGAGGAACCCGTACGGGTTCTCCCGGGCCGTGGACGGGGCGAGGACGAAGCCGTGGGGGGCCGCCGCCAGATCGGGGCGGAGCAGGGTACGGAAGTGGCAGTGCTCGAAGACGGCGGTGGCCCGGCCGAAGACGAAGTCGACGTCACCCTCCACGTAACAGTGCGCGAAGTACTGGCGGGCGAAGGCCGTCAGGGCCATGGAATCGGCGTACAGGGTGTCCTGGTGGCCGAGGAAGCGGCAGTGGAAGAACGCCGAACGGTCGCCCTGCACCTTGAGCGCGACGGCCTGGGTGCCGGGGTTGCCGGGGAGGTCGGTGCGGAGGAAGTCGTTGGCGAAGGTGACGCCGTGGGCGGTGAAGCCGGCCGCCTGGACGGTGGTGGTCGCGGACCCGGTGGTGCCGTAGGTGCCGCCCTCGGGGCGCGGCGTCCCGGCGGCGTTGGCGTACACGACGACGACGTCCCGGGGGTCGCCGCTCGCGCCGATCCAGGTCATGTCCGTACGGGCGGAGCTCACGGCGACCGTCTCCCGGTACGTGCCCGGGGCGAGCACCAGGGTCCAGCCGGTGCCGCTCGCGGCGGTGACCGCGGCCTGGACGGTGGTGTGGTCGCCGAGGCCGCCCGGGTGGACGTACAGCGTCCGCTCGGTGAGCCGGCGCGCGGGCGAACCGAACCGGCCGAAGGGGTGGGTGTGCGAGGGAGCGGCGGCCGAGGCGGGGGCCGCGGGCAGCGCGAGCGCGAGTGCCGCTCCGGCGGCGCCCAGGAGCAGGGAGCGACGTCCTGGGACGGCTCCGGCTCCGGTGGGGTGCGAAGGCATGGCGGGGGTCCTCCTGGAAGCGGGTGGGGGCTCAGCAGGAGCGGCCGGCGCCCGCGCGGTGGTCGACGAGGGCGGGCACGGCCCTCGGGTGGTCGACCCGGGTGCGCAGGACGGGGGTCCAGCCCGCGTCGGCCCGCAGCAGTTCCTCGGGGAACTGGGTGTTGTGCACGGCGAGGAGGTCGACCGGCTTGCCGTTCACGTAGTTGCCCACGGTGGTGACCGGCGCGTCCTTCCACTTCTTCAGGATCTTCCCGGCGGGTACGCCCTCGGCGAGCGTGAACGCGTTCTTCTCCGCGAAGAGCTGGGACTCCTGCCCGATGCCGAGGCTGTACGCGTACGTCGAACTCGGCACGACGAAGTGGTTGTTGTACGCGTCGACCTGCCCGAAGCGGACCCGCGGCGCCCGCTCGATCACGTTCTCGAAGAGGTTGTGGTGCAGGGTGACCCGCAGCTTGCCCCGGTCGGTGGCGCCCGCGCTGTCGCTGTTGCCGATCATGAGGGTCTTGTCGTGGTCGGTGAAGACGTTCCACGAGACCGTGACGAGGTCCGCGCCCCGGACGACGTCCAGCTCGCCGTCGTGCTGCTGGTAGACCTCGCCGTAGTACGAGGGCAGCGAACTGTCCGGGTGGGCCCCGTCGGTGAAGGTGTTGTGGTCGATCCAGACATGGGTGGAGCCGTACACGACCAGGCTGTCGTACTCGGAGTTCCACGCCCCGGTCGCGCCGTCCGTCGGGTCCCACTGCGGGAAGCAGTCGAGCGGGCTCTCCATCGTGAGGTTGCGGACCACGACGTTGTCGACGCCCTGGACCTGGAGGCTGCCGCCGGTGATCCCGGCGTCCTTGCCGACACCGGTGATCGTGGTGTTCGCCGGGACCTTGACCTTGATGGCCTGGCCCTGGGCGGTCGCGGACGCCGCCCGCAGATCCTCCTGGGGGCCGCTGACCTCGTTCTCGTACCCCCAGACGGCGGGGTCGTAGTCGGCGAGGTAGCGGGCGAAGTCGTAGCCGGGGGCCTCGAAGGCGGCGCAGCCGGCGGCGGTGGCGTTCAGCGTGCCCACGACCTTGACGATCCTGGGCTCGGTGCCGGGCACGGCCAGCGCGTCACGGAACTCCTCCCAGGTGGTGACGGTGAAGACCCGGGAGGCGTCGGCGGCGGCCCCGCCGCTGGTTCCGGTGCCCTCGGACGCCCAGCCGTCACCGGCCGGCAGCGTGGCGCGGGCGGGGTCGGCGCCGGGGCGCGGGGCGGCGTGGGCACCGGCCGCGGGGGCGGTCACCGTCAGGGTGAGGGCGGTCGCGGCCACCACTCCAAGGCGCGTGCGTCGGTTCACGATCGGCTCTCCTGGAACTCGGAAGCGGTAGGGGAGGGTTCGGGCCAGGTGATCAGGTCGGCGGGTACGTCGTCGTCCACGCGACGGGTCTCGCGCGGGGCGAGCACATGGGTGCGGAGCAGCTCGGCGGTGGCCAGCCGGGCCACCTCGATCGCGCCCGGCGGGTTGAAGTGGGTGTTGTCCTGCTCGGTCGCGGTCCAGTTGAAGTACGTCTTCGTGGCCTCGGGGCCGAGCCGCTGCCACAGGGCCAGCGACAGCGCCTCGATGTCGAGGAGCGGGACGTCCGACGCGCGGGCGGTCTCCCGCATCGCCGCCGGGTACGCGCCGAGGGTCCGCAGCGCGGTGCCGTCCACGTCGAACCTGCGGCGCTCGACGGAGGTGGCGAGGACGGGGAGGGCGCCCCGGGACCGCGCGCCCTCGACGAAGACGCGCAGGTTGTCCTGGTAGGTGCTCCACGGCTCGGTGTAGCGGGTCGGGTCGGCGACCTTCTGGTCGTTGTGGCCGAACTGGATCAGGAGCAGGTCGCCGGGGCGCAGCGCGGCCAGGATCGCGTCGAGCCGTCCCTCGTCGAGGAAGCTCTTGGTGCTGCGCCCGTTGACGGCGTGGTTGGCGACCCGCACGCCGCGGTGGAGGAAGAAGGGGAGGGCCATGCCCCAGCCGGTCTCGGGCGCGGCGTCGGCGTACTTCTGGGCGGCGGTGGAGTCGCCGGCGATGAAGAGGGTGCGCATACGGGGGTGTCCTTGGGAACGGGCCGGGGGAGCCCCGGCCAGGGCGAGCGCGAGGCCCGCCCCGGCCGTGACCACCGCGCGGCGGCCGACGCTCACGGGTTCTGCTGCTTCCACTCGGCCTGCGCCGTGTTCAGCTGCTCGGCCAGGTGGTCGAGGAACTCCTTGGCGGTGGACGTTCCGAGCAGGACCTTCTGGAAGCCCGGCTCGTTCTCGGCCTTGGAGATCGTGTTCCAGTCCGGCAGGTAGTACGGCAGCTCAACGATCGTGGCCTTGCCGCTGAAGAGGACCTCGGCGCCGAGCTTCGTCGGCTCCGCCTCCTGGAGCCACGGGTCCTGGGCGGCCTCCGTGTTGGCCGGGATGGCGCCGGCCGACTTGTTCCACTTGCTGTTGGAGGCGTGCGAGGCCGCGAACTCGATGAACTTCCAGGCCGCGGCCTTGTTCTTGCTGGAGGAGAAGAGCCCGAGGCCGTCGACCGGGTTGGAGACCTGCACCCGGGTGCCGTCGTCGAGGGTCGGGTTGGGGATGCCCCGGAACTTCTCCGTACCGAGGGCCTTCACGTGGTCCTGGTACGAGCCGAGGTTGTGGTTCAGCATGCCGATCTCGCCGCTGTCCCACTGCGCGACCATCTTGGTGAAGTCGTTGTTGACGTCGGCGGCCGGCGTCGTCTTCTTGAACAGGCCGGCGTACTTCTCGAGCGCGGCCACGTTCTTGGGATCGTTGACAGTGGTCTTGTCACCGTTCCAGAAGCTCGTGATGCCGCTCTGGCCGTACATGGCGTCCAGGGCCTGGGCGATGGAGCCCGCGCCGCCGCGGATCGTGTAGCCGAAGCGGTTCTTGTCGATCGCGGTGAGCTTCTCGGCCGCTGCGTAGAACTTCGACCAGGTGGTGGGCTCCTGCAGGCCGGCCGCCTTGAACAGATCGGTGCGGTAGTACAGCACGCCGTTGCTCGCCGAGGTCGGGACGGTGAACAGCTTGCCCTGCCCGCCCGCCGACTTCACGCTCGCGACCATGCCGGCGTTGAGCTTGCCCTTGAGCGCGCTGTCCTCGATCCGGGCGTCCAGCGGCTCCAGGGCGTTCTGCGCGGCGATGCCGGCGAGCATCGCCGCGCCGACGCCGCCGACGTCCGGCAGACCGTCGCCCTGGATCGCGGTGTCGTACTTCGACTGGACCTCCTTGGAGGCGATCCCGACGTACTCGACGTCGATGTCGGGGTTCGCCTTCTCGAAGTCCGCGATGATCTCCTTCCAGACGTCGGTGCGGACACCGCCGTTGTTGTCCCAGAAGGTGATCTTTCCCTTGCCCGATCCCTCGGTGCCCTTGTCGCCGCCCGCGCCGCTGCCGTCGTCACCGCAGGCGGTGGCGGTCAGGGCGAGGACGGAGGACAGGGCGAGGGCGAGGGCGGCTCTGCGCCGTCCGCCGGGGAAGATGGTCATCGTCGGCTCTCTTCTCTCGGGGTGTTGCGGGGACTACGGGGATGGGGTGTGGGGGAGTTCGGGGCGGGGCGCCCCGGTGGGGCGCCCCGGGTGATGCCGCTCAGGCGGCGGTGACGCGGAAGTCGGAGAACACGGCCGTCCCGGCGTGTCCCGCGCCTTCCGGCGCCCCGGCGAACAGGCCGAGCAGCGCGCCGACCCAGCGCCAGGGCGTGGCGGCGAATTCCGGACCGAGCCGGACCGGACCGAGCCGGACCGGACCTGGCGGGACCGGACTCGGCGGGACCGGACTCGGCGGGACCGGACTCGGCTGGATCGGACCTGGCCGGTCCGGATCGCCGTCGGAACCCGGGGTGTCGTACGAGAAGCGGCAGCGTGCGTCCGCCCTGACCTCGATCCGGAGCAGGACCCGGTCCCCGGTCACCGGCCGGGAACGGGCCGCGTCCCGTTCGTGGTCCGCGTTCGCCGGGGCGAAGCGGTGGACGAGGCGGGCCGTGCCGTCCGGCGCACGCTCCAGACCGATCCACGCGTACGCGTCGCCCAGGACGACGAGCCCCGCGCGGGCTCCGGGCGCCACCGCGTCGAGCCGCAGCCCGACCTCGACGACCACGGCCCCGGCGGGCAGCCGCTGGGTGAGGACGTGCGGCACGCCGCGGAGGTCGTCGAGCCGGTCCGACCGCACACAGCCGAGCCGCAGCCCGTCGCCCGTGTGCTGACTGGCCCAGCCCTCGCCCGGGTTGGCGGTCCACTGCCACTGCCGGCCGAACCGGCCGCCGGGAAACGTGTCGTCCACGGCCGGCCGCGCGGGCGGCTGCTCCGGCAGGTCCGGCTTGCGGTGCACCCGGACGGGGGCGCCCTCGTCGCCGAGCACGGGCCAGCCGTCCCTGTCCCAGCGCATCGGCTGGAGGTGGACGAGCCGGCCGTGCGCGCCCGACTGCTGGAAGTGCAGGAACCAGTCCTCGCCCCGCTGGGTGCGCACCCAGCCGCCCTGGTGCGGGCCGTTGACGTCGGTGTCGCCCTGCGCGAGGACGATCCGTTCCTCGTAGGGGCCGAAGAAGGACCGCGACCGGAACGCGCCCTGCCAGCCGGTGGCCACACCGCCGGCCGGGGCGAAGATCCAGAACCAGCCGTCGTGCCGGTAGAGCTTCGGGCCCTCCAGGGTGAACCAGCCCGGGAGCCGGTCGGCGTCCACGAGGACCCGGCCCTCGTCCAGGACCTTCGTCCCGTCCGGGCTCATCCGGTGCCCGGTGAGCCGGTTGTTGAAGCCGGCACGGGACTTGGCCCAGGCGTGCACCAGATACGCCTCGCCCGACTCCTCGTCCCACAGCGGGCAGGCGTCGATCAGACCCCGGCCGGCCTTCACCAGGTGCGGGGCCGTCCACGGCCCGCGCACGGAAGGGGCGTTGACCTGGAAGATCCCGTGGTCGGGGTCACCCCAGAAGATCCAGAACCGGCCGTCGTGGTGCCGGAACGAGGGCGCCCAGACCCCGCGGTCGTGCCGGGGCACGGTGAACGCGGCGGCCGGTTCGAGCCGCTCCAGGGCGTGGCCGACGAGCGTCCAGTTGACCAGGTCCCGGGAGTGCAGGAGCGGCAGGCCGGGTGCGCGGCCGAAGCTGGACGCCGTCAGGTGGTAGTCCTCGCCCACCCGGACCACGTCGGGATCGGACCAGTCGGCGGCGAGCACCGGATTCCGGTACGTACCGTCACCGAGGTCCCCCGTCGGCGGGGCGCCACCGGCCCCCGTCACGACGTCACGGCCTTGCGGACCAGGGCCGCGGCCCCGTCCCGGTCGAGGCGCCCGTCGGCCACGACGGTCACGACCCGCCGTACGAAGGTCTCCCCGGCGGGCACCGGAAGCCGCTCGTCGTGGGCGAGCGAGGAACCGACCCCCGGATACTCGGCCGCGCGCACGAACCACGGATCCTCGCGGGTCCGGGCCGTCGCCCCCGCGAACACCAGGGTCCAGCCGTCTCCCGCGAGCGCCACCCAGTCCGCGCGGACCCCGTGCACCGACTCCTCGCCGTCGGCCTCCGCCCCGAACGCCAGGGGAGCCGTCGCCTCCTTCGGTGCCCGCCAGAAGAAGCCGCCGTACGCGGCGCCCGGCCGGCCGTTCGTCGCGGGGCTGCCGACCGACAGGTCCCGCCCGGACACGTTGGTGAGGGAGAAGGTGAGGTCGAGCGCCCAGGCCGTTTCGGTGAGGGCGGTGGCCGCCACCGTCCGGTGCTCGCGGAGCAGCCGCTCACCCCCGGCCGTCCAGGTCAGCTCCTCCACGAAGCCGTCCGGGTCGCACAGCTTGAACCCGTCGTGTCGCTGCACCCCGTGGTTGTCGAGCTCGACCGACCCCCGGCCGCGGACGAAGGTGCGCCCGCCCCAGAAGTTGTGGCCGGCGACGTCGGGCACGGCGACGCCCACGCCGAGGTGGTGCGGATGGTCCTCGGGCACGGTCTCGGTCACCGGGTGGCCGGCGAGGGTCGTGACCGGGTGGAGGTACGGCCGAGGGGAGTGGTCGGGGGCGAGATCGGGCCGGGTCGTGTAGCGGGCGACGGCGCGACCCGCGCAGCGCAGGACCGTCGGGGACTCGGGGGTCATCGGACCTCCGCCCGGGTCGACGGGGCCCAGGAGGCGCCGAGTTCGGAGAACAGCCTGAGCCCGTCGGCGCTGGCATCGACCAGGGCGTCGACGCCGTCGACGACCCGGCGCGGCGCGCTCTCGCCGGGCTCGGTGTGCCAGTGCGCCGCGGGTATCGCCAGCGGGTCGGGAGCCGTCCGTACGGCCTCGACGACCCGCATGAACGCCCCGGTGGCCGCCGGCGGCACCCACAGCGGCTCTCCGTCGGTGACGTGGGCGACGAGGTTCTCCAGGAGGTCGGTACGGCCGTACTCGGTCTCCACCGGGCCGTGCCCGGCGCGCTGCACGAGCACCCGGTCCTGCCGGTACCAGAAGGTGATCCTGCCCTGGGTGCCGTGGACGATGACGTACGGCTCCGACGACCGCTCCGCGCAGAGCGTCGCCGCGACCGTGACCTGGGTGCCGGCCGAGGTGACGACCCGTACCGCCGAGGTGTCGTCGGACTCGATGGCGTGGGCGTGCAGCAGCTCGGTCTCGATGTGCTCGACGTCCTCGGCGCGGGTGGAGCCGGAGAGCGCGAGCGCCGTCGCGACGGCGTGGGCGAGGGGGTTGGTGAGCGCCCCGTCGACGACGTCGGCCCCGCCGAGCCGTCGGTGGCCCGCCCAGGGGGCACGCCGGAAGTAGGCCTCGTCGCGGACCCAGGCCCCTGCCGCGCCGACGCCCAGGAGTTCGCCGATCGCGCCCTCCATGACCATCCGGCGGATCGCGGGCACCGCGTGCGACCCCAGCGACTGGAAGCCGATCTGGCAGGCCACCCCGGCCGCCGCCACGCCGTCGGCCATCCGGCGGAACTCCGCGTACGAGGGGGCGGGCGGCTTCTCCAGGAGGATGTGCGCCCCGTGCCGGGCGGCGGCGAGCGTCATGTCGGTGTGGGTCTGGATGGGGGTGCTGAGCACGGCGATCCGGGCGCCGGTGGAGGCGAGGAGCGCCTCGAAGTCGGCGGACTGCTCGGGCTCCCCGATCCCGTCGAGCTCGGCCGCGTCGAGCGGGCGCAGCTCGCAGACCCCGGCGAGCCGGACGAGTCCGCGCTCTTCGAGCCGACGGATGTTGAGGAGGTGGCTGCGGCCGTGGCCGCGGGCGCCGGCCAGGACGACCGGCAGGGGGGACGGTGCGCTGTTCATGTCGTTCCTGTTCGTGCGTGCCGAGCGTGCTGCGGGGCTCATCCCTTCACCGCCCCGGCGCTGAATCCGGTGACCAGCCACTTCTGGATGAAGCCGAAGACGATGACGACGGGAACGGCGGCGATGACCCCGCCGGCGGCGAGCGCGCCGAGGTCGACGCTGTCGGCGCCCATGAGGGTGTTGAGGCCGACCGGGATCGTCTGCTTGTCCTGGCTGCTGAGGAACATCAGGGCGAAGAGGAAGTGGTTCCAGGCGTGTACGAAGGCGAAGGAGCCGACGGCGACCAGACCGGGCCGGAGCAGCGGGAGGACGACGATCCGGAAGGCGGAGAAGCGGTTGCAGCCGTCCACCCAGGCGGCCTCCTCCAGGGAGTACGGCACGTTCCTGATGAAGCCGCTGATGAGGATCATCGACAGCGGGAGCTGGAAGACGGTCTCGGCGATGATCACACTCCCCAGGGAATTGATCATCTTCAGTTCGGCGAAGATCTGGAACAGCGGGACGAGGAGCAGGGCGCCCGGCACGAACTGCGAGCAGAGCAGGGCCAGCATGAAGCCCTTCTTGATCCTGAAGTCGAAGCGGGCCAGCGCGTAACCGCCGGCGAGGGCGACGACGGTGGTGCTGATGAGCACCGCGACCCCGATGAGCAGGCTGTTCTGGAAGAAGACGCCGAAGCTCCGCTCGTTCCAGACCTTCTCGAAGTGCGCGGTCGTCATCGGCCAGGGCAGCAGCGACGTGGAGCCGGCCGGGCGTACGGCGAAGAGCAGGATCCAGTAGAAGGGGACGAGGGTGAAGAGGAGGTAGATCCCGAGGGGCAGATAGATCTGCCAGCGGGGCACCTCGTCCCACGCCCTGTGCCTGGCGCGGGCGGTGGCGGGCGGCGTCCGGTCGGGGGGCGGTGGTGCCTGCGCGGCCCCGGGGGCGGGGGTGGCGGTCAGGGTGGACTCGGCTGTCACTTGCCGTCGCCTCCGAACTTGCTCAGGCGCAGATAGACCATCGAGCAGAAGAGAAGGATCACGAACGCCACCGTGGTGAGGGCGGAGGCGTATCCGAAGTTGTGGGCGTCGACGCTGGTGTGGGCGATGTACAGCGGCAGCGTGGTCGTCTCGCCCGCGGGGCCGCCGCCGGTCAGCGTGTACAGCAGGTCGACGTTGTTGAACTCCCAGACCGCGCGCAGCAGTGTGGAGAGGACGATCGCGTCCCGGATGTGCGGCAGGGTGATGTGGACGAACTGCCGGACCCGGCCCGCCCCGTCGACCTCGGCCGCCTCGTACAGGTCCTTCGGTACGGACTGGAGGTCGGCCAGGATGAGGATGGCGAAGAAGGGCACCCCGCGCCAGAGATCGGCGACGATCGCCGCGGGGAACACGGTCGAGGTGTCGGAGAGCCAGGACGTGCCGTACGTACCGAGGCCCAGGTCCGCGAGATAACGGCTGATCCCGGTCTGGGAGTTGTAGAGCAGCACCCAGATCGCGGAGGTGAGCACGCCCGAGACGGCCCAGGGGGAGAAGACCAGGGCCCGGCCGAGGGCGCGCCCGACGAAGGTCTGGTTCACGATGAGCGCGAGCGCGAGACCGAAGAGGAGCTGGAGCGTCACCTCGACGACGACCCATTTGAGGCTGAAGGTCAGCGTCCCCCAGAACCGGGGGTCGTCCGTGAAGATCCGGGTGAAGTTGTCGAGTCCCGCGAAGCCGTTCCGCCAGGGTTTCGTGGGGTTGTAGTGCTGGAGGCTGTAGTAGAAGACGCTGATCACCGGGTAGGCGATGAAGCCCAGCATCAGCAGACCGGCGGGGGCGATCAGCAGGTACGGCAGTCGGCGGGGGGTCGCTCCCGTGCGACTACGGCGCCGTGCCGTGGCGGCTTGGGGCGGTGGGGTCACAGCTGAGGCCATGACGGCGGCTCCGTTCTCGGTGAAGCGCTTCGCGAACGACGTTCGAGATTTCGGGCAGGGTGGGGCGGTTCGGAGGGGATGGGCCGCGGCGGACCGGCGGCGCCGGGAGCGGGGTTCTCAGCCCGCGTACGGATCGGGGGTGGTGCCCGGACGCGCCAGGAACGCGAAGTCGCAGCCGGTGTCGGCCTGGGAGATCTGCTCCATGTAGAGCGCGCCGTAGCCGCGCTCGTACCGGGCCGGCGGCGGTGTCCACGCGGCTCGGCGGACGTCCAGCTCCTCGTCCGTGACATGCAGGTGGAGGGAGCGTGCGGCGACGTCGAGAGTGATCGTATCGCCCGTACGGACCAGGGCAAGGGGTCCGCCGACATGGGACTCGGGTGCCACGTGCAGCACACACGCCCCATAGCTCGTCCCGCTCATCCGGGCGTCGGAGATCCGCACCATGTCCCGCACCCCCTGTTCGAGCAGATACCGGGGGATGGGCAGCATGCCGTACTCCGGCATCCCCGGCCCGCCCTTCGGTCCCGCCCCGCGCAGCACCAGCACGTGCTCGGGGGTGATGCCGAGCGCCGGGTCGTCGATGGTCCGCTGCATCGACCGGTAGTCGTCGAAGACGACCGCAGGACCGGTGTGCTTGAGCAACCGCGGCTCGGCCGCGATGTGCTTGATGACGGCGCCGTCGGGACAGAGGTTGCCCCGCAGCACCGCGACCCCGCCCTCGGCGGCCAGCGGCCTCGAACGGTCCCGGATCACCTCCTCGTCGTGCACGAGCGCCCCGTCGAGCTGCTCCCGCAGCGTCGTGTGCGAGACCGTCGGGCGATCCAGGTGCAGGACGTCGGTGAGCCGGGAGAGGAAACCCGGCATCCCGCCCGCGAAGTGGAAGTCCTCCATCAGGAACTGACCGCCCGGCCGCAGGTTCGCGAGCACCGGCACCGTACGCGCGATCCGGTCGAAGTCGTCGAGCGTCAGCTTCACTCCCGAGCGCCCCGCCATCGCGATCAGATGGATCACCGCGTTGGTCGAGCCGCCGAGCGCCAGGACGGCGGCGACCGCGTCCTCGTACGCCTCCCGCGTCAGGATCCGCGACAACCGCAGGTCCTGCCGTACGAGTTCCACGATCCGCAGCCCCGAGGCGGCCGCCATCCGGTCGTGCCCCGAGTCGACGGCAGGCACCGAGGAGGCGCCCGGCACGGTCACGCCGAGCGTCTCGGCGGCGGCGGTCAGCGTGGACGCCGTCCCCATCGTCATGCAGTGACCGGGGGAGCGGGCGAGACCGCTCTCCAGCTCCGCCATCTCGCAGTCGCCGATCCGGCCGGCCCGCTTCTCGTCCCAGTACTTCCACATGTCCGTACCGGAGCCGAGCGTCTCGCCCCGCCAGTGCCCCGGCAGCATCGGCCCCGCCGGAACGAACACGGTCGGCAGATCGACCGAGGCCGCACCCATGAGGAGCGCCGGGGTCGTCTTGTCGCAGCCGCCCATCAGCACCGCCCCGTCCACCGGGTACGAGCGCAGCAGCTCCTCCGTCTCCAGGGCGAGGAGGTTGCGGTAGAGCATCGGGGTCGGCTTCTGGAAGGTCTCCGAGAGGGTGGAGACCGGGAACTCCAGCGGGAAGCCGCCGGCCTGCCACACCCCGCGCTTCACGGCCTGCGCGCGGTCGCGGAGGTGGACGTGGCAGGGGTTGATGTCGGACCAGGTGTTGAGGATCGCGATGACCGGCTTCCCGAGGTGCTCCTCGGGCAGATAGCCGAGCTGGCGGGTGCGGGCCCGGTGGCTGAAGGAGCGCAGGCCGTCCGTGCCGTACCACTGGTGGCTGCGCAGGTCCTCGGGGCGCCGGCCCCCATCGGCGGGGCGCCCGTCCGCGGACCCGCCTGCGTCGGCGGCCCGCTCGCCCGCGTCGACGGGCCCTTCGCCGCTCATATCGACCACCCGGCCACGATCGTGGCGACCTCGGCGCGCTCGCTCCCGGGGAGTTCACGGCTCGGCGGGCGGACCGCACGACGGCAGAGGCCGAGGGAGGCGAGGGCCTCCTTGACCACGGTCACGTTGTCGGCGCTGCCGTTGGCCGCGCGCAGTTCCTCGAAGCGGCGGATCCGCTCCCAGACCTTCATCGCGGTCGGGTAGTCGCCGGCCCGCAGCGCGTCCAGCATCTCCAGGGAGAGCGCGGGGGAGACGTTGACCAGCCCGGAGGTGAATCCGGTGGCGCCGCTCGCGAAGTAGGCGGGGGCGTACGGCTCGGCCAGGCCGGCCACCCAGACGAAGCGGTCGAGGCCGGCGTCCCGGGCGAAGCCGGCGAACCGGGCCGCGTCGGGGACCGCGTACTTCACCCCCACGACATTGGGGCAGTCGGCGCCGAGCTCGGCGAGCCGGGCTCCGCCGATCAGCGGGTTGCGGATGTAGGGGACGACCCCGAGCTCCGGGACGGACTGGGCGATGGCCCGGTGGTAGTCGACCCAGCCGCTCTCGGAGACGTACGGGTGGACCGGCTGGTGGACCATCACCATGTGGGCGCCCGCGGCGCGGGCGTGCCGGGCGGCCTCGACCGCCGTCGGCACGTCGTGGCCGACGCCGACGAGGATCGCGGCACGGTCGCCGGCCTCGTCGACGGTGATCTCGGTGAGGGAGCGGCGCTCCTCGGGGGTGAGGGCGTAGAACTCGCCGGTGTTGCCGTTGGGGGTGAGGGTGCGGACGCCGCCGTCGAGGAGCCGGCGCAGCAGCGCGCGGTGGGTGACGGTGTCCACGGAGCCGTCCTCGGCGAACGGGGTGACCGGGATGGCCACGACGTCGGCGAGGGCGGCCCTCATCGTCTCGAATTCCATGCTCACTCGCTGTTCAGGGGGGACTGGTTCTCGGGGTACTGGGGGAAGGCGCGCTCGACGAAGGACGCGATGTGGTCGTGGACCGCGCGGCCCACCCCGCCGACGTCGCCGGCGGCCGCGAGCCGCAGGATCTCCTCGTGCTCGGCGGCCTCCCGCTCCCAGGAGGGGATGGCCGCCCAGGCGACGGTGGAGACCAGGGCGGCCTGGTCGCGGACCTCGTCGAGCATCCGGCCGAGCAGCGGGTTGCCGCAGGGCAGGTAGAGCGCCCGGTGGAACGCGCGGTTGGCCAGGGACCGTTCGGCCGGGTCCTCGGCCCCGGCGGCCCGGCGCAGGGCCTCGCGCGCCTCGTCGAGCGGGGCGCCGGACGCCACGGCGCGCCGGACCGCCTCCGGTTCCAGGAGGAGGCGTACGTCATAGACGGCGCGGGCCATGTCCGCGTCGACCATCCGGACCGTGACGCCCTTGTACTGGCTCATCACCACGAGCCCGCTGCCCGCGAGGGTCTTGAGCGCCTCGCGGACCGGGGTCTTCGACACCCCGAAACGCGCGGCGAGTTCGGTCTCCACGAGCGCCTGCCCGGGTCTGAGTCCCCCGGTGAGGATGTCGTGCTTGATCGCTTCCAGGACGTACTGGGTGCGGGAGGGGATGGGACTGGGGGCGAAGGCCATGGCGCACTCTCAGATCTCATGTATCGCGTCTCATATATGACGTACGAAGTGCAACGGGCATGAAGCTATGGGGGCGTTCGTGTTTCGTCAATGCTTCGCGCAAGCGGTTTCTACGGAGGGCACGCGGGCCGACGCGTGCGTGATCCGGCGGCGATCACCCGGCCGAGGGGGGTGGCTCGCGGTTTTGTTTCCGGGATGACTGTCGAGGGCTCGGTGACCCGTACGGCGGAGGGCCCCCGGCCCACGGTGACCGGGACGGAACTTCCGCACGAGGTACGGGCCCTGGGGCCGGGCCGCCTCGACGGGCGACGCCCGGACATGGCCACGTAGGGTCGTGGCCATGACGACGAATCCGCCGGTACGCGACCCGGAGCAGCGCAAGAAGGACGTCCTCGCCCGCCTGGAGGAGGAGGTGGACATCTGGGTGGCCTCGGCGAGCGACGAGGGGACGCCGTACCTCGTTCCGCTGGCCTTCCACTGGGACGGCACGGACGTCTGGCTGTGCACCCGGTTCACCAACCCCACCGGCCGCAACCTCGCCGCCGGCGGACGGACCCGGCTGGCGCTCGGGCACACCCGGGACGTCGTCCTCCTCGACGGCGAGGTGACGACCCTCGCCGTCGGCGACGTACCGACGGAGGCGATCGAGGGCTTCGCCGCCAAGTGCGGCTGGGACCCCCGGAACTCGGGCCCCGCGTACGGCTGGTTCCGGGTCCGCCCCACTGCCGTGGAGGCCTGGCTGGAGGAGCCCGAACTGGCTGGTCGCCACCTGATGCGGGACGGCGCCTGGGCGGTCTGAGCCGCCCCCCGAGCACGACGGGAGTCCGGCACCGAAGGATGCGGTACCGGACTCCCGGATCGGGTCCGTCGGTCCCTCGGCAGCCCGGCGCGCCGGAGGGGCGAGGGGCGGGGCGGCCCGAGTTCATGTTCGCCGCCGCGTCGTTGTTCGCCGTGGTCAGCGGTAGTCGTCCGGGTGGCCCTGCATCCACGTGTTGATGAAGTCGCGGGTGCCGACGAGCAGTTGCTCGTGCTTCTTCAGGTTCTCGTAGGAACTGTCGCCGGCCAGCGTCTTGTTGAGCTCGGCGATCTTCTGGATCGGCTCGGGGAAGTGTCCGGGCCCCTTGGGGTCGGCCTTCATCGCCCCGTCCAGCTCCTGGAGTTCCTTGTGAACGCGGCCGAGGAAGTAGGCGCAGTCCGTCGCGCAGGAGTCGTTGAGTGTGGCCTGGAGGGTGGCGAAGGCGTCGCGGACCTTCTCGCCGGAGGACGGCGCCGGCGAGCCGGTCGATGCCGATGCCGTTGCCGCCGTGCCGGGGCCCGCCGCCGGGCGGTCGGGCTCCGGCGTCGTGACGCAGGAGACGGCGAGCGCGGCGAGCGCCGCCGCGAGCAGGGCGACGCGGCGTACGGATGACGTGCTGGTCATGTGGGCCCCCAGGTAGATGATCACGCGAGCCTACCCGGGGGGCTTCGCGCTTCCCGGCCCCTCAGCCGGAGAAGGCGATGTGCGCGAGGCGCAGGGGCCCGCGCAGTTCGACGCGGAAGTCCGTCACGTCCCGGACGTGACAGGGCGCCCCCACGGTGGTGTGGTCGTTCGGGCACCCCGGCGGCGCCGATTGTCCGTGGGCTCCACCGTCACGCGGGCCGGCTCCGCCGTCCCCGTACCGGCGAAGAACGTCACCTCGCCCGCCCCCGCCCCCGCGGCCGTCACGGCCAGTTCCGTGACGCGGTCGCCGAAGTCGCAGGCCCGGTAGAGGAGCGTGTCGGGCACGTCCGGACCGGCCGGGGTCACCGCGTCGCCGAAGACCCGGGAGCGGTCGACGATCACGGTCGCGGTCTGCTCGTCGTGGTCGACGGCCTCCAGACCCGTCTCCAGGACCGGACGCGGCCCGGGTGCCGTACCCGCCACCTCGACGCGGACCGTGCGGCGGACGTCCGTGCTGGACGCGCCCGGCGCGAGTCCCACCCGCTCGTGGGCGACGAGCTCGCGGTGCGGAACCGGCACGGAGAGCGCCACCGCCCTCGCGTACACCTGGACGACCTCGTCGGAGGCGACGGCGCCGGTGTTCGTGACCGTGCAGGAGATCCGTACCGTCTCCCCGTTCGATCACCACCACCGTGAAGAGTTCGGCGGATTCCCGATCGGCGGCAACCTTCACGCCGTCGGCGGCGACAGAGACGTTGCCAGCCGTACCGAGGTGCAGAAGGAGGTGCCCGTCCCCGTGGGCTTCGAACCGGAAGGTCTCCTGGACGACCCAGCCGCCGGGTTCGTCCGCCGAGGCGCGGACGAACCCGTCCTCGGCGACCGAGAGGTAGCGGCCGTCGGGGGCGCGCAGCGTCAGCACCCCGTCGCCCCAGTCGACCAGGGCGAGTTCCGAGCCCTCGGAGTCGGCGGTGAGCGGCGGGAGGTCGGTGCGGCCCGCGAGCAGCGCCGGGTCGAGCGCACCCGTCGTACCCCGTACCTCGTCGGCCGCGCCGCTCTCCGGCACCCGCAGCGCGGCGCCGGACGCCGCCCTCAGCCGTATCCGGTCCACGCCCTCGGCGAGGTGGTTCGGCCGGCCGTTGACGAGGTTGTACGCGGGCATCACCCCGGCCACCGCGCCCGCCTCGACGGGTCCGCGGAAGGCCCGCAGGTCGTACTCGTGCAGCACTCGCGGGCGTACCGACGCGGTGGAAGTGTCTCTGGCCGTCTCGTTGTTGTGCGCCGGCCAGTGCTTGAGGACGGGCGCCGTGCGCCGGTACACGGGATGGTCGCCGCGCAGGCCCCGGGTGTACGCGATGGCGATCGCGGCGGTCAGCGCCGGGTCCTCCGCGTACCCTTCCTCGCCGCGTCCCCACAGCGGGTTGCGCAGCAGATTCACCGTGGGCGCCCACACGTTGAGCCCGACCCGGTCGTCCTCTGGTCCGAGGAGATCACCGCCGCCCCAGGGGCCGAGACCGAGGGGGCGCTGAAGCTGGAGCGGTACGGGGTGGCGGTCCTGGAGGTGTCCGGGGCCGCGGCCCCGGAACCATGGGGCGCGGAGGGCGCGGAGCGCCCGGAGGAGTGCGCGCCGGGGCCCCACCCCGTGCCGGGGCCCCTCCCCATGCCAGGGCCCCTCCCCGTGGCGGGGGAGCGCCCGTGATGCACGGCACCTGGGAGCCCGCGCCCGCCGCCCGCTGGGAGGACGCCTTCCTCGCCGGGAACGGCAGGCACGGCGCCCTGGTCTTCGGCGACCCCGAGGACGACCGGGTGATCGTCACCCACCACACCCTCGTACGGCCGAACAACCCGCCCGCCGACACCGCGCCGCCCGAGCTCGCCGCAGCGCTCCCCGCCCTCCAGGACGCCCTGCTCGCCGGGGACACCACGGCCGCCGAACGGTTCACGGACGGGCGCCCGCTGCGCTGGGTCCAGCCGTTCCACCCCGGCTTCCGGACCCGGGTGCGGAGACGGACGAGCGGCACCCCCGCCCTCCCCGCCCACCGGGCCGTGGACTTCACCACCGGAGTGGTCACCGGGGAGTGCGGGGAGCGCCGCAGCGAGGTCTTCGTCTCCCGCGCCGACGACGTCCTCGTCCAGTACGTGACCACGCCCGGTCCTGTGGTGGACATCGACCTCGACCACCGGTTGCCCGGCGTCCCCGCCGAGCTCGGCGCGGGCCGGGGCGTCGCCACCGTGCGCCGGGAGACCGTCCTCACCCTGCGGGCCCGCTACCCGGACAGCCCGCTCGGCTACACCGGCATCACCCTCCTGCTCACCGACACCGGACGCACCACGGTCACCGCCGGCGGCGTCCGCGTCGAGGGGGCGGGGCGGCTGCTCCTCCTCACCCGGGTGCGGCGCCACGAGGGAGACCTCGACACGGCCCGGGAGGCCGACGACCTGCGGGCACTGGCCACCGGCGACGACCTCGCCGCCCTCCGCGCCCGACTGCTCGCCCGCCACACCGCCCTGCACGGCGCCGCCTACCGGCGCGTCTCGCTCGACCTCGGTGCGGACGAGGCCGAGCGGGCCCTCCCCGGCTCCGTCCTCCTGGGCCGTCCCCACAGCCCGGCTCTCCTCGAACGCCTCTTCGCGGCAGGCCGCCACCACCTGCTCTCCTCCTCCGGTTCGCATCCGCCGCGGCTCACCGGGCTCTGGACCGGGGACTGGAACACGGCCTGGTCCGGGGCGTTCACCACCAACGCCAACCTCAACCTCCAGACCGCCTCCGCCGCTGCGGCCGACCTGCCGGAGGTGACGACAGCTCATGCCGACCTCCTCCACGGCCAGTTGTCCGACTGGAGGGACAACGCCCGAGCGATCTTCGGAGCCCGGGGGATCGTCGCCCCCTCCCACACCGACGGCGCCTCCGGGCACACGTACCACTTCAGCCGTGAGTACCCCCTCCATCTGTGGACGGCGGGCGCCGACTGGCTCCTGAAGCCGCTGCTCGACCACGAGGAGGCGAGCGGGCGGCGCGATCCGAGGACCTCGACCCTCCTCGCCGAACTCGCCCTCTTCTACGAGGACTTCCTCACCCGGACCGGACCCGACGGCCGTATCGTCGTCGTCCCCTCGTACTCCCCGGAGAACCGGCCTCGCGGAGGGAGCTGGGGCGCGGTCGACGCCACCATGGACATCGCCGCCGCCCGGCACGCCCTGCGCGCCGCGGCCGACCGCGCGCCCCGCGCGGACGCCGCCCGGCTGCGTGCGCTCGCCGACCGCCTCCCGCCCTACCGGGTCAACGATGAGGGCGCGCTCGCCGAGTGGGCCCGGCCGGGGCTCGGCGACCGCTACGACCACCGACACCTCAGCCACCTCTACCCCGTCTGGCCGCTGGACGAGATCAACCCCTACGACACCCCCGAGCTCGCGGCGGCGGCCGGGCGCGCCCTCGAACTCCGCGGCAGCGAGAACGACTCGGCCCACGGGCACCTCCATCACGGCCTGGTGGCCGCCCGGTTGGGCGACGCGACCCGCACCGAGGACGCCCTGGCGCGCGTGCTCACCGGCGACTACTTCCACGACTCCCTGATGAGCGCGCACTACCCGGCCCGCGACGTCTACAACGCCGATGCCGCCCACACCCTGCCCGCGCTCCTCGTCGAGTCCCTCGTGCAGTCCACGCCCGAGCGGCTCGTACTGCTGCCCGCACCACCCGCCCGCTGCCCGTGCGGCCGGCTCCACGGCGTACGGACCCGGTTCGGCGCCCGCGTCGACCTGACGTGGTCGCCGGGGGCGTACCGGGCGGTCCTCCGCCCGGACCGGGACGCCGAGATCGACGTACGGACCCCGGCCGGGGCGACCCGGCTCACCCTGCGCGCGGGCGAGGAGCGCGTCGTCAGTTCCTGAACCCGGCCGTGGGCTGACGGGGACCCGAGCTGTCCCGTACGGTCAGCGCCGGAGTCAGGAGTTCGACTGCGGCCGTGTCCGCCCCCTCCCGCCGGGCGAGCCCCGCGACGAGCCGTTCCACCGCCCTGCGGCCCAGCTCCTGCGCGGGGATCGCCACCGAGCTGAGCGGCACCGAGGCCTGGGCGGCGATCTGGTCGGCGCAGACCGCGACCACCGACACGTCCTCGGGCACGGCTCGGCCGGTCCGCCGCAGCAGCGCGAGCAGCGGCTCGACCGCCGTCTCGTTCTGCACGACGAACGCGCTGACCCCGGGCCGCTCGTCGAAGATCCGGGCGAGCACACCCGCCACGGCGTCATGACCGCCCTCGCACGGCCGGTGCAGCAGCCGGACCCCGCGCTCGGCAGCCCGGTCGCGCAGCCCGCGCAGGGTGCGCTCGGCGAAGCCCGTACGGCGCGCGTAGACACCGGGCGACTCGCCGATGACCGCGATCTCCCGGTGCCCGAGGTCGGCCAGGTGTTCCACGCACAGCGCCCCGGCCGCCGCGAAGTCCAGGTCGACGCAGCTCAGCCCCGCGGGGTCGGACGGCAGCCCGACCAGGACGGCCGGCGGGCCCGCCGGCCGCAGCACCGGCAGCCGCTCGTCGTCCAGCTGGACGTCCATCAGGATGACCGCCTCGGCGAGCCCGCTGCCGGTCACGCGGCGGAGCGCCGAGGGGCCCTCCTCGCCGGTGAGGAGCAGTACGTCGTAGCCATGGGCGCGGGCGGCGGTGGCGACGGCGACCGCGATCTCCAGCATCACCGGCACGTACATGTCGGTGCGCAGCGGGACCATCAGGGCGATGATCCGCGAACGGCTGCTGGCGAGCGCGCGGGCGCCCGCGTGGGGCTGGTACCCGAGCTGTTCGACACTGGCCCGCACCCGCCGCCGCGTGGGGTCCGAGATGGGGCGCTTGCCGCTGAGGACGTAGCTCACCGTGCTGGCCGACACTCCGGCGTGCCGGGCGACCTCGGCAAGCGTGACCATCCGTTCTCCCCGCGGGCCGTGACTGAGGTGAGGCGATGCGAATCGCTTCGACGATTCCACTCGAACGATCGCTTCGACGGCTCAGCGAGACCGTAACGCGGGTGTGTTGACGTGTCCAGAGAAGTGGGACAAGAAGATCGAAGCGCTTCGACGAACACGAAACGACGAGTCGGTGAACGGGCAGAGTTCCTCAGGGACGGAGGAGGACCTTGCCCGTGTCCGAGGCGCCGCCGCCCACCAGGGCGAGCGCCTCGCCGAACCGCTCTAGGGGGAACTCGTGGGTGATGAGCGGCGCCGGGTCGAGCAGGCCGAGCGCGAGGGCGTGGACGGCATCGGCCCAGGCGGCGGAGGACGCGCCGAAGACGCTGCGGATCTCCAGCTGGCTGACGGACAGGTGGACCGGGTCGATCCCGGCGGCGCCCGCCGTGAACATGCCGGTGAGGACGACCCGGCCGCCCCGGCGGGCCAGCAGACAGGAGGAGGCGGCCGTGGTGGGCGCCCCGGCGGTCTCGACGACGAGGTCGAAGCGCCCGGTCTCGCCGTCCGCGTCGGCCGGGGCGAGGGCCCGGCTCGCGCCGAATGTCAGGGCCTCGGCCGCCCGGTCCGTACGGGGGTCCAGGACGGCCAGTTCGGCGGGGGAGGACGCGGCGAGCCACTGGGCGGCGAGCAGGCCGAGCGTTCCGGCACCGACCACCGCGATCCGCTCCCCCGGGCGCGGCCGGCCCGCCCCTACCGCGGCGGCCACGACGGCGGCGGGTTCGAGCAGGGCGGCGGCCCGGAGGTCCACATCGTCAGGCAACGGGTGGAGGAGCCGGGCGGGGACGAGGAGGTGGTCGGCGAAGGCACCCGGCTCGGTGAAGCCGGTCTCGGCGTATCCGGCGGTGCAGAGGCTGCTCTCCCCGTACCGGCAGCGTTCGCAGCGGCCGCAGGACCGGAAGCCCTCGGCGACACAGGGGCGGCCCAGGAGTGCGGGATCGACTCCGGTGCCGACGGCGTCCACCGTGCCGGACCACTCGTGACCGGGGACGATCGGGTAGCGGACGTAACCGGGGGCGCGGCGGCCCTCGTACACCTCGCGGTCACTCATACAGATCCCCGCGGCGGCGACCCGCACGCGGACCTCGCCGGGGCCGGGGACGGGGACCTCCCGCTCGATCAGCCGGTGCACGCCGGGCCGTTCGACGAGAACGGCGCGACTCACGGCCGCGGAGGAGGCGTGGTTCACTTCGGCTGCCTCTTCTCCCAGCCCTCTGCCCACAGGTCGAACCGGGCGCGCTGCTGCGGGAACGCGGCTGCGGCCTCCGCGTCGAACTCCACCCCGAGACCCGGCTCGTGGGAGACCGTGAAGCAACCGGTCTCGGGGTCGACCTCGGGCGCGCCGCGCACGATCTTCTTGATCTCCGCGTCCGCGAAGTCGTTGAAGTGCTCCAGGACCTTGAAGTTCGGTGTGCAGGCGGCGAGTTGGAGCGAGGCCGCGGTGAGCACCGAACCGCCGACGTTGTGCGGGGCGACGAGCACGTAGTGGGTCTCGGCGGTGGCGGCGAGCTTCCTGGCCTCCAGGATGCCGCCGATGTGACCGACGTCGGGCTGCACGATGTCGGCGGCCTGCGACTCGAAGAGTTCCCTGAACTCGATGCGGTCGTGGATCCGTTCACCGGTCGCGATCGGCAGGTCCACCTTCTCGGCGACCTTCGACAGGGCCTTGAGGTTCTCCGGCGGCACCGGCTCCTCCAGCCACGCGGGCCGGAACGGGGCGAGCTCGCGGGCGAGCCGGACCGCGGTCGAGGGGGAGAAGCGGCCGTGCATCTCCACCATCAGCTCGGTGTCCGGACCGACAGCGTCTCGTACCGCCTCGATCAGCGCGACGGCCTCCCGCGAACGCTCGGCGTCCAGCTCGTAGTGACCGGTCCCGAACGGGTCGATCTTCAGCGCCCGGTAGCCGCGCGCCACGACCTCGCGCGCCGCCGCGTGATAGGCCTCCGGGGTGCGCTCGGTGGTGTACCAGCCGTTCGCGTACGCCTTCACCCGGTCGGTCACCTTCCCGCCCAGCAGCTGCCAGACGGGCACGCCGAGGGCCTTGCCCTTGATGTCCCAGCAGGCCATCTCCACGACCGCGATGCCGGACATGACGATCTCGCCGGCCCGCCCGAAGTCCCCGTACTTCATGCGCCGTACGAGATCCTCGACGGCGAACGGGTCGGAACCGGCGATGTGGTTCTGCTCGGCCTCACGGAGGTAGCCGACGAGCGCGTCGGTGTGCCCGAGCATCCGGGTCTCGCCGACACCGGTCAGCCCCTCGTCGGTGTGGACGAGCACATAGGTGAGATTGCGCCAGGGCGTGCCGACGACGTGTGTGGTGATTCCCGTGATGCGCATGGTGGTTGCTCCCCGGGGACGCGGACGTGGAGTGAGACGTGATGTGCGGGATGTGCGGGATACTTGTTCGTTCGACATGCCGAATCGCGTTCGATGGATCGGCGTGACCGTAGGCAGCGGCCCGCCGGGGTGTCAACGGGCGCGCGGCCACCCGCCCCGCCCGTGGCGGGATCCCCGACGGACCGTTGCCCACCGTGGAGCGCGCCGCTAGTCTCTGTTCGCGATTTCGGTCGTGGCACGGTATATCGAACGGACAGAGGCGAGGTGGGGGACCCATGGGACGACTCGTTCCGGCGGTGACCAGGGCATTCGACGTACTGGAGCTCTTCCTGGAGGGCGACGGCACCCTGTCCGCCCCCGAGATCACCCGGAGACTCCAGCTGCCGCGCACGACCACGCACGAGCTGGTCACCACCCTGACCGCCCGCAACTACCTCGTACCGGTGCCGGAACAGCCCGGCCGCTACCGGCTCGGCGTCCGCACGTACCAGCTCGGCAGCCGGTACGCCGAGCAGCTCGACCTCGCGGCCGAGGGCCACCAGGTCGCGCGCGAGGTCGCCGACACGTGCGGCGAGACGGTCCACGTGGCCGTCCTGGAGGACATGGACGTCATCTACATCGCGAAGGTCGACTCGACCCACGCGGTACGGATGGTCTCCGCCGCCGGACGCCGCCTGCCCGCCCACTGCACGGCCGTCGGCAAGATGCTGCTCGCGACCCTCCCGGAGGCCGAGCTCGACGAACGCCTCGACGGGTACGACCTGGCAGGCATGACGCCCCGCAGCATCACCGACCCGGACGCGCTGCGCGCCGCGCTCGCCGAGATCCGGATCCTCGGCGTCGCGGGCGAACAACAGGAGTCCAACCCCGACGTGAGCTGCGTCGCCGCGCCCGTACGGGACCGCACCGGCCGGGTCGTCGCGGCGCTGTCCGTCTCGGTACCGGTGCACCGCTGGAGCGAGGACCGCGAGAACGAACTCACGGCGCTGGCCGTGAAGGGCGCGAGCCGGCTGGCGGAGCGGCTGGGGTACCGGGCCGCACGCTGAACCCCGGATCGCCACACCGGTGTCAGGCCTTTGCCACGCCGCTTCAGGCCTTTGCCACGCCGCTTCAGGACTCCGCCATGTCGGCTTCAGAGCTCGCCCCGGCTTCAGGACTCCGCACCGGAGGGCCCGGAGCGTCCGCCCTCCCGTCGTTCCCGGGGCTGGCGCATCCGGCTGACCGGGCCGAAGACCTCCCGGTCGTCGAGGAAGCCCTCCAGTGCGAAGGCGGCCGCCCCCCGGGTGACCGCGTTGTGCGGTACCGCGCTGCGCCGCAGCGCCGCCGCCCGGTGCGGCAGGGCCAGCGCGTGCCGGGTGACGGCCTCGTACGTGGCGGTCAGCAGGCGCTCTCCCAGCAGGTCGACGACCTGGTTGCCGAGGATGAGGGCCCGGGGGTTGAGCAGATTGACCAGATTGGCCACCGCCGCCCCCAGATAGCGCCCGGTGCGGTCGATGGCCTCCATGGCCGCCGGGTCGCGCTCCGCCGCCGCGCGCGCGAGAGCGGCGACCGTGGCGGCGTCGTCCGGCCCGGCCGCCCGCTCGTCACCGGGGGCGAGCTCGCGCCAGGTCCGGGCGATGCCCCGGGTGCTGACGTACGCCTCCACGCAACCCCGGTTGCCGCAGGTGCAGAGCCGGCCGTCGATCGCGAGACAGGTGTGACCCCATTCGCCGGCGCTGTTGGTGAATCCCCGGTAGAGCTGTCCGTCGATCGCGATCCCCGCGCCCACACCGGCCCGCAGGGTCAGGACGACGAGGTCGTCCACCTCCCGGCCCGCGCCGAACCACAACTCGGCGACGGTGCTGGCCCGCAGGGGGTTGTCGAGCCGGAGGGGCAGCCCGAGGCGTTCGTCGAGCAGGGCGCGGAGCGGTACCTCGTGCCAGGACCAGTAGGGGGAGAAGGAGGAGACTCCGCCCTCGCGTTCCACCATGCCGGGCACACTGACGCCGGCCCCGAGCACGCGCGCGCGGGACACCCCGGAGACCCGCAGCAACTCCTCGACGCAGGCGGCGAGCTCTTCGACCACGTCGGTGGGCCGGACGTCCCCCGGGGGAAGAGGCCGCTCGACGGAGTGGCGGACTTCCAGGGCGAGGTCGAAGAGCTCGGCGTGGACCGAGGTCTCCGCGATGTCGACGCCGATCAGCGCGCCCCGGTCGGCGTTGACAGCGAGCCGAGCGCGGGGCCGGCCACCGCTGGAGCCCTCGTGCCCCGCCTCGACGAGGACGCCGGCCTCCAGGAGCTCGGAGGTCAGATTGGCGACGGTGGCGAAGGAGAGGCCGGTTGCGGCGGCGAGGTCCTGACGGCTCATCGCACCGGCCCCCGCGTAGAAGCGTCGCAGGACCTCGAAGCGGTTGAGACGGCGAATGTCCTGGGACGTCCGCTTGATCATGTGTGCTGTCCTCCGCTCGCAGGGCCCGTGCGTGGGTACGGCGACCCGTGCCCGGCATCTTATTCAAAGGGTTGGAAGAAGCGTGGGGCGGGATATTTACAACCGTTAGACGAACCCGTAGTTTTTCTTGTGTCGCGCCACTGGCACAACACCGAGGAGGCCAGATGCAGCACTTCAGGGCCCAGCCCTGTTCCCCCCTGCCCGGACGCCTGACGGAAGGGCCCGTCTGGGACGCCCGGCGCCAGGAACTGCTCTGGGTGGACATACCCGACGGCCTCGTCCATAGGGCCGCCCTGACGCACGAGGACGCGAAGCCGGACCTGATCGCCGTATCGACGCTCCGATTCGACCGTCCGGTCGGCGCGGTCCAGCCCTGCGCCTCGGGCGCCCTCCTCGCGGCAGCGGGCACGTCCGTCCTCCGGCTGGAGGCGGACCGACCGGTCGCGGAGGCCGTCGAAGTCGCCGCGCCGGTACTGCCCGAGGACGGCCTGCCACGCCGCATGAACGACGCCGCCGTGGACCCGGCGGGGCGGCTCCTCGCCGGAACGATGGCGTACGACGAGAGCCCCGGCGCGGGCGTGCTCTACCGCCTCGACGGCGACGGCCTCACCACACTCCTGGAATCGGTCACCATCTCGAACGGCCTGGGCTGGAGCCCCGACGGCACCCTCCTCTACTACGCGGACAGCCCGACCGGCCGGGTCGACGTCTTCGCGTACGACGTGGCTACGGGCACCCTGAGCGACCGCAGGCCGTTCGCGGTCCTCGACCGAGGGGTGCCGGACGGGCTCACGGTGGACGCCGAGGGGCGGGTGTGGGTGGCGGTGTGGGGCGGCGGCGAAGTCCTCGCCTTCACCCCGGAGGGCGCCCTCCACGCGCGCGTGGAGGTGCCCGCCTCCCATGTGACGAGCTGCGCCTTCGCCGGACCGGACCTCGACGTCCTGGTCATCACGACGGCGACGGAGGGCCTGCCGGAGGCCCGCCGCCGGGCGGAACCGGACGCGGGGCGGCTGTTCGTCTGCCGCCCGGGTGCGAGAGGCCTGCCGAGCGTGCCGTACGCCGACCGCTGAGGCCGGGGAGGCGGTAGGGCCGTCATCGGAAGCCGGGCGCTGTGCCGCGATGGGGGCATGCCGCGCGCGGCGACGTGGGGCCGTGGCTCCACGCGCGCGTGGAGCGGGGGGCGTCGGGCCGCCGGGCCGCCGGTTCCGCGCACGCGCGGCGGAGTACGGAGGACGATGTCGGGCCGTCGGCTCTGCGCACGCGGGGCGGAGCACGCAGGACAACATCGGGCCCGTAAGGCCGCGCGGCGACGTCGGGCCGTCGGCTTCGCGTATGCGCGGCGGAGTACGGAGGACGACATCGGGCCGTAGGGCCCGTACGGCGACGTCGGGCCGTCGGCCCCGCGCATGCGCGGCGGACCACGGAGGACGACTTGGGGCTCAAGGGCCCGCGAGGCGACGTCGGGTCGTCGGTGCCGCGCTACCTGCGGTGAGCCGGGAGGGGCGTCGGGCGGTAGGGCCTGCGCACGCGCGCGGTGGCGCGCGGCCGACGGCCGGAGCCGGGCCGGCCCGCCACGCCCTGGCGGCCGGTCCCGCCGCGCCCGCGTAGCCCGCGCGAGCGCCCTGTGGGCGCCCCGGCGGCGCTGGCCCATGCCGTCCCGTCGTCTGGGGCCTTGCCGTTCCGCTGCCCTTCCGCCCTGCTGCCATTCCGTGCCGCTGTCCTTCCGTCCTGCCGTCCCTGCCGGTCGTCCTGCTGTCCCTGCCGGTCGACCGGCAAGACGACCGGCAGGAGGGCCTGATCCGCCTGCCCGCCTTCGGTCCCCTCTGCATCCGGCCGTCCCCCACCGCCCGCCCCACCAGATCCGCGCCCACCCGCGTGCGCGTCCGCCTGACGCGTCCCGCCTGGCGGGTTGTCAGCTCGCGCCCGGCGCCCGGCGCCCGACACCCCGTCGCCTGACGCCCGGCGCCCGGCGCCCGACACCCCGTCGCCTGACGCCTGACGCCTGACGCCTGACGCCCGTCGCCTGACGCCCGACACCCGGCGCCCGACACCCGACACCCGACGCCCGTCGGCCGACGCCGGCCGGTTCGCCGACGAGCGAGACCGGCGATGCTCGTCCGCTCTCCCTCGCCCACCCACGTCAGCTGTTGCTCGCCGAAGCCGAACCACACGCTCCCGATCGGCCATCGGCGCGCTGAGTCATGCCACCAGCACGCCAAGCCCCCGACCCCGTACCCACGAGAAAGCACAGGCCATGACCAATCCGCCCACCGCGACCACCCCGCCCGACGGGCTCGCCCCGACGGAGGCCGCCGTCGGCCTTCGTGCCGCCCTCGACTCCGTGCCCGTCATCGCCATCCTCCGCTCCACCTCCGCCACCCGGTTCGCCGAAGTCACCGACACCCTGCTCGCGTCCGGCATCCGCGCCGCCGAGTTCACGCTCACCACCCCCGGCGTCCTCGACGCCCTGCGCGAGTACGCAGCCGACGCCCCGCCCGGACTCGCGCTCGGCGCCGGGACCGTGACCACGCCCGCCGAGGCGCAGGCCGCCGTCGAGGCCGGGGCGACGTACCTCATCACCCCCACCATCTCCGGCGAGGTCATCGCGGAGGCGGCCCGCCTCGGCGTCCCCGTGCTCCCCGGCGCCTACACCCCCACCGAGATCCTCACCGCCTGGCGGGCCGGGGCCACGATGGTGAAGCTCTTCCCCGCCGCCACCGGCGGACCCGAGTACCTCCGCGCCGTCCGTGCCCCGCTGCCGCACATCCCCCTCGTCCCGACCGGCGGCATCGGCGTCACCGAAGCCTCCGCCTATCTGGCCGCGGGCGCCTCCGCCCTCGGCATGGGCGGTCCTCTCGTCGGCGACGCCTGTGAGGGCGGCTCCCTCACCGCCCTCGGTGAGCGCGCCGCCGTCCTGCTCGACGGAATACGCCGATGAGCGCCGCGAATCCGCCCGCCCTCGTCACCCTCGGCGAGGCCATGGCGGTGGTCGCCGCGACCCGCCCCGGACCGCTCGCCCCGGGCGCGCCCCTCCGCCTGGGCTGGGCCGGTGCCGAGGCGACCGTCGCCATCGGCGTCAGCCGGCTCGGCCACCCGGCCGCCTGGACCGGCCGGGTCGGCGAGGACGCCGCGGGCGCGATGGTCCTCGCCGGTCTCCGCGCGGAAGGCGTCGACGTCACCGCCGCCCGTACGGACCCGGCCGCGCCCACCGGTCTGATGCTCCGCGAGCGCCGCACCGCGGACCGGCTCCGCGTCAGCTACTACCGGGCCGGCCTCGCGGGCTCCCGGCTCGCCCCCGAGGACCTCGACGAGGCGCAGCTCACCGGAGCCCGGGTCCTGCATGTCACGGGAATCACCCCTGCGTTGAGCGAATCCGCGCGCGCCGCCGTGGAGCACGCGGTGGCCCTCGCCCGCGCCGCCGGGGTCACCGTCTCCTTCGACGTCAACCACCGCGAACGCCTCTGGAGCCGAGCCGAGGCCGCCGATGTCCTCGCCCGGCTCCTCCCGTGCGCGGACATCGTCTTCGCCGGACCTGAGGAGGCCGCCCTCCTCGTCGACGAGGACACGCCGGAGCGGATGGCCCGCGCCCTCACCCGGCTGGGGCCGGCCCAGGCCGTCCTCAAGCTCGGTGCCGACGGAGCCCTCGCCGTCGCCGACGGCGAACTCCACGTCCAGCCGGCCGTGCCCGTCACGGCCGTCGACCCCGTCGGCGCGGGCGACGCCTTCGTCTCCGGCTACCTCGCCGCCGTCCTCGACGGCGCCCAGGTCGCGGAGCGCCTCCGCCTGGCCGCCCTCTCCGGCGCCTTCGCCGTCTCCGTCCCGGGCGACTGGGAGGGCCTCCCGCGCCGCGCCGAACTCGGCCTCCTCGCGGCCCAGGACATCAGTCGCTGAGCCGCCGGGCATCCCCAACTCCGTACCACCACACAGGAATCCACACCTCATGAACCGTTTCTCCGGGCAGAACGCCGTGGTCACCGGCGCCGCCTCCGGCATCGGCGCGGCCAGCGCCGCCCGACTCGCCGCCGAGGGCGCCGCCGTGCTCGTCTCCGACATCGCCGACGAGGCCGGCGAGGCCGTCGCCGCCGCGATCCGCGCCGACGGCGGCCGCGCGGCCTACGTACGCTGCGACGTCTCCTCCGAGGAGGACTGGACCGCCCTCCGCGCCGAGGCACACGCCCGCTTCGGCCCCGTGGGCATCCTCCACAGCAACGCCTTCACCCACACCCCGGCCGCCGCCCACGACCTCCCCGTCGCCACCTGGGACCGGGAGATGGCCGTCAACCTGCGGTCCCTCTACCTCGCCACCCGCACCTTCCTCGACGACCTGCGCGCCGAGCGCGGCAGTCTCGTCGCCACCTCCAGCGTGCACGCCGACTTCGGCCTGCCGGGCTATCCCGCGTACGCCGCCGCCAAGGGCGGCATGTGCGCGCTCGTCCGCCAGTTCGCCGTCGAGTACGGGCCCGACGTCCGCTTCAACTCCGTGCTGCCCGGCCCGATCCTCACCGACGTCTGGAACGACGTCGACGAGGAGGGGCGCCGGCTCTCCGCCGACGCCACCGCGCTCGCCCGGCTCGGCAGGCCCGAGGAGGTCGCCGCGGCCGTCGCGTTCCTCGCCTCCGCCGACGCCGCCTACATCACCGGAACCAACCTGGTCGTCGACGGCGGCTGGACCGTGAAGAAGGACTCCAAGTGAAGATCACCTCCCTGCGTACCCACCTCGTCGCCCCGCGCTGGTGCTTCCTGCGCATCGACACCGACGAGGGCATCACCGGCTGGGGCGAGCCCGTCGTCGAGGGCCGCGCCCACACCGTCGCCGCCGCCGTCGACGAGCTCTCCGACTACCTGATCGGCCAGGACCCGATGAAGATCGAGGACCACTGGCAGGTCCTCACCAAGGGCGGCTTCTACCGCGGCGGCCCCGTCCTCTCCAGCGCGGTCGCCGGCATCGATCAGGCCCTCTGGGACATCACGGGCAAGGCCCTCGGCGTCCCCGTCTGGCAGCTGCTCGGCGGCAACGTCCGCGACCGCGCCCGCGTCTACAGCTGGATCGGCGGCGACCGTCCCGACGAGGTCGCCTCCGAGGCCCTGGCCCGGAAGAACGAGGGCTTCACCGCGATCAAGATGAACGCCTCCGCCCAGCTGCGGCTCATCGACACCCCCGCCGCCGTCCACGGGATCGTGGACCGGGTCGCCTCGATCCGGGAGGCCGTCGGCGACGAGTTCGACATCGCCATCGACTTCCACGGCCGGCTCACCGCCCCGATGGCCCGCCGGGTCCTCCCGCTCCTGGAGCCGTACCTCCCCTTCTTCGTGGAGGAGCCGGTCGTCCCCGAGATGAGCGACCACATCGGCGACATCGTCCGCTCCACCTCCGTCCCCATCGCGACCGGCGAACGCCTCTACTCCCGCTGGGACTTCAAGAAGGTGCTCGACCAGGGCATCGCGGTGGCCCAGCCGGACCTCTCGCACGCCGGCGGCATCTCGGAGGTGCGCAGGATCGCCGCGATGGCGGAGGCGTACGACGTCTCCCTCGCCCCGCACTGCCCGTTGGGCCCGATCGCCCTCGCCTCCTGCCTCCAGGTCGGTTTCGCCGCACCGAACCTGCTGATCCAGGAACAGAGCCTCGGCATCCACTACAACACCGGTTCCGACCTGCTGGACTACCTCGTCGACCCGTCGGTCTTCCGGTACGAGGACGGGCACGTGGGCCTGCCCACCGGACCCGGTCTCGGGATCGAGGTCGACGCGAAGGCCGTCGAGCGGGCCGCCGAGGTCGGCCACCGCTGGCGCAACCCGGCCTGGCGGCGCGACGACGGCTCGCTCGCCGAGTGGTAGAGGACAGACCGAAGGGGCGGGCTCCTGGGGGAGCCCGCCCCTTCACGCGTGGGTCGTCAGATCAGCGGTGGGCGAGCCAGTTCGCCGCCGGCAGCAGCTTGCTGTCGTAGTCGAACAGGGCCTGGTTCTCCCAGCCGTTGCCGGACGAGGAGTCGGTCGGGTCCCAGCCGTTGCCCGTGACGGCCGTCCAGGCCGGCTCCCAGTAGAAGACACCGAGGCCGCGGCCGTTCGGGACCGCCTCGACGACGTTCATGACGTCCCGCAGCCAGGCGGACTGGCCGGCCGCGCTCGCCGGGTAGCCGGGGACCAGCTCGCTCGACAGGTCGATGATGTTCTCGTGGCTGTCCTCGCTGTCCAGACGGAAGGGGTACGCGGTCTCGGCGACCATCACCTTCTTGCCGTAACGGGCCGAGATGTCGTCCAGGTTGGCCTGGAGCGAGGACAGGGCGCCGTGCCAGTAGCCGTAGAACGAGAACGCGATCACGTCGTAACTCACGCCCTGAGCGGTCGCGTTGTCGAACCAGGTGCGGTACAGGGCGTTGTCGCCGCCGTTCGCGAGGTGCAGCGCGATCTGGGTGTTCGACGAGACCGCCTTGGCCGCGGAGATACCGGAGTTGAGCAGACCCGCCAGCTGAGACCAGTTGCTCGTCGAGCCCTCGGGCCACAGCATCCCGGTGTTGATCTCGTTCCCGATCTGCACCATGTCGGCCGTGGTGCCCTGCGCCTTCAGGGCGTTGAGGACGTCGTACGTGTGGTTGTGGACATCGGTCTTGAGCTGCGTGTACGAGTGGCCCTGCCAGGCGGCGGGCTTGCTCTGGGCGCCCGGGTCGGCCCAGATGTCGGAGTAGTGGAAGTCCACGAGCAGCTTCATGCCCTGGGCCTTGATCCGCTGCGCGGTGGCGAGGACGCGGGCCTTGTTGTTGTAGCCGTCGGCCGGGTTCACCCACACCTTCAGACGGCCGTAGTTGGCACCCGCGTTCTTCAGGATCGCGACCGGGTCACCGGTGGTTCCGGCGCTCGTACGGTACGTGCCGCCGAGGTCCTCGCTCTTCTTGAGCGAGGAGACGTCGACGCCCTTGACCGCGAGACCGGTCGATCCCGCCGTGAACGTCAGGTCGTCGACGTTCAGCCAATTGCCCGCCTTGGCATCCGAGTTGATGCTGATGGTGCAGGCGCCTCCGGTCACCGTGACGGGGGTGACGATGCGTATCCAGCCGGACGAGGTCACCGGAAGATCGGTGCGCTGCTCGGCGGACCCGCAGTTGCGCAGGGCGAGGTAGGCGGCGTTCTGCCCGCCGCCCGAGCGCACCCAGGCGCTCAGCGTGTACGTGCCGTTGGCGAGCCCGGAGAGGTACTGGTACGTCTCGACCTTGTACGCGGACGCCGACCAGTGGCTCAGGCGGTAACCGCCGCTGCGGCCCCCGGCCTCGGTGAACGAGGCGGCGTTCTGTCCGGCGGCCGAGTAGGTCGACCAGCCGGCCGGGGTGGCGGTCCCGGTGGCGTCGCTCTCGAACCCGGCGTTGGTGAGGGTGGCCGCGGCCTCGGCCTGCTGCGCGGCGGGCAGCGGGGCGAGGAGCAGGGCGCCGAGCGCGGCGGCGACGGCCGCGGCGCGCAGCCGGATGCGGCTTCTGGTGGGGGTGAGGTGCATCGTCGAGTCCCTTCGACGGTGGCGGATGAGGAGAGTGGTGCGTTCCTGACGGGTGGTGCGGGTGGTGCGTCCCAAACGGGTGGTGCCGGTGGTGCGGGTGGTGCGGCTCACCCGGGGGCGGCGCAGCGGGGCGCTGCCGCCCCCGGGGAGATCCGGGGCCCCCGGTGGCAGGCCGGGGGAGTGGGTGGTGCGGTCAGGCGTCGAGGCGTACGACCCTGACGCCGCCGGCCGGGACGGTGAGCTTGCCGTCGACAGGGATCCCGGCCCCGGCCGAGGCGTCGCCGAGCAGTTCGGTCCCGGAGCCGTCGAGCGGCACCTCGACGTCCTCGGCGGAGTGGTTCAGGGCGAAGACGTACTCCCCGCCCTCCCCGGCACGCCGCACGACCTCCACGTCACGAGGCAGGCCGGGGCGCGCCGCGACTCCCGCGTCCTCGCACGCGGCGGCCACGATCGCGTCGAGCGAGGCCGCGTCCAGCCGGGTGGAGACGTACCAGGCGGTGCCCCGCCCGAGCCGGTGCCGGGTCACCGCGGGCCCGCCCGCGGCCGGCCCGTCGGCGTACGTCCACACGGTCTCGGCGCCGCGCGGCCGGACGAACTCGGTCCACACGTCGCCGGTGAGCGAGCCGCCGTCCGGTCCGGTGATCCGTACGCGCTGGTCGTCCAGGAGCGGAGACCACTCGTCCACGGTGAGTCCGAGGACGTCCCGCAGGGCGCCCGGGTAGGCGCCGGGGTGGACGGCGTCGTGCTCGTCGACGATCCCGGAGAAGTACGAGACGACGAGCGTCCCGCCGTTCTCGACGTACTCGCGGAGGTTCTGCCCGGCGGCCTCGGTCATCAGGTAGAGCGCGGGGACGACGACCAGCGGGTGGGCGGAGAGGTCGGCCTCGGGGTGGGCGAAGTCGACGGTGAGGTGCCGGTCGTAGAGGGTCTCGTAGAAGCTGTCGGCGCGCTCGCGGGCGTCGTGGGCGGCGTTCGGCCGCCACTCCAGGTTCTGGGCCCACCAGGAGTGCCAGTCCCAGAGCATGGCGACGTCCGGGACGGTCCGGGTGCCGCGTACCTCCTCCAGGGCCTCCAGGCCGGCGCCGAGGGCGACGACCTCGCGCCAGATCCGGGTGTCGGTGCCGCCGTGCGGGACCATCGCCGAGTGGAACTTCTCGGCGCCGCGCCGGGACTGGCGCCACTGGAAGAACATGGCGCCCTCGGAGCCGCGGGCGACATGGGCGAGGGAGTTGCGGCCCATCTCGCCGGGGCGCTTGGCCGGGTTGCGGGCCTGCCAGTTCACGCCCGACGTGGAGTGCTCCAGGAGCAGCCAGGGCGCGCCGCCGGCGACGGAGCGGGTGAGGTCGGCGGTCATGGCCAGGTTGACGTGGGTGCGGCGGCCGTCGGTCATCAGATAGTGGTCGTTGGTGACGAGGTCGACCTCGCGGCCCCAGGCCCAGTAGTCGATGGAGTCGCACTGGCTGAGCGCGGTCATGAAGTTGGTGGTGACGGGGATGCCGGGCGCGAGCTCGTGCAGGATGTCCCGTTCCGTCCGGAAGTTCTCCCGGATGGTGGCGTCGGCGAAGCGCCGGTAGTCGAGCTGCTGGGCCGGGTTGCCGACGGTCGGGGTGACCCGGGGCGGGTCGATCTCCTCGTACGAGCCGTAGCGCTGTCCCCAGAAGGCGGTGCCCCAGGCCTCGTTCACGGCCTCCACCGAGCCGTACGTGTCGTCGAGCCAGCGGCGGAAATGGGCGGCGCAGTTGTCGCAGTAGCAGGCGCTGACCGGGACGCCGTACTCGTTGTGGACGTGCCAGAGCGCGAGCGCCGGGTGGCTGCCGTAGCGGCGGGCCAGCTCGGTGGTGATGCCCGCGGCGGCCGTGCGATAGGCGGTGGAACTGTGGCAGATCGCCCCGCGTGAGCCGTACGAGAAGCGCGTGCCCTCGGCGGTGACGGGCAGTGCCTCGGGGTGCGCCCGGTAGAACCAGGCGGGCGGCGCCACGGTCGGTGTGCCCAGGTCGACGCGGACGCCGTGCTCGTGGAGCAGGTCGAGGAGCCGGTCGAGCCAGCCGAAGTCGTACCGGCCCGGCTCCGGTTCGAGCAGGGCCCAGGAGAAGATCCCGACGCTCACCATGGTGACGCCGGCCTCCCGCATGAGCCGGACGTCCTCCTGCCAGACGCTTTCCGGCCACTGTTCGGGGTTGTAGTCCCCGCCGAACGCGAGCCGGTGCAGGCCCTTGGGAGTGGTCTGCGGCATGAGTCTCTCCTGAAACCTCGAACGATGAAAGCTCTGGATCACTGTGAACGTGCACACGGTCGATCTCGATGTGGCAACGCAACATAACCGCACACGAACAACCATTGACAAGTGTCCGGAACGTTTCTCTACTGTGAACGCTCACAGATGCATGACCGGCCTTTCCGCTCTGGGGAGAGGCCCCTTTTTCGGTCAGGGAGAAGCACCCCATGCCTCACATCACGCGCCGCAGCCTCGCCGCCGCCACCGCCGTCCTCCTCGGCGCCACCGCGCTCACCGCCTGTGGATCCTCCGACTCCGGCGACGAGGCGGCGGCGTCCGGCCCCGTCTCGCTGACCTACTGGGCCTGGGCGCCCGGCATGGACAAGGTCGTGGCCCTCTGGAACGCCGAACACCCCGACATCAAGGTCACGGTGCAGAAGCAGGCCTCCGGCGACGACCTCGTCACCAAGATCATCACCGCCGCCAAGGCACACAAGGCCCCCGACCTCGTCCAGGCCGAGTACCAGGCCCTGCCGACCCTGGTCTCCAACGACGCCCTCGCCGACATCGCCTCCGATGTCCCGGGCGTCAAGGACAAGTTCGCGCCCGGCATCTGGCAGCAGACCACCTTCGGCGGCGACGGCGTGTACGCCCTTCCGCAGGACTCCGGACCGCTGATGTTCTTCTACCGCCAGGACCTCTTCAAGAAGTACGGCCTCTCCGTCCCCACCACCTGGGACGAGTTCGCCGCCACCGCCCGCGACCTCAAGAAGAAGGCCCCGAAGCAGTCGCTGACCACCTTCTCCGCCAACGACTCCGGCCTCTTCGCCGGACTCGCCCAGCAGGCCGGCGCCAAGTGGTGGACCTTCGAGGGCGACACCTGGAAGGTCGGCATCGACGACGCCGCCACCAAGAAGGTCTCCGACTTCTGGGGCGGCCTGGTCGCCGAGGGCGCCATCGACAACCAGCCGATGTACACCCCCTCCTGGAACAAGGCCATGAACACCGGCGAGCAGCTCGCCTGGGTCTCCGCCGTCTGGGCCCCCGGCACCCTGACCACCGCCGCCCCCGACACCAAGGGCAAGTGGGCCATGGCCCCCCTCCCGCAGTGGACCGAGGGCGGCTCCTCCACCGGCAGCTGGGGCGGCTCCTCCACCGCCGTCACCACCGACTCCAAGCACAAGAAGGCCGCCGCCCAGTTCGCCACCTGGCTGAACACCGACCCGGTCGCCCTCGCCGCCCTCGTCAAGGAGAGCGGCATCTACCCGGCCGCCACCGCCGCCCAGACCAGCGGCGCCCTCTCCAAGGCCCCCGACTACTTCGCCAACCAGCCCGACTTCTACACCCGCGCCGCCGAGATAGCGAAGACCACCGCGCCGGCCGCCTGGGGCCCCAACGTCAACGTGGCCTACACCGTCTTCAAGGACGAGTTCGGCAAGGCCGCCAAGGCCAAGACCTCGGCCGCCTTCGGCACCGCCCTCTCCGCCGTACAGTCCGCCACCGTCGCGGACCTGGAGAAGCAGGGCTTCGAGGTCGCCAAGTGACGCAGCCCCCCAAGGGCGCGCGCCGGTCGTACGGGGTCAAGGCGGCCCCGTACGGCTTCCTCCTCCCCGCCGCCGTCCTCTTCGTCCTCTTCTTCGCCCTGCCCATCGGCTACGCCGTGTGGCTCAGCTTCCACAAGGTCGAGATCAAGGGTCTCGGCCTCGGCAAGGGCGCCAAGTCCGAGGTCTGGGCCGGCCTGGAGAACTACACCTCGGCCCTCACCGACTCCGAACTCGCCGCCAGCGCCCTGCGCGTCCTGGGCTACGGCGCCATCGTCGTCCCCGTCATGCTCGGCCTCGCCCTCTTCTTCGCGCTCCTGCTCGACTCCGAGCGCGTCCGGGCCCGCTCCTTCGCCCGGCTCGCGATCTTCCTGCCGTACGCCGTCCCCGGCGTCATCGCGGCCGTGCTCTGGGGCTTCCTCTACCTCCCGGACGTCAGCCCCTTCCACTTCCTCCTCGACAAGTTCGGCCTGCCGCAGCCCGACCTCATGGACGGCGGACCGCTCTACCTCGCGATGTCGAACATCGCCGTCTGGGGCGGCACCGGCTTCAACATGATCGTCATCTACACCGCGCTGCGCTCCCTGCCCGGCGAGGTGTACGAGGCGGCCAAGCTCGACGGCTGCTCGGAGCTCCAGATCGCGCTCCGCATCAAGATCCCGATGGTCGTGCCCTCCCTGGTACTCACCTTCTTCTTCTCGATCATCGCCACCCTCCAGGTCTTCAACGAGCCCATGACGCTCAAGCCGCTCACCAACGGCATCCCCTCCACCTGGAGCCCCCTCATGAAGGTCTACAGCGACGCGTTCACCGGCGGGAACATCTACGCCGCCTCGGCCACCGCCGTGGTCCTCGCCCTCGCCACCTTCGCGCTCTCCTTCGCCCTGCTCAGGATCTCCAACCGCCGCACCACGCAAGGAGCCGTCCGATGACCGGGCTCGCCTCCCCTCCGCTGCGCAAGGCAGCCCCGGCAGCCGGCAGCACCCCCGGCGTCCCCCAGGCCCCTCCGCGCCCCCGCCGCACCGCGCTGCTCCCCACGGCGGCCCTGGTCCTCGGCGCGCTCTACTGCCTGCTGCCCGTCGCCTGGGTCGTGGTCGCCGCCACCAAGCCCGACGACGAACTCTTCTCCACCTTCACGTTCCTGCCCGGCGGCGGCCTCGCCGACAACGTCGGCGACCTCACCGCGTACCGCGAGGGCATCTACTGGCGCTGGATGCTCAACTCCGTGTTCTACGCGGGCCTCGGCGCCGTCCTGTCCACCGTGGTCTCCGCGCTGGCCGGCTACGCCCTCGCGATCTACCGCTTCCGCGGCCGCGAGGCCTTCTTCAACGTGATGCTCACCGGCGTCCTCATGCCCCCGGTCATCCTCGCCATCCCGCAGTACCTGCTGATGGCCGAGGCCGACCTGACGGACACCTACGCCTCGGTGCTGCTGCCGCTGATCCTCTCCCCGTACGGCGTCTACCTCGGCCGCATCTACGCCGAGGCCGCCATCCCGATGGAGCTGGTCGAGGCCGGCCGCATGGACGGCGCGGGCGAGTGGCGGCTCTTCGTACGGATCGCCGTCCCCATGATGTCCCCGGGCCTGGTGACGATCTTCCTCTTCCAGTTCGTCGCCATCTGGAACAACTTCCTGCTGCCCTTCATCATGCTCGGCGACGACGAGAAGTTCCCCATGACCGTCGGCCTGTTCACCCTCCTCAAGCAGGGCGCCTCCCAACCCTCCCTCTACACCCTGGTGATCACCGGCGCGCTCCTCGCCATCGCCCCGCTCATCGCCCTGTTCCTCGTCATCCAGCGCTTCTGGAGCCTCGACCTGCTGTCCGGCGCCGTAAAGTCCTGAGCACAGGGGATCGAGGGGAAACACACAGCATGAGCACAGCAGCGAGCAGGCGCCGCCCGGCGACCATCCACGACGTGGCCCGCGAGGCCGGGGTCTCGCGCGGCACCGTCTCCCGTGTCCTCAACGGCGGCCACTACGTCAGCCCGACGGCCAAGGCCGCCGTGGACGCCGCGATCCGCAGAACGGGCTACGTCGTCAACCGGCACGCCCGCTCACTGATCACCGGCAAGTCCGACTCGGTCGCCTTCCTCCTGACCGAACCCCAGGAGCGGTTCTTCGAGGACCCCAACTTCAACGTGCTGCTCCGCGCCTGCACCCAGGCGCTCGCGGCCCAGGACATCCCGCTCCTCCTGATGATCGCGGGCACCGAGGACGAACGGCGCCGCAACCTCCGCTACATCGAGGCCGGCCACGTCGACGGCGTCCTCCTCGTCTCCAGCCACTCCGGCGACCCCGTGGTGGCCCGGCTGCACGAGGCCGGCGTCCCCGTCGTCGCCTGCGGCAAGCCGCTCGGCCAGACCGCCAGGATCGGCTACGTCGCCGCCGACGACCGCGACGGCGCCCGCGACATGGTCCGCCACCTGTACGCCTCCGGACGGCGCCGGATCGCCACCGTCACCGGCCCGCTCGACACCCCCGGCGGGGTCGAGCGCCTCGCCGGATACCGCGAGACACTCGCCGAGTTCGGGCTGCCCGCCGACGAGACGCTGATCGCCACCGGGGACTACAGCCGGGCCAGCGGCGAGGAAGCGGCCCGCGCCCTCCTGGAGCGCGCCCCGGACATCGACGCCGTCTTCGTCGCCTCCGACCTGATGGCGCAGGGCGTCCTCGACGCCCTCGCCCGTGCGGGCCGGAAGGTCCCCGAGGACATCGCCGTGGGCGGCTTCGACGACTCCCCGGCGGCCCTGTCCTCCCGCCCCTCGCTGACCACCATCCGCCAGCCCTGGGACCGGATCAGCACCGAGATGGTACGGACGCTGCTCGCCCGGATAGCGGGCGAGGACCCGGCGACGGTGATCCTGCCGACGCAGCTGGTCCGGAGGGAATCGGCCTAGAGTCCACCCCTGGAGTCCACCCCCGGGGAGCGGCCGCACCTGACAGGTGCGGCCGCTCCCTCGTCGTATCAGCCGCCGGCCGGACGCGACGTCACCCCAGACGTCACCCCAGACGTCGACACAGACGTCGCCACAGACGTCGCCACCGACGTCGCCAGGACATGCCGCCATGCGCCCGCTGCCCGAGGTCATCCACCTCGCGTGAGGGGCGTCGGCCGACGGCCCGCCTCAGCGCGGCCGCATAGGATGAAAACCGGGGCGGGACCTCGCCCGGACGGGGCGGCAGGGGCGGGACAAACCAGGTGGGACGGATGACGGACACCGCGCGGACGGTCGGGAACGTCGGCATCAAGGACGTGGCGCGCGAGGCGGGAGTCTCCGTCGGCACCGTCTCGAACGTGATCAACCAGCCGGACCGGGTCTCGCCCGCGACGCTCGAACACGTACGGCGGGTCATCGCCCGCCTCGGCTACGTGCGCAGCGAGTCCGCCCGCCAGCTGCGGGCCGGCCGCAGCCGGATCATGGCGCTGCTCGTCCTCGACATGGGCAACCCCTTCTTCGTCGACATCGCCCGGGGCGCCGAACGCACCGCACGGGCTGCCGGTCTGGGCGTCATGGTCTGCAACAGCGACCAGAGCGCTCGGAACGAGGCCGACTACCTCTCCCTCTTCGCCGAGCAGCGCGTCCGGGGCGTCCTCGTCACCCCCGCCGACCCCAGCGGCGCGAACCTGGGCGAGTTCCGCCGCCACGGCATCGCGTCCGTGCTCGTCGACCGGGTGGCGGGCGACGACGCCGGCTGCTCGGTCTCCGTCGACGACGTCGTCGGCGGCTCGCTGGCGATCCGGCACCTCACCGCGACGGGACACCGCTCCTTCGCGTACGTCAGCGGCCCGTCCCACCTCCGGCAGATCCGTGACCGGCGCGAGGGCGCGCTGCTCGCCCTCGCCGAGGCCGGACTGCCCGCCTCGGCGCTCCGCGAACTCCCCGCCGAGCGCCTCGACGTGGCCTCGGGGCGCGACGCGGGCGCCCGACTGCTCGGCCTCGCCGACCGCCCGACGGCCGTCTTCTGCGCCAACGACCTGCTGGCCCTCGGCGTGCTCCAGTCCCTGTACGCGGCGGGCGTCCGGGTCCCGGAGGACATGGCCATCGTCGGCTACGACGACATCGAGTTCGCGGCGGCCGCGACCGTACCCCTGACGTCGGTACGTCAGCCGGCGCTGACGCTCGGCGCCAAGGCCGCCGAGCTGCTCCTGGACGAGACCGGCGAGCGGGCGGCCGACCACCGGCACGAACACGTGGTGCTCCAGCCGGAACTGGTCGTCCGCCGCTCGACACTCGCCGGGCACTGACCTCCCCGGGCGCTCGCCTCCCCGGGCACTGGCCTCCCCGGGCGCCGACCTCCCAGCGGCGCGGGCGTCAGCGGACGCCGAGCAGGTGCTCCAGGGCCAGCTGGTCGAGGTGTTCGAAGGCCATCGAGCGGGCCGCCGCCGCGTCCGGGTCGAAGGTCTCGTACGCCGTGGGGTCGGCGAGCAGCGCCGCGAGGCCGTCGGCGGCCGTGGGGACGGCGAGGTCGGGCAGCCGGGAGGCGGCCAGCGCCTGCTGGACGTCCGGGTCGGCGCGGAAGGCGGCCGCGCGCTCCTTGAGGATCAGGTAGTTGCGCATGCAGTTCTTCGCGGACTCCCAGACGCCGTCGAAGCCGTCCGTGCGCACCGGCTTGAAGTCGAAGTGGCGCGGGCCCTCGTAACCGGCCGTCTCCAGCAGGTCCACCAGCCAGAACGCCTGGCGAAGATCGCCCGCACCGAAGCGGAAGTCCTGGTCGTACTTGATGCCGGACTGGCCGTTCAGGTCGATGTGGAAGAGCTTGCCCGCCCAGAGCGCCTGGGCGATGCCGTGCGGGAAGTTGAGTCCGGCCATCTGCTCGTGGCCCGTCTCCGGGTTCACGCCGACGAGTTCGGGGCGCTCCAGGCGCTCGATGAAGGCCAGGGCGTGCCCGATGGTGGGCAGCAGGATGTCGCCGCGCGGCTCGTTCGGCTTGGGCTCGATGGCGAAGCGCAGGTCGTAGCCCTGCTCGGTGACGTACTGGCCGAGCAGGTCGAAGGCCTCCTTCATCCGGTCGAGCGCGACCCGGACGTCCTTCGCCGCGCCGGACTCGGCGCCCTCCCGGCCGCCCCAGGCGACGTACGTGGTGGCGCCGAGTTCGACGGCCAGGTCGATGTTGCGGAGGGTCTTGCGCAGGGCGAAGCGGCGTACGTCCCGGTCGTTGGCGGTGAACCCGCCGTCCTTGAAGACGGGGTGGGTGAAGAGGTTCGTGGTGGCCATCGGCACCGCGAGTCCCGTGCGGTCGAGCGCGGCCCGGAAGCGCTTGACGATCGCGTCGCGCTCGGCGTCCGGTGTACCGAAGGGGATCAGGTCGTCGTCGTGGAAGGTGACGCCGTACGCGCCCAGCGCGGCGAGCCGCTCGACCGACTCGACCGGGTCGAGGGCCGGGCGGGTGGCCTCGCCGAACGGGTCGCGGCCCTGCCAGCCGACGGTCCACAGGCCGAAGGTGAAGCGGTCCTCGGGGGTGGGGGCGAAGAGCTCCGGCATGGTGTGTCCTTCTCTTGCTCTCGGGATTTGTTTTCTGAGATAACTAATACGGGATGGACACACCGGGCGCCAGCCCCAGCCGCGAATCGGCTCCCATGGCGACCTACGGTGACCCACTACAGGGAAGAGGTGAGGACGTGCCCACGAGGCGCTCCGTCGTGATCGGCGTGGACAGCTCCACGCAGTCCACCAAGGCCGTGGCCGTCGACGCCGACACCGGCGAACTCCTCGCCGTCGGCCGCGCCCCGCACACCGTCACCGGCTCCGCCGGCGCGCGCGAGAGCGACCCCGAGGAGTGGTGGACCGCACTCGTCACGGCCGTCCGCGCGGCGGTGCGGGACGCGGGCGTCCCGGCCGGAGCCGTCACCGGCATCGCCGTCGCCGGACAGCAGCACGGTCTCGTCACCCTCGGTGCCGACGGACGCCCGCTGCGCCCCGCGCTGCTCTGGAACGACACCCGCTCCGCCCCGCAGGCCGCCGCCCTCGCCACCCGCCTCGGCGGCCCCGGCGCCTGGCTGGAACGCACGGGTTCCGTGCCCGTCGCGTCCATGACCGCCGCGAAGTGGCAGTGGCTGCGCGAGCACGAACCACGACGTGCGGAGGCCGTCACGGGGGTGCGCCTCCCGCACGACCACCTCACGGAGCGCCTCACCGGAATCGCGGTGACCGACCCGGGGGACGCTTCGGGGACGTGCTGGTACGGGAGGGGTGCGGGCGCTCAGGGCGGGGGCGTGAAGGGAGCCGAGGGCGAGGTCACTGGTACGGACGACTCGGGTGCGTACGACCCCGGTGCGTACGACCCCGAGATCCTGGACCTCATCGGTCTCGACCCGGCCCTGCTGCCCACCGTCGCACCCGGCGGCGCCAGCCGCGTGGGCACCCTGACCGCGGCCGCCGCCGAGGCCCTCGGGCTGCCCCGTACCGTCGTCGTCGCCGCCGGTACCGGCGACAACATGGCCGCCGCGGTCGGCCTCGGCCTCGGCGGTGCGGGCCTCCTCGACCACCCGGTCGTCAGCCTCGGCACCTCCGGCACGGTCTTCGCCGCGACCCGCGCCCGCCCGGCGGACCCGGGCCTCGCGGGATTCGCCGCCACCGACGGGACGTACCTCCCGCTGGGCTGCACCCTCAACTGCACGCTCGCCGTGGACCGGTTCGCCGCGCTCCTGGGCCTGGACCGGGAGGACGTGTCGCCGGGCGGGAGCGGTGGGAGCGGCGGAGGCGGAGGCGGTGGAGTCGTCGTGCTGCCGTACCTCGACGGCGAACGCACCCCAGACCTGCCGCACGCCGCCGGGCTCGTCACCGGCCTGCGGCACGGCACGGACCCGCGGTCGATCCTCGGCGCGGCCTACGAGGGCGCGGCCTTCACGGTGCTGCGCGCCCTCGACCACCTGCTCGCCGCCTGTGGCCTCGACCCGGCCGCCCCCGACGTACGGGACCGGCCGCTGCGCCTCATCGGGGGCGGGGCGCGTGGCCGGGCCTGGACCGAGACCGTCCGCAGACTCTCCGGCCGCCCGCTGGTCGTCCCGGCCGCCGACGAACTCGTGGCCCTGGGCGCCGCGGCCCTCGCGGCGGGCGCGGTGACCGGCGCGGACCCGGTGGCCCTGACGACGGCCTGGGGCACGGGAGCGGGCGAGATCCTGCCCGCGGTCGGTCGTGACGAGGAGACCTGGAACCGCATCGCGGGGGTCCTGTCGGCCGCGACGCCGACGTTGCTGTCACCGACCGTCGAAGAGGTGGGCCAGGGTCGTCGGGGTGAGGCGGATGTCGTCGAAGTCGACGCGGCAGCCCGCGCCGACGGGTGACTGGACCTCGATGCCGGCCCGTACGGGGCCGGGGCCGTCCAGGGCGAACTGCCGTACCAGGCGCCAGAACGCGCCGTCGTCCGAGACGTGGAAGGCGAAGCCCCGCCCGATCCGGCTGATGCGCAGCCACAGCGCGTCTCCCGCGACCGGGCCCGCGAGCGCGTCGTCGGACCGGCCGCGGGTCACGACGGAGTAGACGCTGGGAGTTCCGTCGGGCGCCTGCTCGAAGTTGAGCTTGGCCCAGTGGTCGTCGTCGGAGCGGATGAAGAGGGCCCCCGCGTCCCACGCCGACCGGAAGTCGACGCGAAGGCGGGCCGAGAGCTGCCAGTCGCCGTCCGGCGGCGTGGTCAGGGCCACGGCGGCGTCACGCCGGGCCGCCGCCCCGCCGACCGGGTCAGTGAAGGCGTCCGAGTGCGGGGCGGCCGTGACGGTGAGGACGCCGTCGGCGCGGGACCAGGCGGCGGGGGCGGTCAGCCAGGCGAGGCCGAGGGGGAGCGAGGTGTCGACGTTCACGTTCATGACGTCATGATCGTGAGCGGACCGGGAGCGTGCCAGGGGCTTCGCCGAGGATCCAAGAAGTGGCACAAGAGTCCAACTCGGAGCCTCCTCCGGGGAGCGGGCTCCGCGAACCGCCGCCTGCGATACCCCTGTTGCGGCCGCGCCCCGTCCGGCCGGTTGTCGGCCAGGACGCCCGATGCCCGGCTCCAGCCCTCGACGCCCGGCCGACTGACCTGTCGGCGGCCACACCGATGCCCGATGCCCGACTCCCGCCCCCGCCGTCCCGCCCCCCGGCCGCCCCGCTCCTCCCCTCAGGCCCCGCCGTCCGCCCCCGCCGTGACGCGCCGCTGGTGCACCCGCAGGTGCAGGGTCGCCAGGTCCAGGAGCGGGGTGGGGACGCCCAAGGCACGCGCGCGGGTGGTGAGGTCGCCGAAGAGGTGCTCGACCTCGGTCGGGCGCCCCGCCGCCAGGTCGCGGTAGAGGGACGGCACCATCGGCGAACCCGGCGCGGCCACCACGGCGAGCGTCGTCGCCCGCTCCGCCTCCGGTACGGGGTGCCCGGCCGCGGCGGCGACCGAGGACGCCTCGTCGAGCAGCGCCGGGGCCAGGGCGGGACCTCCCGGCGCGTCGTACACCTCGCCGACCGTGCCCCGCATCAGGCTCGTCACGGCGCCGAAGGTCGTGATGAACACCCACTTGTGCCACATCGCCGTGACCGCGTGCTCCGGCTTCGGCGAGGCGATGCCCGCCTCTTCGAGCACCGCGCGGAACTTCGCCGCGCGCGCGGAGTCCGTGCCGTCCTGCTCGCCGAGTGTCAGATGGGCCAGCGGGGCGAGCCGCCGGATGTCACCCGTCTCGTCGAGCGTGGTGACCACCTTGGCCACGCCGGCGAGGACGGCCGAGGTCCCGAAGCGGGCGTTGAGGGCGTCGAGGTGGGCGAGACCGTTGAGGAGCGGCACGATCGCCGTCTCCGGTCCGATGGCCGGAACGATGTCCTCGATCGCCGCCTCGAGGCCGGTGGACTTCACCGACAGCAGGACGAGGTCGTACGGGGAGCCGAGCGCGTCCAGCGTGTCGGCCGTCACGAGGCGGGGCGTGAGGACCCACTCCTCGTCCCGGCCCACCACCCGCAGCCCGCGCTCGCGCAGCGCCGCCGCCCGGGCCGGGCGGACCAGGAAGGTGACGTCCTGTCCGGCGCGGGCGAGCAGGGCGCCGAAGTAGCCACCGGTGGCACCGGCGCCGACGACCAGGATCTTCATCGTTGTGGACCTCTCGTGGGGCGCCCCGAGGGCGCGGTGGTGAGCGGGGGGCGGAGCAGGGGCTGGAGCAGGGGCTGGAGCAGCCGGTGCGGCCGGGCGAGCGCGGCCGTCACCGGGTCGTCGTCCGGGGCCGGAGGGGCGAGCCCCGGGCCGGGGGCGACCACGACGTCGGCTACGGGTACGGCCGTGCCGCAGCCCGTACAGCGTCCGTCCGCGTCGAGCGGGGCACCGTCCTCAGCGTGCAGGAAGACGCGGCGGGGGCCGCCGTCCGCCGCGTGGAACTCCTCGCCCCAGGCGGTGAGCGCGCGGACCGCGGGCCAGAGGGCGACGCCTTTGGGCGTGAGCCCGTACACCTCGCGGCGGCCCGTTCCCGGTTCGGGGCGGCGCTCCAGGACGCCCGCCCCGGTGAGGGTGGTGAGCCGGTCGGTGAGCACGGCCCGGGGCACGCCCAGGTGCGCGGCGAACTCCCCGAACCTGCGGACCCCGTGGAAGGCGTCGCGCAGGATCAGCAGCGTCCAGCGCTCGCCGACGATCTCCATGGAGCGGGCGAGGGCGCAGGTCTGGCCGCGGTAGTCACGCGGAAGCGTCATGGTCATGACCCTAGTACAGAAGAGTTCGGTGACTGAACTGTTTGAGGCGGGCGAGCGGGCGGGCGGGCGGTGCGGCCGGCCGCTGGCGGAGCTGTTTTTCGGGTGAGCGAAAGGGGCGGCTAGGCTCGCGCTCACCATGAACCAGCCCACGGAACCCAAGGCCGACAAGTCGGGCGTGCGCCGGCACAACCTGAGTCTCGTCCTGCGGACCGTCCACGACGCGGGCGAGACCACCCGGGCGGCCGTCGCCGCCCGCGTCGGACTCACCCGGCCCGCCGTCTCCTCCCTCGTCGAGCAGCTCCTCGAACTGGGCTTCCTCGTCGAATCGGGCAAGACGTTCAGCGGGCAGGCGGGACGACCGGGCACCGTCCTGAAACCCGCGGACACCGGTCCCGCCGGACTCGGCGTCGAGATCAACGTCGACTACGTGACGGTCTGCGTCGTCGACCTCACCGGCACCGACCGTGTCCGCCGCACCGAGCGTCTCGACAACCGTGCCGCCGGCGCCCCCGAGGTACTGGCCCGCGCCGCCCGGGTCGCCGCCGATGTCCTCGACACGGCCGCCGCACGGCGCCTCGCCCCGGCGGGCGCCGGACTCGCCCTGCCGGGCCTCGTCTCCGGTGGAGCCGTACGGCAGGCACCCAACCTCGGCTGGTACGAGGCCGACGCCGAGCGCCTCTTCGGCGAGGCCCTCACCGCGCTGCGCCCCGGCACCGCGGGCCTCCCCCTGACCTCCGACAACGAGGCCAACATGGCGGCCCTCGCCGAGCTGTGGTTCGGCACGCTCGGCGACCTCCGCACCTTTCTGCACCTGACGGGGGAGATCGGCGTGGGCGGCGCGATCGTCGTCCACGGCGAACTCCTGCGCGGCGCGCACGGCTTCGCCGGCGAGATCGGCCACCTGGTCGTCGACGCCGACGGCCCTCGCTGCCGCTGCGGCTCGCGAGGGTGTCTGGAGCAGTACGCGGGCCAGGCCGCGCTCCTCGCGGCGGCGCGGGCCGACGGCGTCCCCGAGCTGACGGACCGCGCCGGAGCGGGGGACCCGCGGGCCCTCGCCGCGCTCGCCGAGGCGGGCAAGATGCTGGGGCGCGCCCTGTCGGGGGCCGTGAACCTCCTCGACCCCGAGGCGGTCGTCCTCGGCGGCATCTACCCGCAGCTGATGCCGTGGCTCGTGCCCGCGCTGACCGAGGAGCTCTCCGACCGCGTCGTCTCCGGCCTCTGGACCCCGGAGGCGGGCCGCCTGCGTCCCGCCTCCGCCGCCACCGACGCCTCCCGGGGCGCGGCGGCCCTCGTCCTCCACGACGTCCTGGCCGACCCCCTGGCGTACGCCGCGGTGACGGGGGTCTGAGGTCTGACGGAGGGACCGTCCGCGGCCCCGTCGGGGGGCGCGGCGGCCGACGTCCGCGCACGGGGTCGGCGGGGGCGCGGCGGCCGACGTCCGTGCACGGGGTCGGCGGGGGCGCGGCGGCCGACATCCGTGCACGGCCCGACGACGGGAGCTCACCAGGCGGCGCTCCGCGGCCGGCGTCACACCCCTGGGGGCCTCCCCGGGACGTCGACGAACGGCCTGGTCAGGTGGGCCGTCGCGAGGACCGCCCCGGTGTCGGCGGCCCGCGCGAGCAGTTCCTCGCGGGAGGTCCGGGCGGTGGCCGGGTCGCGCTCGTGGGCGTAGGCCACGGCGGGCGCGGCGAGCTGCACGGCGTGGACGAGGAGATCGCCGGTGACCAGGACGTCCCGGCCGTCCGGCCGTTCGACCAGGACGGACTGATGGCCGGGGGTGTGCCCGGGGGTGGGCAACAGCGTGACACCCGGGCGCAGTCGGTGCCTGCCGTCGACCTCGTGCAGTTGCCCTGCCGCGCGGAGCGGTTCCACCACCCAGTCCCACACCGGGTCGAGGCGGTCGAGGGCGGCGGTCTCCGCGCGCTGGACGACGTACCGGGCCTCCGGGAAGAAGGGCCGGCCGGCGGCGTCGGCGGCCCAGCCGGTGTGGTCCTCGTGCAGATGCGTCAGCACGACGGTGTGGACGTCCGCCCGGTCGATCCCGGCCCGTGCGAGGACGTCCGGAAGGCGGCCGGGTACGGGGCACCAGGGCGCCCCGGGCCCCTCGGCGGGGCCCACGCCCGCGTCGATCAGCGTCCAGCCCGAACCGTCCGGATCGGCGACGGCGAAGCAGCGGAAGTCCAGCCGCCACGCGCCGTCGGGCCCGACCGCACCGGGGTGGAGGGCCGTGGCGGCCGCCCAGTCCGCCGCGACCGCCCCGGGGAAGGCGTCGCGCGCCGATTTGAAGAACAGCCCGGTGGCGTCCAAGAGTGCCGTCACCGGGCCCATCCGCGTCCATGCGCTGCTGTTCGACATGCCGCCGACCCTGCCATCACCGGGCCCCGTGCGTACAGGAGATCGATGACTCTCATCCCGCTCTCACGCCGGCCTTATCCCGTCATCACACGCCGCCCCTAACTTCACGCCCATGTTCTTCACCTACCTCCGGCGCGAACTGCGCCGTCGCAGAAGGGCGGCGCTCGTCGTCGCCTCCGGGCTCGCGCTCGGGATCGCGCTGGTCATCGTCGTCAACTCCGTGTCCTCCGGCATGAATCAGGCCCAGGGCAAGGTTCTCGAGTCCCTCTACGGCCTCGGTACGGACCTGACGGTGACCAAGGCGCAGGAACGGCCCGCGGACGGTGCGTCGCCGCAGCGCCCCCGGTTCGAGTTCCAGGGCAAGGAGGAGGGCGAGGAACAGAGCAGCGACCGGCTGATGGTCCAGGGCTTCCAGACCCTCGCGGACTCCACCGTCGCCACGGTCGCCGGACAGCCGGGTGTCGACCGCGCGGTGGGCGGACTCAGCCTCGTCAACCTGAAGATCAACGGAGAGTTCGCGCGGGGCCGGATCCAGCGCGGCCAGACCCAGCCGGGCCAGCCGGGCGCCGAGACCGGCGGCAACAGCGGCGGCACCGGGGGCAACGGCGGCGGCTCCGGCCCCGGTGACACCGTCACCGGGGGCGGCGCGGCCTTCGACGTCGACTCCTTCACGCTCTACGGCACCGACGTCACCGCCCCCGACCTCGGCCCCCTCACCACCTCCACCGTCTCCCAGGGCCGTACCTTCAAGGAGACCGAGACCGACGCGAAGGTCGCCGTCGTCGACAGCGCCTACGCCCAGGAGAAGGACCTCGCCGTCGGCGACGAACTGACCGTGAAGAACGTCAAGTTCGAGATCATCGGCATCGCGACCGCCGACCGCGGCCAGTCCGCCGCCCAGGTCTATCTGCCGCTGAAGCAGGCGCAGACACTCTCGTCCTCCGCGGCCAAGATCACCACGATCTATGTGAAGGCGACCGACTCGACGAGGATCGACGCGGTCAAGGCCGCCATCCAGAAGAACGTCACCGGCACCACCGTCACCACCTCGGCCGACCTGGCCCAGACGGTCTCCGGCTCGCTCGACACCGCCGCCAACCTCGCCTCGAACGTGGGCAGATGGCTCTCGTACGCCGTGCTGCTCGCCGCCGTCCTCGTCGCGGGTCTCCTCACCTCCTCCGCCGTCACCCGCCGGGTCCGTGAGTTCGGCACCCTCAAGGCGCTCGGCTGGAAGAGCGGCCGCGTCACCCGTCAGGTGGTCGGCGAGGCCCTCGTCAACGGCTTCATCGGCGGCGCCCTCGGCATCGCGCTCGGCCTGGCCGGCGCGTACGCGGTGACCGCCGTCAGCCCGACCCTCACCGCCGAACTCGGCCCGACCGGCGGCATGTTCGGCGGTCGCGGGGGCGGCCGCGGTGGCATGCTCATCGGCGGCGGCCCCGGCGAAACGGCCGCCGGCAAGACCGTCGACATCGCCCTCACCGCGCCCGTCAGCGTCACCACGGTGGGTCTCGCCGTCCTCCTCGCCCTCGGCGGCGGCCTCGTCGCGGGAGCCTTCGGCGCCTGGCGCGCCTCGCGGCTGCGCCCCGCCGACGCGCTGCGTCGCGTCGAGTAGCAGGCCCGAACCCACCCACGTACCACAGGAGTTGGACCATGTACGAACTCATCGGTGTCACCAAGCAGTACCGGCGGGGGCAGGAGAGAGTCGACGCGCTCGCCGGGGTCGACCTCACTCTCGCCCAGGGCGACCGGCTGGTCATCCAAGGGCCCACGGGCGGCGGCAAGTCGACGCTGCTCCAGATGCTCGGCGGCCTCGACCGGCCCACCTCGGGCCAGGTCCTGCTCGACGGCACCGACCTCGCCGCGCTTCCCGAGCGCAAGCTGACCGCGGTCCACGGCCAGAACATCGGCTTCGTCTTCCAGAGCTTCAACCTCATTCCCACGCTCACCGCCCAGGAGAACGTGGAGACCGCGCTTGTCCCGCTCGACGTCAAGCCCGCCGAGCGGCGGAGCCGGGCCGCCGAGGCCCTGGAGTCGGTCGGGCTCGGCGAACGCAGCGGCCATCTGCCGTCCGAGCTCTCCGGCGGTCAGCAGCAGCGGGTGGCGATCGCCCGAGCGCTCGTGAAGCGTCCGAAGGTGCTGCTCGCCGACGAACCCACCGGCAACCTCGACGAGTCCATGCGCGACGAGATCGTCGAGCTGCTCGAAGGGCTCTGGAAGGAACACGGGCTGACCTTCGTCATGGTCACCCACGACAGCGCGATCGCCCGCCGGGCGCCCCGCCTCGCCACGATCCGCAAGGGCCGGATCACGATCAAGGAGAACCCCCGGGCGGGGACGCCGGACCCGGTCGAGGCCTGAGCAACCGCGGTGGCCGGCACGACGTGTGGGGCCGCTACACGGGTACACCGTGGCCGCGCAGATAGGCCAGCGGGTTGATGTCCGATCCGAAGTACGGCGTGGTCCGCACCTCGAAGTGCAGATGCGGACCCGTCACCCGCCCGGTCGCACCCGACCGCGCGATGCGCTGCCCGGCCGACACGCTCTGACCGGGCGACACGTCGATACGGGAGAGATGGGCGTACTGGGAGTAGCGGCCGTCCGGGTGACGGATCACCACCTCGTAACCGTACGAGCGGCCGTACCCGGCCGTCACGACCCGGCCGGGACCGACCGAGCGGACCGTCGTCCCCGTCGGCACGGCGAAGTCCTGCCCCGTGTGATAGCCCTTCGACCAGGCACCGCGCTGCCCGTAGAAGCCGGTGTAGACGTACGAGGAGACCGGCGCCGTCCAGCCACGGGAGGAGCCGGACGGCGCGGCGGGCTTCGACGGTTGTGACGGTTCCGATGGCTTGGACGGCTGGGAGGTGCCGCCGGAGAGGCCCGTCCGCTGCCGGTACTTCCCGGCGTGGCTGGTCCAGTACCAGTGACCGCGGGACGTGAACCAGTAGACCCTGTCCTGGGCGTCCCAGCCCTGCCGCCCCCGGAAGACGGGCTCACCGGTCCGGCTCCCACCCCCGGCGGACGTGGCGGCCGACGCTCCGGTGTGCTGCCGGTAGGTCGCGGCGTGGCTGGTCCAGCGCCATTCGCCGGCCGCGTTCCGGAACCAGTACTTCGAGCCGTCCCAACCGGCGTGCGCCGGGGCGGGTTCGGCGGCGGCCGGTGCCGCCGCCGAACCCGCCAGGGCGACCGCGCCCACGGTCGCGACGACCACGCGGCGCATCCCGTACAGGGTCGCCATGGGGTGTGAACCGTCCGTGGCCGCACGCCGACCGGAGTCGGCGCAGTCCGCGCAGGCGCAGTCCGGCGGTATCTCGTCGGTGAACGCGGGGGCGGTGAACGCGGGGTCGGTGTTGGTGAGGGCGGTGTCGGCCTCGTCGGTGAATGCGGGCTCGGAGTTCGCTTCGGCGGTGTATGCGTCGGCGGTGGCCATGGGGGTGTCCACGTTCCTCATCGCTCCTGACGGGGGTCGGCCGGGCTGCCGCTCCGGGTGTAGAAGGCCACGGTCAAGTCCTTGACCAGGGCCTGGCGTTCGAAGTCGTCGAGCTCGACGAGCCCTCGTGCGGTCAGCCGGGTCACGGTGTCGTCGACGGCGTCGATCACGCCGGTGAGGACGGAGTCCCGGTGCTTGGCGTCAAGCACGGCGATCTGTCGCCGTCGCATGGCGGCGGCGACCTCGGGGGCGTACTCGATCCGGGTCGGCTGGGCGGAGAAGACGGCGATGCCGACCGGCCGGCACTCGGCGGCGAGCATGCGCGTCAGCGCGTCGCCGACGGCCTCGGCGTCCCGCAGCGTCGGCGTGTCGCCCCGGAAGGCGTCGGCGGGCAGCCGCGAGAGCACCCGCGCGACGGCCGCCTCCACCTGCTCGCGCAGATACCCGAGATGGTCGTCGACGGAGAGCAGCGCGCGAGCCGTGTCCCGTACCGACCACACGACCAGGACCACCACGCGCAGCGCCGAACCCTCGGCGTCGACGACGGCGATGGGTTCACCGCGCCAGTGCCGCAGACGTACGTCGATCCGGCGGCGCAACACGAAGGGGCTGATCCAGACGAGACCGGTGCGGCGGACGCTGCCCCGGTAGCGGCCGAAGAGCGAGAGCACCCAGGCGGCGCCGGTCCGCCCGCGGGTCAGGCCGCCGAAGGAGACGACGGCGACGACGACACAGCTCGCGAGCGCGGCCCATTCCCAGGGCAGCAACTCGATCTCGCGGAGCGGTCGGGCCCGGAGCGTGGTGGCGATGCCGGTGAGTGCGGTGAGCCCGGTCAGGACGGCCACCCAGCCGGGGACGGCGGGCCCGGGGCGTTCCTTGAGGTCGGGGTCGACGGGCGGGGGACGACGGGGGAGCGGTGTGGAGGTCGCCTCTGACGCTCCGGAGGGCGGTGAGGGCTCCGAGGGCGCCGAGGGCTCCGAGGAGCCTGCGAGTTGGGGGTCGGGGTCGGGCTCGGCCCGACCCTTCGTCAGGACCGTGGTCCCGGGCAGGGCGGTGGTCGGTCGAGGGGTGGCGTCCGACCGGAAGAGGTCGTCCATCGGTATGCCGTCCGCGTGTCGGCGCGCACGGACGGGCAGGGGCCGTTTCTGGTACTCGGTCATGAGGCCCTTCCGGCCGTTCCTGAGGTGACGGCACGTCGGATGATCTTCAGAAACCATCGTCACAGGGGTGTATGTCCGGAATGCCGCGACGAACGTCCCGAATGTCCGGGACTTAGGTCCCTTGGCCAAGGCTTCACCGGGGGCCGTTGTCAGTGGGTGCCCCTACCGTTCTCACCATGACGACGACCTATCTGGAGCTGTCGCAGGACGACGGCGGCGCCCACAAGTTCTACGAAGTGACCGTGGCGGACCTCGCGGTGTCGGTCCGTTACGGCCGGATCGGGACGGCGGGCCAGACGCAGAGCTCCACGTTCCCGACGGCGGCGAAGGCACAGGCGGCCGCGGCGAAGAAGATAGGGGAGAAGGTCCGCAAGGGATACGCCCCGGCTGTCCGGGGACAGCGGGCGGCCCGCGCCGTGACGCGCCGCGCGGTGACCTCCGCGCCCTCCACCGCGCGCGCCGTCGCTCCCGTGCTGTGGCGCTTCCGGACCGGTTCGGCCGCCTTCGGCATCCACGTCGACGAGGAGCGCTGCTGGGTCGGCAACCAGGCGGGGGACGTCTTCACGCTGGACCGCTCCGGCGAGGTGCAGGCCCGGTTCAGCCTGCCGGACGGCGTCAAGTGCCTGGTCGCGGACGACTTCTGGATCTACGCCGGCTGTGACGACGGCAAGGTGTACGACCTGTCGTCGAAGCTGCCCTTCGCCGCGTACGACATCGCCACCGACGTCGACATCTTCTGGCTCGACATCCACGAGGGCGTCCTGCACGTCGCCGACCGCTCGGGCCGGCTCACCGTCATCGACCACGAGGACGAGCACCAGTGGGCGCGCGGCGGCCAGGGCGAGCACGCCTGGATGGTCCGTGCCGACGGGGACGCCGTCTACTACGGGGACACGCGGGGCGTCGCCGCCCACGCGCCGGACGGCGGCGGCGAGCTGTGGCACACGGCCACCGAGGGCGGGGTGCTCTTCGGCTGGCAGGAGGACACCGCCGTCTACGCGGGCACGGCCCGCAAGAAGGTCCAGCGGCTCGCCAAGAAGGACGGGCGCGTCGAGGCGGTCTACGCCTGCGACAGCCCCGTGTACTCCTGCGCCACCTCGCCCGGCGGCCGGTTCGTCTTCGCGGCCGACTCGGCCTCCTCCGTCTACTGCTTCGCGGAGGACGGCACGCGGCTGTGGAAGCTCGGTACGGGAGGGGGCTCGGCGCTCTCCATGCAGTACCGCGACGAGCGGCTCTACCTGGTGACCACGGACGGTTCGCTGGTGTGCGTGGACGCGAGCGAGGCGGCGATCCAGGCCGCCCAGGGCGGTACGGTGCCGGTCGCGCGGGACGTCAAGCTCGCCGCGGCCATGCCGGTGTACGAGCCCGCGACGACCGTCACCGCCGTCACCACCGTCAGCGTCGCCCCGGCCGGTTCGGTGGTCGTGGAGTGCGTGAACGAGTCGGGCAGGACCCGGGTCCGGGTCCTCTCCGAGGGCTACGACTCCGCGTGGAACGTGCAGTTCCCGCGCGCGATCCGGGAGCCCGGCGCGCGGTACGTGGTCGATGCCCTGCACGCGGCCGCGGGCGGCTTCTACCGGGTCCGGGGTGACATCAGGCGGCTGCGGTGACGGCGGGCCACGGGGGCGGCGGCGCGTTCGAGGCGGCCACCGGGGACGGCCCGCCGGTGCCCCCGGCGGACGTCGAACAGCGGTCGAGGGAGGTCCGGGCCGCGCTCGACGGGCTGCTCCAGATCAGACGGCTGACCCACCGCCAGGACGGCGGTGACCCGCAGGCCGTCCCTGCGGACTGGGAGCGCCGGCAGCCGGTCCGGGCGGTGGCGCTCGCCCTGGAGTCGGGCGGCCTCACGCCTTCGGCCGTGGACGCCTCCGGAGCCCGGATCACCACCGGTTACCGCGTCCGGCCGGGGGACCGGCCGGAGACGGCCGTGGTCGAGTGGCTGGGCCCGGCGGGCTCGGGAGCCGCCCAGGAGGAGGCGACGGCCCTCGGCGGGTGCGTACCGGCCCTGGCGCGGCTCGGCTGGGAAGCCCTGCTGTACAAGGGGCCGCGCGGGCGTCGCTTCCTCGAAGTGGAGCCGATGGCGGGCTGAACCTCCAGGGGCACCGCCGTCCCCGGCTGGCTCAGGCGATCGAGGCGGAGACGATCGCCGAGACCGCGATGTTGCAGGAGGCGGTCACCCAGACCGCGGGGTGCGGCTCGGGGTCGACCAGGGTGGCGCCGAGCTTGCCCGGCGTGACCAGGTCCACGACCAGGAACGCCACGGCCATCATCACCAGGCCGAGCAGGCCGAACGCGGCCGTCGACACGAGGCCCTTGCCGAAGTTCTCGTACGTCGTCCAGATCGAGGTGAAGACGATGCCGCCGATGCCCAGGAGCGCCGAGCTCAGCAGGATCGCGGCGTTGCGGTTGCGGTCCTCCCAGATCTGCCGGCGGAGCTGTCCGGGGGTCAGCAGATCCACGAGGACTATGCCGAGGATCAGCAGGACCACGCCGAGGGCGCCGTAGGCGCCGGCCCGGCCGAGGCCGTTGACGATGTCGCTCATGGTGTGCCGGTCTCCGGGGGAATCACGATCGCGGGGGATCGGTGGTCAAGGACCGGCAAAATGTAGCGCACGCGTCAACAGTGCTCGCCGCCCGCCCGGGAATTCGGGCGGACGGCGAGGGGTCGGGCGAGGGGCGCGGACGCCGTCAGGCCCCCGGCGGCAGGTTCTTGGCGCGCGAGCGCACCTGGAACGCCGTGACGATCTCGACCGCCCCGACGGCGAGGAGCCAGATGCCTCCCAGGACCATCAGCACCGCGGCCGACTCCAGCGGGGAGACGATGAGGACCACACCGGCGAGCGCGTTGACGATGCCGAGGAAGACGTGCCAGCCGCGCGCCGGCATCGTGGCGTCGGAGGCCGCCGCGAGGGTCTCGGTGATGCCGCGGAAGAGCCAGCCGATCCCGATCCAGAGCGCGAGCAGCAGAATCGACTGCGTCGCGCCCCGGAGGCAGAGCAGGCCGAGCAGGATCGAGAGGGCGCCGCTGATGAAGGCCATGACCCGTAGTGCGGTCGTGGTGTGCGTGCCGAAGGCGGCGACCAGTTGCATCACACCGCTGACCAGCAGGAAGAGGCCGAAGAGCAGGCCGGCCACGAACAGCGAGGCGTCCGGCCAGACCAGCACGATGACGCCCAGGGCCAGGGACGCGATCCCGGCGAAGAGGAGCGCCTGCCAGGCGGCGCCCGCGAGCGCGCCCAGCGGGCCGGGCGGTATGTCCTGGTGCCTCGGGCCGCTGTGAGTCTGTGCCATGGACGGTTCCCGTCCTTCCGTGGAGGGGGTGGGCAGAGCCGGTGGCCGGGGCGGGTCGGAGCAGGGTGCGCCGTCGCGAGGGCCCCGGACGGCTGTCGCCCTCTCACCCAAGCACTCGTGAACAAGTGCCGCAAAAGGTGACTCGTACGGAGTATTCGTCCGGGTCCCCGGGCGGCGGCGGCCGGACAGGGCGACCACAGTGGACCGCGTACGAGACCACCCCTTCCTCCTCCCACCTGGAGAACCCCATGGGCCACCCCAACCGACGCGACCTCGGGCTCCTCGTGCTGCGGGTCGGCACCGGAGCCGTACTCGCCGCGCACGGCACCCAGAAGCTCTTCGGCTGGTTCGGCGGCGGCGGCATCGAGGGCACCACCAAGGGGATGGAGGCCATGGGCTTCCACCCGGGCCGGGAGAGCGCCATCGCCGCCGGTCTCGGCGAGGCGGGCGGCGGCGCCCTGCTCGCCCTCGGCCTCGCCACCCCGGCCGCCGGAGCCGCGGCCGCCGGAGCCATGACCGGCGCCGTCGCCGTCCACGCCCCGGCCGGTTTCTTCGCCCAGGGCGGCGGCTACGAGTACCCGGCGTTCCTGGGCTTCGTCGCCGCCGCGATCGGGGTCACCGGCGCCGGCCGGTACTCCCTCGACCACGCCACGGGCCACGTCCTCGACCGTCCCTGGGTGGTGGCCACCGCGTTCCTCGGCACCGCGATCGCCGCTGCGGCCGTGGTCAACCGGCGGGCCGGCGAGCAGGCCGCCGCCGAGGCCGCCGCGGAGGAGGCGGAGCCGGAATCCATGTGACGCCGGTCAGGGGTGGGGGCCCGCACGCGTCCGCCGCGCGGGAGGGATAGGCTCGCCGCAGAGGAAGGGACGGTCGCCGCGCATGAAGATCGATCTGACGGACACCAACTCCAGCAAGATCAACAAGGCGATCCTGGAAGGCCGCAGGGCCGTCGGCACACCCGCCGCCGGTGTCGTGCTCACCCTCGTCGTCGTCACCGACGAGGAGAACGCCTACGACGCGGTCAAGGCCGCCAACGACGCCTCCCGGGAACATCCCTCCCGCATCCTGGTCGTCATCAAGCGCCACGCCCGCTCGCCCCGGGGGCGTCACGAGACCCGGCTCGACGCCGAGGTCCGTCTCGGCACCGACGCCGGCTCGGGCGAGACGGTGCTCCTCCGGCTCCACGGCGAACTCGGCGACCGTGCCGACTCCGTGGTCCTTCCGCTGCTCCTGCCGGACGCGCCCGTCGTCGTCTGGTGGCCCGTCGACGCCCCCGAGGTGCCGTCCCTCGACCCGCTGGGCTCACTCGCCCAGCGCCGCATCACCGACATGTACGCGGTCGAGGACCCCCTCGCCGCCCTGGAGAAGCGGGCCGCCTCGTACGCCCCCGGCGACACCGACCTCGCCTGGACCCGGCTCACGCCGTGGCGCTCGATGCTGGCTGCCGCGCTCGACCAGGCCCCGGTGACCGTGACCTCGGCCGCCGTCGAGAGCGAGGCGGAGAACCCGAGCGCCGAACTCCTCGCCCGCTGGTTCGAGGTCAGGCTGGGCGTCACCGTCGACCGGATCGTCACCGACGGACCCGTCGTCACGGCTGTCCGTATGGGCACCGCGGACGGCGAGATCCGCATCGACCGGCCCGAGGGGCCGGTGGCACGGCTCTCCATCCCCGGCCAGCCCAGCCGCGTCCTCGCCCTGAAGGTCCGGACGACGGCCGAGCTGATCGCCGAGGAACTGCGCCGCCTCGACCCGGACGACGCCTACGCGGCGGCCCTGCGCGGCCGCGAGGGAGCGGCGAGGCCGACCGCTGACGCGCGGACCCGCGGCTGACCGGCGGCGCGTCCGCCCGCCGGGACCTGCGCCCGCCCGCCGGGACCTGGAGGCCCGGCCTGGACCTGGCCTCCACAGAAGCCCAGGGCCTGCCCCCTTCCCGCCCCCCGTTCTCAGGGCTTCTCGAAGACCATGACGAAGTCGGCCATCTCCCGTACGCGGGGAACGTCCGGGTCCGGGAGCGCGAGGAGACGCTCCTGGGCCTCGGCCACCAGGCGGGTCGCGTCGCCCGTGACCGACCAGGCGCCGGTGAAGAGGCCGCCCGACAGGGAGCGGGCCATCGCGCGGGGTGACACCCGGAAGGTCGTGGGGCGTTCGGAGGCGGGGCCCCGGTAGACGAGTCCCCGGGCCTCGGCGATCGGCGCGAGGACCCACGGCCCGTCCTGACGGGTCCGGAGCGGGTCGATCCGGTCCTCCAACTCGCCCACCACGACTCCGATGTCGTCCGTGGGACGGGTGCCTCCGGCCGGGATCACCAGATAGCGGCCGCCCGGGCGCAGGACCCGGGCGACCTCGTCGAAGACCATGCCGTGGTCGGGCCCGGTGTGCAGCAGCCAGGTGGACACCGCCTGGCTCACCGAGGCGGTACGTACCGGCAGGCGGCAGGCGTCCGCCACCGCCACCCGCGGACCGAGCCGCTCCAGTGCCCGGGCGAGCATCCCGGTCGACAGGTCGAGCCCGTACACCACGTGGCCGCGCGCGGCCAGTTCGGCCGCCACGATGCCCGTACCCACGCCGATGTCGAGCACCGGACGGTCGGGGTCGAGCAGAGGCGCGAGCTGCTCGGCGAAGCCGGCGGCCCGGGCCGTGCCGCCGCGCGAGGCGTCGTACCCGGGGGCGATCGCGTCGAACTCCGCGGTGCCGGAGGCCGAATTCATCAGTCTGTCTCCGTTCGTCTCTCCGCCGTGGGGGCGACGGGTCAGGCCTCGGGCGTGAAGGTCACGGGCAGGGTCGCCATGCCGCGCAGGATGCCCTCGCGCCGGCTCAGATCCGCGTCGGGGTCGGCGAGCCGCAGGTCGGGGAAGCGGCGCAGCAGCGTCCCGATGGCGATCCTCGCCTCCGCGCGTGCCAGCGGCGCACCCAGGCAGAAATGCACACCATGGCCGAAAGCGAGCTGTTGCGGCACCTCGCGGCGTGCCACGTCGAGGATGTCGGGACGGTCGTAACGGGCCGGGTCGCGGTTGGCTGCGGCGAGCCCGATGATGATCATCTCGCCCGGCGGGACGGTGACCCCGCCGATCTCGTACGCGTCGGTGGTGAAGCGGGCGACACCACGGCTCACCGGGCCCTCGTAGCGCAGGAGTTCCTCGATGGCTCCCGGCAGCAGCGAGGGGTCGTCGCGGAGCGCGGCGAACTGGTCCGGGTGACGGAGCAGGGCGTGGACGCCGTTGGCGATGAGGCTCGCCGTCGTCTCGTGTCCGGCGAGCGTGAGCAGGATGGTCATCGCCGTCAGCTCGCGGTCGCTGATCCGCTCCTCGGCTTGCGCGGCGCACAGCGCGCTCAGGAGGTCGTCCTTCGGATCGGCCTTGCGGCGGGCGATCAACGGCTCGAAGAACTCGGTGAGTTCGGCCCGCGCCCGAGCACCCTTGGCGAGTCGCTCCGGGGTGTTGGGGGGCATGATCAGACCGACCGCGAGACGGGCGAAGTCCGGCTGTCCCTCGGCCGGGATGCCGATGAGTTCGCTGAGGACGGCCATGGGCAGCGGCAGGGCGAACTCGGAGACCAGATCGGCGGTTCCGCGCTTCGCGACGGCGTCGAGGAAAGCGTCGGTGTGCGCCTGGACGCGAGGTGCGAGCTGCTCCACCCGGCGGGCCGTGAAGGCCTTCGAGACGAGGTTGCGCAGCCGGGTGTGGTCCTCGCCGTTGGCGACGAGCATGCTGGCCATCAGGACGTTGGTGCGCTCCTGGTGGGCCATCTCCTCCTCAAGTCCGTTCACCCCGACGGGACTGCTGCTGAGCCGGGGGTCGGTGAGCGCGGCCACGGCCTCGTCGTAACCGGTGACCATCCAGACTTCAAGAGTGGGATTCAGCCGCACCCGCTGGACGACGCCGTGCTCGCGGATGCGCTCGAAGAGCGGGTAGGGGTTGGGCTGTTGGGCGACGTTTACCGGGACATCGTGAATGATTGTCTGCTCTTGACCGGTCATCTTCCGTAACTCCCCGACGCTTTGTGAAAGATCTCTGGCAGGTAGTCATACCAGCCGCCCCAGTTGCGTGGTAGCGTCACCGGCGCTCGGCTCGGATTGATGTTCGGAGAAGCACCGACGAACTGTCGGTGACAAGATCAGCGAGGGGCTCCACCCACCGGTGACCGGCACCTCGTACCGCTCGACTCGGTAGCAGCCAAGGCCTCAACCAGGCCCTATGCGCAGGGGGAGACGTTTCGTGGAGCAAGCGGCAGCCGTGGACCCGATTCTGGATCTGGCCCGTCCGTCGATCCTGCGGAACCCGTACCCGTCGTACGCCCGGATGCGCGAGACCTCCCCCGTCCTGTGGCACGAACTGCTCGGCTCCTGGGTCCTGACCCGGCACGCCGACTGCCTCGCCGTGCTCACCGACAGCAACCGTTTCGCCTCCGACTGGCGGCGCGCCGGGGAGGAGATCCCCGCCCCGCTGCTCAGTGTGCAGACCCTCGACCCGCCGGAGCACACCGCCATCCGGCACCTGCTGCTCGACGGTTTCCGGGCGCAGGACCGTCAGGCGCTGCACGACGACCTGGAGGGGCAGATCGCCGATCTGCTCGCGGAGTTGGCCCGGCGCCCCGCCTTCGACCTCGTCGGGGAGCTGGCCGAGCCGGTGGCGCTCCGCTTCGTGACCGCCTTCCTCGGCGTCCCGGCCCCCGAGCTCGACTGGTTCGTGCCCATGTCCCGTACCGTCGTCGACGGCATGGACGCCGGCCTCTGGCCCGAGAAGCACGAACCGGCCGTCGCGGCCCGCGCCCGGCTCGCGGAGTACGCGGGCGGCTGGCTCGCCGACCCGCCCAAGGAGGGCCTCATCGCGTACGTCGCCGAACACGCGGCGGACAGCGGCGTGGCAGAAACGGTTCTGCGCAACAGTCTGCGTGCCGTCCTCCACGCCGGCTACGAATCCGCGTCCCGGCTCCTGGGAAACGCGGCGGCCGCGCTCCTCACCACCCCCGGCGCGCTCGAAGCGTTCCGGGCCACCCAGGCCACGGCCGTGGACGAACTCATCCGGTACGACGCACCGGTCCAGGCGGACGCCCGGGTCTGCGTCACCGACACCGAACTGGGCGGCGTCACGATGAAGGCGGGTGATCCGGTCACGCTCTTCCTGGGCGCGGCCAACCACGACCCGCTCCGCTTCGCCCACCCCACAGAGCTGCGACTCGACCGCGCCCCGAACCCGCACCTCGGGTTCGGCCGCGGGGCCCATGCCTGTCTGGGCGCATCGATGGCGATCCGGCTCACCGGATCGGTCCTCGGCGCCCTGGCCAGGGACTATCCGCAGGCAGGGGCAGTCGCGGAACCAGAACACCGGCGCAATCTGACCCTGCGCGGTCTCGACCGCTTCGAGGTCACCCTGCGTCCAGACACGGGGGAGGAGGTACGGCCATGAAGTACTGGCACTGAAACCAGTGAGCGTGCGGCCCGTCCATGAGGCGGGCACCACGCCCGTGCACGACACCGTGCACCTCGCCGGAGCCCGAGCCCGCTGCACGGCTCGGGCTCCGGCCCTTGCGCGCGGCGCGCGCCCGACGAGGAGCCGGGGAGCAGAGGAGCCGAGAACCCGGGGAGCCGAGAACCCCGGGAGCGGAGGAGCCGGGGAGCCGAGGAGGCGGCGAGCAGAGCAGCCGAGGAATCAGACCGAGCGGTGGATCACCGGCCGCTGTCCGGAGTCATCTGCGCATCGTCGACGAGCAGGCTCAGCGCGCCGTCGACGGGACACCGCAGGCCGACCGACAGGCGGCGCATGTGACCGTCCGGGCCGAGCGTGTACGCGGCGGCCACCTGGAACAGTTCGTGGCCGGCCGGACACGCGACCATGGTCATGCCCGCCCCGGGAGCCGGAGCCACGGGCGGCCGGAGCTCCCGGACCACCGGGTCCGCACCGTCGTACCCCTCCTCGTCCCCTACGTCGAGCGGCAGGCAGCAGCCCTCGCAGAAGCATTCGTCCCACGTCACCTCGAACCGGTCCCAGCGGCAGTACCGGCAGACGAGGGCACCGGTCACGATCCGCCGCCCGGCCCCGCCGGACTCGGTGCCGGCCCCGGCGGTCCCGGTCCCGGCGGTCCCGGCTCCGGCGGTCCCGGCCCCGGCTTCATCGGCATCGGCGCCGCCGAGCAGCCGCAGCAGGCCCTCGTTCGCGGCCGCCTCGTCGCCGACGGGGCCGTCACTCCACACACGCGTGCTCGTCACGACAGTGATCCTTTCACTGTCGGAGCGGGCCGGCTCCACAGGTACCGGCCCGCCGAGCACGCCGCCCGTCATGCGTCAGTCCCGCAGCTTCCCCGGCAGCCAGCGGAGTTGGGCCGCCTGCTGGAAGGGGCCGCCGCCCTCGTGGTCGTTGAAGTCGTACACCTCGATCGCCTTCTCGTCCCCGGCGTACGCGTTGAAGGCCGCGAACACCGTCGAAGGCGGGCACGTCAGGTCCTCCAGGGCCGTCGAGAACAAGGCCGGGGCCGAGGCACGGGCCGCGAAGTGGACGCCGTCGAAGTAGGTGAGGGTGTCCTGGACCCGGAGCACCCGCCCGCGATGCGTCTTGAGGTAGTTGCCTACCTCGCGGTACGGCGCGCGGTCCGTGACCGTCGTCGCGCGCGGGAAGTCGCACAGGAACGGCACGTCCGCCGCCACCGCCACCAGGTCCCGTACGAGCCCCGCCACGGCGAGCGTGATCCCACCGCCCTGGCTGACACCGGTCACGGCCGTGCGGCTCGCGTCCACCAGGGGATGCGAGCGGGCTGCCTCCACGGCGCGGACCGCGTCGGTGAAGAGGCGCCGGTAGTAGTAGGTGTACGGATCCTCGATGCCCCGCGTCATGAAGCCGGGGAACGAGGGCGCGCTGCCCACCGGGTCCGGCGTGTCACCGGTGGCCCAGCCGCTGCCCTGTCCGCGGGTGTCCATCACGAAGTGCGCGAACCCGGCGGAGGCCCAGAGCAGATGGGTGTGCGGAAGGCCGCGCCCCCCGCCGTACCCGAGGAACTCCACGACGACGGGGAGCGGTTGGGAGGTGCCGGCGGGCAGGACGAACCAGCCCTTGACCGGCTGTCCGTCGAATCCGGCGAAGGTGACGTCGAAGGTCTCGACCGTGGAGAGCCCCGTCGGAACCGCCTCGAACCGCGCGTCCAGCGCGTGCGTGCGGGCCTCGCCGAGGGTCTTCGCCCAGAAGGCGTCGAAGTCCTCGGGCTCCACGGACGCGCTCCGGTAGGTGCGGAGTTGGTCGAGGGGCAGGTCGAACTGGGTCATGAACACCGCCTGGTGAGTCGCCTGGTGAGGGAGGGTCGCGTTCGAAATTTCGACCGGATCACCCCGGCCCGCCCCACCCTAGTCGCGGGACCACGCTGATTCATATACGTGAATATCGACGGATCCGGCCGGACACCCCACGCCGTCGACGCCACGAGAAGGGCTTCGGGCCGGTCCCCGTGACATCCTCGGACGAACCGCCCACAGCGTGTCCAGTTGTGGGCCTTCGTCGTCCTGCGCGGAGGCGCCATGCTCATCAGCCACGTCGTACGTCACCATGTGCTGCACGTGACGCTCCACCGCGACCTGGACGTCACCAACCGGGCCGCCGCCGCGCTTCAGATCCAGGCCCTGGTCCAGGCGCTCCGCCCGACCCGGGTGGCCGTCGCCGTCCCGAGCGCCGACCCCACCCCGGCCACCCTCAGCGCCCTCGCCCGAGCCCACCGCATGTGCGCGAGCCTGGGCATCCCGCTCACCCTGAGCGGCGCGAGCGCCCGCACCCGCGGGCTTCTGGACGTGACGGCCGAGTAGCCGGCCCCGCCTCGCCCTGCCCCGGACCCCGTCCTGCCCCCAGCCTCGCCCTGCCCCACATGTATCGCGCCAAGAAGGGGAGTTACTGAGGCGTGAGCGTTTCCGTGATCGGGAGACGCGGCGATACAGTCCGGCAGGAGCAGGGCCGGCGACCACGGGGAGGGGCCGACATGTTGGAGGTCGTGGCGCTGAGTGCGTTGACCACGTTCCTGCTGGGGGTGGGGAACGGGGCCGCGGGGGAGATCGGCAAGAACCTGACCCTGTCGGCCGGGGCTCTGGTGAGACGGACCCTCGGGCGGGAGACGCCGCTGCCGGCCGGTGCGGAGGACCGTCGGGCGCTGGCGGGGCGCGTACACGCGCGGCTGGGCCGGGACCCGCAGAGGGCCGGCGAATGGGCGTTGATGCTGGAGGGCGGTCCGGACGAGGCCGGGGAACCCTCTCGGGGCGCGATGCCCCCGGCGCCGTGGGCGTTCACGAACCAGGAGAAGGTCCTCAAACAGCTGCTGCGGGAGGCCGACCGCGCTTGGGAGGGCCGGCCCCGGGTCGTACTGCTGTCGGGCCCCCCGGGCAGCGGTTCCACCTCGGTGGCGCTTCGGCTGGGGGCGGAAGGTCGTGACCGGTTCCCCGACGGGCAGTACTACGTCGACCTGCGTGACGCGTCCGGGGAGACCGGACCGGAGCCGGCGGGCGTTCTGCTGCGGCTGCTGCGCGAGATGGACGTGGATCCCGAGCGGACACCGGCCACCGAGTCGGGTCGCCTGCGGCTCTACCGACAGCTCACCGCGGGGCGGAAGGCGCTCGTGGTGATCGACCACACGACCTCGCTGGCGCAGGTCCGCGGCCTCGTGCCGTCGACGCCCGACGTCCTGCTCGTGGTGGTCGTGTCCGGGCCGCCGCTGCTCCTGGAAGCCGAGCGCGTCGCCGTACCACCGCTGACCGACCGGCACGCGAAGCAGCTCGTACGGAAGGTGGCCGGACCGGAGCACGCCGCGCGGGTCAAGGCACAGCTGCCCGGCGTGCTCGAGCGCTGCCGGGGCAATGCGCTCGCGCTCCACACGGAGGCACGACTCATCACCCGGGACGAACCGGCACCCGCACCCGCACCCGTGGCGCAGTCCGTGGCTCAGTCCGTGTCTCAGACTGCGTCTCGGACCGCGTCTCGGACCGGGACGGGCCGGGACCATCCGGTCCGTGCCGCCGCGCACCTCGCGTCTCAACGTCTCGGCCCGGAGGCGGTACGCCTCTGCCGGCTCACCGCGCTCGGCGCCTGGCCGTCGATCAGCGCCGCGATCGCGGCGGCCGCTGCCGACGTCCACGAGGTGACGGCCGCCCGGCTGCTCGACGAGGCGGTGGACGTCGGACTGCTCGAAGCCCTTCCCGACCTGCGGTACCGCATCCGGCCCGAGATCCGCAGGCAGCTGGCCGAGGCCGCCACGGCCGAGTACGGGATCGGGACGTGCACGGACGCCGTGGACCGGGTCCTCGAAGCGCTGTTGAAGCGGGTGCTGCCCGCGTCCCGCGCGGCCCTGCCGGAGAGCTGGCGGACCGAGCTGCCGCCGGAGCACCGGGTCGGACCCGGAGCCGTGCCGGACGGCATCGCGGTCCTCGCGGCCGAAGTGGGGAACATCGGCCGGGCGGTCGTCGTGGCCGAGGAGCAGCAGCGGACTGCCACTGCCCTGTGGCTGGCCCGTTCCCTGTGGCCGCTGCAGCTGAAGGCCGGGTACTGGGACGAGGTGCTTCCGGCGCTTCGGGACGCGGCGAGGTGCGCGGAGGAGAGCCGCGCGGACGAGCGGATGGCGGCGGCCCTCCACTTCCAGCTGGCGCACTGCCTGGGGGAGACGGGGCGGTGGGAGCAGGCCGGCCGGGCAGCGCGGGCGGCCGTCACGTACGAGCGGGCGGCCGGCCACCTCCGGGGCGAGGCGTCCGCCGTGGAACTGCTGGGTCTGCTGAGCCTGAACCGCTGGTCGTTCGAGGAGGCGTACGAGCGGTTCGCCGAGGCCGAGACCGTCTACCGGAGGATCGGGCCCGGTGAGGAAGGCGCGGCCGACCTCCCGAGGGCCCTCGCCCTGATCGAGCGCCATCAGGGCCGGGCCCTGCGCGGCATGGGCAGACTGGACGAGTCCCGCCGGTGTCTGAACCGCGCCGTGGACTTCTTCGCGGGACGTACGGGAGCGCCGGCGGAGCCGTACAACCGGGCCCGAGCTCTCACGGACCTGGCGGAGACCCTGCACGACGGCGGTGACGACGCGGCGGCGCTTGCCGGGATCGCCGAAGCCGAGGTACTGCTGCCTTCCTCCGCCGCTCCGCACCGTGCCTACCTCGCCGGTCTGCGACGGCGGTGCGAGGCAGGCACCGCCCGGTAGTTCAGCCGATCGCCTTCACGTGGAACGGATGCACACCACCGGCAGTGTGCATCCGGAGCACGACCCCGCGCGCGGGAACCACGCCGCCGTGCGCCATCCAGACATGGAAGGCGGAGGCGTACGCGGCCGGATCAGCGTCCGCCCCGGCGTCGGTGTCGGCGGACAGCCGGAACGTGCCGCGCCGCCCTCGGCCGCGTACGACGCAGGTGTGCGGTCCCGTCACGTACACGGCCGTCGAGCAGTGGGGGTGCAGGCGCAGCACCTCGTCGGTCCACGCGGCGGGACCGCCCAGCCGTGGATCGTCCACCTGCCCGGCACGCGTGATCACGTCGGCCACGTCGAGGTCGCCGGGGTGCCGGGTCTCCTCGTGCACGGCGAGGTGGGCGTCGCCGGCGGCTCCGGCCGGATGCCCGGCGGACCGCTCGACGACGATGTCCGTCCCCTCCACCCGGGTCCGTACGTGCAGCGGGGACGTCACCTTCCCCGGCCGGTACGGAGGGAGAGGAAGCGGCTCCAGGGACGCGGGACCAGAAGGCTCGGGAAGGTCCATCGACGCGTAGAAGTGCCGGCGCAGCAGCTCCGCGGATCGCCCGGGCTCCGAGGTGACGAACCCGGAGGGGCCGGGATCCGGGCGATGACCGCTGATTCCCCGCTCCACCTGAGGCAGCAGCGGAGCGCGGTGATCGAGCCGGGGCGCACGACGGACGAACTCCGCGAGCGGCGCCTCGGTGTCGAGTACGCCCGCTCCGTCGGCGGCCAGGAGTACGGGAGTGCCCAGGGCCGCGGCGTAGTAGGACACCGCGCCGAAGTCCCCGAGGACGAGGTCGGCGGCGAGCAGGGCCTGCCGCCATGCGTGGACGGGGTCGATCAGCGTCAGCCCGTTGCGCCGGGCTCGGTCCAGCCACGCCCGGATCTGGCCGGGCCCGTGCCCGTACCAGATGTTCGGGTGGAGCACGGCGGCCAGCCGGTAGTCATCGGCCGGCAGCTCGGCGGCGAGTCGGGGCAGGAGCCCGGGGAGGACGTCCTGCCCGCCGCCGCTGCCGAAGAACCCCTCGGGGTTCCACGTCGAGTTCAGGACGACGAGCCGCTGACCGCGACGGACCCCCAGCGCCCGCCGGAACCTGTCCCGGTACGGACGCGCCGCGAGCATACGGTCGAAGCAGGGGTCCCCGGCGAGTACGGCCGAGGGCACGGCATCGGCGCAGACCTCGGCGAGGCGCTCCACCTGCTCGGGGTGGGAGAGGACAAGTCCGTCGACAAAGGGTCTCCCCCCGGACAACAACCATTCAGAAGACAACCCGAACGTCGGCGCCCCGGCTCCCGGCTCCCGGCTCCCGGCTCCCGGCTCCCGGCTCCCGGCTCCCGGCTCCCGGCTCCCGGCTCCCGGCTCCCGGCTCCCGGCTCCCGGCTCCCGGCTCCCGGCTTGCCCAGCCTCTTAGTGTATCCGGCGCCGTGCGAAACAACTGTCAGATTGCCCTGAATCAGATCGAGTTCACCGCCGAAGCTCGCGGAGATCGCCAGGTCCACGGGAGTCGAGAGGGCCTGCTCCCATGGCAGTTCGGGCAGCTGCAGTTCACGGAAGAGCTCACGGATACCGCCCTGGAACGCGGAGGAGCCCGTCGACGTGACCAGCACCTGGACGCGGAAGTCGTCGTGGAACAACGGCACCAGATCCATGAGGCGACCGGCCGAGGTCACGTTGTGGACCACCAGCAGGACTCGTCGCCGGGCGGTTCGACTCGTCCACCGACCGGACCCTTCCCCGACCGGTACGCGAATCGCCGGGGGTTCTGGCCCCACTCGTGACCTCCTGAACGAGCCTGGTGTCGTCGCGCGGACACCCTATCGGTCGTCCGAGGCGCCGCCGCGATGCCAAGGCGAAGAGGACGAACGCGTAGATCCGATCGTGCCCCGCACCGCCTACGCCCATCCGGCCCTGCGCGAGCTGTTCCCCATGGTCGGCCACGGCGTCCTCTACCTGAGCCGGTGCGCTCGGTACCCGTGGACACACGACGTGCCGACCGCCTTCCCTCAGGTCGCCGGTGGCTACCGCGTCCGGCGTGAGTCCGACCGCACGCTCGTCGGCGTGGCCGGGACCGTGGAGGCGGCATACGAGTTGATCGCTGCCAACCTCCCCGAGGGCTGCGGCCGGGACGAGTGTCGAGGGCGGCCCGCGGCGGAAGGCTGATCGAACATGCGGGTGAACAGGTCCGCGAGCGCTGCTGACGTCGACGACGGCCGGCCTGTCCGCCGTCTGGAGCAGGGGCAGGAAAGCCCGCATCGTGCGGACCGTGCCCCGGACATGGGTGTCGTACACCTGCTGAGGTCGGCGGCCGTCGGTTCCGCCGCACAGCGTGACCGGCCGTGATCCGGGAGGCGCGTAGGCGTGCTTCCGAGCGCGCAACGCGATACTTCGATACGCTGGGTGACGGAAGTGACTACTCTGCGTCACCGCGCGGGAAACGCCCCCACACCTTTCGAGAGGCGCTGACATGCCGTTCTCCGCTCTCGCACTGGCCGACGATCTGCCACCTGTACCGCTCGCGCGAGGGAACAAGGCGATCGACCGTCGCATCCGGTGCCCGGCGGAAACCTGGAGTTCCTGCTGGGCTTCGGCTCCGAGGCGCGCGGCGTCCGCGACGCCCCACCGAAGTGCCTGGCGGGGCTCGGGACGCAGATGAGGTTCCGCTCGCCGCGTCCGCCGAGGGGTGGGCAGCTGTCGGTCGGCAGCGGACCGCCGTATGCGCCGGCCGTTGTCTGCGACGACGCCACCGAGGAGCTTCCTCCAGCTCACCACCGACCAACCACCGACCAGCCGCCGCCCAGATCCGAGCCGGTGTCGGCCGCCCCGCACGTGCGCCGGATCAATCCGACCAGTGCGACGGGTCCGGGTCCGCGTCCGGGTCGGCCCGGCTCACTGCACGTGTCCCGCCAGGGCTACGAGTTCTTCGAAACGGCGCCCGTCGCCCCGGGTGGCCTCGACTTCGGCGGACAGCCGGGACCGGACGCACCGGCCGACCGGCTGCTGTCCGTACGGGCGGGCGGCATGTATCCGGTACCGCCCGTGCGCGACGCCTCCCCCTGCCTGCCGGACGAGGTGTTCGGCTGAACGAGCCCGGCTGTCCATTGAACATTGGAGATTCACGGTGATCGAACGGATCTGGCTCCATCCACCTCTCGCCTTCGCCCGTCTGGGCCCTTCCCCCACCCCGTGCGGCAATTACCACTACGGCGAAAGCGACCTGTCGCCCCGGGGCACGGGCAAAACCACCGTGGTGCCCATGCCCACCTTCGAAGTCGCCGGCGACGGCACCCTGACCGAGCGGCAGCCCGATCCCGGGGAACGGGTCCGGTTCAAGGACGTCAACGGCTTCCGTCCCATCTGCCCCTTCTTCGAGCTGCGCGGCACCTGGACGTCGGTCGACGGGCGACGCCACACCGACGAGCCGATCACCGTTGATGTCCTCGCCGAGTTCGGCATCGATCTGGCCGAGGTGAAGTGGACGGTGAGCGTCGCCAACCTCAAGGCGTACCAGTGCACCGGCTCGCCGGGCGACCGGATCGAGGCCGCCGTCGAACTGCGGGGTAATGACCATCTGCGGCAACCGCTGGAGGGGAGGTCGCCCGCGGGGGCGGACCGGCCCCTCGTGCCGCCGGGGGAGGGTGTTCCGCTCGGCTCCGTCCAGTTGCCCCGCCCGGGCGGTGGGTTTCCCGAGCTGCGGCTGCGCTTCACGCCCGGTACGGGAGCGGTGTACGGTCCGAGCAACCTGCTCGATCGCACCAGCCGGTACCTCCTGCCCGAAGACCGGTTGTTCCTTGCGCCGGACGCGGCCTGGTGCGAGTTCACCCTCTCCGGTGCCACCGACGCGCGGACCTTTCCCGGGGGGCTCTTCGCCGGCTCGACGCCCGAGGACGGCGGAGTCAGCCTCGGTCTGGTCGACGACGTGTGCGACGGCCTGGTCGGCGTCACACTCGGTGGCCTGACCGCCCGCGCGCGGATCGTTGTCACGCCGCCGGACTTCGCGCCCGATCGTCGGCCCTTCACCTCCCTCGCCGACGGGCTGGCGGACCGGGTCCAGCGGGAAGAGGTGAGCGACCCCGCGTACATCGCCGAGAACCGTGACCTGACGGCATTGGAGGTCCGCGACCTGTTCGAACGGGTTCTGGAGGCCATGGACGCGGTCAACGTGGACGCGCAGAACAACCGCGCGACCCTGGAGAACGTGCGCAGGGCCCGCAGCCTGGGCCTGCCCGAGGGCGAGGCCCGGGAACGGACCTTCGGTCCCCCGGACCCCCTGCCCGGGGTGACGCTCCCCCTCACCGAACGCGGCCGTCGGTGGCACCGCCGGTTCGTGGCGCTGGAGTTCCTGGAGGACCTGTTCCGGGAACGGCCCGAACTCCTCCGGCAGGTCATCAGGACTCCGGTGGAAGAGCAGCGGTGGCACGACCGTCGCATGCCGGTCGCGGTACGCGGCTCCGACGCCTACCCCATGCACCTGACGCGCCGCCAGTACGACCTGCTGGCGGGCTGGGTCAGTTCGCTGCGCGAGACCGTGGAGGAGGGCACATGAGCGTGCTGTTGCAGATCGGGCGCCGCCCACCGGAGCCGGAGCCGGAGCCGGAACCGGAGACGGAGCCGGCATCCGGGCCGCGCGGCCTCGGCGCCGAGACCCGGGTCTTCCGCAGCGCCCACGGCACCCACCTGTTCCTCGCCGACGGCAGCCGGATCTACGACCTGCCGGAAGCCACCGCCGCCCGGCTGGAGCGCTGGACGACCACCGCACACACGCCCGCGGAGGACACCGCCCTCGCCGCCGACCTGGGCCTTCCCCTGTGGGGCGCCGAGCCCGGACTGCCCGCCCCGCGTATCGACGGCACCCCCGCCGAGGTACCGCCCCTGTCCTCGCTGTCGCTCAACGTGATGCAGGCCTGCAACCTCAGCTGCGGTCACTGCTACGCCGACGAGGGCCGCTTCGGCGGTTCCGCCCGGGCCATGCCCCGCGAGACCGCCTTCGCCGCCGTGGATCGACTGCTCGCGGAGGCCGCCCCCGGAGCCGGGGTCGTGGTCGGCTTCATGGGCGGCGAACCCCTGCTCGCCCGGGACCTGGTCCACGAGGTGGTCCGGTACGCGGTCCGGGCAGGCGAGGACACCGGGCACGCGGTCCGCTTCGCCCTCACCACCAACCTGACCACCGTCCGGCCCGCGGACGCCGAACTGTTCGCAGCCCACCCCTTCACCGTGGCCGTCAGCCTGGACGGCGACCGCGTCGGGCACGACGCACTGCGCCGGGCACCCGGCGGCGGCAGCGCCTACGACCGACTCCGCACCGGACTGGCCGTGCTGGAACGCCACGGGCGGCCCCGGCACTTGTCGGCCAGGGTCAGCGTGACGCCGTACACGGGGCGGCTGCCGGACATCCTGGAGCACGGGATCGGCCTGGGCTTCGACGAGGTGGGTTTCGCGGCAGTGGTGAGCGCGCCGGATCCGGCGTACGAGATCGACACCACCGCCTTCACCGGTTTCCTCGACGGGATGGTCGAGTGCGGCGAGCAGGCGCTGCGCGAGCTGTCGGCGGGCCACCCCTACCCGTTCGGGAACTTCCAGACCGCGATGTACGAACTCCACACGGGCGGCCACCGGCCCTACCCGTGCGGCGCCGGCGCCGGTTACCTCAGCGCCTCCGCCGAAGGCGGCCTCTACGCCTGTCACCGCCTGGTCGACGACCCCGCCTTCGCCATGGGCTCGCTGGCCGACGGACCCGACCGGGCCGCCCGGGAACGCCACCTGGCCACCCGGCACGTGGACCGTGCCGAGCCGTGCCGGTCCTGCTGGGCCCGCTACCTGTGCGGCGGTGGCTGCTACCACGAGGTCAGCCGACGCGGCCGGCCCGGCTGTGACTACATCCGCGGCTGGCTCGACTTCTGTCTGCGCGCCTACGTCGAACTTGCGCAGGCAGCGCCGGAGTTCTTCGCGCTGCCGCCCGTATCCGACCTGCCGAGCGACCCGGCCGCCCTCGCCCGTTGACCTGAAGGAGCCGACCATGAACCAGCCGACCCCCGGGAACGCCGGCCTCTCCACGCCCGAGGGAAAGATCTTCCCCCGCAACCTCACCGCCCGTGCCGCGCACGTGGTGCGCGGCAACCCGTCCGGCTCCCGCCCCGAAAGCGGTGTCGACAACTGCTTCCCCGGATTGGAGTTCGACCAGCGAAACCTTGACAAGGCCTTCTTCCGCGGGCTCCTCTTCGACTTCCACCACGACACCGGATCCCGTCTGCTCGCCGTCAAGGGTGGTGTTGCCGAGGAGCAGGGCATCTCCGACGCCGACCTGGGCGACAGCGCGGGGGACGACGAACAGCGGCTGCACCTGTGGGCCGTGTGCGGGCGTACCACCGTGGACCAGGAAGAGGACGAGGCACCGGTCTTCCACGCGGTCGACCTGGACGGCCCGGGGATGTGGCGCCGGGTGCACGACCTGCTGCCGGGGGCGATCTCCATCGTCGTCGGCCGCGGCTCCGGCATCCGGTCACCTGGCGCCTTCTGGGTGCCCGGTGGCCTCAACAGCTGGCGGACGCGGGGCCGAAGCGGGGTGCAGCGCGACGACGCCGGCGTGCTGGAAGTGGCCATCCTGACCGCCGAGCGGGCCGACTACCTGGACCAGGACGGAGTCATCGAACCGGACGTGTACGAGCCCGGCGACCTGACCCGTAGCCTGTGCGCCCCCTGGCAGTACGACTTCCGCGAGTGCGGCTGCTACTACTGGGCCGCCTCCAAACCCGACATCTCCGCCACCTCCGGCGGCGAGTACCGCAACCTCAACTTCCAGCGCCGCGACCGCACCACCGTCCCGCCCGCCCCGGATCTGACCACCATCCTGGAGCGCGGGCCGCTCGAAATCGACCACCCCGAACTGATCATGAACTGGAACGTGCTCCCCGTAGTCCTCAACGGACGCGAGGACGACGCCTTGGGCGTGCCCGCCCCGCTCGACCTTCCCCTGATGAAGCCGCAGGACGTCATCGAGGAACTGACCCGCCTCGCGACCGTCGAGCACGCGCTCTGCCTCGAATACCTCTACGCCCACTACTCGCTCGACGCCCCGATGACCCTGCCCGGGACAACCCCCGACAACGCCCCGGTCCGGCGCGTCTTCGCGGCCGCGCAGGAGATCTTCGGGGTGGCCGAGGACGAGATGCGCCATCTGCGGTGGGTCAACGAGATCCTCGGGGTGCTGGGGCGTCCTCTCCAACTCGACCGGCCCGCGGACGACTTCGTCATCCAGCGGCAGACCGGTCACCGATTCAAGCTGGAGCGGCTCACGCCCGAGCAGCTGGAGTGGTTCATCGCGGTCGAGAAACCGAGCGCCCAGGTCGACCCGGACGGCATCGACGGGATGTACGTACGGCTGCACCACACCATCATGAAGAACCCGAGCGCCTTCCCCCAGGCCGAACGGCTGGCCCACCTGATCAAGCTCATCATCGACGAGGGCGACGACCACTACTACCGGTTCACGGCGATCCGGGGGCATCTGGCCGGTCTGGACCCGGACAGCTACCTGCGTCCGCTGGCGCCCCCGAACGACACGCTGCACAGGGAGCTGCTCCGCCTCTCGGACCTCAACTACGCCATGGTACTGGGCGCGTTGCGCGTCACGATGGAGGCGGGGGACAGCGCAGGAGGACTCCTGAGGGCGCAGGCGGTGCGGTCCATGCAGAACCTTCACGAGCTCAACCACCGGCTCGCCGCACGCGGAGTGGCACCCCGGTTCGCCGCGCCTTCCCCGGCGTTGTCGGACGGGCAGGCGCCCCGGGCCATCGCGCGGGCCGTCAGCGAGGCGGTGCGGTCCATCCGCTCGCTCGCGGACGGCGGCCTCCAGGAGCAGTTGGACCGTCAAGAGGAGGGAGCACGGGCCTTGGTCGCGGCGTGCAGTCTGCGATGACATCCCCGGTGTCCCAGGCGTCCGGCGTGTCCACCGCCTCCGAGGCCGTGGAGATCGCCGGCTCGGGACTGGCGGAATTGACCTGCGCCTGGCTGCTGCTCGCCCGCGGTCACCGGGTCCGTCTCCGGTCGTCCGGGCCGACGGCGGGCCCCCGCCCGCTGCTGCTCAACGAACTCACGCTGAACCTGTTGCACTCCCTGTGGGGCCGTGCTCCGCTGGCGGACTGCCACGATCTGACTCACCGCCAGGTCTGCTGGGGGCCCGGCGCCGGCCCGATCGGTCGGCGCCTGCCCCAGCCGGCCACTGTCGTGGACGGCGCCCGCCTCACCGAACGCCTGCTCGCTCGCCTCGCCGCCCGGTACCCTGACGCCTTCTCCGAGCCGCCCGGCCCACCGCGGTGGACCGTCACGGCCGCTGGATCCTCCGGTCACTGGACGGCCGGGCGGCGCCACCTCCTGGCCGGGGAGGCCCCGCTGGTGCCCGGCACGGACGAGACCACCGCTCGGCTCGTCTGCACCGAACTGGCGTGGCTGCACCTGACCCCACTGGGCTGTGGGCGCGCCCTCCTCCAAGCCATGATCCCCGGCCCGGCCACCCGCCCGACAGAGCTGCTGGAGAGGCTGCTCGCGGGATCGGCTCTGGCCCCCGCCCTGCGGCACGCTCCCGAGATCGCCGTCGCCCTCCCCGCCGCCCCGCGCCTGCACCACACCCCGGTGGCGCCCGGCCGGATCCTGGTGGGTGCCGGTGCGATCCGCTACGACCCGCTCAGCGGCACCGGAACGGCCCAGGCGCTGCGTACTGCCATCCTTGCCGCGGCCTCCATCCACGCCATGGCCAACGGGGCACCGCAGGGCCCCGTGTCCACCCACTACACAACCCGCCTGCGCACGGCCTTCCACGCCCACCTCGCCACCTGCGCCCAGCTCTATCCGCAGGCATTCGCGTCCCCTTCGTGGCAGCACGAGGCGGACGCCTGCCGACGGCGGGTCCCCCTGCACCGGGGCGATGGGGCCCCCCGGGGCGCCGACGCGTGACCGCCCCTGCGTGAGGGGTGCGGGCCCGTCCTTCGGTCGCGCGTCACATGCTTGTTTGTCAGCATGGAACTGTACGGACGACGCACCCCCGCACAACGCTCCACGAGCCCTGTGCACCGCAGCAGACCCCGGTAGCGCCGCATCGCGGGAGATCGAGCCATGGCCGTCACTTCTGCTTCCTCGTCCTCCGGACCTTCCGAGAACGACAACCACGCCAACGGCATTCCGGCCGGCGAACCCGACCCTGCCCAGCCCCCGTCCACCGAGCCGCCGGTGCACGACACCCGGATCGTGCGGGCCGCCATCCACCCCGCGATCGGCGTCGCCCGGGTCGGCGACAGCCCCGACGGGTTCTTCCTCGCCCCCGAGACCGACGACGAGCCCCCGCTGCCCACCGGGTCGTACAAGGACGAGACCGGCGCCCTGAAGCGGCAGGCGGCCCGGTTCCGGATCTACGGCTACAACGCGGCCGGGGAGCCGGTGGCCGAGCTCACCGCGGACAACGCCGAGGTGCGCTGGACCGCGCATGTCGCCAACAAGAAGGCCGACTGGTACCAGTTCCAGCTGGCCCTGGACATCCCTGAGGCCGCCCAGGCGGCCGAAAGCCAACTCCGCAACCCGCTGGTCGCCGGTGCGGACCGCCGCAGGCTCGTCATCGACCCCGGCCCCCGCTCCGTGCAGGGCCCCGGCCATTCCGGCGGCCCCGAACTGCGTTTCGACACAGGGACGTTCCTCGACATCCCGGTCTACCTCGGCGAGCTGCGCACCGACGGGGCAGGGCGGCTGATCTTCGTCGGCGGGCGAGGCGTCGCCGAGTCCGTGGATGCGAAGGAGGCCGACGACTTCGCCAACAACGACGGCTGGTACGACGACATCTCCGACGGCCCGGTCACCGCCGAAGTCCGTGTCGACGGCCGCGAGCTGCACGTCGAACCGGCCTGGGTGGTGGTCGGCCCGCCCAACTACGCGCCCGAGCTGAAGTCCGTGCGCACGCTGTACGACCTCCTCCGCGACGCGTTCACCACGGCCGGAGTGCTCCCCGAACCGGAGCAGGTCTCCTTCACGCACGACATCCTGCCCATCCTGCGACGCCTGTGCGACCTGCAATGGGTCAACCAGGGCCTGGCCACCCTGTTCGGACACGACGGACGCGAACACTTCCTCGCCCCCGACCTGCTGGCCGCCCTCGCCGACCCCAGCGCGCGCCGCGAGGAGCTGCGCCGACAGATCTCGAAGACCATGCGCGACCCGGACCGGGACGGCACGTCACCGATTCCCTGGCCGCCCGTCTACGGCGACGCGATGAGCCTGCCCCCCGTCTCCGCACGCCAGCACCTGGCCCTCTCCCCGCTCCAGACACGGCTGCTGGAGCGCTGGACCCGCGGCGACTTCGTCCCCGACCACGTCCCCGGTCCCGACGCCACACCCACGGAACTCGACCGGCTGCCGCTCGCCGTCCGCCCCGCCGCCCTCGACCGCGCGGCCCTGTCCTTCTGCCTCGCCGACGCTTTCCATCCAGGCTGCGAGATCACCTGGCCGATGCGCCACACCACGCTGTACAGCGCGCCGTTCCGCATCCGCCCGCGGAGCGGTCCGGAGCGCTCCTACGGCAAGGTGCTCACCCCGAAGACCGCTCTGGCGTACGGCGGGCCGCTGTACGCCCAAGGCCCCGGCGACCTGACTCGCTGGATGGCCGTCCCCTGGCAGACGGACACCGCGAGCTGCCGCTCCGGCTACGAACGCCGGTACGACCCGTACCTGCCGACGTTCTGGCCCGCCCGGGTGCCCAACCACGTCCTCACGGAGGAGGACTATCTGATCGCCGTCGACACCACGCGCCCGCGCGAGGAGCGGCTCGCGGCGTTCTACCGGCGGGCCCCCTGGGACCGCTGGCTGCCCTCGCCCTACAAGGCCACCATCAACGCCATGGTGAAGGACTTCGGCCGGCTCGGCCTGGTCGAACGCCGTCCGGGCGCCACCGACGACCCCCTGCTGCCCACCGAGATGCTCGTCGAGTCCGAGGTCTCCTTCCCCGCCGAGCCGGCCCCGCCGCGCGGCCGCAACCTGCTGAGCCTGCACGTACCGCTCGCCGCCGACGAGCGGCTGCGGGACGCCGTCCTGGCGACCGCCGTCGCCCTCGCCGAGGAACCCGACGAGGAACTGTCAGCGGGCTACATCGCGAAGGTCGCCCGCTTCCCGGGCAACCGATGACCCGGCACACGACGGCCGGCCCCGGCGGCCGGCGGTGACAGGTCACGAGGTGTACGACGCGGTCGTCGCCGGCGGGGGACCGGCCGGCGCGGTGGCCGCCCTCGTGCTCGCGCGGGCCGGGCGGCGCGTGGCGATCGTGGACGACCCACCCGCGCCCGCGGCGTGTGCCCACAAGGTCGGCGAAAGCCTGCCGTCGGCCGCCGCCCCGCTGCTGCGCGACCTGAACCTGTGGCCCGGCAGCACCGCCGCGCCCCACCTGCGCTCCACCGGGATGTACGTCTCCTGGGGCTCGCCCGCGCTGCACGAGCGCGGCCCGGTGCAGGACCCGTACGGTGCGGGATGGCAGCTGGACCGCCTCCGCTTCGACGCGTTCCTGCGGGAGGCGGCCCAGGCGGCGGGCGCCGAGCCGCTCCGCGGGCGGGCCGTGGACGCCGTGGACGACGGCCCCGGCCTGCGCCTGCTCGTTCGCCAGGAGCACGGCACACGGGAGCTGCGCTGTGCCTGGGCCGTCGACGCGACGGGACGGCGCGCGGCCCTCGCCCGGCGTCGAGCGGCCCGTCGGCGGCAGGACCGGTTGGTCGCCGCTCACGTCCTGATGCCGCGTCAAAACAATTCCACCGGCGGGGAATCGGACCGGGAGGCCAGGACCGTCGTCGAAGCGGTGCCGGGCGGATGGTGGTACACGACATTGACCCCCGTGGGCCGGATCGTCGCTCATCTGACGGACCCCGACCTCGCCGACCCCCGTCTGCGCACCCCCGACGGATTCCTGGGCGCCGCCCTGCGCACCCGGTACATCGGCGCCCGCCTCACGACCGGGGACCTCACCGGTCCGTCGGCTGTGCGCTGGAGCACTGCCCACGGCCTGCGCCTCACGCCGTACGGCGGCCGGGACTGGATCGCCGCCGGTGACGCGGCGCTCGCCTTCGATCCGCTCTCCTCGCAGGGCATCCTCACCGCTCTGCACAGCGGAGCCCGCGCCGGCCTCGCCGTGGCCCTGTGCCTCGCGGGCGCGCCGCCCCGCCCGGTCCTGGCCTCGTACACGGACTTCCTCGACGGCGTCGCCGCCGCCTACGTACGCCATCACGCGGAGGCGTACGCGGCGGAAACCCGTTGGCCGGAACTGCCGTTCTGGCAACGGCGGGGGGCCCTCAGTAGGCGTAGGCGGACCTGCCGGTGGTCGTGGTCGAGACGCGGGTGATCCCGCTGCCGTTGGGCAGCGCCCTCACCGGTGTGTGGTCCCGGGCGGCGGTGGGGATGCTGGTGCCGTCGCCGAGCTGGAAGTAGTCGTTGTTGCCGAGGGTGAGGACGGAGCCGTCGGGCTGGGCGGCCAGGGTGAAGTCCCAACCGGCGGCGATGCGCTTGGTGCCTTTGAGTTTGTCGATGATGACGGGGGTGACGTGCTCGGCGACGTCGCCGTCGCCGAGCTGGCCGTACTTGTTCCAGCCCCAGCCCTTCACCGTGCCGTCCTCCAGGATCGCGAAGTCGTGGCCGTACCCCGCGTGGATCGTCGCGACATCGCTGAGCCGTTTCACGTCGGTGGGGGTGGGGCTGTTGGACTTGGTGTCGTTGCCGAGCTGGCCGTAGAACCCCTCACCCCAGGACTTCACCTTGTTGTCCAGCGTGAGGGCGAGGACATGGCTGCATCCGACGGAGATGGCGGCGATGTCGGTGAGGCCCTCGATCTGCTGCGGGGTCTCGCGGCTGACGGTGCTGCCGATGCCGAGTCGTCCGCCGCTTCCGTCCCCCCAGGTCCACACGGTGTTGTCATTGCGCAGCGCGACGCTGAAGTTGCAGCCGGCCCCCACGTCTTTGACGTCGTAGAGCCCCACGGGGAGGGGGGTCTTCTTCGGTCCGGTCTTGCCGTCGGCGTCGAACGAGCCGATGCCGAGCTGGCCGTAGGCGTTGCTTCCCCAGGCGTAGACGCGTCCCTTGCGGACGGCGAGGACGTGGTTGCTGCCGGCGTCGACGGCGCTGACGCCCGACAGTCCGGCGACCGCGGTCGGAACCGCCTGGCTGGTCGTGGTGCCGTTGCCCAGCTGACCCTGGGCATTGGCTCCCCAGCTCCTGAGCGTGCCGTCGGTGAGCAGGGCGACGGCGAACCCGTTCTCGTCGCCGCCTCCCCCGGAGAGGGTGCGCACGTCGGTGCGGGCGACGCCGACGACGTCGGCAGGGGTCGGTTGGGTGGCGCTGGTGGCGTTGCCGAGCTGACCGTAGCCGTTGGTGCCCCAGGTCCGGACCCAGGGGTCGGTGGCGGCGGAGGCCGGGTGGGGGACGGCGAGGGCGGCGAGGGACAGCGACACGAGGAGCGTCGTGGTCACGGCACGCCGCGCTGCGGGCTTGGGGGGCATGGGATCACCTCTGGGGATGCGAGGGGCGGAGGTTCGGGCGCGGGACGGCCCGTACGCGCTGCAGTCGGGGGAGTGCCGCCACGGGACGGGAGCGCCGGGTGGCCGTCGGCGCGGTGCGCCGGGCACGGCCGGCCCGGGCTTCGTGGCGGTCAGCGGTCAGTGCACGTAGGTCGTGTTGCTGCCGAGGGACGCGGTGACGTCGGTGGTGGAGGAGTCGGAGTCGAGGACCTTCACCAGGACGTGGCTGTCGGTGGTGGTGCCGTTGCCGAGCTGGCCGTCGGCGTTCTGGCCCCAGGTGTAGATGTGGTCGTCCTTGAGGGCGACCCCGTGGTGCGCACCGGCCCCGATCTTGACGAGGCCCCTCAGCTGCGGGATCTCGATGGGGGCGGTGCGGTTGGTCCGGTAGAACTCGCCGTCGTAGAACTCGTTCTCGTCGAGGAGCTGACCGTACTGGTTGTGTCCCCACCCCCAGATCTGGCCGTTGCTCAGCCGGGCGTAGTTGTGCCAGCCGCCGGCGTCGATGTCGGCGACGTCTTCCAGGAAGTCGACGTCCACCGGGGTGGCGGACGAGGCGGTGGAGGAATTGCCCAGCTGGCCGTAGACGTTGTAGCCCCAGGACTTGACGACACTCGTGCCGGCCGGCGCGCCCTCCTCCTGACCCTTCTCGACCTGGGTCAGGGCGATCGCGTGGTGGCAGCCCGCGTCGATCTTGGCGACCTTGGGCAGACCGTTCACCCGGCGCGGTACGGGGCTGGTCTCCCGCTTGCCGTTGCCGAGCTGACCGTGGACACCGCGGCCCCATGCGTACACCGCGCCGTTCTGCAGCAGAGCGAGGCTGAAGTCGCAGCCGGCGGCGATCTGCTTCACATTCGGCAGGCCCTGGATGCGGGCCGGGGTGCTGCGGGTGTCGCCGGTGCGGTTGTTGCCGAGCTGACCGTAGGCGTTGTCGCCCCACGAGTAGACCTGGCCGTGCGCGTCCAGGGCGAGTGCATGCTCGCCACCCGCCGCGATGTCCGTCACGGGCGGCAGTTTCGGAACCTTGACCGGCACCTTCTGAGCGGCGTGGCTGCTGTTGCCGAGCTGGCCGGAGGCGTTGTGGCCCCAGGCCCGTACGGTGCCGCCGGTGGTGGCGAGCGCCAGGGCGAAGCCGTTCTCCGACGTGGTACCGCCGGCGGAGATCTCCTTGACGTCACCGCGCAGGAGGTCGGTGACGGCGGCGGGCGTGGAGCTGTCGGTCACGGTCCCGTTGCCGAGCTGGCCCACGCTACCCGCGCCCCAGCTCGTCACGGTGGGCTGGATCTCGTCCGCCGTCGCGGAGGTGGTCGCAGCCGGTAGGGCACAGGCTGCTGCCGTCGTCGCCACGACGGATATGAGGCGCACCAGGGCGGTGCGACGCGCTGCGGGGGACATGGCGCTCCTTCGGTTTCCTCGGGTGGGCAGGTCGCGAATCCCGGCATGTACGAGGCCGTGTTTCCCGGCATGTACGAGGCCGCGTTTCCCGGCATGTACGCACGCCGGACATGGGATCGACTGTGCGACGTTCGCAGCCTGACCCAGGTCAGACGGCGCCGCGACCGGTGTGCCGCCTTCTCACTCGAACGACCGCCGACCGCTCGGGGGGCGCACTCGGTGACGGCGTGTTGCGCCCGGGAAACCCCCATGCCGGACGGCTGTTGAGGTGAGAGCGGTGGCACGTACGGGCTCGCGCGGTGCCTCTCACCGGTTCGGGCGACGTCTCATACGGTGACAGAGAGGGGGAGTTGAGGGTTCGGAAAGGCGGGACACGCGTGGCCGGGGCCATCCCGGTGAACCGTCGAGATGAGCACCCCCACTCCCGAAGAAATGATTCTGTACGGCAATTCGAATAATGCGATCGTGTGATCTCAGGGCGTTGTGGTGAATCTCCCTGTGCATGTCGATCGATGTCGGACTGAAACCCGCCGGCGGGGCGATCTATGAAGAATCGTTTCTCCATCCTCACGTCCACCTCGCCCGGTTCCGGAGGCCGCTGTCGCGGAGAGCACCGTTCGCACAATGAGTGCCTCAGACAAACGCCCGACAGGAGAAGCCATGCTCTGTTCGAGACGGGCCGTCGTGTACGTCGCCGGAATCGCCGCCGCCCTGTGCGTGGGCGTGACCGCGGCCCCGGCGACCGCCTACGGCCCCGGCTCCGACGCCTCCGGGGATGCGGACGACTACCTCGCCCACGTCCTGCGGGACCTCCAGGACTTCCGGACGGCCTTGGGGTACGGCAGCGAAGGGGGCGATGCCGTCCCGCGCACCGGCTTCGCGGCAGACGGCCCCCCGGTCGCGTACGCCTTCCGGCTCCCGGCGGACTGGGTCCCGCACCGGTTGTCGCCGGCCACGACGCTCCCCGGCGATCCTTCTCCGCCGTCCATGGACATGCCCGGCTACCCCCAGGGCGACCAGCCGGACGTGAAGATCTCCGACCCGTGCGCCGACGGCAGCAAGAACCCGGCGGGCTGCGGCGCCCGGGAAGGCATTCAGAAGGAGATCGAGGACTGCCCACCCGGCAAGGCGGGCTGTCTGGCGAAGTACGCCACCGACGGCGAGGCCACCCGGACCGACCTGAACTCGACGGCGAATTTCGTGAACACGCTGGCCAACAAGGACCGCTACGCCTCTCCCCGGGGTGCCGCGGCGCAGATGTGCGGCATCTTCTCCCAGCTCGTCTCCTTCTACCGGGCCGATCAGTACGAGTTCCCGCCGACGACCGCCAACTGCCTGCAGGGCCTGTCCGGAGACGACCAGGAGCACGCCACCGTCACCCCTGTCGGCACCCTGACACGCCTCCCCGCCGAGCAGTCCACACAGTCCCAGCAGCCGCCGTCACTTCGGCCGTCCCGGTAAGGAGTCCCCCTCGTGCGCGCTCTGCCCCTGTGTCTTCCCACGGCCACCGCCCTCGGCGGCGTGCTCCTGTTGCCCCTCGCCTGCGGTCCCGTGTACGCGGCTCCGGCCGCCGCCGCGCAGTGGCGGAGTACGGACGTCGCCAACGGCGATTTCGCGGCTCCCGCGCTGTCGACCACCGCGGAGGTCGGCCAGGAGATCCTCCCCAAGGAATGGTCCGGCAACGACGTGATGGTCTTCTCCGGCCCGCTCGCCCGGCGTTCCGACAAGCGCCAGGCCGTGTCTCTCAACGACAGCACCGGTCCCGGCGTCCTGCGCCAGCGCCTCTGGGGCGTCAACGCCGGTGCCACGGTGCGGGTCAGCTTCTCCGACTCCGCCTCGACCCTGTCCACCTGCACCCCGGCCCGGATCGCCGACGGCCAGCGGTACAAGGTCTCCACGTTCAAGCCGGTGGAGTACGGTCCCGACGGCAAACCCTCGAAGGACCGCCCGGTCGACCACACGCAGGAGTACCGGACCGAGGGATATGTGAAGCCCGCCAACCAGACCGGGAACGGGTCGTGGTCCGACACCCCGAAGGTCTTCGCGTTCACCGCCGCCGAGGACAACCCGCTGATCGCCTTCGAGTCGCTGGAGAAGCCCACGGGCGCCGGTGACGAGGCGAAGAAGTGCGGCCCGCTCATCACGGCCGTCGGCGCTCAGCAGCAGACGGCCCCCGTCGACTACCACATCGAGCAGAACAACCTGCCCTGGCGGGCCTACAAGGGGCATGACGAGGTCCCGCTGGAAACGGCCCTGGAGACCTGCAAGGGCGTCGACGGCTGCCGCTTCACGGCCGACCCTGCCTACTCCTACCAGTACTACTCCAAGGTCCGGGTCATCGGACACGCGGCCATCAACTGCACGCGCAACCAGAAGACCGACACCCGAACCCTCAACTACACCGAGGAGGGCTTCGACAGCATCACCCAGGAGATCCGCCGGCTCAGGAACGCGGCCCAGGTCGACCAGAACCTGGCCAACACCGGCGGCGACGACAAGGGGGCGGGATCGCCCAACCTCCAGGAGGCGTACCCGCAGATGTTCAAGCAGGCGGCCGCCGGATTCCAGCGGCTCCAGGGCAACAACCGGCTCGCCAACACGACGGATCCGCTCACCACGACCCGTACCACCGAGAAGACCGTGGCCCAGGCCGTCCAGCCCGGCGAGGCCAGTTGGTTCGAGGCGCAGGCCTCGCGCGAGCGTGTCTCGGGCATCTTTCAGGGGGTCGGCAATCTCCGCATCGACGCGATGCTCGACTACCCGTCCAACCGCGTCCCGGACCGCTTCTACCAGCGCACCGGGCCCATGACGCAAGACGAGCAGCGGCACTGCCTCACCGAGCGTCCACTGCGGGTCACCCCGGACAACACCGGCGTGGACGCCCGCTCGGACACCGGGGCAGCCGTGACCCGTACCGAGTTTCCCGCCGCACAGAGCGCCGCACCGGCTCCGGCGGCCGCTCCCGCCTCCGTCCCCGCCTCCGTCCCCGCTCCCGCCTCGGCGACTCCCGCGGCGGGCGCACCCTCCGCGAACGCACCAACCGCGGGCGCCCCAACCGCCGTACGCCTGCCGCCCCTCACCCAGACCCCGGCCGCGGCTGTGCCCGCCGCGCCTGCCGCCCCCGCCCCACAGCGAGGAGTCACGTCATGAGAAAGCACGCCCTCCTTCTTCCGGTGGCCGCCGTGTCCCTCGCCCTGGCCGCCACCGTCGCCACCGCGCACCCGTCCGCCGCCGCGCTGCCCCCGCTCCCCCTCCCCGAGGGAGACGGCATGCCCACCCCCACGGCGACCCGCAACGGCGCCCCCGCCCCCGTCAAGGACGTACTGAAGTCCTGCAAGGGCACCGTCAATTGCAACTTCCAGATCGCGCAGGGCCCCACGGAATATCTCAGCGCCGTCACCACCGTCGGCAGTGCCATCGTCAACTGCTCGGACGCCGACATGACGGTCGAGCGCGAGGTCACTCTCACCTCGTCCACCACCGACAACGTCGAGGGAGAGATCTCCGGTTCCTGGACGCACGAGGGCACCGTCGACAAGACGGTCTGGGGCGAGAACCTCGCGGAGCACACCGAGTCGGCCAAGCTGCAGAACACGGGCACCACCACCGTGACCGGAACGAAGCGGGACCAGAGTTCGACCAACAACGGGACGATCAACCACTCGGCACCCAAGGACAAGGGCCCGAACACGGAGACGCACTCGTTCAACGCGACGCAGAACGAGACCACGAGCCAGACGCAGAACCAGGCCCAGACCCAGACCGAGGTGGCCTCGTCCGCCAAGGGATCGGTCACCGGCCACAACGAGCTGAAGGTCGGCGTCAAGGACGCCTTCAACGCGGCCTTCCGTCACAAGGCCAGCCGGGAGCTCGCGCAGACCGTGCAGGAGCGGATGATGTACACCATCACCCTGAAGCCCAAGGACGTCCTCGCCCTCGGGGCCCAGAACGCCATGGTCCGCACTCAGGGCACGCTCCGCGTCAACGAGAGCGCCGGCGTCGCATCGGTGCAGAACATCACGGTGAACAGCCCCTCCACCACGAACGCCAGCTCCCTGCTCGCGCAGACCTATACGGACTACGGCAAGTGCATCGGGCTGCGCCCGTCCAAGCACGCCGCCGATCCGCAGCCCGGGCCCCGGCGCGACACCCCGGCAGGTACCCCTGGGAGCACCCCCCGGGATCTGCGTACCACGGAGTCGAGCGTCGAGCCCGCCCCCCGTCCGGTCGGCGCCGCCCCAGGCCTCTACGAGATCGCGGGGCCCCCCTCGGGGTCGAGCCCGGAGACAGTCCACGTAGTCCCGCTCCCGCCGGGTACCACTGCCGGGCCGTGACCTGCTCGGTGACCTTCGGAAATAGCTCTTCATTTCATTCCGGAAGAATGCTTGTCAGGCGTATATGCCGTAAGGCGGACGTTTCTTGACACAGTGAATCCGCCCCTCAAAGATGAATCCGGAGCACATATTCGTGCTCTTGGTCGGTTACTCGCCAAAAAGGAGGAATTACATGCCGTCGGATGTGCAGGAGCGAAAGCTCCAGCGGCATTTCGAACTGCTCGACGTGGACCGCAACGGGTTCATCGAGCAGGAGGACCTCGTCGCCTTCGCCGACAAGATCACCGAGTCGGCGGGCGCCGCGGGCACCCCGCAGGCCAAGGCGTTCCGCTCGGAGGCGGAGCGGGTCTGGCAGTCGCTCCGCAAGTCCCTCGACCAGGACGGGGACCAGCGGGTCAGCCGGGACGAGTTCGTCAGCGCGGCCGACATCGACCAGGTGATGAACGAGGCGGTCAAGCTGGGCCGCCTGTCATTCGATGTCGTCGACCGCGACGGTGACGGCCGGATCAGCCAGGCCGAGTGGACGCGCATGGACCAGAGCATCGGCATCGCCCACGCGGACAGCATGGCCGGTTTCGAGCAGCTCGACCGCGACGGTGACGGCTACATCAGCCGCGACGAGTACGCGCGCGGCGTCGAGGAGTTCTATCGCAGCGACAACCCGTCGGCCGGCGGGAACTGGACGCTCGGCACATTCTGATCCAGCGGCGGGCCATCGGGTGACGAAGCCCGGAGCACGCCACGGAGAGAGCCGGGCGGACGGCCGCCGTCCGGCTCTCCGGATCCAGAAGCCCTCCCGAGTGGGGCACCCGCGGCCAGGAACCAGGAGAGAGACCCCCCTTGTGCGCTGACATCGGTGAGCTCGTACGGCCGGTCGTCCGAGCCCTGCCGCCTGCCGGCCCCTTCTCGCCCCGACCGGAGCATCGCGGCGAGGTGAACCTCCGCTTCAACGAGAACACCTTCGGCGGCGACTGCCTCCGCTATCCCGACACCGGCCTCGCCCCTCTGGTCACCGCCTACCTCGCCGCCCTCGACCGCCTCGACCCCTCACCCGACGGACGCCCCGGCGCGCAGGGGCCCGGGCACGCCGTCCTCACCCGGGGCGCGGTCGACGCCCTGGAACTGGTCCTGCGCACCTTCTTCGAACCCGGCGCCGACGCCGTGGCGACGACGCCACCGGTTTTCGGCTTCTTCGACAGGCTCTCGGCCCTGCACGGCCTGCCCTGCCACCGCGTGCCGCTACGCGGCCCCCGCTACGACCGGCTCGACGTGGAGAGCCTGATGCGCCTGCCCATCAAGGGCATCCTCCTGTGCGACCCCGGCAATCCGACCGGTGCTCGGCTGAACGGGAGCGACGTCGCCGCGCTTCTCGACGGCTTTCCCGGTCTTGTCGTCATCGACGAGACGTACGCGGAGGTGGCGCCCGGGCCCTCGCACCGGCATCGCATCGCCGCTCACCCCCGGCTCCTCGTACTGCGCTCCCTTTCCAAGGGATTCGGCATGGCCGGCCTGCGGCTCGGCGCGATCCTCGGCGATCCGACGGCCGTCACCGCGCTGCGCCGTGCGCAGGCGCCCTTCCCCGTGCCCTGCGAGGTCGCCGACCGTGCCCTCGCCGAGCTGTCCCGCCCTGCCGAACTGGGCCGCAGTATCTCGCTCTTCGTCGCCGAGCGCGATCGACTGGCAGCCGCTCTGACGCGGTCGCCGTTCGTCCGGCACGTCGCGGCCGACGCCGGATTCGTCACCGTCCACGTCACGGACACCGCCCGCGTGGCCGCCGAACTGGCCCGCGCCCGGCTCGCAGCCGTCGTCGAACCGGACGGTCTGCGTGAGCACGTACGGATCTCGGTCGGCCGCCCGGACGAGAACCGCCGCACGCTCGCCGCGCTCGCCGCGCTCCCGCATCCCGCCTCATGAGATATCCCACCGCATCAGAAGCGAAGGACACCATGACCGACCAGCTCTCCCTGCCCCGTACCCACGCGCTGCCACGCTCGTCGCAGGAGCCCCTCGAGCCCTTCACCGTCGCCCGCTCGGACATCCGGGCCATCACGTCCGTCGACGTCGCAGGCGAGCGCCATCTCCTGGGGGAGCAGCGGGACTTCCGGCGGCATGAGGCACTGGCCCGGTTCCTTCCCGAGTACGGCCGGTACTCCCTCGCCTGGGTGCGCCTGCACGACGGGGAGCGGCTCGACGTCCACGAACACCCCGCCGCATCGATGATCCTGGTCTGCCGAGGCAGCGTCCGTCTGATCGGCGACCAGGAGCAACTCCTGCGGGAAGGCGACACCGTCTGCGTACCGGCGGGCTCCCGGCACGGGTTCGAGACCGGGCCGGGAGAGGTCTTCCACGGGCTGTCCGTACAGTTCGAGGGAGCGGGGCTGTACGAGGACGAGCGGCACGCCCGGGTCCGCTTCGCGGGGACAGAGCAGCTGTCGACGGGGTACGAGGAGCTGGAACGACTCAACTCCGAACGGCTGCGCCACTACTCCTCCCACCGGCTCTTCGAGCCCTTCGACGACGGTACCGTCGCACGCGACCCCGCCGCCCGGGCTCGATTCCTCTCCGCCCTCTACGTCTGGTCCCGCGCCTTCCAGCGCATGCTCTACGCACGCCAGGCCTTCTGCACCGACCCACGGCTGATCGAGCGCTACGCCGGACACCTGCGCGAGGAGTTCGGGCACGACGTCCTGCTGCGCGAGCGCCACGGCGTCACGGAGGAGGTGTACGACCCGATCCTGGAGGCGGCAGGGAACTGGTTCGTCAGCCAGATGCTCGGCTCGGGCGAAGCGGCCAGGATTGTCATCGTCCACCTGGTCGTGGAGTCCAGCTGCGAGATCTTCGGCAACCGCACGCGCGTCGCGTTCCCCCACGCCGGGAACCCCGAGGACTCCTACTTCGACCTGCACGCCGCCGTGGACGAGGACCACAGCGCCCTCGGCCGCGATCACCTGCGTACGCTGTCGGCCGAAGAGTTTCCTGAGCTGATGCGAGTCTGCGAACGAGCCTGGGACCAGCTGGAGTTGGCGCACGACCGCATCGCCGCCCACATCCTGCGGTGACGGAACGGATCGCGGGCGAGCTGGTCCGGGACTACCTGCGCTGGCGCCGGTCCAGCGGCGGCGCCCCCGTCCACACCGACGCGGAGGCAAGGGGGCTGCTGCGGACACTCTCCCGCCGCATGGCCGAGCGGTCGACGCCCTGGCCCGCGCCGGGCTATCTCGCTCATATGACGGGGGACACCCCGGTAGCCGTCACGCTCGCCTATCTGTGCGCCTTGCTCTACAACCCCAACAACATCGCGCCCGAGACCTCACCCGTGACCACCGAGCTGGAGTACGAGGTCGCGGACGACCTGTGTCGGCTGGTGGGGCACGCGCCGGGCACCGGCTGGGCCCATCTGTGCTCGGGGGCGCACGCCGCCGGGTACGAGGCGCTGTGGATCGCCCGCAACCTGACCGCGCTCGCGCCCGCCGCCGCACGCCACCCGGCGGGCCGTGACGTCCTCGCGGACGTGTCCCCCGCCCGTCTGGCCAACCTTCCGGTGCCGTTCCTTCTGGACCTCGTCGAGCGGCTGGCGGCGCGAGACGCACTGGACGAGGTACGACGGCTCCGTGCGCCTGTCGGGGACGCGGCACTCCTCGTCGGCCGCACCGCACACTACGCGTGGACCAAGGCCGCCGACCTGCTGGGCTTCGCCGAAGACCGCGTCGAGCCGGTCGGCGTCGACCGGAACCACCGCATGGACCTCGCCGACCTCCGGGCCCGGGTCGAGCGGCTCATCGTGGCCGGACGGCCCATCGCCGCCGTGGTCTGCACGGTCGGCACGACGACGGAGGGAGCCGTCGACGACCTGGCGGGTGTCCTCCAGCTCCGCACCGCGTGCGAGCGCCGGTTCGGGGCGGGGTTCCCCATCCACGTCGACGCTGCGTACGGGGGCTACTTCCGCACGGTTCTCGACGTGGAGGACACGGACGCGCCGACGCTGAAGCCCGAGGTGGCCTCGGCCCTCCGGGCGTTGCCGTACGCCGATTCGGTGACCGTGGACCCGCACAAGTGCGGTCAGGCGCCCTACCCGGCCGGGGCGTTGGTCGTCCGGGACCGGCGAGCCCTCGCCGTCGTGGCCGCCCGCGACGGCTGCTTCGGCGAGCCGCGGCCGGACGGCGGGCTCCCCTTCGCCCCGTACACCCTCGAAGGCGCCCGCCCAGGGGCGGCCGCAGCGGCCGTGTGGGCCGCCCACCGGCTCGGCGGACTGCACACCGGCGGGTACGGAACGCTGCTCGCCGGCTGCCTGGACACCGCGCGCCACCTGCACGAGGCGTTCACCGTCCCGCTCGGGACGGTCGCGCCGGGACCGACGAGCCCGTACGCACCCGACCTGGCGGTCCTGAATCTCACCCCCGGCGCACCGGGCGACGCACGGGCCTGGTCCGCGCGCCTTCGGGAATCCGGGCTCTGGGTATCGACCACGCGGGCCGGCGGCATCCGCCTCTGCGTGATGAAGCCCCTCGACACCCGGGGGCGCCGGCACGTGGAGCAGTCGCTGAGACTCACCTGACCCGGACTTCTGCCCGTCCGGCGCCTGTCCGGTCGCCCTACCGCCGCGGTGCGGCAGCGAGGCGTCCATCTCGGCACCGGCCACGCCCGGCCAGGTGACGGAGGTCGCCGCCGGGCCGACCGCGATCCGGTTCCCCGGTCCAGCACCTCGAAATCGGCGGCTGCCATCACGCAGCCGGTGGCCGTACTACTGGTGTCGCCGCCGTCGCCGAGCAGCCGCAAGATGGGCCTTCTCGCATCCGTGCAACCGGAGGAAGCAACCACTACCGATGCCGACGGCGCGTCGGACGAAGGCGGGGCTCCGGAGCTCGAGGCAGGCTCGCCGTTTTCGCTCGACGCTGCCGCGGCGGCTGATGAGGTCGCGAAGCGGACCGACGCTGTGGTGAGTGACGCGAAGGCCGAGGCCGAGGCTGCGAGGGCGGCCCAGGTGCCGGGCCGGGGGCGCCCGTCCGGCGATTGAGCGCCGACGGCGAGTGTTAAGGGAACCCAGAGGTGACCACGCCGCAGCAGGCTGCCGTCGGGGTCGCCGCGTGGGCCGGTTGGTTTCGCGCGCCTGCGTGGCGTGTGCGCTCGTGGCGGGTGACCGGCGCGGCGACCACCCTCTGAGGACGACCAGGCCGAGGGGACGAGGACCGCCGTGCACAGCACGAGCCACAGGGCATGAAACTCGACGTGTCACTTTCTCCAGCTGAAGACCCGGCCCACCAGAAGGCCGGCGAGAACGGCCCAGGGGACGGCTGCCGGGCCCGTGAGCGTCCAGGCGAGCGCGCCGAGTCCCGTAGCCGATGCGAGTGCCACGGTCAGGGAGTGCCGGTCGTGGAGGAACGTCCACTCGTGCTGCGCGCTCCCCGGTTCGCGCATCTCTTTCAGGGCGGTACGGATGGCCAGGATGGCCAGGACGACGGCCGTGCCGAGAATCGCGGGGATCACGCCTTGGAGAGTCACCGGCCGCCGTTCGTGGTCTCGGTCTGGTAGATGTCGGGGAGGCCGTCGGCGTCCTCGTCGCGTTCCTCTTCCTCGTAAAGGCGCTTGTAGACGCGGTTGCGGCGACGGAGCAGGATCGCGGCGAGAGCCGCGGCGGCCAGGGAGCCGAGGAGGACGGCGGCCTTCACGTGTTCGATGAGGCCGGGGTCGGTGAAGGAGAGTTCGCCGAGCAGCAGGGCGACGGTGAAGCCTATGCCGGCGAGGACCGCGAGGCCGAGGACGTCGGCCCAGGCGAGATCAGGGTTGAGCTGGGCTCGGGTGAAGCGGGCGGCCAGGTAGGTGCCGAGGAAGACCCCGAGGATCTTGCCGGCGACCAGGCCGACGAAGACCGCCAGCGGCTCGGGGTCCGTGAAGACCTGAGCGAGGGCCTTCCCGGACACGCTCACGCCGGCCGCGAAGAGTGCGAAGAGGGGCACGGCGACACCGGCGGAGAAGGGGTGTACGAGGTGGGAGACGCGGCCGGCCGGGGACCGTGCCTCTCCCTTGTCGCGGGTGGTGCGCAGGATGAGGCCCATGGCGACGCCCGCGACGGTGGCGTGGACGCCGGAGTTGTACATCAGCGCCCAGACGGCGATTCCGAGCGGGACGGGGGAGCGGCCTCCGGGGCACGTCGACGGATGGGCACACAGGCCCCTCGGACGCCGACCAGACTTCCCGGCACACCAGCATCAGATCTTGATGCGTTCTTTACACCCTATCGGGCACTCGGGGGTCTCGCCAGGGCCTCTCTCGTCTGCTGGAACAGGGTGAGGGGCCCTGCCCCACCACGGCGCGAGGTGGGGGCAGGGCCCTTCGGGAGCCGGGCCGCCGGGGGACACGGCCAGACGGTGGTCTTCACCGGCTCCTGGTCGGTGTCCGCGCCGTAGTCCGTGTCGAGGCCGGGGTAGGTCACCTCGCTGGCCCTGCTGCGGCGCGGAGAGGGGTGGCGCGGTGCACTTCTCTCCGCAAGCCAGGAGCTTGAGGACGTGACACCCCTGTTCCCCAGGGTCGGCTGCAGGCAGCCGTACACGGCTCGACGGGAACGGCGCGCGAGCCTGGTCTAGCGTGGAAGTGACGCACCGCGCCTGCGACAGACACCCCGTCTGCCCGCATACGGTCCTTCGAGCGGTGTGCTCGATCGGCAGGTGAGGTCCATGACCAGCACGGCCGGCGTGTCCGGTGCAGGAACCCAGGGTTACGACGTGATCGTCGTCGGCGCACGGTGTGCGGGGGCCCCGACCGCCATGCTTCTGGCCCGCCTCGGTCACCGGGTCCTGCTCGTCGACCGGGCGACGTTCCCGAGCGACACGATCTCCACCCATCTGATCCATCCGCCCGGCCTGGCCGCGCTCCAACGCTGGGGACTGCTGGACCAGGTGATCGGCACGGGCTGCCCCGCCATCGACATGTACGCGTTCGACCTGGGCCCCTTCGTCATCGCCGGGTCCCCTGCCGGGGAGGGCTTCGACGTCTCCTACGCCCCGCGCCGCACGGTCCTGGACAAGATCCTGGTCGACGCCGCAGCGGAGTCGGGCGCCGAGGTCCGAGAGGGGTTCACCGTCGAGGAGATCCTGTTCGACGGCGGGACGGTCACCGGAATCAAGGGGCACGGCAAGGACGGTACGACCTCGACCGACCACGCACGGATCGTCGTCGGCGCCGACGGACTCCACTCGACCGTCGCGAAGGCGACGGCCGCCACGGCCTACGCGGAGAAGCCGAAGATCAACGCGTACTACTACACCTACTGGGCCGGCCTGCCGATGTACGGGCAGTTCGAGGCGTTCGACCGTGAAGACCGCGCCTTCGCCGCATGGCCCACCAACGACGACCTGACGATGGTCATCTCCGCCTGGCCCATGCGCGACTTCGAGGCCAACCGCAGCGACATCGAAGGCAACTACCACGCCACACTGGCCCGCGCACCGGCCTTCGCCGAACGGGTCTCGAAGGCCACCCGGGCCGAGCGGTTCGTCGGCATGGCCATCCCCAACTACTTCCGCACACCTTACGGACCCGGCTGGATCCTCGTCGGAGACGCCGGGTATCTGAAGGACCCCATCACCGCCCAGGGCATCCAGGACGCCTTCCGGGACGCGGAGCGGTGCACCGCAGCGCTCGACGACGTACTCGCCGGCCGCCGGCCTTTCGACGAAGCAATGCGTGACAGCCAGGAGACCAGGGACTCCGGAGTCATGAGCATGTACGAGTTCACGGCAGACTTCGCGACGCTGGAACCACCACCACCCGAGATGCAGGAACTCCTCTTGGCCGTGTCCCGGAGCCATTCGGCACAAGACGAGTTCGCCCGCGTGACGGCCGGCGTGACGCGGCCGGAGGAGTTCTTCGGACACATGCAGCAACGCATGGAGCAGCAGGCACCTCACGCCGCCTAGCCGGAAGCTTCTGCCGGTCCTGCCGCGTGCCTTCCTACCGGACGGGCGAGCAGATGACGCGGGTCCGTCGCCCGGGTGATCGCCGCTTCCACGGCCGTGATGCGGTCGGCGAGGAGACCGAGGGCGGCGACCGCCCTGCTCAGCGGATCGTCTCCGGAGCCACCGAGTGCCTGGGTGCGCAGGTAGGCGGTGGTGACCTCGGACCAGCGAGGGTCAGCAGGTGGCCTTGTGCCTGGCGGAGTTCGGTGATCCGGGAGATCCACTCCTCGGCCGTTGCGGGCGCCTCGCCCCGGACGCGCCGGACGAGTCTGCTGATCTTCTGGGCGGACTCCGCGAGTGCCTCGGCGGCCTGCCGGGTGAGGGCCGTGACGGTCTCGAACTCGTCGAGGACCTGCGCGGCGGTGGCCCGCAGTTCGGTCAGCGGAGCGCGCAGGTCTCCGGCTTCCGGCTCTCCCAGCCAGTGGTGGAGGTCGGCCGCGCGCACGCAGGCGGTGACGAGCGCCTCGTACACCCCGCCCGCGGGCGTCAGCGCTGTGGCCTGACGGGCGATCGACAGGCAGTCGGCGATCCCTCGGACGAGGTCCGCGTTGCCGATGCGGGCCAGCGGACCGTTCCCCACGGCTGTGGCGTGGGTGTCGGAGACGTACGGGCTCCGCCAGATCTGCACCGGGTGGACCCGTCCGGGCTCACCGTCCTCGGGACGCAGGACGACGATCGTCCCGTCGTCGAGGAGCGCGTAGCCGCGGCAGGAGACCGGGTTGGCGATCTCCTTGCGGATCAGGTTGTAGGGGAGGAGGAGGGTACGTCCGGCCTCCTGGTCGTGGAAGACGAAGAGGATGTCCTCGCCGTTGGGTGACCGGATCGCCCGCTCGAACACCGACCCCGCCGAGCCCGTGCCTCGGGTGTCGAAGGTCTTCACCGTGCCGGAGGCGAGGCAGTAGCCGCCGGGAAACACGATCCCCTCGTCCTCGGGCAGCCGCAGACACGCCTGTCCGATGCCGTCGAGCCTGACGACGGTCCCGGTCAGGGTGTTGAAGACGAGATACCTCCGGGTCTCCTCCTTGTACGGGCGGACGCGCACCAGGATCAGGGCGCCGACCGTCGCGTACGCGACCTCCGCGTCGGCCAGGGACTGCAGGGGCTCGTCGACCGGCTCGGTGTGGATGCCTTCGCCGGTCTCGATGTCGTTCTCCGTCTTCACCGTCAACGCTCCGCCGACCGTGGAGACGAACAGGCGGCTGTCGAGCGAGACGTGCGGGTGGCGGCCCAGGACGTGGTCGTCGCGGGTCGTCTCGATCCAGTCGACGTCGTGGGAGGAAGGGAAGACGTGGTCGCGCTCACCCTGGGCGTCGAGGAACCGAGTCTCGCCCGACGGCCCTACGGACCAGCGCAGGACGCGGAGGTCGTCGGCCTGTTCCCCGGTCCGGAAGACGGCGAGGAGACGACCCTCCAGACGGCGGATCCGCAGCAGGCGCGTGCCCCGGAAGTAGCGGTGCAGGGCGGTGAACTCCCGTACGAACTCCGGGTCGTCGAGGAGGCCGGGAACCGCGCCGTCGGGCAGCGGGTTCAGGTCACGGTCGTACAGCGTGAAGACATCGGGGACCGGGATCTCGGTATGCCCCGCGGGCGAAGGGTGAAGGCCGAAGAGCAGGACGTCGTCACCGACGGCGACGAGGTCCCGGGGCAGGCCGCTGTGCTGTGTGCGGATGCGGTCGGTGCCGGTGAGGGTCAGCTCGCCCGAACCGAACTCCGCGATCCGGGCCTCGTTGAGGGCCTCGGCGCGCAGGGCCAGCTCGCCTGCCTGGGCGATGAGGCGGTCGCGGAGCACCGCGTACGTGTCCTCGTCGATTCCGGTGCTCATCTTGTTCCGCTCCTTGTACCGTGGTGGATACGGGTCCGGTGCCGGTAACTCCCCCGTTTTCCGGCACCGGACCCGCTGTGACCGCTCCCCCCGTGGGCGGTCAGCTCTTGGCGGCGCCGTTCAGCGCCTGCGCCTCGGTGTCGGCCGGGGATGCCGGAGCTGTCACGTCCAGGACCCCCGACTTCATGACCTTCGCAAGCAGCGCGGACACGCTGAGGTTCTGCACGTCGCCGGTGGACAGAGAGCCGAGCACTTTCGTCAGGTCCTCCGTGAAGGCGCCCGACCCGTTCAGCCAAGGGCCGGCGAGCGTCTGCGCGGTCCGGCTGTGGTCCATGAACCCGTCCACGGACTTCCCGAGGGCGATCGACTGGACCAGGCGGTCGAGGAAGACCGACTCCCCGCCGACGATGCTGATGTCGGCGTGCTCCAGACCGGTCGCCAGCACGGTGGCCTGCGCCTCGGCGACCTGGCGCTGCACGTCGAGCCCGGCGAGCCGGATCTCCTTCTCCGCCTCCAGGCGCAGCCGGTACTCCTCGTGAGTACGGGACGCCTCGTCGAACGCGGCCACGGCGATCGCCTTCTGGTTGAGCCCCTCGGCCTCCGCCTTCAGCTTCTCGCCGATCGCGGTGCCGTTCGAGCGGCACCGCCGGATCGGGGAGGCCCTGCCGGGACGACCCGGGTTCATCAGGGAACAGCTTCGCCAGCGGCTGTACGAGGCATCGGGTCAGCCACCAGGAGGCGACGGAGGCGAGCACCAGTACGGCGGGCGAGAGCAGGGAGGACGAGGAGCGGGCCAGGTCCGCACGATCAAGGAGTACGGATCCGGCAAGGGCCAGAAGCCAGCCGGCCGCGGTGAACACGGTGGCCGCCACCGAGACGGGGACCCGGCCGAGGCGCAGCGCCTGCGTGAACACGTCGGAGTCGAAGCCGCCGCTCTCCGCGGCACCGCACAGCACGAGGAACCAGAACCCCGCCGCGACGACAAGGGCCGCGCTGAACAGCAGCGTGGGGAAGCCGAAGGCGGCAAGCAGGAACTCTCCCATGGCTCTCCCCCCCAACGTGTCGCAGATTTCTGGGTCCCGGCATCGGGTCCGCGCCCATGTCCTTTCGCCTCACCATCATGGAGGAGGAGTTCTCCGCTCGGCATTGCCGTAACCGGGCAGTCTTTGACGCCTTCTTGATGCCGGTGGCGAGCCCCTGCCGGTGGCGTGCCAGTCTTGGTCCCCGCATGTCGCGAACTCGTCAGGAATCCGGGAGGGGCAGTGACGGAGAGGCAGCCGGCCGAGGAGTACCTGGACGGGTACGCCGAGATCCTGGCGGGCGTGTGCACGACCCGCCGCACACTCACCCGCGAAGAACGCGAAGCCCTGCGCTCCCGGGGGGAGCGGGCCGCCGAGGCCGGCATCGGGCTGCGGGCCGTCGTCCGCGCCCACCTTTCCGCCGCACAACGGGTTCGCCCCGGCCTGCCGCAGGCCGCCGCCGACCACCTCCTCGCCGCCGTCGAGCAGGCCGTCGACGCCTTCGCCGAAGGCCACGAGAGAGCCCAGCGCGTGGCCATGCGACAGGAAGAGGCCGCCAGGCGTGAGTTCATCGACGACCTGCTCTACGGCCGGAGCGATCTCGGCCGCCTGGCGGAGCGAGCCGAACGCTTCGGACTGCTGCTGTCCCACGCCCACGCCGTGGCCGTCGCCCAGGGACGGGAACCATACGGCGATGGCTACGAGGTGGCCCGTACCGTCGAGTCCTCGCTCGCCGCCCGCTTCGGCAACCGCCGCATCCTGCTCACCACCAAGGACGGCCGCCTGATCTGCGTCGCGCCGGCTGACGAGCCCGACGTGCTCGCCCACTTCGCCAAGCAGGCACACGCCGCCACCGACGGCGGCCAGGTCGCCGTCGGGCGACCGCACCCGGGCGCCGGCGGCGTCGTCCACTCCTACGAGGAAGCCCTCAACGCCCTCGACCTCGCCGCCCGCATGAACCTCGACGACCCCGTCCTGTATGCCGTGGATCTCCTGGTCTATCCCGTACTCACCCGCGACCGGCAGGCCATGGCCGACCTCGTCCGCACCGTCCTCGGCCCGCTGCAGCAGGCACGCGGCGGCCCGAAGCCGCTCCTGGACACCCTCACCGCGTACTTCGACACCGGCTGCGTCACCGCCCAGGCGGCCCGCAGCCTGAGCCTCAGCGTGCGGGCGATGACGTACCGCCTGGACCGTATCCACCGCCTGACCGGCGCAGACCCCGGCGATCCCGTCCAGCGCTACACCCTCCAGACCGCCGTCGTGGGCGCCCGACTCCTGGACTGGCCCGACCAGCCCCTGTGACGGCTGCGTCAGCCGATGTCACGGCGGTTGAAGCGGATGACACCAAGCACCAGGAGGACGACGGCGGTCAGGGACAGGATCGCGCCGTCCCCCCATTGGATTCCGTTCTTCAGCGGCTCACCGCCGATGTAGTAGTGGAACGGGGAGGCATGCGCGAGCCAGCCCGCGCCGATCTGGCCGACGAGCGCGTGCGCGGTGTAGGAGAGCACGCCGATGATCGCGGTGGTGGTCAGGACAACGGCCCGGCGGCCGACGGCGGCGCCTAGTCCGAGGGCGAGGGCACCGAAGACGATGGCGAGAAGCGCCAGGTTGACGCACTGGGCCAGGAACTCGACCGGGGTGACGCTGTGGAGCCCGGCGCTGTCTCGGATGGCCAGCATGGCCAGCCAGACGAGCAGCGAGATCACACCCGCGCCCGCGGTCAGCGCGCAGAATCGCTGGAGAGCGAGGCTGGTTCGGGTCACGGGATGGGCCAGGAGCAGGTCGAGCCGACCGGACTCTTCTTCTCCGGCGAGGGCTCGGGAGCCGGTGGCGACTCCGTAGATCATGGCGAGGAGCGGCAGGATGACCCCGAAGACGCTGGCATGCAGGTAGCCGGCCGCTGTGGCGTCGACGTGCAAGGCCTCGCGCAGTGCCTCGGGGAGGCTCGCGGTGTTGTCCCGTTGCGAGGGGTAGGTGCTCGCATAGGTCATGCCGACAGCAGCGGTTCCGAGCGCCCAGCCGGCGAGTGCGCGGCGGCTGTCAGTGAGGGACTTGGTGAAGACGGCGGTGTTCATGAAGGGCCTTTCCGGTGTGCGCGGACAGCTCAGGCCGCGGTGGAAGGAGAGGTTCGGGGGGCTGCCTCCGCACCGGCGTAGTAGGAGTGGAAGACCTCCTCAAGGGCGGGTTCGGTCGCACGCAGGCCGGTCACCGGGTAGTCGGCGAGCGCCTTGATCAGGGCGTCGGGGCTGCCGATCACCTGGCCGCTCAGAGTGGTGCGGCTGGTGTCGAGGTGCAGCCGGTCGGCACCGGGCAGGTCGGCGAACGCGTGCGGAGGTACCGGCGTACCGAAGGTGACCTCGACGTCCCTGACGGCCCCGGCCCGCAGGCCGGCCACCGTGTCGAGGGCGGCGAGCCGACCGTCGCGGATGATGCCGACCCGGTCGGCGACCGCTTCGACTTCGCTCATCACGTGACTGGACATGAAGACCGTCCGCCCGTCCGCAACCGTCTCACTGACAAGGTCGAGGAACGTCTGCTGCACCAAGGGGTCGAGCCCGGAGGTCGGCTCGTCCAGGACGAGTAGCTCGGGCCGGTGCATGAACGCCTGAACAAGGCCCACCTTCTGCCTGTTGCCCTTGGACAGCTTCCGGATGCGGGTGCTCTGGTCCAGGCCGAGACGGCCAGCGAGGTCGTCGATGCGCTGCTGTGGCACGCCTCCGCGCAGCGCGCCGAGGAAGCGGAGGTATCCGCGGACGTTCTGGCGCCCGTCGCAGACGAAGTCGCCTGCCAGGTACCCCACCCGCCCCCGCAGCTCCGTTCCCTGCGCACGCGGCGACAACCCCAGAACCGTAGCCGTGCCGCTGGTGGGCCGGATCAGGTCCAGCAGGAGGCGGATGGTTGTTGACTTGCCCGCGCCGTTGGGGCCGAGGAAGCCGAAGACCTCGCCGGTCCGTACCTCGAGCGTCAGGCCGGCCAGGCCTCGCCGGGCGCCGTACGTCTTGGTGAGCTCGTGGAGCTCGATCGCGTTCTCCATAACTCCGAACGTATCGAGCATTCAGAGATCTGTAAACGGTCTGAGTATTGAGAGAGCTGACTATGCTGGGGTGGCCTGCGTGGAGGAGGAAGAATGGACGAGACGGATGTACGGCTGCGCGAAGCGGCCGAGAGGCTTGCGCTCACCCTTGCCGAGGGCGGGATGCAGAAGTCCACGGCCCGCGTGATGACCGCGCTGCTGTTCAGCCAGGACGACACGATGACGGCCTCGGACCTCTGCGAGGTCCTGCAGATCAGCTCAGGCGCAGTCTCAGGGGCCGTCAAGCAACTCATCCCTACTGGCATGGTCGAACGCGTACCGGCCCCGGGCAGCCGCCGGGACCACTACCGGTTCCGCGAGCACGCCTGGGCCACTCTGATGGGCAGCCAGAACGTATTGCTGGCCACCATGGGCGACGCCGCGGCCGAGGGCATCAAGGCAGCGGGGCGGGAAAGCACCGCTGGGCGACGGCTCGACGAGATGCAGGACTTCTACGCCTTCATGCAGAGGGAAATGGCCGCGCTGATCGACACGTGGCGGGACCAGTACGACGCGCGGCGTCCCAGCGCCTGAAAACTGCGACGCGCTTGCCCCGGGGCGCCTGGCGTGGCGAAGTCCCCGCAGGCGTGACGACGGCTCCGTACGCTTGGCCTCGACCGAAGGAGAGAGCCGTATGCCGCAGCCCGTGCGACGCGAACCGCATACCGGCCCGTCCGCCCCGCTCCTGGCCGGCGGCTCGGTACTTACGGCCGCCGGAAGCCTGATGTACCTGTTGCCTCAGCTGCAGTCTCCGCTGTGCGGGATCGGCGCGCTGGCGCTCGCGTTCACCGCTGCCGTAGCGGTCTCCGTCAGGGCGCCACGTTGAGCGGCTGGTCCACACGTCGTCCAGTCGTTCGGCGCATCACCGGCTTCTCCGCCGGGACGGTCCTGCCAGGAAGTCGTAGAGGATCACGAGGGCGATGGAGCAGCCGATGAGACCCAGGGCGATGTAGGAGCACACCTTCAGTACGCCGCTTGGCGCATCGGCCAGCCGTGCCACCTCGTTGGTCAGCACGGCTCCGTACAGCGTGACCCCGGCGGCACCGAGCAGGCGTGCCGGGGCGCCGGGCCGGGCGAGGCGGCTCGGCCGCCAGCCCAGCAGGACCGCGATGCTCGGCGTCAGGAGCAGTGCCGCTCCGCCGATCAGCAGTGTCCAGCTTGCCCAGGCGCTCGTGCGACGGCCCCTGCGCCGTCGGGGCGGGAGGAACGCGTCCGGTGGCGGCGGAGCTCGAACAGGCCGATGCCCGCGGTGGCCAGGTGGAGGGGGAAGGCGAGCGTTTCGGCGACGATGGTGGTTCCGGTGGCCCGGCTGAGGCTGGCCGCGAGCCCGGCGCACAGCAGGAGCCCGGGCAGGGCCCGTCTCCAGCGCGGTAGATCGTTGATCCGCCAGACCCGCACGCTGACGACGGTGTTGAGCGTGAGGAAGGCGAGTGCCCACAGGGCGAGCACGACAGGAGTGAGCGGCATAGCGGGAGCTCCATGGCAGGCGGAAGACTGTGCCGACCAGACTTCCCGGCTCACCGATGGCTGATCCTAGTCCTCAGGGGAGGTCGGTGAAGGTCTCCACTGCGCCGGTCTTGCCGGTGACGACGATGATGTCGCCCTTCTCGACGATCGTGTCGGCGGTGGCGTAGGTGAAGTCTTCGCCGGGGCGCTTGATGCCGACGACGGTGACGCCGTACTCGCTGCGGACTCTGGACTGGCCCAGGGGTTGCCCGGTGGCGACCCTGGGAGCGACGGTCTTGACGAGGGCGTAGTCGTCGTCGAATTCGATGAAGTCGAGCATGCGGCCGGTGACGAGGTGGGCGACGCGTTCGCCCATCTCGTGTTCCGGCAGGACGACGTGGTGCACGCCGAGGCGTTCGAGGATCTTGCCGTGCTGGCGGCTGATGGCCTTGGCCCAGATGTTGGGGACGCCGGCTTCGAGGAGGTTGGAGCTGACGAGGATGCTCGCCTCGATGTCGCTGCCGATGCCGACGACGGCGCTGGAGAACTCGTGGACGCCGAGCTGGTTGAGTACCTCGGGGTCGGTGGAGTCGGCGACGGCGGCGTGGGTGAGGCCGTCGCTGTACTTCTGGACGAGGCGGGCGTCGGTGTCGATGCCCAGGACGTCCCAGCCCCGGCGCATCAGCTCGTTGGCCAGCGAGCTGCCGAAGCGGCCGAGGCCGATGACGGCGACGCGCTGGTCTCCGGCGGGCCGGTGCTGTTCGGTGAGCCGCTGACGGCGGCGCTTGCTCAGGTTGCGAAGGTAGTTAGCCAATGACGGGTCGCTCCTCGGGCAGTTCGTACCGTCGTGTGCGCTCGCGCAAAGCGAGCGCGGAGACCAGGGTGATCGGGCCGATACGGCCGATGAACATCAGGACGACCAGGATGAGCTGTCCGACCGCCGGCAGGTCGGCGGTGATGCCGGTCGACAGGCCTACCGTTGCGAAGGCCGAGACGGTCTCGAACAGCACCGCCTCGAACGACGCCTTGCTCACCGAGAGCAGGGCGAGCGTGGCACTCATGACCAGCCCCACGCCCAGGAGCGCCACCGTAAGGGCTTGGCGCAGCACATGCGGGCCGAGGCGGCGGCCCAGCACGGCGGAGTTCGGCTCGCCGCGGACCTCGGCGAGGATCGCGGCGGCCAGGACGGCGAAGGTGGTGACCTTGATGCCGCCGGCCGTTCCGGCGCTGCCGCCGCCGATGAACATCAGCATGCACGTCATCAGGAGGGTCGAGGCCTGCATGGCACCGATGTCGAGGGAGTTGAAGCCCGCGGTGCGGCTCATCGCTGAGTGGAAGAAGCTGTTGAGGAGCTTGCCCCAGACGTCGTGCGCTCCGAGCGTGGCCGGGTTGGTCCACTCCAGGAGCCCGGTGAGCACCGTGCCGACCACCAGCAGTACGACGGTGGTGATGACCGTGAGTTTGGTGTGCAGGGTCCAGTTCTTCCGGCCGGTGGTGCGGGCGCGGTTGCGGTGGCGCAGCATCTCCAGGAGCACGGGGAAGCCGATGCCGCCCAGGATGACGGCGACGGCGATCGGCAGGGTGACCCACGGGTCCTGGGCGTAGCGGGTGAGGCTGTCGGCGTGGAGGCCGAAGCCGGCGTTGTTGAACGCGGAGACGGCGTGGAAGAAGCCGAGATAGGCGGCTTCGCCGATGCCGTCTCCGTATCCGAAGCGGAACCGCAGCGCGAGGAAGGCGCCCACGGCGAGCTCGACCATCAGCGTGGTGCCGGCGACGCCGAGCAGGACGCGGCGTACGTCTCCGATGCCCAGGCTCTTGGTCTCCGCCTGTGCGGTCAGCTGCATCCGCAGCCGCAACCGCCCCGACATCAGTAGGGCGAGCAGGGAGGCCATGGTCATGATGCCGAAGCCGCCGACCTGGATCAGCGCGAGGATCACGCCTTCGCCGAAGCCGCTCCAGTACGTGCCGGTGTCCACGACCGCGAGCCCTGTCACGCACACGGCCGAGGTCGAGGTGAACAGCGCGGTCAGCGCGCTGGGGGCGCTACCGTCCTCCGCTGCGAGCGGCAGCATCAGCAGGACCGTGCCGACCATCACCACCCCGGCGAACCCGAGGACGACGGTCCGGGCGGGATGCGCCGAGAAGAACGAGCGCGCCCGTTGACGCGCGGCGGTGACCACCGTGACGACGCCCCTTCTGTACTGAGAGGTCATGTCTCTCGTACCGGCGACGCGTCAGCAACGCGTCAATGAACGGCCGCAACCCTACCCGCGCGTCTATGACCGGGGCGGCATGCCGCCTACGATGCGGCCATGCCGTCGTCGATCTACCGCAGCGAGGCCGCGCGGGTACGGGTTCGCGACTGGTGCGAGGAGCGCCTCGACGACTGGCCGGTCCCTCACCGCCGAACGCGGGTCGAGACCTCCGCCGGCCTGACGAGCGTGATCCAACCCGAGCCCGGTCCAGGGGTGGGGCATGAGTCGATCGTCCTGATACCCGGGACGAACATGAACGCGGCCGTGTCCCTGGGCTTCGCGAAGGCACTGGCCCGGGTCGGGCCCCTGACCGTCCTCGACGTGCCGGGCCAGCCCGGCCTCAGCTCCGGCGAGCGCCCTCGCCGGCGCCGCATGGACTGGTACGGACAGTGGCTCACCGAGACGCTGGCACAAGTGACGTCCGAACCGGCCGTGGTCGTGGGCCATTCGCTCGGCGGCGCGATCGCCCTCGCCTCCGGATCCGACCTGATCGCCGGCCGTGTACTCGTCTCGTCCGCCGGGCTGGTTCGGCTTCGCGTCGACGCTTCGGTCATGGGCGCGACGATGCCGTGGCTGCTTCGCCCCACGGTGGCGCGCGCCGAGCGGCTTCTGCGGCACATGTCATCGCCCGGTGCCGCCGTACCGGAGGAGCTCAGCCGATGGATGGCCCTTGTGGGCAGCTCATGTCACAGCAGCCTCGCTCCCGCGCCGTTGCCGTCCGCAGTCCTGGCACGCGCCCGGAACGTGCCGAACATGGTGGTGGTCGGATCGCACGACGCCTTCCTGGCCCCGGGCCGCCTGGGACCCGTGGCCGAACGGCGGCTCGGCACCGTACTGCGCGTTCTCGACGGCGCGGGGCATCTCCTCCCTGAGGAGTCACCCGAGCACCTCGCCTCTCTCGTCTCCGAGTTCTCGCGTGCCCATGGACGGCATTAAGAGCGCGTAAAGACTGCCGGGATACGGCAGTGAACATCTGTACTGGGCCGTGACATCGTCCCTTACGACGGGAGAAGTAAGGCACGGGGCGAGGTGGTGTACATGGGCTGGTTTCTCGGTCTCGGCATCGTAGGTCTCGTGCTGCTCGTCCTGACCCTGGTCTTCGACGGGGTGCTGGAGGGGGCCCTCGACGCGGTCGGTGGGGGGCTTGACGGGCTCCTGTCGTTGCCGGTGATCGCCGGTTTCGTGTCGGCCCTCGGTTTCACGGGGGCGATCGTGCTCGGGACCACCGGAACGGGGGCGGGGGTCGCGACCGGTGCGGGAGTGGTCGTGGGGGGCGTCGTGGGGTGGGGGACCTGGCGGTTCAGCCGGGCGTTGCTCCGGGACAGCACCGCCTCCGCACCGCGGGGCGAGGACCTGAGGGGCAGTTCCGGATCCGTGGTCACGGCGATCCCGGCCGACGGCTACGGCGAGGTGCTGCTGTATCTGGGCGGGCAGCCGGTGAAGTACGCGGCGAAGTGCACCTCGCCCGTCGGGCGGGGAGGCGAGGTCTGGGTCGAATCAGTGCTCTCGCCCACCTCCGTCGCCGTGCGCCCCGTCGAGCGCTGACCTCCTGTCGTACGACTGCTTTTCCAACCAGCTCTGATCTCAAGGGGATTTCACCATGGGCCCTGTCCTCACCGCTGTGGTGGGCATCGGCGTACTCGTCGTCCTGCTCGCCCTCGTCGTCGTCACGCGCTACAAGGTCGCCGGGCCCAGCGAGGCGTTCATCATCACCGGGCGGCGCGGCAAGCAGGCCACCGATCCGGCCACGGGGCGGGTGTTCACCGACAACAGCGGCCAGAAGGTCGTGGTCGGCGGCGGTGTCTTCGTCGTGCCGTTCGTGCAGCAGAAGTTCACGCTCGACCTGTCCAGCCGGCACATCCCCGTCGCCGTCCGCGGCGCGGTGACCCTGCGCGGCGTGAAGGCCAACCTGGAGGGCGTCGCGATCGTCAAGGTCGGCGGCACCGAGGACTCCATCCGGGCCGCCGCCCAGCGGTTCCTGATGCAGCAGGACGGCATCGTCGGCTTCACCCAGGAAGTACTGTCCGGCGCGCTGCGCTCGATCGTCGGCCGGATGTCGGTGGAGGACATCATCCGTGACCGCGCCGCGTTCGCGGGTCAGGTCGCGGAGGAGGCCGAGGCCAGCCTGTCGGGGCAGGGCCTGGTCCTGGACGCCTTCCAGATCCAGGACATCACCACAGAGGGCTCGTACCTCGAAGACCTCGGCCGTCCCGAGGCCGCCCGCGCCAAGCAGGAGGCCGACATCGCGGAGGCCGTGGCCCGCCGCGCAGCCGAGCAGGCCCGGCTGAAGGCGGAGGAGGAGATCGCCATCGCGCAGCGGACCCTCTACCTGAAGCAGGCCGAGATCAAGGCGCAGACCGACGAGGCCGCCGCACAGGCGAACGCGGCGGGACCGCTCGCCGAGGCCGACCGCCAGCAGCAGATCCTCACCGAGCAGGAGAAGGTCGCCGAGCGGCAGGCCGCGCTGACCGACCGTCAGCTCGACACCCAGGTCCGCAAGCCCGCCGACGCCGCCCGCTACCAGGCCGAGCAGGAGGCCGAGGCCCGCCGCATCGCCCTGGTCAAGCAGGCCGAGGCCGACGCCCAGCGCTCCCGCCTCACCGGTGAGGGCGAGAAGGCCCACCGCGCGGCCCTCGCCGACGCCGTACGCATCGAGGGCGAGGCCCAGGCCGCCGCCATCGCCGCCAAGGGCTCCGCCGAGGCCGAGGCCATGCGGAAGAAGGCCGACGCGTTCGCCCAGTACGGCGACGCCGCCGTCCTCCAGATGGTGGTCGAGGTCCTGCCCCAGGTCGTCGCCAAGGCCGCCGAACCCCTCGCCGCCGTCGACAAGATGACCATCATCTCCACCGACGGCGCGAGCCAGTTGACCCGCACCGTGACCGACAACGTCGCTCAGGGCATGGAACTTCTCAGCTCCACCACCGGAGTCGACCTGGCTTCTCTCCTCCAGGGCATCACCCAGAAGAAGACGATGGCTGAGCCCGCGCCCGCTCCGGCCGCCTCGGGCACGCCGGTCGAGATCACCGAGTAGAACGCGACGGGAGGGGGACGCGGTGAGAGCCAGAGTCAAGCTTCACGCGGGCATGCAACCGGCTCTCTCCGGGGTGGGATTGCTCGCCGCAGTTCTGGCTGCCGTGCCGCTCCTGCCTCCCTTCGCCGACGAGTGGCTGCTGCTCGGCATCGGGCTCGCCCTGCTGGTGCCCCTGCACCTGGCGACGCTCTTCCGCAGCGTCGCGGTCGAACTGCGCAACAGGGGCTTCGCCCGCAACAAGGCGAACCAGTGGCGGGCGCTGCGTGCCCTGCCCCGCCGCGTCCACGCCCGGCTCGTGGACGCGGGCCTCGCTGGGGCGTTCCTGGTCACCGGAGCGGCGTGCACCACTCGGGTCGGCCGGGTGCGACTCTCCGGGCCCGAAGAGGGCGCCGGCCGGGTGCAGTTCAGCGGACTGGAGAGTTCCTGAAGGGTGTACGTCCGGGCGTTGGCCGTTCTGGGCGCCTACACCTTCGTACTGATGGTGGTCCTGCACGACCGAGACGGAACCCTCGGCTCCTTCCTGGCGTTCTGGGCGCCGGCAGCTGTGGCGGGCGGCGGCTTCCTGAGCCGCCGGTACGTCCTCCACCGCACCCGACCATGAGCCATCTCCTCAGCAGCCCTCCCCGACCTGGGTGCGGATCGACGCCGGTGTCCTCGCCGTCACCTGGCCCGTCACGCCGGCACGCCCCCCGATCTCCCGCCTCGTTCGCCGCACACATCCCACACCGAGGCGCCAACGACCGACACTTGACCCGCCCGCGTGAACAGGCGGGGCCATCTCGACACCGGGGGAATCGTGGTCGCGCTACCGCACCAGGAGACAGGACAGCCAAGGGACGGCGGCCACATGGTGGTCTGCGGCGACGACGGGCTCGCCCGCCGGCTCGCCGCCGAATTGCGGGACGTCTACCGCCAGCGGGTCGTCCTCGTCGCACCCGGCGAACAGGACGGGGAACGGGTGGGCGAGCAGCCCGCCGTGCTGTCCCGCGCGGCACGGCTGCTGCGCCGGTCCGGCGGACCCGCCACCGAGGACACGCTCGGCGGGACGCCCCCGCCGCTGCGTGACGTCGTGTCATCCTCGCCTACCGAGGACACATTGCTGCGGGCCGGTGTGGACCGGGCCGCGGCCCTCGCCCTGCTCTACGAGGACGACGAGACCAACCTCCGCGCCGCCCTCGCCGCCCGCCGGCTCAGCCCCGGCCTGCGCCTCGTGGTCCGCATGTACAACCGCAAACTCGGCCAACGCCTGGAAGAGCTCCTCGACCAGGCCGCCCTCCTCACCGCGCCCGGAACCGACCGAGCCCTCCTCGACGCCTCCACCACCGTCCTTTCCGACGCGGATACCGCCGCTCCCGCGCTCGCCGCCACCGCCGTCGCCGGCACCAGCAAGGTCGTCCAGGCCGACGGCGTACTCCTGCGCGCCGCCGAACGCACCCCGCCCGGACGCGGTGAGGTACCCGACCCCGCCCTGTGCACCCTGGCCCTGCTGTCGTCCACCACCACCGACCCGGCGGGCGCCGAGGGCTCGGAGGCCAGCGGCCCGCAGGGCCCCCTCCTCCTGCCCGACGACCGGGCCGTGGCGAGCGCCGCCGGTCGCGGGAGCGTCGTCCTGGAGACCGTGCGATACGCCGGTCCCGCCCTGCCCCCACGGCGTTTGGCCCGCCGGGGGGCGCCGCTGCGCGAGCTCTTCTCCAGCCGCCTGCGGTGGGCGCTCGCCGGCATCGTCGCCTCCGTGCTCGCCCTGACCCTCACCACCACCGTGCTCACCGACGCCGACCCCGTGCACGCCGCATACATCACGCTGCTCGACCTGTTCTCCATCAACGACCCCGCGCTCGACGCATCGGTCACCCACCAGATCCTCCAGCTCCTGACCGGCCTCGTCGGCCTCGCCTTGCTGCCCCTCCTCATCGCGGCCGCGCTGGAGGCTCTCGGTACCTTCCGGAGCGCCGGAGCCATACGCCGGCCTCCCCGCGGTCTGTCCGGCCACGTCGTCCTGCTCGGCCTCGGCAAGATCGGCACCCGTGTCCTCGCCCAGCTGCGGGACCTCGACATCCCGGTCGTGTGCGTCGAAGAGGACCCTGACGCCCGCGGTATCCCTCTCGCCCGCAGCCTCGGCATCCCTGTCGTCCTCGGCGACGTCACCGAGGACGGCGTCCTGGAATCCGCCAAGATCCACCGGGCCCACGCCCTGCTCGCCCTCACCAGCTCCGACACCACCAACCTGGAGGGCACGCTCTACGCCCGTACGGTCACACCCGACCTGCGCGTCGCCCTACGCCTGTACGACGACGACTTCGCCACCGCCGTCTACCGCACCCTGCGCACCGCCCACCCCGACGCCCTCACCCGCAGCCGTAGCGTCACCCACCTCGCCGCACCCGCCTTCGCCGGCGCGATGATGGGCCGCCAGATCCTCGGCGCCATCCCCGTCGAACGCAAAGTCCTCCTCTTCGCCGCCCTCCTCGTCGCCGGCCACCCCCAACTCGACGGCCGTACCGTCGCCGACGCCTTCCGACCCGGCGCCTGGCGCGTCCTCGCCCTGGACACGGCCGCCCCCACCACCCGCCGCCCCGACCTCGCCTCCTCACACCACGACGGCGACCAGCCCCAGCTCCTCTGGGATCTCCACCCCGGATACGTACTCCGTCCGGAAGACCGCGTCGTCATCGCCGCCACCCGCCGCGGCCTCGCAGAACTCCTCGGCACCCACTCGCGAGCGCGCACGCCCGGGCTGTGACCGGCTGCCAGGCCCCGTCCCGGATGGGTAGATCTGCCGATGTGTCGCTCCTGCTTGGGAGGGTGAAGGAGCTCGTGGCGTTCATGGCACGGCACGACGTCTCCGGGCATCGGGCCGACGAGCCTTTCGATGTCCGGGGCTCCGGCGGGACACGGATCGCGGTGTGGGAGAGGGGGAGGGGCCGCCGCTCGTGATGGTGCACGGTTCGCTGCAGGACCACTCCAGCGCCACCGCGTTGGCCGAGGCCACGTCCCGTACGTGGACGAAGTCCCGCCGCTGTCCGCCGTCTTCGAAGACGCGCGGCGGTTCGCCGCGCGCGAGCGCGGAACGGAACAGGGCGGCCACGCCCGCGTACGGGGTGTCGCGGGGCATACCCGGCTCGTAGACGTCGTGGTGGCGCAGCGAGATCACGCGTCCGTCGATCGCCCGAGCCCACGAGTACGCGAGGTGCTCCTGCGCGAGCTTGGTGGTGGCGTACACGTTCCGGGGGTCCGTCGGCGCGTCCTCGGCGACCGGACCGGGTGCCAGGTCGGTACCACAGTCAGGACAGCGCGGCTCGAACCGACCGGCCTTCAGATCTGCCTCGGCACGCGGCCCGGGCCGGATCACGCCGTGCGCGGCACACTCGTACCGCCCCTCGCCGTAGACGACCATCGCCCCGGCGAGCAGCAGCCCTCGCACACCCACCTCCGCCATCCGGGCCAGCAGCACCGCCGTACCGAAGCCGTCGACCGACACGTACCCGGATGCGTCCCCGAAGTCCTTGCCCAGGCCCACCTTGGCCGCCTGGTGACAGACCGCGTCGACCGCGGCCAGGGCATTCCGCACGGCGGCGGCATCCCGTACGTCCCTCCCGTCCTCCGTCATGTCGAAGACCACCGGATCGTGCCCGCGTCCGATCAGCTCGGCGACGACGTGCGAGCCGATGAAGCCCGCTCCTCCAGTCACAAGTACGCGCATGTTCCGAAGCCAGGCCGCCTCGGTCCCGGCGAGGTGTTCGACGGGCGGCGCGTCACGGTTCCGTAAGAGGATCCTCACCCTTCCCGTCCAGCCCCATGCTCCGTCAGCAAGTGGTCAGTGTGAGCCCTGAAACACCCGGGGACAGCTGACCGGACAAGCGAATCGTTGTAGTCTCCGAAGACCGCCCTTGACCTGCAATAAGCAGGCAGGGAGCAGACGAATCGGGAGTTTGTCCGTGCTTCGCACCCTGTTCAAGTCCAAGATCTAGCATTTGGACGTCTGTGCAGGTCAGGGGCATGATAGAGGCCCCTCAGGTCAGCAAAAGGTCAGCATGCGTCGCAGCCTTGGCTCCGCTTGCTGACCTTCCGCCTCTGCGCAGCTCCTGTGCATGGTTCCTCGCTCCCGCTCGGAAGGTTCTACACGTGGCTCGACAGCTCGCCCGCGGCATGGGCTCCTTCTTCAAGGAATGCGACTGCGCCAAGCCCACCCGCACCCGTACACGATTCGCTTCAGGGACGCGCTGGGCAAGCAGCGCGAGGAGTCCGGTTTCGGGACGCAGGATGACGGCATCGAGCGTCTGACCGCGATCTACAAAGAGAAGAAGAGCACGGCGCCGTCCGTCGCCGAGGCCCGCCGCGAGCTCGGTCAGCAGACGGTCGAGGAATACGCGAAGCTATGGCGACCCCGGCAGCGCAAGATGACGGAGTATTCCACGGGCGAGCATGTCGACAGCTCGATCAATGTGCACATCGTTCCTCGGCTCGGATCGCGAAAGTTGAACTCCATCACGCCGATCGTCGTCGAGCGCTTCTTGGACGAATTGGAGGCCGACAAGGTCGGTCGCGGAAACCAGGTGAACATATTCCGCACTCTCAAGGCCATCTTGCGAGACGCCTATGGCAAGGGTGCCATGGCGGACGACCCGGTAAAGGGCGTCCAAGAACCAGAATACGTTCGCGAGAAGGTGGTTATCCCGTCCCTCACCTACGTGAAGAAGGCGCTGACTGTCGCCGACGACGATCTCGCGCTTGAGATCATCATGATGGTCGGATGCGGCCTGCGAAACGGTGAGGCCCGGGCGGTGAACGTCAAAAACATCGTGGCGGACGACGTCTACAGGGTGCACGAGCAGATCCACTCCAACACGCACAAGCCGGCGAAGCTGAAGCACCGCAAGGCTGGTGAGTTCAGGGAGGTCCCGCTGCCACGGTCGGTGCGGGAAGGGCTGGAGCGGTACGAGGAACAGCACGGAACCACAGAGGAGGGCTACCTGCTGCGTGGCCCGAGCGGGTACTACACGGAGCCGATGGAACGCCGTCGTGTGCAGAAGCTCTTCAAGGACCTCCCTGCTGAGGCAGGTGTCGGCAATGTACAGCTTCCGGCACTACTTCGCCTCGAACGCGCTCGGGAACGGCATACCCATCACCGACGTGGCGGAATGGATGGGCCACAAGTCCATCGAGGAGACGTATCGAATCTATCGACACTTGATGCCGGGCAGCATCACCAAGGCGGCTCGCATCCTGGATGCCGGCCTTTGGGAAGCGGCTTGATGCATGTGTGGAGGGCAGTGGGTTCTTCGGTGAGGGAGAAGAGATCTTCTTGAAGTTGTCGCCCTCGGGGCGCTGACCTGCGCGAATCGGTCAATGAGGCACGGTAACCTGCGGTGATGCCTGTTTCCGGTGCTTTCATCATGCTGCCCATTTAGGCAGTCGATTCTCCCCGCGCGCTCCCCAACGGAGCTTCATTCTCCCTAAGGGCTGTCCCGTAAATGATCTCCCGATTGCCTTGGGCAGGGGTGGCCGCCGTACGAGCCGCTGATCTATCCGGCGAGGGCGAGGTTGTGCATCCGGGCGATGCCGAGCATGGCGTGGTGCACACCGTCGCCTTTGAGGCGGCAGTCTCGGAGGATCTTCCAGGTCTTCAGGTAGTTCTTCGACCTCTCGGCGATGGCGTGGTCGCGGGTGGGGACCAGGGTGCCGTCCACAATGAGCACGGTGTCCTTGGCGAACCGCTTGCGCGGTTGAAGCGCGAGCATTGGCCCGAGGTGGTCGATGATGCGGTCCGCCGCCGACTTGGACACCCCGAACAGCGGAGCGAGCTGCCGCATCGTCAGGTTCGTGCGCCAGTAGGCCGCCACCAGCAGTGCCCGGTCCTCCAGCGGAAGGCTCCACGGCCGGCCCTCGCGGTCCGCATCCGCACCCTCGCGCCGCAGGACGGTCACGAGCTTGCCGAAGTTGTGCGGGTTCAGCCCGGCGAACGGGGCTATCCAAGACGGCTCCGACGCCGTGATCACACCAGCCACAGCTGGATCATCTCAGTTGCAGACGTCTCTGGTGCCGACCGATCCTTTGCCTATTCGACGATCTGAGGGAGAACGACGTGGGGCTGACTCTGTTCCCGGGAGACGGAGACACCAGCAGACCCGACGTCGGCTGGTCCTACAGCGGCTTCGCCGTGTTCCGGCGGCAGCTGGCGCGAGCCGAGGGGTTCGATCTCGACGGGATGTGGGGCTTCGGTGGGGAACGCCCCTGGAGTGATGTCTCCACCTCGCTCGAACCACTCCTCGATCGCCCCGACGACGGTGGAGGCGAGCTCTCGCCCACCGAATGCGCTGTGCTCCTGCCCCGGCTCGAGGCGATCGTCGAGCAGTGGCGGAATGAGGTCGGCGTCCCTCGGACACACATCGACGCGGCCCAACAGCTGACGGTCGTTCTGCGGCTCTGCGGCTCTGCGGCTCTGCGTCGCGAAGGACGTCGCGCTTCTCTTCCTCTGATGTCCGCGAAACCGGGGCAGGTCCTCACGCTCCCGCAGTTACGGGCAGCCCTTAGCACGGAGATGTCCGGCTCGATGCAGCGCCGCAGCGTGAAAGGAACGGCTCGGACGCAGGCCCCATCCGCTCCTCATCGCGGTTATGCCATGCGACAGCCGCCCGGTGCGCCCGGCCAGGATCCGCCCACGGGACGGGACTCCTCAACCCCGGCACCTGCGCCCAAGTCGCCGTGGTGGACTTGGTCATTGCCCGACCTCCGGCGACAAGGATGCTCCGAAACCGGTCAGCGGCTTTGCAGGATTCCTCCGTCAGGACCTCGACGCCGATACCGCCGGCCTCACCCTCGACTTGAGCTCAGGCGTCGTCGAAGGCCATGTCAACAGGGTTAAAACGCTCAAGAGGGCCATGTACGGCCGTGCCTCGTTCACGCTTCTTCGAACTCGGATCCTCATAAAGTCATGAGAAAGGGAGTGCCCCAGGTCCAGGGCGACGGCTCAGGGTTGGGTGGAGAATGGCATGGCGTCAGCCAACTCCCAGAAGGCGCGGCTCTCGGACACCGCGCGTTGCATGATGTCGAACAGCATCGAAGGATGCGCCTCCGGTGGAATGTCCACGGCGACGTGGCGGTCACCGCTCCACTCGCTCAGCAGGCCCGTGGCATCGGCTGTGGTCCGGATCCGATTTATCGTTTCTGTCAACTGCTTCGGGTCTGGTCGGGCATGAGGAGCATCCGCAGGACACGATGCGAAGAGCGCCCCACGACCTCGCTGACCTGGTCGTTCGCTGACAGTCGTACACGGTCGCCGAGAGCGAGTCCGTACGTTTGGAACGGGATGCAGGCTATGGAGAAAGTGCCGTCGTTGAGGGGCTTCAGCCACAGCTGTTCCACCTGACCGTCCAGCCCGAACGGCGCCAGGTCGGCTTGGGCGATGTAGTTGTTCTGGGCCCGACCAACCGGTTCGTCACGGACGATGTGCTTGGTCATGGCACCCCTCTCGATCACGCTTCGGCGCCATGATGCCGTGGCCGCATGGCCGCATCGTCAGCGGGGTCGCCACAAGCGACCACGGGCCAATTCACGGAACTCCGGTCAGAGCCCGAATTTTCCCAGGGCCGCTCTTCGTTCCCCAGTCGGTTGCTGCGCCACGAACAACAGCGCTCAGCTACGGCTGCGCGCTGCTGGTTTCCCGGGCCCGTGCGCGTGCCCGTGTGGAGCGCGCTGAGCGAGCGCGCCGAGCCGCTCGGCGACCGCCGCTGGCGCGGCCGCTTCTTCTCGGGCGGCCGTGGTCATGGCTTCGACGATCGCAGTCGGTACTGACAGCGTCGCGTCTACCAGGCCACGGCCTCCGAAGACCGCGTCGGGGTTCGCTCGGGCGGCTGGCATGTTCCAGTTGCGTCAGGATGCAGCGCCGTCTGCGCGGTGAGACGCTTTAAGTACAGAAGACTACGGAATAGCCCTGCGCTCGCCGATGAGTTGGTCACATCTGGCGTCCAGCGTATTTTCCCCTTCCGTCGGTGGTGTCTCTCGATGGGTCGATTCTTCATATACACCCGCACCTTTATTGCTGCGTTGGTGATAGCAGCTGTTCCCGGCCTCGCAGCCCAATCCGCATCGGCCAGTCAGCGTGTTCCCACCGGAACGCACGTCGATTGGGACCTGAACTACTACTTGCAGATCAAGGCAGCTCCGGGTAAAGACAACGTCATCTACATCCACGGCATAATATTCGAGGACGGCCACGGAATCGTCCACATCTACGATGATGGCGATGAAGTGACGGGTCCGCTCGGCAATAGGGACATCAACATCCCAGCGGACGCCGATGTCTTCAGGGTCAATGTTGATGCCGGAGACGGGAACGATCGGGTCTACAACTTCACCGAACTTAAGCCGACTCTGCACGGTGGGCCTGGCAACGACTACCTCTACAGCGGCAGCACCGCCGATAAGATGTGGGGTGACGACGGTGACGACAGGCTCGACAGCAGAAGCCATGCTGATCAGCTTTTCGGTGGAAATGGTAACGACACCCTTGATGGCGGCGACGACAACGATTCAGCCGACGGTGGGGCTGGAAATGACACCTGCATCAACGTCGAGGCACCGCTTTTCTGTGAATGACAGATGTCTACAGCACTAAAAGCGTGTTGCAGAAGGTCGCGGTCTGGGCATTTTCCCCTGTATGGGTGGGGCGTTGAGGGCTGAGTCGTTGTGGGTGGAGACGTTCACGGGTCTGCGGATGCGGCAGTTCGAGCGACTGCTGAGGGCGGTCCGTGAGCGGGGTGGGAACGGGCCTGGTGGTGGTCGGCCGTGGTGCCTTCCGCTGGCGGACCGGGTGCTGCTGGTGGCCGTCTACTACCGCACGAACCTCACCATGCGGCAGCTCGCGCCGCTCTTCGGATGCTCGCCGACGACCGTATGCCGGGTCATCCAGAGGCTGCGGCCTCTCCTCGCGATCGAGCAGGACGCCCGCCCGGACGACGCCGTCGAACGGCTGTGGATCGTGGACGGCACGTTGGTGCCGGTGCGTGACCGGAACGTCGGCGCCTCCTCACGGAACTACCGGTTCTCGGCGAACGTGCAGGTCATCATCGACGCCGACACGAAGCTGGTGATCGCCGCGGCCCAGCCGGCGCCCGGCAACACCGCCGACGCGAAGGCGTGGCGGGACTCCGGCCTGGCCCGGCACTGCGAAGGTGTCACCGTGCTGGGCGACGGCGCCTACATCAACACCGGGCTCGTCGTCCCGCACCGCAAACGGCCCGGCCGGGACCTGCTGCCCGGCGAGGAGGAAGACAACGCCGAGCACCGGCGGGTGCGGGCCCGCGTCGAGCACGCCTTCGCCCGGATGAAGCACTACAAGATCCTCCGCGACTGCCGACAGCGCGGCAGCGGTCTTCACCATGCAGTCCAGGCGGTCGCCCACATGCATAACCTCGCCCTCGCCGCATGACCAGACCGGCCACAACCCCGGCCCTGACCTGCCCAGTCACAACCTTCTGCAACACGCTTTAAGAGGGCTGCCCGTAACTGCGGGAGCGTGAGGACCTGCCCCGGTTTCGCGGACATCAGAGGAAGAGAAGCGCGACGTCCTTCGCGACGCAGAGCCGCAGAGCCGCAGAGCCGCAGAACGACCGTCAGCTGTTGGGCCGCGTCGATGTGTGTCCGAGGGACGCCGACCTCATTCCGCCACTGCTCGACGATCGCCTCGAGCCGGGGCAGGAGCACAGCGCATTCGGTGGGCGAGAGCTCGCCTCCACCGTCGTCGGGGCGATCGAGGAGTGGTTCGAGCGAGGTGGAGACATCACTCCAGGGGCGTTCCCCACCGAAGCCCCACATCCCGTCGAGATCGAACCCCTCGGCTCGCGCCAGCTGCCGCCGGAACACGGCGAAGCCGCTGTAGGACCAGCCGACGTCGGGTCTGCTGGTGTCTCCGTCTCCCGGGAACAGAGTCAGCCCCACGTCGTTCTCCCTCAGATCGTCGAATAGGCAAAGGATCGGTCGGCACCAGAGACGTCTGCAACTGAGATGATCCAGCTGTGGCTGGTGTGATCACGGCGTCGGAGCCGTCTTGGATAGCCCCGTTCGCCGGGCTGAACCCGCACAACTTCGGCAAGCTCGTGACCGTCCTGCGGCGCGAGGGTGCGGATGCGGACCGCGAGGGCCGGCCGTGGAGCCTTCCGCTGGAGGACCGGGCACTGCTGGTGGCGGCCTACTGGCGCACGAACCTGACGATGCGGCAGCTCGCTCCGCTGTTCGGGGTGTCCAAGTCGGCGGCGGACCGCATCATCGACCACCTCGGGCCAATGCTCGCGCTTCAACCGCGCAAGCGGTTCGCCAAGGACACCGTGCTCATTGTGGACGGCACCCTGGTCCCCACCCGCGACCACGCCATCGCCGAGAGGTCGAAGAACTACCTGAAGACCTGGAAGATCCTCCGAGACTGCCGCCTCAAAGGCGACGGTGTGCACCACGCCATGCTCGGCATCGCCCGGATGCACAACCTCGCCCTCGCCGGATAGATCAGCGGCTCGTACGGCGGCCACCCCTGCCCAAGGCAATCGGGAGATCATTTACGGGACAGCCCTTAGATTCTCCCCAGCGAGCGCCGCTTCAGAAGGAGTATCACCCCTGGTGAGACGGGTTGCCGTCTAGTGCTACAGCCGGTGGGTTCACGGTGAGTGAGCGCGGGCTGACCTGTCGCAGCGAAGGCTGAGTGGCCTGGGTCACATCTTGTGGTCCAGGGCCGGTCTCCTTGAAGGTTTTCGGGACTCCATCCTTGGCGGTCCCGGAGTGTTCGTGGGCCTCGCAGTGATAGCTGCCACTGGCAGCGGAACTTGTCCACCTGGGCCCGGTTCGAGTGACTCGGCGATCAGGGCCGTCAGGCCGACGTCCCGAGCCGACGGTGGCGTGCGCGGTCGGGGGCGGGCCAGGGCGATTGCCCAGGTGCGGAAGGGACGAGCGACCTCAGACTGCCTGGAGTGCCCCTTGTCTGCCTGCTTCCGGCTGAGCCAAGCTACGGCGACGGGTCTGGAACGCCACTTGGGCGGAGGGACTTTCGTACCGGCCAGGAGAGGCGAGTGATGACAGTGCCGAGCACAAACACCACCCACGGGATGGACGGGCCGTCGCTGCCTTCGCCGGGTGCTGACCAACCTGCACGGCGGTCTCCGGGCCGGACGCGGCTCGTGGGCGCGGCGTTGATCATGTTGTCCCTGATCCCGGCGCTGGGCTGCTATCTCGTGTTCACCGCGTGGCTTCCCTCCGATACCAGGCGGCACCAGGACTACGTGGCGGCCGAGCCGTGCCACGCCGGCGCGACGGCGAAAAAGTGGGAGGACTGCCTGCGTGAGGTCTCTTTCACCGTCGAGAGCACGCGGAATGAGCTGAGCAAATCCGGCAGTTACAAGGCGACCTTGTCCGGCACGTCCTTCTGGAACGGGGTCGTGGCCTTCGGCGATCCTGGGCCGCTCTTGGAGCGACTCCGGCCTGGAGACCAGGTCACCGCGACCGTCTGGCGCGGCGACGTCATGACGGTCCACAACGGAGGCGTTCGGCAGGGGACCTCCGAAGAACCCCGCTCCGAACCACAGATGACAGTCGCCATCGGCACGTTCCTGGGCCTCCTGGCGGCCACGGGGCTCGGGTTGGGTGCGGTGCGGATGGCCAGGCCCCATGGCCACGAGCACTTTACCTGGCGCTCGTACGGCAAACCGCTGCTCATCACCATGACGATCACCTGTGCTGTCGTGGGGTTGTCGGCGGTGTGGCTCGGCCTCCCGTCATGGGTTGTACCCACCGTTGCCGTAACGGTCGTGGCATGCACGGCCGGGCTGCTCCACCAGCACCGGCGGCCGAGTGCAGCCGGTGGTGCGTGACGACAAGCGTGCCTGGTCCCGCCTGTGCGTCACTCAACCTTCGGTGAGAATGCTCAACCTTCGCTGCGAGAGATCACGGGCTGCTCGGGTGCGGTAGTGGCTGGTTCGGGCTCGGTCTGGTGGCGGGTGCGCCAGCGGTGCCAGTGCATGGCGAGCCAGGTTCGGGCGGTGCGGGCGGGGGCGAGGACGATCCGGTCGTACAGGCGGCGGATCTCGTTCACGGTCGGGGGTCGGGTGTCGTCGGCGGGGCCGGTATGAGCCGGCTCCGGACGATGACCAGGAAGACCATGGCGAGCATGCACACGGTGGTGTGCCGGTACCACGAGCACCACTTGCGTACCTCGTGCTCGTCCAGCCCCACCTGTCCCTTGGCGACCTGGAACGACTCCTCCACCATCCAGCGCTGTCCCGCGGCGACGACCATCTCGGCCAGGGGAGTGTCCGGGTGGGTGTGGCACAGGAAGTAGGCGGTCTCCCGGACGAGTTCGCCGGTCTTCTTGTCCTTCTTGTTGGGCACGGTCGAGCGGCGGATCAGCAGGTGACGCTCCAGCCCGGTGGAAAGGGAGGCGAGTTGGACGGCGGCCCAGTCGTACTCGCGCGGACCCTTGGCGCCGTCAGCACAGGACCGGCGCTCGAAGGCATCCCCGGGTACCAGTGCCCACAGCTCGCGGGCCGGCCGGGTGCGCCCGTCGGGCAGCGGCAGCACCTCGTCCTTCGGGATGGCGAAGACGTAGCGGACCTGGTGTTCCTCCAGCCAGGCGCGCAGCGCACGGCACTGCCCGTAGGCCTCATCGGCCAGGAAATAGGTGAACGGCACCGAGGCCGCCGGCGCGCGCTCCAGTATCCGCCGGGCCAGCTCCGGTTTGGTGGCCACCGCGCTCGCGCGGTCGGGCGGGATGCCCTGCTCGGCGCAGCGGCGTTCGTGCTCCGCGGTGGTGCCGGCCCAGTGCTTGCCGAGGTAGAACTCGCTGTCGATCAGGGTGCGGGCCTTACCGGATCTGTAGGACAGGTGCACGCTGACCTGGGCGTTCTCGACCCTGCCCGCGGTGCCGGTGTACTGACGCTGGACACCGGCGGTCTTGGTGCCCTTCTTGATATCGCCGGTCTCGTCCGCGATCAGTACCGCGTCGTCGGCGGCCAGGGCGGCGACCGCGTGGGCGCGGACTCGGTCGCGCAGTTCGTCCGCATCCCATGCGGCCTTGGCCAGGAGACCCTGCAACCGGTCCGGGTTGGGGTGGCCGGCAGCCTCAGCGAGCTGCCACAGGTTCTTGCGCGGCACCTCGCTGAGCAGCCCGCGCACCATCGCCCGCAGGTTCTCCCGGGAGGCCGGGCGCGCGAACACATCGTCCACCGAGGCGCACAGCGCCTCCAACTCCCCCTCCACCACTCGGACTTCGGCCTCGCTCAACTCATCCGTCCGCATCACACCAAGTGGCAATTTCAGTCCCACGAACGGAGCAACGAGACACCGCCGTCACGTCACGTGAACCACCGGCTGTAGTACTAGATGAAACGGCTACGCATCGTATCGGGGCGGCTGGCCGGGAGGGCGTGCGTGTACGCACCCTCCTCGGCTGCGTCGGGCAATGTGGTCGCGCCGGGCGAGGCCACCGGCCATGTCCACTACGAACCGGCTCGCCCTGGCGCCGGATTGCCCGCCGAGGTGCGTATTCGCAGACGGTCATATGGAGAACCCTCCGCCGGCCGCGGAGCCTGGGATCACCACCGTCCACGTCACGGACGAGGACGCGGCCGTGGACGACGTCGCCAAGTGCTTAGAAGGCACTTGGTGGTTCTGCTGGATTGGGTCGCTGACCTGCACGTTTGTGTGGCGACAGGTCGGTGGCCCAAACTTCCGGCCTTTTCGGGACGCCGCGCCTGTGAATCGGGGTTCGCGCGGCCCGTACGGGTCTCCGGAGTCCACCGGGACGGTGAACTCTTCTGCGTCAAGGCCGACTTCGGGACCTGGCTCAGCCGATGTTCGACCGGATCGCCTCCACCGGCGTGGCCTGGGCGGACGGCACCACCGCCGACGCGGACGCCATCGGCTGGTGCACCGGCTTCCGGCCCGCCCTCGCCCACCTCGCCCCGCGGCCACATCCCCACCCACGGCACCCAGGTCCTCGGTGACCGGGCCCGCCTCCGCCACCCGCATCCGGCGGGGAGAGTCGCTCCGCGCGGGATAGAAGGGCCTGGCGCACTGTTGTGGGAACTCGTCAGGACGGTGATGCTGCTTCTTGCGTTCGCTGTGGTTTGCTTCGTCGCCGTCGTGCGGTCCTACTGTGTGCCGCCGTCCGCCCAGTCGGACCACCCGAGGGGATGCGGGCCCATGTCTGCGTCGCCGAACGCCGGTTCCTGACCGGCCGAGTTGAAGGCGTCGAGAGCCTCCACGAGGGCACTGCGCTGAGCGGAGTCGAGGCGACGGAGAATGGCCGTGATCTCCGTACGCCGTCGGGAGGTCACGTCCTGGACGACGCGGTTCCCCTCCTCGGTGAGGCGCAGGACGGTCTCGCGGCGGTTGGCCGGGTTCGGCCGACGGTCCATCAGGCCGGAGCCGATCAGCCGGTCCACCATCCGCATGGCGGTGGAAGGCTTTACGCCGAGGTGGTCGGCCAGCGCGACGAGTTTCGACGGACCGCGGGTGGACAGCACCACGAGCATCCGGAACTGCGGCAGGGTGATGCTCTCCTCGACCGTCGCCAGCGACCGGGCCGAGACCGCCACCAGCAACCGCGACGCTGTCAGCACGGCACGCGTCACGACTCCGATGTCGTCCTGGGCCGGGTCGGTCTCCTCGTGCTCTCGCATACGAACCTTTGTACCGTGCGATGCGAGGGTGGTCGTCATGCGCGGTAGCGCAAGAGCAGCATGGCGGCATCGTCCCCGAGCGGCCCGCCGGCGTGCACGACGATGTCGCTGTGCAGGGCGTCCAAGGCGAGTTCGGGACTGTCGGCGTTCAACAGGTGGAGCCGGGAGTCGAGGGGATAGAACTCTCCCCGGCCGTCGCGGGCTTCGGTGACGCCGTCCGTGTACAGCAGAAGCTGGTCGCCCGGGTGGAACGCCGTACTCAGCGTCTCGGGGGACTGTGCCCCATGTACGCCGAGCCCGAGCGGCATCGCTCGTGTCCTCGGTGCGAGGAAGCGAGCCGTGCCGTCGGCGTGGACGAGCAGCGGGGACGGGTGACCGTAGTTGAGCAGCGCCACGGTCCGGTCCTCCCGGATCTCGGCGATCACCGCCGTGACGAACCGCTCCCCGCACAGGGCTCGGTTCATCGCCCGCTCCAGCCGGGCGCTGACGCCCATGAGGTCGGGCTCGTCGTGAGCGGCTTCCCGGAAGGCGCCGAGCACATCGGCCGCCGTCTCCACGGCGTCGAGCCCCTTGCCCTGGACATCGCCGACGATCACGCGTACGCCACCGGGCGAGGTGACCACCTCGTACAGATCCCCACCGATGCGGGCCTCGGCCACGGCGGCCGTGTACGAGACGGCGGCACTCAACTCGCCGGCGGTGCGGGGCACAGGGCGGAGCAGAACCCGCTGCGCCACCTCGGCGATCGAGCGGACACTGGCCAGCTCTGCCTCGCGGCGACATCGCATCACGGCGGCGACCAGGCCGGCGGCGGTGACCCCGGCCACTGACACCAACGCCGTCGTCCCGCGCCGCCCGGGAAACAAGCCGTCGTACCAGCCGAGCGCAAGGCACAGGGCCAGAGCCAGCCCCCCGATCAGGGCGGTGCGGCGCGGTCCGCCGGTGAGCCCGGCGAACGCGGGCCCCAACGCCACCAGTGGCAGCAGCCCGACGGTCGGCCCGGCGGCGATGTCGGCTATCGCGGTGACCGCCATGACGACGAATGGGAGGAGGGAGAGGGCAGGTGTTCCGGGCGGCTGCTGGTTGGACAAGGTTCTCCCCGATGGCTCCGGCAGTGGCACCCCGCTGCCTGCCGACACCGTCCCTGCGGCATCCGACGAGGGGGCGTCTGGCTACCTTTAGCCTATGCAACGATCCTGCGGGCGCCGGGACGGCTTCGCGAAGGGGTTACCGAATCGATTCCCGCGTCGGAACCAGATGTGTGCCCGCCCATGGGAGGGCAAGGGGAGCCTCGGGTGGGCGTGTCATGGACCCGGCCCGGCCTCCGGTGCGGGATGTTCGTCCCGGCGACTGTGAGTGTGCGGAGGTGTCCCGGTGGAGGCGAGCGACGGCAAGCGGAATCGGCCCGAGCCTCCGTCCCGGGCGCCGTCGGAGCCTGCGAAGCGGCCGGCTGCGCTGACGCGTCTGCGGGCTGCCGTGTCAGGGCCCCCGCCGGGGCCGACGCGGCCGGAGTTCTGGCGCAGCCCGCTGCGGGGGCTGTGGCTGACCGCTGTGCTCGGGCTCGTCCTGCTGGTCGGCATCACGGTGCTGTTCGTGACGGGCCTGGTGTCGTACGCCGCGTACAACCCGGATCTGTCGCCGGTCAACGACCAGACGCCGGACAAGGGGTGGCTCGGCATCTACCTGTTCTCCTGGCCGACCTCGCCGTACTGGCTCTACCGGGTGAACCAGGGCGTACACGTGGTCCTGGGCGTCGTCCTCGTGCCGGTGCTGCTGGCGAAGCTGTGGTCGGTCATCCCCAAGCTGTTCGAATGGCCGCCCGTGCGGTCGGTCGGCCACGGCATCGAGCGACTCTCCCTGCTCCTGCTGGTGGGCGGCGCGCTCTTCGAGTTCGCCACCGGCATCCTCAACGTACAGCTGCACTACATCTTCCCGGGCTCCTTCTACGTCCTCCACTTCTACGGGGCGTGGGTGTTCATCGGCGCCTTCGTCGTCCACGTGGCCTTCCGGCTGCCGCGTGCCCTGCGCGCGGTGAGGTACGGGCGCGAACTGCCGGAAGCCGGCACGGAGGAGGCGGCGGGACTCAAGTCGCCCCGGCCGGCGCCCCCGACCATCTCGCGCCGGGGCGCCCTGGCCATGGTCGGGCTGGGATCCCTGGCGCTGTTCGTGGTGACGGCCGGGCAGAGCGTGGGCGGCTGGTGGCGCCAGACGGCGCTGCTCGCCCCGCACGGCACGGATCCCGGCTCCGGGCCGAACGGCTTCCAGATCAACAAGACCGCGGCATCCGTGGGGATCCGGCCCAGCGACATCGGCCCCGCCTGGCGGCTGACCGTACGCAGCGCGGGCCGCCAGGTCGTGCTGACCCGAGACGAGCTGCTGGCCATGGAGCAGCACGAGGCGGCTCTGCCCATCGCTTGCGTGGAGGGCTGGTCGACCCCCGACCAGCTGTGGAGCGGCGTTCGGCTCACAGACCTGGCCGCACTGGTCGGGCGGGGCACGGACACCCCACGGGCCCTGGTGGAATCGGTACAGAGGGGAGGGGCGTTCAGCTCCGTCGTGCTGAGGGACAGCCAGGTACGCGACCACCGTTCACTCCTGGCCGTACGCGTCAACGGGGCCGTGCTCTCGCGGGACCACGGCTACCCGGCCCGGGTGATCGTCCCGGGCGCTCCTGGCGTCCACAACACCAAATGGGTCAGCCGGATCACCTTCGGAGAGCCGGCATGAGCCACATGGCCACCTTCCGCCGCCGCTACGGAGCTTCCCCGCTCCACCTCCTCCTCGTGCTGGCCTCCTTCACGCTCGCCGCTTACGCTGGCGTACGGCTGCTCAAGGGGGACACTCTGGGCGTGGCCCTGTGGTTCGTCGGTGCGGCACTCCTCCACGACCTCGTCCTGCTCCCCCTCTACGCGGTGACCGACCGGGCCGCGCAGCGCCTGTTCCGGGAAGGGGCAGGTGCGGGCGAGGGACCGCGGCGAGCGAGCGGCAACCACGTACGTGTTCCCCTCTTCGTCTCGGGGGTTCTGCTGCTTGTCTGGTGGCCACTGATCCTGGGCCGGGTCGATCACTACACCGCGTACACAGGGCTTCCGGCCGACGGGTTCCTGGAGCGCTGGCTGCTCATCACGGCTGCGCTCTTCGTCGCCTCGGCCGCGATCCTCGTCGTCCGCAGATGGCATGAATCGGCGCCTCCACGACGCGCGGCACGACGTCAGCGCCGGGCGCGCCGCGCGGCGGAATGACGGCTCTCGACGGCGGTACCGCCATCGGCGCGGCGGCCCTTCGGACCGCGTACGCCCGGCGGCCCGGCTGCTTCCCGCCCGGCGCGCCGCCGGGACGTGCGGGAGAGTGGGGTCCATGACGTACGACGAAGGGCTGGCTCAGCGGATCAGGGAGGGGCTCGATGAGCGGCCGGACCTCACCGAGAAGCGGATGTTCGGCGGGCTGGCCTTCCTGCTGGGCGGGAACATGACCGTGGGCGTGGTCGGCGACGAGCTGATCGCCCGGGTGGGCCCCGATCAGGCTGAGGAGGCCCTGGACCGCCCGGAGGCCCGCCCGATGGACTTCACCGGCAAGCCGATGCGCGGCTGGGTGACCGTCGGCGGCCCCGCGCTCGCGGAGGACCGGGTCCTCGACCACTGGATCACGACGGCCGTGGATTTCGCGAGCACACTTCCGCCCAAGTGACGGAGGATCGCGGCCGGACGGCCTGGCTCATACCGGGCGCTCCAGGAGCGCCTTGAGGCCTGCCAGGTCCTTGCTCTGGGCGCGCCGCATCGCGGCCGCCATCACGGGGGCGGCGAGTGCGGCGAATCCGCTGGGCTCCCCCCGGTTCCGCAGCGTCATGAGGGTGCGGTCGCCGGCTTCCCCGTGCGGTTCCCACGTGTAGGTGGTCTCCATGGGGAAGGGGCCCTCGCTGGTCCGCATCACCAGCCTCCGGCCCGGCTCGTAGGCGGCGATCTCGTAGGTGTAGGCGAGGCGCCGACCGAGGAAGCGGGCGGTGAACGCGATGCGGGAGCCGATCGCGAGGGGCGGCGGGGTCTGCCAGGCGACGGAGTCGATGTTGGCGTACCACTCCGGGGCGTGCGAGGGGTCGGCCGCATAGGCGGCCACCCGGTCGCACGGGACGGCGAACACCGTCTCGGTCAGGACGTCGACCTTCATCGGGGTCCTCAGACGGTGAAGAAGGGATGGGGCGTGCCCGACTCGGCGTAGTCCTTCAGGCGGGTCATCAGGGTGCCCCAGGTCTCGCTGATCATCGGGAGCTCGGCCTCGCCGTCCGGGAAGCCAGAGTGGGAGAAGGCGACGCGGGTGCCGCCGCCGGTGGCGTCGGAGAGGTCCCAGGTGATGGTGGTGCCGGCCCAGTGGGGCGGGAACGCGCCGATGTTCACCCAGACGACGCGGTCCTCGTCGGCCCGCTCACGGCGGAGCTGGAAAGGCTCGGGGATGCCCGGGAAGTTGAAGAAGAGGACCTCGCCCTTGCGGTTCACGTCGTTCGTCCACCAGCCGGTGAGGCCGTCGTGGGTGTTGAGCGCCTCCAGTACGCGGGTCCGGCCGGTGGCGATGTCGGTCTCGTGGGTGATGGCGGTCATGGAGTGCTCCTGGTGGTGCGGGGTTCCCCTGAGGGGTTATTTGAGTCCAGACTAAAATAAGCCCGTCGGGGCAGCAAGCTGAAGCCTCGACTAAAATTCGATGGATGGACGCGGTACAGGTGATAGCCGAGCCCAGGCGGCGCGAGATCTTGCGGCTGATCTGGGACGACGAGCTGTCGGCGGGGGACATCGCGGCCCGCTTCGAGGTCACCTTCGGGGCGGTCTCCCAGCACCTCAAGGTGCTGCGGGACACCGGCCTGGTGACGCTGCGCAAGGACGGGACCAAGCGGTTCTACCGCGCCGACCGGGAGGCGCTGGGCCCGCTCGCCGACTACCTCCAGGCGATGTGGGGCACGAAGCTCGACACCCTGGCCCGGCTCGCCGAAGAGGCCGAACGGAATGAGACCCCCTCATGACGACACCCCCGCCCGCCACGGACACCGTCACCCTGGAACGGCACATCGCCGCCCGCCCCGAGACCGTCTTCGGCTTCTTCACCGACCGCGAGAAGTGGCTGTCCTGGATGGGCGCCGACGGCACCTTCTCCTTCGAGCCCGACGGCGCGTACCGCGCCCGCGTCACCGGCGAGAACATCGCCTCCGGCCGCTTCCTCGCCGTCGAACCGCCCAAGCGGCTCGTCTTCACCTGGGGCTGGGAGACAGGCCCCATGCCCGTTCCGGCCGGATCAAGCACCGTGGAGATCACCCTGGAGCCCACGACCGAGGGCACCTTGCTGCGTCTGGTCCACAGCGGACTTCCCTCGCCGGAGGCATGCGCCGCGCACGCCGAGGGCTGGCGCCACTACGTCGGCCGGCTCGTGATCCGGGCCGAGGGGGGCGACCCCGGCCCCGATGCCTGGATGGAGACGTCCTCGGGCTGACGCGTTCCGGTGCCGCGGCGTCGCCGCACGGCAGTGGCCGCGAGGACGAGGAGGACCGCAAGGCCGTACGCGATCGCGGCCGTCGGCTGCCGGTGGTCGAAGACCCGGCCGAAGACGTAGACGGCTGGGCCCGCGAGGGCGACGCCGAGCCATTCCCAGCGCCCGTCCAGCGCGACGAGGGCGACCAGGAGCAACGCGTACCAGGAATAGCCGGGCGTGAGGAGGGCGAAGGCCCAGCCGGTGACCAGGAGCGCGCCGCTCCACGGGCGGTGCGGGTCACCGCGCCGCATCACGTACAGGGACACCGCCGCCATGACGGCGAGGACCACCGGAAGCGCCCAACTGTCGGGCAGGACCAGCCGGAGCAGCGCGTACCGGGGTCCGGCGGCGGGGTCGTCGTAGCCTTCCTCCTCCACGTAGCCACCGAGATAGCCGAACACGGAACCGTCCGAGAGGAGGACGTAGGGCGTGTAGGCGAGCGCGGTGAACGCGACGGCGGGCAGCAGCACGGCGGCCGCGTCGCGGACGCGGCGGACTCCAGACAGCGCGCCCGACAGGACGACGGCGGGCATGAGCTTGGTGGCGACGGCGGCGCCGAGGACCAGCCCGCCGGCGGAGCGGCGCTGCGGGAGGAGGGCGAGGAGTCCGAGTCCGGTCACGGCCAAGAGTGCCCCGAGGACGTCCACATGTGCGTTGTTGACCGCCTCGATGGGTACGACGGGGCACCACGCCCAGTACGCGGCCGGGCGGGGGTCCGTGCCCCTGCGGCGCAGGATCAGCAGCACCGCACCGGTCACGCCCAGAGAGGTCAGGCCGGAGCCGATCTGGAGGGGCTTGTGCCGGGCCTCCTCCGGGGAGAGCTGGTCGACGGTCAGGAAGTACGCCTCGGCCACGGGCGGGTAGATGGTGTGTACGGCGGGCCGGTTGAGACGCGTGCAGTGCGGTACCGGTCCGGGATGCGGGATGCGGGCACGGTCGGGGCCGGTGCAGGCCGCCCCCGTGGGAAAGAGCCACGGGTCGCGCAGCCGGACCAGCTCCGGGTCCTGCGGAGCGTGGTCGTACGGGGATACGCCGGCCGACTGGACGCGGCCGTCCCAGGCGTAGCGGTACGAGTCCGTGCTGGTCCGGGGTGGCGCCACAAGTCCGGTCACCGTGACGGCGATCGCGCCGGCCACGAGTAGGGGTACGACATGGGAGGACGGAACCCGGCACAGCGCGAGCAGAGCGCCGGCGAACAGCACCCAGCACGCCGCGTACCGCCAGAACAGCCCGCCGGGGTCGGCGAAGTAGCCGTCGTACCGGATGGTGAGGACGAGGACGGTGGTAAGGGTGGCGAGGGCTGTGGCGGTGAGGGCGGTGCGCGGGTTCACGTCCGCAGCGTTCCAGGAACGGTCCTGGAAGTGGGGCCGGGCGCCCCGCGCGTCCGTGTTTCGTAAGGTGTTCCGACCACCCATACGGGTCCGTCCGGGGGTGTCATGGGCTCATGCGCTTCATTCCGCCTCATGGACCGCCGATCACGTTCAAGGCGCGTCTGCATGATGCCCGTACCGCGACCGCGATCGGCCGCTGGCTCGGTCTCGCCATCTTGGTCTGTTTCGCGACCGGCGTGCTCAGCCACTACCTCCAGCGCCCGCCCATCTGGCTCGCCGACCGGCTGCCGAGCCGCCCGTACTGGGGCTACCGGCTCACCCAGGGTCTGCATGTGACCTCCGGCATCGCCGCGATCCCGCTGCTGGCCGCCAAGTTGTGGGCGGTCTACCCCAGGCTCTTCGCGTCGCCTCCGGTCCGGTCGGTCCGGCACGCGCTGGAACGCCTCTCGGTGGCCGTGCTCGTCGCCGCGGGGATCTTCGAGCTGTTCACCGGTCTGCTGAACACCTTCCAGTGGTACCCATGGCCGTTCTCCTTCGTGCCCGTGCACTACGCCGTCGGCTGGCTGCTGCTAGGAGCGCTGCTGCTCCACCTCGCCGTTCAATGGCCGCAGATCCGGGACCACTTCACCAGCCGATCACCCGGAACCCTGGCCCTTCCCCCCGCCGACGGACCGGACCGTCGCCAGCTGCTGGCGGCCGTCGCGGCCGGGGTCGGCGCCGTCACGCTGACGACCATCGGCCAGTCCGTCACCGCACTCGGTCCGCTGGCGCTGTTCGGCCCGCGCAGTCCTGACCACGGGCCGCAGGGCCTGCCGGTCAACCGCACGGCCGCCGCGGCACGCGTCACCGCGGCGTCGCTGACCGACTGGCGGTTGACCGTCGCCGGGCCGCGCCCGTACAGCCTCACCCTGGAGGAACTGCGCGCGATGGCGCAGTACGAAGTGAGCCTGCCCCTCGCATGCGTCGAGGGTTGGAGCAAGTCCGCCCGCTGGACGGGGGTACGGGTGCGTGACCTGCTGCACAGGGCGGGGGCCGGCCCGGAGGCACGGTGCCGGGTGGTGTCACTGGAAGCGGCGGGCGCGTACCGGGTGATGGAGATGGGCCGCACGTATGTCCAGGACCCGCTCACCCTCCTGGCGTCGGGCCTGAACGGCGAAGTCCTGTCGCTGGACCACGGCTACCCGGCGCGGATCATCGCCCCGAACCGGCCCGGAGTGCTCCAGACCAAGTGGGTCGGCCGGCTGGAGGTGCTGTGATGGGGTTCCGGTACGTGCTGGGCGGCTGTGGGATCGTCCTGATGGCCTTCGGCGGTGCCCTGGTGCTGGAGCAACCCGAGCCGTGGCGGGTCGGCGTGTGGCTCGCGGGTGGTGTCCTCGTGCACGACGGCCTGATAGCACCGCTCGTCTTCGCGATCGCCGCGCTCGCCGCGGCGGCGGGTCTGCGTCTGCGTGGAGCTCCGCGCGCCGCGCTGATCGTCGCGGGCTCACTGACGGTCATCGCCCTGCCGCCCCTCCTGCGCCCCGAAGACGTGGCCAACGCGACGGTTCTGCCGCTGAACTACGCGCGGAACTGGCTTCTCGCGATGGCGGCCGTCGCCGTGATCACGGTCGCGTACGTCGGGGTGCGCGCATGCCTGCGACGGGCGGATCGGCGGCGGTGAGCCGGGGGCTACGGAGAAGGGGGCCGACGCGTGTCCGGCGTCGGCCCCCTCCATGTCGCGTCGTCAGCGGCGTAGGCCCACGAAGCTGCGGCCCCCGGCCTGCCAGGTGAGGGCGCGGGTCCAGCCGGCCTCCGGGGCCTCGGCGCACAGGGCCCGGGTGCCGAGCCGGGCCCACCGGAAGGGCGCTCCGTGGCCGCCGCGGCCGTCGTCGACGTGGACCTCGACGCGTTCGTCGACCTCGGTGGTGGCCACCTCGACCAGCAGGGAGCCGGTCGGTGAGGCGAGTCGGGCGGCGCGGCGCAGCAGGGCGGCCGGATCGCCTCCGATGCCGATGTTGCCGTCGATGAGCAGCACGGTGTCCCAGCGGCCCTCACGAGGCAGGGGATCGAAGACCGATCTGCACAGGGCGCTGCCTCCCGCGCGGACCGTGCGGGCCACTGCCTCCGGGGTGACGTCCACCCCGAGAGCCCGGTGTCCGCGTGCGGCGAGGGCGGTGACGAGGCGGCCGGGTCCGCACCCGATGTCCAGGACGGGGCCGTCGCAGCGGTCGAGGACGGTGGCGTCGGCCGCGTCGGGGTCGGCGCACCATCGCTCGACCTCCAGGGGCAGCAGCCAGCCGTCGCTTCGGCGCAGGTAGAGCGGGCCCCGGCCGCAGCGGAGGGCCTCGGTGTACGGGTCGGCACGCCAGGCGAGGGCGGGCTCGGTCAGCTGGGTGGTCATCGCGTCACCGCGCAGAGGCCACCGTGGAGGGTGGCGAAGCGTGTGCCGGGTATGGCGGCCGCGACCTGTGCCGCGTCGGCCGGGGTGTCCACGTCGCACAGCTCGGGCAGGTCCCTTACCGTGCGCCCGGACGCGGTCAGCCGTCGGCGCTGCTCCCGCCCCGTGTGCGCCACCGACATGGGGACGCCGAGGAGCAGCGCCGGGTCGGGCTCGGCCAGGCCGAGCGCCCAGAACCCGCCGTCGTCGGCCGGGCCGAACCAGGCATCGGTCTCGCTGAAGTCGAGGCCCTGGGCGAGGAGGTCGGGGGTGACCTGAGGGGTGTCCATGCCGATGAGCAGGGCGGGTCCTTCGACGTGGGAGAAGGCCGCGGCCAGTCGGGCGTCGAGGCCGCCGGCGGTCTGCGGAACGACTTCGATGCCCTCGGGCACCCAGGACCCTGGTCGCCCGTCGAGCACCAGGACGCGGTGCCCGGTCGGGGTGGCGAGCACGGCTGCAAGGGTGTCCTCGAGTGCGGCACGTGCCAGATCGGCTGCCTGCTGCGGGGTGAAGTGCGGGGTGAGGCGCGTCTTGACCCGACCCGCCACGGGAGCCTTGGCGATGACGAGGAGGGTGCTCATACGGAGACCTCCCCGGCCGAGGCGGACCGTGTGCCGGGTGGCTCCGCCAGGACCCGGCGCATGTCGTGTACGGCGTTCCAGGTGCCCCGCCAGGTCCCGGTGACCTTGGACTTACCCGAGCGGGGCAGGTACGGGACGTCCGTCTCGGCGACCCGCCAGCCCGCGTCCGCGGCGCGCACCACCATTTGGAGCGGGTAGCCGCTGCGCCGGTCGGTCAGCTCCAGCCCGAGCAGGGACTCCCGGCGCGCCACCCGCATCGGTCCGAGGTCGTACAGCCGCAGGCCGGTGCGGCCACGCACCATCCGCGCGAGGGCCAGGTTCCCGGCGCGGGCGTGCGCGGGCCAGGCCCCGAAGCCCTGCGGGCGGCGGCGGCCGAGCAGCAGATCGACCTCACCCGATGCCACCCGTGCGGCCATCGGGGCGAGCAGCCCCGGGTCCATGGAGGCGTCGCAGTCGCAGAAGCAGACCAAGTCGGCCCGCGCCGCGAGCAGCCCGGCGTGGCAGGCCGCACCGAAACCACGTCGGCTCTCGTGCACGACGGTCGCCCCGAGGCTTCGGGCGATCTCCGCGGAGCCGTCGGTCGACCCGTTGTCGACGACGATGGCCCGCCATCCGGCGGGCACGCGCCCCAACACCCAGGGGAGTGCTTCGGCCTCGTCGAGGCACGGCAGTACGAGGTCCGCGCGGGGCGGTGCGCAAGCAGATGAAGTCACCCTCCACACCGTAGGAACCGAGTAGCGGGAAACGGCCCTTCCAGTCCTTACGAAACGCGGACGCCACCCCGGAGGAGGGGAACCCGCGCCACACCCGGGCCCAGCTGGGTGACAACCTGGAGCCATGGGAGTGAGCGATACGGAGAGTGCGTACGAAGGGCACCGGCCCGACGGCACCGACGAGATCGGTGCGCTGGGCGGTGTTCTCGTCGTGGACGATGATCCGACCGTCTCGGAGGTCGTGGCCGGGTATCTGAAGCGGGCCGGTTTCGCGGTTCGCCGGGCGGCGGACGGGCCGGCCGCATTGCGCGCCGCCGAAGAGCTCCGGCCCGACCTCATCGTGCTCGACCTGATGCTGCCCGGTATGGACGGGCTGGAGGTCTGCCGCCGACTGCGCGCACGGGAGAGCGGCACACGGCCCGTCCCGGTCATCATGCTGACCGCGCGTGGCGACGAGGACGACCGGATCCTGGGCCTGGAGGTGGGCGCGGACGACTACGTGACCAAGCCCTTCAGCCCGCGAGAGCTCGTCCTGCGCGTGCAGTCGGTCCTGCGCCGGGCGACGGCCGCCGCTCCGGCCGGTGAGCCACGTCTCGCCGCGGCGGGTCTTTCCTTGGACCCGGCGGCGCGTCGAGTCACCAAGAAGGGCACGGAACTCGCCCTCACCCTGAGGGAGTTCGATCTCCTCGCCTACTTCCTGCGGCACTCGGGGCAGGTCTGCGACCGGGAGCGGCTGATGCGCGAGGTCTGGGGCTGGGACTTCGGAGACCTGTCCACCGTGACCGTCCACGTGCGCCGGCTCCGCGGAAAGGTCGAGGACGACCCGGCGAGCCCGCGACTGATCCAGACCGTCTGGGGCGTCGGCTACCGCTTCGAGGCGAGCCCGGCCACGGAGGCCGCGACGGCTGCCGAGACGGCGGCCGGCCGTGCGTGACCTGTTGCTGATCGCCCTGTACGCCCTCCTCGGCGCAGGCGCCGCGGGGCTTCTGGGAGTCGTGGCGCTGCGCGTCCTCAGACACCGGAGTCTCGCGGTGTCCCTCGCCGTCGTCGCCGCCGTCGCCGTGTCCGCGATGCTCGCCGGGACGCTCGCGGTGGCGTGGGCGATGTTCCTGTCCTCCCACGACCTGGCCGTGGTGACCATGGTCGTCGCGATGGCGGCCGCCGTGTCGCTGGCCACCGCCCTGCTCCTCGGCCGCCAGGTCGTACGACGATGCCGGGAACTCGTCCGCGCGGCCCGCGGCTTCGGGGAGCAGGGCACGTTCACGCCACCGCTAGTCCCCGCCCCCGCCGAGTTCGAGGCCCTGAGCCGCGAACTCGCCCTCACCAGCGAACGGCTGGCCGCCTCCCGCGAACGCGAGCGCGCCCTGGAGACCTCCCGGCGCGAGCTCGTCGCCTGGATCTCGCACGACCTGCGCACCCCACTGGCCGGGCTGCGCGCCATGTCGGAGGCGCTGGAGGACGGCATGGCGGCCGATCCCGCCCGCTACCACCGCCAGATGCGCACCGAGGTCGACCGCCTCAACTCCATGGTCGGCGACCTCTTCGAGCTCTCCCGTATCCACGCCGGCGCGCTGTCCCTCAGCCCCACCCGGATGTCCCTCTACGACCTGGTCGGAGACGCCCTGGCCGGTGCCGACGCCCTCGCCCGGGAACACGGCGTGCGCCTGGCGGGCGAGAACGTCGCACCGCTCCCCGTGGAGGTGGACGGCAAGGAGATGACCCGCGTTCTCTCCAACCTCCTCGTGAACGCCATCCGCCACACCCCCGCCGACGGCACCGTCGCGATCGCCGCCGAACGCCGCGCGGACGCCGTGGTGCTCTCGGTCACCGACGCCTGCGGAGGCATCCCCGAGGAAGACCTCCCGCGCGTCTTCGACACCGGCTGGCGCGGAACCCCGGCACGTACCCCACCCTCGGGGGCGGGCCTCGGCCTGGCGATCGTCCGCGGCATCGTCGAGGCCCACGCGGGCCGGGCCGACGTCCGCAACGTCTCCGGCGGCTGCCGCTTCGAACTGACCCTGCCGGCACCGGCGGGGTAGCCGTTCCCTCCAGGTCATCCCACTGCTGCCCTACGGCTGCCGGGCGAGCCCAGCCTCCCGCAGGGCCGGGCCTTCCGCGCCGCCCGTGAGCTCGGCCATCCCGTCGGCGAACGGCACCGTCGGGCGCCAGCCCAGCTCGCGGCACAGCCGCGCAGAGTCGGCGGTGATGTGCCGGACGTCGCCCAGCCGGTACTCGCCGGTGACGACCGGGTCCGGGCCTCCGCACGCGCCGGCCAGTGCCTGTGCCATGTCGTTGACGGTTCGTGGATCGCCGCTGCCGACGTTGTACGCGGCGAAGGCCGGTCCCTCCGTCAACGCGTCCAGCGCCACCGCGTTGGCCGAGGCCACGTCCCGTACGTGGACGAAGTCCCGCCGCTGCCCGCCGTCCTCGAAGACGCGCGGCGATTCGCCGCGCGCGAGCGCGGATCGGAACAGGGCGGCCACGCCCGCGTACGGGGTGTCGCGAGGCATCCCCGGCCCGTAGACGTTGTGGTAGCGCAGCGAGATCACGCGTCCGTCGATCGCCCGGGCCCATGATGCCGCGAGGTGTTCCTGCGCGAGCTTGGTGGTGGCGTAGACGTTCCGGGGGTCCATCGGCGCGTCCTCCGCGACCAGACCAGGTGCCAGGTCGGCACCGCACTCCGGGCAGCGCGGCTCGAACCGACCGGCCTTCAGGTCGGCCTCGGCACGCGGACCGGGCCGGACCACGCCGTGCACGGCACACGCGTACCGCCCCTCGCCGTAGACGACCATCGATCCGGCGAGCAGCAGCCGCCTCACCCCTGCCTCCGCCATCCCGGCCAGGAGGACCGCCGTACCGAGGTCATTGGTCGACACATATCGCGGTGCGTCCCCGAAGTCCTTGCCCAGGCCCACCTTGGCCGCCTGGTGACAGACCGCGTCGACCCCGGTCAGGGCGTCCCGTACCGCCTGCGGGTCCCGCACGTCCCGCCCGTCCGCCGCCATGTCGAACACCACCGGGTCGTGCCCGCGTCCGATCAGCTCGGCGACGATGTGCGAGCCGATGAAGCCCGCTCCTCCAGTCACAAGTACGCGCATACCCCGAAGCTATGCCGCCCCGGTACCGGCGAGGTGTCCGACGGGCCGCTCGTCACGGATCTGTAAGAGGATCCGCTCAGTTCAGCAGCACAGGCGGGGAAGCGTTGGATGACGTTGTTGCCGAAGCCCCGCGGTCCCAGGGTTGTTCGAGGGTTGGGTGCGACCAGAGAAGTCGGAGGCCCGGCCGGCCAGGGCGTGGCTGCCTGGGGTGGCCGTCCACTCCGTGCGCCAGGCTTGCCAAGCGCAGGGGCCCGGGAGGTGTGAGGGCGGTGTCGGTCCACGTGTGCCCGCCGTCCTGTGCTGAACCGCACCGAACCCGTTCGACCGGCCCGTACCCTGACACTGGGGACGCATCACGTGGAGTGTGTCGCCATCCTCGAACCGGCTGCAAAGGGCTCCTGACCTGCGGTTTGTGTGTGCGTACTATGTGCGGTGTGGGCGTTACGGGCGATATCTTGACGCTGAAATGACGCTCATCTGACGCTCGTTCTGATGGGTCATCAGGCCACTGAGTCGCTGGTCAGGCGATCTGCTGACTACGTGGCTGTGGTAGGGCGCCGGGAGCTTCGTGTCCCGCGCCGTCCGACGTCCTGCTACCCGCACGGACCCTCCGCGGGTGCCGTGGCCGGGGTGTCGCTCGACGATGGGTGGATGGATGTCACCGAGGTGCTGTTGCCCGGCGTGGGCCTGCGTTACGAGTTCACCAGCCGCCGGGGCGAGCGGGTGGGGGTGGTGGCCCGGCGTACCGGCGAGTTCGAGCTGGTCGTCTACGGGGCGGAGGACCCGGACGAGGGCCGGTCGGTGCTCCAGCTCGACAGCGAGGAGGCCGACGCGGTCGCGGAGATTCTCGGTGCCCCTCGGATCGCGGAGCGGTTCGCGGACCTGACCAAGGAAGTGCCCGGCCTGGTGGCCGGGCAGGTCGAGGTGCTGCCGGGCAGTGCGTACGACGGCCGGCCGCTGGGTGACACGCGGGCGCGCAGCCGTACCGGGGCGTCGGTCGTCGCGGTGGTGCGGGGCGAGGAGGTGATCGCCTCTCCCACTCCCCGGGACGTCCTGGCCGGCGGAGACGTCCTGGTGGTGATCGGGACCCACGAGGGCATCGCGGGCGTGGAACAGATCATCCGGGGCTGAGCGCGTGCGTACGCCGGTCGCGCTGCTGCTGGAGCTGGGCGTCATCCTCGCCGCGCTCAGCGTGCTCGGGACCCTCGCGCGGCGCTTCACCCTCTCGCCCATCGCTCTGTACCTGCTGACCGGACTCGCCGTGGGCGAGGGAGGCATCGCTCCCGTCCCGGCCGCCGGTGAGTTCGTCGAGACCGGCGCCGCCATCGGCGTGATCCTGCTTCTCCTGGTCCTCGGCTTGGAGTTCTCGCTGGCCGAGTTCGCGGTCAGCATGCGGCGACACGTGCCCTCCGCGCTGGTCGACGCGGTACTGAACGCCGCTCCCGGGGCGGTGGCCGGCTGGCTGCTCGGCATGGACGGCATCGGCATCCTGGCCCTGGCCGGAGCCACCTACATCTCCTCGTCCGGAATCGTCGCCCGCCTGCTGTCCGACCTGCACCGCCTGGGCAACCGGGAGACGCCCGCGGTCCTGTCCGTCCTGGTCATGGAGGACTGCGCGATGGCCGCCTATCTGCCCGTGCTCGCGGTCCTGGCGTCCGGGGGTGTGTGGTGGCAGGCGATCCTGGGTGTGCTCGCGGCGGTCGGCGCGGTGCTGGCCGCGTTCACCGTGTCGTACCGGTGGGGGCACCATCTCGGTCGGCTGGTCGCCCATCCCGATGACGAGCAGCTGCTGTTGAGGGTCCTCGGGCTCGCTCTGGTCGTCGCCGCGCTGGCCGAGTTCGTTCACGCCTCGGCCGCCGTGGGGGCCTTCCTCGTCGGTCTCACCCTCACCGGCGAGACCGCGACCCGCACTCGTGCCGTGCTCAGCCCGCTGCGTGACCTGTTCGCTGCGGTGTTCTTCCTGGCCATCGGACTGTCCGTCGACCCTGCCGACCTGCTGCCCGTCCTGCCCGCCGCGCTCGCGCTGGCCGCCGTCACCCTCGTCACCAAGGTCCTCACCGGCCGGTACGCCGCCTCCCGCGACGGGGTCGGGCGACGAGGGAAGTGGCGCGCGGGGACCGCGCTGATCGCCCGGGGCGAGTTCTCCCTCGTCATCGTCGGACTGGTCGGCACCCTGCACGACACCCTCGGCCCGTTGGTGACCTCGTACGTGTTCATCCTCGCCATCGCGGGCCCCGTCCTCACCCGCCTGGCTCCCTCCCGGCCCGGTCCGGGAGCCGACGCTCGAGACGGCGGGCCACCGGCGTCCTGATGGGGCGGACGGCTCCGGCTCCAGGCGGTAGGGCCACGTCGCCGGGCCACGATCCGCCACCACACGTACACCAGGTTTGCCGGCCACAGGACGACCAACAGGGTGAGCGTCAGAGCGCTGGAGGCGGGATCCCGTCCGGTGTCCCGCCTCCATTCCGCGTCTTTGAGCATGAGCCGCGGCAGGCTTGCGGCGAAGCCGACGACCCCGCCGAGGTAGACGGTTAGGGCCGCAAGCAGGACCATGGTGTCCCTGCTGGTGATGGCGGCCCAGGTGTCGTCGCTCATGCCCGTCCGGCGGTGCCGTCCTCCACCGGCTCCAGCGACTCCGCCGCCGGCGCCTCGACCCGTGCCGCCCCGACCGCCGGAGCCTTCTGGCGACGGCCGGTGAGATAGGACGCGATCGGTTCCGTGTAGCGGGCGGTCAACGGGCCGACGATGACCAGGACGAGGACGTACGCGGTGGCCAGCGGGCCCAGGGCGGGCTCGATTCCGGCGGTCACGGCCAGGCCCGCGATGACGACGGAGAACTCGCCGCGGGCGACGAGCGTGCCGCCGGCCCGCCAGCGGCCCTTGACGGAGATCCCGGCGCGGCGCGCGGCCCAGTAGCCGGTGGCGATCTTCGTGCCGGCCGTCACGACCGCCAGCGCCAGCGCCGGAAGAATGACGGGCGGGATGCTGGCCGGGTCGGTGTGCAGGCCGAAGAAGACGAAGAACACCGCCGCGAACAGGTCCCGCAGGGGGCTCAGCAGGTTGTGCGCGCCCTCGGCGACCTCTCCCGAGAGGGCGATGCCGACGAGAAACGCGCCGACGGCGGCGGAGACCTGGAGCTGCTGGGCGATGCCGGCGACCAGCAGGGTCAGGCCGAGGACGACGAGCAGGAGCTTCTCGGGGTCGTCGCTGGAGACGAACCGGGAGATGACCCGTCCGAACCGGACCGCGAGGAACAGGACCAGGCCCGCGACGCCGAGGGCGATGGCCAGGGTGAGGCTTCCGGCGGCCAGGCTCACCCCGGCGAGTAGCGCGGTGATGATCGGCAGGTACACGGCCATGGCCAGGTCTTCGAGGACCAGGACGCTCAGGATCACCGGCGTCTCGCGGTTGCCGAGCCGTCCGAGGTCGCCCATGACCTTGGCGATGACGCCGGAGGAGGAGATCCACGTGACGCCTGCGAGCACCACGGAGGCTACCGGGCCCCATCCCAGCAGCAGGGCCATCCCAGCGCCGGGCAGCGCGTTGAGGACGAAGTCGACCAGGCCGGCCGGGTACTGGGTCTTCAGGTTGGAGACCAGGTCGCTGGCCGTGTACTCCAGCCCCAGCATCAGCAGGAGCAGGATGACGCCGATCTCGGCGCCGATCGCGACGAACTCCTCACTGGCGCCAAGCGGGAGCAGCCCGCCCTCGCCGAAGGCGAGGCCGCCGAGGAGGTAGAGGGGTATCGGGGAGAACTGGAAGCGTCCGGCGAGCCGGCCCAGCAGCCCCAGCGCGAGGATGATCGCGCCGAACTCGATCAGGAAGACCGCAGAGGAGTGCACCCGACCTCACTCCCGGCCGAGGATCGCCGCGGCGGCCTCGACGCCCTCGCGCGTGCCGATCACGATGAGGGTGTCCCCGCCCGCGAGCCGGAAGTCCGGGGTCGGCGAAGGTATCGCCCCGGCCCGCCGAAGCACGGCGACGACGGACGCCCCAGTCTCCGTGCGCATCCGGGTCTCGCCCAGGACACGCCCGTTCCAGTACGCATGCGCGGAGAGTTCGATTCGCTCGGCGACCAGCCCCAGATCCGTGGTCGACAGCAGGCTGGAGCTGTGGTGCGCCGGCATCAGGACGTCGATCAGCGCCTCCGCCTCCCCAGCCGTCAGCTTCGCCGACAGGGCGCACTCGTCGGGATCGTCCCTGCGATAGGCGTTCAGCGTCCGGCTGCCGTCGCGATGCGCGATCACCGACAGACGACGGTGATCGCGCGTGGTCAGGTCGTACCGGACCCCGATCCCCGGAAGCGGAGTGCTGCTTGTACGTGGAACCGGCATGGAAAGCCCCAGAGAGTTCGTCGAAACGGACAGTGGCGGGAACGCGGTCCCTGCTCAGCGCAACCCTTCTGGCGGACGAATGCACCCTATTGCCCATGAACTACGCACCCTGCGTGCCCCGTTACAGTGACGGCGGCATCAATTCGGTTCGACCGCAAGGGAGCGGGGACCGTGCGAAGGAGGCTCTGCATGCTCGAATGGAAGCCGATCAGCTCCGGCGTCCGTCCCGTGCCCACCCCGGCCGCGACGTCCATCGTCTGGACCGTCGCAGCCGTCACCGCCTTCACCCTGGTCACCGCCTTCAACCTCCTCGACGGACAGGGCGACCCCACTCTCGACCTGGCGGCTCTCTCCGTCATCGTCGCCCTGCTCAGCACGGGAGCGCGACTCACCGCAGCGCCCGGAACAGCCTTCCTGTGCTGGCTCGTCCTCAACGCCTTCGCCACGGCCCCCATCGGCGTGATCACCTGGGAGGCTCCCTACGACCTCGGTCGACTCGTCTGCCTCCTGTCCGCGGCCGGCGCGGGAACCGCCCTCGCACAGCTCAACCACGCCCGGGCCGCCTACCGTCGGCTGACGCCATAGTCGGCACCCACGATTTGCTATGGGCTTGGCCTGGACGGGCTATGTGGTCGGCGGCGAGGGCGGCCAGCCAGCCGCCTCCGCGAGGCCGAACTGCGAGCCCGCGCCCAGCAGCTCGCCGCCTCCGCCCGCGCTGTCACCGGCGGCCGGATCGTCACCGAGAGGGTGACCGGACTCGGCCCGGACGAACTCCGCACGCTGGCCCGCAACACCGCCGACCTCCTCGACGCCGGCCACGCCGTCGTCGTCCTCGGCACCGAGCACAACGGCAAGGTCCTCCTCGCCTCTGCGGTCATCAGCCGCCTCCACGAGACAGGCACCCAGGCAAGCCAGATCCTCACCTCCGCTGCCCGCGCCGTCGGAGGCGGAGCCGGCGGCAAGGGCCCCGTGGCCAGCGCCGGCAGGCGCCGCACCGAAGCCCTCGACGAGGCCCTCACCATCGCCGCCCAGGTGGGAGGTGGCCCACGGCCGGCAAGTCCTGCGACTTCCTGGAAGTAAGTTCGATACCTCCGTGGTTGACGTCCGCCCACACTGGGTGCGCGGAAGGTCGGTGCCGGAACTGAGGCTCTACAACACGAATGGCGGCGTGACCGAGGTCATGCCGCGGCTTGCCGGGGCGGAGGCTGAGGTACAGCGCCTCGTCGAGGCGAACATGGAGGCGCTGCTCGGGGTCCGGTTCCTGGCGTCCGAGTACAGCACGGGGTCAATCCACGCGGGCCGGATCAACTCTCTGGGCATCGACGAGAACGGCGCACCCGTCGTCGTCGAGTACGAGCGCGGCACAGATCCCGGCGTGATCCACCAGGGCCTGTTCTACCTGAGCTGGCTCTTGGACCACCGGGCCGAGTTCGCGCACCTGGTACGCGACCGGCTCGGGGCGACGGCCGCGGCCCAGGTGCTCTGGAGCGGGCCCCGTCTGATCTGCGTCGCCGGCGACTTCACCCGCTACGACGTCCACGCCATACGCGAGCACCGGCGCAGCATCGACCTGGTCCGCTACCGCTTCTTCGGCAGGGACCTCATCGGCCTTGAGGCCGTGGCGACGGCCACAGGGCGGACGCCGCAGGGCAGACGGGAGCGGCACACCGGGCTGGCACAGCCGATGCGCGCAGGGCGCGAAGGGATCGCGGCGCTGGCGGCAGCTGCAGACGAGGTCCTGCTCGGCCTCGGCGACGGGATCACCAAGGTGCAGCGCAAGACGTACTGCGCCTACCAGCGGCTGCGGAACTTCGCGACGATCTGCCCGCCCCAGCGGACCAAGGTCCTGGTCTACCTCTCGCTCGACCCGGCCGAGGTCGACCTCGTCCCCGACTTCACCAGGAACGTGAAGGGCCTCGGCCACCACGGAACGGGCGACCTGGAGGTACGGCTGCGCACCGAGCGGGACCTGGAGCGCGCCCAGGAGCTGTTCCGCGCCAGCTACGCAGCAGCGTGAAACGCCAGCGGCCTGCGACTGCGCCAACGGCATTGGAAGTCGCTCGCGCAGGTCGGAAAGCGACCGGGAAAGGTCACCAGCCGGAAGGCTTCGCGGTCCCCATCGCCCGAGTGACGGTGATCTCGATGACGACCCGGTTCGGGTTGACCCGCGGAGGCTTGTAGCGCTCGGTGTACCGACGTTCGGCCTCGGCGACGGATTCAGGGTCGTCCTTCACGACCGCTGTGCCCTCCAAGGTGCACCAGCGCCGCCCGTCGACTTGACCCACCGCGGCAAGAGCCCCAGGGCCGGCCGCGCGGATGTTGCGCACCTTCTTGCTGCCGCCGTCGCTGATCACCCGGGCGATCCCGGTCTCCGGGTCATATGTGACGCCGACCGGCACGAGGTGAGGAGTGCCGTCTGGGCGCTGGGTGGTCAGCAAGCACACCCGGCGCTCCTGCCAGAAGGCGTCACCCTCGGCGAGCGGCAGCCCGATGACAAGAGCCCGCACGACCTTGACCTGGGATGAGCTGCGTCAGCCCTGCCAGCACCGGATCGGGTAAGAGAGCTCGGGGTGCCGCTCCCTCGACCGATCGCTCAAACATCGATGACACACACCTGCTGATCACGGCGTACTTGAGGGGAAGGGCCAAGGGGCCTGAGACGCGGGCGGGCTCCACGTGGGAGACGCGGGTGGTGCGAACGGGCCAGCTCGGTTCTCCATGAGGATGATCATGACGATGGCGAAGACGCTGCTGGCGACGATCAGGGCCAGGCCGATCGGGTTGTTCGGGTTGTAGACGTAGCGGCTGGTGCCCCACTTGCTCTTCTTGAAGACGGGTTCGTCGTCGTTCATCGCAACGGGCTCCTTGTCGTGAGGGGGCGTGCGTGGGCACCCCGGTGACGGCCGGACTGCCATTGCAGGTACCAGCGGACGAGCGGGACCATGGCGCACCAGGCCAACACCTCGGCGGCTGGCCCGAGGTCGAGCAGGTCGACGAGAAAGAGGGCCGGCAGTGCGCATAGCGCGGAGCCGAAGGCCCATTTCGCCCGGACCACGAGAACGGCGGGCAGACCGTCCCTGGCCCACGTGCCGGCGCGAGTGAGCGCGGTGCCTCCGGTGTGGAGGAGGAAGGCACCCGCGGAGATCAGGGCAAGGACGATGGTGGTGATGAACACCGCCCCGCCTTCGGGTGTGTCTGCTGTCCCCTGGACGGTTCCGTCGTGGGCCACGGCGACGGTGTAGTCGCGCCACAGGGTGAGGTTGACCTCGTCACCTGGGTTGAGGTGCTTCAGGAGCGGTCCTTCGCTGCCCATGTCGATCTCCTCGGGCAGCCCGGCATCCTCCAGTAGGCGGAGGGTGAACTCCTCATACTTCGCCTCCTCCCTGATGACGACACCGGCGACGCGCGCCGAGCGGCTGTGGATGCAGTTCTCCGTCGGCGCGGGGGCGGCATTCGGGCAGGCCGTCGCCTGGAGATACAAGTGCTCGTCCTCAAGCGTGTCCGATATGACGGCCACGCCGGATGCCACGATCAGGAGGACGACGAGGCCCAGAAGGGCAGCAAGGGCTCCCCAAGTCCTGTGCCAGAGCGTCCGGCGCCGCAGACTCATGACGTGGTCGCCCGACGCTCGGCAAACCAGCCGAAGGCGCAGCTGAAGATGGCGCTCCAGCAGAGGGGGGCTCCGAAGTCCTTGCTGTCGGTGACGGTGCCGACCGTGCCCTGGAGGAGCCCTGGAAGGACGAGGGTGGTGGCGCGGCGCTTGGTGTTCATGGTCCCCCGGGGCGGCGTCTCGTACGGCTGTCGGGCTGGTCAGAGGTAGTGCTGGAGCAGGGTGGCCGCGTCGACGGTGCCGAACAGGTGTGGCTTGTCGTCGTCGTAGTCGACGACCAGGACGACGGTGCTTCCGGTTTGGTCCATGAGTGAGGCCATCTGGATCGGCGACGCGTCAGGACTGACGACGGCGGGACTGGTCAGACGTGTGGGCAGCACGTCGCCGAGCCGGAGCGAGGCTGCCCGCGCCCGTACGTCGTCATCGAGCGAATCGCCCACAACGGCTGCGAGGAGGGAGTCCTTCCGTACGGCCTCGGGCAGGGCCGCGGCCAGTACCCGTGCTGCGGGCACCGCCGTGAGGGGGTGTCCGTCCTCGCTCACGACGACGAGTACCGGGGAGCGTTCGCGGACCAGGAGCTGGGCCGCTTCACGCAGGGTGACATCCAGGCGGACCGGAGTGCAGGGCCAGGTCAGATCACGTGCGCGCATGGGGAAGTGCCTTGTCCCTCGGGGTGTCGTCGGGGTGTGCGTGGGCCGCGGCCCCGGTGTCGACGAGGTCGTCGACGTGGAAGAGGCGGGCGATGGGGACGTCGGTGCTGCTGTGGGCGATGATCGAGAAGGCGATGCAGACGGCGATGAGGGTGTACGCCTCGTGGCCCTGGGGGATGCCGGCCTGGAGGACGAGGAGGCCGTAGACGACGGAGGCGAAGCCCTTGGGGCCGAACCAGGCGGCGACCAGCTTCTCGCGGCGGTCGATGCGGGTTCCCCACAGGGACAGCAGGAGTGATCCGGGCCGGATGAGCACGATGGCGAGGACCACGGCCACGTAGCCACCGATGGAGAGGTCGCCGAAGAGCTGCGGGGTGAGGAGGGCGCCGAACACCAGCAGGGCGGCGAACTTGGCGAGTTCGGCCAGCGACTCGCCCAGCGGCTCGAACGAGTGCTTCGACTCGGGGGAGTTCGCGGCGAGGACCGCGCCGGCGGAGAAGGCGGCGAGGTAGGGGTTGGCGTGGGTGAGGTGGCATGCGGCGTAGAGGATGATCCCGGTGGCCAGGGGAAGGAGCGGCTGGAGTTTGGGCTCGGCGCCCAGGAGCCGGAAGCGTACGAGGCCGTTGACGAGCAGGGGCAGCAGGACGCCGAGGGCGAGTCCGAGGCCCAGTTCCAGGGCGATCGTCGCGAAGGACGCCTCCGAGCCGGCCGCGGTGGGCCCGGCGGCGGCGATGAGGATGAGGACCACGGGCAGGGCGAGGCCGTCGTTGATGCCGCTCTCGACGTTGAGGAGTTCCCTCAGGCGGGCCGGGACTTCCTTGCGGCCCACGATGGCGGAGGCGAACACCGGGTCGGTCGGCGCGAGGACGGCGCCGACGAGGAACGAGGTCGTCCAGTCCAGGCCGACGAGGTAGTGCGTGATCAGCGCCATCCCGACGCACGCGAGCGGCATGCCCATGCCGAGGGCGCGGGCGGGGTTGCGCCAGTTGGTCCGCAGCTTGGCGAAGGACACGTGCATGCCGTCGGTGAACAGCACGGCGAACAGGGCGAGGTCGGCGGTGACCGCCACGATCTCGCTCTCGGGTGTGATGTGGATCAGTCCGAGGAAGCCGTCGCTGACCAGCGCACCGCCCACGAGGAAGAGCAGCGAGGTCGACAGAACGGTGCGGGCGGCGAGCCCGGACAGCAGGACCGCGACAAGCAGTGCGGCTCCGAAGACGGCAACGAGCACCATGGCGGAAATCCCCCGATCGGCAGAAAAGACATGTGTCCCTTGTTCGCCGACCAGGCTTCCCGGCACTCCGTCACGGACCTTACACGTTCCATACGCGGCATTGACAGGTCCTTGACGCGCAACCAAACCCCGCGCATCTTGCCGGAACTCGGCAGCCCTGGCGTGGCCGCTGGCCCTTGGTCGAGGGGCGGGTGCACGCTCCGGCGCGTATCGTCCGCAGCAGGTGCGCCGGGAAGGCTGGTCGGCAACTGCCGACGCCTGCCCTGGAGCGCTCATGCCACCGATGTCACCGGCCGAACGGCTCCGACGCGGCTCGCGCGCACTGCTGCGTCGGTTCCACCCTCGTCGAGAACTCCTCGTCATCCACCTCAAGGGCGACCTCGGTGCCGACACGGCCAGGGACACCAGTCGTGTCCTGCGCGCGGCTCTGCGTGAAGAGCCGAAGGTCCTTGAGGTGGACGTGTCTCGTGTGACGCATCTCAGTCCGGACGGCGCACTGCCTTTGCTCCTCGCAGCCAGGGGAGCCCGTGGCCAGGGGACCCGGTTCAGGGTTACGCACGCCCAGGGGCAGGTGCGGGTGGTGATGCGCAGGCTGGGCCTGGAGCGCTGCCTGTCGGATGTGGACTCGGCCGGATAGCCGTGGGCGGGTGGGCATCGAGGCGCCGCGTCCGCGTCGGGGAGGGGTCGTCGCTACCCGGGCGGTCGACGCGTTGTCTCCTCGTGGCGCCGCGAGCCGGCCAGGGAGGTCCAGACCACGATTCCGACGGCGACGAGCAGGAGCAGTGGCCCGGCCGTGATCCGCAGCGGGAGCAGTTCGTCAGCCGGCACTCTGGCCAGGCCGAGGAGTGCGGGCGTAAGGCTCGCGCCGTAGATCATGGAGGCCGCCAAGCCCCGGGCCTTCGCGACGCGTGTGCTCATGGCGGGTGCCCAGCGCGGCGTCCATCCCCTCAGCGAGGCCACTGCCAGGGGGACGAACACGAGCGTCGACATCACGATCCACAGGACCTGAAACGTCATGTCACCTGCCTCTACCGAAGATTCGAGCTGTCAGGAGACCGGCGAGCACGGCCCACGGGGCGGCTGGCGGTCCGGCTTGCGCCCAGCCCACGGTGCCGAGGACCAGGGCCGTTGCCGCGCCGGTGGCCAGGACCCGCCGTTGCCGGAGGACGGACCACTCGCGTCGAGCGCTCCCCGGTTCCCTTAATTCGCGAACGGCGGTGCGAATGACCAGGATGGCGACCACGACAGCTGTGCCGAGGAGCGCGTGTCCCGCGTCCCCCAGGGTCACCTGTCGCTGCCCGCTGACTCCGTCCGGTAGATGTCGGGGATGCCGTCTGCGTCCTCGTCGCGTTCCTCCTCTTCCCACAGGCGCCGGTAGATGCGGTTGCGGCGGCGTAGCAGTACGGCCGCGAGGACCGCGGCGATCAGTGAGCCGACGAGGACGGCCGCCTTGACGTGCTCGCCTTCGGCTGGGTCAGGGAAGGCGAGTTCGCCGATCAGGAGGGCGACGGTGAAGCCGATGCCGGCCAGGGTGGCGAGGCCCAATACGTCGGCCCAGGCGAGTTCGGGGTTGAGCTGGGCTCGTGTGAAGCGGGCGGCGAGGTAGGTGCCGAGGAAGATGCCGAGGATCTTGCCGGCGACGAGGCCGATGACGACGCCGAGGGGCTCTGGGTCGGTGAAGACGTGGCCGAGGGCGCTGCCGGAGATGGCGACGCCGGCGGCGAACAGTGCGAACAACGGGACCGCGACACCGGCGGAGAAGGGGTGGACGAGGTGCGAGACCCGGGCTGCCGGGGGCTGCTCCTCGCCCTTGTCGCGGGTTGTGCGCAGGATGAGGCCGATGGCGACGCCGGCGACGGTGGCGTGGACACCGGAGTTGTACATCAGCGCCCAGGTCGCGACGCCGAGCGGCACGTACCACCACCAGCCGCGCACCCGGAAGCGCTGGAGTGCGTAGAAGAGTACGAGCCCGGCGAACGCACCGGCCAGGGCCCAGAAGTTCAGGTCCGAGGTGAAGAAGATCGCGATGATCAGGATGGCGCCGAGGTCGTCGACGACAGCGAGGGTCAGCAGGAACGCCCGCAGGGCGGACGGCAGGTGCGTGCTGATGACAGCAAGTACCGCGAGCGCGAAGGCGATGTCCGTGGCCATCGGTACGGCCCAGCCGTCCAGGCTTCCGCCCCCGGCCGCGGCGGTGAGCGCGTAGAGGGCGGCCGGTACGGCCATGCCGCAAACGGCGGCGATGACCGGCAGGGCGGCCGTGGCAGGGGTGCGCAGTTCACCGACGACGAGCTCGCGTTTCAGCTCGATGCCGGCGACCAGGAAGAACACCGCGAGGAGCCCGTCGGCGGTCCAGTGCGCGACCGACAGGTCCAGGCCGAGGGCGGGGATGCCGAAGTGGAAGTCGCGTACGGACTCGTACGCCGCGCTCCACGGGCTGTTGGCCCAGGCGAGCGCGACGACGGCCGCGGCGAGGAGGACCAGGCCGCCGACCGTCTCCGTGCGCAGGGCTTCGGCGACGGCTTGGCGCTCGGGCCAGGGCAGCAGGCCGAAGATCACTTTGCGGGGACGTGACTGCGTCATGGGGCGGGCCTCCGGGGCACGTCGACAAATGGGCACACGGGCCCTCGGACGCCGACCAGACTTCCCGGCACACCAGCGTCATCCCTTGACGCGTTGTTTACACCCTATCGGGCGCGCGGGAGCCTCACCAGGCGTCTCTCACCTGCTGGAACAAGGGTGAAGGGCCCTGTCCCCACCAAGGCGCGAGGTGAGGTCAGGGCCCTTCGGGAGCCGGGCCGCCGGGGGGCGGTCAGACGGTGGTCTTCACCGGCTCCTGGTCGGTGTCCTCGTCCGTGTCGAGGCCGGCGTCGCGCCTCTTCACGAAGGCGAGGAAGGAGTTCAGCTCCCGCTTGACGACCGGGGCGAGGAGGTAGAGGCCGATGATGTTGATGACGGCGAGCATGAAGAGCACCGCGTCGGCCATGTCGATCAGGGTCTGCAGGGTCAGCAGCGAGCCGGCCACCGCGAACAGGGTGTAGAGAACCTTGAAGGTCAGCTCGCTGGTCCGGGAGCGGCCGAACAGGTGCGTCCACGCCTTCATGCAGTAGTAGCCCCAGGTCAGCACCGTGGAGATGGCGAACAGCATGACCGCGATGGTCAGGATGTACGGGAACCAGGGCAGGACCGTCGCGAAGGCGTCGGAGGTGATCGTCACGCCGCCGATGGACTCGCCGGCGCGGGCCTCGGCCCAGCTGGCGGGGTTGGCGATGACGATGGTCAGGGCGGTCATGGTGCAGATGACGACCGTGTCGATGAACGGCTCGAGCAGGGCGACCAGGCCCTCGCTCGCGGGGTGCTTGGTCTTCACGGCCGAGTGGGCGATCGGGGCGGAGCCGAGGCCGGCCTCGTTGGAGAACGCGGCCCGCTTGAAGCCGATGATCAGCGCGCCGAGGACACCGCCGGCGACGCCCTGGGGGTTGAAGGCACCTTCGATGATCGTGGAGATCGCGGTCGGGACGGCGGAGACGTTGACCAGGATGACGACCAGGCAGGCGGCGATGTAGATGCCGGCCATGGCGGGCACGAGCTTGCTGGTGACGGAGGCGATGGAGCGGATGCCGCCGAGGAGCACGATGCCGACGAGGGCGGCGATGAGGATGCCGAAGAACAGGGCGCCCGCGGAGCCGCCCATCAGACCGCTCTCGCCGCCGGTGACGGAGACGAGCTGGGCGTAGGACTGGTTGACCTGGAAGAGGTTGCCGCCGAAGAGGCCGAAGAACAGGACCATGAAGGAGGCGAGGACGGCGAGGACCTTGCCGAGGGTCTTGCCGTTCTTGCCGAAGCGGTCGGCGAGGCCCTTGGGCAGGTAGTGCATGGGGCCGCCGGAGACGGTGCCGTCGGCGTGCACCTCGCGGTACTTCACGCCGAGGGTGACCTCGACGAACTTGGTGGCCATGCCGAGCAGGCCACACAGGATCATCCAGAACGTGGCGCCGGGGCCGCCGATGGAGACGGCGACGGCCACACCGGCGATGTTGCCGAGGCCCACGGTGCCGGAGACGGCGGCGGTCAGCGCCTGGAAGTGGTTGACCTCACCGGCCGACCCCTTCTCGTCGTACTTGCCCCGCACCACGTTCACGGCGAGCTTGAACTTGCGCAGCTGCACGAAGCCGAACCAGCCGGTGAAGACCAGGCCGGCGACGACGAGCCAGGCCACGATCAGCGGAAGGGCCGTACCCCCGACGGGGACGGAGTAGAAGACGATCTCGCCCAGCCATTTGGCTATGGGCTCGAAGAAGCCGCTGACGGCGTCGTCCACGGACTGGGTGAGGGAATCGAGCGACACGGTGGGAAACCTCGATGGCGCAGGACTGGCGCGCGGGAGGCTGCGCCAGTGGATGTGCGGGCTTTGAGCGAACGCCGTTGTCCGATCGGCGACCGGAGGGTCGACGTACGCGGACGCGGAGCGTGATCACCTTGGTCGTGCTGCCGGTGCGTGCCGGCGCTGCGCAGAATTGGCGAGGGGTGGTGCCACCTGCGAAGTTGCGCATTCCTACCACGGCACCGGCCTCATGGCGTGTGGCGCATGTCACATTACGTACGGTGATCTTCCAAAAGGCCAGCATCCGTGACGCGACCGTTATCCGGACAGCGGTGTCTGTTCACAGTGCATTTATGTCCGCAGGCCAGGGGCGTACGGAGCTACGCACATGTTCACCGCCCCAAGGGGCACACCCAAGGGGGCACACTGGCAGCAAGGCACGTGCAGCGGTTCTCTGCCTGGAGGGTGATACGGATGCCCGTCGCCCGGTCACATTCGCACTATGTCCCGGATCGGGGACTCACCACCCGCATGGTCACGACGATGTTCCTGATCGGGCTGCTCTACGTCGTCTTCGTCGGCGTCCTGCTGGTTCTCCTCCGGGGCTCGTGGCCCATCATCCTGCTGATCGCGGGCGGGCTGTTCATCGCGCAGTTCTGGTTCAGCGACCGGATCGCGGCCCTCGGCATGGGGGCCCGTGAGGTCACCCCCGAGCAGGCGCCCGAGCTGCACGGCGCCGTGGACCGTATCTGCGCACTCGCGGACATGCCCAAGCCGCGGGTCGCGATCGCCGACAGCGATGTCCCGAACGCCTTCGCCACCGGCCGCAGCGAGAAGACCGCCCTGGTCTGCGCCACCACCGGGCTGCTGCGGCGCCTGGAACCGGAGGAGCTGGAGGGAGTCCTCGCGCACGAGCTGTCGCACGTCGCGCACCGCGATGTCGCGGTGATGACCATCGCGTCGTTCCTCGGCGTCCTCTCCGGCGTCATGGTGCGCGTCGCGCTCTACAGCGGACTGGGCCGCAGCCGTGACAGCAACACCGCCATCGCCGTGATCCTGGTGCCGGTGGTCAGCGCCGTCGTGTACGTGATCAGCTTCCTGCTCACCCGGCTGCTGTCCCGCTACCGCGAACTGTCCGCCGACCGCGCCGCCGCGATGCTCACCGGCCGCCCGTCCGCGCTCGCCGCCGCACTCACCAAGGTGACCGGCGAGATGGCGCGGATCCCGACCCGGGACCTGCGGAAGGCCGAGCCGTTCAACGCCTTCTGGTTCGCGCCCGCGTTCTCCTCCCGGGAGAGCCTGAGCCGGCTGTTCTCCTCGCACCCGACGCTCGAACAGCGCCTCGACCAGCTGGGCCGCATCTCGGCGCAGCTCGGTCGCCCCTGAGCCGTACGCAAACGGAGCGGAGGTCTCACGGTGGGACTCCTCGACGCGATCCTCGGCCGCAGCAAACCGGTACGCCCCGACCTCGACCAGCTCTTCGGCCTGCCGTCCGCCGCGATCACCCTCCAGGCGGGCGCCGGGTTCGTCCCGACCGGCCGCGGCTCGGTGTGCTTCGCCGGAGTCGAGGGCGGCACCTTCGCCACGCTGCGGGAGGAGGTACGGGACCTGCTCGACGCGGACACCCAGCGGGGCGGCATACCGGTCGAGTTCAGCCGGGACACGTACGGATACACCTGGCTCCTGGCCCGGCACCCCGCGGATGACACGGCCTCCCTGGTCAACGACCTGCACGCCGTCAACACCCTCCTCCAGGACGGCGGCTTCGGACCTCAGCTTCTCTGCTCCCTGATCGGCTTCCGCGAGGCGGCGGGAGAGCGGGTCCTGGCACTGGTCTACCTCTACAAACGAGGCACGTTCTACCCGTTCGCGCCGCTGCCCGACGGCACCGAGAAGCGAGACAACGCGCTCGAACTCCAGATCAGGGCCCTGCTCACCGACGACCTGCGGATCGAACCCGACCTGGCCCGCTGGTTCCCGGTCTGGGGCTCGCCGGGCCTCGGTGGCGCGCAGTGAGGCGGCGAACCCGAATCTCCCTCTGGCCGACGAATCATTTCCGGAGCCGGTAGAGCTGGAGGTCGCGGTTCACGAACAGGTGGACGTATCCGCACGACCAACAGATCAGGCCGGTCGCAGACTCGTTGGCCCATGCCAGGTTGAAGAGCTCCATCCCGGTGCTGTTGAGCTTCACCTCCCGCTCGCGAAACGTGTCGTTGTCGCACATGAGGCAACGGATCTCGACGCCCCCGATCGCTGCGTGCACGGGTTTGGCCATGGCAGGTCCCCTCCTACTCGGATCCTTCGGTCGGCCGGGCCGCGTGCCGTGCCGACGGGCGGGCGAGCAGGTGTCGCGGATCCGCGGCTCGCGTGATCGCCGTCTCGACGGCCGTGATGCGGTCGGCGAGCAGGCCGAGGGCGGCCACCGCCCGGGCCAGCGGGTCGTCACCGGAGCCGCCGAGCGCCTGGGCACGCGTGTACGCGGCGGTCACCTCGCCCCAGCGGACGGCCTGCGCCGCCGTGAAGGTGCCGCGCAGCGCGGCGAGCTTGAGGAGGTTGGCCTCCGCTTCGGCGGTGAGGGTCTGGGCTTCGGCGGTGTAGTGGTCGTCGATGACGGCGGCGAGTTCGGCGTCGTTCATGGCGGGTGAGATGCGGGCCGCGATCTTGTTCATGTTCCGGTACGAGCCCTGGAGCCGGAAGGGTGGTTCGGTGCGGGCGTCGTCGGACTGGGCGGCGGAGGCGATGTACGCCTCGTTGACCGCGAGGACGGTCGCGCGGGCGGTCAGCAGGTGGCGCAGGACGGCGAGGACGCCGTCGAGTTCGGCGGGGGCGTAGGCGTGGGTGAGCCGGTCGCGTCGTGCGGTCGGGTCGCCTGCCGCGAGCCGGGTCAGGATCTCGAGGTCGGCGCGGTCGCGGCCGGCGAGCGAGGCGAGGACCGGGTGGGAGGTGAGGGCGTTCTCGACGAAGCTCAGCGCGAAGGCGTCCTCCTTGCCGGTCAGCACGTCGCCGAGGTTCCACACGTCGGCCCGGTTGGCGAGCATGTCCGGCACGCGGAAGACCTGCCCTGACTCGGTGTAGGGATTGCCGGCCATGCAGACCGCGAACCGCTTGCCACGCAGGTCGTGGCCGTTCAGGGTGCGGGTCGCGTCGCAGAGCGGGATGAACTTCTGCAGGAACTCCGGAGAGGTGTGCTGGATGTCGTCCAGGTACAGCAGGACGTTGTTGCCCGCCGCAAGGGCGAAGGCGATCTTCTCCAGTTCCCGGCGGGCGGCGGCGTCGGGCGCCTCGGCGGGGTCGAGGGAGGTCGTGTCCTGTCCGAGGGCCGGCCCGTCGACTTTGACGAGCAGCAGGCCGAGTCGGTCGGCGACGTACTCGATCAGTGTGGTCTTGCCGTAGCCGGGCGGGGACAGGAGCAGCAGCAGGCCGTGGGAGTCGGTGCGCTTGGTGTCTCCGGCGGCGCCGAGCTGTTTGGCGAGGTTGTCGCCGATCAAAGGAAGGTAGACCTCGTCGACGAGGCGGTTGCGGACGAAGGAGGACATGACGTGGGGCCGGTACTCGTTTACGCGGAGCCGGGCGCGCTCGGTGGCGACGAGCTCCGCCCGCTGTCGCTGGTAGGCGCGGAAGGCGGGCACGTCCTGGTGGGCGAAGGCCCGTGTCCTGGCCAGGAAGTCGTCGAGGCGGAGCTCCAGCGTCCGTCCCTCCACGCGCCGGTGGGTGCCCAGGAGGCCCGTGACCACTGCCGTGGTCGGGGCGCCCACCTCGTAGCGGTCGAGTCCAGGGCACAGCTCGACGGCGACGGCCTCGGCGAGCACGCCGCCGTCGAGCCGCTCGCCGGACGCCGACGCGTAGGCGGTGAGCCAGGCCTCGACGAGCTGCCGCCGTGCGCCCGGCTCCGTGAGGACGGCGAGGGCGTCGTCGTACGCGGCGGTGCCGACGGTGCGGCGGAACTTGTCCAGCAGGGCCCGCGCCGCGTCCGAGAGGGCGAAGCCCGGCGGACCGGACGCGAGTTCGTCGACGAGGTACTCGGCAGCCGTCGCGTCGCCGATCGCGTCCGCCAGCTCCCGCCGGAGTCCGTCGACGGCCGAGGCGGAGCCGAAGATGTCACGGGCCTGGGCCAGTGCGACCGCGCGGTGGTTCCACTGGGCGCGGGCCTCGGCGGTCGTGGAATGGGCCCAGAAGGTCTGGGCGGCCGCGCGCGCGGTCCCTGGGTAGCCCAGCAGTCCGGCATCTTCGCTCAGCCCCAGTACCGCTTCCAGAATCAGCGCCGCGTCGTGGTCGTGAACGCCGCGCTCGTAGCCCTCGTCGTAGGCGGCCTCGGCCGCCCGCCGTGCGAGTTCGGCGAGGTCCGCGCCGGCCAGGCCGTCCGCGCCGTGCTCGGCCAGGAGGCGTGCGGCCAGGTGCTCGGAGCGGTAGACCTCCGGAGACTCGGACGGCAGCGTCCGCTCCCAGTACGGTCGGGTCGCGGCGAATTCGGGGTCGGTGACGGGGGAGCGGTAGTCGGTTCCCGTCAGCGCGAAGGCGAGGGTGTCCTCGTACGGTACGAGCGTCAGCTCGGGGGCCTGCCGGGTGACGGCGAAGTGGTGCCGGCCGAGGCGGATCGTGTCGCCGCCGTCGGAGAAGAGGTCGGTACGGTCCCGCAGTGCGCGGCCGGCCTCCTGGCGGGCTGCTCCGAGCCGGCCGTCGAGTTCCTCCGCCCGGACCTGGTCGCCGAGTTCCCGCAGCTCCGCCGCGGTCCGCCGGACCCTGGCGACCATCGGGTCGGAGGCGAAGTACGTGTGCACCTCGTCGCGGTCGCCGAGGGTCGAGGCGCGCCGGGCGATCGCCTCCAGTACCCGGCTCGCCGACTCGGCGAGGCGCTCCGCGCGGCGGGCGCGGGTGTCCTGGAGGGACTGCTTGCGTGCCGTGAAGGCGTCGTAGATCTCCGTCCGCTTCTCGGCGATGGTGGCCAGGAAGCCGTCGTGCTCGGAGAAGCGGGACTCCAGGTTCTCCAGTTGGAGCAGCAGGCGGCCGAGCTGGTCGTCGCAGCGCTCCGGGGTGTCCGACGCCGCCAGAGCACCGGCGACGGCCTGGCCCAGCAGGGCGATCTCCGCCGCGAACTCGGCCCGGCCCTCTTGGTCGAGGAGTTCGGCACGGCGGGAGGCGAGGACGGCACGGGCGCGGTTGAGCGCGCCCAGGACATCGGCTATCCGCTCCAGGATGGAGGTGCGGACGGTCGCGTCGCCGATGTCGAGGCCGGCGATGATCTCGCTGAGCGTCCGCAGGCCGAGCGTATACGCGTCGATCGCCTCGCCGACTGAGACTGCCTCAGCCACGGTGGTCAGCGCCCCGGCCTCGGAGGCGAGCCGCTCGGCCTCCGTATGGTGGCCGGTGAAGGCGTCCTCGCGTTGGAGGAAGCCGACGGCCCGCTGCGCGGCCGAGGCGATGTCGGCCTCGACCTCCTCGGCGAGGGCGTCGATGCGGTCCATGTCCGCGTAGCGCATCTCCTTCAGGGTCACCAAGTGGCCTTGTGCCTGGCGGAGTTCGGTGATCCGGGAGATCCATTCCTCCGCCGTGGCCGGTGCTTCGCCGCGGATGCGCCGTACCAGCCGGGTGATCTGCTGGGCGGACTCCGCCAGTGCCTCGGCCGCCTGCCGGGTGAGTGTCGTCACGGTCTCGAACTCGCCGAGGACCTGCGCGGCGGTGCCCCGCAGCTCGGCCAGCGGGCCGTGCAGATCTCCGGTCTCCGGGTCGCCCAGCCAGTGGTGGATGTCGGCCGCACGCTCGCAGGCGGCGACCAGCGACGCGTACACCGCACCGGCGGGCGTCAGCTCGGTGGCGCGGCGGGCGATCGACAGGCAGTCGGAGATGCCGCGGACGAGGTCCGCGTTGCCGATGCGGGCCAGCGGCCCCTCGCCCTGGGGAGCCGTGTGGGTGTCGGCCACGTACGGTGTCCGCCAGATCTGCACCGGGTGCACCCGACCGGGTTCCCCGTCGTCCGCACGCAGGACGACCATCGTGCCGTCGTCGAGGAGCGCGTAGCCGCGGCAGGGGACGGGGGTGGCGATCTCCTTGCGGATCAGGTTGTACGGGAGGAGAAGGCTTCGGCGCCCCTCCTGGGTGTGGAAGACGAAGAGGATGTCCTCGCCGTTGGGTGACCGGACCGCCCGCTCGAACGCCAGCCCGGCCGCGTCCGTGTCGAAGGTCTTCACCGTGCCGGAGGCCAGGCAGTACCCGCCGGGGAACACGATCCCCTCGTCGTCGGGCAGCCGCAGGCATGCCTGCCCGATGCCGTCGAGCCTGACCACGGTCCCCGCCAGGGTGTTGAACACGAGATACCGCCGGGTCTCCTCCTTGTACGGGCGGACCCGCATGAGGAGCAGGGCGCCCACGCTCGCGTACGCGACCTCGGCGTCGGCCAGGGACTGCAGGGGCTCGTCGACCGGCTCGGCGTAGACGCCTTCCGCCTTCTCGGTGTCGTTCTTCGTCTTCACCGTCAGCGCCCCGCCGACCGTGGAGACGAAGACGCGGCCGTCGAGCGAGATGTGCGGGTGCCGGCCCAGTACCTGGTCGTCGCGCGTCGTCTCCACCCAGTCGACGTCGTGCGAGGGAGGGAAGACGTGGTCGCGCTCACCTTGGGCGTCGAGGAACCGAGTCTCGCCCGACGGGCCGACGGACCAGCGCAGGACGCGCAGGTCGTCGGCCTGCTCCCCGGTCCGGAAGACCGCGAGCAGCCGGCCCTCCACACGGCGCAGCCGCAGCAGGCGCGTGCCCCGGAAGTAGCGGTGCAGGGCCGTGAACTCCCGCACGAACTCCGGGTCGTCGAGGAGGCCGGGAACCGCGCCCTCGGGCAGCGGGTTCATCTCGCGGTCGTACAGCGTGAAGACATCGGGGACCGAGGTCTCGGCCTGCCGCAGGGAGGTCGTGTGGCGGCCGAGGAGCAGGGCGTCGGCGCCGATGGCGACGATGTCCCGGGGCAGGCCGTTGCGTTCGGTGCGGATGCGGTCGGTGCCCGTGAGGGTCAGCTCGCCCGAACCGAACTCCGCGATCCGGGCCTGGTTGAGGGTCTCGGTGCGTCGAGCCAGCTCGCCGGCCTGCGCCGTGAGGCGGTCGCGCAGCACCGCGTAGGTGTCCCGGTCGATTCCGGCGCTCATCTCGTTCTGCTCCTTGTACCGTGGTGGATGCGAGTCCGGTGCCGGTAACTCCCCCGTTTTCCGGCACCGGACCCTTTTTGACCGCTCCCCCGTGGGCGGTCAGCCCTTGGCGGCGCCGTTCAGCGCCTCGGTGCCGGCCGGGGCCGCCACGTCCAGGACCCCGGACTTCATGACCTTGGCCAGTAGTGCGGACACGCTGAGGTTCTGCACGTCGGCGGTGGACAGCGAGCCGAGCACCTTGGTCAGGTCCTCGGTGAAGGCGCCCGAGCCGTTCAGCCAAGGGCCGGCGAGCGTCTGCGCGGTCCGGCTGTGGTCCATGAACCCGTCGACGGACTTTCCGAGGGCGATCGACTGGACCAGGCGGTCGAGGAAGACCGACTCCCCGCCGACGATGCTGATGTCGGCGTGCTCCAGACCGGTCGCCAGCACGGTGGCCTGCGCCTCGGCGACCTGGCGCTGCACGTCGAGCCCGGCGAGCCGGATCTCCTTCTCCGCCTCCAGGCGCAGCCGGTACTCCTCGTGAGTACGGGACGCCTCGTCGAACGCGGCCACGGCGATCGCCTTCTGGTTGAGCCCCTCGGCCTCCGCCTTCAGCTTCTCGCCGATCGCGGTGGCCTCGGCGAGCGCCTTGGCCCGCAGGCCCTCGGCCTCGGCACGCAGCCGTGCCTCGGTGGCGTCCGCCTCGGCGCGGCCAGTCTTCTCGATCGCGTCGGCTTCCTTCTCCCGTACCTGCGCGGCGGCGAGTCCTTCGGCCGCCGCCTCCGCCTGGACACCCTCCGCAAGGCGGATCTTGGCACGGGCCTCCATGTCGGCCGCCTTGTTCCGGGCCTCCGCGAGGGTCAGCTCCTCCGCCGCCCGGTGGACGGCGGCCTGCTCGGCCGCCTCGGCGGCCTTGATGTCCTTGACCAGCCTCTCCTGCGCCTCGGCCTCGGCGGCGATGACGACGGCCTGCCGGGTCCGCTCGGCCTCCTCGACCGTACGCAGTCGCTTGATGGACTCCTCCTGCTCGGCGACCGTCCTGTCCACCGCGATCCGCTCGCGGATCACCTCGGCGATGTCCCGGCGCTCCGCCTCGACCTCCTTCTCGGCGGAGATTCGGGTCAGCTCGGTCTCCCGGTCCCGGGCGATGACCTCCAGAAGCCGGTCCTTCTCGATCCGCTCGTTCTCCACCGCGATGACCCGTTCGCGGTTCTTCTGCGCGACCGCGACCTCACGGGCCTGGTTCTCGCGCTGGATCCCGAGCTGTTCCTCCGTCTTGAGGAACGCGCTCTGCGCGCGCAGCCGCTCCTCCTCCATGACGCGGGCGGTCTCGGCCTCCTCCCGGGCCCGTACGGTGTCGATCTCGCGCTTCTGCTTGATCTCGGCGTCGGCCTGGCGCCGCTCCAGCTCCAGGATGGCTTCGCGGGCGTCGACGTTCTGCCGGGTGATCTCCTTCTGCTCGTGCTGCCGCAGCTCGTTGGTGCGGACGTTCTCGACCGCCGTCAGCTCGGTGATCTTGCGGATGCCCTGGGCGTCGAGGATGTTGCCGGCGTCGAGCTGGGCGAGAGGCGTCTGCTCCAGGTAGTCGATCGCCGCGTCCTCCAGGCTGTAGCCGTTGAGGTCGATCCCGATGATCTCGATGATCCGGAACCGCAACTCCTCGCGCTTGGTGTATAGATCGGTGAAGTCCAGCTGCTTTCCGACCGTCTTGAGCGCCTCGGAGAACTTGGCGTTGAACAGCTCCTGCAGTGTCTCCTTGTCGCTGGCGCGGGCGGTGCCGATGGCCTGGGCGACCTTGATGACGTCCTCGACCGTCTTGTTGACCCGGACGAAGAACGAGATCCGGATGTCGGCGCGGATGTTGTCCCGGCAGATCAGGCCGTCCCTGCCTGTCCGGGAGATCTCGATGGTCTTCACCGAGATGTCCATGACCTCGGCCTTGTGCAGCACGGGCAGGACGACCTGCCCGGTGAAGGTGACGTCGACCTTCCGCATCTTGGAGACGATCAGCGCCTTGCCCTGCTCCACCTTGCGGAACAGCCGGCTGACCGCGAACAGCAGCGTGACGGTGATGAGCAGGACAACGGCGACGAGCACGCCGATGCCCAGGGTGATGGCATCCATGAGAAACCCCGTGTCGATGGAAGTAGAAGGGGAGCCGCAGGCTCAAGCGGCGGCGTTGGGGGGCGAGCGCCGCATCGGCGGCCCGCCCCGACCGCGCTACTGGCGTCGTCGTACGCGCACGGTGGCGCCGTGCTGCCCTGGGACGGCGGATCAGTGCCGTTCGAGCGGGCCCGGCAGGCCGCCGAAGTCCTGTCCGGACGGCCCGGGTTCGTCGGGGAAGAGCTTCGTCAGCGGCGGGACGAGGCGCCGGGTCACCCACCAGGAGGCGACGGCGGCGAGCGCCAGGACAGCGAGCGAGAGCAGGGAGGACAAGGAACGGGCCGGATCGGCACGGTCTAGGAGCACGGATCCGGTGAGGCTAAGAAGCCAGCCGACCACGGTGAACACGGTGGCTGCCACCGAGACGGGCACTGGGCCGAGGCGCAGCGCCTGTGTGTCCACGTCGGAGTCGAAACTGCGGGGCGCGGCGGCACCGCACGGCACTAGGAGCCAGAACACCGCCACGACGACCAGGGCCACGCTGAACAGCAGCGTGGGGAAGGCGCAGACGGTATTCAGGAACTCCCACATGACTCTCCCCCTGAACCATTGCAGTTTCCGTCTCCCGGCATCGGGTCCCGCCTACGCTCTGCCGCTGAACCATCCTGAAGCAGGAGTGCAACCCTTGGCATTGCCGTAACCAGGCAGTCTTTGACGGCTTCTTGATGCCGGTCGCGAACGCCCTTGACCGGCGTGTCAGTCTTGGTCTCCACGTGTCAAGAACGCGTCAGAGGTGTCAGGAAGCCGGGAGGGGTAGTGACGGAGAGGCAGTCGACCGAGGAGTACCTGGACGGGTACGCCGAGATCCTGGCGGGCGTGTGCACGACCCGCCGCACACTCACCCGCGAAGAACGCGAAGCCCTGCGCTCCCGGGGGGAGCGGGCCGCCGAGGCCGGCATCGGGCTGCGGGCCGTCGTCCGCGCCCACCTTTCCGCCGCACAACGGGTTCGCCCCGGCCTGCCGCAGGCCGCCGCCGACCACCTCCTCGCCGCCGTCGAGCAGGCCGTCGACGCCTTCGCCGAAGGCCACGAGAGAGCTCAGCGCGTGGCCATGCGACAGGAAGAGGCCGCCAGGCGTGAGTTCATCGACGACCTGCTCTACGGCCGGAGCGATCTCGGCCGCCTGGCGGAGCGAGCCGAACGCTTCGGACTGCTGCTGTCCCACGCCCACGCCGTGGCCGTCGCCCAGGGTCCGGAACCGTACAGCGATGGCTACGAGGTCACGCGTACCGTCGAGTCCTCGCTCGCCGCCCGCTTCGGCAACCGCCGCATCCTGCTCACCACCAAGGACGGCCGCCTGATCTGCGTCGCGCCGGCTGACGAGCCCGACGTGCTCGCCCACTTCGCCAAGCAGGCACACGCCGCCACCGACGGCGGCCAGGTCGCCGTCGAGCGACCGCACCCGGGCGCCGGCGGCGTCGTCCACTCCTACGAGGAAGCCCTCAACGCCCTCGACCTCGCCGCCCGCATGAACCTCGACGACCCCGTCCTCTACGCCGCCGACCTCCTCGTCTACCCCGTCCTCACCCGCGACCGGCAGGCCATGGCCGACCTCGTACGCACCGTCCTCGGGCCGCTCCAGCAGGCACGCGGCGGCCCGAAGCCCCTCCTCGACACCCTCACCGCGTACTTCGACACCGGCTGCGTCACCGCCCAGGCGGCCCGCAGCCTGGCCCTCAGCGTGCGGGCCATGACGTACCGCCTGGACCGTATCCACCGCCTGACCGGCGCAAACCCCGGCGATCCCGTCCAGCGCTACACCCTCCAGACAGCCGTCATCGGCGCCCGCCTCCTGGACTGGCCCGACCAGCCCCTGTGATCACGGGGCCGGGCGGGCACACTGAGAGAAGAAGGGCAGCACCTAGGCGCCTGTTCGCCGTCTCCGTCGGCACCAGGGCGGTCACCATGAGTTATTCCACCGATGACCAGCGGATTCTCGGCGAGATCGAGCGTCGTCTTACCCGCGACGACCCAGCCCTCGCCACCCTGATCGACTCGCTCAACGAGCAGTTCCCCCACGCGGCGGACGTGCCTTCGGACGCCCGAGCCTCGCGCCGCAAACCCCGCGCCGTGGCGGCGGTCATCCTGACCGTCATCGCCCTGCTGGGGCTGATCCTTACCGCCATGCTGGGCAGTCGGTCGGCCCCGCCGGCGGGAGTGGACGGGGGACCGGCCGCGCTCTCGTCCCTCTCGGCGGTCACAGGAGCACACGAAGGCCACACTCTCCCGTAGTCCGGTACGACGGCTCGCCGGGTGGGGAGGCACCCGCGCTGGACCCTGCGCGCGCGAGCCCGGTCCTCTATGCTCGCTGTCGACCGAAGGAGGCCGTCGCGTGCCGTGGCCCCCAGGAAACGGACCGTACGCAGGACCGTCCGTCCCGCTCCTGATCAGCGGATCCGTGCTGACGTCCGCAGGAACGCTCATGTACTTGGTGCCGCGGTTCCAGTCGCCGCTGTTCGGCTTCGGGGCGCTGGTGCTCGCGTTCACCGTCGCCGCTGCCGTCTCGGCCCGAGGAGGGCGGTGAGATCACACGTCGGCGCGGGCTTCTCGGGCTGGCGGTGTGCAGGGGCATCGGCGTCGTGACCGGGACGGTCCCGCCAGGAAGTCGTAAACGATCACGAGGGCGATGGAGCACCCGACGAGGCCGAGTGCGGTGTAGGAGCATGCCTTCAGTGCGCCCCTCGATGCCTCGGCAAGCCGTGCCACCTCGTCGGTCAGCACGGCCCCGTACAGCGGACACCGGCGGCACCGAGCAGGCGGATTGGGGCGTCGGCCCGGGCGAGGCGGGTCGGCCGCCAGCCCAGCAGGACCGCGATGCTCGGCGCCAGGAGCACTGCCGCGCCACCGATCAGCAGTGTCCAGCTTGCCCAGGTGCTCACGTGAGGGCCTCGGAATTGTCCAGGCCGGAGGTACGCGTCCGGTGGCGACGCAGCTCGAACAGGCTGATCCCCGCGGTGGCCAGGTAGAGGGGGAAGGCGAGCGTCTCGGCGATCACGGTGGTTCCGGTGACCCGGCTGAGGCTGGCCACGAGCGCGATGCACAGCAGCAGCCCGGGCAGCGCCCGTCGCCAGCGGGGCAGGGTCTTGATCCGCCAGACGCGGACGCTGACCACGGTGTTGAACGTGAGGAAGGCGAGTGCCCACACGGCGAGCACGACAAGAGTGAGGGGCATGGACGTGAGCTCCAGGGCAGGCGGAAGACTGTGCCGACCAGACTTCCCGGCTCACCTGTGCCCGATCCTATGCGTCAGGGACGATCTGTGAAGTCCTCCGCCACCCCGGTCTTGCCGGTGCCGACGATGGTGTCGCCCTTCTCGACCACCGTGTCGGCGGTGGCATACGTGAAGTCCTCACCTGGGCGTTTGATGCCGGCGATGGTGACGCCGTACTCGCTGCGGACCCTGGACCGACCCAGGGGCTGGTCGGTGGCGGCCTTAGGGGCGACGGTCTTGACGAGGGCGTAGTCGTCGTCGAAGTCGATGAAGTCGAGCATCCTGTCGGTGGCGAGGTGGGCGATGCGCTTGGCCATTTCATGCTCGGGCATGACGACGTGGTGCATACCGAGGCGGTCGTCATCACCGGCCGGCGCCGCACGGACTGATACGGGCGGCTCACCGGGATCCTGATACATGTGACGTCCGAACCGGCCGTGGTCGTGGCCCATTCGCTCGGCGGCGCGTTCGCCCTCGCCTCCCGATCCGACCTGCTGGCCGGTCGCGTGCTCGTGCCGGCCGCCGGGCTGGTGCGGCTCCTACCGCAGCAGCCTCACTTCCGCGCCGTTGCCGTCCGCCGTCCTGGCGCGCACCCGGAGCTTGCCGCTCATGGTGGTGGCGGGATCGCGCGTGCGCGAGGGCGGCATTAAGAACGCGTAAATACTGCCGGATTCCGGCAGTGAACATCTGCACTGGTCCGTGACACCATCCCCGGCAACGGGAGAAGCAAGGCACGGGGCGAGGTGGCGTACATGGGCTGGTTTCTAGGTCTCGGCACCCTAGGTCTCGTGCTGCTCGTCCTGTCCCTGGTCTTCGACGGGGTATTGGAGGGGGTCCTCGACTCGGTCGGCGGGGGGCTGGACGGGTTTCTGTCGTTGCCGGTGATCGCCGGGTTCGTGTCGGCCCTCGGTTTCACGGGGGCGATCGTGCTCGGCACCACCGGTACGGGGGCGGGGGTCGCCACCGGTGCGGGCGTGGCCGCGGGGGGCGTCGTGGGGTGGGTGACCTGGCGGTTCAGCCGGGCGCTGCTCCGGGACGGCGACGCGCCCGCGCCGCAGGGCGAGGACCTTACCGGCACCTCGGGGACGGTGGTCACCCCGATCCCGGTCGGGGGCTATGGCGAGGTCCTGCTGTATCTGGCTGGGCAGCCGGTGAAGTACGCGGCGAAAGCCGAGGCTCCGGTCGCCCGCGGCACGGAGGTCTGGGTCGAGGCGGTGCTCACGTCCACTTCGGTGGCCGTCCGGCCCGTCCAGCGCTGACCGGCCGGTGCGTTCTTCTCTCTTTCTTCTTCTCAGTTCCCATTGAAAGGGGGCGCTTCATGAGCCCTGTCCTGTTCGCCGTCGTGGGCATCGTCGTCCTCGTCGTGCTCCTCGGTCTCGTCGTCATCACGCGCTACAAGGTCGCCGGGCCCAGCGAGGCGTTCATCATCACCGGGCGGCGCGGCAAGCAGGCCACCGATCCGGCCACGGGGCGGGTGTTCACCGACAACAGCGGCCAGAAGGTCGTGGTCGGCGGCGGTGTCTTCGTCGTGCCGTTCGTGCAGCAGAAGTTCACGCTCGACCTGTCCAGCCGGCACATCCCCGTCGCCGTCCGCGGCGCGGTGACCCTGCGCGGCGTGAAGGCCAACCTGGAGGGCGTCGCGATCGTCAAGGTCGGCGGCACCGAGGACTCCATCCGGGCCGCCGCCCAGCGGTTCCTGATGCAGCAGGACGGCATCGTCGGCTTCACCCAGGAAGTACTGTCCGGCGCGCTGCGCTCGATCGTCGGCCGGATGTCGGTGGAGGACATCATCCGTGACCGCGCCGCGTTCGCGGGTCAGGTCGCGGAGGAGGCCGAGGCCAGCCTGTCGGGGCAGGGCCTGGTCCTGGACGCCTTCCAGATCCAGGACATCACCACAGAGGGCTCGTACCTCGAAGACCTCGGCCGTCCCGAGGCCGCCCGCGCCAAGCAGGAGGCCGACATCGCGGAGGCCGTGGCCCGCCGCGCAGCCGAGCAGGCCCGGCTGAAGGCGGAGGAGGAGATCGCCATCGCGCAGCGGACCCTCTACCTGAAGCAGGCCGAGATCAAGGCGCAGACCGACGAGGCCGCCGCACAGGCGAACGCGGCGGGACCGCTCGCCGAGGCCGACCGCCAGCAGCAGATCCTCACCGAGCAGGAGAAGGTCGCCGAGCGGCAGGCCGCGCTGACCGACCGTCAGCTCGACACCCAGGTCCGCAAGCCCGCCGACGCCGCCCGCTACCAGGCCGAGCAGGAGGCCGAGGCCCGCCGCATCGCCCTGGTCAAGCAGGCCGAGGCCGACGCCCAGCGCTCCCGCCTCACCGGTGAGGGCGAGAAGGCCCACCGCGCGGCCCTCGCCGACGCCGTACGCATCGAGGGCGAGGCCCAGGCCGCCGCCATCGCCGCCAAGGGCTCCGCCGAGGCCGAGGCCATGCAGAAGAAGGCCGACGCGTTCGCCCAGTACGGCGACGCCGCCGTCCTCCAGATGGTGGTCGAGGTCCTGCCCCAGGTCGTCGCCAAGGCCGCCGAACCCCTCGCCGCCGTCGACAAGATGACCATCATCTCCACCGACGGCGCGAGCCAGTTGACCCGCACCGTGACCGACAACGTCGCTCAGGGCATGGAACTTCTCAGCTCCACCACCGGAGTCGACCTGGCTTCTCTCCTCCAGGGCATCACCCAGAAGAAGACGATGGCTGAGCCCGCGCCCGCTCCGGCCGCCTCGGGCACGCCGGTCGAGATCACCGAGTAGAACGCGACGGGAGGGGGACGCGGTGAGAGCCAGAGTCAAGCTTCACGCGGGCATGCAACCGGCTCTCTCCGGGGTGGGATTGCTCGCCGCAGTTCTGGCTGCCGTGCCGCTCCTGCCTCCCTTCGCCGACGAGTGGCTGCTGCTCGGCATCGGGCTCGCCCTGCTGGTGCCCCTGCACCTGGCGACGCTCTTCCGCAGCGTCGCGGTCGAACTGCGCAACAGGGGCTTCGCCCGCAACAAGGCGAACCAGTGGCGGGCGCTGCGTGCCCTGCCCCGCCGCGTCCGCGCACTGCTCGTGGGCGCGGGCCTCGCCGGGGTGTTCCTCGTCACCGGGGTGTTGTGGGACGACTCGGGCCTCGAGCGAGTCGAGTCCGTCCGCGGGTACTACTCCGCGATCGACACCGCCGACCCCGACCGCGGGCGGGTCGCGATCAGCAGAAGTCAGTACGAGGAGTTGCGCAAGGACGATCAGCGGGTCGCGTTCGCGGCGTTCGGTCTCTTCGCGGCGGGTGGTGGCGGCCTGACGATCCTCTTCGGGAACCTGGATTCCTGGGCCGGCGGGTCATGACCGCAGGCCGCCGCCACGGCAAGCCCTACGGCACCCGTCGGCGCCGAGCACAGGACGTACTCGTCGGCCTCGCCGGAGTCATCGCCTTCCTCGCTGGTAGCGCCCTGCTGGTGGCCTGGCTCCCGCACGCCGTTGCGGAGGAGCGAGCTTTCTGCTCGGCGTCCGCGTGTCGGGGGGCGCCGGCCGAGGACTGCCTTTACGCGGACTGGTTCACCGTCGATTCCGTCCATTTGCGGCGCGGCAAGCAACCGGGCGGCTGGGTGCGACTCTCCGGGCACGAAGAGGGTGCCAGCCGGGTGGAGTTCAGCGGGCTCGGAGAGTTCCTGGAGGGTGTGCGTCCGGGCGATCGCGTCGCGGGCACGATCTGGCGTGGTGAGGTCGTGGTGCTGTCGGACGGCGCGGCCGCACAGCGCACCCTTTCCCACCCGGTCGGAGACCCGCTGTCCGCAGCCGGGTCCGGCATCCTGCTCATCATGGGGGGAGGGGTCGGCGCCTACGTCTCGTGGGGACGGCTCCGCTGCGACGAGCGTTCCGCCCGCCCGCTCCGGAGGGCCGTCCTCACCGCCGACGCCTGCACGCTGGCCGTTCTGGGCGCCTACACCTTCGTACTGATGGTGGTCCTGGACGACAGGGACGAAGACCTCGGCACCTTCCTCGCGCTCTGGACTCCGGCGGCGGTGGGAGTCGGTGCTTTCGTGAGTCGCCGGTACCTGCGGCAACGCACCTGACGATGAGCCGCCACTCAGCACCGCGCCACGACGACCACGAGAGAGTAGAGCGAGGGGCTGGCATGTCATTGCGGAACGCCGGGCGCGACTTCCTGGAGAGCCCCGCCGGGATGGGTTTGTACCTCCTGTGGTCGGGCTGGACTGCGGCAAGCAGCGGCACCCCGACCTGGGTGCGGATCGGCTCCGGCGTCCTCGCCGCCGTATGCCTCGTCCTGCTGGTACGAACCCTGATCTCCCGTCATCGCACTCGGCGTGCGAGGCACACCGGGGCGGGAACGACCGACACTTGATCCGCCCGCGTGATCAGGCGGGTCCATCTCGGCACTGGGGGAATCATGATCGCGCTACCGCACCAGGACGCCGGAGTTCCACGGGACGGCGGTCACATGGTGGTCTGCGGCGACGACGGGCTCGCGCACCGGCTCGCCGACGAGCTGCTGGACGTCTACCGCCAGCGGGTCGTTCTCGTCGCTCCCGGTGACCAGGTCGAGGAGCGGGTGGGCGAGCAGCCCGCCGTGCTGTCCCGTGCTGCGAGGCTGCTGCGCCGGTCCGGCGGACCTGCCGTCGAGGACACGCTCGGCGGCGCGCCTCCGCCGCTGCGTGACGTCGTGTCATCCGCGCCGACCGAGGAGACGCTGCTGCGGGCCGGTGTGGACCGGGCCGCGGCCCTCGCCCTGCTCTACGAGGACGACGAGACCAACCTCCGCGCCGCCCTCGCCGCCCGCCGCCTCAGCCCCGGACTGCGGCTCGTGGTCCGCATGTACAACCGCAAGCTCGGACAGCACCTGGAGGAACTCCTCGACCAGGCCGCCCTCGTCGCCGCGCCGGGCATCGACCGCGCCGTGCTCGATGCCTCCACCACCGTCCTGTCGGACGCGGACACCGCGGCCCCCGCGCTCGCCGCCACCGCCGTCGCCGGCACGAGCAAGGTCGTCCAGGCCGACGGCGTACTCCTGCGCGCCGCCGAACGCACCCCGCCCGGACGCGGCGAGGTACCCGACCCCGGCCTGTGCACCCTGGCCCTGCTGTCGTCCACCACCACCGACCCGGCGGGGTCGGAGGGCTCGGAGGGCAGCGGCCCGCAGGGCCCCTCCTCCTGCCCGACGACCGGACGGTGGCGGGCGCGGCCGGTCGAGGGAGCGTGGTCCTGGAGACCGTCCGGTACGCCGGTCCCGCCCTGTCCGCGCGGCGCCTGGCCCGCCGCGGTGCGCCGCTGCGCGAGCTCTTCTCCAGCCGCCTGCGGTGGGCACTCGCCGGCATCGTCGCCTCCGTCCTCGCGCTGACACTCACCACGATGCTGCTCACCGACGCCGACCCCGCGCACGCCGCCTACATCACGCTGCTGGACCTGTTCTCGATCAACGACCCCGCAATCGGCGCGCCAGTCACCCACCAGATCCTCCAACTCCTGTCCGGCCTCGTCGGCCTCGCCCTGCTCCCACTCCTCGTTGCCGGGGCACTGGAGGCACTCGGCACGTTCCGCGCCGCCGGAGCTCTGCGTCGGCCGCCCCGCGGCCTGTCCGGCCACGTCGTCCTCCTCGGCCTCGGCAAGATCGGCACCCGGGTCCTCGCCCGGCTTCGCGAACTCGACATCCCCGTCGTCTGCGTCGAAGAGGACCCCGACGCCCGCGGCATCCCACTCGCCCGCAGCCTCGGCATCCCCGTCGTCCTCGGCGACGTCACAGAGGACGGAGTCCTGGAGGCCGCCAAGATCCACCGGGCGCACGCCCTGCTCGCCCTCACCAGCTCCGACACCACCAACCTGGAGGGCACGCTGTACGCCCGTACGGTCAACCCCGACCTGCGCGTCGCCCTTCGCCTGTACGACGACGACTTCGCCACCGCCGTCTACCGCACCCTGCGCACCGCCCACCCCGAGGCCCTCACCCGCAGCCGCAGCGTCACCCACCTCGCCGCACCCGCGTTCGCCGGGGCGATGATGGGCCGCCAGATCCTCGGTGCCATCCCCGTCGAACGCAAGGTCCTGGTCTTCGCCGCACTTGTCGTTGCCGGCCACCCGCAGTTCGAAGGCCGCACCGTCGCCGATGCCTTCTGCGCCGGCGCCTGGCGCGTCCTCGCCCTCGACACGGCCTCCCCGGCCGCGCGCCGCCCCGACCTCGCCTCCTCACACCATGCAGGCGACGAACCTCAGCTCCTGTGGGACCTGCACCCCGGCTATGTCCTGCGTCCCCAGGACCGCGTGGTCATCGCCGCCACCCGCCGCGGCCTCGCCGAACTCCTGGGCACCTTGCCCCAGCCTCGGCCACTCCGATGACCCCTTGCCCACAGTCCGATCGCACAGTTACGTTCCCCCGGCCGTCCAGGCTTTCCCGGACCGGCTCCGTCGCCCAGGAGGTGTGCTGCACCTGCGGGGCAGCGCCCAGCAGTCGATCTCGTGTACTGACCTTCACCACCTCCCATCGACGAGCAGGTTCCTGAGCGCATCGGCGACGGATTGGTCCGGGCTCTGCAGTGTGCGGTGTTCTGCCGGCTACCCCCTCCACACGCCGGACCACGAGAACGGTAGCGGTGGAGGTGTCTTCCGCCGTTCAGCTGCGACCGAGGTCGGCGCGGGGCGTCCTCGGTGTCTACCCGCCCGCAGGCCGGCCGAGGTCGCACCGACGAGTGCCCCACGCCCGGCCGCAGATGTCGCTGACGCGGGACGCTACGACCAGAAGACGTCGAACACATGCCCCCGCCGTGGGCACCGGGACGACGCGAGGAGCCGCACCACATGAGCCACGCCGGAGACGACTCCGAGCGGACCTGGGGCAGATCGCGGGCTGATCCGGCCCGCCCGCGGTCGGATCACCGTTGTTGACGCCGACCGCCTCCGCGACGAAGCCGGATGGATCCCGATTCCGCGCGGAGGGGTCGTGATCGGAACGCGGAGGACGTTTGTCGCTCATCACGAGCGTCCCGTGTTCCCGCCGATGTGGGGGCGGTGTCAGCTGATCGCTTCGAGGGCCGCGAGGATGTCCGCGGGTTCGGCGCGCTGGGTGTAGTCGCTGGTGACGAAGGCCCAGCGGATCGTGGAGTCGCGGTCGATGACGTAGGTGGCGGGCAGCGGCAGGGTGCGGGGGTGGCCGCCGTTGGCGTGCTGGAGGTCGATGCCGAAGCCGTCGTAGACGGCGGCGAGGTCGTCGGGCAGGTCGAAGGCGAGGCCGTACTGCTTGGCGGTGTCGGAGCCGAGGTCGCTGAGGACGTCGAAGGCGAGTTCGTGCTTCTCTGTGAGCGAGAGGGACTCGTCGGGGATCTGCGGTGAGACGGCCACGAGGCGCGCGCCGCGCGCGGTGATTTCGTCGTGGTGCTGCTGGAGCGAGCGCAGGGCGATGTTGCAGTAGGGGCACCAGGAGCCGCGGTAGAAGGTCAGCACCACGGGCCCGGCGGCGAGCAGTTCGTCGAGGGCGAGGGTCGTGCCGGTCGCGGTCGGCAGCCGGAATCCGGGTGCGGTGGCGCCGACGGACAGGGCGCGCTCGGCCTGTCCGGAGTCGGCGAGTTCCTGGGCGGCGCGGTTCATGATGGCGCGGACGTCGGCAGGGATCTGCTCCTGGCGGCTGTCGTAGAAGGCGCGGAGTTCGGCGTCGAGGCTCATGGCGGGAGGTTTCTCCTCATGTCGCTGTCAGGTTCTTGGAACGATCGTTTCAAGATAGTGGTTCGCGTGCGCTCGAAGTCAACGCGTGGCGCGATATCTTGGAACTCTCGTTTCAAGATGACGGACAGGGAGTGGCATGGCCGACGTCAAGCACTTCGATCAGGACGCCGCCCTGGAGACGGTCGTGCGGCTGTTCTGGCGGCAGGGCGTGGCCTCCACCGGCATCCAGGACATCGTGACCGCGACCGGGCTCAACCGCTCCAGCCTGTACGCCACCTTCGGCGGCAAGCAGCAGCTCTACATGGCCGCACTGGAGCGCTACGTCACCGACCGCTCGCGCCCCACGCTGGGCCGCCTCGCGGAGGACGAGCGCGGCCTGCCCGCCATCACCGACTTCTTCGCCGGGCTGATCGAGACGCGCTGCACCGGGGAGTACGCCGGGTGGGGCTGCATGGTCTCCAACGCGCACACGGGCGCTGAGAACACCGACCCCGAGGTGCGCGCCCTCCTCGACCGGCAGCATCAGCGGCTGCGCGACGCCCTGCACGCGGCACTGCGGACCGCCGAGACCCACGGCCAGCTGGCCCCCGGCACCGATCCGGCCGCCGGAGCCGAGGTCCTGGCGCTGGTCGCGTACGGGGTGAACCTGCGTTCCCGTGCCGGCACGAGCGCGGACGAGCTGGCCCGGACCGTGGGCGCCGCCCTCGATGCCGTCACCGGCCGGTCGTCGTAAGGGAATCGTCACCAGACGTTCCGGGACAGGCGCGTGTCGGGGCGCGTTGAATGACCGACGTACAAGAATCGAATGGATCAGGGAGCGGGAACATGGTCACGGTGTCGCGTCGCGGGATCACCATGGGAGTCGTGGCCGTGGTGCTGGTGGGGCTCGGCGTCGGCCTGGTCTGGTTCCAGCCCTGGAAACTCTTCGTGGACGAGACCGTCCGTGAAGACCTGCCCACGGCGGCGGCCCCCACGGCGAGCGCTGCCTCGCCCCAGCGTCCCGCCGCCTCCGTCGCCCCCACCCCGGCCGCGCCCCGGACGGTGGCCTCGGGCGAGCTGATCAGCCACGAGCACACCACCTCCGGCACCGTGAAGCTCGTCCGCCTCCCGGACGGCACACACACGCTCCGTCTGGAGAACCTGGACACCAGCAACGGCCCGGACCTCCGGGTCTGGCTGACCGACGCCCCCGTGAAGCAGGGTGAGGCCGGATGGCACGTCTTCGACGACGGCCGCTACCTGAGCCTCGGAAAGCTCAAGGGGAACAAGGGGGACCAGAACTACGCCCTGCCCGAGGGCACCGACCTCACGAAGTACACCAGCGTCAGCATCTGGTGCGACCGCTTCGACGTCTCCTTCGGCGCCGCCGAACTGACCCGCATCTGATCCTTCTCTGGCTGCAGGAGACCGACGGACCGGCACTGTGCCCGAGTGGCGAGGGCCCACTGCCCTGACGGGACGAACCAGCGGCTGTCGTGGTCCTCGTCAGCCTGCTTCCGGTATCAATGTTCGCCGGGCCGAACCGGCACCGAAAGCGGGTAGGGCCCCCTGTCGCCGTCTGGGCGTCCTGATCGCGGCCCGGGCCGGACGGGACCCTTCTGTCAGGGTTCCGGGTGATTTGTTCGTGGGTAGGTCTCCTGGAGGAGGCTGACTCGATGCCTTGGTTCGTATGGATGCTCGCCGCCGGGGTGCTCGGTGCCGCGGAGTTTTTCACCCTGACGCTGGTTTTCGGGCTGCTGGCGGGCGCTGCCCTGGTCGCTGCTGTGGTTGCTGGTGTGGGCATCGGTCTCCTTGGTCAGCTTGTGGCGTTCGGAGTCACAGCGGCAGCTGGTCTCCTCATCGTCCGTCCTGTCGCGCTGCGGCAAATGGCGAAGGCACCCCTCACGCGTGAGGGAAGCGATGCGCTGATCGGCAAGAGGGCCGAGGTGATGCAGGAGGTCACCGCGACCCGCGGCCTGATCAAGATCTCTGGTGAGGAGTGGTCCGCTCGCGCTCTCGACGAAAGCCTTGTGATCCCGGTGGGCGCGCTGGTGGATGTCATGGAGATCGAAGGCGCTACGGCTGTCGTCTACCCCCGCGAACTGCTTCCGTGAACGGCTGAACACGTCCCAACGGAGGAATTGTGGATCCGGTTGTCATCCCGATTCTTGTGGCGGCGATTGTTGTCGCCTTCCTCGTGGCTGCCACGGTGCGGATCGTTCCGCAGGCGCGCCGGTACAACATCGAGCGGTTCGGCCGGTATCGCCGGACGCTGCAACCCGGCCTGAACTTCGTCCTGCCGGTGGCGGACCGTGTCAACACCAAACTCGACGTGCGCGAACAGGTCTATTCGTCCGAGCCCAAGCCGGTGATCACCGAGGACAACCTCGTGGTGAACATCGACACCGTCCTCTACTACCAGATCACCGACCCACGGGCGGCGGCCTACGAGGTCGCTGACTACCTGCATGCCATCGATCAGCTCACCGTGACCACCCTGCGGAACGTCATCGGCTCCATGGACCTGGAGCAGACGCTCACCTCACGCGAGGAGATCAACACCCGGCTCCGCACCGTCCTCGACGACGCCACCGGCAAGTGGGGCATCCGGGTCAACCGCGTCGAGATCAAGGCCATCGACCCACCGCACACCATCAAAGAGGCCATGGAGAAGCAGATGCGGGCCGAGCGTGACAAGCGCGCCGCCATCCTGCACGCCGAAGGCGAGCGGCAAGCCAAGATTCTCACCGCGGAGGGCACGAAGCAGAAGGACATCCTGGAAGCACAGGGCACACAGCAAGCCATGATCTTGCGGGCGGACGGCGAGGCGAAGGCGGTGGAGCGCGTCTTCCAGGCCGTCCATCGCAACAACGCCGACCCGAAGATCCTGGCCTACAAGTACCTCGAGACGCTCCCGCATCTGGCGAAGAGTGACAACAACACGTTCTGGGTGATCCCGGGGGAGCTGACCGAGGCAGTTCGCGCCGTCACCCACGCGTTCGGCGATCAGTCGACGATGGGTCTTCCCGCATCTACGCAACCGGAGGAAGCAACCACTGCCGATGCCGACGGTGCGGCGGACGAAGACGGGGCTCCGGAGCTCGAGGCAGGCTCGCCGCTTCCGCTCGACGCTGCCGCGGCTGCCGATGAGGTCGCGAAGCAGGCCGCCGCCGTAGTGAGCGACGCGAAGGCCGAGGCCGAGGCCGCGAGGGCGCCCGAGGTGCCGGGCCGAGGGCACACGTCCGGCGATTGAGCGCCGCGACGGCGAGGGCCCCGGTCCACCCATGTGGCGATGTGCCTGGCCGAGATCGCTATCCGCGACATCCTCGGTCGGCCAGGTCCCCGCCCGCCGGACCAGCCCGGCCGGGTCCTCGAGCTCGCCCGCGTGGCCATCGGCGTGTCGGTGCTCCCTGGGCTGCTGCCGTTCAGACAGGCAGTTTCGCCTCTTGGCCATGACCAACTGCCTCCTTCCGGCGCGATGCACGCGTATGGACCGCCCGCACCCCACCTCTAACGGTCGCCGGCGCGGTCCGGCAGCTGGTCAGGGCAGGGCCGTGCGCCGTTCGGCCTCCTGCCGGACCGAGGCCAGGGACGCGGCGACGGTCGCCTCCCACCGTGGGGCGACCAGGCCGCCCCACCACTGCCCGGCCCGCCACAGATCGGTGGCGAGCTCACCCTCGTACACCAGCCGCGTACCGACGCCGTGCTCGGTGAGGTTGAACGACTCGGTAACGGCCGGGACGGGACCGCGCACCAGGCGGAAGTCGATCCGCTCCGGGCGGGTGAACCGCACCGTCTCCACGGTGGTCGCCGTCAGCCGTCCGCCGGCGACCGGGGTGCGATGGGCCGAATCCACGGCCACGGCCTGTAGGCCATCAGCCGTCGGGCTGGAATGAGGAACCGGCTCTCACGCCGCCAGGAGTCGATGCAGGCGCTCGGCTGGGGTATCCCAGTCGAGCGTTTTGCGTGGCCGGCTGTATGTCGGCGCATCTTGATGCCCTGGTCCCAGGTCAGCGAACGCCTCAGGTGCGCTGGGAGCGTCCCCGCGGTATCGATCAACGCGTCACGGACCTGCCGCCGACGGTCCGCGGGGCCGGTGGAAGTCGTAGCGGATGTCCGGTACGCCCAGGGCCTGACAAGGGCGCGTTGTGGTGGGGCGCCGATTACCGGGGTGGTGTGAATGTACGGCGACTGGCGGCGGCCAGGGACCGGACAACGCAGCCGGTGGCGTGGTCGTTGACCAGCCCCATGGCCTGCATGAAGGCGAACACGGTCGTCGGTCCGACGAACTTCCACCCGCGCTTCTTAAGTTCCTTCGACAAGGCGACCGAGGCAGGCGAGGTCGAGACTGTCTGAGGCGGGTCGAGCTCCTCCGGGGCCGGTTCGTAGCGCCAGAAGAAACCGGCCAGTGAGTCGGCCTCGTCTTCGAGCTCGACGGCCTTTCGGGCGTTGTTGATGACGGCCTCGATCTTTCCCCGGTGCCGGACGATCCCGCTGTCGCCGAGCAGCCGCTCGACGTCGGCCTCGTCGAAACCAGCCACGGCGTGGAAGTCGAATCCGGTGAACGCGCGTCGGAAGTTCTCCCGCTTGGTCAGGATCGTGCGCCAGCTCAGGCCGGACTGGAATCCTTCCAGGCTGATCTTCTCGAACAGCCGCCGGTCATCTGCTACGGGGAAGCCCCACTCGGTGTCGTGATAGGTGAGGAACTCCGGTGCGGCGCCAGCCCAGCCACAGCGGGGCCGGCCATCGGTGGCGAGGAAGAGGTCCATGTGCCTTCGTGCTTCCCGGTCCGGTCAGTTGGTGAGGAAGGACAGCCGCGGGTCGGTCAGGTTCGGGTCGACTTCGATGACCTCCGCGGTCACGACGTCGTGGGCGACGAACGGATCCTCGGCAACCCGAGCCTGGAGCGCCTCGGGCGTGAGACCCGTGGCGAGCACGGCGCCGCCCTGCCCGGGCCGGATGCTCCCGACCAGGAGGAACACGCCGTCGTCCATGCCGCGGCGGATCCAGTCTTGATGCCCGGCCATGTGCTGGGGCGCCTCGGCCTTGTTGGCAGAGAAGCGAAGCAGGACGACGTACACGTCGGTCTCCTTACGGAAGGTCGAAAAGTGGACGGGCAGGGTTCAGTGCGGAGGGGCAGACCGGTCAGGGGGTGACGAACTGTTCGGTCAACCAGGTGTTGAGTCGATCGACCTCGCGGTGAACGAAGTCGCGGTCGTGGAAGGCGTTCGACAGCGTCGCGACGCCCTGGCTGAAGGTCAGGACATGCAGGGCGAGGTCGTCGGCGTCCGCCGTCCTGCCGAGTTCTTCGAACTGCGTACGCAGCCAGGTGCGGAACACCTCGAACACGCCGACCGCGTGTGCGCGCGAGGGGTGGTCGAGCTTGGCCAGCTCGTTGGTCAGCGTGCCGACCGGACATCCGTAGTTCTCGATGTCGCCCTGGTTGGTGATGACGATCTCGACGAACCGCCGTACCCGCTCCAGTGGGGCAGATGCTCCCTCGCCCCACTCGGCCAGCATCTCTCGTGTGCTTGCCAGGCGAGCCTCGATCACCGCTTCGAGGATCTCGTCCTTGGTCTTGAAGTGGTAGTAGAAGTTCCCTCGGGAGATCCCGACCGTTTCAGCGATCGCGGCGAACGAGGTCCGCTCGAACCCCTGCTCATAGAACAAGCGGTTCGCCGCGTCCACGATCTGCTCCCGCGTACCCACCAGCATCCACCTCGCGGCACTCACCCACGCCTAGGACGGATGTCCTAGACGGATGCCGGAACTCTAGGACATCCGCCCTAGAGAGGTAAAGCCGCCGCCGGCAACGTCACGGCAAGCGCCGCGCGCGTCATGTCCGACAGGTCAGAGCAGCACCCAGCGGGAGATAGATCCCAATGACGGCAGGCGGCCCGAACAGCCGGGTCTTGACAAGCGGTCGGCGGGCGGGAAGGGGTGCCCCGGGATCGACGGTCGTCGGGTGTCGGCGAGTCCGGGGTCGGTCAGGGGGCGCGCTGATCGGGATGCCGGCGAAGTGCCCAGAAGGTCTTCCAGAGATTCGGGGGATCCCCCTTTGGGGAATCACAGGCCGCATGCCGGAAGGGGTGTGTCGGTGAGCATGGCGGCACGCCTCTAATGGATTTTCTGCTGCTCCAGCCACTTGAAGATCTCGGCCTTCTTGTACAGCACCTTGGCGTTCCTGCCTCGGCCGAGCTTGTAGCCCTTCGAGCCCAGTTTCGATGCCTCCTTATAGACCCGGCTCGTGGACATGTTGAGCATCGTGGCGACCTCGGAAGTGTCCATAAGGACGGGCTCGACGCTGCGGCGCCTGTCCGACGAGTTGATGTCGGTGCGGGTCTCGTCGGAGTGCGACTGCGGTTCCACGGTGGGCAAGATGGCTCCTTGAGGCTGGCCTGAGCCTGGTCGCGGCATCGACTCGCGCTCAGCTCTGGCCGAATTCCAAACGTCCTTGACGCCCGCCCTGTGTCACCGTCAGGAGTCACCGGACGAGCTAGAGCCATGGTCATGAGAATGGCCGGTTTGGCTAACCGGCGATTCGCGGCTATGCGGCCCCGCCGCCTCGGCCTCTCGGATTGCTCTTGAACCATTGGGGGCCTCCTTCTTTGAGGGGGATGCGGAGGGGCCCGGGCCGATCGACCCATGTCGGTATGCAGCCCGGATCCCTCGCGACCGCCCTCGCTCCTGGCCTCCCGGACCACCAGAGTGACGGTGATCACGGGCACCCTTCGGAGGCTGCTGCGTAGGCTTGTGCAGTCGTCGCGGTGGGGTTCAGGGGGGGTTGGCGAAGCCCTCCTGCAGTCACCTGACGGTCCGTCAGAAGAGTCGGCAATTGGTCAGCATCAGTCCTCAAAAACCTGGTGAAAGCTGACCGAACATGCGACTCGTTGTAAGGTAGGGAAACCGCCCTTGACCTGCAAAAACGCAGGCAGGGAGCCTAGCTCCAGGAGTACCTCGATGATGCGCACTCTGTTCAAGTCCAAGATCTGACTATTTGGCGTCGCCGCAGGTCAGGGGCATCATGTGCCCCCCTCAGGTCAGCAAACGGTCAGCATGCGTCCGCATGGTGTCCCCGCTTGCTGACCTCCGACCTGCGATGCGGTGCCTGAGCATGATTCTTGGGCTGGAACGGATGGTGCGTGACATGGCCCGACAGCTCGCCCGCGGCATGGGGTCCTTCTTCAAGGACTGCGGCTGCGCGAAGCCCACCCGCTGCCCTCACCCGTACATGATCCGTTTCCGGGACGCGCTGGGTAAGCAGCGTGAGGAGTCCGGTTACGGCACGCAGGACGACGCGATCGAACGTCTCACGCAGCTCTACGCGGAGAAGAAGACCACGGCGCCGTCCGTGGCGGCGGCCCGCCGCGAACTGGGTCAGCAGACGATCGAGGAATACGCGAAGCAGTGGCGGCCGCGGCAGCGCAAGATGACCGACTACTCCACTGGCTGGCACGTCGACAGCTCGATCAACGTGCACATCGTCCCGCGCCTGGGATCGCGGAAGCTGAACTCGGTCACGCCGATGGTGGTCGAGCGGTTCCTGGACGAGATGGAGAGCGACGGAGTCGGCCGGGGAAACCAGGTGAACATATTCCGGGTCCTCAAGACCATCCTGCGGGACGCCTACGCCAAGGGGGCCATGGCGGACGACCCGGTGAAGGGGGTGCAGGAGCCGGAATACGTGCGTGAGCAGGTCGCCATTCCCTCGCTCACCTACGTGAAGCGGGCGTTGGCGGTTGCCGATGCGGACCTTGCGCTGGAGATCGTCATGATGGCGGGATGCGGGCTCCGGAATGGCGAGGCGCGGGCGGTGAACGTCAACAACGTCGTGGCCAAGGACGTGTACCGGGTCGACGAGCAGATCCATTCCAATACGCACAAGCCGGCGAAGCTGAAGCACCGGAAGACGGGGGAGTTCCGCGAGGTGCCTCTGCCCCGATCGGTCCATGAGGCGATCGAGCGCTACGCGGAGAAGTACGGCACAACAGGGGACGGGTATCTGCTGCGGGGTCCCAGTGGCTGCTACACGGAGCCGATGGAGCGGCGGCGTGTGAAGCGCCTCTTCGAGAACCTCCCGCCAGAGCAAGGCGTGGGGATGTACGGCTTCCGGCACTACTTCGCCTCGAACGCCCTCGGCAACGGCATCCCCATCACCGACGTGGCGGAGTGGATGGGCCACAAGTCCATCGAGGAGACGTACCGCACCTACCGTCACCTGATGCCGGGCAGCATCACCAAGGCCGCCCGGATCCTCGACGCCGGGCTCTGGGAGGCGGCCTGATTCCCGGTTTCTTACGAGTCTTAGGGTCGGTCTTTCGTGACCGGAGTGTGGAACCTGCGTTGGCGATGGCCAGCACCCGGTTGTTCCCGGCACCAGCTTACGCAGATGGACGGCGAACGCGTCCGGAGGAGGGGGAAGTACGGCGGGGCGGGAAGCGAGTGCACACCACCAGCGCGTCGTTCGGTGGACGGCGGCCTTGGATGGCCGCCCTTTCGTACGATCACGTTCTGTTCCACATTCCTTTGCGGGGCCGGGCGGTTGTCGTCGCATGCGCGGGGACGTTCGAGAGGAGGCGCGGCCGGTGCATTCATGGCTCTCCGAGCGTCGCCGGTCCGCGGTGAGTACGGTCGTCGGGGCGTGCGTCGCCGCGCTCCTCGGCCTGCTGGGGGTTCTCGCGCCGGGGTCCGTGTCCGCCTCCAGTGCCGATCTGGGCGTGGTGGCACTGTTCGCCTACCTGATCTGCTACCTGGTGGTCACGCTGAGAGCCTTTTCGGCCGCGCCGCCGGAACGGATCCGCTTCTGGGCCAGGAGGGAGGAGCGTGGGACGGTGCTGCAGCGTTACCTTCTGGGGACCGCGCCGGGCCCCGGCGTGTCGGTCCTCATCGCGTCGGCGGCGCTCGTGGTGTCGGCGGTGTGGCGTCCCGGGCATCTGGGTTCCGCCTTCCCGGCGGGCGCGCGGGTTCTGATGGCGCTCGGTCTCGTCGTCGTCGCCTGGATCTGCGTTCTGGTCGCCTTCGCGGTCGCGTTCCATGCCGACAACCTCGTGGAGGACGAGGCGGCGCTGGACTTCCCGGGTGGGGAGACGGCGGCTTGGGCTGACTACGTGTACTTCGCCCTGTCGGTCATGACGACATTCGGGACGACGGACGTCACGGTGATGTCGAGGGAGATGCGCCGGACGGTGGCGGCCAACGCGACCATCGCGTTCGTCTTCAACACGGTGATCGTGGCCGGCATGGTCGCAGCACTGGACAGTGGGCAGGGCGTCTGACAGGTGCCGGCGGTCCTCGGGCGATGGTGGGGCGGTAGCCGGTTCGTCCGCGCGTGCGGAGTGAGCCGGCCACCGCCCTTCGTGCTCAGGGGGTGAGCACGAGGCGGATCGGGTCCCCGTTCTTCTTCTCCAGGCGGGCGACGGCCTCCGCGGCTTCCGCCAGCGGGACGTGGGCGCTGACGGAGGGGCCGAGGTCGATCCGTCCGGCGGCCGCCAGGCCGACGAGCTGTTCCACGTGCTCCGGCTCGGAGCCGTAGTGGCCGCGGACCTGGTTGACGTTGAAGCAGAATCCGATGCTGTCGGCGATCGTGACCGGCTCCGGGGTGAGTCCGGCGAGGACGAGCGAACCGAAGGGACCGAGGACGGACGCGGCCTGGGCGCGGGCGGCGCCCACGCCGGCGAAGTCGAAGGCGACGTCGAGGCCGCGCCCGGCCGTCGCCTCCCGCACCGCCTCCGCGAAGTCCGGGGCGAGGGGGTCGAGGGCGACGTCCGCGCCGAAGAGGAGGGCCCGCTCGCGGGCCGAGGGCAGCGGGTCGATCGCGAGGATCGGGGCCGCGCCGACCATCCGGGCGAGCCGCACGGCGTGGGCGCCGAGGCCGCCCGCGCCCCAGATGCCGACCGACTGGGCGGGGCGGACCGCGCCGGTGCCCACGATCGCGGCGTACGGGGTGGAGACCGCGTCGGGGATGATCGCGGCCTGGTCGAAGGGCAGGTCGTCCGGGATGGGCAGCAACGTGCCCTCGCGGGCGATCGCGTACTGCGCCCAGCCGCCGTCGTAGTCGAGGCCGCGGGTGATCGGCCGGTGGCACGTCATCCGTCGCAGGCAGCCGCCGCAGTCGCCGCAGGCCTCGCCGGCCTGGAGGACCACGCGCTGTCCGGGCGTCCAGTCGCCCTTCACGTCCGGGCCGAGGGTGTGGACGACTCCGGCGACCTCGTGGCCGAGGGTGACGGCGCCCGCCTTCGTGACGGCGTCGGTGGGGAAGAAGGGGCTCAGGCTGCCGTCGATCAGATGGATGTCGGACAGGCAGACGCCGGCGGCCCGCACCTCCACGAGGACCTCGCCCGGGCCGGGGACCGGGATCGGGACCTCTTCGACGGCGAAGGTACGGGTGTCCAGGCGCAGCCGCCCGGCCAGCATGGTGTTCATGCGGAGACCTCGATGTGCTCGATGAAGGAAGCGCGTGCGTAGCTCAGGCGCTCGACATGGTCGACTGACCATGTCGATTAACCGTGTCTACTGACGGTGTCATCTGTCAAGCCGCTCCCGCCAGACGTTTGCGGAGTGCTCCGAGTTCCGTCCTGCGACTGTGTCGTTCAGTACAGTCATCCGACATGTTCACTCGACAAAGTCGCATGTATGTTGGCTGGTGACTGCTGGAGTGCAACGAAAGGCACGCTCATGACTCAGGTGTCCGTAGGCGCGGCGCGGGCGATCCCCGAGCGCCCCCCGCTGCCCCTCGTAGGCCACGCGTTCAACGTTCCGGCGGGCGCGGACTTCCTGGCCTACCTGCTGAAGGAGTTCAGGGAATTCGGGCCCGTGTACCGGCTGCGGCTCTTCGGGAGGGACACCGTCATGGTCGGCGGTCTGGACCTCGTGACCGAGCTGTCGGACGAGACCCGCTTCCGCAAGCACGTGCACGCCGACCTGGTCGAGGTCCGGGCTCTGGCCGGGGACGGTCTGTTCACCGCCTACAACCACGAGCCGAACTGGCGCAAGGCCCACGACATCCTGATGCCCGCGTTCTCACTCGGCTCGATGCGCAGCTACCACGCCCCCATGCTCCAGGTCGCCCGGTCGCTGATCGGCAAGTGGGACCGGCTGGCCGGGGTGCAGTCGGTGGACGTGCCCGACGAGATGACCCGGCTGACCTTCGACACGATCGGCCTGTGCGGCTTCGGCTACGACTTCGAGTCCTTCCGCCGCGACGACCTGCACCCGTTCGTCGAGGCGATGTCCCGGGCTCTCGTCTTCGCCCAGGAGAAGGGCGAGTCCATCCCGGGCTCCGAGCTGTTCAAGAGGAAGAAGGTCGAGCAGTTCCGCGCGGACATCGACCTGATGACGGAGCTCGTCGACGACGTGATCAGGGAGCGCCGCGCCTCCGGCGACACCAGCACGGACGACCTGATGGGGCTGATGCTGCACACGAAGGACCCCGTCACCGGCGAGCCGCTGGACGACGTCAACATCCGGCACCAGGTGATCACCTTCCTGATCGCCGGCCACGAGACCACCAGCAGCGCGCTCTCCTTCGCCCTGTACTACCTGACCAAGCACCCGGAGGTCCTCGCCCGGGCCCAGGCCGAGGTGGACGCCCTGTGGGGCGACACCGAATCCCCGGACCCCCAGTACGGCGACATCGGCAAGCTCACCTACATCCGCCAGGTGCTCAACGAGAGCCTGCGACTGTGGCCGACGGCGCCCGCGTACGCCGTCGAGCCGATCGAGGACACCGTCATCGGCGGCAAGTACCCCGTACGCAAGGGCGAGTCGCTGATGGTGATCGCCTCGGCCCTGCACCGCGACGCGGCCTGGGGGGAGAACGTCGAGCTGTTCGATCCCGAGCGCTTCACGCCCGAGCGGGAGGCGGCCCGTTCGGTGCACGCCTTCAAGCCGTTCGGCAGCGGCGAACGGGCCTGCATCGGGCGGCAGTTCGCGCTGCACGAGGCTACCCTGCTGCTCGGCCTGCTGGTGCACCGCTACCGCCTGATCGACCACACCGACTACCAGATGAAGATCAAGTCGACCCTGACCATCAAGCCTGACGGGTTCAGCCTGAGGCTCGCCCGCCGCACCAGTGACGAACGGCGCCTGCCCGCCGCCGCGGCGGCGGCCCCCACCGCGGGCCGGACCGCGGCCGTGACGCGCCGGGCGAGCGGGACCGCGCTGACGCTGCTCCACGGCTCCAACCTCGGCACCTGCGCCGGCATCGCACGCGACCTCGGCACGGACGGCGAGGAGCACGGCTTCGCCCCGACCGTCACCTCCCTCGACCAGTACACCGAGCGGTTGGCCGGCTCCAAGGGACCCGTCGTCATCGTCGCCGCCTCCTACAACGGCCGCCCGACGGACGACGCCGCCGAGTTCGTCGCCTCCCTGGAGAACCTCGCCCCCGGCTCGCTCACCGGCCTGCGCTACGCCGTCCTCGGTGTCGGCGACCGCAACTGGGCCGCCACCTACCAGCGGATCCCCACCCTGATCGACGAGCGCCTGACCGCCGCCGGCGCCGTCCCGCTCCTGGAGCGCGGCAGCGCCGACGCCTCCGGCGACTTCGGCGGAGCGGTCGACCAGTGGACGGAAGACCTGTGGAAGGCGCTCCTGGAGGAGTACGGCGAGGCGGTCGCCGGTGAAGCGGCCGCCCCCGCACATGAGGTGGAGGGGGAAGGGCTGTACGAGCTGGAGGACACCTCGGAGTCGGTCCTCGGAGGTCTCGCCGAGCGCCACGGCGTCCAGCCGATGGAGGTCCTCGAAGCGTACGAACTCGTCGACACCGACCACGAACTGGGCCGCTCCAAGCGGTTCCTGCGGCTCCGGCTGCCCGAGGGCGTCACCTACCGCACCGCCGACCACCTGGCCGTCCTGCCCAGCAATCCCGAGGATCTCGTCCGGCGCGTCGCCGACCGCTTCGGCCTCGACCTGGACCGCACCGTCCGGCTGCGCGCCCGCCGCCGGAGCCGGGGCGCCCTGCCCGTGGACCGGCCGCTGACCCTGCGCCGCCTGCTCACCGACTTCGTCGAGCTCCAGGACGCGGCCGCCCAGGAGCAGGTCGCCGTGCTCGCCGAGCACACCGACTGCCCGCCCGAGAAGCAGCCGCTCACCGCCCTCGCCACCGCCGATCCCGAGACCTTCCGGGAGCAGGTGACCGTCGCGGGGCTCAGCGTCCTGGACCTCCTGGAGCGCTACCGCGCGTGCGAGCTGCCCTTCGAGCGCTTCCTGGAGCTGCTGCCGGTACTGCGCCCCCGGCACTACTCGATCTCGTCGTCGGCCGCGGCCCGGCCCGGCGAGGCCGACCTGATGGTGTCGCTGCTCGCAGCGCCCCACAGGGCGGGCGAGGGCACCTTCCGGGGCATCGCCTCGCACTTCCTGCAGACCGTGAACGCGGGCGACGTGATCCAGGCCCGGGTCCTGCCGTGCAGCGTGTCCTTCCGCCTCCCCGAGGACACCTCCGTGCCGGTGATCCTGGTCAGCGCGGGCACCGGACTCGCGCCCTTCCGCGGAGCCGTCCTGGACCGCCACCACACGGGCTCGACCGGCACCCTGCTCTGCTACTTCGGCTGCGACCACCCCGACGTGGACTTCCTGCACCGGGAGGAGTTCGAGGCGGCCGAGGCGGACGGCGCCGTCAGCATGCGTCCCACCTTCATGCACGCGCCCGAGAACGGCGCCCGTTTCGTCCAGGAGCGCATCGCCCGCGAGAGCGAGGAGGTGTGGTCGGTCCTGGAAGCCGGTGGCCGCGTCTACATCTGCGGCGACGGCCGTCGCATGGCCCCCGCCGTACGGGAGGCGTTCATGGCGATCTACCGCGAACGGACCGGTGAGAGTGACGAGCGGGCCGTGGCCTGGCTCGCCGCGCTCGTAGGATCCGGCCGCTACGTCGAGGACGTCTGGGCCGGCTGATCCTCGCAGGAAGGAAGAAACGGTTGTGGGCGCGCCTGGAAAGGTGCGCCCACAACCGTTCTCGCGTCGCGTCAGGCCATCGGTACGTCAGGCAGGCCGAGGTCCCCCTTGGCCAGCGCCACGCTCGCGCCCACGAGCGCCCTGAGCCCCGTCCGCTCGGTGTCCTCGTCCGGCAGGCACTGGAGGACCTGCATGGTGAGTCCGTCGAAGCCGGAGAGGAAGAACCGGGCCACCGTCTCCGGAGATTCGGCCAGTTCCTGCCCCGTCCTCTCGGCCGTCTCCGCGATCACCTGCGCGGTCACCTCTATGACCCGCCGGTAGTGGCTCTGCCTGGCCTCGTTGAGGCCGGGCACGCGCAGGGCGAACATGGTCAGCTCGCTGAGCAGCTGGTGGTGCGACGACGGCTCGCGCACCGTGCCCCACAGGGCCTCCGCCAGCGCGCTGAAGGTCTCCTCGAAGCCCGCGTCCTCCGGCGCCGCCCGCCGCACCTGCGTCACCAGCTCGTCGGTGATCTGGTCCATGACGGCTCGGTACAGGTCCTCCTTCGTGCCGAAGGTGTAGTGGACGGTGGCCTGCGCGACACCGAGCTCCGCGGCGATGGCGCGGGTACTCCCCGCGGCGACGCCCTCCCGGGTCATGAGGTCGATGGCCGCCTTGATCAACTGAGGGCGGCGCTCCGCCGCGGAAACATGAGCCATACGCCCACTATATCGACTTAGTCGATCGATCAAGTCGGCCCGGATCAGGCGTTACGTCACCTCGGCAGTCGACGCGCTGTCCGCGGGAAGGGCCTGCTCGGCCCAGATGACCTTGCCCTCGCGACCGTGTCGTGTCCCCCAGCGCTCCGCGCACTGCGCCACGAGGAGCAGGCCGCGGCCGCCTTCGTCGTAGATGCGGGCGCGGCGCAGATGCGGGGCGGTGCTGCTGGCGTCGGAGACCTCGCAGGTGAGCGTCGACTGGAGGATCAGTCGCAGCTGGATGGGGCTCTTGCCGTAGCGGATCGCGTTCGTGACCAGTTCGCTGACGACCAGCTCCGTGGTGAAGGAAAGTTCCTCCACCCCCCAGGCCGTCAGGACGTCGGATGCGAAGCGTCGGGCCCCGGACACGGCCGCCGGATCGGGAGGGAGGTCCATCGTGGCCACGTGGTCCGGGTCGAGGGCATGGGTCCGGGCGACGAGCAGGGCGACGTCGTCGGCGGGGCGGCCGGGCAGCAGTGCGGCCAGGAGTCGGTCGCAGATCTCCTCCAGCGAGTCCGGCGCCGAGGTGAGGACGTCGTGCAGTGTGGCGAGTCCTTGGTCCACGTTACGCGTGCGGCCGGCGATCAGCCCGTCGGTGTGCAGGACCAGCAGGCTGTTCTCCGGCAGCTCGAACTCCGCGGTTTCGAAGGGGAGTCCACCCAGGCCGAGAGGCGGTCCGATCGGTACCTCCGGCAAGGCCTCGCTGATCTTCGAGGGGGTCACCACGGTCGGCGGGACATGGCCTGCACTGGCCAGCGAGCACCTGCGCGAGACGGGGTCGTAGATCGCGTACAGGCAGGTGGCGCTGGTCTCGCCCTCGTCCGGCGACTCCTCGCGCTGCATGCGGATGACCACGTCGTCCAGATGAGTGAGGAGTTCGTCGGGCATGAGGTCGATGTCGGCGAAGGCGCGGACGGCCGTGCGGAGCCGGCCCATGGTGGCGGCGGCGCGCAGGCCGTGACCGACCACGTCGCCGACGACGAGCGCGACGCGGGCCCCCGACAGGGGAATGACGTCGTACCAGTCGCCGCCCACACCGGCTCGGGACCCGGCGGGCAGGTAACGCGCGGCCGTTTCGACGGCCGCGTGCTGCACCGTGTTCCGCGGCAGCAGGGTCCGCTGGAGGGCGAGCGCGGTGGAACGCTCATGGGTGTACCGGCGGGCGTTGTCGATGGACACCGCCGCCCTGGAGACGATCTCCTGCGCCAGCAGGAGGTCGTCGTCGTCGAAGGGGGCCGAGGTGCGATGCCGTACGAACTGCACCAGGCCGAGGATCTCCCCGCGGGCGTGCAGAGGCACGAGGAGTACGGAGTGAAGCCCGAGGTCGCGCAGTACTCGGCCGTGGGACTCCGACGGCGCCACCCACGTGGGCATCTCGGTCCCCGCGATGTGGTGCAGGACGGATCGTCCGGTCATCAGTGCGCGAACCGGTTCCGAGTCGTCGGGATAGGCGTGGGTCTCACCGACGCGGAGCAGGGACTCCGGACAGCCGTCGAGGACGGCGCGCTGGGCGACGCGGCGCTGCGTCATGGCCTCCGGCGGACCGGCGCCGGTTTCGTCGAGTGCGGAGTCGAAGAGGTCGACGGTGACGAGGTCGGCGAAGTCCTCGGTGCAGACCTCCGTCAGCTCCTCCGCGGTGCGGAAGATGTCGAGCGTGGTCCCGATGCGCTTGCTCGCCCTGTCGGTGAGGGCGAGCCGACGCTGCAGCAGGCGGTCGCGTTCCTCCTGGTAGGCGGCGACGACCTCTTCCGATGAACGGTCCACGTAGTCGAAACCGATCGCGACCAGCCTCACCGTGGCCAGGTTGATCATGTGCCAGTCGTCGGTGAGGCGGGGAGCTTCGGCCTGCAGCTGTTCGAGCAGGCTGAGATGGCCGAGCCGGTAGGCACGGAGGAGCCGGCTCACGGGGATCCCCCGCCGGGCGTAGAGGCGGGCGATGTCCAAGGCTGCCGGAGGAGCTTCCGGCGCGCCCGCGCCAGGGCGGGCCTCCAGGACGTCCAGCAGGGCTGTGACGTGCTGGGCCGTCTCCTCCAAGGTCAGGGCCTCGATGTCCTCGTTCTCCCACAGTTCGGGGAACTCGCCGTTCAGACGCTGGAGCAGCAGGCCGGCCAGCTTCTTCACCTCGGGTCTGAGGTGGCGGGCCAGCTGACCAAGGAACGCATCGACCTCGGTTCCCATAGTGCGAATGTACGGGAAAGCCATGGCGTGCGCTCCTCGGACGGCTGTGGCGGCCTCTGATCGACCCGGATCTCAGAGGCCGAGGTGGTCGCCCAGGTCGGCGTAGTCGACCTGCCACAGGCCGGGAGAGCCCGTGGGGTACTGGGAGCGGAAGCCGAGCATGCGCTGGACGCGCGGCGAGAGCGTCTTGGCGAGCTCCCTGTCGACCAGGAAGGGGTACGCCTCCTCACCCGTGAGGAAGCCCGCGTTGAACGTGAAGGCGAGGCCACGCCGGTACTCGTCGCCGGTCCGGTTCGCCCCGCCGCCGTGCGCGGTCTTGCCGCTGATGAGAAGGACGTCTCCGGCGTTCATGACGGCGGGGATCGTCTGCTCGGGGGTCCCGCGGTCCTCGAAGTCGCTCCAGTGGTTGCTTCCGGGGATGACGCGGGTGGCGCCGTTCTCCTCCGTGAAGTCGGTCAGGGCGACCAGGAAGTTGATGGTGACTTCCGGCCCGCCGGGCCCCATGCCGATGAACGGGAACCAGTTCTCCAGGTCACGGTGGAGCATCTGCGCCTTGTTGCCGGGGCCGATCTCGATCACCTGGGCGGTGGTCATCCAGTACGTGCCCGACTCCTGGAGGAAGACCAGGTCGCTGATCTCGTGGACCAGGGGGTGGTCGATGACCTCGCTGCGGAACGTGGCGCTGTGCGTCACCAGGTTCGTGAGGCGCTTGGTGTTGCTGCCGTGGAACGCGGCCACGATCTCGTCCTCGTGGAGGGACCCCGGGGCGAGCGACCGCAGCGGCTGCTCGATCTCGGCGTTGAAGCGGACGATCTGCTCCTGCGTCAGGAAGCCCTTGATGATGACGCCGCCGTCACGGGTCACGACCTTGAGGATCTCCTCCGCCGGCGTGTCGTTCGCCACGGACGTCAGCGCCTGGGCCTTCTTGTGTGTCGTCATGTGCGTTCTCTTCCTCGATCTGAATCGCGGTTGATCGAGCGTTCGATCAGCCGCGGGCGTTCCGTCTTCCGGGGACTCCCGCGCGGCGTCCTCGCGACGATCAGGTGGGTCCGGTGGTCAGGCGTTTCCGCGTTGTTCCTGTGGTGGTCGTCTCACTGTCGCCAGCCGGTACCGCAGGCGAGAACGACAGCGGGCACCTGCTTCGCCCGGGCCCGGTGCACGATGCACAGTCCGGTCGCGGGCACGGCGGAGCTATCCGCTCACGGCGTCCTCGCCTGAGTCGATGCGAGCTGCGGGGGCGCTACGGGCAGAAGCGGATCCCGACACCGCGTGCCGGCGGTGTGTGGTCCGCTCCCAGGGACGCGTGCTGCCGAGCCATCCGAGGAGGAAGGCCGCCGGTACGGAGATCAGGCCGGGGGTGTGGAGCGGGAACAGGTTGAAGTCCTGCTCCGGCAGCAGCGCGTATCTCGTCCCGGACACAGCGGGAGAGGCGAGGGTCAGGAGGGTGCACAGGGACAGCCCTCCGTAGACGAGCCACAGCAGCCCGTGGCGGTTGAAGCCGGTCCAGAAGAAGGAGTAGACGACCGCGGGGAACACACATGTGGCCGCGAGGCTCAGCGAGAAGGCGAGAAGGAACTCGATGGGATAGCGGTGTACGGCGGTGGTGAGGAGAAGGCTCACGACGCAGAGCACGACGACGGACAGCCGCAGGACCGCCGGCTCTCCGATCCCGATCCGGGTACGGCCCTTCCGCCCGAGCAGGTCGCGGGTCACGGAGACGGCGGCGGCGAAGGTCACGCTCGCCACGGCCGTGAGCACGGCGAGGAAGGCGACACAGGCCACGAGGGTGATGAGCACGACCCGGCCGGTGGAGTGGTGGGGGAGGACCTCCGACGCCAGGAGGATCGGGGCTCCCTGCCCCTTCGCGTCGACCGCTCCGATCCGTCCGCTGCCCACCACCGCGGCCGCGGCGAAGCCGGTCGTGATCAGCAGCAGGTAGAAGAGGCCGGTCAGCCCGACGGCGACGCTCAGTGAGCGCCGGGCGGCGGGCACGTCCCGGCTGGCGCTGACGCGCAGGAGCAGGTGGGGCATCATCGCGGTTCCGAGGATGACGACGATGTGGTCACTGAGCGTGCCGAGCGGTCCGCCTCCGGCGGAGTGCTCCCACAGTCCGGGGCTGAGGTATCCGCCCGGTGACACGCTCGTGTCCATGGCCGCCGACAGCAGGGATCCGGGACTCCAGTCGAAAAAGCGGAGCGCCAGCAGGGTCACCGTGGCGAGCGTCACCAGGGCCACGGGCACTTTGGCGACCTGCACGAAACTGGTGCCGCGCAGATCGGCCACCCCTGCGAAGCACGTGACCAGGAAACCCATCAGCACCGTGCACACCACCTGGGCCCGCTCGCTCGGCATGCCGATCAGCAGGGCGGTGGTGATGCCGCCGGCCCGTAGTTGCACCATGAGCAGGGGCACGGCGATGCACAGTGTCACCACGGCGCCGGCGATCCGTACTCCCGGCCCCTCGGCGCGCAGGGAGAACAGCTCGCCCAGGGTGTAGCGGCGGGTCGCGCGAATCCTGGAGGCGAGGAGCAGGAAGACGCCGAGTGCGAGGGCGCTGTCGACGGCGGTCGAGACTCCGTCGTAGCCGAAGAGGGCGATCGCTCCCGGCAGCGAGACCAGGATGATGACCGTGATCTGTTCCCCCGCCATCGCGACGCCGTTGAAGACGGGCGGGAGGGACCGGCCGGCGACGTAGAGGCGTTCCGGGTCGTCGTCCTGCGTGGCGAGCGTGAAGACCCACAGGAGGCAGAGGCCGATGAAGACGAGGAAGGCGCTGATGACCGCGCCCCTCGCGGCGGTGCCGATGAGATCGGGCGAGCCGACGCTCAGGAGGTGCGTCGTCACCACGCGCCCCCGGCCGAACGGGAGGCGGCAGTCGTCGCCGAGGCCGGTTCGAAGGAGGACACGGCCCGGTTCTCGTACCACCAGGTCCCGCCGACGAGGACGACCAGCTGGGTGAATGCCCACGTGATGGCGAGGGTGAGACGGCCGTACACGGAGATCTCTCCGAGAGTCGTGGAGCAGGAGAGCAGGACGCCGACGGCGAGCGGCAGCGCGTTGACGGTGACCAGCATCCGTGTGTCACGGGGGGAATGCCGGGAGGAATCGGAGGGCACGGGACCTCTCTCTGGAAGGACAGGGAAGACGGACTCGGTGCGAGGGGGCGGGGGACGGTCGCAGCCGTCGAGGACGGGCGAGGGAGCCGGGCAGCCGTGTTCCGTACCGGTCGGAAGCCATGCCGGCGACCGCCGAGGTAGACGGTGGCGCGACGTCCGCGGAGGAGGTCGCGCCGGCTCTACGGCGAACGGCGGCCTCGGCGTGACGTCAGAGCACGACGGCCCGGCCGCGGTGAGGCTGGTGAAGCGCCTCGCACCGCGGCCTCGGGCGTCAGCGGCGGCTGGTCGCGGTCAGGCCGGCGTAGTGCCCGGCCCGCTCCAGGAGCCGGGGGACGCCTGTTTCGAGCGACGGTCCGAAGACCGTGTCATGAGGACGTTCGCCCCGCAGCCAGCGGGTGTGGATGGCCTCGCAGAAGATCGCCGCCTTCCAGAGGGCGAGGGCCTGGTACCAGGGGAGCGGGGTGAGATCGAAGTCTGTGCGGCGCTGGTAACGCTCTGCCAGTTGGCGCTGGGTGAGGTAGCCGGGTGAACGGGTCACCTTGGTGAGTTCGAGCGGGGTGGCAGGGCTGCCGGCCTCGGACCAGGTGGCGGTGAGGTACCCCAGGTCCGCGAGCGGGTCGCCGAGCGTGGCCATCTCCCAGTCGAGGATCGCGAGGACCTCGGCCGGGGCCCGCGGGGCGAACATGAGGTTGCCCATGCGGTAGTCGCCGTGCACCACCGACGCCGCCTGGCTCGTCGGCAGGTTCTGGGCGAGCCAGTCCGCGATGCGCTCCACCGAGGGCAGGCTGCGGGTGGTGTTGACCTCCCAGAGGCCGCGGAACCGCTCGACCTGCCGCCGGAGGTACCCCTCGGGCCGGCCCAGGGAGGCGAGCTCCCCCCGGGTGACGTCGATGCCGTGCAGAGTGACAAGGGTGTCGACGACCGCCTCGCTGGTCAGCCGGCGCTGTTCGGCGGGGGAGAGGTGGGGCGGGATCGTGTCGGTGACGATCGTGCCGTCGAGCCGGGACATGAGGTAGAACGGCACGCCCAGAACGTCCTCGTCCTCGCAGACGGCGAGGATCTCCGGCACCGGCACCCCGTGCCCGTGGAGGATCTTCTGGATGCGTGCCTCGCGCACCATGTCGTGCGTCGACTTCGGCAGCGGCGGGCGCGGGCCGCGGCGCAGGACCACGGACTCGCCGCCGCGTTCGATCAGGTAGGTGACGTTGGAGTGGCCGTCGCCGATGCGTTGCCACGCGATCGGCCCGCTGCCGATGCCGTGTGTGTCGAGGAAGCCGGTGACGGCGTCGAGGACCAGGAGGGGAGGGCTGTCGAGATGACGGGCCCGCTCGCGGCTCGCGACGACTTCCACGCCGTCGGGGACGGTGTGCATCACGCGCCCCCGTCCCGGCCGACGACGGCGTCGCCCAGGTATCGCTCACCGGCCTGGACAGTGACCCGCCGACCGGCCGAGGCACGGCGTGCGATGGCCCACCGGTGGGTCTCGTTCGAGCCGTCGTAGATGCGGAACGGACGCACCTCGTTGAGGTACTGGGCGAGGGGGAGCCCGTCGGAGACCCCGTCTCCGCCGCAGATCTGGACGGCGCGGTCGATCACCCGGAAGATCGCCTCCGAGCAGTGGACCTTGGCGACCGAGGACATCGCCGAGCCCGCCTTCGGGTCGCTCTGCAGCAGGGCCGCGGTCTTGGTGATGATGGCGTCGGAGGTCTCGATGTCGATCACGGACTCGGCGATCAGGTGCTGGGCCAGACCGAGGGAGTCGAGCGGACCGCCGAACAGCTCTCTCTTCGCGGCCCGGTCCAACGCGATGTCGTGCGCCCGGCGCGCCAGTCCCAGCCAGCGCATGCAGTGCGTGAGCCGCGCGGGGCCGAGCCGTACCTGCGCGTACCGGAAGCCGAGTCCGACCTCGCCGAGGACCGCGTCGTCGGAGACGAAGCAGTCCTCCAGGTACAGGTGCGGGTGGCCGCCGTCGATGGCGCGGTCGACGGTGTGGATCGCCTCGCCGACCCGGATGCCGGGGTTCGTCAGGTCGACGAGGAACATGGTGGCCCCCTCGGGGGAGCCGTCGACGGCCGGGGTGCGGGCCATGACGATGCAGAACCCGGCACCGACGGCTCCGCTGGTGAACCGCTTGTGACCGTCGATGATCCAACCGCCGTCGGCGCGCACGGCCGTGGTCCGCAGAGCGGCCGGGTCGGACCCCGCTCCGGGGTGGGGCTCGGTCATGCCGAAGCAGGACCGGACGTCCCCCGCCGCCAGAGGCGCGAGATACAGCTTCTTCTGCTCCTCGGTCGCGATGACGTTGAGCATGTGCATGTTTCCCTCGTCGGGGGCCATGCAGTTGAGCGCGCTGGGGCCGATCGGTGAGTACCCGGCCTCCTGGAGGACCGGCGACCAGTGCTCGATGGGCAGTCCCTGCCCGCCGTACTCCTTCGGCACGAGCGGCGCGAAGACACTGGCCTCCTTCGCGGCGGCCTGCAGCCGGTCGCGGGTGGCCCGGTCGAGACGTCCGCCGGGGGCGGGTTCGGCGTCGATGACGATCTCGCGGATGAACCGGCGCGTGCGCTCCGCGAGTTCCGCCACCTCGGGCGGCAGAGGTGTGAACGTCATGGCAATCCTTTCGGGGGTGACGCGGTCGTTACGCGGTGCCGCCGGCGACCGCGAGGCCGCCGTCGACGGTGAGAACGCGCCCGGTGACCCAGGAGGCGTCCTGCGAGGCCAGGAAGGCCACGGCGGAGGCGACGTCCGACGGCTCGCCCAGGCGGCGCAGCGGGTAGTCGGCGGCGACCTCGGCCTCCTTGCCCTCGTACAGGGCTTCGGCGAACCGGGTCTTCACCACGGCGGGGGCAACCGCGTTGACGCGGATCTCCGGGCCGAGTTCGGCGGCCAGGGTCCGCGTCAGATGGGACACCGCCGCCTTGCTCACGCCGTAGAGGCCGATGCCGGGTGACGGGGTGTCACCGGTGACGGAGGAGAGGTTCACGACGGCGCCCCGACGTTCGGTGAAACCGAGCTTCGGGTGGGCCACGGCGTCCTGCACCCAGGCGAGGGTGGCGAGGACGTTGACCTCCAGGACCTTGCGGGCGACATCGAGGTCCAGACCGATGACGGGGCCGTAGGCAGGGTTGATGCCCGCGTTGTTCACGAGGACGTCGAGCCCGCCGAACTCGCGCGCGACGGTGTCCAGGACCTCGCGGCGGTGGTCGGGATCGTCCGCCCTGCCGGCGACGGTGACGACACTGCCCGGAGGGAGGGAGGCCGCCGCCTCTTCGAGGGGACCGGCCTTGCGCGCGGTCAGACACACGCGCGCCCCTTCGGCGACGAGCCGTTCGGCGACGGCGAGACCGATGCCCCGGCTCGCTCCCGTCACGACGGCGGTGCGGCCCGAGAATCGGCCGGTGTGGTTCTTGCTCATGGATCAGTCCTTCGGGAGGCGCACCGTGCCGGTGTCGTCCGTGTCGCGGAGTTCGGCGCGCCGGATCTTGCCGCTCTGGGTCTTGGGCAGGTCGGCGAGGAAATGGATCGTGCGGGGACACTTGTAGGCCGCCAGGCGGTCTCGGGAGAAGGCGATCAGCTCCTCCGCGGATGCGGTCAGACCCGCTTTCAGCGAGACGTAGGCGACGACGGTCTCGCCGCGGTACTCGTCCGGTCGGCCGACGACCGCGGCTTCGAGGACCGAGGGGTGTTCGTACAGGGCGTCCTCGACCTCGCGCGGCCAGACCTTGTACCCGGACACGTTGATCTGGTCCTTGAGCCGGTCCACCAGGTAGACCCAGCCCTCCTCGTCGATCACCGCGACGTCACCGGTACGCAGCCGGCCCTCCGGCATCGTCCGACGAGTGGCCTCGGGCTTGCCCCAGTACCCGGGCACCACCTGCGGCCCGCTCAACTCCAGCTCACCCTGCTCACCGGGGGGTATCGGGTCGCCGTGCAGTCCCACGACGCGGGCGGTGATACGCGGCAGCGGCTTGCCGACGGACAGCGTCCCGCTCGGCAGGTGCACCGGTGCCCGCTCACCCGGCGGTACGGCGATGACGGCGGACGTCGTCTCGGTCATCCCGTAGCCGTTATGGAGGTAGACGCCGAACCGCTCCCGGAACCGCTCGACGGTCGCCGGCGGGATCGGCGCGCCCCCGGAGTACAGGGCCTTCACCGACGCGAAGTGCTCCGGTCCGGCCTGCGGCAGCTGGAAGATCGCGTTGTACGCGGTGATCGAGCCGATCGTGTAGGTCACCCCGTACTCGGCGAAGGCGTCCAGAGCGACCTCGGGGTGGAACCGGCCCGCCAGGACGAGCGTGCTGTCGGTGAGCAGGGAGATCGTCGCGTTGACCACCGCCCCGGTGATGTGGAACAGCGGGGCCATGGCGAACACGACGTCCCCGTCGCCCACACCCATCCACGACGCGCAGGTCCCCACCACGCTCAGGACGTTGCCGTGGGTGTTCATGGCACCCTTCGGCGGGCCCGTCGTCCCCGAGGTGTACGTCAGGAACGCGACGTCGTCGCGGGTCGGCTCCACGGGCGAGGGGCCGCGGCCCGCGAACTCGCCGATCAGGGCCACCAGGTCGCCGTCCGGCGCGGGTGCCAGACGTTCCGTCGTCGCGAAGACCCGCGGATCGTTCCGCGACTGGTAGTCCAGCGCCGACGTGCTGATCAGCCACCGCACCGAACTCCCCGCCAGCGTGCCGAGCGTCTCGTGGACGTCCTCGTCCGCGCAGACGACCCCGACCGCCCCGGAGTCGTCGATGATCCGGCGGAGCTCCTGGCGCCGGTACATCGGATTGAGTCCCAGTGCCGTGGCCCCCAGCTTCCACAGGGCCAGCAGCACCAGCGCGTGCTGCGGAACGTTCTGCAGGTACACCCCGACGCGGTCGCCCCGGCCGGTCCCGCGGGCCTCGAACGCGGCGGCCAGGGCGTCCGACGCCGCGTCCACCTCCCGCGCCGACAGAGCACCGTCGAAGAAGCGGAGCGCGGTGCCCTCCGGGTTCTTCGCCACGCGTGCCCTCCAGGCGGCCACGAGCGAGCCGGGTGTCGTGTCCGGCCCCGTACCGGACCCGTCGGGGGACGTGTCCCGCCGCCCGCCGTCATCCACTGTCATCTGCCGTCCTTCCCATCCGTGCCCACGCGCTCGGCGCGCCGGTCACGTGAGTTCGCGCTTGAGGATCTTTCCGGTGGAGGTCATCGGCAGCGTCCGCACGACCTCGACGATGCGCGGGTACTTGTAGGCGGCCATCTGCTCCTTGCCCCAGGCGACCAGCTCGTCGGGGCGGGCCTCGGCGCCGCGCTCGAGGATGACGAACGCCTTGATCTCCTCGCCGTGACTCTCGTGCGGCACGCCGACGACCGCGGCCAGGCTGATCGCCGGGTGCGTCATCAGGACCTCCTCGATCTCGCGCGGGTACACGTTGAAGCCACCGCGGATGATCAGGTCCTTCGCCCGGTCGACGATGTAGTAGAAGCCGTCCTTGTCCCTGCGGGCCAGGTCGCCGGTGCGGAACCAGCCGCCCCTGACGGCTTCGGCGGTGGCCTCGGGGCGGCCGTGGTAGCCCTTCATCACGTTGTGGCCCTTGACCGCGATCTCGCCGACGGCGCTGCCCGTGCCGTCGTCCTCGACCTCCGACCAGTCCGCGTTGACGAGCTTGACCTCGACGCCCCAGATCGGCACGCCGATCGACCCGGGACGGGGCTCCCGCGCCGGATCGCTGAAGGTCACCACCGGCGAGGTCTCGGAGAGGCCGTAGCCCTCCAGGACCTGGACGCCCAGTCGCTCCCTGACCTGCTTGATGAGTTCCGCGGGGAGCGCGGCGCCGCCGGAGACGCCGACGCGCAGGTTCCTCGCGATCCTCTCGACGTCGACGTCCTCGGTGAGCGCCTGCAACAGGCCCCACCACATGGTGGGGACACCCGCGAAGACGGTGATGTCCTCCCGCTGCATCAGGGACACCGCCTGCCGGGCGTCGAACCGCGGCAGCAGCACCAGCGTGCTCGCCGTCGAGAAGCCGGCGTTCAACTGCACGGTCGCGCCGAAGGAGTGGAACAGTGGCAGCACGATCAGATGGGTGTCCAGGGCCGACCGGTTCTCCAACAGCTGGTTGACCGCGAGGGCGTTGAGCACCAGGTTGGCGTGGCTGAGTTCGGCGCCCTTCGCCTGCCCCGTCGTACCGCTCGTGTAGAGCAGCACGGCCGGGTCGTCCCCCGACGTCCCGATGCTGTCGAACGTCGCCGCGGTGCCCCGCAGCGCGGCGCCCATGGTCTCGACGCCCTCGATCGGGCTCCCCGCCGCGGGATCGGCGGTGATGAGGAAGAAGTGCTCGCAGCCCGGGGTCTCGGTGAACCCGGCGTGCCCCTCCGCCCCCATCGGCAGGCCCTCGCCGCCCTCGAAGCAGAAGTACGCCTTCGCCTCGGAGTCGGCGAGGTGGTAGGCGACCTCCCGGCCCTTGAGCAGGATGTTGAGCGGTACGACGACGGCGCCGGCCTTGAGGATCCCGTAGTAGACGATCGGGAACCAGGGCACGTTCGGACAACTGAGCGCGACCTTGTCGCCGGGCCAGACGCCGCGGTCGACCAGGAGGTTGGCGACCTGATTGGCGGCGGCGTCGATCTGGGCGTAGGTGAGACGCGTCGTGCCGAGGACGACCGCGTCCCGGTCCGGGTGCGTGCGGGCGGAGTCCTCGAGCAGGACCGAGAGGTTCAGCATTGGTGCCATTTCCGGAAAGGTGGACCGGGCCGGGCCGCGGAGGAACAGAACACGCGGCCTGGCTCGGGGCGGGTGGGGGTAACGCGTGACTCGATGCGGGTGTCACAACCTCCGCAGGAGCCGGTCGAGGGCCTCGGCCGTCGCCTCGACGTCGGCGGTGGTGTGCGCCGTGCTGAGGAAGACCTTGCCCGACGGCATGAACAGGAAGCCCTGACGCAGCATCCCTTCGAGGATCACCGCCCAGAGCCCGCTCGTTCCGTGAAGCCCCGTGGCGCCCCCGGCGGGGACGTACTGGAGGAGCGAGCCGACCCGGTTGAAGCTGCCGAAATCGGGCGATGAACCGAGAACGGTGCCGACGAGGGCTTCGAACTCGGACGAGGTCCGTTCGAGTTGCTCGTAGACCGCGGGATCGGCCAGGACGCGCATCGTCGCCGCGACGGCCGCCAGTGCGATCGGGTTGGCGTTGAAGGTTCCGGCGTGAACGACCCCGGACGTCACCTGATCTATCAGATCGGACCGGCCTACGACGGCGCTCTGGGTGAAGCCGCCGGCCATCGCCTTCCCGAAGACGGACAGGTCGGGAAGGACGCCGTACTTCTCGGCCGCCCCGCCCCGGGCGATCCGGAACCCGGCGATCACCTCGTCGAAGACGAGGACGACGCCGTGCCGGTCGCAGAGGATCCGCAGCGTCGACAGGAACTGCGGTGAGGGTGCTTCGACGCCCGCGTTGCTCATCACCGGGTCGACGAGCACGGCCGCGATGTCGCGCTCGACGGCCTCGCTCAGCAAGCGCTCGGCCAGCCGCACGTCGTTGAAGCGCGCCACGACCAGGTCGTCGAGGACGCTGGCCGATTGCCCCGCCCCGCCGGGGGCGGCGGGGCGATCGCAGTCGTCCTCGGACATCCCGGCGTACACGGTGTCGTGCCAGCCGTGGTAGCTCTTGGCGAACTTGAGGACGCGGCGCCGCCCGGTGGCGGCGCGCGCGAGGCGCAGCGCCACCTGCACCGCCTCGGTCCCCGTGTTGCTCCACAGCAGCCGCTCGCCGTGCGGCACGGCCTCGAGGACCGCTTCCGCCGCGAGGTACTCCAGCGGGTGGCCGGTGCCGACGACTTGCATCTTCTCCGCGACCTCGGACACCGCTGACAGCACGCGCGGGTCGCTGTGACCGAGGACGAGCGGACCCCAGGCCATCACGTAGTCGACGTACCGGTCGCCGTCCAAATCCCAGACATGTGCGCCCCGCGCCTCGCGCACGAAGAGCGGATGGGGTGGCATCGCGGCGCGCAGGCCCGACCCCACGCCCCCGCCGACGCTGCGGCGGGCTCGCTCGAAGGCCGAGCGGGATGATTCCAGGGCCATGAGATCGCCCCTGCCTTTCAGTACGTGATCACCGAGCGGATGCCGATGCCGCGCTTCATCTGGTCGAACGCCTCGTTGACGTCCTGCAGACCGATCACGCTCGTCACAAGGGAGTCGAGATCGATGCGGTCGTTCATGTAGTGGTCGATCAGCAGCGGGAAGTCGGAAGCAGGCTTGCTGGAGCCGTAGTTCGAGCCGATGAGCGAGAGCTCCTGATCGGACATGACGAAGGGGTCGATGGAGACCTTCAGGCCGTCCGCCACCTGCCCGGCGACCACCGCCGTGCCGCCCCGGGCCAGGACCTCGTAGGCCGCCTCGATGGTGCGGGGCAGTCCTATGGCCTCGATGGCGATCTCCACACCGCGTCCGTCGGTGAGCTGCCGCACCCGGTCCGCGAAGTCCTCGCGACCGTTGTTGATCAGGTCGGTCGCGCCGAAGACGCGTGCCTGCTCCAGCTTCTCGTCGGAGATGTCCGCGGCGATGATCTTCCGCGCGCCGGCGAGCCGGGCACCCTGGATCGCGTTCAGGCCGACGCCGCCGCAGCCGAGGACCAGTACGGTGTCGCTCGGCCGCACGTTGGCGGTGTTGACGGCCGCGCCGACACCGGTCGTGACGGCGCATCCGACCAGAGCCGCCTGCGGGAACGGGGCGTCGTCCCGGACGGCGATCGCGCCCGACTCGGGCACGAGGGCGTACTCGCCGAACGTTCCGAGGCCCGCGAAGCTGAGGACGTCGTCCCCGCCGGCGGACGTGATCCGGGACCGGCCGTCGAACGACAGGTGGTTCGCCGAGTGCTGGCTGACCATGTCACAGAGGACGGGCCTGCCGCTGATGCAGTAGCGGCAGCGGCGACACGAGGGCGTCCAGGACAGCACGACGTGGTCGCCCTTCTTGAGCGTCGTGACGCCCTCGCCGACGCTCTCGACGATCCCGGCTCCCTCATGGCCGAGGATCATCGGCGTAGGAACCTCCCATTCGCCCAGGAGGACGTGGAGGTCGCTGTGGCACACCCCGCTCGCCCGGAGCCGCACGAGCACCTCGCCGGGCGGAGGCGTTGAGGGGATCGTCACTCGCTCGATGGTCAGTGGTTCGTTCGGCGTCCTGAAGACGGCGGCGTCGAACTCGATCGTCATGAAGGTCTTCCTTCCGTGTGGTGGGGCGGTCACGTCCGAGCGGTTCGGATGAGCTTCTTGTTGGCGAACTCGTCGATTCCCGCCCGTCCGAGCTCGCGGCCGAAGCCGGACAACTTGACCCCACCGAAAGGCAGTTCCGCGCCGTCGAGGCCGACGCCGTTGATGAAGACCATGCCGGCCTCGATCCTGTCGGCGACGCGCAGCGCCTGCTCGGCGTCCGTGGTGAACACGTAGGAGCCCAGCCCGTACGGGGTGTCGTTCGCCAGCTCGACGGCCTCCTCCTCGGAGGCGACCCGGTAGACGGTCGCGACGGGGCCGAAGAGCTCCTCGGCGGCCGACGGCGACGCCGGGGAGAGGCCCGTCAGCACGCCGGGCGGGAAGTACGCCCCCTCGCGCTGCCGTGCGGAGACGAAGGTCGCCCCCTCGGCGACGGCTCGCCCGACCTGCTCCTCGACGTACTCGGCGGCGGCGACCGAGGAGAGCGGCGCCAGGCCGTCGGTCAGCGCGAGCACCTTTTCGGTGAACCTGTCGAGGAAGGCGTCGTAGAGGTCCTCGGCGACGATGAAGCGCTTCCCGGCGTTGCACGCCTGCCCGGCGTTCTCGAACCGCGCCTCGACCGCCGCCTGGACCGTGGCGTCGAGGTCGTCGGTCGACAGCACGATGAACGGGTCCGAGCCGCCCAGTTCGAGCACCACCTTCTTGAGGCTGCGTCCGGCCTTCTCGGCGACCTCCGCGCCGGCCCGTTCCGAACCGGTGAAGGACACGCCCTGCACGCGGGGGTCCGCGATGGCGCGGCCGATCTGCTCCCCGGTGGCGTGGACGTTGACATAGCAGCCCTGGGGGAAGCCGGCGTCCGTGAACAGCTGCTGGAGAGCCGCGGACGACTCCGGACACTGCGACGCGTGCTTGAGCACGATGGCGTTGCCCAGCGCGAGGTTGGGCGCGGCGAACCGGGCCACCTGGTAGTACGGGTAGTTCCAGGGCATGATCCCCAGCAGCACGCCGACCGGCTGGCGACGGACGAAGGCGGTGCCCTCGCCCTCCAGGAGCTCGATCGGCTCGTCGGTGAGGAACTTCTCCGCGTTCTCGGCGTAGTACCGGTAGATGGAGGCGCTGAACTCGACCTCCCCGACGGCCTCGTCCACCGGCTTGCCCATCTCCCGGTGGATGATCTCGGCGAGCTGCCGGCTGCGCTCGTCGTGCAGGGTGGCGACGGCGTGCAGCAGCTGGGCGCGCTGTTCCACGGAGGTCTGCCTCGACCATTGCGCGTAGGCCTCCGCCGCCGCGTCGAGCGCCGCGTCGACGGTCTCGTCCGTCGCGGTGGGGTACTCCTTGACCAGCTTGCCGGTGGCCGGGTCCACCACCGCGTACACGTGCCTTTTCGTCATGCTGACTCCTTGTGGATGTGACGGGTTCATGCGAGGGCCCCGGTCGCGGGGGCCGGGTTCGCGTCCGAGGCCGCGTCGCGGTCGTGCAGGGCGCGGTAGGCGTGGAAGTAGACGAATCCCTGGGTGCCCCAGGTCGCCAGCGCGGCGGTGTAGAAGATCGTGCGGTTCGCGTCGTCGAACGGCAGGGGGAAGAAGTCGTACGTGATCGCGATGGTGGTCCCGGCGGCCGTGACCAGTCCGGTCCATACCGCCGGCCACCTCGCGCCCGCGCTCCAGAGCCGTTTGACGAAGAAGCAGAGGAACGCGGCCGTGAGCAGGTTGACGACGACGTAGAACACGGAGACCCAGAACGCACCACGGTCGGTGTCGAGATCCGCGCCGTGGAAGGGGCGGAGGAACAGGGCGGCCACGATCGCGACCCCGAACACGGCGACGTCGACGCCGCGGCTCGGCTTGTAGCGATGGGTGACCTTCATCAGGCCCAGGACCAGGATGAGCGTGATGCCGACCGACCTGGAGAACGCGTCGAAGAAGTACGCCAGGTCGTACAGCACGCTGTTGCTCTTGGCCCCGAGCAGCGACCAGAGCAGGAAGTTGGTGCCCGACGTCGCGACGACCATCCACTCGAGCCCCAGGAGGTAGTTGCCGTAGCGGCGGATGAATCTCCAGCCGTAGAAGTAGCCGGCGAAGATCATCCACAGGTCGGCCAGCAGGAACAGCGTCTCCTTCATCGGGACGCCCCCTCTCGGACGTCGCGAGTCAGCAGGGTGATGACGCTCTCCGCGGTGCGCTGGCCCGTCAGGACCGCGCCGTTCATGGTTCCGGCCCATTCGCCGGCGGTTTCGGAGCCCGCCCAGTGAACGCGCCCGTGGGACTCGCTCAGCGCCTTGCCGAAGCTAGTGGTCGCGTAGGGGGCGACGGCGGGGTTGGGGCCGCCCGGGGCGAAGGGCTCCGCTCCCCAGCAGTGGTCCACGTAGTCGATCGGGGCGAGCGCCTGCGGACCGTAGAGGTCGGCGAGCTGCCGGACCACCCGGTCGCGCCGGGCCCCGGGGCTGAAGCCGTCGAAGACGCGCGGATCGCAGAAGGCCATCAGGACGCCCGGTCCGCCGGGGGCGGGGGACACGTCGAAGGTGATGAACACGGTTCCGGTGTCGGTCACCGCCTCGCCGGAGAATCCTTCGGTTCGCCAGAACGGCCTCTCGTACGCCACGAGCGCCTTGCTGAGCACGCCCATGCGCCAGGTCCGCGTGAGCCCTTCGCCCCGTTCGGACAGAGCGGGCTCGAATGCGATGGCGGCGCGGTGCGCCGGCGAGGCCGTGACGATCGCGTACCGGGCCCGGATCTCGCCGGAGTCGGTGCGGACGGTGACGCTGTCGTCGTCCTGTGCGACGCGGCGCACCGGTGTCTCCAGGCGCACGCGGTCACCGAGCCGCTCCGCCACCCGCTTGGCGATCTCCTGGGTGGTCTCGACGATCCGGTCCTGCTGCTGACCGCCCTCGACGTCCAGCATGTGGTCGAGCCCGCCCGCCGAACGGATGTAGCGCAGTGCGTGCAGCAGGGAGACGTCTCCCGGGGTGCAGCCCCACTGCACCTTGCTGATGACGGTCATCAGCGCCCGGGTGCCGGGCAGCGCGTTCTTCCGGTCGAGCCACTCGCCGAACGAGACGGCGTCGAGCCGGCCGGCCCCCGGCGTCTCCCACGCCGCGTCCACGTCGACGGTCGCGACCAGCTTGTTCACCGCCGCCTGCATGCGCGCCATGTCCACCAGGGCCGCGGGGGAGACCTTGGGAATGGTGCCGCTGTAGGTGCGGCGCCGGCCCGCCATCCACAGCACGTTGCGGCCCTGGGCGAACTGGTCGGTGGTGGTACACCCCACCCGGCTCGCGAGGTCCCGGACGGCGGTGTGGCGCCGGGCCACCCACGTCGCTCCGAGGTCGACCTTCACGCCTGCCACCTCGCCGGAGAGCGAACGGCCTCCGACCCGGTCGCGGCCTTCCACGAGCAGGACGGATCGCCCAGTGCTCACCAGTCGCTCCGCCGCGCTCAGACCGGCGAAACCGGCGCCGACGACCACGACGTCCACCGTGGTGCTCCCGGAGCGGGGCTCACGAGATCCGGACATGGCTGCCTCCTTCGCCCACGCGGTTCGCGTGCTGCGCGATGTAGGTGGTGACGGGGGCGACGAGGGACTCGGGGAGGTGATGGCCCATGCCGGGAATGACCACGTGCTGTGCCGAGCGGATCGCCTGGACTGTCGCGGCGCCGCCGCTCGGGCTCACCAGTGGGTCTCGGTCGCCGTGGATGACCAGCGTCGGGGCGGTGATCCGGCTCAGCTGGGCCGTCCGGTCCCCGGAGCGCTGGATGGCCTGGATCTGGCGCGCCGTGCCGGCCGCCGGGTCGCCGGCGCTGCGGTCCCAGCCGCGCGCCGCGATGGCCGCCTCGGCTGCGTCGTCGATGGGGTGCCCCGTTCCCGCGATGTGATGGGTGAGCCGCAGGTGGGCACGGACCGCCGCGGTTCTGTTCCTCGCCGGCGGGGCGGCGAGGAGCCGGATCGTCGACAGGGCCGGCTGACCGACCTTGCGCGCCCCGGTCGTGGAGTAGAGGGAGGCCAGCGACAGGACCCGCTCGGGTGCTGTGGCCGCGATCGTCTGCGCGATCATCCCTCCCATCGACCGCCCGACCAGATGCACCCGCGCGATCCCGAGATGGTCGAGTACGCCGACGGCGTCCTGGGCCATGTCGGCCAGCGTGTACGCGTCGCCGCGCGGACGCGCGGCGATCTGACGCCAGATCCCGGGCGGGGGCGCGGCGACGAACGTCGACTGGCCGGCGTCGCGGTTGTCGATCGCGACGACCCTGAAACCGTGGACGGTGAGGGAGCCGACGAACGGGTCGGTCCAGAAGGTGAGGTCTTCGCCCAGTCCCGCGATGAGCAGCATCGCGGGGTCGTCCTTGTCGCCGTGGTCCCGGAAGCAGATCGTCATTCCGGACGGCAGGGTCGCGTACTGGTCGGCGCTCTCGACGGCGCTCGTCTCAGGCACGGGTGGCTCGCCTCCCGCCGGGTGCCGGCGCGGCCGCCCGGCGGGCGCCGAACCGGAGGTTCTCGTCGGCCACCGGGCCGCGCAGCGCCCTGGCGTCCTCGGGGTAGGACATCGCCATCCGCCAGGGCTTCTCGGGGCCCTGCTTGGGCAGGAGCTTCTCGCCGCGCTTGGCGTACCCGGCCTGGAGGTCCATGACGGGCCTGCGGTTCGTTCCCGGCGGCGCGACCGGAACCACCGTGTCGTATCCGCGGGCGTCCATGTGCCTGACCAGGTCGATGAAGTAACGGCACATCAGGCTCACCTTGAGCGTCCAGGACGAGGTGGTGTAGCCGATCGCCATCGCCCAGTTCGGCATCCCGCTCAGCAGCATGCCGCGGTAACAGAGCGCGTCCGCGATGTCGACCTGATGCCCGTCGACCACGATGGGCATGCCGTCGAAGAGCCGAAGGTTCAGCCCCGTCGCCGTGACGATGATGTCGGCTTCCAGTTCCTCACCCGACGCCAGGACGATGCCGCGCTTGCTGAACCTCGCCACGGCGTCGGTGACGACGGAGGCCCTTCCGTCCTTGATCGCGTCGAAGAAGTCGCCGTTCGGTGCCACACACACCCGCTGGTCCCACGGGTCGTACGGTGGGTTGAAGTGCTTGTCGACGTCGAACCCCTTGGGAAGGCGCTTGACGTTCTCGCGCCGGATGAAGGCCCGTCCTGCCTTGGGGAAGGTCCGCAGGCCCTTCACGACGGCGTGTTCGGTCCAGATGTTCTTGAACCGCGTCACGGCGTACCCGCGTTCTTCCCCGAGCAGCTTCGTGAGCGCCAGGGCGACCTTGTCGACGCGGGGGAGCGCCATGACGTAGGTGGGGGTGCGCTGCAGCATCGTCACGTGCCGGGCGGCTCCCGGCCCGGTGGTCATGGCCGGCACCAGAGTGATCGCGGTCGCGCCGCTGCCGATGACGACGACCTTCTTGTCGCTGTAGTCGAGTCCCTCGGGCCAGTGCTGCGGATGGACGATCCGGCCCTCGAACTCGTCCCGTCCCTGGAACTCCGGGGAGAACCCCTCGTCGTACCGGTAGTAGCCGGTGGCGGCGAAGACCCATCCCGCGTGGATCGTCCTGGTCCGGGTCGCTCCCGTGGCGGGGTCCGACGTCTGGACGGTGAGGGTCCACTGTGAGTCCGCCGTGGACCACTCCGCGCGGACGACCCGGTGGCCGAGCCTGAGGACGCGCTCCAGGCCGTTCTCCTCGACGGTCTCGTGGAGGTACTCCTTGATGAGGGGAGCGTCGGCGATCGCGGCTTCGTGGCGCCAGGGCTTGAACGCGTATCCGAACGTGTGAAGGTCGGAGTCCGAACGGATGCCGGGATAGCGGAACAGGTCCCACGTGCCTCCGATGTCGTCGCGCGCTTCCAGTACGGCGAGCGACTTGTCGGGCAGCTCCCGGCTGAAATAGGTGGCCGCGCCGATCCCGGAGATTCCGGCTCCGACGATCACCACGTCGAATTCCTCGACGGCGTCCAACACCTCAGCTGTCATGGCGTTTCCTCGCTGTTCCTGTGGCGGTTGCCTCACTGTCGCCAGCCAGGACCGCCTGCGAGAACGACAGCGGGCACCTCCTTCGCCGGGGCTCGGTGCACGATGCACAGGCGGGCCGGGCCGCTGCGCCCATACGGTGTCCGACGTTCGGGCAGAGGCCCCGGCCGAGCCCGCAGCCCGGCCCTTCCGGGAGGGCGGTCGGAGACGACCGTCCAGCGGCGTCTTGCTGCCGCGGCCATTGCGGGAGCAAGACCGGGGTGGTAGAGGTTTCCCCCTGCTGTTTAGTGGCACTAAACAGCAGGGTCGTGGTCATCCGGGGAGACCGAACCCGCTGTCGTCACGACCTCGCCGCGTGCCGGGACCCACAGGTGTATCGAGCTGCGGGGGATCGCCGCCGTCGCTGCCACGATCGCGGCCGTCACTCCCGCGATCGCGGCCGAGCGGAAGCGGCCGACGACCCGGAACCCGCACGTGGCCGCGTCTTCTCGGGCGGCAGGAGCCGCCTCCTGCCGCTCCGGCTCAGCCACCGCGAGGGAGCCGCACCTGTTCGTTCGCGCAGGCGTACCGCTCCACGCACGCACTCCTTCACCCACCCATGACGAGCCGGTACCGGCCCGTGAGCCGAAAGGTGATCGCGATGACCGACCTCTCCAAGACAGGGCACGCCGAAGCACCCGGCGGTGAAGCGGGATCGGGCAACCCGCTCCACCGTGGGCTCGGCGTGTCGCAGATCGTGTTCATGGTCGTCGCCGCGGCGGCACCGCTCGGCCTCGTGGCCGGCGGGGTGCCGCTCGCCTTCGCCGTGAGCGGCAGCCCGGGGATGCCGCTGTACTTCGTGCTGTCCACCGTGCTGCTGCTGGTCTTCGCGGTCGGCTTCACGCTGATGGCCGGACGGGTACGCGACGCGGGGGCCTTCTACGCCTACGTCCAGGCGGGGCTGGGCCGGATCCCCGGTCTCTCGGCAGCGACCCTCGCGCTCTTCTCCTACACGCTGCTTCTCGTCGGGGTGAACGCCTACGTCGGGGTCGCGACGAGCAACGTCATCGAGCGGTACGCCGACGTCGGCTCCCCGTGGTGGGCCTGGGCGCTCGTCTCGCTGGGCGTCATCGCCTTCCTCGGCTACCGCGACATCGAGCTGAGCGCCAAGGTGCTCGGTGCCGTGCTGGTACTGGAATTCCTGCTGCTCCTGGTCATGGACGTCGGCATCGTGGGCCACGGCGGCGCCCACGGCCTGACGGCCGAGCCGGTGTCGCCCTCGATCGTGGGCACCGGCTCCCTGGGCCTCGGCGTCATGTTCGCCCTCTTCGGCTTCATCGGCTTCGAGGCGACGGCCGTGTTCCGCCACGAGGCGAAGGACCCCGACGTCACGGTCCCGCGGGCGACGTACGTCGCGATCCTGGTGATCGGAGCCTTCTACTCGTTCACCGTGTGGGCGATCGTGGTGGGTTCCGGCATCGACGCCGTGGTCGGAGCCGCGCAGGCCGACCCCGAAGGTCTGGTCCTCACGCTGACGCGGAGCTACGTGGGGTCCGTCTGGGCCGACGCCATGCAACTCCTGCTGATCACAAGCCAGTTCGCTTGCGTACTGGCCTTCCACAACGTCGTGACGCGCTATCAGTTCGCGCTGTCCCGGGCCGGCGCGCTTCCGGCGTCGCTGAGCGTCGTCCACCCCCGGCATCGCGCACCGTCGGCGTCCTCGGCCGTCGCCTCGGCGGTCGCGTTCGTCACCACGCTCGTCGTCGCCTCGCTCGGCCTCGACCCGATCGGGGACCTCTACGCCTGGTTCTCCGGCGCCGCCACGCTCGGCATCGTCCTGCTGATGGCGGCCACCAGCCTCGCCGTCATCGGCTTCTTCCGGCGCGCCGACGGGCGGCCTTCGGTGTGGCGGACGGTCGTGGCCCCGGCCGTCGCCTTCCTCGGCCTGGCCTGCGTGGTCTGCATGATGGTCGCCAACTTCCCGCTTCTTGTCGGCACCACCACGGGTGCCTGGGTGATCGGTGGCCTCGTCGCCCTCTCGGCCGTGGCCGGCGCGGTGCAGGCCCTCGTCCTGCGCGCGCGCCGACCGGCTGTCTACGAGCGCCTCTGAGCGACGTGCCGGTCAGCTCGTGAGCGCAAGGGCGCGGCCGGTCTGTGCACCGTGCACCGCCCCCGGAGGAAGCCGGTGCCCAGTGTCGTTCTCACCACGGCCGTGGCCTGTGACAGTGGGGTACCAGGCAACCGCCACCGGCGAAGTCCCGTCTCGCCGAGCACCGTGTCGTGGGCGGGCCGACCGAGGCGCCCGAGGGAGTGACGTTGAAGAATCGGACTGTCGTGGTGGGGCTCGGTGCCACTGGCCGGGCCATCGCCTCCTCCATGCTGCGACGCGCGGACGTGGAGATCGTGGGAGCGGCGGACCGGGACCCCCGCGTGGTCGGTCAGGACCTCGGAGTGCTCCTCGGCGGCGTCGCGAACGGTGTCGTCGTCGTGAGCGACCCGGCCGAGCTGCCCGCCGCCGACCTCGCGATCGTGGCGACCGTCTCGGATCTGCACAAGGCGGCCGATGTCCTGCTGCCGCTGCTGGAACGTTCGTACAACGTCCTGAGCATCTGCGAAGAGCTGGCCCATCCATGGCGGAGCCACCCCGATCTGGCCCGGCGGCTCGACGACACGGCGAAGGCGCACGGCGTGACCGTCCTGGGCAGCGGGGCGAACCCGGGCGTCCTGATGGACACCCTTCCTCTCCTCCTGACCGCACTGACCCAGCGTGTGGAGAGCGTGCGGATCCGCCGGCGGACGAACATGTCACGCTACGGCGCGATCCTGTCGAAGTTCGGCCTCGGTCTGACCATGCGCGAGTTCGCGACGGCTCGCAGCCGGGGCGAGGTCGTCGGGCACCACGGCTTCGAGCAGGCCATCGGGGCGCTCGCGGCAGGGCTCGGATGGGATCTCGACTTGGTGGACGTGGGAGAGGTCGAACCCGCTGTCGTGACGACTTCGCCGCGGGTCGGGGACCACATGCGTATCGAACCGGGGCAGATCGCGGCGGTCACTCACGCCGCCCGGGGCGTGCTCAAGGGCGAGGTGGTGATCGATCTGGAGATCACGTTCGGGTTCTTCGAGCCGGCCGATGAGGTGGCCGCGGGCGACGACTACCGGATCGTCGGAGAGGAGCAGGTCGTCGACCTCCGTTCCTCCGTGGGCTTCGATTCCTTCCTCAGCACCGTCGCGGCGGCGGTCAACGCATCCACCGCGGTCGTCGAGGCGCGTCCCGGTCTCCTGTCGATGGGGGACCTGCCCGCCCGTTCGGTCGCGGCCAAGGGAGAGCGGCGAGCGGGCCGGGCCTCACTCGGGGCCACGACTTCTCAGGACTGAGACGAGACGCCGAGGACGGAGAACCTCCTGTTCGCCGTCTTCAAGCGTCTCGCCGAAGAGCCGCCCGTCACCGTCGATCCGCCGGCCGGGAACGGGGGCTCGGGCGCGCTGCCGAGCACGCCACGACGCGGAGTACGAAGTGGGGCGGACGCCCCACCTGGAAGGAGATCGGGACAGCATGAGGACCGACAGCACGAAGTACACCAGCTTCACCGGCTGGATCGACCCGCCGGACGACGTGCGGCCCGCGCTGGACGGTGATCTCACCTGCGACATCGCCGTCATCGGCGGCGGGATGGGTGGCATGGCGGCCGCCCTGCGCCTCGCGGAGCGCGACCAGGACGTGGTCCTGCTGGAGGCCGAGTTCTGCGGCTACGGCTCGGCCTCGCGCAACGGCGGTCAGATCGCCGGGGCGCCGGGTGGCGACCTGCGGATGCTCAGCCTCCAGTCCCCGAAGAAGATGCCGGTCATGGCCAAACTGGCGGAGCACGCGGGCCGCTATGTGGAAGACCTCATCACGAGGCACGACATCGACTGCGACTACGTGGCGAACGGCCTGGTGTGGGGTGCGGTCTCACCCCTCATGATGCTCAGGGTGCGTACCCAGGCTGCGATCCTGCGCGCCTTCGGTGGGGGCGGGACCGTCGGCAGCAGAGAGGAGCTCGGCCTCCCCGCCGGCTTCGTGGGCGGGATGCGGGAATCCATCGGCGGGATGCTGAACCCGGGCAAGCTCGCCCGTGGTGTGCGCCGCGCACTGCTCGCGTCCTCGGCCAAGGTCTTCGAGCGGACGCGGGTGAGCGATGTCCGGCGCACGGGCGGCATCGTCGAGATCACGACACCGCACGGCACCGTGCGGGCCAACAAGGTGCTGCTCGCGACCAGCGTCTACGGCGGCGAGTGGGACATCACGCCCAAGAACCTCGCGACGCCGCTGTACGTCATCGAGATCGAGTCGGAACCCATCGCGCCGGAGCGGCTCGCCGCGCTGGACTGGACCAGCCGGTCCGGCATCATCACCCAGCACCAGTTGATGACCCACTACCGGCTCACCGAGCGCAACACCCTCGTCTGCGGGGTCCGCAAAGCGCAGCGAGGCCAGACCTACCCGCTCCCGGACCGGCTCCCGGACCCCGCTGTCGTGCGGGACATGGGGAAGGATCTGGCCAACCGGTTCCCGTCGCTGTCCGACGTGGCCATCGAGCGGGCCTGGGGCGGTTGGATCGGCATCAGCCCGGACTGGCTGTCGGTCGCCGGGCAGGTGGGTGACAACGTCTTCTACGCGATGGCCTGCAACGGCCACGGCCTCTGCCAGGTGCCGTACGTGACCCACCAGCTCGCCGACTACATCGTCGACGGTCAGATGTCGGACGACCTCGCCGGCATCTGGTCGGACGCCCCGAAGTACTCGCCGTCGATGTCGCTGCTGATGCAGCCGTTCGTCCTCCGGGCCATCTGGGGGCTGGACCGGTTCAACGACTTCTTCAACGGCAGCAGGACGCGGGCCCGGCGGGCGCTCGGTCGTGCCAGGCGCGGGGGTTCCTGAGGGTTCGGGCGACGCCTGCTCCGTGACGGCGCGGTGTGAGATCGCCATCCGCTACGACAACACCGCCGGGTCCTGCGAAGTAGCCGTCGCCCTCGCACCACTCCTCATGCGGGCCCGGCATTCGACGCCGGGATCTAGGCGGGTTCTCGCGCGGCGCGCGGCAGGGGAGGCGACAGGACCCAGAGGACCTCGCTCACCGTCGTACCCGGATTGTCGAACTCGTGAAGCGTCTGGCCGGAGAACGAGGTGGACACCCCGGCCGACAGCATCCGGGTCTCGCCTCCGACGATCAGACGGGTGGAGCCGCTCAGCCCCATCGCGAAAATCGTGGCGGTGTCGAGCCGGTAGGGGCCTCCGGTGCCCCCGCCCGGCTCGATCACGGAGCGGAAGACCTGGAACGCCGTGGTGCCGGCGGGCGTGAGCAGGTATTCGGCCACGCCCTCACCGCCCATGTCGATCCGGCTTCCGCCGTCCACGACGTGTTCGTCGGGGCACGCGAACAGCTCCCCGACCCCGATCCGCAGCACCTCGCAGACGCGCAGCAACGTCGGGACGGACACGCTGGTGAGACCACGCTCCAACTGGCTCAGAAAGCCCTTGGTGACCTCAGCCCGGTGCGCGACCTCCGTCAACGACAAGCCGCGGTCGAGCCTGATCTTCCGCAGCTGCGCGCCGGTGGACGCTTCGAGGGCGGCGGCGCCCCGTTCCGCTCCGTCTGCTGTTCCGCCGTCACCGATGGACATGGTGTGCTCACCGCCCGTCCCGAGGCCGAGGTCGTGTGCCTGTCAGGTGACGGGCCGACCCGGACGAGTCCTCTCCGTGGCACGAGGCTAAGGCATGGGTGCCAGGGGCGGTCGGTGCGCCCCTGCGGAGGGGGAGGGGGCGATGGTGTCGAACCCCTTGTGGTGCCGACGAGAGCATGGTAAATCTGCCGCCGTTTAGTGAGAGTAAACAGCGGCCGGGGGCTGGTGACGCCTTCGCCGTCGGACAGGCCGCCGACAAGCCCTTCATCGGTCTGGGACACAGCATGTCGGGAGCCTCGGCTCCCCGGGAGCAGAGGGACACTGAGAACATGGAAGAGCTGTGGCCCCCGCCCTCGCGTGAGGTCGCCGATGCGATCAGGTCCCTGTGTCAGCGCCTGCTGACGGAAACGGACGCCCTGATCGACGCCTTCGCAAGGCCCTCTCTCGTCGCCCAGAACGACCCCGCTCTCCTCGCGGACGCATCGCTGGTCGAGGAGGATCGCGCGCTCAACCGCTCTGAGGTGGTCCAGTGGTTGACCGCAAACGTTCAGCAACCGGGGCGGAGGGTAGAACCCTACGTCAGTCCGAGGACCACGGCGTACATCAACGATCTCGTCTCCCGGGGCATCGCGCCCGACTTCGCCGGTGCCTGGCGTGTGGCCCTGGGGATCGGCTGGCGGCGATGGCTGGAGGAATGCGTGGCGGACTGCGCGGACCCCGATCTTCTCGTGGGGGTCCTGGACGTGACGGCGCAGTCGCTGGTGCAGTACGCCCTCGACTCCGTCGCTGCCCTGCGGCAAGCCGGCCTCGCTGCGGCGATGGGGAACACGGATGCCGAGGGGATCGCGCTGATCCAGCTGATCGCCAGTGGGGCACCGATGGCGGAGGACCTCGCCGAAGGGCGCCTGCGCTACCGGATGGCGCGGTGGCACGTGGGTCTCGTCCTCTGGGTCGATGATCCCCAGCAGGCCGATGCCCTGGACGAGGCGATCGCCGCCGTGCGCTCCTCCGCCGGCGGCCGGAGCGCCCTGGTGGCGCGCGCCAGCGCCACGTCGCGGTGGATCTGGCTCTCGGGGGAAGCCGTCCCGGACCCTTACCACGTGGAGAAGGACCTCGCGGCGGCCGATGAGGTCCGCGCGGCACTGGGAAGGCCGGGACGCGGTCTCGAAGGATTCCGCTCCAGTCACCAGGACGCCCTCGCGGCGCAGGCGTTGGTGATCCGGCTGGAGTCCGGCAGGCGGTTCACCGCCTACGCCGACGTCGAGCTGATCGACGCGCTCACGAAGGACCGGCCCGGCGCACGTCGGTTCGTCATCAACACCCTCGGGCCATTGGCCGAAGCCGACACAGCCCTGCGGCAAGCACTGCTCACCTATGTGCAGTGCGGCTTCAGCACCACCCGGGCGGCCGCCGACCTCTACGCGCACCGCAACACCGTCGAACGGCGCGTCTCACGCGCCAACGAGCTTGCGGCCGTCAAGGTGGAGGACAACCCGACCCACGTGGCGGCGGCGCTCCTGGTGCTGGACATCGCGCCTGACATCGTGACGGTCGTTCCGAGCTGAACTCACGAGGCACGGGCTGCGGTCGGCATCTGCCGCGCAGTGTCAGTACGCGCGCGTAGGTTCCGACTCTGGACGTTTGACAGGTCTGCGCTATGTGGACGCGGTCAGGGGCTCGCTTTTGATGGTTCATCAGGTAAGTCAGCATTCGGTCAGCATGGGCCGCAGAGCGCTCCTGGAGAATTGCCCGAACTGCCGCCGGTGACGGCGTGAAAGCCCAGGTGAGGGCCGTCTAGCCCGACCAGAGCGATGTTTCTCACAAACATCGTTCGGCGTGTGCCGATGTAAAGTCGAGGATGCCCTTGACCTGCAGAAAGCAGGCAGGGAGCCGTCTTCGAGGAGTCCACAGTGCTGCGCACTCTGTTCAAGTCCAAGATCCACCGGGCCACCGTGACCCAGGCCGACCTGCACTACGTCGGTTCCGTCACCGTCGACGCCGACCTGATGGAGGCGGCCGATCTTCTGCCCGGCGAGCTCGTGCACATCGTCGACATCGACAACGGCGCCCGACTCGAGACCTACGTCATCGAGGGCGAGCGGGGTTCCGGCGTCATCGGGATCAACGGCGCCGCCGCCCACCTCGTGCACCCCGGCGACCTCGTGATCCTGATCAGCTACGCGCAGGTCGAGGACGCGGAGGCCCGGACGTTCGTGCCGACCGTCGTGCATGTCGACGGCGACAACCGCATCGTGGAGCTGGGGACCGACGCCTCCGCGCCCGTCCCCGGGAGCGACACGGTGCGCGGCCCGCACGCCGTGCCCGCGTCCGTGTCCGTGCCTGTGCAGATCTGACCGATCCACGTCGAGGGAGCGTCGCCGCATGGCCGAGCTGAGGATTCGTGACGACCGGGCGAAGGGGCGCCTGGAAGCCTTCGAGGGCGACACCTATGTGGGTGTCATCGTCTACTTCGTGCTCACCGCCGAGCCTCACGCCCTCGTCGCCGTGCACACCGTCGTCGAGGACGGCCACGAGGGGAAGGGCATCGCCGGAGCACTCGTGCGCGAGTTCTACGCGATCGCCGCCGGTGAGGGCGTACCCGTCGTGCCGCTCTGCCCGTACGCCGCCGCCTGGGCCGAGCGGCACCCGGACGAGGCCCCGGTCGCCCCGTCCGAGGTGGTCCGCGCGGCGGGGCTCCAGCTGAGGGCCACCCCGGACCTGTGGTGACCTCGACGCGCACCACCTCGACGGGCCCCCTGGCCCTGCTGCACACCTCACCGGTCCACGTCCCCGTCTTCGACGGGCTCCGCGACCGGTACCACCCCGGGCTCGTCCTGCGCCACCTCGTCGACGAGAAGCTGCTGGTACGGGCCCGGGAGGCGGGGCCGGAGGCGGTCGCCGGGGCGGTGGCGGCGGCGCTCGCGGCGGCCGTCGCGGACGGCGCCGAGGCCGTGCTCTGCACCTGTTCCACGATCGGCGGCATCGCCGAGCGGCAGGCGGGCGCCCTCGGCGTGCCCGTGCTCCGGGTGGACCGGCCGATGGCCGCCGAAGCCGCCCGGTACCGCCGGATCGTCGTCGTGGCCGCGCTGCGCTCCACCCTCGAGCCCACCGTCGCCCTCATCGCCGAGGAGTCGGGACCGGAGACCTCGCTCATCGGCACCGTCGTGGTGGAGGGGGCCTGGGAGCTGTTCGAGGCGGGGGACCGGGACGGCTACCTCGACGCCGTGGCGGCGGCCGTGGACGGCGCGCCCCCGGCGGAGGGCGGCGTCGTCGTTCTCGCGCAGGCGTCCATGGCCGACGCCGTCGACCGGATGACCACCTCGCGCCCGGTCCTGGCGAGTCCACGCCTCGGGCTCGCCGCCGCGGCCCGGGTGGTGGCCGCGACGCGGGCCGCCCCGACCGGTGGCCGGGCGGGCGACCGGGCGGGCGACCGGGTGGCGGACTGACCCGAAGGACGGGATCCGACGGGCGCCGTGGCGTCCGCCGGGCCACCCTGGGGAGGGAGGAACCCGTCGACCGAGAGGTCCGTGATGACCCACCCGTACCCCGATCCGCTGCCCCCCTCGCCCATTCCGCCGCCGGTGCCCTCGCCGCCGCCGGTGCCGCCGCCGAACCCGGTCCCGGCCCCTCCGGACCCCGATCCGAGCCCGGCTCCGCAGCCCGGTGGACCGGTGCCGGACCCCGAGCCCCAGCCCCAGCCGGGGCCCGCCGGACGTCGTCCGGCGTCAACGGGAAGGTGACATAGGGGCCTTGGGCTTTGGCGTATCCCTTGTCACGGAGCGTGCGCCACCCCTAACTTGGACGGCTGTCGCTGTGTTCAAGGGGGGCCCATGGCCGTACGCGGACGTCACCGCCGCCACCAGCCGAGCCGGATCAACCGTGCCTCGCTCACCGTCACCGCGGGAGGCGCCGGAATGGCCCTGCCGTTCATCGGCGCGGGCACCGTCCAGGCCGCGTCGCTCGACGTCTGGGAGAAGGTCGCGGCCTGCGAGTCGACCTCCAACTGGCGTATCAACACGGGCAACGGCTACTTCGGCGGTCTGCAGTTCAGCCAGTCCACCTGGGAGGCCTACGGCGGCACGCACTACGCGCCGCGCGCCGACCTCGCCTCCAAGGACCAGCAGATCGCGATCGCCGAGCGGGTCCTGAAGGGCCAGGGGCCCGGCGCCTGGCCGTCCTGCGGCCCCGGCGCGGGCCTCGCCCGGGGCGGAGACGGCCCGGACACCACCCCCGGTACGGCGACCACGAAGGCGTCCGGCGGCGGGAACGCGCCCAGCACCGCCTCCCTGCCCGGGCAGCGCGCCTTATCCGAGCGGCCTGCCAGGAACGTCGGTCCGACCGCCGTCCCCACCGTCCGTGAGATGTACACGGTGACGCCCGGCGACTCCCTGTCGAAGATCGCTCGCGACGAGCGGGTCCAGGGCGGCTGGAAGCGCCTCTACGACGCGAACCGGCCCGTCGTCGGCGACGACCCCGACCTCATCCACCCCGGCCAGCGCCTGACCCTGCGCATCGCCGCCCCGAAGAAGCCCCCGGCGAAGGCCCCCTCGGCCACGACGCCCCCGCCGAAGCTCTCGGGACCGGGCACCGTACCCCGGCCCCGGGCCGTCACACCGCCGACCACGAAGCCCGTCGCGAAGCCGAGCACGAAGCCGGTCGCGCAGCAGCCCGTGGCGAAGCCGACGACCAAGCCCGTCAGCAAGGCTGCCGCCAAGCCCGCCGCCAAGCCGGCCGCGCAGCAGACGTCCAGGCCGGCCACGAAACCCGTGGCGAAGCAGACGGCCAAGCCCGCCGCCAAGCCCGCGTCCAGGCCCAAGCCGAAGCCCGCTTCCCGGCCCGCCTCCAAGCCGCGGCCGCCCGCCGCGGAGGAGAGCCGCTACTCCGCCCCCGTCTCCGCCGGCATCGGCACCCGCTACGGCAAGCCCGGATCCTCCTGGTCCAGCGGCTACCACACCGGAGTCGACTTCCCCGTGCCCACCGGCACCTCCGTCAAGGCCGTGGCCGGGGGACGGATCGTCTCCGCCGGGTGGGGCGGCGCGTACGGCTACCAGATCGTGCTCCGCCACGACGACGGCCGCTACAGCCAGTACGCCCACCTCTCCGCGCTCGCCGTCCGCGAGGGCCAGCGGGTCACCGCCGGCCAGCGCATCGGCCGCTCAGGATCGACCGGCAACAGCTCGGGGCCGCACCTGCACTTCGAGGTACGGACGGGCCCCGGGTACGGCTCCGACATCGACCCCCTGGCCTACCTCAGGGCGCGCGGGGTCTCCCTCTGACCCCGCCGCTGGTCCGGAGTCCGGCGCACGCCCCTGACCCGACGCCGGGAGTGACTCGGCCGGCACCGTCATCCGGTCCAGGGTGAGCTGGATCAGGCCGCCCGCGGCCACCGCGCCGCTGATCAGCGCGGCGACGGTGCCCGCCGCGCCGTAGCGGAAGCTCTCCCCGAACAGGGTCAGGCCCACCGCGGCGGCGACCACCGGGTTGACCACCGTGACGGTGGCCAGCGGGGCCGCGAGCCCCGCGCCCCGGTACGAGGCCTGGGACAGGAGCAGACCGGTCACGGCGAGCGCCGAGAGGACCAGCAGCGCGGTCCACTCGGCGAGCGGGGCGCCGGACGTCCACTCCTCCGCCACCGACTTCGTGAAGACCGAGGCGATGCCGAAGGAGACACCCGCGGCGGCGGCCAGGACGACGCTGCGCAGCACGGACCTGCCCACCAGGTGCGCGACCGCGAACAGCGCGGCCACCACCCCGAACGTGCAGCCCGCCAGCAGCCACCGGTCACCGTCGGCCAGGGACCGCGCCTCGGCACCGGTCGTCAGGCTGAGCAGCCCGGCCAGACCCACCGTGGCCATCACCGCGCCGCGCCAGGCCCGCGATCCGGCCCTGCGGCCGACGAAGAGCGCCGCCATGGGCAGCGCGAACACGATCGTCAGCGCACCCAGCGGCTGGACCAGGCTGAGCGGTCCGTACGCGAGGGCCGCGACGTGCAGGGTCGCGCCGACGCCGTTGAGCACGACGGACCCCCACCAGGCCGGGCTGCGCAGCGGCGCGTAGCGCGGACCCGTGGCGGAGGCCGCGACCCGCTCCTGCACGATCGCCGCGGCCGCGTAGGCGACCGCCGAGACCAGGGCCAGGATGACGGACAGCAGGAGGGGACTCATACCTTCCACGATCTCTCTTCCCGGCCGATCGCGTCGTCGTACCAGGGGACGTCTTCGCGGGTACACCCGTCGCAGTACATCGGCCCCGCGTACGCCCGTAGATGTACACCCGCGCAGGTCAGAAGGGTGCAAAGGGGCCTTTTCGAGCTGCCCGCGGGTGCTCGCGCAGAGGCGCTACGGTGTTCGGAATTCGCCGGAGCCGGACCCACGGGACCGACCGGCCGGCAGAACCGGGGGGAGCTCGGAGTGGATCTCGACGAGAGCGGTTCGGTGGGTGGATTCTTCGCCCTGCGCACCACCGCGCCGGAGGCCGGCGGAGCACACCGTCCGCTCGCGCGCCTGTACGCGGGCGACGACGGCCCCCTCCACGCGCGCGTGGACCGGGTCGCCGCCCGGCTCGGCGCCCCCGAGCGGCGCGTCGGGGCCTCCGTCGCCCACCTCGGGCTCGCCGCCCGGCTCTGGTCGACCGCCCTCGGGCCCGCCGCCCTGCACGGCCGCTTCCCCGCCCTCGACCCCGCCGAGCTGTACTGGGACGGGGCCCTCGTCTCCCCCGACGACCTGTGGTGGGCCGGTTCCGGGACCCGCCCCGCGACCGTCGACGAGATCCGCGCCGCCGTCCAGGAGGCCCACCTCGTGCCGCTCCACGCGGCCCTGCGCCGCGACGGGCACATCTCCCCGCGCCTGCTCTGGGGCAACGCCGGCTCCGCGCTGGCCGGCGCCCTGCGCGAGCTGACCCGCTGGGCGCACGCCCACGGCCGCCCGGAGGCCGCCGCACGGGCCGCCGACCTGGTCTCCGGACTGCTCGACCACCCCGACCTCGCCGGTACGGTCCGGGGCCCCCGGCTGCGCCGCGCCAGCTGCTGCCTCTACTACCGCTGCCCCGGCGGGGGACTGTGCGGCGACTGTGTCTTCGACCACGCCCCCCGAACGGGTTTGGAGGGGCGGCCCCCCGCTCCGTAAAGTTGCCAAGGTTGCCGTCTCACGAGCCCATCGACGGCGACACCCCACGAACGGCGACGTTACGAGCGAACGAGGAACCCGAAGGCCATGACGGTGACCGAAGAAAACCAGGACTACGGGCCGGGAATCGACCCCGATCGCCTGGCCGTCTGCCTCGCCGTCCTCGACGAGCTCGACAAGCTGGACGTCGACCACCCGGACGCCATCCGCGTCCGCCGTGCCACGGCCGGGATCTACCGGACCGTGAAGCAGCGCCGCCGCCAGGAGCGCCGGGCGTTCAAGACCGCCAACGACAAGGCGGTCACGGAGGCCACGGCCACCGGCTCCGCGCAGCGCATCGACGACGAGACCGAGGGCATCCTGCCCTCCTCCGTCACCGAGGAAGGCCGGATCGCCGGGATACTCCAGCGTCCGCGCTCCTGCTACGTCTGCAAGACGCGGTTCGTCGAGGTCGACTACTTCTACCACCAGCTCTGCCAGAAGTGCGCCGCGGAGAACCGGGCCAAGCGCGAGGCCCGCGCCGACCTCACCGGCAAGCGCGCCCTGCTCACCGGCGGCCGGGCGAAGATCGGCATGTACATCGCGCTGCGGCTGCTGCGCGACGGCGCCCACACCACCATCACCACCCGCTTCCCCAAGGACGCCATCCGCCGCTTCAAGGCGATGGACGACTCGGCGGACTGGATGCACCGCCTGGAGGTCGTCGGCATCGACCTGCGCGACCCGGCGCAGGCCGTGGCGCTCGCCGATCAGATGACCGAGGCCGGGCCGCTGGACATCCTCATCAACAACGCGACGCAGACCGTGCGCCGACTGCCGTCCGCGTACGCCGCGCTGGTCGAGGGCGAGAGCGCCGCGCTGCCGGCCGGCGAGCTGCCCGCCCACCATGTCATCGGCGCCTTCAACTCCGGCGCGGTCGGCGAGCTCGTCGGATCGTCCGAGCTTCCCGCCGGCGTGCGCGACCTGGAGGCCCAGCAGGTCGCCGACCTCGCGCTCGTCGCGGGCAACGCCACCATCGCCAAGCACCTCGACGGCACCGCCATCGACGCGGGCGGCCTGGTGCCGGACGTCGTCGACTCCAACACCTGGGTGCAGAGCATCGAGCAGATCTCCCCGGTGGAGCTCCTCGAGACCCAGCTCTGCAACTACACGGCGCCGTTCATCCTGATCAGCAAGCTGCGCCCGGTGATGGCCGAGGCGGCGAAGAAGGCCGCCAGCGGGCGTTCGTACGTCGTGAACGTCTCCGCCATGGAGGGCGTCTTCAGCCGCGGCTACAAGGGTGCGGGGCACCCGAACACCAACGCCGCCAAGGCCGCGATGAACATGGTGACGCGGACCAGCGGCGAGGAGATGTTCAAGACCGACGGCATCCTCATGACCTCGGTCGACACCGGCTGGATCACCGACGAGCGTCCGCACTTCGACAAGCTGCGCCTCGCCGAGGCCGGCTTCCACGCCCCGCTCGACCTGGTCGACGGCGCGGCCCGGGTCTACGACCCGATCGTGCGCGGCGAGGACGGCGTGGACCTCTACGGCTGCTTCCTCAAGGACTACGCCCCCGCGAACTGGTAGAAGCCGGTTCCCACCGTTCCGGCAAGAGCGCCTCACCGGCCAGGTGGGGCGCTCTTTCGGCTCGGTTCACCCGATCGCGTCACACTTCGGAGCCCGGTAGAGCGCGGATGCGCTCATTTGGTTACTCTGATGTTCACGGTCGGCCACCGAGGAGACACACCGTCCTCACGGCCTACCAGGGACAACAGGCCTTCCACCAAGGCCGCGGTCCCGCCCGACGAACGGCGCCACCGCGACCGACCGGCACTTGTCCTACAGGTACGTGACACGAAGGAGTGCGCGGTGACACCAGAACTGACGAAGCAGGAACCGCGACCGGCCGAACCCAAGAAGGACCGGCCGCGCCGGAACGGCGAGCTGGGGAGCCTCGAAGTGTGGGCCCACGCGGCCCCGATCCGGCTCGCGGGCTACGAGGACGACCTCGCCGAGCCCCACATCCTGCCCGGCATCGACTGATCCCCTGCCTCACCCCTGGTGCCCCCGGCCGTTCGCGGCCGGGGGCACCAGCACGTTCAGCGAGGCCCGCGCGCCGGTTCCCGCAGCCGGATGGGCGGCAGGTATTCGCGTACGAGCGTCCGGTGCCACCAGGCCCCGGTCGCCCGGAGCTCGCGCCAGGTCGTGTACCGGTAGCGGTAGAGCCGGGCGCGGACGAAGACCGGCGGCGCGTCGGGGAACGGGTTGTGGGCGAGCAGCCGCAGGGTGTCCCGGTCGCCGTCGAGGAGTCGTTCGACGAACGGACCGAACCAGTCGCGCGCGTACCCCGGGCTGAGCGCCGCGAACCACATCAGCCAGTCGAGCCGCAGATGGTACGGGGCGAACTGCCGGGGCAGCCGGCGTGGATCGCCGGGCTTGCCCTTGAAGCCGTACTCCCGCCACACCGTCCCCGCGTGCGGCGCCGGGTCGTCGGTGCCCTCGACCACGATCTCGTCCCTGATCCGGCCGACCGTGCCGAACGCTCCATAGGTGTTGACCAGGTGGTACGGGTCGTACGAGCGGTTCATCGCCTGGTTCCGGGACAGCAGATTGCGCACCGGGCGGTAGCTCCGTACCAGGACGAACACGCTGACCGCCACGACCAGGACCACGTACCAGAGCGGCGGCTCCGGCTGGGGGTGTGCGCCGGTGACGGGGGAGGCGTCCACGACGGAGAGGGCGAGCACGATGGTGATCCAGTTCAGCCAGGCGAAGTTGCCGGACAGCACCAGCCACAGCTGGGTCGCGATCATCAGACCGGCCGCGATCGTGGCCACCGGCTGCGGAGCGAAGAGCAGGAACGGTACGAGCAGCTGGACGACGTGGTTGGCCGCCACCTCCACCCGGTGCAGGGGGCGCGGCAGATGGTGGAAGAACCAGCTCAGCGGGCCGGGCATCGGCTGGGTCTCGTGGTGGTGGTAGAGGCAGGTCAGATCGCGCCAGCACGGGTCGCCGCGGATCTTGATGAGCCCGGCGCCGAACTCGACCCGGAAGAGCAGCCAGCGCAGCAGGAACAGCACGAGGATCGGTGGCCCCGTGTCGTCGTTGCCGAGGAAGACCGCCAGGAACCCGGTCTCCAGGAGCAGCGACTCCCAGCCGAAGGAGTACCAGGTCTGGCCCACGTTCACGATCGACAGGTACAGCGCCCAGAGGATCAGCCAGAGCAGCATCGACACCGGCAGCGGCACCGCGTCCCCGGCGCCCGCGAGCAGCGCGAGGGCGAGCGCGGCGCCGGACCAGGCGACGGTCGCGAAGAGGCGGTCGGAGTAGCGCCAGTGGAAGAGCGACGGAGTGTGCCGCGGCCGGGTCCTGCGCACGTACTCCGGTACGGGGAGCATGCCGCGCTCCCCGATCAGCGCCCGGAACTGCAGGGCCGCCGACAGGAACGCCACGCAGTACAACCCGGCGAGGCCCCGCTGGAAGACGATCCGGCTCAGCCAGTGGTCGGGTGCGGTGAACCACTCCATCGCTTCCAGTATCGGCCCGGGATCACGTCCTGACGAGGCGCCGCAGGGTCCGGCCCAGGTGACGTGCGTACGCCCGCTGGAGGAGGGGGATCACGGGGCCGCCGAGCCGGGTGTACCAGGAGGCGGGGCGGCTGAACGCGGTGACCGCGAACCGGACCGTGCCGTCGGGCTCCAGGTGGACCATGAAGGACTCCTCGCCGCACTCCGGGTGCCCGGTGAGGGTGCCGTAGGCGAAGCCGATGCGCTGTTCCTCGTACGCCGTCCAGATCACCGAGCAGGGGGCGCCGAGCCGGAGCGGGCCTAGGCCCGCCGATATCTCGACGGCCACGCCGGGTGCGGCGCGGTCGGAGTCGGCGACGAGGCGCGCGCCGGTGGCGCGGTGCATCCGCCAGGTGGTGACGGCGGCTCCGGCGGCCTCGAAGGCGGCCCGGCCGTGGCCGACGACCGCGCTGTGCCGCAGGTGGTGGTAGCCCTCGGGGAGGGCGGCCGGGTTGCGGGTGGCGGCGACCTCGCGGTAGCTGAGGGTCGGGCGGGGGCGGTCGGGCCGGGACAGGCTGTTCATCAGGCGGGTCATGCCGGAAGCTCCGTTCGCGGGCGGGCCGTGGGGGCTGTGGGGGCTGTGGGGGCTGAGGAGGTCGCGCGGGACGTGTGGGATGTGCGGGGCCTGCGGGTCGGATGGCTCGTGGTCGGATGGGTCGGCGTCGGGTGGTCCGAGCGGAGGCGGCGGTGGGCGAGCAGCGCGCAGACCGCGAAGCCCAGGGCGTTGCCCAGTCCGTGGGTCGCGGCCGTCCAGGTCAGGTCGAGGTGCGGAAGGCCGGTCGCCTCGCCCAGCGCCCAGCTCAGCGCCAGCAGCATGGTGACGAAGAGGACCAGGGCCGAGACGGCGAGCAGTCCCCGGGTGAGGCGGTCGGCCGCCAGGGTGCGGCGCTCGCGCAGGGTCAGGACCGCGACCGCCGTCATGCCGGCCGTCAGGACGACGGCGCCGAGCAGCTCGGCCCAGTCGTCGACGAAGTAGCCGAGCAGGACGAGCAGGGTGCCCGCGGGGACGCTGAGCGCGGCGAAACGGGCGGTGGGGCCGTCGGAGACGCGGCAGAGGAGACCGGCGACCAGGGCGGCGGCGAAGCCCGCGAAATGGAAGTGCGGGACGGTCAGCGCCAGGATGTCGAGGTCGAAGCCGAAGAGCGGGTACGAGGCCCGTTCCGCGACCAGCGCGAGGCCGGCGACGGAGGGCGCGACCAGGGCGGTGAGGACCGCGACCTCGCCCGGCGCGAGGGAGCGGGTCAGGACCAGCCGGGCCGGGGCCTGGAGCGCGAGGGCCAGTGTGGCGAGGGCGTAGACGGCGGCGAGCGCGGTCGAGAGCCCGGAGCGGGGCAGCCACAGGGCGAGAGCGCCGGCGGCGGCGAACAGGGGCCAGGCGCGCCGCAGCGGGTCCCATCCCGGTGGCCGGGGGCCGTCGAGGAGCGCCAGCCCCGTCGGGACCACCCAGAACATGCCGATGGTGACGACCGTGCCCACCAGGACCGACAGTGCGGTCATTGCACATCCCCCCACTTGAACACGTTCAACTGTCGATCCCGAGCGTAGAGGGTTTCTTGAACGCGTTCAAGTGGGGGTGCCGACACGGTCGGCGGCCCTCCGCTTGCGGGGCCCCACGCACTGCGACAGACATGAAGGACTGGCCGGAACCGGGCGCCGTGGCCCGGGGGAGAGAAAGCGGGAGAACCAGTGCGCTCACCCCTCAGCCGGACGCGGCGAACCCCCACCGCTCCCGGCGCGACCCACCCGACCGCTCTCGACGCGACCACCTCCCTGGCGGCTCCGACCACTTCTCGAGCGGCTCCGACCACATCCCCTGCGGCTCCGACCACTTCCCGAGTGGCCCCGCGCGCGGCCGTGGCGCGTTCCGCGCTCGCGGCGCTCACCGCGTCGCTCCTCCTCGCGGGGTGCAGCTCCGTCTGGGAGGGGTCCCACGGCGGCGCCCAGCCCGCCGCGGCCGGTTCGGCGCAGGACGTCTTCCTCCAGCCGCTCGCCGCCCCGGGCCCCGACCCCTTCACCGAGTCCTCGGCCCGGGTCACCGCGCAGACGTCCTCCCCGCCCCGGAGGGGGAACCCCGAGGCCGAGCAGGTCCGCGAGATCACCGGCTCCACCCCCGGTCTCTACGGCGGCACGCGCGCGGAGGGCAGCTGCGACGTCGAGCGGCAGGTCGCGTTCCTCTCCGCAGACCAGGACAGGACCCGTGCCTTCGCCGAGGCCGCCGGAATCCCCGAGACCAACGTCGCCGACTGGCTGCGCGGGCTGACCCCGGTCGTCCTGCGCTCCGACACCCGGGTCACCAACCACGGCTACCGCGACCGCAGGGCCAACGCCTTCCAGTCCGTCCTCCAGACCGGTACGGCGGTCCTCGTGGACCAGTACGGCTCCCCACGCGTCCGCTGCGCCTGCGGCAACCCGCTCCGCACCCCGGCCGCGATCCGGGACGGCATCCACCAGGGCGACCCCTGGGACGGCTTCGACCCCGACCGCGTGATCGTCGTCCGGCCGACCACCACCGTCGTCACCAGCCTGGTCATCGTCAACGCCGCCGACCGCAGCTGGATCGAGCGGGCCACCGGCAGCGACGGGGCCGAGGACCGCAAGCCCGCCGTCGAGCCGGACTGCGACCCGGACGCGTGCGCCCTCGCCGACGCGGCGCGGCCCGACCCGGCCAGGCCGGACGGCGCCACACCCGACCCGAGCGCCCCCGACCGCCGCACGGCCCCCGACTCCGCCTCCCCGGACACCCCCTCCCAGGCGCCCGTCCCGCCCGCTCCGGTCCCCCCGGCCCCGGAGAACCCGCTGCCCGACGCCTCCGGGACCGGGGGCACCGGCACCGACCCGAGCCCGGCCGACCCGAGCCCGGCCGACCCCGACCCGTACCCCGTGCCCGACGAGGATCCGTACCAGGACCCGAACGCCGACCCCCCGATGTGGCCGGACCCGGCCGACCCGTACGCGGAGCCCCCCGGCGAGCAGACCGTGCCGGACGGCGAGCTGCCGCCGGACGAGCTCTTCCCCGCCGAACCGGTCCCGGACCAGCCCGAGACCTTCGAAGGGTGAAACGGATCTTCATGGTGCGCACGGGCGGGGCTGCGCCTAGCGTGGCCCCATGAACGCGGGCAACGGGGGCGGGGATGCGGTCGAGCGGCTCAGCCGCGTCCTTGAGGGAGCGGGCGCCGGGACGGCGCGGATCCTGGCCGAATTCGGTACGGCCTTCCGGATGGGCGGGTTCGACTGGGATCTCACCACCGGCACGATGATCATGGACGAGGCCGCCCTCGACGTCTTCGACCTGGACCGCGCGGAGTACGACGACCGCCCCGAATCGCTCGGCTCGCGGGTCCTGCCGGACGAGGGCCGCCGCCTCGACACCCTGGTCGCGCAGGCGCTCAAGGACGGCAGCGCGGAGTACGGCGCGTACTTCCGCATCCGCCGCCGCGACGGCGGCCACCAGTGGACCCACACCCAGGGCATCGTCCACCGCGACGACACCGGCCGCCCGGTCCGTATCGTCGGCGTCGTCCGGGACGCCACCCATGAACTCACCGAGTCCGCCGCCCGGCTCGGCCTCGACGAGGGGCGGCGCCGACGCGCCGGGGTCGTCGAGGGCACCACGGCCGCCCTCGCCTACGCGCGGACCGTGCAGGACGTCATCGACCTGCTCAACGACTCCCACGCGCTGGAACACTTCGGCGCCGCGAGCCTCGTCATGGGCCTCCTCGACGCCGGCCGCATCCATCTGGTCGCCGAGGGCCCCGAGGGCGCCTTCGTGCCGGGCACCCGGTTCACCCGGGTGGACGAGCCGTACCCGATGAGCGAGGTGATCCGCACCCTGCGGCCGCGCTTCATCGACTCGGCCCGGGACTTCGCCGCCTCGTTCCCGGTGCTCTGGCCGCACATCAGCGGACTCGGCATCACCGCCGCCGCCTATCTGCCGCTCATCGCCCAGGCCCGGCCCATCGGCGCGCTCGGCCTCCTCTACAGCGACAAGACCGGCTTCAGCGAGGACGAGCGGACCCTGCTCGTGGCCCTCGGCAGCAGCATCGCCCAGAGCCTCCAGCGGGCCATGCTGTACGAGCAGGAGCACGACCTCGCCGAGGGGCTCCAGCAGGCGATGCTGCCGCGCCGGATCCCCGACGTGCAGGGCGCCCAGACGGCCGTCCGCTACCGCTCGGCCCGCCTCGGCCGGGACATCGGCGGGGACTGGTACGACATCATCCCGCTCCCCGGCGGGCGGGTCGGCGCCGTCATCGGGGACGTACAGGGCCACGACACCCACGCGGCGGCCGTGATGGGCCAGCTGCGGATCGTGCTGCGCGCGTACGCCGCCGAGGGGCACACCCCGGCCACGGTGATGGCCCGCGCCTCCGTCTTCCTGCACGAACTCGACACCGAACGCTTCGCCACCTGCACGTACGCGGAGGTCGACCTCGGCACCGGAGTCGTCCAGGTGGTGCGTGCCGGCCATGTCGACCCGTTGATCCGGGAGATGGACGGGCGCTGCCGCAGGATCCCCGTGGAGGGCGGACTGCCGCTCGGGCTGTCCGCCGAGTTCGGCCGGCTCGACTATCCGGTGACCACGCTGGAACTGGACCCCGGGCAGACCCTGATGCTCTACACCGACGGTCTGGTCGAGAAACCCGGTTCCGACCTCGACGAAGGCCTCCAATGGCTCTCCGCCCTCGTCCGGCGCGGGCCCGCCGACCTCCAGGAGCTCGCCGACCACCTGTGCGACGTGGTCGCCGACCGGGGTGGCGAGGACGACGTCGCGATCCTGCTCCTGCGCCGCCGGACCGCGACCGCCGCCCACGGGGCGGGCCGGTTCCAGCAGCACGTGGCCCAGAACGACCCCGAGGCACTCAGCTCGGCCCGGCATATGATCAGGGCCGCGGTCCAGGCCTGGGGCGCCGAGGAGCGGGCCGACGAGATCGAGCTGGTCGCCGACGAGCTGATGACCAACGCGCTGATGCACACCGACGGCGGGGCCATCGTGACCCTGCGGATCCTCGGCGGCGCCGAGCGCCGGCTCCGGGTCGAGGTCGAGGACCGCTCCAGCGCGCTGCCCCGGCGCCGCGAGGCGGGGGAGGCGGGCGTGTCCGGGCGCGGGCTCCTGCTCGTCGACCAGATCTCCGACGTGTGGGGAGTGGAGTCACGGGGGAGCGGCAAGTGCGTGTGGTGTGAATTCACCGTGCCGAACTGAGCCCGTCACGGAGAAGTGCGACCGTTAACAGAAGAGTGCGACTGTTAACAGAGCGTGCACTGATCATACTTGACCGTAACTGTCGGTGCGCGATTGACTTCGACTTCCGCTCTCCGCGCAGCACGTACGTGAGGACACCCGTGAGCAGCGAGCTACTGGCACCACTGGACCTGGCCTTCTGGCACCTGGAATCCACCGCGCACCCCCTGCACCTCGGGGCGCTCGCCCACTTCGGCCCCACCCCCACGGACAGCGGCCAGGAGCCGCCGGACGTCCTCGGCCTCCTCGCCCGCCGCGCCGCCGCCGTCCCCCGGCTCCGCATGCGCGTCCGCGACGTCCTGCTGCCCGTCGGCGGCGCCGCCTGGAGCGCCGACCCCGACTTCGACGTGAGCCGCCACGTCCACGAGATCACCCTCCCCGGCGCCGACTTCTCCGCCGAGGCCGCCCGTCTCGCCGCCGAACTCATGGAACGTCCCGTCGCCCGCGGTCTGCCGCCCTGGGAGATGTACCTGCTCAGCGGCGCCCCCGACGGTTCCTTCGCCGTCCTCGTGAAGCTCCACCACGCCCTCGCCGACGGCATGCGCGCGGTCGCCATCGGCGCCGGGATCTTCGACGAGATCGCCGCGGGCCGCCGCCCCGCCGGCCGCGTCCGGTCCGTACCCCCACGCTCCTGGTTCCCCGGGCCCGGACGGCTCCTCGGCATGGCGCGCGACCGGCTCGGCGACCTCGGCCGGGCCGTCGAGGTCGGAGCCTCCGTCGTCCGCGCCAGCCGCCTCGACGGGCGGCCCACCGCCGCACTCGCCGCCGAGTCCAGCGGCACCCGCCGGATCGCCACCGCCTCGCTGCCCCTGGAGCGAATCCACCGGATCCGCCGCACCACCGGCGGTACGGCCAACGACGTCCTCCTCGCCCTCGTCGCCGGGGCCCTCCGCCACTGGTTCGACGGGCGCGGGCTGCCCCTCCCCGCAGCCGACCCCCGGGCCCTCGTCCCCGTCTCCCGGCGCCGGCCCGGCACCCCGCCCGGCCCCGGCAACAGCCTCTCCGGCTACCTCCTCGACCTGCCCGTCACCGAGGCCGACCCGGCGGCCCGGCTCGCCGCCGTCCGGAGCGCCATGGACCGCAACAAGGCCGCGGGCCCCCTCAGGGGCGCCGGGGCCGTCGCCCTCCTCGCCGACCAACTTCCCCCGCTCGCCCACCGCTTCGGAGCCCCCTTCGCCGCCGGCGCCGCCCGGCTCCTCTTCGACCTCCTCGTCACCCAGGTGCCGCTGCCCCGCTCCGCGCTCTCCCTCGGCGGCGCGCCGCTGCGCGCGCTCTTCCCCATGGCCCCGCTGGCCCGCGGCCAGTCGCTCGCCGTCGCCATGTCCCCGTACGGCGGGCAGGTCCACATCGGACTCGTCGCCGACGGCGAGGCCGTCCCCGACCTCGACGCGCTGGCCGACGCCCTCACGGCCGAACTCGACCTCCTGGACCCGCCCGACACGCCGTAGGGGGTGTCCGGACGGCCCCGCCCGGTCCGCGCGGGGGTGTCCGGCAAGCCCCGCCCGGTCCGCGCCGGACACGACCCCCAGGGTGTCCGGCGCGCGGCCCCGCCACCCGTGCGGCAGGGTGGAACCATGCCCGAACTCCCCGAGGTGGAAGCGCTCCGCGCGTACCTCGACACGCACCTGGTGGGCAAGGAGATCGCCCGCGTGCTGCCCGTCGCGATCAGCGTCCTCAAGACGTACGACCCGCCCCTCAGTGCCGTCGAGGGCGCCGAGGTCACCGCGGTCGGACGGCACGGGAAGTTCCTCGACCTCACCGCCACGGGACCCGCCGGCGAGCTGCACCTCCTGATCCATCTCGCCCGCGCGGGCTGGCTCCGGTGGCAGGACCCGCTGCCCTCGGGCCCGCCGAGGCCCGGCAAGGGCCCGCTGGCGCTGCGGACCGCGCTCACCGGCGGCGACGGCTTCGACCTCACCGAGGCGGGCACCACCAAGCGCCTCGCCGTGTACCTGGTGCACGACCCGCAGGAGGTGCCGGGCGTCGCACGGCTCGGACCCGATCCGCTCGCCGAGGACTTCGGCCCCGAGGAGTTCGCCGCGCTGCTCTCCGGCGAACGGCGCCAGATCAAGGGCGCCCTGCGCGACCAGAGCCTCATCGCCGGCATCGGCAACGCGTACAGCGACGAGATCCTCCACGCCGCGAAGACATCACCCTTCAAACCCACCCAGAACCTCACCCCGGAGGAGACCACCGCCCTCTACACGGCGATGCGGACCACCCTCCACGAGGCCGTCGAACGCTCCCACGGCCTCGCCGCCGGCAAGCTCAAGGCCGAGAAGAAGAGCGGCCTGCGCGTCCACGGCCGCACCGGCGAGCCCTGCCCCGTGTGCGGGGACACCATCCGCGAGGTCTCCTTCAGCGACTCCTCCCTGCAGTACTGCCCCACGTGCCAGACCGGCGGCAAACCGCTCGCCGACCGCCGTCTGTCCAAGCTCCTCAAGTAGCCCGACGCCGCGGAGGTGCTCGCGGCCGCCCGTTACACTCCGCCGCATGCTGCGCGTACTGGCCGTCGACGACGAGGAACCCGCCCTCGGGGAGCTGCTCTACCTGCTGCGCGCCGACCCCCGCGTCCGCTCCGCCGAGGGCGCGGGCGACGCCACCGCCGCCCTCCGCAGGATCGGGCGTGCCCTGGAGACCGGACCGGACGGCGACGACGCCGTCGACGTCGTCTTCCTCGACATCCACATGCCCGGCCTCACCGGACTCGACGTGGCCCGGCTGCTCGCCGGGTTCGCCCGCCCGCCGCTCGTCGTCTTCGTCACCGCCCACGAGGGCTTCGCGCTCCAGGCCTTCGACCTGAAGGCGGTCGACTACGTCCTCAAGCCCGTCCGTCGCGAGCGCCTCGCCGAGGCCGTCCGCCGTGTCCATGACCTCGTGCACGCCACCGCGGCCCCGGTCCCGGCGGCGCCCGCCGCACCCGCCGCACCCGAGCAGATCCCCGTCGAACTGGGCGGGATCACCCGCTTCGTCTCCGTCGACGACATCGCGTACGTCGAGGCCCACGGCGACTACGCCCGCCTGCACACCGACCACGGCAGCCACCTCGTCCGCATCCCGCTCTCCACCCTGGAGGAGCGGTGGGCCGCCCGGGGCTTCGTCCGCATCCACCGCAGCCATCTCGTGGCCCTCGCCCGGATCGACGAGCTCCGCCTCGACGGCGGCGCCACCTCCGTACGGGTCGGAGACACCGACCTGGCGGTCAGCCGGCGGCACGCCCGCCCCCTCCGGGACCTGCTGATGCGCCGGGCCGGAGGCTGAGCCGGTCCTGCGCCGCCCCCTACCGCAGGTGCTCCCACCTGCGTAGACTCCACGCGACCCGGGCCCCGAGGGCCGCAAGTCCGACGGAAGCGGACGCCGATGTCCGAGCAGCACCCTCCCCCCGCCTTCGGCCGGGGGGACTCCCAGCGCCGGCCCCGCCGCGAGACCGTCACGTACGCCTCCGCCCACGGCGCCGGGACGACCGTGCCGGGCCCCGCCCGGCGCCGCCCCGTCCACCCGCCGGCCCGCTCCGAGATCGACGAGCAGACCACCCTCGGCCACACCTACGTCCGCTCCCTGATGCGCAGCCAGCTGCGCGCCGCCCTCACCGCCCTGGGGGCGCTCGCCCTGCTCGTCGGCTCGCTGCCGCTGCTCCTCGCGCTGCCCGCGCCCGAGGCCTTCGTCTGGCTCGCCCTCGGTGTCGGGGTGTATCCCGTCGTCTGGGGGATAGCCCACTGGTACGTACGGCGCGCCGAACGCAACGAGCGGGACTTCACCGGCCTGGTCGAACGGTGAAGCACTCCGCGTGAACCAGACCTACGCCGTCGCGGCAGTGACCGCCGTCGTCCTCGCCACCGTCCTCATCGGCGCCCTCGGCCTCCGGATCTCCCGGACGACCTCCGACTTCTACGTGGCCTCGCGCACCGTGCGGCCCGGCCTCAACGCCGCCGCGATCAGCGGCGAGTACCTCTCCGCGGCCTCCTTCCTCGGCATCGCCGGGCTCGTCCTCGTCCAGGGCCCCGCGATGCTCTGGTACCCAGTCGGCTACACCGCCGGCTACCTCGTCCTGCTGGTCCTCGTCGCCGCCCCGCTGCGCCGCTCCGGGGCGTACACCCTCTCCGACTTCGCCGAGGCCCGCCTCGAATCCCCGCAGGTGCGCCGCCTGGCCAGCCTCTTCGTCGTCGGCATCGGCTGGCTCTATCTGCTGCCCCAGCTCCAGGGCGCAGGGCTCACCCTGGAGATCCTCACCGGCGCCCCCGACTGGGTGGGCGGGCTGCTCGTCGCCCTCGTCGTCACCGGCACGGTCGCCGCGGGCGGGATGCGCAGCATCACCTTCGTGCAGGCCTTCCAGTACTGGCTGAAGCTGACCGCCCTGCTCGTCCCCGTCCTCTTCCTGCTCGCCGCCTGGTACGGCGACGGGGCGCCCAGGGCCCGCTTCGACGCCCCTGCCGTGCTGCGCGGCCACACCGTCGTCAAGGTCGCCGACACGGTACGGATCGGGCTCGACGCCCCGCTCACCCTCACCGTCACCGGCAGCGTCGACTCGGTCCCGTACGAGCGGGGGACCGTGGTCCTCGCCCCCGGCACGCATCACGTCCTCGGCGGCACGACCCTCGCCTTCGCCCCGGGAGCGGCCCTGCCCGAGAGGGTCGCCAGCGGTACGGATCCTCTCGGCTGGTCGCAGCCGCTGGCCGGCGGCCGCGACGGACACCAGCTGTACGCCACGTACGGACTGATCCTCGCGACCTTCCTCGGCACCATGGGCCTGCCGCACGTCGCCGTCCGCTTCTACACCAGCCCGCACGGCCGCGCCGCCCGCCGCACCACCCTCGTCGTCCTCGGACTCGTCGGCGCCTTCTACCTGCTGCCGCCGCTCTACGGCGCCCTCGGCCGGATCTACGCCCCCGAGCTCGCCCTCACCGGCTCGGCCGACGCCGCCGTGCTCGTGCTGCCCGACCGCATCCTGGGCGGGCTGCTCGGCGACCTCCTGGGCGCGCTCCTCGCCGGCGGCGCCTTCGCCGCCTTCCTCTCCACCGCCTCGGGGCTCACCATGTCCGTCGCCGGGGTCCTCACCCAGGACGTGCTGCCGTCCCGGGGCGTACGGCACTTCCGCCTCGCTACGCTGCTCGCCACCGCCGTACCGCTGGCCGTGGGGGTGGTCGCCTCGAAGGTGCCGGTCGCCGACGCCGTCGGCCTCGCGTTCGCCGTCTCCGCCTCCTCCTTCTGCCCGCTGCTCGTCCTCGGCATCTGGTGGCGGCGCCTCACCCCGCCCGGCGTGACGGCCGGACTGCTGCTGGGCGGCGGCTCCGCGCTCGCGGCCGTGATGGCGACCCGGGCGGGGCTCGCCCCCGAGGGCTGGCCGCACACCCTGATGGCCTGGCCGGCGGTCTGGTCGGTCCCGCTCGGCTTCCTCACCATGGTCCTGGTCTCCCTGGCCACACCCCGCCGCGTCCCGCCCGGCACCCCGGCGCTCCTCGCCCGTCTCCATCTGCCGGAGGAGATCGCCGGCACCGTCCCCGCTCCCGCCCAGGAGGTCCGCCGATGAGCGGCATCGCCCTGGCCGCGGCGGCCGCCGCCGGGGCCGTACTGCTCGCCGCGGGCTTCGTCCTCGGGCGGTTCGCCGCCCGGCGCGGTGGCCGCGCCGCCGATCCCGACCTCGGCACTCCCGTCGAACGGGCCACCTTCCACACCCTGCACACCGCCTCCCTGGCCGCTCCGCCGCTCCGCGCCGGACTCACCGAGGAGACCGCGCGCAGGGCGGCCGGCACCCTCCGCTCGCTGCTCGGCACCGAGGCGCTCTGTCTCACCGACCGGGGCGCCGTCCTCACCTGGGACGGACCGGGCGAGGACCATCACCGGGCGCACGTCCCGGAGCAGGCCGCCGAGACCCTGGAGACCGGCCGCAGCAGGTCCGTGCACACGGACTGCGCCGACCCCGCCTGCCCGCTGCGCTGGGCGGTGATCGCCCCGCTCACCGGGGAGGACGGGGTGCTCGGCGCGCTCGTCGCCTACGGCTCGCGGGAGTCCGCCGTCCTGGTGCGGGCCGCGACCGAGGTGGCCCGCTGGGCCTCCGTACAGCTGGAGCTCGCCGAACTCGACCGCTCGCGCACCCGCATCGTGGAGGCCGAGATCCGTGCGCTGCGGGCGCAGATCTCCCCGCACTTCATCTTCAACTCCCTCGCCGCCATCGCCTCGTTCGTCCGCACCGACCCGGAACAGGCACGCGAACTCCTCCTCGAGTTCGCCGACTTCACCCGCTACTCCTTCCGCAAGCACGGCGAGTTCGCCCAGCTCGCCGACGAACTACGCTCCATCGAGCAGTACTTGGCGCTCGCCGGGGCGCGCTTCGGGGAGCGGCTGAAGGTGACGCTGCAGATCGCCCCCGAGGTGCTGCCGGTCACCCTGCCCTTCCTGTGCCTCCAGCCCCTCGTGGAGAACGCCGTGAAGCACGGCCTGGAGGACCGGGAGCGGGGCTGCCGGGTCACGATCGCCGCCCGCGACGCGGGTGCGGAGGCCGTGGTGACCGTCGAGGACGACGGCATCGGCATGGACCCGGAGCTGCTGCGCGCGGTCCTGCGCGGAGAGCACCCGGCCGGCTCCGGCATCGGCCTGTCCAACGTGGACGAGCGGCTGCGCCAGGTGTACGGGGCGGAGTACGGGCTTGTCATCGAGACCGGGGTCGGCGCGGGGATGAAGGTGACGGTGCGCATCCCCAAGTACCGCCCGGGCGTGCACCGTTCATCGCCCTGACCGCGCACGGACCGGCAGGGACCGGGCAGGGACCGGTCAGTCAGCGCAGATGCAGGGAGAGATGGGCGAGCGGCAGGCCCAGCTTCCAGGCGGGCAGCCAGATCTGCTCCTCCTCGTCGACGGGGCAGCCGGACGCGTCGTCCGTCCGGCCGTCGAGGTCGGCGGCGCGGACCCAGGTGTCCCGCAGGCCGCGCCACGCGGTCTCCGCGAGCGCCAGGTCGGGGCTGTCGCCGCCGGCCGAGCGCCGCGCGGCGAGCCGCTCCTCGACCCAGGGCGGCCAGGGCCGGTCGTACGCCGTGTGCCGCAGCCACTCGTCGATCCGGCAGGCGGGCCGGCCACCCACCGGCCCGTCCGGTTCCTCCGCGAGGTGGACGGTGAGGGCGAGCGCCTGGAGGCCTGCCCGGTACTCCAGTGAGCCGGGCGCCACGAGGGCGGCGGCCCGCAGCACCTCGTCGGCCAGGTACTCGGCGCACAGCCAGGCCATCGGGACGGCGAGTTCGCCGCCACTCGTGCCGCCGGCGCCGTTCGTGCTCTCGGGGCGCAACGCTCCCACCTTCTCCCGGACATCGGGGGACCCGGACGTGTGGGACCCGGGGAGAGCTTCCTCCGTGGAGGGCGCCCGCGTGTCCCGCTTTGCTCAACTCGCCCGTGTGGTTTCGGATACGTTTCCCGGCCGGATCGGTGCCGGTGGGATTACTGATGTCCGGGGAGGTGTACGGGGCGGGGGAGGCGTCCGGACGGCGGGCGCGCCCGCTCCGACGGCCGCCCGCTCCGACGGCCGCCCGCTCCGACGGCCGTCGGGGTGGCGGCCCCGGGAGGTGGGGCGGCTCAGCCGAGGAGTGCGTACACCGCGGTCGCGTGGGCCGCGGTCTCCTCCGTGCCCTCGGCCGTCATGGCGATGTCGGCGAAGGCCATCCGCTTTCCCGCCTTGGTGAGCCGGGCCCGCACCAGGACGTCGGCCCCGACGACCGCCCGCTGGAAGCTGATGGACTGCTGGACGGTGGTCATGGGCACGAAGCCGCCCCGGGCCGCGGCGACCGCGATCACGGTCGCCGTGTCGGCGGCGGCCATGAGGGCCTGGCCGGACAGGCCGCCGCCCTCCCGGGCGAGCCGGTCCGACCACGGGAGCCGGAGCAGGGCCTCCTGGCTGTCGACCGATTCGACGGTCAGCCCCAGATCGAGCACCCAGGGCGCGAAGTTGTCGGCGAGGATCTTTTCGGCGGCGGCGAGTGTCAGCGTCACGGCGTCATTGTGGGGCCGTGACACGGGGCCGGGCAACGGCCGCGCGGTGCGGCCGGTAGCCGGGCAGCGAGCGGCCCAGCTGCCGCAGCGCGTAGTGGGAGCGGGACTTGACGGTGCCGGCCGGGATGCCGAGGTCGACGGCGGCCTCGTTGACGGTCAGGCCGTGGAAGTAGATCCGGACCAGGACCGCGCGGTGCTCGGGGCTCAGTTCGCGGACGGCCGCCCGTACGTCGAGCGCGGCCTCGGCCGAGGCGGTGGCGTCGTCGGGGTCGGGGGTCACGGCGAGGACGCCGTCCCCGATCTCGGCGGGCCGGGCGAGGCGTGAGCGCCGGGCGTCGATGGCGAGGCGGCGGGCCACGGTGAAGAGCCAGGGGCGCATCGAATCGTAGGGGCCGTCGAAGGCCTCGGGGTGGAGCCAGGCCCGTACCAGGGTCTCCTGGACGAGGTCCTCGGCCCGCTGGCGGTCCCCATAGGTGAGGCCGAGCAGGAAGGAGAGGAGCGCGGGGCCGTGGTCCCGCTGCAACTCCTCGAGGGTCCGTTCGTCGGTGGTTGCCGTTGTCATGCTCCCCGCCTCTCCTGCGGCTCGTCGTCCGGGGCGTATCGGAACCCATTCGGACGGCAAGGGACAGGGAACGGACATCGGTCTGCGACGAACGGTCGCACCGAGCGGCGAGTGGTACGCCGAGCGGTCGCGAGGCGGTCGACCGGAGTCATTGCGTCCGTTTCAGCGTGGTTCCTGACGCTCTGCGGCCTTGACCCTTGACTGCGGCTTTCCCGCGAGATGAATTCGTATGAACAGATGTTCATCCCATGAATCGGGCGGAGTGCCGTACATGACCTCACGCACCAGACCCGCGGGCGTCGCGGCGCTCGCCGCCGTCCTGCTCGCGGCGGCGACCGGCTGCACCGACGGGAGCGGCCCGGCCGGCGGAGCCCCCAGCCCCGAGGCCGCGACCGGGCGACCGGGATCCGCGCGGCCCGCCGCCCCGTCCGCCGCACCCGGCGGGGCATCCGCGCCCGCCGGGTTCACCCTCGTCGCCTCCGGAGACGTCCTCCCGCACGACTCGATCATCCGCCGTGCCGCCCAGGACGCGGGCGGGGACGGCTACGACTTCACGCCGATGTTCTCCGGGGTGAAGCCCGTCGTCTCCCGTGCCGACCTGGCCATCTGCCACATGGAGACCGTGTACGGGAAGGACGGCGGGCCCTACACCGGCTATCCCGCCTTCAAGTCGCCGCCCGAGGTCGCGGCCGCGCTCAAGGCCACCGGCTACGACTCCTGCTCCACCGCCTCCAACCACACCCTCGACGACGGCGCGGCGGGCCTCGGCCGCACTCTCGACGCCCTGGACCGGGCGGGTGTCCGGCACGCCGGGTCGGCCCGAACGGCCGAGGAGGCGGCGCGGCCCACCCTGCTCAAGGCGGGTGGTGCCACCGTGGCCCAGCTCGCCTACACGTACGACACCAACGGCTATCCGATGCCCGAGGGGCAGCCCTGGGCCGTGCAGAAGCTCGACGAACAGAAGGTGATCGCCGACGCCCGCGCCGCCCGCGCGGCCGGCGCCGACGTGGTCGTGGTCAGCGTCCACTGGGGCAGCGAGTGGCAGACCGAACCCGACCAGCGGCAGCTCACGCTCGGTCGCTCGCTCACCGCCTCGCAGAGCGGCGGCCGCCCCGACATCGATCTGATCATCGGAACGCACGCCCACGTGCCGCAGGCCTACGAGAAGGTCAACGGCACCTGGATCATCTACGGGATGGGCGATCAGATCGCCGGCGACATGATCAACCACGCGGGCGCCTACGACCCCCGCGGCAACCAGGGCAGCATCGGCCGCTTCACCTTCGGCCCGCCCAGGACGCCCGGCGGGCGCTGGGAGGTCACCAAGGCCGAGTTCGTCCCCCAGTGGTTCGACACCGCGCGCGGCCGGGTGGTCAACCTCGCCGCCGACGGCTCCGATCCGCACCGCACCGAGATCCGGGACACGATCCGGCAGGTGGTGCTCAGCCGCGGCGCGGCCGAGGACGGCCTGGTGATGGGCAAGTAGCCCGCCACCGACCGCGCGGGCCGGTCAGGGCGGCGACGGGTCCGGTCAACGGCGACGGGCTGGTCGCGGTCGCGGCGAGCCGGTCACGGCGGCGGCCGGCCGGTCACGGTACGACGGTGACCGGCCAGCGGCCCGCCTTCACGAGCCGGACGGCCACGGAGCCCACGAACCGGTGGCCGGCCGACTCGGACGCGCCCACGACCACGGCGTCCGCCGTCAGCTCCTCCGCCGCCTGGACCAGGCCCGCGTAGGCGTCGCCCCGGAAGGTGTGGAACTCCCACCGCATCCGCCAGAGGTCCTTCACCCGCTCCGCGGAGGCGCGGATCTCCGCGACCAGGTCCTGGGCGATCTCCTCGGTGGTCCCGGCCGTCGGCGCGCCCATGGCGGCGCCCGCGGTGATCAACGGCTGCACGTAGACGAGCGCGAGCAGGGCGTTCTGCCGCCGCGCGAGCCCGGCCGCGTAGGCCGCCGCGCGCAGCGAGGAGGCCGAGCCGTCGATTCCCGCCATGATCACTTTCGGACCGTCGGTACCCCGTTCGAACCGACCGGGCTGCTGTTCGCTCACCCTTCGAGGCTATCGGCTCATCGGGTGCTTTCGATGGGGCGGTCGGTGTCGATGAGCCGCGCAGGCTCTCATCCGTATGAACCATTGGTCATGAAAAAGGATCAGATGCCCAACGGGCGCCGTGCGGTGCTGCGGCTCGCCGCCGCCCTCGGGGCCACCGCCACCGTCGGAGTCATCGCGGCGGACCGGCTCGCGGCGCCCGAGCGGGCCGGCGGGACCGCCGCGCCCCCGGCCCCACCCCGCCGGGGAGCGGGCCCCGCCGCGGGCCCGCAGGCGCAGGCCGCCCGGCTGCGCCCCACCTCGTACCGCCTCCAGCCGATGACCGCGTACGCGCCCCCGGCGTACCGGCGGGCCGTGCCCCCGGTCCGGCAGCGGCCCTTCCTCAGCATGTCCGGGGTCGGCCGTTCGATGGTGCTCAGCTTCGACGACGGCCCCGACCCCCGCTACACCCCGGGCATCCTGGAGACCCTGCGCCGCCACGACTGCCGCGCCATGTTCTTCGTCTGCGGCGAGATGGCCGTCGAGAACCCGGACCTGCTGCGGGAGATGGCCGCGGACGGGCACGTCGTCGGCAACCACTCCTGGTCGCATCCCCTCATCCCCAAGCTGCGGCCCTCCCGCATCCGCGACGAGCTCGGCTCCACCAGCGAGGCCGTCGAACGGACCCTGGGGACGGCCCCGCTCTGGTACCGCGCGCCCTACGGGGCCTGGAACCGGCACTCCTTCGAGATCGGGGCCGAGCTGGGCATGGAGCCGCTCGCCTGGACCGTCGACACCCTGGACTGGAAGGAACCCGGGGCCGACACCATCGTCCGCCGCGTCCTCGACGGTGCCGCGCCCGGCGCCGTCGTCCTCTCCCACGACGCCGGCGGCGACCGCGCCCAGAGCGTGACCGCGCTCCGTCGCTATCTGCCCGAACTCCTCGACGCGGGCTACCACATCACCGTCCCCCGACGCTGACCCCTCAGGTACGGGCTCCGGGACGGCTCCGGTAGGGGCTTCGGTACGGGCTCCGGTACGGGAAAGGGCCCCGGCACCACCAGGTGCCGGGGCCCTTCGCCGTACCCGCTAGCGGGTGCCGACCATCCGCGCGTACACGACGACGTTCCCGTCGTAGCCACGCGCGCGCGTGTAGCCGCCGCCGCAGGTGATGACCCGCAGCTCGGGCTGGCCGGTGTCGGCGTACACCTGCACGCCCGGGAAGTTGTCCTTCGAGTACACCTCGAGCCCGTAGATCTCGAAGACCGCGACCCGGCCGTCGTACCGCTCGACCTCGATGTGCTGGCCCTTCTCCAGGGAGCCCAGACCGTAGAAGACCGCGGGGCCCTGCGCGTTGTCGACATGGCCGACGACCACCGCGGTGCCGCGCTGGCCGGGGGAGATGCCGTTCTGGTACCAGCCGGCGAGGTTGGCGTCCTCCGGCGGCGGGGCCGCCACCCAGCCGTCCGGGTCCAGGCCGACGTCCATGATCGGGGCGGCGACCCGGATCGCCGGGATCTTGATCCGGGAGGCGGGGGCGAAGGTCAGCGGCTCCAGACCCTCGGTCGCCCCGTCCTGCGGCGGGGCGACGGGGCGCGCCACCGGACGGGCCGCCGCGGCGGGCTGCGGGGGCCCCAGCGCGACGTCCACTCCGTTGCGCATCATCGCGATCCCGGACAGCATGGCGAGGGCCAGGACGCCCCAGGGTTGGCGTCTCCTGCGCTGGAAGACGCGGAAGTCCTTCGGGGGCATGGTTCTCCCTTCGTGGCGTCGTCAGAACGGTAAAGGCGACCTGACGGACCGTCGCGCCGGGCGGTGCGAACGGGTGGGGGCCGCGTCCGGACGGGTGGCGGGGTCGGGGTACGGGGGTGTGCCGACGGACGGCACGGCAGGCCCGGGCGGGCGGTCCTGCAGACGTCGACGGAGAGCCGGCGGGCAGGGGCGGACCGTCTGCGGGAGCCGACAGGCGGGTGACAAGGGGCTGACCCATCCGAGTAATCGTCAGATAAGCAGCCCACTCCGCCCTGACCTGCGGTTCTTCCTCCTCCGACGGTCCGATTCCGGGCGTGTCGCCTCACCGGGGTGGACCAGTGCCGAAGTGCGCAGCTCGTCATGACTTGTGATGGTTCGTCATGGAAGGCGTACTCGTCGAAACTCCCGGAGCACCGCTTTGGGGCGCCTTCCACTGGAGGTTCAACCATGCGTGCTGCACGCACTCTGGCGGTGACCGCCACCGCAATCGCTGCGGTCGGGCTCGCGGCTCCTCTCGCCGTCGCCACCAACGGGCCGAGCAATGTCCAGGTCAACCCGTTCGACGTTCACGCGGGGTCGACGATCACGATCACCGCCAAGGGCTGCGGTCACGGTGGCACCGTCACGTCCAACGCCTTCCCGGAGACCAACCTCTCGGTCAACTCCAACGGGCTCTCCAGCGCCATCGCCCGTGTCTTCAACAACGCCACTCCGGGCAGCTACAACCTCGCCGTCAAGTGCAGCGACAACTCTCGGGTGGTCACGCACCCGTTCCGCGTCCTCTCCGGCCGCGGCGCGCAGGGTGGCATCGGCGGTTCGCTGGCGCCCAGCTCCACGGAGATGGCCGTCGGCGGCAGCCTGGTGGCCGCGGCCGCGCTCGGCGGTGGTCTCTTCGTCGTCCGCCGTCGCCGTATGACCGGCGCGGGGGTCTGACCGGCCGAACCTCCCGGTCCGGCCCGCTACGCCCGTCGCCCCCGAGTCCCCGGCAGGGACCCGGGGGCGACGGGCATCCGGGGCCCTGCCGGGGGCTCAGTGGCGACGGGTCGCGCCGGAGCGGCGGCGGAGCACATACACGCCGCCCGCCGTGGCGGCCAGCACGAGCGCGCCGCCGGCGGCCAGTTCGAGCGGCTCGAAGCCGCCCACGGAACCGCCGAGACCGCCCTGCACGCCCCGTGGGGGAGTGAGGATGGTGGAGCTGATGGTCGGGGTGGCGGTGGGCGTGCCGCTGATCGTCAGGTTCACGGTGTCCATGATCCCGCCGGTGCAGTTGAACGACACCGTGTACACGGCGCCGCGGCGGGCGTCCCAGTCCACGGTGGCGGTCGCCGCCGACCCCGGTGCGATGGTGACGGTGTCGAAGATGCCGGCCGAGGCCGTCGCCGTACTGGCGCAGCCGGGGGCGCTCAGCGTCACCCGGCCGCCCGGGGCGACGACCGAGGGCGACACGACGAAATCGCCCGGTGCCTTGGCCCGTGCCGCTCGCGGGTTCGGTGCGGGAGCACCGTCCGCCGCGACGGCGGTGGGGGCGGCCAGGGCGAGGGCGGCCGCCCCCAGCAGGGCAGTGGACGCGGCACGTATCGCGCGCATGGTGAATCCTCCGGGTCCCGAGGGGCAGCCGCGGAAGGGGGTTTCCGCGAAAGACCGTGCGTACACCTCGATGTCCGAAACGCTAGAAGCGCACTACCACAGCCGCGATCCCAGGCGTGCGAATGGGGCACGCATGTCCCCCGAGTGGCCCACCCCGGCCGTGTCGCCTCACGGTGTGACCTGCGGGAAGAGATCGGTGAACGGCGCGGCGGTGGCCGAGATCCCCCGGCCGAACGGCGCGTCGAAGTCCCAGATGAGGAACAGCAGGAAGGCGATCAGCACGCTGAAGAGTCCGGCGAGCAGCAGTTCGCGTCCGGTCCTGCGGATCTGCAGGGTGAAGATCAGGCCGACGGTCACCAGGGCGCCGATGATCAGGCCGAACCACACCACGCCCGGCATGGTCGCCCCCGCGTTCTGTCCCCGGGCTCCCCGGGCGTCGTCGGCCACCGCCACCTGGTCGACCAGGGGCTGGTACGCCTGTCCCTCGAAGTCGTTGGCAGGCTGGTAGTCGGTGACGCTGCGCCGCACCTTCTCCAGGAGCGCGGTGCCCTCCTCGCTCAGCTCGCCGTGGTCCGCCATGTACGTCCACTCGTCGTTGACCACAAAGCCGACGTACGCGTCGACATCGGCGCGGATGCGCTCGCGGACCGCCTGCGGGTAGACCTCGACGCGGGCCGAGATCTCGTGCATCGCCTGCGCCTCCTGCCGCACGGTCTCCTGCGCGGCGCCGCGGGCCTCCCAGACACCGGCGATGGCGAGACCGAGGACGATGGCGTAGATCACGCCGATCATCATCGTCATGTACTCGATGACGTCCGGGGTCTCGCTGGGGTCGTCGTCCTCGGTGATCCGGCGGTTGTTGATGACGACGATGGTGACGACGACGGCGCACGCGGCGGCCATCGCAAGGGTGAGAACAAGCCATTCAGACATGGATTTACTCCGGTAAGGATCAGCGGGAGCGGGGGCGCAGGATGGCGGTCGCGAGCACCGCGGGAGCGATGATCACCAGCGTCATCGTGACGACGGACGTCCGGCCGGTCGGCTGGGGGCGCGAGGTGCGCTTGTAGTGGGGGAGCGCCACGGGTCCCGCGGCGGGCGGCCGTGGCTGGGTGGCGGGAGACGCGGGAGGCGCGGGCGGCGCGGGAGCGGGAGGCGGCGCGGGCGCCGGAGCGCTCTCCGGCGGCTCCGGGGCGGGCGGCACGGGCGAGGCCGACCCGGGGCGCGGTACCGGCGGGGTGGCCGGGGGAGCGGGCGGCGTGGTGGTCCGTACGGGAGGCGGGGGTGGCGCCGGGACGGAAGGGGGCCGCGGCGCGGGCGTCGTGGGCCGGGGCGGCGCGGGCGTCGTGGGACGCGGGGGCGAGGGCGGTGGCGGGGTGGGGGTGGGCGAGCAGGCGCCCGGCCCGATGACCGCCACCGAGGTGTTCGAACCGTCGGGCCCGGTGGTGGCATAGGCGCAGGAGTCGGCGGCGGCGGGCACGGGGGTGGCGAGAAGCCATACCAGTGCGAGGGCCGCCAGCGGCCGAGCGAGGAGTGATCCGTACAGAGACACGCCGTCGAGCTTGATCACAGACGCGGCCCGCCGGGGCGGAATCGAGCGGGATTCGCCGGATGGAGCGGATCTCCGGACGCACCGGTTTGACGTTTCGCCTCGCTCGAAGCCGGCCGGGGCGACTCGGCGGGGTCAATGCCCGTGTATCGCGGCCCGGATGGATTCCGGAAGACGGCGGACCGGGTCCGTTCCGGCCTCGGATCGATAACTGTCCGGTTGTCGCCCTGTCGGACGGGAAGGAGAAGGGGGCATCCTGCACCGGCGACCAGACCCCTCAGACGGCAACAACCGAGGTACGGACGGGACCTGGGCGTCCACCGCGGGGAGCCGCACTCGGCCGAAGAGCCGACGCACACTCATATGCACGTGAATTTGCACAGCCTGAAGGCGTGAACTCTTCGTTCCCGAGAGCACGTGCCAATGGCGTGTGACCAAGAACGGACCGCGAATTTCCGTTTCTACTCGCTCTCTCGGCGGGCGATCAGTAGCCTCACCTCGAACACCGGCCGCGAACACCTGGCCGCATCCCCCATGGCGACTTGTTGGAGACATTGATGGAGCGTCCCGCCTGGGCTCCGCCTGGTATCGACATTTCGATGCCGAGCGTGTCCCGTATGTACGACTTCTATCTGGGCGGCTCGCACAATTTCGAAGTGGACCGGGAAGCGGCGCGCAAGGCCATGGAGTTCATGCCTGGCCTGCCCAAGATCATGCAGGCGAACCGTGCCTTCATGCGGCGCGCCGTCCGCCACGCCGTTGACAACGACGTCACCCAGTTCCTCGACATCGGCTCCGGCATACCCACCTTCGGCAATGTGCACGAGGTCGCCCGGACCGCCGACCCCGCCGCGCGCGTCGTCTACGTCGACCACGACCCGGTCGCCGTCGCCCACAGCCGCGCCGTCCTGGAGGGCGACGAGGGCGCCGCGGTCGTCGCCGCCGACCTGCGCAAGCCGGCCGACATCCTCCACAGCCCCGAGGTGTCCCGACTCCTCGACCTGGAGCGGCCGGTGGCGCTGCTCCTCGTCGCCGTCCTGCACTTCCTGGAGGACGAGGACCGGCCGCACGAGGCCGTCACGGAACTGCTCGACGCCCTCGCGCCCGGCAGCCTCCTCGTACTCACCCACGCCTCGTACGAGGGCATCCCGCTCTCAGAGGAGCAGGCCGGCGGCACCGTCGGGGTCTACCGGAACATCCGCAACCCGCTGGTGATGCGCTCCGGCGCCGAGATCACCCGCTTCTTCGAGGGCACCGAACTGATCGAGCCCGGCCTCGTCCCGATGCCCCACTGGCGTCCGGACAGTCCGGTCGAGGAGGAGGACCCCTACGCCTTCTCCGGTTTCGCAGGGGTGGGGCGCAAGGCGTGAAGGTCCCGTCTCAGCCGTCCGGCAGCCTTGCCGAAGCCGACGGCCCGGAGGACAGACTCAGGCGGTTCGTCACCATCTGGAGCCGCGCGATCTTCCCGGTGACCGCCACCTCGCTGACCCGCGCCGAGTTCGAGGGCCATCTGCTGCCGCTGGCCCGCACCCTGTACGACGCGCTGCACGCCCGGCCCTTCGACACGGCCCCGGCCCAGCGCGCCGGCGCGGCCCTCGTCGCCGCCCACTGCACCGACCCGGACGCGCTCGGCCGCAGCCTCGGGGTCGTCGACTCGTACCTGGTGCTCTACTGCGGTACGGAGTCGGACCTGCCGGCCGAGGAGCTCCGGGCCCGCTGTTCCCGGCTCCAGCACGCCATGGCCACCGGCTACGCCCAGGCCCTGCGCGAGCGGACAAGGGCTGAGCAGGAGGCCATCGCACGCTCCGCGCTCTCCGCCCGCAGCGCCGCCGAGATCGCCCTGCACGCCACCGAGAGCCGCTTCCGCGCGGTCTTCGACGGGGCGGCGATCGGCATCGGCATCGCCGACCTCGACGGCAACGTCCTGGAGGTCAACGAGACCCTCACCCGCATGTTCGGCGGGATGGAGGGACCGCTGCGGAGCCGGAAGGTCAGCGAGTGGGTCCACCCGGAGGACGGCCCGCACGTCTGGAAGCTGTACGAGGAGCTGGTCCGCGGCGACCGGGAGTCCTACCGGGTCGAGAAGCCGTACTACCGCGGTGACGGAACGGTTCTCTGGACCAATCTCACCGTCTCGCTCCTCCGCGACGCCGAGGGCAACCCGCAGTACCAGCTGGCCCTCATGGAGGACACCACCGAGCGGCGCCTGCTCCATCTGCGCCTGCGGTACGAGGCCACCCATGACGCGCTGACGGGACTGCCCAACCGCACGCTGTTCTTCGAGCGGCTCGAAAAGGCCCTCGCGCCCGGCGAGAACGCCCGCTTCGGCCTCTGCTACCTGGACCTCGACGGTTTCAAGGTCATCAACGACAGCCTCGGCCACTCCACCGGCGACCGGCTCCTCGTCGAGGTCGCCGACCGGCTGCAGAGCTGCGTCACCGGGCCCGGCGAGATGGTGGCCCGGCTCGGCGGCGACGAGTTCGTCGCCCTCACCACCGGCGCCGGCGGCGAGCAGGACGTCACCGAACTCGCCGACCGCATCCTCGCCGCCCTCGCCACCCCGCTCCGCATCGACGGCCGTGAACTGACCGTCCGCGGCAGCCTCGGCGTCGTCGAGGGCCCGGCCGGCGAACGCACCCCGGCCGAGGTGCTGCGGAGCGCCGACATCACCATGTACCGGGCCAAGTCCGCCGGCGGCAACCGCTTCGAGCTCGCCGACCCGGAGGCCGACGCCCGCGCCATCACCCGGCACGGCCTCACCACGGCCCTGCCGACCGCCCTGGAACGCGGCGAGTTCTTCATCGAGTACCAGCCGCTCGTCCACCTCGGCGACGGCAGCGTGCACGGCGCGGAGGCGCTCGTCCGGTGGTGCCACCCGCAGCACGGCGTACTCGGCCCCGACCGGTTCATCCCGCTCGCCGAGGACACCGGGCTCATCGTGCCGCTCGGCCGCTGGGTGCTCCAGGAGGCCGTACGACAGGCCCGGTTCTGGCAGGCCCGGCACGCCGACGGCGGACCGCTGCGGATCAACGTCAACCTCTCCCCGACGCAGCTGCACCACCCGCGCCTGGTCGCCGACACCGTCGACGTTCTGGAGCGGTCCGGGCTCGAACCGGGCGCGCTCTGCCTGGAGGTGACCGAATCGGCGCTGATCGGCGCCGACGAGGACCTGCTCAAGCCGCTGCGGCAGCTCGCCGAGATGGGCGTGGACATCGCGCTCGACGACTTCGGCACCGGTTACTCGAACCTGGCCAACCTGCGCCGGCTGCCGGTGAGCGTCCTCAAACTCGACCGCTCCTTCACCCGGGGCATGCAGCAGCACCCGGTGGACCCGGTCGACCTCAAGATCGTCGAGGGGATCGTCTCCCTGGCGCACAGCCTGGAACTCGCCGTCACCGTCGAGGGCGTGGAGACCGGAGCGCAGGCCCGCCAGCTCCGCGACCTCGGCTGCGACACGGCCCAGGGCTGGTACTACGCCCGCCCCGGCGCCCCGGACCGCATCCACTCCCTGCTCCTGGCGGACGCGGTCTGAGACCCGGACACACGCAACCGGCCTCCCCGCGCGAAGCGGGGAGGCCGGGACGAATACGGGGGAGGAAAGCGGAGAGGCTATTTCAAGGAGTGGGTAGAAGGAAGCCTCTCCATGGCCTCGCCCCGGAACGACCGTAGCACTCAGGCGGGCAGCAGGTCGCGCAGATTTTCCGGGGTGAACACCCGCGAACCGGGGGCGAGGCCCTCCGGCCGCTCCAGACCGATGTACGTGACCGGTCCGTCCGGCACCGTACGGCCGTCCCACAGCGTCGTCTCCGCCCCCGACTCCTCCATCAGGCCCACAAGATGACGCAGCGTCAGGTGTGTGCGTCCGAGCAGGGCGCGCATCACGACCGAGATCGTCACCCGGTGCCCCTCGACCCGGTTGGCCGACGGCGCTCCCCGCAGATACAGGTGGAGCCAGTGCGCGTGCCAGCGGCCCTCGTCGTCCCGCCGGAAGGCGAGCGGCAGTGCCACCTTGCCGGGGCCGCGCAGATCCGACTTCATCCGGACGGTACGCGGCTCGAACGGCCGGCCCTTCTGCTCGGCCTCGCGCAGCATGTACCCGAAGAAGCCCTCCGCCACCTCGTCGAAGCCCTCGCCGGAGAAGACGTACACCTGCGGGACGATGAACGTGCCCCGCACCGCACCGAGCCGCAGATCGATGAACTCCGAGGCCCCGTCCGGCGCTTCGGTGATGTCGCCGGAGTGCCGGCCCTCGACGTCGGTCAGCGCCGTGTACGACAGCCACGTCACCGTCCCGTAGTCCTCGTCCAGGACGAGCGCCGACAGGTCGAGGTCGGTCGTGTACCGCGCCTGCCGCCAGTACGTGAAGAAGCGCAGCAGCTCCCCCTCGACCGGCGAGACCGAGCCGCGCGGCAGCACCCCGAACCCCGCCGAGGCCGCCCGGCCGCTCAGCGGCAGAGCCGTGTCCAGGACGTCGGGATCGATCAACAGGCGCCCCGGGGAAGGGAGTCGACGCCGGGTCTCGGCGTCGAGGACCGCGATGAGCCGCTCGCGGGCCGCGTCCTCCAGCGGCGCACGCGTGTCCTCGGCGGTCCAGGCCTTGGCCTCCCGGTTCACGAACACCCGGCGATCCCCGCCGCTCCCGCCCGCACGGTTCTGGAGGTGCTCGCGCACCGACAGGACCACCCGGCCCGACACCTCCGGCGCGGCCCGCTCGACGGCGGCGAGGACCGCCTCCCGCTCCTTGCCCTCCGCCGCGGTGCGCAGCAGCCGGTCCAGGGCGCGGAAGAGGCGCCCGGGAGCCGCGGCGGCGAGCAGGTCCGCCGCGGCCGCGACCTCGCCCCGACCGAGCAGCTCCTCCACGCGGCTGTCGAACGACGGCGCCCTCCGCTCGCCCCGGGCGACGGCGAACACCTCGGCGGCGTGCGGCCAGTGCGGGTACTCGTGGGGATGCAGCCGCTCCCCGAGCCGCTTCCACGCCTCCTCGTGCGCGGACACGTCCGACAGCTTGGCCGGGGACGCGGCCACGACCGCGTCGAGCCCCGCGAGCAGGGCGCGGCGGTGCGGGCGGGACAGTGCGCGGAATCGGGTGGGCTCGCGCAGGGTGACATCGCCGTCCGCGAGGGCGCAGGCCAGCCGCAGCACATCGGTCACGGTGTCGAGCAGCGGGGCCGCGCCCACCCGGAGCCGGGCGCGGTTGACGACGGCGCGGTTCTCCCGGACCGGCATCTCCGCGGGCTGGGGGCCGTCCGCGCCGTGCTCGGCGAGCGCGGCCAGATCGCGCAGGTGCTCCTCGCCGAGCGGGGTCGTGCTGCCGGCCAGGGCCAGATAGAGCGCGGTCACCTCGGTGTCGCCGTCCGCGCCGAGGTGCAGCACGGTCAGCCGGTCACCCGCCGCCGCGATCAGCTCGTCGTGCGCGGCGAGCATCTCCTCGTACGTGTGCCGGTACCGACCGTACGACGGGAGGGTCAGCAGGTCGAGGACGCCCGCGTCCAGCTGGTCGAGGGTCGCGTCGCGGGTGTCACGGTCCTCCAGTGCCTCGGCGACGCAGGTCATCCAGAATTCGAGGGTGTCCGGCACGTTGGCCGGGAAGTCGACGAAGTAGACGTTGTGCTGGACGTGGTCGCCGACGATCTCGCGGACCGTGGCCAGGGTGTGGACGGCGGTCTCGACGACCGTCGGCTCGGCGAACCCCGACAGGCGCTCGATCAGCTCGGCCGAGAGCTTGAACCCGGCGGTCATCAGGGCCGCGTCGAACCGCCGCACGGCGGCGGCCCCGTCTCCGGCCGGGCCGGTGGGGCAGGGGAGACGACGGGTGTGCCGGACGACCAGGGGTGCGAGAGCGTGGACCATACGGGCATGCTCGCAGCCGCCGTGCGCCCGCCGCACGCGGATTTCGTCGCCTCAGGCCGGGGCGGCCGCGGCCCGGTCGGGCCCGCCCCGGCGGGAGGCGAGCAGCATCCGCTGGAGCTCCCGCGCCGCCCTCGGCGGTGCCACGTCGCTCCGGTGGGCCAGCGCGATCGTCCGGCGCAGCCCCGGCCGGGCGAGGGCGGTGACGCGCAGGTCCCGGCCCGCCCGCGACGCCACCATCGCGGGGACGACCGCGAGCCCGAGCCCGGCCCGTACGAAACCGAGGACCGCGTCCAGCTCGCCGCCCTCCACGGTGAAGGTGGGCTCGAAGCCCTCCGCCCGGCAGGCCGCCACGGTCAGTTCCCGCAGGTCGTAGCCGTGCCGGAACATCACGAGCGGCTGGTCCCGCAGGTCGGTGATCCGCACCGGGCGCCGCGGCGCCTGAGCCGAAGCCGAGGAGACGACCACCAGGTCCTCCCGGAGCAGCTCCACCGTCGTCAGGGCCGGTGACGGGCTCGGCAGCGGCAGCACGACCAGCGCCAGGTCGAGGGCCCCGCGGGCCAGCTCCCGTACGAGATCGTGCGAGCCGCCCTCCTCGATGAGGAGCTCGATCCCCGGGTGCAGGTCGTGGAAGGCGCGCAGCACGTCCGGGAGCAGGCCCGTGCACAGGCTCGGGGTCGCGCCGAGCCGCACCCGGCCCCGCTTGAGCTGGGCCAGCTCCTGCACCTCGATCCGGGCCGTCTCCGTGTCGGCGAGGATCCGGCGCGCGAGCGGCAGCAGGGCCTCGCCCGCGTCGGTGAGCGTGATGTTCCCCCGGGCGCGGCTGAACAGCTCGGCGCCCAACTCCTGTTCCAGGGCCTTGATCTGCTGGGAGAGCGAGGGCTGCGAGACATGGACACGCTCGGCGGCCCGGGTGAAGTGACGGGTCTCGGCCACGGCGACGAAGTAGAGGAGCTGCTGGAACTGCATGGACCCACCCTAGGCGACATTCATAGGGAAGGCCTATCGAGATCAGCCGGACCATGTCTTGGACCTCTCGGGCCCTTCGGCCCTAGCGTCATGAGCATGGCTCTGGCACCCACGAGGGACCGGACGACGGGCCGCCCGCCGTCCCCCACACCGTCACGCGGATTCCTGTCCTCGACCCTCGGCAAGAAGACGGTCATGGCAGTCAGCGGGCTGCTCATGCTCGGCTATCTCGTCGCCCATGTCGCCGGCAATCTGAAGGTCTTCTTCGGCCCCGAGGAGTTCAACGCCTACGGCCACTGGCTGCGGGTCATGGGCGCCCCCGTCCTGCACCACGAGTGGGCCCTCTGGCTCGTCCGGATCGTGCTCCTCGCCGCCGTCGTGGCCCACGCCGTCTCCGCGTACCAGCTCAGCCGCCGTGACGTGAGGGCCCGCCCCACCGCGTACGTCCACCGCCGCAAGCGCTCCTCGTACGCCACCCGCACCATGCGCTGGGGCGGGATCATCCTCGCCCTCTTCATCGTCTGGCACGTCCTCGACCTGACCACAGGCACCGTCCACCCCGGCGGCTTCGAGGAGGGCAAGCCCTACCAGAACGTCGTCGACACCTTCTCCACCTGGTACGGCAACGTCATCTACATCGTCGCCATGCTCGCCGTCGGCCTTCACGTCCGGCACGGCTTCTGGAGCGCCGCCCAGACCCTCGGCGTCGGCAGCGCCCGCCGCGAGCGCCTCCTGCGACGCCTCGCCGACACCCTCGCGCTCGTCCTGACCGCGGGCTTCATCTCCGTCCCCGTCGCCGTCATGACCGGAGTGGTGAGCTGACATGAGCTTCCTCGACTTCACGACCGGGGAACCGGTCGCCGACGACAAGGCCCCCACCGGCCCCGTCGCCGAACGCTGGGACACCCGCCGCTTCCAGGCCAAGCTGGTCAACCCGGCCAACCGCCGCAAGCATCGCGTCATCGTCGTCGGCACCGGCCTGGCCGGTGGCTCGGCCGGTGCCACCCTCGCCGAACAGGGCTACCACGTCGTCCAGTTCTGCTTCCAGGACTCCCCGCGCCGCGCCCACTCCATCGCCGCCCAGGGCGGCATCAACGCCGCCAAGAACTACCGCAACGACGGCGACTCCATCCACCGTCTCTTCTACGACACCGTCAAGGGCGGCGACTTCAGGGCGCGCGAGTCCAACGTCCACCGCCTGGCCCAGATCTCCGTCGAGATCATCGACCAGTGCGTCGCCCAGGGCGTCCCCTTCGCCCGCGAGTACGGCGGACTCCTCGACACCCGCTCCTTCGGCGGCGTCCAGGTCTCCCGCACCTTCTACGCGCGCGGCCAGACCGGCCAGCAGCTCCTCCTCGGCGCCTACCAGGCCCTGTCCCGGCAGATCGCCGCCGGAAACGTCGAGATGCACGCCCGTACGGAGATGCTCGACCTGGTCGTCGTCGACGGGCGGGCCCGCGGCATCGTCGCCCGCGACCTGATCACCGGTGAGATCTCCACCCACTACGCGGACGCGGTGGTCCTCGCCAGCGGCGGCTACGGCAATGTCTTCTACCTGTCGACGAACGCCATGAACTCCAACGCCACCGCCGTCTGGCGGGCCCACCGGCGCGGCGCGTACTTCGCCAACCCCTGCTTCACCCAGATCCACCCCACCTGCATCCCGCGCACCGGCGACCACCAGTCGAAGCTGACGCTGATGAGCGAGTCGCTGCGCAACGACGGCCGCATCTGGGTCCCGAAGGCCAAGGGGGACACCCGGCCGGCCGTCGACATCCCCGAGGACGAGCGCGACTACTACCTGGAGCGGATCTACCCCTCCTTCGGCAACCTCGTCCCCCGCGACATCGCCTCCCGGGCCGCGAAGAACGTCTGCGACGAGGGCCGCGGCGTCGGCCCCGGCGGGCAGGGCGTCTACCTCGACTTCGCCGACGCGATCCGCCGTATGGGCCGGGCCGCCGTCGAGGAGAAGTACGGCAACCTCTTCGACATGTACGCGCGGATCACCGCGCAGAACCCGTACGAGGTCCCCATGCGGATCTACCCCGCCGTCCACTACACGATGGGCGGACTCTGGGTCGACTACGACCTCCAGACCACCGTCCCCGGGCTCTTCGCCATCGGCGAGGCCAACTTCTCCGACCACGGGGCCAACCGGCTCGGCGCCTCCGCCCTCATGCAGGGCCTCGCCGACGGCTACTTCGTCCTCCCGGCGACCATCAACGACTACCTCGCCCGGCACCCCCACACGGAGCCCCTCACCGACGACCACCCGGCCGTGAAGGAGGTGCTCGCCGAGACGGAGGACCGGCTGAACCTCCTCCTCGCCGTCGACGGCGACCGCACCCCCGACTCCTTCCACCGCGAACTCGGCGAACTCATGTGGGAGTACTGCGGGATGGCCCGCACGGAGGCCGGACTGCGCACCGCCCTCGCCCGGATCCCGGAGATCCGCGAGGAGTTCTGGAGCCGGATCAAGGTCCCCGGGACGGGCCAGGAGTTCAACCAGTCGCTCGAGAAGGCCAACCGCATCGTCGACTACCTGGAACTCGCCGAGCTCATGTGCCTCGACGCGCTCCACCGCGCCGAGTCCTGCGGCGGCCACTTCCGCGAGGAGTCCCAGACGCCCGACGGCGAAGCCGCCCGTCGCGACGAGGAGTTCGCGTACGCGGCGGCCTGGGAGTTCGGCGGCACCGGCACGGCCCCCGTCCTCCACAAGGAGGACCTCACCTTCGAGTACGTCCATCCCACCCAGCGGAGCTACGCATGAGGCTCACCCTGCGCGTCTGGCGCCAGCGGAACGCCGACACCCCCGGCGCGATGTCCACCTACGACGTGGACGGAATCTCCGCCGACATGTCGTTCCTGGAGATGCTCGACACCCTCAACGAGGACCTCATCCTGCGCGGCGAGGACCCCGTGGCCTTCGACCACGACTGCCGCGAGGGGATCTGCGGCGCGTGCAGCCTCGTCATCAACGGCGACGCGCACGGGCCGGAGCGGACCACGACCTGCCAGCTCCACATGCGGTCGTTCCACGACGGCGACACGATCGACGTCGAGCCCTGGCGGGCCTCCGCGTTCCCCGTCGTCAAGGACCTGGTCGTCGACCGCTCCGCCTTCGACCGCGTCATCCAGGCCGGCGGCTACATCTCCGCCCCCACCGGCTCGGCCCCCGAGGCCCACGCGACCCCCGTCCCCAAGGCGGACGCGGACTCCGCCTTCGAGCACGCCGAGTGCATCGGCTGCGGGGCCTGCGTGGCGGCCTGCCCCAACGGCTCGGCGATGCTCTTCACCTCCGCCAAGGTCAACCACCTGAACGTGCTGCCCCAGGGCTCCCCGGAACGCGAGACCCGGGTCCTCGACATGGTGGCCCAGATGGACGCGGAGGGCTTCGGCGGCTGCACCCTGACGGGCGAATGCGCGACGGCCTGCCCGAAGGGGATCCCGCTGCCGTCGATCGCGGCGATGAACCGGGAGTGGTTGCGGGCGCAGCGGAAGACGGCCCGCGGCTGAGGCCGGATCAGGACAGCCTGAGGGCGTGGGCCCCGCCACACGACGCACCCCGTATCGAAAGATCGTTCACAAAACGATCACTTTCTCCGTAAGATCTTCGATTCGGGGTGCTGTCGACCACGCGGACAGCAAGATCAACTCCGTTCAACTCTGTACATTTCATGGCAAGTTGTCCACTTCGCAGCCAACCGGCTTCCGGCGATTTCCGCCCTGGCCTCACCCCCGGGTACTCATGAGGACTGCCGGGGGCATATGACCAACCCCCCGGTCGTACAGACCATTTGGGGGTTTCATGTCCAGCATCACCCGCCGCCGGGTTCTCGGCGTCGCGGCCGGGGCCGCAGGGGCCGCCGCGGGCCTCGCCCTGGCCGGCTCCGCCGTCGCCGACGCTCCCCGAGCCGCCGCTCCCGCGGCCGGACCGGCGCCGGCCTCCTTCGACGAGGTCTACCAGGGCCGTCGCATCAAGGGCGGGCCCGCGCACGGCGGAGGTCACCACGGGGGACATCACGGAGGCGGCTACTCCGTGACGATCGACGGCGAGGAACTGCACGTCATGCAGAACGCCGACGGTACCTGGATCAGTGTGATCAACCACTACGAGCCCGTCGCCACGCCCAAGTCGCTGGCCCGCGCGGCCGTCCGCGAACTCCAGGGCGCCCCGCTCGTACCCCTCACCCTCGGCTGATCGATCCAGGAGCGGCACCCGCCATGACCGTACGCAAGAACCAGGCCTCCCTCACCGCCGACGAGAAGCGGCGCTTCGTCGCCGCCCTCCTGGAGCTCAAGCGCTCCGGGCGGTACGACACCTTCGTCACCACGCACAACGCCTTCATCATGAGCGACACCGACAACGGCGACCGCGTCGGCCACCGGTCGCCGTCGTTCCTGCCCTGGCACCGGCGCTTCCTCATAGAGTTCGAACAGGCGCTGCAATCCGTCGACCCGACGGTCAACCTCCCCTACTGGGACTGGACGGCCGACCGCACCTCCCGCTCCTCGCTGTGGGCGCCCGACTTCCTCGGTGGCACCGGGCGCGCCCGCGACGGCCAGGTGCTCGACGGCCCGTTCGCCCGCAGCGGCAGCCGCTGGACGATCAACGTCCGCGTCGACGGCCGCGACTACCTGCGGCGCGACCTCGGCGCGGGCGGCCGTCAGCTCCCGACCCGGGCCGAGGTGGACTCCGTCCTCGCCATGGAGACCTACGACACGGCCCCGTGGAACAGCTCGTCGGACGGCTTCCGCAACCATCTCGAAGGGTGGCGCGGTGTGAACCTCCACAACCGCGTCCATGTCTGGGTCGGCGGCCAGATGGGCACCGGAGTCTCCCCGAACGACCCCGTGTTCTGGCTGCACCACGCCTTCATCGACAAGCTGTGGGCCGACTGGCAGGCACGCCACCCGCGGTCGCCCTACCTGCCGGCCGCGGGCACCGCGAACGTCGTCGACCTCGGCGACACCATGCGCCCGTGGAACGACGTGACCCCGGCGGACATGCTCGACCACACCCGTCACTACACGTTCGACACGGCGGCCTGACCCCGCCGGAGGTTCGGCAGGACCGTCCGACCCCGCCGGACGTTCGGCATGGTGGCCTGACTCCGCCGGACGGGCCTCAGCTCCGTCCGGCCGGCCCCAGGGCCCGGAGCAGATACGGCGCGGTGCGGCTCTCCGCCGCCCGCGCCACCCGGTCCGGGGGCCCCGCGGCCACGATCCGGCCGCCCTCGTCGCCGCCGCCCGGCCCGAGATCGACCACCCAGTCCGCGGTGGCGACGACGTCCATGTCGTGCTCGACGACGATCACCGAGTGGCCGGCGTCCACGAGGCCGTGGAGCTGCCGCATCAGGACCTCGACGTCGGCCGGGTGCAGCCCCGTCGTCGGCTCGTCCAGGACGTAGAGGGTGGGGGAGCGGTGCGGCCGCTGGAGCTCGGACGCGAGCTTGATGCGCTGCGCCTCGCCCCCGGACAGCTCCGTCGCGGGCTGTCCGAGCCGCAGATAGCCGAGGCCCACGTCGAGCAGGGTGCGCAGGCTCCGCGCGGCGGCGGGCGTGTCGTCGAAGAACCCGGCGGCGGACTCGACGGTGAGATCGAGGACCTCGGCGATGGTGAGGCCCCGCAGCCGCACCTGGAGGGTCTCGGGGTTGTAGCGGGCGCCGTGGCAGTCGGGGCAGGGTGCGTACGTACTGGGCAGGAAGAGCAGCTCGACGGAGACGAAGCCCTCGCCCTGGCAGGTCTCGCACCGGCCTCCCGGCACGTTGAAGGAGAAACGGCCCGCCTTGTAGCCGCGTGCCCGTGCCTCCTCCGTCTCCGTGAACAGCTTGCGCACCACGTCGAACAGGCCCGTGTACGTGGCCAGGTTGGAGCGCGGGGTACGCCCGATGGGCCGCTGATCCACTGTCACCAGACGTCCCACGCCGGAGAGTTCCTCGGTGACCGCGCCGACGAGCGTCGACTTCCCCGAGCCGGACACGCCGGTGACCGCCGTGAGCACTCCCACCGGGAAGGCCGCGTCGACCGACCGCAGATTGTGCCGCGTCACCGGCCCCGTCCGCAGCCACCCGGCCGGTGCGCGCACCTCTCGCGCCGGCCCCGGCTCCCGGTCGAAGAGGAAGCGGCGGGTCGCGGACGCCTCGACTTCGGCGAGTCCACCCGGCGGTCCGCTGTGCAGGACTCGCCCCCCCGTGCACCCCGGCGAGCGGGCCGACGTCCACGAGCCAGTCGGCGTGCCGGATCACGTCGAGGTGGTGCTCGACGACGAAGACGGAGTTCCCGGCGCCCTTGAGCCGGTCGAGCACCACGAGCAGGGACTCCGTGTCGGCCGGGTGCAGACCGGCGGAGGGCTCGTCCAGGACGTACACCACGCCGAAGAGCCCCGAACGCAGCTGGGTGGCGAGCCGCAGCCGCTGGAGCTCGCCGTTGGAGAGGGTGGGGGTGGCCCGGTCCAGACTGAGATAGCCGAGACCGAGTTCGGTCACGGTCGCGATCCGGGCGACGAGGTCATCGGTCAGGACGCGCGCGGTCTCCCCGTCCTCCGCCGCCGTGGTGGAGAGGAGCTCTGCCAGGGCCGTCAGGGGCAGCGAGGCGAGGTCGGCGATGGTCCGGTCCGCGAACGTCACCGCGAGCGACTCCGGTCGCAGCCGCCCGCCGCCGCAGACCGGGCAGGGTGCGCTGCTGAGGAAGCGCTCGGCCTTCGCCCGCAGCGTCGGGCTCTTCGAGTCGGAGAAGGTCCGCAGGACGTAGCGCCGGGCGCTCATGTACGTGCCCTGGTAGGGGCGTTGGATGCGATCGGCGTCCCGTACCGGATGGACCGTGACGACCGGCTGTTCGTCCGTGAAGAGGATCCACTCCCGGTCCTTCGCGTCGAGCTCCCGCCACGGCCGGTCGACGTCGTACCCGAGCGTGTCGAGGACGTCCCGCAGGTTCTTCCCCTGCCAGGCGCCCGGCCAGGCGGCGATGGCACCCTGACGGATCGACAGGTCCGGATCGGGTACGAGGAGTTCCTCACTCGTGTCGTGGATCCGGCCGAGACCGTGGCACGAAGGGCAGGCACCCGCAGCCGTGTTGGGGGAGAAGGCGTCGGAGTCGAGCCGCTCGGCGCCCGCCGGGTAGCGGCCGGCTCGGGAGAACAGCATGCGGAGGGAGTTGGAGAGGGTGGTGACCGTGCCGACGGAGGAGCGGGCGTTCGGAGAGGACCGGCGCTGCTCCAGGGAGACCGCCGGCGGGAGCCCGGTGATCTCGCCGACCGCGGGCGCTCCCACCTGATGGATCAGCCGCCGCGCGTACGGCGCCACCGACTCGAAGTAGCGCCGCTGGGCCTCCGCGTAGATCGTGCCGAAGGCCAGGGACGACTTTCCGGACCCGGAGACCCCGGTGAACACGACGAGTGCGTCGCGGGGGATGTCGACGTCCACTCCGGCGAGGTTGTGCTCTCGGGCGCCGCGGACACGGACGTACGGATCATGGTGGCTTTCGGGCATAACGTGATTTTATCCCTGGGAGCGCTTCCGGCCTGGTCAGGGAGGCAGGGCGGCAGTGCGGCGGGGCGGAAGGGATGCAGCCCTGAGGCCGGTCAGGCGGGTGCGGTCTGGACGGGGCGTGGGCGTCCGCCCACCATGATCTCAGGAAGTACGCCGAGTCCGTCCGCGGCCGGCACGGTGGTCGCGGACGAGAGAAGGAGCGTTCATGGCCACGTCCGAAGCGCGGGATGACGCCCCCGAAGCCGTGGGCAAGACACGGTTCGACGATATCTACGACCGCGCCGACCCCCGGGCGTACTTCACCCGGCTGGCTCCGCTGGAGTACGAGATCCCGCACCATGCCCAGGCCGTGTTCCGGCGTACGGCCGCCCAGCGCGAGGCACTGGCGGACGGCGGCGCCGGCAGGCCGGCGGTGCTGGACGTGTGCTGCTCGTACGGCGTCAACGCGGCCCTGCTGAACCACGACGTGACGCTGGCCGAGCTCTACGCGCGATACACCGGCGAACGGGCCCGGGCGATGTCGACGGACGAGCTCGCCGCCTGGGACCGCGAGTTCTACGCCGCGCGGCGCCGGCCCGAGTCCTATCCCGTGTACGGCCTGGACGTCGCGCCTCGCGCGGTGGCCTACGCGCACCGGGTGGGCCTTCTCGACGCGGGCTTCACCGACGACCTCGAACACTCGAAGCCGGGGCCGGAGCTGAACCAGGCCCTGGAGCAGGTAGGTCTCATCACCGTCAGCGGTGGCGGAAGCTACGTCACCGACCGGACGTTCACCGCGCTCCTGACCGGTGTGCGGCGTCCGCTGTGGGTGAGCGCCTTCGTCCTGCGGACGGTCTCCTACGCGCCGACCGCCGAGGTCCTGTCGGCTCACGGACTGCACACGGCCGGCGATCCCACGCGGACCTGGCCGCAGCGGATGTTCACGGACGCCCGCGAGCGGCAGTACGCGCTCGACACCCTCCGCGACCGGGGAATCGACCCCGTGGGGCGGGAAGACAAGGGCCGCTTCCACGCGGTGCTCCACGAATCCCGTGCGTGAGCGCCGAGGGGCGGATCGGCCGGGTTGTTCGGTGGGCTCCGCCTGAATCCTCGAATTGGATACGGGGGACGTGCAGCTGCTGATCTGCGGATGGGACAGACTGGGCCGCCTGGCACGCGACTACCCCTTGGAGCACGTCGGATGAGCAGCAACGTACTGACCCTGTACGGCGGGCCGAGACGAGTCGACGGCCAGGGGCAGACGAGGGTGGCGGACATGGTGAGCTTCTCCGACGGGTCGGGGCCCGCGCCGTCGGCCGTGTACGTGGAGCGTGAACTGCCGCCGGGAGGCACGTCCGCGTACCTTGCGGCTCGGGGCAGCGGGGCACGTTCCTTCGCCCTGTGGGCCGACGATCAACGCAGGGAGCGGGTCGCCACCGTCGTGACCCTGTCGGCCGGCGGGGGCGTCGCGAGGTTTCAGGTGCTCGGCGCGCACGGCGAGGTCATCGGCACACTCCTGCGCGAGAAGGCGCTCCGCGGCAGGGGCCTGCGCACCCGCTGGACCGTGCACCAGCCCGGCGGCTCCGAAGCGGTCGGCTTCAAGGGGCGGATCATATGGTGGTGGATGTGGTGGCTCTTGCTGCCCCTGATGGTGGTGGTCCTCGTGATCAGCGTCTTCGACAGCGTCCCCGGCAACGAGGGCGGCTTCGCACGCGCACCCCGGCGCATCCGCTGGCGCGCGAACGGGCAGATCCCGCTGGAGTTCAGGTCCAAGGGCGACACACTGCACGTACACGCACCCGGTGTGGACTGGCGGCTCGGGGCCGCGCTGATCGCCCTCCTGCGCAGCTTCAACGCCGGCGCGTGGGACTCGGTGAAGAAGTGACCCGGGGGACGTAGCTCCGGCGGCTGCGTGCTGTGGCAGCGGAAGCTGGTGTTCCGGGGCCGCGTACGGGGAGAACGGGCCTCACCTGTCCGCTGCACGTCGCGCTTGATGCCGTGGGCCCTGGCGTCATCAGGTCGGCGAGACGGCGGTGGAAGCCGGCGCGAAGGTGTCGGGCCAGGTGAAGCGGAGCTTGTAGGGGGTCCCGTTCAGCCGGGATGGCACGCCACCAGGAGGCGAGATCGGCGTCCGGCGGCATCGTGCCCCGCTTTCTCCTCGACTGGTCTCGCTTGATGATCGCAGGTGACCATGAAGACGCTTCCATCCAGTACGACCAGCGTCGTGCGGAGGAGCACGCACGTAGAATGCCACTACGTAGGCAACGTAAGCGCGTCTGTGTTCCGGACATCTCCGTGAGGTCGGATCGGAGGTCGCCTTGGCGGGTTCCGGGGGTACCTCAGGGGTGTCCGCCACGGGCGGGGCGTCCGGATTCGCCGGGCTCGCCGCGGAGAACCGGCGCCTGCGGGAGGCGGCGGCGCGCGGCCATCTGATCGATCTCGCCACCGGCATGCTCGCCGTCCAGCTGGGGCAGTCCACGGCCGACGCCGCCGACCGCCTGGCGGACCTCGCTCGCGCGACGGGCACCTCGCTCGAGGACCTCGCCGCGGACATCGTGAACGGTGCCGCCTCACCCGGAGACCCGCGTGTCGACCCCGGCACCGCACCACCCCGGCCCGCCCGTCGGCTCCGACAGGCGGCGGCCGCCGCCGAGACGGCGGACAGCGTCGGCGAGGCGGCCCTCACCCTCCTGGAGCGCGGGCTCGCGCCTCTCGGCGCGGACAGCGTGTGGCTGTGGCGGTGCGCCGAGGCCGGATACCTGCGGCTCGCCGGATACGCCGGGGTCTCCGCCACGGAGGCGGCGGCATGGCACGGCATTCCTCCGGCGTTCCCGGAGCCCTTCCGTACCGCCCTCGCGGAGAACGCGCCCGTGTGGCTGGGCGGGGGCCCGGCGGACGCCACCGCGCTCCCCGGCGCCTCCGCGGTCGCCGCCCGGGCGCTCGTGCCGCTGCGGCGGCGCGGCACCACCATCGGACTGGCGCTGATCGGCTGGCCGGAGCCCATGGGGTTCGACGTCCGCACGCGGCGGGACATCACCAGGCTGATGGAGGTGGCGAGCACGGTCCTCGACCGGCCCGACTCCCCGGAGGCCACCGCACCCGAGTTCGTGGACCTCCTCGACGCGCTCACCCGCCCCGGGGTACTCCTGCGGACGAGCGGTACGTCCGGAGGGACGACGGTCGAGCACGCCAACGAGGACGCCGTCGTCGCCCTCGGGGGCCCTCTCCCCGCCGACGACAGGTCTCTGCCCCGCGCCTTCCCCCTGGCCCACCGGGAGCTCGCCCGCCTGGTCGGCCGGGCCCACCGCGCCCGGCGCCCCCAGCACGCCGCCCGTCTTCCCGTGAGGGCCCGCACCGGCCCGGAAGGATCCCTCGCGCCACTCCTCGACGTACGGGTCCTGCCGGTCGGTGACGACCGGTCCGTCGTCCTGTGGCACACCGCCGGCGACCCGCGGCTCGCGATGGGACGGGCCGTCGCGAGGCTTCAGACCGTCGCCACGTTCCAGGACAGCCTGGACGGCGGCGAGACCGTGTGGTCCGAGCAGGTGTACGGGATCTTCGGGATGTCCCGGGACGAGGCGCCCGTGCCGCTCCTGGCACTCCGCGGGCGGATCCACCGTGACGACGCCGGGGCACTGACCCGGCTCCTCAGGACGATGACGGAAGGCCGGAAGGGTGCGCAGACGGTGCTTCGCGTCGTGCTGCTCGACGGTTCGGTGCGGCACGTCCGGGTGACGACGGAGCCGCTCCTCGACGGGGACAAGGTCACCGGCTGCGTCGGGGTGTACCAGGACGTGTCGGCGAGCAGACGCACCGAGTTCGCCCTGACGGCGACCTTCGACCAGCTCAACGCCACCCGCGACCAGGCCGACGCGCGTCATCAGCTGGCCCTCCAGCTCCAGCGGGCGATCGTTCCCGAGACCGCCCGCGAGGAACTGCCGGGCGGTCTCGCGGTGGCTGCCCGCTACCGGCCGGCGGAGGAGGAGTACCAGGTGGGCGGCGACTGGTACGACGTGGTGCCGCTGCCGAGCGGCAAGGTCCTGGTGGCCGTCGGCGACATCGCGGGGCACGGGATCGAATCCGTCACCGGCATGGTCGCCCTGCGCAACGCGCAGCGCGCGCTGGCCTTCACCGGTCGCGGCCCCGGACAGCTGATGGGCTGGCTCAACGAGGTCACCCTGCGCACGGGAGGCGGCAGCACGGCGACGGCGGTGTGCGCGCTGTACGACCCGGAGGACGGCGAGCTCGCCTGGTCGAGCGCGGGGCATCTGCCGCTTCTGCTGCTCAGGGACGGACGGGCGACGTTGCTCGACCCGCCGCGGGACATCCTGTTGGGGGCCACGCCCTCGGCCACGTACCAGGAACGCCGGACCCCCCTCCGGCCGGGAGACACCCTGCTGCTGTACACGGACGGGCTGGTGGAGCGGCGCCACGACGGTCTGGGCTCCGGTCTCGGCCGACTGGCCGCGGCGGCGGAGGAGCTCTCGCCGCTGGAGGACCCGGAGCGGCTGGTGGACGGCTTGCTCGCCCTGGTGACGGGCGACACCGGCGACGACACCAGCGTCGTCGCCGTACGCGTCCGGGCGCGGGAATCCGGGGCGACGACGGGCGCAGCCGGTGCGGCGGACGCGGGGGCCGGTGCGGCGGACGCCGGGCGGGGACCCGAGGTGGTCAGTCTGCCGGTCGGTTCGACAGGCGACGCCGGATCTTGACCAGAAGTTCCGCCTGGTCGACCGGTTTGGCGAGGTAGTCGTCCGCGCCCGCCTCCAGGGCGAGGGAGCGGTCGCCCGGCATCGCCTTCGCCGTGACCGCGATGATCGGAAGGTCGGCACGGCCCGGGAGCCGCCGGATCTCCGCGATCGCCCGATAGCCGTCCGTCCCGGCCATCATGATGTCCATCAGCACGAGTCGGACCTCCTCGTGCCCGGCCACCATGTCGATGCCGCTCCGGCCCCCGTCGGCCGTCAGCACACGCAGTCCGTGCGCCGCCAGCACCTCGGTGAGCGCGAAGACGTTCCGTGTGTCGTCGTCCACCACGAGCACGGTGGCCCCGGGCCGCTCCGCGCCCGTGTCGCCGTCGAGCGGGGCCGCGAGGAGACCGTCCCGGTCCTGCCGGGTCTCGGCCGGGGCGGCCGGTGGGACGACGGCCGGTTCTTCGGGGCCCGCGTGCTCGGGGATGTGGAAGGTGAAGCGGCTGCCCCGGCCGGGTGTGCTCTCGACCTCGATGGTGCCGCCGAGGAGCGTGGCCACCTCCCGGCTGATCGAGAGGCCGAGGCCGGTCCCTCCGTACTGGCGCGAGGTGGTGCCGTCGCCCTGCTGGAAGGCGTCGAAGATGCCCTGGAGACGATCGGCGGGAATGCCCACACCGGTGTCGCTGACCCGGAAGGCGAGCACGCGCCGGCCGTCCCGGAGGGCGGCGGGGGTCTCCTCGGGCGAGGTCTGCTCGACAGTCAGCTCGACGCGGCCCTCGTCGGTGAACTTCAGCGCGTTGGAGAGCAGATTGCGCAGTACCTGCCGGAGTCGTGCCTCGTCGGTGGTGAGGTGGGCGGGCACGTCCGGTGCCACGGTCACGACGAATTCGAGGCCCCGTTCGTCCGCGACCGGCCCGAACGTCGTCTCCAGGTACTCCAGGAGCACGGACATGGCGAACGGCTCGTGCCGGACCTCCATCTTGCCCGCCTCCACCTTGGACAGGTCGAGGATGTCGTCGATCAGCTGGAGCAGGTCGGACCCGGCCGAGTGGATGACCTCGGCGTAGTCGACCTGCTTCTGCGTCAGGTTGCCGTCCGGGTTCTGCGTGAGGAGCCGGGCCAGGATCAGCAGGCTGTTGAGCGGGGTCCGCAGTTCGTGGCTCATGTTGGCCAGGAACTCGGACTTGTACATGGAGGTCCGCGACAGCTGCTTGGCCCGGGTCTCCAACTCCTGCCTGGCCTGCTCGATGACCCGGTTCTTCGATTCGATGTCCTTGTTGCGTTCCGCCAGGAGCGCGGCCTTCTCCTGCAGTTCGGCGTTGGAGCGCTGAAGCTCCCGTTGCCGGGCCTGCAACTCCTCCGTACGGGACCCGAGTTCCTCGGCGAGGCTGCGAGACTGGCCGAGCAGCGCGTCGGTGCGCAGGTTGGCGACCAGGGAGCTGAGGACCGCGCCCGCGCTGTCCACGAACCGGTCGAGGAAGTCACGGCGCAGTCCCGTGAGTGGTTGCAGGGAGGCGACTTCCAGCGCTCCGAGGACCTGCTCCTCGACCACGATCGGGAGCACGATCAGCGCACGGGGCTCCGCCGAGCCGATGCCGGAGGAGACCGTGGCGTACCCCGGCGGCACGGGGTCGACGACCAGGGCGTGCCGGTCGCGCGCCGCCTGTCCCACGAGCCCCTCACCGGAGCGGAACCGGCGCGGTTCGCCGCCCTCCGGGACGTCGGGAAGCCCGTACGAGGCGGCCATGACGAGTCCGGGTCCGTGCTCGCCCTCCTCGGCGACGAAGAACGCCCCGTACTGGGCGGAGACCAGTGGCGGCACCTCGGCCATGGTCAGCTCGGCCATCTCCGAAAGGCTGCGCGTGCCCTGGAGGAGGCCGGTGATCCGGGCGAGGCTCGTCTTCAGCCAGTCCTGTTCCTCGTTGGCCCGGGTCGTGGCGCGCAGGGACTCCACCATCGCGTTGATGTTGTCGCGGAGTTCACCGACCTCGCCCGGGGCGTCCACGGTGATGGAACGGGTGAGGTCGCCCTCGGCCACGGCGCTGGTGACCTCCGCGATGGCACGGACCTGGCGGGTGAGGTTCCCCGCGAGCTCGTTGACGTTCTCGGTGAGGCGCATCCAGGTCCCTGAGACGCCCTCGACCTCCGCCTGGCCGCCCAGCTTGCCCTCCGTACCCACCTCCCGTGCCACGCGGGTCACCTCGGCGGCGAACGAGGACAGCTGGTCGACCATGGTGTTGATGGTCGTCTTGAGTTCCAGAATCTCGCCGCGCGCGGAGACATCGATCCGGCTGGTCAGATCTCCCTGGGCGACGGACGTGGTGACCTGGGCGATGTTGCGCACCTGGTTCGTCAGGTTGTCGGCCATGAAGTTGACGTTGTCGGTGAGGTCCTTCCAGGTGCCGGAGACCCCGCGCACCGTCGCCTGACCGCCGAGCTTGCCCTCCGTACCGACCTCGCGGGCCACCCGGGTGACCTCCTCCGCGAAGGAGGACAGCCGGTCGACCATGGTGTTGATGGTCTCCTTCAGCTCCAGGATCTCGCCACGGGCGTCCACCCGGATCTTCTGTGTGAGGTCGCCTCGTGCGACGGCGGTGGCGACCTGGGCGATGGAGCGCACCTGCGACGTGATGTTGTCGGCCATCGTGTTGACGCCGGTGGTGACCTCCTGCCACACCCCGCGCGCCGCGGGTGCGCGCACCCGGCCACCGAGCAGGCCCTGGCCGCCCACCTCGCCGGCGACACGGGTGACCTCCGAGGTGAGCAGGGAGAGCCGCTCGACCATGTCGTTGTAGACCCCCGCGATCTCGCCGAGGACACCGTCGGAGCCCTCGGCAAGCCGTACGGAGAGGTCCCCGTCCCGTACGGCGGTCAGGCCCGCGAGCAGCCGCTGGAGACCGCCGTCGCCGCGTCCTCCGCCCTCCGCGCCGTCGCCGTCCCGGCCCGGCATGCCACGGGGCGTACCGCCGCGGTCCCGGCCCGGCATGACACGGGGCGTACCGCCGCTGGGCTGTGCCGTTCCACGCTCTGCCATGAGAGACCTCGTACGGGGCTGGGCCCGCTGGCTCGGAGACCGGGATGGCGGACCGCTTCCCCGGCCCGCGCCCCACAGCCCACTCTAGGACGCGGCCGGAAGACGAGCCTCCGGGAACGGACCGCCCGACCTCCCCGCGATGTCAGTCGCTGTCCACGTCGGCGAGCGCCTCGGCGACGTCGCCGTAGACGCGGAAGACCGTCCGCGCCCCTGTGATCTCGAGCATCCGGGCCACCGGGGACCGAAGCCCCGCGAGGTCCAGGCGCCCTCCGCCGCCCAGCATCCTCAGGCGTGCCTTGAGCAGCACCTTCAGTCCGGTCGAGTCACAGAACCGCAGGCCCGAGCAGTCGACGACGACACGGCGGGCCGCGGCGTTCTCCTCGAGGGCGTCCCGCAAGAGCGCCGCCGTCTCGTAGCCGAGTTCCCCCGTCACCCTGAGCACGACGGTGCCGGGCGGCCCGCTGGGCGGGACGGCGACGGCGAGCTGTTGCGGCTGGTCCGTGCCGCCGACGATGGACTCCGGTCCGACGTACGGTTCCGCGCGATTGTCATCCTGCATGGCTCGCGAACCTCCTCGCCTGGTGTGCCTGCCGGGCCGAGCTCATGGAGACCGCCCCCCGAGGGAGGCGCGGAGTACGGGCAGGAGCGTCGTCTCCGCCCAGCGGAGGAAGGGCATCTGGTGCGCACCGCCGATCTCCACGAGGGCGAGGTCGGTGAATCCGGCCTCGGCGAAGCGGCGGACCGCGTCCACGACGGCGTCGACGTCATCCCCGCAGGGGATGCTGTCCGCCACGTCTTCGAGGCGCGTCCGCTCGGTCGCTGCGGCGAAACCGGAGGGTAGGGGCAGTTCGGCGTTGAGGCGCCAGCCGCCGAGCGCCCAGCGGAACTGGTCGTGGGCCCGCGACACCGCCGCCGACCGGTCGGAGCCGTAACAGATGGGCAGCTGTCCGATCCGGGGCTTGCCCGCGCCGCCGTGCGCGTCGAAGGCGTCGAGGAGTGCACGCTTCGGTTCGGTGGCGATCACCAGATCGCCGCGGCGCCCCGCAAGTTCGCAGGAGCGGGGGCCCGACACGGCGATACCGACGGGCGGTGGAGTGTCGGGGACGTCCCACAGCTTGGCGTTGGCGACCTGGAAGTGGCGGCCGTGACGTGTCACGTACTCCCCGGTGAACAGGGCGTGGATGATCTCGGCGGCCTCGTCGAGCATGCCGAGGCGGACGCGGGCCGACGGCCAGCCCTCGCCGACGATGTGTTCGTTGAGGTTCTCGCCCGAGCCGAGGCCGAGCCGGAAACGGCCTTCCGACAGCAGCTGCACGGTCGCCGCCTTCTGCGCGACGACCGCGGGGTGGTAGCGGAAGGTCGGGCAGGTCACGAAGCTCATCAGCGGGATGCGGGAGGTGGCCTGCGCGGCTGCACCGAGGACGCTCCACGCGTACGGGGCATGCCCTTGCTCGTCCAGCCAGGGGAACGAGTGGTCGGAGATCACGGAGAAGTCGAACCCGACCCGTTCGGCCTCGACCACGTGTTCCACCAGCTCACGCGGGCCGGCCTGCTCGGTCATCATCGTGTATCCGATGTGCATCATGTCCGGCGACTAGCCGCACCTGGCGTCCCTGAAACGTGCTGTGGGGCCACTGCGGCTGCTGCCGTGCGAGGTGGTGTGGCTCCACGTGCGAGGGGTACCCGCAGGGAGGATCCCGGCGCGGACGGGTGGATTGCCGCGCCCCCTCGACAGGAAGGGCGATCATGTCCCACTCCGACCTCTTCCCCTCCATGGCGGCCGCTGCCGCCCCCTCACTGTGGCTGATCCTGGTTGGTGTCGTGATCGCTGCCGTGCTGATCGCCGCGGTCTGGTGGGGGATCCGTCGGGTGGCACGCCGCCGGCGCCCGACGAGTGTCACGACCGGGCCGGCATCGGAGGCACGGCAGGACTCGTGGCGGACGCCGGAGGACGGGCCCGACCGCTGAGGGAGAGCCGTCCAGGTGATTCAGAGGGTGTCGGCCGCCGTGCGGAGGTCGGCGACGAGGCCCGGCGCCGCCTCGGAGCCGGCTCCACCCTCACTGCTGTCGGGCATCGTGCACCTCCACGGCTCGGGCGTGTCGTTCGCGCCGAAGGCGGCTGCCCGCCGGTCACGGTGGCGAAACGGGAGTGGCCGGGGCTGCAGCCACGTCCACGCCGCCTGTGCCTGCTACCGACGCCTGGATCACCCGGCCCGCGTCATCCTTCGACGCCGGTGGCGTCGTGCGTGGCCCCGACGGGCTTGGACTCGGGGGAGCCGCGCTGGCGGAGGTAGACGGAGAGGACGGCCATCGCCGCCACGGCCAGGAGCTCCGACTGCCAGTTCTGCAGGGACCGGTTCCAGAAGTCGGCGGAGGCGAGGTACGAGTGCCAGGTGACCGGTGCCTGGAGCTGCCGCAGCCGCAGTTCGTTGAAGGCGGCCACACCGGAGATCGACTGCGCCAGCCAGGAAAGCAGGAAGAAGACGGACATGGCCAGGCCGAGCGACCGGGAGTAGACGGCCTGCCGCCAGTCCTTCGTGCCCGCCCAGCGGGGTGAGTCCGCTCGGGCGTGGTCACCCATGCGCTGTTCGCGTTCGCTCTCCGTGCCCGCCTTGTGCAGTGGCTTGGACTCCGGGGAGCCGCGCTGGAGCAGGTAGACCGTGCCGAAGACGTAGAGGAAGAACTGCAGGAACTCCGACTGCCAGTTCTCGGTGACGTCGACGGCGAAGTCCGAGGACATCAGGTAGTCGCCGAGCCCGATCTGCTGAAGTCCTTCGAGGGCGAGCTGTTCGTTGAACTCCGCCCGCCCGGCGACGGCCTGAGCGCCGAGCACCACCAGGAAGGCTGCTCCGAAGCCGAGGGTGAGGCTGTTCGACCGCCAGAAGCCGGGGCCGCTCCGGGCCCGCTGGGCGGTCACCGGTGCATCGCCCCGATCGTGGTGAAGTAGGCGAGGCCCCCCACGATGGTCAGTACGCAGACGGCGAACAGCGTTCTCATGTCACGTCCCCTTCAGGGCGCAGCGGTACGGGGTGTCGCGCCCCGGCTCCGGTACGCATCCGGCGGCAGTGACCCGCCACCCTTTGTCGAACTGGGACAGGAACAGGGTCTCGTTCCGTAGGCGGAGCAGCGCCTGCCTGCCGTAGACGTCGACGCTCCGCACGCTTCCGCCCGCCGGCAGATCCTGCGAGGGCAGTGCCCGCGCGCACGGCTGCTTCTCGTCCTCTTCGAGCTGTTCGCGGCTCTCGGGGGCCAGCAGGTCGCATGCCGCGCCGTAGTCGCCGGAGGTGAGGGCTTCCTCGAAGGTTCGGCCTGCGCGGGTCGCTCCGTCCTGGCGTGCCTGCGGCGCGCCACAGGCGCACAGGACAACCACAGCGGTCAACGTTCCGAAGAGTTGTGGGGCTCTCACTCTCCTCCTCCGGCCGAACCGTCGTGGCGACGACGCCGGACTCGCGGCGCCGGGTTCCACATGTTCCCTTCCGGACGGCCGCAGCAACGCTCGCAAGGCCGAATGCTCACAGACCTCACCTGTTCGAGTAGCCCGACGTGGCTCCGGAGAACGCCTACGCTGAAATCGAGGCCTTCAGCGGAATCGGAGGACACCATGATCGTCCCCGGCTTCATCCTCGTGGTCATCGGCGCCGTACTCCGGCTCACGGACGGGGGCGGTCGGTCGCGAAGTCGGCGGACGCCGTCACTCCTGGTAGTCGGCAGCGGCGGGCGCGGGTGACGGCCATGTCGACATCGAGCCACGAGATCGCCGGGGCCCCCTGCTGGGTCAGCCTGATGGCCCGGGACATGGATTCCGCACAGCGCTTCTACAGCGGCGTACTCGACTGGGAGTTCAGGCCCAGTCGCCTCGGCGCCGGATTCGCGGTCGCCCTCCACGAAGGCGCTCCCGTGGCGGGCATCGGAGCACTTGCCGAGCGCTTCGGCATAGCGGTGGCCTGGACTCCGTACTTCGCCGTCACCGACGCCGATGTCACAGCCGCCCGGATCCGGGAACGCGGGGCCACCATGGCCGTGGGCCCCCTTGCCTTCGGAACCGGTCGGGCCGGCCTGGCCGCCGACCCCGCCGGGGCCGTCTTCGGCTTCTGGGAGGGCGCCGTCGTGCCGGACTGGTCGGTGGGCCGTGGCGGCGCCCCGGCCTGGCTGGAGCTGCGTACACGTGACGTCTTCGCGGCCTCGATCTTCTACGGAGAGGTCCTGGACTGGTCGGGGGAGCGGCCCGGCTGCTGCGTGGCCTCCTACGAGCACGACCACGTCGTTCTGCGCCACGGACACGACACCGTCGCCCGTATCAGCGGCGGGGCGCCCGAAGAAGTGCCGGACCCCCAGGTCCGCCCCCGCTGGCACACGTACTTTCCCGTGCCGGACCTGGAGGAGGCCATCGAGACCGCCAACCGTACGGGAGGGAGGGTCACCTCTCCCGTACGCACGTCCCGCATGAGCCGGTCGGTCGACCTCGCCGACCCCGAGGGAGCCGGGTTCACGGTGGTCGCGCCGCAGGACACGTCGGCCTGAGGAAGGATCAGAGTCCGGCCCGACGGTCGCGATCCGCCACCACAGCGGAGGCCCACCGCGATCACCACGGCGTACGCGGAAACGGCCCCGGGCGTTGCCGCCGGGGCCGAGCCGTCACGGAGCCGTCCTCGTGGTTGTCTGCGACACGAGGGAGGACCGGGTCAGGACTTTCGCTTGCCCTTCATCCTGTCCGTGGCCTTCGACACCATTTCCTCGGCCTCGCCACGCGCCTGCTCGGCGCGTCCCTCCGCCTGCATGCGCTTGTCGTCCATCGCGTTGCCCGCGGTCTCCTTGACCTTGCCCTTGACCTGCTTGGCCTTGCCCTTTGCCTTGCTCATCACGCTGTTCTCCACTTCTGATGGCCCCCGACCACCACCATGCGTCCGGTCCGAGCAGCCCGCAATGTGTGATGGACCGCCCGGTTCGCGACGCTGATGCGGTGGGCCACGGGCCGATGCCGGCCGTGGTTTCCCTCGGGGCGCGAGGGCGTGGCGGAGCGCCCCTCCCAGGGGGTGAACCGGTCAGAGTTCGTCGGGGTCGTGGCGTTCCAGTGGGCTCAGTGCCGGTACCTGGAGGATTTCGCCGTCGATGCCGAAGCGGGAGCCGTGGCAGGGGCATTCCCAGGTCCGCTCGGCGTTGTTGGGGCGAGAACGGCCCATACCGTGGGTGGGGGGCGACGGATCGGTTTGTGTCGTACGGCCGGGCGTCATCCTTCCGTGCGGAATCCATGAACGGACAGGTCCCGGCACGCGATGGGTGTCCCACCCGCATCCTCGGGTAGCCGCAGGGTACGGATCAGGTCGTCCGTTCCGCCCGGCATCGCACCCGACTGGAGGGCCCGTGAGAGGCATCGCCCAGCGCCTGCCTTTGGACGGCCGTACCGTCGTGGTCACGTGTGCGGCCCGCACGGAGTTGCCGCGCCTCGCCGCGTCGGAGCCGTTCGAGTCGACGGGCCCCCTGGGGGCGGGAGAGGCCGTGCCGACACCGAGTACGGCCGCCCTCCATGAGGAGGCCGATCCGTGTTCCGCGTAGATCGGGTTCCTTGTACTCCTTGTACTCCTTGTCTTCGTCGTATTCCTCGTATTCCGCTCACGAAGGGTAGGGACAATGATCCGGAAACTGCAGGCGGTCGCGCTGGACTGCGCCGATCCCGTACGGCTCGCACAGTTCTACGCGGACCTGCTCGGCGGCCGGGTCGTCGCCGACCCGAAGGAGCCCGACTGGGTCGAGGTGCACGGGTTCGAAGGAACGCCGCTGGCCTTTCAGCGGGCGGACGGCTACCGGCCTCCCGAGTGGCCCGGCCAGCAGCGAGGGCAGCAGCTCCACCTGGACTTCGACGTGGACGACCTCGACGCCGAGGAGGAGCGGGCGCTCGCGCTGGGCGCGACCGTGCTGGAGCGGACGGACCACCTTCGGCCGGAGGCCAACTGGCGGGTCTACGCGGACCCGGCAGGCCATCCGTTCTGCCTCTGCCTCCACTGACCCGTGACGGGTCGGCCGACGGCAGACGGCACGGCCGACCCGGGCGGCGCCGGAACGGGGAACGGCAGCTCAACGATCCAGGGTCACCCTGCCCGCAGCACCGTCCACGGTGATCAGCTCTCCGTCGCGGATGCGTGTCGTGGCGTTCGGGACGCAGATCACGGCCGGGATGCCGTACTCACGGGCGACCGTCGGGCCGTGCGCCATCACCGCACCGGTCTCCGTGACGAGCCCGCCGGCCGTGAGGAACAGCGGGGTCCATCCCGGGTCGGTCGTCGGGGCGACGAGGATCTCGCCGGGTTCGATGGACGCGTCGGAGGGGTCGTGGACCACGCGAGCGCGGCCGGTGACCCGGCCGGATGCCGCGCCGACACCGGTGAGCGTGCGGTCGTCGGACGGCGGGGCCGGCAGGAGCGTCTCCACGTCCGTACCGTCCGAGAGGAGGGCGACCGGGACCGTGCGGCGGCGCAGTTCGCGCGCGTGGTCCGTGCGCCGGGCGGCGATCGTGTCGCGCAGGTCGGCGCCGGTCTCGACCACCGTGCGCAGCTCGGGGAGTTCGAGGAACATGACGTCGTCGGGGCGGTCGACGATCCGCTCGGCGTGCAGTTCCGCGCCGATCAGGAGGAGGCGGCGGCGCCGGTCGCGCAGGGCGTACAGACCGGCGAACTTGCCCGCCTCCCGCAGTCCGGTCAACTCCCGCGCGCGGCGGAGGAAGAACCCGGCCAGTCGGCCGCGCAGCGCCCGCTTGCGGCGGGCCCGCCCGGCGAGTTCGGCGAGCATCGACTCCGCCCGGTCCCCGGCTCGGGCGAAGCGGCGGTCCGGGGCCTGTTCGGGGTCGGTGACGCGCAGGCAGTTGGCGAGCATCGTGAACACCGGTGTCGGGTCCTCGGCCCAGCGTGGCACGCCGACGTCGACCTCGGCCGCCGAACGAGTGCCGTAGCTCTCAAGAAAGGCCGTGAGGCCGAAGTCCGGGAGCGCCCCTGCCAGTTGGGCGTCGGCAAGCTGCGCCGGAGGGGTGGTGAGGAGCATCTCACGGTACGGCTCCGCGCTCCGGGCCACGTCCCACAGCGCCAGGTCCATCTCGATCGTGACGTTGTACGGCATACCACCGAGCACCGTGTGGATCTCGTCCTCGCTGGCGACGCCCTTGAGTAGCGGCGGCAGGGCGGCGCAGACAGCGATTCCGCTGACCACCGGCCAGATGATCGCATCGACGCGGGTGCTCGACTCCGCATCCCGCTCGACCAGGTCCAGGAGTTCCGCGGCGGTGGCCGGATCGGTGACCGGCAGCCGGCGGAGGCGTTCGATCTCGCCGAAGACGCGGGCCCGCGCCCGCGCCGGACGGGCCAGCGCACCGAGGATGCCGGCGGCTGCCTTCGGCGCGGTCTTCAAGGCGGCGGCATTGCGCTTACGGGGAGCCTTCCGCGGCGCGAACCGCGGGTCGTCCAGGAGGTGTTCCACGACCTTCTGCGCACGTGGCCCGAAATCGACCGCCATGAGCTTGACCAGCCGTTGCCGCGTCGAGGGGTCGCGCAGCGCGTCGGTCAGGTCGCCGTACAGCCGCCCGCCGATATCGACGATCTCGACCGTGAGGCCGACCGCGGCAAGCATGCCCGCCAGCATCGACTTCAGTGTCGACATGCCCATGGGGGTGGCGGGCTGAAGCATCCCCTGCACGTGGCCGAACTCGACGTACAGCCGCGGGCCCGGCTTGTCGCTCGGCGGGGGCACGGGAAAGAGGGTGGTGATCGGGCGCGCCTGCAGCAGCCACAGCTTTCCGTCGCGGCCGAAGGCCCACTCGATGTCCTGCTCCGCGCCGAGCAGGTCCCTGATCCGCTCACCGACCCCGCGCAGCTCTTCGAGGCGGGCCGGGGAGAGGCAGCCGCGTTCGGAGACCTGCGTGCCGTCCAGTACGTAGTGGTCCGCCGCCTCCTTCCCGTCCACGACCGCCGTCCCCAGTCCCGGGGCGGCGTCGACCACGCTCGCGCTGCGCGAGCCGGTCAGCGGGTCGGCGGTGAACAAGACGCCGGCGACGTCGGCGTCGACCATGCGCTGTACGACGACAGCCATACGGACACGGTCGTGCGGGATGCCGTTGGCCTCGCGGTAGGTGGTCGCACGGTCGCTGTGCAGCGAGTCCCAGCAGGCTTCGATCGCCGCGATCAGCGCCTCGCCGCCGGTGACCCCCAGGTACGTGTCCTGCTGACCCGCGAAGCTTGCGTGCGGCAGATCCTCGGCGGTGGCGCTGGAACGCACTGCGACCGGCCCGCCGCCGAGGCGTTCGTACGCCGCGAGCACCTCGGCGCGCGGCACCTTCCCGCTCGCGTACGCCGTGGTCGTGAGGCAGAAGCCGTCCGGTACGCGCTCGCCGAGGCGGATCAGCCCGGCAAGCCCGGCAGCCTTCCCGCCCACCAGGTCCTGTTGTCCTCCGCTGTCGATCGCCGCCAGCTCGAGCAGGTTCATGCCGACCACCTCCTTCGTGCCGACCACGTTCGCCATGACCGACCCCACCGTTTTCCAATACGACTGCAATGTACATCATGGCAATACGAGTGCAATGTAAAGTGGTCTCATGCCGCGCAAGGTCGATCACCGTGAACGCCGAGAGCTGCTCGCCGACGCACTGATGCGGCTTGCCGCAACAGAAGGACTGGAGGGCGTGAGCCTGCGCCAGGTGGCGGCCGAGGCCGGCGTCTCGACCGGGATGGTGCAGCACTACTTCCGCACCAAGGACGCAATGATGACGTTCGCGCTCGGCATGGTCGCGGACCGGATCCGCGCCCGCTCCGAGGAGGCCGCACTGCCGGCCGCACCACGCGAGGTCGTCCGCAGCGTGCTGCTCCAGATCCTGCCGCTCGACGACACCCGGCGACTCGAGGGCCACGTCGGCCTCGCGTTCCTCGCGTACGCCGCGGTGAAACCCGCGATCCGCACAGAGGTGCGCGAGGGCGCGGCAGGGATGCGCGGGTTCATCGCACAGCAGCTGCGGACGGCCGGAGCGCACGGTATCGACCCCGACATCGGGGCGATCACCCTGATGGCGCTCGTCGACGGCCTCGGCATGCAGCTGCTGTCAGGTCAGTACGCCGACGAGGACGCGGTCGCCGCGCTGGACGTCCAACTCGCCCTCCTCTTCGACGCGCCCGCACCCCCAAGGCACTCAAGTGACGTCCCCGCATGACGCACCCGACACCTGAGGGCCTGAGGGCCTGAGGACCTGAGGACCTGGGGGCCTGAGGACCTGGGGGCCTGAGGACCTGAGGACCGCCCGGACTCTCCGTTTCAGGGACGTCGGGGGTAGTCAGGGTGATCGGCGTAGGGTGACGCGAGGTCGAGCAGGTCGTCGCATGGCCAGGTCTCACCGTCGTACTGGCAGTCGTCGCGGTTGTCCCACGGCAGTTCGGGGTCGCCCGTGGCGGGACTGAGCACATGGCGGGCGAGTACACGTCGCTTGGCCTCGACCTCCCGCAGGAGGCGAGCAGGGTCGTGCAGCGCACAGCTATCGCCGTCGCCGTCGCAGTGTCGGGCCAACTCGGCCTCCTCGTCCAGCCGTTCGTGGAGGAACGTCGCCAGGTCTTGACTCATGGGGTCATCCTGGACGATGCGCCGAGCCTGGTCGCCTGATTTCCATGGCGCGGGCAAGCGTCGGCCGACTGTCAGCCCTCAGGCAGGTGACATCACCGCTGCCCTGAAGGGGAGGGGCTCCATGCCTACCCTGCGTGAGCCCCGTCACGGCATCCCTTGGAGTGAATCCGGGGCGCGCCGGCTCACCCGCCGCCCTGCGGGCGAGCCTACGGAACCGACTGCATCCACGAACACGCCTGCGTCCGCTGCCCGGTCCTGATCGTCGCGGCGGACGAGAAGCCCCGTCTCGAAGAGATCCGCGACAACCTCAAGGACAGGATCGCCGAAGCCGAACGCGAAGGATGGTTCGGCGAAGTCGAAGGACTGTCCACCAGCCTCGCCGGCACCGAAGACAAGATCACCCAGATCGAAGCCCAGCAAGAGAAGGAGCAGTCGCCCGTCTTCCTGGGCCTGCCTAGGCTCTCCCAGCTGGGCGAAGCCAACGAGTAGCCGCCACGGGCGAAGGGGCCACATAAGCGGCCTGCTGCGCCGGTCACGGTCGGCGTGGGTCGCTGGGGTTGCGGCACTCCGCTGCTGTACCGAGGCAGCTACCGCAATGCGGTCGGGTGCACGTGCTTCCAAGCCTCGCGGATTCCATGGAGCAGCGCACGTTGTTCTTCGATCCAACCGCGGTTCACTTCCAGGCTGATGGCCACCCGTGTTGTCTGCTGGTCGGCGACCGTGACAGTGATCTGGTCCTGGTCATCTTCCCGGTGCACGAGCTGGATGCCGATCTCGGCTACTCGGGCGTGCTCGCGCCAAACCGCGTCCCGGCCGGCCTCGACCTCGTCCAGCACGTGCTCCCAGGGAGCGAGGTCGTACGGCTCGACGTAGGTGCGGGTGACTCCGGCCACGAAGTCGTTGTGCACCATCAGCTCGCCGCTGGTGTCGGGGATGCCGGGTGCTGCGGATTCATCGAGTTCGATAGCCACGCTGCCGCCGTACTTGCCAGTCACCCGAAGCAGAGTGAACCGCTCACGATCTTCCATGTCTTGCCCCCGGGGTGTTCGCTCTCCAGCATTGTTGCCGTGCAGCGTACGGGCGCCGCGGCCGGGTGACGGCGTGAGGTCGGCGGAGCGGTTGTGGGCTGGAGCTGTCATGGGGCGAGAGATCATGGCCCCGTATGCTGGCTCCGCGCATTCGGGCAGGTTGTGAGCCTGCCCGTTGAGCCCGAATTGAGGCCAGGCTCAGCCGATGCCGATGCCGATGCCGATGCCGATGCCGATGCCGATGCCGATGCCGATGCCGATGCCGAGCGCGCTCTTGAGCCACGGCGTCGGGGTGCCGCCTGCCACCTTCTAGGCTGGGCCGCGTGACAGCCGACAACCACCGGCCCCTGGCCGTCTTCGACCTCGACAACACGCTCGCCGCGACCGCCCACCGCCAGCAGTTCCTGGAGCGGCGACCCAAGGACTGGGACGCCTTCTTCGCGGCGGCGCCCGAGGATCCGCCGCTGGACGAGGGGATCGCGCTGTGCCGCGAGGCGGCCGAGGAGTGCGACGTCGTCTACCTGACCGGGCGCCCGGAGCGCTGCCGCCGGGACACCCTGGCCTGGCTTGCCGCGCAGGGCCTCCCGGAGGGGCCGGTCCACATGCGCCGCAACCGGGACTTCCGCCCGGCCCGGGTGACCAAGGTGGAGATCCTTCGTCGGCTCGGCGCCGACCGTGCGATCAGGATGCTCGTCGACGACGACCTGCTGGTCTGCGACGCGGCCGAGGCTGCCGGGTTCCCCGTCGTACGCGCCCGGTGGGCGACCCCGTCCCAGGAGCTCAGGGACGCCCAGGAGAAGGAGGGCCGGACGTGATGAGCGCGGATCCGTGCTCCGTGGCACCGACGGTCGTCCGGCTGGACGCCTACGACCGGTCCGAGATCTTCGGGGACGCCGCCGATCCGTTCGGGGTCGACGCATGGGGTCTGGTCTGGCTGCCCAAGGAGCACCACTTCGGGATCAGGGCGGACGGGCGGCTCCTCGCCCACGCGGGGCTCCTCGTCCTTCCGCTGTCGGTCGGTGGGAGCCGGATGGACGTGGTGGGCCTCGGCGGCGTCGCCGTCGCCCCGGACCAGCGGGGCCGCGGGCTCGCCGCGCAGGTGGTGGGCGGGGCCCTCGAACACGCGCGAACGCTGGGGCCCGAGTTCGCGCTGCTGTTCTGTCGCCCGGACGTCTCCGGTCTCTACGCGCGACTCGGCTGGAGCGAGGTGGACGGTGACGTGGAAGTGGAACAGCCCGACGGCCCCGCGACGATGCCCCTGCGGACGATGTGGTTCCCGCTCCGAAGGGGCAGCCGGTGGCCGGAGGGGCCGGTCCGGCTGCATTCCTGCCCGATGTGACGCAGGAGCGTGGCGCACCTCGACTCGCGGCGGTCTCCGGTTCCGTGCAGTGTGGATGGAGTCGGAACGCGAAGGAGAGGCCGCCATGGGAGATCACGTCTACCGCGTCACGGAGATCGTCGGGTCGTCCTCGGAGGGCGTCGACACCGCCATCCGGAACGGGATCACCCGCGCCTGCGAAACGCTGCGCTCGGTCGACTGGTTCGAGGTCACGGAGATCCGCGGTCACGTCGAGGACGGGCAGGTCGCCCACTTCCAGGTGGGGATGAAGGTCGGATTCCGGCTCGAAGAGCCGGGCGCCTAGGGCCTGTCCGGCGGATCTGACCGGACCGGTCCCAGGCACGCCCGGTGCCTGGGACCGTGCCGGGCTGCGGCACACGGCAGAGACCGTCAGAGCATCAGCAGCAGCCGCGTGTTCGGTACGAGCTTCCGGTTCACGCTGGTGCTCTGCACGAAGATCGTGAAGTCGTCGTTGTGGTCCGGCCGGACGCGGGCCTCCGCGTCCGGCAGCCCGAGCAGGGCCCGGGCCTCGGGCCCCGTGTACACCCGGTCGGTCTTCTTCTCCAGCACGGCGATCTGCTTCTTCGCCTGGACCTTCTCCGACTTGCTCAGCTGGTAGAACGCGCCCCCGGCGCGGTAGGTGTGCCCGGATTCCACGACCCAGTCCCGGATGGCCGCGTCGCGGGCCACCGGGATCAGGCGGTACCCCGAGGGATTCACCGGAGCGAGGCCGGCCGCCTTGACGGTGGCCGAGTTCACCGCGTCCGCCCCCGTGGAGAACACCGCCCGCGAGCCCCTGATGCCCTTGGTGCGGCCCACCATGAACTTCTCGGTGGCCTCCTGGATGACCTGCCCGGCCTCCTCCAGTCCCTGGGTGCTGGTGGCGTCCCAGATGGCGACGTTGTCCTTCGGGAAGCCGCTCTGGATGGCCTCGCGCTTGCCCATCTGGTCCGGTACGAGGACGGCCAGCGTCCAGTTGTCCTGCTGCGTCTCGATCATCCGGGCCACGGCCTCGACGAGCGCACGCGGGTCCTTCGTGGGGGCGTCGGGGCAGCGATGGCTCGCGTTCTCCTGGCCGTCGGTGAGCACGAAGGTCAGGAAGCTGTGGTCGCCGTACAGCTGGGCCGTCTGCGCGAGCTCCCGCTGCGACTTCAGCGCGGCCGCGAGCAGGGCCGTCATGCCACCGACCCGGTACAGCTGCTTCAGCGACGGCATCCGCAGGACGTCCTTGTCGTAGATGACGCACTCCACCTTGTCGGCGAAGACGTACACCGTGACGCGGGTCTCCTGGTCGAGTTCCTTCGACCGGCGGGCGAGATAGGCGATCTGCTGGTCGGCGACGTCGACGACCTTGCGGCTCAGGTGCGACATGGACGAGCTGGCATCCAGCACGAGAGCGACGTGGTTGATGTAGTTCTGGGTTCCGGACATGGCAACTCCCCCTGGGTTTTCAAGCGTTCCGACCCGATGGACCTACCGTCTCACCCAGCACTGACAATCGAACGTTTGTCGCTTTCAAAAGTGACTGACAGGTAATTACCGTCGGTAACGGAACAGATGGGGCGACCGTGACGTGCAACGGGATGGTCAAGGACTTGACCATCCCGTTGGTCCAGACCAGAATCCAGGCCACATACCCGCGCGAACACCCCGTTCGGTCCCCCCATGTCGGGTCAGCTCCCCATGCCGCACGATCCTGTGCTGAACCGCAGAAGGTGACCTACGTGAAGAACCGCCATCTGGCCTGCCCCCTGGCAGCCGCCACAGCTCTCGCCCTCGCCGGCTGCGGGATGCTCCCGGGCGGCGGCGGGACGAAGACCGTCAACATCTGGCTCATGCGGGACAGCGTCAGCGAGGACTTCCTCAACCGCTTCACCGAGGCGTACGAGGAGGAGCACGACGGCATCGAACTCCAGGTCACCGTCCAGGACTGGACCGGCATCGGGAAGAAGGTCACCGAGGCCATCCAGGGCTCCGGCGGACCCGATGTCATCGAGGTCGGCAACACCCAGGTCGCCCAGTACGCCGACACCGAGAAGCTCTTCGACCTCACCCTGGAGTCGGTCCGCGACCTCGGCAGCGAGGACTGGCTGCCCGGTCTCGCCGAGCCCGGCAGCATCGGCGGATCCCAGTACGGCATTCCCTGGTACGCGGCGAACCGCATCGTCATCTACAACAAGGACCTGTTCGCCGACGCCGGCATCGACAAGCCGCCGGCCACCCGTGCCCAGTGGCTCTCCGACACCGAGAAGCTCAACAGCAAGGGCTCCCAGGGCATCTACCTCGCCGGGCAGGACTGGTACACCCTCGCCGGATTCATCTGGGACGAGGGCGGCGAACTCGCCACCGACAAGGGCGGCGAGTGGACCGGCGCGCTCACCAGCCCGGCGGCCCAGCGCGGCATGAAGTACTACAAGGAGCTCCAGTCCCTCGGCTCCGGCCCGAAGGACGCCGACGAGCAGAACCCGCCACAGGCCGACGTCTTCGCCAAGGGTGACGTGGCCCAGCTCATCGCCACGCCCAGCGCCGTCGCCGCGATCCTCAAGGCCAACCCCGGCCTCAAGAACAAGCTCGGCTACTTCCCGATACCCGGTGCGACGGAGGACCGGCCCTGTGCCGTCTTCACCGGCGGCTCCGACCTCATCATCCCGGAGAACGCACCCCAGCGCGGCGCCGCCCTCGACGTCGTCAAGGAGCTCGCCGGCGAGAAGTGGCAGACCGAACTCGCCCGCGCCATGGGCTACGTGCCCAACAAGAAGGGTCTCGCCTCCGTCGTCGCCGGCCAGGAGGCGACCGCCGTCATGGCCAAGGGCGCCGCGCGCGGACGCGCCACCCCCAACTCCCCGCAGTGGGCCGACGTCGAGGCCGACAACCCCATCAAGCCCTACATGACGGCCGTCCTCCAGGGCGAGGACCCGATGAAGGCCGCCAAGCTGGCCTCGGCCGAGATCACGGACACCCTCGCCGAATAGCATTCAGCGCCTCCACACCCGCGGGCCCCCGGACGGTCATGTCGAATCCAGTCGGTCACGGAAGAAGTAAGGGGCCGGGCCACCGCTCACACGGTCCGGCGCCGCCCCTTCCCCTTCCGTACGCCGGAGGAGCCCGACATGGCCGCACCGACCCCCACGCTCGCCGTCCCCACCCAGCCGCTCGGCGTCCCCACCCAGCCGCTCGGCGTCCCCGCCAAGACCCAGCCCCTCGTCGAGCAGCACGCGCCCCAGCCCCCCGTCGCGCAGGCGGCGCCGCAGGCCCCGGCCGAGGAGCCCACCCCCCGGTACCTCGTCGGACTCGCCCGCGACCAGGAGGACGTCCGCGCCGCCCAGCGGCTGCGCCACCAGGTCTTCGCCGGCGAGCTCGGCGCCCAGCTCGACGGACCGGAGCCCGGCCTCGACATCGACGCCTTCGACGCGTACTGCGACCACCTCCTCGTACGGGAGGAGACCACCGGCGAGGTCGTCGGCACCTACCGCATCCTGCCGCCCGACCGGGCCGCCGTCGCCGGACGCCTCTACTCCGAGAGCGAGTTCGACCTCACCCGGCTCGCCCCGATCCGGCACGACCTGGTCGAGGTCGGCCGCTCCTGCGTCCACCCCGCCCACCGCAACGGCGCCGTCATCGCCCTCATCTGGGCCGGCCTCGCCCGCTACATGACGAACACCGGCCACAACTGGCTCGCCGGCTGCTGTTCCCTCCCGCTCGCCGACGGCGGCACCCTCGCCGCCGCCACCTGGGACACGGTCAAGGCCAAGCACCTCGCCCCGGAGGAATACTGGGTCACCCCGCACAAGCTCTGGAGCCCCGAAGGCATCACCCGCCCCGAGGGCCGCACCGAGCTGCCGCCGCTGCTCCGCGGTTACCTCCGGCTCGGCGCCTGGGTCTGCGGCGCCCCAGCGCACGACCCCGACTTCGGCGTCGCCGACCTCTACGTCCTGCTCTCGCTGCGCCGGACCAACCCGCGCTACCTCAACCACTTCCTCTCGCTCGCCCCGGCACGGTGAACGGGACCACAGCCCTCTCGCCGTGGCTCCCCACGGCGCCCTGCACCCCGGGCCACTGCGCCGCCCACCCCGAGTCCCTCCACCCCGATTCCGCCCACCGTCGGCACGGCGCCGAAGCGGACCCGGCCGGGGCGGTCCGGGCCGTGGTCCGGCTGATCGCCGGACTCGGCACCGTCCTCCTCGGCCTCCTTCTCGCCCCGCTGACCGGCCTGCTGCCGGCCGCCACCCGGCTCACCCTCGTCCGGTACTGGATGCGGGCGGCGGTGCGCGCCTTCGGCGTCCACGCCCGGTACGAGGGAGCGGCCGCCCCGGCCGACGGCCCGCTCCTCGTCGTCGCCAACCACGTCTCCTGGCTCGACATACCGCTGATAGCAGCCGTCCTGCCCGGCCGAGCGGTCGCCAAGTCGGAGGTGCGCCACTGGCCCGTCCTCGGCACGCTCGCCGCGCTCGGTGGCACCCTCTTCATCGACCGGGACGGGATCATGACCCTGCCCGGCACCGTACGGACCATGGCCGGCGTACTCGGGGGCGGCGGCCGCGTGGTCGTCTTCCCCGAGGGCTCGACCTGGTGCGGACGGGAACGCGGCCGGTTCCGCCCGGCCGCGTTCCAGGCCGCCCTCGACGCCGGTTGCGCCGTGCAGCCGGTACGGATCGACTACCGGCCCACGGACGCCGCCGCGTACGTCGGGGCCGACCCGCTCGGCTCCTCGCTGTGGCGGGTGGTCTCCACCCGCCGGCTCACCGCCGTCGTCCGGCTCCGGGAGCCCCTTCCCGGCGGCCACTATCAGGACCGCCGATCCCTGGCGGCCGCCGCTCAGCGGGCGGTGGCCAGCGACAGCGCGAACCTGCCCTCGCTGTCGGTCCACCAGCGGTCGAGGTCGAGGTCCGCCTCCGCGAGCTCGGCCCGGACGCCCGCCTGACGGAACTTCGCGGACACCTCCGTCCGCATCTCCTCGCCCGCCGCGAACGGCACCACGAGATCCAGCTCAGGGATCTTCACGGTCAGCGCGCGGCGGGCCCGCAACCGCATCTCGATCCACTCCCGCTCGCGGTCCCACACCGCCACGTGGTCGAAGGCGTCCGGGTCGAAGTCCGCGCCCAGCTCCCGGTCGATCACCGCGAGCACGTTCTTGTTGAAGGCGGCGGTCACCCCGGCCGCGTCGTCGTACGCGGTCACGAGCGTGGCCTCGTCCTTCACCAGGTCCGTGCCGAGCAGCAGCGCGTCGCCCGGCGTGAGCATCGCCCGCACGGAGCGGAGGAAGGTGCGCCGCTCGCCGGGCAGCAGATTGCCGATGGTGCCGCCGAGGAAGGCCACGAGGCGCGGCCCCGGCGTCCCGGGCAGCGCGAGACCCCGGGTGAAGTCGGCGACCAGGGCGTGCACATGCAGCCCCGGCCGCTCGGCGAGCAGGGATTCCGCGGCTCCCGTGAGCGCGGACTCGCTCACGTCCACCGGCACGTAGCTGTCCAGGGCGGGCAGCAGCGCGTCGATGAGGAACCGGGTCTTCTCCGAGGAACCGGAGCCCAGCTCCACCAGGGTCCTGGCCCCGGTGGCGGCGGCGATCTCCGGCGCCCGCTCTTTCAGGATCTCCCGCTCGGCCCGGGTCGGGTAGTACTCGGGCAGCCGGGTGATCTCCTCGAAGAGCTCGCTGCCCCGGGCGTCGTAGAACCACTTCGGCGGCAGCTCCTTGGGGGAGCGGTTGAGCCCGTGGAGGACATCGGCGCGCAGATCGGCGCCGGCGGCGTCCGGGGCGAGGGTGCGGGTCAGCTGGAACGGGCTCACGCGGAGGGCTCCTTGAGCGGGGTGAGGGTGACGTCGGCGCGGGTGGCGGTCACGAGCGTGCGCCCGGGGACCTCCCGCCAGCGCGGATCGTCGTCGTACGGTTCGGAGGCCACGACCACCCGGTCGGGACCCGTCAGATACCAGAGGCTGTTCTCCCAGGCGGTCGCGGCGATCAGCGACCCGTCGGTGAGCAGCAGGGTGAGACCGGAGCCGGGGGCCGCCTCGGCGGCCTCCCGCACCGTGTCGGCCAGGGCGGGGCCCGGCGGGTCGCCGGACCGCAGCCGGTGCAGGACGAGCGCCCAGAGCAGCGCCGAGTCGGTCCGTGCCTCGAGTCCGAGCAGCTCGCCGGCCGGGAGGGTCGCGGCGAGCGGCGCGAGCGAGTCCGGCCAGCCCCTGACGGCGCCGTTGTGGCTGAACAGCCAGGGTCCGGCGGCGAACGGCGCCGCGGCGGCCTCCCCGTCGGCGCCCGGCACGGTCGCCCCGCGGACCGCGGCGAGCAGCGCCCGGGAGCGCACCACCCGGGCGAGGTCGGCGAACGAGAGGTCGCCCCAGATGGGGCCGGAGCGCCGGTACCGGGCCGGCACCGGATCGTCCTCGGCGTACCAGCCCACCCCGAACCCGTCGGCGTTCACCACACCGCTGGTCTGTGTACGGGGCTCCCAGGACTGGCGCAGCAGGCCGTGCGCCGGCCGGACGAGCAGCTCTCCCAGTGCCACCGGCTCGCCCACGTAGGCGATGTGACGGCACATCAGTCGAGCTCCGCGCTGCGGGCCGTACGGAAGCCTGAGAAGATCTGGCGGCGCACCGGCAGGTCCCAGTTGCGGAAGGTGCCCCGGCAGGCGACCGGGTCGACGGCGAAGGAACCGCCGCGCAGCACCTTGTGGTCGGGGCCGAAGAACACCTCCGAGTACTCCTTGTACGGGAAGGCGGTGAACCCCGGGTACGGCAGGAAGTCGCTCGCCGTCCACTCCCACACATCACCGATCAACTGCCGTACGCCGAGCGGCGACGCGCCCTCCGGGTAGCTGCCCGCGGCCGCCGGACGCAGGTGCCGCTGGCCGAGGTTGGCGTGCTCGGGACCGGGATCGGCGTCACCCCACGGATAGCGGCGCGAGCGCCCGGAGTCCGGGTCGTACCGGGCGGCCTTCTCCCACTCGGCCTCGGTCGGCAGCCGTCGGCCCGCCCAGCGCGCGTAGGCGTCGGCCTCGTACCAGCTGACGTGCAGGACCGGCTCGTCCTCCGGCACCGGCTCGGTCACCCCGAACCGGCGGCGCAGCCACTGGGCGCCGTCCCGGCGCCAGAACAGCGGGGCCGCGATGCCGTGCTCCCTGATCTGTGCCCAGCCCTCGGGCCGCCACCAGCGCTGGTCCGTGTAGCCGCCGTCGGCCATGAAGGCGAGATAGGCGCCGTTGGTGACCGGCACGGTGTCGATGTGGAAGGCGGGCACGATCCGGGTGTGCGCCGGACGCTCGTTGTCCAGGGCCCACGGCTCCTCCGAGGTCCCCATCGTGAACGGGCCACCGGGGACGAGGACTTCGCCGGGAAGGGGGCCGCTCCGCAGGGGCGGCGGCGGGGGAGCGGTCAGCGCGGCGGGTCCCTTCCGCAGCTGATGGGTGATCAGCATCGTCTCGTCGTGTTGCTGTTCGTGCTGGGCGACGAGGCCGAAGGCGAAGGCGGCGCGGAGCAGCGGACGCTCGTCGAACTCGGCGTGCTCCAGCACGTCGAGGACGCGCAGCCGTACGTCCGCCGCGTAGGTCCGGGCCTCGCCCGGCGCGAGCAGCGGCAGCGAGGGACGGGCGGACCGCGGGTGCTCGAAGGCGTCGTAGAGCGAGTCGATCTCGGGCCGCAGTGCCTCCTGCCCGCCGACGGCCCGCCACAGCCACTGCTCCTCCTGGTTGCCGATGTGCGCCAGGTCCCAGACCAGTGGAGACATCAAGGGGGAGTGCTGGGCGGTGAGTTCACCGTCCTCGACGCAGGAGGTGAGCAGCGCCGTACGGGCCCGCGCGGCGGTCAGGGCGTCCAGGGCGTGCCGGCGCAGGGCCTCGGCGTCCAGCTCGGTCCGGGTCTCCGTCATGACGTCAGCACCTCCAGGTCGTCGGCCGGGCAGCTCCCGGGAACCACGTACCGCTCGTGGAAGGCGGCGACGGACCGCCGCACCTCCTCGCTCGCCCCGATCCGGGGCAGCGCCTCAAGGGCCGCGGCGAACACGGCGAGGGCGGTGGAGTGCAGCTCGGGGTCGGCCAGGCCGTCCCGGGCCGCCGCCAGCCAGAGCGGGTTGCGCGGGGCGGGGGCGTAGCCGGCCCGCTCCGCGAGGGGCTTCACCGCCCGGTACACGGTCTCCGCCGCCGCCGGGTCCTCGAAGACCGCCGTCGTCACGGCCACCGGCACCATCCACCCGTCGGGGCCCGGCTGGGCGTCGACCATCCGCAGCTCCAGATGGCCGCGTGGCCGCACCGGCGGGAAGAGCGTCGTCATGTGGTACCGCAGGTCGTCGGCGTCGGCCGGCCGGGGCAGGCCCGAGCGCAGCCAATCGCGGAAGGTCATCCCCTCCGGCACCGCCCACGGCCCCTCGTCGGCCCGCACGCACATCACCGGGGTGTCCAGGACGTGGGCCGCGTACTCGGCGCGCGGCTCCCCGTCCGGCAGGGGGGCGAGGGTCCGCCGGGGGTCGAGTTCCGTCCACAGGGCCTGCCGCGTCGAGCGCCAGCCGGTACGACGGCCGCCGTGCAGCGGGGAGTTGGCGAAGGCCGCCACGAGCACCGCGCCGAGGAGATGGGCGAGCTGCCAGCGCCGGTGGTAACCGAGCGGCCCCGGCTCCTCCAGGCCCGCGTCCAGGCAGATCTGCACCGACGCCGAGTCGCACATCATCGCCCGCCCGGCGGGGCCCGTCCGGTCGAGCGCGGCCTCCATGGCGTCGTACCGCGGCTCGTGGAGCACCCGGCCGCGCGGCGAGTGCCAGGGGTCCACCCCGTATCCGCTGAGGGTGAGGCCGAGCGGTCCGAGCGCCGACCGTACCGCCCGGAGGTCGGCGGCGAGGGAGTCCAGACATTCCATGAGCGAACCGGCCGGGCGCGAGCTGAGCTCCAGCTGCCCACCGGGTTCGAAGGTCAGGGACGACACCAGCGGCAACGACCGTACGGTGTCGAGGGCCGCCGCGAGCCTCGGCGGCCGGACGGGGACCCTGGGGTCACGCAGCTCGTGGACCAGCCATTCCAGCTCCACCCCCACGGTCCGGGGCGGGCCGGTCTTGAAGCAGATACATCGCAGCAGTTCCTCCGCCTCCGCCTCCGCGAGAGGGGGTTCGCCGCGCCGTATGCCGCTGGACGACATCCGTACACCTCCTGGTCGTCGAGCCGGCCGTCGGGACCGGCCCCGGGAAGTTCTGGTTCCACCTAAAGCCACCGCCGAGCGGCGTGCAAGAGCGCCCCGACGCCGCCGAACGCGCCCCACGCGCCCCCACCCGGCCGGTAACCACCCGGGCCACGGCCTGCCCGGACCCGGCGGGACCCCGGGAAATTCCGTTGTCCCGGCGGGGACGAAACGATCATCCTGAGGGCATGAGTGCACGACTGCGCGCGATCGCGCGGCAGACCGAGGAGATCGTCGCCGCGGGCCACTACCAGGCCCCCGACGGCCGCACCGTCTCCGTCGCCGAGGACCTCGCCGCCGCCCTGGCCGGAACCCGCCTCCACGGCCCCGAGCCCGTCACGGTCACCCCCGACACGGACCGGACGCCCACCCTCGACGTCACCGGCGAGAGCAGCCTCGCCGCCGCCCGGCGGATGACCGCCGCCGACGCGACCCGCCCCGTGGCCGTCCTGAACTTCGCCTCCGCCCGCAACCCCGGCGGCGGCTACCTCAACGGCGCCCAGGCCCAGGAGGAGGCCCTCTGCCGCTCCTCCGCCCTCCACGCCACCCTGCTCCGCGCCCCCGACTACTACACCCACCACCGCGAGGACCGCGACGTCCTCTACACCGACCGGGTCATCCACTCGCCCCGGGTACCCGTCTTCCGCGACGACCGCGGCGCCCTGCTCGCCGAGCTCTTCACCGTCGGCTTCCTCACCTCGCCCGCACCCAACGCCGGGGTCGTCCGCCGCCGCACCCCCGCCCTCGCCGACCGGCTGCCGGCCGTCCTCGCGTCCCGCGCCGAACGGGTCCTGGAGACGGCCGCCGCGACCGGCTACCGGCGGCTCGTACTCGGCGCCTGGGGCTGCGGCGTCTTCCAGAACGACCCCGAACAGGTCGCCGGCGCCTTCATGGCACTGCTCACCGGGGACGGCCGCTTCGCCGGCCACTTCGAGGAGATCGTCTTCGCGGTACTGGACCGAGCCCCGGGCACGCCGACACGGGCCGCCTTCGCCCGGGTCGTCGGGGCGGCCGCCGCCTGACATGCGGTGCTCACACCCCCGTGCCAGGCTGAGGGGATACGGACCACCGTCCGACACCCGTCACGGGAGGCACGATCGTGGGCAAGAAACAGACCCGGACCAACCGGGGAGCCCGTACCGGCGGCCATGAGCACCGCACCGAGGCGACCACGAAGGAAGGGCCCTCGGCGGCTCCCAAGACCGAGACGTCGATGCCCTTGGTGGAGCACGCCTCGCACCGCAAGGAACGGAAGTTCGGCCACAACTGATCCGAAGGGGCCGAAGGGGCCGAACGGGCCGAGCGAGCACCGAGCGAGGCGCGGGGAGCACTGACGGGCGCACGAGGCCGGGGCCCGGCGCCATGACGGCACCGGGCCCCGACCCGTATCCCCTCCTGCCGTGTGTCGGCTACTCCCCGTCGCCGACCTTGATCTCGATGCTCTCCTCCGGCGCCCGCGGCGCCGGAGGCACACCCGTGCCCAGCCGCTCCTGAGCGGCCGGGTTCATCGTGGAGAGCAGCTGCCGGGCCAGACCGAGTCCGGTCCCGCCCATGGTCAGCGCCTTGGCGAACACGTCCGCCATGCCGTCGGCACCGTTGAGAAGCACCATCTGGTCCACGTTCCCGAACGCCGACGCGCCCGCGGAGACGATCTCCGGCCACTTCTCGGCCAGCTGCTGCGCGACCACGGCCTCCTGGTTCTCCGCGAGCGCCGCCGCACGCGCCTTGATCGACTCGGCCTCCGCCAGACCCTTCGCCCGGGTCGCCTCGGCGACCGCGAGCCCCCTGGCGTGCTGCGCCGCCGCCTCCGCCTCACCGGTGAGCCGGGTCGCCGTCGCCTTGGCCGCGCTCGCCAGCTCGGTCTCCTTCGCGTCGGCCTCGGCCGCCGAGATCCGGGCGTCACGCTCGGCCGCGGCCAGCGTCCGGGTCTCGTACGCCATCGCGTCGGCCGGCTTGCGGACCTCTGCCTGGAGCTGCTGCTCCTTGCGGTGTCCCTCCAGCTCGGCCACCCGGGTCTCCTGGACGACGACCTCCTGGCGGGAGGCCGCCTCGGCCAGCGGACCGGCCTGCCGGGCCTTCGCGGACGCTTGGTCCCGCTCGGCCTGGTAGCCCGCCTGGAGGATCTCGCTGTCGCGGGTCGCCTCCGACATGCGCGCCGCGGCCTGCTGCTCGGCCTCGGTCGCCCGCCGGTTGGCCTCGGCCTGCGCGATCCGGGCGTCGCGCTGGACGGCGGCCGCGTGCGGGGCGGCCAGGTTCTTGATGTACCCGGTCGGGTCCTCGATCTCGTGGATCTGCAGCGAGTCGACGATCAGACCGAGCTTCTCCATCTCCGTGCCACAGGCCGACCGCGCCTGCCCGGTCAGTTTCTCCCGGTCACGGATCATGTCCTCCACGGTCAACCCGCCGACGATGGCGCGGAGATGACCGGCGAAGACGATGTGAACCCGCTCGCTCATGAGCTTCTGCTGGTCGAGGAAGCGGCGGGCGGCGTTGGCGATCGACACGAAGTCGTCACCGACCTTGAAGATCACCACACCGCGGACCTTCAGCGGAATGCCCTGGTGGGTGACGCACTCGACGGACAGCTGGGTCTCGTTGAGGTCGAGCGAGAGCTTGCGCACCGCCTGCACACCCGGCAGGACGAGCGTGCCGCGCCCGGTGACGATGCGGAACCCCATGCCCGCGCCGAGGCCCTCGTTCTTGTGGTTGGAGCCGGAGATGATCAGCGCCTCGTTGGGTTCCGCGACGCGCCACATCATCTTGAAGACAATGATGAGAACGGCGAAGGCGCCGACGACGACGCCCGCGAGAATGCCGATGCCCATGGACAAGGTCCCCCTTCACCGGAGCCGGTGCGGATCCGGTGAAGGGAGTGTGCGCCTGTGACCCTCGCCACTCAACGGTTGCGTCAACTGTCGTACGCGGCTGTGACATAGACGGTGCGTGGAGGGAGATGTTCCATGACCATCACCACCGTCCCGACGCCGATCCGCTCCTTCGGAGAGGCCGGATGGGCGAGGAAGTGCTCGGCGCCGCCCCGGATCCGGACGATCACCTCACCGACGAGACCGGGCCCGACGGTGCCGGTCACCCGGCCGAGCAGTCCCACCATCGAGGAGTCCATCGACGCGTCGTCCATGGCTGAACGGTACGTCAGATCCAGTCGTCCAGCGCGGACATGAACCCGTCGAAGTCGTCCCGGTGGATCGTGTGACCCGCCTTCTCCACCGTACGGACGGTGAATCCGCGGCCCGCCAGCATCCGGGCCGCGTCGGGGGAGACCAGCACGCTCGGGTCGGCGAGCGTGACCAGCGAGGGGACGGCGGCGCGGGTCGGCCACAGGTCCGTCCCCACGAACTCCCGCAGGCCGTACGCCGATCGCTCGTCCCAGAGGCGTACGGAGGCCATCTCGGTGTCGAGGTCCACGTCCGGCCAATGCGGGTTGAAGCCCCTGATCTGCTCACGGGTCATGGTCTTCCCGCGGACGAAGAGCTCGGCGCGATAGCCGTCGGGGCCCGCCCCCAGGTGCCAGGCGGGGTCCGAGTAGACCGCGCGGGCCGGCCCGAGCCGGTCGAGGGCCCGCGCGAGCACCAGCCCGCCGAGCGAGTGGCCGACCGCCAACTCCGCACCGGCCGGAAGGGTTTCGACGAGATCGTCGGCGTAGTCCTCCGGCCGGTACGCCGCCGGCCCCGGCGCGCGCCCGCTCAGGCCGTGCCCCCGCAGGTCCACGGCGATCACCCGGTAGCCGCGCTCCGCGAGCGCCGGTCCGACCCGCCGCCAGGTGCGGTGGTCGGCCATGAGGCCGTGGACGAGCAGGGCGATCCGGTCGCCCGAACCCCACGTGGTCGTGTGCAGCAGCACGGTGCGGCCTTTCTGACGGTGCTGGGCGGGCGCCGGACGCGGTCAGCGCACGCTGCGGATGGGGCGCACGGCGAGCGCGCCGAGTACCGACAGTACGGCGGCGACCAGGAACAGGGCCGTGTACCCGCCACTGAGCGAGACGATGAGCGAGGCCACGAAGGGGGCGACGATCTGGGGTCCCGCGTTGGCGACGTTGAGGACACCCATGTCACGGGCGGCGTCCTCGGCCTTCGGCAGCACCATGGTCACCAGCGCGGTGTCGACGGCCATGTAGCAGCCGAATCCCAGGCCGTTGACGACGGAGAAGGCGAGCATCGCCGTCCAGCTCGACGACACGGCCGGGATGAGCAGGGCGACGGCCGCGAGCGCCGCCGAGGCGCCGACGAAGAGCTTGCGCCGGTCGTGGCGGTCCGACAGCCAGCCGCCGAGCACGGTGGAGACCACCATGGCGACCGAGTTGGCCGGCATGAGGATCGCCACCGCCTCCTCGGGGCTCAGCCCGGCGGGCAGGTCGGTGTGGTCCTTCAGGATGTACAGCTGGAACCCGGCCACCGCGAAATAGCCGAGGACCAGCAGGGCCCGGCCGATGAACGCCCAGCGGAAGTCGTGGTCCCCGAGGGCGCTGCCGAAGGCCGCGAGCTGCTCCTTCACCGGCAGCGGGGCCTTCGCGGGCATGCGCCGCTCCCTGGCGCAGGTCGTGAAGAGCACGGCGGTGGCCGCGACGATCGCGCCGAACACGAGATAGCCGGTGCGGTAGTCCTCGGAGAAGGCGGCGCCGATCAGGGCGCCGATGGTCGAGCCGATGGGGAGACCGAGGCCGACGGCCGCCGAGGCCTTGCCCCGGGCGGCCAGGGGGACCCGGTCGGGCACCACGGAGGTCAGGGCCGCCTGGTAGGTGTTCATCACGGCCTGGCCGAGACACCAGGCGATGGTCACCAGCAGGATCGTGTCGACGCTGCCGAGGAGCAGCATCACCGGCAGCGCGAGCAGACCGCCGGCGAGGATCCACGGGTTGCGGCGGCCCGAGCGGTCCGAGAGGGCACCCGCGACCGGGTTGAAGACGGTGGCGAAGATCGCGGATATGCCGGAGACGAGACCGAAGTTGGCCACCTTGTCGGCCGGGTCGATCTCCTCGATCTGGAGCGCGAGGAGGAGCCCGGGGACGCCGATGTACAACGCGTACATCGCGGTGTTCCCGGCGAGGAGCAGGGTCAGCAGCCCACGGGTCGGCCGGCCGGCCGCGGGGGAGCCGGGACCCGGTGCGCCAGTGCCTGGGGCGGTGGAGCCGGGGGAGGAAAGGGCCACGGTGCCCTCCTGGGGAGATCGCCCGACGAGGGGGCGAGAAGCGGATCGAGCGAGTCAGTTACACGTGTCAGTGACACGTGTGAGCATTGTGTAGCACCCGTTTCCGGCCATCCGCCAGACCCTGGGCCGGATCGTTCTGGAAAGATGCCGAAGCGATGAGTCAGCCAACCGAACACACCCCCGAACGCCCCACCGGGCGCGCGGTCCCGACCAGCGCCGACGTCGCCCGTCTCGCGGGCGTCTCCCGGGCCACCGTCTCGTACGTCCTGAACAACACCTCGGCCGTCCGCATCAGCGAGCCCACCCGCCGCCGGGTGCGCGAGGCCGCCGAGGAACTGGGGTACGTGCCGCACGCGGCCGCCCGCAGCCTGCGGGCCGGCCACAGCCGGATGGTGCTGCTGCCGACCTCCCACGTGCCGGTCGGGCCGCTGTACAGCCAGTTCTTCAACGACTTCCAGTGGGCCCTGCGGCGCCTCGACTACACGGTGGTGCAGTACGGCAGCGTCGGCCTGCAGGGCGAGGAGGCCGCCCGCGCCTGGGCCGAGCTCCGGCCGGTGGCCGTGGTCTCGCTCGGCGAGGTCCGGCTGACCGGGCAGGGCGTCGAGATCCTCAAGAGGTCCGGGGCACGCGCCGTGATCACCCTCGGAACCCAGGGCGTCGAGGGCACCCACGCCCTCGTCATGGACCAGGGACGGGTGGGCGAGGTGGCCACCGCCCACCTCGTGGAGAGCGGCCGGCGCCGGATCGGCGTCGTCATCCCCGAGGAGCCGGGCCTCGACATGTTCTCCGGCCCCCGCCTCGAAGGCGCGCGGCGCGCGGTCCGCGGCACCGACGCCACCGTCGTACCCCTGCCGCTGCGGTACGACGAGGAGTCGGCGACCGCGCTCGCGGGACGCTGGCGGGAGCTCGGCCTCGACGCCGTCTTCGCCTACAACGACGAGTACGCGATGCTCCTGATGCGGGCACTCCAGGACGCCGGCCTGGCCGTGCCGGAGGAGACCGCCGTCGTCGGCGCGGACGACCTGCTGCTCGGCCGGCTGCTGCGGCCCCGGCTCAGCACCGTACGGATCGACATGGTGCTCGGGCGTGAACTCGCGGAACTGGTCGACCGGGCCGTACGGGAACCGGAGGTCCCGCCCCGCACCCGCTCGCTCCTCGCCTCGCAGGTCGTGCGGCGCGAGTCCAGCTGAGCGGCGGTCCGCTGAGCAGCGGTCGGGTGAGCGCCTGTCCGGGGAGTCGCTGTCCGGGGAGCAGCCGTCCGGCGGGCGGGCGGCCGAGCGCTTAGCGTCGATGCATGAGCACAGTTCCGCAGCGTTTCGAGATCCTGCTGGTGCCCGCGCACGTCGAGGACCGGGGCGGCGCCGCCGTGACGGACAGCGCCGTGCGCACGGCCGTCGTGGAGGCCACCGGGCGACACGGCGAGTCGGGCTACCCGATCTACGAGGGCCACGGCATCAGGGCCGACATCGACCCCGAGACGCGCACCGTCGAGGCGCTGCTCGTCGACGGACGCGAGCTCGACTACGGCCTCACGGCCCTCGCCCGCCCGGCGGGGCGCGACTGACCAGGGGCGTCCTGTCCCGAAGGGGCCCGTTGACAGGGCGGTCCGACGGGCAGAGACTCTGCGCGCGCGCCAGGACGAAAGTCTTCAGGGCGAAAGTCCGGGCACCAGGCGAACAGAGTCGTTCCGAAGGTCACGTGGGAGAGAACCGATGAGCATCCGCGACGTCTACATCGTCGACGCCGTCCGCACCCCGATCGGGAAGTTCGGGGGCGCCCTCGCCCCGGTCCGTCCCGACGACCTCGCGGGGCACGTCGTCCGGGCCCTCGTGGACCGCACTCCGGCGCTCGACCCGGCGCGCGTCGACGACGTCTACTTCGGCGACGCCAACGGCGCCGGCGAGGACAACCGCGACGTGGCGCGGATGGCCGTGCTGCTCGCCGGGCTGCCCGTCTCCGTCCCCGGCGTCACCGTCAACCGCCTCTGCGGCTCCGGTCTCGAGGCCGTCATCCAGGCGGCCCGCGCCATCGCCCTCGGCGACGCCTCCGTGGCGATCGCCGGTGGCGTCGAGTCGATGTCCCGCGCCCCCTGGGTCCTGCAGAAGCCCGAGCGGGCCTTTCCCGCGGGCCACCAGCAGCTGCACTCCACGACCCTCGGCTGGCGCATGACGAACCCGCGCATGCCCGCCGAGTGGACGGTCCCGCTCGGCGAGGGCGCGGAGCTGATCGCCGACAAGCACGGCATCACCCGCGAGCAGCAGGACGCCTTCGCGCTGGCCAGCCACCGCAAGGCGGCCGAGGCATGGGCGAAGGGGCTCTACGACGACGAGGTCGTCCCGTACCCGGGGGTGGAGCTCGCCCGCGACGAGTGCATCCGCGACTCCACGTCCATGGAGGCCCTCGCCAAGCTGAAGCCCTCCTTCCGCCCCGAGGGCGGCACGGTCACCGCGGGCAACTCCTCGCCGCTCAACGACGGCGCCGCCGCCCTGCTGCTCGTCGACGAGGACGGGCTGCGCGAGACCGGCCGGGAGCCGCTCGCCCGGATCCGTACGTCAGCCGTCACCGGCATCGAGCCCCAGCTCTTCGGCCTCGGCCCGGTCGAGGCGGTCCGGCGGGCCCTGGAGAAGTCGGGTCGTTCCTTCGCCGACCTGCGGACCTTCGAGCTCAACGAGGCCTTCGCGGCCCAGTCCCTCGGCTGCCTCGCGGAATGGCCGGAACTCGATCCCGAGATCGTGAACCCTCGCGGTGGAGCCGTCGCCATCGGCCACCCGCTGGGTGCCTCGGGCGCCCGCCTCGCCGGCTCGGTCGCCCACCAGCTGGCGGCGGCCGGCTCGGGCACCGGCCTCGCCGCCCTCTGCATCGGCGTCGGCCAGGGCCTCGCCCTGGTCCTGGAGCGCTGAGCCCCCGGACGGCACGCGACGCGACGGGGGTACGGCGCTGAGCCCCCGGACAGCACGCGAGGGGGGTACGGGAGCGGCTCCCGTACCCCCCTCGCGGTGGATCACTTCTGCTGGGCGTCCTCGACGGACTTGCGGACCTCGTCCATGTCCAGCTTCCGTGCCTGACCGATGACGTCCTCCAGCGCGGCCTCCGGCAGGGCTCCGGGCTGGGCGAAGATCGCCACGTTGTCGCGCACGATCATCAGCGTCGGGATCGAGCGGATCTCGAAGGCCGCCGCCAGCTCCGGCTGCGCCTCGGTGTCCACCTTGGCGAAGACCAGGTCCTCGTGGCGCTTCGAGGCGGCGTCGTAGACCGGCGCGAACTGACGGCAGGGACCGCACCAGGATGCCCAGAAGTCGATCAGGACGAATTCGTTCCCGCTCACGACCTCGTCGAAGTTGTCCTTGGTGAGCTCTACGGTACTCATGCTGTCTGCCTCCGACGTGCGTGAATGGTGGAATCCTGGCTGATTCCCGAGACGGCACGGGAACACTAGGGCGTCATGCCGAGCCTAACCCCGCGAGCCGACGAACACGGCCTCGTTACCAGCCATCAGGACCCGTGCGCGCGGACGCGGTGGGCCGTGTCGCGCAGCCACAGGCCGCTGCGCTTGGGCGTACGGGACTGGGTGGCGTAGTCGACGCGGACGAGCCCGAAGCGCTTGTCGTAGCCGTACGCCCACTCGAAGTTGTCCAGGAGCGACCAGGCGAAGTAGCCGCGGACGTCGGCGCCGCGGGTGCGGGCCTCGGCCACGGCGGCGAGGTGGGACGCGAGGTAGGCGGTGCGGCCGGCGTCCTCGACGAAGCCGTGGGCGTCGGGCACGTCCTCGTACGCGGCGCCGTTCTCGGTGACCACCATCGGCGTGCCGGGGTAGTCGCGGGAGATGCGCAGCAGCAGGTCGGTGAGGTCGTGCGGCATCACCTCCCAGCCGAGGCCGGTGACCGGCAGGCCGCCGTGCGGCACGTTCCTGGTGACGGGGATCCCGTGTGCGTCGGTGGTGGCGCCGTCCTCGTCGACTCCCGATGTGCGCATCGAGCGGTAGTAGTTGACGCCCAGGGTGTCGACGGGGCTGCTGATGATCTCCAGGTCGCCGTCCCTGACGGGGATCTCCACGGCGTGGGCGGCGAGGTCGTCGACGAGGTCCCGCGGGTACCGGCCGCGCAGGATCGGGTCGAGGTAGAAGCGGAATCCGAGGGCGTCGGCCCGGCGTGCGGCCTCGCGGTCGGCCTCGGAGCCGGTGACGGGCCGGCTGGTGCCGAGGAGGTGGGTGACGGCCAGGTCGAGGGGCCGGCGGGCGGCGGAGCGCAGGCGCTGGACCGCGAGTCCGTGGGCGAGGTGCAGATGGTGCACGGCGCGCACTCCGTCGGCGAAGGAGCGGCCGCCGGGTGCGTGGACGCCTTCGACGTGGCCGAGGACGGCCGAGCAGAACGGTTCGTTGAGGGTGGTCCAGTGGGTCACGCGGTCGCCGAGGCGCTCGTGGACGAGTTCCGCGTAGTCGGCGAACCGGTGGGCGGTGTCGCGGGCGGGCCAGCCGCCGGCGTCCTGGAGCTCCTGGGGAAGGTCCCAGTGGTACAGGGTGAGCCAGGGGGTGATGCCGCGCGCGAGGAGCTCGTCGACGAGGCGGTCGTAGAAGCCGATGCCGGCCGGGTTGACCGAGCCGCGTCCGTGGGGCTGGACCCGGGACCAGGAGACGGAGAACCGGTAGGTGTCGAGCCCGAGGTCGGCGAGGAGCGCGACGTCCTCCGGCATGCGGTGGTAGTGGTCGCATGCCACGTCTCCGGTGTCGCCGTTGTCGACGGCCCCGGGGACACGGCAGAACGTGTCCCAGATCGACGGTGTGCGGCCGTCCTCGTCGGTGGCTCCCTCGATCTGGAAGGCGGAGGTGGCGGCGCCGAAGCGGAAGTGCGGGGGGAGGAGGTCGATGAGCGCGTCGTGGTGGGCGGTGACGGACGGGGCGGGGGCGGTCACGGGTTCCTCCGGGTGCCGGGGGGCGGACGGGAAAGCGGCCCGGGCGCCCTCGCGGGCGTCCGGGCCGTGTGCGGGACGGGGCCGTATGCGCGACCGGCTCTTGTACGGGAGACGGCTCAGGGCAGGCGGTGGTCCGCGTTCAGCACGGCACCGCGTTCGGGGCGGTACAGGTCGAAGCCCCGTGTGTCGCACTGCAGACCGCCGACGATGCAGTGGTCGACGAGGGCCTTGAGGGTGCGCTCCTCCCACGCGTTGAAGAAGTCGTAGTGGAAGGAGTAGCCGCGGCCACTGGCCAGGCGGACCTGGCTCATGTCGCCGTTGACCGGCCACGCCATCTTGAACTCGATCATCGGCAGGGCGACCGGGTGGGAGGCCGGGCACATGTTGTCGTTGGTGCCGGGCTTGACCACCGGGTAGGCCATGTGGCTCTTGTGGTCGGGGGTGTCGAGGTACCGGCCGTCCCAGCAACTGGGTGCCTGCATGCGCAGGTTGAGCTGGACGTCGGGCCGGCTCGGACAGCTCGCCGGGATGTCGGTGTTGAAGAAGCTGTCACCGCACTCCCAGCCCTCGACGAAGCCCTTGTGGCCGCGGAACTCCTGGGCGGTCTGCATCGGGTTGCCGACCACGTACCGCAGGCCCTTGGGGAAGGGCCGCACGCTCCGGTAGTCGGTGACGCCCGCCTTGTAGTAGATGACCTGCGGGCCGACGGGCAGGATCTTCTGGTCGCCCTTGTACAGCGAGGGCATCCAGTACGCGGAGGCGTCCGCGGGCGCCTTGCAGGTGGTGCTGCCTCCGTAGAGCGAGGCGGTGGTGCTGGCGGCGTCGGTGGAGGTGTTGCCCATGAACGTGTGGTCGTGGGACTTCCCGAACTGGCCCGGGTAGACGATCGGGTCGTCCGGCGCGGTGTGGGTGACGGAGCAGCCGGCCTGGAACTCGTGATGGTAGGCCGGGGGCGGGGTGGCCGTGGACGGGGTCACCCCGGTGACCTGGGGTACGGCCGGGATGTAGCCGTCGCCGTCGGCGTCGTCCGCCGAGGGGAGCGCGGAGGCCCCCATGACGTGGGCCTTGGCGGCGCCCGCCGCGTGCGCCCCGTGGGCGCCGCCGGCCGGGGCGGTGGTCTCCCCATGGGCCGTGGCGGCGGTGTAGGTGTCGACGGTCAGGGCGGAGATGCCCAGGGCGGTGGCGAGCAGTAAGGCGGACAGGGTCCGGCCGCGGATTCTCATGGTGGTCTCCTCGTTCTCCTCAGGGGGTCAGCTGTAGATGCCGAACTCGTGGAGCGAGTAGCCCCAGCCGGTGCCGCGCGCGGTGAGCTGGAGCCGGACGTACCGGGCGGTGGCGCCGGTCTCGACGGTGTCGATGTCGCCGTTGCCCGTCGTGGTGGTGTGAATGGTCCGCCAGGTGTCGCCGTCGTCGGAGACCTGGACCTCGTAGGCGCGGGCGTATGCCGGGTCCCAGACCAGCTGGAGGCGGTTGAAGGAACGGACCGAGCCGAGGTCGACCCGGATCCACTGCGGGTCGCTCCAGTCGCTGGCCCAGCGGGTGGTGGTGTTGCCGTCGGTCGCGTGGGTCGCCGGGCAGGGGCAGTCGCCGTAGGAGGCCTGCGCGGAGGAGGCGGTGGTGGGCCGGTTCAGGGCGATGTTGGTGCCGACGACCGGCGGGGCGACGACCTTGACGGACTTCGTCTCGATGCCGGCGTTGCCGCGGCCGTCCTCGGCCTGTACGTAGACCTTCCACACGCCGAGCTTCTCGGGGGCGGTGACGGCGAAGGTGCCGTTGCCGAGGGAGCGGTACTGCGCGTCGATCAGCCGCTTGTCGCCGTTGGCGTAGTTGCCGCTCAGGAGGATCTTGGTGGTGACGGGGTCGCCGTCGGGGTCGCGGACGTCGGCGCGGACCGTGAACTCGCCGCCGGCCGGGGCGGATCCGGCGGGGGTGACCGTCATGTCGCCGATCACCGGCGGGGTGTTGTCGCCCGTGACGGAACCGGTGTACGCCTTCTTGAGGGCGTAGTACGAGAGGCCCTTCAGGCCGTCGGGCAGCAGGTTGAACCAGACGCCGCCGAAGTCGTGCTCGATCCCGTAGTGGAAGACGGTCGCGCCGAGGGCGACGCCCCGGTGAGCGGTGACGCAGTTCCAGGCCTTGGTGTATCCCTCGGCCTTCTGGACGTCGGTGGGCTCGTCGGGGACGCCGTTGGCGTCGTCGGGCACCTCCCACTCGCCGGCGGGCCCGGTCTCGGTGATGATGTACGGCTTGGTGTAGCCGCCCTCCACCCAGTCCTGCCGGACCCCGCAGATGTCGCCGTACGCGTTCATCGAGTACAGGTCGAGGTCGGGCGCGTTGCGCTGGTAGTACGGCCAGGCGCCGGTCCACGCGTCCGTGGAGGTCACGGGGTGGTCGGGGTCGATGGAGTGGATCCTCTTGGCGACGTCGTTGACGAAGGTCGTGTACGCGTTGCGCTGGGCCTCCAGCTCGGTGCCGCCGTAACAGTTCTGCAGGCCGAGGACGGACTCGTTCCCGACGTTCCACATGAGGGTGGCCGGGTGGGACTTGTAGGTCTCGACCCACTTCGCGAACTCGGTGAGCATGGTGCTCTTGTACGCGCTGTCCGTCACGTAGTCGACGCAGCCGCCGGAGCCCGGCCCGCCGCCCGGCTGGAGCCAGAAGCCGTTGATCACCTTGACGCCGTGGGCGGCCGCGGCGTCCAGCAGCGGCTTGGTGCCGCCGTCCGTTCCCCAGGTGCGGACGGTGTTGACGCCCATGGACTTCACGTCCGGCATGTAACGGGGGGCGTCGGCCATCGCGGGGCCCCAGGTGACGCCCTTGACGGTGTACGGCTGCCCGCCGACGGTCAGTTGCCAGTCGCCCTGGCTGCCGGTGACGCGGACGGCGCCGCCCGGCTCGGGCTGGGTGGTCCCGCCGCCGTACACCCGGAACTCCCACAGGGAGTAGCCGTAGCCGGTGCCCCGGGTGACGCCCTGGAGGCGCACGTAGCGGCCCGTGCCGGTGAGCGCGAGTTCGTCGGTGCCGCCGTCGCCCGCGGTCACGGACTTGACGGTGCGCCAGTCGGTGCCGTTGTCGGAGAGCTGGATGTCGTACGCCTTGCCGTAGGCGCCCTCCCAGTTCAGGACGACCCGGCTGACGTCCGTACGGGCGCCCAGGTCGACCTGGATCCACTGGGCGTCCGTCCACTGGCTGGCCCAGCGGGTTCCGGTGAGGTCGCCGTCGAACGCGGCGGACGCCTTCCAGGCCTCCCCCTCGGCCGAGGACGCGGTGGCGGTCTTCCCCTGGGAGAGGAGGGTCTCGGCGGCGGCTGAGGCTGCGGCCGCGGTCGCCGCGGTCAGCACCGTGGCGGAGGAGAGGGCGGTGGCGAGCAGGGCCCCGACGGAGACGAGCGAGGCGGTCGTACGGATGCGGGCGCGCCTTCGTGCCGTGGGGGTGGTGGTCGCGGTCATGGCGGCTCCTGGACGGAGTACGGGACGGGGAGGGGATCGCCTCCCGGGCGGCGCGGCGGGGACTGGGCGCCGCTCGGAAGGGGTGCGGGGGCCGGGACGCACCGCACGGCGGGGCGTCCCGGCGGGACCGTCAGGGGAAGGAGACGACGGTGGACGGCACGGTGGAGGTGCCGGCGGGGATGGTGGACGCCCCGGTGTCGTTGATGACGTGGTTGTAGTGGCCCATTCCGCCGAGGGACACCACCAGGAGGCTGTGGAACCTCACCCCGGGCTTGACCGGGGCCTTGAAGCCGTGGTCCTGGACGATGGTCGGGTCCACGTTGTAGTTGCAGTAGCTGCCGAGGCCCCACGCCTCGTGGGTGTTCACGGAGTCGTCGACCCGGTAGGCGGCGTACCCCTTCGTCGTGCCGTTCTGGATGGCGGCCTGGTTGGGGGCGTCGTACGCCTTCTCGTTCTGGTAGAAGATCGTGCGGCCGCGCTCGCCGTACCACTCGACGTCGTACTTGTTGAAGTGCTCGACGAACAGGCCGGTGGCGAGCACGTCGTCGCCGTTGACCCGGACGCCGTAGTCGGCGCGGTTGGTCTCCCAGCCCCAGCCCTCGCCGTGGTCGGCGCGCCACACCCAGGTGTGGTCGATGATGGCGTCGTCGCTGTTCACGACCATGCTGGTGGTGGCCTTGCCGGCGCCGGCGCCGCCGATGCGGATGTAGACGTCCTGCACGGTGGTGGGGTTGGCGGCGTGGTCGGCGGAGGAGTTCTGCGGGCCGAGCTCCAGCAGCGTCGGGGAGTTGACCGGGCCGGCGTCGATCAGAAAGCCGGCGAGCCGGACACCGTCGACGTCGGCGACCTTCATGGCGGTGACGCCGTTGTCCGGGATGATCGTGGCGAGGCCGAGGCCGAGCACGATGGTGTTCGCCCGGTTCACGTTGATGGTCTGGTCGACGTGGTAGACGCCCGGGGTGAACAGCAGGTGCAGGCCCTGGGCCAGCGCCTGGTTGATCGTCGCGGCGGTGGCGCCGGGCTTGACCACGTAGAACTGGCTCAGCGGGACGGACTCGCCCTGTGGGGTGCCGTTGGCCCAGCTGGTGCCGCGGGCGTTGACGCGCTTGGCGGGTGCGAAGACCTTGTACTCGGTGCCGTCGAGGTAGAGATAGGGCTTCTCGCGGGAGATCGGCGTCGTGTCGAGCGTGGTGTAGCGGGGCTCCGGGAAGGAGGTCGCCGGGGCGCCCTCGACGCCCGAGAAGGTCTGGTTCCAGACGCTGTTGGACCAGCCGCCTATGGAGCTCTCGCGGGTGTACCACTGCTGCTGGGAGTAGTTGCCGACCTGACCGTCGATCCTGGAGTCGGCGATGTAGCCGCCGCTGGCCCAGCCGTAGCCGTTCGGCGCCAGGTTGAGGCCGCCCTTGACGTGCATCCGGCGGAAGGAGGACGCCTGCGAGACGGCCCACCGGTTGGTGCCGTTGACCGGGTTGAGGGTGAGGCCTTCGGCGCCGCGCCAGAAGTTCTGGGTGGCGTTCCCGTTGAACCAGCCGGCGTCGACGGTCACGTCACCGTTGATGGTGGTGTCGCCGGGGCGCAGCCCGAGGCCGGCGATCTGGGTGTAGAAGCCGATCTGGGCGTTGAGCCCGTTGTACGTGCCGGGCTTGAAGAGGAAGGCGTGCCGGCCGCTGCCGAACTGGGCCGACTCCTGCTGCTGGAAGACCTGGTCCAGCTTGGCCTGGATGCCGGGCGTGGCCGGGTCGATGACGTGGACGTTGGGGCCGAGGTCGCCGCCGCCGGGAAGCGTCGGGCCGGTGCCGCCGGTGGTGCCGTAGACCTGGAACTCCCAGAGGGAGAAGCCGTATCCGGTCGCCCGGGTGAGGCCGTTCATCCGGATGTAGCGGCCGGTGCCGGAGAGCGTGACGTCATCGGTGCCGCCGTCGCCGCCGGTGACCGAGGTGACGGTGCGCCAGTCGGTGCCGTTCTCGGACGCCTGGATGTCGTAGCTCTTGCCGTAGGCCGCTTCCCAGGTGAGGACGGCATGGCTGAGCGTGGCGCTGCTGCCGAGGTCGACCTGGATCCACTGGGCGTCCTGCCAGGCGCTGGCCCAGCGGGTTCCGGTGAGGTTGCCGTCGACGGCGGCGGAGGCGGAGAAGGCGCCGCCCTCGATGGAGGAGGCGGTCGCGGTCTTCCCCTGGGAGAGCAGGGTGGGTGCCGCTTGTGCCGTCGTGGCGGGGGCGAGGGCGAGCAGGCTGCCGGCCAGTGCGGTGACAAGTGCGCCGACGGTGGTCCGGCGGACGCGTGAGGCGGGTCGCCGGAAGACCGGCGGGGACCCGACGGAAGACATGGGGTCTCCTCTGGATACAGGGGGGGAATGTGGGAGAGCGCTCTCCGAAACCTTGCCCGCAGGGCGAGTTGACGGTCAAGGCGTGTGACATGACTTTTCTTTTGGCTTTCATTAAGTGTCGACCTCAACGGGTTCCGGGTGGCCGTGGACCGTCCTCCCACCGGACACACGGCACCGTTAAGGTGCGTGGGTGGGGAATCGAGCACCGACTCTGGAAGACGTCGCACGTGAGGCGGGGGTATCGCGCGCGACGGTGTCCCGCGTCGTCAACGGCGTGCGCAACGTGGCTCCCGACATCCAGCGGAGCGTGCGCGACGCCATCGCCCGCATCGGCTACACGCCCAACCAGGCCGCCCGTTCCCTGGTCACCCGGCGCACCGGAACGGTCGCCCTGGTGCTCTCCGCCACGGGCAGGTCCTTCACCGCGCGGGTGTTCTCCGACCCGTTCTTCGGACGCGTGGTGGACGGCGTCCTGCCGGTCCTGCGCCGCCGGGCGATCCAGCCGGTGCTGCTCGTCGCCGAGTCCGAGCAGGCAAGGGCCCAACTCGTCGAGTACCTGCGGCAGGGCGGCGCGGACGGGGCCCTCGTCGTGCCGCTGGACGAGCACGACCCGCTCCCGTCGATGCTGATGGCGGCGGGCCTGCCCACGGTGCTGTTCGGCCGCCCCCGCGACGGGGAGCGGTGCGGCTACGTCGACCTCGACAACCCCGCGGGCGCGCGTCTGGCGGCCGAGCACCTCTGGGCCACCGGCCGGCGGCGCCCGGCCGTCATCGCCGCACCGGCCACCGCCCCCACGGCGGACGAACGCCTCGACGGCTTCCGGGAGGCGATCGCGGCGCACGGGGTGGCGTCGGTCCCGGTCGTACGGGGCCGGTTCACGGTGGACAGCGGCCGGCGCGCCATGGCCAGGCTCCTGAAGGGCCATCCCGAGATCGACGCCGTGTTCGCCGCCAACGATCTGATGGCCCAGGGCGCCTGTCAGTACCTGAGCGAGCGGGGGGTTTCCGTCCCGGGCACGGTGGCCGTCGTGGGCTTCGACGACTCGGTGGCGGCGCGGAAGGCGCGCCCGCAGCTGACCACCGTGCGCCAGCCGGTGGAGCGCATGGCGACCGCGATGGCCACGCTGCTGGTCGAGCAGCTCGACGGCGCCCGGTCCGAGCCGGCCTCGAAGGTCTTCGAACCGGTGCTGGTCGTACGCGAGTCCACCTGACCTCCCGGTGCCGGGCACCGGAAGGCCGTCCCGTGGTCACGGGGCGGCCTCCCGGCGGATCACGCTACGGGGACCCGGTCAGCCCGAGGTCGTCTCCCGGTGGGCGCGGACGAGGGCCGCGTACCGCCGGCCGCTCGTCTTGAGGGTCCTGACCTGGGTGTCGAAGTCGACGTGGACCAGGCCGAAGCGCTTGTCGTAGCCGTAGGCCCATTCGAAGTTGTCGAGGAGGGACCAGGCGTAGTACCCGGCGAGCGGGACACCCTTGCGCAGGGCGCGGGCGCAGGCCGCGAGGTGCTGCTCCAGGTAGCGGGTGCGCTCGGGGTCGTGGACCTCGCCGTCGGGGCCGACGGTGTCGGGGAAGGCCGAGCCGTTCTCCGTCACGTACAGCTTCCGTACGCCGTACTCCTCGGTGAGCCGCAGGAGGAAGGCCTCCAGGCCACCCGCGTCGATCTGCCAGTCCATGCCGGTGCGGGGCACGTCGGGGAGCCGTATCTCGCGGGCGTGCGGGACGGGTCCCGTCGGGTCGTCGGCGACGGTCACCGGGAAGTAGTAGTTGAGGCCGTGCCAGTCCAGGGGGGCCGCGATGACGTCCAAGTCGCCGGGCTTCTCGGGCAGTTCGACTCCGTACAGCTCGCGCATGTCGGCGGGGAAGCCGCGTCCGTAGATCGGGTCCAGCCACCAGCGGTTGGTGTGGCCGTCCGCGCGGGCGGCGGCGGCGAGGTCTTCGGGCCGGGTGGAGGCGGGCGCGACCGTCGAGTGGTTGGTGACCAGGCCGACCTGGACGCCGGGGGCGGCGGCGCGGACGGCCTGGGTGGCGAGGCCGTGGGCGAGGAGCAGATGGTACGAGGCGCGGACGGCGGCCGTGAGGTCGGTGAGGCCCGGGGCCATCCGCCCCTCCAGATGGCCGATCCATGCCGAGCAGAGAGGTTCGTTGAGGGTGGCCCACTGCGTGACGCGGTCGCCGAGCCGCTCGGCGACGACGGAGGCGTAGGCGGCGAGGTGCTCGGCGGTCTCGCGGACCGTCCAGCCGCCCCGGTCCTGGAGGGCCTGCGGCAGGTCCCAGTGGTAGAGGGTGACGGAGGGGGTGATGCCGGCGTCGAGGAGTCCGTCGACGAGCCGGTCGTAGAAGTCGAGCCCGGCCGCGTTGACGGGGCCGTCGCCGCCGGGGACGATGCGCGGCCAGGCGACGGAGAGCCGGTAGGCGTCGGTGCCGAGGCCCTTCATCAGGGCGATGTCCTCGGGCCAGCGATGGTAGTGGTCGCAGGCGGTGTCGCCGTGGTCGCCGTTGTCGATCGCACCGGGGACGCGGGAGAAGGTGTCCCAGATGGAGGGGGCACGGCCGTCCTCGGCCACCGCGCCCTCGATCTGGTACGCGGAGGTGGCCGTGCCCCAGGCGAAGTCCGGCGGGAAGGCCTCCAGGTCGAGCGTGGTGCGGGAATCGGTGGATTCGGACACGGGGAACCTCTTCGTGATGGGTGTGGAGAGGGACGTCACTTGACCGCACCTGCGGTGAGGCCGGCGACGAGATAGCGCTGGAGGAGCAGGAACCCGACGACGACGGGGACGCTCACCACGAGGGAGGCGGCCATCACCTGGTTCCAGTAGACGTCGTTCTGGGTGGCGTAGCCCTGGAGTCCGACGGCGAGGGTGCGGGTGGTGTCGTTGGTCATGACGGAGGCGAAGAGGACCTCGCCCCAGGCGGTCATGAAGGCGTAGACGGCGACGGCGATGATGCCGGGGGACGCGGCCGGGACGATGACGCGGAACAGCGCGCTGATCGGGCCGCAGCCGTCGACCTTGGCCGCTTCGTCGAGCTCGCGCGGGATCGAGTCGAAGTAGCCGGTCAGCATCCAGATGGAGAAGGGCAGCGAGAAGGTCAGATAGGTGAGGATCAGGCCTTCGCGGGAGCCGAAGAGGGCGATGCCGGTGGCGTTGCCGATGTTGACGTAGATGAGGAAGAGCGGCAGCAGGAAGAGGATGCCGGGGAACATCTGGGTGGAGAGGACCGTGACGGTGAAGACCCGCTTGCCGCGGAAGGTGTAGCGGCTGACCGCGTAGGCGGCGAAGATCGCGACCAGCACCGAGAACACCGTGGCCGCGCCCGCGACGACGATCGAGTTCACGAAGTAGTCGGCGAGCGGGACGGTCTCCCAGATGTCGACGTACGGGCGGAGGGTGAGCCCGGAGGGGAACCACTCGAACTTGCCCGAGACGTCCTCCAGCGGCTTCAGGGAGCTGGAGATCATGACGTACACCGGCAGCACCACGAAGGCGGTGAGCAGGGTGAGGAAGATCCGCCGGGCCCAGAGGAACGAGCGGGGTGCCGCCATGGGGGAGCGCGGGGCCGCGCGCCGGGATGCGTGCTCAGACATCGGAGGTCTTCCTTCCGCGGCTGGTGAGCAGGAGGTAGACGCCCGTGACGACGAGGAGGAAGAGCAGGAGCAGCACGGACATGGCGGAGCCGGTGCCGAAGTTCCACGTCTGGAAGGACGACTGGTAGATGTGGAGCGAGATCAGGTCGGCGGCTTCGGGCGCCGCCTTCCCGAAGAGCACGAACGGCGTGTTGAAGTCGTTGAACGTCCAGAGGAAGAGGACGAGCACGAGGACCTGGTTGACGGAGCGCAGCGACGGCAGGGTGATGTGCCGGATCTGTTTCCACACGCCGGCCCCGTCGAGGGCCGCCGCCTCGTACATGTCCCGGGGGATGTTCTGCAGTCCCGCCATGACGGTGAGGAAGGCGAACGGCCAGCCCTTCCACACGGAGACGATCAGCAGGGCCCAGAAGCTGTTGTCCCCGATGAGCCAGAAGGCGGGGCTGTCTCCGATGCCGAGCTGGTCGTGGAGGACGTGGTTGACCAGGCCGTTGTCCCGCTGGAACATGAACGCCCAGGTGATGACGGCGGCGTAGACGGGCAGCGCGTACGGGACGAGGAACAGGGTCCGCAGGAAGCCGCGGCCCCGGAAGTTCTCCTGGAGGAAGATCGCGGCGGCCGTCCCGAGGAGCCAGCACAGGCCCACGGAGAGGACGGTGAACAGACACGTCGTCAGGAAGGACTTCAGCAGCGCCTGTCCGACGGGGGCGTCGAAGTCGATCGCGACGGTGTAGTTGTCCAGGCCCGACCAGGGAGCCTCGTTCCAGTTCCGGATGTAGAACTGGGTGAGCTCCTTGAAGCTCATGGCGATGCCCATGAGCATCGGTACGAGGTGGACGAGGAGTTCGAGGAGCAGGGCGGGCAGGAGCAGCAGGTAGGGCAGTGCGATGCGGCGACGCCCGGAGCGGCGTGGTGCGCGTGCCTCTCCGGGTGTGGCCTTGCGCACCGCCGGCTCGGTCGGGTGAGCGACGGCGGTTTCGGTCATGGTGGGGCGGCCTACTTCTTGGGCATCTGCTGCTGGGCCTTTTCGAGCCTGGCCTTCACGGACTCCGTGGTGACCGGACGCCCGGCGGCGGCGTCGGCGAAGAGCTCCTTGACCGCGGTGCCCACGACCGTCTCGAACTGCGACTCCTCGGGGACCTGCGGCAGGGCCGCGGCGCTATTGGCGAGGGTGTCGCGGATGACGGCGAGCGAGGGGGCGCCGAAGCCGGGGTCCTTCTGGGCGCTCTTGACCGGCGGGACGGAGCCGTACGCCTTGTTGAGGACGATCTGCTCCTCGTCGCTCGTCATGTACTTCACGAACTTCAGCGCGCCGTCGAGGTTCTTGGTGTTCTTGAAGACGGCCAGGTTGATGCCGGCGACCATCGAGTTGGTCTGGGCGCCCTGACCGGGCTTGCCCGACGGGACCGGGGCGGGGACCACGCCCCACTCCTCCGGGCCCATGCCCTGGGAGGAGAAGGTCTGCTGCGGGGTCTGCCAGAGGACCATGCCGGTCTTGTTCTTGGCGAAGTCGCTGAGGGACTGGTTCTGGGCGTACTCGGCGTTGCCCGGGGCGACGATCTTCTGGGCGGCCATCAGGTCGATGTACTGCTTGACGGCGGCGACCGCCCCGTCGGAGGTGAAGTCGGGCTTGCCGTCGGCGGTGAAGAAGTCGGCACCGTGCTGCTTGCCGAGGACGAAGACCTGGTGGATGTTGTTGGAGAGGTTGGAGCCCTCGACCCCGATGCCCGCCTTGCCGTCCTTGCTGAGCTTCTTTCCGGCGGCGATCACCTCGTCCCAGGTGGTCGGCGGCTCGGCTATGCCCGCGTCCTTGAACATCTGCTTGTTGTAGTAGAGCGCGTAGGCCATCGAGTAGAGCGGAACGGCGGCCGGGTCCTTGCCCGGGACGCCGGTGGAGCCGAGCGCGGAGTCGACGAAGCGGTCCTTGCCGCCGATGGCCTCCAGGTTCTTCGCGTCCCAGGGCAGGAGGGCGCCGGTGGACTGGAGCGAGGCGCTCCAGGTGTTGCCGATGTTGAGGATGTCGGGGCCCTGCCCGGAGGTGGTGGCGGTGAGGATGCGGTTGAGGAGGTCGGACCACGGGATCACCTCCAGCTTGACCTTGATCCCCGTCTCCTTCTCGAACTGGTCGAGCTCGGGCTGCAGGACCTTCTTGTCGACCTCCAGGCTGGCGCCCTGGTTGGAGGCCCAGTACGTGAGGGTCTTCGGCGACGACTCGCTCCCTTCACCGCCGCCGCAGGCGGTGGCGGTGAAGGCGAGGGAGAGGGAGACGGCACCGGTGACAGCGGCTCTGATTCTGCGCATGGCTCCTGGGCCCTTTCAGGGACGAGGGGGGCGTGCCGATGGGCTGAGCTTCTGGAGGCCTCGCCGTGACATCGGCTTAATTTAGGATGTGAGTTAAACTCCATGAGAAGGTCGCGTCAAGGCTTGTGCTGCGGGTATGTTGCAACGAACGACTTCAGAGACGGGGACCAAAGTGCACGCGAGAACTGGCCGCACGGTGCGTGACCTGCGGCGTGAGAACCGCACCGCCGTTCTGCGCAGGCTGTACTTCGACGGACCGATGAGCCGCCTCATGCTCGGCCCGGCGACCGGACTCAGCTCGGGCTCCGTCAGCAACGTGGTCGCCGAACTCGTCGCCGACGGCCTCGTCGAGGAGGCCGGCAGCGTCGACTCCGCCGGCGGACGCCCCCGTACCCTCGTCAGGATCAGCCCCGCCAGCGGCTTCATGATCGGCGTCGACATCGGCGAAACCCGGGTCAGGATCGAGCTCTTCGACCTCACCCTCACCGAACTGGCCCGCACCGAACGCCCGTTGGCCTGCTCCGGACCCCGCACCGCCCGCTACGACGTCGACCTCGTCGTCGACCACCTCCGCGAGGGCATCGCTGAGGTGCTGCGCACCGCGGACGTACCCGCCGACCGCCTCATCGGCGTCGGCGTCGGCGTCCCCGGCATCGTCGCCCGCGACGCCGAGGACGGTGCCGTCGTGCACGGCCAGACCGTCGGCTGGGACGCCGTCCCCTTCGAACGCCTCTTCCGCGCCGCCGTCGATCTGCCCGAGGACGTCCCGTACTGGATCGACAACGGTGCCAAGACCCTCGGCCAGGCCGAGATGTGGTTCGGCGCGGGCCGGGGCGCGCACAGCGCCGTGGTGGTCCTCTTCGGCTCGGGCGTCGGCGCGTGCGTGGTCACGGACCCGATGGGGCCGGGCCGGGCGATCGAGTGGGGTCATCTGACGGTACGGGTCCGGGGGCGCCGCTGCCGCTGCGGAGCCCAGGGCTGCCTGGAGGCGTACGCCGGTGCCGAAGCCCTCCTGGAGCGGTGGCGGGAGGCCGGCGGGGTGCCCCCGGCGGGCGCGGACGAGGAGACGGCCCTGACGGCGATGCTGGCGGCGGCGTACCCGGTGGAACCGGGGACGGAGCCCGACGCCACGGCGCTCGCCGTCCTGGCGGAGACCGCCGAGTACCTGGGCGCCGGGTTCGCCGACCTCATCAACCTCTTCCAGCCCGAGCGCATCCTCGTCGGCGGCTGGGCCGGCCTCCAGCTCGGCACCCGCTTCCTGGAAACCGTGTCCGGCTACGCACGGGAGTACGCCCTGGAGTACCCGGCCAGCCGTACCGGCATCGGCCTCGGCACCCTCGGTCCGGAGGCGGTCACGGTCGGCGCGGCCCTGCTTCCCCTGGTCGACTTCTTCGCCCAGGGAGGCCGGCGCCCCGAGAGCAAGCCCGTCACCCCCGCTCCCGCCTGGCAGTCGGCCCTCCAGGACCGGGTCTCTCCCTGAGGCGCCGCGATCCTCTCCGGGACGCCCGCCTGCCCCGCCGGGGACTCGATCCGCACATCGGCGTAGTGAGCCGTGCTGTCCGGCACCGCTGAGCCAGACTGTCACCCATGACACGAACGGTGGAAAGCGAGCACGCGCACGAGTACGACGTGGTGGTCCTGGGGGCGGGCCCGGTGGGGGAGAACGTCGTCGACCGGGTACGGGCCGCCGGCCTCAGCGCCGCGATCGTCGAGAGCGAGCTGATCGGCGGCGAGTGCTCGTACTGGGCCTGCATGCCCAGCAAGGCCCTCCTTCGCCCGGTGATCGCCCGCTCCGACGCCCGCAAGGTGGCGGGCCTGCGCGAGTCGGTCTACGGCCCCCTCGACGCCCTGGACGTCTTCGCCCACCGGGACGAGGTCGTCGGCGACTGGACGGACGACGGCCAGGTGGACTGGCTGGACTCGATCGGCGTACGGATCTTCCGGGGCCACGGCCGTCTCCTCGCCCCGCGCCGGGTCGAGGTCGCGGGCCCCGAGGGCGAGCGCCACGTCCTCACGGCCCGCCACGCGGTCGCCGTCTGCACCGGCAGCCGCGCCGTCCTCCCCGATCTGCCCGGCCTGTCCGGGGCGCGTCCCTGGACCAGCCGCGAGGCGACCAGCTCCGACCGGGTGCCGGGGCGGCTGATCGTGGTCGGCGGGGGAGTCGTGGGCGTCGAGATGGCGACCGCCTGGCACGCCTTCGGGTCGAAGGTGACGATGCTCGTACGGGGCGGGGGACTGCTGCCGCGGATGGAACCGTTCGTCGGCGAGCACGTGGCCGCCGCACTCACCGCGCGCGGCGCGGACATCCGTACCGGCGTCTCGGTCAGCGCGGTGGTGCGCGACGGCGGCACGGGACCGGTCACCGTGGTCCTGGAGGGCGGCGACCACGTCGAGGGCGACCAGGTGCTCTTCGCGACCGGCCGGGCCCCGCGCACCGAGGACATCGGCCTGGAGAAGGTCGGCCTGAAGCCGGGCTCCTGGCTCGACGTCGACGACAGCCTCAAGGTCACCGGCACCGACTGGCTGTACGCCGTCGGGGACGTCAACCACCGCGCGCTCCTGACCCACCAGGGCAAGTACCAGGCCCGGATCGCGGGGGCCGCGATCGCCGCCCGCGCGACGGGCACCGGGACCCTGGACGAGTCGAGTTGGGGCCCGCACGCGGCCACCGCCGACCACGCCGCCGTGCCGCAGGTGGTGTTCAGCGACCCCGAGGCCGCCGCCGTCGGACTCTCGCTCGCCGAGGCCGAGCGGGCCGGCCACCGGGTCCGGGCCGTGGACCTCGACATGAGCCAGGTCGCCGGGGCCGGGCTCTACGCCCAGGGCTACCGGGGGCACGCCCGGATGGTCGTCGACCTCGACCGCGAGGTGATCCTCGGCGCGTCCTTCGTCGGCCCGGGCATCGGCGAGCTGGTCCACTCCGCGACGGTCGCGGTCGTCGGAGAGGTCCCGATCACCCGCCTGTGGCACGCCGTACCGTCGTACCCGACGCTGAGCGAGGCGTGGCTGCGCCTCCTTGAGGCCTACCGGGGCTGACGAACCGTCAAGGAGTCGCCCCCTACGGCATGTCGCCGGCACCCGGGGCGTACGGGACGACCAACGCCCGTACCGCCGAGCGGGCCACCTCCAGGGCGGGCCGCGGATCACGGCCGGACTTCTGGCCCAGCACGACCCGGGTGCTCAACCCGTCGAGCAGGGCCAGGAGTTCGGAGGCGCGCGCCGCCGCGTCGAGCGGGGCGAAGCGCCGGCGAGCGACGCCGGCGGCCAGCAGCGCCTCCAGGTCCTCGTGCCAGCCCCGGTCCAGCTCCTCCTGGGCCTCGCCGAGCGCATTGTTGCCGGGGGTACGGGCCCACAGCTCGATCCACAGGGTCCAGCGCGGATCGCGCGGCCCGCGCGGCAGATAGAGCAGCAGGAACCGGTCGAGCTTCCGCTCGGCCGTGATCCGCCGGGACAGCAGCGCGCGGCGCTCCTCGGCGAGCGCGGCCTCGCTCCACCGGAGGGCGGCGAGCAGCAGCAGGTCCTTGCTGCCGAAGTAGTACAGGATGTGGCCGCCGCTCGTGCCGAGCCGCTCCGCGAGCGCCGACATCGTGAGCGAGGAGAGGCCGTCCTCGGCGATCGCCGTCATGGCCTCCTCCAGCATCCGTTCCTGGGTGACGTGCCCGTCCCGCCGTCGTGCCGCCCCTGCCACCGCCACTGTCTCCGTTCCGCCGATGCGCCGTGCCTTTGCCGGTTCGACCTTAATCGCAACCGCTGTAGGCCTTGACGTGGCCGGAACTCATCGCACATCTTGAATGCCATTCAAGAACTTAGAACGTCATTCAAGACGACGTTGACGACGTTGACGACGTCGACGACGTTCACGGCAGCGTTCACGACAGGAGGTGCGGTGTGCTCGGACACGAGACGACGCCTGGGGCCACGGGGACCACGGCGACCACGACCCGGGACGAGGTGTTCCAGGTCGAGGAGCACGGGATCGACCCCATCCCCGACGCCGAACGGCACGGCAGCGCCAAGGACGTCTTCTGGCTCTGGTTCGGCTCGAACCTCACCTTCACCTACGTCATCAACGGCGCCCTCGCCGTCGCCTTCGGGCTCTCCTTCTGGCAGGCCATCGCCGTCGTCGTGATCGGCGGCCTCTCCTTCCTCGCCATCGGCGCGGCCGGTCTGAGCGGCGTCCGCACCGGCACCGCCACCCTCGTCATCTCCCGCGCCGCCTTCGGCCTGCGCGGCAACTGGCCCGCCGGTCTGCTCAACTGGATCGTCAGCATCGGCTACACCATCGTGAACACGGTGGTGGGCACCCTCGCCCTCGAAGCCTTCTTCGCCGACCTCGGCTGGAGCGGCGGCTCCGGCACCCGCGCCCTCGCCCTCGGCATCACCCTCGCGCTGACCTTCGCCGTCGCCCTCTGGGGCCACGCCACCGTCCAGTTCGCCGAACGCTGGATGGCCTATGTCCTCGCCGTCGGGTTCGCCGCCCTCCTCGTCCTCGTCCTGCCCGGCGCCGACACCTCCGCGCCCTCCGCAGCACCCGGCGCCGCCGGCTGGAGCCTCGCCTTCGTCGTGATGCTCGCCGGCCCCTTCTCGTACCTCCCCATGCCCGCCGACTACACCCGCTACCTGCCCCGCGCGACCTCCCTCAAGGCCGTGACCTGGAGCGGAGCCCTCGGCGGCTTCGTCTCCTCCGTCGCTCTGGGGGTCGCCGGGGTGGCCGCCGCGACCCAGGTCGACATGACCGACGCCGTCGCCGGCACCGAGAGCCTGCTCCCCGGCTGGTTCCAGCCGCTCTTCCTCGCCCTGGTCCTCGGCGGTTCCGTCACCAACTCGATCATCACGCTCTACTCGTCGAGCCTGAACCTCCAGGTCCTCGGCATCCCCTGGAGCCGCGCCCGCGCCATCGTCATCAGCGCCGCCGTGACGGCCGCCGGCTCCCTCGGCGCCCTCTTCCTCACCGACTTCACCACCTCGCTCCTCTCCTTCCTCTCCCTCCTGATCATCGTCTTCGCCCCCTGGGGCGGGGTCTTCCTCGCCGACATGGTGCTCCGCCGCTGCACGTACGACTCCGCCGGACTGCACGTGAGCACCGGCGGCGCCTACTGGTACCGCTCCGGCTGGCACCCGCCCGGCCTGATAGCGCTCCTCGCGGGCCTGCTCTTCTCGGCGCTGACCTGCGACTCCGAGCTGTGGACCGGCCCGCTCGTCGCCCCGCTCGGCGGCGCGGACCTCACCGTGCTCGGCGCGGGAGTCTCGGCGCTCGTGTACGTGCTCCTCGCGCGCCGGACGGTCACGCCGGTCCACCCCTGAGCCTCCTGGGCGCCCCGAAACCGCCCGCACACCCCTCGTACGTACGTCACGGAGTCACCCCGCATGAACGGCACCACCGCCCCTTCCACCGCCCCGTCCGCCACGCCTTCCACCGCCCCGTCCGCCACGCCTTCCCCCGGCCCGTCCGCCACGCCTTCCCCCGCCGACCTCCTCCTCGCCGGCGCGCGGATCCACACCGTCGACCCCGCGCTCCCCGAGGCCCAGGCCCTCGCCGTCCGTGACGGCCGGATCGTCTGGATCGGCTCCGACGCGGAGGCACGCGCCTGGGCCGGGCCCGGCACCCGGATTCTCGACGCCGGCGGACGACTCGTCCTGCCCGGCTTCGTCGACGCCCACAACCACGTCCGCCTCGGCTCCGACGACGCCTGCGTCCAGCTCGCAGGCGCCCGCACCCTCGACGCGATCCACGACCGCATCCGCGCCTGGCACACCGCGCACCCCGAGGCCGAGTGGATCGAGGCCGAGGCCTTCGACTACTCCGCCGTCCCCGGCGGGCGGATGCCCACCGCGGCCGACCTCGACCCGGCCACCGGCGACACCCCCGCCCTCGTCCTCAGTTACGACGTCCACACCGCCTGGCTCAACACCGCCGCCCTCCGTCGCCTCGGCGTCGACCGCGACCACACCGACCTCCCCTTCGGGCGGGCCGTCACCGACCCGACGACCGGCGAACCGACCGGATTCGTCAAGGACTTCGCGGTCAAGGGGCTCTCCCGCGCCGGCCACCGCGCCCTGCGCGACCTCGGCGTCCCGTGGGCCGCGCCGGACCGGCAGTACGGCCGGCTCGTCAAGAGCCTCGACGACGCCATCGCCTTCGGCATCACCACCGTGGTCGAACCCCAGAACTCCCTCGACGACCTCGCCCTCTTCCAGCGCGCCCGCGCCGAGGGCCGACTGCGCTCCCGGATCGTCGCCGCGCTCTTCCACCCGCGCGGCACGACCGACAGCTACCTGGACGAATTCCAGGCCGTGGCAAAGGAGTTCGCGGACGACAGGCTGCGGGTCGGACCGCTCAAGCTGTACATCGACGACGTCGTGGAACCCCGTACGGCCGCCCTCCTGGAACCGTACGCGGGCTGCGCCCACCACCGCGGCGACACCTTCTACCCGCCCGAGGAGTTCGCCGAGCTGCTCACCCGGCTCGACGCGCGCGGCTTCCAGTGCTTCGTCCACGCCACCGGCGACCGGGGCATCCGGACCGTGCTCGACTCCGTCGAACGAGCCCGCGCGGCCAACGGGCCGCGCGACGCACGCCACCAGATCGTCCACGTCGAGTGCCTCGACCCGGCCGACACCCCGCGCTTCGCCGAACTCGGCGTCGTCGCCTGCATGCAGCCCCGGCACGCCGCCCCGGACATCGCGGGACCGGGCCAGGACTGGGCGGAGAACGTCGGCCCCGACCGCTGGCACAAGGCCTGGCCGCTGCGCAGCCTGAGCGAGGCGGGCGCCGTCCTCGCCCTCTCCAGCGACTGGAACGTCGCCGAGATGGACCCCATGGTCGGCATCCACGCCGCCGTGACCCGCCGCCCGCCCGGCGGCGGGGAGGCGTGGACGGCGGGCGAGACGATCGACGTCGAGACCGCGGTCGAGGGCTACACGATGGGCTCGGCGTACGCGAACTTCCTGGAGCACGAGCGGGGTTCGCTGACCGTCGGCAAGCTCGCCGACTTCGTCGTCCTCTCCCGCGACATCCTGCGCATCGCCCCGGAGGAGATCCCGGGCACGGTGGCGGAGACGGTCGTGGTGGGCGGCGAGGTGGTCGTGGAGCGCTGAGCGGGGAGCACACGGACGGGCTTCGACCCGGGTGGGGATCGTACGGCGGTGGTGCCGGTCAGTGGCCGCCGTCCGCGGTCCTCACCGCCATCCGGCGCTCGAAGGTGAGACCCGCGTCCCGGGACTCGTACACCCCGTCCCCGGTCGCGACGAGCAGGCGGCGGGCGTCCACGACCGTGAGTGCCTGCGGGGCTCCGCCCGGCATGGCGGAGACCCGGGTCCAGCCGGCGCCCCCGCCCGTACCGCGGAAGAGGACGCCGTCGGGATCGACGCCGAAGAGTGCGCCGGGGGCACCCCACGAGAGGTACGCGAGGACCCGGCCCGCACCGGGGGCGAAGGTCCTGCCGCCGTCCGTGCTGCGGGCCACGCCGGACTCGGTGGAGGCGAGGACCGTCCCCGGGTCGGCGGGGGAGACGGCGATGTCGAGGGCGCGCAGCGCCGCGCGGTCGTCCCAGGTGACGCCGTCGGCGCCGGGTGTGTAGAGGCCCTGGTGGGTGGCGACGTAGAGGCTCTCGCCGCGCAGTCCGAGCCCGTGGATGTGGCTGAGGGGCGCGGCGGGGCCGGCGCCGGGGGTCCTGGCGCCGGAGGACCGACCGGAGGATTCGCCGGACGACGCGCACGCGGTGAGGGCGAGGGCCAGGGCGAGGGCGAGGGCGAGGGCGAGGGGCAGGGCTGCAGCGGAGGCAGGTGGGCGCGAGAAGTGCGTGGTCATCGTTCTTTCGCCAGGGAGCAGGGGTACGGCGGCGGGGCGGCTCGTCCCGGAGAGGGACGAGCCGCCCGTGGCGCGCGGACGTGTCCGTACGCCGTTCGCCGTGTGCGGACGGGAAAGGGGAGCCGGGTCAGGGGGAGCCGGGCCGGATCAGAGCCGGTCGAGGACCTTCTTCAGGGCGGCGACCTCGGCGGACTGGGTCCGTACGACGTCGTCGGCGAGCGCCTTGGCGGTGGGGTTCTCGCCGTTCTTCTGCTCGTCCTTCGCCATGTCGACGGCGCCGTCGTGGTGGGCGATCATCAGCTCGGCGAACTTGCGGTCGAAGGCCTTGCCCTTGACGGCGGCGAGGTCCTTCATGTCCTCCTCGGACATCATCCCGGCCATGCCGTGACCGCCCCCGCCGCCGGCGCCGTGACCGGCGGACTCGGGCTTGCCCCAGCCCTTGAGCCAGGCCTTCATCTTCTGGATCTCCGGGTCCTGGGCCTGCTCGATCGCGGTGACCAACTTCTTGACCTCGGGGTCCTCGGCCCGGCCCTCGGCGAGCTTCGCCATCTCAAGGGCCTGCTCGTGGTGGGGGATCATCATCTGCGCGAACATGACGTCCGCGTCGTTGAAGGCACCGGGAGCGGCCGCGGGGTCGCCGGAGCCGGAAGCGGCGCCGGACGGGGCGGCCGAAGCGGAACCGGAGGCGGACGCCGTGGCGGAGGCGGACGCCGTGGCGGACGTAGCGCCGCCGTGGTCCATCCCGCTCGTGCCGTCGTCCGTGCCGCAGGCGGTGAGCAGCAGCCCGGTCGCGGTGGCGGCGCCGACGAGGGCGAACTTCCTGGCGGTGCGATGGGTGAAGGAACGCATGGGTGATACCTCGTGTGCTGGTCGTACAGACGGAAAAGGGCAGGCCGAAGGCGTTCACGGGCAGCGCGGGGCGCCCGCGGTGGCGGTAGGGCCTAGATCCGCAGGACGGACAGCTGGGCGAGGTCGGGAGCTCGGGGCGGTGGCGCGTGCGGCCCCAGCGCGGGCGTCAGGCGCGCGAGCAGCGGGGCGAGCCAGTCGGGACGGCGGCCGAGCGCGGCTCTGACGAGCCCCGCGAACAGCCAGCCGGCGAGGACGGCCACGCACAGGGTGGTCATGTCCATCCCCGAACCCGGCTCGTGCCCGGTGTCGGAGCCGTCGTCACCGGGGGGAGCGACGGAGTGGTGGGCGGAGACCGAGCCGGTCCCCGTACCCCCGCCGGAACCCTCGGGGTGGCCGACGGCGTGCATCAGGAACACCCCGAGCGCGAGCACGACGACGAGCAGAAGGCGCGCCAGGGCACCTTCTGCTCGTCTGCGGCGTTCCGCTCGGTGTGTACGCACGGCCAGGACCTCCCAGCCGCCGAATATACCGGACGGGGGTATCAGGACCGCGTCAGGCCGGCGGTGTCTCGCCCGCCATCGCGGCGGCCATCCGCAGGTGCGGCGCGGCCTCGTCGGCGCGCCCCAGGCGTTCCAGGGTGCGGCCGAGCATCAGCCGGGCGTAGTGCTCGACCGGGTCACGCTCCAGGATCGCCCGCAGCTCGGTCTCGGCCCGGGAGAGCTGGGCGGAGTGGTAGTAGGCCCGCGCGAGAAGGAGCCGCTGGGCCGTCTGCTCCGGGTGCTCCTCGACCAGTCCGGAGAGGATGCGGACGGCGGTTCCGTACTCCTTCGCGTCGAAGAAGAGCCGGGCGCGGTCCCAGCGTTCGCCGGCCGTTCCGAACTCGTAGTACGTGTCGCTCACTTGCTCGCCCTTTCCCGAGGCCCGGATCTGCCACCCTGTGGGGTGGTCGACCACGTCAACACACCGAGATGGTTGAACATTCCACAATGGTGGCCGTCTCCGGACAGGAACAGGTTGAGCATGAGCAATCTTGATCGTCAGGCCGCGCTGACCGTGTGCGGCGGCCGCGGATTCGTCGTCGCCGAGCCGGTACGGGAACTCCTCAGCCCCCGCCACGTCCAGCTCGGTGAGTCGACCGAGGTCCGCCGACTGCTCCCGAACCTGGGCCGCCGGATGGTCGGGGCCTGGGCGTTCGTCGACCACTACGGCCCCGACGACATCGCCGACGAACCGGGCATGCAGGTCCCGCCGCACCCCCACATGGGCCTCCAGACCGTCAGCTGGCTCCACGACGGCGAGGTCCTGCACCGCGACTCCACCGGCAGCCTCCAGGCCATCCGGCCGCGCGAGCTGGGCCTGATGACCTCGGGCCGGGCCATCTCCCACTCGGAGGAGAGCCCGCGACCGCACGCCCGCTTCCTCCACGGCGCGCAGCTCTGGGTGGCCCTCCCCGACGCCCACCGCCATGTGGAGCCGCACTTCCAGCACCACGCCGACCTGCCCCGGGTCACGGCCCCGGGCCTGACGGCCACGGTGATCCTCGGCGAGCTCGACGGCGCCGCCTCGCCGGGTACGACGTACACCCCGATCGTCGGCGCCGACCTCGCGCTCACCTCGGGCACGGAGACGCGCCTCCCCCTGGACCCCGACTTCGAGTACGCGGTCCTCGCCATGTCCGGCGAGGTCCACGTCGACGGCGTCCCGGTCCTGCCCGGCTCCATGCTCTACCTCGGCTGCGGCCGCACCGAGCTTCCCCTCCGCGCGGTCTCCGACGCCGGACTGATGCTCCTCGGCGGCGAGCCGTTCGAGGAGGAGATCGTCATGTGGTGGAACTTCGTCGGCCGATCCGGTGACGAGATCGTGCAGGCGCGAGAGGACTGGGAGAAGGGCTCACGGTTCGGCGAGGTGCATGGTTACGACGGTGAGCGCCTGACCGCCCCGGAGCTGCCCGCCACCCCGCTGAAGCCGCGCGGACGAGTGCGCTGACCTGGGGAAACGTATGTCCGGGTGAGCCGCACTCCAACCGGCGGCCGCCGTGCGGGACCCTTGATCCGCTGCCTGTCTTGTGGTCGGGGATCAGGGGCCTGCTGGGTGCGGGAGGCACCGAGCGGAGTCTCGGGTTCAGGCACGTGTGACAGGGTTTGGTCGGATCGATGCTGACCTTTTGCTGACTCATCTGACGTGCAGTCAGGTGATGATCCTTGCTGCTGCCGTTGCAGGTGCTGGTGCGTGCGGAGGGCCGCACCGTCGTCAGAGAGGGCGTGGGCGCACGCGACGGCTTTGCTGAGGTGATGTGTGCGTGGGGGGCGTCGCCGACGTCGCCCCCGTGCCAGATCTGCCGTGCGGATGCCGAGCTCGGCGTCCGCGCCTGAGCGGGTGCACCCTGGAGGCATGAGCATCGCTCCGATAGTCGTCCACCCACCCTCGCCGACCGGCGGCCGCAGGGTTACGGTCCGCCAGGGCGGCATCCTCGGACTCGCCCACAGCGACCGAGACGTCGTCGAATTTCTCCGACGGGCCGGCCTGGAGGACGCCGAGGAGCTGCTCGATGATCCCCGATGGGTGGAGTGGCGCGGAGTGAGGGCGCACGAGTACGAGGCCGCCTGAACGCGGCGAGGGCTCGGAGCGATGGGTATCCGCCCTCGTTCGGAGACGTCGAGGCGTGTTGCCCGTCGGCGGCGTCAGAGCAGGTGCTGGTTGGGCGCCTGGGCGGTCTCAGCCTGGTCGGGCAGCTCGATGACGACGACACCGGCCTCTTCGAGAAGTTCCGTCCCGTCGGCGCCGGGGACGAAGGTGTCGGGCTCGCGCCAGGCGGTGACGACGCGGCGGAGCCCGGCGTCGCGGATTTCAGGCGGGGTGGAGGACGATGCGGTCGAGTGCGGCACGGAACTCGGCGACGCCCTCTTCACGGGGCGCGAAGGCGAGCGTTCGGTCGAGTCGGTCGAGCTGTCCGATGATGCGGGCGGAGCCGGTCTCGGCAGCGATACCGGTGGCCTGGATGCCGATTCGGGCGGCGAGCCCTATGTCTCCGTACTCGGCGTGGGCGCGGGCGGCGCGCGCGAGGTAGACGCCGCGGTCGCGTCGGTACGTAGCGGGAAGGGCGGCGATGGCTCTGTCGAAGCCGACGGCGGCTTCCTCGTACGCTCCGAGCGCGGCGAGGGATCGAGCACGTGCGGTGCTGACGTACGCGGCGTCGAGCCAGGACCCCCAGACGCCGTCGGCATCGGCGCGTCCGAGGAGACGGAACGCGGTGTCGTACCGGCGGTTTGCTTCGTCACCGTCCCCGAGTATCGCGTGCGCGTGCGCCTCGTGCAGGACTGCGATGACTTCCAGACGGCTGCCGGGCCGTGCGGTACGCCGGGCGGCCGAGGCGAGACCCAGGGCATCGGCGGGGTGGCCGGTGTCGACGGCGAGCTGCGCCTTGCGCCCGAGGACGTACGCGGTGAGGTCGGTGTCGCCGGTGACGTGGGAGGTGTCGAGGGCCCTCGCGGTGTGCCCGTGGGCGGTCCGCTCGTCGCCGATGTCCTGGGCCAATCAGCCGGCCGGTTCCTCGAATCGGGTCTCCAGCGCAAGGAGCTTGAAGGCCTGCGTGCCGCGAGCCGCCCTGCGGCGAGCAGCGAGAGCGGACAGGTGCTGCTGAAGGGCCGGAAGGACGTGCCGGGGGCCGATCAGGTCGTCCGTCTGAATCATCACCCGCCGAAGCTGCGCGAAGTAGTCGGCGGGGACGGCGACGGCCTTCACCACGGACGGCGTACGCCCCCGCTTCCCCGGCCGCGGACTGCGGCTTCCCGCTCGCCTCCCTCGCCGTCGAGGACCACCGGACGGTCGTCCTGGCCGCCGACGGCCAGGACGACCTCGTCCTATGGGCGATCACGGTCACTAGGTCCCACTCCCCGCTCGGACGGGCGGACTACGCATGAAGCTGCCCCGCTTCCGCTGCCCCGTGCCCGAGCACGCTGCCGCGTGCATACTCGAAGCACTGTCCGACAGAACCGGGTCGAAACCGCCGCGGGCGCGGGCTGACCGCCCAGCCCGCGCAGCCCGAGCAGTGTCTTCGTATCCGGCTACTGCGGCCGGCGGACGTGATGCGTGGATCAGTTGCCATGGACAAGCCCGTCCCAAGGCCGGAGGCTCCATCGCGGCGCCACGAAGAACGTAACGGGGCAACGCATGGCGGCACACTGCACCGACCCATGGCAAGACCCTCTGGACCGAAGCGGACATCCACGGATGACGGACACCCCAGATGCCCTTCGCATACAGGCGTCAGATGGGCAACGCGTGAAGCTTCTTGCCGTGCAGGGCGAACACCCGCTTCCCGTCCGTTGCCACCAACCAGGCGTGGTAGTCACCGGATCCATCGTTGAACGTCCAGCGCACGGCACCGGTCTTCGCGTCGATGGCGATCACACCGCCCTGCTCGTCCAGGTCCGTGGCCGCGTACAGGACATCGCCCGCCTTCACATACTGCCGTGGCACCATGAGATTCGCCTCGGCGAGCGCTTCCGACTTCCATACCTCCTTACCGGTACGGGGATCGAGAGCCCGCAGGGAGCGGCCACTGTCGGCAATGTAGAGCACGTCGTCCAAGACGGCCGGTTCCTTGAAAGCGACGTAGCTCTCGGCCGTCTGCACCGACCACTTCACCGATCCGTCCGCCAGACTGAAGGCCTGGAGCTTCGGCCCCTGCGGAACGATCACCAGGCTCTCGTACACGGCGAAGAAGCCGTAGTTGGTCTTGGTGGTCTTGTGCGTCCACACCTGATTCCCGGTGGCCGTGTCACGGACCGTGAGGTTCTTCTTGAAGTCGGTGTAAACGAGGTAGCGGCCCCCGGCGTGGGCGTGGATGCCGTTCCCCTCGGTGCCGAAATCGCGCCGTTCCTGCCACGCCAGCTTGCCCGTATCACTGTTCAGGGCCGCGATCACGTTGGTCTTGGACGAGCCGTCGGCCTCCAGGATCTCGGCGATGACATACACCTGCTGGTTGTCCACCGCGATCGGCCTCGGCTGCCGGTAGCCTTTGCCCAGGTGGCTGCGCCACGTCTCCTTACCCGAGGCCGGGTCATAGCCGGAGACGGTGCCGTCGTACCGGGCGCTGGCCAGGTACAGCGTGCCGTTGCCGAGCAGCATCGATGCTCCGGGGACCGCGCCACCCTCCAGGGACCACCGCTCCCTGCCTGACGCGGCGTCCAGGGCCGCCAGCGGTTTACCGCTGGCGATCACCACACCGCTCGCGACCACCAGTTCGTCGTTGTCACCGTAGGTCTGGGCAGATGTCGTTCTCGTCCACAGCGGCTCGGGCACGTCCTTGCCGCCTCCTTCGACCGGCGAGTCGCCGCCGGCCGGCTCGCCGGGACCGGAACTGCCGGCCTCACCGGTGCTGCCCGAACGGTCGGCGCCGCCGGTGCCGGCGTCGTCATTGCGGCAGCCGGCCGCGCCCGCTGTCAACATGGCCAGCGCGCCCCCGCCGCCGGCCAGCCGCAATGCGCGCCGCCGGGAGAATCTGCCAACCGGCACATCGTCGCGTCGCATGGTCATGCCGCTTTACCCCCGTGGAGTCGTCTATCGAAAAAGGTGCGTCGCGGGCCGACGCCACGCCGTACAGACATGCGAATCCCGCGGCCGGAACGTTATCCGCCGCGAGAGGCCGTAGGCATCGTCGGTTACCAATCGGGACGGCTTCGTGAACCAATTGGGACACCAGGACGACGGTGGGGACCCTCGTCCGATGACCAGCGAGTGCGCGCGCACGCCCGCCCACGGGCCGGTACGGGCCGGGTCCGTCAGATAGACCGTCTGCATGCCTACGGGGTACGGGTCGGCGGGCGCGCGGGCAGCCAGAGGATTCGACACAGCACGGGCGCCCCCGGCCATCGTTGCCTCCAGCAATCAAGCGGGGAGCGAAGAGCAGCATTGGCCGATTTCACGGTTCTGACCGTGATTCCGTGAATGATCATGATGTGTTGCGCGGCGGAGCTGGACGGTGTGGTCCGCGACGCGCTCCTGTTCGACGGATGTCTGTGGCTCGATCGGCCGCGCCGCCCAGGTCCTCGACCTCGGCCTCGCCGCCTGAACGCCAACGCGTGGGCCGACGCCGTGAAGGACGGTCACGCGCAGCTGTTTCAGGGCGAGATGAAACCCGTCGACGAGGCGCAGCTGAACGTGTGGAAAGAGGCGATCACGATTCCCGCGGCACCTCGATATCCCGGCCTCACCGACGCGGCCTCGCCGAGCAGGCCGGGGCGAGGCGCAGCGTCGAGACTGCTGTGAACCGAGCACCGTCCGTCGCCCGTGAGCGCGTCACCTACCTCGACGGCCTGCTGGGGCGCCTGGTCGTGAACGGCGAGCACCACGGCGAGCCGCTGTGGGCGGCCATGACCGCCCCCTTCGACATCAACAACCGCTGCCCAGTCCTCAATGTCCCCAGCGGACACTCCAGTTGGGGGCTGCCCACGGGAATCCAGGTCCTCGGCCACGCCTACGACGACCCGGCCGTCTTCCGCATCGGCAAGGCCCTGGAGCGCCTCCGCCCCTGGACCTACACCCCGGACCACCGGCCCTCGGTCGGGCCGAGGTAGCGGATGTGGGGGCGGCCTTCCCGGTCGGGGTGGGTGATGGAGGCGCGGACGCCGTAGACGTCCGCGACGAGTTGTTCGGTGAGGACCTCCCGCACCGGGCCCGTGGCCACCACGCGGCCCTCGCGCAGGACCACGAGATGGTCGCAGTGCATCGCGGCGAGATTGAGGTCGTGCAGGGCCATGACGCAGGTGAGGCGCAGGCCCGAGACCAGGGTCATGAGGTCGAGCTGGTGCTGGATGTCGAGGTGGTTCGTCGGCTCGTCGAGGAGCAGTTCGCGCGGTTCCTGAGCGAGGGCGCGGGCGATCTGGACACGCTGGCGTTCGCCGCCGGAGAGGGTGCGCCAGGTGCGGTGGGCCCGTTCGGTCAGTCCGGTGCGGGCGAGCGCGGACCGTACGGCTTCCTCGTCGGCGGTCGTCGCGGGCGACCAGGCCCTCCGGTGCGGGATGCGGCCGAGGCGTACGGCGTCGGCCACGGTGAGGTCGACCTGGGTGTCGGCGTGCTGCTCGACGACGGCGACGCGCCGGGCGAGCGCACGGCGCGGCACGGAGCCCAGCGGGGCGCCGTCCAGGGTCACCACACCGGTGTCCGGCACGAGGACGCCCGCAAGCAGGCGCAGCAGGGTCGACTTTCCCGAACCGTTCGGGCCCAGCAGCCCGGTGAGCGTGCCCGGTCGCGGTGCCAGGGTCACGCCGTCCAGGACGAGCGCACCCCCGGCCGTACGGGAGACACGTTCGGCGCCGAGCCCCGTACCGGCGCCGGCGAGGGGTGGAGCGTCGGTCATCGGGGGCTCCTGGTGCGGTACAGGACGAGGACGAACGCGGGGACGCCGATGAGCGACGTCACCACGCCGACCGGTACCTCCTGCGGGTCGAGCACGGTACGGGCGAGGGTGTCGGCCCAGACGAGGAAGACCGCCCCGGCCAGCGCCGTCAGCGGCAGCAGCCGGGCGTGACCCGGGCCGGTGAGCGCGCGGACCGCGTGCGGCAGGACCAGGCCGACGAAACCGATCGCACCCGCCGAGGACACCAGGACGGCGGTGAGCAGGGCGGTGACCGAGAGGAGGACGAGGCGGGTCCGCGCCACGGAGACGCCGAGCGTCGCCGCCGCGTCCTCGCCGAAGGCGAAGGCGTCCAGGGTGCGGGCGTGCCCGCCGCAGACCAGCAGTGCGCCGGCCAGGACGGCCGCGCACACCCCGACGTCGGTCCAGCCCGCCCCGCTGAGCGAGCCGAGCAGCCAGAAGAGGATGCCCCGGGTGGTCTCCGCGTCGGCGGCGGTCATCACCACGAACGAGGTGAGCGCGGAGAAGAGCTGCATCGCCGCGACCCCCGCGAGGACGACACGGTCCGTCGACCCGCCCAGGGTGTGGCTCAGCAGCAGGACCAGGGCGAAGGAGCAGAGCGCGCCGAGGAAGGCGCCTCCGGCGACGGACAACAGGCCGCCGCCCGCACCGAGGACGACGACCGCGACCGCCCCGGTCGAGGCGCCGGAGGAGACGCCGAGGACGAACGGGTCGGCGAGCGGATTGCGCAGCAGGGACTGCATCACCGCGCCGCAGACGGCGAGTCCGGCGCCGCACACGGCCGCGAGGAGAGTGCGGGGCAGCCGCAGGTCCCAGACGATGCCGTCGCGGATCGCGCTCAGTCCGGACGGGTTCCCGCCCAGGTGGGAGACGACGACCGACCAGGCGTCGGCGACGCGGATGTCGGCCGGTCCGATGGTGAGGGCGAGGGCGACGGAGGCGCACAGGAGGACGATCCCGGCCGCCCCGGCGATCGGCGGGAGCGCCCGGGAGGGAAGGGAGACGGCCGGCCCGGGGCGCTTCCGGCCCGTCCCGGCCACAGCGCCCGGCGTGGACCCCGTCACTTCGCGAGCCCGTACGTCCGCAGCGCGGCGGCGACCTTCTCGATGCCCTCGACGGTACGGATGGTGGGGTTCATGGCCTGGCCGCTGAGGACCACGTACCGCTTCTTCCGTACCGCCGTCATGTTCCGGGTGACCGGGTGCGATTCCAGGAACTCGATCTTCTTCGCGGCGCTCTCGGCCGACTGGGCCTTGCGGGTCAGATCGGCGATCACCAGCACGTCGGGATCGCGGTCGACGACCGTCTCCCAGTTGATCTGCGGCCACTCCTCCTTCGTGTCGTCGAAGACGTTCTTCACGCCGAGCGTCCCGCTGACGATCCCCGGCGCCCCGCAGCATCCGGCCATGTACGGCCCCTGGGAGTCGGAGAACCAGTACAGGACGGACGCGTCGCCGTAGTCCGCACCGGCCCTGGCCTTCTCCACCCGGGCGCGGAGCTCCCCGACGAGCTTCTCGCCGCGCTCCGGCACGCCGAAGATCCTGGCCAGGTCGCGGACCTCGCCGTACACGGTGTCCATGGTCAGCGGCTCGGTCCGCACGCCGTCGCCGTCGCCGCTGTTGTCCTTGCCGACGCAGTCGGCGGGGGAGACGTACGTGGGCACGCCGAGCTTCGTGAACTGCTCGCGGGGCGCCACACCGCCCTTGCCCACGGTGTAGAGGAAGGAGGCGCTGACGAAGTCGGGCTCGGTGTCGAGGACCTTCTCGAACGACGGGTAGCGGTCGGCGAGCCGGGGGACGGCGGCGTTCGCCTTCTCCAGGCCCTTGAGGACCGGGTCCGTCCAGGTGGCGGTGCCGACCATGCGGTCGGCCAGGCCGAGCGAGAGCAGGATCTCGGCCGAGCCCTGATCGAGGGCGACGGCCCGGCGGGGCGCGCGGTCGACCTCGACCCGCTGCCCGCAGTTGTCCGGGAGGACGGTGCGGCCGGAGTCCGTGGCCTGCGCCCCGGACGAGGGCGTCGCACCGCCGGAGCCGGAACCAGAACCGGAGCCGGAACCAGAACCGGAGCCGGAACCGGAACCGCAGCCGGTCAGGAGAACGGCGCCGGCCATGAGCAGCACGGCGGAACGGACGGGGCGTGCGAGGGGCGCGGCGGAACGGACAGGGTGTGCGAAGGGCACGGAAGGAGTCCTCTGCGTCACGGCTCATGCGCGGAGCCTGTCGTACGGTGCTCCCCGGGCGGCGATGCCCGCCCCCCGGGCCGCCAGCAGGTCTTCGGACTCGGGGTCGTCCGGACGGAACGCCTTCCCAGGCCCTCATGGGGCCCAGTGGCCGATGCTCCGCCCGTCACCCTCACCGCTGCGCGTCAGCTCCGGATTCCCACCGGATTCCCTGACCCGTGCACATACCGTGTCGATACGTACAGAGGTGCGACTGGCCCGGGCAAGCTACCACAGGTCGATCTTCGTCCGACCCCGGGCCGCCTATGGAGCGCGTCGCTCAGGACTCGCCTCGCTCAGGACCGGCGTCGCTCAGGACTCGCCTCGCTCAGGACTCGTGTCGCTTCATGTCGTCGCGCGCCTTCCGCGCGCTCTCGTGCACCCTCTCGATCGCCGCTCGGGCCTTGGCCGCCATCCGGTCGGCCTCGCCCTCCGCCTCCAGGCGCGAGTCGCCGGTCGCCTTCCCGGCGACCTCCTTCATGGCCCCCTTGCCCTTCTGCACGGTGCTCTTGCGCATGATCGGGTTCCTTCCGTCGAATCCCACGCCGGGTCCGCTTCCCTTCCACGGGCGGCTGCCCCTGATGCCGGGATTCATGCGACAGGCCCCGGCGCGCGCGGCTCGGTCAGCCACCGGTGCGCCGTGCGTACGGACCGTCAGTCCGCCGTGCGCCGCGCCGCCGCGCTCCTCCGCCGGGCCACCGCCCGCAGCAGCAGCCGCATCAGGCACACCGCGGTGACCACCCACACCGCGGCGAAGAGCCACAGCGGGCCGGACGACGTGGACGCGACCGCGAGGAGGAACAGGGCCACGCAGGCGATTCCGAGGACCGTGGTGAACCAGCCGAGGCGATGCCGCAGGACCGCGCCCCAGGTGCCTCCCGCGCTTCCCGTACCCGCGCCGGTGTTTCCGAGCGAACGCAGTCTGCGGGTGAGGGACGCATCGCCCCGAAGGCCTTCCTCGATGCCCTCGAGGATCTTCCGTTCCTGATGGGTGAGCTTGGGATTGGGATCGTGCATGACGAACTCCCGTCGAGCATCGAGCGGTCCGGCGGTCACGCCCAGGCGGTGCGCAGACGGTCCTGGTGCGCCGCGAGCCACGTGCCGAAGTCCTGGAGGGCGGGGTTGAGGCCCCGGACGGCGTCGATGTCCCGGGCTTCGATGAAGTGCTGCTCGCAGTCCGTGTAGTACTGGAACATGTTCCCCGACTCGTCCGCGCCCGGGAATCCCTGCGCACGCCATTCGTCCGGAGCGAGGGGGCGGTAGCGCACCGGTTCGCCGAGCGCTCCCGTCAGGGCCGCGGCCATGTCGGCGACCTTGAGGTGCTCGCCGGCGATGCTGACCGTCGCCGCGATGAGATCCGTACCGCGTGCGAAGACGGCCAGTGCCGTCCTTCCGACGTCGTCCACGGCCATCCCGGAGAGCCTGGCTTCGCCCATCGGGTACGCCAGCCGGAGGGCGCCGTCCGTGTCGCGCTGCGCGGGGAAGAATTCGAACAGGTTCTCCCAGAAGAAGGTGGTGCGGAGGAACGTCGTCGGCACGCCCTCGTCGAGGAAGTAGTGGTCCGCCTCCGCCTTGCCGTCGAAGTGCGGCACCTTGTAGCGCTCCTGCAGCGTCGGCATCCGCTCGTCCTCGCGCGGCACGCACTCACGGGTGTCCTCGAGCGTCGACCAGATCGCGTGCTGCACCCCCGCGTGCGAGGCGGCCTGGGCCATGGCTTCGGCCTGGGCCTTCTCCCGCTCCGCGGACGTGTGCTCCCAGAAGTTCGTGACCAGAAAGGCGCCGTACGCGTGCTCGAACGCGGGGCCGAGGCTCGACGGATCGTCCATGTCGCCCCGTACGATCTCGGCGCCCAGCCGCTTCAGCTCCGCGGCGGGCTCCCCGTCGGGGTGCCTCGTGACGGCACGGACCGTGAAGGCTCCGTCGCGGTCCGCCAGAACGGCCCGAGCGAGGCCCCCGCCCTGCTGACCGGTCGCGCCGAACACCGTGATGATCTTCTTGGCGGTCATGACTGGAATCGCCTCACAGCTGCGTGCGGAACCCGTGGAGCCCGAGGACTCCCTCCCTGGCATGTTCCCGGGAACGGCCCCCGCATGCGACGACCGGCCCGGCAGCTAGGCCCCGGTCCGTAGGGGGAAGGTCACCAGGAGTCACACCTCCTTCGGTGACCGTCCCAGTGCTCGGATCGCGGGTACGGAGAGCATGACCCCGATGAGGGCGATACCCATGACCGACGAGAAGAGCAGCACCCTGTCCGCGCCGTACGCCTCCGCCGCCGGGCCGGCCAGGGCTCGGCCCAGGGGGATGACCATGATGGAGCCGGCCACGTCGTAGGCCGAGACGCGGCTCAGGACGGCGAGCGGGATGTGGGACTGCACGCTCGTCGCCCACATGACACCCCAGAACGCGAACCCGCAGCCCGCCACGACCCCGGTGAGCGCCGTCACCGTGAAGGACCAACCCAAGGCCGGTGCCAGGGGGTTGAGAGCGAAGAAGAACATCGCGCAGGCCCCCGCGACCAGGGGGCGGCGGGGGCGGACCCGCATGCCGAGCAGCCCGCCGACGATCGTGCCGGCGCCGTCGGCCGAGGCGATCCAGCCGTACCCGCCGGCACCGTGCTGTTCGGTGAGCAGCGCGGCGCCGAGCGGCAGGGCCGGACCGAAGACGAACAGGCCGTACACCGCCCACACGGCGATGACCCCCCACAGCCAGGAGCGTGACCTGAACTCGTGCCAGCCCGTGGCCAGTCGGTGCCACATCGGGTCGTCGCTCTCGTCCTTGGCGGTGCCGAGCCTGCGCAGCGGCGCGAGGCCGAGCGCGCTCAGCGCGTACGCCGCCGCGATGACCACGAAGGAGCCCGCCACGTTCCAGTAGGCCACGAGAAGGCCCGCCACACCCGGCCCGAGCAGGGTGCAGATCGCCTCGGAGATCCGCAGCAGCGCGTTGGCCCGCTGGATGTCCTCGGCGACCTGGGGGACCAGACTCGCCAGACCCGGCTGGAACATCGCGGTCGCGGCGCCGCTGAGCGCGAGGAGCACCATGATGTGCCACAGCCGTACGTCCGAGCCGATGAGCAGCACCGCGAGCGCCAGCATGGCCACCATGCGTACCACGTCCGCGCCGACCATCATCACCTGCGGGGTGAACCGGTCGGCGAGCACGCCGCCGAACAGGACGAGCAGCACGATCGGCGCCATCCACGCGGCGAGCGAGTAGCCCACACCCGCCGCCCCGTACCCCGCGCCGAGTACGGCGGTCGTGAGCGACACCATCAGCATGCCGTCGGCGAGCAGCGAGGTGCTGCGCGCGGTGAAGAACAGCCGGAAGCGACTCGATCGCCATGGGCTGGGGGGAGTGCCCTGCTGCCGCTCTGCGGTTGCCTCGTCCATCGTCATGTCACATCCCGGTCCCGGCCGGTCCCTTCCGTGAGAATCTGCTGCCGGAGCCAGGCACTGGTCCGGTCCGCCTCCGCCGGCGGGTGGTGGACGATCACGTACCGGCGCGGGGCCAGTACTCCGGGGCGGCCGGGGAGCGCGTCCATCAGTGCGGTGTGGGCCTGTGCCGGTGTCAGCGGGGTCCCGCCGGTGGCGATGTACGCCGTCAGGGCCCCGTCCTGTGCCGTCGTGCCGTCCGGGGCCGTGGAGTCCGGCTCGCCGCCGTCCGGGGCCGCGGCGTCCGGCCCGCTCCCGTCCGGGGCCGTGGCGTCCGCGGTCACGTGCACGGGCAGGCCCTCCAGGGCCTCGCTCAGCGCCTGCGCCACGAGCGGAGGCGACGTCCACGATCCGTCGACCCGGCACCACCGCGGTCCGCGCTCGACCGGACGGACACCCGTGACCTCGGTCAGTGACGTGAGCGGTACGTCCCCGGTGGCGGCCGCCTCCAGGAGTCGTACGAGACCGGTGACGAAGGCCTCCGCCTCGTCCCGCTTGAACAGCGCGGGATCCAGCCAGGTGCTCAGGTGGAGCAGCGGTTCGGTGGCGTGGACGAACGTCAGGACGCGGGTCGGCAGCACCTGGTCCGGGCCCCAACTCAGCTCCGGATCAGGGCCATTGGCCGTGTCTTCCTTCATGGCCGTCGCGGGCAGCGTGCTGACGTCGTTGAAGACGACATCGCGCGCGAACCGGCTGCCCCGCTCGTGCGTCGCCCTCCCGATCATCTCCCAGAGGGCCACCGCGTCGAACTGACTGTGCCGGTACGCGTTGAGCGCCGCCCCCCAGGCCTTCCTGAGCAGCGCGTCGAAGGTCGGCACCCGGACGTCGAGGGAGAGCAGCGCGTCCTGGGACAGGGTGTTCACCGAGCGGGCGAGCCGGGGGTGGTAGCGGTTGGAGGTGGGGACGGCGGCCACGCATGCGGGCTGGTCCGTACGGTGGGCGACGAGTGCGCACCACGCGGTCAGCAGCACCGTGGACGGCATGCCTCCGGTGCGCTCGGCCACGAGCGCCAGGGCCCGCGCGGCCCGCCGGGAGCGGAGGGTGAGCCGCGGAGTCCGTACCTCGGTCCCCTCGGCGCCCGGCTCCGCGAACATGGCCTGGGGTCCGGTGCGGATGATCCGTTCCCAGTACCGCAGTGAGGCCTCGGACTTGCGGAGCCCGGCCGGCGCCGCCTCCTCGGCGGCGAGGCCCAGTGGAGTGAGGGAGGCCGGCGGCGGGAGGGTCTCGCCGGCGAGCAGGCTCAGCCACTCCTCCTTGAGGACCGCGAGGGCGCTGACGTCGGTCACGGCGTGGCTCGCCGCCATGGCCACGAAGACGGGTGCGCCGGACCGGGCGAGGAGAGAGATCCGGAGGGGGAAGTCCCGGTCCAGCCGGAAGCGTTCGGCGCGGGCCAGACGGGCCAGCGACTCGGCGTAGCCGGCGGGGTCGTCGGGCAGCTCCTCGTGATCGAGGACGGCGACCGTGAACGCGCCCTCGGAAGCCACCACTTGCTCTCGCGGCGCGCTGTCGGCGGCGTGCGGGAACGTCGTACGCAGCGCCTCGTGCCGTACCGCGAGCGCCCGGAGGGCCTCGATCGCGGACTCCGTCCGGGTCCCCTCGGGGACGGGCCACACATCGTGGATGTTGATGTGCTCGGGCTCGTCCCGCAGCATGCAGCGGATCATGTTGGCCTGCCCCATGGTGACGGGGCCCCGGCGCTCCTCGCCCCCGGCGTACGCGACCGTGCGGGTGTGCGTGCTCGTCGGGTGGACCGCCCGGCTCGCGCGGGTCAGGGCCTCCCACGCGTCGGTCAGCAGGGCGAACTCCTCCATGTCCTGCCGGGCCTGGTCGAGGAGCTCTTCCCGGAGCGGGGCGAGCGCGTCGGCGGCCGTGGCATAACGGCCGCCCAGGGCGCGGTAGGAGCGGTCGAGGACATCGAGCCGGTCGGCGTTCTCCGACCGGTCCACACGAGTGCTGTCCCTGACGAACCCGGCGACGGCGGAGGGCCTGACGTGGCCCTCGGCGTCGAGCAGGGCGTCACCGGCCTCCTTCATCGCGGTGTACACCGCGTCGAAGTGCGGTGCGGAGAGCAGGAACTTGGCGAACCGCAACTGGTAGGCGAGGAAGCCCTCATCGGAACGGCGTTCACTCGTATGGAAGTTGACGATGTGTCGGTTGTGCAGGACGCCCGGCAGGCGGGCGTCCTGGACCAGATGGATGAGGAAGTAGTCGCTGCCGATGGTGTCGGTGGCAGGCGGCAGCGGCACCCGGCCGTACACCTCGCGGTCGATGGCGATGTTGCACATGTCCACGCGCGTCGGGCTGACGCTCATGAGCGTCGTCCGGTCGCCGGTGTACGCGGCCGTTCCGGCGCCCCGGAAGGACTCCGCGATCAGGTTCCTGCGCCAGATCTCCGGATAGCCGGAGGGGATCGAGAGGCCGACGACGTCCTCGTAGATTTCCGGGTCGAGACGGCGGATCTCCTCGACGTCCACGGACATCTCGCCGACGAAGGAGCCGCCGACCAGGGCCACCGGCCGGTCGGCGCAGGCGGGGTCGAGCCTGCTCCGGGAGACCAGGCCGGTCACGTCGGCGGCCCGCAGCCCCAGTGCCGTGAGCTCGTGGTGGATCGGGAAGACCGGTTCGCCGTCCAGGTACTGGTAGCGGCTGTCCGAGTCGCGGCGGTGGACCGACGTGCACCCCAGGCCCTCCGCGAGGAGGAAGGCTCGGTTGGTGCAGGCGCCGTAGGAGACACGGTCCGGCAGCATCAGGCCGAGCACGCGGTCCGGTGCGGAGACGCCGGACCGGGCGATCACCGCCCGCAGGAAGGTCCGCTGCTCGTCCTCGTCGACGTGGTGCACGTCCACTCCGGGGGCCGTGGGCAGCGAGGCGACCACCTCGCGGTGCTCGGCGACGGTCGCCGCGTCGGAGGAGTCCAGGACGAGGAGCCGTACCTCGACGCCGAACGAACGGGCGCCGTACGCGGCCTCCTCGGCCACGGCCCGGATGGTCGCGGCACAGGGCCGGTCGGTGGGCAGGGTCAGACAGACACGGCGCACGCCGGCTCCCCGCCCTGGCCGTCGGCCGTCGGGGCTTCCCCCGCGTCCTTCCACGAGGTGAGTCCCAGCAGACGGCTGCCGAGCTCGTTCAGGGTGGCCGTGGGGTACCGCTCGGACTCGTGGAGTACGGGGTCCCCGACCAGGGTCCGGTTCCAGCGCGGGGTCCGCAGGTGCCGCCAGGAGTCGACGCGGGACCGCTTCAGCCGCTCGTGCTCTTCGAGCGCCGGCATCATCGAGAGGTACTGGACCGCCCGTACCTGGTCCTCGGACACGTTGCGCGCCACGCCGTGGGCGAGCAGGCCGTTCCAGATCAGCAGGTCGCCGGGGTGCAGGTCGGGGCGTACGACGGGGTACTCCGCGCGGTCCACGGCGGGGCGCAGCGGGTCGCGGTCGGCCGGCTGGGCGACCTTCCACTCCTCGAACCGGCGGAACAGTTCCGGGTCGCACTGGAAGCCGCCCGACTCCGGCCGGGTGTCGTTGAGGGCGATGATCCCCTGCACCCGCTGCGGAGGGACCCCGAGGGTGGTGTCGATGTCCCAGTGCAGCTCGATGTCGAAGCCGCGGTCCGTGGGCTCGATGAGGGCGCGGTCGCGGTTCCCGACGTTGGGCGGGTTGAGGTTGAGCCGGTCCTGGGTGACCCACAGCTCCTCGCAGTCCCAGACGTCCACGAAGGCGTCGTAGACGCGTTGGGCCTGGCGGTTGTCCCAGAGGAGCTGGTGGTGGTACGCCTCCACGAAGCCGTAGACGTGCAGCTGCTGGTCCAGTTCGGAACGGAAGGGCCGGTCCTCGTACCAGCTCTCCGGCCTGTCCGGGTCGAGGCCCTGGAAGTCCCAGGTGAAGTCGAGCAGGCGCTTCGCCGCCTCCGCCGGGACCGCCTCGCGGACGATGACGTAGCCGTACGTCTGCCAGTGCGCGAAGTCCTCCTCGGACAGGACCCGCAGCGGCCGTGACTTCTTCAGCTCCCGCAGCGTGGTCTGGGCGAGGTAGGACTCGCCGTCGGCGCTGAAGTAGGGCAGGTCCGAGGCCGCCCGGTGGAGGCGGGGGCGGCGGCGGGGGCGATGGGGTGCGGGCGTCGTCATCTGGTCCCTCCAGGGCGGGAGTCGGGGCACGCGTTCCCCGGCCGGTGGACAGCACGGAGAAACCCTCGGCGCGGAGCCGGGGGCGAGTGGCATGGACGGACGGAAGGGCGGACGTCGGGGGACGGAACGGACACACGGCGGCGCCGGGCGTGGGGTGCGAAGGCCACGCCGTTCCGAACGATTGGTTTAGACCATACCCGTTGTCAAGTGACGTATCAATATGCGGAGTTGCATGTGACGGCCCATCGACTTTGGTCTAGACAACCTGTGCGAGGCTGGCCTAGTGTCCCCCTGCGCGGTCCGGTCCCGCAGGGATGTCGGCCGGCTTCATCGCTGCTGCGCTTCGCGGTCGACGGCGACCACATCCAGGGGCGTTCACCCGTATCTCGGTTCGCCCACGCCCAGAGGGAGCGGTTTCCATGAGCACACCCAGCGCCACGGCCCTGCCGGACGGCGGCCTGAAGAGCCCGGGCGCGGGCCTGATCACGCTGGACCCGGTCCGGACCGCGCTCCTGCACGGACTCGACGAGCTGCTCACCGGCCTCGCCGCACGGCTCTCGGCGCCGGAGGTCGTCGGCCCGCCGCTGCTGTCCGTGGAGGGCCTGACGCGCCTCGACTTCTTCCGTAACTTCCCCCATCTCGGCGTCTCCGCGGGGCGCTTCGCCCCGGACGCGCTCGACGGACTCGCGACCGGTGAGACGCCGGGGGAGCTGCCCCTGCGGCCGACCGGCCATCTGCTGCCGTCCGCGACCTGTTACGGACTGCTGCTCTCCCTGGAGGGCCGGGACGTCGGCGAGGAAGGCCTCCGCCTCTCCGCCACGGGCCGCTGCTTCCGCAACGAGACCCACTACGACGGCCTGCGCCGCCTGTGGGGCTTCCACATGCGCGAGGTCCTGTACCTCGGCACCAAGCAGGGCGCGGTCGAACACCTGGAGAGCGGAGCCGAGTTCATCCTCGAAGCGGCCACGCTCCTCGGTCTCGAGCTGAACAGGGCCGTGGCCGACGACCCCTTCTACGACAAGGGCGGCTCGCGAGCCAGGCTGATGGCACTCGACCCGGTCAAGCACGAGTTCTGCGCCCCCGACGGCACGGCCATCGCCTCCGTGAACCGGCACCGCAACTTCTTCGGTGAACGGCTGGACATCCGCGCGGGCGCGGAGGGTCCGGCGTACAGCGCCTGCGTCGCCTTCGGGATCGAGCGCTGGATCCACGCGATGATCCTCGCCCACGGCACGCCCGAGCGGGCCCTGGAGCGGCTCCGTGACGTGCGCGACACCCGCGACACCCGCGACGTCCGCGGCATGCCCGACGTCCGCGTCTGAGACGAGGCGGCGCGCGCCGGACACCTCCCACCTTCACATCTCACGTCCCTTACCCCGAATCCCCGCGACAGCGGTGAGCAAGGAGCGACCCCTCCCCATGGAACGCATCGCCGAGTGGCTGCACGAGAAGAACCCCGGCCTCGACGGCCCGATCGCCCACGACGAGGACCTCATCGAGGCGCGTCTCATCGACTCGATGGACTTCCTGGAGTTCATCGACCTCCTGGAGGAGCTCTCCGGGAACACCATCGACCTCCAGGAAGTCACCATCGACGACTTCCGCACCCTCGGCCGCGTCCGGGAGCGCTTCCTGAGCGCCGCCGCCGGCTGAGCGCCCCCCGATGACGGGCGGTTCGGAGCCGGACCGGGCCACGGCGCTGGCCATGGTGGCGACGACCCCGGAGGTGCAGGCCCACCCGGAGCTGGACGAGGGCCTGCTGGCCTCCTGGGAACGGAAACGGCTCGCGGGGATACGACTGCCCGGCCGCCGCGACGACGTCGTGGCGGCGCGCCTCCTCGTGCGACTGTGCGTCGCCCGGGTCACCGGTCTGCCGCTGGACACACCTGCCCTCGCCCAGCTGTGCCCAGGGTGCGGCGGGCACGGCCATGGGCGCCCGTACCTGCACGGCCGCCCCGGGGTCGGCGTGAGCCTCAGTCACGCCGACGGTCTGGTCGCGGCAGCCGTGGGACCGGGCGCGATCGGCATCGACGTGGAACCCTCGACGCGTCGCCCCGGCCCCGTACACGTACTCCGCCGTCTCCTCCCCGAGGCGGACCTCGCGGAGGCCACGACCCCACCGGATTCCGGTCCGGCGCTGCTCCGCCTGTGGGTCCGTGCGGAAGCCCGGCTGAAGGCGGGCCGGACCGGCCGGACCGATGAGGCCGGCCCGGGCGACCTCCGCCTCGTGGAGTGGACGGACCGGCCCCGGGCGGCCGTCGCCGCGGTGGCCTGCACGACGGGGATCACGATCGCCTCGCCCTGACGTCAGGTCAGGCGGTCGTCCAGCGGCGCACACCCTCGGCGTCGCAGGTGAGCCATGTGCCGTCGCCGAGCGGCACGACGGTGACTCCCGGCCGCCGCCCGTAGTCGAGTGCGGCGAGGGGCATGAGCGTACGGGCGTCGAGGAGGAGGTGGACGCCCTCCTCGGCCCATGGTTCCTCCGCCGCCACGACCAGGAGCCGCCCGTCGTCGACGAACCCCGGGGTGTAGCCGACGAATCCCCATCCCTCGGGGAGGATCTCGCCGGACTCGACGAGGACGTCGTCGGCGCCGTCCTGCGTACGGCAGAGATAGCCTCCGCCGACGTCCTGGCCGATCAGCACTCCGCCCGCACCGAGGCCGACGTGGGGTTCCACGGAGGTGCCCGCCGCTCGGACGTCGAGCCCGGCGACGGTGCGGGTGACCAGGAGACAGTGGGTGCCGTCCTGGCCCATGGAAGCGGTGAGCAGAACCTCGGGGCGTGCGTCCGGGAAGTGTTCGAAGGCGTACATCGCCGAGAAGGACGACAGAACGTGCTCGGCGAGCACCTCACCGGTGGCCAGGTCGAGGGCGCGGCAGATGTCACCCGCGTAGGACCCACCGGGTCCGTGCGGCCCGGCCATGGCCGCCAGAAGGACCCGGCCGGCCGGGTCGGGCGCGCAGGCGCCGGAGGCCTCGGGCGAATGCCGCCAGCCCTCGTGGCGGTGCTCCCAGCGGACGGTCCCGTCGGCCTCGTACACGGTGACGGACTCACGGCCGCTGACGGCCAGCGCGCCTTCGGGGAGCGGTGAGCAGTACGTGCCGGAGGCGTCGTCCGGCGCCGGGTCCGGCCACGTGGATCGATCGGTGCGCACCCGGGACGGATCGGCGTCGACCCTGCCGACGGTGATCGTGCCTTCGTGCCGGGTGACGAGCCAGTGCCCGCCCGCGCGCAGGAGCAGGCCGTCCATGTTCCCCAGCGCCTCGGTGATGCCGGGCAGGGACGCGAGGGGCTCCTGGGCGAGCAGCCGTACGGGTACGCGGGGGTGGTTCACCTACGGGTTCCTGGCGTCGATCGTCCGTACGACATGGGTGAGGACCTTCTCGCTCCGGTTCTTGTCCGACTCGGGGGTGTGCGCCGACGCCGTCCGCCGTGGACATGCCGTCCACCTCGGACCGAGGACGCCGAGTGAGTGCCCATTCTGCCGGTGGCCGCACCGCCGATCGGGGAGTTCCCGGCACCGGGCCTGTGATCCTCACGACAGGAAGTCGTCGTGGGTGGTAGGTCGGTGGGATGCAGCCAGGCACCTCACCGACGGTCACGGTCAGCCCCTTCCTCCGTTCGGCCGCCGCGTACGCGTGGCGGCTGCTCGTCGTCGGCGCGCTCGTCTACAGCCTGTTCGCGGTGCTCGGACGGTTCCACGAGATCGGCGTGGCCCTCTTCCTGGGACTGGTGATCACCGCGCTGCTCCGTCCCCTCGCCGATGTGGTCGCCCGGGGGCTGCCCCGGCCGTTCGCCGTGGCCCTCACCCTCCTCGGCAGCATCGCGCTCGTCCTCGGCGTGCTCGCGCTCGTCGGCGAGGCGGTGGCGGGGGAGCGGACGACCCTCGTACGCGAGTTCCGGGAGGGGGTCGGCCGGATCGAGGACTGGCTGGAACGGCCGCCGTTCCGGCTGAACCCGGGGGCGTTGGGCGACCTCCAGGCCAAGATCGGGGATTTCGTCTCCAGCCATCGTTCGGCCGTGGTCAGTGAGGCGCTGAGCGGTGCCCATCATGTGGTGGCCGTGCTGACGACGCTGGCCCTCGCGGTGTTCTCCGCCGTGTTCTTCATCCACTCCGGCGACCGTCAGTGGGCCTGGTTCCAGAAGCAGCTGCCGGGGTCGGTCCGCGAGCGGGTGGCGGTCGGCGGACGCGCCGCCTGGCGTACGTTCACCGGCTACACCCACGGGATCGTCCTCGTGGCGGCGGTGAACGCGGTGCTCGTCGGGATCGCCCTGTGGCTCCTCGGCGTCCCGCTCGCGGTGCCACTCGCCCTCCTGGAGTTCGTCGCCGCGTTCGTGCCGCTGATCGGCTCGCCGATCGCCCTGGCGGTCGCCGCCGTCGTGGCGCTGGCCTCGAAGGGCCCGCTGGTGGCCGCGATCGTGATCGGTCTGATCGTGGTGATCGGCCAGATCGAGGGACACCTCCTGCACCCCCTGGTCATGAGCTGGGCGGTACGGCTCCACCCGCTGGTGGTCGCGATCTCGGTCATCGCGGGCTCGATCGCCGCCGGCATCGTGGGCGCCGTGGTGGCCGTCCCGCTGGTGTCGGTCGTCTGGTCGGTGCACACGGCGCTACGGGACGCGCGCGCGGTGACGGTGGAGTCCGACGCGGCGACGTCCGGGGCCGACGCGGGGTCGTGATCACGGCCTCAGGCGACCACTGGGTCCCGTAGCGGTACGGACAGCGCCCTGAGGCAGTCCGTCAGGGCCGCCGTGACGGCGCCGAGCGGGAACCGCGCGGCGAGCTGCCCGTCGGGGCGTACGACGAAGCCGGTGGCGCCGTCGGGGAGGTAGATCCGCGCGAACTCCCCGGCGGTGTCCCGGTATGCCGGAGCACCGACGGCGGGGGCGGCGCCCGGATCGGCGTCACGGGGGAGCAGGGTGATGACGTCGAGCGGCAGCCGTTCGCCGGCGGCGGCCCTCGCCGCCGCCACCGCCCGCGCCAGGCCGGTGACATCGGCCCCGTACAGCACGGCCACGTGCCCCGGGCGGTCGCGCAGGACGTCGAGGAGTCGTAGCGGGTGGACGGCGATCGGTGTGGTCAGACCGCCGCAGTCCGGGGCCAGGTCGCCGGGCTGCGGCGCGTCGACCGGACCGTACGGGGCCCCGGCGAGCGGGCCTTCCCGGTAGTCGACGAGCAGTTGGGCCTCGCGGAGCAGCAGGGTCGTCAGGTCGGCCGGGTCGTTCTCGATGCCCCGGGTGGCGTGCCGCACGGTACGGCCGACGACCTCCTCGCCCACCGGGCGGCGCTCGGCGTCATAGCTGCCGAGCAGCCCGGGGCCGGCCTCGCCCCGCACCACGAGGGCGAGCTTCCAGGCCAGATTGGCGGCGTCCTGGATACCGGTGTTCATGCCCTGGGCGCCGGTGGGCGGGTGGATGTGCGCGGCGTCGCCCGCGACGAAGACCCTCCCCTCGCCGTAACGGCCGACGATGCGGTGGCTGATGCGGAAGACCGACGACCAGCGCAGATCGGAGAGCCGGGCCGGGCCCGGGGCCAGCCGGTCGACGACGGCCTGGAGGTGGGGCAGACCGGGGCCGCGACCGCCCTGGAGACCGTGGGCGAGCCCGTCCGACGTGGGAGTGCCCCCGGCAGCCGGCCGCGCGTCCCCGGCCGGGTCGGTCGGTACGGCCGGTTCGGTAGGTGCGGAGGGTTCGGTCGGTACGGCCGGGTCGGTCGGTTCGGCCAGTTCGGGCGGCACCTTCATCGACATCCGGTAGCGGCCGGCGCCGGGCAGCGGGATGCAGACGAGGACGTCGTCGAGGGACCCGTCGGCTGCACGGTGCTCGGAGCGGAGCGCGTACCCCCTGGGCAGGCCCCAGTCGGCCTCCGCCACCACGTCCCCGAGCATGTACGCCTCCGGGAACGCGCCGCCCTCGTACGACAGGCCCAGCGTCTTGCGGACGACGCTGTGGGCCCCGTCGCAGCCGATCAGATAGGGGACCCGCAGCTCCTCGGTCGCCCCCGACGCGGTGCGCAGCAGTGCGGTGACCCCGTCCGGGTCCTGGACGAACGAGACGAGTTCGGTGCCGCGTTCGATGGTCGTCCCCAGGCCGGCGACGTACTCCTCCAGGAGCCGTTCGGTCTCGTACTGCGGCAGCGCGGCGAAGCCGTACGGGACGTCGCGAGGCAGCTCCAGCGCGAGTCGCGCCGTCTCCGCGCCGTTGACGTACGTCAGTTGGCCGCGCAACGGTACGGCGGCCTCCAGGACGGCACGGACCAGGCCCATCCGGTCCCACAGCTCCAGGGTGCGCGGCTGGATCCCGACCGCCTTGGCGTACGGGAGCCTGGCCGGCAGCCGGTCGACGAGCCGACAGCGCACGCCGTGCCGGCGGAGCTCGGCGGCGGCGCTCAGGCCTACGGGACCCGCGCCCACGATGAGTACGTCGGTGGTGGTGCCGGTGTGCGCCACGGGTGCCCTCCAGTGCCGGCCGGCTTCTCGCCAGATCCCGTTCTCCATGGTCACCCGCGGCTGCTCGTTCGGCGAGCCGTGCGTCCCGCACGTCGAACCCGCGTACGGAACCGGCCGAGGTCTTCGGGCGTCCCTCCCGGGCATGAGCGAGAACCCCGCCATGGAGCCGGACGGCGTCACCGAGGCCACCCCGGCTACCGAGGGCAGCGACGAGAGAGCAGTAGGAGGCGACTCCGACGACGGTCCGTCCCAGGGCGCCGTCGGCTGTCTGCTCGCGGTCGCCGGGGTCACCGTCGCCGGGGTCTTCGCGCTGCCCCGAGCCGCGTACAGCATCGACGGAGGGTTCGAGGCGCACGCGCGGGACTGGAGCGTCATCCTCGTCGAAATGCCGCTGATCCTCCTCGCCGGACTGCTCGTCCCGCCCATGACCTGGGCGGCGGCGACGCGGTGGCTCCGCCCGTGGGCGGCGTTCCTCGTCTGCGCCGCCGTCGTCGCGCTCGGCCTCTGGGGTGTCGCGGCGGTGTGGCATCCCCGGCAGGGGCCCGATCCGGGGTACGGGCCCGGCATCTGACAGTCCTGTGAGCAGCGATAGCGTGCCGGGCGGCAATCCCTCCGGGGACGTAGGAAGGAACGAGGAATTCATGGCACAGGAACAGATCAGACCGTCCGTCGTCTCCCACCCGGTCGGCCATGTCGTCGGAGGCCGCGAAGAGGTACGCGACGACGAGTGGGGCGCGGTCGAGTCGGTCATCCGGCTGGACGCGGAGGCCTTCGGCCCCGAGGCGCTCGCCGGCCTCGACGCCTTCTCGCACCTGGAGGTCGTCTACCACTTCGACCGCGTACGACCGGACGCCGTCGAGACCGGGGCCCGTCACCCGCGCGGCAACACGGAGTGGCCGCTGGTCGGGATCTTCGCCCAGCGCGGCAAGAACCGCCCCAACCGCCTCGGACTCTCCCGCTGCGTGCTGCTGCGCACGGACGGCCTGGACGTCCACGTCCGTGGCCTCGACGCGGTCGACGGCACGCCGGTCCTCGACATCAAGCCGTACATGGCCGAGTTCGCCCCGCAGGGCCCGACGACTCAGCCGGCCTGGGCGGACGAGATCATGCGGCACTACTACTGAGCCGCTGAGGCCGCCGCCTGTCCGGCCGTACCGCGGTCGGGCCGGGCGCCCCCCCGACGTGGTGGACCCCCCCCGACGTGGCGGGCTTCAGGTTCCCACGATGCCCCGGACGACTCCCAGTTCCAGGAGGTCCCGGGGGCGCAGGCGGAGGTGGTCCGCTGTCGTGGCGGATTCCTCCGGCGGGCGCTTGAGGATCGACGCGGCCGCCTCCGGGGCGATCACCGAGAAGTAGCTGTCGGGGGTGGCCCAGAGGTTGTCGGGGGCGGCGAGGGCGAGTGCGCCGCCCGAGCCTCCCTCGCCGATGAGGAGCGAGGTGACGGCGACGCGCGCGGTGGCGACGGCGGCGAACAGGTCGGCGATCGCGGGGCCCGCGCCGGCGCGTTCCGCCGCCGGGTCGTTGGCCGCCCCTGGTGTGTCGACGAGGGTGAGGACCGGGATCCCCAGCCGGTCGGCGAGCCGTACGAGCCGGGCGGCCGTACGGAAACCGGCCGGGCGGGTCGCGGTCCCGCACTGCGCCGCGTACGCGACCGTACGGCCGTCGGGGAGCCGTCCGAAGCCGCACCGCATCCCCGGGTCGACCCCACCGGCGCGGTCGCCCGAGATCTCCTCACAGACGGAGAAGTGCGCGTCGAGGTACGCGCCCGCCCGGGGCCGTTCGGGGTGCCGGGCCCGGGCCACCGCCTCCCGGCCGCTCGCGGCGGGCGGGGTGTCCGGGTCGCCGAGCGCGCGCGGCGGCGCCGCCGGCCCTTCGGCGGGACGCGTGAGCAGGGAGAGCCAGCGCCCGAGGGTGCCACGGAGCGCGCCGGGTGCCACGATCGCGTCGATGTGGCCGTGCGCCAGTTGCGCCTCCGCGGTGTACGCGGCGGGGTCCGCGTCCGGCGGGCGTACCCGGGATCCGGCGAAGCCGACCTGGGCGCCGGGCAGCGCGAGCACCACATCCGATCCGGCGCCCAGGGTGGCCCAGCCGCCGCCCGTCGTCGGGTCCCGCAGGACGGCGATCTGCGGCAGCCCGGCGGCCCGGGTGAGGGCCGACTCGCCTGCCAGGAGCTGGAGTTGGAGCAGGGCCCGCATGCCCTCGTGCATCCGGCTGCCGCCGGTGGCCGGCAGCACGACCACGGGCAGCCGTCGCGCACGGGCCTCCGCGTGGGCCGCGGCGGCACGCGCGCCCGTCCGCTCCCCGAGGGAGCCGCCGAGGAACCCGAACTCGAAGGCGATCAGGACCACTCGTACCCCGTCGATCTCGCCCGTGCCGCAGATCACCGACTCGGTCTCGTCGGTACGCGCGGCCGCGCGCGCGTGCGCCGCGGAGTAGCCGGGCCAGCCCAGCGGCCCGTCACCCGTCAAGGGCCCCTCCATGAAGGCGAATTCGGTGAAGTCGTCGCCGGCGACGAGGGCGATCGCCTCGCGTGCCGTCGTCGGGTCGCTCATCGGGACCTCGCAGCTCGTCGACGGAATGGACCGCCACCGTAGCGTCCGGCGGTCCGACGGCTCCGGCCCGCCCCGACCCCGCCCGGTGGGTGCGCGCCCCCGCCGTCCCCTTGCCGTCCCCTTGCCGTCCCTGTTGTCCCCGCCGTCCCTCAGGCCAGGATGCCGCTCCCGTGCGGCGCGTACAGGTCGAGGAGCCGGACCCGGGTCACCTGGAGGCGGTGGGCCAGGATCGCGCCCACCCAGAACATGACCGAGGCCCCGAACTCCGCGTCCGAGCGGCACATCGAGCGGACGGCCGGGGCATTGAACTCATGCGCACGGACCGGCGTCATCGCCTCCGCCCCCGACTGGCACAGATACGGCGGGAACAGCCACGACAGGCCCACCAGCTCACCGTGGCGCAGGGTCTCGATCACCGGCGATCCGCGCCCCGGCACCCTCGCGTCGAGCGTCACCGCGCCCGTCTTCACGATCCAGAACCGGTCGGCGTGCTGCTGCTCCTCGAACAGCCGGTGACCGGACTCGAAGTACACGTCCTCGGCGAAGGCCATCAGGCGCTCCCGGTGCTCCAGCGGCAACGTGCTGACCTTGGGTGCGGCACTGCTCATGGCGGACCCTCCTCGCACACTCGGCTCCCACCCCCAGTGTCCGCCAGCCCGCCCCCACGCGCGCGTACGCCCGCTCCGTCCTGACACGCGGGCCCGCCGTCCCTCCCGTAGCGTGACGGAGGAGGTACGGGGCGTCAGCAGGGGCGGGATTCGCCGCACACAGGTCCAAGGTGATCACCGAACTCCACCGCCGCGGCCACGACCGGCTCCACGCCGTCGAGAACCCGCTGACCTCGCTCGCCGACGACGCCGAGCGCACCCGGAGACGGTCCGGCAGGTCGACGGGCCCGTCCTGCTCGTCGGCCACTCCCACGGCGGCGCCGTCATCACAGAGGCGGGCGACCTGCCGAACCTGACCGGCCTCGTCTGCATCGCCGCCTTCGCCCAGGACCTGACCCAGGAAGAGGCCCTGGTCATGGCCGTCACGCGGAAGGCGCCGCTCGCCTCCACGTTCGGCGACGACGTCACCGCCCCCGCCTGGCGGGCGAAGCCGACGTACGACCCTCCCGACTCGTCGAGGTCTGCGACCTGATCGAGCCGGCCGTACGCGAGACCGGCGCCTGACGGGGCCCGCCTCCTCCACCTCCACGCGACCCCCGGCACCCCGCCGGGGGTCACGTGCGTGTCCCCCTCCGGAGTGCGGGGGCCGGGCGGAGGGCGGAGCATGAACGTGAGAAGGAGCGGCAAGCGGGGGCGTGAGCCAGGAGGGTGACATGCCCGTCCCGGAAGGCGGAGACGCGCTCGTCGTGCTGCGCGAGGTCGACAAGCACTTCGGAACCCTGCACGTCCTCCAGTCCATCGACATGACGGTCCACCGCGGCGAGGTGGTCGTCGTCATCGGGCCGTCCGGCGGGGGAAAGTCGACGCTCTGCCGGGCGATCAACCGCCTGGAGACCATCGACAAGGGCGAGATCGTCATCGACGGGCGTCCCCTGCCGGCCGAAGGGCGCGAACTCGCCGCCCTGCGGGCCGACGTCGGCATGGTCTTCCAGTCCTTCAACCTCTTCGCGCACAAGACGGTGCTCGACAACGTCACCCTGGGCCAGATCAAGGTCCGCAAGAAGGACCGGAAGGCGGCCGAGGAACGCGCCCGCGCCCTCCTCGACCGGGTCGGGGTCGCCAACCAGGCGGACAAGTACCCGGCCCAGCTCTCCGGCGGCCAGCAGCAGCGCGTGGCGATCGCCCGCGCCCTCGCCATGGATCCGAAGGTGATGCTCTTCGACGAGCCGACCTCCGCGCTCGACCCCGAGATGATCAACGAGGTCCTGGAGGTCATGCAGCAACTCGCCAGGGACGGCATGACGATGGTGGTCGTCACCCACGAGATGGGCTTCGCCCGTTCCGCCGCCAACCGCGTCGTCTTCATGGCCGACGGACGGATCGTCGAGGAGACGACCCCGGACGAGTTCTTCAGCAACCCGCGCAGCGACCGTGCCAAGGACTTCCTGTCCAAGATCCTCCACCACTGAGCCACGGCACGGCAGCCGCCCGACCAGCAGCCCCAGGGGTGATCCTCATGATCATGAACCCGACCAGGACCGGCGGGCCCGACGCCCGGACCCGCAGGGCGACCGGCAGGACCGGCAGGACCGTCAGGACCGGCAGGGCCGCCGTGGCCGTCGCCGCGGCCGTCGTCCTCTCCTTCACCTCCGCGGGATTCGCGAACGGCGCGACCGGAGCCGTGCCACGCGACCACAACGGCGAGGAGATCACCGTCGGCATCAAGTACGACCAGCCCGGCATCGGCCTGAAGACCCCGGACGGCACCTACACCGGCTTCGACGTCGACGTGGCCACGTACATCGCCAAGGAACTCGGCCACGACCCGTCCGACATCGTGTGGAAGGAGGCCAAGAGCGCCGACCGGGAGACGCTGCTCCAGCGCGGCGACGTGGACTTCATCGCGGCCTCGTACTCGATCAACGACGAGCGGGCGGAGAAGGTCGACTTCGCGGGCCCGTACCTCCTGGCCCACCAGGACGTCCTGATCCGGGCCGATGACGACTCCATCAAGCAGCCGTCCGACCTCAACAACAAGCGGCTCTGCTCGGTCACCGGCTCGACGTCCGCGCAGAACGTCAAGGAGAAGCTCGCCCCCGACGCCCAGCTCCAGGAGTACGGCGGTTACTCCGAGTGCCTGACCGGACTCGAGAACGGCGTCATCGACGCCCTCACCACCGACGACTCGATCCTCGCCGGATACGCCGCGCAGAGCCAGTTCAAGGACAAGTTCAAGCTCGGCGGCTTCAAGATGAGCAACGAGAACTACGGCATCGGCGTCCAGAAGGGCAGCGACCTCAAGGACAAGATCAACACCGCCCTGGAGAAGATGGTCGCCGACGGTTCCTGGGACGCGGCGGTCAAGAAGAACTTCGGCCCCGCGAACTACCAGAACGAACCCGCCCCCAAGATCGGCGTCGTCGTGAAGTGAGCGGGCCGTCGTGTTCGACTTCCTCCAGGGGTACGACCTGCTCGGAGCCTTCTGGGTGACGGTGCAGCTCACCGTCTACTCGGCGATCGGCTCCCTCGTCTGGGGGACGCTGCTGGCGGCGATGCGCGTCAGCCCCGTCCCCCTCATGCGGGGCTTCGGCACCGTCTACGTCAACGTCGTCCGCAACATCCCCCTCACCGTCATCATCGTCTTCACCTCGCTCGGCCTCTTCCAGACGCTCGGCGTCAGCATGGGCGCCGACCGGTTCACCACGATCAACTTCCGGCTCGCCGTCCTCGGCCTCATCGCGTACACCAGCGCCTTCGTCTGCGAGGCGCTGCGCTCCGGCATCAACACCGTCCCCCTCGGCCAGGTCGAGGCCGCCCGCGCCATCGGACTCAGCTTCCCCCAGATCCTGCGCATCATCGTGCTCCCGCAGGCCTTCCGCTCCGTCGTCGGCCCCCTCGCCAACGTCCTCATCGCCCTCACCAAGAACACCACCGTGGCCGCCGCGATCGGGGTCGCCGAAGCCGCCCTGCTGATGCGGGAGATGATCGAGAACGAGGCCCAGCTCATCCTCATCTCTGCGATCTTCGCCCTCGGCTTCATCTGTCTGACCCTGCCCACCGGCCTGTTCCTCGGCTGGGTGGCCAAGAAGGTGGCGGTGAAACGGTGAAGACCAAGCCCACCGTCCTCTACGACGTCCCCGGCCCCCGCGCCCGGCGCCGCAACCTCCTCTGGACGCTGCTCTTCGTCGTCGCGCTCGCCGCCGTCGTGTGGTGGGTCGTGGCGAGCCTCGCCGACAAGAACCAGCTCGAATGGTCCAAGTGGGCCCCGTTCTTCACCGATGCCCGGGTCTGGGAGACGTACATCCTCCCCGCCCTCAAGAACACCGTGATCGCCGCCGGACTCGCCATGGTGATCGCCCTGCCGCTCGGCGCCCTCCTCGGCATCTCCCGCCTCTCCGACCACCGGGCCGTACGCGGAGTGGCGGGCACCGTCGTCGAGTTCTTCCGCGCCATCCCCGTTCTGATCCTCATGCTCTTCGCCAACGCGGCCTACTCCGAGTTCACCGACATCAGCCCGGAGACCCGCCCGCTGTACGCCGTCGTCACCGGCCTCGTCCTCTACAACGCCTCCGTACTCGCCGAGGTCGTCCGCGCCGGCATCCTCGCCCTCCCCGCGGGCCAGACCGACGCGGCGAAGGCCATCGGCATGCGCAAGGGCCAGACCATGACGTACGTGCTCCTCCCGCAGTCGGTCACGGCCATGCTCCCCGCGCTGGTCAGCCAGCTCGTCGTCATCGTCAAGGACACCGCGCTCGGCGGCGCGATGCTCGGCTTCTCCGAACTCCTCGCCTCCGTCCGCCCGATGAGCGCCAACTACGGGGCCAACACGATCGCCTGCTTCACCGTCGTCGCCGTGCTCTTCGTCATCCTCAACTTCGCGCTCACCACCTTCGCCTCCTGGCTCGAAGGGCGGCTGCGGCGCGGCAAGAGGTCCACGGGTGCGGTCGTCGGAGCTGGGGCCGTGGAGGAACTGGCCACGCCGGGCGAACACATGGGTCCGACCGACGAGTCCAAGTGACCCCCACCCCCCCCACCCCCCCCCACCGGACGCCCGGTTCGGTGCTGATGCCTAAGGAGCGGAGGCGTTCTTCGGAGAGGCACCACGCTCCGGGGAGGCAACGCCCACCGGCCCCGTCGTGCCCCGGCTCAGTGCGCCCGGCCACCACGCGACGGGGCCGAGGTCCCTTACGAGAGCGGGTACGAGCAGCGAGCGGACGACGAGCGTGTCCAGGAGGACGCCGAACGCGACGATGAAGGCGATCTGCACCAGGAAGGCGAGCGGAATGACGCCCAGCGCCGCGAACGTGGCGGCCAGCACCACACCGGCGGACGTGATGACGCCGCCGGTCGCGGTCAGCCCGCGCAGGACGCCCTCGCGGACCCCGTGCGTCAACGACTCCTCCCGCACCCGGGACATCAGGAAGATGTTGTAGTCGACGCCCAGCGCGACCAGGAACACGAATCCGTAGAGCGGGACCGAGGAGTCCGCGCCGCTGAAGCCGAACACGTGACGGAAGACCAGGGCCGAGACCCCGAGGGTGGCGAGGAAGTTCAGAGCCACCGTGGCCACGAGCAGCAGCGGCATCAGGACGGAGCGGAGGAGGCCCACCAGGATGGCCAGGATGACGGCGAGCACCACCGGCACGATCAGCCTCCGGTCGCGCTCGGCGGTCCGCCGGGTGTCGTACCGCTGAGCCGTGTACCCGCCGACGACGGCGTCCGCCCCCGGCACCGCGTGCACGGAGGCGCGGAGCCGTACGACCGCCGCCTCGGCCGCGTCGCTGTCGGCGGCGTCGGTCAGGGTGACGTCGATCCGGACCCGTCCGTCGACGACCAGCGGTGCTCCGGCCCCGGGTCGGCCGGAGGCGGTGACAGCCACGGCCGAGTCCACCCCTTCGACCCGCTCGGCCACTGAGGTCACCCGGGCCGCCGCGGCCGCGTCGGCGATCACGACCGCCGGGTTGCCGGCCCCACCGGGAAAGTGCCGGCCGAGGGTCTCCTGGGCGGCGACGGAGGGGGCGTCGTTGACGAAGATCTCGTCGAGCGGAACACCCTTGGACTCCAGGACCGGCGCGAAGGCGGCGCAGGCGAGCAGCCCGGCGAGCGTCACCGCCCACACCTTGCGGGGAGCCCGGTCCACCAGAGCGGCCACGCGGCGCCAGATCCCGTGGCCGCCGCTTCCGGACTCGGACGGGCGGGGGCGGGCGGGCCAGTACGCGGCGCGGCCGAGCAGGACCAGGACGGCGGGGAGGAAGGTCAGCGTGCTCAGCACGGCGCAGACGATGCCGATGGCGCCCACCGGGCCGAGGGCCCGGTTGTTCGTCAGATCACTGAACAGCAGGGCCAGCAGGCCGAGCGCCACGGTGGCCGCGCTCGCCGTGACGGGACCGGCGGACCGGCGCAGCGCCGCGCGCATGGCCGGGACGCGCTCTCCGTCGCGTCGGGCGAGTTCCTCGCGGTAGCGGGCGGCGAGCAGCAGTGCGTAGTCGGTGGCGGCGCCGATGACCAGGATCGACAGGATGCCCTGGACCTGTCCGTCGACCCGGACGACGTCGTGGTCGGCGAGCACGTACACCACGGCGCAGGCCAGGGCGAGCGCGAGCACCGCGCCGACGATGATGATCAGGGGCAGCAGCACGCTGCGGTACACGAGCAGCAGGATGAGCAGCACCGTGACCAGGGCGACCGCGAGCAGCAGTCCGTCGATGCCGGCGAAGGCGTCCGACAGATCGGCCTGGGTGGCGGCGGGCCCGGCGAGCCACACGGTGGTCCCGGGCACGGTGGAGGCCGCCCGGTCGATCGCCCCGAGCGTGGGCGTCAGCTCCTCGCCGAGGTCGGGGCGGAGCTGCACGACGCCGCGCAGCGCCTCCCCGTCCTCGGACGGGAGCGCCGGCGTCGGGGTGCCGACGACCCCCGGTCGCCCGGTGAGCGTGGCCAGCGCGCGCGTGGCCGCGGACCGTGTCTCCGGGCCGACGGGTCCGCCGCCCGGTGAGGTCCAGACGACGAGCGCGGGGAGCGTCCCGTCCTGACGGAAGGCCCGCTGGGCCTCGATCACCCGGGTGGACTCGGCACTGCGGGGGAGGAAGGCGGCCTGGTCGTTGGTGGCCACCTCCCCGAGCTTTCCCGCGTACGGGCCGAGGCCGCCGCCGACGGCGAGCCAGAGGACGAGCAGGACGAGGGGCAGCAGGCGGGCGGCCCATCGAGGGGGGCGGGGCATGCGGACTCCAGGGCAGGGGTCTCTCGACATGGAAGAGGTATCTCAAGCAGAAAGAATCTCAATGATCGAGAGAGATTGAAGCATGGGGAGACCGCGCGAGGGGGCGTGGGGTGCCGAGAGGTCGCCTGGAGCGGGGTGACGAGAGAGTGCCGGGGGACGAGGAGGTGGCGAGGCGCCGGGCGTCTCGGTCAGCGGCGGGGCACGTGCAGGTCGCCGAGTTCCTCGTTCAGCGCGTCGAGGAAGCGCACGGCCGCGGCGAGCTCCTCCGCGTCGAACCGGAGCCGGGCCCGCTCCGCCGCCTGCGCCAGCGGCATGAAGTAGCTGCGTGCGGCGGCCTTCGCCCCCTCCACGTAGTGCACATGGACGACCCTGCGATCGGCGCTCTCCCGGGAGCGGCGGATGTGCCCGGCCCGTTCGAGCCGGTCGAGACAGGCCGTGACCGCCCCCGAGGTCAATCCCAGGTGCTCCCTCAGCCGACCCGGCGTCAGCGGCTCCGGGCTGTCCAGGACGACCGAGAGCGCCTGCACGTCCGTGGGATGCAGCCCCTGCGCGAGCGCGAAACCATGGACCAGCCGATTGATCTCACCGTTCGTCCGCCGCAGCGCGCGGGCGAAGCTCTGCGCATCACCCGGCGCGCGCCCGTGCGCGGTCCCACCGGTCTCGGGTTCTTCTGTACTGGCCACACGATCAGCCTATAGAAGCCGGCCCGCGCATCCGCAGCGGCCGTACCCGCGGAAGAGAAACGGGAGAGAAGCGGAAGAGGACAGGAGGAGGCGCCAGCCCCGGCAGGAGGAAGCCGAACCCCCGGCCGGCGGGCAGCCCGGCACCCCCACCGACAGCGGAACGGAGCAGATCCATGAGCGACGCCTCAAGGCACGAGCAACCGGGACCGGCACCGCTGTGCCTGGTCACCGGCGCCGGCGGCTACATCGGCGGCCGCCTCGTCCCCGCACTCCTGGAGGCCGGTTTCCGGGTGCGGTGCCTGGCCCGCACCCCCGCGAAACTGCGCGACCACCCCTGGGCCGGGGAGGTGGAGATCGTCCGGGGCGACGTCACCGACGCCGAGACCCTCGCTCCCGCCTTCCGCGACGTCGACGTCGCGTACTACCTGGTGCACGCCCTGGGCGCCGGGCGCGGCTTCGAGCGCACCGACCGCACGGCGGCCCTGACCTTCGCCGGACAGGCCCGCGCCGCCGGTGTCGGCCGCATCGTCTACCTCGGCGGCCTCACCCCTCGCGGCGTCCCCGACCGGGAGCTCTCGCCGCACCTCCGCTCACGCGCCGAGGTCGGCCGCATCCTCCTGGAGTCCGGGGTCCCCACCACGGTCCTCCGCGCAGCCGTCATCATCGGATCCGGCTCGGCCTCGTTCGAGATGCTCCGGTACCTCACCGAACGCCTGCCCGTGATGGTCACCCCGAGCTGGGTCCGCACCCGGATCCAGCCGATCGCCGTCCGGGACGTCCTGCGCTACCTGGTCGGCAGCGCGCGCATGCCCGCGGAGGTCAGCCGGGCCTTCGACATCGGCGGCCCCGACATCCTCACGTACCGCGGCATGATGCGCCGCTACGCCGCCGTCGCCGGGCTGCCGCGGCGGCTCATCGTCCCCGTGCCGGTCCTCACCCCCCGGCTGTCCAGCCACTGGATCGGACTGGTCACCCCGGTGCCCCGGTCGATCGCCCGCCCGCTCGCGGAGTCGCTCCGGCACGAAGTGGTCTGCGACGAGCACGACATCGCCGACTGGGTGACGGACCCGCCCGACGCCCCTCTCGCCTTCGACCGGGCGCTCGCCCTCGCCCTCCGGCGGGTTCGCGAGGCCAGGACCACCACCCGCTGGTCCTCGGCGTCCGTGCCCGGCGCGCCGAGCGATCCCTTGCCGACCGACCCCGACTGGGCGGGCGGCAGCCTCTACACCGACGAGCGCGAACTCACCGTCGATGCGTCACCGCAGGCGCTGTGGCGGGTCGTGGAGGGCATCGGAGGGGAGAACGGCTGGTACTCCTTCCCCCTCGCCTGGGCCGTCCGCGGCCGGCTCGACCGGCTCGTCGGCGGCGTCGGTCTGCGCCGGGGCCGGCGCGACGCCCTGCGCCTGAGAGCCGGGGACTCGCTGGACTTCTGGCGGGTGGAGGAGATCGAACGGGGCAGACTTCTGCGGTTGCGCGCCGAGATGCGACTCCCCGGCCTCGCCTGGCTGGAGATGTACGCCGAGCGGGACGGAAGCGGGGCGACCCGCTACCGCCAGCGGGCCCTGTTCCACCCCCACGGCCTGGCCGGCCACGCCTACTGGTGGAGCGTCGCGCCGTTCCACGCCGTGGTCTTCGGCGGCATGGCCCGCAACATCGCGCTGACGGCGGAGGCGAGCGAGGCGGAGGGGACGACCGGGCGACCCGAGCCCACGGGGAGTGCCGCCTCGGAGCGTGGTGCTCCGTAGCCCGCGAATGGCCCGTCGCCCGCATCCGGCGCGCCCCCGCAGGCCGAATGACCCCCGTACGCCAGTAGAGCGACCATCGGACCGGCGCGGCGCGGCGCCTCGCCGAGCCGGTCGGTGATCCCTTCCAGGAGCGGTGCCATGAACGTCTCGGTCGTCCTGTTCACCTCGGACCTCCGCGTCCACGACCATCCGCCGCTGCGTGCCGCGCTGGGCGGGGGAACGAGGTCGTCCCCCTGTTCGTACGGGATCCGGCCGTGGCCCGCGCGGGCGGCCACACGGCGCCGAACCGGGCCGCGTTCCTCGCGGACTGCCTCGCCGCTCTCGACGCCGGACTGCGCGAGCGCGGTGGCCGGCTCGTGGTGCGCTCCGGCGACCCCGTCGCCGAGGTGTGCGCCCTCGTGCGGCAGGCCGACGCCGACGACGTCCACATGGCGGCCGGATGCAGTGGGTTCGCCCGACGCCGTGAGGACCGGCTCCGGCGCGCCCTGGAGGCGGACGGGCGGCGCCTGTACGTCCATGACGCCGTCGACACCGTGCTGCCCACGCGCGCCGTGACACCGGGCGGCTCCGACCACTACGCGGTGTTCACCCCGTACTTCCGCCGCTGGTCGCGCGAGCGGCTGCGAGAACCGCTCGCGGCGCCGCGAGCGGTCCGGACGCCCCCAGGCGTCCGCTCGGATGACCTTCCGGCCCGCGCGAGCGTCGCGTCCGTCTCCGAGGGCCTCGCCGCGGGCGGTGAGCGGGAGGGCCGGAGGCGGCTCGCGGCCTGGCTGGCACGGGGCGTCGACACGTACGAGGAAGGCCACGACGACCTCGCGGGCGACGCGACGTCCCGCCTCTCGCCGTACCTCCACTTCGGCGCCGTCTCGGCGGCCGAGGCGGTCCACCGGGCCCGGTCGCGTGGCGGGCCGGGCGCCGAGGCGTTCGTACGCCGGCTCTGCTGGCGGGACTTCCACCGCCAGGTCCTCGCCGCGCGCCCCGACGCCGCCGCCGACGAGTACCGCACCCGTCACGACCACTGGCGGCGAGGGAAGGAGGCGGACGCCGACCTCCGGGCGTGGCGTGCGGGCCGCACCGGCTACCCCGTGGTCGACGCCGCGATGCGGCAGCTCGCCCACGAGGGCTGGATGCACAACCGGGGGCGGCTGCTCACCGCCTCGTTCCTGACCAAGACGCTGTACATCGACTGGCGCGAGGGAGCGCGGCACTTCCTGGACCTGCTGGTCGACGGCGATGTCGCCAACAACCAGCTCAACTGGCAGTGGATGGCCGGCACGGGCACCGACAGCCGCCCCAACCGGGTGCTCAACCCGGTGACCCAGGGCAAGCGGTACGACCCGGACGGCGCGTACGTACGGCGATGGGTACCGGAACTCGCCGGACTCGAAGGCCCCGCGGTCCACGAGCCGTGGAAGCTCCCCGGCCTCGAAAGGGCCCGCTACGACTACCCGGACCCCGTGGTCGATCTCGCCGACGGCCTCGCCCGCTTCCGGCACGCCCGCGGCCGGGACCGGACGGTGTCGCGGTCGTCGTCCGTGCCGCGGCCAGGACTAGACGGTGTCGCGGTCGCCGGTCCGTGCCGTGATGTGGAGACCGCGCAGCAGGGACAGGGCCTCCCGTAGGCCGGCCAGGCGCAGCATTCCCGGTCCGGGGGTCCTGCCCGCCCAGCCGGGGCCCGCGAGGAGGACCGTCGTCCGGGACCGGGCGCCCCTGACGCCCCATGAGGTGTCGGCGACGTGGCGCGCCAGGGGGTGGTCCGCCGTCGAGCGCGCCTGGGCCCACAGCGTGACCGCGGCGGGACCGGTCCTGCGTACCGCCTGGTCGAGCGCCTCCGGCGGCACGGCCGCCCCGAACATCAGGGTGGGGACGCCGAGTTCGGCCAGTCCGGCGGCGAGCGCCTCCAGCGGGAGGGTGTGCTGCTCGTGGGGCACACAGGCGAGCAGGACCGGGGGAGTGGCCGCCCCCGGGGTTCCGGCACGGCCCGCCGAGCCGACCCGGCGCAGTGCTGTCGAGACGTGCCAGGACAACAGGTGCTCCACTTCGACGTAGCGGTCCTCCGAGGTCTCCCACGTGCGGCCCACGGCATGCAGGGCCGGCGCTAGGCCGTGTCCGTAAAGTCGACGGATCGTTGGTCCGTTCGTGGTGCGTAGGCATGAACTGACGGATGAGTCCTGGTCGTTGATCGCTCCGCTGCTGGCGCCGGGCCGAATGGGCCGGCCGGTGCGGGACCGGCGTCAGGTGGTGAACGGGATCTTGTGGAAGCTGTCCACCGGGGCCGCCTGGCGTGACCTGCCCGAACGCTACGGACCGTGGAAGACGGTCTACGAACGCTTCCGGCACTGGTCCGCTGACGGCACCTGGGACCGCCTCCTGGCCCATGTGCAGCAGCACTCCGACGCCGTCGGAGCCGTCGACTGGACGATCGTCTGTGTGGACTCGACCACGGTCCGGGCGCATCAGCACGCGGCCGGGGCCCGAAAAGGGGGCCCTGGGAAGGCGAGGCGCTCGGCCGGTCGCGCGGCGGGTTGACCAGCAAGATCCACCTGGCCTGCGATGGCCAGGGCCGCCCCCTCGCCTTCACGATCACCGGCGGGAACGTCAACGACTGCACCCAGTTCGAGCCGGTCATGGACCGGATCCGTATCGCGCGGCCGGGGCCGGGCAGGCCCCGGACCCGGCCCGAGCGGGTGGTGGCGGACAAGGGCTACTCGGCCCGCAGGATCCGCGCCTATCTGCGTCGACGCGGCATCGCGGCGGCGATTCCCGAGCGGATCGACCAGATCAACGGGCGCATCCGCCGCGGCGAGAGCCGCTGCCGCCTGGACAGGGCCGCCTACCGGCGGCGCAACGTGGTCGAACGCTGCTTCAGCCGGCTCAAGCAGAACCGGGCCCTGGCCACCCGCTACGACAAACGCGCCGTCCACTTCCAGGCCATGGTCACCCTTGCCTGCCTCCGCCTCTGGCTCCCATGACTTTCCGGACACCCCCTAGTACCTCCTCCCACGCGGTGACCAGACCGTGCCGCGCGATCGCGGACTCCAGCAGCTCGTCCATGGCCCCGGAGTCGAGTCTGACGGCGGCGCGGCCCAGGCCCCGCAGCTCCCGTCGTACGTCGCCGAGGGCGGGGCGGGCTTCCCGGGCCGGGGCCGGGTCGGCCGTGACGGGCGCGACCGGTACGGCTCCGGCCCGGGCGCTCCTGGCCGCCTCCGCCGGAGGGATTCCGGACGCCGTCAGCCGGCACATCTCCTGGAGGACCGCGATGTCGGCCGGGCTCCATCGCCGGTGCCGGCCGCTCTCATGGGCGGCGGGGCCGATGCCGTAGCGCCGGTCCCAGGAGCGCAGGGTGGTGGGCGCGACTCCCAGGCGGCGCGCGACCGCGCCGCTGGTGAGACCCGGCGAGGGTTCGGTCATGAAGCCACGATACGACGCACGACCGTTGCGAATGGCGCGGTCGCCGTGCCGGGACGGAGCCTTGTGGGGGCCCGCGAGGGCCCGCACTCGACCGGTCCTCACCGGTCCCGGCCAGAGGAGGCACGTCGCCATGACCGTACCGGGTGCCGTCGCCGGGCCGTCGCTCCCGAGCGGCGCGCCGGCCCCGTCCGACCGCGAGCTCGCCGAGGGGTTCGTGCGGGGCGACGAGCGCTGTCTGGCCGCCGCGTACGCCCGGTGGCACGGACTCGTGCACACCTTGGCCGCTCGCAGCCTCGGGGACGTCAGGGAGGCCGAGGACGTGGGCCAGCAGGTCTTTCTCGCGGCCTGGCGAGGCCGGTCCGGCTACCGGCCGGAGCGCGGGCCGTTCCCCGGCTGGCTCGTCGGCATCACCCGGCGGAAGGTCGCCGACACCCTCTCCGCCCGCACCCGCCGCCGGGAGCTGGTGGCCGCCGCCGGGGCGCGACTGCCCGTCTCCGGTGCGTCCGCCCCGGACCACGACACGGTCCTCGACCGGATCGTCGTCACCGGCGAACTCGCCAAACTTCCCGCCGCACAACGCGAGGTACTCGCCATGGCCTTCTACGGAGACCTCACACAGGTCCAGATCGCCGAGCGCACCGGAATGCCGCTCGGCACCGTGAAGAGTCACGCGCGGCGCGGTCTCGACCGGATGCGCCGTTCGCTGAGCCGGACGTCGGGCGGCCATGAGACGGCCAGGGGGTAGGCGTCGGGACACCACCGGCGTCACCCTTCCCGGTGAATCGACCCAACCGAAGCGCCGACGATGCCGAATGAGGAGCATGACCCTCTCCGAGCCCCCACGCGGGCCGACCCGCACGGACCGACTCCTGGCCGCCGTGGGCGGGCTGCTCGCCGGATACGTCTCCCTCGCCGTCGCGGACCTCGCCGCCTACTGGGCACGGCCCGAGGCGAGTCCCGTGACCGCCGTCGGCGGCGCCGTCGTCGACCAGACGCCGACGGCCGTCAAGGAATGGGCGATCCGGGAGTTCGGCGAGAGCGACAAGGCCGTTCTCCAGCTCGGCATCCTGGTCATCCTCGGGGTCCTCGCCGCGGGGATCGGGCTCCTCGCCCTGCGCCACCGGCTGCTGGGCTCGGCGGCGGTCGGCGCGTTCGGCCTCCTCGGCGCCCTGGCCGCCGTCACCCGCCCCGACTCGGACTCCGCGCTCGACGCCGTGCCCTCACTGGCGGGCGCCGCCGTCGGCGCAACCCTGCTGTACGCCCTGACCGGCCTCCTCGCACGGAGCGCCGGTACGGGATCGGCGGCCGCTCGCGCCGACCGCCGGACGTTCCTCGTCGTCGCCGCCTCCGCCGGCCTCGCCGCGACCGGCGCCGCCGCCCTCGGCAGGGCGGCCGGCAACCCCGTGGAGGAGAACGCCGCCGCGTCCCGCGCGGCCCTGCGCCTGCCCCGGCCCGCGTCCCCCGCGCCGCCCGTACCCGCCGGAGCCCAGCTCCGGGTCCCCGGCATCAGCCCCTTCGTCACCCCGAACCGCGACTTCTACCGCGTCGACACCGCGCTCGTCGTCCCCCGGGTCAACGCCGACCGCTGGCGGCTGCGCGTCCACGGCATGGGCGTCCGCGAGGAGCTCACCGTCACCCTGCGGGAGCTCATGACCCGGCGGATCGTGGAGCGGGACATCACCCTCGCCTGCGTCTCCAACGAGGTCGGCGGCCCGTACGTCGGCAACGCCCGCTGGCTCGGCGTGTCCCTCGCCGACCTCCTGCGCGAGACGGGCGTCCGGCCGCCCTCCGCAGGCGGACCCGCCGACCAGCTCGTCGCGCGCTCCGTCGACGGCATGACCATCGGCACCCCTGTCGAGCAGGTCATGGACGGCCGCGACGCGCTGCTCGCCTTCGGCATGAACGGCGAACCCCTGCCCTTCACCCACGGCTTCCCCGTCCGCATGCTCGTCCCCGGCCTCTACGGGTACGTCTCCGCCTGCAAGTGGATCGAGTCGATCGAACTCACCACCTTCGCCGCCTACGACGCCTACTGGGTCCCGCGCGGCTGGGCCGCCCAGGCCCCCGTCAAGACCCAGTCGCGCATCGACACCCCCCGCTCCTCCGCCCGCCCCGCAGCGGGCACCGTGATGATCGCCGGGGTCGCCTGGGCCCAGCACCGGGGCATCCGCCGGGTCGAGGTGCGCATCGACGACGGCCCCTGGCAGGACGCCGAACTCGCCGCCGAGGACAGCAGCGACACCTGGAGGCAGTGGCAGTCCCCGTGGCGGGCGGCCCCGGGCCGGCACACCCTCACCACCCGCGCCACCGACGGCACCGGCGCCACACAGCCCGAAGAGCGCACCGGCACGATGCCCGACGGGGCGCAGGGATGGCACTCGGTGGTCGTGACCGTCCAAGAGGGGTAGCCGTCAGGCCCGAAGCGAGGGAGCCGTGACGGTCGACGTGAGGGAGCCGTGACGGTCGACCTGGGGGAGCCGTGACGGTCGAGGGGCGTAGCCGTGACCGTCGAAGGGGGTAGCCGTGACGGTCGGGGTGCGGCATCGTGACGGTCGGGAGGGGGTCGCCGCTCCGGTCCGGGCAGCGTAACGAACCGGTGCCGACCGCCCGTTCGTCGCTCTCATGAGGGAGACTGCTCCCGTGCGTGGACATCTGCCGGACGAGAACCCCGGTTTCGTGGGACGCCGCACGGAACTGGAGCGCGTGTCCGCCGCGTTGGCGGAGCACCGCCTCGTCACCGTGACCGGCGTCGGGGGAGTCGGGAAGACCCGGCTCGCGCTGCGCGCCGCGCACCGTGCCGCCGAGCTGTACCCCGACGGTGCCTGGTGGACCGACCTCACGCCGCTCGACGGCGACCGGCTCCTCGTCGCGCTCGTCGCCGACTCCGTCGACCTCTCCGACCACACCCCCGGCATGGCGGCCACCGGACTCTGCCGCCGGCTCGCCGAGGAACGGCTGCTGCTCGTCCTCGACTCCTGCGAGCACCTCGCCGAACCCTGCGCACGGCTCGTCACCGAACTGCTCGCCGCCGCCCCGGGACTCACCGTCCTCGCCACCGGCCGGCGTCCCCTCGGCGTCGCGGGGGAGCGGGTCGTCGCCCTCGACCCGCTGCCGCCCGCCGGGGGCGACGCCCTGGAGCTGCTCCGCCGGGCCGCGGGTGAGGAGTTCACCGCCGCGGGCCCGGCCGGCGAGATCTGCGTACGGCTCGAAGGCATCCCGCTCGCCCTGGAGCTGGCCGCCGCCCAGATCCGCCTCCAGGGCGCCGAAGCCGTCCGGGACCAGCTCGGCACCCGCTTCGACACCCCACCCTCCGCCCGCTTCGACCTCCTCGCGCACACCGAGCGGGTCTGGCCGAGCCGCCATCAGACCCTGCGGGCCGCCATCGGCTGGAGCCATGAGCTGAGCGCCCCGCTCGAACGCCTCCTCTGGGCCCGGCTCTCCGTCTTCCGCGGCCCCTTCGACCTGGCCTCGGCGACCGCCGTGTGCATCGGCGGCCCGCTGAACCGGGCGACGCTGCCGGGAGCCCTCGACGGGCTCGTCCGCGCCTCCGTGGTCCGCCCGCCGGACGCGGGCGGCCGACTGCGGATGCTCGACACGATCCGCGCCTACGGGGCGACCTGGCTGGACCGCACCGGCGAGACCGGGACGGTCGCCGACCGGCACGCCGCGCACTTCCGGGGGCTCGCGCGCCGGGGGGAGACGGAATGGCACGGTGCGCGCCAGCTGCGCTGGTACCGGACCGTCGACGCCCACCACACGGACCTGCGCACCGCGTTCGACCGGCTGCTGCGGACCGACCCCGACGCCGCCCTCGACCTCATCGGTTCGGTCGCCTTCGCCTGGTCCTGCCGGGGCCGTCTCCGCGAGGCCCGCGACGGCCTCGAACAGGCCCTGCTCCTGAGCGGGGCACGCGGCCGCAGCCGGGCCCGCGCGTTATGGGCGCTCGGTGTCACCCTCGTACTCCAGGGGGAGTTCGGCCCCGCGCAGGAGGTGAGCGAGCGCTGTGCCCGGGAGGCCCGGTACACGGAGTACACCGAGGGCACGGAGTACGCGGAAGACGCCGGGGACGCGGGGAACGCCGGGGACGCCGACGGGGCCGGGCGCACGGCCGACCACGGCCGCCCCGGTGACCTGACCCTCGACGCCGCCGCCCTCGCCGGACTCCTCGCCCTGACCACCGGCCGGCCGATGGCCGCGCACGTCGTCGTGGGCCATGTGCTCGACGCCGCGCAGGGCGGCGCCGCCGACTCCGCCGCCCGGCTCCGCTGCCACCTCGTGGGCGTCTTCGCCCTGACGGGCCTCGGCCGGCTCGGTGAGGCCCGTGACCGGGCGCTGGCCCTGCGGGACCTGTGCGAGGAGCTGGACGAGCACTGGACCCGGACGGCCCTGGAGTACCAGCTCGCCCTCACGGGTCTCCTGGAGGGCGACCCGGCGAGCGCGGCCGGACACGCGCGCGCGATGCTCGCGGGCACGCGAGGACTCGGCGCGAGCCTGGGGGTGGCCCTCGGGCTCGACGTCCTCGCCACCGCTCTCGCGGCGGCCGGCGACGGCGCGCGGGCGGCCGACGTCTCGGGCACGGGAGAGGCGTACTGGCGTTCCACCGGCCAGCCCCGACGCGGCCTGCCCGGCCTGCGGGCGCTCCACGAGAAGTACACGGACACCGCCCGCGCCACGATCGGTGAACCGGCCTACGAGGAGATCTTCGTACGAGCCCTCACCGGCCTTCCCCAGGACGGCCTGGACCGGGCCCTGGGAGACCCCCGGCAAACCTGAGGCGGCGCGCCGGGGGCCGGTCCGTGTGAAGGTGCCGGGCGGCGGGCCCAAGGTGCCGGGCGCCGGGCCGCGGGCGCACCATGTGGGCATGGACGGATCCCTGAGTGGTCTGAGTGACATCAGCACACCGGGACGCGTGGCCGGGCCGGACGAGGGCGTCTCCATGCAGGAGCTGGCCCTCGCCGCCCGCAATCACGGACTGCCCCTGGAAGCACTGCGGTACGACGTCACACCGCCCGGGCTGCACTACGTCCTGGTCCACTACGACATCCCCGACACCGGCGCCGACGGCTGGCGGCTCACCGTCGGCGGCCGCGTGCTGCGGCCCCTCGCCCTCGACCTGGACACGCTCCGCGCCCGGCCCTCCGTCACCCGCCGGGTCACCCTGGAGTGCGCCGGGAACGGCCGCGCCCGGCTCTCGCCCCGGCCGGTCAGCCAGCCCTGGCTCGTCGAGGCCGTCGGAACCGCCGACTGGACCGGCGTCCCCCTCGCCGCGCTCCTCGCGGAGGCGGGAATCGCGGAGGACGCCGTCGAGGCGGTGTTCACCGGCGCCGACCACGGGGTCGAGCGGGGCGTCGAGCAGGACTACCGCCGGAGCCTCCCCCTCACGACCGCCGCCGACCCGGCCCGGGACGTCCTCGTCGCGTACGCCATGAACGGGGCGCCGCTGCCCCCGCAGCACGGCAGCCCGCTCCGGCTCGTCGTCCCCGGCTGGTACGGCATGGCCCATGTGAAGTGGCTCCACGACATCACGCTCACCGACACCCCGTACACCGGCTTCCAGCAGGCCGTGGCCTATCGCGTACGGCAGGAGCCCGAGGACCCGGGGGCGCCCGTCACCCTCATCGCGCCCAGGGCCCTGATGGTGCCGCCCGGATTCCCCGACTTCATGTCCAGGACCCGGGTGGTCCGCCCCGGCCCCGTTCCGCTCACCGGCCGCGCCTGGTCGGGCCACGGCCCGGTCACCCGCGTCGAGGTCAGCGAGGACGGCGGGGCGGTCTGGACCGAGGCGGAGCTCGTACGGGATGCCGGGCATCCCTGGGCCTGGTCCGCCTGGCGCACCGTCTGGACGGCGACCCCGGGCCTGCGCCATCTGACCGTGCGGGCCACCGATGCCGAGGGCAACGTCCAGCCGGTCGTCGAGCCCTGGAACCGCGGCGGATTCGCCAACAACCTCGTCCAGCGGGTCGAGGTCCTCTGCACCCCGGACGCGACCGGGGCCTGAAGGCGGCGGAAACCGTCGAGCCGTGGACCGTCGAGCCGTGGACCGTCGAGCCCTGGACCGCCGCGCCGTGGACCGCCGCGTCGTGGACCGTCGAGCCCTGGCCGCCGCGCCGTGGACCGTCCCGCCGCTGGTGGGGGCCGGGGGCAGCGCGGCGCGCCCCGCCCCCGGTTGCGTAGAGTCGACTTCCGCAGCCCCTGAACCTGACGAGGAGACCTCCGTGACCGACCCGGCGTCCACCGCCCTCCAGCAGCAGATCGCCCGGGACCTCCAGGTGGCCGAGACGTTCGACCCGCGGGCCGAGATCGAGCGCCGCGTGGCCTTCCTGACCGAGCGGCTCACCTCCACCGGTCTGCGCTCCCTCGTCCTCGGCATCAGCGGCGGCGTCGACTCCACCACGGCCGGTCGCCTCTGCCAGCTCGCCGTGGAGCGGGCCCGCGCCGCCGGACACGAGGCCACCTTCTTCGCGATGCGCCTGCCGTACGGCGTGCAGGCCGACGAGAAGGACGCGCAGACCGCCCTCGGCTTCATCCGCGCCGACGAGGTCCTCACCGTGGACGTCAAGGCCGCGAGCGACGCGGCCCTCGACGCCGCCCTCGCCGGTGGCGTCGGCTTCCGTGACGCCCACCACCAGGACTTCGTGCAGGGCAACATCAAGGCCCGCCAGCGGATGATCGCCCAGTACGCGGTCGCCGGAGCCAACGACGGGCTCGTCGTCGGCACCGACCACGCCGCCGAGGCCGTCTCCGGCTTCTTCACCAAGTTCGGCGACGGCGCCGCCGACGTCGTCCCGCTCACCGGACTGACCAAGCGGCGCGTCCGCGCGGTCGCGGCCGAGCTCGGCGCCCCGGCCGAGCTGGTCTGGAAGACCCCCACGGCCGACCTGGAGACCCTCGACCCGGGCAAGCCCGACGAGGACGCCCTCGGTGTCACGTACGACGACATCGACGACTTCCTGGAGGGGAAGCCGATCGCCGAGGCCGCCTTCGCCACGATCGTGCGCCGCTACGAGCTCACCGAGCACAAGCGGCAGCTGCCGATCGCACCCTGAGCGCGAGCGGCAGCTGCCGATCGCACCCTGGGCGCCCCGCCCGCCCCGCGCGCGTCACCCTGAGCGGCGGGCGGCGGGCACTCGGCGGATCCTGGAAGGGGTGCCTCGGAACGGGCCCCCGGAAAGGAGCACGCCATGTTCGGCGAAACCCCGGCTTTCAGCGGTTTCTCGGTCGACGACCTGGACGCCGCCCGGCGCTTCTACGGCGAGACCCTCGGGCTTGAGGTGGGCGAGGAGGGGCAGGGCGACATGCGGATGCTCTTCCTGACCCTGGCGGGCGGGGCCCGGGTCTTCGTCTACCCGAAGGACAACCACACCCCCGCCACCTTCACGATCCTCAACTTCCAGGTCGACAACATCGACGGGGCCGTGGACGAGCTGACGGGACGCGGAGTGACCCTGGAGCGCTACGACGGATTCGAGGCCGACGCGAAGGGCATCGTGCGGGTCGACGGCGGACCGGCCATCGCGTGGTTCAAGGACCCAGCGGGCAACGTCCTGGCGGTACTCCAGGAAAGCGGCGGCTGACCGGCGTCGCCCGGATGTCGACCCGGCCCGTCCGGCGGCGTCGCCCGGATGTCGACCCGGCCGTCCGGCGGCGTCGACCAGGCGCCGACCCAGCTGTCCGGCGGCGTCGCCCGGCTGCCGACCCAACCGTCCGGCGGCCTGCCGGGGCGCCGACGTAGCCCTCCGGCGCCGTTGCCGCCCCCGAACGGACCGGCCCGCGTGCGCCCCGGCCCCGTACCGCCTCGAATGGGAGGGTGATCGCGCAGCCCGACGACTGCCTCGCCCGCAACGAGTGGATCTGCGGTGCCTATCTCTCCACCCGGAGCGAGATCCTCACCGACGCCGTCGTCCAGCACCTCCAGCTGACGGCCGTCTCCGTCGCCCTCGGCCTGGTGCTCGCCCTCCCCCTCGCGGTCGCCGCCCGCCGGTGGCGTCCGGCGGCCGGGCCGATCCTCGGGGTCACCACGCTCCTGTACACGATTCCGGCGCTCGCGATGTTCTCGCTGCTCCTGCCCGTGTACGGACTGTCCGCCGCCCTGGTCGTGGCCGGCCTCGTCCTGTACTCCCTCACCCTCCTCGTCCGGAACATCCTGGCCGGGCTCCGCGCCGTCCCCGAGGAGACCCGCCAGGCCGCCCGCGGTCTCGGGTACGGGCCCGTCCGGCTCCTGCTCGCGGTCGAGCTGCCGCTCGCCGTACCCGCCGCCATGGCCGGGCTCCGGATCGCCACCGTCTCGGCCGTCTCCCTCGTCACGATCGGCGCGATCGTCGGCCACGGCGGACTCGGCAACCTCATCTACTCGGGCATGAACACCTACTTCAAGGCCCAGGTGCTCACCGCCTCCGTGCTCTGCGTCGTGATCGCGGTCGCCGCCGACCTGCTCCTGCTCGGCGCGCAACGCCTGCTCACCCCCTGGACCCGCGGGCAGGCCGCATGACCGCCGCCGCGACCCGCGGGCGGGCCGCATGACCACCACCTCCCGCACCCGAGGGCGGGCCGTATGACCACCCTCGCCGACGCCTGGTCCTGGCTCACCACCTCCGCCCACTGGTCCGGCGAGAACGGCATCGGGCACCGGCTCGCCGAGCACCTCTTCCTCACCGTCGTCTGCCTCGCCATCAGCTGTGCGATCGCCCTGCCCGTCGCCCTCGTCCTCGGGCACCTCGGCAAGGGCGGCGCGCTCGCCGTGAACCTCTCCAACGTCGGCCGGGCCGTTCCCACCTTCGCCGTCCTCGTCCTTCTCCTCCTCAGCCCGATCGGCTCGTACGGAGAGTGGCCGACGATCATCGCGCTCGTCCTGTTCGCCGTCCCGCCGTTGCTGACCAACGCGCACGTGGGGATGCGGGGCGTCGATCCCGACGTCGTACGGGCCGCCCGGGGCATGGGCATGACGGGCCGCCAGACCCTGACCCAGGTGGAAGTGCCGCTCGCGCTGCCGCTGATCCTGACCGGTGTGCGGATCGCCGCCGTCCAGCTCGTCGCCACCGCCACCGTCGCCGCGCTCGCCGGCGGAGGCGGGCTCGGCCGGATCATCACGGCAGGGTTCAACCTCGCCTCCACCCCGCAGGTCGTCGCCGGGGCCTGCCTCGTCGCCGTACTGGCGCTGCTCGTGGAAGGGGTCTTCGAGGGTGTCCGGCGCCTCACGCCCGTCGGCGTACGGAGGAGCGGCACGTGACCGGACCGCCGCGGCCGCTCCGGGCCGCCCGCCTCGGCCTCCTCCTGGCGGCCTGCGCCGTCCTCGGCGGCTGCGCCGCGGGCCCCTCCCTGGAGGCGCAGGGCGAGGTCACGGCTCCGCCGGGGGACAGCCGCCATCTGACCGTCGGCTCGGCCGGCTTCACCGAGAGCGATCTGCTGGCCCAGATGTACGCACTGCTCCTGGAGGACGCCGGATACGGTACGAAGATCCTCTCCGTCACCAACCGGGAGCTGTACGAACCGGCCCTGGAGCGCGGTCAGATCGATGTCGTGGCGGAGTACGCGGCGACCTTCGCCGACTGGCTGAGCGCCAAGGCCAACGGGGCCGACGCACCGACCGTCGGCTCGCCCGACCTGGACGCCACGATGAAGGCGCTCCGCGGGCTCGCCACACCCCGCGGGCTCACCGTCCTCGACGCGGGCCGAGCCGTCGACCAGAACGCCTTCGCCGTCACCACCGCCTTCGCCGCCGAGCACCGCCTCAAGACCCTCAGCGACCTCGGCGCCACCGGCCTCCCCGTACGCCTCGCGGCGGGTGACGAATGCGTGAGCCGCCCGTACTGCGCCCCTGGTCTCAGGGAGGTCTACGGCATCGACGTGACCGCCGTCGACCCCAAGGGCGTCGGTACCACCCCGGCCAAGCAGGCCGTCCGGGACGGCCAGGACCAGCTGGTGCTCACCACGACCACCGATGCCACGCTCGACGAGTTCGGGCTCGTGCTGCTCGCCGACGACAAGCGCCTGCAGAACGCCGACAACATCGTCCCCGTCGTCAACCGCGCCCGCGCCGGGAGCGAGGGCGTCACCCGCGCGCTCTCCCGCCTCAACGCGGTGCTCACCACGGCCGATCTGAGGCTGCTCAACGAACAGGTGGACAGCTGGCGGCGCCTCCCGGAGGACGTGGCGCGGGCGTACCTCCAGGAGAAGAAGCTCGTTCCGGCCACCTGAACCGGGGTTCACGTTCGGGAACCAATCCCACGTACCTGACCCTGAGTTCTTGTCATGCCCCTTGCGGGTGCGCACCGGGGGCTGCTATCCATCCGATAGGAAACTTTCCTTCCAGTCAATCGTTCCGGGAGACCCCCATGACTTCGGCACGATCCGTACGACCCCGCCCCGGAATCGCCGGGCGACCCACCGTCCGACGCCTCGGCGTCGCCGGAACCGCCCTCGGCGCCCTGCTCCTCGGCCTCGCCGTCACCCCGCCCACCGCGACCGCCGCCCCCGTCACGTACGAGGCGGAGACGGCCACCGTCTCCCAGGGCGCCGTCGAGTCCAACCACACCGGATTCACCGGCACCGGATTCGTCAACTACGACAACACCACCGGCAGTTACGTCCAGTGGAACGTCAACGCGGCCCAGGCGGGCACCGCGACCCTCACCCTGCGCTACGCCAACGGCACCACCACCGACCGCCCCATGGACATCGCCGTCAACGGCGCCGTCGCCGCCTCCGGCAAGTCCTTCGCCGGCACCGGCGCCTGGACCAGCTGGGCGACCACCACCGTCACCACCACCCTCAAGGCCGGCGCCAACACGATCCGCGCCACCGCCACCACCGCCAACGGCGGCCCCAACGTCGACCAGATCAAGGTCGACAACGCCACCACCCCGCCGCCCACCGGCACCACCCCCGCCGCGATCAACGGCCAGCTCACGGTCTGCGGCACCAAGCTCTGCAACACGTACAACAAGCCGATCCAGCTGCGCGGCATGTCCAGCCACGGCACCCAGTGGTACAGCCAGTGCCTGACCGGCGGCTCGCTCGACGCCCTCGCCAAGGACTGGAACGCCGACGTCCTGCGCGTCTCCACATACGTCCAGGAGGAGGGCTACGAGACCGATCCGCGCAAGTACACCGACCTCGCCCACTCCCTCATCGAGCAGGCCACCGCGCGCGGCATGTACGTGATCGTCGACTGGCACATGCTCGACCCGGGCGACCCGCACTACAACCTCGCCCGTGCCAAGACCTTCTTCACCGAGATCGCCCAGCGCCACGGCTCCAAGACCAATCTGCTGTACGAGATCGCCAACGAGCCCAGCGGCGTCGCCTGGTCCCGCATCAAGAGCTACGCCGAGCAGCTCATCCCGGTCATCCGAGCCAAGGACGCCGAGACCCCGATCCTCGTCGGCACGCGCGCGTGGTCCTCGTTCGGAGTCTCCGAGGGCGCGAACGAGTCCGAGGTCGTGTCCAACCCGGTGAACGCGACCAACATCATGTACACCTTCCACTTCTACGCGTTCTCGCACCGCGACGAGTACCTGAACACCCTCTCCCGCGCCGCCGACAAGCTGCCCGTCTTCGTCACCGAGTTCGGCACCCAGAACTACGCCGGCGAGGGCAGCAACGACTTCGCGATGTCGCAGCGCTTCCTCGACCTCATGGCCACCAAGAAGATCAGCTGGGTCAACTGGAACTTCTCCGACGACGAGCGCAGCGGCACGGTCTTCAAGACCGGCACCTGCGACGCCGGCGGCCCCTGGGCGGGCACCGGCTCGCTGAAGCCCGCCGGCGTCTGGATCCGGGACCGCATCAGGACGGCGGACAACTTCCCGACCTCCTGACGCCCCTCCTCCGGTACGCCCCCGCCATGTGATCCACTGTCCTGGCGGGGGCGTACCGAACAGGAGCAGGAACAGCGTGACCACCTACCGGCAGCCGGGACTCGTCCTCACCGACCACCGCTTCCCCGTCCCCCTCGACCACGCCCGCCCCGACGGCGAGCGGATCGAGGTCTTCGGCCGTGAGGTCGTCGCGAGCGGCACCGACGGCCCGGACCGCGAGCGGCTCCCCTGGCTGGTCTACCTGGAGGGCGGTCCCGGCTTCGGCGCCCGCCGGTTCATCGGTCCGCAGGCCTGGCTCGGCCGGGCCGTCCGGGAGTTCCGGGTCCTCCTCCTCGACCAGCGGGGCACCGGCCGCTCGACCCCCGCCAACCGCCAGACGCTGCCGCTCCGTGGCACCCCCGCCGAGCAGGCCGACTACCTCGCCCACTTCCGCGCCGACTCGATCGTCAAGGACTGCGAGCTCATCCGGCGCCGACTCACCGGCGGCGCCCCCTGGACCGTCCTCGGCCAGAGCTTCGGCGGCTTCTGCGCCACCCACTACCTCTCGACCGCGCCCCAGGGCCTGGAGCGCGTCCTGATCACCGGCGGCCTGCCCTCCCTGTACGCCACCGCCGACGAGGTCTACCGCGCCGCCTACCCCCGTATCAGCCGCAAGAACGAGGCCCACTACACCCGCTACCCGCAGGACGCCGAACGGGCCCGCGCCGTCGTCGCCCACCTCCTCGACCACGAGGTCACCCTGCCCGGCGGCGGCCGGCTCACCCCCGAGGCCTTCCAGTCCCTCGGCATCCTCCTCGGCTCCGGCGAGGGCACCCACCAGCTCCATCTGCTCCTGGAGGGCGCGTTCGTCCCCACCCCCGGCGGGCCCGCGCTCGCCGACGCCTTCCTGGAGCAGGTCCAGGCCCAGCTGTCGTACGCGGGACACCCGCTGTACGCCGTGCTCCACGAGGCCATCTACGCCCAGGGGACGGGCCCCACCGACTGGGCGGCCGAGCGGGTCCGCGCCGAGTACCCCGAGTTCGACGCCCGCACCGCGCTCTCCGAGGGCCGGCCGCCGCTCTTCACCGGCGAGACCGTCCACCCCTGGCACTTCACCACCGACCCCGCCCTTCGCCCGCTCCGCGAGACTGCGGAACTCCTCGCCGCCCGCGCCGACTGGGCCCCGCTGTACGACCCCGAGCGCCTGGCCGCCAACCGGGTCCCGGTCGCCGCGGCCGTCTACCACGACGACATGTACGTGGACACCGGCCACTCCCTGGACACCGCGCGCACGATCCGCGGCCTGCGCACCTGGGTGACGGACGAGTTCGAGCACGACGGGGTACGCGCCGGGGGACCCCGCGTCCTGGACCGGCTGCTCGCGCTCGCCCGCGACGAGATCTGACCACCCAGGGGTGGTGCGAGCGCGGCCGGCGGCGCGCAAAAGTCCAAGGGGTGAGCCGCCTCTGCTCATGGAGTGCAACGTAGGGATGCCGGTAGAACTCGGTCCGGGCTCCGTGCGGGGGCCTTCCGAGGAGAGGACCCGGACATGAGCACCCATGTCAGCGCGGAGATCGCCGGCCAGCCCGACTGCTGGCGCCGCGCCGCCGAGATCGCCGACCGCGACGCCGACCTGCTGCCGGCCCGCGGCGAGCGGGTGGCGGTGGTCGGCTGCGGCACCTCGTACTTCATCGCCCGCGCCTACGCGGCGCTGCGTGAGTCCCTCGGCGCGGGCGAGACCGACGCGTTCCCCGCCTCCGACTCCACGCCGCTCGGGCGCGGTTACGACCGGATCGTGGCCCTCAGCCGCTCCGGCACCACCACGGAGGTCGTCCAGCTCCTCGCCGGCGCGGCGGGACGCCTCCCGACCCTCGTCCTCACCGGCGTGCCGGACAGCCCCGCCGGGCAGCTCGCCGACCGGGTCGTCGACCTGGGGTTCGCCGACGAACGCTCCGTCGTCCAGACCCGGTTCGCGACCACAGCGCTCCAACTCCTGCGCGCGGGACTCGGGGTGGACCTCGGGCCCGCCATCGCCGACGCCGAGCTCGTCCTCTACGAGCGGCTGCCCGCCGCGTGGGAACGGCGCGGACAGTTCACGTTCCTCGGCACCGGCTGGACCGTCGGACTCGCCGACGAGGCGGCCCTCAAGCTGCGCGAAGTGGCCCGCGTCTGGACGGAGTCGTACGCGGCGATGGAGTACCGCCACGGCCCGATCAGCATCAGCGACCGGTCCAGCCTGGTGTGGTGCCTCGGTCCCGCACCCTCGGGACTGAAGGACGAAGTGGAGTCCACGGGCGCCCTGTTCGCGGCCGACGCGATCGACCCGGTGGCCGCGCTCGTCCGCGCCCAGCGGCTCGCGGTCGCGCTCGCGGTGCGCCGCGGACTCAACCCGGACCGGCCGAGGAACGTCTCGCGTTCGGTGATCCTTTCCGGAGCGTTCCGCCCGACCGCGTCGGAGGCGGCCCGTATCCTGCGGTCATGACCGGAACCGATGTCACGGACCTCGCGGAGATGCCCGGCGACTGGCAGCGCGCCCTCGCCGTCGTCGCCCACCCCGACGACCTGGAGTACGGCTGCGCGGCGGCCGTCGCCGCCTGGACGGACGCCGGCAAGGAGGTGGTCTACGTCCTCGCGACCCGCGGTGAGGCCGGCATCGACACGATCGCCCCGGACGCCTGCGGTCCGCTGCGCGAGCGGGAGCAGCGGGACAGCGCCGCGGTCGTCGGCGTGGACACGGTGGAGTTCCTCGACCACCGCGACGGTGTGATCGAGTACGGGCTCGGGCTGCGCCGCGACATCGCCGCGGCGATCCGCAGGCACCGCCCGGAGCTCGTCATCACCCTCAACCACCGGGACACCTGGGGCGGGAGCCCCGGCGCCCCCTGGAACACCCCCGACCACGTGGCCGTGGGCCGGGCCACGCTCGACGCGGCCGGGGACGCGGGCAACCGCTGGATCTTCCCCGAACTGGCCGACGAGGGACTCGCGCCCTGGAACGGGGTGCGCTGGGTGGCGGTCGCGGCGTCCAGCACCCCGACCCACGCGGTGGACGCCGCCCCGGGCCTGGACCGCGCGATCCGCTCACTGCTCTGCCACCGCGCCTACATCGAGGTGCTGACGGACGAGGACCCGGAGCAGTACGTCCGGTCCTTCCTCACCGCGACGACGAGCCAGGCCTCCGCCCGCTTCGGCGGCCGCCCGGCGGTGGCCTTCGAACTCTTCGGGCGCTGACGGAGCGGAGCGCGGGGCTTGGTCGTCGGGGGCGGCGGGCCGGCACGTGGGGGCCCGCCGTCAGGGGCGCCGGGTCAGTACGCGGGTGGTGCTGCCGTCGTCCTCGGTGATGTCCCGGACGTGCTCGAATCCGATTTTGCCGAGCAGCTTCAGCGAGGCGACGTTGGGCTCGGCCACGGTGGCGTGCACCTCGGCCAGGCCGAGCGTGCCGAAGCCGTGGGCCACGAGGGCCTCGACCACCTCCGTACCGAGCCCCGAACCCCAGGCCGCCGTGGCGAGCGCGTAGACGATCTCGTGCCCGCCGACGTCCTCGGACGGCTTGATCTCGGCATGCCCGACCAGCACCCCGTCCCGGCGCACGGCCCAGACGGCGAACAGCTCCTGGGCGTAGACCTTCGTGAAGATCCGCCCGAACAGAGCCCGGTCGTCCTCCTCGGGCGCAGGGCCGCCGTCACCCATCCACGCCGACACCTTCGGATCCTGGAAGATCGCCACGAAGGCCTCCTCGTCCGCGGGGACGTAAGGCTCGAGCAGGAGGCGTTCGGTGCGCAGCGTCGGGATCATGAACGGCGACGCTACCCACCGGGCACCGATCGGGCAATCGACTTTCGCCGGGGGGGAACGGTGCTGTCCGGTCAGCCCATCGGAGCGGGCTTCAGCACCGCGAAGGCCGCGCCGAAGGGGTCGGCGAGCCAGGCGATGCGGCCGACGTCCGGGATGTCGGCCGCGGGCATCAGGACCGAACCGCCGTTGCCCTGTGCCGCCGTGACGATCGCGTCCGCGTCCGCGACGTCGAAGTAGACGATCCAGCGCGGGCCCTCGTTCGTGTCCTGGAGTTCGGCGGTGCCGCCGAAGGAGGCGTCCTGCTGGTCGCCTTCGGCGGTGGAGAGGACCCGGTACTTCATGCCGGGGGCGTCCATCTCCGCCGACCGCCAGCCGAACAGGGTCCGGTAGAACGCCACGGCACCCTCCGGATCGGCGGTGTGGAGTTCGACCCAGACGAGGGTGTTCGTCGAGGACGTCCGGTCGAGTCCCTTGGTCGTACCGGGCTGCCAGATCGCGAACTGAGCGCCGCCCGGGTCGGTGAGGGCACCCATCCGCCCCGCGTCCATGACGTCCATCGGCGCGACGCGTACGGTGCCGCCCGCCGACTCGGTGTCCTTCGCTGTGGCGTCCGCGTCCGGGGTCTGGAAGTACACGGTCCAGGCGCTGCTCGCGCCCTCCTCGGTGAGCGGCCCGAGTGCGGCGACCGTCCTGCCGTCCTGCTGGAAGAAGCCGTAGCCGCCGGCTTCGGGACCCGCCGAGAGGAACTCCCAGCCGAAGACGGCGGTGTAGAAGGCGGCCGCCGCCTCCGTGTCGGGGCTGCCGAGGTCGATCCAGCAGGGAGAGCCCTTGGTGAACTGCGTACCGAGCATGGGAGGTGTCCCGTCCTTCCGAGGTCCGATGCGGTGCCGTTTCCGGCCACCACGACCGATCCTCGCCCCTCCTTCCACCCGGCGCAGCCTCAACCGCCGCGGTTCATCCGACCGGCCGACCGGCCACCTTCTCCTCCAGGTCGCCGAAGACCAGCTCGTTGTTGAGCGCGGCGGCGGCGCGGTAGCCCCGGCTCACCGCGTTGACCACCTGTTCCTGCGGTCCCGTCACGTTCCCGGCCGCCCACACGCCCGGCACGCTCGTCCGCCCCACCTCGTCCACCGCCACGAACTCCCCGAACGGGGTCTCGCGCAGCTCCGCGCCGAGCTGCCGCAGCACCCCGTCCCGGGCCGCCAGGCGCGACGCCGCGGCGAAGACCACCGAGCGGGCCACGGTCCGCCCGTCGGCGAGCCGCACCCCGGTCAGCCGGTCGTCCTCCACCGCGAAGCCCGCCACCTCGCCCCGCTCGACCCGGACGCCCGCCGCGTCCAGGAGCGCCGCCTCGTGCTCCGACGGCTCGGCCGAGGTGTGCAGGAACAGGGTCACGTCCTTCGACCAGTGCGCCACCATCAGCGCCTGGTGCGCGGGCATCGTGGGATGCGCGATCACCCCGAAGGCCTCGTCACGGACCTCCCAGCCGTGGCAGTACGGGCAGTGCAGCACGTCCCGTCCCCACCGCTCGGCCAGCCCGTCGATCGCGGGGAGCTCGTCGACGAGCCCCGTCGTGACGACGAGCCGCCGTGCGCCGACCGTGTCCCCGTCCGCCAGGGTGAGGACGAAGCCGCCCTCCCCGTCCGCTGCCGCGCCCGTCACCTCGCCGGTCCGCAGCTCGACGCCGTACCCGGCGACCTCGGCCCGGCCGGCCGCCAGATAGTCGGCCGGGCTCATGCCGTCCCGGGACAGGACGCCCTGCATGTGTGCGGTGGGCGCGTTCCGCGGCTCGCCGGCGTCGACGACCAGGGTCCGGCGCCGGGACCGGCCGAGCACCAGGGCGGCGCTGAGCCCCGCCGCGCCCCCGCCGACCACCACTGCCTCGTATGTGTTCTCCAGGTGTGCGTTCATGGGCCGAGCGTCACCCGAGTCCACGAGAAGAGCAAGCAAGCTTGCCGTTTCTGCAAAACTGGACGTATGACCGAAGACGATCGCATCGACGCCGTGCTCAACGAGGTCGGCCCCCGGCTCCGCCGGGTCCGCCGCGACCGCGGGGTGACCCTGGCCGAGCTCTCCGCGGACACCGGGATCTCCGTGAGCACCCTCTCCCGGCTGGAGTCCGGGCAGCGCAGGCCCAGCCTCGAACTCCTCCTGCCGCTCGCCCGCGCCCATCAGGTCGCGCTCGACGAACTGGTCGGCGCCCCGGCGACCGGCGACCCCCGGATCCGGGCCAAGCCGATCGTGCGCCACGGCCGCACGATGTTCCCGCTGACCCGGCAGCCCGGCGGCCTCCAGGCGTACAAGGTCATCCAGGAGAGGCCGCAGCAGGAGGAGCCGGAGCCGCGCGTCCACGAGGGCTACGAATGGCTGTACGTGCTCTCCGGCAGGCTCAGGCTCGTCCTCGGCGAGCACGACGTCGTCCTCGGCCCCGGAGAGGCGGCCGAGTTCGACACCCGAGTCCCGCACTGGTTCGGCCCGACGACCGACGGCCCGGTGGAGTTCCTGAGCCTGTACGGGCCGCAGGGGGAGCGGATGCACGTCCGCGCCCGCCCGAAGAAGTCCGACTGAGTGGTTCCCCTGGGAGCAAGCGACCGCTTAGTATGCGACCGACCGCTCGGTACGGAGGAGGCTTCCGGATGCAGGCATGGCGTGTGTACGAGAACGGGGAACCGCGCGCGGTGATGCGCCGCGAGGAGGTGGCACCGCCCACGCCCGGCGACGGCCAGGTCCTCCTCAAGGTCCGCGCCGCGAACGTCAACTTCCCCGACGCGCTGCTCTGCCGCGGCCACTACCAGATCCGCCCCCCGCTGCCCTTCACCCCCGGCGTCGAGGTCTGCGCCGAGACCGAGGACGGCCGTCGCGTCATCACCACCGCCGCCCTCCCGCACGGCGGCTTCGCCGACCACGTCCTGGCCGACGCCCGCGGGCTGCTCCCCGCGCCCGAGTCGCTCGACGACGCCGAGGCCGCCGCGCTCCACATCGGCTACCAGACCGGCTGGTTCGGCCTGCACCGCCGCGCCGCCCTCCAGGAGGGCGAGACCCTCCTGGTCCACGCGGCGGCCGGCGGCGTCGGCAGCGCCGCCGTCCAGCTCGGCAAGGCCGCGGGTGCCACCGTCATCGGGGTCGTCGGCGGACCGGAGAAGGCCGCCGTCGCCCGCGCGCTCGGCTGCGACGTGGTGATCGACCGGCGCTCGGAGGACGTCGTCGCCGCCGTCAAGGCCGCGGCCGGCGGCCGCGGCGCCGACGTCATCTACGACCCCGTGGGCGGCGAGGCCTACCAGCAGTCCGCGAAGTGCGTCGCCTTCGAGGGCCGGATCGTGATCGTCGGTTTCGCGAGCGGTACCGTCCCGGCGCCCGCCCTCAACCACGCACTGGTGAAGAACTACTCCGTCCTCGGCCTCCACTGGGGCCTCTACGCGGCGAAGGACCCGGCCTCGATCGGCCGCTGCCACGAGACCCTCACGGCCTATGCGGCCAAGGGCCTCATCAAACCCCTCATCGGCGAACGCGTCCCCTTCGCGGGCGCGGCGGACGCCGTCCAGCGGGTCGCCGACGGCACCACCACCGGCCGCCTGGTCGTCCTCCCGGAAGGAGCCCACGCATGACCGACGCCGAGGAACTCCTCGTACGCACCAGGAAGTTGCTGGACGAGCACCCGCCCGCCACGACCGACCGCACCGACTTCCTGCGCGCCCGTTTCGACGCCGGCCTCGCCTGGGTGCACTACCCCGTCGGACTCGGCGGGCTCGACGCGCCCCGCGCGCTCCAGGCCGTCGTCGACGCCGAACTCGCCGCCGCCGGGGCCCCCGACAACGACCCGCGCAAGATCGGCATCGGCCTCGGCATGGCGGCCCCCACCGTCCTCGCCCACGGCACCGACGAGGTCAAGCGGCGCTTCCTCCGCCCGCTGTGGGTCGGCGAGGAGGTCTGGTGCCAGCTGTTCAGCGAGCCCGGGGCCGGATCCGACCTCGCCGCGCTCGCCACCCGGGCCGTCCGCGACGGCGAGGACTGGGTGGTGGACGGGCAGAAGGTGTGGACCTCCAGCGCCCACACGGCCCGCTGGGCCATCCTCATCGCCCGCACCGACCCGGACGCCCCCAAGCACCGGGGCATCACCTACTTCGTCTGCGACATGACCGACCCCGGTGTCGAGGTCCGGCCGCTGCGCCAGATCACCGGCGAGGCCGAGTTCAACGAGGTCTTCCTCACCGGCGTCCGCATCCCCGACGCCCACCGCCTCGGCGAGATCGGCGACGGCTGGCGGGTCGCCCAGACCACCCTCATGAACGAACGGGTCTCCATCGGCGGAGCCCGTATCCCCCGCGAGGGCGGCATGATCGGGAAGGTCGCCACGACCTGGCGCGAGCGCCCCGAACTGCGCACCCACGACCTGCACCGGCGCCTCCTCGACCACTGGGTCGACGCCGAGGTCGCCCGGCTCGCCGGGGAACGGCTCCGCCAGCAGCTCGTCGCAGGCCGCCCCGGCCCCGAGGGCAGCGCCATGAAGCTCGCGTTCGCCCGCCTCAACCAGGCCATCAGCGGCCTCGAAGTCGAACTCCTCGGTGACGAGGGCCTGTTGTACGGGGAGTGGGAGATGCGCCGCCCCGAACTCGTCGACTTCACCGGCCGCGACGCCGGCTACCGCTATCTGCGGTCCAAGGGCAACTCGATCGAGGGCGGCACCAGCGAGGTGCTGCTCAACATCGTCGCCGAGCGGGTCCTGGGCCTGCCGCCCGAGCCCCGTAACGACAAGGACGTCGCCTGGAAGGACCTCGCCCGATGACCGAGACGACCGAGACGGCCGAGCCGTCGCTCGACCTGCTCTACTCCGAGACCGAGGACGACCTGCGGGCCGCCGTTCGCGCCCTGCTCACCGACCGGGCCGGCCACCAGGACCTGCTCGGCCGGATCGAGACGGACAGCCCCTACGTCCCCGGCCTGTGGAAGTCCCTCGCGGGCGACATCGGCGTCGCCGGACTGCTCGTCCCGGAGAAGCTCGGCGGCCAGGGCGCGAGCCACCGCGAGGCCGCCGTCGTCCTGGAGGAGCTGGGCCGCGCGGTGACCCCGCTGCCCTACCTCACGAGCGCGGTGGTGGCCACCGAGACCCTGCTAGCCCTGGCGGGGGAGAGCGACGCGGCGGCCGGACTCCTCGCGGAGCTGGCGGGCGGCCGCACGGTCGCGGTCCTCGCCGTACCGCTGTCGACCGCGCCCGAAGCGGAACTCCCGCTCGGTGAGTCGGTCGCGGCGGTCGCCGACGCCACCGCCGCCGACGTGTTCCTCGTCCTGCGGGCCGACGGCCTGTACGCCGTACCCGCCGACGAGGCGACCGTCGAGCCGCAGACCCCGCTCGACCTCACGCGTCCCCTGGCCGCGGTCACCACCGGCGCCGGGAGCGGAGCCCGGCTCGCGGGACCCGACGCGGCCCGCGCGGCGGTCCGGCGCGGCCTGCTCGCCGGGGCAGGACTCCTCGCCTCGGAGCAGCTCGGCCTCGCCGAGTGGTGCCTGGAGGAGACCGTCCGATACACCCGTGAGCGCCACCAGTTCAACCGGCCGGTGGGCTCCTTCCAGGCGCTCAAGCACCGCATGGCCCAGCTCTGGCTGGACCTCGTGGGGGCCCGGGCGGCGGCCCGCGCCGCCGCCGACGCCCTCGCCACCGGCAGCGCGGACGCCCCGCTGATCGTGGCCGTCGCGCAGGCGCACTGCTCCAAGGTCGCCGTCCGGGCGGCCGAGGAGTGCGTGCAGCTGCACGGCGGGATCGGGATGACCTGGGAGCACCCGGCGCACCTGGCGCTCAAGCGGGCCAAGTCGGACCAGATCGCGCTCGGCTCCACGGGCCGGCACCAGGACGCGATCGCCGCCCTGGTGGACCTCCCGGCCCCTGCGTAAGGAGCCACTGCCTTCTGCGAGGCCCGGGGCGAGGCGCGGGTCGGCACGGCCGGTATCCGGCCGTGCCGACCGACTTCGGCGACACTCTGAATGCGCCCCCTTCACGCCCCATCGATGCGCTGCGTGCGCCTCCGTGGTCCTCATATGCCTTACAGAGCAAGCCAGTTGAAGGTTGAACCGGCATCGTGTGGAAACCCGCCACGGCCGCGTTCCCTCGATCGGTTGGTGATCGCGGCCCGCTCGGCCCAGCAGGCCTTGTCAGACGCTCGCCGTCTGTGGATCGCTGGGTCACGCCGGTCGACGAGCGTCGCCTGAGGAGGCTGAAGGAGGTTCGCTCGACTGGTGGTGGAGAGCAGGGGCGTCTGCGCTCGACACGAGCGGGAGCGATCTGCTGGGGGGAAGCGAGAGACCTTCGACCTCGAAAGGCGAGACCTTCATGGCACTTCCCCCCTGCGATGGCGGGCATTGCAACACCGTGGATCCGGAGATCCAGGCCGCGTGCACGGCAGCCGGCTGGCCGGGCGGCACCCCCGTTCCCACCCGTGACATCAACGGCGTGCTCTGTACCTGTCCGTGCTCCTGTCTGGCGTTCGGGACGATGGTGGAGGGCAGTAACGCGTTCAAGGCGATCGAGACGTTCGTCGTCGGGGACGAGATCATGGCCACGGGTGTGGACCTGGACTGGTCCCCGCGACCGGTCGTGTTCTCCGCGGGCACCACGGGTGCCTCACGGCAGAAGAACACGGTCCTGGTCCGGTACCAGAACACCGCGATCGCGGTGACCCACGACCATCTGTTCCTCCTGGCCGGCGAGGACAAGGAACTCAAGCGCGCGGACCGGCTGACGACCCAGGACCGGCTCGTCTCGCCCGACGGCCAGGCCGTGGAGATCAAGGGAGTTCACATCGGCGAGTACCTGGCCGGGTTCCACCACGTCGCGGCCACGAACACCGACCCGATCGGCGAGGGCCTGGAAGGGCACCTGCTCAACACCAACGGGATCGTCTCCGCCGACTACGCCGTCCAGGTCACCGCGCTGAGCCAGAGCGTGGCCGGGTTCCGCGCGGACCGCAACGAGTCCGCGCCCGTGGTGGGCTCGGACGAATACATCGCGGCCCATGGCCGGGAGTGTCTGCAGACCCCGGAACTCCCCGCGGGTTTCGACGGTCAGAGCGCGATCTCGATCGCGAGTGTCAACGCCGCCGACGCGGACCTGGCCAGCGGCACGTTCATCCCCGCCGAGGCCACCCTCGTGCGTGTTCCCGACGACGCGTGCAGCTTCCTGCCCCCTGACGTCGCCGAGGCGAAGAAGGCCTCCCCGAAGCGGAGTTTCAGCGACGCCACCTCACGCGAACTCGCCGAGAACCTCATCACCCACCACCGCGCGTTCTACCCCGACGTCACCTACCACCTCGACTGGGCGAGCACCGAGGTCAATGCCTATGCCTGGGTCGAGAACGGTGTGAGGCACGTCGACCTCAAGGGCGGACTCGTCCGCGACATGGACCTGGAGATCGAGGGCGTTTCCCTCGTCCTCGCTCACGAACTCGCCCACCACTACGGCGGCCCGCCCGTCGGCGGCAGCGGACTGTCCTGCGAGGGACAGGCCGACTACCGCGGTGTCAGCGTCGTCATGCGCAAGGTGTGGTTCCAGGAGCACTACTTCCTGATGGCGGACCCCGCCATCGCGCAGATGGCCGCCTTCTTCGGCGTTCCCAACAGCCCCACCGCCCCCGGCGGCAGCGCCGGCTGCGCCCACCCCGCAGGCGCCTGCCGCATCGCGACCTACCACGCCGCCGTCACCTTCACCGGAAAACCCGCCTGCGCAGGCTAGCGGACCGGTCGCCCACCTTCGGGTGAGCGGGCCGTGAACGGGCGCTCGACCGGGATCGCCTTCCCGGTCGAGCGCCCCCCTGGAGTCACCACCACGAATCCGGAAAGCGAGTGTGTCGGTGAGTTTTCCGACGGAAGCCGAGTCTCTCTTCAAGGAAATCGTCCGTTCCGTTATGGACGCGCCGGATCCAATCGATGCCGTGCGGGCAGCTGCGGGAAGAGGGGCCGCCGACTCGTTGTCCCCGAGTCCGCTGCGGAGCGCAGTCGAGAAACGTACTCTGATCGACGAGATCTTCAAGGCCCACGGCAAGGTCAAGTCCTATTGGATGCAGGAGGACGGGGTCAGTATTGACCAGGTCCCCTTTGTGTTCATGTTGAACAACATTCGTGGGCTATTGGACGACAATTACCTCTACCCGGCGGTAAGGGAATTCCTGCCGGATGGCGATGCGCTGGTGGAGAGGTTCCTTGTCGATGATCACGAGGTTCATCGAGGGCATTTCGAACTTATCGCGCTTCGCCAGGACGGAGAACTCGCCTCGTTCCTCGAACGGACCAGGACGCTCGCCCCCCTTGTCCTGGAGAACATTCGTGCCCACGAGGAGGAAATGGTCCTTCCGCTGCATGATGCCGCTCCCGCGGAGAGGCTGGTCGCGTTGGGCGCCGAGGCCCGCGAGGAGCTCGCTGACTTCTACCTCTGGTTCTAGTCGTACGCGAAGGTGGCCGCCAGGAATCCTGGCGGCCACCTTGTTCGCGCGGTCTACGGGGCTTCGACCGAGTCCGTGATCGTGAACCCTCTGCCGGTTTCCCGGGCCTGCGGTCCCGCGTCGTAGTCGGATACGGATCCCGTCACCCAGAGGGATTCCGACTGGAGAGCGGTGGTGGCGTCGAAGTCCGAGAGGCCCCTCCCGTGCCAGGTGACACGCGAGACCGTGGCGACGAGGACCTCCGACGCGTCGATGAGCTCGAAGCAGAACGTGGGCGGGATGAAGCTGCGTACCCCGTTGTCCACGACCCGGACCGGCCGATCGACCTGCTGGTCAGTCACTCTCCGCTGCCCATCGGCCGTCAGGGCAGCTCTCGGTGGGCAGCTTCGTCTTGCGGCGCACGTCGCAGCCGCACAGCCCGCACACGCTCTTCTCCCGGGCGGCTGTACCTGTCAGGCGGTACAGCTTGCTCGTGGACGGAAGGGACAGGTGCTCACAGCCCCGACAGGCGTCCATCCGCTTCTCGTGCACCTCGTCGGAGACCCGGCCGAAGCCGGACGCGGCCCAGCGCGCCATGGCGACGCTCGCGCGGGACAGCAGCTCTCCGGTGCGGATGGCCGAAGGCGCCGGTTCGGCGGTCTCAGGACCCAGCAGGAGGTCCAGCATCATGGGGTCGGTCCGGCACATTTCGAGGTGGTGGAGGTAGAAGGGGTCCTCCGTGATGCGTGTCAGCACCGATTCCGTCAGCCGCTGGGGCGGGATCCCCAACTGCCGCGCGATGCTCGCGGGGCTTTCCTCCGGGGCCGCCGACGCGTCCTGAGAAGCATGCGATGTGGCCATCTTCGTTCCAGACTCCTTGGTCCGTACCGATCCCGGATCGGATCGATGCTCGGTCACGTTCGTTCACCGCTTCTCTGCCGCTAGCCTGCGCAGGCGGGTTTTCCGGTGAAGGTGACGGCGGCGTGGTAGGTCGCGATGCGGCAGGCGCCTGCGGGGTGGGCGCAGCCGGCGCTGCCGCCGGGGGCGGTGGGGCTGTTGGGAACGCCGAAGAAGGCGGCCATCTGCGCGATGGCGGGGTCCGCCATCAGGAAGTAGTGCTCCTGGAACCACACCTTGCGCATGACGACGCTGACACCGCGGTAGTCGGCCTGTCCCTCGCAGGACAGTCCGCTGCCGCCGACGGGCGGGCCGCCGTAGTGGTGGGCGAGTTCGTGAGCGAGGACGAGGGAAACGCCCTCGATCTCCAGGTCCATGTCGCGGACGAGTCCGCCCTTGAGGTCGACGTGCCTCACACCGTTCTCGACCCAGGCATAGGCATTGACCTCGGTGCTCGCCCAGTCGAGGTGGTAGGTGACGTCGGGGTAGAACGCGCGGTGGTGGGTGATGAGGTTCTCGGCGAGTTCGCGTGAGGTGGCGTCGCTGAAACTCCGCTTCGGGGAGGCCTTCTTCGCCTCGGCGACGTCAGGGGGCAGGAAGCTGCACGCGTCGTCGGGAACACGCACGAGGGTGGCCTCGGCGGGGATGAACGTGCCGCTGGCCAGGTCCGCGTCGGCGGCGTTGACACTCGCGATCGAGATCGCGCTCTGACCGTCGAAACCCGCGGGGAGTTCCGGGGTCTGCAGACACTCCCGGCCATGGGCCGCGATGTATTCGTCCGAGCCCACCACGGGCGCGGACTCGTTGCGGTCCGCGCGGAACCCGGCCACGCTCTGGCTCAGCGCGGTGACCTGGACGGCGTAGTCGGCGGAGACGATCCCGTTGGTGTTGAGCAGGTGCCCTTCCAGGCCCTCGCCGATCGGGTCGGTGTTCGTGGCCGCGACGTGGTGGAACCCGGCCAGGTACTCGCCGATGTGAACTCCCTTGATCTCCACGGCCTGGCCGTCGGGCGAGACGAGCCGGTCCTGGGTCGTCAGCCGGTCCGCGCGCTTGAGTTCCTTGTCCTCGCCGGCCAGGAGGAACAGATGGTCGTGGGTCACCGCGATCGCGGTGTTCTGGTACCGGACCAGGACCGTGTTCTTCTGCCGTGAGGCACCCGTGGTGCCCGCGGAGAACACGACCGGTCGCGGGGACCAGTCCAGGTCCACACCCGTGGCCATGATCTCGTCCCCGACGACGAACGTCTCGATCGCCTTGAACGCGTTACTGCCCTCCACCATCGTCCCGAACGCCAGACACGAACAGCTGCACGTACAGATCTTCCCGTCAGGGCCCTTGGTGGGAATGGGGTATCCAGCCGGCCAGGCGATGTCTCGACAAACTTCCGCAATCTCCGGGTCAAGGGTATGGCAGTGCGCAGGGGTGCATTGGGGAAGCGGCACGAACGGCCATCCTTTCGTCTATTCGGCAGTTCTTTCCGAATATGCTGCCCGCCTTCTCTCGCCCCGTCGATACCGAGTTCCTGAAGTTCCATCAATTGGCTCAGAGATCTTCAAATACGTATTCCTGGGGAGATGTGCGGTTGCGCCCGTGGAATCGAAGGGCCATCGTGGAAGACGGGGAGTCAGGAGAGTTGTATCCATGCCTGACATCGAAACCGTCGCCTTCCTCGACATAGGCGGCACGGTCGGATCCGTCCGCGTGTCGTCGAACGGCCGGGAGAACGTGGATCTCCTCGTCTACCCGTACGTACCCGGCGTGCTGGCGGATCTCCGCGCCAGGGACGTACGCCTGGGAATCCTCTCCGATCGAGGCACCGTTCCCGAGGCCGCCGTCAGCGCGGCGCTCGATCGTGCCGGTCTACTGCCCTCTTTCGAGCCCGAGTTGATCCTGTACGGGAAGAAGGACTCGACTCTGCTCTTCGAGCAGGCGGCGGTCGCGGCCGGAGCGGGCACGGCCGGCGAGAGGCCACGACTGCTGTTCGTCGGAGAGGACGCCGCCGAGCGGGCCTTCGCCCTCCGCGCCGACTTCCTGGTCGCGCCCCATCCGAGCCTCGCGCTCACCGTGCTCGACGGCGGTGCTCCGCTGCGCTATCTGCGTATCCGCGTGCCCGCGGGAGCGAAGGACGGGGACTGGCGGGCGGCGCTGCGGTCGCAGCCCGTGGTTCCGCTGCACATCGCCGCGGCGGGCGGAGATGCGTACGAGGTCGAGGTGTACGCCGTCGCGGATGTTTCGACGGCTCTGCGACTGGACGATCTCGGCTTCTTCGTCGACCGCCTCGGCCGGGACGACGAACCGCTGACGACCGATCTCTACCTGCTGCGTGACGACCGCCGGAGCGCCGCCGGATTCGGTTCGGGCGCCGGGAACTCCGCCGACCGCTTCGGCGGCGCCTCGGCGGCGCGGCGCGTGCTCAGTTCCACGATCGAGGGGCTGGTGATCGCGATCCCCGGCGGCGGTTCGGTGGAGCGATACCACTTCCGGGACGCGCGGCACGGCCACAACTCCAAGCTCGTTCCCGCGCCTTCGCTGCTCGACGCGCGTGCCCGTGGGGAGGGCCTTTCCTCCGCTTTCCCCGCCTTCGCGGCCCCCTCGTTGACCACCGCCGAAAGGGAATTGATCGAGCGTCACGTCACGACCGCGCGCATCGAACGCGAAGTGGCGCGCCACTCCGGCGTGGAGCCGGTCGCGGGGGACACCATGATCCGCAGTCGGCACATCCACCACCCGGACAACGTCGTCGCGGTGCGTGCCCTGGTCGACGACATCACGGCGGAGGCAGCGGGCCGACTCGCTGTCCGGACGCACCCGTTCATCCACGAGGGGCGTGCGTACGAGAACGTCGAGGCGGTCCTCGCGGGCACGGGTGCCGATGCCGACGGCGTCGTCCTGGTGACCGCGCACCTGGACTCGACCGCCGCGCGGCAGCCCGGCTACCGCGCCTCCGTCGACCCGGCCCCGGGGGCGGACGACGATGCCAGCGGCGTCGCCGGAGTCCTCGCCGGCCTTACGGCGATACTCGGCCTCGTGGACGAGACCGAGCCGCCTCGTCGGCGCGAGGTCCGCTTCGTGCTCTTCAACGCCGAGGAGCACGGCCGGGTGGGGAGCATCGCGTACGCCCGGGACCAGGCACTGCTCGACACCGACATCGTGGCGGTGCTGCAGATGGACATGATCGGCCACGATGTCGCGCCGCCGGCCACCTTCGAGCTGCACGCCGGTTTCACGCTCTCCGACGACGTGCAGACGCGCTCGCTCCGCATCGCCGACCTGATGGCGGCCATGGCCGCGCAGATCTCGCCGAGCCTGCCGCCCGCGCAGATCTACCCCGGGCCGGGTGGCGGGGCGGACCCCGCCCAGGAGCGGAGCGACCACTACAGCTTCCACGTCCAGGGATATGCCGCCTGCCTCGCGTCGGAGGACTTCTTCGCGGGCCCCGGCCCCGGAACGATCCCGGAGCCCAATCCGAACTACCACCTGCCCGCCGACCGGACGGTCAATCCCGGCTACGCGCGCGACATCGCGCGGGTGGTGGCCGCGGCGGCGTGGACCGCCATGACGCGGTAGGGGCGGACCTCCTCACGTAGTAAGGGGCCCACTGCAGCCTCACCCCTTTACATACTGTTTAATTGCAAGCTGTTCGCAATAACAGTTGATCTCCAAAGGGGTGTGGACACGATGACCGCCCGATTCCTCCGCGGCACGGCCGCCGCGACGCTCGCGGGGGCCGTGGCCCTCACCGCGGCGGCCTGCTCGAACCCCGGCTCCACCGCCGGGGCCTCCGGCGGACCCAAGGATTCCGCGGTCGTCGGCATCGCCTACGAGCCCGAGACCCTCAGCCCCCTCCTCGGCTACGGCAAGGACGGCAACTCCAAGATCTTCGACGGGCTCCTCGCCTTCGACGCCGACATGAAGCTGCGGCCGGCGCTCGCCACCGAGCTGCCGCACATCGGCGACGGCGGACTCACCTACACGTACACCCTCCGCGACGGGGTCACCTTCAGCGACGGCGCCCCGTTCACGGCCAAGGACGTCGTCTTCACCTACCGGACGATCCTCGACCCGAAGACGAACAACGCCTCGCGCACCGAACTCGACGCCCTCAAGAGCGTCGAGGCGGTCGGCGACGACACCGTCGTCTTCCACCTCAAGTACCCCTACGCGCCCTTCGCCGAGCGCACCGTCCACGCCATCGCCCCCGAGCACGTCGTGGCGAAGCAGGACGTCAACACCGGCGCCTTCACCACCGAGCCGATAGGCACCGGCCCCTACGTCCTCACCGGCTGGTCCAAGGGCGAGAAGCTCAGCTTCAAGGCCAACCCGACCTACTGGAACGGCGCGCCCGCGGTGAAGAAGTTCACCATGGCGATCATCAAGGACGACGACGTCCGCGCCACCCGGCTCCGCGCCGGCGACCTCGACGGCGCCGTCCTGCCGCCCAACCTCGCCGCCGGATTCAAGGGCGACAAGGCGAAGAAGACCTGGCGGGCGAAGACCTACGACTACCGCACGGTCACGCTCCCCACCCACCACAAGGTCTCCGGCGACACCGCCGTCCGCCGCGCCCTCGACATCGCCGTCGACCGGCAGGCCATGGTCGACAAGATCCTCGAAGGCGCCGGAAAGCCCGCCTACGGGCCCGTCCCCACCGACAGCCCCTGGTTCGCGAAGGGCACCGAGCGCCGCCACGACCTCGCCGGCGCGCAGAAGATCCTCGACGAGGCAGGCTGGAAGCCCGGCCCCGACGGCATCCGCGTCAAGAACGGCGTCCGCGCCGCCTTCCCGCTCTGGTACCTCTCCGGCGACAAGCTCCGCCAGGACCACGCCCTCGCGTATGTCTCCGACGCCAAGAAGGCCGGCATCGACATCACCGCCCAGGCCGGCACCTGGGAGGTCATCGAGCCCCGGATGAAGACCGACGCCGTCCTCGCCGGCGGCGGCGCGCCCGGCGACCCCGACTTCGACCAGTACCTGCTCCTGACGTCGAGCCTCGCCGGCGACGGCTTCAACAACATGGCCTGGTACGACAACAAGGCCGTCGACCGCGCCCTCCAGGACGGCCGCCGCACGAACGACCTCACCAAGCGCCGCGCCGCGTACGACACCGTCCAGCGCGAACTGGTGAAGAACCCCGGCTACACCTTCCTCACCCACATCGACCACCTCTACGTCGTCAACGACGCATGGGACGGTCCGAGCACCCAGACCGAGCCGCACGACCACGGTCTCGCCTCCGGCCCCTGGTGGAACGTCGAGACGTGGAAGCCGAAGAGCACCGGAGCGACGAAGAAGTGAGCCACAGCCTCCCCTGGGGGGCCATGGCACGGATGACGGGACGGCGCGCCCTGGCCGCCGTCCCCGTCCTCCTCGCCGTCACCCTCGCGGTGTTCGCCGTCGCCGAAGCCTCCCCGTTCGACCCCGTCAAGGCCTACGCCGGCACCGCGGGACTCACCGCCTCGCAGGAGAACCTCGACCAGCTCCGCGCCAACCTCGGCGTCGACCGGCCCCTCCTCACCCGCTGGTGGGAGTGGCTCACCTCCGCCCTCACCGGCGACCTCGGCGACTCCGCCGTCATGCGCCGGCCCGTGGCCGAGGTCATCGGGGAACGCCTCGGCTGGTCCGTCCTCCTCGCCGTCACCGCGTTCCTCATGGCCATCGCCCTCGGCACCCTCCTCGGTGTCCTCGCCGGGCGCCGCCGCGGCGGCCTGATCGACCGGGCCGTCAGCTCCGTCGCGTACACCCTGGAAGCCGCCCCCGCCTTCTGGCTCGGCCTCCTCGCCATCTGGTTCTTCGCGCTGAAGCTCGGCGCGCTGCCCGCCGGCGGGCTCACCGACACCGCCAGCGACACCGTCACCTTCGACCAGGTCGCCCGCCACCTCGTCCTGCCTGCGCTCGTCCTCGGCATCTCCCAGCTGCCGTGGTTCTTCCTCTACGTCCGCCAGGGCGTCGGCGACGCCCTCGACGAGGACCCCGTACGCGGCGCCCGCGCCCGCGGCCTGCGCGAACCCACCGTCCTCACCGGCCATGCCCTGCGCTCCGGGATGCTGCCCATGCTCACCCTCATCGGCTCCCGCGTGCCCGAGCTGATCACCGGCGCCCTGCTCGTGGAGACCGTGTTCAGCTGGCCCGGCATCGCCGCCGCCACCGTCCAGGCCGCGACCTCCGTGGACTTCCCGCTGCTCGCCGCGCTCACGGTCCTCGCCACCGCCGCCGTACTCCTCGGCAACCTCCTCTCCGACCTCCTGTACGGACTCGCCGACCCGAGGGTGGGCTTCGATGGCTGACCCGCGCACCCACCGCCTGCGGCTCTGGAGCTCCGCCCTCGTCGTCGGCGTCGTCCTCCTCGCGGTCCTGGTCGTCCCGCCGCTCGTCCAGCTCGACGAACAGGCCGTCGACCTCTCGCGGAAACTCCTCCCGCCGTCCTGGGACCACCCCTTCGGCACCGACGACCTCGGCCGTGACCTGCTGCTGCGCTGCGTCTACGGACTGCGGGTCTCGCTGCTCGTCGGCCTGGTCGCCGCGCTCGTGGCCACCGTCGTCGGCACCGCCGTCGGCGCGGCCGCCGGGGCGCTCGGCGGCTGGACCGACCGCACCCTCATGCGGCTCGTCGACGCCTTCTCCTCCGTGCCGCACCTGCTGCTCGGCATCTTCGTGGTCGCCCTCTTCCGGCCCGGCGTCTGGCCGGTGATCGCCTCCGTGGCCGTCACCCACTGGCTGTCCACCGCCCGGATCGTGCGCTCCGAGGTCCTCTCCCTGCGCACCCGGCCCTTCGTCGAGGCCGCGATCTCCGGCGGCGCCACACGGTGGCGCGTCACCGTCCGCCACCTGCTGCCCGCCGTCCTGCCGCAGGCGGGACTCGCGGCCGTCCTGATGGTCCCGCACGCCATGTGGCACGAGTCGGCGCTGTCCTTCCTCGGCCTCGGCCTCCCCAGCCACCAGGCGAGCCTCGGCAACCTCGTCCAGAACGCGCGCTCCTCGCTCCTCGCCGGATACGGCTGGCCGACCCTCTTCCCCGGCGTGCTGCTCATCGTCCCGACGCTCGCCATCGCCGGCCTCGCGGGCGTCTGGCGCGACCGCCTCAACCCGCGCCGCCGATCGGAGCTGATGCTGTGACCGCCGAGAACGTGCTCCGCGCCCTCGAAGCCGTCTCCGCCGAACGGGCGGAGGGCGCGGTCCTCAGCGTCCGCGACCTGAGCGTCCGCTTCCGGCTGCGCGGCGGCCGGACCGTCGAGGCCGTCAGCGACGCCGACTTCGACCTCGGCGCGGGGGAGTGCCTCGCCCTCGTCGGCGAGAGCGGCTGCGGCAAGTCCGTGCTGGCCTCCGCCCTCCTCGGGCTGCTCCCCGCCAACGCCGAGACGTCCGGTACGGCCCTGCTCGCGGGCCCCGAGGGCGCCGACGCGACCGACCTGCTCGCGGTCGGCGAGAAGACCCTCGCCCGCACCGTACGGGGCCGCCGCGTCGGGCTCGTACCGCAGAGCCCCGCCGCCCACCTCACCCCCGTCCGCACCGTACGGTCCCAGCTGGAGGAGACCGTCCGCGCACTCACCGGAACCTCCCGCCGGGCCCGCCGGAAGGCCGCCGAGGACGCCGCGGAGCGGGCCGCCTTCCCGGCCGGGCACCTCGACCGGTATCCGCACGAGCTGTCCGGCGGGCTCGCCCAGCGCGCCGCCACCGCCCTCGCTCTCATCGGCGACGCGCGGTTGCTGCTCGCCGACGAGCCGACCACGGGCCTCGACCGCGACCTCGTCGACCGCACCGTGGACGAACTGCGCCGCCATGCCGACGACGGCCGCGCCCTGCTCCTCATCACCCACGACCTGGCCGCCGCCGCACGCATCGCCGACCGGGTCGCCGTCATGTACGCGGGCCGCATCGTCGAGATCGCCCCCGCCCACCGCTTCTTCGGCCCCGCCGGCCCCCGCCACCCGTACGCCCGAGGTCTGCTCGACGCGCTGCCCGACCGGGCGTTCACCCCGATCCCCGGCATGCCGCCGGAGCTCTCCGCGCTGCCGGAGGGCTGCGCGTTCGCCCCACGCTGCCCGCTCGCCACCGAACTCTGCGCCGACCGCCCCGCGTTCACCGCCGGCCTGGCCTGCCACCACCCGGAGCACCCCCGTGCTTGAACTCGACACCGTCACCGCCGGATACGACCGCCGCGCCCCCGTATTCCGCGGTGCCTCGCTCACCGTCGCCCCCGGCGAGTCCGTCGGACTCCTCGGCCCCAGCGGCTGCGGCAAGTCCACCCTCGCCCGGGTCGCGGCCCTCCTCCACCGCCCGGACGCGGGCCGCCTCGTCCTCGACGGCACCGAGGTCACGGCCTGGCGGCACCGGGCGCCACGCGAACTCCGCACCGCCGTCGGCGTCGTGTTCCAGCAGCCCCGCACCGCCGCCGACCCGCGCCTCACCCTCGCCGACCTGCTCGTCGAACCCCTCCGCGCCACCGGCCGGCGAACCGAGGCGGCCGCCCGCCTCGCCGAACTCGCCCCGGCCGTCGGCCTCACCCCCGACCTCCTCGGCCGCCGCCCGCACGAGGTCAGCGACGGCCAGCTCCAACGCGCCTGCCTGGGCCGGGCCCTGGCCCTGCGCCCCCGCTGGCTGGTCTGCGACGAGATGACCGCGATGCTCGACGCCTCCACCACGGCCGCGCTGGTCGCCGCCGTCGAGACCTACCGCGCCGAGACCGGCGCCGGCCTCCTCGCCGTCGGCCACGACCGTGTCCTGCTGCACCGCTGGTGCGACCGCACGGTGGAGTGGAAGGACTGCCTGCCCGCCGAGGAGCGCGCGTGACCCCGGAACCCCGGTGGACCCCGGAGTCCCCATGGACCCCGGTCACCGAGGACGACCCCCTGGACGGTCTGCGCGCCGCCCTCGCCGCCGCCGACTGCGGCTACGAGCCGCGGTCGGGATACCAGGACCACTGCTGGATCCTCCACCCCGTGCACGACGACGGTGTACGGCTCCGCTGGGACCAGGTCCTGTCGCGGGAGGGCCGACGGCTCGCCGACTGGCCGGGGACCCTGTCGTACCTGGTCTTCGAGGGCGTGGCGGGCGCGGACGACCTCGACGGGCCCGATCCGGCGGAGCTGGACCGCGCCACCCTCGCCCGGCTCGTCGGACATCTGGCCAGGAGCGGGCCCCTGGGCCCCGACACTCCCTGCGGCGCCGCGCAGCCCCCCGTGATGAACCGTCCGGGTGAGGAAGTGGCCGCCCGGCGCGGCCGGCTCGGTGACGCGCTCGCCCACCACGACGCCATGCCCGACTTCCGGTTCCCCGCCACCTGGTGGGCGGCCGACGGGAGTTGGCTCGTCCTCAGCGACGTGGACCTGAGTGCGACGGAGGTCTTCGGGACCTCCGCCCTGATCGAGGGACTGCTCGCCGACCCGGAGCTCGACGCGGTCCGCCGCCCGCGCATCGCCGAGACCCGCGACGGCTGACACCGGCCGGATCTCACCCGTATGGCCGCCCCGCCATTCGCCCGGACGGATCGCGCATTCCGTCACACTGTCCGCCGAACGCCGCAATTCCGGTGCGGCGACGGAGGGACGTGAACGCGATGGCCGTTTCCATTTCTGTCGTGGTGCTGCTGCTGGTGCTGGCCGTGATCTTCCTGCGGAACGGCGGACTCAAGGTCACCCACGCACTTGTCTGCGCCCTGCTGGGCTTCTTCCTCGCCGGCACCAGCATGGCGCCGACCATCCACAACGGGGTCGCCGCCACCGCCAACGTGGTCTCCAGCCTCAAACCGTGATCATTGCCCCGTCATGAACCGCCTGTGAAACACAGGGCAGTTGCATGTACATCTCACGGACTCGGGCCTAGCGTCGGCCGCCGGTGCGACAGTTTGTCAGCAACCCGAGGAGCCGCATTGGCCACCCACCCGCCCCGAAGACGAGCCCGCGCGCTCACGCTGACCGCGCTCGCCGCCGCCCTCCTGGTGGGCTCCGCCCCCGTCGCCCAGGCCGAGGAGATCCCCCTCGGCCTGGGCCACCGCCTCGTGGAGCACTACGAGGGCGCCCCCGCCACCGCGCGGCCCGTGCCGGGCAAGGGCACCGCCCAGCACCCGTACCTCGCCCCCAACGGGCGCAGCGGCATGCACGCCGACGGCGCGGGCAGCGGCACCCACCCCTACCCGGGGCCGCTCGGCCGCGACCCGCGCGTGGACAGCGAGAAGATCGCCCCCGTCGGCGGCGAGTGCGCCACCGTCACCTTCGACTCCGGCGGCCGGCTCGTCACCGTGTGCGGCACCTTCAGCGGCTTCCTGCTGAAGCTGCTCGACCCGCGCACCCTGGACACCCTCGCCGAGTACAAGCTGCCGCAGCGGTCCTCCACCGTCGAGGCCGTCACCCGCCTCGACTTCGAGAGGATCTTCAAGGACACGTCCGGCGGCGCCTACTTCTACCTCGACCACCAGGACCGCGTCGTCCTCGCCGACTCCCGGCAGCACATCCAGCGCATCGCACACCGTCAGAGGGCCGACGGCAGCTGGGAGTTCGTCGTCGAGAACGACTGGGACCTCACCTCCCTCGTCCCGCACGACTGCGTCACCTGGACCAACCTCTTCCCCAGCGGCGTCTGCGACCCCGTCACCTCCGTCATGCCGGACTGGGACGGCCGCATCTGGTGGGTCACCCGCCTCGGCCGCGTCGGCACCGTCGATCCGGCAACCGGTGCGCTGCGAGCGATCCGCCTCGACGGCGAGGAGATCCAGAACTCCTTCTCCGTCGCCGAGGACGGCGTCTCCCTCGTCACCGACCACGCCCTGTACAGCTTCGACGCCGACGCGGACGGCGTCCCGCGGGTGCGCCGGCGCGAGCCGTACGACCGGGGGACCGGGACCAAGCCCGGTTCGGTGAACCAGGGTTCGGGCACCACCCCCGACCTCTTCGGCCTCCACGACGAGTACGTCGCCATCACCGACAACGCCGACGACCGGATGAACGTCCTCGTCTACCGCCGCGGCGCCGACGTCCCCGCCGCCGAGCGCCTCGTCTGCACGGTGCCGGTCTTCGGCTCGGGGGCGTCCACCACCGACAACTCCCTGATCAGCTGGGGCAACAGCCTCGTCGTCGAGAACAATTACGGCTACGAGAACCCGAGTTCGCTCCTCCTCGGCCGCAGCGTCGTCGGCGGCGCCACCCGGATCGACGTCCGCGCCGACGGCAGCGGCTGCGACACCGTCTGGGAGAGTGACGTCCGCTCGCCCTCGACCGTCCCCAAGCTCTCCACCGCCAACGGACTGCTCTACTTCTACGAGAAGCGCCCCCACTCCTGGGGCATCGACGCCTGGTACCTCACGGCCGTCGACTTCCGCACCGGCGACCGGGTCTTCAGCCGCTTCACCGGCACCGGCCTCGCCTACGACAACAACTGGGCCCCGATCACCCTCGGCCCCGACGGCACCGCGTACGTCGGTGTCTTCAACGGCATCGTCGCGGTCCGCGACAGCGCCTGACCGGCACGCCTCCGCCCCGGGACCGGAGCCCCGGGGCGGAGGCGGCATCCCGTGGCGGTCAGACCATCTCGGGCATCTCGCCGACCGTGGTCCTGACGTCGATCACGGCGAAAGCGGCACCCTGCGGATCCAGGATCGCCGCGAAGCGCCCGAAGGGGCTGTCCATCGGCCCGAACAACTTCTGCCCGCCGAGACGTTCGGCCGCTTCGACGGCCTTGTCGCAGTTGTCGACGGCGAAGTAGATCTGGATGTACGAGGGGATCTCCGGCGGGAAGTCCTCCGCCGTCATCTTCATGCGTCCGAGCACCGGGTCCGCGCCGAGGTCGAAGACCCGGAAGTCCATCTGCTCGTCCTGCAGCTTCTTCGAGTTGTAGCCGAAGACGGCGGTGTAGAACGGGTCGGCCTTCGCCGGCTCGCGGGTGAAGACCTCGGCCCAGACGTACGCGCCGCTCTCACCCTCCAGCTCGAAGCCCTCGTGCTGCCCTGCCTGCCAGATGCCGAACGCGGCGCCCGTCGGGTCCAGCGCGATGCACATCGACCCGAAGTCGCCGACCTGCATCGGCTCCATCAGGACGGTGCCGCCCGCGGCCTTGATCTTCTCCGCCGTGGCGGCGACGTCGGGCGACGCGAAGTACAGGCACCAGGCCGACTGCTCCGCACCGTCCTGCCCCGGCATCGGCGGGACGACGGCCGCGACCGCCTTCCCGTTCTTGTAGGCCTGCGTGTAGTTGCCGAATTCCGTGGAGGACTCGCCGAAGGTCCAGCCGAGCACGTCGCCGTAGAACGTCTTGGCAAGCTCGACGTCCTTGAACATCGCGTCCGCCCAGACAGGCGTGCCCTCAGGTCGTACGGCCATGACGGTGACTCCCGTTTCCGATTCGATGTCGTGTTCCTGTGAGCCACGCTAGCCACGCTCGCCCCCGCCCGCTCGGTGACACGACGCGACCGTTCCGAATGCTGCGACCATCGAGGCCATGAGGACACAGGGGGACCACGCGATGATCGAGGTACCGGCGGGCCGGGTCACGCTCTCGGACCGGCGTACGGAGCGGAGCTGGACGGTCGACGTCGGCCCGTTCGTCCTGGGCTCCGTCCCCGTCACGCGGGGACTGTACGAGCAGGTCATGGGCGCGAGGACGAGTACCGCACACGGCGGCCGGCTCCCGGTCGAAGGGGTGTCCTGGGGCGACGCGATCCGTTTCTGCGACGCGCTGTCCGTACACGAGGGGCTCCGCCCCGCCTACCGCGTCCCGGCGGACGACGCCGGCGCCGAGGCACCGGACTGGGACCTGACCGCCGACGGCTACCGCCTCCCCACCGAGGCCGAATGGGAACACGCCTGCCGCGCCGGGACCACGGCGCCGCGCTACGGGCCGCTCGACGAGATCGCCTGGCACCGCGGCAACTCCGGCGAACGCCTTCATGAGGTCGGCGGCCGCCGCCCCAACGCCTGGGGCCTCCACGACATGCTGGGCAACGTGTGGGAGTGGTGCTGGGACGTGTACGACGCCGAGGTCTACGGCAGCTACCGGGTGCTGCGCGGCGGCGGATGGTTCGACGAGCACTGGAGCTGCCGGGCCTCGGTCCGCCGCCGCAGCCACCCGACCCTGCGGATCGACGACGTGGGCTTCCGGCTCGCCCGCACCCTCCCGAGCCGGACGAGCCAGAGCGTGTAGCGGTGGAACAGCTCAGCCCCCCGTAATAAGTACCCATAACCCCTTGAATCGGGCGCGAAAAGGAGGAAACTCGTTCTTACACCGGACAACCGGAAAGAGCCGCACCCGCCGACGGAGACGTCCGAAGGCCCGCGTGACCCTTGTCTTGGCTCTGGCCAGGCCCCCGGCGGGGCCGGTCGGGCACGGAGCCGTCGGCGACGGCCGACGACCGCGCGAACCGACACGGACCGTCGGGGACTGTCATGCCCGGGCCCGCTCCTGCGGTACGGGCGGAACCACGGCGACCGGGCAGTGCGCGTGGTGCAGCACCGCGTGGGCGACCGAGCCGATGAGCAGCGAGCCGAACCGATGCCGGTGGTGACGGCCCACGACCACCAGACCGGCGTCCCGCGAGCCCTCCACCAGCACTCCCGCCGCGTCCCCGGGCAGCACCGTCCGCACGAGCCCGACCTCCGGCCACCGCTCCGCGAACGGCCGCAGCCGCTCCTCCTGCTCCCGTTCCGCCTCCCGTACGAACTGCTCCGCGTCGTCCGCGAGGGGGAGCGGTGGCGGCACCTGGAGCGCCGGCGCCGGGGCGACGACGAGACTGGTCGGCTGCGGGGGCAGCCGGAAGGCCGTCACGGCCTCCAGCGATACGCCCCGGTGGCGCGCCGCCTCGAACGCGAAGTCCACCACCTCGTCCGGAGTCTCCTCCGGGTGCAGACCGAGCAGCACCCGGCCGCCCTCCGCACCGCCCTCCAGGGCGGCCGCGCGGGCCTCGTGCGGGACGACGACGAGCGGACAGGGCGCCGTCGCGGCGAGCGTACGGCTGGTCGAGCCGAGCAACAGGCTCGCGAAGCCGCCGTGCCCGCGGGAACCGGTCACCAGGAGCCGCGCGCCCCGAGCCGCCGCCGGCAGGGCGTCCGTCACGGAGCCGTCGAGCGACTCGTACCGTACGGGCATGGAGTGCCCGCGCTTCTCGACGACCGTCCGTACGGCGGCCATGACCGCGTCGGGCAGCTCGGGGGACGGCCCCAGCGAGGCGATTCGGGCGGCGCCGAGCTGGAGGGCGTCGGAGCGCACATGGGCCACGACCAGCGGCGATCCCAGGTGCTCGGCGGCGCTCAGGGCCCATTCGAGGGCCCGGAGACTGTGCTCGGACCCGTCCACACCGACGACGACGGGCGGCTCGGACGCGGTGTTCGTGTCACTCATGAGGGAATGGATCCCGCGCCCGCGCGTGCGCCACACCGGTCAGGACCGGTCACGACCGATCCGAGGGGAAACGACGGCGGACCGGTACCGACGGCGAAGCCATCGGTACCGGTCCGGCGGTGAAGCGGTCAGGCGCCCTGCTGGCCTCGGGCGCGCGCGGCGCGCTCCGCGTCGCGCTCCTTGATGCGGACGGTCTCCTTGCGGACCTCCGCCTGGGTGGCGCGCTCCTTCTGCAGCCACTCGGGAAGCTCCTGCCGGAGCTCCTCGATCTGCTCGGTGGTGAGCGGGTCGGTGATGCCACCGCGCGCGAGACCGGCGATGGAGATGCCGAGCCGCTGCGCGACCACGGGGCGGGGGTGCGGACCGTTCTGCCGGAGCTCCTGGAGCCAGGCCGGGGGATTGGCCTGGAGCTCGTTCAGCTCGGTGCGCGAGACGACACCCTCCTGGAACTCTGCGGGGGTGGCCTCGAGGTACACACCCAGCTTCTTCGCCGCGGTGGCGGGCTTCATCGTCTGGGTGCTCTGGTGCGACGTCATGGTGTCAAGGGTATCGAGCGTGCGGGCGAGTTCCGACCACGGCAGCTACCGGTAACCTGGCGGAGTGACAGGCTCGGACGCTTCCCCCGCGGATTCCCCCTCTTTCCCCTCCTCCTCCCCTTCCTCCTTCAGGCTCGCCTACGTGCCCGGAGTGACGCCCTCGAAGTGGGTGCGGGTCTGGAACGAGCGCCTGCCCGACGTACCCCTGACGCTGCTCGCCCTGACGCCCGCCGAGGCCTTCGGCGCCCTCCGCGAGGGTGCGGCCGACGCCGGTCTGGTCCGGCTCCCCGTGGACCGGGACGACCTGAGCGCCATCCCGCTCTACACGGAGACGACGGTCGTCGTCATCCCCAAGGACCACCTGCTCGCGGCGGCGGAGGAGGTCACGGTCGAGGACCTCGCCGAGGAGCTCGTCCTGCACCCGCTCGACGACACCCTCGGCTGGGAGCAGCTGCCCGGCCTCCCGGCGAACGAGCGCCCCGAGACGACCGCCGACGCGATCGAGCTGGTCGCGGCGGGCGTCGGCGTGCTCGCCGTGCCGCAGTCCCTCGCCCGGCTGCACCACCGCAAGGACCTCACCTACCGGACGCTGACCGAGGTCCCGCAGTCGCGGGTGGCCCTGTCGTGGCGGGCCGCGGACGAGGCGCCCGACCTGGTGGAGGAGTTCATCGGCATCGTGCGCGGCCGCACGGTGAACAGCACCCGGGGCCGTCGCGCCGAGGCCCAGAAGGGCCAGAAGCAGCCGAAGGACCAGAAGGAGCGGAAGTCCGGGGCCAAGCCCGGCCGGTCCGGGAAGCCGGGTGCCGGCTCGCGTACGGGCAAGCCCACGGCCCGGAAGCCCGGCGGTGCCGGAGGTTCCGGCCGGGGCCGGACCGGCGGGAAGCCCCGCAAGCGGTCCTGACCCGCTGCCCGTCCGTACGGCGGACGCCGCTCCTTCGGAGGGGCGGGTGCTCGGCATACTGACCCCTCCTGATCATCGAGATCACCCAGGAGGAGCTTTGGCCGCCAGTTTCAGGACCGTCGTCGAGGTGGGAGCGGATCATCTCGCGCAGGCCCGGTCCATCGACCGGGTGTTCCAGGAGGCGATCGCGCCGGCGACCGTCAACTTCGACTTCGAGGCGATCCGGGAGGCCGCCGCGGCCGTCCCGGACAGCACCGTGGTGAAGATGGTGCGGGGCTGGGGGCTCCAGGAGTACGCCCCCGTCCTGGTCATGGTCCTCTCCCTCAAGGAGGCCGTCCGGCAGGCGCTTCCGCCGGAGTGCGCGGAGGCCGGGTTCTGGGCCACCGTCGAGCGGGAGCTCGTCCAGGCCTTCACCGGCCTCGCCGCGCAGGAGGGGCAGCCCGGTCTCTCCTTCTACGAGGAGTCGGGGGAGCGGACCCGGTTCTACCGGGACCTGTTCTTCGCCCTGCAGGACGAGGAGACCGGGGAGCACATGTACGCCCTGGCCTTCTGCGTCGACGTGACCGTCGAGCTGCCGAAGGCGCGGGCCGTCGCCCTGGAGCTGACGGACATCGTGCCGTTCGCGGTCCGGCTCAACGCGATCGTGGTCCGCCAGGCCCTGGACCTCGTGGCCTGACGTCCCACGTCGCGGTGGATCGCCGGCCCGCCGTCCCGGGCCGGACCTTCAGACCTTCAGATCTTCAGACGTCGGCGGCTGCCCCGCGCCGCCGCGACGAGCTCCGGCAGCGTGGCGAGCTTGACCCGGGGGCGACCCGCCTCCCGGCCCCTGGCCCGCTCGGTCCGGTCGATGGCCGCGAGACCGCGCGCGTCGACGAGATGGCGGCTGCGCTTCCGCGCGAGTCGGTGGAAGTCCCGTGCCGTGCCCGTCGGCGTCGGCAGTGCCCCGGAGACCGCGTCCGCGAGCAGCGTCCCGACGGTCTCCTCCGCGCAGGCCCGATTGGCCCCGATACCGCCGGAGGGCCCGCGCTTGACCCAGCCGACGACATAGCCGCCGGGCAGCCCGGCCACCCGCCCGGCCTCGTGCGGCACCGTCCCGGTCGCCTCGTCGAAGGGCAGCCCCGCCAGGGGGACCCCCCGGTAGCCGATCGCCCGGACGAGGAGACCCGCCTCGATCTCCGTACCGGACGGCGATCCGTCCTCCGTGACCCGGACCGCGCGGACCGCGTCGGTGCCGACGGCCTCGACCGGGGCGGAGTGGAAGCGGAGCACGATCCGGCGCCGGTCCGGTGCGGGGGCCCGAGTCCAGTCCACCGTCTCCCGCGTCACGTCCCTCAGCAGCGCGGCCTTCTCCCCGTCCGCCGCCGCGTCCACGGTCGCGCCGGTGCGCGGGTCCCGGTCGTCGACGACCAGGTCCACCCCCGGGAGGTGCTTCAGGGCGAGCAGTTCGGAGCTCGTGTACGCCGCGTCCTCGGGGCCCCGGCGGGCGAGCAGGACCACCTCGCTCACCCGGCTGCCGCGCAGGGCGGCGAGGGCGTGGTCGGCGATGTCCGTACCGGCGAGGGCGTCGGGGTCCGTGACGAGGACCCGGGCGACGTCGAGGGCCACGTTGCCGTTGCCGACGACGACCGCCCGCTCGGCGGTGAGCCGGACGGCGTCCGCGCCGGTCTCGGGATGCGCGTTGTACCAGGAGACGACGGAGGTCGCCGAGACGCTGCCGGGCAGGTCCTCGCCGGGGATGCCGAGCCGCCGGTCGGAGGGCGCGCCCACCGCGTAGACCACCGCGTCGTGGTGCGCGGCGAGTTCCTCGACGGTGACCTCCTTGCCGATCTCCACCCCCAGCCGCATCCGGACCCGGGGGTGGGCGTGGAAGCGGGCGAAGGTCTCCCCGGCGCCCCTGGTCGCCGGGTGGTCCGGCGCCACGCCGTACCGCAGGAGTCCGCCGGCCACCGGCAGCCGGTCGATCAGGGTCACCTCGGCGTTGGTGTGGAGGAGGAGGTCCTCGGCGGCGTACATGCCCGCGGGTCCCGTGCCGACGACCGCGATCCGCAGCGCGGCGAAGTCGGCCGGCAGTGAGCGGGGGAACGAGGGCGCGCCCCACGGGTGGAAGTTGGGCGAGACCAGGGCCGGTTCGGGCGTCCGGTCCGTGTAGTAGCCGGCGTTGATGGCCTCGTACTCCCGCAGCCGTCCGGTGAGCCGGTCCGCCGGGAAGATCGCGTCGACGGGGCAGGCGTCGGCGCAGGCGCCGCAGTCGATGCAGGCCTCGGGGTCGATGTACAGCATCTCCGTGGTGCCGAAGTCCGGTTCCTCGGGCGTCGGATGGATGCAGTTGACCGGGCAGACGGCGACGCACGTGGCGTCGTTGCAGCAGGTCTGGGTGATCGCGTAGGTCATGTCGTCGGCTCTGCTCTGCTCTTCTCGGAGGGGCTCGGCTCGGAGGGGTCAGACGAGGTGGGCGCGCTGGTAGAAGAGGAGCGCGGGCCGGGTCAGCATCCCGACGTCGGCCAGGAACTCCATGAGTCCGGAGCAACTGGCGCGCAGCTGTGCCTTGTAGTGCTCGTTGGCGGCCGCCTCGCGGCGGGCCCGCTCGGGGTCGAGTCCGGCCCGTACGTACACCTCCGGGTTCACCAGGCTGGTGATGATGTAGTACGCGGCGATGGCCACGACGAGGGCCTGGAAGTGCCGGCGGGCCCTGCTCGCGCGGGCGAGGGCGCGGCGCGTCTCGTCCCGGGCGAACTTCATGTGCCGGGACTCCTCGACGACATGGATGTTGCTGATGGTGCGGACGAAGGGGACGACCCGCTCGTCGCGCATCCAGTCGCGCTGCATGACGTCGAGGACCTCCTCGGCGACGAGGATTCCGGCGTACGCGGCCTCGCCGAAGCCGACGGTCTTCATGAAGCGCCCGAGTTCGAGCACGGCCCGCTTGGGCCGGTACGCGGGCGCGCCGAGCTTCTGGGAGCCGCGGGCGAACATGATGGAGTGCCGGCACTCGTCGGCGATCTCGGTGAGGGCCCACTGGAACCGGGGGTCGGTGTGGTCCATCAGGTAGATGTCGCGGAGCACCATCTGCTGGAGGATCATCTCGAACCAGATGCCGGTGCTGGCGACCGAGGCGGTCTCCTGGCGGGTCAGCTCCTTGCGCTGCTCCTCGGTCATCTCGTTCCAGTAGGCCGTGCCGTAGAGGGAGTTCCACTCGGGGCTCTGGCCGTGGAAGTCCTTGTCGAGGGGGGTGTCCCAGTCGACCTCGACGGCGGGGTCGTACGACAGCTTCGCGGCCGACCCGAGCAGCCGCTCGGCCGTGGAGCTGTCGAACCGACCCTCGTTCTCCGGGCGAACGGTGCTGCTTGCCATGGTGCGGCTCCTTGGATCGCGCGATCGGCGGCTCGAACGCTTATTAGACTGTGCGTCTAGCAAGCTTGTTGGACGGAACGTATAACAAGGGGACCCGGTGGGCCTACCCCTCGGTGCGGACTTTTTCCCGCGGGTACGCGAAACGGGGCCGGAACCCCGTGGGTTCCGGCCCCGTCAAGGGGTCACGCCGTGTCGGAACGGCAGTGTCAGAAGGTCAGGTTCCAGGCGTCGATCCTGCCCGTGTCCTGGCTCGCGTTGTCGTTCACCCGGAGCTTCCAGACACCGTTCGCGACCTCCGCCGAGGCGTTGACCGTGAACGTCTGGACGAGGTTGTCCGTGCCGCCGCCGGCCCGGTTGTGGACCGTGTAGACGGTGCCGTCCGGCGCCACCAGATCGACCTTCAGGTCACCGATGTAGGTGTGCTTGACGTCCACGCCCACCTTGAGCGTGGCCGGCGCGTTGCCCGTCACGCCGCTGACCGTGATCGGGCTCTCCACCGTGGCGTTGTCGGCGATCGCGACATCGGTGAGGTTCTCGAAGTACTTGCCGGGCGGCGGAGTGGTGCCCCCGACGGCCTTCAGGGCGTCGACCGCGCCCTCGCCGAAGAAGCCGTTCTTGGTCGTGGTGCCCTTGCAGCGGGTGTCCGAGGGGCACGCGCGGTCCGTGGCCTGGACGCCCAGCTGGTCCCGGATCTGCGCCGGGGTGAACGAGGGGTTCGTGCTCGCGATCAGCGCCGCGACGCCCGCCACGTGCGGGGACGCCATCGACGTGCCGTTCATGTTGCCGTACTTGCCGCCCGGGAGCGTCGAGTAGACGCCGGAGGCGCCGTCGCCGCCGGGGGCCGCGATGTCGATCACGCCGTTGCCGAAGTTCGAGTACGAGGCCTTGGCGCCGCCGTTGCCCTGCGCGGCGACGGTCACGACGCCCGGGAGCTCCGTCGGGATGTCGATGCAGGCGTTGGTGATGGTGCGGGTGACCGGGGTCGAGTCGTTGGGGGACTCGGAGTCGGTCGTCTTGTTCGCCAGGTCGTAGTTGGAGTTGCCGGCGGCGGCGACCTGGAGCGATCCCTTGCCCTCGGCGTACTCCTGGGCCCGGCGGACACCCTCGATGATGGCGCCCTGGTCCACGTTGTCCGGGCAGTTGAACTGCCACGGGTCCGTGTAGTAGCTGTTGTTGGTGACCTTGAAGCCGTGGTCACCGGCCCACATGAAGCCGCAGATCGTGTTCTCCGCGAAGAACAGGCTGCTGGACGGCTCCGCGATGCGGACGGAGGAGATCTTCACGCCCGGCGCGACGCCGATGACGCCCTTGCCGTTCTTGGCGGCCGCGACGGTGCCGGCGACGTGCGTGCCGTGGGTGCCGACGTCACGCCAGGCGCCCGCGCGGGTGTCCGCCTTGCCGTAGGCGCAGGAGGCCGAGTCGGCGGCGTTGAAGTTCGGCGCGATGTCCTGGTGCTGGTCGTCCACGCCGGTGTCGAGGATGCCGACCTTCACGGTCGCCGAACCGGTGGTGACCGCCCAGGCCTGCTCGGCCTTGATCTGCGTCATGTCCCAGCGGTTCGACTCCGTGAGCGTGGTCGTCGACTGCGCGGGGTTGGCCGGGAGCGCCGGGTTGTAGGCGTCGGCGGGGACGTCCGAGGTGCGGGTCGCCCCGACCTGCTGGACGCCGCCGACCGTGCGCATCGCCGAGGCGAACGACGCGGACGTCGAGTGCGCCACGATCACGCCGATCGCGTCATAAGTGGCGAAGACCGAACCGCCGTTGCTCGTCACCGCGCCGCTGACCGCCGAGGTGCCGCCGGGTGCCGTGATCACCAGGTACGCGCGGGTGCCCGCGGCCCAGGCGGCCGGAGCCGCTGCCGGTGTCGTCGTGCTGGTGCTCTGCGTCGCCCCCGCCGAACGGGCCGCGACGGGCTCCGTGTCGGTCGGTGCTGCCTGGGCGAATCCTGCGGGAGCGGCGAGCGCCACGGTCGTACCGAGCGCCGCGGCGGCCATGGCCGACGTTCTCAACCGGCTGGATATGAGGGAAAACAATGCGTCCTCCGATGACCCGGTGGCGCGGGTGGCGCCCGCCGGGCCCTGTGATGTGTGGGGTGGACGCAAGATCCCAGAGTCGCGAGGCGGAAGGAAGCATTCTGTCCAAGAAGCCCGTTCGCGTTACGCACTGTTGACCGAACGAGGCGATTTCCTGGACAGCTGTCCATGTATAGTGGACATCTGTCCAGGAAATCCCGGGCGGTGAACGCGAGGAGACGACGGTGGAGACGACGGCGAACGTGCTGGTGGGCCTGGTGGCCGCCCTGCACGCGTACATCCTTGTTCTGGAGATGTTCCTGTGGGAGAAGAAGCCGGGACGCGGCCTCTCCGGCTTCGACGCCGACATGGCCCGCGCCACCGCACCGCTCGCCGCGAACCAGGGCCTCTACAACGGCTTTCTCGCCGCCGGACTCGTCTGGGGCCTGATCGCCGACGACCCGACCGGCTTCCGGGTCCAGGTCTTCTTCCTCGGCTGCGTCGTCATCGCCGGTCTCTACGGCGGTCTCACCGCCAACCGCCGCATCCTGGTCGCCCAGGCACTCCCGGGAGCGCTCGCCCTCGGCGCCGTCCTGCTGAGCCGGTGACCCGGCCGTGACCGCGACACCCGGAGACCCCCGGGCGGCCAGGACACGGGCCAAGCTGCGACAGGCACTCTTCGACGAGTGCGCCGAGCACCCGCTCGCCGACGTCACCATCGCCACGCTCGTACGCCGGGCCGGCGTCGGCCGCGCCACCTTCTACGTGCACTACAGCGACCTGGAGGCACTCGCCGTCGACGCCTGTGCCGACGTCGTCCGCGACGCGGTGGACGCCCTGCACGCCTGGCGCGGCACCCCCGACCCGGCGACCCCGCCGCCCGCGCTGCTCGACTTCCTCGCCGAACTCGCCCCGCACGCGGGCCTCTACCGCACCCTGCTGCGCCCGGGCGGCGGCGGACCGCTCGGCCTCGTGCTCCATGAGGACCTGCGGGCCCGCAGCTTCCACGAGCGCAGCCTGGCCGGTGCCCCCGAGCCGGAACTGATCGCCTCGGCCGTGGCCGCGACCTTCGCCGGTGTCCTCGCCGACTGGCTGCACGGCCTGGTGGAGGGTGACTCCGACCGGATCGCCCACCAGATCTGGCGCCTGCTCGTCACCCTGCACCGCACCCCGCTGGGGTAGCGCGAGCCGGCCGGGGTGAAGGTGCCGGCTCAGACGGGGTGGTGGCGCCCCCAGCGCCGGTTGACGACAGGGGGCGCGATCCCGACCGCCGCCATGATCGCGGCGGCGACCCAGTACCGCGTCCCCTGCCCCAGCGCCAGGACCGTGACGATGCCGATCCCGGTGCCGAAGCTCAGGCTCAGCGAGGGCCACCAGGCCGCGCGGCGCAGCAGTCCGGGCACGGAGTAGAGGGTCACGATGAGCCCGGCGAACGCCGCGAACTCGTACCAACCGCCACCCTCGGGGAGGCTCCAGCCGACCCCACCCCTGGTGCCGCGGCTGTGCTGCTCGGGCACCATGTGGACCGCGCCCGCCGCACCCCAGCAGATCGCGCTCGCCCCCACGGAGCCGATGGCGGCCCGCCACCCCTCGCTGATCATGCGCCGGATGCTACAGCCCGTGCCCGGTCAGGCGTTCGACTACTTCAGGTACGGGCCCGCCGTGCCGATCCTGCCGGGGCCGTTCAGGACGTACACCCGCAGGTTGCCCTTGCCCGGTGCGCCGACCGAGAGCATGCCGTTGGAGACGGTTTTCACGTCGCCGGAGACCGCGTCGGTGTAGGTGCCGTTCGGGATGCCCGTGTACGTGGCGCCGCCCGAGACCGTGACCAGGGCGAAGCTGTCCGTACTCCCGCTGGTGTAGCGGCGCTTGAACGCCATACCGCCCGAGATGCCCTCCGTGGAGTACTGGCCCGTCTGGAGCGCGGGGACGGCCCGGCGGATCTGGTTGAGCCGCTGCACGTGCTTCACCAGGGGCTGCTCCAGCGTGGTCGCGACCGCGCCGGACGCCGACGACACCTGGGAGAAGCCGGAGGCCGTGACCGAGCCGGCGACATGGTCGCCGAAGTACGCGCGGCCGGTCGTGGCGAGCGGGCAGGACGGCCCGCAGTCGATCTTCTTGCCCTTCTGGAACTCGATCTCGGAGCCGTAGTACAGCGTCGGGATGCCGCGGAAGGTCCACATCAGGGACATGTTCTCCGCCCAGGCGTCGGTGCCGCCCGTGTACCGCTCGCTCGACTTGTTGGGCCCGTAGTCGTGGCTGTCGACATAGACGACGTTGTAGGTGGCGTCGTTGTAACTGTCGTCCGAGTCCTTGCCGTTGGAGAAGGCGTTGTACGCGTCACCGAAGTTCATGTGCATGCGCATGTCGATGACGTTCATGCCGGAGAAACGGCTGTGGTCGGGCGTGTGGTAACTGTTGCCGTTCAGGAAGGCGTTGGTCGAGGTGGGCTGGCTGCCCGTGCCCTGTTGCTGCTCGTAGTCGTACATCTCCAGGGCGGCCTTGGTGTCGTCCGCGTCGTACTCCTTGCGCTCCTTCCAGGTGAAGAACTGCGCCGAGTGGTTCACCGAGCCGCGGTTCCACTTGTCGTTCACGAAGGCGGCGACCTCGCCGAAGACGAAGAAGTTCTTCGCGGCCTCGGCGCCGTGGCTCTGCGTCACCCGCTCCTGGATGGCCGGCAGGAAGCGGCGGTTCCAGGTGGTCCGCGGGATGTGCACGGCGGTGTCGACGCGGAAGCCGTCGACGCCCATGTCGATGTACTTGTCGAAGGCGCCGATCAGATAGTTCTGGACGGTCGGGTTCTCGGTGTTGAGGTCGGCCAGGTCCTCGTGCAGCCAGCACGAACGGGAGTCCTCGCCCTCCCAGTTGCCGATCCAGCACTGGTGGAAGAGCGCCTTCGGGAACATCCCGGACGTAGGGCTCGGCCACTGGCAGTTGTAGACGGTGTACCCTTCGGCGCTCTTGCCGCCGGTGGGCTCGCCCCAGTTGAGGCAGGTGTTGCCGGCGGGCTCGGCCGTCGACCACAGGTCACCGTTGTAGTACGACTTGCCGGTCTTCGGGTCGATCGTCAGGCCGTCGTACTCGAAGCCGGGCTGCTTCTCGTCGTAGTACCAACTCCACTGGCTGTCCCGCACGCCGTACACGGTGGGCGTGAACAGGCCCTTGGCGCCCCAGCGCGAGGAGTGGTTGTAGACGACGTCCTGGTAGATCTTCATGCCCTTGGCGTGGGCGGCGTCGATCAGGTCCTGGTAGGAGGCGCCGGCCGACTCCAGACGGGGGTCGACCTTGTAGAAGTCGTAGCCGTGGTAGCCGTGGTAGTCGTAGTCCGAGCGGTTGAGGACCACCGGGGTCACCCATATCGCCGAGAAGCCGAGGCCCTTGACGTAGTCCAGCTTCTGGATGAGGCCCTTGAAGTCGCCCCGGAACATGGGGTCGTCGTTGGCCGCGTTGCCCGACTTGGTGTGCTGGCTGCCGCCGCGGTTGTTCGACGGGTCGCCGTCGTTGAAGCGGGCGGTGAGCACGAAGTAGATCGGGTCCTTGCGCGGGTCGGTGCCGAGGGGCTTCCCGGTGCCGGGGCCGGCCGGCTTGTCCCCGGTGGTGGCGGTCGCGGGCGCGGAGGTGGCGGAGACGTTGCCCGCCGCGTCCACGGCCCTCAGCGTGTAGGTGTACGCGGTCCGTTCGGCGAGGCCCGTGTCGGAGAGAACGGTGGAACCGACATCGGTGACGACCGTCCCGCCGCTGCCGCCGACCCGCGTGACCTGGTACTTCGCCACGCCCTTGTTGTCGGTGGCGGGGTCCCAGGTGAGCAGCACCGAGGTGCCGTCCGCGGCGGCGGTGACGTTCGCGGGGGCGGTCGGGGCCTGGGTGTCGGGTACTTCGGCGGCGCACGGGTCGGCGGCGTTCGCCGTCACCGCGTTGTTCCGTACGGTGCTGACGCCCGTGCCGATCGTGTAGTCGGCGCCGCCGTTGTTGTCCCAGGTGCCGTTGCCGTTGTTGAAGGCGGCCTTGAGGGAGGTGGCCGGGCCGAGGTCGACCTCCCGCTTCCACCAGCCGGCGCAGGCGGACTGCATGCCGGCGCCGGGGGCCGTGGTCCAGGCGCCACCCGCGGGCTGGTAGTGGATGTTGGCGGTCGACCAGCCCAGGGCCTCGGTCGAGTAGTAGACGGTGGCCTTCGCCCCCGGCGTCGGGGTCGGTCCGGGCTCGGTTCCGGCGCAGGGGTCGGAGTGGGCGATCACTCCGTCCTTGACGGTGATGGCACCGGTGCCGAGGGCGTAGTTCCGGCCGCCGTTGTTGTCCCAGGTGCCGCTGCCGTTGTTGAAGGTCGCCTGGAGGCCCGTGGCCGTACCGAGGGTGACGGTCTTCTTCACCCAGTCCGTACAGGCCGCCTCCATGGCCACACCGGGGACGGTGGTCCACGAACCGCCGTCGGGCGCCCAATGGAGCTTGTACTGCGCCCAGTTCTTCGTCTTCGTCCAGTAGAAGACGGTGGCGGTGTTCTCGGCGGTGGCCGCGACCGGGGCGGTGCGCGGGGCACCGCCCGAGGCGGGTCCGGCGGACGGTGCGGTCACCAGGCCGAGGACGCCCGCGGCGACCCCGAGAGCGGCCAACGGCCGGAGGGGGAGCCGTCTGTGACGGCGTGTCAGTCCGTGATTTCGTGACAGTCCGCGTGTGCGTGTCATCCGAATCTCCAGGCAGGGCCGCGCGTCACCGGGCAGAGCTCTGCCCCGGACGGGAGTCGAAGCCCTATGGAAACGCTGTCGGAAAGTTGCAGAAACATCTTGCGTGGCCGGAACGTATCGCCGTGCGGCGGTCGCGTAAAGGGGTCAGGCAGAACTGCGGACGCACGGATGTGTGGAAAAGTGGTCGTCTCTGTTGATCGCGTACCCGGCGCAGGAAGGCCTCCGATGAAGCTCCCCACCCCCCTGTACGTGATCAACGAAGGGCTGGCGTTCCTCCTGGAGTTGGCGGCGCTGACCGTCCTCGCGTGGTGGGGCTGGGAGAGCGCGGAGGCCTGGGCTCCACGCCTCCTGCTCGCCGTCGCCGCGCCTGCGGCGGCAGCCGTGCTGTGGGGGCTCTTCGCCGCCCCGAAGGCCCGGGTGCGCATACCCGTGGCGGGCGTCCTGGCCGTGAAGGCGCTGGTGTTCGGTGCCGCGGCGGCCGCCCTCTACGCGCTGGGGCGCCATGACGGGGCGATCGCCTTCGCCGTCGTGGCCCTGGTCAACACCGGCCTCGCGACGGTGGACCGCCGGGCTCGCGCGGCGGCCTGAACCGGTCGGTGACGCCCCCTCAGGGGCGCGGCCAGGGGCGCCCCTCCAGCCGCTCGATGTCCCGGTTGAAGCGTTCCAGGAAGGCCGCGAAGCGGGCCACGTCCTCGGGTGACCACTCCTCCATGACCCGGTCAAGACCCTCGATGTTCGAGTTCCGGTCGGCCTCCAGGCGTCGCTCGCCCTCCTCCGTGATCCGGAACTTGCGGGCGATACCGCCCTCCGGGTCGGGGATGCGCTCCACGACCCCGGCGCGCAGCATCGCCGCGGTCTGCCGGTTGAGGGTGGAGGCGTCGAGCCCGAAGGCCTCGCTGAGCTGCCCGATGGACATCGGCCCGTGCATCCGGATACGGCTCAGCAGGACGTACGCGCTGCGGTCCAGGTGACCACCGGCGGCCCGGGACCGGGGTGCGTACAGATGGGCGTGCCGACTGAGCAGCATGGTCTCGAACTCGACCAGGTGAAGGGGTTTGTCCACGGGCTTGTCCATGAGGCCATTGTCCCTCGCCGTGATCCAGTATGCATCATGCACAATTTGTGCATGGGCCCATCGATGTGCACTATGCATATGAAGCCACGGTGGACGACCGCCGTGGACGATCGAGGGAGAACAACGTGGACGGCACCAAGCCCGACGCCCGACCCGGAGGCGTCGTCGGCGTCCTCGCGCTCGCGGGCATCGTGGCCGCACTCATGCAGACCCTGGTGGTGCCGCTCATCGGCGACCTGCCCAAGCTGCTCGACACGACCGCGTCCAACGCCTCCTGGGTGATCACCGCCACCCTGCTCGCGGGCGCCGTCGCCACCCCGGTGGCCGGCCGGCTCGGCGACACCCTCGGCAAGCGACGGGTCCTGCTCGTCTCCGTCGTCCCGCTGATCGTCGGCTCGGTGGTCTGCGCGCTCGCCTCCTCCGTCGTCCCGATGATCGTCGGACGCGGCCTCCAGGGCCTCGGCATGGGCGTCGTCCCGCTCGGCATCAGCCTGCTGCGCGACATCCTCCCGCCCGAGAAGCTGGGCGGCTCCATCGCCCTGATGAGCGCCTCCATGGGCGTCGGGGGCGCCCTCGGCCTGCCGTTCTCCGCGGCCGTCGCCGAGAACGCCAGCTGGCGCGTCCTCTTCTGGGTCGCCGCCGCGCTCAGCGTCGTGGTCGGCCTCCTCATCTGGCGCGTCGCCCCCGCGGGACGCCGCGCCGCCGCACCCGGCCGCTTCGACGTACCGGGCGCGCTCGGCCTCGGCGTCGGGCTCGTCGCCCTGCTGCTCGCCGTCTCCAAGGGCGCGACCTGGGGCTGGGGCAGCGGCACCACCCTCGGCCTCTTCGCCGTCGCGGTGGTCGTCCTGCTCACCTGGGGCTGGTGGGAGCTGCGTACCCGCGACCCCCTCGTCGACCTGCGCGTCACCGCCCGCCCGGTCGTCCTGATGACCAACCTGGCGTCGATCCTCGTCGGGTTCGCGATGTACGCGCAGTCCCTGGTCGTCCCGCAGCTCTTCCAGTTGCCCGAGGCGACCGGTTACGGTCTGGGCCAGTCGATGATGGCCATGGGCCTCTGGATGGCCCCCGCGGGCCTGATGATGATGGTCCTCGCACCGCTCGGCGCCAAGCTCTCGGCCGCCCGTGGCCCCAAGGTCACGCTCTCCGTCGGCGCCCTCGTCATAGCCGCCGGATACGGTTCCTCACTCGCCCTGATGGGCACCACCTGGGGCCTGCTCGTCGTGACGCTCATCTGCAACACCGGTGTGGGACTCGCCTACGGGGCCATGCCGGCGCTCATCATGGGCGCCGTCCCGCAGGAGGAGACCGCCTCCGCCAACAGCTTCAACACCCTGATGCGGTCCATCGGCACCTCCGTCTCCGCCGCAGTGATCGGTGTCGTCCTCGCCCAGCTGACCACCACCCTGGGTGGCCACGCGCTGCCGTCCGAGGACGGCTTCCGCGTCGCCATGCTCATCGGCTGCGGCGTCGGCCTGGTGGCCGCGGTCGTCGCCGCCCTCATCCCGAGCCGGCTCGCCGCCGCGCCGACCGGCGACCCGGAAGGTACGGAACCCGCGCGGCGCGCCACCACCGAGGCCGCGGCCTGAGCGACCCGAACCGACGAACGACGGGCGGTGCGGGCCCGGGGCCTTCCCCGGGTGCGCACCGCAGACCGGGCGTGCGCCGCGGACCGGGCGTGCGCCGCGGACCGGGCGTGCGCCGCGGACCGGCCCCGCGCCGCGGACCGGCCCGCCGCCGCCGACCGGCCCCGCGCCGGCGGCCTGCCCTCGTGGACCGGGCCCCGCGGACCGAGCGGGGTCAGCCCTTCTCGTCGTCTGCCGCCTCCAGGGCGAAAAGGGCGCCCTCGGGGTCCCGCACCACCACCGTCCGGCGCCCGTCGGCCTCCTCGGGACCGCGTACCCCGCCCCAGTCGCCGCCGGGCACCACGGTCCCGCCATAGGCCACGACCGCCACCGCCGCCGCCTGCGGATCCGGCACCCGGAACCGCACGAGCCAGCGCGGACGCAGCTGCGGCCGGGGCGAGCCGGACTCGACCGGCCCGCTGTTCAAGCGGGCCACGGCCTCACCGTCACGGCGCAGCACCACCTTGTCCTGCTCGTACGAGACCTCGAAACCGGCGGGTTTCTCGTCCGCCCAGCGCAGCACCTCCCCGTAGAAGACGGCCGCCTCGAACGCGTCGCGGCTGTGCAGTTCCAGCCAGGCCGGCGCCGAGCGCATCCCGATGTGAAGCCGGTTCTCCGTCCGCCCCTCCCAGACGCCGAACGCCGCCCCCTCGCGGTCGGTGGCGAGCGCGGCGCGCCCGTGCGGCGGATAGGGGACCGGACCCACGCCGACCGTGCCGCCGCGCTCCCGGATCCGCGCCACCGCCTGGTCCGCGTCGTCCACCGTGAAGAACGCCGTCCAGGCCACCCGCAGGGACAGCTCGGCCGCCACGGCCGCGATCACGGCCACGGGCTGCTCGTCGAGCCGGCCCACGGCGTACTCCCGCTCCCCGCCGTCACCTCGCCGGAACGTCCAGCCGAGCACGGCCCCGTAGAAGCGCTCCGCCGCGTCGAGATCCCGCGCGGTCAGACTCAGCCAGCACGGCGCTCCCGCCACCTCTCCGGTCGTCGGCCCCGACACCGGCACCACCTCCTGATCCGTCCTGCTCGCCCAGTGCGTCGTGCGCCCCTTCCCCGGTCCACCGTTCCCCATGCGCGCACTCACCCGAGTGCCGCCGATGACCATCCGCCCGGGTGCGCCGACCGCCGGCGGCGAGGGATACCGTCCGATCATGAGCAGTCCGCAGCCCCCACTCCGTGACACCCCCGGGACCGGGACGACCCCGTCCGCCCCGCCGCTCCTGCTGCGGCCCTGGGCGTACGAGGACGCCGAGCCGCTCGTACGTCATCACCGGGACCCGCATCTGCGTGCCTGGCTCGCCACCCACCTGGACACCACCCGGCAGGCACGCGCGTGGGTGTACGCCCAGAACGCGGGCTGGGCCGCCGGGGCCAGGGCGGCCTTCGCGATCGTCGAGGACACGGCGACGGGGCGCACGGCGCCGCTCGGCCACATCGGCGTCACCCGGGAGGGAGCGGCAGCCGTACGCGTCGGCTACTGGACCGCGCCCGAGGCACGCGGGCGCGGGATCGCCTCCCGGGCGCTCACCCGCGTCGCCCGCTGGGTCACGGACGAGGACAGCCCCTTCGCCGGACGCACCCCGGAACTCGTGCACGCCGTCGGCAACGAGGGATCGTGCCGGACCGCCCTCGCCTGCGGCTTTCCCCTCTCCGGAACGCTCCCCGCCGCCCCGCCGGCCCGGCCACGCGCCCAGCACCTCCACACGGCGGCCGTCCCCCGGACCCCGCACCGGGCTCAAAGCGCCGCGCGGGCCGCGTAGGCGCGTACGTCCGCGTCGGGGTCGTCCGACGCCCCCGCGAGTGCCGTCCGGGCCTCGGGTTCGGCCCGGTGGACGAGGAGCGAGAGGACGGCGGCCTTCCGGACGTCCGCGTTCGCGTCGGCGAGCGCCTTCGCGAGCGCCGGAACGGCCGGGGCGGCCGGCGCGGCCCGCAAGGCGGTCGCGGCGCCCGAGCGGACCTGCCAGGCCGGATCGCCGAGGGCGGCTTCGGCGCGTGTCGCGTAGCGGTCCGGGCAGCCCGTTCCGGCCAGGGCGGCGAGTGCCGCGCCCCGGACCAGCGGGTCCGGGTCGTCGAGCAGCGGCCCGAGCGGCTCGGGCGTCGGATTCCGCACGGCTGCCAGCCCCCGGGCCACCGCGATCCGGACCTCACGGGCCGGATCGGCGGCCGCCCCCGCCAGCTCCGTGACGGCGTCCACCGAGACCAGGGCCCGGACGGCTTGGACGCGTACCTCGACGGTCCTGTCGGCGAGCGCCCCGCCGTACAGGCCGGAATCCCCGAGCCGCAGCGCCCGCAGGACCTCCAGCGCGGCGGACCGCACGGCCGCGTCGGGCACGGCGAGCGCGTCCCGCAGACCGGCACCGAGCTCCGGCCCGGCGGGCAGGACCTCGACCAGCTCGCGCAGGGCGGCCGACGCGGCGGCCCGTACGAGCGGCGACTCGTCCCGGAGCCGCGCGGCGAGCACCGGCCCGGTACCGGTCGGCGCGGTCTCGCCGAGAGCGGTGACGGCGGCAGCCCGGACAGCCGGATCGTGGTCCTCCAGATACGGGCCGAGGGCGTCGAGATCGGGCGAGTCCTCGACGAGGGAGAGGAGTCGGAGCAGGCGGGGGTGGGGGGCCGCGACCGCCGGAACCTCGACCGGGGCCGGGGCCTCCGCGTGCGGCCGCGCGGCCGGAGCCGCCTCCCGGGGGCCGGCCGTGGCGACCGGCACCAGCTCCACCTCGCCGAGGTGCCGCTCCGGACCGCCCGGCGGCGCGAACTCGGGCACCGGCACCAGATACGGCTCCACCGGACGCGCCGTGAACACCATCGTCCCGGACGGGGACTTGCGGAGATCGAGGTGGTGCAGCCAGCTCGTGTCGTCCCGCTCCGGGTGGTCCAGCCGCTCGTGGTACAGACCCCAGCGCGACTCGGTCCTGGCGAGCGAGGCCCGCGCCGCCATCTCGGCGCAGTCCCGGATGAACGACACCTCCGCGCACCGCATCAACTCATGAGCCGTACGCGCCCCCATCCCGGCGATCTCCTCCGACATCCGGTCGAACGCCTCGACGGCCAGGGAGAGTTTCGCGCCCGTCTTCGGCGGCGCCACGTAGTCGTTGACGAACCGCCGCAGCTTGTACTCGACCTGGGGCTGCGGCGGCCCCTCCGGACGACGCAACGGCCGGTAGACGAGTTCATGGGCGGCAGCGAGCTGCTCGTGCTCCAACTCGCCCTCGTACGCCGGGTACTGGGAGGCGTCCTCACCCGCCAGGTCACCGAAGACGAACGCGCCGATCATGTAGTTGTGCGGTACGGAGGCCAGGTCACCGGCCGCGTACAGCCTCGGCACGGTCGTCCGGGCGTGGGAGTCCACCCGTACCCCCGACGCCGAATGACCGCCGCACAGGCCGATCTCCGAGATGTGCATCTCGATGTCATGGGTCCGGTAGTCGTGCCCGCGGCCCTCGTGGAAGGTGCCGCGCGTGGGCCGCTCCGTGGTGTGCAGGATCGACTCGACGGCGCCGATGGTCTCCTCGGGGAGATGGCTCAGCTTCAGGTACACCGGGGCCCGGTCCGACGCGAGTTCGGCCGCGAACTCGGCCATCATCTGCCCCGACCAGTAGTCGGACTCCACGAACCGCTCGCCGTGCCGGTTCACCTGGTAGCCCCCGAAGGGATTGGCGACATAGGCGCAGGCCGGGCCGTTGTAGTCCTTGATCAGGGGGTTGATCTGGAAGCACTCGATCCCGGTGAGCGCCGCACCGGCGTGGTACGCCATGGCGTAGCCGTCACCGGCGTTCGTGGGGTTCTCGTACGTGCCGTACAGATAGCCGGAGGCCGGCAGGCCGAGGCGCCCGCAGGGGCCGGTGGCCAGGATCACGGCCCCCGCCCGGACGACGACGAACTCGCCGGTGCGGGTGTTGAACCCGGCGGCGCCGACCGCCCGGCCGTCCTCGGGGTGGGTGAGGACGCGGACCGGCATGACCCGGTTCTCGATCCGGATCCGCTCCCGCATCTCGCGCCGCCGCAACTGCCGGTAGAGGACCTTCTTGACGTCCTTGCCCTCGGGCATCGGCAGCACGTAGGAACCGGACCGGTGCACCTGCCGGACCGCGTACTCGCCGTGCTCGTCCTTCTCGAACTTCACCCCGTACGACTCCAGGCGCCGGACCATGCCGAAGCCCCGCGTCGCCGTCTGCCGGACCGTCGACTGGTCCACCAGGCCGTCGTTGGCGCGGGTGATCTCGGCGACGTAGTCGTCGGGTTCGGCGCGGCCCGGCACGACCGCGTTGTTGACGCCGTCCATGCCCATGGCGAGGGCGCCGGAGTGCCGGACGTGCGCCTTCTCCAGGAGCAGGACGTTCGCCCCGTGCTCGGCGGCGGTCAGCGCGGCCATCGTGCCGGCGGTGCCGCCGCCGATGACGAGCACGTCGCAGGACAGCTCGGTCGCGTCGGCGAGATCGGGCACGGTCAGGGGGATGTCCACGGGGTGCCTTTCGGAGCTTCGGGGGGCGGGGGGTCGGGAGTACGCGGTTCGCGAGTTCGCGAGTTCCCGGCTTCGCGAGCGTGTCGGCGGTGCCGGTGTCGGCACCGGTGGCGTTCCGGCGGGCCGTCGGGCGGCCTCTCAGAGGGAGTCGAGGACGCGGCGGCGCAGCGCGGCCGTGTCCGGCGCCTGTCGGGCGTCACGCGAGCGCGGGTGCGGCACGTCCAGGACGTCGCCGGTCGCGAACAGGGCGACCCGGTCGCCGAGATGGAGCGCCTCGTCGACGTCGTGGGTGACGAACACGACGGTCGCGCCCGTGCCGCGCAGGATCTCCACCAGGAGGTCCTGCATCCCGGCACGGGTGTGGGCGTCGAGCGCGCCGAACGGCTCGTCCATCAGGACGGCCCGGGGGCGGGCCGCGAGGGCGCGGGCCAGCTGGACGCGCTGCCGCTGCCCGCCGGACAGCTGGTGCGGGAGCCTGCGGGCGTGCCCGCCGAGACCGACCCGCTCCAGCCACTCCTCCGCCGCGCGGCGCCGCTCGGCGCGCGGCACCCGCCGGATGGCGAGGGGCAGTTCGACATTGGCGCGGACCGAACGCCAGGGCAGCAGCGCGTCGTGCTGGAAGACCACGGCCCGGTCGGCGCCGGGCCGGCGGATCGGCTCCCCGTCCTGGGTCACCCGCCCCTCCAGCGGGGGCAGCAGCCCGGCGAGCGTGCGCAGCAGAGTGGTCTTGCCGCAGCCCGAGGGGCCGACCACGGTCAGCAGCTCGCCGGGGGCGATCCGCAGCTCCACGGGGCCGGGCACGGCGGCCCCGTCGGGGTGGCCGAGACGGACGCCGTGCAGGGCGAGTTCCGCACCCGCGGGGGCCGTCGGTGTCGTCGGTGCGGGCGGCTTCGCGGACACGGCGGACGGGCTCACGGTGCTCATGGAACCGGCTCCTTCTCGGGACGACGGACAGCGGAAGGGGTGGGTACGGGGGTGGTCGCCGCACGGACGGGCCCGCCGGCCGGGACCCGGGCGGTCGGGCGCGGCAGCCACGCCGTGACCCGGCGGCCCAGCGTCTCGACCGCGGTGGAGGTGAGCCGGCCCAGGACACCGATCGTGGCCATGCCGACGAAGACACCGGGGTAGTCGACGACCGTGTAGTCCTGCCAGGTGCGGTAGCCCACCCCGTACTCGCCGGAGATCATCTCCGCCGAGATCACACAGATCCACGAGACGCCGATGCCCACCGACAGACCACCGAAGATCCCCGGCAGGGCGCCCGGCAGCACCACGGAGAACAGCACCCGGGCCCGGCTCCCGCCCAGGGTGAGGACCGCCTCCTCCCACACCGGGTCGAGGGCTCGCACGGCGTGCCGGGTCGATACGAGCACGGGGAAGAGGGCCGCGGCGCAGGTGATGAAGATGATGCCCTGCTCGTTGGTCGGGAGCAGCAGGATCGCGACCGGCACCAGGGCGATCGCCGGGATCGGCCGCACCACCTCGACCAGCGGGCCCAGGATGTCGGCGGCCCACCGGGACCGGGCGACGGTCGTCCCGGCGGCCACCCCGAGGACCGCGGCGAGGAGGAAGCCGACCGCGATCCGCCGCAGACTGTGCCCGATGTCCTGCCAGTACGTCTCGGTGCCGATCCGGTCCCCCAGGGCGGAGGCGACCTCGACGACCGTGGGGAACTGCTCGAACCGCAGCCACAGATCGGCGTCGAAGGCGGTCAGCAGCTGCCACAGTCCGAGGGCCGCGAGTGGCGAGGCGACCCGGACCAGCCGGCGACGGGCACGCGTGACACCGGTCCGGCGGCGGCCCGCGCTCATGACGCGAGCCTCACGGCGTCCGCGTACGGGACGATGCGCGCACCGGCGTGCCCGGAGAGGTACCGCTCGGCACCCGACCGGGTGACGAAGGCCCGCCACGTGGTGCCGTCCACGACCCACACCGCCCGGTCCGCGAACCACAGCGTCCCCGTCGCCGCGTCCGGCACGTAGGCGGCCCGCACGGCGGCCCCCTTGACGGCCTTGAGGAGCGCGCCGGGACTGTCGAAGGTACGGACCGAGTTCTGGCCCTTCAGCCACAGCTCGGACTTCGGACCGGCCGCCCGCGGGTCGGCCGCGTGCTCGGCCGTCTTCGGGTCGGCCGCCTTCGGATACGCGAGGTCCGGCACCGCCCGGCGCAGTGGCGCCGCGTCGACGAACGCGTCCACGTCGACGTCCGTCACCAGACCGGCCTCCTTGAGGACCGGCACGTCCTCCTTGAGCGCGGCGATCAGCTCCGGGCGGAGCGCCGGGTCGAAGGTGGCGATGCCCTGGGCGCCGTTGTAGAGGTAGACCACCTCCGCGGGCAGCCCGGTCTCCTTCGCGACCGACTCGGCGGCGGCGACCGGCTGCTTCCGCAGGTGATCCGTGGCGCGGTTCTGCGCCCGCAGGAAGGCGTCGAGGACGGCGGGACGCCGCTGGGCGAACTCCTCGCGGACGGTGACCCCGTGGAAGGTCGGCAGGTTCAGCTCGGCGCCGTCGTACAGGGCCGTCGCCTTGCCCTGGAAGGCGAGCAGGCCGGGCCAGGCGACGAACTGGGACAGTGCGTCGACGCTTCCGGCCGCCAGGGCCGAAGCCCCCACGCTCGGCTGCTGGTTGAGTTTCTGTACGTCCGTCGCGGGGTCGAACCCGGCGCGCCGCAGGGCTCGTACGAGCGTGCCGTCCGCGGCCGAGCCGACACTGGTGGACACCTTGCGGCCCTTCAGGTCCGCGAGCGACCGCAGGGGCGAACCGAGGGCGGTGACCACGGTGTTGAGGCCGCCGCGCAGGTTGTAGCCGGTGACCGAGACAAGCCGCGTCGGTTCCTTGAGCTGCTTCCCGCGTGCCGCGTTGATCAGCAGCGGGAAGTCGCCCATCGAGCCGATGTCGATCTTCCCCGCCGTCATCTGCGCCGTGATCGGCGCCCCGGTCGCGTAGTCCTGCCACACCACCCGATACGTGAGGCCGTCCTCCCGGCCCCGGTTCGCGAGCTCCTCCTCGAAGTAGCCGAGGGCACGCAGCAGGGTGCCGGCGGTGACGGTGTTGATGGTCTTGGACTGGTAGCCGACGGTCACGGTGACCGTCTTCCCGTCGGAGGAGCTGCCGGCGTCGGTCCCGCCGCACGCGGTGGCGAGGGGAAGGAGAAGAGCGAGGGGGAGGGCCAGCCGGTCGGCCGCCCGGTGGCGGAGCAGGAGAAGTCTTCCTCGGGACATGGGAGTTAGGCCTTTCACCGGAGCAGGTAGGGCATGTTGACGGTGACCGCGCCGGTGGGGCAGCGGGCGGCGCACGGGCCGCAGTACCAGCACTCGTCCACGTGCATGTACGCCGTGCCGTCCTCCTCGCGGATCGCGAGCGAGTCCAGCGGACACATGTCGACGCAGAGCGTGCATCCGTCGATGCACTTCGACTCGTCGATGGTCACGGGCACGTCGGCGCGCTGGGGGACCAGAGGCATGGCTGTCTCCAGGAAGGGGTTCGGCAGGAAGGGGAGGAGCGGGAGAGGCCGAAGCGGCCGGGAGAGGCCGAAGCGGCCGGGGGAGGCAGGCGATCAGAGGGAGCGGCGGAGGATCCCGCCCATGGTGATGCGGTCACCGCGGAACCGGATGAACTCCAGGTCCACCGGCCGGCCATCGGGCAGACAGGTCAGCCGCTCCAGCATCAGGACGGCTGCCCCGCGCGGAGCCTGGAGCACGGCGGCGGAGTGCGCGTCGGCGTTGACGGCCTCCAGGGTGATCTCCGCGTGCCCGAGCGGGCCGCCGGTCAGCTGCTCCAGGAGCCAGAACACATCCGTGTTCTCCAGGTCGCAGCCGAGGAGTTCGCCCCCGATGTCCATCGGGAGGTAGGACAGGTCGAGGGAGAGCGGCAGACCGTTGAGCCGGCGCAGCCGCTCGACGCAGAGCACGTCGGAGTGTTCCGGCAGCCCGAGCCGGTGGGCCACCGGGCCCGGCGCGCCGACCGGCCCCATGGTCCGGACCTCGTTGGTGACCTGCCCGTGCTCGCGCAGCGTCTCGGCGAGCCCCTGGAGCCGGTCCAGGCCGTGCGGGTACTTCTCGCAGACCACCACCGTGCCGACCCCCGGCTGCCGTTCGACGATCTGCTCGCCGCGCAGCAGGTCGAGCGCCTGCCGGACGGTGTTCCGGCTGGCCCGGTAGTCGGCCCCGATCACGTCCTCCAGCGGAAGGATCCCGCCGGGGAAGCCGCCCGCCAGGATCTGATGGCGCAGCAGGTCGGCGAGCTGCCGCGCCCGGTCCGCACGCAGCCGCAGACGGCGGGCGGCGGCGACGGGGCGGGCGGCGGAGGCGGGTTCGACGGGCATGGCAAGGAACGTAGCGGCGGGCCGCGCCGGATGGTGTTGCGGCAGTATTGCGCCACCCGACCTCCCGTACGCACCGCTCTGACCTGCGGTGATTCCGGGATGGCACAGACATCCGCCACCCTGCGGCCCACCACGTGGACGGACGGCTGCCCACCATGCGGGAAGGTCAGTCGGCCCGGCCCTCGACCTGGGCGTGCAGGGCGACGGAGAGATGGTGGTGGAGCGCGCCGAGCACCGGCTCACCCGGGGCGAACAGGCCGGTGGCGAGCTTCCAGTAGCGGGTGATCACCGGCCCGTCGCTCCGGGCGAGCAGCGGGAGCAGCCCGCGCCGGAAGCCGGGGGAGTCCACCGTCCCGCGCGCGTGGGCGTAGGCGGCGACGAAACAGTCCAGCGCGCCACCCGCGCCCCCCTCCCGCAGGGCGCGCCCGGCCGCCAGCTCCGCCGAGGCCAGGGCGTACGCCTCCGCCAGACCCTCGTACAGCACCGCCGGCCGGTACTCTCCGGCCGGCAGCGGCGGCGCCGGCCGCGACTCCGGCCGTTCGACACGCGGATCGGACACCAGCGCGTGCAGCCGGGCGAAGTCGAGGACCTGCCCGGGGCTCGGCTCCTCCGGCAGCCTCGGCACCACCGAGTCGAGCACCGTGGACACGACCCGCGCCGGCAGCCGTACGGGCAGGATCCGACGCCAGAACCGGGCCAGGGCCGCCGTGTCGGGCGGCACGGACACCGCACCGAGCAGCCGCAGCCGCTCGGTCCGCTCACCGGCCGGGCAGTCCTGGAGCAGCCGCAGCGAGGCCTCGCGCCAGCGCAGCGCTGTCAGTTGGGACCCCACCTCCCGCAACTGCCCCGAGACGACCTCCTCCAGGGCCTCGTCCCGTTCGAGGGCACGCTCGACCGCCGGGACGGGCAGGTCGAGGGCGCGCAGGGAGCGGATCAGCCGGAGCCGGTCGAGCGCCCCCGCCCCGTACCGGCGATGCCCGCCGGAGCTGCGTCCCGCCTCGGGCAGCAGGCCCCGGTCGGAGTAGTACCGCACGGTCTTCACACCGACGCCGGCCCGCCGGGCGAGTTCCCCTATGCTCCACAGTCCTTCGGACACCACGAAGTGAGCCTCCCCTGAGGGCCTCAGGGCCCTTCGGCAGGTGCCCTTCCAGACGGTCGTCCCCAGTGTGATGCACGGCCCCTCCCGGGAGCCCTCCAGGTATGCGGCGAGGGCCGCTCCTTCGTGTCTCACGGCTCCTTGAATCTCCCCCAGGGGGAGTTCCTAGCGTGGCGGCGAGACATCCCCCAGGAGTTGCGAGGAGACGATCATGACCGCGTTCGTGCTGGTGTCGGGCCCCTTCACCGGTGGCTGGGTCTGGGAGGAGACCGTGTCCCGGCTCCGGGCGGCGGGCTCGGAGGCGTACCCGGTGACGCTCCCCGGCATGGGGGACCGGCGGATCGACGCCGGGACCGGTGTCGATCTGGAGACGCACATCCAGGACCTGGTGCGGCTGATCGACGGCATCCCGGCCTCCCGGGTCGTGCTCGTCGGGCACGGCTACGGGCTCCACCCCGTCCTCGGCGCCGCCGACCGGCGCCCCGCACGCGTCGCCCGGATCGTCTCCCTCGACACGGGTCTGCCCGAGGACGGCGAGGCTGCCGCGCGCTCCGTGCCCGACCCCGAGGTACGGACACGGCTGGCGGCGGACGGTGACGGGACCGAGGAGGCCGGGACCGGTGGTGACGGGAGCGGCAGGGACGGCACCGGCGGGGACGACAGGTGGCTCGCGCCGCCGGGGCCGGGCGGCTGGTCCCGCTGGGGCAGCACCGAGGGTGTCCCGGCAGAGGCGCTCGAACGCCTCGAACGCCTCGCCTCGCCGCAGCCCGTGGGCACGCTCACCCAGCCGCTCCGGCTGACCGGCGCGGCCGCCGCCCTGCCGACCACCGGCGTGCTGTGCACCGCCAACGGTTCCAGCGTCGACCTGGTGCAGATGCTGGTGGACTCCGGACCGCCCCGGTTCCGGGCGCTCGCCGACGACAGGATCCGCTTCATCGACATCGCCACCGGGCACTGGCCGATGCTCTCCGCGCCCGAGGAACTGGCCGAGGCCCTGTGCGGGGCAGCGGCCGGGGAGGGGCATCGGGTCACCGCGCCCGAGCCCACGCACGAGCAGCCGACGCACCTCCTGCCCTTCCTCCTCGACGTACCCGAGGTGCCGCGCGAGCGGCGGGGGCGGGTCGACCTCCACCTGCCCGTCGACGCCCGGCCACCGGTCGACGTCCAGCCACCGGTCGATGCCGCCCGGCCCCGGCCGGCCGTCGTCTTCGTCCACGGCGGGCCGGTCGCCGCCGACCAGCGGCCCACACCACGGGACACCCCCTTCCTCCTCGGGTACGCCCGCTACGCGGCGAGCCTCGGCGCGGTCGGCGTGACCGTGGACCACCGGCTGCACGGCATCGCCGACTTCCCCCGCGCGGCCGAGGACCTCGCCGAAGCCGTCGCGCTCGTCCGCGCCGACCCACGCGTCGACGAGGAGCGGATCGCGCTCTGGTTCTTCTCCGCCGGCGGGCTCCTCGCGGCGGACTGGCTGGCCGCGCCCCCGCCGTGGCTGCGCTGCCTGGCGGCGAGCTACCCGGCTCTGGCACCGCTCCCCGGCTGGGGCGCGGTGGAGTCCCGCTTCCGGCCCGTCGACGTCGTGGGTACGGCGGAAGGGCCGCCGATCGTCCTGACACGGGCCGGGCGGGAGCACCCGGCCTTCGCGGCGACGGTCGAGGAGTTCCTGTCCGCCGCCGGGAGGAACGGGGCGGACATCGAGATCGTCGACGTTCCGCACGGCCACCACAGCTTCGAACTGGTCGACCCCACCGAGGAGTCCCGCGCGTGCGTGGAGCGGGCGATGCGCTCCGTTCTCGGGCATCTGCGGGACTGACCGGCGGCCGGCCGGCCCGCTCAGCGCGCGTACACGAGACGGCCGCCCACGTACGTGCGCTCCACCCGGGCCTCGGCGATCTCCTCCGGCGGCCCCGTCAGGATGTCGCGGTCCAGGACCACGAGGTCGGCGAGGTTACCGGGGCGCAGGCTGCCCGCGTCGTCGTGGCCGTTCGCGTGGGCGGAGCCGGCGGTGTACGCGGCGAGCGCCGTGGGCAGGTCGAGGCGCTGCTCCGGCAGGAAGACGCGGTCGTCGGTGGTGCCGGGCTCCCGGCGGTTGACGGCGACGTGGATCCCCGCGAGCGGATCGGGGCTGCTCACCGGCCAGTCGCTGCCCGCGACGAGGGTGGCACCCGCCCGCACCAGATCGCCGAACGGGTACTGCCAGGCGCTGCGTTGCGGACCGAGGAACGGGATGGTGAGTTCGTCCATCTGCGGCTCGTGCGCCGCCCAGAGCGGCTGGATGTTGGCCAGGGCGCCGAGCGCGGCGAAGCGGGGGAGGTCGTCCGGGTGGACGACCTGGAGATGGGCGAGGTGGTGGCGGTTGCCGCGGCGCCCGTTGGCGGCGACCGCGGCCTCCAGCGCGTCGAGGGCCTCGCGGACGGCCCTGTCGCCGAGGGCGTGGAAGTGGACCTGGAAGTCGAGGGCGTCGAGCTCCGCCACGTACCCGCGCAGCGCCCCCGGGTCGACGAAACTGAGTCCGCTGTTGGCGGTGGCACAGCCGCAGCCGTCCAGATAAGGGGAGGTCATGGCGGCGGTGAAGTTCTCCGCGATGCCGTCCTGCATGATCTTCACCGAGGTCGCCCGGAAGCGGCCGTGGCTCAACTTTTCACGCAGCGCCACCAGTTCGGGTATCTGCTCGGACCCGCGCTGCCGGTCCCACCAGAGCGCCCCGGCCACCCGGGCGGTGAGCGAGCCGTCGCGGGCGGCGGCCGCGTAGGCGTCCGACGGGTCGGCCCGTCCGCTGAACGCGCCCAGGAGCGCGTCCTGCCAGCCGGTGACGCCGAGGGAGTGCAGCAGCTCCTGGGCACGGAGGAGCCCCGCGAGGCGGTCCGCCGGAGTGCCGGCCGGCACGAGGCGTGTCACCAGCGTCGTGGCGCCTTCCTGAAGCATGCCGCCGGGCGTACCGTCCGGCTCGCGCTCGATGCGCCCGTCGGCGGGGTCCGGGGTGTCGGCGGTGATCCCGGCGAGTTCGAGGGCCTTCGTGTTCGCCCAGGCGCCGTGGTGGTCCCGGTTGGACAGCAGGACCGGCCGGTCCGGGACGACGGAGTCGAGCAGCTGCCGGGTGGGCAGTCCGCCCGCGAAGCTCTCCATCGACCAGCCGCCGCCGGTGATCCACGTGTGCTCCGGATGCGCGTCGGCGTAGGCCCGGACACGGTCGAGGTACTCCGGGACGCCGACCGTGCCCGTCAGATCGCACTCGGCCAGTTCCGAACCGCCGAACACCGCGTGGACATGGGCGTCCTGGAACCCCGGGAGCAGCAGCTTCCCGGTCAGGTCGACGCATTCGGTCCGAGGGCCGATGAGCTCCCGCACCTCGTCGTGGCCGACGGCGACGATGCGGTCGCCGACGACCGCGAGCGAGCTCGCCCGGGTGCGGGCGGGGTCGACCGTGAAGACGGGTCCGCCGGTGAGGACCAGATCGGCCGAGGTCATGGGGGTGCTCCTGGGGGGCGTGCGACGGCGGGTTCCGACGCCATGCAATCCGCACCGCCGTATACACGTCAATGGTGTCGACATAAGGGCGGGCAAGGTCGAACGAGTCTGCGTACGGCCACTCGACGCCGCGCTCGGCGCCGACCCCACCGCCCTCTACCGCTACGTCCGCAACGCGGACGCGTTCGGCCCGGCGTTCGCTCCGGCGTTCGCTTCGGCGTTCACCCCCCGGAAATAGTAGCCATGTACATAGTAGCCATGTACGGTATCCAGTGTGAGTTCAGCAACCAACGGCGCCACGGCGGGATTTCTGGTCTGGCGCTTGTCGATGAAGTGGCGTGTGGCCGTCGACCGGGCGGTCGCTCCGCTGGGCCTGACCCATGCCCAGTACGTGGTGATGGCGTCGTTGTACGGCATGTCGCGCTCCGGGCTGCGGCCCAGTCAGCGTGGCCTCGCCGACCGGACGGGGATGGAGCCGTTGTACGTCTCCAAGCTCGCCCGCGCCCTGGAGGCGTCCGGACTCCTGGATCGGACCCGCGACCCCGACGACCCGCGCGCCATGCAGCTTTCGCTCACCGAGCAGGGGCTCGACGTCACACGTCGGGCGATCACGGTCGTCCAGCGCCTCCTGGACCAGTTGCTCGCGCCGCTCGGGGGCCGGACCGGCCCGCGTACGCGGGAGTTCACCCGCGAGCTGGCGATCCTGCTCGACGCACCTCTTGATCCGCACACCGAGAACGACGAGGAGCAATCATGACCACCACCACCGCACCCCGCGCCAACAGCCGGGCTCTGGCCCTGGCGCACCACGCGGCGCGAGCCTGCCTGGAAGGCGTCCTGACCCGTCACGGCATGACGTTCCACCAGGGTGTCACCCTCCGGGCCGTCGTGGCCGCGGGCGAGTCCATCGGCCGCGACGAGCTCGTCGGCGAGGTCACCGGTCATCTGAAGATCGATGCGTCGGTCGTCTCCGGCGTGATCGAGGAGCTGACGGCCGCGAAGGTGCTGGAGGCGGCGCCGACGGACCAGGCCCGGGTGCGACTCACGGACACCGGAAGGGAGTTGTACGAGGTCACCTCGGCCGCATCCGCCGAGATCTCCGCCCGGCTGTACGCCGGCATCCCGGACGAGGACCTGGTGGTCGCGGGCCGGGTGCTGACCCTGGTCACGGATCGCGCGAACGCCGAGCTGGCCGCCGGCGCCTGAGGCTCCGTACGGCCGCCGCCCGCGCGGCGCGGGGGGCGTTTCCTAGAGCGGGCCTCCCCGGGTCCCGCCGAGTGGCCGGTCGCATCCAGGGCTTCGACGAGACTCAGGGCGGGGCAGCCCAGCAGTACCGTCAGCGTGCGTTGCTGCAGTTCCGTCAGCGGTGTCACGAACACCGCCGCGTCGGCACGGACCTCCTCGCACGCCGAGGCCACCTCGCGGACCTTGCCGGAACGCAGCAGGGTCCGCGACGAGAACGGCAGGGCCATCTTCGCGACGCCGCCGTCCGAGACGCCGCGCCGCTGGACGAACCGGCCCACGATCCGCGCGCCGCGTGCGGCCAGCGCCATGGCGGCCGCGTCCATGAGCGCACCGAAGTGCTTCTCCTTCGCGGAGAAGTACCCGACGAGCACGACACGAGCACCGTCGACCGGCGGCAGGTTCGACTGCACCGGCTGGGCCGGGGCCGGTCCCGTGGTGCGGCGGGCCGGACGCCGGTCGCGTCCTCGGTGCCGGTTCTCGTGCTGGCGCATGGCTCGGAGGCTAGGCGAGCGACCACCGGCGGCGACACGCCTTTTCACGCGCCTGATGCGGGCATGCCGGCAGGTACGGGCAGGGTGACGCCCGCCATCGCCGGAGGACGCCGGTTCTGATCAACTCTCCCCATGCGTCGTACTCGCCTCAACCGCCTCAACCGCCTCAACCGCCTCAACCGCCTCACCCGTCTCAACGGCTTGACCCTCCCCGCCGTCGCCGGGCTTCTCCTGCTCACCGCTTGCGGAACGGAGCAGGGCGGGGCCGAGGCATCCGGGACCACGCCACCACCCGCCTGCGGGCCCGGATCGAACCCTTCCGCGAGCGCCGTCATACCCACGGCGTCCGTGGCACCGGACCAGGACGGCGTCACGATCATCGGGACGGGCGGAGGCGCCGACTCCGGTGGCTCCGCCCTTCCCTGCGCGGCGTACACCCTCACCAGCCGGGAGACCCGGCCCTTCACCTACGTCGTCACCGTCGGCTTCCGGTCGGAATCGGGCCGGGCGCTCAGCGACGTCGAGGACACCGTCGAGACCGTCGCCCCCGGCCATACGGTCCGGCGTACCGTCACCGCCTCCGACATTCCCCCGGACGCCGCCGGAGGGGTGCAAGCGCGCATCGTGAAGGTGCGGAGCTTCCCGGCCGCCGAGGCGCCGAACGAGGGCGGGACCTGCCCGCCCACGGGTGTGCGGGTGTACGCCGACGACGGCGACGCAGCCATGGGGCTGCGGGTCGTCGGACTCCACCTGGAGAACTGCGGCACGCGGCCGTACCGGCTCAACGGCTATCCCCGTATCGAGATCCGCGACGAGGACCACGACCGCGTCGGAAGCGTGTCGATCGTCCAGGGCGGCGAAGCCATCGCCGGAGGCACCGGCGCGGACGGGCCGCCGCAGCCGCTCGAACTGCTGCCGGGCGAGCGAGCCCGCGCCGGACTGGTCTGGCGCAACACCGTCGAAGGGGGAGTCGACGGCCCCGTGAACGCCCCCTACGCGCGCGTGTGGGTGAAGCCGGGCGCCGCCCCGGTGACGGTGATCCCCGAACTCGACCTCGGCACGACGGGGAAGCTCGGCGTCGGGCCCTGGAAGAAGGATGAGGAGTAGGGCCAGGAACCGGAGGGGGAAGCGAGCCGGTCACGCCGCCCCGCCCTCCGCGTGTCACGGGTGCGAGAACACGCCCACCATCCGGGTGTCCGGGTTGCTGCTCATTCCGACGATCGCGCCCCCGTCGGCGCGGTTGGCACGCGCGTGCGTGCCCGCGTACCCCTCGTCGGTGAGGAAGACGCCGAGCGCCGCGATCCAGTCGTCGACCTCGCCGGTCGCGGGGTCGTACACGGGCTCCGGCCGCGGTACGACCCGTTCCTGCGCCACGTAACCGCCGCGCTCGACCGCGACGCGCACCGCCTTGTCCCATTCGGCGTCCGTGGACTCCCAGCCGACGAAGGTGTCAAGGCCGCCGTACCCGGCGCCCGGCTTGAGGATGAGCTGCTCCCGCCGCTCCCGGCAGAGGTCGACCACTTCGGCCGGAACGGAGCCGTGCAGCGTACGGCTCCACGGCAGGACCCGGTCGACGAGGGCCCGCTCGTCGGCGTCGAACGAGCCGCTCCCGCGCGGGTCGGTGAGCAGCGCGAGGGCGCTCTTGTTCGCGTAGAAGCCGCTCTCCAGCGACGTGAACAGGATGGTCCGGCCGGCCTGGTGGGCGCGGAAGAACGGTTCCGCCACGTCGGGGCCCGCCGGGTCGTCGAGCAGCTGACTCGCCGCGAAGTTCCGCAGGACCAGGTCCAGCGGGGTGCCGTTCAGGGTGAGTTTGCCGTCGGACCGGGTGCGTACGTCGTCGATCTCGCCGATCCGCACATCGATGCCCTGCTCGGCCATCGCCTCGACCGTGGCGCGCATCAGCGTTCCGTACGGGGCGATGCCGCCGCGCCCCTCGATCAGCCCGACCACCGGGTCCCCGCCACCGGACTGCGCCGGCCTGGCACGGTCCCGCAGGACGGTGGCCGTCCGCGCGGCGATGTCCACGTGGTCGAGCCCGTGCACGCGCGCGAAGTCCGCGAATGCGGGCACCCGCAGCAGCCTCTGGTTGAACACGGCCATGTCGACGCCACCGACCTCGCTGCCGAGGTTGAACTCCAGGAGCTTGTACGCGGTGCCGTCGTGGTACGCGTCGGCGCGGCCGAACTTGGCCGGGACGCCGGAGCCGCCCCGGCGGAGCAGAGCGGCGAGCGTGGGGTCGATCCCGACCTCCGCCGCGTACCGGTCGAGGTCCCCGTCGAAGAGCCGGAGCGGCAGCGACACGAGCAGCTCGAAGAGCCCCTCCAGGTCCCGCGCGAACGCGGCCGTCTCCGAAGCCCGTACGAACCAGGGCCGGGGCAGCATATGCGCGCGCCACGCATCCTCGAATGCCGGAGGCAGTTCGGCCCGTGCCACGGCCTCGGCGAGCCCGCGGTTCCCGCCCAGGCACTCGGCCACGTGTATCCGGCTCAGGTCGGTCATCTGCCGCTCGCTTCCCTGAAGGAATCGGGTACGTGCTCGGAACGGCGCGCAGACTACCGCGCGGCACACCGCCACCGCGTTAGCGGAACGTGAGTGATTCGTGAGTGGCGGCGGGGAGAGTGGTGGCGGACCGGGGCGGGCCGTGGGGGCCTGCTCCGGTCCGCGCTGCGGTCCGCTCCGGTCCGCGCTCCGGTCCGCTCCCCAATCCGCGCTCCGCACCGCGTCGAACCGCGCCTCGCGCGGTCGGTCAGCTGGTGACCGTCACCATCGTGGCCGCCGTGACCGCGAGCATCGCGGCCTGCATGTCCCGGATCGCCCGCCGCACGCCCTCCGCGGCCCACTGGCCGGCCGTCAGCTCCTCCAGGCGGGCCGCGACCTCCTTGCGGGGCACGTCGGGGAACGCGAGGCGGTGGAGCTTGGCACCGTGGATCAGGGCGAGGAGGCCCGTGGTGCGGGCGCTGTGGGTCGGCCCGGTGGCGAGGACCGTGTGCAGCCTGGCCCGCAGCTCGCGTTCCACGGTGCCGTCCGCCTCCGGGTAGCGGGCCACGGGGAAGAGGCCCATCACCCGCTGCCGCTCCTGGCGCACCAGGCCGCGCTCGCGGAGGCTCTCGACCGTGGCCTTGACGGCCTTGGTGTGGTCCTTCGTCAGCCACTCGGTGACCTTCGGGGCCCTGCCCTTCTTCGCGCACCACGTGTCGACCTGCCGCAGTCGCTCGTCGAGCAGCGGCACCTCGGTGGGCGTCGCGTCCGTCACCCGCAGCCGCCCGTCGTCGACCGACACGCGCCCTGCCAGCACGAGATCGAGCAGGATGCCGCCCGCGACCGCCCACGCGGCGGCCTGCCGCTCCTTCGCGACCCCGGACACGTCGTCCAGGGACAGCAGCATGATCTCCTCCGCGAGCGTGACCGCCACCCCGTACCCCTCACCTTCCGCATGCGACCTCCGCATGCGCGCGTGTGCGGTGCCACGATACGGTCGACCGTCCCCCGGCACCCTTCGAACCTGAGGACGAGTGGAGCACCGATGCGGTTCCCGCCGGTGGGCGTCCGCCCGCTGTGACCTGCGTCGTTCCCCGGGCGCGGTGGAATTCTGGCCGTCCCTTGGTCTGGACCACAGCGGGCCGGGGCGTCAAGCTCTCGCTATGGACTTGGAGCTGAGACACCTCAAGACGATCCGGGCCATCGCGGACGCGGGCAGCCTCACGCGCGCCGCGACCGCGCTCGGGCTCGCGCAGCCGGCGCTCAGTGCTCAGCTCAAGCGGATCGAACGGGCCCTGGGCGGCGCCCTGTTCGAGCGCGGCCGGGAGGGCGTACGGGCCACGGCACTCGGTGACCTGGTGCTCGAACGGGCGCGGGTGGTGCTGCCCGCCGTCTGCGAGCTGCAGGAGGAGGCGGTGCGGTTCGCCAGGAGCGGGGCGGAGGGCTACCGGCTCGGCGGCACCCACGGGCCGCTGCTCGGCGGCCTGGTCGACCGGATCGCGCGCGAGGACCCCGGTGCTTCTGTCACCACGTACATCTCCTGGTCGGAGCGTGAGATCGCCGGCGGGGTCGCCGACGGCCGCCTCGACTTCGCCCTCGTCGGCGTCTGCGGCGAGAGCGGTCCGCCCGAGGCGGGACGGCTGGCCTGGACCGAGGTCGCCCGCGACCCGGTGTACGTGATGCTGGCCGCCGACCATCCGCTGGCGCCCCGCACCGAGATCGACCTGGCCGAGCTGGCGGCGGAGGCCTGGACCGACGTACCGGGCGACGGCTGCTTCGGCGACTGTTTCGCGGCAGCCTGCGTACGGGCCGGGTTCACCCCGGCGTGCGTGTACGAGACGGACACCGCCTCCTGTGTCCATCTGGTGCAGGTGGGCCGGGCCGTCGGACTCTGCCGGGCCACCTTCCCCGTCACCCCGGGCCTCGTGACCCGTCCTCTCGCGGGCGCCCCGCTCATGTGGCGGCACCTGCTCGGCTGGCATCCCGAAGGGCGTGCGGTCTCCCGGTCCGCCGCCGTCCTCGGCCACACCCGGGCCGCCCACGCCGAGGCGCTGGCGACCAGCGCGGGCCGGCTGCACACGGGGGTTGCACCCCCGGCATAACGTCATGGCAGGGGCCAACCGGCAGCTGCCGTCTCCTCGTTGCGATCCCTACGGTTCCAGCAGATCCCCACCGAGATCAGAGATCAGAGATCAGAGATCAGAGATCAGAGATCAGAGATCTGGGGTCCGAGATCCCCGAACCGTGATCCGAGAACCGAGGAGACTCCCCATGCTCCGACGACACGCCCGCGCGGCGTGTACCGCCCTCGTCGCCGCCGGAATGGCGCTGGCCGGGCTCCAGGCCGCCGGCTCCGCCGCCGCGGCCCCCGACGCCCGGGACCCGCACCGCGCCCCGACCGTCCAGACCGCCGCCCGGACGCTGGGCGCCGACTCCGCCCGGCCGGAACTGCTCGACGCCATGCGGCGCGACCTGGGACTCACCCACTCCCAGGCCCTGACCCGCCTCGCCAACGAGGCCGAGGCCGGCGCCACCGCCGCCCGGCTCCGCCAGGGCCTCGGCGGCGCCTTCGCCGGTGCCTGGGTGGACGGCGCCGAGGCCGGCACCCTGACCGTGGCCACCACCCGCGCCGCCGACGCGACCGCGATACGGGCCACGGGTGCGCGGGCCCGGCTCGTGACGCACAGTCTGACCGCCCTGGAAGCCGCCAAGCAGCTCCTCGACCGGTCCGCGGGCACCGACGCGCCCGTCCGCTACGTCGACGTCCGCGCCAACGTCCTGGTCGTCGAGGAGACCCGGGCGGGCGCCGGGGCGCGGCTCGTGAAGGCCACCGGCGTCCCGCGCGAGCTGGTCCGCGTCGTCCGCACCGGCCAGGCACCCCGCCCGCTGTACGACATCCGGGGCGGCGACGCGTACTACATGGGTGGCGGCGGCCGCTGCTCGGTCGGCTTCGCGGTGACGCGGGGCACCACCCAGGGCTTCGCCACCGCCGGTCACTGCGGCCGTGCGGGCACCACCACCAGCGGGTTCAACCAGGTGGCGCAGGGCAGCTTCCAGGGCTCGGTCTTCCCCGGCAACGACATGGCCTGGGTCGCCACCAACACCAACTGGACCTCCACCCCGTACGTCAAGGGCTCCGGCGGCGCGAACGTCCAGGTGACCGGTTCGGTGCTGCAGCCCGTCGGCTCCTCCGTGTGCCGCTCCGGCTCGACGACCGGCTGGCACTGCGGCACCGTGCAGCAGCACAACACGAGCGTCACCTACCCCGAGGGCACCATCTCCGGGGTGACCCGTACGACGGTCTGCGCCGAGCCCGGCGACTCCGGAGGCTCGTACATCTCCGGCAGCCAGGCCCAGGGCGTCACCTCCGGCGGTTCCGGGAACTGCTCCAGCGGCGGCACCACCTTCTTCCAGCCACTGAACCCGCTGCTCCAGAACTACGGCCTCACGCTGAAGACCACCGGCACCGACCCGGGTCCCGGCCCGGGCGAGCCGGAGCCGGGCGGCACCTGGGCGGCCGGCAAGGTCTACGCGGCCGGTGACGTGGTCACCTACGGCGGCGCGAGCTACCGCTGCCTCCAGGGCCATCAGGCCCAGGCGGGCTGGCAGCCGCCGAACGTCCCGGCGTTGTGGCAGCGCCTGTGACCCTGGCCGAATAGTGACCAGGGGTGCCGCGTACCCGAGGGGGGTGTCGCGGCACCCCCTCGCGTTCCCCGTAGGATCACCGCGATCTTGATCAGCGTTCTTGACCAGCGTTCTTGATCGACAACAGGGTGCCGTCCTCGGAACGGCACGTGCGCCTCACGGGGGAGTCGGCACATGAGCAGGTTTCGGGCAGTCGTGACGTCGGTCGTTCTGGCCTCGTCCGTGGCGGTGACGCTGGCGGGCTGCGGCACCGCCGAGCCCGCCGGCACCGAGGGGCCGGCGGCGCGGCCCTCGGCAGGCAAGCAGTCCCCGGGCGCCGAGAAGCTCGCCGCCGACCCCGGCACCCGCTACACCGCCATCGCCGTCCCCCAACTGGAGGGCATCGTCTGCGACGAGGGCGACGGCGGCTTCCACTACGGCAGCGACCTCGACATGAGCGTCCACGGAGACGACGGCCTCAAGGAGATCGAGGGCGACAGCCACGACGTCGCCGACGAGGTGTCCTGCTTCGGCAGCCCGCGCAACGTCCTCCGCAAGGGCACCATGTCGGCGTCGGCGCCCATGTTCACCGCCAGGACCAACCTGTACGAGAACGTGCCCGACCCCACCGCCGCGCTGAACAGGATCTTCGACGCGTCCGTGGAGCTCGCGACGGGCTACGGCCGCGACTTCACCGGCGAGCCCCGGACCGTCACGAGCAGCGCCCTCGTCGTGAAGTGCCGGCAGAACGTCACCGACACCTTCCCGATGACCACCTGCTTCTGGGCGAACCACGGCGCGGCCGGCGTCGTGGACTTCTTCCCGGCGGACGCGCAGTACATCCCCATCGACTCGGCCGTCCCGTGGACCCAGGCCTTCGTGGCCGGCGCACTGGCGAAGTAGCCGGCTGGGGCCGGGCGGGCCGCCCCGCCGCCCGGGCCGCGCGGCCGTCAGGCCTCGGCCAGACCCCCGCGGCCCGTCACGCCTCGGCCAGACCCCTGCGGCCCGTCACGCCTCGGCCAGACCCCCGCGCGCGATGACCTCCGCGTACCAGCGGGCGCTGTCCTTCAGCGTCCGCCGCTGCGTCGCGAAGTCCACGTGCACGATGCCGAACCGCTTGCTGTAGCCGTACGCCCACTCGAAGTTGTCCAGGAGCGACCACAGGAAGTACCCGCGGACGTCCGCCCCGTCCGCGAGCGCGCGGTGCACCGCCGCCAGATGCGCGTGGAGGTACGCCACCCGCTCCGGGTCCTTCACCTGGCCCGAGGGGTCGGCGTAGTCGTCGTACGCCGCACCGTTCTCGGTGATCACCAGCGGTACGTTCGGCAGCTCGTCCCGCAGCCGGATCAGCAGCTCGTGCAGCCCGTCCGCGTCCACCGGCCAGTCCATCGCCGTACGCGGCCCCGGCGCCGGCTCGAAGCGGACGTGCCGCTCCGCGCCCGCCCAGGGCGAGGGCGACTCCGAACTGCCCGCCCCGACGACCGAGGGGGAGTAGTAGTTGATGCCGAGCGAGTCGATCGGCGCGGCCGCCGTCGCCAGATCGCCGTCCCGCACGAACGACCAGTCCGTGACCGGGGCCGTGTCGCGGACCAGGTCCTCCGGGAGCCGGCCGTGGAAGACGGGGTCGAGGAAGATTCGGTTGCCGACCGCGTCGATCCGGCGCGCCGCGTCCAGGTCCTCCGGCGCCTGCGAGCAGGGCCGTACCGCGTGGAGGTTGAGGGTCAGCGACACCTCGGCCGCACCGGGCAGCGCCCCGCGCAGGGTGCGCGCCGCGAGCCCGTGCGCCAGGTTCAGGTGGTGGGCGGCGCGGAGCGAGGCGAGGGCGCTGGTGCGGCCCGGGGCGTGCACACCGTTGCCGTAGCCGAGGAAGGCCGCGCACCAGGGCTCGTTCAGCGTGGTCCAGGTCGCCACCCGGTCGCCGAGGGCGTCCGCCATGATGGCCGCGTACTCGGCGAACCGGTACGCGGTGTCCCGCTGCGGCCAGCCGCCGGCGTCCTCCAGCTCCTGCGGCAGGTCCCAGTGGTAGAGCGTCGCCACCGGGCGGATGCCGGCGTCGAGGAGGCGGTCGACGAGCCCCCGGTAGAAGTCCAGGCCCTTGCGCACGGCGGGGCCGCGTCCGGTGGGCTGCACCCGGGGCCAGGCGATCGAGAAGCGGTAGTCGGTCACGCCGAGCCGCCGCATCAACGCGACGTCCTCGTCGACCCGGTGGTAGTGGTCGGCGGCGATGTCACCGGTGTCACCGTTGCGCACCTTGCCGGGCGTACGGCTGAAGGTGTCCCAGATGGAGGGGGTACGGCCGTCCTCTCCCGCCGCCCCCTCGATCTGGTAGGCGGCCGTGGCGGTGCCCCAGCGGAAGCCCTCGGGGAAGCGGAGGCCGGTCGTCGTGTCGGTACGGGCGTCGAGCGCGGTCATGGGGTGGGAACTCCCTGGAGTGAGAGGTCTGGGGGATGGGAGAGGCGGCGTCGGGGGGCGCGAGGCGGAGGGGCGAGGAGTCAGCCCTTGACCGCGCCCTGCATGATGCCGCCGACGATCTGCCGGCCGAGCAGGCCGAAGACCAGCAGCACCGGCAGGGTGCCGAGCAGCGTGCCCGCCATGATCACGGACTGGTCGTGGACGTAGCCGCCGCCGAGCTGGCGCAGGGCGACCTGGACCGTGGGCTCGGAGGAGGTGAGGGCGACGACCGGCCAGAAGAAGTCGTTCCAGGCGGCCATGAAGGTCAGCAGGCCCAGGACGGCCATGCCGGGCCGGGCGATCGGCACCACGATCGACCAGAAGATCCGGGCGGTGGACGCGCCGTCGACCCGCGCCGCCTCGATCAGCTCGTCCGGCAGCGTCTGCACCAGGTACTGGCGCATGAAGAACACCCCGAAGGCCGACACCAGGCCCGGCAGGATCACCGCCTGGAGCTGGTTCACCCAGCCCAGCTCGGCGATCAGCATGAACAGCGGGATCACGCCCAGCTGCGGCGGGATCATCATGGTGCCGACGGTGATCGCAAGCAGGGCGCCGCGGCCCCGGAAGCGGAGCTTGGCGAAGGCGAAGCCGGCGAGCGTGCAGCACAGCACGGTGCCGAGGGTGATCGAACCGGAGACGATGAAGGAGTTGAGCAGGGCCTTGCCGATGTCCGCCTCTTCGAGGACCGCCTCGAAGTTGCGGATCAGGTTCGGGCCCGGCAGCAGCGTCGGCGGCACCTTCGCCAGATCGGCGTTGGAGCGGCTCGCCGCGACGATCGTCCAGTAGAAGGGGAACGCGGAGAAGAGGACGGCGACGACGAGGATCCCGTACGCGAGCGGACCCGCGTGCAGGGTACGGCCGGCCCGGGAGGGGCCTCGCGTCACGGTGGGACCGGGCGTGCCGTCGGCCCGGGAAGGGCCTCGCGTCACGGTGGCGGCGGGCGCGGTCATCGGCCGGCCTCCTTGCGGGAACGGCGGCGCGCGATCAGGGCGTTGACCCCGACGAGCACCACGATGAGCAGGAACATCACCCAGGCGATGGCGGCGGCCCGGCCCAGATGGAAGAAGCCCCAGCCCTGCTCGTACATGTACAGGCCGAGCGTCTGGTACTGGTGCGAGATACCGCCCGAGATGGACCCTTCGAGGAGCAGCGGTTCGCCGAACAGCTGGGTCGCGCCGATCGTCGAGACGATGACGGTGAAGAGGATCGTGGGCCGCAGCCCCGGCAGCGTGACGTGGAAGAACTGGCGCCAGCGCGAGGCCCCGTCCATCGCGGCGGCCTCGTACAGCTCATGGGGGATCGACTGCATGCCGGCCAGGTAGATCAGTGCGTTGTAGCCGGTCCAGCGCCAGATGACGACCGTCGACACGGCGATCTGCGAGGCGACCGTGCCGTTCTGCCAGTCGACGGGGTCGATGCCGACCAGGCCGAGCGCGTAGTTGATCAGGCCGAAGTCCCGCCCGAAGAGCTGGGCGAAGACGAGGGTGGCGGCGGCCACCGACGTCGCGTACGGCAGGAGGACCGCGGTCCGCAGGAAGGTGCGGCCGCGCATCTTGTAGTTCAGCAGATGCGCGAGCCCGAGGGCCATGACGAGCTGCGGCACGGTGGAGAGCACGCCGATGGTGAACGTGTTGCGCAGCGAGAGCCAGAAGTACTCGTCGCCGAAGAGCGCGGTGTAGTTGCCGAGGCCGCGCCATTCCATGTCGCCGGGTGTCTGGAGCTCCACCCGGTAGAGCGAGACGAAGGCCGTGTAGAGCAGCGGGAAGAGACCGAAGGCGACGAACAGGGTGAAGAACGGGGCGAGGTAGGCGTACGGCGAGAACGACTGCCAGGCCCGCCGGGCGGACCCCCGCCGCGCGGGCGGCGGGACCGGCTTCGGCGGGGCCGGCGTCTCGGATGCGGTGAGGGTCACGGCGCGGCCCTTCGGAGGAGTGGAGGAGACGTGGCGGGGCGGGATCCGTCGGCGCAGGTCAGCCGATGGTGTTCGCGACGCCCTTCTTCGCGTTCGACCAGGCCTTCTCCGGCGACGTCCCCTTCCGCTCGACCTCGCTCAGCGCGTTGGTGATCTGCTGCGCGATGTTCTGGTCGTGCACGCCGAGCACCTGCACCGGGGCCGCCTTCGCCGCGTCACCGAAGATCTGCCCGATGGGGGCGTCGGAGAAGAACGGGTCCTTCGCACCGGCGACCTTGTCGATCGCGCCGGTGGCGGAGGGGAAGTTGCCCTGCTTCTGGAAGAGCTTCGTCTGCTGCTCGGGGGCGGTGAGCCACTTCACCAGCTCGTACGCCTCCTTCTTGTGCTTCGCCGCCTTCGGCACCGCCAGGTAGGAGCCGCCCCAGTTGCCGGCGCCGCCGGGGAGCGTGGCGACGTCCCACTTGCCCTTGCCGGCCTCACCGGCCTGGCCCTTGATGTAGCCGAGCATCCAGGCGGGGCAGGGGATGGTGGCGAAGGAACCGGCGGCGAAGGCCTGGTTCCACTGCGGGGACCACTGGTCGAGCTTGGCGCTCAGCCCGTCCTGGGCCGCCTGGACGGAGTGGTCCCAGGCGGTGCGCAGGGCGGGGTTCTCCTCCCAGATCAGTTTTCCGGAGGCGTCGTAGTACCGCTCCTTCTCCTGCCCGATCATGATCGAGTAGAGGCTGCCGACGCTGTCGAGCCAGGCGCTCTTGCCGGGGGCCTTGGCCTTGTACTGCTTCCCGAGGGCCAGGTAGCCGTCCCAGGTGGACCACTTCTTGGCGAGCTCGGCGCGGTCGGTGGGGAGTCCGGCCTGCTTGAAGAGGTCGGTGCGGTAGCACATCGCCTCGGGACCGACGTCGGTGCCGAGGCCGAGGACCTCGCCGCCCTTGCCGCCGGCCGCGGCCCACTTCGCCGGGGCGAACTGGTCCTTGAGGGAGTCCGCGCCGTACTTCCTGAGGTCCTCGAACCGGTCGGCCTGCTGCTGGGTGACGGAGGCGATCCGGCCCACCTCGATGCCCTGCACGTCGGCCAGGCCGGCACCACCGGCGAGCCGGGTCTGGAGGGACTTCCAGTAGTCGGCCTCGTCCTCGGTGTCCGTCTGCTTGATGGTGACACCGGGGTGGAGCTTCTCGTACTCGGCGTACAGTCCCGCCTCCTTGTACCCGAAGGAGCCGAACAGGTCGACGGTGATGGTGACCTCGCCTCCCGCGCCATCGGCGGACGTGTCGTCCGACGCACCCCCGCAGGCGGCGAGCAGGGCCCCGGTGAGCGCGACCGCCCCCAGGCGGACGACGGCTCTCCTGGCGGTGGTCGTGACGGCGGCTCGGGCGATGGGCATGGGAAGCCTCCCTTGGCTCCGGAACGAGCGAGAGCGACTGAGAGCGCTCTCAAGCGTGCGGGGGGAGCGTGCCTGGGGCGGGGCCCATCCGTCAAGGCTCGAAGGCGTAACGGACGGGAAGAGCCCTCAAGTCCGGCCTGTGTTCAATCTCTTGACACACATGTTTCGGCGGTTTTACGTTTCCGGCGTCTTGAGAGCGCTCTCTCGCAGCGATCGCTCGAAGCGTCCCCTGCGAACTCGCCCCTTCTCTCCGCGTATCCCTCCCCGCGCATCCCCTTCGTGCCCCACTCGTCGCGACGACATGAGGTGCCGTACATGCCAGCCCCCCGCACAAAGCCGGCCGCCGCGCTGGTCCTGGTCTCCGCCCTCACCGCCCTGGGACTGGGCTCGGCCGCCGCCCCCGCGGCAGCGGCCACCATCCCCACGGGCGCCGGAAGCTACTCCGACACCCGCCCCGCCGGAACCTCCGGCCCCACCACCAACACCGGCGCACCGGTCGCCCCCAAGGTCACCCCCGCCGCCCAGGGCAAGCCGGTCCCCACCAACGACTGGTGGTCGTCCCTCGCGTTCCAGCGCTACGGGGACAACCCGTACTCCACCCCCATGTACGGCCACCCACTCACCTACCAGGCCGTCGCCGGCGGCCTGGAACTCGGCTACCCCACCACCCCCGCCATCGTCGGCGACGGGCGCCAGTACGAGTTCGCCCACAAGGCCGACCTCACCCTCGGCCTCACCGGGCTCAACTCGCCCGACACCAAGGCCGACGCCTGGTCCGACTGGACCGTCACCCCCTACTGGTCCGACGGCGCCCGCACCCTGCGCACCACCATCGGCCACGGCATGCCCTTCGTGTACGCCAAGGGCAGCGGCGGCGACGCCCGGATCACGACCGCCGGAGCGCCCGCCGTCTTCGCCGACCAGGGCAACGTCCTCGGCATCACCGTCGCCGGCCACCACTACGCCCTCTTCGCGCCCAGCGGCACCGACTGGACCGTCTCCGGCTCCAGCATCACCGCCGGGCTCGGCGGCAAGGACTACTTCTCCGTCGCCGTCCTCCCCTCCACCGACGCGCTCGCCACCTACCGCAAGTACGCCTACAGCTTCGTCACCGGATCCACCGTGAGCTGGAGCTACGACGCCGGCACCGTCCGCGCCACCTACGCCCTCACCACCGAGGCGAAGGAGGGCACCGAGCGCGGCACCCTCCAGGCGCTCTACCGCCACCAGTGGCTGAACACCAGCGACCCGCTCACCCCGTACACCTACGTCTCGCCCCGCGGCACCATGAAGGTCCGGGAGTCGGCGTCCTTCACCACGAGCCAGAAGGCGGCCGCCACCCTGCCCGGACTGCCGGGCGGCGCCGGTGTCGACACCGCCCGCCTGCGCGGCTATCTGAACGAGGTCGCGAACTCCGCCGACCCGTTCTCCGGAGCCGTCGACACCTACTGGACCGGCAAGGCGCTCGGCAAGCTCGCCCAACTGGTCCCGCTCGCCGACCAGATCGGCGAGACCGCGCTCCGCGACAAGCTCCTCGGCCAGATCAAGGGCCGGCTCCAGGACTGGTTCACGGCCGGCGGCGCCAACGAGTTCTCGTACGACACGGCCTGGAAGACCCTCACCGGATACCCGGCCTCGTACGGCAGTGACACCGAACTCAACGACCACCACTTCCACTACGGCTACTACGTGTACGCCGCCGCGATCGTCGCCCAGTACGACGCGGGCTGGGCGGCGGACTCCGCCTGGGGCGCGATGGTGAAGACCCTGGTCCGCGACACCGCCAACCCCAGCCGCACCGACACCGCCTTCCCCTTCCTACGTGGCTTCGACGTCTACGCCGGACACAGCTGGGCCAGCGGCCACCAGGGCTTCGCCGCCGGAAACAACCAGGAGTCCTCCTCCGAGTCGACCAACCTCAGCGCCGCCCTCGTCCTCTGGGGCTCGGCCACCGGCAACACCCAACTCCGCGACCTCGGAACGTACTTGCTCACCACCGAGGGCGAAGCCATCGCCCAGTACTGGTTCGACGCCGACCAGCAGGTCTTCCCCGGCGCCTTCCAGCACGACACCGCCGGCATGGTCTGGGGCAGCGGAGCCGCCTACGCCACCTGGTGGACCGCCAACCCCGAGGAGATCCACGGCATCAACGTCCTTCCTGTGACCGGTGGTTCACTCCACCTCGGCGGACACAAGGACGCCGTCCGCCGCAACATCGCCGAGATGGAACGCGAGAACCCCGGCCCCGCCGTCGAATGGCGGGACATCCTCTGGGAGTTCCAGTCCTTCGCCGACCCGGCCGCGGCCAAGGCCAAGTGGGACGCGGGCCACGCCGGTTACACCCCGGAGGCCGGTGAGTCCAAGGCCCACACCTACCACTGGCTCACCACGCTCGACAGGCTCGGCGCCCCCGACGCGACGGTCACCGGATCCATCCCGACCTCCGCCGTCTTCGCGAAGGGCACCGCACGGACGTACGTCGCCCACAACCACGGCGCCACCGCCCGTACCGTCACCTTCTCCGACGGCAAGTCCCTGTCCGTGCCCGCGCGTTCCACCGCCACCGGCACGGGGACGGGAGGCACGGACCCCGACCCGGAGCCGTCCACCGGCAACACCTTCCAGCTCCGCACCGGCGGCACGCTCACCACGGCCACCGGCGCCACGGCCGGCAGCGACACCGTCCTCTCCGCGCAGGGCGGCAACCACGACGGCACCCCCAACCGGCCGGTCGTCTACGAGGCCAGGGGAGTCAACGGCACGCTGAAGGCAGGTGGTTCCACCGCCTTCCGCCTCCAGATGGACGCCGGAACCGCCGTCGGTCTCGGCCAGCAGGCCCGGATCAGCTACGACCTCACCGGTGACGGCACCTTCGAACGGACGGAGACGTACCACTACTTCGCGACCGACCCGGTGACCGGCTGGGAGGAGTACGCCCAGTCCCGCGGCCTCAAGTCCGCCACCGGAACGCTCGGCAACCTGACGGGCGGCACGGTGCGCCTGGAGGTCTGGAGCGCGATCGGCAACGGCGACTCGCGCGTCCAGACGGGCACGGACCGGTCGGTGGTGGTCATCCCGTACGACTGACCGACCGGTCCCCTCGGGGAACGGAGCGGCGGGCCGGGTTCCTCCTCACCCGGCCCGCCGTCCCACGTACTCCCGCCCGCTCCGCCCGGCGCCTCAGGCCGAGTCGCGGAGCACGAGCGACGTCGGCGTGACGACGGACGCGGGGACTCCCGGGCCGGTCCCGTCGAGCAGCCGCATCAGCAGCTTCACCATCAGCCGGCCCATGTCCTCGATGTCCTGGTGCACGGTGGTCAGGGACGGGGAGGTCCTGCGCACCACCGAGGCCATGTCGTCGAAACCGACGACCGCCACGTCCTCCGGCACCCGCACCCCACGCTCGCGCAGCGTCAGCAACGCGCCCGAAGCCATCAGGTCGTTGGCCACGAACACGGCGTCGAGGTCCGGCCTCCGGTCGAGCAGCTCCGCCATCGCGCGGGCACCGCTCTCCTCGGTGAAGTCGCCCCGGCACAGCAGAGCGGGATCGGCGTCGATCAGCACGTCGCGATAGCCGTGGAGCCGGTCGATCGCCGACGTCTGGTCGTCCGGCCCGGAGATGTGCGCGATGCTCCGCCGGCCGAGATCCACCAGGTGCCGCACCGCCTCACGGGCGCCCCCGCGGTTGTCGCAGTCGACGAACGGCACGGCCGGACTCGTACCGGGACCCGGCCGCCCGCCGTAGACCACCGGGATACGGGTCCGGTCGATGACGGCCGGCAGCGCGTCGTCGTTGTGCAGCGAGAAGGCCAGCGCGCCGTCGACGTGCCCGCCCCCGAGGTAGCGGGCGATCCGGTCGTGATCCCCCGGTCCCTCCACCCACAACAGCACCAGCTGGGCGTCGTGCGCGGTCAGCTCCCGGCTGATGCCCCGTACCTGCTGCTCGAAGAACGGGTCCGAGAAGATCCGGAACTCGGGCTCCGCGATGATCACCGCCACGGCGCCGTTGCGCCGGGTGACCAGCGTGCGGGCCGCGTGATTGGGCACGTAACCGAGCTCGTCGACGGCCCTGCGCACCTTCTCGACCAGCGGAGGCCGTACGCCCGCGCCGCCGTTGACGACCCGCGAGGCCGTGGCGCGGGACACGCCGGCGCGAGCGGCGACGGCTTCCAGCGTGGGGCGGGGCCCCGTGGTCTGCTCGGGCAAGGCGTGCGCTCCTCGGCTGCGTGGGTGGGGCTGGGGTGTCCGCGTGCGGTGTGCGTTCCTGTGCGGATCAGGATATCTGTAGGACCCACCCTCTGAGAGCGCTCCCAGAGCGAACCCTCTCCCACCACCCGGGAGAGGTGACGCCGGCACCCTTCGCCGAACCGGCCGCCCGCGCCGGCTGCCACGCCTCCGCGAAACTCCGTTGCCGCCCCTCCGGCGGGCTGACTAGCGTCACAGCCCTACGACATGTAGCTCAGCAGCAGAGCACCGGGCTCGGGACCCGGAGGGCGCGGGGGCGGAACCCGCCATGTCGGCTTATGGACACACACGCTGACAAGCAGCTTCCGATCGTGTCGCGCTCCTACGCGGAGGGGCAGCTGGCCCGTGCCTTCGTCACCGCGCTCCACCACACGGACCCCGCCACGCGGGCGCGTGCCGAGGAACGGGCCGGCGGCTGGCGCCGCGTGCTCGCCGGCATGGCCGACGGCACGCTGCGGATCGGCTCGCGGACACCGGCGCGCGGCCTGCCGGCCTGGGTGACCCTCGAGGTGCTGCACGGGGGCTTCGCCACGGGCGCCGCCCGCGCCGGTGGCCCTCTCCTGCCGTACGAGGTCGAGGCGGCCCGGAAGGCCGGCGTCCCGGAGGACAGGGAAGCCCTGTTCGCCCATCGCCTCACCGAGGCAGGCCTCGCGGAGCTGTGGGCCCTCCTCGACAGCACCTGCTACGAGGTGACCGTCCCCGAGGAAGCCGCGCTTCTCACCGTGGCCTGGCTCGTACGGGCCGGGGAAACCGACGCGGCCCTCGAACTCGTACGGGAGATCGGCCCGTTCGCGGCCACGCTTCGGTTCACCCCGCGCCCGACCGCCTCCCGGGCGCCCGACATCGACGCCGTACAGCGCCGTACGGTCGCGCAGGCCGGAGCCACGCTGTCCGGCCGCGGCCCGAACATCGCCGTCGAAACCCAGCGCGAGGCGCTCGCCGTCTGGCGGCCCTTCGAGGACGAGCTGCTCGGGCACTGGTTGGAGACGGCCGGCCCCGACCACCGGGTCCTCGACCGCGAACCGGGCACCGGATGGCACGAGCGCGGCGCCGCCCTCCTCGACCGCTACCGGGTCCTGGCCCAGGAGCACACGCTGTGCGGTCGTCACCGCGACCCCAAGGGCAACCCCGAGATCCTGCGCGGAGCCCTGGAGGAGACGACGGCCGGGCGCCCGCTCGACGCGCGGCGGCTCGGGCTGCTGCGGCACGCCGTCACCTCGATGGTCCGCAAGCGGGGCCTGCCCGGCTCGGAACGGCACACGGCGGTACGGAGCGCCCAGGCGGCCCAGGCCGCGCTGCCCTCCCACCAGGACATCGCCCGCCTCGTCGCCCACCGGATGTCGGGCCTCCCGCAGGAGACCGGCGCGTCCGACGTGACCGAACTCGTCGCACCGGTGACGGAGGCGGAGCAGCGCCGCTCGGGCCTGCCCGCCGGGACCGCCGTGCCGCCCGCGATCCGCCGCGTGGTCGAGACGGCGCGGAGCGCGCCGCTCCGCACTCTGGTGGAGCTCGGCGTGGTGCCCTCCGCGGAGGTGATGGCCGAGCTGGTTCCCCAGCTCGTCGCCGCCGAGACCGCCGCGGCCTACCGGGACGCTCCGCTGCGCGCGCTGACGGCCGCGAACTACCGGGCGTTCCGCAACCGCCGCTCCCTCCTGATGCTCGACCTGGAGCGGCAGATCAGGCCCGAGGAACTGCCCTGGGTCCGCGCGGTATCGGCACAGCGTGCCTCGGACACCCGCGTGCGTGCCTCCGCGCACACGACGCTGCGCCGGCTCGCCGAGGTCGCCGTGGACGGCTTCCCCGGCACCCTGCTGCCCAACCCGCTCGTCCGTGAACTCGCTGTCCTCGCCCGCCGGACCGACCTGGACGCCCCTCTGGTCGAGGAACTGGCCGCGGACATCTTCATGGGTACCTTCAGCCGGAAGTTCCAGGCAGCGGCGGTGGTTGCGGGGGAGCTTCTCGGCGGTGGGTCGCTGTACGAGCGGTACTACGGCATCGACTACGCGGCCGTTCGTGCCCGGGGCGACGGCGGTGTCGGACGCGGGGCGACCCGGCGGAAGGCCGCGGTGGAAGCACCGGAGTTCGCGGCACTGTGCCATGAGCGGGCCGGTGCGCGAGGTCTCCACAGCGTGGCGGAGAACGGCACGGTCATCGAACAGGCCCAGATCCTGACGACCCACAACCTCGCCACCCTGGTCCACCGCGTCGGCATCGCGCCCGACACCGGCTGGGTGGATCTGGCCCGGCGCTGCTTCGTGACGGTGTGCCGTCTGACGGGGCGGGCGCACCACGAACAGCGCCCGCTGGGAACGGTCAAGGATGCCGCGTACGCCTGGCGGCAGATGCTGTTCCACTTGTCGCTGTGCGACGAGAAGGAGGCGGCCGGGGCAGTGGCCTGGACGCGAGAGGAGGCGGCACGCCACCCCGCGCACGTGGCCGCCCGGCTGGCACCGGCCCTCGTGGGTCTGCGGCTTGTCGTCGACGGCGGTGCCTTCGCCGCCGACGGTACGGCGGACGCCGGTCGGGCCCGCAGGCTGACCGGCTGGACCACCACGGGCGGACACTGGCTGGGCGAGGGGCCGGTGGGGCCGGCTGGTCGGTGAGCCTGCACCGGGGGTGAACCGGAGCGTCGGTGGGCCCCGTCCGGACGGGGGACGTGCGGAGGTGCGTGCGCCTCGTCTCGGCGATGAACACCCCGTTGCTTCGGGCCTGTCAGTGGTGCGTGCGACGATCCCGTCATGATCGCCTCGCTCGAAGCCCTGGTGCCCGCCAAGGGCAGCACGCACGTCTCGACCACGTACGCCGACTGGGTCGCCGCCCATGATCCGGACGCCACTGCGGCGGCCCGCGACCTCAACGAGGCCATGGGAGCCGAACTCAACCGGTCCTGGACGAAGCCCGGCGCGTTCGTCGACACCATGGCGTGGCGGGCGCGGCAGTTGCCCACCGCGCACCTGCCGTGGTTCTGGGACACCGTCGGGCATCGGCTGATCGGTTACGGGAGCCGTCCCGGCGGCCGGGCCTACGTGGCCGCGCGGGCCGCCGAGGCCGAGCACGGGCTGGCCGTGGACCCGGCCTACCGTCGGGCCAACGGGCTGTTGTTCGCCCGCGGCGGGGCCATGCCCGCCAAGGAGTTCGGGGCCCATCAGAAGTTCCTCGCCGAGTCGCTCGAACCCGTCGAGGCGCACGCAGCGCTCGGGGAGTTCCTGACCGCCTGGGCCGGGTCGAAGGCCGATCTCCCGGCCGACCTCGTGCGCCGCGTCCGGGCCTCCGCCAAGGCCGCCGGGCACGGGGACGACGAGGTCGCGCGCGTGGTGGGCGCGATTCTGTCGGTCACCCGGAAGAAATCCGTCCCGGACGCCCTTCTCATCGGCGCCGAGCCGGTCCTGGCGGCTCATCCGCCGACGGACGAGATCGCCGCCGGACTCGTCGAGGTCTTCCCGGAGAGCGTCACCGACGGCGGGGCCTGGCTGCGGGTGCTGATCGGGTGCGGCGCCACGGAGGCGATGGAAGCCGGACGGCTCGTGCCGGAGGGCGGACTGCACCGCTGGGTCGGCCACTTCGTCCACATGTACCAGTACGCACGACAGCCCCGCGGCGGAGTCGGGCGCCAGCAGCTGCCGCCCGAGTTCCTCGACCTCGTCGGCAGGCTCGGGCCGCGTCTGCGGGCCGCGGGCGACGCGTTGACCGTGCACACCACCCGCCACCACTACCAGGGCTTCGACGCCGACGTCCTGGACGCCTGTCTGGCCGCCGGGGTCACCGTCGTCGACCCCGGCCCGGAGACCCGGATGCGCTTCTGGGACGAGAAGTCCCGGCGCGACCTCACCGCCCTCGCCGCCGACCCCGTCTTCGGCCCCCGCCTCGAAGGCACCGTGCACGCCGGCCTGAAGCCCCAGTGGTACGGCGCACCCGCGCGCAAGCCCGGATCGGCCGTGACACTGCTCCCCGGCAACGAGGGCATCGCCCACGAGGTGGCCGGGCGGGTCGGCAAGCTCGTCGACGCCGTCGGGGGCGGCGGCATGGCGGGCGCCGAGGAGTCCGTCGCCGAGCTGGAGACCCTCCTCGACCGGCCTACGGTGACGGCGCTCGGCGGGATCGCCGACGCCCTCGCGGGCGCGTCCGCCGACGGCGCGCTGCGGCGCTCGCTCGCGGCGGGTCTGCCGGAGGAACTCGCCTGGCCCGCGCTGGAGGCCGTGTACGAGGAGTTCGCGGCCGACGCCGTCCGCGCCGCCGGGAAGCCGGACACGGACACGGACACGGACACGGACACGGCCGGGGAGCAGGACGCGGCCGGGGAGCCGGACGCTGCCGGAGAGCCGGACGCGGAAGGTGCGGCCGACGCGATGTTCGGCGCCGTCGACGCGATCGGTGCCGCCGGACTTCCCGGCGTGGCCGGTGTGACGTCCACCTGGCCCGTGCTGACGGTCTTCGGGCGCGAGCGTGCCGTCGCCGTCGCCCCGGACGGAGTGCGCGGCTCCTGCCGGTTCACGGTGCCGGAGGAGGCGACCATGTTCGCCGTCCACTACGTCGGCGGCTCGTTCCTCGTCAGCTGGAGCCTCAAGCCGCGCCCGTACTACTGCGACACCGCCGTCTGGGCCGACCGCCCCGAGGAGCCGTTCACCCCGGAGGAGTTCGGCGGCCTGGTGCCCTTCGGCGGCAGCCTGGACGGGGCGTACGGCTTCCAGTTCGAGACCGCCGACGGAGGCGGGCGGCACGGTGGCCTCCGGGTGACGCGGCCCGGCGGCACGGAGGGGATCGACCGGGAGGAGCTGCAGCTGAGCGACGGCACCCGGATCTGGACCAACGCCGTCTACGGGCGGCGGCCGTGGGAGGTCGTCGACCCGGTCACCGGCGAGCGGCAGGGCGCGACCCCGCTGCCCGACTTCCCGGGCCGCCCCGCGAGCACCGATCCGGCCCTGGAGCCCTCCGAGGCGGACAAGACCCTCGCCCGCGAGGCGCTGCACCTCGCGCCCCTGCCCGCCGGCATGACCGACTCCACGCTCGGCAGCCGCGACGGACTCGTCGGCACCCGGGTGCTCTTCCGCACCCGCTACCGCGACAACGCGCCCGACCACTACCTCCTGGAGAGCATCGACGGACGCAGGGCCCGCTTCGACATCGACCGGCCGGGACAGGAACCCTGGGGACTCTGGGCGGCGCCGGAGGGCGCGGTGGAGGACGTCGTCCTCGCCGAGGCGCAGACCCGGACGGGCGTGCGCGCGTACGCCGCCGACGGCGCCCTGCTGTGGGAGCTGGACGGCCACCACTCGCCCGCCCACCCGCGCGTGAAGCCGGCCCGCAGGGCCACCGTGTCCCACGGCGTGGCTCTCCCGCCCGCCTTCTGGTACCTGCTGCGGACCCGGGACCCGGCCGGCTCCAAGGCGCTGCGGACCGTGGAACAGGCGACGGCCGACACCCTCCTGACCGCCGCCCTCGACGGCGCGGCGGCACTGCGCGCCGCCGTGGCACGGGAGTTGCCCGAGGCCACCGCCCCGGTCCTGGTCGAGGCCGTCGTCGCGGTGGCCGAGCGGGCCGCCCGCGTGGAGGAGCGACGGCGCGCCCTGCACCGGCGCGTCACCCTGCTCGCCGAGGCGCCGCCCGTCCTGCCGAGCCGCGCGGTGCCGGACACCGAGCTGATGCCCGCGCTGTGCGGTCTCGTCGTGGACGGCAAGGACGACACCTGGCGGCGGAGCCGGGACGTCGCCCAGCCCGCGACCCTGAGCGCGCTCGCCGCCGACGGCGCCTGCCTGGCCGGGACGATCGTGGAGGAGGTCCGGCGGCTCTCCCCGCCCGCCCTGCCGCACGACTGGTCGCAGCTCCTCGGCGCGATCGACGCCGTCGCCTGGCGCGCGGCGGTCGCCCCGACCCCGGACCCGGAACGGGCCGCCCTGCGCGCGCTCCTGGAGACCTGGGCCGACCAGCCGTTCGCCCGCGAGGGCAGCCGGTGGTGGGTCGGCCGTACCCCCGGGGCCGAGAGCCTGGACGGACTGAGGGAAAGCGGGACCACCGTGGCGTCCGCCGCGCGGTGGGACGCCGGGGACGCCTGCTGGTTCGTCGCCCCCGCCACCGACACGACGGAGGACGACCCCGTGCCGGCGGCGGTCGCCGAGGCCCGGCTCGTCCGGGTGGAGCGGGACGACGCGGCCCGGCTGCGGGCCCTCCTCGCGGCGATCGACGCGCACGGACCCCTCCCCGTGCCGGAGTCGGCGGCGGCGCGGTTCGCCGAACTGACGGGCGTACGCCGGCCCGTGGCCCGGCTCGTGGTCGCCGGACTCGTCGGCCGCGCCGACCGGGACGAGGACCGCTCCCTCGCCCGCAAGGCCCCGTACAAGGCCAGTCCGATGACGGCCGAGGCCTACGAGAAGCTCCGCGCGCGCCTCGGGGGCGCCGGACGGAGGGCCGTGCTCGCGGCCGCGCTGCCCGACGACACGGCCGAGCTGTGGCGGCCCGGCGGTGTCGACGCGGCCGTGGAGCGGATGGCGGCCGTGTGGCGCGAGCGGATCGGGGGGCTGCCCACCGTGCACGACGAGGCGGCCGACACCCTGGAGGCCGACCTCGGCCTCTCCGAGGTGTGGGCACGACGCCTCGCGGGCGGCTACGAGGCCGCCGAGGACACGACCGTACCCGCCGCCGACTGGGACCTCGCGGCACCCCGGTACGGCCTGGGCGTGGAGGTGAGGGCCCTGCCGCCGGCGGGACCCGAGCTGCCCTACGGCACCCCGGTCGGCCTCGCGATCGAGCGGATCGCGAGCGCGCTGGTCTGGGCGTGGACCGACCGGCCCGTCGGCGACCCGGCGGTGGCCGGTGCGACGGCCCTGTACGAGCGACTGCGGGCCGAGCTGTCCCGTCCGGAACTCCTCGTCGAGCTGCCCGGCGGGCGGGTCCAGGACACCTCGGCACGGATCGCCGAGCGGTTCGGGCCCGCGACGCTGCCGGTGTCCCTGGACCGCCGGAAGGAGGAGGGGGAGATGCCGACCATGACGGCCTACGACTCCGGCCCCCTGGTGGTGTGCGCACCCGGCGGCAACGCCTTCCTGCGGCCCGCCGAGGTCACCGGTCCCGAGGCGTGGCGCCGGGTCCGCGAGGTCACCGACCTCGCGGAGGAACTGGACCGGGTGGCGCCGCTCCTCGTCGGCGGCGGGCTCGACCGGATGATGCGGCGGGCCGGCTCCGGAGCCGTACCGGACGGCGCGTACGAGGCGGATCCCCGGCAGTCCTGTCCGGAGCTGGTCGCGCGCGTGGCCGACGAGCTCGGCGCCGGGACGGACGCGGCCGCCCTGTACCTCCAGCTCGCGACGCTCGCGGCACCCACCGACCGCAACGTACGCAGGTGGAACGGCTGGACGAGCAAGCGGCACGCGGAGGTCCGGGCGGAACTCCTCGCCACCGGCGCGGTCCTGGAGGCCAAGCGGGCACGGGCGGGCCGGACCCTGTTCCTGCCCGGCGAGTGGACCGAGCTGAAGTCCCCGCACCTGCCCCTGGAGAAGGTGAAGCTGGCCGGCCACCGGGTGCGCCCGCTGTGGAGCAACCAACTCCGGTCCCCGTTCGTACGGTTGCTGCCGACGGCCCCGCTGCACGAGATGTTCGCGGAGGCGTGGGAGCGAGAGCGGGAGCAGCGGGCCTGACGCGGGCGGCGGTGGTCCCCGCGCCCCAGCGCCCGGACCAGCGCCCGGACCACCGCCCGGACCACTGCCCGGACCACTGCCCGGACCACTGCCCGGACCACTGCCCGGACCACCGCCCGGACCACTGCCCGGACCACCGCCGGGACCACCGCCTCCTGGCGTGTCCCAACGCTCTTGCTACGTAAGGCGATCGCCCGTTACGGTGCCGAGCCGTCAGCCATCATGGAGTACGCACGCGCCGTTCCGAGCGCCCACCGAGAGGGTCACCCGCGATGAGTCTGCGGTTCACGCTTCAGCCCAACCCCACTCCCACGAGTGCCGAGCGGCGCGCCGAGATCCTCACCGACCCCAAGTTCGGCCAGTACTTCACCGATCACATGGCCCGCGCGGTGTGGACGGCGGACCGCGGATGGAACGACGCAGTCGTGGTCCCGTTCGCCCCGATCCCCATGCACCCGGGCGCCGCGGTCCTGCACTACGCGCAGGAGATCTTCGAGGGGATGAAGGCCTACCGGCACGCGGACGGATCGGTCTGGACGTTCCGCCCGGAGGCCAACGGCGAGCGGTTCGCGCGCTCCGCACGGCGCCTCGCCCTTCCCGAACTCCCGCTGCCCGCCTTCCTCGAATCGGTCACGGCGCTCGTCCGCGCCGACGAGGCCTGGGTGCCGTCCGGTGAGGAACAGAGCCTCTATCTGCGCCCGTTCATGTTCGCATCGGAGGCCTTCTTCGGTGTCCGGCCCGCCGCCGAGGTCACCTACATGGTGATCGCCTCACCTGTCGGCCCGTACTTCTCCGGCGGCGTCAAGCCGGTCTCGATCTGGCTCTCCACGGAATACACCCGCGCCGGGCGCGGCGGCACCGGGGCCGCCAAGTGCGGCGGCAACTACGCGGCGAGCCTCGCGCCGATGCTGGAGGCCGGAGAGCACGGCTGCGACCAGGTCTGCTTCCTCGACGGGACCGAGGGGCGTTACGTCGAGGAACTCGGCGGCATGAACCTGTTCTTCGTCACGGACGACGGCCGCCTCGTCACACCGGAACTCGGCACCATCCTGGAAGGCGTGACGCGGGCGTCCATCCTCTCCCTCGCGAAGGAGATGGGCCTCGACGTCGAGGAGCGGGCCGTCGATATCACCGAATGGCAGGAGGGCGCGCGGACCGGCGCGATCCGCGAGGTCTTCGCCTGCGGCACCGGCGCCGCGGTGACCCCGGTCGGGCGTCTCGTCTGGACCGACGGCGAGGTCGTCGCTCCGGACACGGGCGCCGAGGACTCGGTGACGATGCGTCTGCGCCGCCGCCTGGTGGACATCCAGTTCGGCCGGGCCGAAGACCCCCACGGGTGGATGCGGCGCCTCGTCTGACCGCCCCGGCCGCCGTGTCCGTGTCCTCCTCGCGCCGTCATGTGCGCGTCGCCGCGCGGAGCGCCGTACGAGCGGCCCGGTAGGCCGTGGCCGCGTCGGGGTGCGGCGCGGCGGCCGGCTGCCAGCCGCCGTAGCGCTCCACGTACGGGTGCCAGCGGCGATCGGGGCCGTACCGCAGCTGGACCCGCGCGGGCGCGTCGGTGAGGTGGTTGTGGTGGCGCTCCACGGGGGCGGTGGGGGAGGGACGGAGGGACTGGACGGCGTGCTCGGCGGCGGCGAGGACCTCGGGGTCGGCGGGCAGCGGCGCGAGGCAGGTGGCGACGGCGGGCCGCCCGCCCCACCGGTGGGCCGTGGCGAGAAGTCTCAACCGGCCCGGCGGGACGCCGAGGTGGTGGGCGGCACGCTCGAGATGGGAGTCCCCGTTCTGGGCGACGAAGCGGACGATGTCCGCGGTGACGTCGTCGACGCCGTCGGCGGCGGCACCGTACGGGGCTGCGGCGCCGTCCGCGAGCGCGCCTTCGGGACCGTCCAGCAGAGCCGCCGCACGGAGCGCCGCGTCGGCGACGAGGGCGCGCAGCACGTCGAGCCCGGGTAGCGGCGCCGGTGGCGGCTCGCTGAGGCCGTCCAGTACGGAAGTGGGTTCGGTGGAGGTGGTCACGACGGGTCTCCCAGGCTGACGAGGTCGACGAGTTCGCGGTCGGAGAGCCGGGCGATTCCGGCGTCCCCCGTGCCCAGCACCGTCTCCTGCAACGCTCGTTTGTGCGCGAGGAGCTGATCGATCCGGTCCTCGATCGTGCCGCGGGTGACGAGCCGGTGGACGGTGACGGTCCGCCGTTGCCCGATCCGGTGCGCACGGTCCGACGCCTGGTCCTCCACGGCGGCGTTCCAGCTGCGGTCGAAGTGCACGACGTGGCTGGCCCGGGTCAGGGTGAGGCCGGTGCCGCCCGCCTTGAGGGACAGGACGAACAGCGGTGAGCGGCCCGCCTGGAAGGCGTCGACGAGCTCCTGTCGCTGCCGGGTGTCCTGTCCGCCGTGGAGGAACAGCGGGCGGTGGCCGAGGTGCGTGAGGTGCTCGGTGAGCAGTCGGCCCATCGTGACGTAGCTGGTGAAGACGAGCGCTGCCTCGCCGCGCGCGGTGATGGCCTCGACGAGCTCGCCGAGGGCTTCCAGCTTGGCCGACCGCGCGGTGAACTCCCCTGCTCCGGACGGGCCGGGATGGTCCTCACCCCAGTAGTGCGCGGGATGGTTGGTGATCTGCTTCAGGGCGGTGATCAGCTTGAACACCAGGCCGGAGCGGGCGAGGGAGGGGGAGTGGGCGAGCTGTTCCATCGTCTCGCGGACGACGGCTTCGTAGAGGGCGACCTGCTCCGCCGTGAGTTCGACGATCCGCCGTGTCTCGACCTTCGCGGGCAGTTCGGGGGCGACATGCGGGTCGGTCTTCCGGCGGCGCAGGAGGAACGGTGCGATGAGCCGGGCCAGGGCGTGCGCGGCCGGGCCGTCCGGATCGCGCTCGGCGGCGGCCGCGTACCGGGACCGGAAGGACTTCAGCGGGCCGAAGAGGCCGGGGTTGGCCCAGTCGAGCAGGGTCCACAGCTCGGAGAGGTTGTTCTCGACCGGGGTGCCGCTCAGCGCGAGCCGCGTGGTGGACGTGAGCGCGTGCAGGCGGCGGGCGGTGGAGGAGGCGTGGTTCTTGGCGTGCTGTGCCTCGTCCGCGATCACCATGTCCCAGCTTCGGGTGGTGAGTTCGTCGTCGCGGCGCAGGACGCCGTACGTGGTCAGGACGACGGTCCGCTCCCCGGCGACGTCCAGATTGCGCCGGACGCCGTGGTGGACCGTCACGTCGAGCTGCGGGGCGAACCGGCGGAACTCCCGCTCCCAGTTGGTCACGAGCGAGGACGGGCACACCACCAGGACCGGGCCGCGGTGCCCGTTCTCGTACCGGTGCAGGGTGTACGCGATGGCCGTCAGGGTCTTGCCGAGTCCCATGTCGTCGGCGAGGACCGCGCCGAACCCGATGCCGCCGGTGTGCGCGAGCCAGGCCAGCGCCCGCTCCTGGTAGGCACGGAGGGTGGCGGCGAGCCCGGCGGGCGCGGGCACCGGGGGCGCGTGCTCGCCGCGACGCAGGATGTCGACGACGGCGGCGAGGCTCCCGCCCGCCCGGCACGGTACCGTCCGGCCGTCGACGCTCACGGTGCCGGTGAGGGCCGCGGTGAGCGCGTCGATACCGGCGAGCGGGCCGATCTCCCGGCGGCGTACGCGCGCCACCGTGAGGGGATCGAGCAGCACCCACCGGTCCCGGACCCGGACGAGGGGCCGGGCGGCCTCCGCGAGCGCGTCCATCTCGGCCTCGCTCAGTACGTCGCCACCGAGGGCGAACTGCCAGCGGAAGTCGAGCAGCGCCTGGAGGCTGAAGCGGGGCGCGCCGCCGGTGGGGTGGGAGCCGAGGGCGTCGCCCGCGGTCACGACGTTCTCCGACCCGACCACCGTGTGGGCGGAGAGCGGATCGCGCAGTCCGGGTGGCCGGCGCAGCACGAGACCCTCGGCCGCCAGATCCGCCTCCGCGTCGAGGAGCCGCGCGATCCCCGTGGCGTCCGCCACAAGCCGTTCGGGTGACGTGAGCAGCCCGGCGAGGAGCCCGCACCGCCGGGCCGCGCGCTCGATCCGGAGGCGTACGCGCTCCCACAGGTGGTACGGCTCGACCCCTGCCACCGGCTCCCGCGCCGTCCGGAGCCGAGCCGCGGGGACCTCCTTGTCCGGCTCGCCGGGGTCGACGGCGACGAGCAGGCGACCGGTCAGCCGCCCGGCGGCGGCCTCCTCCTCGGACGGTTCGGCGAACTCGACGACGAGACCGGGCGGCGGCGCGGCGTACAGCCGGTCCTCGACGGCGTCCAGCCAGGGCCGGACGAGCCCGGCCTCCGCCTCGGGGAGCGGCCGGCCGGCCGGTGCGAGGAACGGGCCGGTGCCGAAGAGGACCGCCGCCGGGGGGCGCAGCATCGTGTCGGCCAGAGCATCGAGGAACGCGGGCAGGGCGTCGCGCGCGGCCGGGAAGCGTCCCCCGTCGGCGTCGGCGTCGGCGTCGGCGTCGGCGTCGGCGGTGGCGGCGGGGGAGTCGGCATGGGCGGCGGCGTGGGCCTGGGGCGACATGCGGCGGGCGAGCTCCTCCACGGCCCGTGCGAGGGCGCCCGGCAGCGGGCCCACCCGCCACCGGTCCGTCCCGTCCGGCGTGAGCGCCGGACGGACCAGCCCGGCGGCGACCGCCCGGAGCCCGAGCCGAGTCGCCTGCTCCCACTCCACCGCCGTCGGATGCCATCCGGCCTCCCGGTCCCGGCGCAGCAGTACGGGAACGGCCTGGGCGAGCGGAACCCGCCACCCGATCACGGGCACGGGGGCGGTCGACGGGGGAACCACGAGCGAACGGCGCGCCGCCGAGAGTGGCGCCGGAAGGGCGACGTCCGGCATGGGTGCCCCGTCGGCCCGGTGGAGCAGCAGCGCGGCGGGAGTTCCGGCAGCGGGCAGGAAGGCGACGGCACACCCGGCCGCGAGGGCTTCCGTGATGACGGCACCGACCGCGATCCGTAAGGCGGGGGCCGGGGCGGGGGCGGGGGCCGGGGCCGGGGCAGAGGCCTGAGCCGGGGCCGAACCAGGCTCCGGGGCCGCGCCGGACACCGGATCCCCGCTCCGCCCCGGATCCCCGCTCCGACCCGGAACGGGCGGCCGGCCCTCCGCGTTCCGCGGACCCGGCACGGACGGTCGCTCCGCCCCCCGCGCCGGGGGAGTGGGCGTGGCGTCGTGTGCGACCAGTTCCTCCATCAGCGCCGACGCGGCCGCGCGGCGCGCGTCCGCACGCGTCTTCGCCCGGCGGGTGACGGACACCTCCGCCCCCGTACGGACGAGGGTGCAGGTGTATGTGCAGGCGGCGCTCTTCGGCGCGGCCGTGAACGTGGACTCCGGCTTGGAGATGACCTCCAACTGGGTGTACTTGTTCAGGTACTTCACCGGGTCCTGGCCCGCCGGCACCGGCTGGATCCGCACCGAACGGGACGTGCCGCCGCCGTCGGAGGCCCGTTCCTCCTCCGGTTCCGGAAGCCCGGTGAGCTCCGCCAGGAGGGCGACCGCGCCGAGGTGGACGGCCTGCCGCCGATCGCGTGCGGTGCGTTCGGCGCCGTCGATGGTGCGGCCGTCGCGGGCGTCCCGGCTCCAGTGGCAGGAGAACCCTCCGTCGGACGCGACGACCGTGTGCCGGAGTTCGGCACCCTCCTCGTCCGCGTGCCAGCGCAGCAGCGTGGCCGCCGAGTTCTGCATCCGCGCCGCGAGCCGCAGGGCACGTACGCGCGACTCCCGCCACCCCGGTCCCCGCGCGGCGAACAGCAGCAGATGGATGTCACGGTGCCGCAGCCGCGCCGAGCCCGCCCTGCGGTCGACCTCGGCCGCCAGCTCCTCGCCCGGCTCGTCCGCCGTCGTCGCGCGGGTGTGGACGAGTGACTCGAAGGCCTCCGTCCCCATGCCCGGCAGCGTCAGCCGCTCGTCGCTGCCTTCCCCCGTCGTCTCCCCGACCCCGGCGAGCCGGCGCAGCATCGCCTCGGCGGCGGACCGACGGGCGAGGGCCGCGGTCCGGGCGCTGCGTGCCGGGCCCGTCACCTGGGCGTCGGCCGGGCCGAGTCGTACCGCCGCCGTGTGCAGGACATATCCGTCGGGAAGGTGCTCGGCGGACTCGTCGTACGTCAGCGGTGGCCAGAACTCGAGCTGCGCGTGCGCGGTGAGGATCTGCTGCGGGACCTCCGGGGTGTCGCGCAGCCCCTCGACCGCGAGGCGGCGGGCGGTCAGCCACGCCGGGTCGTCGTCGGTGACCAGGAGGAGCATCCGCAGGTCTCGCCGGGTGAGTTGCCGCGACCGCGCCAGGCGCTCGGCCTCGGCCACGATGAGGGGGTCCGACCGGCCCTCCACGACAGCCCGTTTGGCCCGCTCGTGCCACGCGGGTAGCACCCCGGCCTCTGCGGGCGCCGGCTGCCGGACGTCCTCGGCCGGCTGAGAACGACCAACCACGAGGGGATCCTCCGTACACATAACGTGATGAGACGTGCGCGTTCAGTATACGGAGATGTGGGGTCCGTGATCTTCCAACGGTCATCGGACCGACCGCAGTTGTCCGGGAACGCGGAACCGCCCCGGACGCCGGGGGCGTACGGGGCGGTCGGTGAGCGCTCCGCGAGGGCGCTGGAACCGGTGGCGTGGTCCCTGTCGGTCAGGCGGCGGGACGCCTCCACTCGCGCAGCAGCAGATAGCCCAGGTACCCGCCGCCGACGGCCATCGTGTACAGGCCGACGGGCAGGTTGTCGAAGAGCGGCAACTGCTGCGCGGTCAGGTCGGCAAGCACCAGCAACAGGGCTCCGAGCAGGGTCGACATGACCAGGTGCGGGCCGCCGCTGCGGCTGACCCGCTTGGCGATCTGCGGCGCGGTCAGGGAGATGAAGGCGATCGGTCCCGCCACGCTGACGGCTCCGGCGGAGAGGACGATCGACAGCGCGACGGCCCAGGTCGCGGTCCGGCCCGGTCGGGCCCCGAGGCCGGTGGAGAGGTCGTCGCCCATCTCACCGATGCTCAGGGGCCGGGCGAGGAGCGCCGCGAACGGCAGGGAGACGAGCAGCACCGTCCAGATGGTCGCCGCGTCGTCCCAGGAGCGGGCGGAGAGGCTGCCGTTGATGTAGGCGGTCAGGGCGCTGGCCTTGTCGCGCTCGACGGCGTACACCACGTACTGGGTCAGCGCGGTCGCCATCGCGGCCACGCCGATACCGGCCACCACGAGCCGTCCCGGGCTGCGGAACCCGGTGCCGGTGGCGAGGAACACGACCGTCATCGCGAGGATCGCGCCGAGCAGGGAGCCGACGGCCACCGGCATGACGTCGGGCAGGAACAGGGCGGCGGCCGCCGCTCCCGCTCCGGCTCCGGCGCCGAGCCCGATGACGTCGGGACTGCCCAGCGGGTTGCGGGTGACGGACTGGAACAGGGCCCCGGAGAGACCGAAGGCCGCGCCGGTCGCGATGGCCACCACGAGCCGGGGGCCGCGCAGCCGGTTCAGGACGAAGGCGTTCTTGCCGGTGGCGTCGCCCGCGAGGGCCGACGGCAGATCGGGCAGGTCGATGCCGAGCCTGCCCATCGACAGCGTGGCCACGGCGGCGGCGCAGAGCAGCAGCAGCGAGACCACGGCGGCGATCACGGTGGTGCGGCGCACGGGTACGGCGACCCAGGGGCCGATCCGCAGCACACCGCGGCCGGCGGGCCGCGCCGCGCGGGGCTTGCTCACCTCCGCGCTGTCCGGAGCGTCGGTCCGGTCGGCGGTCTTCATCCCGCTCCCCTCATACGGCGAACGGCGAAGAGCAGGGCGGGAGCGCCGACGAAGGCGGTGACGACCCCGACCATGAGTTCCTGCGGGCGCAGCACGATCCGGCCGAGGACATCGGCGAAGAGCAGCAGCGTCGGCCCCGCGAGGGAGGTGAAGAGGATCTGCGCCCGGAAGTCGGCGCCCACCAGCGCCCGGACGACGTGCGGGACGGCGAGGCCGACGAAGGCGATGGGCCCGACGGCCGCCGTCGCGGCGGCGGCGAGCAGCGTCGCCGCGAGCAGTCCGCCGCCCTTGACGCGGGCGGGGCTGATGCCGAGGGAGGCGGCCTTGTCGTCGCCCATGGCCATGGCGTTGAGTCCCGGCGCCAGCAGCAGGGCCAGCAGGAAGCCGGCCGCGGCGAACGGCAGGACCGCCCAGAAGGCGTCGAAGCCGCGTCCACCGAGCGCGCCCACCACCCAGTAGCGGTACGTGTCGAAGACCTGCGGCTTGGACAGGGCGACGGCCTGGATGAAGGCGGCGAGGACGGCGGAGAGCACCGCGCCGGCGAGCACCAGCCGGACCGGCCCACCGCCGCCGCCGGCGGTGCCGACGACATGGACGACGACACCGGTCAGGAGGGCGCCGACGAGGGCCCACCAGATCGTCTCCCGCTGCCCGGAGGCACCGAGGAAGGCGGTCGCGGCGACGATGCTCGCGGACGCGCCCGCGTTGATGCCGAGAAGTCCCGGCTCGGCGAGCGGATTGCGCGTGATGCCCTGCATCAGGGTGCCGGCGACGGCGAGGCAGAGACCCGCGAGCACACCGAGGACGGTGCGGGGGTAGCGGCTCTCGATGACGGTACGGGTGTACTCGTCGCCGCCTCCGGTGATGACCCGCAGGACGTCACCGGCGGACGTCGGCCTGCTGCCGAACATCACGCTGGCGAGCAGCGCCAGAGCGAGCAGGACCAGGCACAGGACGGCGGCCATGACATGCCGGCCAAGGCCCCGCCGTACAACGGCGGGGCCTTGGCCGGTCCGGGAAAGAGTGGTCACGCTGAGGACCCGTTGTTACTTCCCGGCCTTGGCGACGGCCTTGTCGATCATCGGGAGGTAGCGCTCGATGCTGTACGGCACCGTCAGCGGGTTGATCATCGAGGAGGCGGTGACGAAGGGGGTGTCGTGGCTGTACACGAGCGCGTTCTTCTTCACGGCGGGGATGGCCGCGTACAGCGGCTGGCCCTCGACGGCCTTGCGGGACTTCTCGTCCATGTAGAAGGTGAAGGCGATGTCGCTCTTCGCCAGCTTGTTGGCGTTCTCCAGGCCGATGAGGGCGGAGTCGGTGCCCTCGGTCTCCTTGAAGGTGTTCACGATCGGGTCGACCTTGAGACCGAGCTTGGAGACCATCGCCACGCGCTGCTCCTCGGGCTTGAAGATGCCGAGGGTGCCGGGGCCGGTGTTGTAGATGTACGAGAACGTGACGTTCTTGTAGTTGGGGCGGGAGGCGGCCGCGTCGGCGAGCTGCTTGTCGATCTTCGACTCCAGCTCCTTGGCCTTCTCCGGCTGACCGAGCGCCTTGGCGATGATCTCGATCTGCTGGTCCCAGTTCGTGCTCCACGCCTTCTCGGGGTAGGCGACGGTGGGCGCGATGTCCTTGAGGATGTCGTACTGCTTCTGCGTCAGACCGGACCACGGGGCGAGGATGACGTCGGGCTCGAGCTCGGTGATGGCCTCGATGTCGAGCTCCTCGCCACCCTTGAACTGCTTGGGCAGCGTGGCGCCGGACTTCGTCACGGCCTCGTGGATCCAGGGGAGGTAGCCGCTCTTGTCGCTGCCCCAGGCGTACTCCTCGATACCGACCGGGACGTTGCCGAGGGCGATGGCGGTCTCCGCCGAGCCCTGACCGAGGGTCACCACGCGCTTCGGCTTGTCCTTGATGACGGCGTCACCGAGGGCGCTCTTGATGGTCACGGGGAAGGCGCCCGCCGGGGCCTTGCTCGCCGGCCCTGCCGCGTCGTCTTTCTTGTCGTCCGAGCCGCACCCGGTCACCAGCAGGCCGAGCGAGACCGCGGCGGCACCCGCCACGAGAGCGCGACGGCGAAGGGGGGTGAACACAGAAGGCATGGTGGATCCTTGTCTCCGGGCAGGGCGATGTACGAGGCCCGACTGACGGCCCCACGGACGGATGTCTGCGGGGCAGCGGCAACTCGGTGCTTGTTAGGTGAGCCTAACCTATTCCTGCTTGGGGTCGAGCGCCAGGGGGTTCGATCTCGATGTGATCAACACGGCACCCGGCCGGAGCCCGTAGGGCGCGACGTCGGAGTCCCATGCGGTGCGACGCCGGAGTCCCTACGGTGCGACGGCCTTGCGGAGGGTTCGCAGGCACAGGGAGAGGGCCGTGTGCTTGGGGGTGCCCTGGTCGCGCGCCTGGATCCAGGCGGCGTACAGCAGGGCCCACATGACGTCCTGGAGCCAGCCGGCGTCGACCTCGGGGTCGAGTGTTCCGTCCTCCTGTCCGCGCCGGACGAGAGTCAGCAGGGCCTGGTCGGACGCGGTCTCCTCCTCGATGCCGGACCAGGTCACGAACTGCGGTACGTCGTACAGCAGGAGCAGCCCGTCGCCGAGTTCGAAGAACTCCAGGCAGAGCCGCTCCATCGCCTCGGGCGCCGACCCGTCGTCGAGCCGCGCCCGGTCGGCCGCGGCGGCGACCCGTTCGCGGATGTCCGCGCCGATCGCGGCGAGCAGGTCGGAGCGCTCGGGGAAGTACCGGTGGACGGTGGTCCGCCCCACCCCGGCCGCCTCGGCGACATCGCCGAGCGAGGCGCCGTGGTCGGCGGTGAGCACGGAGACGGCGGCGTCGAGGATCGCGCGCCGAGTGCGGGCGCGCGTGGCGCTCTCGCGGGTGGCCGCGCCGTGCGCGGGAGTGTCGTCGGACCCCATGCGCCCACGGTATCGCCTCATGCCGTTTGGGAAATCCTTTGACCTTTCTGGAACAGAGATGTTCCATTGTGGATATGGTCACCTCCGCCACGCCACGCCTCGGCATCCTGTGGTCCTTCGCCCGCCCGCACCGGCGCACCCTGATCCAGGGCCTCGGCCTCGCCCTGGTCGCCGCCGCCCTGGGCCTCGCCTCGCCCATGGTCACCAAGCACGTGCTCGACGCCCTGGGCAGCTCGTCCTCCCTCACCGGACCCGTGGCGGCGCTCCTCGTGCTGCTCGTCGTCGGCAGCGCGGTGTCCTACCGGCAGTGGATTCTGCTCGGGGCGCTGGGGGAGCGGGTGGTCCTCGACGCCCGCGAGTCGATGGTGCGGCGCTTCCTGCGCGCCACCGTGCCCGGCATCACCCGCAGCCCCACCGGCGAACTCGTCACCCGCGTCACCTCCGACACCGTGCTGCTCCGCGAGGCCACCGCCGCCTCCTTCGTCGGCCTGGTCAACGGGGCGGTCAAACTGGTGGGCAGCCTCGTCCTCATGGCCTTCCTCGACCCGGTGCTGCTGGCCACCACGGTGGCCGCCGTCGTCCTCGTCGGCGCGGCCTTCGCGCTCCTCATGCCCGGCATCGCCCAGTCGCAGCAGCAGGCCCAGGAGTACGTCGGACGGCTCGGCGGTGTCCTCGAAGGCACACTGCGAGCGATCCGTACCGTCAAGGTCAACCGCGCCGAGGAGCGCATGACCGAGCGGATCCTCGCCGACGCGCGCGCGTCGGCCGAGCACGGGATCCGGGCCGTCCGCCGCGAGGCGCTGGCCTGGACGACCGCCTGGTCCGGCGTCAACCTGGCCATCATCGCGATCCTCGCCGTCGGCGCCTGGCGCGTCGGCGAGGGCCGGCTCGAGGTGTCCGGCCTGATCGCCTTCCTCCTCTACGCCTTCGCCCTCATGGACCCGATCACCGAACTCAGCCAGAACGTGACCACCCTGCAGTCCGGCATCGCCGCCGCCGAACGCATCCGGCAGGCAGACGCCCTGCCGTCCGAGGAGGAGGGGACGGCACCGTCCGCGGGCGCATCCGCCCTTGACCCCGAGAAGCTCAGGGACCCGGAGAAGCTCAGGGACCCCGAGAGGCTCAGGGACCCCCGGGAACACCCCGAACCGCGCGACGACGTGCCCGTCCTGGAGCTGCGGAACGTCACCGCCGCCTACGGACCGGACACCGAGGCGGCCGTACGGGACATCGACCTCGTCATACCCCGGCGCGGCCACACGGCCGTCGTCGGTCCGTCGGGTGCGGGCAAGACGACCTTGTTCTCCCTGGTGCTGCGGTTCCTGGAGCCCACCGGCGGCGAACTGCTCCTCGACGGACGGCCGTACCGCGACCACGCCCACGCCGACATCCGGGCCCGCCTCGCCTACGTCGAGCAGGACACCCCGGTCGTCCCCGGTACGATCCGCGACAACCTGCTGCTCGCCCGGCCCGACGCCACCCCGGAGGAACTGCGGCGCGTCCTCCACGAAGTACGGCTCGTGGAGAAGGTCGACGCCCTGGACGAGGGTCTGGACACGCCCCTCGCCACCGCGAACGTGTCGGGGGGTGAGCGACAGCGCATCGCGCTGGCCCGGGCCCTCCTGGCCACCCCCGACGTCCTGCTCCTCGACGAGGCCACCGCTCAGCTCGACGGCCTGACGGAGGCGGCCGTGCAGGAGTGCGTCCGCTCCCGTGCGGACACCGGCGCCGTGGTGACCATCGCCCACCGCCTGTCGACGGTGATCGACGCGGACACCATCGTCGTCATGGAGGCCGGCCGGGTCAGGGCCCGGGGGCGGCACGAGGAACTGATGGCCTCGGACACCCTCTACCGCGAACTGGTGGAGTCCCTGCGCATCTCCGTGCCCACCGGCGCCGGCGCGAACTGAGGGCTCGCGCCGGGCGGAGCGGGTTCGAGATGACTGTGCACCCGGCGCAGCAGAGAACCGAGTTGTGCGCGTTCGCTTGCGTCGAGGGGGGCCAGGATCTCGTCGTCCGTGGACGCGATCTCGGCGCTGAGGTCCGCGAGGTACGACCTGCCGTCCGTGGTGAGCCGCACCACGACACGGCGCCGGTCCGTCTGGTCCCGGTCGCAGTCCACCAGCCCGATGCGGTCGAGGTCGTTGACGATCTTCACCAGGTCGCTGGCGTTCATGTCGAGTCGTGACGCGAGGGCCGTCTTCATCTGGGGTCCCAGGTCGGCGAGCAGCGTCATCACGGTGAGGTGCCACAGACGGAGTCCACGGCCCTCCAGCTTGTCCGTGAGCCGCCGGCGTGCGGCCTTGCCGAGCGCGTACATGAGGTACGCGTTGAGGTTCAGCACGCTGGGAGGCGTCATGCTCATGGAGGGCGCGGCCGTGACGACGGCGGTACGTTCCCCGGTGCCGGTGTCCGTGCTCGCGCCCGCGCCCGCGCCCGCGCCCGCGCCCGCGCCCGCGCCCGCGCCCGCGCCCGCACCCGCGCCCGCACCCGCGCCCACCGCCTCGGCGAGGGAGCTGAAGACCTTCGCCCAGTCGGTCGGCATGTTCGCTATGCCGACGATGGCGAAGGTCGCGCCGGAGGTGTCGCACGCCATGCCGTTGACGATCGGCTGTTCCATCGTCGTGCCTCACTGTCCGTTCGGGCCGTGGGGCTTCAACTGCCGCACCACACAGTTGGGTTGGGTTAACCTACCCAATGCTCGCAGTGGGGCCGTCACGCGGCTCGCGCGCGCCCGGCGGCCCCCTTCGACGTGTTCCGGTCGCATGCGCTCAGGGTCGGGCGGTGAGGTAGCCGCCCATGGACGTGAAGTACTCGGTCGCGGGCAGCTCGCGGCCGTCCTCCGTCCGTACGCGGGTGATGGCCAGGCCGTGGTTGCGGCCCGTGCGGGCGTCGGCGCCGGCGACGATCACGACACCCTCGCCCTCGCGGTAGAAGATGCGGCCGGGGGTGCCGCCGTACCGTCCCTCGGAGACGAACGCGGAGAGGACCTCGAGTCGCTTGCCCCGGTGGAAGGTGAAGGCGCTCGGGTAGGGCGCGGACTGGGCGCGGACGAGCCGCTCCAGGGCGTCGGCCGGCCAGTTCCAGTCGATCCGGATGTCCTCCTCGGCCCGCTTGTGGAAGAAGCTGGCCTGGGAGCGGTCCTGCTTCGTGAACTCGGCCTGTCCGGAGGCGATCTGGTCGAGCGCGCCGATCGTGACCGGGGCGATGAGGTCGACCGTCTTGTGGAAGAGGTCGGTCGTCGTGTCCTTCGGCCCGACGGGGACCGCGTGCTGCTGGACGATGTCGCCGGCGTCGAGCACCTCGTCCATCATGTGGGCGGTGACGCCGACTTCGGGCTCGCCGTTGATGAGGGCCCAGATGAGCGGCGAGAAGCCGGCGTACTTGGGCAGCAGCGAGTCGTGGATGTTCAGCGTGCCGTGGCGAGGCAGGTTGTAGATGTGCGGCGGGATCCACGTACGCCAGTTGTTGGCGACGATGATGTCCGGGTCCGCCTCCTTGAGGCGCGCGAACAGCTCGTCGTCGTCGGGCCTGTTGCGGATCACGACCGGGACGCCGTGCTCCTCCGCCAGGTCGGCGACCGAGTCGCTCCAGATCTTCTCGTAGGCGTGCTCGCTCTTGGGGTGCGTCACGACGAGCACCACGTCGTGTTCGGAGTCCAGGAGCGCTTGGAGGGTGCGATGGCCCCAGGTCTGATAACCGAACATGACGACCCGCATCGGGTTCCTCCTCGGAAAGAGCGATTGACCGTCAGCAAGTAAAGCAAGGCTTACCTAACAGTGCAACTGGCTTGATTTATTCGGTCGTTGAGATCGACCGGCCGCGCATTGCCCGTTTTGACCCATCGACAGCTTCGCTAGATCAGGTTAGCTTTACCTAAGTTCTGCTCGGCCGCCGGTGCCACCGGTGCGCCCGATGCCCCCTGTTCCCCTCAGCCTTCTTCCCGCACGATGGGAGTGACATGTCGCAGGTTCCTCCTGGTGACGCACCTCTGGTCCACGACCTCATCGGTATCGGCTTCGGGCCGTCCAATGTGGCCATGGCGATAGCGCTCAGCGAGCACAACGCACGCGTCGGAAGGCAGGAAGCGGTCACCGCCCACTTCTTCGAGCGCCAGCCACGTTTCGGCTGGCACCGCGGCATGCTGATCGACGACGCGACCATGCAGGTGTCCTTCCTCAAGGACCTGGTGACGCTGCGCAATCCGACCAGCGAATACAGCTTCCTCTGCTACCTGCAGAGCAAGGGCCGGCTGATCGACTTCGTCAACCACAAGAACCTCTTCCCGCTGCGCGTCGAGTTCCACGACTACTTCGAGTGGGCCGCGTCCAAGGTCGACGACATGGTGTCGTACGGCCACGAGATCGTCTCCGTGGAACCGGTCGAGCGTGACGGCGTCGTCGAGTACCTCGACGTGACCGCCCGCTCGGGCTCGGAGCTCGTCGTGCACCGCGCCCGAAACCTCGTCCTCGGTACGGGACTTCGTCCGCGCATGCCGGAAGGCGTCGAGCGCAGCGACCGTGTCTGGCACAACTCCGACCTGCTCGCCAAGGTGGAGAGCCTGGAAGGCACCGACCCCCGGCGCATCGTCGTCGTCGGCGCCGGACAGAGTGCCGCCGAGAACGTGGCCTATCTGCACCGTCGTTTCCCCGAGGCCGAGATCTGCGCCGTCTTCTCCCGCTACGGCTACAGCCCCGCCGACGACAGCGCCTTCGCCAACCGGATCTTCGACCCCGACGCCGTCGACGAGTACTTCACGGCTCCCGACGACATCAAGCGCAAGCTGATGGACTACCACGGGAACACCAACTACTCCGTGGTGGACATCGACCTCATCGACGACCTCTACCGCCAGGCGTACCAGGAGAAGGTCCTCGGCACCGAGCGGCTGCGCTTCATCAACATCTCCCGGCTCACCGGCGTCGAGGACGGCCCGGACAAGGTCCGCGCCTTCGTCACCTCCCTCGTCACGGGCGAGGAGACGGTCCTCGACGCCGACGTCGTCGTCTACGCCACCGGATACAGCCCCGCCGAACCCCTCGGCCTCCTCGGCCCGGTCGCCGACCGCTGCCACCGCGACGACCAGGGACGGGTCCGCGTCGAGCGGGACTACCGGCTCGCCACCGATCCCGAACTGAGCTGCGGCATCTACCTCCAGGGCGGCACGGAGCACACCCACGGCATCACGTCGTCGCTGCTCTCCAACACCGCGATCAGGGTCGGCGAGATCCTCGCCTCGGTCCTCGACCGGAACCCGGCCACCGCGGTCACCTCGCTCGACGCCTCCGTCGACGCCCCCGTCCCCACCGCCGACGAGGCCCGGCCCATGGCCGACGGCGTCGGCACGGCGCGCTAGCGCCACCCCCGCTCCACCCCCCACGCAACAAAGGCCACACCCCGCCGGGCGGCACCTTCGCACCCGAGGGGCGTGGCACGCACTGTGAATCCCCGAAAGGAACGTCCGTGTCCGCTGGTGCACGTCCCGCTCTGGCCCGGTTCGCCAGATCCGCCCCCCGTGTGGCTGTCCTCGCGGTGGCGGCCCTCGCCCTCGCCGCCTGCGGCGGAGGGACCGAGAAGACCGAGTCGCCGTCCGCCACCACCTCCGCCTCGGCCGACGGGGGCGGCAAGCCCGCCGCGTTCCCCGTCACGGTGGCGCACAAGTACGGCTCCACGACGATCGACAAGGAGCCGAAGACGATCGTCACCCTCGGTCTCTCCGACCAGGACGCCGTCCTCGCCCTCGGCGTCAAGCCGGCCGGCGCCGTCGACTGGTTCAAGGAGAAGCCGTACGGCAAGTGGCCCTGGACCAAGGACAAGTGGGGTTCGACCCAGCCGGAGATCGTCGGTGAGCGCGACGAGTACAACATCGAGAAGATCGCGGCGCTCAAGCCGGACCTGGTCATCGCCCAGTACTCGGGGATGAAGAAGGAGCAGTACGACACGCTCTCCAAGTTCACCAAGGTCGTCGCCCAGCCCAAGGACCACCCGGACTACGGCGCTCCCTGGCAGACGATGACCCAGCAGATCGGCAAGGCGCTCGGCAAGGACGCCGAAGCCACCAAGCTGATCTCGGACATCGACGCCCGGTTCAAGGCCGTCCGCGCCAAGCACCCCGAGTGGGCCACCAAGACGCTCGCCGTCGCCGACAGCTTCGAGGCCGGCAAGTACTCGGCGTTCACGAAGACCGACCCCAAGTCGATCTTCTTCCAGGAGCTGGGCTTCAAGCTCAAGCCGGAGATCGACACCCTGGCCAAGCCGGGCTTCAACGTCGCCGACCTCAGCGCGGAGAAGCTGAACGTCCTCGATGTCGACCGGCTCGTCTGGGTCACCTCCAGCACCGAGGCCAACGACCGCATCAAGGCCGAGCCGCTCTACAAGAAGCTCAAGGTCAACCAGGAGAAGCGCGACCTGTTCGTGCCGTACCAGGGCCCGGACATCGGTGCCGCGTTCTCCTTCAACACCGTGCTGTCGATCCCGTACGCCATCGAAGAGATCGAGCCGCTCCTCACGGCCGTCAAGTGATGCCCACCGGCTGACGCGCCACCGAGCCACCAGCTGACCCGACCGACGGCGTGGCGGAACCTCTCGCCACGCCGTCGGCGGCTTCCGTCGCCACCCGCCTGCCACGCACCTCCAGGGAAAGGCCACTTCGTACGATGTTTGACGTCGAGTCGTCGGACCGGAACACCCCCTCCGGCCTCCCCGTCACCGGCGGGCAATCCGGCATCTGGCTGGCCCAGCAGATCGAACCGGACAGCTCCGCCTACAACATCGTGTTCGCGCTGCACCTCCGCGGCGCCATCGACCTCGACCGCCTCACCGTCGGCGTCCGCCAGGCCGTCGAAGAGGCCGAGTGCCTGCACGTACGGGTCACACCCGGCGACGACGGGCCGCGCCAGACGCCCCGTACCCTCACCCTCCCCGTCGACGTCACGGTCGTGGACCTGCGCGATGCCGCCGACCCCGACGAGGCCGCCGCCGCGTGGATGGCCGCCGACCGCGACCGCCCCGTCAACCTCGCGCTCGACCCGCTGTTCGCCCACGCCCTGCTGCGGCTCGCCGACGACCGCGTCCTGTGGTGCCAGCGCTACCACCACATCGTGATGGACGGGATGGGCGTCGCGCTCATCACCCGGCGGGCCGGCGAGCTGTACACCGCGGGGGCCGAGGCGTCCGAGCCCCGTGACTGGTCGCTCTCCCGGCTCGTCGCCGCCGACCGCGCGTACCGCGCCTCCGAGCGGCACGCCGCCGACCGCGCCTGGTGGCTGGAACGGATGGCCGGGCGGACCGAGCCCGTACGGCTCGTCGACCGGGCCGCCACCCCCATGACCCGACGGCTGCGGCGGACCGCCGCGCTGTCCCCCGAAACCGTCGAACGGCTGGACGCCGCCGCCCGGACCGCGGGCGTGCGTCCGTCCCGGCTCCTGCTCGCGGCCGTCGCCGCCTATCTGCACCGCGCCGGCGGCGAACAGGACCTCGTCCTCGGACTGCCGGTCGCCGCCCGCGAGGCCGAGGTCTCCGCGACCGTCCCCGGCATGGTGTCCAACATCGTCCCGCTGCGCCTCGCCGTGCACCCCGGCACCACCGGCGCCGCCCTCGTCGCCCAGGTGCGCGAGGCCGTCGCCGACGCCGTCGCCCACGGGCGCTACCGCGCCGAGGACCTGGCCAGGGAACTCGGCCTCGTCGACGGCGTCCCGGAACTCGTCGGGCCGACCGTCAACATCCTGCCCCGCTCGGAGGACCTGCGCTTCGCCGACCACCGGGCAGAGCTCCGCCCGGAATGGCTCGGCCCGGTCAGCGACCTGGCGTTCAGCTTCGCCGAGGGCACGGACGGCCGCGGACACACCGTCCACCTCGACGTGGACGCCGACGTCTGCGACGCGGCCACCCTCGCCGACCACGAGCGCCGCTTCCTCGCCCTCCTCGACGCCCTCACCGGTGACCTGGACCGCCCCGTCGGCCGTATCGAACTCACCTCCGACGCCGAACGCTCCCGTCTCCTCGACGATTTCGGCGTCGCGCCCCGCGAGGCGCCCGAACTGTCCTGGCCCGCCGCGTTCGAGCGACAGGTCCGCCGCAGCCCCGAGGCCGTCGCGCTCGTCTGCGAGGACCGGGAGCTCACGTACGCCGCACTCGACGACGCCGCCGACCGGCTCGCCCGTCTCCTCCGCTCCCGGGGCGTCGGCGCCGAGGACGTGGTGGGCGTGGCCCTGCCCCGCTCACCGGAGCTCGTGGTGGCCCTGCTCGCCGTGATGAAGGCCGGCGCCGCCTATCTGCCGCTGGACGCGGACCACCCGCAGGACCGCATCGCCTACATGCTGTCCGACGCCGGGGCCCGCACCGTCGTCACCGTCCGCGACCTCGCGGGCGACCTCCCGGAGACAGCGGGAATCAGTCATCTGCTGCTCGACGACCCGGCCACCGAGGCCGCCCTCGCCGCCGCCACCGACCCCGCACCGGGACCGGTGGTCGCCCTCGGCCAGGCCGCGTACGTCATCTACACCTCCGGCTCGACGGGCCGCCCCAAGGGAGTCGTCGTTTCGCACGACGGCGTCGGCAGCCTCATCGCCACCGCCACCGACCGGATCGGCGTCACCGCCGAGAGCCGGGTCGTCCAGTTCGCCTCCGTCGGCTTCGACGTGACGGTCTGGGACCTGATCATGTCCCTCTGCGTCGGCGGCCGGATCATCCTCGTCCCCGCCGAGCGCCGGGTCGCGGGCCCCGCGCTCACCGAGTACATCGCGCGCCACCGCGCCACCCACATGATCCTGCCGCCCTCGCTCGTCTCCGCGCTGCCGCAGGAGTGCGAACTCCCGCAGGGCGCCGTCCTCGTCGTCGGCACCGAGGCGGTCCCCAGCGAACTGATCGCCCGCTGGGACGGCCGGCTCCGGGTCGTCGTCGCGTACGGACTCACCGAGGCGACCGTCAACTCCACGCTCTGGCTCGCCGACCCCGACCGCCCGGGACCCGCGCCCATCGGCCGCCCCGACCCCAACACGCGCGCGTACGTCCTCGACACGGCGCTCCGGCCCGTCCCCGTCGGCGCGGAGGGCGAGCTGTACGTCTCCGGGCGCGGCCTCGCACGCGGCTACCTGGGCCGCCACGCGCTGACCTCCGAGCGGTTCGTCGCCGACCCGTACGGGCCTCCCGGCACCCGCATGTACCGCACGGGCGACCGGGTCCGCTGGGGCGCCGACGGCAACCTGGAGTTCCTCGGCCGCGCCGACGGCCAGATCAAGATCCGCGGCCACCGCGTGGAGCCGGGCGAGATCGAGAGCGCCTTCATGGCCTGCGAGGGCATCGCCCAGGCCGCCGTCCTGGCCCGCGAGGACCACCGTGGGGTGAAGCGGCTGGTCGCGTACCTGGTCCCGGAGGGCGCGACGGCCGACACGGGGACGGAGGCCGGGACCGCCGAAGCGGAGACCGAAGTCGCGACCACCGAGGCCGGGACCACCGAAGCCGCGACCGGCGTGGCCGGCACCGTCGCCGGCACGGACCCCGGCTCCGGCTCCGCAGTGGCCGCCGCACGCGCCCGCGTGACCGACGCCCTGCCCGAGCACATGGTGCCGACCGCCGTCGTCGTCCTCGACGGCCCGCTGCCGCTCACCCCCAACGGCAAGCTCGACGCCAAGGCCCTGCCCGAGCCCCGCTGGACCTCCCTGACCGGCACCGACACCCCCAGCACCCCCGCTGAGACCGCGCTCGCCGCACTGTTCGCCGACGTCCTCGGCCTGCCGTCCGTCGGCGTCCACGACAGCTTCTTCGAACTCGGCGGCGACAGCATCGTCGCCATCCAGCTGGTGAACCGCGCCCGCGAGGCCGGGCTCGCGATCACCCCGCGCGACGTGTTCCGGAGTCGGACCGTGGCCGCCCTCGCCCGGACCGCCGGCGAGACAGCCCCCGCCCCGGCCCGGCCGCGGGTGGAGCTCGACCCGGACGCGCTGCCGGTCTCCCCACTCCAGGAAGGTTTCTTCTTCCACGCCGAGTTCGACCACCAGACCGCCGACCTCTACTTCGTCCAGGAACTCCTCGACCTCGCCGGGACCGTCGACCCCGACCGCCTCCGCCGCGCGCTCCAGCTGCTCCTCGACCGGCACCCGCTGCTGCGCGCCTCGTTCCGGCAGCTCCCCGGCGGCGAGGTCGTCCAGCGGCTCGCCGACCACGTGACCCTCCCCTGGCGCGAGGCCGACACCGCCGAGACCGGCCTGGACGACATCCTCCGCGCCGACCGCGCCGAGCGGTTCGCCCTCGACCGCCCCCCGCTCCTGCGCGCCACCCTCATCAAGGACGGCCGGCACCACCGGCTCCTCCTGACCCTCCACCACATCGTCGCCGACGGCTGGTCGGTCGCCGTCCTGCTGCGGGAACTGACCGACGCCTACCGGGGCGCCGCACTGCCGGAACCCGTGGCCCCGGAGCCGTACCTCTCCTGGCTCGCCGGCCGTGACCGCGACACCGCACGCGACGCATGGCGACAGGCCCTCGCCGGCCTCGACGGCCCGACACGGCTCCCCGCGCTCACCACCCCGGGTGACGACACGGCCGAAGCGCCCGCCCGCCCCGAGCACGTCGACACCCGCCTGCCGAACGACCTCAGCGACGCGCTGACCACGTACGCCAGGACCCACGGCCTCACCCTGAGCAGCGTCTTCCACGGCGTGTGGGGGCTGCTGCTCGGCGCGCTCACCGGCGGCCGGGACGTCGTCTTCGGCACCACCGTCTCCGGGCGGACCACCGAGGTCGCGGGCCTGGACTCCGCCGTCGGCCTCTTCATCAACACCGTCCCCGCCCGGGTGACCCTCCGCCCCGAGGAGACGCTGACCGAGCTGCTCCGCCGCGTCCAGGACGAGCACGCGGCCCTCCTCGACCACCAGCACCTCGGGCTCGCCGACATCCAGCGGATCGCGGGCGGCGGCGAACTCTTCGACACCCTCGTGGTGTTCGAGAACTACCCGGGCGGAGACGGACAGGACGCGGGGGAGGCGCTGGTCACCGGCGCCGAGGTGCTCGACGCCGTCCACTACCCGCTCGCGCTCGTCGTCGAGCCCGCCGCCGAAGGCCTGCTGCTGCGGTTCAAGCACCACGCCGCCCGGCTCGACCAGGTGGCCGTGGCCGTCCTCGCCAACCGGTTCACCGCCCTGCTGCGGACCGTGGTCGCCGAGCCCGACCGGCTCGTCGCCCGGACCGACCTGCTGTCCGACCGCGAGCGCGCGCACCTCACCGAGCTCAACGCCACCGCCCACCCCGTCCCCGAAGCGACGCTCACCTCGCTCTTCGCCGACCGGGTGGCCCGTACCCCGCACGCCCCGGCCGTCGTCTTCGACGACACCACCCTCAGCTACGCCGAACTCGACCGGCGGGCCGAGGCCCTGGCGCGGCGACTGCGGGAACGCGGCGCGGGACCCGAGGAGTACGTGGCCGTCGCCGTCCCGCGCTCGGCCGAGCTGATGGTCGCACTGCTCGGCGTCCTCAAGGCGGGCGCCGCCTATCTGCCCGTCGATCTCGACTACCCCGCCGACCGGGTGGCGTTCATGCTCACCGACTCGGGCGCGCGGCTCGTCGTGACGACGGCCGAGGCGGCGGGGCGGCTGCCCGCCGTGGCGGACCTCGAACAGGTCGTCGTGGGCGAGGAGGCCCCGGAGAGCACCGCACCCGGCACTCCGGTACGGGCCGCCGGCCCCGACCACCCCGCCTACCTCATCTACACCTCTGGCTCCACCGGCCGCCCCAAGGGCGTCGCCGTCACCCACCGCGCCATCGTCAACCGGCTCGCCTGGATGCAGGGCGCGTACGGGCTCACCGCCGACGACCGGGTCCTCCAGAAGACCCCGTCCAGTTTCGACGTGTCGGTGTGGGAGTTCTTCTGGGCGCTGACCGAGGGCGCGACCGTCGTCCTCGCCCGCCCGGACGGCCACCGCGACCCGGCGTACCTGGCCCGTCTCATCGCCGAACGAGGCATCACCACCACGCACTTCGTACCGTCGATGCTGGCCGCGTTCGTCCAGGCCATGGAGTCGACCCCGGACGCCCCCGACTGGGCGGCGAGCTTGCGCCGGGTGTTCTGCAGCGGCGAGGCCCTCGGCGGAGCCGACGCCCGCCGCTGGTGGGAGCTGACCTCACGCTCCGGGCGCACCCCCGTACCCCTGCACAACCTGTACGGCCCCACCGAGGCGGCCGTCGACGTCACCTTCTTCCCGTACGAGGGAGGCGCCGAGCCGGCGGTTCCGATCGGCCGGCCCGTCTGGAACACCCGGCTGCACGTCCTGGACCCGTTCCTGCGCCCGGTGCCCGACGGGGTGCCCGGGGAGCTGTACCTCGCCGGCGTCCAGCTGGCCCGCGCCTACCACGACCGCCCCGCCCTCACCGCCGAACGGTTCGTCGCCGACCCGTCCGGGGCGCCGGGGGAGCGGATGTACCGCACCGGCGACCTGGTGCGCCGCCGCGCCGACGGCGCCGTCGAGTACCTCGGCCGCACCGACCGCCAGGTCAAGATCCGCGGCAACCGCGTCGAACTCGGCGAGATCGAGACCGCCCTCGCCGCGCTGACCGGCGTGGCCCGCGCGGCCGTGATCGTCCGCGACGGCGCCCTCCTCGGCTACGCCGTCCCCGCCCCCGGCGCCACTCCCACCTCCGAGGCCCTCCACACGGCCCTCACCGAGGCGCTGCCCGCCGCCATGGTGCCGAGCGCCGTCGTCGTCCTCGCCGAACTGCCGCTGACGCCCAGCGGCAAGCTCGACCAGAACGCCCTGCCCGCACCCGAGATCGCGCCCCGGGCCGCCGGCCGCGCGCCGCGCGACGACCGCGAGCGCGCCCTCTGCGAGATCTTCGAGGCGGTCCTCGGCGTCCCCGGAACCGGCGTCGACGACGACTTCTTCGTCCTCGGCGGCGACAGCCTCAGCTCCATCGCCGTCGCCACGCGCGCGCGTGAGAAGGGCCTGACCCTCAGCCCCCGCGATGTGTTCGAGCACCGCACCCCCGCCGCCCTCGCCGCGGCCGCCGCCACCCACGGGGACGCCGAGGCGCCCCCGACCACCGACTCCACCGAGGTACCCGTGCACTCCGACGGCGTGACCGTCTCCGCGTCCGACGCCGGGCAGGCAGCCGCCGCGCTCCAGGCCGTCCTCGCCCTCCAGCAGCAGTCCGGCGCCGCCGTCGACCCCGCACTGCGGGCCCTCCTCGACCAGCTGACCGCCGCCGCGCCGCCGATGGCGCCCCCGGCCCCGGAGCCCCCGGCCCCCGCGCCGCTCGGCGGACCGGAGCTCACCCCGGACGAGACCGCCCGCGTCCACGCCGCCGCAGGGCTGCCCGTCGCGGACATCTGGCCGCTCTCCCCGCTCCAGGAGGGCATGTACTTCCACGCCACCTACGACGCGGGCGACGCGCTCGACGTCTACCAGTCCCAGGAGACCCTGGACCTCGACCGCCGGATCGACGCCGACCGGCTGCGCGCCGCCTGCCGCACCCTCCTCGACCGCAACACCGGCCTCCGCGCCGGATTCACCAGCGACGGCCTGCCCGGCCCCGTCCAGTTCATCGTGGACGGCGCCGAGATCCCGCTCGTCGAAGCGGACCTCTCCGGGCTGCCCGCCGAGGAACAGCGCACCCGCACCGAGGAACTCCTCGCCGCCGACCGCAGGCAGCGCTTCGACCTCTCCGCCGCGCCCCTCTGCCGACTGCTCCTCATCCGCCTCGGCGACGGCCGGGACAAGCTCGTCGTCACCCATCACCTCATCCTCTGGGACGGCTGGTCCGCCTGGCTGTTCCTGGAAGAGCTGTTCACGCTGTACGAGCGCGCCGGTGACCCCACGGGCCTCCCGCTGCCCGGCTCGTACCGCGACCACCTCGCCTGGCTGGACGCCCAGGACACCTCGGTCGCCCTCGACGCCTGGCGCGGGGCCCTCGCCGGTTTCGACGAGCCGACGCTGCTCGCCCCGTCCGGACGTGACACCGGCCCGGTCATCCCGGTGGACTTCGACGCGCTCCTCACCCAGGAGGCCGGTGACCGGCTCCGTACCGTCGCCCGCAGGCACGGACTCACCCTGAACACCGTCCTCAACGCGGCCTGGGCCCTGGTGCTCTCGGCCATGACGGGCCGCGCCGACGTCGCCTTCGGCACGGCCGTCGCCGGACGGCCGGCGGACGTCCCGAACGTGGCCGGCATCATCGGCATGTTCCTCAACACGGTCCCCGCCCGGGTCGCCTTCACCCCGGACGAGCCCCTGCTCGCCCTGCTGCGCCGCATGCAGTCCGAGCGCGCCGCCGTCATGCCGTACGAGTACGTGGGCCTGGGCACCCTCCAGCAGGAGTCCGGTCACCGCCGCCTCTTCGACACCCTCTTCGTGCTCCGCTCGGCCGACGGCGAGGACCGCGCCGCCGCCCTCCGCGAACGCCACGGCATCACCGACGTGTCGAACGTGGACGGTACCCACTTCCCGCTCACCCTGATCGTCACCCCGGGCGCCCGCCTGAAGGTCACCCTGGCCGCCCGCCCCGACCTCTTCGACGCGGACGCCGCCGGCACGATCCTCGCCCGGTTCACCACCGTCCTCGACCGTCTCGGCGAGGCCCTCGCGGGGCCCACCGCCGAAGCCGCGCGCACCGTCGGCGTGGACCTGCTGCTCCCGGAGGAGAGCGCGGCGCTGGCCATCGCCCGGGAGTCGGGCCGCGAGCCGGTGCCGGACGAGACCGTCGCCGACATGCTCACCGCCCAGGTCGCCCGGACCCCGGACGCCGTCGCGCTGGTCTTCGGCGAGCGCGCCCTCACGTACGCCGAACTCGACGCGCAGGTCAACCGGCTCGCCCGGCTGCTGCTCGCCCGAGGCGCCGGCCCCGAGAAGGTCGTGGCGCTCGCGCTGCCCCGGTCCATCGAGATGGTCGCCGCGCTCTTCGCCGTCCTGCGGACCGGCGCCGCGTACCTGCCGCTCGACCTCGACCACCCCGCCGACCGGCTGCGGCTGATGGCCGAGGACACCGGACCCCTCTGCCTGCTGTCCACCACCGCCGTCGCCCCGACGCTGCGGCGCGAGGACGGCCCCGTCGCCCTCGAAGTCCTCCTCGACGACGAGGCCGTGCTCGCCGAGCTCGCCGCGCTGTCCGGGGACGGGATCACCGACGCCGAGCGGCCCGCGTTCGCCCACGGGGTGCCCGGCCGCCTGGAGTTCCCGGCGTACGTCATCTACACCTCCGGTTCCACCGGCCGCCCCAAGGGCGTCGTCACCCCCTACCGGGGCCTGACGAACATGCAGCTCAACCACCAGAAGGAGATCTTCGACCCGGCCATCGCCTCCGCCGGCGGCCGACGCCTCCGCATCGCGCACACCGTGTCCTTCGCCTTCGACATGTCGTGGGAGGAGCTGCTCTGGCTCGTCGAGGGCCATGAGGTGCACGTCTGCGACGAGGAACTCCGACGCGACGCCGAAGCACTGGTCGCCTACTGCGACGAGCACCGCGTCGACGTCGTCAACGTGACGCCCACCTACGCCCAGCTCCTCATCGAGGAGGGCCTCCTCGACCGGGACGAGGCCGCGGGCACGCACCGCCCGGCGCTCGTCCTGCTCGGCGGCGAGGCCGTCTCCGACACCGTCTGGACGCAGCTGCGGCGCACCGAGGGCACGTACGGGTACAACCTCTACGGCCCCACCGAGTACACGATCAACACCCTCGGCGGCTCCACCACCGAGAGCGCCACCCCGACCGTCGGCAGGCCCATCCGCAACACCCGCGCCCATGTCCTCGACACGATGCTGCGGCCCGTCCCCCCGGGCTGCCCCGGCGAGCTGTACATCGCCGGCACCGGCCTCGCCCGCGGCTACCACGACCGGGCCGCGCTGAACGCCGAGCGGTTCGTGGCCGACCCCTACGGGGAGCCCGGCGAGCGCATGTACCGCACGGGCGACCTCGTCCGGCAGCGCCCCGACGGCCTGCTCGACTTCCTCGGCCGCACCGACGACCAGGTCAAGATCCGCGGCTACCGCATCGAACTCGGCGAGATCTCCTCGGCCCTGTCCGCCCACCCCGAGGTCGCCCACGCGGCCGTCGTCGTCCACGAGACCGCCGGCACCAAGCGCCTCGTCGGCTACTTCGTACGCGAGGACTCCACGTCCGGTGAGGACGCGGACCTCGTCCAGCGGCTCCGCGACCACCTCAAGTCCCGCCTCCCCGACTACATGGTGCCCACGGCCCTGGTCCCCGTCGCCACCCTGCCGCTGACCGTCAACGGCAAGCTCGACGTCAAGGCCCTGCCCGCGCCCGACCTCACCGGCACGGGCACCAGCCGCGCACCCCGCACCCCGCGGGAGGAGACCCTGTGCGGGCTCTTCGCGGAGGTGCTCGGCATGCCGGCCGGCAGCGTCGGCATCGACAGCGACTTCTTCGACCTCGGCGGACACTCGCTCCTCGCCACCAGGCTCGTCAGCCGGGCCCGTACCGCCCTCGACGCCGAGCTGGCGATCCGAGACCTGTTCGAGGCGCCGACCGTCGCCGAACTCGTCGAGCGCGCAGCCGCCTCGCGGGGTGCCGCCCGCCCGGCGCTCGTCGCGGCCGAGCGCCCCGACGAACTGCCGCTCTCGCACGCCCAGCAGCGCCTGTGGGTCATCCAGCAGATCGAGTGCACCTCCGCCGCGTACAACTTCCCGCTGGTCATGCGGCTGCGCGGCACCTTCGACCGTACGGCGTGGAGCGCAGCCCTCGCCGACGTGACCGACCGGCACGAGGCTCTGCGGACGCTCTTCGCCGAGCGCGAGAGCGACGGCCAGGCGTACCAGCGGATCCTGCCCGCCGGTGCGGCCACCCCGGCCGTCGAGCACCTGCGCGCCACCGAGGACGAGCTCCCCGGCCTCGTCGACGCGGCCGTCCGGCGGCCCTTCGACCTCGCCTCCGAACTCCCCATCCGCGCCACGGTCGTGGAGATGGCGCCCGACGAGCACGTCGTCGTCCTGCTGCTCCACCACATCACCACCGACGAGTGGTCCGACCGCCCCTTCCTGCGGGACCTGACCACCGCCTACACCGCCCGCCTCGCGGGCGCCGCGCCCGACTGGGAGCCGCTGCCCGTCCAGTACGCCGACTACGCCCTCTGGCAGCAGAAGCTCCTGGGCGACCCGGCCGACCCCGACAGCCTCGCCGCCCGGCAGCTGGAGCACTGGCGCACGGCCCTGGCCGGCGCCCCCGAGGAACTGGAACTCCCCACCGACCGGCCGCGGCCCGCCCGCCCGGCCTTCACCGGCGCCGAACTCGACATCACCTTCGACCGCACCGTCCACGAGGGCCTGCGGCGACTCGCCCGCGACACCGGCGCCAGCATGTTCATGGTCGCGCACGCGGCCGTGGCCGCCCTGCTCCACCGCCTCGGCGCCGGGACGGACATCCCGCTCGGCGCGCCCATCGCGGGCCGCGGCGACGAGGCCCTGGACGAGCTCGTCGGCTTCTTCGTCAACACCCTGGTGCTCCGCACCGACCTCGGCGGAGACCCGTCCTTCACCGAACTCCTCGGCCGTGTCCGGGAGACCGACCTCGCCGCGTTCTCCCATGCCGACGTGCCCTTCGAGTCGGTCGTGGAGAAGCTCAACCCGACCCGCTCCCTCGCCCGGAACCCGCTGTTCCAGGTGATGGTCGGCTACCACGCCCGTACGGACGAGGCCCTGCGGCTGCCCGGACTCGAAGCCGGCCATCTGCCGCACCGGATCGGCACCGCCAAGTTCGACCTCGTGTTCAGCTTCACCGAGCACACCTCGGCCGACGGCGCCGGCGACTCCCTCGGCTGCCGCCTGGAGTTCGCCACCGAGCTCTTCGACCAGGAGACCGCCGAGCGCATCGGCGACCGCCTCGGCAGGCTGGTCGCGACCCTGGTCGCCGCCCCCGACCGGCCGCTGTCCGAGGCCGGGATCCTCACCGACGAGGAGCACCGCCTCGTCCTGGAGGGCTTCAACGGGCTGCCCCGCGAGGTCGACGAGAAGACCCTCCCGGCGCTCTTCGCCCGGTGGGTGGCCGAGCGTCCCGACGCCGTCGCCGTCGTCGAGCGCTCCCGCTCGGTGACGTACGCCCAGCTAGACGCCCGCGCCAACCGGCTCGCCCGGCTGCTCGCCGCCCGCGGTGTCGGTGCCGAGAGCGTCGTCGGCGTGGCCGTGCCGCGCTCGGTCGACATGATCGCCACGGTCGTCGCCGCCCTGAAGCTCGGGGCCGCGTTCCTGCCGCTGGACCTCGTCCACCCCGGCGACCGCCTCAGCTACATGATCGAGAACTCCGGCGCCGCCGTCGTGGTCGGCACCGAGCCCGTCGCCGGGAAGATCCCCGACGTCGACGGCGTCCCGGTGCTGCTGCTCGACGCCCCGGACGTCGCCGCCGAGCTCGACGCCCTGCCCTGGACCCCGCCGGCCGGCGGCCCGGCGGGCCTCGACCAGGCCGCGTACGTGATCTACACCTCCGGTTCGACCGGCCGCCCCAAGGGCGTCGTCGTCCCGCACGAGGGCATCGCCAGCCTGGTCGCCACGGCGGTCGACCGGATGGGTCTGGAACACGACAGCCGGGTCCTCCAGTTCGCCTCCATCGGCTTCGACGTCTTCGCCTTCGAACTGGCCATGGCCCTCTGTAACGGCGGACGGCTCGTCCTCATCACCGACGAGGCCCGGGTCGCCGGACCCGCCCTCACCGACTTCCTCGAAGACCAGCGGATCACCCATATGATCCTGCCGCCCTCGCTGGTGTCGGCCCTGCCGCCCGGCTGCCGACTGCCCGAGGGGTCGACCGTCCTGGTCGGCACCGAGACCGTGCCGCCGGACCTCTTCGAACGCTTCGGCGCCACCGCGAACCTGATCTGCGCGTACGGGCTCACCGAGGCGACCGTCAACTCCACCCTGTGGCCCGCCCGCGAGCACGGCGGCCGCGCCACCGGCCGGGTGCCCATCGGCCGCCCGGACCCCAACACCCGCTGCTACGTCCTCGACGAGCACCTCCGGCCCGTCCCGCCGGGCGTGATCGGCGAGCTGTACGTGGCAGGGCGCGGCCTCGCCCGGGGCTACCTCGGGCAGGCCGGGCTCAGCTCGGAACGGTTCGTCGCCGACCCGTACGGCGCCCCCGGCAGCCGGATGTACCGCACCGGCGACCGGGCCCGCTGGCGCGCCGACGGCAACCTGGACTTCCTCGGCCGGGTCGACACCCAGGTCAAGATCCGCGGCTTCCGCATCGAACTGGGCGAGATCGAGGCCGCCCTCGCCGGGCACCCCTCGGTCGCCCAGGCCGCCGTCCTGCCCGACCGCGACGGCGACATCGTCCGCCTCGTCGGCTACGCCGTACCCGAGCCCGGCGCGGACCTCGCCCTCGACCCCCAGGAACTGCGCGCCCACGTCGCCGCCGTCCTGCCCGAGTACATGGTCCCCGCCCTCGTCGTCCCGCTCGACGGCCCGCTGCCGCTCACCCCGAACGGCAAGCTCGACCAGAAGGCGCTGCCCGCGCCGGACTGGTCGGCGATGACCGGAGACGCCGTCCCCGCGACCGAGACGCAGGCGCGCATCGCCGACCTGTTCTGCGAGATCCTCAAGCTCGACGGCGTCGGCGTGCACGACAGCTTCTTCGCGCTCGGCGGTCACTCCATGGCCTCCATGCGGCTCCTGGGCCGCATCCGTGCCGAGTTCGGCGTCGAGCTGAGCATCCGCGACGTCTTCGACGCCCTCACCGTCGCCGGCATCGCGGGCAAGCTGGAGGGCGCGAGCGCGGCACGTCCCGCCCTGCGCCCGGCCGCGCCCGGGACCGCCGACGGCACGGAGCCGCCGGTGGCACCCGTACAGCGGTGGCAGTGGCAGGCGTACCGGCGCGATCCCGGCTTCGACCACGCACTCGTGCTGCGCTCGCCCGGCGGCCTGGACGCCGACGCACTCGCCTCGGCGCTCGCCGACGTGACCGCCCGCCACGAACCGCTCCGCACCGCCTTCGCCGACCACGAAGGAACCCTGGTCCGCCGGGCCGTCGAGGCGCCGGACCTGGCCGTCGAGCAGTGCGCGGACCTCGACGCACGGCTCGCCGAACTGGCCGCCTCCGCACCGGACCTGGAGCGGGAGGCCCCGCTGCGAGCCCGGCTGCTCACCGACACCGACGGAGCCCAGGCGGTGCTGCTGACCCTGCACTACCTGGCCGTCGACGAGTGGTCGGTGGTCCCGCTGTTCCGCGACCTCACCACCGCGTACGGGGCGCGGACGGCCGGGCGGTCACCCGACTGGGCGCCACTTCCCGTGAGTTACGGCGACTACGCCCGCTGGGCCCGCGAGGTCCTCGGAGACCCGGCCGACCCCGACAGCCGCGCCGGCCGCCAACTGGCGTACTGGCGGCGGACGCTCGCCGACGCACCCCGGGAACTGGGACTGCCCACGGAGGCACGGACCTCCGTCCCCGCCCAACGGGGGAGCCGGGCCGCCGGAGTCGTCGAGTTCATGCTCGACGAGCGGCTGCACGCGGATGTGGACCGGCTCGCGCAGGCCACCGGCACCAGCATGTTCATGGTGCTGCACGCGGCCCTCGCCGCCCTGCTCACCAGCCACGGGGCGGGCACCGACCTGCCCATCGGCACGATGGTCGCCGGGCGCGGCGACGACCAGCTCGCCGACCTCGTGGGCTGCTTCTTCAACACGGTCGTGCTGCGCACCGACACGGCGGGCGACCCGACGTTCGCCGAACTCCTGACCCGGGTACGGGAGACCACGCTGAGCGCCCTCGACCGGCAGGACGTCCCCTTCGACGAGGTCGTCCGCACGGCCGGTCTGCGGCCGGAGGGCCCCCAGGTGATGGTGATCCACCACGAGCAGGCCGACCTGGAACGACTGGAGGGCGGCGTCGGTGACCTGGTCGCCGTGCCGACCGGATCCACCCGCGCGGAGCTGACCCTCAGCTTCTACGAGCCCCGCGGCGAAGGGCCCGTGCACTGCGGCCTGATCCACGCGACGGACCGGCTCGGCGCCGAGAAGACGCGTCGGCTCGCCGAGGAACTGCGGGCCCTGCTGCGCGCCGTGACGGACGACTCCGAACAGCCCCTGTCCCAGCTGTTCGGTGTGACACACAAGAGGAGTGAGAACGCATGAGCACCAACCCGTTCGAGGACCCGCAGGGCCGCTTCCTGGTTCTGGTCAACGACGAGAACCAGCACTCGCTGTGGCCCTCCTTCGCCGAGGTCCCCGCCGGGTGGCGGACCGTCTTCGGCGAGGACACCCGTGAGGAATGCCTGGCCTACGTGGAGACCCACTGGACCGACCTGCGCCCGGCGAGCCTCATCGCCGCCCTCCAGGACTGACCAGGGGTCACGACGAGAAGGGGCGGTACGACGCATCGTCGTACCGCCCCTTTCCCCGTGGTCGCGAGGCCGCCGGCCCGCGCGCCCCGGGGGGAGACCTCAGCGGCCCGGCGCGACCGGGACCTCCGCCGAGGCGCCGCCGGTGTCCGCGTCCTTCGCCGGGTGCGGCACCTTCTCCCCGGGCTTCCGGCGGCTGTCGGACCACGCGGCCCACAGATCCGCGTACCGGCCACCGGCCGCCACGAGTTCCTCATGGGTGCCGGTCTCGACGACACGTCCCTGGTCGAGCACGACCACCCGGTCGGCGGCCGCGGCCTGCGGCAGCCGGTGCGCGACGAGCAGTCCCGTACGGCCCTCCAGGGCCCGCGCCGCCGCGTCCTCCAGGACCCGCGCGCCGGCACTGCCCGCGTCCGCGGTGGCCTCGTCGAGGATCGCGATCGGCGGATCCGCCAGCACCAGCCGCGCCAGGGCGAGATGCTGGGCCTGCGTGACCGTCAGCCGGTGCCCGCCCTCGCCGACGACGGTCTCCAGGCCCTCGGGCAGGCCCCGCGCCCACTCCAGCGCCCCGACCCGGTCCAGCGCCGCGTGCAGCTCCTCCTCGGACGCCTCGGGCCGGGCCAGGCGCAGGTCGTCGGCGAGGGTCCCGGCGAAGACGTGCACCTCCTGGCTGATGAGGGCCACCGCCCGCCGGACCCCGGCCGGGCCCAGCTCCCGGGCGTCGACCCCGCCGAGCGCGATCGAGCCCTCGGTGGGGCTGTGGACGCCCGCGATGAGCTTGGCCAGGGTCGTCTTGCCCGCGCCGCTGGCTCCCACGAGCGCCACCCGCTCCCCGGCACGCACCCGGAGGTCCACCGTGTGCAGGACCGGGGCCCCGGAGCCGTACGCGTGGCTGAGCCCGGACACCTCGACCGACCCGTCCGCGAGGGCGCGCCGCTCCTGGGGCTCCCGCTCGGCCGGGAGGTTCGAGACACCGACCAGGCGGGCGAAGCTCGCCCCCGCCGACTGGGCGTCGTCCAGGAGGAACAGGGTCGCGTTGATCGGGTTGAAGAGGCTGTGGAAGTACAGCGCGGCGGCCGTGGCCGTACCGATGCTGACCGCGCCCCGGTCGACCAGGACGAATCCGGTGCCGAGCATCGCGGCGAGCCCGATGAACTCGGCGAGGTTGAGCCGGGAGAAGAACCCGGTGACGATGTGGATGCCTCGCAGACCCAGATCGCGCGCCGCCTCCGACCGCTGCTCCAGGAGTCCCGTATGGGTCTTGTTCAGCCGGAAGGCGCGGACGGTCCGGACGCCGCCGACGCTGTCAAGCAGCTGGTGCTGCAACGCGCCGGTGGCGATGCGGTGTTCGCCGTACACCGGGGCTGCCCGGCGCAGGTACCAGCGCACCGAGAGCACCTGGACCGGCGCGGCGAGCAGCGCCGCGATCAGGAACCGCCAGTCGAGGACGGCGAGTCCGGCGAAGGTGAGCAGGATGGTCAGGGCTGAGCGGCTGAACTCCGGCAGCGCCTGCCGCACCGACTTGCCGATCATCGACACGTCACTGGTGACCCGGGAGACCAGGTCGCCCGAGCCGGCCGCCTCGACCCGGTCGAGCGGCAGTCGCAGCGCCCGCTCGATGAACTGCTCGCGCAGGGCGGCCAGTACGGTCTCGCCCAGCCGGGCGACGAGCGTGCTGCCGACGGCCGCCGCCGCGCCCCGGGCCACGGCGACGACGACGAGCAGGACCAGGGGGAGGGTGAGGGCGGACGCGCCCCGGTGTTCCACCACGAGGTCGACGATGTGTCCGAGCAGCGGAGCGGTCAGCAGGCCGATGGCGGTGCCGGCGACCAGGACGACGATCGCGGCGATGCCGAGGAGCCGGTGACCGTGCAGCATGGCGCGGAGCGCGGTGAGCGACTCGGCGCCGGTGGCGGTCGGCAGGAGCACGCGGTCCGGGCTGGTTCCGCTCATGGTCTGGTCCGTCTCTCTCTCGCGTCCTTCGTCCGCCTTCGTGCCGTCGGTGAGCGTCATGCCAGCACCGCCGCTCGGTAGGTCGCGTCGGCGGCGAGGAGTTCGGTGTGGTGACCGGCGGCCCGTACGGCACCGTCCTCCAGGACCACCACGCGGTCGGTCACCGCGAGGAGCGCGGGGCTCGTGGTGACGAGGATCGTGGTGCGGTCCCGTCGGACCTCGCGCAGCCTGGCGGCGATCCGCGACTCGGTGACGGTGTCGACCGCCGTGGTCGGGTCGTGGAGGACGAGCACCGGCCGGTCGGCGGCGAGCGCTCGGGCGAGCGCGACACGCTGGCGCTGGCCGCCCGAGAGCGAACGGCCCCGTTCGGCGAGGAGCGTGTCCCCGCCGTCGGGGAGGAGCCGGGCGACGTCGTCGGCCGCCGACGCCTGGAGCGCGCGCTCGACGGGGGCCGGGCCGTCGCCTGTCGCGGCCCCGGCACCTGCCCGTACGTTGTCGAGCAGGGTGCTCTCGAACAGGTCGGCGTCGTGGTGGGCGACCAGGACCACGCGGCGCAGCGCGTCGGGGTCGAGCGAGGTCAGCGGGGTGCCGTCGAGCTCGATCGCCCCCTCGGCGGGGTCCGCCTCGCGGGCCAGGCAGACGAGCAGGTCGTTGGCGGCGGCCGGGTCCCGGGCGACGACTCCGGTCAGGCTGCCGGCCGGGAGGTCGAGGTCCACACCGCGGAGCGCGCCGAGCGACACCCCGCGCAGGGCGACGTGTCCGGCGGCCGGGTCGGCGGGCGCGTCGTGCCCGGCCTCGACGGTGACGGGCGAGGCGAGGACCTCGGCGATCCGCTTGGCCGACGCCCGGCCCTGGGCGAGTTCGGCGTTCACGTAGGTGAGCAGCTGGAACGGGCCGAGGAGGAACTGCGCCAGACCCACGGCGGCGACCAGGTCGCCGACGCTGATGCTGCCGTCCATGGCGAGATACGCGCCCACCACACCGATCACGGCGATGAAGACGCCGGTCAGCGCGAGGATCGCGCCCTCGTGGCCTGCCCGGCTGCGGGCGGCGCGCAGCGCGGCGGACAGCGAGTCCTGGCTCGTGGTGCGGTAGCGGGCCACCGCGGCCGACTCGGCGCCCATCCCCTTGAGGACGCGCAGTCCCGTGACGAGGTCGGCGGCGACGCCCGAGGCGTGGGCGGCGTGCTCCTGCTCGGTCTCGCTGCGCCGTTCGAGCGGCCGGCTGATGCGGTGCCCGAGCCACAGGAGCGGCGGGATGCCGAGCAGGACGAGCAGACCGAGCGGGACGGAGATGTTGATCAGCGCCACGGCGCTGATCACGAGGGCCGCCACCGCGGACACCCCGTACGAGATCACGGTGGCCACCGAGCCGACGCGACGGGCGTCGTTGGTGGCGATGCTGGTCAGCGCGCCCGGGAGCCGGTTGGCGTCGGCGCCGCCCCGGGGGTCGAGCACCCGGGCCGCCAGATCGAGCCGCAGCTTGTGCGCGGCGAGCTCGCCGGTGCCCTCGCCGATCCGGGCGCTGGTGCGGTAGCAGGTCGACAGGACCAGGAACAGCACGGCGAGGACGATCAGCAGGCGCAGCAGCGCCGAGGAGGAGCCGGTGGCGACGGCCGTGTCGATGGTGACGCCGATGACCACCGGCACCAGGGCCTCACAGCCCTGGTGGGTCATGCCGAGCAGGGATGCCGCGATGACTCGGCGGCGTTGTCCTCTGATCGCTTGGCGGAGGACAAGTCCCCCCGTCGGTCCGCCCGTTGGCATGTGACTCCTTCACGGAGGGGTGGGATGGTTAGGTAAGCCTACTCTGACCGGAGGGCCGGGTGGTGCGGTCCGGCGGAGTGCGGTGGAGGTTTGTCCCGGGTGGCGCGGAACGGGTCCTGTTCGGCGCGTTGACCACTCGGAACAGTTCGGTTAGCCTCACCTAAGTCGTGGCCTGTCGGTCTGTCGCGCCGCGGGCTCGCCGTACATCTGAACCGCCGCCAGGGGGAGTTGTCGTTGTCCGTCGAATCCCGGGTGGTGTCGGGACAGCAGGCCGAGGGGCGCCCCGAGGGCAAGGCCGGTGATCCCTCCGATCCCGTCGGCCCGCCGCGCATCGGCCGCGCCGGGACCGCGGCCCGTGGCTTAGGCCTGCTCCTCGCCCTCGCCGCGCTCGTCCTCGTCGGACTCCTGAGCGTCTGGGTCGGCACCCGAGGCATCCCCTTCACCGCCACGTGGGACGCCCTGTGGAACCCCGACGGCTCCGAGACCTCGGTGATCATCCACGACTACCGGATCCCCCGTACCCTCCTCGGCATCCTCGTCGGCACCGCCCTCGGCCTGGCCGGCGCCCTGATGCAGGCCCTGACACGGAATCCGCTCGCCGACCCCGGCATGCTCGGAGTGAACCTCGGCGCCTCCGCGGGCGTCGTGGTGGCCATCGCCTTCGTCGGCATCTCGGCCCCGCTCGGCTATGTGTGGTTCGCCCTCGCCGGCGCCGCCGCCGCGTCCGTCGGCGTCCACCTGCTCGGCTCCTCGGGACGGAAACTCGCCTCTCCCGAGCGGCTCGTCGTCGCCGGCGCCGCCGTGACCGCCGTGCTCTACGCCTTCAACTGGGCGATCCTGCTGCTCAATCCGCGGGCCTTCGACCAGTTCCGGTTCTGGACCGTCGGTTCCCTCGCGGGCCGCTACTACGACATCGTCGTGATGGCCCTGCCGTTCATCGGCATCGGCTTCATCGTCGCCCTCGTCCTCGCCCCGTCACTCAACGCCCTGGCCATGGGCGACCAGGTCGGCCGGGCCCTCGGGGTGAACATCGGCCTGACCCGCGCCCTCGGCGCCGTCGCCGTGATGCTGCTGTGCGGGGCCGCCACCGCCGCCGCCGGACCGATCGGCTTCATCGGCCTCGCCGTGCCGCACATCGCCCGCTTCGTCGTCGGCCCCGACCAGCGATGGGTCTTCGCGTACTCGATGCTGATCGCCCCCGTCCTCCTCGTCGGCGCGGACGTCATCGGCCGGGTCCTCGGCGCCCCCGGCGAGGTGCAGGTCGGCATCGTCACCGCGTTCATCGGCGCCCCCCTGTTCATCGCCCTGTGCCGTCGCCGAAAGCTGGTGATGCTGTGACCGCCGTACGGGAGACGAAGACCTCCGCACCCGACCCGACGCCCCGTGCAGGGCCGGGCGGGGCGACCGCGCCGGACCTGCCCCGTGTCATCACCGGCCGGGTCGTCCGTACCCGCTCCGGGAGCATCTCCCTGCGCGTCCAGGGCCGCACCGCCGCCGTCACCGCGGCCCTCCTCGTCGCCCTCCTCGTCGTCGCCGGCATCACCCTGACCACCGGCGACTTCGACCTCTCCGTCGGCGAGGTCGTCCAGGCGCTGACCGGAAACGGGACCGGCATCGCCGACTTCGTCGTCAACACCCTCCGGATGCCACGCCTCGTGACCGCCCTGTGCGTCGGCGCGGCCCTCGCCGTCAGCGGGGCCATCCTCCAGAGCATCACGGGCAACCCGCTGGGCAGCCCCGACATCATCGGCTTCACCAACGGCTCCGCCGTCGGCGCGCTCGTCGTCATCGTCATGCTGCACGGCAGCATGACCGAGATCGCGCTCGGCGCCCTCGTCGGCGGCCTCGGCACCGCCCTCGCCGTCCATCTCCTCATGATCGGCCGCGGCATCCAGGGATTCCGCCTCGTCGTCGTCGGCATCGGAGTCAGCGCCCTGCTCCTCGCCGTCAACTCGTACCTGATCACCAGGGCCACCTTCCAGGAGGCCCTGGAGGCCCAGGCCTGGCTCATCGGCAGCCTGGGCAACCGGCTCTGGACGCACGCCCAGGCCATCGGCATCGCCGTCGCCGTCCTCCTGCCCCTCGCCTTCTTCCTCTCCCGCCGACTCTCCATGGTCGAGATGGGCGACACCACCGCCATGGCCCTCGGCGTCAACGTCTCCCGCACCCGCACCGTCCTGCTCGTGATCAGCGTCGCCCTCGCCGCGTTCGCCACCGCGGTGACCGGCCCCATCTGGTTCGTCGCCCTGGCCGCGCCCCAGGTGGCCCGCAAGATCACCGGCTCGTCCGGCCCCGCCCTGCTGCCGTCCGCCCTCATGGGCGCCGTCATGCTCGCCCTGAGCGACCTCGCCGTGCAGCGCGTCTTCGCCCCCGCGCTCCTCCCGGTGGGCACGGCGACCGGCTGCGTCGGCGGGCTCTACCTCATCTGGCTACTGGTCACCGAGTCGCGAAAGAGCCGCGCATGACAGCAACGAACCGTCCGGCCTCCCGCCTGCGTGCCGAGAACCTGACCCTCTCCTACGACCAGCGGACGGTGGCGACCGACCTCGACGTCGCGATCCCGGACCGCTCCTTCACGGTCATCATCGGACCCAACGCCTGCGGCAAGTCCACCCTGCTCACCGCCCTCGCCCGGATGCTCAAGCCGCGCGCCGGACAGGTCTACCTGGACGGCGCCGCCATCGCCTCGTACCGCTCCCGCGAGGTCGCCCGCCGGCTCGGACTGCTCCCGCAGTCCTCCACCGCGCCCGGCGGCATCACCGTGGGCGACCTGGTGGCCCGGGGCCGCTACCCCCACCAGGGCCTCCTGAGGCAGTGGTCCGCCGACGACGAGACGGCCGTGGTCGAGGCGATGCGGCAGACCGGCGTGCTCGAACTCGCCGACCGCCCCGTCGACGACCTGTCCGGCGGCCAGCGCCAGCGCGTCTGGCTCTCGATGGTCCTGGCCCAGCAGACCGAGATCCTGCTCCTCGACGAGCCGACCACCTTCCTCGACATCGCCCACCAGGTCGAGGTCCTCGACCTGTGCGCCCAGCTCCACGCCCAGCAGGGCCACACGGTCGTCGCGGTCCTGCACGACCTCAACCAGGCCTGCCGCTACGCCACCCACCTCATCGTGATGCGACCCGGCGGCATCATCGCGGCCGAGGGCGACCCGAAGACGGTCATGACCGCGGAACTCGTCGAGGACGTCTTCGGCCTGCCGTGCCGGATCATCCCCGACCCCGAGACCGGCACACCGCTCATGGTGCCCGCCGCACCCAAGGGGTACGCCGCCGCGGCCGCGACCACCGCACACCTCGACACCGCGATGGCCAAGACCACCTGACGACGGGAACGGACCACCCATGCTCTGTACGAGGCTGACGAATGCGCGCATTCTCACCATGGACCCGGACCACCCCGTCGCCCACGACCTCGGCATCTGGCGGGGACGCATCGTGGGCCTGGACGAGGCCGTGACCTCGCTGCCCGCCCGCGAGGTCGTCGACCTCCAGGGCGCCACCGTGCTGCCCGGCTTCATCGACAGCCACGTCCACCTGGCATGGGCCGGACTGAAGGCGAACACCCCCACCATCGCCCCCTGCGAGCGCGTCGACGACGTCCTCGCCGTCATCGCCGAAGCGGCCGACCGCGCCGCCGAGGGCGCCTGGGTGGACGTCGCCGGATACGACCAGCGGGCCCTGGGCCGCCACCTCACCGCCACCGAGATCGACCGCGTCGCCCAGGGCCGCAGGATCTTCCTGATGCACGACTCCGGACACGCCTGCGTCGTCAACAGCGCCGTCCTCGGCCTCCTCCCGGCCGAAGTGCCGCACCAGGACGGCTTCCTCGCCGAGAGCGCCATGACCGCCGTACGGCGACTCCGGCTGCCGTACTCCCAGGAGGAACTCGCCGACGCGATCGAGCGCGCCGGCCGCACCTGCCTCGCCGAGGGAATCACCGCCTGCGCCGAGGCCGGCATCGGAGGCGGCCTGCTCGGACACAGCCCCGTCGAACTCGGCGCGTACCAACTCCTCAGGGACCAGGGCCGACTGCCCCTCCGCGTCCAGCTGATGGCCGCGGGCGACACCCTCCGCCCGCGCGCCGCGCACCGGAACGACGGCATCCCGCGCGCCCTCGACCTCGGGCTGCGCACGGGCTTCGGCGACGACTGGCTCTCCCTCGGAGCCCTCAAGATCTACACCGACGGCGGCATGATGGCCCGTACGGCGGCGCTCACCGAACCGTACGAGGGCATGTCCCACACCGGACAGTTCCAGGACGCCCCCGACCGGATCGCGGACCTCATCGTCGACGGCCACCTCGCCGGATGGCAGCTCGCCGTCCACGCCATCGGCGACCGCGCCGCCGACCTCGCCCTGGACGCCCTGGAGCGCGCGCAGCAGCTCCGGCCCCGCCCGGCAGCCCGGCACCGCGTGGAACACGCGGGGCTGATCCGCCCGGACCAGCTGCCCCGCTTCGCCCGGCTCGGCGTCAGCGCCGTGATCCAGCCCCACTTCCTCCGCTCCTTCGGCGACGACTACGCGGACGTCATGGGGGAGCGGCGGGCGCCCTGGATGTACCGGGGCCGGGGCTTCCTCGACCACGGCGTCACCCTCGTCGGCAGTTCCGACCGGCCGGTCACGGACGGCTCGCCGCTGCGCGCGATCCAGTTCATGGTGGAACGCACCTCCTCCTCCGGCCGGCCGATGGGCCCGGACGAGGCCATCACCGTCGACGAGGCCCTGCACGCCTACACGGTGGCCGGTGCGTACGCCTGCCACTGGGACGACAGCGCGGGCAGCCTCACGCCCGGCAAGCGCGCCGACCTGGTGGTCCTCGGGGACGATCCCCGGGCCGTCGAGACCTCGCGGATCGGGGAGATCGAGGTCGTGGCGACGTACGTCGACGGGCGGACCGAGCCGGCGAAGGGCTGACGCCCCGCACCTGGACGAGGCCGACCGCGTGGCCCCATGGTCGGGGGCCACGCGCTCGGGGCCCCACGGTGGGGGCGATGCGCTCGGGGGCCGCGCGAGCGGGCCGGCTAGCGCGCGTCCAGGATTCCCGGCAGCGCCTCCACCAGCCGCTCGACCTCCCGCGCCGACACCGTCAGCGCCGGAGCCAGCCGTACGGTTCCGGGGCCGGCGGCGTTGACGAGGAACCCGGCCCGCTGCGCCGCCCCCTGGACCCGGGCGGCGACCGGCTCGGTCAGGACGACGCCGAGCAGCAGCCCCGCGCCCCGGACCTCGGCCACCAGGGGGTGCTTCAGCGCCTCCACCCCCGCCCGCAGCAGCTCACCCATCCGTACGGTGTGCTCCAGGAGGCCCTCCGCCACGATGGTCTCCAGGACGGCCGAACCCGCCGCGCAGGCCACCGGATTGCCACCGAAGGTCGACCCGTGCTGCCCAGGGCCCAACAGCTCGCCGGCCGCCCCGAACGCCACCGTGGCACCGATCGGCAGACCGCCTCCCAGCCCCTTGGCCAGCGTCACCACGTCCGGGTCCAGGCCCGGCTCGGCCTGGTGCGCGAACCAGTGACCGGTCCGGCCGATCCCGGTCTGCACCTCGTCGAGGACGAGCAGGCTGCCCGTGGCACGGGTGATCGCACGGGCGGCCCGCAGATAGCCGTCGGGCGCGGGGATCACGCCCGCCTCGCCCTGCACGGGCTCGACGAAGACCGCCGCCGTGTCCTCCGAGACCGCGGCCCGCAGCGCGTCGACGTCGCCGAACGGCACGTGCGTCACGTCACCGGGCAGCGGCAGGAACGGTTCGCGCTTCGCCCGCTGGCCCGTGACCGCCAGGGCGCCCATGGTGCGGCCGTGGAAGCCGCCCTCCATCGCGACGAGCCGCGGGCGCCCGGTCCGCCGGGCGGCCTTGAAGGCCGCCTCGACGGCCTCCGCGCCGGAGTTGGAGAAGAAGACCCGGCCGCCAGGCCTGCCGAACAGCCCGAGGAGTCGTTCCGCGAGCGCCACCGGCGGCTCGGCGACGAACAGGTTCGACACATGACCGAGCCGTGCGACCTGGTCGGTGACGGCCGCCACCACGGCGGGGTGGGCGTGCCCGAGGGTGTTGACCGCGATCCCGCCGGTGAAGTCCGTGTACGCACGGCCGGACTCGTCCCAGACGGTGCGGCCCTCGCCACGGACAAGGGCCAGCGGGGGAGTGCCGTAGGTGTCCATCATCACGGCACGCCAGCGGTCCCTGAGGGGAACGGTGACGGTCATGCGGGGGTCTCCTCCTCGTGCGGCGCGGCGGCCGGGACGTCTGCTGGGACGGCGTCGGGCAGGACCGTGGTGCCGGGGTTCTCCTCCGTGAGGACGCCCCGGAGGACGGCGTGCGGGGTACGCCCGTCGAGGACGTGGACCCGTCCGACTCCCGACCGGACCGCCCGCAGGCAGCCCTCCATCTTCGGCAGCATCCCGCCCGCGAGCCCGGGGAGCAGCGTCTCCAGCTCGTCGGCCGTCAGCCGGGAGACCACCTCGGTGCTGCGCGGCCAGTCCGCGTACAGGCCGGGGACGTCGGTGAGCATCACCAGCCGGTCGGCGCCGAGGGCGACGGCGAGGGCCGAGGCCGCGAGATCGGCGTTCACGTTGTAGATCTGCCCGTCGGCACCGCGTGCGACGGGGGACACCACCGGGATGCGGCCGCCGGCGAGGAGGTTCCGTACGGTGTCCGGGGCCACGTCCACGATGTCGCCGACGAGACCGATGTCGACGGCCCGGCCGTCCACCCACGCCGGGCGGCGTACGGCGGTCAGGGTGTGGGCGTCCTCGCCCGACATGCCGACGGCGAAGGGCCCGTGGGCGTTGATGGCGCCGACCAGGTCCCGCTGGACCTGCCCGGTCAGCACCATACGGACGACGTCCATGGCCTCCGGCGTGGTCACCCGCATGCCCGCCTCGAACCGGACCTCCAGGGCGAGGCGGTCGAGCATCGAGCTGATCTGGGGACCACCCCCGTGCACCACGACCGGGTGCAGGCCCGCCTGCCACAGCTCGACGACGTCCTGGGCGAACGACCGCCGGAGCGCCGGGTCCTCCAGGGTGCTGCCACCGCATTTGACGACGACGGTCCGGCCCTGGAGCTCCTCGGACCAGGGGACGTCCGTGGACGGGAGGCCGACGGCCTCCACACGTCGTACGGCAGGCTGCTCGCCGAGCGTCCTCATTCTCGTACCCCCTCGGCTCATGAGCTGTAGGCGCTGTTCTCGTGCACGTACTCGGCCGTCAGGTCGTTGGTCCAGATCTCCGCGGACGCCTCCCCGGCGCGCAGGTCGACCGTGATCGTGATCCGGCGGCCGGACATGTCGACCTTCTCCCTGGGCTCTCCTGCCGCGCCGTCCCGGCAGACCCACACGCCGTTGATGGCCACGTCGAGGCGGTCGGGGTCGAACTCGGCGTCGGTGGTGCCGATAGCCGAGAGCACCCGGCCCCAGTTCGGGTCCTCGCCGTGCAGGGCGCACTTGAGGAGGTTGTTCCTGGCGACCGAGCGGCCCACGGTGACGGCGTCGTCCTCGGACGCGGCGCCGACGACGGCCACCTCGATCTCCTTCGACGCGCCTTCGGCGTCGGCGATCAGCTGCCGGGCGAGGTCGAGGCAGACGGCGTGCACCGCTTCGGCGAGGTCCCCGTCCGCCGGGGTCACGCCGGAGGCGCCCGAGGCGAGCAGCAGCACGGTGTCGTTCGTGGACATGCAGCCGTCGGAGTCCACCCGGTCGAAGGTGGTCCGTACGGCGGCGCGCAGCGCGGCGTCGAGCGACGGATCGGCCGCCACGGCGTCGGTGGTGAGGACGACGAGCATGGTGGCGAGACCGGGGGCGAGCATGCCCGCGCCCTTCGCCATCCCGCCGACCGTCCAGCCGGAGCGGGAGACGACGGCCGTCTTGTGCACCGAGTCCGTCGTCTTGATCGCGACGGCCGCGTCCTCGCCGCCGTCGGAGGCGAGCCGCTGCGCCGCGAGGGCGATTCCGGCGGTGATCCGGTCCATGGGCAGCGGGACGCCGATGAGCCCGGTGGAGCAGACGGCCACGTCGTCCGGGGTGACGCCGACGGCGAGGGCCGTCTGCTCGGCCATCGTCCGGGCGTCGCCGGCGCCGGCCGGGCCGGTGCACGCGTTGGCGCCGCCGGAGTTCAGGACGACCGCGGAGACCCGGCCTTCGGCGAGGACCCGCCGCGACCAGTGGACCGGTGCGGCCTGGATCCGGTTGGAGGTGAAGACCCCCGCGGCGGCCGGTGCGGGGCCCTGGTTCACCACCAGGGCGAGATCGGGATCGCCGGACGTCTTGATGCCGGCGGCCACCCCGCTGGCGAGGAATCCTCGGGCGGCGGTCACGGTCACGGAGCCACTCCATTCATGGGCAGGCCGAGCCCTTCGGGCAGGCCGAGGGCGACGTTCATGCTCTGCACCGCGCCACCGGCGGTGCCCTTCGTCAGGTTGTCGATCGCGCTCACGCAGACGAGTCGGCGGGCGGCCGGGTCGAGGGCCACCTGCACGTGCACCGTGTTGGATCCGAGCACCGAGGCCGTGGACGGCCACTGGCCCTGCGGTAGCAGCCGGACGAACGGTTCGGTCGCGTACGCGGCCTCGAAGACCTCACGGACCTCGCCGAGACCGCCCTCGGCGGCCACGTGCGGGCGCAGCCGGGCGGAGCAGGTGGCGAGGATCCCGCGGGGCATCGGGGCGAGGGTGGGGGTGAAGGACACGGTCACCGGCTCGCCCGCCACGAGGGAGAGGTTCTGGGTGAGCTCGGGGGTGTGCCGGTGACCGCCGCCGACGCCGTACGGGGTCATCGACCCCATCACCTCGGAGCCGAGCAGACGGGGCTCGGCCACCCGGCCCGCCCCCGAGGTCCCGCCGGCCGCGACGACGACGACCTCGGGTTCCACGAGGCGGGCGGCGTGCGCGGGGTAGAGCGCGAGGGTGACGGCGGTCGGGTAGCACCCCGGGACGGCGATCCGGGTGGCCCCCTTCAGGTCGTCCCGGGCGCCGGGCATCTCGGGGAGCCCGTACGGCCAGGTGCCCGCGTGCTCGGAGCCGTAGAAACGTTTCCACTCGACCGGGTCGCGCAGCCGGAAGTCCGCCCCGCAGTCGACGACCAGGGTGTCACCCCCCAACTTCGCGGCGAGGGCGCCCGACTGCCCGTGCGGCAGGGCGAGGAACACGACGTCGTGTCCGCCGAGCGCCTCCGCCGACGTCTCCGTCAGCACCCGGTCGGCGAGCGAGGTCACCTGGGGCTGCACCTGGCCGAGTGTGAGGCCGGCGCTGCTGTGCGCGGCGAGGACGCCGATGTCGAGACCGGGATGTGAGGCGATCAGGCGGAGGATCTCCCCACCGGCATAGCCACTGGCTCCGGCCACCGCGACCCGTAAGGTCATGTTCTTCCGTCTCTCCTGATGAATGGGGACGTGGCGCACACCGGGGGTACACACCCCAAGTCGACGCACCGAAACTTAACTTAGCCTAACCTAAGTATTTCCGGTGGTGGAATCGCGAATGTGTGGTGCCACATCAGGTGAGAGGTCCTCAACGGCTCTGCGGTGGAGCCGAGTTGGGGGCGGGGGCTTCGAGGGCCCCCGCGGGCGGGCCCCGCCGCCCCGTCGTCAGGCCGGCGCCCCCCACGCCGTCGTCAGGCCGTCCAGCCAGGCCGGCGGGAGTTCGGCAGCGTCCCACTCCTCGTGCAGGGCCGACGGGGTCTCGGCCAGGCGCTCCAGTACGGCCACGCTGGTGGGGGAGTGGACGAGGGAGTAGCGGCCGTGGATCGCGATCGGGCTGCCCGGACCGTACTCCGCGTACAGCCGCTCCAGGTGCGCCTGGTGGGCGGAGGCGAACCGCGTCAGCCGCCCCGGATACCCGGCGCGTTGACGCGGGCTCATCGTGCGCAGGACCGCGCCGAGCACCTGTTCGGTGACCTCCGGGTCGAGGTCGGAGACATCGGCGAACGAGAGGTAGAGCGGCGTGACGGCCACCTTGGCCCGCTCCATCTCCGCCCGCCCGACGGGGGGTCGCTCGTCGGGGGAGTCGGCAGACGGGCCGGTGGTGACGGCGCGGACCAACGCCCGCTCGGCGATGGCGCCGAGTTCCTCGGTGACGGCCAGGGCGCCGTCGGCCCAGCCCGATGCGTAGAGCTCCTCTTGCTCGCCGTCGTCGCCCCTCTTCTCGTCCCCCTTCTCCCGCGGAGTGCTTCCCCGCGCTTCGGCGACCGCCGTGATCTCCGTGTGCGCCATGGCGAGCGCGCCCGCCTCGACGAGCCCGATGAGTTCCTCCGCGTCGCCGGTGTAGACCCCCGCCCGCGCGAGAAGCTGGAGGAGGGTGGTCTTCGCGTTGAGGACGCTGGCCGCGTCCAGCTGCTGCGGCCGTCCCTCGTCGGCGGTGTTCATGGGAGGGTCCTCCTCGTCGTACGGGCGGCGCGGTGCGGGTGCGCGGAACGCTCTGTTCGAGCCTACGCAACGCCCGTTGCCTCGGAGCCCGCATCCCCCCACGTGGCGCGCGTCGTGCGCCACGAATTTCGGTTTCGCTGTATCCGAAAAGGGGTGAGGTGCGCGCATCCGTTCGCGTGCCCGGGGACGGCGAGGAGCATCGGACATGCCGGAATCGAACGACACAGGGAAGGCGTCGCCGAGAGCGCTCGACGCCGCCGTCACCGTCATCGGCGCCGGGCCCGTGGGCCTCGCGCTCGACCTGCCCCGCCGAGGGGTCCCGGTACGCCTGGTCGAGCGCGACGAGAAGCGCTTCCAGGGCTCACGGGCCAAGGGCGTCCCGTCTCGCACCCTGGAGGTCCTCGACGATCTGGGCCTGGCCGAGGCCGCCCGGGCGGCAGGCGGCGCCTACCCGTCGATGGGCCTCCACGTCGGCCCCTTCACCAAGGCCTGGCAGATGCACGCCACCGCCCCGGACGGCATCGGCACCCCCTGCCCCGACGTCCTCCTGCTCCCGCAGTACGCCACCACCGCGCTCCTCCACGACGCCGTCGAACGCCTCGGCGTGCGCGACGACTTCGGGGCCCGCGCCGTGGAGATCGCCCAGGACGAAGAGGCGTGCACGGTACGCCTGGAGGACGGCCGAGTACGCGGAAGCCGGTACGCGGTCGGGGCCGACGGCGGTTCCAGCACCGTCCGCAAGGCCGCCGGGATCGCCTTCGAGGGCACCACCGACGAGACCGACCGGATGATGCTCGTCGACGCCACCGTCGACGGGCTGTCCCACGACCACTGGCACATCTGGCCCCGACGTGCGGCCGGTCCGGGCCCGGGGCTGCGATCGCCCCGAACCCGGACCGGTACCGACGCCGACGCTGACGCCGACGCGGTCGGTCGGCGCACCGAGCCGCTCCCTACCCGGCGTAGGTCTCGAACTCGGCGACGCGGGGGGTGCCGGTCGAGCCGACGATCTCGAAGGTGATCTTCTTGAGTGCGGTGCGGGGAACGGCGATGACCCCGGCCCCGCTGCCCGAGGTGAGGACGGCCCCGGTGTCGCCGTTGAGGACGCGCCAGGAGCCGATGGCACCGGCGGAACCGGCCGCCTCACGGATGGTGATCGCGGACACGGTGGTGGCGGAGCCCCACTTGATGGACACCGAGCCGGTCGATCCGGCCGGCGACCAGTACGTGCCGAGGTCGCCGTCCCGCACGTTGCCGTAGCTCGTGCCGTCGGCCTTGCTCGAACCGTCGGAGCCGGCCCCGATGCTGAGGTTGGTCCCACCGGGGTTGGTGGGCGTGGGGGTGGGAGTGGTCGGGGTCGGGGTCGGAGTGGGCGACGAGGACGTCGGCGTCGGCGTGGGTGTCGGGCTGGGGGTCTGCGGCGAGCAGCTGCCGTTCGACACGAGAAGCCCCTTGCCGGCACCGGCCGTTCGGCCGACGACGTCCGGCACGCAGGCGGCGGAGTCCAGGGTGTGGGCGTACGGGATGGCGACGGTGGTGTTGGACTGCGGGTCCGGTCCCGCCGGGTTGTTCTCGGCGCTGCGCGCGGACCAGGTCACGTTGTCGAAGATGTTGCCGCCGACCTGCCAGTACCCGGCCGCGTCGGTGTAGAAGGTGCCCAGGACGTCCTTGGAGTCCTCGAAGTAGTTGTTGTCGACCTTGGCGCGGGCCCCTGCGCGGGAGTTGATGCCGGACTCGTTGATCCGCAGGTAGTGGTTGTTGTACATGTGGGCGGTGCCGCCGCGCAGCAGGGGAGCGCGAGAGTCGATGTTCTCGTAGAGGTTGTGGTGGTACGTGATGAAGCTGTTCGACAGCTCGGTCTCGCTGGAGCCGACGAGGCCACCCCGCCCGGAGTTGCGCAGGATGCTGTACGACAGGGTCACGTACTGCGTGTTGTCCTTCATGTCGAAGAGCCCGTCGTAGCCCTCCGACTCGCCGCCCGACGCCTCCAGGGTGGTGTGGTCGACCCAGACGTTGCGGACGTCGCTCTCCATGCCGATGGCGTCGCCGCCGTTGGAGATCGGCGAGCCCGACTTCTTGACGTTCCGGACGGTCACGTTCTGGATGATGATGTTGCTGGACTCGCGGATGTGGATGCCGAGTTGGTCGAAGACGGCGCCGGCACCGACCCCGACGAGGGTGACGTTGCTGATCTGCTTGAGCTCGATCACGCCGTCCGCGGTGTTGCAACTGGTGCCGGACACCTTGGTGGTGTTGGCGTGGTTGATCGTCCCCTCGACCTCGATGGTGATCGGGGTGCTGCTGCTGGCACGCCCGCACAGGGCCGCGTGGATCGCGGTCCCCGTGGTGGCCCGCACGGTCTGACCGCCGGCGCCGCCGGTGGTCCCGCCGTTCTGGGTCGCGTATCCGGTGGCGCCACCGGTGGCCGCCGATGCCTGGGGCATCGACAACACCACGCCGGTCGCGGCCGCGAGGGCCAGGGTGGCCAGTGCCGCGTGGAGCCGAAGTGCGACTGGTCGTCTCATGCTTGCCGTCCTTCTCGTCTTCGAACGCTGGGGGTGGTTCCTGAATGCGGTGCAACGCAGAGCCGTGCCGTGCTTGCGGAACGTCGTTCGGTGCAGAGGCAACCGCCCATGGGCAGGCCTCGCCGTGGCCGCCACGGACAGGCCGAGGCGGCCACAGAGAGAAAGAAAGCGCTTTCCCGCCGGGAGAATAGGGTGACCCCAAGGGAGTGGCAAGGCTCCGCGCACGACCTCCTCGCTCAACTCGGCGGTGCGCGCCCGGCGTTCTGTCCGCTTGTCAGTACGAGTTCGATCACGTAACGTCCTGCGACGTGAACACCGGACCGGCGATTCGACGCCATACACAGACGGGCCATCCGGTGGACGACTGACCGCTCCGCGGGTGCGTCGAAAGCACCCCCACGGTTCGGCACGCGGACCCCCAGTGCTCAGGCACTGCGACGAGTCCTTTTTCGTGTCGAATCAACAGCGAGGTCATCCACATGGCAGTCACGTTCAACCACACCATCATCGCCGCCAAGGACCGCCACGAGTCGGCGCGGTTCTTCCGGGAGTTGCTGGAACTCCCCGAAGCGCCGTCCTGGGGCCCCTTCGTCAACGTCCAGCTCGCCGACGGCGTGCTCATCCAGTTCGCCGAGCCCCCGGTGGACATCCAGATGCAGCACTACGCCTTCCTCGTCGACGACGAGCTCTTCGAGCGGGCGTACGGGCGGCTCTGCGAGCAGGGCGTCGAGCACTGGGCCGACCCCCAGATGAAGCGGCCCGGCGAGACGAACAGCGAACACGGTGGCCGCGGGGTCTACTTCAAGGACCCCGGCGGTCACGCGTTCGAGCTGATCACCCGGCCGTACCTGTAGAAGGGCCGGTCAGGGCGAGTCCGGTCGGTCGGGCACCCGCGTGCGGTGCCCGACCACCCCCCCGGTCGTCCCTCAGGCCAGGAACTCGCCGTCCCGGGCCACCACGACACCGCCGTGCACCACCAGGTCGCGGCGAGGCATGTCCACGACCACCTGCGGCAGGCACTCACCCCGGACCAGGACGAAGTCGGCGGGGGCGCCGGCCTTGAAGTCCGCGTGCGCCAGCCCCATGACGTCCGCGCCGCCGTGTGCCGCTACGTCGTAACAGCCCGCCAGCTCGTCGTCCAGGCGTACATCCGTCACCCAGCCGAGGATGTGCGCCCGGTGCATCATGTCGGCGTTCCCGAACGGGCTCCACGAGTCACGCACACCGTCCGACCCGAGGCCGACCCGCACCCCGTGCTCCCGCAGGCGCGCGATCGGCAGGACCAGCGAGTCGGACGGCGCGACCGTGGTCAGAGCGATGTCCTGATCTCCCAAGTCGGCGGCGATCGAATCAAGTTCACGGTCCGTCAGGCCCGGCAGGCAGAACACGTGGCTGACCGTGACCTTCCCCGCGAGCGACAGCGCCCGCGTGCGGTCCACGATGCCGCGCATCGCCTTCATGCCCTTCTCCCCGCGATCGTGCAGGTGGATGTCCACGCCCACGCCATGGCGGTCCGCGATGCCGAACACGACGTCCAGCTGTTCGTCGAGGGCGTCGTCGAAGCCGATCGGGTCGATGCCGCCGATCATGTCGATGAGACCCTCGCGCGCCGCCTTCTCGAGGAGCGCGGCCGTCCCCGGCGTCCGGATCACCCCGTGCTGCGGAAAGGCCACGATCTGGACGTCGAGGGCGTGGCGCAACCGCTCTCGCGCCTCCGCCACGCCCTCCACCCCGGCCAGACCGTATGCAGGTGCCACGTCGGCGTGGGCGCGCATGCCGCGCGTGCCCCGGGACACGGCGTGCGACATCAGCCCGTACGCCCGCTCGACCACCGGGCGCCGCTGGCTGCGGAACAGTTCCACGTCCTGCGCCACGTAGTCGGCGATCGCGCTCGCCGGACGCCTCGACACCCACGAGCCGCCCCAGGTCGTCTTGTCGGGGTGGATGTGCGCATCCACGAGCGACGGCAGCGCGATCCGGCCGCCTCCGTCGACGACCTTCGCGCCGTGCGGCGCCGGACGGTCCGAGACACGGCCGTCGACGACCACCAGGTCCCTGGCCTTCGCCGCGCCGAACGGGCGCACGTCACGGAAGACGACCGTCCTGGCCCGACGCCCCGCGTCACCGGTCGCCGCTGCTTCGGCGGCGGCCGGGGGCACCGCCTGCGCGGGCCCGGCCGTGGCGGCCGCGGTGGCCGTCGCGCCTGCGAGAGCCGCGGCTCCCGCCAGCATCGTGCGACGGGACAGCGCGCCGGGGGAGGACGACGACGAAGGCGAGGGTGAGGACGAGGACGACTGCATGGGGACTCCTTCGGGGGACGGGGCCACGACGTTGTCGTGGTGAGGGCAGCGCGGAGCGGATCGAGCCGCGGGCAGGCGGGCAGGCGGGCCGATCGGCAGGCGGGCAGGCGGGCAGGCGGGCGGACGGGCAGGCGGACGGGCGGACGGGCGGACGGGCAGGCGGGCGGACGGGCAGGCGGGCGGACGGGCGTGCCGGCCCGGCTCGGACGTCTCAGGTCACGATCCCCGCCCGTACCACCGCGACCGGCCGCTTCAGCACCGTCAGGTCCGCCAGCGGGTCGCCCGACAGCAGGAGGGCGTCGCCCGCGCAGCCGCGGGTGAGGCGGCCCGCCGTGCGGGTGAGGCCCAGGAGGTGGGCCGCGCCCGTCGTCGCCGTGCGGATCGCGTCGAGGGGTGACAGGCCCGCGGAGTGCATCAGTTCGACCTCGCCGCCGATCGGGTCCACCACTCCGCCGGACGAGTCGGTGCCCGCGGCCAGCGGTACTCCGAGTTCGTGTGCGGCGAGCACCGCTCGCTTCAGGACCGGGAGGTACGTCCGTCCGCGCTCGGCGAGGACCGGGTCCGAGGACTCCGCCAGGCCGGCGATGGCGGTGAGGGTGGGCGTGAAGTACGTTCCCCGGCGCCGCATTTCGCGCAGCGTCCGCTCGCCGACGCACGCGCCGTGCTCCAGGGAGCGGATGCCCGCCATGACGGCGTCGTGGCAGCCCTGCTCGCTGTAGCTGTGGCAGAGGACGCCCTTTCCGCGCCGTCGGGCCGCCGCGACGATCTCGGCGAGCTGTGCGCGTGAGTAGACCTGGGCGAGCGGGTCCTGCTCCGGGAGCCCGGCGCGTTCGTTGACCCGGGTCTTGATCACGTCCGCGCCCCGGGCGAGGTTCACCTCCACCACCCGCCGCAGCGCCTCGGCCGAGCGCACTCCGTCCTTGAGGCGGGCGAGCGGGGTCAGATCGGGGTCGGCGAGCACGGTGTCGCCGAGGTTCGGGGTGACGAACACGCCGGCGGCCTTCAGCCGCGGCGCGAGCGCGGGGCTGTGCCGGGCGAGTTCGCGGACGGCGATGTCCTGGTAGAAGGAGGTCGATCCACTGCGCGCGCTCGTCGCGCCCTTGCGGACGGCGTCGCGCGCCTCGGCGGCGGTGCTGAGGTGGATGTGCGCGTCCACCAGGCCCGGCAGGATCCAGCGGCCGTGTGCGTCGAGCAGTTCGACGCCCTGCGGCACGGCGACGCTGCCCCGGCGGCCGGCGGCCCGGACGGTGCCGTCCTCGATGACGACGACGGCGTTCTCGGTGACCTCGCCGGTGGCCGGGTCCAGGAGCGTGCCGCCCTGGATCACGAGGTGTCCCACGCGCGCGGTGGGGCCGGGAACACGGCGACCGGAGGCGGCTCCCCGGTCACCGGCGGCGGCGGTCGCCTGTCCCGCCGCGGCCATGGTGCCGGCGAGGGCGGCCGCTCCGGCGAGGATGCCGCGGCGGGTCAGCCTGCTGGAGGGCGGCGGGGTGGCTTCGACGCACATGGGTGCTCCTTGGGGAGTGGGCCGACGGCTTCCCCGTTTTGTATACCAAGCTGAGGCGGCGGACAAGGGCGGTGATCCAGAGAACCGGAAACACCCGTTCCGGGAGGGTTGTGAGGCGCCTGGGTCCATTCGGGGGTGCGCGACGGGCCTTCTTGGTATACGAATACTCCGTGGCGGGCGGCGGCGAAGCCCTCAGGCGTCGCCGAAGAGGGACCGAAGGGCGACCGCCCTGCTGTCCCGCACGTGCAGCAGCGTGCTCGCCGCGGCCGCCTCCGCGTCCCCCGCGGCGATGTGCCGGTACATCTCGGCGTGCTGGGCCCGCATGTGCGCGGGCTCCTCGCGCAGGCCGAACACGAGCCGCAGCTGCCAGCTCAGCTGCTCCATCGTGCGGGCCAGCAGCGGGTTGCCCGACATGGCCACCATGCTCTCGTGGAAGGCCGTGTGCGCGGCCACCTCGCGTGTCGCCTCGTCCGCGGCGGCCGCCGACTCGGCCTGGTGCAGCGCCGCGTCGAGGGTGGCGAGTCCCGCGGTGTCGCCCGCCGCGCACGCCCGCGCCGCCAGCCGGGACGCCTGGATCGTGAGCGGCTCCCACACCTCGTACAGGTGCTCCACGTCGGCGCGTTCCAGACGCCGGACGCGTACGCCGCTGTGCGGGAGCAGCTCCAGGAGGCCCTCGGTGACCAGTGCGCGCAGGGCCTCGCGCACCGGTACGCGCGACATGCCGAGCTCCTCCGCGACCTCTCGCTCGACGAGGCGGGCGCCCTGCGCGTACCGCCGGTCCACGATCCGCTGAAGGACCGCCTCACGCGCGCGCGTGCTCAGCGGAGCCGGAGCCGTCCCGTCGCCCGGAGCCGTCCCGTTGCCCGTGGCCGTCGCGTCGGTCCGTCGTCCGTCCGTCACCCGTACCGACCTCTCCCTGCTCCGCCGTGCTCGTCCGTCCCCTGTTCGGGGTGCCCGGGGCGAGGATACGTCGGCCCGCCGTCGGCCACCCGCGGTCATCGGTCAAGCCGTCGGGGTCTGTTGGTCCGCACGGTACGGCCCCGGCTGTGGTACTGCCTTACAGAGACATCGTCAGGTTTATGATGAAATACCGCTTTGCCCGTGAAAGGTGGCATCTGTGTCGCAGGAAGATCAGGGGCCGGACGGCCGCCGACCAGGCGCCGAACGGGGCGGGAGGGAAGGGCTGTCGGTGACGGCGGACCTCCCGGGCCGCCCCGACCACCACCATCGCGCCCGTACCGACCGGATCGTGTTCGGTGTCACCGCGGTTCTCACCGTGGCGTTCGTCGTCTGGGGCGCCACGGCCACCGACAGCCTGGAGAGCGCGTCGAGCGACCTCCTCGACGGGCTGATCCGCAACGGCGGCTGGGCGTTCATGCTGGCCGCGTCCGGCTTCGTCGTCTTCGCGCTCTGGCTGGCCATCAGCCGCTACGGCCGGATCACGCTCGGCCAGGAGAGCGAGGGCCCGGAGTTCCGGACGGTGTCATGGATCGCCATGATGTTCAGCGCCGGTATGGGTATCGGCCTGATGTTCTACGGGGTGAGCGAGCCACTCGCCCACTACGGCACCCCGCCGCCCGGCACCCAGCCCGTCGACTCGGCCGAGCGCATGCAGACCGCCATGGCCACCACGCTCTTCCACTGGACCCTCCACCCGTGGGCGATCTACGCGGTCGTGGGACTCGCCATCGCGTACTCCACGTTCCGCAAGCGGCGCCGGCAGACCATCAGCGCCGTGTTCGTCCCGCTGATCGGAGAGAAGGCGGCATACGGCGGGCCCGGCCGGGTCATCGACATCCTGGCCATCTTCGCCACGCTGTTCGGCTCCGCCGCCTCGCTCGGTCTGGGCGCGCTCCAGATCGGCAGCGGTTTCGAGGAGCTGGGCTGGATGGAGAAGACCGGCACCGGGCTGCTCGTCGCCATCATCGGCGTACTGACCGTGGCCTTCGTCTTCTCCGCCGTGTCCGGTGTGGAGAAGGGCATCCAGTGGCTCTCCAACATCAACATGGTGCTCGCCGGGGTGCTCGCCCTGTTCGTGTTCATCGCGGGCCCCACCATCATCGTGCTCGACCTGCTGCCCACCTCGATCGCCGCCTACATCGACGACCTGCCGCAGCTCGCCGGCCGCACGGAGGCCACCAGCGGCGCGGAGATCCATGACTGGCTGGGCAGTTGGACCGTCTTCTACTGGGCCTGGTGGATCTCCTGGACGCCCTTCGTCGGCATGTTCATCGCCCGGATCAGCCGGGGCCGCACCATCCGCCAGTTCGTCGGCGGCGTCATCCTGGTGCCCAGCACCGTCAGCCTCGTGTGGTTCGCCATCTTCGGCGGTACGGCGATGAAGCTCAGCGAACAGGGCGACCTGGCGGGCGAGACGACCCCGGAGGGACAACTCTTCGGCGTGCTCCAGGAGTTCCCGATCACCGGCACGATGAGCCTGCTCGTGATGGTCCTCGTCGGCATCTTCTTCGTGTCGGGCGCGGACGCCGCCTCGATCGTCATGGGCACGCTCTCCCAGCGGGGCGCGTTCGAACCCACCCGCCCCGTGGTGGTGTTCTGGGGCGTGGTGACCGGCGCGGTCGCCGCCATCATGCTCCTCATCGGCGACGGCCAGGGCGACGCCCTCGCGGGCCTGCAGAACCTCACGATCCTGGTGGCGGCACCGTTCGTCCTGGTGATGATCGGCATGTGCGTGGCGCTGATGCGGGACCTCCGCAGGGACCCGCTGATCGTCCGGGGCGAGGTGGGTGTGGAGGTCGTCGAACTCGCCGTGATCGCCGGCCACGAGCAGTACGACGGTGACTTCGAGCTCCGTATCGGCCCCGGCACCCAGGACACCGACGGGCCCTGAACCGGGCCCGTACGATCACGCCCTGCCCGCCGCCTTCTGGGTGCGGCGGGACAGGGAGTCGACCACCACGGCGGCCAGCAGGACCGAGCCCGTGATCATGAACTGGACGGCGTTGCTCACGCCCATGATGTTCATGCCCGACTGGATGGAGCCGATCACCAGCGCACCGAGCAGCGCCGACCAGACGGTGCCGCGGCCGCCGAAGAGGCTCGTGCCGCCGATGACGGCCGCGGCGATCACGTTCATCAGGAGGTTGCCGCCGCCGGAGGTCTGGCTCGCGGACTGGATCTGCCCGGCGAGGAAGAGGCCGCCGATCGCCGCCATGGTGCCGGCGATCGAGAAGACCGTCATCCGGACGAACGGCACGCTGATGCCCGCCCTGCGCGCGCCCTCGATGTTGCCGCCGACCGCGAAGATCCGGCGGCCGTACGTGGTGCGCCGGAGCACGAAGTCCAGGAGCACCAGCAGGATCAGGAAGATCAGGAGCGCGAGCGGCAGTCCCTGGTACTGGTTGAGGATGTACGCCGTGGCGAAGGCGAGCGCGGCGATGACGACCGTACGCAGGACGATCTCGGCGATCGGCCGGAACGGCACCCGGGCCGCCCTCCGGCGCTGGGCGTCCAGGAGCGAGGCCGCCAGGAACAGTCCGACCCCGACCGCCGCCGTCACGTAGGCGGCCGCCGGGCTGTGGTAGATCGTCGAGTACAGCTTGGAGACGACGCTCTCGCTGGGGATGTTGACCGTGCCGCTGGTGCCGAGCACCTGGAGCATGAGCCCGTTCCAGGCGAGGTTTCCCGCCAGGGTCACCACGAACGCCGGTACGCCGACTTTCGCGAAGAAGAACCCCTGGATCAGCCCGACGGCGGCGCCGCCCGCGATGGCGACGAGCAGCGCGAGCCACTCGTTCATGCCGTTCAGGACGTTGAGCACGGCGAAGATCGCGGCGCACAGCCCGCTGACCGAGCCGACGGACAGATCGATCTCGCCGAGCAGCAGGACGAAGACGATCCCGACCGCGATCATGCCCGTGCCGACGATCTGCTGACTGAGGTCGGACAGGTTCTGGGCCGACAGGAAGGTGCTGTTCAGACTGCCGAACACCGTCCAGATGATGATCACGGCGAGCACGACGGGCAGCGACCCCAGCTCACCGCTGCGCATCTTGCGCCGGAACTCGCCCACGTACCCCTTGAGACCCTCCTCGCGGACGAGGAGACGGGCGTCGACGGCGGGCACGGCACCGGGTGCCGGTTCCTGGCTCGCGGAGTCGTCGGCGCCGGAGGGGCCGCGGCCTCGGTCGCGTCTCATCGGTCCTCCTCCTGCTCCCGCTTACGGGCCTGGCGGCGGGTGACGGCGCTGTCGGTGGCCCCCGTGATCGCCGAGATGATCTCCTCGGCGGTCGTCGAGCGCTTGTCGAAGAAGCCGTTGTTCCGGCCGAGGCGCATCACCGCGATCCGGTCGGCGACCGCCATCACGTCCACCATGTTGTGGCTGATCAGGATGGTGCCGAGGCCCTGCTCGCGGAGCCGCTCGACCAGGTCGAGGACCTCGGCCGTCTGCTCCACGCCCAGGGCGGCGGTGGGCTCGTCCAGGATGACGACCTTCGGCGCGCCGATCAGCGAGCGGGCGATCGCCACCGTCTGGCGCTGACCGCCGGAGAGGGAGGCGACGGGGATGCGGACGCTCGGGATGCGGATGGACAGGGTGTCCAGCAGCTCCCGCGCACGCCGGTCCATGCGGACCTCGTCGAGTACGCCGAAGCGCCGCAGCTCCCGGCCGAGGAACAGGTTGGCGACCACGTCGAGGTTGTCGCACAGCGCCAGGTCCTGGTAGACGGTGGCGATCCCGAGGTTCTGGGCGTCGTGCGGCCGTTGGATGGAGACCGGCCTCCCCTCCCACGTGATGACGCCCTCGTCGGGCGGGTTCACCCCGGCGATCGACTTCACGGCGGTGGACTTGCCGGCGCCGTTGTCGCCGACCAGGGCGACCACCTCGCCGGGGTGGACGTCCAGATCGAAGTCCTTCAGCGCCTGGACCGCGCCGAACCGCTTGGAGATCCCCCGTAGTGAGAGCACGGGTGGCTCCGGCAAAGGAACCGCCTCCTCCGCTCGCCCCGCGCGGGCCGCTCCGCCCCACGGGGGCGGAAGGCCGCGCGCCGGGATGGAACGCCCGGGCCGGAGCGCCCGGGACGGACCTGCCGTGCGCCCGGGCGGAATGATGCGCGCCGGGACGGAATCGCCGATGGTGCGCGCCGGGACGGAATCGTCGTCGTTGCGCGCCGGGACGGAATCGCCGCGCGGCTACTGGAGCCCGGCGTCCTTGCAGGCAGCGGCGTACGTCGGGGTGCAGATCTCCTGAACCGTGTACAGGCCGTCCTTCACGACGGTGTCCTTGATGTTGGTCTTGTCGACCACGACCGGCGTGAGCAGGTTGGCCGGGACCTTGTCGCCGCTTCCGCTGGTGACGGTGGTGGGCGTCAGGTCGGCCGGCAGCGGCTTGCCCTCGGCGAGGTTCACGGCCATCGTGGCCGCGATGTCCGCCTCCGGCTTGTACGGCTTCTCGACCGTGATCGTCTGGGTGCCGAGCAGGATCCGCTGGATCGCGTCGAGCTGGGCGTCCTGACCGGTCAGCGGCACGTTCATGCCCGCCGCCTTCAGCGCGGTGGCGATACCGGCCGCCAGTCCGTCGTTGGCCGAGTAGACACCGACGATCCTGTCCTTGCCCAGGGCGCTGATCGCGCCGGACATCTGCTGGTTGGCGTTGTTCGGGTCCCAGTTCGGCGTGTCGTACTCCTTGCCGATCTTCACCTTGCCGTCCAGGACCGAGTGCGCGCCGGCCTTGAACTCCGCCGCGTTCGGGTCGGTCGGCGACCCGTTGTGCATCACGATCTCGCCGCTCCCGGCCTTGTCGCCGAGCGCGTCGAGGAGCGCCTTGCCCTGCAGCTCACCCACCTTGCGGTTGTCGTACGAGACGTACGCGTCGACCGGACCCTGCGCGAGGCGGTCGTACGCGACGACCTTCACACCCGCGTCACGGGCCTTCTGCACGGATGACTGGATCGACTTCGCGTCCACGGCGTCCAGGATCAGGACCTTGTCGCCCTTGGCGAGCGCCGTGTTCACCTGCTGCTGCTGAGTGGTGGCGCTCTCGGCGGCGTTGTAGTAGTCGATCTGGGCGTCCGGCGCCAGTTCCTTGATCTTGGCCTCGATGTACGGCCGGTCGAACTTCTCGTACCGCGTGGTCTTGCTCTCCGGCAGCAGCAGGCCGATCCGCACGTCGCCCTGTGCCGCCGAGCCCGCGCCCGGCTGGGCCGCCCCGCTGGTCGCCACGGCGCCCAGACAGAGGGCGGTGACTCCGGCCAGAGCTATCGCGCCCCGCAATCTACGGGTCATGGGAGGCTCCTTCCGTACTCCGCCGCCCCACCGCCTGATGACCGCGGGACGGAGGATGCACATGTGGCCTATATATCGACATTAGCGTCAAGCTGGGGTCCGGCAAGCGGGTGAACCAGCTCCGGCCGGACCGCCCCGGGCGCGGGACCGCGGGTCGGGCCGGTCCGCGCGCCGTCGCCCCCACTGCGGCATCCTGGCGGCATGCCGACTCCGCGTACCCTCAGCTCCCAGGACCCGGTGGCCGTCGCCGTCAGCGAGGCCATCGCCACCGGCGACCTCGACGCCCTGCGGGGCCTGCTCGCCGAGCATCCCGGGCTCGCCGGCGCCCGGGTCGTCGAGGACCGGGAGGGCCGCGGCCCCGGCGGCCGGAGCCTGCTGCACCTCGCCACCGACTGGCCCGGCCATCGGCCGCGCGGCCCGGAGACCGTCGCCGTCCTGGTCGGGGCCGGCGCCGACCCGGACGCCCGCTTCACCGGAGCCCACCGGGAGACGCCGCTGCACTGGGCGGCGAGCAACGACGACGTCCCGATGATCGACGCGCTCGTCGCCGCCGGAGCCGACATCGAGGCCGACGGAGCGGTCATCGCCGGCGGTACGCCGCTGGCCGACGCCCGCGCCTTCGGGCAGTGGCGCGCGGCCCGCAGGCTGCTCGAACTCGGTGCCCGCCCCACCTTCCAGGACGCCGCGACCCTCGGCCTCCTCGACAGGGTCGAGTCCCGCCTCGCCGCCGACCCCGCCCCCTCGCCGGAGGAGATCACCCAGGCGTTCTGGGGCGCCTGCCAGGGCGGCCGGCTCGCCGTCGCCGTACGGCTCCTGGACGCCGGCGCGGACATCGACGGGATCGGCTGGAACGACCTCACCCCGCTCGACATCGCCCGCGCCGAGAAGGCGGAGGAGGTCGTCGGCCTGCTGATGGACCGAGGGGCGAGGACGGCCGCGGAGCGCCGGGCGGCGGCCGACGAAGGGTGACCGCGGCCGCCTTGTGCGCCGGTCGCCTCACTCGGCAGCCGCGGACCTCGGCAGCCGCGGACCTCAGTAGCCGCGGGCCTCAGTACACGTCCCGTACGTACCGCTTGTCGGCGGCCAGTTGCTTGACGTACACCCCCGCCGACTCCTCGTCGAGGCCCCCGTGGGTCACCGCGATGTCACGCAGCGCACGGTCGACGTCCTTCGCCATCCGGGCCGCGTCACCGCAGACGTAGAAGTGCGCTCCGGACTGGAGCCACGACCACAGCTGCGGCCCGTGCTCGCGCATCCGGTCCTGGACGTAGACCTTGGCGCGCTGGTCGCGGGAGAAGGCGGTGTCGAGCCGGTCGAGGGTGCCGTCGGCGAGGAGGGCGGTGAGCTCCTCCTCGTAGTAGAAGTCCGTGGCGCGGTGCTGCTCGCCGAAGAAGAGCCAGTTCGGGGCCCGGTGGCCGAGCGCCCGCCGCTCGTCCAGGAAGCCGAGGAACGGCGCCACGCCCGTACCCGGCCCCACCATCACCATCGGGGTCGAGGGGTCGGCGGGAGGCCGGAAGTGCGGGGCGCGCTGGACGTGTACGGGGACGGCGGTGCCGGATGCGGCGTCGGCCAGGAACGGCGAGCAGACGCCCTTGCGGGGGCGCCCGCGACGGTTCTCGTAGCGGACCACGGAGACGGTCAGGGACACCTGATGGGGGTCGGTGAGGGGACTCGAGGAGATCGAGTAGAGGCGTGGCCTGAGGCGGCCCAGCACCTCGGCCCACTCCTGCGCGGTGGCGCGGACCGGGTGTTCGGCGAGGACGTCCACGGCCTGCCGGCCCCATGTCCACTGGGCGAGCCCGTCCTTGTTGTCGGGCCGGAGGAGTCGCTTGAGGTCCCGGTCGCCGGTCCGTTCGGTGACGAAGCCGAGGAGGGCGGGCGTGGCACGGGTGATGTCGAGGTGGCGGTGGAGGGCCTCGCCGAAGGCGACGGGGCCGTCGCCGGGCAGGTCCACGGGGGAGTCCGCGTCGAGACCGGTGACGGCCAGCCATTCGGCCACGAGGTCGGGACAGTTGACGGGCCGCACGCCGAGCGCGTCGCCGCTCTCGTAGCCGAGCGGCGCTCCGTTATCCCTGGTGTCGAAGGTGAACCGCCGGACCTCCTTGCCCGCGCCCGGCAGGCTGAGCAGCCGGTTGCCGACGAGCCGGGCGGGAGTGGTGGCCGGGCCGGACCGACGGGCCGGGCCAGGTGCGGGTGCGGGTGCGGGTGCGGGTGCGGGTCCGGGGACGGCCCCGGGCGCCTGGGCGGGGCGGGCGGGCGTGGGGGACAGCGCCGTCGGCTCGTCGGACAGCCCGGCCAGGACCTGGTCGAGCCAGGCGAGAGCGGAGGTCTCGTAGTCGGGTTCGCAGTCGGTACGGGGCGCCAGGCGGACGCCCCCGAGTTCGTCCAGGCGATGGTCCAGGCGCCGCCCGTGCCCGCAGAAGTCGCCGTACGAGGAGTCCCCGAGGGCGAGTACGGCATAGCGGCGACCGTCGAGGCGCGGGGTGTCGGGCGCGGCAAGGGCGTCCCAGAACCCGGAGCCGTTGTCCGGCGCGTCCCCGTCCCCGAACGTACTGGTGATCAGCAGCAGGTCGGCGGCGGGCGGCAGCGCCGTGAGGTCGGTCTGGTCCATGCCCGTGAGCGCGGCCCGGTGGCCGGCCGACAGGAGCCGCTCGGCGGTGGCGGCCGCGAACTCCTCGGCGTTGCCGGTCTGCGAGGCCCACAGCACGACGACCTCGCGGCCCGCCGTGCCCGCGCCGACAGCGGGGGCGGTCTGCGGCGCGCGGGAGTACAGACCGGCCAGGACCCCGTTCACCCACTGGGCGTGGTCCTCGCGGAACGGCGCGCCGGGCGGCAGGACGGGCACCCCGGGCGCGCCCGACTCCAGCCCGGCGAGGAAGCCGACGAGATACTGCCGCTCCTCGGCGGAGAGTACGGGCGGCGGGGTGGGTGCGAGACCGAAGGCCGCCGTGGCACCCGGCGGTGGGCCGCCGCCCGGAATGACCGCCTGCGGGACCACAGGGACCACAGGGACCACAGGGACCACGGGGACCCCGGGAAACACCGGGGCCTGCGCGGCCGGCGCCGGGACCGTCGCGTTCGTCGGCGCCGAGACCTCGGCGTTCGTCCGCGCCGGGACCGCCGCCTTCGTCAGCGCCACCGCGCACACCTTCAGCTCGGGCTGGAAGGAGAGCGGATCGACGGCGTCGTTGGTGACGGCGTTGACACACAGGTCGTCGCCGAAGAGGTCGTTCCAGTGGAACGGCGCGAAGCAACTCCCCGGCGCCACCCGGTCGGTGACCACGGCGGGCAGCACGGCCTTCCCGCGCCGCGAGGCGATCTCCACGGGGTCGCCCTCCGCGAGGCCGAGCCGCGAGGCGTCCTCGGGGTGCAGTTCGACGAACGGCGCCGGGTTGAGCTTGTTGAGCCTGGGGACCTTTCCGGTCTTGGTGAGGGTGTGCCACTGGTGCTGCAGACGCCCGGTGTTGAGGACGAACGGAAAGGCGTCGTCGGGCATTTCGGCGGGGTCGATGTGCGGTCGGGCGTGGAAGACGGCCCGGCCGCTCGCCGTCGGGAAGACGGGACCCGTCCTCTGCCCGTCGCCGTCCCCCGCCACGTACCGGATCGGGTTCCGTGCCGGACCTCCGCTCGCGGCCGGCCACTGGACGGGGGTGTCGCGCAGTCGCTCGTACGACACTCCGCTCAGGTCGTAGCCGGTCTTCGGGTTCCCGGCGCGCCTGATCTCCTCGAAGACCTCCTCGGCGCTGTCGTACGAGAACGCCTTCTCGTACCCCATCGCGCACGCGATGCGGGCGATGATCCGCCAGTCGGCGAGCGCCTCCCCGGGCGGGTCGACGGCCGGCCGGGTGAGGGTGAGGCTGCGCTCGCTGTTGATCAGTACGCCCTCGGTCTCCGTCCACAGGGCGGCGGGCAGCATGACGTCCGCGTACGCGTTGGTCTCGGTGTCGGCGAACGCGTCCTGGGTGACGACGAGTTCGGCGGCCCGCAGGCCCTCGACGACGGTGGCGCGGTTGCCGACGGAGGCGACCGGGTTGGTGCAGATGATCCAGCACGCCTTGATCTCGCCGTCCGCCATGCGCCGGAAGAGGTCGACGGTGCCCTGTCCGGAGCCGTCCTCGCGGATCGTGCCGGGCGGGAGGTCCCAGAGTTCCTCGGTGAAGGCCCGGTCCTCGGCCACCAGGACCGACCGCTGGCCGGGGAGGCCGGGGCCCATGTAGCCCATCTCGCGGCCGCCCATCGCGTTGGGCTGGCCGGTGAGGGAGAAGGGGCCCGAGCCGGGGCGGCAGATCGCGCCGGTCGCCAGGTGCAGGTTGACCAGGGCGTTGGTGTTCCAGGTGCCGTGGGTGGACTGGTTGAGGCCCATGGTCCAGCAGCTGGTCCATTCGCCTGCCGTGCCGATCCACTCGGCGGCCGTACGGATGTCCGCCTCGGGTATGCCGGTGATACGGGCGACGGAGGCGGGCGGATAGTCGGCGAGGAACGCGGGCATCGCCTCCCAGCCCTCGGTGTGCGCGGCGACGAAGCCGGGATCGGTGTGACCGTTCTCGTGCAGCAGGTGCAGGAGCCCGTTGAGCAGCGCGAGGTCCGTGCCGGGCTTGATGCGAAGGAAGAGGCCGGCCTTGTCGGCGGTGGCGGTGCGCCGGGGGTCGACGACGATCAGCTTCGCCCCGGCCTTGACCCGCTCCATCATGCGGAGGAACAGGATGGGGTGGCAGTCGGCCATGTTGGAGCCGATGACGAGGAAGACGTCGGCCCGGTCGAGGTCGTCGTACGAGCCGGGCGGGCCGTCGGCGCCGAGGGACAGCTTGTAGCCGGTGCCGGCGCTCGCCATGCAGAGCCGCGAGTTGGACTCGATCCGGTTCGTGCCGATGAAGCCCTTGGCGAGCTTGTTGGCGAGGTACTGGGCCTCCAGGCTCATCTGGCCCGAGACGTAGAGCGCGAAGGCGTCGGGCCCGTGCTCGTCGACGATCGCGCGCAGCCGGCGGGCGGTCTCGGTGAGGGTCCGGTCGGTGTCGGCCGGGACGGGATCGGCCCCGCGCTCCTCCCGTACCAGCGCGGTGGTCATCCGTCCGGGGGCGGCGAGCAGATCGGCGGTGGTGGCGCCCTTGGTGCACAGACGTCCCCGGTTGGCGGGGTGGTCCTTGTCGCCCGTCGCCTTGAGGACGGTGCGGCGCCCGTCGGGCCCGGCGCCGACGTCGAGGAGCATGCCGCACCCCACACCGCAGTACGAGCAGACGGTCCGCACCTGGTCGGGCGTACCGGCCGTACCGGCCCGGGGGGTCGGCGTGTCCTGTCGGGTCACCGGGGCGCCTCTCTGTGGAACCGTTCGAGCCCCGACCGTACGGAATGCCCGTTACACCTGTGTCAACCCGGCGGATCTTGGTCCGTAACACCGGTCACACAGCGGCACCGGACGCGGTGTGAGAATCCGGTGGGCCCGTCTCCGGCAGTGGCGGTGGCCCGGCACCCATGGGACGATTTGTATGAAGCACCAAGCCCACGTGGGGGATGAAGAGGGCGCCATGCCTGCCATCAAGGAATCCATCGACATTTCCCGCCCGCCCGCGGATGTCTTCTCCTACGTGACCGACCCGACGCATCTGCCCCAGTGGCAGGAGAGCGCGGTCTCGGTCCGTAAGCTCGGGAGCGATCCCATCGCGGTCGGCTCGAAGGTCGCCGTCACACGGCGGCTCGGGCGGCGGGAGTTCACCTCGACCATGCAGGTCATCGAGCTCGATCCGCCGCGCCACTGGCACGTGCACGGGATCGACGGACCCGTACGCGGCGACATCCAGGGCACGATCGAGCCACTGGACGACGGCGAACGCTCCCGTGTGACGCTTGCCCTCGACTTCGAGGGGCACGGCATCGGGAAGGCACTCGTCCCGCTCGTCATCCGTCCGCATGTGCGCAAGGAGATACCGAAGGACGAACGGACCCTGAAGGGCATCCTGGAGAGCGGCGCCGCCGTCTGACCCGGCGGGAGCGGCCGTCGTGCGCGCAGGTCTGTGGCCTGCGCCGGGAGGTTCCCGCCGTGAGGTTCCTCCGACGGAACCTCACGGCGGCGGAACCTCTGCCCGGATCGCCCGGTCCGGGGATCAGCTGATCGCGAGCGGGTCCCCCGGAGCGAGCGCGGCCGCGATCCGCTCGGCGACCACCTCGGCCTGGTTGCCGTCGGGCGTGGTGGCCGTCTTGGTCGCCGAGACCGCGATGGCGAGACGCTTGGACGGAAGGTACGCCTGGATGGCCGCGTACCCCGAGAACGACGGGTTCTGCAGGATCCAGCCGTTGACCACGATGACGCCGAGACCGAAGTGCTTCGCCTCGGTCTGCTTCAGACAGATCGTGGCGGGACACGTGTGGGTCCCGCCGCCGAGACCGACCGTCCCCGGGTTGACCAGGGTGCGGTACGAGCGGGGCGAGAGGAGCTCGCCGCTGCCGATGCCCTGCGCCGAGCGGGCCAGGTCACAGATGTGCGTGGTGATGACCGCGCCGGGCGCGGTGGTCCACGACGGGTTCCAGAACGTGGACTCCTCGTACACCCCGCGGTCCGAGGTGAACGCGTGCAGGACGGGGCGCGGGATGTCGGGCGTGAAGTTGTTCCGTGTGTTCCGCAGCTGCAGCGGCCCCGTGACCTTCTCCTTCACCAGTCGGTCGATCCGGACCCCGGTGATCTTCTCGAGCGCCTCGACCAGGTAGACGTAATTGGCGTGGGAGTAGCTCCAGCTCTTGCCCGGCTCGTACCAGAAGGAGTGGCGGAGCGGATACGCGACGAGCTGCTCGGGGGTCCACGCCCGGAACGGGTGGGCTCCCAGCTCCTTGCCGAACTCCGGGTCGGTGACGTAGTCGTGGAGGCCCGTGGTGTTGCTCGCCAGCATGCGCAGGGTGATCCGGTCCGCCTTGGGCAGGTCGGGCAGCCAGCGCTCCACGGTGTCGTCGAGTCGGACCCGTCTCTCCTCGACCAGCCTGAGGAGGGCCGTCGCGATATGGGCGAAGGCCACGGAGCCGGCGCGGAAGTGCATGTCCGGCTCGGCCGGGACGCCGGTCATGGACTCGCCCAGCGCGTCCGTGAGGACCTCGCGCCCGTCGATCGTGACCCGCACCTGCACGGCGTTCAGCCGGAGGTCCTTCTTGGCCTTTCGGGTGATGTCCTGGACCTCGCGGGCTCTGTCGTCGAGGTGGCCCTGGGTCCGCACGCAGTCGGATCCGCCGCGGCCGCCGGGCCCCTCGGCGAGCGCGGGCGCCACGGCCGTCGTCTGGACGGTGAGGGCGAGGAGAGCGGCGCAGAGCAGAGCCCTGCGGGACCGCGCACGCGTGCGCGGGGAGTGGGGGGTGTGCGTCATGCCCCGCACTATGTCCGGGCGGGCGGGCGACCCGGGGTGAACACTCCGTAGGGCCCTGTGAGACCCGCCCGTGCGGGGCAGACGACAGCGCCGTCCGGACGCGTCACGGTCCGGACGACGAGGACCCCGCGGAACCGGCTCCCGGGGGAAAGGGAGAGGGGGCGAGGGGTGATGTCCTCGCCGCGGACACCCGCCGGCCGGACCACCTTCTCGACGCCGAGGGTCTCGATCAGTTCGTCCTCGATCCGGTCCCGGGTCTTCCCGCGGTTGCGGTTGTCGTTGACGATCGAGCTCTCGGTGACGAGGAGGGTGCCCTCGCCGTCGGTCTCGAAGGAGCCGCCCTCGGCGACGAGGGAGGCCACCTCGCGGGGGATGCCGTACGTGCGGAGGAGCAGTCGGCCCACCTGGGAGTCGTTGGGCTCACCGCCCTCCTGGAGGGCCTGAGCATGCGCTGGCTGAGCGGCGGCATCGCGATCGACCACGCGCGGGCGCTGTTGCGCGAAGCCGTCGACGTGGAGCTGATCTCGCTGAACAGGCCGTAGCCCGGACGGGGTCGCACGGACGGCGCTGCCCGGACGGGGTCGCACGGACGGTGCTGCGCGGACGGGGCTGCGCGGACGGAGGCCGGCCGCCTGGTCGCGCGAGTGCGCGCCCGGGTGGTACCCGTGCGTCCATCGAGGGGAACACCGAGTCGCGAGGGCGGACATATCGGGACACGATGACACCTCATGGCCCCTTCTCCCGGGAGGCGGGAATGGCTGAGCTCATCGTCATCGGATACGACGACCCCCAGGTGGCCGAGCAGGCGTACGGCACGGTGCAGGAGCTGCAACGCGACTACGTCGTGCATCTCAACGGTCTCGCGATCGTCTCCGTCGACGCCGACGGCAGCACCCACGTCGACACCGACAGCCGCGTCGTCGGTGTCTCCGCCGCCTCCGGAGCCATGTGGGGAGCCATCTTCGGTCTCCTCTTCCTGCTCCCCGGCGTGGGCCTCCTGACCGGAGCAGCCCTCGGCGGCCTCGTCGGGAAGATCAGCAAGTCCGGTGTCGACGACCGGTTCCGCCAGCAGGTGGAGGACCTTCTCAAGCCCGGTTCGGCCGCCGTCGTGATCATGGCCTCGAAGGTCACCGACGACAAGTTCACCGTGGCCATGCGGCCGCACGGCGGCACCGTCCTCAAGACCTCGCTCAGCGACGAGGACGAGAAGGAACTGGCCGAGCAGCTCGCCGGCCCCGAGTAGCCGGCCGCCCCTGCCCCGCCCCGCAGACCCGGAATTCGCCAGGAAGGCTTCCTCATGGACCCCGAGCTCAGCAGCGACGTACTCGCGAAGCTGCGACAGCCCCGCCCGTACCCCGCTGTCTCCCTCGTGATGCCCACGCACCGCCGCGAGCCGGACAACGCCCAGGACCCCGTACGCCTGCGCAACCTCGTGGCCGCGGCGGAGAAGGCGATCCAGGACGACCCGGGCGTGACCCGCGAGCGGCGCGCCGACGTCATGGACCAGCTGAACCGTGCGGTGGCCGAGACCGACCTCGCGCATGCCGAGGACGGCCTGGTCATCTTCGTGGCCCCGGGGGAGCACTACGTGTGGACGGTGGCCCGGACGGTCCCCGAGCGCGTCGTCCTCGCCGACACCTTCCTCACCCGGAACCTCGTCGCCGCCCAGGCCGCCGAGCAGCCCTCCTGGGCGCTCGCGGTCTCGGCCGACCGCGTCTCGCTGTGGAGCGGCAGCCCCGAGCGGGTCACCGAGCACACCGGGGACGGCTTCCCGCTCACCCGCAGCCTCGAAGACCCGGACGCGGAGCGGAAGGAACGCATCGGCGACCTGCCCAGCACCTTCCAGGACGAGGCCACCCGCCAGTTCCTGCGCGAGGCGCACACGGCCCTGCGCGCCGTCCTCGCCTCCACGCCGCGCCCGCTGTACGTGATCGGTGAACCGGCCGCCCTCGCCCTCTTGGAGGACACCGGACCGTTCCAGCAGGGCGCGGCACCCATCCACCAGGGAGGGCTCGCGAAGGGGCCGGCCACCGCGGTCCAGGAGGCCGTCGAGCCCGCCCGCGTCGCTCGCGAGTCCGCCGCGGCGACCACCGTCCTGGCCGAACTCGACGCCGCCCGGGGACGCCGTGAGTTCGCCGGCGGCATCGACGAGGTGTGGCAGGCGGTGAAGGAGGGCCGGATCCGGCTGCTCGCCGTCGAGGACCACTACCGGACCGTCGTACGCGACGAGGGCGGCCATCTGGAACCCGCCGAGCCCTCCGAGCCCGGGTCACGGGACGACATGGTCGACGAGATCGTCGAGCGGGCCCTCGACACCGGCGCCGAGGTCCAGTTCGTCCGCGACGACGCCCTGCTCGACATGGGCCGCATCGCCGCAGTCCTGCGCTACTGACGACGGCCGCACCAGGACCGCACACCGACCGCGCGGGGACCGTACCAGGACCGCACCGACCGCGCCGGGACCGCACCACGACCGCACACCGACCCATCCGGACCGCACACCGACCGTACGACGAACGCAGACGAGAAGAGGACGCATCCTGTGAACCCCACATCGGCGCGCGCGAGACGGGCCGTCCGCGCACGGGCGGTGAGCGCGGCCGCGGCCGTCGTCGTCACGGCCCTCGGCGCGGTCGGTCTCGTGTCCTGCGACACCGGGAACGACGACACCGGCGGCCCCGCCTTCAGCGAACGCCCCACGGCCCCCGACACGGCCGGCTTCACGGGGGAACTACCCTCCTCCGTCGCCTCGTCGGGGGCGGCGGCGGTCGAATCCGCCCGCGCGTCCGCCTCCTCCGCGGCGGCCTCGGCCTCCGCGCGGGAGGCCGAGCGCAAGGCGTCCATCGGCGCGGAGATCGAGCGCACGCGCCGGGAGGCCGAGGACGAACTGAAGGACGTGAAGGCCCCGGGCAACGCGCGGAACGAGGTCGCGATGACCGGCAAGCCGCGCGCGGACACCGGCGGCGTGCTGACCGTCGTCCTGAACATCACCAACAAGACGGACGAGGAAGCCTCCTACGCCGTCCAGGTCGACTTCCTCGACCCCTCGGGCAAGGTCGTCGAGACGCAGTTCGTCGGAGCCGAGGACCTCGAACCGGGCGAACGCCAACAGCCGTTGGTCATCAGCAGGCAACCCCCCGAGCCGGTGCTGACCCCGAGGCTCACCAAGACACAGCGGTACTGACACAGGAGGAGAGCCGCATGTCCGAACTCATCGTCCTCGGCTACGACGATCGTGCCGTCGCGAACAAGGCCTTCGCCGCGGTACAGAAGCTCGGGGACAGCCATGTGGTCGAGCTGACCGGACTCGCCGTCGTCTCGGTGGACGCGGACGGCAAGACCCATGTGGACACCCCGGCCAGGAGGAAGGGGGAGGTCGCCCTTTCGGCCACCGCCGGCGCCCTCTGGGGCATGGTCTTCGGCATGATCATCCTCACGCCGGGAATCGGCGTGGTGGGCGCCGCCGTCGGCGGACTCATCGGCAAGCTGAACCAGATGGGCGTCGACAACACGTTCCGAGACAAGGTCCAGTCGCTGCTGGCACCCGGCTCGTCCGCCGTCGTGGTCATGGCATCGAAGATCACCGAGGACAAGTTCGCCGCGGCGCTCGACCAGTTCGGCGGCACCGTGCTCAAGACCTCGTTGCCGGAGGAGAGCGAGCGGGAGCTCGCCGAGCAGCTGGCGGGTCCGGACTCGGCCGGCTGACCGACCCGTCCGGACCATGCCGAACCGGCCACCCCTTCCCCGGGGTGGCCGGTTCGTTCACACCTCGTCAGAACTCGACCGCGTCCCGGATCAGCGGGCACGTCATGCAGTGCCCGCCGCCGCGGCCCCGGCCGAGCTCGGCGCCCACGATGGTGATGACCTCGACGCCCGCCTTGCGCAGCAGCGTGTTGGTCTGGGTGTTGCGGTCGTACGTGAAGACGACGCCGGGTTCGAGGGCGACGGCGTTGTTGCCGCTGTCCCACTGCTGCCGCTCGGAGGCGTACACGTCGCCGCCGGTCTCGATGACCTGGAGCTTCGGCAGCCCCAGGCCCTTGGCCACCACGTCCACGAACGGGGTGCCGCCCTCGTCGGTGATCTCCACCCCGGGCGCCTTGTCGCCGGGCCGCAGCGTGAAGGTGTGGACCGAGTCCATGATCTTCGGGTAGAGCGTGACGACGTCCCGGTCGGCGAAGGTGAAGACGGTGTCCAGGTGCATCGCGGCGCGCAGTTTCGGCATGCCCGCGACGATGACCCGGTCGGCCGCGCCGTTCTCGAACAGCGAGGCGGCGACCTGGGTGATGGCCTGCCGGGAGGTGCGTTCGCTCATGCCCATGAGGACGACGCCGTTGCCGACGGGCATGATGTCGCCGCCCTCGAAGGTGGCCTGGCCCCAGTCCCGTTCGGGGTCGCCCCACCAGACGGCGGCGTCCTTGTAGTCGGGGTGGAAGGAGTAGACCGCCTTCATGAGCAGGGTCTCGCCGTGCCGCGCCGGCCAGTACAGCGGGTTGAGGGTCACGCCGCCGTACAGCCAGCACGTGGTGTCGCGGGTGTAGAGCGTGTTCGGCAGCGGCGGCATCAGGTACTCGCGTACGCCTGTGGCCTCGCGGGCCAGGGAGACGTATCCCGAGCGGAACGCGTCGGGCAGGTCGGCCGTCGACAGGCCGCCGATCAGGTACTCGGCCAGGTCGCGCGGTGCGACGGACTCCAGGAAGGCGCGGGTGTCGTCGATCAGGCCGAGGCCGACCTCGTTGGCGATGATCTTCCGGTCGAGGAGCCAGGCCCGTGCCTCGGGGATCGCCATCGTCTCGGTGAGCAGATTGTGCAGCTCCACGACCTCGACGCCCCGCTGGGTCAGCTTGTTGACGAAGTCGGCGTGGTCGCGCTGCGCGTTCTCCACCCACATCACGTCGTCGAACAGCAGATCGTCCGAGTTGGTCGGGGTCAGCCGGCGGTGGGCGAGCCCCGGGGAGCAGACAAGGACCTTGCGGAGCCGTCCGACCTCGGAGTACACGCCGAGCGCGGGCTTGGCGGAAGCGTCGTTGCTGGTCATGCGGGGCCTTTCGGGTGCGGGTGACGAAGGGACGGGTCGGAGGACGACGAGGGCGGGCTCAGAGGCTGATCCAGCCGGCCGAGAGGGCCACGACGCCGATGACGGCGCCGGCGATCGAGACGCCGAGGATCACCAGCTCGCGCGGGGAGAAGAGCTGTCTGCCCTGCTCGCGCCGGGCCTTGACGAACAGGAACGTCGCGGGCGCGTAGAGGATGAAGGAGACCAGGACGAACTTGAGCCCGGCCGCGAACAGCAGGAACGCCGTGTACACCGTGGCGAGGACGGCCACGAGCAACTCACCCCGGGTGCCATGTCCCGCCCCCTTCTCCCGCTCGGGCCTCACCGCGATCTTCACCGCGAACGCGGCGGCGAGCAGGAACGGGATCAGGGTGAGCGCGCTGGTCAGGTCGAGCGCGAAGTTGAACGCGTCGTCGGAGAACGCCGTGACGACGAGGACGACCTGGCTGAGGGCCGTGGACATCAGCAGGGCGGGCACGGGGACGTCGTCGCCGCTGGTGCGCCCCAGGAAGCGCGGCATGTCCTCGTCCTTGGCAGCCACGAAGAGCACCTCGGCGGCCATCAGGGTCCAGGCGAGATAGGCGCCGAGGACGGAGACGATGAGCCCGACGCTGACGAAGACCTTGCCCCAGGTGCCGACGGCCTCCTCCAGGACCCCCGCCATGGAGGGCTGGCGCAGCTCGGCGATCTCGCTCATCGGCATGATCCCGTACGACACGATGGTCACCGAGGCGAAGACGGCGAAGACGCTGAGGAAGCCCAGGATCGTCGCCCTGCCCACGTCCTCGCGGCGCTTGGCGTGCCGGGAGTACACGCTGGCGCCCTCGACCCCGAGGAAGACGAAGACGGTGGCGAGCATGGTGCCGCGGACCTGGTTGAACAGCGAGCCGGCGTAGTCGGCACCGCCCCAGTTGTCGGCGAAGACGGAGGTGTCGAAGTAGAACAGGACGAGGATGACGAAGACGATGATGGGCACGACCTTGGCCACCGTCACGATCCGGTTGATCGCGGCGGCCTCCTTCACCCCGCGCCGGATGAGCAGGAAGAACCCCCACAGCCCGGCCGAGGACAGGATGATCGCGAGGGCCGTGTCGCCGTCGCCGAGCGCCGGCCAGATCGCGCCGATCGTCGACATGATGAGCACCCAGTAGGTCACATTGCCGACGCAGGCGCTCGCCCAGTAGCCGAACGCCGAGAAGAAGCCCAGGTACTCGCCGAAACCGGCCTTCGCGTACGCGTAGACACCGGCGTCCAGGTCCGGGCGGCGCACCGCGAGCGCCTGGAAGACGAAGGCGAGCATCAGCATGCCGAAGCCGGCGATCGCCCAGGCGATCAGCGCGCCCGCGACACCCGTCTCCTGAGCGAACCGCCGGGGCAGCGAGAAGACTCCGGCGCCGACCATGGAGCCGACGACCATCGCGGTGAGCGTGATGAAGGTCAGTTTGGCCGTGGGCGGGGACCCGGCGGTGGTGGCGTCTGTTCCGGTATCAGCGTGCGACATGACCTACCTCGAGGACGACTCGGTGGGGTCCCACCAGCGCGACCAGCGTGGCGGGCAGGAAGACGTCCGCGAGCGACGGTTCCCGTGGGGTCCGTTCGTCTTCGGCGGGTTCGCCGGCCTTCATGCCCACCCCTTGACGCGACGAGAGATGACTGGAAGCCGAATCTAGCCGGAGAGGGGCGTTTTGTCTCAGTAGGCAACTATTTGCACCCCTCGTGTGTGTGTGTGGAGGCCCCGACGGGGACGGGCCGAACGTTGACGCGGCTCTCGAACCGGAAATGGACGAATCGGCGGTTCGACCCATGGGCTCTCGGCCACGTGGCCCGAATGCCGCAGATCACCGGGTTAAACCTCGAACGGAACAAGATCGCCGCTTCGAGGTAATGCCCCCGAATCGATGGGGTGCACCGGGGTCACCGGCCGTTACTGTTCCCCCGGATCTGGACGGATTCCCAGATCTTCATCCCCCTTTCTCCCCTTTCACTGTTTCACCGCTTTCACGTCTTTCTCCTCTTTCACTGACCGGGGCACCCGTGTGCCGGTCACCACCCCCCTGCGAAGGAGAGCCCGCCCCATGACCGTTGACACGAGCCCGGACGCACAGCAGGACACCCCGAAGCAGTCCAGCCTCAGTACCGCCGCTGCCCGGAACCTCGCCACCACGACCAAGTCCGCCCCGCAGATGCAGGAGATCAGCTCCCGCTGGCTGCTGCGGATGCTCCCCTGGGTCGAGACCAAGGGCGGTGCCTACCGGGTCAACCGCCGGCTGAGCTACACCGTCGGGGACGGGCGCATCGAGTTCGTCCAGGACGGAGCCCACGTCCGGGTGATCCCCCGCGAGCTCGGCGAACTCGCCCTGCTGCGCGGCTTCGAGGACGAGGAGGTGCTGAACGCGCTGGCCGCCCGGTGCGTCCAGCGCGACTTCGGCGCCGGCGAGGTACTGGTCACCCGCGGTACCCCCGCCGAGGAGATCCACCTCGTCGCCCACGGACGCATCAGCCAGACCTCCCTCGGCAAGTACGACGACGAGGTGGCCGTGGCGGTCCTCGCCGACGGCGACCGCTTCGGCGAGAACGCCCTTCTGGACGCCGACGCCCGATGGGACTACACCGCCACCGCCGAGACCTCCGGCACCCTGCTCACCCTCTCCCGCGCCGAGTTCGCCGCGGTGCTCGCCTCGTCGTCGGCCCTCCAGGCCCACATCGAGGAGTTCAGCTCGCTCCCGCTGCAGCGCCAGAACCGGCACGGCGAGGCCGAGATCGCGATGTCGGCCGGCCACACCGGCGAGGTCGCGCTGCCCGGCGCCTTCGTCGACTACGAGCTCAAGCCGCGCGAGTACGAACTCTCCGTCGCCCAGACGGTCCTGCGGGTCCACACCAGGGTCGCCGACCTCTACAACGGGCCGATGAACCAGACCGAGGAGCAGCTCAGGCTCACCATCGAGGCGCTGCGCGAGCGCCAGGAGCACGAGCTGATCAACAACCGGGAGTTCGGTCTGCTCCACAACGCCGACTTCAAGCAGCGGATCCAGACCCACTCCGGCCCGCCCACCCCGGACGACCTCGACGAGCTCCTCTGCCGCCGCCGCGGCACCAAGCTCTTCCTCGCCCACCCCCGGACGATCGCCGCGATCGGCCGCGAGTGGAACGCCCGCGGCCTCAACCCGGGCACCGTCGACCTCGACGGCCAGCAGGTCCTGAGCTGGCGGGGAGTCCCGCTGCTGCCCTGCAACAAGATCCCGATCACCAAGGAGAACACCAGCTCGATCCTCGCCATGCGCCTCGGCGAGGACAACCAGGGCGTGATCGGCCTCCGCCAGACCGGTCTTCCGGAGGAGTACGAGCCCGGCCTCTCCGTGCGCTTCATGGGCATCAGCGAGCAGGCGATCATGTCGTACCTCGTCACCACGTACTACTCCGCCGCCATCCTCGTGCCGAACGCGCTGGGCGTGCTGGAGAACGTGGAGATCGCCCGCAGGCACTAGGGCCTGTCTGACGATTCCCGCCGGGTCCGGCCCGCCCGGCACGCACGCTCGCCGCACGGCCGAAACACCCACGTAGCTCCGCTACGAGGGCGTCCCGGCCGGCCGCACGCCGATCGCACGCACCGAACGACCCGGCCTGATCCGACGCTAATTGTCAGACAGGCCCTGGAGGAGCTGTCCCGCGGCCGCCACGACGGCCGCGACGGTCCGGAGCGTCCCGGGCCGGCCGACCGTGCCCGGGACCCCGGACAGCCCACCACCCTCACCAAGGAGCCACGGATGCCCGAACCCGGGCCTTCCCCTCTGCAGTCGAGCCTGCCCACCGCCGCCGCCCACTTCGGGATCCATGTCCTCGGACGGGCGGCAGATCCGACCGACACGGCCGGGGCGGCCGCTCTCACGGCCGTTGCCGCTGCCGCGACCGCTGTCGCCACCGCGCCAGGGGGCGCTCCCGTGCCCGTGGCCGCCACCGCGTCCGTGGTCGCCCCCGCCGTCGTGGCCGCTCCCGCGCCGCCGAACGGAACCGCCGTGACCGCGCCGTCGGCCGGCACCACGCCGTCGGCCGGCACCGCCGTGACCGCGCCGCCGGTCCCCGAGCCGGGATTCGTCCTGCCCGGGCCCACCGGGCTCGGCACGGCGGGACTGTCCCTGGCCCGGCGCGAGGCGGCGCCCGAGCCGCCCGCGCCCCCGGTGCCCGCGGCACCGGTGGAGGGCCGGCCGATCCCGGGCCTCTACTTCCACCCCGTACCCGAACCCGACCCCGTACGGGTGGACGAGGTCAGCCGCAGGATCAAGTCCTGGGCGCTCGACGAGGTGCAGCTCTACCCCGAGGACTGGGAGGGCGAGTTCGACGGATTCTCCGTCGGGCGCTACATGGTCGCGTGCCACCCCGACGCCCCGACCGTCGAGCACCTGATGCTCGCCACGCGCCTGATGGTCGCCGAGAACGCCGTCGACGACTGCTACTGCGAGGACCACGGCGGCTCGCCCATCGGCCTCGGCGGACGACTCCTCCTCGCGCACACCGCCCTGGACCCCCTCCACACGACGACGGAGTACCAGCCGCTCTGGGCGGAGTCGCTCCACGAGGACGCCCCGCGGCGCGCCTACCGCTCCGCCATGGAGTACTTCGTCAACCGGTCGACCCCCTCCCAGGCCGACCGGTTCCGGCACGACATGGCCCGGCTGCACATGGGGTACCTCGCCGAGGCCGCCTGGGCCGAGACGGGCCACATGCCGGAGGTGTGGGAGTACCTGGCGATGCGGCAGTTCAACAACTTCCGCCCCTGCCCCACCATCACCGACACCGTCGGCGGCTACGAACTCCCGGCGGACCTGCACGCCCAGCCGGCCATGCAGCGCGTCCTCGCGCTCGCCGGGAACGCGACCACCATCGTGAACGACCTGTACTCGTACATGAAGGAACTCGACAGCCCCGGCACCCACCTGAACCTGCCCGTGGTGATCGCCGAACGCGAAGGCGTCTCCGACCGCGAGGGCTATCTGAAGGCCGTCGAGGTCCACAACGACCTCATGCGTGACTTCGAGGCCGAGGCCGCCGCCCTCGCCGCCGCCTGCCCCGTCCCGACCGTGCAGCGCTTCCTGCGGGGCGTGGCCGTGTGGGTCGACGGCAACCACTACTGGCACCAGACCAACACCTATCGCTACAGCCTGCCCGATTTCTGGTAAGAAATGGATTATTCGTGACCAGCACCGAGTACACCACCGTCAACGGCACCTCCGCGTTCGTCCCGTCCCCGGCGACGCCGTACCAGGGTGACATCGCCCGTTACTGGAACAGCGAGGCCAGGCCCGTCAACCTGCGCCTGGGCGACGTCGACGGGCTCTACCACCACCACTACGGCATCGGCGCCGTCGACCACGCCGCCCTCGGGGACACCGAGGACAGCGAGTACGAGAAGAAGCTGATCACCGAACTGCACCGGCTGGAGTCCGCGCAGGCCGAGGTCCTCCTGGACAACCTCGGAGCCATCGGGCGGGAGGACACCCTCGTGGACGCCGGCTGTGGCCGCGGCGGTTCGAGCGTCATGGCCCACCAGCGCTTCGGCTGCAAGGTCGAGGGCGTCACCCTTTCCTCCACGCAGGCCGATTTCGGCAACAAGCGCGCGAAGGAGCTCGGCATCGACGACCACGTCCATGCCCAGGTCTGCAACATGCTGGACACCCCGTTCGAGAAGGGCAGCATCGCCGCCTCGTGGAACAACGAGTCGAGCATGTACGTCGACCTCGACGACCTCTTCGCCGAGCACTCCCGCTTCCTCAAGGTCGGCGGCCGCTACGTGACCATCACCGGCTGCTGGAACCCGCGGTACGGCCAGCCCTCGAAGTGGGTCTCCCAGATCAACGCGCACTTCGAGTGCAACATCCACTCCCGCCGCGAGTACCTGCGCGCGATGGCCGACAACCGTCTCGTCCCGCAGGCCGTCATCGACCTGACGCCGGACACCCTGCCCTACTGGGAGCTGCGCGCCACGTCGTCCCTGGTCACCGGCATCGAGGAGGCGTTCATCAACTCCTACAAGGACGGCTCCTTCCAGTACGTCCTGATCGCGGCCGACCGGGTCTGAGCCGGCCGGCCCCGTGTGTACCGAAGGGCCCGGTCCGTCGCACGACGGACCGGGCCCTTCCGGGCGTTCCCGCGCCGCGGCGTTCCCGCTCAGCCCCGCGCCGCGGCGACCTCGTCGAGCAGCCCCGCGCGGTCGATGGCCTCGCCCACGGTGGCCGGCACGGTGCACGCGTACGCGCCCGCCACCGCGCCGTAGAGGGCGCACCGGTCGAGGTCCTCGCCGGTCAGCCGGCCGAAGAGGAAGCCGGCGGCGAAGGCGTCGCCCGCGCCGTTGGAGTCGACCACCGGTTCGCGGGGCGTGACGGCCGGCACGTGGACGAGCCCGTCGGCGGTCAGCAGGTACGCGCCCTCGGCGCCGGCGGTGGCGATCACGACCTCCGCCCGGCCGCGCTCCAGGATCCGGCGCATGGTCCGCTCCTTGTCCGTGAGGGCCGTGGTCGAGACGAAGACGATGTCCGCGCCGTAGGCGAAGGGCTCGTGATACGGGTTCTCGCCGTCCCAGTTGTGCAGATCGGTCGAGAGGGTGACGCCCGCCTCGCGCAGCTGCGGCAGGGCGAAGGCGCAGGGGTACGTGATCGAGACATGGGCGTGGCGGCTCGCCGAGGCCAGGGAGCGGACCAGCTCCTCGGGCAGCCGGTCGGACTCCCGGGAACGGCTGTCGTCGTAGAGCGAGAGGCGGCGGCCGTCGGGTCCGACGAGGTTGACGGCCCGCTTCGTCCCACCGGGCAGGGGCACTTCGGTGAACCCGATGCCCCGGTCGCGGTGGAACGCCCGGACGAGGTCGCCGGAGGGGTCGTCGCCGATCATGTCGATGTGGTGCGTCCGCAGGCCGAGTGAGCTCAGGCCGAGGGCCACGAAGTCGCCGGTCTGCCCGGCGCGCGTCTCGATGCCCGGCCGGATCATGTAGCTGTCGGCGTACGGGAGGGGGAGCTCGGGCACGTACACGATCGTGTCGACGCCCGACCCGCCCAGGACGAGGACGTCGTACTGACTGCTCATCAATGTTCCTCTCGTGCACGCGGGACGGCTCAACTGGCCGTGGCCGCTGGTGAGTCAAGCAGTCCGTGACACCGGTCGGCAAGATCTTGCAGGCCTTTGCGGAAATGGATTGCGGAGATTCGGCCCTCGTCGCCCTCCGGTCGAATGTCCGGTCCTGGTATGGACCTGACAAGCGAAACGTCGCTACGGTGGCTTCCGCACTCGCTTGAGAGCGCTCTCAGTGCCTGCTCCCCACCAGGAGGCTCCTGTGAAACGTACGTCCGCCCTGCGCGCCGCCGCCGCGGCACTCCTGCTCACCGTCGGACTCGGCGCCGCCCAAGCCGTCCCCGCGAGCGCCGTCCCCACCGACACCGCCACCACCGCCCCCACCGCCTCGGTGGGACTCCTCGACGCCATGCGCGCGGACCTCGGGCTCACCGCGCGGCAGGCCGAGGAGAGACTGGCCGCCGAACGCACGGCGGCCCGCGTCGAGTCCGAGGCGAAGAAGGCCGCCGGTGGCTCATACGGGGGTTCCTGGTTCGACGCGGGCACCGGGCGACTCGTCGTCGCCCTCACCGACCGTGTGGGGGAGGCCGAGGTCAAGGCGCTCGGCGCCGACACCCGCCTCGTCCGGCACAGCGCCGGAGCGCTCGACCGGGCCAAGGCCCGCCTCGACGCCCGCCCCGCCCCGAGCGGTGTCGCCGGCTGGCACGTCGACCCCCGCTCCAACAGTGTCGTCGTCACCGTCGTCCGCGCCGACCGGGACGCCCCCGCCGTCCGGGCCTTCGTCGAGCGGGCCCGCGAGACCGGACCCGTCACCGTCGCCGAAACGGCCACCGCGCCCCGTACGTACGCCGCCGGAACCGTCGGCGGCGACCCCTACTACACCGGCAACGTCCGCTGTTCCATCGGCTTCTCCGTGCACGGCGGCTTCGTCACCGCCGGACACTGCGGCGGGGCCGGAGCCGCGGTCCGGGGCTGGGACGGATCCGCGATGGGCACCTTCCAGGGCTCCTCGTTCCCCGGGAACGACTACGCGTACGTGAGCATCCACAGCGGCTGGTGGACGGTGCCCGTGGTGCTCGGCTGGGGCGCGATACCGGACCGGCTCGTCAAGGGGTCCGCCGAGGCGCCGGTCGGCGCGTCGATCTGCCGCTCCGGCTCCACGACCAAGTGGCACTGCGGCAGTGTCCTGGCCAAGAACGAGACCGTGAACTACAGCCAGGGCGCGGTGCACCAGATGACGAAGACCAGCGTGTGCGCGGAGGGCGGTGACTCCGGCGGCGCGTTCATCAGCGGGGACCAGGCCCAGGGCGTCACGTCCGGCGGCTGGGGCAACTGCTCGACCGGCGGTCAGACCTGGTTCCAGCCCGTGAACGAGATCCTCGGCCGCTACGGCCTCACGCTGCACACGGCGTGACGGACTGAGGGGGAGCCTGTAACTCCCTTGCTCGCGAGGGTGGTTGACGAATGGTCTGGACCAACCTACGGTCTGCTGGAGCGCGCGCCATACCTAGGACCACCCCCACGTCCCAAGGAGCACGCATGCCAGCACCCCGGATCGCTCGACTCCTCGGAGCAGGTCTCGCCACCTTGCTCGCAGCCGCCACCCTCGCGGCTCCCGCCGCCGTGGCCGCCCCGTCCGCCCCCGCCGCGGACACCTGTGCCCTCAAGCAGAAGCCCGCCGGCAAGGTGCTCCAGGGCTACTGGGAGAACTGGGACGGGGCGGCCAACGGCGTCCACCCGCCCTTCGGCTGGGCACCCATCGACGACCCGCGCTTCGCGGCCCACGGCTACAACGTCATCAACGCCGCCTTCCCCGTGATCCGTTCGGACGGAACGGTGCTGTGGGAGGACGGCATGGACAACACCGTCCGGGTCTCCACCCCGGCGCAGATGTGCAACGCCAAGGCGGCGGGGGCGACACTCCTCATGTCCATCGGCGGCGCCGCCGCGGGCATCGACCTCAACTCCCGTGCCGTCGCGGACCGGTTCATCGCGACCATCGTGCCCATCCTGAAGACGTACAACTTCGACGGGATCGACATCGACATCGAGACCGGTCTGGTCGGCAGCGGCAGCATCGGCACGCTGTCCGCCTCGCAGGCCAACCTGGTGCACATCATCGACGGCGTCCTCGCCCGCATGCCCGCCGGGTTCGGACTGACGATGGCGCCGGAGACCGCGTACGTCACCGGTGGCAGCGTCGCCTACGGGTCGATCTGGGGCGCGTACCTGCCGATCGTCAAGAAGTACGCCGACAACGGGCGCCTGTGGTGGCTCAACATGCAGTACTACAACGGCAGCATGTACGGCTGCTCGGGCGACTCCTACGCGGCGGGCACCGTCGCCGGGTTCGTCGCGCAGACCGACTGTCTGAACCGGGGCCTGGTGATCCAGGGCACCACCATCCGGGTGCCGTACGACAAGCAGGTCCCCGGCCTCCCCGCCCAGCCGGGCGCGGGCGGTGGCCACATGGCGCCGTCACTGGTGGCGCAGGCGTGGAACCACTACGGCGGGGCGCTCAAGGGCCTCATGACCTGGTCGGCGAACTGGGACGGGTCGAAGGGCTGGACGTTCGGCGACAACGTGAAGGCCCTCCAGGGCCGTTAGACCCGGCGCGCCGCGCCCCCGGACCGGGGATCCAGAACCTGGGAACACTGGTCCGGGGCGCGGCAGTTGTGCTTTGCTGGCCGTATGACCCTGCTCGTGACGCGCCGACACGTGGACTACGTGCGCGTCACGACCACGTCCTGTTCCGGCTGACCCCGAGGCCCTCGTCCCGGCAGTCGGCCGTCGCCCGCGACGCGACCACCGTGCCCCTGTCACATCCCCGAGCGTCACCCTCCGGCGGCCCCTCCGGCCCCGTCGGCACGGGCGGGCGCGAGCGGCCTCCCGGTACAAGCCCCGCACGCGATGCGCAGACGACACCAGGAGGACCCATGACCGCCCGCAACGTCCCCGTTCCCACAATCGATGTCGACACCGACTCCGACTCCGGTGTGAAGGCCTTCACCGCCGAGTGGGAGGAGTGGCACCGCGACAAGGACGCCCGGCTCGCCGCCGAGCACGGCTTCCTCGCCATCACCGGCCTGCACTGGCTCACCGACGAGCCGCAGCGTTTCCCCGACGCCCCCGGGGTCTGGTCGACCGGATCCGACGGCGTCACCGTCGAGCTCGACGAGGAGTCCGAACTCGTCGTCGACGGCACCGTCGTCCGGGGACGGTACGACTTCGGCGTCATCCCGGAGCGCGGCGGCGTCGACGCCGTCTGGGGAGACACCGTGATCGAGGTCGCCAAGCGCGGCGGCCACGACATCGTCCGGCCGAGGCATCCCGGCCACCCCCTGCGGGCCGCGTTCGCCGGAACACCCGCGTACGCCCCCGATCCCCGCTGGGTCGTCACCGGCCGCTACGTCCCCTTCGCCGAGCCGCGACCGACCACCGTCGGCGCCTCCGTCGAGGGCCTGCGGCACGTCTACGACGCCCCGGGCAGGATCACCTTCCGGCTCGACGGCCGGGAGCTGAGCCTGACCGCCTTCAACGGACACACCCCCGGCGGCTTCACGGTGCTCTTCACGGACGCGACCTCGGGCGTCACCACGTACGCGGCCAACCGCAACCTGCGGGTCGACGCGCCCGGACCCGACGGCGACGTCGTGCTCGACTTCAACCGCGCCACCAATCTCCCCTGCGCGTACACCGACTTCGCGACCTGCCCGCTGCCGCCGGCCGAGAACCGGCTGCCCGTCGCGGTGGAGGCCGGGGAGAAGATCCCGCGCGAGCGAGGCCCGGTCACCCCGTAGGAGCTCGGCCCGGAATCCCCGCCCGGCGTCGTGTGATCAGCGTCACGCGCTTCCTCCGTGATGTTTCCGGACCGGCTTCCGCTTGATCATCCGGCGAATCGCGCCGCTTCGAAGGGGAAGGGTGATCACGCATGGACCGCGAGAACCTGACGCTGTCCGCTGCCGACATGGGGCGTCACGCGGGCGAGTTCGTGGGGCGTGCCACCGCCAGGGCCCGGCTTCCGCTGGACTACACCGCGGCGAGCCTGCGCGTCGTCGACCGGCTCATCGACGGACTCCGGCAGGGCGGCGCCGGGCGGGAGGACGTGGCCGGGCCGCTGATCGGCATCGGCGCCTACGTCGGCGAGGTGCTGGTGCGCGAGGCGGGGGCGGTCTGGGTCGACATCCCACCGGAACACCTGCTCCGGTCCGTCTTCGCCCACCCCGTCGGGTCGCGCATGCCCGACGGCCGGGTGTGGAATCCGCTCGGGCGGACCGTGAACCGCTTCGAGATCGGACCGCGGGAATCGCTCCAGACGTACTTCCTCACCCTGCACGGGCGGCGGCCGCCGCGCAGCCGCAGACGGCCGGTCCGCGCCCCCGACGGCCGGGCGGCGGGCCTGCGCTGACGGTCTGACAGGATGACTGTATTCCGGTAGGCCGGGGCAACCGGAGGTTCGTGGACGTACGGGTCGTGAAGAGGATCGGGTGGACGAGGGGACGGGGCACGCGCCCACCACGGCACGCGATTCCGAACTCGGCGCGGCCGTCGCCCGGGCGCAGGAGGGCGACGAGGAGGCCTTCGCCTACGCGTACCGGACCGTCTGTCCGGGGCTGCTCGGCTACCTGAGGGGCATCGTCGGCGAGGACGCCGAGGACGTGGCCTCCGAGGCCTGGCTGGAGATCGCCCGCGACCTCGGCCGGTTCCGCGGCGACGGTGCGGGCTTCCGCGGCTGGACCGCGACCATAGCCCGGCATCGGGCACTCGACCATCTGCGGCGGGTACGGTCCCGTCCCCGGCCGACCCTGCTCGAACAGGACGTGCTCGAACTGCCCGCCGCCGCCGACACGGCGGGGGACGTCCTGGAGGCCCTCTCCACGGAGCAGGCCCTCGCGCTGGTCATGGGCCTGCCGCGGGAGCAGGCCGAAGCCGTGCTGCTCCGGGTCGTCGTCGGCCTCGACGGGCCGACGGCCGCCCGGGTCCTGGGCAAACGCCCGGGTGCGGTACGGTCCGCCGCACACCGGGGATTGAAGCGGCTGGCGCGTGAACTCAGGGGAACAGGGAGGTGATGGGATGCCCGACGAGCATCGGTACGACGGCCTGGAACAGTCTCTGCGGTCCGCGCTGTGCGGCGACCGGGAAGCGACGGACACGGCCACCACGAGCGCGGTCGTGACGGGCGGCGGGACGACCGGGGAAGCAGCTGGTGAGGCCGAGGCGAGGGCCCGCGCTGCCTTCCGGGCCGCACGTGACTCCGGCTTGCACGTCCACGGCCGGACGCGCCGGACGCGCCGCCGCGACGACTGGACTCCCGGCGCCGCGCGGCGGCTTCGCCGACGCACCCTGAGAACGGCCCTCGCCGCGGCCCTCGCCAGCGTGACGCTGGGCGGGGCGGCCCTCGCCGCCGTGGACCTGACCGGCCCCTTCGCCGACGAGCCGGCGCCCGCCCCGACGACCCCCGCCCCCACGCTCGGCGGGAGCACCGCCCCGGGGGCCGGCGGGACGACCCCGCCCGGCGCGGCGTCCGCGCCCCTGCCCCAGAGCCCGGCCACACGGCCGACGACGCACCCGGGCCGGGGAAAGGGCGGGGAGCACGGGGAGAAGAACGGGTCGGGGAACGGAGCGGAGAACGGGCTGGGGAACGGTCCGGAGAAGGGCCCCGAGAACGGCCCGGAGAACGGCCTGGAGAACGGGCAGAGGAACGGGCACGTGGACGGGCAGGCCAACGGACACGGGAGCTCACCGGAAAAGGGGCCGAGGAACGACCAGGGCCGCGACAAGCCCTGACGTCCCGACGGCCCTCGCCCGGATGCCCGATGCCCGTCCCGGTGGCCCTGCTTCCCGGATGCCCCGGACCGCTCACGCCTCGCGGACGCGGGTGCGGCGGCGGTGGTAGGCGATCGCGAGAGCGATGATCGCGGGTCCCCACACGGCGGTGGGAGTGACGCACACCGTCGCGAGCGTCCGCCACGCGTCGTGGGTGTGGTCGACCGAGTCGGCGAGGCCGAACACGGTGAGCCGGAGGCCGTCCCCGATCGGCACGGCCGTGAACAGCGCGGTGAGGATCAGGCCGCCGAGGACGGCGGGCGCGGCGGCCGCCGACGGGCGGATGCGTCTGCCTCCGACGACCGGGATCCAGGCGGAGACCCCCGTCCTCCCGCGAGCCGTGCCGCGCGCGGCCTCGTCGACCGGGTGACGTCCACGCGATTGCCGCAGTTCGTGCCCCTCGGTCGGCGGCGGACGGGGATACGGTCCGCTGCATGGAAGGCGACCGGGGCGTGGAACGCGATCATGGTGTGGCAGACGATCGTGGCATGGAGGCTGCCCGTGGCAGGGAAGGTGACCGCCGGGGCTGGCTGCAGTGCCTGCTCGCCGGGGCCGTGTTCGTCGTGTGCATGGCCGGCACCACGCTGCCGACCCCGCTCTACCCCCTCTACCAGGAGGAGTTCGGGTTCTCCGAACTGACGGTGACCGTCGTCTACGCCGTGTACGCCTTCGGGGTCATCGGCGTGCTCCTCCTGGCGGGCAATGCCTCCGACACGGTCGGCCGACGGCCGACCCTGCTCTGCGGCCTGGGATTCGCGGCAGCGAGCGCGGTGTGTTTCCTGCTCGCCGACTCCCTGGGCTGGCTGTACGCGGGTCGGCTCCTCTCCGGTCTGTCGGCCGGTCTCTTCACCGGCGCCGCCACCGCGTACGTCATGGAGCTCGCCCCGCCCGGTGGTGGGTCCCGGGCGACGCTCGTGGCCACGGCCGCCAATATGGGCGGGCTCGGCTGCGGGCCGCTGCTCGCCGGACTGCTCGCGGAGTACGCCCCCGATCCCCTGGTCCTGCCGTTCGCGGTGCACCTCGGCCTGGTGGCGGTCTCCGTCGGCGTCCTGCTGTGGCTCCCCGAGACCGTACGGGAACGGCGTGGACCGGCCGCGGTACGGCCGCAGCGGCCCGCGCTGCCACCGCAGGTGCGGGCGGTGTTCGTGCCGGCGGCGATCGCTTCGTTCGTGGGGTTCGCCCTCTTCGGGGTGTTCACCTCGGTGAGCCCCGCGTTCCTCGCCCGCTACCTGCACGTCGACAATCACGCCGTGAGCGGCCTGGTGGTGGCACTCGCCTTCTTCGCCTCCACCGCCGGGCAACTCGCCGTCGACCGCGTCGGGGTGGCGCGCTCGCTGCCGCTGGGCTGCGTGGTGCTCTTCGCAGGTCTCGTCCTCCTCGGGGCGGCGCTGTACACGGACGTCCTGGCGCTGGTCGTCCTGTCCGCGGTGGTCGGCGGGGTGGGACAGGGCCTCGCCTTCCGTGCCGCCCTGGCATCCGTCGCCGCCGCGGCGCCGCCGGACCGGCGCGCCGCGGTGATCTCGACCCTGTTCGTGGTCGCGTACACCGGCATCTCGATTCCGGTGATCGGCGTGGGACTGCTGGCCGATCCGCTCGGCCTGGAGGGGGCGGGGCTGGTGTTCATCGCCTGCATGCTGGTGCTCGTCGCCTCCGCCGCCGCGTATCTGATCCGGCGACCGGTGCCGGAGAAGGGGCCGTGATCGGGTCGGTCGCCGTGACGCACGGGAGCCGGCCGGGACGAGCGTAGGCGTCAGGCGGCGGGGCACGAGGGCGTCAGAGGGCGACGAAGACGTCCCCGGCCGTGTCGCGGAGGACGAATCCGTTGTCGAGCCGGACGCGGACCCTCACCGGGATCTCCGCCTCCTGGTACGCGATCCACGCCGGTTCCAGGGCGCCGACCTGCTCCTCCAGCTGCGCCCTGCTCCCCGGCGGCATCTGGTGGCCGAAGTCGTCGAGGAGTGACTTGAGCCGCGCGTACTCGCGGACCTCCTTGCTCTCCTGGCGGTCGTCGTTCACCTCTTCGACGGTGCCCCGGGTGCCCACCGCCAGGGCCAGGAATCCCACGGCGGCGGCCGGTTCCGTCGGGGATTCCTCGGCCGGGGCGACCTGCCCCGTCAGGGCGAGTTCCACCGCCAGCTGTACGCGCAGGCCCACTGTCAGCGTCATCGTCCTTCGTCTCTCCGCTCGGCCGGGCCACGACCACGTACGTCCGTGGAACGGCCCGGGGGTGCCATTGTCGCGGGCCGTCCCGGTCCGGAGAGACAGGGGGTTCGCCGCCCCACCGCGCCCCCCGGCGGCCCGGCGTCGGGCCCGCTTCAGCCGTTCCGTCTCCGGGTGACCGGTACGGGACGGCCGAAGGCCAGGTCGACGAGCCGTCGCCAGTCCACGGGCGGGGCGGGGGCGACGACGCCGGGGCGGTCGCGCGGCACCAGGACCCGCAGTGCGCGCGGGCGCAGCGTGCAGACGACCGGCGTGGTCATGCGCAGGGCCTCACCGTCGACCGCCACGGGGATCTCGTCCGCCCGGGAGCCGCCCGTACCGGAGCCGCCTGCGCCCGAGCCGCCCGTGCCGGAGCCGCCTGCGCCCGAGCCGCCTGCGCCCGAGCCGCCCGTACCGGAGCCGCTCGTGTCGGCTTCGTCCGTCACGGAGGCGGTCACCTCGACCCGGCGGGCGGTCGTGACGGTCAGCCCGGTGGACTGCGAACCGCGCACGGCGAGGTCCGCGGCCTCGGCCGCGCCCTCCACCCGGATCCCCAGCACGCCCAGCTCGCCGTCGTCGAGGCTGGCCCGGCGGCCGGCGCTGCTCAGCACGTCGGGCGAGGCGTACGCGTTGTTGCTGACCAGGAGCGCCTGCTGGGACGCCACCGTCGTGTCGTCGATCCGCGCGTCGAGCCGGCGCACCCCTTCGCCGACCAGCAGGTCCGGCATCAGGGTCAGGGCCGTGCCCGCCTTGTCGTCGCGGTATTCGGGGCGCTGGACGACATCGGCGTAGACGCCGAAGGACACGGTGTTGACGAAGGCCCGGCCGTCGACGTCGCCGAGGTCGATCCGCAGCTCCTCGCCGTTGGTGAGCGCGTCGAGGCAGCGGGCCGGGTCGGAACGGTCGAGGCCGAGGTCCATCGCGAAGTGGTTGCGGGTGCCGGCCGAGATGACGAGGAACGGCAGATCGTGTTCGGCGGCGACCGCCGCGACCAGGGCCTGCGTGCCGTCGCCGCCGGCGACGCCGAGCAGGTCCGCGCCCTCGGCCACCGCCTCGCGGGCCAGGGCGGCCACGTCGGCCGGGGCGGAGGGATCGAGCACGGTCACCCGGGCGCCCAGGGCCTCCGCCCGGTCGACAAGATCGAAGCGGCCGACCTTCCCGCCGCCCGACTTCGGATTCATGATGAGGAACGCCCGCTGGGGCCGGGGGGCCGGGTGCGCGTGGCGCTTCCGGCGGGGGCGGGCCCTGCGCAGCGCGGCCCGCGCGCAGGCCAGTGCGAGGGCCCAGCACAGGACAAGGACCAGCGCCGTGCGCCAGAGACCGCCATGGGCGAAGAGCACCACGACGCCGACCGGCGCGGCGACCGCGACGAGCGCCCCGAGCAGGCGGACCGCTCCGCGGTGGGCCAGGAACCACCACACGCCCGCGGCGCAGACGATGAGCCCCAGCAGGCCGGCCAGGACGACCACGAGGCCGCCGTCGCCGACCGCGAGCCCCAGCACGACCAGGGAACCGACCGCCGCGAGCACCGCGAGCCGGGCCAGGAGCCGCGCGGCGGCACCCGCACCGGATCCCGTCGTCCGCGTCCCGCCCCTGCCGTCCTGGCTCATCCCGTGTCCCGCCTCTCGGCCCGGTCCGTGCCCCCAGCGTTCACGCTCCGGGACGGACGGGCATCCCTGCCGGGCCGTGCGGGTGAGACCGCGGCCGGCTCAGGACGCCACGGGGCGCGGGGCGCGCCGACGCCGTTCGGCGACGAGGTACGCGATGCCCGGCAGCGTCAGCAGGGCGGTGCCCCACAAGGGCAGCAGGAACAGTGTCTCCTCGCCGGCCAGCTTCTGCGTCAGGAAGAGGACCGGCAGTCCGACGACAAGCGCCACGATCCATCCCTTGCCGAAGCCGAGGGTGCCCCGTCGCAGTTCGAGGACCACGGTCACGGTGCCGATGCTCAGCCAGAAGGCGAGCCGCCCGGCGTCGATGTCCACGACCGTCGTCCAGTGGACGAGGTGCGACATCAGCAGCAGCGTGCCCACGACGAGCGGAACCAGCGCCGCCATCCTGAGGACCCGCCGGTGTAGCGGCATCCGCGCCCTGGCCCAGGACGCGGCGAAGGCCTTCACGTCCTGGCCGACGACGTCCTGCGGAGTGCGTCCGGCCGCCGCGGCGTCCTCCAGATGGGCGGTGAGCTCGGCGAGCATCTCGCGTACGGACGCGTCGTCGACGCCCCGGTACTCCCAGTTGCTGCGGCAGACCGCGAGTACGTGCTCGTTGGTCATGGTGTCGTTCCCCCGTGGGTCGTTCGTGTGAGGATCCGGTCGGCCTGGGCGGTGAACCCCTGCCACACGGCCCGGCCGTGCTCCAGCTCGGTTCGGCCGGCCTCGGACAGTCGGTAGTACTTGCGCGGCGCCCCGCCGCTGGACGACGGGGCGCGGAACGGCTCGACGAGCCCCGCCCGCTCCATCCTGGCCAGCAACGGGTAGATGCTGCCCTCGCCGACGAGTTCGAGCCCGCTCTCCGTGAGCGCCTCGATGAACTCGTAGCCGTACCGAGGCCGTTCGGCGATCAGTGAGAGCAGGCACAGGTCGAGCACACCGCGCAGAAGCTGACTGCGCCGCTGGTCACCGGCTGTCGGCAGCTCCTTTGTCATGCGGTGCATGATAGTCGGTCACTGTCTTGCGCCACAAGACAGTGACGGGAGGTGTCGCCCTGATCGGCCAGGAGGGGGAGGCAGGTGCATGATGTGCACCAACAGCGGACGAGTTTCTGTCTGGAGGCCGAAAGAGTGAACGATGGCAACGGGAGGCGGCGCCTTGCCCGCCGTGCCTCGGCCGGAAGGGGCGCCTCTGTCCTCCGCGCGGCCGGCGCCCGCGGACGGCTCGGCCGCAGCGACGGCGACGTCCCCCTCGACCGCGTCACCACACGCGGCCGGCTCGCCTGGCTGAACTCCGCGGGCTCCAGGATCGGCACCACCCTCGACCTGGAGCGCACCGCTCAGGAGCTGGCCGAGTTCATGGTGCCCACCTTGGCCGACGGGGCCGCCGTCGACATCCTGGAGAGCGTCCTGAGGGGCGGCGAGGGCTCGCGCTGGACGGGGACGGGCGTCCCGCTGCTGCGGGCCACCGCGCTGAGCGTCGTCGACGAGCTGGCCTCCCTGGAGCCCACCCCGGTCGGCGAGACCTTCGTCCGGACCGAGAAGACCCACGAGACCCTCCTCCACCGGTACTGCCTGCGGCAGGGCAGGCCCGTCCTGGTGAGCCGCATGCGGAACGACGACTTCAACAGGGTCGCGCCGACGGAGAGCGCCGCCGCGAAGATGCGTGCCGCCGGAGTCCACAGCTATCTCGCGGTGCCGCTGATCGCCCGCGGGCTCCTGCTCGGCAGCGCCGACTTCGTACGCGGTCCCGGAACGCCCCCGTTCTCCACCACGGACCTCGCGCTGGCCGAGCAGCTGGCCTCCCAGGCCGCCGTCTACATCGACAACGCCCGGCTGTACGGACGCGAGCGCGAGCACGTCGTCTCCCTGCAGCGCAGCCTGCTGCCCCGTGCGACCCCGGTGACCCCGGGGCTGCGCGTCAACGCCGAGTACACGCCGTCCACGGCCCACCACGGAGTGGGCGGCGACTGGTACGACGTGATGGCCCTCCCCGGCGGACGTACGGCCCTGATGGTGGGCGACGTCATGGGCCACGGACTGCCCGCCGCCGCCACCATGGGCCGCCTGCGGGCCGTCGCCCGTACCCTCATGACCCTCGACATGGCACCGGAGCGCGTCCTCGCCCGGCTCGACCTCGCCACCCGTGACCTGGAGGACGAGCAGGTCGCCACCTTCCTCTGCGCGGTCCACGACCCGGCCGACTCCACCTACACCCTGGCCAGCGCCGGTCATCTGCCCCCGCTGCTCGTCGACGGCGACGGCTCCGCCGTGTTCGTGGACGTACCGATCGGCGCGCCGCTCGGCGCGGGAGTGATCCCGTACGACCCGATCCGTGTGAAGGCCCCGGCGGGCGGCCATCTGGTCATGTACACCGACGGCCTCGTGAAGTCCCGGCACGCGGACCTCGACCACCAGCTGGAGCGGCTGCGGTCGGCGGCCCGCGGCCTCACCCCCGAGGCCCTCGAACACGGCGGACTCACCGACTGCGCTCCCACCGACGCCAGCCGCTTCGACGAGGCCGTGCTCCTCGTCGCGACGACCGCGGCGGGCACCCCGGACGAGCTGTGCGAGTGGCAGCTGCCGCAGGAGGGACGGGCCGCGTCCGTCGCCCGGCGCCTGGTCACCGACCAGCTCGACGCCTGGGACCTGGCGGAGCTCGCCGACGTCTGCGAACTCGTCGTCTCGGAGCTCGTGGGCAACGCCCTGCGCTACGGCAACGGTCCGGGCCGCCTCCGGCTGCTCCGCGGGGAACGCCTCGTCGTGGAGGTCTCGGACACGGGCCCCGACCTGCCCCAGATCCAGCACGCGGACCTCAGCGACGAGGGCGGCCGGGGCCTCCAGCTGATCAACATGCTGTGCCGCCGATGGGGCTCCTGCCGCACGGTCTCCGGCAAGGTGGTGTGGGCGGAGCAGAACCTGCCCACGTGAGACGAGCCGAAAGGGCCCCTCTCCCGCCGGGGGAGAGGGGCCCTTCACGGTCGTCTACAGCTCCTTCACCCGGATGTTGCGGTAGGAGATGACGTCGGTCGTGCCGTGGACCTGGAGCCCGACGTAGCCGGAGGCGTACCGCCGGCCGTCCGTGCCCGGGTCGTCGCCACGCGGCGGCTGGAAGACCTGACCACCGGTGTTGTCGAACTCGTTGATCAGCCTGCCGTTGCGGAAGACCGAGTAGTGCTGCCCCTCCACCCGGATCTCGTAGTCGTTCCAGGTGCCCTTGGGCGTCACCCCGGCGCCGGCGAGGCCGACGCGGTCGAAGCCGTAGAGCGAGCCCGTCTTGTACATGTCGCCGTCGGGCCGGTCGAGGACCTGGATCTCATGGCCGTACTTGATGGCGACCCACTCCGGACGGCTCTCCTCGGGGTTGTCGTGGACGTACGGGAAGCGCACGAAGACCCCGCCGTTGGCGTTGCCGGCGCCGGGGGCGTCGTCGCGCCACTGGAGCTTGAGCGAGAAGTCGCCGTACTGCCGCTGCGGGAACCACAGCATGCCCATGCCCGGCACCGTGGTGCTGCTGGTCATGGCGCCGTCCTCGGTCAGCCCGAACTTTCCGCCGCCGACGTGCTGCCACTTCGAGAAGCTCGCCGCGGTGCCGTCGAACAGGTCGCGGTACCCCTCGGTCTGACCCGGCCTGCCGATGCCCGACTGCTTGGCCGCGCGGTAGATCTTCCGGTGCTCGCGGGCGTCGATGACGCCCTCGGCGAGCAGCCGGTCGATCACCGTGTCGACGTGCTTGAGGAACAGCGCGTGCGAGGACCAGTCCTTCTCGTCCTCGATGAGTTCGTTGACGGTGCAGCGGCTGTTCGTCATCCGGTTCGGCACGCCGGTGTCGACTGTCCCGACGATGACCGTCAGCCGCTCGTCGAACTCGGGACAGTCGGGCGCGGGCACCCCGCCGCCCTCGGCGACCGTGAAGGCCGTGGTCCGGGCCGTGGAGGTGTTGCCCGCCTTGTCCGTCGCCCGGTACAGCACCGTGTGGTGGCCGACGCGGTCGACGATCACCGGGGTGGTGTACGCGAGGTACGGGCCGCCGTCGAGCGAGTACTCGATCCGCTCGACGCCCGAGTCCGCGTCGAACGCCGACAGCGTGACCGTGGCGCTGGTGATGTACGCGCCGTCGGAGTTGCGCACGCCCGCGACCGAGGCGGCGGCCTCGGGGGCGGTGGTGTCGGGATCGGGCTGGGTGACGACCGTGAAGGCGACCGACTTCACCGCGGCGGTGTTCCCCGCCTTGTCGCTCGCCCGGTAGCGGACGGTGTGCTCGCCCGCCTGGTGCACCATCACCGGAGCGGTGTACGGCTGCCAGGCGCCGTCGCCGAGCGCGTACTCGATGGTGTTGACGCCCGAACCGGTGTCGGACGCGGTGACCGTCACCGTGGCCATGTCGAGGTAGCGGCCCTGGTCGTCCCGCTCGCCCGAGACGGTCGCCGAGGTCTCCGGCGCCGTCGTGTCGTCGGTGGGCCGGGCGACGACCGTGAACGCGGCGGTCTTCTCCGCGGCCGTGTTGCCCGCCTTGTCGCTCGCCCGGTAGCGGATGGAGTGCGCCCCGACCTGGTCGACGACGACCGGGACCGTGTACGGCTGCCACGGGCCGGCCGCGCCGACCGCGTACTCGACCGTGTCCACGCCCGAACCGGCGTCCGTCGCGCCGAGCGTGACCGTCGCCTGGCCGACGTAGGCACCGTCGGCGTTCCGGTCGCCCTCGACCTTCGCGGTCGTCTCCGGCGCGGTGGTGTCCTCGCCGCCGCCCTCGGTGACCGTGAGGATGCCCTGCATCTGGCCGTGCCCGGGGATCGTGCACTTGAAGAGGTACCGGCCCGGGGTCAGCGTCACCTCGGCCGTGTGCCGGCCGCCGTTCGCGTCGCTCGGGTTGGCCAGGATGTTGAGCGGGACGTCGTTGTTGTACTCGGGGTCGGAGACGTCGAACGTCAGGGTGTGCGGCATGCCGGTCGTGTTGCCGGTGGCCGTACTGTTCTCGAAGACGATCGTCGTCGCGCCGGCCACCGCCGTCGTCGGGAACTCCAGATAGCGGTCGATCGGATCGCCCGCCTTCCAGGTCAGCACCTGCGCCGCGGCGCTCCGACGTCCGTCGTCGCCGCGTCGTGCGTCGTCCGCCCTGCCGTAGGCGGCCGCCGAGGTCAGGCCGACGACCATCGCCACGGCGGCCAGCAGGGCCGCCCACAGGCTCGCGCCTCCGCGTCTCGTGATCACTGCGCCGCCCTCCTTGCCAGCTGGTCGGCGGCCGGGGTGGGCCCGCCGCCCTTGTAGGTGACGCGCCAGAGCGCGGAGTCGGGGTGGGAGGTGAAGAAGCCCCGCCCGTAGTCGAGGACGTACAGCGAACCGTCCGGGGCGAACTTCCAGTCCATCAGGTTCCGGATGCCGCCCTGCCCGACCGGGATGATCTTCTTCAGGGACTCGGCGTGCACGGGCAGTCCGCCCCTGCCGACGGTCTTCGGGTCGGTGAGCACGGCGTGCCGTGGCTGCTCCCCGTCGTAGAAGTCGCCGACGAACCACTTGCCGTCCCAGTACGACGGCCACTTGACCGCCGAGTCGCTCGCCGCGTCGTAGCGGTAGAGCGGGCCGTTCATGGTCGCCTGCCCGCCGCCCTTGAGCCACGGCAGCAGCAGCTTCTGCTCCTCCTGCTTGTAGCTCGGGATGCCGTCGGCGTCCCTCGGGTAGTCCACGCCGCCGCCCTGGGGCGCGTACCAGATCGTGTTCCCGGTCACCGGCGGCAGGTTCACCAGACCGTCGTTGTTCGGCGACTCGTTCTTCGGCGCGTCGCAGTCGTACCAGCCGAGCGGCTTGCCCGGATCGAGCGGATCGCGGTCCCGGTAGGGCTGCTTGTTGCCCATGCAGTACGGCCAGCCGTGGTTGCCCGCCCTGGTGATCGCGGCGAACGTGTCGTACTTGGCCGGGCCCCACGTCGTCGACGGCGCTCCCGCGTCGGGGCCGACCCAGCCCGCGTAGAGGATGTCGGTCGCCTTGTCGACGGAGATGCGCGCGGGGTTGCGCACGCCCATCACGTAGATCTCGCCGCGGGTCTTGCCCCCGCCCTCGTCGCTCTCCTCGCCGGTGAAGAGATTGCCCGCGGGGAGCGTGTAGGTGCCGTCGGCCTCGGGATGGATCCGCAGGATCTTCCCGTTGAGGTTGTTGGTGTTGCCGGCGGTGCGGCGCGCGTCCGCGAAGGAGACGCCCCGGAAGTTCGGAGCGGGGTTGTTGCCCGAGTAACCGCCGCTGGAGCCGGACGAGTTGGTGTCTCCGGTGGCGATGTACAGATTGCCCTGGGAGTCCCAGGCCATCCCGCCGCCCGCGTGGCAGCAGCTGTGGATCTGCACCGGCCAGCTCAGCAGCACCTTCTCGCTCGCCAGGTCGAGCCTGTTCGTGGCGAGATCGAGGGTGAAGCGGGAGACCCGCCGCTCGCCCATGTGCTCGACACGGTCGATCCGGGAGTGCGGCGTGTAGTGGAGATAGACCCAGCCGTTGGTCATGAAGCCGGGGTCGAGCTCGATGCCGAGCAGCCCCTCCTCGTTCTTGATCAGCTCGTCGCCGCCGCCCTTGTTGCCGAAGACGGTGAGCGCGCCGGCCTTGGTGACCTGCTTGGTCTTGGGGTCGTAGACGTGGATCTCGCCGTTGCCCTTGCCGATGTCCGGGTCGTTCCAGTCGGTGACCACCGGGACACTGGAGTCCGCGCCGCCGCGGCCGATGTAGAGGACGCGGCCGTCGGGAGCGGCGACGAGGCCGTGGGGCTCGCCGATCTGGTCGTTCTGGCCGGGCTTGTTGGGCTGGGTGACGCGCTCGGCGGTGTAGTGGGCGTCGATGGTCGCCTTGCAGTCCGCCCGGGAGATCCGCGCGGTCCAGGCGATGGCTCCGCGCAGATGGTCGCGGAAGTCCGTCTCAGCGTAGCTGTCGACGGTGCCGCCCATGGCGGTGTAGAAGGACCTGCCGCCGTCGTAGTCACGACACCAGGACACCGGGTGGTCCCAGCCGTTGGGCTCGGCCGCGGGCTGGTACGAGGACTCCCGGACCCGCGCCACCGTGTGCACGGTGCCGGAGGGGTTGCGGTCCCAGTTGAACCACTTGTCGGGCCGCTTCCACTCCAGCGGAAGGGACTTCGTGGCCGGGTGCTGCCGGTCGCCGACCTCCACCACCGCGCGCTGCGTGCCGCTCGGGGCGCCGGTGGGCCGGGCGCCGATCAGGCCGGTGAACCAGCCGGAGTAGGGCTCGGTACGGGCGGCCTCGTGGACGCCGACGAATCCGCCGCCCGCCTCCATGTAGGCCTCCAGGCCCGCTTCCTGCTCGGGGTCGAGCACATCGCCGCCCCCGGTCAGGAACACCACGGCGTTGTACCTGCCGAGCCGCTTGGCGTCGGTGAAGACGGCCGGGTCGTCGGTGGCCTCGGTGCGGTAGCGGCCGGCGGCCGGGCCGGTGAGGCCGATGCTCTCGACGGCCGCGATGCCCGCGTCGACCGTCGGCGACTCGGCCGTCGCCGACCCGTGGAAGACGAGGACCCGTACGTTCGCGCCGCCCGGTGGCGAGGGCAGGGATAACGTTGTCGCAGCCCTGGCCGACGGCGGGCCCGGATCAGGCCTGGCGGAGGCGGGATCGCCGCCGAGCAGGGAGGCGGTCAGAGCGACGCCCGCCCCAAGTGCCGCCACGGTGAAGCCTGTTCTCGATCTCGACCGGTGATGTGGTGTGCGCTTCATGGGTCACCCATCCCTCTGAGGTCACAACGACAGCCGTTGAAGCTAGACCTCTTTGCGCGGTTCGCCAAGGGCTATGACCGCAACCGGACGAACTTTGTCCTGGCCGTGGATAAACAGCGGAAGCCCCGCTACCGTGTGGCCCGTCCCCAGGGGTCCGCCCGGGGGTCCGTCCGGACCTCCCGCCCCGTCAATCTCCTCTGCAGACCGGAGAGTTCGACATGGACAGACGCAGCTTCAACCGTCGCCTGCTCGCGGGCGGAGCCGTCGCCGCGACCGGCGTGACATCGTTGTCTCTCGCCTCCGCCTCCAGTGCCGCGCCCGAAGCGGCCGCCACGGCCGCCCCGCTGAGGACTGCCCCGGCCGGCGGACAGATACGCCATCTCAAGCTGTACGCCGAGAAGTTGGCCGACGGGCGCATGGGATACGGCCTGGAGAAGGGCAAGGCCACCGTGCCCGGCCCGCTGATCGAGCTCAACGAGGGCGACACCCTCCACATCGCGTTCGAGAACCTGATGGACGTCCCCGTGAGCCTCCATCCGCACGGCGTGGACTACGACATCGACAACGACGGCACGAGGATGAGCGGGAGCCATGTCGAGGCGGGCGCCACCCGCACGTACACCTGGCGCACCCACGCCCCCGGCCGCCGCCCCGACGGCACCTGGCGGCCCGGCAGCGCCGGGTACTGGCACTACCACGACCACGTCGTGGGCACCGACCACGGCACCGGCGGCATCCGCAAGGGCCTGTACGGCGGCCTGGTGGTCCGCCGCAAGGGCGACATCCTGCCGGACAAGCAGTTCACCATCGTCTTCAACGACATGACGATCAACAACCGGCCGGCCGCCGATCCGCCCGACTTCCTCGCCACCGTGGGCGACCGGGTGGAGATCATCATGATCACGCACGGCGAGTACTACCACACGTTCCATATGCACGGTCATCGCTGGGCCGACAACCGCACCGGTCTCCTCAGCGGTCCCGAGGACGTGAGCCGCGTCATCGACAACAAGATCACCGGACCCGCGGACTCGTTCGGATTCCAGATCATCGCGGGCGAGCACGTCGGAGCCGGCGCCTGGATGTACCACTGCCACGTCCAGAGCCACTCCGACATGGGCATGGCCGGTCTCTTCCTGGTGGCCAAGCCGGACGGCACCGTGCCGGGCCACGGAGACCACGGAGGCCATGGAACACACGGTGCGGCGACGGCGAAGGAGGAACCGGCCACGCGGAACTCCGGCGGGACCCACCACCACTGAGCTCCGCCGCGTCGGCCCGCCGGGTCTCGCGGCGGGGCACGGGCGGGCGGCGCGCCGGTCACGTGAGCCACATCACTTTCGCCGTCCCCCGGCTTTCCGTTATCCGCGCCCCGCTCCAGGCTCTCCCATGCGCAAACATCTCCAACGAACGGGACGGTCGGCGTGCGGCAGAGCACAGGAATCGAGCGGGACACGGAGCTGGTCCTCGCGGCGCGGAACGGTGACCCGTGGGCGCGGGACCAGCTGGTCACCGCCCACCTGCCCCTGATCCACACCACCGTGGCCCTCGCCCTGAACGGCCGCCACGGCCCCGAACACGTCGAGCACGTCGTACGGGAGACGATGCTGCGCGCCCTGGACGGCCTCGCCACCCTGACCGACCCCGGGGTCTTCCGGCCCTGGCTGGTCGCCATCGCCGTGGACGGGATCCGGCGGCACCGGCACCAGCAGCCGGCCGGGTACGGCCACGGGGACGGCGCGGCCGCCGCCCAGTGGCACGCGCACGAGGAGGCGTACGGGCAGGCGTACGGGCAGGCGTACGAGATCATCGAGGCGGCCCGCTGGCTGGACCCGGACGACGGAGAGCAACTGGCCCTGTGGTGGCTGGAGTGCGCGGGCGAGCTGACCCGGTACGAGATCGCGGCCGCACTGCGCCGTCCGGTCGAGGAGGCACCGGCCCGGATCGAGGCGGTACGGGCCCGGCTCGACGCCGCCCGCGTCGTCGTCGGCGCTCTGGCCGGGAACCCGGCCTGCCCCTTCCTGGGCCGCGAGGCGGCGGACTGGGACGGCCGGCCCTCCGCCCCGTGGCGCGACCACCTGGCCCACCACACGCTCACCTGCGGTCACTGCGCCCCGCGCCGGCACGCGCTGGTCCCGGCGGAGGTCCTGCTGGCGGCCACATCACCCTTCCTCGCGGCACAGGCGGGTGAGGCCCCGCGGGCACCGGCGACGCCGACCTCGATGTACGCCGCCACGCCCGACGGACACGGCATCGCGCCGGACCCGTACGCGGCCGGCGACGGCGACCCGTACCGTACGTCCGAACGGGCCGGCCAGTCCGCCGCGGCCCACCTCGGCGGCGAGGCCGGGTACGACCAGGCGGCGGACCTGACGGAGCCGTACATCCTGGCCGGTGCCGCAGGACACGCCCACCCCCCCATACACCGGTCCGCACCCGCCTCCTCCGCGCCCGGCCGGCACGGCACGCGCGCGGCTCTGCGGCGCCGTCGCCAGACACAGGAGCGGAGCCGGCGCCGTGCCGTCATCGCGGCCGGCGTGGTGGTCATGGCGGTCACCGGCGGGGCGTTCTCGTTGTACGGGGGCCGCGGCGGCGACGACGAGATCCTGGAGGCGAACCGCGTGACGGCCCCGGAGCTCGACCTGCCCCTCGACCAGGACCCTGCCACCCACTCCGGGACCCCGTCGGCGGCGGCCACGACCCCCACCACCTCGCCGTCCGCCACCGGACGCCCCTCCGCCTCGGCATCGCCCAGCGCGAAGCCCACCACCGCACCGCCCCGCCCGGTCCGCACCACCGAGCCCGCCCCGGTGAAGACGACCCCGCCGCGCACCGCGGCACCCACCCCGGACGCGCCGCCGACCAGGCCCGGCTCGGGCACGGGCAACGGCACGGGATCGGGCTCGGGTGACGAGGCCGGGAACGGGACGGGCGCGGGCCCGCAGAACGACCAGGGTCAGAGCTCGGAGGCCGACCAGGTCATCGCCCTGGTCAACGCGGAGCGCGCCAAGGCGGGCTGCGGCCCGCTGAGCGCGAACGCGACCCTGACCGAGGCGGCGCAGGGCCACTCCGACGACATGGCGGCCCGTGACTTCTTCGACCACACCAACCCCGACGGCGCCGGCCCGGGGGAGCGGGTGACGGCCGCCGGATACCCGTGGTCGACCTACGGCGAGAACATCGCCATGGGCCAGAGCACTCCGGAGCAGGTCATGGAGGCGTGGATGAACAGCCCGGGCCACCGCGCGAACATCCTCAACTGCGACTTCAAGGAGATAGGCGTCGGCATCCACTCCCAGGGCGGCCCGTACTGGACCCAGGTCTTCGGCGCCCGCTGACGGAAGGGGGCGGCGGGCGCGGGTATGTGACACCCGGTCGAACGGCGGCGGGCCGTTCGCGTGGCATCCGGCAGGCCGCTACGGCCCGAGCGGAAGGCGGCCGTACGGTGGGCCCGTGGGTGGCCGAGCCGCCCCGAGGAACCGACGACCAGGAGCCCGCACCGTGATCGCCCGCGAACCCCGCCCCCCGCACCGCGTGCGTCGGCGCCGCCACCGCCTGTCGGCCCTGACCCTGGCCGGCTTCCTCGCCGTCGCGGCAGCCGGATGCACCTCGCCCGGTGACGGGGGAGACGGCGACTCCGCCCCCTCCTCCCCGCCGCCCTCCTCCGCCCGCACGGTCGTCCCGCCCGAGCCCCACGTCGGATTCGACTACCAGATCGGCGGACCCTACGCACCGCCCCCCGGAGTGGGCGCCGTCTCCCGCGACCGTACGGCGAAGCCGGCGCAGGGGCTGTACAACATCTGCTACGTCAACGCCTTCCAGGCCCAGCCGGACGCCACCGACTGGTGGGAGGAGAACCACCCGGACCTCCTCCTCCGGAGCGCCGCGGGCGCTCTGGTCGTCGACCAGGACTGGGGCGAGGCCCTCTTCGACGTCTCCACACCGGCCAAGCGCGAGCGCCTCGCCGCGATCGTCGGTGAGTGGATCGACGGCTGCGCCGACGCCGGCTACCAGGCCGTCGAGGCGGACAACCTCGACTCGTACGAGCGGTCCCGGGGGCGTCTCACACCCGAACACGACCTCGCCTTCGCCCGGTTGCTCGTCGCCCGTGCCCACACGGCCGGACTCGCGATCGGGCAGAAGAACGCCCCCGATCTCGCGCAGCGGGGCCGCAAGCTCGGCTTCGACTTCGCGGTCGCCGAGGAATGCGGTCAGTACGACGAATGCGGCCCCTACGCGACCGCCTTCGACAACCGGGTGCTCGTCATCGAGTACGAGCGGAAGGGCCTGGCCCGCGCCTGCGCGCGCTGGGGCGGGACGCTCTCCGTCGTCCTGCGCGACACCGACGTCCGCCCCGCGGGCGAAGCAGGGTACGTCCGCGCGACCTGCTGACAGGGACGAGCGGCGACCACCTCGGCCATCCCGGTGGCTTCCGGGTCGGCCATGCGCCGCGCCCCGGGAAGGGCTTGATCGCGAATCCCGGCGCCTGGATCTACTCCTCGTCGGTGCCGGCGCCGGGGTCGTAGTCGTCCAGTTCGGCGCGCAGCGGGGCCGGGCCGGTCGTGGGGCCCTCGCGGAGGAGGGCGAGGAAGCTGCTCAGGGGGTGGTGCTGGGGACGGGCGTCGTAGTCGATGCCCTCGGGGTCCCGGTACTCGTCCAGCCGGGCGAAGGGCACGATGACGTAAGGGCGTCGGGACCAGGGGTGACTGTCTGCGGGGGCGGGGTCCATGCGCCACTGTGTGCCGCGGGTGCGGTTGTGGACCTCGCCGACGTACCAGCACGCGACCTGGATCAACGGGGTGTGTTCCCGGGCGAACAGATCGTCGGTGGAGGTGACATGCTCACGGATGAGAGCCTCCACGCGGTCGAGGGAGCGTTCGCCGAAGTCCCAGCCGCCGCCGTGGCGGCGGCTCCAGTCGGCGAAGCCGCCCCGCTGCTCGTCCAGCCAGGCGCGCAGGCGGGGGTTGTCGGCGTGCGCCGTGTCGATGCGCTCGGCGACGACGTGCTCGTCGGCCCCGTCGGCTCCGTTGTCGTCGTCGGTCCCGGCGGCCTCGTACTCCCAGATCTCATCGCTCACAGCAGCTAAGCCTAGTCCTCCATGTGAGGGTAAGGGTCGTGAATCTGCACGGATTTGACACATGCCGTGCCACCGAAAGCGCATTGCGGTGGCAAAGAGGACCCCTAGGATCGGACCGCTTGTGCGGCGCCCATTCGAGCATCGGGGGCCCTGGCGCCACACAACCCTGAATCGACCCGTGGGGCTCCCGGGGGAAGCACTGTGAAGCCAGCACGAATAACGCGCCGCTGGCGTGCGCTCAGGAACAGCCTGCTAGCACTCGCCTGTGCCACCGTCATCACGATCACCGGCCAGCCCGTCGGCGGCGTCGCCGAGGCCGCGCCCGCGCCGCCGAAGCTGAAGCCGGGCAAGCGCTGCGACGAGATGTACGGGGTGAAGAACGTGCCCACGGGCGGCCTGCCGCTGGGCGACGCCTCTCGTGCGGTGGACCGTTGGGACACGTACGACTACACCAACCCCGGTCTCCAGTTCGACGGCCTCAACCCCACCCGCGCCGAGCTCGACGCGGCGGGCACCGACTACAAGAAGTACGACCACAGCGACCCGAGGCGCATCTACGCCCGGTTCAACGCGCAGCGGCGGTGGACGTCCTTCGGCGACTACCTGTCGAAGGTCTACATCCCGAACCAGGGCTACGACGCCCGAGGCAAGGCCTTCATGGCCAAGGTCGTGCGCGAGATGGGCCTGACGGGCCCGGACTGGATCTGCGAGAAGGAGTTCTACTTCGTCGACCCGGACACCGGCGAGCGTCATGTCCGCCGCCTGGACGCCTACAACAAGCGGAGCCGGGAGATCGTCGAGGTCAAGTCCAACGGCAGCCCCGACGGCCGCGAGAAGCCCGCGGACCGGGCCTGGGCCAAGCACCAGGGCTGGCGTTCGTACAAGTACACCTATGTCTTCGCCGAGAACCAGACCCGCGACGCCAAGAACTTCATGAAGGAGCTCAAGGACACCGCGGGCAAGGACGCGCTCGGCCGCGACCGGGTCCGTACGTACGACTACCAGTCCCACCACAAGGGCGTGCCGCCCAAGGGCACCGAGAACGGCCCGTACCGTGCGAACAGCACGACGATGTCCCCGGGGAACGGCGCCTCCACCGGGTCCCGCGGCTCCGGCAACCAGGTCATCAACCAGTCCCCGGCGAACCCGAGGACCCTCAAGGAACAGCTCGACCGGCTCGGCAGGACAGGTGAGCGGGCCCTGATGAACCGCGGCCTCGGGGGCATCGACTTCACCACCCTCGACCTGCGCTACATCGGCAAGGGCAAGGGCGGCAAGGGGCTGGACTACGCCTTCTCCGCCAAGTCGGTCGAGGACGAGTACGCGGCCGGGTGGGGCGGCCAGGAGAAGGGCAACCTGATCTCCGACGCGTTCTTCACCTGGCTCGCCCTGGACCCGTCCACGTTCTGGGTGAACCTCAACCCGGACGAGCCGAACCGCATCATCGACCCCGGCTTCGGCAAGACCGACGCCGGACGGGTGCTCCTGGAGGCGGACCTGGAGCTGAAGCACGACATCTTCAAGGCGATGGACCCGGAGACGGACGCGGGCCGCGACTTCATGAACGCCCTGCCCAAACGCGACGGCTTCCCCTGCTGGGCCGGCTTCCGCTACTGGATCGAGCCGGAGACCGCGGTCGTGCGCGAGCAGGACGGCGGCATCCACATCCTCGACACCCCGCTGAAGCTGTCGACGGTGCCGCAGCAGACCACCACGCAGCCGCCCGGCGGGAAGGGCTGCGACCTCACCGAGGCGGAGACGCGGCAGTCCGACCGCGTCCTCGACCGCTACATCACCCCCCTCGTCGCGGAGAAGGTCAACAACGGCGACTACTACGCCGACCTGCGCCGCGTCTACACGGCCAGGGTGGCCGCCGAGTGGGTACGTCAGAACGCCGCCGACATGCCCGCCGAGTACCGCGGGATCATCAACAGCAACGACGTGAGCCGCTGGCCGCTGCGCGCCCCGCACCAGGACTGGACCGGCAAGCAGGTCTGGGACCGGTACTACAAGGCCTTCACCGAGGGCACGTTCACCTACAAGTGGTCGAACGGCGAGGAGGTCTCCGTCTACACCGTGGGCGGGGTCGACTTCTCCAAGCAGCCGAAGAGCAACATGAACCCGGTGCGCTTCCGCACCGAGCAGCGCTACAAGCCCCGCACGGTCGGCTACGCGGTCGACACGATCGCCGACGACCCGAACAAGGAGGGCTATCTGATGTTCGGCGGCAACAGCGCCGGACAGTCGGAGACCGGCACCCCCGGTCCCACCCCCACCCCGACCGGTACGGCGACTCCGACCGCGAGCCCGTCCCCGACGGGCACGGGCAAGCCGACGCCGACCCCGACGGATCCGGGACCGACGGCCAGTCAGTCGCCCGGGGCCACCACCCCGCCCGGTCCCAAGGACCCTGACGGCGACCTCGCCGACACCGGCAGCAGTACCCCCGTCGGTCTGATCGTCGGCATCGCGGCCGTCGCGATCGGCGCGGGCGGCGCGCTCGTCTGGTGGCGCCGCCGCCGGGCGCACACCGGAAGCTGACCGGTACCGCGGCTGTACGGAGGACGGGCCCTTCCCGCACGGGGGAAGGGCCCGTCCGCGTCGCGCGTCGATCGAACCTGAGAATTGTTCACTTTCCATTGACAGGGCGGACCCGGGGACCCGAAAGTGCCGTCAGCAACCCGCATGCCGCCGATCGAAGCGAGTCCTCATGACAGCGCCCGTACCCGAGTTCCCGGCCGGTTTCCTCTGGGGAGTCTCCGCCTCCGCGTTCCAGATCGAAGGCTCGCTCACGGCCGACGGCCGCGGCCCCTCCAGCTGGGACGCCTTCACCGGAGAACCCGGACGCGTCAAGGACGGCTCGCGCGCCGACGTGGCCACCGACCACTACCGGCGCTACCGCGAGGACGTCGCGCTGATGGCCGAACTCGGCGTCGGCGCCTACCGGTTCTCGGTCTCCTGGTCCCGCGTCCTGCCCGACGGCCACGGCCGCGTCAACGACAAGGGGCTGGACTTCTACGACCGGCTCGTCGACGAGCTGTGCGCCTCGGGGATCGCCCCGGTGCCCACGCTCTTCCACTGGGACACCCCGCTCGCCCTGGAGAAGGAAGGCGGCTGGCTCGACCGGGACACCGCGGAGCGGTTCGCGGCGTACGCCTCGGTGGTCGCGGAGCGGCTCGCCGACCGCGTACCCCGGTGGATCACCATCAACGAACCCGCCGAGGTCACCCTCCTCGGCTACGGCCTCGGCGAGCACGCCCCCGGCAGGCGGATGGTCTTCGACGCCCTGCCCGTGGCCCACCACCAACTCCTGGCCCACGGCCTCGGCGTACAGGCCCTGCGCGCCGCGGGCGCCCGCGAGATCGGCATCGCCGCCTCCCACAGCCCCGTCTGGACCGCCGGCGACAGCGACGACGACCGGGCCGCCGCCGAGCTGTACGACACCCTCACGAACCGCCTCTTCGCCGACCCCGTCCTGACCGGCACCTATCCGGCGGGCCTTGCCTCGCTCCTGCCCGGCCCCGTCGCCGAGGACCTCCGGACGATCGCGGAGCCGCTGGACTGGTACGGCATCAACTACTACAACCCGATGCTCGTCGGCGCCCCGCAGGCGACCGCCGCCCCCGACGGCTCGTCCTTCGGGGGCATCGAGATCCCCTCGGACCTCCCCTTCGCCATCCGGCAGATCGAGGGACGCGAACGCACCGACTTCGGCTGGCCGGTGGTACCGGACGGACTGCGCGAACTGCTCGCCACCATGCGGGAGCGCTACGGCGACCGGCTGCCGCCCGTGTACATCACCGAGAACGGCTGCTCGTACGGTGACGGGCCGGACCCCGCGACCGGGCGGATCGACGACACCCGCCGGATCGCGTACCACGACGGCCACGTGCGCGCCCTGCACGAGGCGATGGCCGAGGGCGCCGACGTCCGCGGCTACTTCATCTGGTCGATCCTCGACAACTTCGAATGGGCGGAGGGGTACCGGCAGCGGTTCGGGCTCGTCCACGTCGACTACGAGACGCTGGCGCGGACGCCCAAGGAGTCGTTCGCCTGGTACCGCGACCTGATCAAGAGCGGCAGATGACCGCCGAGGGGACGGCGGCGGAGGGAACCGCCGCCGGCCCGGCCCCCCGGCCCGGCGCCCCGGCCGACGGCCGGTGGGTGAGCGCGCTCTCCCTCGCCAACCTCGGGGTCTGGGTCGGCTGGTTCGGCCCGCTCCAACTGCTCCTGGCCCGCCAGGCCGAGCAGCTCACCCCCGACCACAAGGCGTCCACCCTCGCCCTGGTGACGGGAGTCGGAGCGGCGGTGTCGATGATCGCCAACCCCGTCTTCGGCGCGCTCTCCGACCGGACGACGGCGACCGTGGGCCGCCGCATCCCCTGGGTGGTCGGCGGAGTGGCGGGCGGCGCGGCCGGGCTGCTCGTCCTCGCCGCGGCGCAGAGCGTCGCGACCGTGATCGCGGGCTGGTGCCTGGTCCAGCTCGCCCTCAACGCGGCCTTCGCCGCGCTCACCGCGGCCGTCCCCGACCAGGTGCCGCCGCGGCAGCGCGGTCTGGTCGGCGGCTGGCTCGGCGTCTCCCAGGTCGTCGGCATCCTGGTGGGTACGGCGCTGGCCACGGTCGCGGGCGGGGTGGTCGGCGGATATCTGGCCTGCGCGGTCTTCACGGTGCTCGCGGCCGTTCCGTACGTCGTGATGCGGCGCGACACCCCGCTCTCCCCGGCCGCCCGTCCGGCCTTCCGGTGGCGGGCGTTCCTCGGGGGTTTCTGGATCGACCCGCGCCGCCATCCCGACTTCGGGTGGGCCTGGCTCACCCGGTTCCTGATGAACCTGTCGTACTCCATCAGCACGATGTACCTGCTCTACTACCTCACCGACGCCGTGCGTTACGAGGGCGACGCGGACAACGGCGTCCTGATCCTCACGGCGCTCAACGCGCTCACCCTGCTCTCCACCGTGGTGATCAGCGGCATCCGGTCGGACCGCACTGGCCGGCGGAAGTCCTACGTGATCCGGTCCGGCCTCGTCATCGCCGCGGCCACCCTGCTGCTCGCCGTCTGGCAGACCTGGACGGGCGCCATCGTCGCCTCGCTGGTGCTCGGCCTCGGCTTCGGCGTGTACACGGCCGTGGACTTCGCCCTCCTCACGGACGTGCTGCCGGCCGCGGAGGACCGGGGCAAGGACCTGGGTGTCATCAACATCGCCAACGCCCTTCCCCAGGTCCTCGCCCCCGTGATCGCGGCCCCGGTCGTCACCCACTTCGGTGGCTACACGGCCCTGTACGTCCTCGCGGGCGCCCTGGCCCTCGCGGGGTCGGTCCTGGTACGCCGTATCCGCTCCGTCCCCTGAGCCGACGGCACGCCACCCGGTGTCCCTACTCGGTGAGGTGGCCGGCCCAGGCGTGGGCGTCGCGCACCTGGGCGCCGCGCAGGGTGAGGATGTTGTGCGTGGTGTGGGCAGCGCGTCGAGAAGCGCCGCGTGCGTCCATTCCGGATCCCGCCGGCGCCGTCCCCGCGCGCCGGCGTCCGCACGTCCTGGGCCCTTCACGGCCTCTGTGTCGTTCACCGGCCCATGGTGGCAGAAGGGCGACGTCAGCCGGACGGGCGCAGACGGGCGGCCAGGAACGCGAGGATCTCGTCGCGGGCCCGGACCGTGGGGTGGCCGGCCTCGTCGACGAGATGGGCGGTCACGACGCTGTGCGGGGTGCCGACGAGTTCGGCGAAGAAGGGCGGCGGGCCCGGGTTGGCGGCGCTGTCCGGGAGGACGCGTCCGTCGAAGGCCTCGCCGAGGAGCGCGCGATAGGCGGCGAACCGCTGCCCTGTGCACCAGCGGTCGCCCTCGAAGCGGTAGGCGAGCACGCTGAGTCCGTCACGGGTGAGCCGGTCACGTATCGCGCGCGCGTCCGCCGCGTCGAGTTCGAGCCCGCCGGGGTCGTCGAGCGGCAGCGACGGGTGGTTGACCACGGGGGCGACGACCGCCGGCTCCAGCGCCATGGTGAGGGCGAAGTTGCCGGTGAAGCAGAGACCGATCGCGCCCACCCCGGGGCCGCCGCACTCCTCGTGTGCCTGGCGCGCGAGGCCGCGCAGCCACCGTGTCACCGGACTCGTGCCGCCGCCGGCGAAGGCACGGAACTCCGCGCTGACACAGGCGCGGCGGACGACCTCCCGGCCGCCCTCGACCGTGGGGAACGCGCCGTCCGTCCCGAACAGCGAGGGCACGTGGACGGTGAAGCCGGCGTCCCGCACCCATCGGGCGAGCCGCAGGACGTCGGGGCTGATGCCCGGCATCTCGGGCAGCACCACGACGGCGGGCCCGGTCCCGGCCACGTACACCGTCTTCTCCACCCCCTCCACGGCCACGCTCCGGCGGGTGAAATCGGTGATCGGATCATCGGTCTCGGTCATGGGGACAGCGTGGCCCGGCGTCCGCCGCTCGGTTGAGGGGCGGGATCGCCAAGGGCGGGGGTAATCTCGCCACGCGGTCCGCGGGGCGGGCATCGGACGAGGGGACCGGGACGATGACGGAAGCGACGCGACGGACGGCGGAAGAGCCTGACGACCCTGCCACCGGCCCTGGTGCCGGTGCGCTGCGGGTCGGGGTCCTCGCCTACCCGGGCTGCTTCGCGTCCGAAGTCTTCGGAGTCCCCGACCTGTTGACGATGGCCGCACACGTCGCCGGACCGGACGCGCCCGGCTACCGGGTCTCGATCGTCTCGCCCCGCCGCCGGGTCACCGCCTCGGGCGGCGCCGTCCTGGACGTGCGTCCGCTGCGTGAGGTCGACGTCCTCGTCGTCCCCGGTTTCGAACCGGCTCCGGCCCCGGCCACGGCCCGCGCAACGGACATCGGGGCACGCCTCGCCGGGCTGGCCCCCGAGACCGCGGCGATCCGCGCGAGCGCCGCCGCCGGCACCGCGGTCGTCTCCCTCTGCGTCGGCGCGTTCCTGCTCGCCGACGCCGGACTGCTCGACGGGCGCCGGGCCACCACGTCCTGGCTGTACGCCGGTGAACTGGCCAGGCGCTGCCCGGAGGCCGACGTCCGTCCCGAGCACCTGGTCGTCACCGACAGGGGCGTGACGACCACGGCCGCCTTCAGCGCCATGTACGACTTCGCGCTGGACCTGATCCGCCGGCACAGCGGCGCCCCGGTGGCGCGGACCACCGCGCGGATCGCGCTCGTCGACGACGTGCGGAGCTCCCAGAGCCCGTACGTCGACCCGCGGCTCCTGCCGCAGCCCGGCGGCGAGTTCTCCGAGCGGGTCATGAGACGGCTCGACCAGAACCTCGCCGCGCGCTACGAGCTCGGCGCGCTCGCGGAGGCCTTCCGCGTCAGCCCCCGCACGCTGCTGCGCCGCTTCGCCGAGGAGACCGGACGCAGCCCGCTGGCCCATCTGCAGGCGTCCCGGGTCCGGCGCGCCCGCCACCTCCTGGAGGCCACCGACCGCACGGTCGCCGCCGTCGCCGCGGCCGTCGGGTACCAGGACCCGGGCACCTTTGCCGCCCTCTTCGCCCGCCACACCGGCCACCGTCCGAGCGCCTACCGGGCCGCCTTCCGCCGTGCCGCACCGTCCGACGCGGACCTCGACCTCGGGCCTCGGACCTGAGAAGGACCTCAGGCCTCAGGCCTCAGACCTCGGACCTCAGACTTCGGGAAGGGACGGATCGGGTGTCCAGGGGTTCGGCGCGGTGATCGCCCAGCGTTCGTGGTCCCGCCAGCCCCCGTCGATGTAGAGGTAGGCCGGCGAGACCCCCTCGCAACGGAAGCCCAGCCGCTGGACCACGGCCAGGGAAGCCTTGTTCCCCGGCTGGATGTTGGCCTCCAGGCGGTGGAGCCGCAGCTCGGTGAACGCGTACTCCAGGGTGGCGGCGAGCCCCTCGGTCATGTAGCCGCGCCCCGCGGACGGGGCGAAGGCCGCGTAGCCGAGGGAGGCGCCCTGGTAGCGGCCCCGGATGATCGAGTTGATGTTGACCATGCCGGCGGCCGCGCCGGTCTCCCGGACGCGGATCAGATAGCCCCGGCTGCTGCCGTCGTCGAAGCGACGCATCCAGGTCCGGAACTCCTCCGCGGTGGTGGGCAGTTGCATCCAGGGCCCGTGCAGCTCGGTGCTGGCGCGTACGAGCGAGCAGAACTCGTCCTGGTCGGAGAGGGTGAGCGGGTGCAGCTCGATCCGTGACGGGGTGGTGAACATGGGGCCCACGTTATCCCCGCACCCCGGCGGTCAGCGGACCCTGCGCCGCGTGACCGCCCTCGCCTTCGCCGCCGTTTGACGCAACCTTTACTGTCACCTGCTGTGCCGACGCGCCCTGCCGAGGTGACCTTCCGCTGTCGTGCCTCTCGGCGTGGTCGATGTTTCGCAATGGAATGGCCAAGTCCCTTTGATGTCTGGGTAAACACCGCAGGGGGCCGGAGTCCGTTCGCGACCGCAACGGGTTGACACGTCTTGCCGACTGTGGCTGGCTGGGGACCGGTCGTGCGCCGGAACCGTTCGAACGGGCGGGTGTTCGCGTGCGATGTTCTGCCCGGCGTCTTGGGTGCCGGGTCAACGGGGAGTGCCACGATGTGGCACACACAGGGATATCGGGGGATATCTATGTTCACGCTCAGCCGGCCCGGTTCGGCGCCTTTCGCACGCCGCCGTATGTAGCGGCTCACCGAGCTCACGCGGCTCACCGAGCTCACGCGGCTCACCGAGCTCACGCGGCTCACCGAACGTGGCGGGGCCCCGGCTGGGTCCCCGGCTCGCGCCGCCGCTGTCTTCACAGGCTGCAAGCACTCAGTGCGCAGTACTCCTGCCCTGCCCTGCCCCGCCCTGCCGCATGGTGTCGTGCGGCGGGGCGGCAGGAGGCGTGCGCCTTCTCGGAACCGAATGATGGAGTGACTCGTGAAGAGTTTTGCCGGGCGCTTACCTGTGTCCACCGCGCAGCACGAAGTGTGGATCGCCCACCAGATGGACACCGGAGGTGCCCTCCACAATTGCGGGGGACACGTCGAGATCCGGGGGTGGCTGGACGAGGGGCACCTGGCCGAAGCGGTCCGGCGGGCCGTCGGCGAAACCGATGCCTTACGCGTTCGGTTCGTTGCTGATGAGAAGGGCCACCCCTGGCAGTGGCCGACCGATGTCGATGCCCCGCTCCACATCAGGGACTTCAGCGGGGAGAGCGATCCGGCAGGTGCCGCGAAGGAGTGGGCGCGGGCGGACCTGGCCACTCCGGTCGACCTCGCGAAGGACGCGTTGTTCACCCACACACTGCTCCGTCTGGCACCGGACCACTTCCTCTTCCACCTCCGTTACCACCACATCGTGCTGGACGGATACGGCCAGGTCCTCCACTGGCGCAGGCTCGCGCAGATCTACACCGCGCTCGAGCAGGGCACGCCGGTCCGCGAGAGGACCGCGGGCACACTCCGCGACCTCCTCGGCGAGGAAGCCGAGTACCAGGCATCGGCGGTCCAGGACAGCGACCGCGCCTACTGGCTGGGCCATGCGGCCGAGTGGCCCGAGCGGATCAGCCTGAGTGACCGAGGGGCCGGAACGTCCCGGCCGGCCGAGCGGTTCCGGCCCCCCGTGCGGGTCGAGCGGATCGACGAGATGGCCGCCACGTACGGGACGCCGTGGGCGGTCGTCGTACTGGCGGCGACCGCCGCGTATCTGCACCGGATCACCCAGCAGGACGAGATCGTCGTCGGACTGCCGGTACGGGCCCGGACCACGCGCACCGCGCTGACCACACCCGGCATGCTCGCCAACGTCCTTCCGCTGCGGCTGTCCGTACGCTCCGACATGCCGTTCCGTGAGCTCGTCCAGCAGGTCGCGGCACAGGCCGCCGAGGTGCTCGCGCACCAGCGGTTCCGTGGCGAGGTCCTCCAGCGGGAGCTCCGGCGGACCGGTGCCGCCGAGGAGTCCTCGGGCGTCGTCGTGAACGTGGTGTCGTTCGACGGGCGGCTCCGCTTCGCCGAACACCAGGGCACGGTCCGCCAGTTGTCCTCGGGACCCGTGCACGACCTCTCGATCGAGTTCTTCGGCGGCGCCGACGGCGCGGACCTCCACATGTCGTTCGACCCCAACCCGGAACTGCACGACGCCGCGACCGTGACCGCGCACCGTGACCGGTTCGCCGCCTTCCTGGACACCCTCGTACGGGCGGACGCGCAGGTGCCCGTGGGTGAGATCGAGCTCCTGACCGCGACCGAGCGCGCCCAGGTGGAGTCCGAAGACCGCGCCCACGCACGGGACTTCGATCTGACCCGGCCCCTCCACGAACTGATCGAGGACCAGGCCGAACGGACGCCGGACGCCGTCGCCGCCGAGACCGAGGACGGCTCGCTGACCTACCGCGAGCTCGTCGGCCGGGCCCGCGGCCTCGCCGCCCGTCTCCGCGCCGACGGGGTGGCGGCCGGCCAGGTGGTGGGCGTGTACGACGAGCGTTCGCTCGACCTGGTGGTGGAACTGCTCGCGGTGCTGATGTCCGGGGCTGCGTACCTGCCGCTGGACCCCGAACTCCCCCTCACGCGGGTGGAGTTCCAGATCGAGGACTCCGGGGCGCGGGTCGTCCTCACACGATCGGACCTCGCCGAGAGGCTCGCCGGTGCCGGTGGGAGCATCGCGACCACCGAGGTCATCGCCGTCGACACGCTGCTGCCCACGCTGCCCGCGTCCGGGCCGCTCCGGGCCACCGCCACCCCCGAGGACACCGCGTACGTCATCTACACCTCGGGTTCGACCGGCCGGCCCAAGGGCGTCGCCGTACCGCACCGCGGTGTGGTGAACCGGCTCCTGTGGATGCAGGAGGAGTACGGTCTCGGGGCGGACGACCGCGTCCTGCAGAAGACGCCCTTCACCTTCGACGTCTCGGTGTGGGAGTTCTTCTGGCCCCTGCTCACCGGCGCCGTGCTCCATCTGGCCGCCCCCGGCGCCCAGCGCGACCCGCGGGCGCTCGCCGACGTCATCCGCAGGCACCGGGTCACCACGGCGCACTTCGTCCCCTCGATGCTCGACCTCTTCCTGGCGGAGCCCGCGAGCCGGGACGTGCCCACCCTGCGCCGGGTCGTCTGCAGCGGCGAGGCCCTGCGCTCCGAGACCGTGGGCCGGTTCTTCGAGCGGTACGGCGCCGGCCCCGAACTGCACAACCTGTACGGGCCGACCGAGGCGTCCATCGACGTCACCCACTGGCGGTGCACCCCGGAGGACGCCCACCGGCCGGTGCCCATCGGGCGGCCGGTCGCCAACACCAGCCTGTACGTCCTGGACCGGGAGGGGCGTCCGCTGCCCCACGGCATCGCCGGCGAGCTGTACATCGGCGGTGTCCAGGTCGCCTCGGGGTACCTCAACCGCCCGGAACTCACCGCGGCGAGCTTCGTCGACAACCCCTTCGGCCCCGGCAGGCTCTACCGGACCGGAGACCTCGCCGTGCTCCGCGAGGACGGGGTCGTCCTCTACCGCGGCCGCCTCGACCATCAGGTGAAGGTGCACGGATTCCGCATCGAGCCCGGCGAGATCGAGTCCGCGCTGCTCGGCCACCCGGCCGTCGAGCAGGCGGTGGTCACGGCTCCCCTCGGTGACGACGGCGAGCGCCGGCTCATCGCCCATGTCGTGCCCGACGGCGCCGCGCCGGAACCGGCCGAGCTCCTGGAGTGGCTGCGGGAGCGCCTGCCCGCCTACATGGCCCCGGCGCACTTCGTCACCCTCGACGCCCTGCCGCTGCTGTCCAACGGCAAACTGGACCGCAAGGCGCTGCCGATGCCGGACACGCGGCCGGTCCGCACCGTGACGCCGCCGGAGACCGCCGAGGAGAGCCTGCTCCACCGGGCGTGGTGCACGGTCCTCGGCATCGACGAGATCGGCGTGGACGACTCGTTCTTCGTGCTCGGCGGCGACTCCATGCACGCCATCCGGGTCCGGGCGGAGGTCGAGCGGGAGGGCCGCACCTTCGAGGTCGCCGACCTGTTCCAGGGGCCTTCGATCCGTGAACTCGCCCGCGTCCTCAGGTCCTTGGAGGAACGGGAGGGCTCCGCCGACCGCGTACCCTTCGGGCTGCTGTCCGCGGCGGACCGGCTGCTGCTGCCGGACGGCCTCGACGACGCCTACCCGCTCAGTGCCATGCAGGCGGGCATGCTCTACCACGCGGCCTACGCCGAGGACTCCTCGGTGTACCGCGTGGTGACCAGCGCACGGGTGGCGACCCGCCTCGACCCGGACGCCCTGCGCGCCGCGATCGACGACACCGCCGCCCGGCACCCGTCCCTGCGCTGCTCCTTCGACCTGGCCCGCTTCTCCGAGCCGCTGCAACTGGTGCACGGCCACGTCGAGATCCCGCTGGAGACCGGCCTGGACCTCGGCGGCCTGGACGACGAGGCACGGTTGCGTGCCGTCACGGACTGGGTCGAGCAGGCCAAATACACCCGCTTCGACCCGGAGGTCGCGCCCCTGCTGAAGTTCGTGGCGCATCCCTGCGGCCCCGAGGCGTTCGAGCTGTCGGTGATCGAGCACCACGTCGTCCTCGACGGGTGGAGCGACATGCGCATGCTCGAAGAGGTGGTCGACCACTACCGGGCGCGGCTCGCCGGCGAGGAACTGCGCCTGCCGCCGGTCCGCTCGGCCTACCGGGACTTCGTCGCCGCCGAGCGCCGCGCCCTGGCGGACGAGCGCGCACGCGCGTACTGGACAGGACTGCTGCGCGGCGCCGAGCCCACCCGACTGGTGTCCCGCGGCACCACCGGACAGGAACGCCCCGACGGGGCACGGCCGGCCGCGAACCAGCGGTACGACGTGCCCGTCGACGACGGGGTGGCCGCGGAGCTGCGACTCCTCGGCGGGCGCGAGGGACTGCCGCTCAAGTCGCTCCTCGCCACCGCGCACCTCGCCGTGCTGCGGCTGGTCAGCGGGGACGACGAAGTGCTCACCGGCGTCGTGGCCAACGCCCGTCTCGAGGAGGAGGGCGGCGACGAGACGATCGGCGTCTTCCTGAACACGCTCCCGCTGCGCCTCGACGTGTCCTCCGCCACCCTCCTGGACACCGCGCGACGGGTCTTCGACCACGAGCGCCGGTCCGCGGCCCACCGCCGCTACCCCTTCGCGCAGATGCAGCACGACGTGGGCGAGGGCCTCCAGCTGGACAGCTACGTCAACTTCATGGACTTCCACCGCGACCGTCACCGGTCGGCGGACGGCCTCATGGCCGTCACCGTGGGCGTCGCGGAGACCAACTACCCGCTCGCCGTGAACTTCCTGATCGACCCCGAGCTGGGCCGCCTCCAGCTCTGGCTCGACTGCGACCTGGCCGTCCTGCCCGAGGAGTTCTGCTCGCGCCTCGCCGGCTACTACGAGCGCGCCCTGGCGGCCGTGGCCCGGCGCCCGGAGGAACGACTCACCGCCGTCGACCTCATGGCCCCGGCCGAGCACGCCCAGCTGGCCGAGTGGAACGACACCGCCGTCCCGTACGACCTCGACGCCACCGTGCACGGACAGTTCGAGCGTCAGGCGCTGACCCACCCGGACGCGATCGCGGTCGTGCACCGCTTCGACGAACTGAGCTACGCGGAGCTGGACTCCCGCGCCAACCGCCTCGCGCACCATCTGCGCGGCCAGGGCGTCGGACGGGGAGACCTGGTCGGCGTGAGCCTGCGCCGCGGTGCCGACCTCGTCGTCGCCCTTCTCGCGGTGCTCAAGAGCGGCGCCGCGTACGTGCCGATGGACCCGTCGTTCCCCACCGGACGGCTCGCGGACATCGCCGCCGATTCCGGCATCGGCTGCCTCGTCAAGGGACCGGGCACACCCGACGGGATCACCGCACCTCGGGTGGTGGACCTCGCCGCGGACGCGAAGACCATCGAGCGGGCCCCGGCCACATCGCCCGACGTCGAGGTCTCCGGCGACGACACGGCGTATGTGATCTACACATCCGGCTCGACCGGCAAGCCCAAGGGCACCGCCCTCCGGCACCGCAACGCCGTGAACTTCTTCGCCGGCATGGACGGGCGCGTCGGCTGCGACGACCAGGACGTCGTCCTCGCCGTCACCAGCGTCTCCTTCGACATCTCCGTCCTCGAACTGCTGTGGCCGCTCACCCACGGCGCCAAGGTGGTCGTCGCGGGAGAGCGGGTCATCACCCGTCTCGTACCGCAGTCGGAGTCGAGGGAGCGGCCCCTCGGGTTCAGCCTCTTCTTCTTCGCCGCGTCCGCGGGCGCCTCCCACCGCGAGGGCTACCAGCTGGTCCTCGACGCGGCCAGGTACGCCGACACCCACGGATTCGAGGCCGTGTGGACGCCCGAGCGGCACTTCCACGAGTTCGGCGGCCTCTACCCCAACCCCTCGGTGATGTCGGCCGCGCTGGCCACCATCACCGACCGCATCGCCCTGCGCTGCGGCAGCGTCGTCTCCCCGCTGCACGACGCGGTGCGCATCGCCGAGGAGTGGTCGCTCGTCGACAACCTCTCGGACGGCCGGGTCGGCCTGGCGTTCGCCGCGGGCTGGAACTCCAACGACTTCGTCCTGCGCCCCGAGAACTTCCCGGTGCGCAAGGAGCTGATGTCCGAACAGCTGGCGGAGTTCCGCACGTTGTGGCGCGGCGAGCCGGTGCAGCGGGTCGGCGGCAGCGGCGAACTCGTCGACGTACGGATCTTCCCCGCCCCCGTCCAGGACGAGCCGCCGGTCTGGCTCACCTCGGTCGGCGCCGTGCAGACCTTCGAGAAGGCCGGCGCCACCGGCGCGAACCTGCTCACCCACCTGTTCGGCCAGAGCCCCGACGACCTGGCGGAGAAGATCAAGGCGTACCGGCAGGCCCGCGAGGCCGCCGGGCACACCGGGCCCGGACAGGTCACCGTCATGGTGCACACCTTCATGTCGGACGACCCGGAGCGGGCGAGGGAGCAGGCGCGCGAGCCCTTCCGCGACTACCTCCGCAGCTCCACCGAGCTGTGGCGCACGCTCTTCGCCTCCACCGGCCAGGACCTCCCGGAGATGGGCGCCGAGGAGCAGATCGACGCGGTGATCGACATGGCGATCAACCGGTACTTCGAGACCTCCGGCCTGTTCGGTTCCCCGGACACCTGCGCCGACCTCGTCCGCGCGCTGGCCGCCGCCGGAGTCGACGAGATCGCGTGCCTGGTCGACTTCGGAGTCGAGGCGGAGGACGTCCTCAAGAGCCTCACCTGGGTCGACCGCCTCCGCGACAACCATGACACCGAGGTCGCCGAGGGCGCCCACTCCTTCGCCGAACTCTGCGAGCGGCACGGCGTCACCCTCGTCCAGGGCACCCCCTCGCTGCTCACCGCGGTGGCCGCGGAACCCGCCGCCCTGGAGTCGCTGCGGGGCCTGCGCGCCCTGCTGATCGGCGGCGAGGCCTTCCCCTCGGGACTCGCGCGGCGCCTGCTCGAAGCGCTGCCCGAGGTACGGATCCACAACATGTACGGCCCCACCGAGACGACCATCTGGTCGACGGTGCACGAACTGGACGCGAGCCGGGACACGACGGCCGACAGCATCTCCATCGGCCGGCCGATCGCCAACACCGAGGTGCGCGTGGTCGACGACCGCGGCCGGCCGCTCCCCGTCGGCGTCTCCGGCGAACTGTGGATCGGCGGGGACGGCGTCGCCGCGGGCTACATCGGGCGGCCCGAGCTGACCGCCGAGCGGTTCGTCACCGGCGTGGAGGGCACCGGCCTGTTCTACCGGACCGGTGACCGGGTGCGTCGGCGTGCCGACGGCAGCCTGGAGTTCCTGGGCCGGGTCGACCGGCAGGTGAAGATCCTCGGTCACCGCGTCGAACCCGACGAGGTGGAGAGCGTCCTCTCGCGCCATCCACGGCTCGACGCGGTCGCCGTCACCGCCGTCGACGGAGCCAACGGCACGGAACTCGTGGCCTATGTGTCTCCCGCGGACTCCCTGTCCGACGCCTCGGTGCAGGACGCGCACGTCCGCAGCTGGGGCGAGGTCTGGGAGAGCGCGTACACCGCGACCGACGGCGCCCCGGAGGACGGGAGCGAGTTCGCGGGCTGGCTCAGCAGCTACACCGGAGACCCCATCCCCGTCCCCGAGATGCGGGAGTGGCTGGGGCACACCGTCGACCGGATCCGCGCGCTGCGCCCCACCGCGCTCGCCGACATCGGCGTCGGCGTCGGTCTCGTCCTGCGGAACCTGGCCGACCGGGTCGGCGAGTACCACGGCGTGGACCTCTCGCCCGCCGCGCTCACCGTCGCGGCCGCCTCCCTGGGACGACCGCTCCCCGCCCACGTACACCTGGAGCAGTCCGGTCCCGAGTACCTGGCGCGCCTCGCGCCCGGAAGCCTGGACACGGTGGTGATCAACTCGGTGGCGCAGTACTTCCCCGGGACCGACTACCTGCGCACCGTCCTCACCGACGCGGTGCGCGCCGTACGGCCCGGCGGCGCGGTCTTCGTCGGCGACGTCCGCTCGGTCGAGATGCTGCCCGAGTTCCACACCGCCGTGGCGCTGCACCGGGCCGGACCGCTCCAGACGGTCGAGGAGATCCGGTCCTCGGTCTCCCGCCGCCTCCAGGAGGAACGGGAACTGTGTCTGTCCCCGGCCTTCTTCCACCGGCTCGCCGCCGACCTCGACGGCGTCGGCGAGGTCCGGGTCGAGCTGAAGCGGGGCACGGCCGACAACGAGCTCTCCCTCTTCCGCTACGACGTGACCCTGCTGATCGGCGACCGGCCGGCGCCCGCCGCGACCGAGCCCCGTCTCACCTGGGACGCGCTCGACGGCGGCCTCGACGGCCTGCGGCGGCGACTGGCCGGCGGCGCCGAGGGCCTGGTGGTGACGGGCATCCCCAACCGGAGGCTGCTGCGGACCACGGCCGCGGTCCGCGCACTGGAGGACACCGACGGCACGGCCACCGGCTGGGACCTGGAACGGCTGCTGTGGGATCTGGACGACGAGGCGGGCGCCCACCCGGAGGAGTTGTTCGACCTGGCCGCCGAGCAAGGACGCCGGCTCCGGGCCCTGGTGCCACCGGACGGCCGACTCGACACGTTCGACGCGGTGTTCGGTACACCGGTCCCCGCCCACGACGACGCTGAGGACACGGCATGAGCGCCACCCGACCACTCGCCAACGACCCGCTCACCTCGGCCTGGGCGGCGGGACTGCGTTCCTCCCTCCGCGCCTACGCGAGGACGCACCTCCCCGACGCCATGGTCCCGGCGCACTTCGTGGTGCTGCCGGAACTGCCGAAGCTGCCCAACGGCAAGGTGGACCGGGGGAGTCTGCCTCCGCTGACGGCCGAGGAGACGCCCGAGACCGCCTTCGTCGCCCCCCGCACACCGGTGGAGACACAACTCGCCCGGATCTGGCAGGACCTCCTCGGCCTGCCGAAGGTCGGCGTGGAGACCAGCTTCTTCGACCTGGGCGGCGACTCCCTGACGGTCCTGCAGATGACCGCCCAGGTACGGGAGATCTACGACGTGCGCCTCGACCTCCGCAGGATGTTCGAGGACCCCACCGTCGCCCAGCTGGCGCGGATGGTCAGCTCCCAGGCGGACCCCGCGGTGACCGGGGCCGGCAACCCCCGGGGCGTCACGAGCGAGGCCATGGCGGCCGACGCCGTGCTGCCCGCCGACATCGTGCCCGAGGAAGGGGCCGCACCTCCGTCGACGGGCCCGTACCGCACGGTCCTGCTCACCGGCGGCACCGGATACACCGGGGCCTTCCTGCTCCGCGAACTGCTCGACCGCTCGGCCGCCACGGTGCACGTCCTGGTCCGCGCCGACGGGCCGGACCGGGCGGGCGAGCGGGTCCTTGGAAACCTCGCCGAGTACGGGCTGCTGCGGGACGACGACGCGGAACGCGTCATCGGCGTCCCGGGCGACACCGGGCGCCCCTATCTCGGCCTGACCCGGGCGACCTACAACGAGCTGGCCGCCGAGGTGGAACTGATCATCCACAACGCGGCGATCTCCAGCTGGATCGTCCCCTACGCCAAGATCAAGCCGGTCAACGTCTTCGGCGCCCTGGAAGTGCTGCGGCTCGCCTGCCGCACACGGGTCAAGGCCGTGCACTTCGTCTCCACCATCGGCGTGTACCCGGGCCACGAAGGAGAGCGCAGCTGGGCGGAGACCCGGCTCACCGAGGCCGACCACGTCGTCGGCGGCTACCGCCAGTCGAAGTGGGTCGCGGACAGCCTGATGCTCCAGGCCCGCGACCGCGGCGTGCCGGCCCATGTGTACCGCCTCGGCGCCATCACGGGATCGCAGACCACCGGAGCCTGTTCGTCCGACACCTTCATCAACCACCTGATCAAGGGCTGCGTCCAGCTGGGCGCCTACCTGGACCACGATCTGCTCCTGGATCTCGTGCCGGTGGACTTCTGCGCGGCCACGGTGGTGCACACCGCGCTCTCCGGAGGCCACGCGGAAGCCGTCCTCAACGTGCCGAGCGCCCGGTCCGTCAGCATGAACGAGATCTTCGAGCTGATCGTCGGCTACGGCTATCCGCTGCGCCGCCTCGACTACCCGAGTTGGTACCGCGAACTCGCCGCCGCCGTGGAACGCGGCGAGGAGAACGAACTCGCCCTGTACCTGCCGCTGTTCGGCGCCGAGCAGCCCGCCGAGGAGGTCGGCTACCCGGGCAGCAGGCCGCAGTTCCGCACCGACAACCTGCGGGCAGCGCTCCACGGTTCGGACATCGCGTGCAAGCCGGTCGACCGCGAACTGTTCGACCTCTACCTCGACTACTTCGTCTCGTCGGGCTTCCTGCCCGCCCCTCCCGGTGGCACCGCCCGCCCCCAGACCCAGTGGAGTTCGTGATGACCGCTCCTGTCATACCCGCCTTCCCGATGCCCCGCCGGCACCCGCTGGACCCGCCGCCCCAGTACGGCGAACTCAGCGCCGAGCAGCCGGTCTTCCAGGTACGGACCCCGCGCGGCGAGGACGTCTGGGTGGTCACCCGCCACGCGGACGCACGCGCCGTGCTCACCGACACCCGGTTCAGCTCCGACCCGAAGACACCCGGCTACCCCTCCTACATCTCGGGAGACACCCCGCTCCCGCCCGGCTTCTTCCTCAACCAGGACGCACCGGACCACACCCGGCTGCGCCGCCTGGTGACCCGCGAGTTCCTGATCACCCAGATGGAGGCGAAGCGGCCGAGGATGCGGGCCATCCTCGACAAACTGCTCGACGACCTGGTGCGACAGGGGAATTCCGCCGACCTCGTGACGCAGCTGGCGCTCCCGATGGCCGCCACCGTGATGTGCGAACTCCTCGACGTCCCGTACGAGGACCACCGGATCTTCGTGACCCTCACGGACACCATCCTCGACCGCAGCAGCACCCCCGAGCAGGCCGAGGGCGCCGCCCGCGAGCTCATGGCGTACTTCGACGAGGTCGTCACGGCCCGGGAGCAGAAGCCGACCGACGACATGCTCGGCCGTCTCGTGGCGCAGGAGGAGGCGGGCCGGATCAGCCACGACGAGTTCGTCGGGCTCGCCGCGCTCCTCATGCTCTCCGGCTACGACACCATGGCGCAGATGATCGGCCTGGGCACGGCCACCCTCCTGGAGCACCCCGACCAGCTGGACGCCCTCAAGGCCGACCCGTCGCTGTACCCGCAGGCCATCGAGGAACTGCTCCGCTACCTCTCCATCAACCACGCGGGCCTGCCCCGCGCCGCCACCGAGGACCTCACCGTCGGCGGTCAGGAGATCCGGGCGGGGGAGGGCGTCCTGGTGATGATCAACGCCGCCAATCGCGACGCGACGGTCTTCGACGAGCCCGACACCTTCGACATCCACCGCAAGGACCCGCAGGCGCACGTCGCGTTCGGCCACGGCTTCCACAAGTGCATCGGGCTGACGCTCGCCCGCGTCGAGCTGAGCACCGTGTTCGCGGGCCTCTTCGGGCGCCTGCCCACGCTCGCGCTCGGCCGACCGCTGGAGGACCTGCCGTTCCGGCACGACATGGTGCTGTACGGAGTCCGCGGACTGCCCGTCACCTGGTGACGCCTCCCGGTGCAGCCAGGCCATGCCACTCATCTCACGAAGGAAGCAAAGGACGCATGATGGCGGTTGAAACGGTCTTCCTCCTGCCCGGCCAAGGGGGTTACACCCCGGGGCTGTTCGCCGGTGACGGCTCGCCCGAGGTCGCTGAGGTCCTCGACACGGTCGACCGGATCGCGGCCGAGTTCGGACGCGGCGGAGTCTCCCCCCTGCTCCGGCACGCCGACGGGCCCTCCGCGGCGGACCTGGTGCGCGCGGACTCCTTCGCCCTGCAGCTCGCCGTGTTCGCCGCGGCCGTCGGCAGCTTCCGTATCGCGGAGCGCGAGGACGCGCCGGACGTCGTGGTCGGGCACAGCATGGGTGAGATCGCCGCGCTGACCGTCGCCGGAGCGTTCACCCCGGCCGACGGGGCACGCCTGGTGTGCCACCGCTCGGAGGCCCTCCTGGCGCACTGCCCGTCGGACGGCGGCATGGTGGCCCTGGAACTGCCGGCCGCCCGTGCGGCCCACCTGGTCGGCGCCGTCGCCGATCGGGGACTGGCCGTCGCCGTCTCCAACGCGCCGCGCCAGACGGTGGTGTCGGGACCCGACGAGGCGGTGGACGTCGTCGCGCGGCTCGCCGGCGCGCTGGGCGTCCAGGCCACCCGGCTGAACGCTCCGTTCCCCTTCCACAGCCCGATGCTCGGGGTCGCCGCACACGTCTTCGGCGAAGCGATCACCGGCATCCGGCAGCACCCCCTGCGCGCCGCGGTGTACTCGCCGGTGGCCGGCGGCTACGTCCAGGACGACACCGACCTCAAGGCACTGCTCGTCCGGCAGCTCACCACGCCGGTGCGGTTCATGGCCGCCGTGCGCGAGCTCCACGCCGACGGCGCGCGGCGTTTCGTCGAGTGCGGCCGGGCAGGCCTTTCGGGGCTCGTCCGGCGCAGCGTCCCGGAGGTCGACACCACGAGCACGGTCGGGGCCTCCCGAAGCGCCGTCGCCGCCGCCCCGGTGGCCACGCGCACGGAGCCCGCACCGGCCGAGACCGCTCCGGTGGTTGCACCCGCGCCGCCGGCCGAACGCGCTCCGGTGGCCGAACCCGCGCCGCCGGTCCTCGACGAGCTGCGGGAGCTGTACGCGTCGGCGCTCGGATATCCGGTGGAGGTGATCACGGGGGATGCGGATCTGGAGGCCGATCTGGGGATCGATTCGCTGAAGCGGGCGGAGATGTTGGGGAAGGTGTCGGCGCATTTCGGTCTGGGGGAGTCGGCCGTGGACGGCCGTTTCGTCGCCCAGCCCACCCTGGCCGACCTGGCCGATCTCATCACCGCGGTACGGGGCACGGTCCCCGCCGCCGAGACGGCACCGACTCCTGTCCCTGTCCCCGTGGTGGTGCTCGACGAGTTGCGGGAGCTGTACGCGTCGGCGCTCGGTTATCCGGTGGAGGTGATCACGGGGGATGCGGATCTGGAGGCGGATCTGGGGATCGATTCGCTGAAGCGGGCGGAGATGTTGGGGAAGGTGTCGGCGCATTTCGGTCTGGGGGAGTCGGCCGTGGACGGCCGTTTCGTCGCCCAGCCCACCCTCGCCGACCTGGCCGACCTCATCACCGCCGTACGGCCGTCCGCGCGCTGATCTACGAATCGGGAGCCAGCATGTCCCACGATCTCTCCGGCCGCACCGTCCTCGTCGCCGGTGCAGGCCGGCCGCTCGGCACGTCCGTGACACGACGGCTCACCCAGCTCGGCGCGCACGTCGTGACCTGTGACGGGTACGACGAGCCCCGGATACGGGCCGCGCTCGGCCCGGCCGACGGCCGACCCGGCCGTATCGACGCGCTCGTGAACGTCGTCACCGGGGACGGAGGACCGCGCGACGCCCGGACGGCGACCGCCGCGGCCCTCGACCTCATCGCGCCGCGGGGGCACGGTGCGATCGTGCACGCGGTCACGGCCCCGCCCGCGCCGGAAGCGGTCGCCGAGCTCGTGCGCGATCCCGGTGCCGGCCCGCGGGACGGCATCCGCGTCAACGCCGTGATCGTGCAGGAGCACGCGGAAGGGCCGGCGGCGGAGGGCGTCGCCCAACTCGTCGGGTTCCTGGTGTCCGACGACGCGTCGTCCGTCGACGGCAGGACGCTGGTCCTCAGCGGGGCACCGGCCGAGTCCACGCCCGCCGACGACGCGGTCGTCGTCGTGGGCATGGGACTCGCCCTGCCGGGAGCCGGCTCGCCCGAGCAGTTCTGGGAGCTGCTGAAGAACGGCGAGCCGGTGTTCGGTGAACCCGGGGACAGGCTGGACCTGGACTCCATCTGGTCGGCGGACACCACCGCCGAGGACAAGACGTACGCGCGCGTGTCCGGCTTCATGACCGGATTCGAACCGCATCCGCGACTGCGGGACGAACTGGAATCGGGCGCCTTCGACAGCGAGGAGTACACGGCACTGTGGCTCCGGCACTCGCTGCTCAGCGCCACCGAGAAGGTCACCGTCCGGCCCGATGACCGGCAGCTGTTCGCGGTCGGCCTCACCCCCGACGGCAGCCACCACCTGGAGCACAGCCTGGTCTCGGCCGGGGTGCGGGGGATCCTCGCCGAAGCGGGGGAGAAGGTGCCCGACGGCTTCGACACGCTCTACCCGCTGGCCTCCGCGTCCCCGGAGGACGTACTGCCGTACCGGATCGCCCGCATGGCCGCCCCCGACCTCCCCGAGTCCGCCGAGATCGTCGTGGTGGACACCGCGTGTTCCTCCTCCCTCTACACCGTCGACCTGGGCGTCCGGGCACTGCGCGCGGGGGAGACGGACGTGGCCCTGTGCGGCGGGGCCTTCGCCCTGAGCGCCCAGAACCTGGTGCTGTTCTCCAAGCTCCGCGGCCTGTCCCGGTCCGGCCGGGTCCGGTCCCTGGACCGGGACGCCGACGGCGTGCTGTTCAGCGACGGCGCGGCGATGCTCGTCCTGAAGACGTACGCCAGGGCGATCGCCGACGGCGACCCCGTCCTCGGGTTCGTCGCCGGGTTCGGCGGATCGTCCGACGGGCGGGGCAAGGCGATCTACGCCCCCAACGCCGCCGGCCAGAAGATCGCCCTCGACCGGGCCTGGCGCTCCGCCGGTGTCACCTCGGAGGACGTGGACTGGATCGTCGCGCACGCCACCGGTACGCCGACCGGTGACCGTACCGAGATGAGCGCGCTCACCCAGAGCGCGGGCCCGGCCAAGACATGGACCATGACCTCCAACAAGTCGCTGGTCGGACATGCCGGCTGGGCGGCGGGAGCGGTCTCGGCGATCCACGCGCTGCTGGCCATGCGGCACGAGGTCATCCCGGCGCAGCGGCAGTTCGGCGAGCTGCCCGAGGGCGTGGGGACGGCCGTGCACGTCCCGGTCGACGACGTGCCGTGGATCGCCGAGCCCGGACGCCCCCGCACCGTCGGGGTGTCGGCCATGGGCTTCGGCGGCACGAACGGCCATCTCGTCCTCACGGACCGGCCCCCGGCCGCCGTGGCACCCGCCGCCGCGCGGCCGACGGGCACGGAGGACGACCCGGTCGTCGTGGTCGCCGAGGCCACGCACCTCCCCGGCGACCCGGACGAGCGGCGCATCGCCCGCTGGGTCTCGGGCGCGGCCGCCGACTGGCCGCCGTCCTTCGGCGACGCCTACCCGCTGCCCTCTCCCGTGGAACTCCGCCTGGCGCCCTCGGCGATCGCGGCCATGGACCGCAGTCAGCTGATGGCCGTGCGGTGCGCCGACCTCCTCGCCGGGGACTGGGTGAAGAACGAAGCCCTGGCGGCGCGTACGGGAGTCCTCGTCGGCCACACCGGCCCGACCAGGGCCGCCCTCGGCGCGGACCTGCGCTGCTACCGCGATGCCCTGCTCGGCAGACTGACCGGCCCTGCCGGGATAGCGCACCAGACGCTGGACGACGCGATACGCGCCGTGTCCCGCCCGGTCAACGAGGACGCCTATCCGGGACTGATGCCCAACGTCATCGCGGCCCGGGTGGTGCAACGGCTGGACCTGCACGGTCCGAACATGACGCTCGACGCGGGCCGCGACTCCACCCACTCGGCCGTGGCCACCGCCATCCGCTCCCTGCGGGACGGTGAGATGGACCTGGCCGTGGTCATCGGGGTCAACGCCACGACGGACCACGTCCCCACCCATGGAAGCAAGGAGAACGCGGAAGCCGCCGTCGGCTTCCTCCTGACCCGGCTGAGCGTCGCCCGGCAACACGGCATGACCGTCCTCGGCCGGGTGGAGCTCGCGACGGGGGGCACCCGTGGCGCCGTCGACGCTCAGGACGCCGAGCAGGTACGGGAACGCAACTACCGCGGCGCCGAGGGCGCCGTGGCGATCCTGCACGCCCTGCACGGTTCGCGGGAGCGGACGGTCGTCCGGCCCCGGGAGGACGACCACACGCCCGCCATCCTGGTGACACCGCAGGGGTGGGCCGAGGCTCCCGAGAAAGACGCCGACGCCCCCGGCTCCGCCGCCGACACCTCCGCCCTCGCCCCCGACGCCACCGGGCCGGACCGGGCCGAGGCCGCCGGCTCCCTGAGCGGTCACCTCGCCCGGCACGCGCTCGCGCTGCGCCCGGTCCCCGCCCGGAACGTCCGCCCCGGCATCGCGGCGATCCCCGCCGGAAGCCTCGTCCTGACCGACGAGCCGGGGGCGCTGCGGGACGCCGACCTACCGGTGGACTGCCTGATCGTCGCTCCCCGGACCGCACCGCACGACGCCACGCTGCCGTTCCCGGTGACCCGCCTCGACGAGCCGGAGGAACTGGAACGGCTGCTCGCCACGGACGGCCGGACGTTCGCCCAGGTCCGCGTCGTCGTCGCCGGGGCACGTGCCGCCGCGTCCGGCTGGGACGTGCCGCGGCGGGTCCTCGACCTCCACGACCTGGCCTTCCTGGCGGCCAAGCACAACGCCGAGCCGCTCGACGGCGGCGGCTGCCTCGCGGTCCTCGCGCTGAACGCCGTCGACGGTACGACGCCCCTCCCCGCCGTGGGCCTCTTCGGCGGTCTTGTCCGCAGCCTGTCCCAGGAGCTGTCCGGCTGCCTGGTGTTCGCGCTGGTCGTCGATGGCGAGGACGTACGGGCCGGCCTGACGCGGCTGGCCGGGGAAACGGCCGCGCACCACTACATCCCGGTCGCCTACGACTCCGGCGGCGTGCGGCACGAGCTGATGCTGCTGCCCGTCGAGGCGCCGCCGGCCGACACGGGGCTCGGTCTGCCGGACGACCCGGTGATCGTGGCCACCGGCGGCGCCCGCGGACTCACCGCCCACCTGGTGCACGAGATGGTGGCCGACGGCACGCCGCGCGGCGTCTGGCTGCTCGGCACGGGACCCGCGCCCGACCCGTCCGCGTCGGCCCTGGCCCGACTGCCGCGCGCAGACGCCCTGCGGCAGCTGATGGCGCTCCACCCGTCCGAGACCCCCGCGGCCCTCAGCCGCCGCTACGACCGTGCCGTCCAGGACCTCGAACGCGCGGGCACGCTCCAGGAGCTGGAACGCTCCTGCGGCGCCGCACGCGTCCACTACCGGCAGTGCGACGTCCTGGACCAGGACGCCGTGCGCACGGTGATCGACGAGATCCTGGCCGTGGAGGGCCGGGTGGACGTGCTGGTGCACGGCGCCGGCCTGGCCCGCTCCGCGGGCGTCACCCGCAAGAAGCTCGCCGACTTCCGGGCCGTACGGGACGTGAAGGTACGCGGCTACGCGCATCTGCGCGCCGCCCTCGGGGACCGGCGCCCCGCCCTGTGGTGCAGCGTCGGCTCCGTCTCCGCGTTCACCGGCCTGCGCGGTGAGCCCGACTACGGCGCGGCCAACGAGTTCCTGCTGCTCGCCGCCGCGCACGCGCGGGCGACCGAGGGCGTGGACGAGGTCGCGCCGGCCTCCGGGCTGTGGGTCGAATCGGGCATGGCGTCGGCGGACACGCCGGGCGGTGCCTTCCTGGCCCGACAGGGAGAGATCGGCCAGATGACCGACGTCCAGGGCCGGGAGTTCTTCCGCACCGAACTCCGCGGCCGCGGCAGCCACGGACTGGCGACCACCTGGATCGGCGACGCGGACTGGGCGACCCTGCAGCGCCGGGCACCCGGCTTCCGCGAGGCCTGCGAGCAGGCGGCCAGGACCGCGCCGGAGCGACGGCGCACCCCGGCGCCGACCGCGCGGCGGGCGTTCCTGACCGGCCCCCGCCGGGACGACGGCACGTCGGCGCTCTGGACGTTCGAGGTCGGCCTCGACGCGCACCCGTACCTCCTGGAGCACCGGGTCGACGGCCGGCCGACCGTTCCGGGGACCTTCATCCTGGAGATGGCGGCCGAAGCCGCGGCCGAGCTGGCCCCGGGCCTGTTCCCGACGCGCATCACCGATGTCGTCCTGTCCCAGTTCATCCGGGCCGCCGAGCACCGCTGGCCGCGGACCCTGTGCGTGGCGGCCGTCCGCGACGGCGACCGGGTACGCGTACGGATCACGTCACCCGCGGCCGGCCCGGTGCCGGAGCGCGAGCACTCCCGGATGGTGGTGCACCTGGGCCGGGCGCTCCCCGACGGCCCGTGGTGTCCGCCCGCCCCCGCCGGCGGCCAGGCCGCCCCCAACACCTACGAACTCCCGGGTACCCCCGTCGAGTTGAGCGGGGTGTTCGGAGCGCTGCGCGGCCCGCGCCTGACCTCCGACGGCGGTTCCGCGGAGCTGCGCCTCGCCCTTCCGCCGGGCGGTGGCGTCCATTCCCGCTTCCTCCTGCCGAGCGTCGCCCTCGACTGCCTGCTGCGTACCTCCGTACTCGACGGCAGGCGGCCCGGAGCCGTACCGGTGATCGTCCCCACGGCGCTCGCCTCCGTGGACCTGTACACCCCGGCCAACGACCCGGAGCTGGCGGCCGACTGGCCGGACGGGCTCGTCCTGCGCCACTGGTACGACCCCGCTTCCGGCGAGGAGCACCTGGCCGTGGTCGGACCGGACGGCCGTGCCCTCGTCCGGGTGACCGGCGTACAGGGGGCGGAGAAGGGCGCGTACGACCCGGACACCGGGACGTGGCGCCCCGGGCCCGCACCGAGCCACACGCGTGAGCCCCGGTGACCGGGACGCGTTCGCGTGCGCAAGAGACCGACAACAGCGGCACCGAGATGCCGCGGAGCAATGAGGAGAACGTGATGTCAGCCGAAGCAGCCGTCGAAAGTCAGGCGGAGAACGGGCCGGCGGCCGGCCGCGCCCGATCGTGGACCCTGGCGCTGGCCTCCGTCGCGATGTTCATGCTGATGCTCGACGTGACCGTCGTCAACGTCGCCCTTCAGGACCTGCGGACCTCACTCGGGGCGGACTTCTCCGACCTGCAGTGGGTGATCGACTCGTACACCCTGACCCTCGCGGCCTTCCTCCTCACCGGCGGCTCGCTCGCCGACCGGCTGGGCCGCAAGCGGGTCTTCAACGCGGGCCTGGTGCTCTTCACCCTCTCCTCGCTCGCCGCCGGTCTGGCGCAGGACGTCCTCACGCTCAACATCGCCCGTGGCGTCCAGGGCGTCGGTGCCGCGGTCCTGTTCTCCGTCGGGCCCGCCCTGATCGGGTACGAGTACCGGGGCGCCGACCGGGGGAAGGCGTTCGGCGTCTTCGGCGGCGTCGCGGGTCTCGCCCTGGCCTTCGGGCCGCTGGTCGGCGGATTCCTCACCGACGCCCTCAGCTGGCGCTGGATCTTCCTCATCAACGTGCCGATCGGTGTCGTGGCCCTGATCGTCGGCGCCCTGCGCCTGAGGGAGTCGCGGGAACCGGCGGCGCACGGCATCGACTGGCCGGGCATGCTGACCTTCGGCCTCGGCCTCACCCTGCTCGTGCTCGGCTTCCTGCGGGCGGAGTCCTCCGGCTGGACCAGCGCTCCGATCCTCGGGGCGTTCGCGGGCGGCCTCGCCCTGCTCGTGGCCTTCGTCGTCATCGAGCGGGCGCGCGGCGAACGGGCCATGTTCGACCTCTCCCTGATGCGCACGCCCACCTTCACCGGAGTCTGCCTGGCCACGCTGCTGTCCAACGCGACCAGCCTCGCCGCCGTCTTCCTGCAGATCTCCTACGTACAGAACGTCCTCGGGTACTCGCCCTGGGAGACCGGGCTGCGCTTCATGCCGATGATGATCACTCTCTTCCTCGTCGCCGCGGTCACCGGCGGTCTGCTGGCCAAGGTGGCCCCCGGCGTACTGATCGGCCTGTCCATCGGCCTCATCGCGGTCGGCATGGGCCTGATGGTGCTCGTCGGACCCGGCGACTCGTGGACGGCGATGCTGCCCAGCATGATCGTCACGGGCATCGGCATGGGCCTCTTCAACCCGCCGCGCGCCGCCGTCACCATCGGCGTGGTGCGGCCCGAGAAGGCCGGCATGGCCTCGGGCATGGGGGAGACCTTCCAGCAGGTCGGCGTCGCGGTCGGCATCGCCGCCTTCGGCGCGCTCTTCCACCACAAGGTGGTCGACGCCTTCGTCGGCTCGGCCGCCGGCACGGAGCTGGCCGGACAGGCCGAGGCCGTCGGACAGCAGGTCGCCACCGGCGGCACCTCCGGACTGGCCGACACCGTGGCCCCGTCCCTGCTGAACGAGGTGACGGCGACGGCCCGCTCCGTCTTCGTCGACTCCCTGACCGACGTCATGGTCGTCTGCGCCGTGATCGCCGCCGTGGGCGCCGCCATCGCCTTCGTCCTCATCCGCCGCCGCGACCTGCACGAGAGCGCGCAGAGCGAGCCCCTGGCACCGACGCCGACGACGGCCACCGCCTGACCGGGGCGTTCCCGGCACATGCCCGAATTCAGGAGACAGAAAGTGGGGCGAATCCCTGTGCAGCACACCGTGAGGGTGGTCGGAATCGGGGGTTCGCCCCGGCCGGACTCGACAGCCGAACGGGCACTCCGCGCCGTCCTGGCCGCAGCGGAGCGACAAGGAGCCGAGGTCACCTGCATCGGCGGCACCGAACTGGTGATGCCGCTCTACGACCCACGGGAAGGGCTCCGCTCGGCGCGGGCGCTCCGACTGGTGTCCGAGATAGCCGCCGCCGACGGGCTCGTGCTCGCGAGCCCGGCCTACCACGGGAGCATCTCGGGCCTCGTGAAGAACGCGCTCGACCATGTCGAGGAGCTGCGCGACGACGCCCGCCCGTACTTCAGCGGGCGGGCCGTCGCCGCCCTCGCCGTCGCCCAGGGCTGGCAGGGCGGCGTGTCCACGCTGGCCGCGCTCCGCGACGTGACCCATGCCCTGCGCGGCTGGCCCACTCCCCTCGGCGTCGTGGTGAACACCGCGACGGCGGGGTTCGGGCCGGACGGCACGTGCACCGACCCTCATGTGCAGCGCCAGCTGGAGACCATGGCGACGCACGTGGTGGACTTCGCCCGGATGAACGTCCTCGCGTCGGCGGCGCGGGACGCCGCCGAGGCGGAGTCCCTGCCGGCGGCGCGGGACGCCGCCGGCACCGAGGCCATGTCGTCGGCGGGGAAGTGAGGACGCCCGTGGTGACCCACCTGGCCACCCGGCCGCCCCGACGCCCGCTGACCCACGGAGCCGTGACCTGCCCACGGCCCGTGCCGGGGGCAGCGCTGCGGCTGTTCCTCTTCCACCACGCCGGTGGATCGCATCTTCTCTACCAGGGCTGGGAGCGCGAGCTCCCGGCCGACTGGGAAGTGTGCCTGCTCGACGCTCCCGGCCGGGGACGGCTGGCCGACACCCCCTTCATCGACGACTGCGACGAACTGGTCGCCTTCTTCGCCACCGAGCTCCGGCCGTGGACGGACCGCCCCTTCGCCTTCTTCGGGCACAGCATGGGTTCCCTCGTCGCGTACGAACTGACCCGGCGTCTGGAGGCCGAGGAACGCCCGCTTCCGCTCTGGCTCGGCATGTCCTCCTGCGGCGCGCCGCAGCCCGACCGAGACCGGGGGACACCGAAGGGGCGCCACCTGTTCACCGACGACGAGCTGCGGGACTGGCTCCGGTCGGTGGGCGGCACCCCCGACGCGCTGCTGGACGACGAAGCGGCGTGGAGCCTCTTCGGTCCCCGGTTCCGCAACGACTTCGCCCTCGTCGACACCTGGCGGCCGGCGGCGCGTACCGAACCACTGCCCATCCCCGTCTCCGCGTTCGGAGGTGACGACGACCCCGTGGTCGGGCGGGAGCGCCTCGCCGCCTGGGCGGGCCGGACGGAGCACTTCCTGGGCCTGAACATGTTCGACGGCGGCCACTTCTATCTCGCGGGCCGGCGACGGGCGGTCGCCCGGCGCATCACCGCGGCGGTGGCCGCCGCACGTCGCGCTTCCGGACACGCGGGGACAACCCCCGATCCATGCGCGATGCTGGGGACGTCTTGAAAGCAGGAAAGGAACCAGATGAAATTCGTCGCCTTATCCGGGAGCCTGAGGGCCAAGTCGATCAACACCGCGGTGGTGCGCACAGCCGCCGAACTCTGTCTGCCACCGGTGTCGATGACGGTCTACGAGGGTCTCGGGGAGCTGCCGTTCTTCAACCACGACGTGGAGACCGAGGGCCCGCCGCCCGAGGTCATGGCCTTCCGTGCACTCCTCGAGTCCGCCGACGCGGTGCTCATCTCCAGCCCGGAGTACGCGCACGGCACCTCGGGCGTGCTGAAGAACGGCCTCGAGTGGGTGGTCGGCGGCGGAGAGCTGGTGGACAAGCCCGTCGCGGTGGTCACCGCGTCGCCGTCGATGACCGGCGGCGACCGGGCGCAGGCCTGGGTCAAGGAGACCCTGGAGGTCATGGGCGCGCACATCCTCCCGGAATCGCTCCCCATTCCGCTCGCGACGGCCAAGGTCGCGGACGGCCGGGTCCACGACGAGGAGACCCTGAGCGCCCTGAGGGACGTGCTCGCGGCGATGGCCAGGGCGGCGAAGGAGCGTGGCACCGAGGAGTGACCGGTGCCCGGCCGGGCGTCGCAACGTCCGGCCGGAAGTCGCCCCGCCCGGCCGGGCGTCGCCGCGCCCGGCCGGGCGGAAGAAGTCCCTTCGGACCGCCTTCAGCGCTTGCCGATGTTCCTGAGCGGCAGCCCGCCGCCCCCGAGGACCACCTTGGAGAAGGCGCCCGCCAGCTCGGTGAGCCGCCGGGTGCCCTCCGCCCCCAGCTGCTCGTAGGGGGCCACATCGAGGCGGTCGGTCTCGGCCTCGACGGCACGGCGCAACTCGGCCCCTTCGCCGGTCAGTTCGCCGTCGGCGTCGAGGATCCCGCGTTCCACCAGCCGTTCCCGCGCCGCCGCCCACTCCTCCGGCGACCAGCCCCGCGCCGACTGCAGATAGGCGGGCCGCCAGTTCGTCCCGGTGGCGGTGTGGGACACGAGGGCCTCAAGCCCGTCGAGACCTGCCTGGGACAGCGCGATGACGTGACCGTCCCCGCGGTGTTCACGCAGCAGGGTCGCGGCATGCCACAGCGCGAGATGCGGCGCCTCGGGCACCGGCAGGTCGGCGTTGGCCGAGTACAGCGTCCGACCCGGCCGCCGGCAGCCCTCGGCCGCCCGGAGCGCCAGTCCGGCCGCCTCCGCCATCTCGGGGGAGCCGAGCGCCTCGCGCCCCAACAACCGGGTGAGATAGGCGTCCGTGATCCGCAGCCTGGCCTCCAGGACGGCGGCGGGGGAGGCGACCTCCCAGGCCCGCGGAAGGTGCCGTGCCACGAGATCCGGGTGGAAGTTGTAGAAGGCCGCCGTGACCACACCGGAGCCGACCGCCCCGAAGGGCGCGGCCCGCCCGGCCAGGTACGCCATGGGCCCGCCCTCCAGACCGAGCTCCGTGTAGGCGTCGTCGTGCTCGGACACGAAGTAGTACGCCGCATGGACGGGATGGTGGGCGTTGTAGCAACGCCGCGCCTCGCGCGGGGATATGGCCGTCATGGCAGCCACGCTACGGGGCGCACGCCCCGCACGGGGGCTTCTCGGGCGCCCGGCCACCGGCCCCACCCCGGGATAGGCTCGCTGGAGGGTGGTCCGGCCACGAGGGCAGGCCACGACGCTCGGCCACGACGCTCGGCCACGACGCCCGGACACGACGAGGGGGCTCTCTCAGTGGAACGCCTGGCCGAAGGGGACCGGTCCGCGCCCGCGGTACTGCCCCCGCCGCTGCGCTCATGGCTCGGGCTGCCGGCGGCCGTCGCCGCCCTGGCGGTCGTCGTGCTCGGGGTCCGGTACGCCGACGCCGGCGGGCCCGGCGGCGTGGACGCGCGGTTCCTGGCCGCGGTCGAGGGAGTGGGGCCGCGCGCGCGGCACATCGCTCTGGCCACGGACTTCCTGGGCGAGCCCATGGGCGCGGCGGCGCTGGTCGTGGCCGTCGTCACGGGCTGCCTGCTGCTTCGGCGTCCTCGCGCCGCGGTGCTCGTCGTCGCCGGGACCGGCCTCGCCGTGGTGACGACGAGACTGCTCAAGCACCTGGTGGGACGCACCATCCACGGCGACGAGAACCTCTCGTACCCGAGCGGGCACACCGCCTTCCTCACCGCACTCGCCCTCGTCGTGGCGCTGCTCGCGACCGGCCGGTTCAACCTCGGCAGGACGGCCGGCACCTCACTCGTGCTCCTCGCGGCGCTCATCGCCGGCGCCGCCATGGGCTGGGCGCAGGTCGTCCTGGGCGCGCACTACCCGACCGACGCCCTCGGCGGCTGGTTCACCGCCCTCGCGGTGATACCGGCCACCGCATGGGCGGTCGATCGGGTGGCCGACTCCCCGCGCAGGCAGCGGCGCTGACGTCACGTCACATCGGGCCCCTCACACCGAGCGCCGGAAGACGGGCTTCACCGCCCGCCCGGCCAGCCACGGGGTGGGATCGCCGGCGTCCAGCGCCTTCCGGTACACCGCACACGCCTGGGCCACCACGTCGACCGTGCGGTCGATGTCGGCCTCGTCGAGCGCGCTGCTCACCACGAACGACGGGGCGAGCACCCCGCCCGTGAGGAGCCGGCGCAGGAACAGGGTGCGGTACTCCTGCGACGGCCGCCGGTGCTCGTCGAGGGTGGCGAAGACCAGGTTGCTGGCCCGGCCCCGGACGACGAGGTGCTCGCCGACGCCCATGCCGGCCGCTGCCTCTCGGACACCGGCGGCCAACCGCTCGCCGAGGGCGTGCAGGCGCGCGGTGATGCCCTCCTCGACGTAGGTGGTCTGCACCGCCGTCGCCGCGGCCAGCGAGTGCGTCTCCGCGCCGTGCGTGGTGGACAGCAGGAACACCCGGTCGCCGGAGTGACGCAGTCCGCCCCACTCCATCAGTTCGCGGCGCCCGGCGAGCGCGGAGACGGCGAAGCCGTTGCCCAGCGCCTTGCCGAACGTGGAGAGGTCGGGGACGACGCCGTACAGACCCTGCGCGCCCGCCTCGGACCAGCGCAGACCGGTGATCATCTCGTCGAAGACCAGCACGCAGCCGTGCCGGTCGGCCAGCTCGCGCAGGCCGGCCAGATATCCGGGCGGGGGTTCGGTGTGCCCGGCCGGTTCGAGGATCAGGCAGGCGACCTCGTCCCGGTACCGGGTGAGCAGTTCCTCCGTGGCGGCCAGGTCCCCGTAGGGGAACGCCACGGTGAGCTCGGTGGTGGCCGCCGGGATGCCGGCGGACATCGGCGTGGTGCCGATGAACCAGTCGTCGACGGAGAAGAACGGATGGTCACCGCAGACGGCCACCCGCGGGCGGCCGGTGACGGCGCGGGCGAGGCGTACCGCGGCGGTGGTGACGTCGGAGCCGTTCTTCGCGAACTTGACCATCTCGGCCGTCGGCACCGTGGCCAGGAAGCGTTCCGCGGCCTCGACCTCCACGATGGACGGCCGGACGAAGTTGCTGCCCCGGTCGATCTCCCGCCGCACCGCTTCGACCACGCGCGGGTGGGCGTGGCCGAGGCTGACCGACCGCAGGCCGGAGCCGTACTCGATGTAGCGGTTGCCGTCGACGTCCCACACATGGGCGCCATGGCCGTGGCTGATGACCGGGGCGAGGTTCTCGGGGTACTGGTCGTCGCCCTTGGCGTAGGTGTGCGCGCCCCCGGGGATCAGGGCGTGCAGCCGTTCGTTCGCCCGTCGCGACCGGGGCAGGAGGAACTCTTCGGTGTCCACGTCGACTTCACCTCTCCTCGTGCGTCAGGGCCTCGGCGAGGCTCGGCGCCTCTCGGTCCCGCGCGGACATCGACACGGGCGGCAGCGGCCAGGGGATGGCGAGTTCCGGGTCGTCGAAGGCGATCGTCACGTCCTCGGCGGGGTCGTGCGGGCGGTCGATCCGGTACGAGGTGTCGGCGGTCTCGGTCAGCGCCTGGAAGCCGTGCGCGCAGCCCGCCGGGATGTAGAGGGTCGTCTGCGTCTCGCCGGACAGCTCGAAGAAAGCCCGGTTGCGGTAGGTCGGCGAGTCCGGCCGAAGGTCCACGACGACGTCGAAGATCCTGCCGTACGAGCACCGCACCAGCTTGGCCTCGCCGGCGCCGGAGCGCAGGTGCATGCCGCGCAGCACGCCCCGGACCGAGCGGGACACGCTGTCCTGGACGAAGGCGTCCGGGTCGAGGCCCACCGAGCGGACCACGTCGGCGTCGAACGTGCGGCAGAAGAAGCCGCGTTCGTCGGCGTACGGCGTCGGCACGAACAGATACGCGCCGTCGATCTCCGGGACGTCGATCGCTTTCATGGGGTCTCCCGCAGGGCATGGGCATGGGCATGGGCATGGCCGGTTTTCGGGAACACGGCCGCGGTCAGGGCTGTGAACTGCTCATCGAGCTGCCGGGCGACGGTCAGGTTCCGCTCGGCGAGGGTCCGCCGCAGCTCCGACGCTCGCCGCTCCAGCTCCCGGAACTGGTCGAGCAGCCGGTCGGTGTCGACCTCGCGAGCGGGGTGGCAGTACGCGGCGAGGCCCATCCGGTCCATGAGGGCGTCGCTCTTCGCCGCGTAGCTGAGCGCGAGCGTCGGCACGCCGACCTTCAGCGCGCAGACCAGGTTGTGGTACCGGGTCGCCACCACCGCGTCGGCAGCGGCCATCTCCCTCATCACGTCGTCGAGCGAGACCGTCTCGGCGGCGGTGACCAACGGGGAGTCCACCGCGTCGAGGATCGCGGCGACCACCTCCCCGTCGACCGCGTCGCCGGTGAGCAGCCGGACCGGCCTGCCGGCCTCGACCAGCGCGCGGACGAAGCGGGTCGTCCCGTCGAGGTAGCGCCGGTGGATCTCCTCGGCCCGGTCGCGGTCGTCGTCGCCGCCGTGGAAGGCCATGACGCCGACGCACACCCGGCCCGGCGCCCCCGAGGGAGCGCTCGACGGCGGTGTCGGCAGGGCGAAGGCGAGATCCGGGTGGACCTCGTCGCGCACGGTGTCCACGCCCATCGCCCGCAGGGCGTCGCGGGACTGCTCGTCCCGGTACGACCGGTACGTGGCGAGCCGCGCCGACCGGCGGACCAGGGCCCGGGTCGCCCGGTTGCCGATCGGTCCGGCGCCGACGCCGACCAGCGCGACCCGGGTGCCGAACAGCCGGCCGGACGCGCAGAGCAGGAACAGCGCGTAAGGGAAGCCCCACGGCCGCAGCGGCAGCGTGGCCTCCAGCACGCCCATGCCCGGCACGATCACCACGTCGTGCCGGCGCACCCAGGCGGCGGTGCGGACGGCGTCGACGACTTTCCCGAGCGCCTTCCCCGCGATCGCGCCCGCCCGCGACGCGGTCCGGTACTCCCCGCGGTACCAGTGCAGCCGCGTCGCCGGGAGCCGGTTGCCAAGCCGTACGACCTCGGGACCGCCGCACATCGCGTCCACGATCGCTTCCCGGTGGTCCCTGCGGAGGTACGCGAGCACGGCCTCCATCGACCCGTCGTTGCCGAGGTTGCCGGAGCCGAGCAGACCGAACAGCCCGACGCGCACCGGAGGCCCCGTCGGGGGCCTCATGCCCGCCTGCCTTCCCGGCCGGCCACGATGGCGTCGAGGGAGACGCCGAGCCGGTCCGGGTCGACCGGGGCGCGGTCCTCGACCCGCTCACCGGCGCCCGGCCGGGCCCGGCTGGCCGCCCAGGAGGCGAGGTGCCCGTAGCACGCCCGCCGGTCGGCCGGCGACAACGGCGCCCGCCGGATCGCCGCGACGAAGCCCCAGACGTACTCGGCGAGCAGCCGCGGCGTCGGATGCAGCGGCCCGGCCCGGCGCGGGTCCAGGTTGACGCAGCGGGAGCGCTTGGAGGGGTTGGCCCGTTCGGCGCGGGTGGGGTGGTCCCGGCGGAAGTACAGCAGCTCCGGCACCTGATGGAACGGCCCGTGCAGGCCGATCTCGGAGACGAACGTGCGGTCCGCGTGGTGGTAGCTGTCGTGCGGCCTGACCCGGCGCAGCACGTCGGCCCGCATCACCCCGTAGAAGTCGTCCCCACCGGGCTCGAAGAGCATGCTGCGGAAGCGCTCCGGCGCGCGCGGCGAGTCGGTGGCGAGCGTGTATGCGTACGGGACCTTCACCCGGCCTTCGCCGTCGATGACGGCCTGGTCGGCGTGGGCGAGGATCACGTCCGGCCGCTCGTCCAGCGCGTCCACACAGCGCCGCAGCAGATCCCGGGCGTACAGGTCGTCGTGCGAGGCCCACTTGAACAGCTCGCCCCTGCACTGGGTGAACACGTAGTTGTGGTTCGGTGCGGCGCCGATGTTCCGGGTCAGCCGGATGTAGCGGATGCGCGCGTCCCGCGCCGCGTACGTCCGGCAGATCTCCTGGGTGCCGTCGGTCGAGGCGTTGTCGGAGATGACCAGCTCGAAGTCCTCGTAGGTCTGACCGAGCAGGGCGTCGAGCGCCTCGGCGAGGTACTCCTCGCCGTTGTACACGGGCAGGCCGATGCCGAGCCGGGGAGGGGCGGTCATGGTGTCCTCACTTCGGGAAGGGGTTCTGGTGGTGCTCGCGCTTCGGGAACGGGTTCCGGTGGTGCTCGCGCAGGGCGGACCGCAGCTCCAGCCACCACACGGCAGAGCTGCCGAGCGTCGCGGCGGCGACGCCCCAGGCCGAGCCGACCGTGCCGGCGACGACCGCCCCGCCGAGCCCGCCGCCGACATAGAGGGTGGAGGCGATCAGCTGGCAGCGCAGGCTCCGCCGGGCCGCGGCGAGCGCGCGGAGACCGGCCGCCGCGCCAGTGCCGAGGCTCGCCGCCGCGACGCCGAGCGTGGCCGGCACGATGAGCTCCGAGGCGGCCTGCCAGACGCCGCCGAGCACGAGCTCACCGAGCCGGTCCGGTACGAGCAGCAGTGCCGCGCCCCAGAGCAGCGCGGCGGCGGCCTGCCCGCCGCCGAGCAGGAGACAGAACGCGCGCAGGCGGTGCGGGGCCTGCCGCAGCACCCGTGCCGCCTCCGCGACGGTCACCAGCGACAGGCCCATCAGGACGGCGAGGAACGGGCCGAGGAGGAGCTCGGCGCCCCTGACCACCCCGACCGCGCTGACGCCGACGATCGCGCCGAGCCCGTACGCCCGCAGCTGGCCCGCGCCGCTGACGCCGACGTTCTCGACGAGGTACCGGTAGCCGAGGTCGCGCTGCTCGCGCGTCCAGGCGCGCGCCCCGGCCGGCCGGGGCCGGATGCCCGACTGGAGGTGGCCGTAGCCGGCGGCGACCGCGGCGGCCGCGCCCCAGGCGAGCACGAAGGCGGGGACGCTGCCCACGCGGGCCGCCACGACCATGGCCGGGACCAGCACGACGCCCATCACGAGGTCGTTGACGAACGCCTTGCGCCCGGCACCCGCGGCGAAGAAGGAGAACCGCCACGCGTCCTGGAGCAGCAGCCCCGGAAGGACGACTCCGAGGCAGGCGAACGCGGACCCCACGGGCCCGCCGAGCCCGAGTCCGAGGGCCAGGCACACCGCGCCGAGGGTGACGCCGACGCCGAGGGCGGTACCCGACGACCGGGCCACCGCCCCCCGCCAGGACGCCTCCGGCACGCCGCTGAAGCGCACCATGAGCGGGTCCGTGGCCAGCCCGCGGGAGACGCCGAGCACCACGCCGAAGGTCACCCAGGCCAGGCTGAACACGCCGAACGCGGCCGGCCCGAGCGAGCGCGCCACGTAGATGCCCACCACGAAGTTGGTCGCGCTGGACGCCGCCTGGTCGGCGAGACCCCAGGACAGCCGGCCGGCGATCGCCCGCCGGGCCGACCCGGCGGACCCCGTCGTCTTCTCCCCCTCGGTGGTGGTCATCGGGGTCACTCCTTGATCAGCCCGGCGCCGCGCAGGGCGTCGGCCGCTCCTGCGACCGAGTCGAACGGCAGCCCGGACCGCTCGGCGACGTCGAGCAGGCCGTGCTCTCCGTCGGAGAGGCTGAGCACCCACAGCATGGCCATCTGGGCCTGCTTCGCGTCGCTGCGGCCGCCGAGCGAGTCGTACAGCCCACGCCGTCCCAACTGCGGTTCGCCGTAGGGGCTGAGATTGACGTACCGCCGGTTGCGGTCGAGCACGGCGAACGCCTCGCGGCATACGGCCAGCGTGTCCTCCATCGCCTCCGGGGAGACGAAGTCCGGGTTGTCCGCCGAGGTGTGGTACTCCGGGTACCCGGCGTACGGGGTCCGGCTGAGCGAGCCCACTCCGAGATCGAACCCGGGTGAGCAGTACTGCCGCTCGTCGTAGCCGTACGGGGTGAACTCGGCGACGTGGTGCGGGCGTTCGGAGGCGGCCAGGACATACGACATCACCCGGTCGATCTCCGCGTCCCCGCGCCTGCTCCGCTTGTACGTCAGCCGGCCCGAGTCGCCGGCACAGGCCAGCACCAGCCCGTGCTTGACCCGCTCGATCCGCTCCGCGTTACGGGCCAGCCAGGTGATCGCCCCGATGGTGCCGGGCGCGTAGATGAACCGGTAGGTGTAGTACGGCGTCTCCTCGGCGAGCGCCCTGGCCAGGAACGTCGCCACCGCGATGCCGGCCAGGTTGTCGTTGGCCAGCGACGGGTGGCAGACATGGCAGGAGACGATCACCTCGTCCGGGACCTGCCCCGGGACCACGTGCTCGGCGTAGGTGAGGTGGCCGTCCGTGAGCGTGGAGTCGACGCGGACCTCGTACGCGCCGTCCGGCAGCGCGTCCAAGGTCTCCTGGGCCAGGCAGAACCCCCATTCCGGCGTGTAGTAGCTCGTGCGGTACGGCACCCACGTCGGATGGTCCGGCAGGGTGTGCAGGTGTTCCCGCAGCTCGGCCAGCGGCATGGTCCGCGACACCGGCACGCTGTAGCCCAGCACGTGCAGGCTGGACGCGGCGAAGTCGATGACCCGGTTGCCCGCGGAGTCGGCGACGTACGCGTCCCGGATGTTCCACTCCTGCGGCACCGTCCAGTCGAGCACCTGCGTCCCGGTCGGCACCTCGTGCACCTCCAGCGGAACGTACTCGCCGATGATGTCCAGCGTGGCGCGCACCCCGTCGCCGGTGATGCTCCGGCACAGCGGGTACAGCCGCTCCACCAGCGCGTGCATCCGCTCGCCGGCCGAGGCCGCCGACTCCTCTCCGGCCGCGGTCACCGGCGCCACCGCAGGGTGTCGTCGACGGCGCCGGTGTCGGACGCCGCGCGCAGCACGGCGAGCCGGGTGAAGCGACGCTCGAAGCCCTCCCGCGTCAGGCCGAACTCGCGGTAGGCATCCGCGAGTTCGAGCGCCCCCCGCTTCACCGTCCACTCACAGTCGAAGCCGGGCAGCGCGGCCCGGAACCGGGAGAAGTCCACCCGGTACGACCGCGGATCGGCACCGGTCTCCCCGGTGATCACCACCTTCGAGCCGGACACCGCCTCGGCGACCTGCTCGGCGATCTCGGCGACCGTGACGTTGTTGGTCTCGCTGCCGATGTTGAACGCCCGGTCGTGCACCGCCTCGCGCGGTGCGGTCAGCGCGGCGGCGAAGGCCCGTGCGATGTCGGCGGCATGCACCAGCGGACGCCACGGCGTGCCGTCGGACATCACGAGCACCTCGCCGGACAGGAGCGCGTGGCCCACCAGGTTGTTCAGCACGATGTCGGCGCGCAGCCGCGGCGAGAAGCCGAAGGCGGTGGCGTTGCGCATGTACACCGGGCTGAAGTCGCCGTCGGCGAGCGCGTGCAGATCGTCCTCCACCCGCACCTTGGACTCCGCGTACGGCGTCACCGGGCGCAACGGGGCGTCCTCCGCCACCAGCTCGTCACCGCCGGCGGCGCCGTAGACCGAGCAGGTGGACGCGTACAGGAAACGCCGTACCCCGGCGTCCTTGGCCAGCCGGGCGAGCCGTACGGAGGCGTGGTGGTTGATGTCGTAGGTGAGGTCCGGCGCCAGCGACCCCAGCGGGTCGTTGGAGAGCGCGGCCAGATGGATCACGGCGTCCACCCCGGCCACGTGCTCGGCCGTGACGTCGCGCAGGTCCACCCGATGCCCGGACGGGTCGGCGGGCGTCGGGCCGAGCACGCAGTCCGCGAACAGGCCGGAGTCGAGACCGACGACCTCGTGCCCGGCGGCCGCGAGGACCGGGGCCATCACGGTGCCCAGGTAGCCCTGGTGTCCGGTCAGCAGTACGCGCACGGTTCATTCCCCCAGATCGAGAGTGAGTTTGGTGACGGCGAACGCCTCGGCGTACCGCGCGTGGCATTCGATACCGCGGATCCGGGCCAGGCCGAGGAAGGCCTCCCGGTCGTACCAGGGACGGTGCCGCTGAGAGGGGTAGTGCTCCTGCAGCAGCCGCACCTTCTCCTCGGCGACCTCCGGCGACAGCGGCTGGTACGCCGACGGACGGCCGAGGTCGCCGTCCCATTTGACGATCTCGTAGCCGAGCACGAGATGGTCGCGGAACGCGGTGGGAAGCAGCCGCGCCAGACCGCGATGGTCCTGGTGCGCGTCATCGGTACGCGGCGCGAGGACCACATCGGGCTCGGTCCGGGCGCGCAGCTCCTCGACCGCGGACTTGGCCTCCTCCCAGTGCGCGGGCAGCCGGCCGTCCGGCAGCTTGAGCACGGTCAGCCGCAGGTCGGCCCCCGGGCAGAACGCGGCGAGCGCGGCCCGCTCCTCCTCCTCGCGCTCACCGCCGCCGCCGGAGAGCACAAGCGCGTCGACCCGGGTGCCCGGCCGCGCGCGGCACATCGTCAGAAGCGTGCCGCCGGCGCCGATGGCGATGTCGTCGCAGTGCGCCCCCACCGCGACGATCCGGTCCAGGCGCCCGGAGCCGAGCCGGATCACGCGGTCCTCACCGGCGCGCTCGTGCTCACGCCGTCCCGTTCCCACACGGCCCACGGGCGGTCGCCCCGGGTGTAGGCGGCGTCGAGCGCGGCCCGCTCCTTCACCGTGTCGGTCGGCTTCCAGAAGCCGCGGTGCTGGTACGCCACCAGCCGTCCGCGCTTGGCCAGTTGGGCACAGCCGTCGGCGACCAGGTCACCGTTCTCCGGTATGTGGTCGAAGACCTCCTGGCGGAGCACGAAGTAGCCGCCGTTCTCCCACAGCGGCATGTCGCTCACCGCCGTGATGCCGCCCACCAGGCCGTCCTCGCCCAGCTCCACGCAGTGGAACGAGGACTGCGGCGGCACCACCATCATCGACGCGCCGGCGTCGCGCCGGGCGAACCGGTCGATCATCTCCGGCAGCGGGGCGTCGGTGAGCACGTCGGCGTAGTTGGCGAGGAACATCTCGTCGCCGTCCAGATGGTGCCGCACCCGGCGCAGCCGCTCCCCGATCGGCGACTCGATGCCGGTCTGCGCGAACGTGATCGTCCAGTCGGCGATGTCGGTGGAGAGCAGCTCGGTCCTCCCGCCCCGCAGCACGAAGTCGTTGGACGTCGTCTCCTCGTAGGTGAGGAAGAAGTCCTTGATGTGGTGCGCCCCGTACCCGAGGCACAGGATGAACTCGGTGTGCCCGAAGGACGCGTAGTAGCGCATGACGTGCCAGATCAGCGGGCGGGGGCCGACCATCGCCATCGGCTTGGGGATGTCGTCGGAGGCTCCGCTGCGCATCCGCAGTCCATAACCGCCGCAGAACAGTACGACCTTCACGGCTTCACCTCGACAATGCTCAGTTCCGGGATGGGGAAGACCAGCCGGCCGCCCCACTCGTGCACGAAGGACAGCTGCTCGACCAGCTCGTCCCGCAGGTTCCACGGGAGGACGAGGACGTAGTCCGGCCGGTCGGCGGCTATCCGCTCGGGCGGCAGGATCGGGATGCGGGTGCCCGGCGTGAACCGGCCGTGCTTGTAGGGGTTGCGGTCGACCGTGTAAGGGAGCAGGTCGGGCCGGATGCCGCAGTGGTTGAGCAGGGTGTTGCCCTTGCCCGGGGCGCCGTAGCCGACGACCGTCTCGCCGCGCTCGGCCACGTCGATGAGGAACCGCAGGAGGTCCCGGCGCACCGTGGCCACCCGGGCGGAGAACTCCGCGTACCCGGACAGCTCCTGGAGGCCGGCGGCCTTCTCCCGGTCGAGCACCTCGGCCACCTGACGGCTCGGCTCGCCGGCCACCCCGGACGGCCGTGCCCACAGCCGGATGGAGCCGCCGTGCGTGGGCAGCAGCTCGACATCCACCAGCGTGAGTCCACCGCTCGCGAGCGCCCGGGCCGCGGACGCCACCGTGTAGTACTGGAAGTGCTCGTGGTAGATCGTGTCGTACTGGTTCTCCTCGATCAGGGTCAGCAGGTGCTGCACCTCGATGGAGACCCAGCCGTCGTCGGCGACCAGGGCGCGCAGGCCCTCGGTGAACCCGACCACGTCGGGGATGTGCGCGTACACGTTGTTCGCGACGACCAGGTCCGCCGGGCCGTGCTCGGCGCGGGCGGCCGCTCCGGTCTCCGGGGTCAGGAAGGCCGTGAGCGTCGGCACGCCCGCGTCCCGCGCCGCGGCACCGACGTTCACCGACGGCTCGATGCCGAGGCAGCGGATCCCCCGGTCCACCACGTGCTTCAGCAGGTACCCGTCGTTGCTCGCGACCTCGACCACGAAGGCGTCGGGGCCGAGCCCCACCCGCCGCACGGCGTCGGCGACGAACGTGCGCGCGTGCTCCACCCAGGAGGTGGAGAAGGAGGAGAAGTACGCGTACTCGCTGAACGTCTCCTCCGGCGTGATCAGCGGCGGGATCTGCGCGAGCCAGCAGTCGGTGCAGACCCGCAGGTGCAGCGGGTACGCGGGCTCCGGCAGGTCCAGTCGGTCCGCGGCGAGAAAGCTCTCGCACGGCGGAGTCGCCCCCAGATCGACGACGCTGGCCAGCGCCGCCGATCCGCAGAGTCGGCATCGTGTCATTTCTCCTGCCCCCCATCTCCGCTCGCGCGGGTGCCCCGCGACGAGCCGGCTTTTTCGTTCCCCACCGGCGGCGCGCTGTTCCCGCCGCCCGACCGCACCGCGATCGCGGTGCGGTACTCCTCCAGGAGGCGCTCGAGCCCGACAGCCGGGCTGAACCCCTTCTCGTATCGGCGCCGGGCCGCCTCGCCCATCTCCCGGTTGCGGTCCGGCTCCGCCGTGATCCGGCGGATACGGGACACGAGCGAGGCGGGGTCGCCCGGTGTGTGCAGCAGGCCGGTCACCCCGTCCTCGACGAGCTCGACGAAGGCGCCGTGACCGGCGGCGACGGCCGGCACCCCGGCCGCCATCGCCTCCGCGACCACCAGGCCGAACGTCTCCATGGCCAGCGAGGGAGCCACCACGGCCACCGACCGCGCGACGGCCCGCCGGCACTCCGCCGGGTCCCACAGGCCGGCGTACCGCACGTCGTCCCGGCCCGCCGCCCAGGCGGTCACCTCGCGCTCCAGCGGCCCCGCCCCCGCGATCACGAGCGGCACGCCCACACCGCCGGCCGCGGCGATCTCGTCCCACGTGGCCATGAGCAGCCGGATGCCCTTGGCCTCCGCGAGGCGGCCGAGGAAGAGCAGCTGCTCGCCGGCGCCCGTCCGTACGGTTCCCGGGTCGGGTACGAAGTTGTGCTTCACCGCGAGCCGCTCGGGCGGCATGCCGGACCGCACCAGGACGTCGCGCTGCGCCGCGGAGATGCAGAGGAACCGCTCGACGCCGGTCCACCAGCGCCGCCGGTTGACCGACAGGCTGACCGCGAGCGGAACGGTCGCGAGCCGGGAGCCGCGGTAGCAGCCGTGCCGGACGGCGGGCAGCGGCAGCGCCGGCCCGACGCACTCGGTGCACTGCCGGCCGTCCCGGTGCAGCGTGCCGGGCGGGCAGACCTGGGTGTAGTTGTGCAGCGTGGCGACGACGGGCACACCCACGTCCGCGCAGGCGGCGAGGACCGCCGGCGACAGGAGCGGGAACACGTTGTGGACGTGCACCACGTCCGGCCGGTCGGCGCGGAGCCGGGCGGTGAGCTCCGCGCGGGCCGCCGGATTCCACGGCACCAGCAGCGGCACCGCGACCTTGCCCAGCAGGGAGCGGCCGGCGATGTCGTCGCTGCGCCGCTCGAACACGTCGACCCGGTGGCCGGCCGCGCGCAGCAGCCCCACCTCTTCGTCGACGACCCTGTTCTCCCCGCTCGGCTGCGCCGATGAGTAGCGGTTGTGGACCACGAGGACATGCATGCTCAGGTCACCTCCTGGCCCGGAGCGGGCTGCGTCGTCGGGGGATGTCGTGTGTCGGGAGGGGCGCGGCCGGGGCGGGGAGCGCGAGGAGCGAGGCGGCCAGGGCCAGATGGAGCAGATACGCCGAGGCGTCGCCGAGGCCCACCTCGGTGTACGACGAGATCCCGCAGTAGCTGATCAGGAAGATCGCGCAGGCCCTCGGCAGCGACGGTGGCCGCAGCAAGGCGACACCGCCGAGCACGATGACGATCGCCGCCACGAGGGTGACGCCGATCAGCCCCTGCTCGTCGTAGACGGCCAGCCAGCTGTTGTCGATCGGCAGCCCGTCGAACGACTTGTCGCCCAGGCCCGTGCCGAACACCTTCTCCCCGGTCGTCCGGGGGGCCGCGAGGAGGGCGTCCCAGACCTTGGCCCGGCCGGTGAGGTTGGCGAAGTTCTCCTGGCTCTGCCCGCGCAGGAACCACGTCCGCAGCGCGGAACTGAACACCACCGCGGCCACCGTGGCGCACAGCACCGCCCAGGCGAAGAACCGGCGGGCGGCGCCGCTGGTCAGGACGAGAGAGCCGATCGCGAGCACGAGACCGATGAGCAGGCCGAGCGTGGCCGTCCGGGTGTGGGTCATCGCGAGCAGGGCGAGGGACGGCACGATGACCACCGCGGCGCCGGACCCGGTGGTCCGGCGGCCGAGCAGGAGCAGCACGGCGAGCCCGATGACCACCGCGGCGTACTGTCCGATCTGCGGCGGAGTGAGCGGCCACAGCGCGCCGACCAGACGCCCGCCGTAGTACTCGGGCATGGCCGTGGCCGGTGAGACGGCCAGGCCCGCGGCCACCAGGACCAGGACCGCGAAGTACATCCGGATGTGGTGGCGGACGAACGTCAGGCCGCCGTCCCACCAGCGGCTGAGCAGCCACAGGGTGCCGACGAAGAGGGCCAGCCGGGCGCAGCGGAACAACGCGCCGAACCCGACCTCCAGCTGCACGCTGGCGATCACGCTCGGCACGAGCAGCAGCGTGAGCAGGAACAGGAAGGCGCTGGGCCGGATGCGCAGCCGGGCGTTGAGCGCGAGCGCCAGCGCGAACGCCGCGACCAGCGCGCCCATGGTGGCCATCTGGATGAGGGAGCGGGGGATCGCGACGACGGTCTTCGCCCCGGCGGAGCCGAGCGTGTTGAGGCCGAGGAGTGCCCAGACGATCCCGACGGCCTTCGGCGTACGCCGGTCCCGGCTCAGGTCCTCGTCCATCTCAACCACCGGCCCGGGGGCCGAAGCTGCTGCCCGCGTCCTGTCGGTACGGCGTGCCCTGCCACTGCCGGGAGTCCAGCGTCCGGCTCCGGTCGCCGGCGACGAAGCTCCACGGTCCGCGGTAGACGTTGCCGTGCCAGCTGTTCCGCTGGTGGTGGGTGATCGCCTCGGCCACCCGCCCGCCCTTGTACGGCGACCAGTCCGGGGAGGTGCCGTCGTCGGCGAACACCGCCATGCGCCCGCACTCCGTCGTACAGCCGACGACGGACGGGTCGAGGACGAAGCGGTTGCCGTGGATGTCGACCCGCTGCGTCTTCCACCGGCAGTCGTCGTAGAGCGGTGCGACGGCGATCGCCGGCCGCGCGCAGCGGCCGGTGTCCTTCACCAGCAAGGTGCAGTAGCCGGTCGACGTGTTGGCCGGGCTGTTGCAGAACCGGTCGGCGTTCTCCCACAGGGTGATCCCGTTCCAGTTGTTCTCCAGGACGTTCCCGTGGATCTCGATCCTGTCCGTACGGGCCGGGATCCGTGGTTCACCGCCGGCCTCGGACACATAGACGGTCGCGTACGGGAAGTCGTCGCCGTCCTCGGCGTACGCGCGGCCCTCGACCCAGTTGTTCCGTCGGATCGTGTTGTTCCGGATGACCGCGTTGTAGCTGGTCTCGTACATCAGCGCGGCACCGTCGTTGGACTCCAGCAGGTTGTCCTCGAAACGGAAGTCGTTGTTGTTGTTGTCGGCCCACAAGCCGGTCCCGCGGTTGTCGTGCACCCAGTTGCCCCGTACGTCGGCGCCGTCGACGGCCCAGAACTTGATGCCGCCGGTGCAGCCGCAGCCGGGTTGCCGCCGCTCCCAGTCGTCGGTGTTGTTGCCCACGATCTCGTTGCCCTCGACCACCAGGCCGCGGATCGAGTCGCCGGTCTTGTACGCGTTCATGCCGTACTGGCCGTTGTCGCGCAGGCAGCTGGCGCGGAGCCGCTGGCGAGCACCGGCCATCAGCCCGGCGCCGGAGTTGTACTGGATGGTCGCGTGCTCGATCACCCACCCGTCGGCCATGTCGTGGTTGACGACGCCCTCGTTGTGCGGCGCGACGAAGCGCTCCACCGTCAGGTGGCGGATGGTGACGTCGCGGGCTGTGCCGCCGAACGCGTACTGGTTGACCTTCCGGCCGTCCAGCACCGCGCCCGGCGCGCCGAGGTAGCGGTTCCCCTCCTTGGCCATGACCTGGGCGTAGGGGTCGGGCTCCAGTCGGTGCTTGCCCGGCCGAAGCCAGAACGTGGTGTGCGGGGGGCTGTTCTCGGTCTTCGCGGCCAGGTCGCCGACGACCGCGGGGTCGACCGTCACCGCGCCCGCCGGAGCCTGCACCGGCCCGGCCGCGGGCCGGTCGCACACCCGGGCCGGGGACGCGGAGGGCGCTCCGGGGGCGTCGGGGGAGGCGGTCGCCCCCGACCCGGCGGTCGCCCCCGACCCGGTGGGCGTACCGGACCCGGCGCTCGCCCCCGACCCGGTGGGCGTACCGGACCCGGCGGCCGTACCGGCCGCCTTCGTCGGGGCGTCCGGCGTGCTCGTGCAGCCGGTCGCCACCAGCAGGACCACCGTCAGCGGTGCCACCGCCCACGCCCCGTACCACCCCCTGATCCCCACGCGCCCCCCTAGCCGCGGAATCCGAGCACGGTGGTGAACCCGGACACGCCGTCGGCGAAGCCGGTGCCGACCAGCGTGGTGGCGGGTTCCTTGCGCCCGAAGCCCGCGGAGTACCAGCCCAGCGGCGGGTGGGTCTCGCCGCGATGCGCCCGCCAGGACAGCTCCCCGGGCAGGTCGAGCACCGCGGAGCGGTCCTCGCCGTCCCGGGTCCAGGCGAGCACCGCCCGGTTCCCCGTCAGGTCCGCGGAGATCGCAGGACCGAGGTGGAACGCCAGACGCACGGGCCCGCGGTCGCCGCGGACCTCGTCCACCACGCGCAGCTCCCGGCTCGCGGCGGTCAGCTCCACCCGGCGGCGGTGCACGGTGCCCCGGTAGCCGTCGTGCTCGGCGCACCAGCGGGCCGTTCCCCCGGCGGGGCCGTGCGACGGGTCCGCGACCAGGACGCGGGTGCGGGCGTGCCGGGTCCACAGGAACGGGCCACCGGAGACGGACTGGTCATCGCCGTCCCACTGCAGGGTGTTGTGGCCGAGCGTCGACCGGAAGTACTGCCGCCACTCGGGCTGCCCGTGGTAGCAGAACGTCCCCGGGTCGGCGAGCACGTCGACCCCGTCGTGCCGCACCTCCACGGAGAGCGCGTCCGCGTGGGCATGGGCGGCGATGGAGAGGAAGCCGTGCGGGCCGCCGTCGCAGCGGCACCAGATCTCCTCGGGACCGCGCAGGATCGTCATGCCCGCGTCGGCGAAGTGGGCCGGCCGGCGCGCCGGGCGGGTCGCCCCCTGGCCCGTCTTCGCGTACGGCCGGACGAGCGCGGCGAGCAGCGGGGTGCGCACATCGGTGCCGGTCACCTCCGGCCACCAGTCGAGCCGGCCGAACACGGCGTCCCCGGTGGCGAGGAGCGAGGCCCAGCGGTCGGTGCCCGCGCCGTCCACGATCAGACCGTGCCCGTCGTCCGCGTCCCCCTGACGTGGTGGGCGTAACCGGCCGTCGACGATCGCAGCGAGCGCGTCGGTCATCCGCAGCAGCACCAGACGGACCGTCGGCGGGACCGCCACGCCGGCGGCATCCGCCTCGGCCACCGCGGCCAGGCCCAGTTCGAGGACGAGTCCGTGGTACTCGGTGGCCAGCTCGCGGTTGAGCCCGGAGCCGAAGGTGTTGCTCCGCAGATGCCGTTCGAGGGACCGCATCGCGTCCGCCCGCCAACGCGCCGAGGAGGGGAACCAGCCGAACGCGCAGGCCGCGGCGAACTGCCCGGCGGCCTCGGCGATGACGTGGTTGTTCGCCGAGGACCCCCGGCTGGGGAAGGCGGCCAGCCAACGCTGGTGGTACCAGATCTGCTTCCGCGCCACCGGGTTGTCCTCGAACAGCGCGGCCGCGCCCGGCCAGCCGTCGAGCAGCCGCCGGACCCACACCCAGGACAGCAGCCGGATCCCCAGCTCGATGCCGCTGATCCAGTGCACTCCGCGCAGCGGCGCGTTGGCCGCCCACCACAACCGCAGGTGCCCGGCCACCCGCTCGGCGTACCGCTCGTCCCCGGTGACCGCGTAGGCGGCGGCGAGCACGGTGAGGTACTGGTGCCGGGACAGCTCCCAGATCTGCTTGATGTCCCCGACCGCCTCCTCGCTCCGGTACGGCACGTCGAAGGCGTACCCCCACGGAGCCCGGCGCCCGGTCTTCGGGTCGTACCACCAGTCCGGGTCGGTCAGGTCGTCGCGGCGCACCCCGAAGTACTCGGCGTGCCCGGCCATCAGCCGGTCCGCCTCGGCCACGAGGCGCTTCGCGGCGTCCGGCGGCACCGAGGCGAGGGCCCCGGCGGGCAGCACGGCGGTGAACCGGGCACCGGTCACGCTCGGGCAGTCCGGCAGCGCCGACCGCCAGCGCCGCCTGCGCACCGCGTCGCCCACCCGGCCGCCGACCTCCCGCGGCCCCATCGCGGACAACCGCCGGACGTACCAGCCCGCACTCCCCGAGCTCACCGTCATCGAGCCCCCGCCAACGTCACCGGCGCGCCGCCGGCCAGACCGGTCCGTACGGCGAGGGTGGCCGCCGTGGTGGCCACGAGCGACTCCAGCGGCACCGGCATCGGTCCGCCCGTCCGCACCGCCCTGACGAACGCGGCCAGCTCGGCGTTCTGGCCCTTGTTCCGGGCCTGCGGCAGCCGCGAGCTGACCCAGCGCCTGGTCCCGTAGACCGAGGCGCGGACGAAGTCGTCGAGCCGCAGCACCTTGCCGTCCGCGACGAGGTCCAGCGTCTCCTTGGGGAAGCTCGACGGGCCGGTGGTGACGTAGCTGATGGTGGCGGTGGACCCGTCCGGGTAGCGCAGCACGACCTGCAGGTCGTCGGTGCCGGACGTGGCGACCGCGTACACCGAGACCGGGTCGGCTCCGAGCAGCCAGCTCGCCGTGTCGATGAAGTGTCCGCCCTCGCCGGCGAAACGCGAGCCCTCGGTGCCCTGTTGGAGGTACCAGCTGCCGTGCTGCAGCCGGCCCGCGTTGACCAGATAGCGGAGGCTCGCCGGACCGGTCCGGGCGCCGAAGCGCTGCTTCGCCTCCTGGAGCAGCGGTGCGAACCGGCGGTTGAAGCCGACCTGGAGCCGGTCGTTCCCGGACTCCTCCACCGCCGCCAGTACACCGGCCAGCTCGTCCTCGGTGAGGGCCAGCGGCTTCTCCACGAACACCGTCTTGCCTGCGAGGAGCGCCCTGCGGGTCAGTTCGGCGTGCGAGCTGTGCCGGGTGACGACGAACACCGCGTCGATGGACGGGTCGCCGAGCACGGCGTCGAGATCGGTGGTCGCCTCGGCGAAGCCGAACTTCCGCTGCGCGTTGGCCGCGGACAGGGCCGTCGTGGTGACGACGGTGGACAGCTCGACACCGTCGCGCCGGGCCAGGTGCGGCAGCAGCATCGACGTCGCGTAGTTCCCGGCGCCGACGAACGCGAGGCGCACCGGCGTCTTCGCCGGCCGGGCCGGGACGGGCACTCCGCCGCCGCGTCGAACGACAGGCACGGCGACCGCCGGCGCCGGAGCCTCCCCCCGGACCTCGGGATACCGGAACAGCACGGCCACGGCCTTCAGATCGCCGTCCTTCAGCCCTTGGTACGTCTCGACGGCGTCGTCGAAGTCGGCGACGTGGGACACCAGGGGCTCCACGTCGACACTGCCCCGGGCCACGAGATCGAGGAAGCACGCCAGGTTGCGGCGCTCGGTCCACCGCACGTAGCCGATCGGATAGTCCCGCCCTTCGAGCTCGTACTCCGGGTCGTACCGCCCGGGGCCGTACGAGCGGGAGAACCGGACGTCCAGCTCCTTCTCGTAGTACGCGTTCCACGGCAGGTCCAGGCGGCACTTGCCGATGTCGACGACCCGGCCGCGGTCCCGGCACAGCCGGGCGGCCAGCTCGACGGGCTGGTTGCTGCCGCCGCCGGCGGCCAGATACACCTGGTCCACGCCGTGACCGTCGGTGAGTTCGGCGACGGCGGCCTCCACGGCCGTGGACGCGGGATCGCCGCAGGCCGCGGCGCCCAGGCGCTCGGCGAGCTCGCAGCGCGCCGGGTCCGGGTCGGCCCCGACGACGCGGACCCCCGAAGCGGCGAGGAGCTGCACCACCAGCTGTCCGATCAGCCCGAGGCCGATGACCAGGGCCACCTCGCCGAGCTGGGGCTCGCCGCGGCGGACGCCCTGCATCGCGATCGACCCGACGGTGCCGAAGGCCGCGTGCCGCGGCGCGAGACCGTCCGGCACCTTGGCGTAGAGGTTCTTCGGCACCCAGTTCAGCTCGGCGTGCAGGGCGTGTTCGTTTCCGGCGCAGGCCACGACGTCGCCGACCTTCACGTCGTCGATCCCCGGGCCGACCTGCTCGACCACCCCGCACAGCGAATAGCCCAGCGGAGTGTACGAGTCCAGCTTGCCCATCACCTTCTGGTAGGTGGCGGGAATCCCGTTGGTGGCCACGCTCTGCATGACCTTGGCCACCTGGTCCGGCCGGGAACGGGCCTTGCCCAGCATCGACATGCCGGCCTCGGAGACCTTCATGAGCTCGGTCCCGGTCGATATCAGCGAGTAGGAGGTGCGGACCAGCACACCGCCCGGCTTGCATCCCGGCACCGGCACGTCGAGCACCGCGAGCTCGCCGCTCTTGTAGTTCTGTACAACCTGTTTCACCGAAGTCCCCTTGTTTTTCTCGGCCTTCTAGTACGTGTCCCGGCCGGACCCGGAGGTCGCGCCGCGATACCAGTACTCGAGGGTCAGCACATGCCAGAGATGCTTGGAGAAGTCCCGCTGCCCGGCGGCGTCCTCGGCGACCATGCGCGCCAGCGCGTCGCGGCGCAGGAAACCGTTCCGGACGAGCACGCCGTCGTTCACCACCTCGCGCACCAGCGGTGCCAGGTCCCGGCTCATCCAGGCGCGCAGCGGGGCGCTGAACAGGCCCTTGGGCCGGTACACGATCTCCCGGGGCAGGACCGAGGTGGCCGCCTCCTTGAGAACGGCCTTGCCCTGCCGTCCGACGATCTTGCGGTCGCCGGGCACCGCGAACGCCGCCCTGACCACCTCGACGTCCACGTACGGCACCCGCACCTCGGTCGACGCGGCCATGCTCGACCGGTCCGTGTACGCGAGGTTCAGGCCCGGCAGGAACATCCGGGCGTCGCCCAGGCACATGCGGTTGACGAAGTCGTCGAGGTCGTTGTCCTCGTAGACGTCCGCGTGCTCGGTCAGCACGTCCCCGACCGTCCCGGCCAGGTCCGGATCGACCAGGGCGAGCAGCTCCTCCTGGTCGTACATGGTGTAGCTGCGCCGGAACGCGGTCTCCTCCGGCAGGTCCGCGAAGGAGAGGAACCGCTTCGCGAAGCGCACCGACCGGTACCCCCGGCGTGCCGTGGCGACCGGCAGCCGGTCCACCGCCGCGGACAGGCCGCGCCGCAGCGGGCCCGGGACGCGCTGGTAGCGCAGCGCGATCAGGTTGGCCAGGTGCTTGCGGTAACCGGCGAACAGCTCGTCGGCGCCCATCCCCGAGAGCATCACCTTGACTCCGGCCTCCCGGGCGGCCGAGCAGATCAGGAACGTGTTGATCGCGGCGGGGTCGCCGATCGGCTCGTCCAGGTGGTACGTCATCCGCGGCAGCAGATCGAGCACGTCCGGGGCGATCTCGATCTCGTGCAGGTCCACGCCGAACCGCTCGGCCACCTGACGGGCGTACCGGAGGTCGTCCGGCATCGCCTCGAACTTGGCGTCCTCGGCGCGGAACCCGATCGTGTAGGCGGAGATCCCGGGCAGGTCGCGGGCCGCGAGCGCGGTCAGATAGCTGGAGTCGAGACCGCCGGAGAGGAACGTCGCCACGGGCACGTCGGAGATCAGATGGCGCCGGGTCGACTCCTCGACGACGGCGGCCACGTCCGGTAGCTCGCCGCTGCGGGCACGCTCACGGCCCTCGGCGGCGACGTCCTTCAGGTTCCAGTACCGGCCGCGCTCCACCCGGCCGTCGGGCCGGACGCGCAGCCAGGTCCCCGGCGGCAGCTTCTCCGTCTCGCGGAACGCGCACCGCGAGTCCGGCACCCAGTAGTACAGCAGCGAGGCCACCAGCGCCGCGTCGTCCACCTGAAGCGATCCGCCGGTGGCGGCGGCCAGCGCCTTCAGCTCCGAGGCGAACACCAGGCCCTCACCGCGCCGGAGCAGGAACAGCGGCTTGATGCCGAGCTGGTCGCGGGCGAGGACCAGCTCGCCGGTGCGCTCGTCGAAGATCCCGAACGCGAACATGCCGCGCAGCCGGGGCAGACAGTCCGTGCCCCAGCGCCGCCAGGCCTCCAGGAGCACCTCGGTGTCGGACGTACCGCGGAAGCGCACCCCGCCGGCCGCCAGTTCGGCCCGCAGCTCGGGCGCGTTGTACAGCTCGCCGTTGTACGTCAGGACGAGCCCGTCCGAGACCATCGGCTGGGCGCCGGTCTCCGACAGGTCGACGATGGCCAGCCGACGGTGCCCGAGGTGCACCTCGCCGTCACCGGCCCGATGGCTGTACCGGCCCGCCCCGTCCGGACCACGGTGGGCGAGGGTGTCGGTGAGCCGGTCGGTCACGACCTTCCCGTCCGGCCATCGGTACGTACCCGCGATGCCACACATGTCCTACCGCCCGTCCTGGTCGTCGCTGTCGGAGACCCGTGCCGCCCACATCGGCCGCCGCCGGCCCTCCCGCACCGCCTGAACGGCGTGGGAGGTACCCCCGCCGTTCCGCCGGGCCGGCCGCTCGCCCTCGACGCGTGGCGCGGCGTACGGCCCGTCCCACAGCGTGCCGTCGGTCCGGTCGCCCGGATCGGGGTCGACCAGCACCACACCGATCACCGCGATGCGCTGGTCGGCGAGGTGCCGCGCCACGGTGTGCAGCCACGCGGCGCTGCCGTGCCCGGCGCGTACGACGAGGACGGTCCGGGTGCCGAGGTGCTGGAGGTCGGTCCACGCCGTACCCGGTGCCACCGAGCCGACACCGAGCCGGCGCTGCTGATGCGGGACGGACGAGGCCCGCTCGGCGCCGACCACGGTGGGGTCTCCCGGCTTCGGGCGGCGGTGGGCGAGCGGGAGGCCGGGCAGGCCGTCGATGACGGCCACGGGCCCGTCCGCCGCCAGCGCCGCGGCCAGGTCCAGGGCGAGCCCGCTCGTGGCGCCGGCGGAGCCCAGTTCGAGCAGGGACACCGGCTCGGCGGAGCCGCGCACGGTGCGTGCCAGGGACGCGGTGAGCCGTGTCCGGGCCGCCCGGACCCGTCGGCGCTGCCACCACCGGGGTGACCGGCGGGGCAGTTCGGCGATCACGGAGGCGCCGAGGTGCGCCGCGATCTCCCGGCGCAGCACGGGGCGGTCCGCCACGACCGCGCCGACCGCGGCCACCGCGAGACCGAGCGCGAGTCCCAGGGCGAGCCCGATCGCCGCGTTGGTGGCGGCGGCCTTGGGCAGGGAGTGCCGCACCGCACGCGGTGCGTCCACGATCTGTGTGCCGGCGACGAGCCGGGGCGTGCCGATCCGCGCCTCCGCGGCGCGTCGGCCGAAGTCGGAGATCTGCGAGGTGAGTTCGGCCCGGCGGGCGAAGAGGGATTCCATGTTCGCCGACACCTTCGGCCCGGTCTCCGACGATCCCTCCCCGATCGCCCTGTCGACCTGGGCGAGGTCGTCCCGCAGTCGGTCGCGCTGGTCGAGCAGGGCTTTGGACTCGGCGTTCGCCGCTTCCCGTATCCGCCTGACGTGGTCGGCGACGAACGCGTCGGCCAGCGCCTGGGCGCGGGCCACGGCTTCGGCGTCGCTGTCACCCGCCACATCGATCCGCAGCAGGTTGTTGGTCAGACCGACACCCTCGTAGTCCTCCATGAAGTCCTCGGGCTTCTCCCGGGAGCCGAGGGACCGGAGTGCCCGGTCGGCGATCCGGGTGGTCCGCAGCAGCGCGGCGTCGGTCCGGATCAGCGTCCCGGGGTCGTTCGGCTGGTCCTCCTGATGGGCGACCAGGAGTTTGGTCGTCGCGGTCGGCGGTGGTGGCAGCAGCACGGCGACGGCCACGCCGAGGAGCAGTCCGAGGAGGGTCAGGGAGCCCCAGAGGCGGCGTCGTCTGCGGACCGCCACCACCAGGACCTGGAGGTCGAGCAGGGGAGCGGTGGCCGACGTCTCCGCCGTCGTACGTGCCGTCACCGTTCACCTCCCGTCGCGTCGCCGCCCGCCACGGGTGCCGGTGTGGCGGTGCGGCGAGGTCGGTGGGGGGAACGCGCCGGACGGGCCCAGACCGTACCGGCGAGGACGGTGCCGACGACCTCGTGCCCGGCGTCGGCACACGCCTCGGCGATCCCGGCGAGCTCCGCCGCGGTCCAGCTGCCCGCGCTGACCACGACCAGGGCACCGGACTCGGTGCCGCGGTCCGGCACCATCGGCCGGGACACCGAAACCCCCACGACGTGCAGCGTGAGGAGACCGCCGCTCGAAGAGTCCGGGGAGGAGTCGTTCCCCGCCTCGGCGACGAGCTGCGCGGCGGCCCGACGGGCGGTCTCGTCGCCGTCCGGGACCACCACGAACAGCCGCCGGGGGGCCGGCAGCCGGTCCCGGAGGCGGGCGCACACCCGCCGGTAGCGGATCTGCCTGCTCTCGTCGTCGCCGGAGGCCCCCGGGGACGGCAGGTCCCAGCGGACGTCGATGCCGAGGAGGCGTCGGAACAGGGCCCGCGGGCCGCCGCCCTTCGGCCGGTCCGCGGCCCGTTCACCCGGTACGTCGACGGCGCCGAGCAGTGTCGAACCCAGGGCCGCGGTGATGTCCGCCCCGGTGCGCAGCCGGCGGCCCACCCGCGCGGCGGCGAGATGACCGATGACCGCGAGCAGGACGAACAGCAGCGCTCCGGCGACGACGAGCTGCACCCTCGTCGGCGGGGCCTCGCCGGCGGGCCGGGCCGCCGGGCCCATGACGACCATGTCGGGACGGTCGGTCGCCGGGTCGGCCTGATCCAGCTTGTCCACGGCCTCCTGCAGCGCGGTACGCAGCTTCGCGAGCTCGGTACGGGTCTGCACGCTCTCCACGGTCCGGCCAGGACCGGCCTCATCGGCCAGCTCGTTGATACGGCGGGTGGTCTTCACCACCAGCTGCCGCAGCGCCTCGGGCTGCGCCGCCGCCTCGGGGTCGGTGTCGTCGCCCACGACCTGCGCGGCGAAGGTGACGAACTCCTCGGCGACCGTGTCGGACAGCCGCTGTGCGCGCGCCGGGGTGTCGGCCGTCCCCGAGATCTTGATGATGTTCCCGTCGGCGGCCTCGGCACTCACCCGGTCCCGCAGTTCGATTCCATCGACGCCGGGCCAGCCGAGCGCGGCGGCCACGCGGTCGACCACCACCGAACTGGTCGCGATCTCCGCCTGGGTCAGCAGCTCGCGCTCCTCCCACGCCCCGGGCAGCAGCACCGACGCCGACGTCGTGTAGCGCGGCGGAATCAGCAGGGAGGTGCCGTGGCCGACGAGCGCGCCCACCACGGCCAGGATGGTGAGGAGCCGCCCACGCCGACGGAAGATCCTTCCGATCGTGACCAGACGTATGGTGTCATCGCTCAACGGCGCGGCCTTCTCCCCGTCCGGACCGGGCCGTTCACCGACACGGGGGTCTCGTCACGGCAGGCGGCGGCGTAGGCGGCCAGCAGCGACCGCTGCGAGTGCCGCCAGGCGAGCTGCCCGCCGATCCGTTCCTGGCCGATCCTGCCCATCCGGGCGCGCTCCTCCGGATCGTCGAGGAGCTGTGCGACGAGCCCGGCGAACGCGGCTTCGTCGTTGGCGGGCGCGTACACGGCGGCGTCACCGGCGGAGACCCGCGCCTCCCGGAGGTCGAACGAGACGATCGGCCGGCCCATCACCATGTACTCGAGGACCTTGTTCATGGTCGACACGTCGTTGAGCGGATTGCGCGGATCGGGGGAGAGACACACGTCCGCGGTGGACAGGTACCGCACGAGGTCGGCGTCCGGGATCCGGCCCGTGAACTGCACCTGCTCCGAGAGTCCGAGCCGCCGGGACAGCTCGACCATCGCGTCGAAGGCGTCTCCGGCGCCGACGAACACCGCGTGCCAGTCGGTCCGCCCGAGCTCGTCGCGCAGCTTCGCGAGGGCGCGCAGGGCGTAGTCGACGCCGTCCTGCGGGCCCATGACGCCGAGGTAGCACAGCAGATGGGGCTTGCCGCGCTTCAGTTCCGGCTCGGGCGGCACCGGGTGGAAGCGGTCGATGTCGGGCGCGCTGCGCACCACGAAGACGTCCTCCGGCCGCCGGCCCCCACGGCGCAGCGCGACATCCCGGTAACTCTCGTTCGTGGCGAGCACGACGTCCGCGGCCCGGTAGGTCATCCGTTCCAGCGCGCACACGGCGCGGTAGAGCAGGTCCTCGCCGCGGTCGAACCGGGAGAGGTACAGCTCGGGGACGAGGTCGTGCTGGTCGAAGACGAACCGCGCCCCGCGGCGCTTCAGCCACCGGGCCGGCAGGAACAGCAGGTCCGGCGGATTGCACGCGTGGACGACGTCGACCGGGCCGACCTCGCGGGCCAGCCGGATCGTGTGCCACAGGGCCGTCCCGTACTCCCGCAGGTAGCCGGCCGGCCCGCCGGTGGCGGCGCGCAACGGGTAGCGGTGGATCCGCACCCCGTCGATCACCGCCTCCGGCTCCGTGTCCCGCTTCTCCCCCCGGGGGCAGATGACGTGCACCTCCCAGCCCGCGTCGCGCAGCGTCGTGCACTCCTGCCACACCCGGCGGTCGAACGGCACCGACAGGTTCTCCACCAGGATCAGCGCGCGTCGAGCCGGCCCGTCGCCCCTGGCCGTGTCATCGAACGAAGTGTCACCAAGCAAGGCCCACGTACCCCGGTTCGGCCCGGCGCGCGTCGGCGTCGGGAAGGTGGATGAGATCGACGATCACCGGGGCGTCGCCATGGGGCAGCGCCGACAGGACGGCCGGGTCCCCGGTCCCGACCAGGCACACCTCGGCATGGTCGAGCACCTCGTCGACCGAGTCCGCGAGCAGCTGCGCGAGATGCGGCAGCCGGGTCTCGATGTACTCGCGGTTCGCGCCGAGGAGCCGGGAGAGGTTCACGTTGGGGTCGTAGATCCGCAGGTCGTACCCCTTGCCGAAGAGCCGCTCCGCCAGCTCGACGAGCGGACTCTCGCGGAGGTCGTCGGTGCCGGGTTTGAAGGAGAGACCGAACATGCCCACCCGGCGCTTCCCGGTGCGCTCGACCAGCTCCACCGCGCGCTGCAGATGGTCGGCGTTGGAGGGCAGCACATGGGCGAGGATGGGCACCGAGACGTCGTGCCGGCGCGCCGCGTGGACCAGGCTGCGCAGGTCCTTGGGCAGGCAGGAGCCACCGAAGGCGAAGCCGGGCCGCAGGTAGGCGGGGCTGATGTTCAGCTTGCGGTCGGCCAGGAACACGTCGATCACCTGGTGCGAGTCGACCCCGAGCGCCCGGCACACCGCGCCCAGTTCGTTCGCGAAGCCGATCTTGAGGCCGTGGAACGCGTTGTCCGCGTACTTGATCGCCTCGGCCGTCGGGATCGGCACCCGGAACACCTCGCCGGGCAGTCCGTCGTACAGCGCCGCCACCATGTCGCCGCTCGCCCGGTCGAGTTCGCCGATGACGGTCTTGGGCGGGTCGAAGAAGTCCCGCACGCTGGTGCCCTCGCGCAGGAACTCCGGGTTGACCGCGACCCCGAAGTCCACCCCGGCCGTGCCGCCGGCGAACTTCTCCAGGATCGGGACCAGCAGGTCGAGGCAGGTGCCCGGGAGCATGGTGCTGCGGAACACGACGGTCTGCCGCCCGCCCCGCTCGGCCACCGCGGCACCGATCTCCTCGGTGACCCGCTCCAAGTAGGTGGTGCACAGGCTGCCGTTGGGCTCCGACGGCGTGCCCACACAGACCAGCGACACATCGCTGGCCGTGATCGCCTCGTGGACGTCCCGGGTGGCGCGTAACGCACCGGCCCGCACGACGTCGGCGACGAGCTCGCCGATCCGCTCCTCGACCACCGGGGCCCTGCCGTCGTTGACCAGGTCGACCTTCACCTGGTTCACGTCCACTCCGATGACCTCGTGACCGAGGCTCGCGAGACACGCGGCCGACACACAGCCCACGTAACCGAGCCCGAAAACGCTGACTCTCATGCCCTGTTCCTCCCCCCGGGCAGGCCCTCGCGGCCTGCCGTCCCCGAGCCGACCGGACGACGTCCCCCGCGCATCAGTAGGCCCCCTGCCCATGGATCACCGCACGCAGCGTCTTCCACAAGATCACCGTGTCCAGGGCGAGCGACCAGTCCTCCACGTACCGCAGATCCAGCCGGACCGCCTCCTCCCACGACAGGTCGCTGCGTCCGCTGATCTGCCACAGGCCGGTGAGTCCCGGCTTGACGAGGAGACGCCGCCGGATGTCCGGCCCGTACGCGGCGGACTCCTCCGGCAACGGCGGCCGTGGGCCGACCAGCGACATGGAGCCGGTGAGCACGTTGAAGAGCTGCGGCAGTTCGTCGAGCGAGTACCGGCGCAGCACCGTTCCCACCCGGGTCACCCGTGGATCGCGGCGGAGCTTGAACAGCAGGCCTGCGCCCTCGTTGCGGTGGGCGAGTTCGGCGCGTGCCGCGTCGGCGCCGACGACCATGGTGCGGAACTTGAGGATGGTGAACTCGCGGCCGTCCTTGCCGACCCTGCGCTGCCGGTAGACCGCGCCACCCCGGCTGTCCACCAGCACGAGCAGGGCGACGACCAGCATCAGCGGTGCCAGCAGCATCAGCAGGATCGCCGCGCCCAGCCGGTCGACGACCTCCTTGACCGCCCGGCGGCCCCCGGTGAAGGTCGGCATGCTGACCCGCAGCAGCGGGATCCCCAGCACCGCGTCGACGTGCAGCCGCGGCCCCGCCACCTCCATGAGCACGGGCGCCACGACCATCTCGGCATCGCTGCCCTCGAGGTTCCAGGCCAGCCGCTGCAGCCGGTCCGGAGACCAGTGCGGGTCCGGTGTGACCGCGACGACCCGGTAGCCGTTGCGGCGTACATGGCCCGCCACGTCGGCCAGTTCACCGACGACCGGCACCCCGTCCACCTGGTCGACGTCGAGCCCGGGACGGTCCGCCGTGCACACCGCCTCCACCCGCCAGCCGAGGTGCGGGAACTTCCGGGTCCGGGAGATCAGATCGCGCACGGTGGCCGGGCTCCCGGCAGCGAGCACCGGGCGCAGACACCGTCCCTCTTTCCGTTGTTTGTGCAGCCAGAGGCGGAGCAGATACCGCTCGGTCATGGTGACGAGTGCGATCACCGGTATCGCGACGAAGATCCAGAGCTTGATGTTGCGCGAGGTCAGGGCGATCCCGACCAGCGCCAGGAGGACGGCCGCCGCGCAGAGCGAGCGTCCGAGCCGGCGGAACTCCTCGGCGCCCTGGCCGAGTACGGCGGGGGACCAGGACCGGCTCACCGCGAGCGCCGCCAGGACGAGCAGTTCGGTGGCGAAGGCGAGAATTCTCCACTTCTCGTGCCAGTCGGCCGCGTCCCGGACCCCGAAGAAGCCGCCGATCGCCGCCACCACGAAGGCGGTGGCCACGGTGTCGCTGGTGATGACGGCCCGGCGGTAGCGCTGCTCCCAGTCGGTGGTGGTCCGGCTGATCGGTCCGTTCTCCAGCCGTCCGCGCGCCGATGGGAACGGACTGACTAACTCACCCTGCTGCACAGACCCCCCCAGGGCGTCAGTGGGCTCGACGTGTTGGCTCCACACGGTTCCTCCCCCCGGGAGGCCCCCGCCCCCCGCGCCGCTCCTCCCCTCGGGAGGCCCCCGCCTCCCGCGCCGCGCTGTTCCTCTCGTCAGGGGGGGCCCCGCCCACCCCGCGCATGACGCACCGGTGTTGCAGCGTTACGTGAACACGCTCATTCAGGCGACAGGGGACGCGACTACGGGCTGTCCCTGGCGCTGGACCGAAAGATCATCATTTGTCGCCTGGTGTCCGAGCTGTGAAGCATGGTCAATCTAGAGCATCGAAGCCCGTCTGGAGAGGGGATGTATGCAAAATGTGCTGAACCTTTGAAGGTGGAATGACCGGCGGGTGACGGTCCTCCGCCGCGTTGACGGCGGAGGCGTGCCGGGTGACCTGTGACGACGGCATGTCCCCGGGTCACCGGCGCCGCCGATTCCGAGCCGTTCCGGACGCGCCGACCGGGTCATGCTTGGCTTGTTCTTTAGCCTTTCGCCTCGGTGTCAGCCGAGGCGGACGGTGATCTTCTGGGGCGCGCCGGCCTGGCCGGTGAGATCGCCGAAGGTGAGCTTCAGCGACGAACCGGTCGTGGCGGCGGTGACCGTGGCGGGCTTGGAGAGCACCGTGCTCACCCTGCGGTTCCAGACGATCTCCAGGGACGTGGCCTGCCGCGCGGGGTCCGAGACGACGAGGGTCGCCGTGCCGTTGCGGTGCTCCCGTACGAGTACGGAGGCGGGGGCGCTCGCGCGCAGCCTCTCGACGGTGCCCGCGCTCCAGAAGTTCACGGCGGTGAGGGCCAGCTTCGGCACGCGGACGCCTTGCTGGGCACCGGAGTTGGCGAGGATCCGCAGCCATCCACGGTCGTGGGCGCGCTGCGCGGTGGTGCTGGCGCTCGCTCCCGGCAGCAGGACATAGGCGTAGTCGCCGCCGGTCGGATCGATGCCGTGGTCGGTGACGAGGGTCAGGTAGCGGCGGGTGATCGGGTCGGGGGAGCCGCCGGTGTTGATGTCCCGCCAGGAGCCGGTGCGCTCCTCGCGTACCGCGCCGAGCTTGGCGCCGCCGGGGAAGACGTACCCCGCCTGTCCGGCGATGTGGGCCCACTCGGCGTCGTCGAAGGTGCCCGTCCAGCCCTGGGCGACCGGCTGCGGCCGGCCGTCGATCGTGAGGACGGGGGCGCCCGTCGCGCCGAGGGCGCGGTTGTCGACGGTCGTCTCGACGGCATGGCCGTCCGTGGCGGTGATGCCGGCGCCGAGGCAGACGATCGAGTCGTCGAGGCAGAACCAGGACTTCTTGGCGTCCAGGGTGCTGGAGAGGCCCTTGAGGTGCTGGCCGATGGCGGCGTACTCGCCGTCGGTGGTGCCGCCGACCCAGGCCGCGTCCGGCATGGGCTGCCCCCAGTTGCCGCCCTCGCCGTCGGCGAGCGGCTTGCGCGAGGCGGTGATGCCGGGCAGGCGGTAGGGGTCGACGGTGGGCCAGTAGGCGTCCGAGTACTGCTCCAGACCGAAGTCGCGGCCCCACCAGGAGAGCCACCCGGCGCCGGTGTGGTAGCCGCGGGCGTGCTCGCCGTTGCCGAACTCGTAGTGGGCGATGCGGTTCGAGGCCATGGAGAAGGAGGCCGCCCAGTCGCGGCGCCGGTGGGTGGCCCGTGCCATGTTGGGGAACAGCCGGTGCTCGACGGGCTCGGGTGCGGCCTGCACGGAGGCGTCGTCCTGGAGCGCCTGCAGGAGCGAGGCCCTGATCAGGCTGAGGCCGGGGTTCTTGAGCGCCGGGTAGTAGTAGTCGCGTCGCAGCCAGCCCTTGACCATCGCCCGCCAGCGGGCGTTCTCCTCGGGGCTCGCCCCCTGGCCGACCAGCAGGATGGTCGCCATCAGGCCGTGGGCGCGCTGGTGTTCGTTGGTGCCGATGCGGCTGATGCCCCGGCTGCTGACGTTGTCCATGATCAGACCGTTGTAGATGAACGGCGCGACGGCCTTCTCGATCGTGTCGAGGAACAGCTGTGTGCCCGGTCCCGTCACCTCCCAGCTCGACCCGCGCAGCAGCGCGAGCAGCCGGCCCACACCGTCGTGCAGCACCGCGCCGTAACCGCCGATGTAGGGGACGTTGCGGTGCTGGACGAACGACCCGTCGGCGTAGAAGCCGTCGCCCGAGGTGACGTAGGGGAAGACCGGGGCCAGCGCCCGGGACGCCAGCGTGATCTTGGCCGGGTCCTTGCCGACGATGCCGCGCAGGACGACTCCGCGGCACAGGTCGACCCGGTTGGCTCCGGTACTGGTCCCGGTGTACGAGGCGAAGACCGATTCCGGCACGAACGCGTCCACGGCCCGGCAGTAGGCGGAGATCTGCGCCGCCGACAGGTGCTCGTACATCAGCACACAGGTGTCCATCAGCGCCTGCGGGGCGCCGATCTGCCAGTTGTACCAGTTGCCGTACCGCGTCGTGTGCTCGTTGTAGACCTCGGAGTAGAGGTGGTCGAGCCCGGTGAGGACGGCGTCCCGCAGTCCGGTGTCCCCGGTCAGTCCGGTGCCCGGCTGGGAGTACGCCTCGGCCATGGTGCGCAGCCGGTTGTAGCTGTCGTTCATGGCCGCCGAGAAGGCGTACGACTCGGCGTCGAGATCGGGCTCCGGGTCGGCCCAGGAGCGGCCGGGCCAGAGCGAACCGCTTGCCGGGGCCATCGTCGCCCGGTAGCCGGCCGCGGTCGTGCCGAGGGTGCCGAGGATGGTCCGGAACGGCTCCGCGGTCGGGCTGAAGCCCGTACCGAGGACGAGGTCGCGCCACCTGCCGCGCAGCGCGTCGTACTCCGCGTCGGACGCGGCGGTGAACGTCCCCGCGGCGTCGAGGACTTCGGAGGCGCCGGCGGGGTGCGCGAGAGTCCCGGTGAGTCCGACGGCGAGCGCGCCCCCACCGGCGGCGTGGAGGAAGGTGCGGCGAGGCCAGGGAGATGGCATGGGAGACGACCTTTACGGGAGGAGCGCGTCGTTGCCTCGGCGCTGTCGCTGGCTCGTGAGCGTGGGGTTTCTAACACGCAGAAAAGCAAGAGAGCAACGGTTTGAACAGGAACAGCCATGCAATGTCCATTCGACAGAGAACAGACAGAATCGATCGCAAGGTGGCTACACTGCTTCTGAACTGGGCCGTCGTTCGAGGGGAGCGGGTACGTGCACGCGGAACACAGGCATCAGGCGATCCTGCGCAGGCTGCGCGAAGAGGGCTCCCTCCGGGTCAGCGACTTCGCCGCCGAGCTGGGAGTCTCCCCGGTCACGATCCGCCGGGACGTGGAGGTACTCGCCGACCGCGGCCTGGTCGCCCGGGTGCACGGCGGGGCCATGCTGCCCGAGACCTGGGCGGAGACCGCACCCGCGGACACCGACCCCGCCGCACCGGCCCGCGGCCGGGAGCGCGTCATCGGCCTGATCGTGCCGTCCGCCGACTACTACTACCCCGAGGTGATCAAGGGTGCGCGCGAGGCCGCCGCCGCCCGGAACGCCCGGCTGGTGCTCGACATCTCGGGGTACGACGCGGACGAGGAGCGCGCGCAGGTCGAGAGGATGATCGGCGACGGCGTCGACGGGCTGCTCGTCGTCCCGACCGGGCCCCGCGGCTGGTACGAGCACCTGCCCGTCCCCGTCGTGATCGTGGAGCGCCGCCCCGAGACGGACGAGATGGCCGGCATCGACCATGTGGTGTCGGACCACGTCCACGGGGCACGCCTGGCCGTGCGGCATCTCGCGGAGGCGGGCCGCACGCGCCTCGCCCTGCTCGTACGCGGCACCAGCCCGACCGCGCAGTGGATCATCGAGGGCTTCGAGGCCGGGGTACGCGCGGCCGGGCTCGGAGCCCCTCTTCCGGCGTCCGTCCTGGACACCGGCGACGCGGGCCCCGGGAGCCCGGAGTACGACGACCCGGTCGAGGAACTGCTGGACGCCGTGGCGGCCGGCCGGGTCGACGCCGTCATCGCCCATCCCGACAACCACGCGCTCGCGCTGCTCAGGAAGGCGCGCGCGCGATCCGTCCGGGTCCCCGGCGACGTCGCGATCGTGGCGTACGACGACGAGGTGGCGGGACTCGCCGACATCCCGCTGAGCGCCATCGCCCCCGCGAAGCATGAAGTCGGCGCGTCCGCCGTGGAGTTGCTGGTGCGCAGGATCGAGCAGCCGGACGCTCCCCGGCACCGGCTGTTCGTCCTTCCCCGCCTGCGGGTGCGCTCGTCCAGCGGCGGCTGAGCGGAGCCGGGGGCACTGCCGGGGGGTGTCTCGGAGATCAGGCCGAGGCACCGCCAGGGGGTGTCCCGGCGATCAGGCCGAGGCGCCCCCGGGGCCTTCGCGCCGGATCCGGGCGAGCACGATCACGGCGTCGTCGGTGGGTGCCTCGGGCAGCAGCCGAGCCAGGATGCCGTCCGCCGTCTCCTCCAACGTGCCGGTCGCGCCTTCGAGTTGAGACCGCAACGCGGCCATGCCCTCACCGATGTCGAGGCCGCGCGCCTCGACCAGGCCGTCCGTGTACAAGGCGAGGGTGTCGCCGTCGTGGAGCTCGGTCTCGGTCGTACGGAAGGGCACGCCGCCCACCCCCAGCGGCACCCCCAGCACCTCGTCGATCGACTCGACCGTGCCGTTCGGCCGGCGCCGCAGCGGCGGCAGATGACCCGCGTTGGCGATGCGGGCCAGGCCCGTCCCCGGGTCGTAGCGGATGTAGAGGCAGGTCGCGTACGCGATGCCGGCGTCCTGGGCGCAGGCGTCGAGCTCCGCGAGGAGCCGGTCGGGTTCCAGGTTCTGGCGGGCCAGCGCCTTGGTGGTGATGCGCAGACGGCCCATCGCCGCCGCCGCGGGCACGCCGTGTCCCATCACGTCGCCGACCACCAGGGCCACCCGGCCGCCGGGCAGATCGATCACGTCGTACCAGTCGCCGCCGACCTCGGTGACGTGGCTGCCCGGCAGGTAGCGGTGGGCGACGAGCACGGACGGGCTGCTCGCGAGGGCGGTGGGCAGCAGCGCGCGCTGGAGGGTGAGCGCGATGTCCTGGACCCGGCTGTAGAGCCGCGCGTTGTCCAGACACAGCGCGGCCCGCGAGGCGAGCTCTCCCGCCAGGCGGAGGTCCTCCTCGGTGAAGTCCGGCCGGCCGCCGGAGCGGCCGAACATGATGATGCCCTGCACCGTGCCCCGCGCGATGAGCGGAGCGATGAGCAGCGACGTCAGACCGCTGTCGACCAGGAGCTGGGCGCGGGCCTGGTGGATGACCGTCCGGGTCATGAAGTCGCTGTTCACGGGGACGCAGACGGGACGGCCCGTCGTGAGGGCCTGGTGGATGGTCGAGCCCGGCGGATACGTCACCCGCTCCAGGCCGCCGACCAGCTCCTGGGCGGGCGGCGGCAGGCAGGTGTCGGCCGCGATCCGGCGGGTGACCAGCACCGACTCCGGATCGAACACCTCGCGCTCGTCCTTCCACTCCACGACCTCCACCACGGAGGCGTCGCAGAACTCGGGAACGACCGCCTCGACCAGCTCGCGGGCCGTGACGTTCACGTCCAGCGTGGTGCCGATGCGGGCCGCGGCCCGGTCGAGGAGTGCCAGCCGCTCCCGCCCGGCGGCCGCCTCCAGGAGGGCCTGCTCACGGTCGGTGACGTCGACGAGGAGTCCTCCCACGCCGGGCCGTGAGCCGACGGCCTGACTGAGCGGGAAGAAGCTCACGGAACGCACCTGCTCCCGATCGGGACGGCCCGGCGTACGGAGCACGACCAGCGTGCTCACGACGGTCCGGCCCTCGTCGGCGACGGCCCGGAGCATGCGCTGGTACGCGCCCCCGTCGGACGTGATCATGAACTCCGCCATGGTGCGGCCGATGTGGTCCTCGATCGGGGCCCCGTCCATGTCCGCAAGCGCCTGGTTGAGGTGGACGTACCGCAGGTTCTCGTCGAGCATCACCAGGCCGATCGGGCAGGTCGCGAACAGCGCGTCGAGGAAGGCGAGGTTGGTCTTCACCCGGTCGAGGCCCGCACTCTCGCTCGCCAGCCCGAGAATGACGGAGCGGCCCTCGGCGCCGGTCACCGGGAAGACCCGGAACCCGCAGTCGAACACCCTGCCGTCCCGGTGCAGCGTCGGTACACGTGCCCGCCAGTACCCCAGGGTGCGACCGCGCTCCGCGAGGCGCTCCGCCGCACCGGCCCCGTCGAGGGGCGCGGCGGGAAAGAGGACGGCGGCCGGCCGGGACAGGACGTCCGCGGCCCGATGGCCGAAGAGCCGCTGCGCACCGGGCCCCCAGTAGCAGATCCGGCCGTCCTCGTCGATGCCGAGCACGGCCACCGCCACGTGCTCGAGCAGCGTCCCGGGCTCCGACCAGAGCGGCCCGGGAGCCTGCTCGTCTCCCGGCCGACCCCCCGGTCGAGGCGAGGACACAGGGCCCCCTTTCCGGGCACGGACGAACGGCGAGCGCGCTGCTCACCGACGGAGCGGGACTCCCACGTCAATTCTGCCCGCGCTCGCTGGATCGGACATCACGGAGACCGGGAAGGGCTTCTCACCCCGGGGACACGCGCCCGGTTCCGCCATGGCCGGCGGCGAGCGCGGAGAGCAGGGCGGGCAGGTCGGCGAAGGAGTCGAGGACGTGGTCGGGCGTGCCGGAGGCGGCGCGGTGTGTCTCGGGGAGGTACTTGCCCGTCCTCACCAGGACGCCGGTGATGCCGGACCGTTGGGCGGCCAGCACGTCGGACTCGATGTCGTCGCCGATCATCAGCGCCTCCGAGGCGTCGGCGTCGAGATGGGCGAGGGCGCTCGCGAAGAAGGCCGGCGCCGGCTTGCCCGTCACCTCCGCCTCGGTACGGGCGGCCTTCTCCAGCCCTTCGAGGAAGGCCCCGGTGTCCAGGTCGAGGCCGCCCTCGGTTCGCCAGTACAGATTGCGGTGCATCGACACCAGCCGGGCCCCGCGCCGCAGGTGCCGGAAGACCCGGTTGAGGGCTTCGTAGCCGAACTCGGTCCCGGCCCCGCCGAGCACGACGACGTCGGCGTCGGCATCCTCCTCGACCAGCGTGACGCCCGGCAGGTCCTCCCGTACGTCCCCGCTGTTGAGCAGGAGGCAGCGCGCGCCGGGGAAGTGCTCGCGCAGATACGCCGCCGTGGCCGCCGGGGCGGTCAGCACGTCCTCCGCCTCGACGGGGAAGCCGAGGCCGGCCAGCCGTGTGGCGATGGCGGCCCTGGTGCGGGAGGTGTTGTTGGTGACCAGCGCGACGCGGAGCCCCGCGCCGCGCAGCTGCTCCATGGCCGGGACCGCTCCCGGCAGGGCCTTCCAGGAGACGGTGAGCACGCCGTCGATGTCGACCAGGACCGCTCGGATTCGTTCCATGGAGCCGACGGTAGCCGCGGTGCCGGGGCCCCGCGCCTCACCCGCGCCGCCCCTCGCATGTCACCGCGGCTGGGCGGTGTGCGCGAGGGCGTCCCGGGCCGCGTCCTCGGCCGCGGCGCGGTCTTCCGGGACCAGGCCGATGCGGGTGCGGCGGTCGAGGAGGTCGGAGGTGTCGAGGGCGCCTTCGTGGCGGACCGCCCACACCAGCTCGGCGCCCGTGACCGGGTGGCCGGGGACGACGGGCCGCGCGAGGGCGGGGTCTTCGAGGCCGAGCGCGTGCACGGCGGGTGCTTCGGAGCCGTAGCGGTACACGAGACGGGCCGGGACGTCGAGCCCGGCGAGGACCTGCGGCCGGGCGGCGCCGACGAGGGGGACGGACGCGGTACGGCACGGCCCGGCGGTCAGACCGCCGGAGGCCACCGCGGCGTCCACGGCGTCCTGGGCCATGCGGCGGTACGTGGTCAGCTTGCCGCCGACGACGGTCACGACGCCGGAGGGAGAGGTGAGCACGGCGTGCTTGCGCGAGATGTCGGCGGTACGGCCGGCCGCGTCCCGGGTGTCGAGCAGCGGCCGCAGCCCCGCGAAGGCCCCGACCACGTCGGCGCGGTGGACGGTGACGTCCAGCGCGGAGCCGAGGACGTCGAGGAGGAAGCCGATGTCGGTCTCGGGGACCTCCGGCACGTCCGGGATGTCGCCGTCGACGGGCTCGTCGGTGAGACCGACGTACACACGTCCGTCGCCCTGGGGCAGGACCAGGACGAAGCGGTTCGTCTCGCCGGGGATCGGGATGTGCAGGCCCGCGGAGAGCCGGCCGAGGTCCTCGGAGCGCAGGACGAGATGGGTGCCGCGCGAGGGCCGCAGGCGTACGTCGTCGACGAGGCCGCCCGCCCAGACGCCGGCCGCGTTGATCACCGTGCGCGCGCGGATCCGCAGCTCCTGGCCGGTGGTCTCGTCGCGCACCAGCGCACCGTCGCGGTGGAGTTCCAGGGCCCGGGTGCGGGTGAGGACACGGGCGCCGTACGCGGCGGCGGTGCGGGCGATCGCGGTCACCAGGCGTGCGTCGTCGGAGAGCCGGCCGTCCCAGGAGAGCAGCCCGCCGCGCAGCCCGGTGGGGCGCAGGGCGGGGGCGAGGTGGCGGGTCTCGACGGCGGACAGCGTGCGCGGCTGGGGCAGGGTGCTCCGCGCGGTGCGGGCGCCGACGCGCAGCAGGTCGCCGGCGAGGAAGCCGGCCCGGGCGAGGGCGGCCTGGCCGCGGCTGACGAGCGGGGTGAGGGGAAGGACGAAGGGCTGTGCGCGTACGAGGTGGGGGGCGGTGCGTTCCATGAGGATGCCGCGTTCGACCGCGCTCTCGTGGGCGACGTCGAGCTGCCCCGACGCGAGGTAGCGCAGTCCGCCGTGGATCAGCTTGGAGCTCCAGCGGGACGTGCCGAAGGCGAGGTCGTGGGCGTCGATCGCGGCGACGGTGAGCCCGCGGGTGGCCGCGTCGAGCGCGGCCCCGGCCCCGGTGGCACCGAGCCCGACGACCAGGACGTCGACCACGCCGTCGGCGGCGCCGTCGGCGAGCCGGCCCAGTTCGCGCAGGCGCCGCCGGGCGTTGAGGGAGGAGCCGGGCAGGGCGGGGCTGCTCGTGGGGTTCATGGGGCGATGGTCCTCTCCAGCAGGGTGCGCAGCTCGTCGAGGAAGGCGGCTTCGCTCAGTTCGGGATCGGTCTCGTCGGTCATGGTGCGCAGCGAGAGCGTGAAGGACTGGACGACGAGCAGCAGGGAGCGGGCCTGCAGGTCCGTCCGGACGCGGCGCACCGAGCCGTCCTCGTGGCCGTACTCGAGTGCCGAGTGGAGGAGCCCGAGCAGGGCGTCCTGGCTGGCGCCCCGGCGGTCGAGGATGTACGGCAGCAACAGCTCGGGGTCGACGTCGAGGATCTTGTGGAAGAGCGGGTGGGCCCGGAACGCCGCGGCTCCCGCGACGAGTCCGTCGACGATCCGCTCCCGCTCGGGCCGGTCCTCGTCGGGGGGCGGCATGGCACCGGCGGCGACGGCGATCCACTCACGGGTCATCAGGTCACCCACCAGGCTGCGCACATCGGGCCAGCGCCGGTAGATCGTCATCCGGGACACGCCCGCGCGCCGGGCGATGTCGGTGAGGGTGGTTCGCCGTACGCCGACGGCGAGCACACAGTCGCGTGCGGCGTCGAGCACGGGATCTGCGTCTTCATGGTTGTGACGAATGGGCGTCATCTGTCACAGTGTAATGCCAGCGTCGGCCGAGTGGCAGCGCCATCCGTGAAACAGACCGTAAGGAACCCTTTCGAAGTGGACATGTTGTGGAGCGGTTGGGGCGACCCGGCCAAGGCGGCACCCCTGCCCGACTCGGTCACCGGCCTGCTGCGTGACCTGCTCGGCGTCACCCCGCGCGAGAGCGGCCCGGCCGACCTCACCGCCATCGAACCGCCCGCCCCGGCGCTGACCGACGAGGCCCGCACCGCGCTGCGGGCGGCCCTCGGCGCGCCCGACGGACTGCGGGAGGACGCCGAGAGCCGCATCCGGCACACCCGCGGAAAGTCGACCCCCGACCTGCTGCGCATCCGCGCCGGCGAAGTCGACGACATCCCCGCCGCGGTCGTGCTGCCGGGCGACCACGACGAGGTCCTCGCCGTGCTGCGGGCCTGCGCCGGACACGGCGTCGCCGCCGTGCCCTTCGGCGGCGGCACCTCCGTCGTCGGCGGACTCGCGCCCACCACGAAGCGGCCGTTCGTCGCGCTCGACCTGCGGCGGCTCGACCAGCTGCTCGCCGTCGACGAGGTGTCCCGCACCGCGACACTCCAGCCCGGTCTGCGCGGCCCGCAGTGCGAGGCACTGCTCAACGAGCGGGGCTGGACCCTCGGACACTTCCCGCAGTCCTTCGAATGGGCGACCGTCGGCGGCTTCGCCGCGGCCCGCTCCAGCGGCCAGGCGTCGGCCGGATACGGCCGCTTCGACGAGATGGTCCTCGGCCTGACGGTCGCCACCCCCGAAGGCACCCTGGAGACCGGCCGCGCCCCGCGCTCGGCGGCCGGCCCCGACCTGCGCCAGCTGGTCCTCGGCTCCGAGGGCGCCCTCGGCGTGATCACGGCGGTGACCGTGCGCATCCGTCCGCTCCCCGCGAAGCGGATCTACGAGGGCTGGCGCTTCGCCTCCTTCGAGGACGGCACGGCGGCACTGCGCCGACTGGCCCAGGACGGCCCGCGGCCCACGGTGCTGCGGCTCTCGGACGAGTCGGAGACCTTCATCGGCCTCGCGCAGCCGGACGCCATCGGCAGCGCCGAACTCCCGCAGAACCCGGGCTGCATGGCCATCGTCGGCTACGAGGGCAGCGCCGAGGAGACGATGGCCCGCCGGGCCGTCGCCCGTGAGGTCCTCCTCGCCTGCGACGGCGAGCTCATCGGTGAGGAGCCCGGCGACAAGTGGGAGCACGGCCGGTACAACGCGCCCTATCTGCGGGACGCGCTGCTCGACGCCGGCGCCTTCGCCGAGACACTGGAGACGGCGGCCTTCTGGTCGGCCGTCCCCGGCCTCTACACGGCCGTGCGGGACGCGCTGACGAGCACCCTCACCGAGGCCGGCACGCCGCCGCTCGTCATGTGCCACATCTCGCACACGTACGAGAACGGCGCCTCCCTGTACTTCACCGTCGTCTCGGCGCAGGGGGAGGACGCCGTCGCGCACTGGGAACCGGCGAAGCGGGCGGCCAACGACGCGATCCTGGCCGCGGGCGGCACCATCAGCCACCACCACGGCGTCGGCACCGACCACCGCGACTGGTACGCCCGGGAGATCGGCCCCCTCGGCATCCGTATGCTGCAGGCCGTCAAGGCCGAGGTCGACCCCTCCGGTGTGCTCAGTCCCGGAGTCCTCATCCCCGTCCGCTGAACCCCTACTTCTGCCGCCCGGAGGCCAGACCCATGCGACAGTTCACCGCCGTCGTCAACCCCACCGCAGGGGGCTCCAGCGGCACGGCGGGTCTGCTCCCGCTGGCCCGTCTGCTGCGAGAGGCGGGTGCGAGGCTCGACACCGTCTACAGCCGCAGCCTGGAGCACGCACGAGAGCTCGCCCAGGAGGCCGGAGCACGCGGGCACGTCGTGCTCGCCGTCGGCGGTGACGGGATGGCCGGCTGCGTCGGCGGTGCGCTCAGCGGTACGGACACGGTCTTCGGCCTGGTCCCCGCGGGTCGCGGCAACGACTTCGCGCGCGCCCTTGGCCTCCCCACGGACGCGCCGCGGCTCGTCGAGATACTGCTCCACGGCGAGCCGCGGGCCGTCGACACGATCGAGGTGGAGTCCGCCGTGCACGCGCGGACCTGCGTCCTCGGCAGTGTGTACGCGGGCGTCGACGCGGTGGCCAACCGCCACGCCAACGCCTCCCGCGTGCTGCGCGGCGCGGCCTCGTACTACGCGGGCGGTCTGCGGGCGGTCCTCGCCTGGAAGCCCGCCACGTACCGCGTCACCGTCGACGGGGTGCGGCACGAGCGCACCGGCTACACCGTGGTCGTGGCGAACTCGGGCTTCTACGGCTTCGGCAGGAACGTCGCACCGGGCGCGCGGATCGACGACGGGCTGCTCGACGTCGTGGTCATCAAGAAGGCACCCAAGCGCCTCTTCTTCGCCATGATGAACGAGCTCAAGACGGGCGCGCACGTGAACCGGCCCGAGGTCGAGATCCTGCGTGGCAAGGAGATCCGCATCGAAGCGGACCGCCCCCTCCCGTACGGCGCGGACGGCGAGGTCGACGCGGCCCTGCCGGTGACCCTCCGGGTGCGGCCCGCCGCTCTGAACGTCCTGGCCCGACCGTAGGAGAGCGCCAGGGCCGGACGGAAAAACCGCGGGTCGCGTTCTCCGCCTCGGGAACCATTCATCGGGGCGCGCTCCTCCTGTGGGCGGACGCGGGGGTGACCGGGGGAAGGATTCGCACAACTGCCCGTTGCGCGAGGGTGCATGAGACGCATCATCCACCTCCCGCAAGGATCTGACTCACTGTGCGAAGCACACGCATAGCACCCCTCGTGGCCATCAGCGCGGTCGCGACCCTCGTGCCCGCTCTCACGCCCGCCGTCGCGTCCGCGGCCGCCCCGGCCCCCCGACGGGCGGTCTCCATCGACCTCTTGAAGCAGTACACCCAGCAGACCCCGCGCTGGAAGCGCTGCGAGGCCGAGGCACCGGCGAACCACCAGTGCGCGACGCTCAAGGTGCCGCTCGACTACGCCCGTCCTGGCGGCAGGAAGCTCGACGTCGCCGTGTCCCGGATCAAGGCGACGAGCCCTCAGAAGCGGCGTGGTGTCCTGCTCCTCAACCCCGGCGGCCCCGGCGGGCCGGGCCTGGACATGCCCCTGTACATGAGCTCGGAACTGCCGGCCGCGGTGAAGGAGCGGTACGACCTGATCGGCTTCGACCCCCGCGGCGTCGGCCAGAGCTCGCCCGTGAGCTGCGGTCTGAACGAGGACGAGCTGAACTGGCAGCGCCCGTACAAGGCCGCGACGTTCGACAAGGACGTCCGGTGGGCGCGGACCGTCGCCGAGAAGTGCCGGGCGAAGGGCGGTGACGTCCTGCCCCACCTCACCACCCGCAACACCGCACGGGACACGGACGTCATCCGCGCCGTGCTCGGCGAGAAGAAGATCTCGTACGTCGGGTACTCCTACGGCACCTACCTGGGCGCCGTCTACACGCAGATGTTCCCGAAGCGCTCCGACCGGTTCGTGCTGGACAGCGCCGTCGACCCGCAGCGGATCTGGCGCGGCATGATCCAGGTGTGGGCGGAGGGCGCGGAACCGGCGTTCCAGCGCTGGAGCGCGTGGACCGCCGAGCGGCACGCGACGTACGGCCTCGGCGACACCCCGGCCGAGGTCGGGAAGACCTACTGGGACCTGGTCGCCCGAGCCGACCGCGAGCCGATCGACGTGCAGGGCACCCTCCTGACCGGCGACGACATCCGCGGCGGACGGGCCATGTTCTTCGACGTGAAGGGCGCGGCCGAGGCGATCGCCGAACTCAAGAAGGCCGCCGAAGGGGCTCCCGCCCCGGCGCCGTCGCGGCGGAGCGCGGCGCCCCGCCACGTACCGCCGTCGTTCGCCCGCGCCGTCCCCTCGGACAACTCGGACGCGGCCTTCTGGGCCGTGGCGTGCGCCGACACCCGCTCGTGGCCGCGCGACCCGGAGCAGTACCGCCGCGACGCGATCCGCGACAAGGTCCGGTACCCGCTGTACGGCGACTTCGCGTCGAACATCAAGCCGTGCGCGTTCTGGAAGAACGGGTCCGAGCCCGCCACCAAGGTGAACAACTCCGTCGGAGCGCTCATCCTCCAGAACGAGTGGGACTCCCAGACGCCGCTGGTCAGCGGAGTGGGACTGCGCCGCACCATGAAGGGCTCCCGGATGGTCACCGTCCTCGGCGGTGAGGGCCACGGCATCTACGGTTCCAAGTCCTGCGCCGACAAGACCGCCACCGCCTATCTGACGACGGGCCGACTGCCGGCCGCGGACGTGACCTGCCGGGCCACGCCGGCCCAGGCGCAGAACCGCCTGGACCTCCCGCTCCCGACGCCCCCGGGCCTCCCGGGGCTGCGGCACCGCTCCTGACCGACCCGGAGAACAGTCCATGACGGGGGCCCTCACGCCATGAGGGCCCCTTGTCGGATCACGAGATGGCGGATCGCGAGCCGTCCAGGTAACCGGCGAGGGTGGTGCGACGGCGGTGGAGGTCGTCGATACGGGCGTCGGTGGACGCCAGCTCACGGAGCATCAGATCCCGGATGTCGGCACACCAGTCGAACGCCGTCCCGTCCTCGCCGGTGCAGGGCAGGACGACCCGGATCACCTCGGTGGGCAGCCCGCCGGCCAGCAGGGCGCGGACCTTGCGGACGGTGGCCACCGCGTCCTCGTCGTACGCGCGATAGCCGTTCGGGCCGCGCCGTGCCTCCAGGAGCCCCTGCGCCTCGTAGTAGCGCAGCAGCCGGGCGCTCACCCCGGTGCGCCGCGACAACTCCCCGATCAGCATGCCCGCTCCGCCTTCCGCCCCGTCCGGGATCGACTTGACCTTGACATCAGTGTCAATCGTTAGCGTCGAGCCATGATCATTCATTCCCCGCGTTCCGCGGACCGCTCCTTCCTGTTCGTGCTCGGCAGCTCCCGCGCCGACGGCAACACCGAGATACTCGCCAGGGCCGCCGCCGAGGCCCTGCCCACCGACATCCCGCAGCGGTGGATCGACCTGAACGGGCTGCCGTTGCCGGACTTCCAGGACGGACGCCACGAGGACGGCGACTGGCCGGTGTCGGAGGCCGAACGGACCCTGCAGGAGGCCACCCTGGAGGCCACCGACATCGTGATCGCCTCCCCGCTGTACTGGTACACCCTCTCCGCCCAGACCAAGCGCTACCTCGACTACTGGTCGGGCTGGCTCGGCGTTCCCGGCCTGGACTTCAAGAAGCGGATGGCGGGACGGACGCTGTGGGCGGTGGCGGCCCTGTCCGACGAGGACGAGGCCGTCGCCGACGGCATGGCCACCACCCTCAACAACACGGCGGCGTACCTCCGGATGCGGTTCGGCGGAGTCCTCCTCGGCAACGGTTCCCGACCGGGCCAGGTACGCGCCGACGAACGGGCGTTGGCCCGGGCGAAGACGTACTTCGAGGGGGAGGCCCCGCCGGCGCTGTTCCCGTACGAGACGCACGAGGAGAGCGCACCGGTGTGACGTATGAGCCGGCGGAGAGGCGCCTGACGGGCAGCGGTCCCCGCCGGGCGCCTCAGCTCCGTCGTGTGTGGCGTGCTCCGTTCAGTACGGAGTCCAGCAGGCCGGGGAACAGCGTGTCCAGGTCGTTTCGGCGCAGCCGTACCAGTCGTGATCGTCCCTGGACGGTGGTCCAGGTGACGCCCGCCTCGCGGAGTACGCGGTAGTGGTGGGACAGCGTGGTCTGGTGGACGTCCAGGTCTTCGCCGATGGCATTGCAGCTCTCCTCGCCGGTCACGGCGAGCCGTTGGACGATGTCGAGCCGCACGGGATCGGCCAGTGCGCGCAGCACATCCACGATGCGGATCGCCTCGGTCGCCGGCTGGGACACCTCGCGCATGGCTCTCCTTCCGTCGGTGTCTGGAGCCCAGCCTAGTGATTCATTGATACATGGACAAGCATCCATGTATTTGTCTATCGTGCTGCCCACCCACCTCCGCAGGGCTCCGGAAAGGCGGCGCACTTCGTGCTGAAACGACTTCTCCCTCTGGCCGCGGCGACATTCGCCGTCGGCACCGACGGCTACGTGATCGCGGGCCTGCTTCCCGCCATAGCGGCCGACCTGGACGTCTCCACTGCGGCGGCCGGTCAATTAGTGACGGCCTTCGCACTGACGCTGGCGTTGTCGGCGCCGGTGACGGGGGCCCTCACCAGCGGTCTGAACCGGCGTTCGGCGCTGTTGATCGCCCTGACCGTCTTCGTGATCGGCAACGCCGCCACCGCCCTGGGCACCAGCTACGAGCTGGTGATGGCCGCTCGGATCATCACCGCCGTGGGAGCGGGCGTCATCACCTCCGCGGCGTCCAGCACCGCGGCCGCCATCGCTCCACCGCAACACCGCGGCCGGGCGCTCGCCTTCGTGCTGGGCGGCCTGACCTCGGCGACCGCGCTGGGGCTGCCACTCGGCATACTGGTCGGCGGCACCGACTGGCGCATCACCCTGTGGGCCGTCGTCGGGATCGGCTTGCTGGCCGGCGTGGGCATCGCCGTCGCTCTCCCCGGAGTGACGCTCCCCGCCTCCTCCCTGCCGGACCGCCTGCGCCCGCTCAAGCAGGGCCGAGTCCTGGCACTGCTGGCGGTCACCTCCCTCGCCTTCCTCGGCACCTACACCCTCTACACCTACATCGCCCCGGCCCTGCTGGACGCCACCGATGGCAACGGACGGCTCCTCACTCTGATCCTGCTGGCCTGGGGCGTCGGCACCCTCGCGGGGAACATCGCCGCCGGACGCCTGGTCGACCGGTACGACTCCGCCCGTGTCCTCACCGCCGCCCTCGCGCTCGCGGCGCTCGCCCTCGCCCTCACCCTGCCGGCGACCCGCACCCTCGGCTCCACCCTGGTCTGGGCGGTCGCCTGGGGGGTGACCGTCGGCATCGTCGTCGTCCCCCAACAGCACCGGCTCATCGCCCTCGGTCCCGCCGCCGCGCCGGTCCTGCTCGGCCTCAACTCCTCCGCCCTCTACATCGGCGTCGCCCTCGGCGGTGGACTGGGCGGTATGGCACAGGAGTGGCTGGGGCTCGCCCCGGCCGAACTGGGACTCGCGGCAGCCGGCGTGACCGCCCTCACCCTGCTCTGGCACCTGGCGGCGGAACGCGCGGTCAAGGACGCGGAGGCACGCCGCTCGGACCACTGATCGAGGCATCCGAGCCCGTGGGCATGCCTGTGGGCATGCCTGCAGGCATGACCTCGGTGTCCGCCCCGCTTCGGGCGGCCGCGGCGTGCAGGGCCCGCAGGGCGATCAGGAGGACGCCGATGTCGTCCAGGTAGACGGGGTCCGGGATCAGGTCGACCGGCGAGATCGTGTACACCACCGCCGCCCAGAACAGGGCCTTGGACTGGAGCGGGACACCGGCGTCCCTCAGCAGCCGCCGCGCCCGGAAGACGCGTACGAGCAGCACGGCCGCGCATCCGGCCACCGCGAGCAGGAGAACCACGACCGCGACGAGCCAGAGGGTGCTGCTGTCCATGCTGCTCGATATGCCCTGTTTACTCCTGCTTCAAGCGTGACGAGGAACACTCTCCGCAACGCATCGCGCATGGATCCGAGAAGCCGGGGCAGGCGGCCGAACCGCCGGTGATACCGGCAGGGGGACTCAGAGGAACGAAAGGCCATACGCGACGTGACGGCAGCACAACAGACCATCCATGTGGGCGGAGAGTGGCGCGCAGCCCTGTCCGGTGCCACACGCGAGATCATCGACCCCGTCGACGAGACCGCCTTCGCGGTCGTCGCGGAGGGCGGTGTCCAGGACACCGACGACGCCGTGACCGCGGCACGAGCCGCTTTCGACGACGGTTCCTGGCCGCGTACGCCGGTCGCCGAGCGGGCCGCCCTGCTGCGACGGGTCGCAGACCTGCTTGAGCGCGACCGCGAGCGGATCGGCGCCCTGGAGAGCCAGGACGCGGGCAAGACGCTGGAGGAGGGCCGCGTCGACGTCGACTGCGTCCGCGACGCCTTCCGCTACTTCGCCGACCTCGTCGAGAAGGAGGACGGCGGGCGGGTCGTCGACGCCGGTTCGAACGACATCCGCAGCGTCGTCGTGCACGAGCCCGTCGGGGTGTGCGCCCTGATCACGCCGTGGAACTACCCGCTGCTCCAGGCCAGCTGGAAGATCGCGCCCGCCCTCGCCGCCGGCAACACCTTCGTGATCAAGCCCAGCGAGATCACCCCGCTGAGCACCGTCGTACTCGTCGAACTGCTCCTGGAGGCCGGACTGCCGCTCGGCGCGGCCAACATCGTCACCGGCCCCGGTCACACCGTCGGCGCCCGGCTCGCCGAGCACCACGACGTCGACCTGGTCTCGTTCACCGGTGGTCTCGTCAGCGGCACGAAGGTCGCCAAGGCCGCCGCCGACAGCGTGAAGAAGGTCGCCCTCGAACTGGGCGGAAAGAACCCCAACGTCGTGTTCGCCGATGCCTGTTCGACGCCGGAGGGCTTCGACACCGCCGTCGACCAGGCGCTCAACGCCGCCTTCATCCACAGCGGCCAGGTCTGCTCCGCCGGCTCCCGCCTCATCGTCGAGGAGTCACTGCGCGGGCGTTTCGTCGCCGAGCTCGCCCGCCGCGCCGAACTGATCCGGCTCGGCCGCGGCACCGACGAGGGCGTCGAGTGCGGCCCGCTGGTCTCCGCCGCCCAGGTGGCGAGGACCGAGGAGTACGTGGCCTCCGCCCTCGGCGAGGGTGCGGTCCTGCGGGCGGGCGGCGAGCGGCCCGCCGGTCCCGGCTACTTCTACCGGCCCACCGTCCTCGACCGGTGCCACCGCGGCATGCGCGTCGTCCGTGAGGAGATCTTCGGCCCCGTCCTCACCGTCGAGACCTTCCGCACCGAGGAGGAGGCCGTCACCCTCGCCAACGACACCGAGTACGGCCTCGCCGGAGCGGTGTGGACCTCCGACGAGGACCGCGCCCGGCGCGTCGCGGCACGGCTGCGCCACGGCACCGTCTGGATCAACGACTTCCACCCCTACCTGCCGCAGGCGGAATGGGGCGGCTTCGGAAAGTCCGGCATCGGCCGCGAACTGGGCCCCAGCGGCCTCGCCGAATACCGCGAGGCCAAGCACATCTACCAGAACCTCGCTCCGCGCCCCGTGCGCTGGTTCGCGGGCACCACGGCGAAGGACCGGGCATGAACGACCAGCACGTCTACGACTACGTCGTCGTCGGCGGCGGCACCGCCGGTTCGGTGATCGCCTCCCGGCTGACCGAGAACCCGGACGTCACCGTCGCCGTCATCGAGGGCGGCCCCAGCGACGTCGGCCGCGACGACGTCCTCACCCTGCGCCGCTGGATGGGCCTGCTCGGCGGCGAGCTGGACTACGACTACCCCACCACCGAGCAGCCGCGCGGCAACTCGTACATCCGCCACAGCCGCGCCCGGGTCCTCGGCGGCTGCTCCTCGCACAACACCCTCATCGCGTTCAAGCCCCTTCCCTCCGACTGGGACGAGTGGGCCGAGGCGGGTGCCGAGGGGTGGGACGCGGCGGCGATGGACCCCTACTTCGCCCGGCTGCGCAACAACATCGTCCCCGTCGACGAGGCCGACCGGAACGCGATAGCCCGGGACTTCGTCGACGCGGCGCAGACCGCGCTCGGCGTCCCGCGCGTCGAGGGCTTCAACCGGCAGCCCTTCCACGAGGGCGTCGGCTTCTTCGACCTCGCCTACCACCCCGAGAACAACAAGCGGTCCTCCGCCTCGGTCGCCTATCTGCACCCGTTCCTGGACCGGCCGAACCTCCACATCGCCCTGGAGACCTGGGCGTACCGCCTCGAACTCGAAGGCACCCGCGCCACCGGGGTGCACATCCGCACCAAGGAGGGCACGGAGCACGTCGTACGCGCCCGGCGCGAGGTCCTGGTGTGCGCGGGCGCCGTGGACACCCCGCGCCTGCTGCTGCACTCCGGCATCGGACCGCGCGCCGACCTGGAGAAGCTCGGCATCCCCGTCGTACACGACCTGCCGGGCGTCGGCGAGAACCTGCTCGACCACCCCGAGTCGGTCATCGTGTGGGAGACCCACGGCCCCATCCCGGAGAACTCCGCGATGGACTCCGACGCCGGGCTCTTCGTCCGCCGCGACCCGGAGTCCCAGGGGCCGGACCTGATGTTCCACTTCTACCAGATCCCCTTCACCGACAACCCGGAGCGGATCGGCTACGAACGGCCCGCGCACGGCGTGTCGATGACCCCGAACATCCCCAAGCCGCGCAGCCGCGGCCGGCTCTACCTCACGAGCGCCGACCCCGAGGTCAAGCCCGCCCTCGACTTCCGCTACTTCACCGACGAGGACGACTACGACGGCCGGACCCTCGTCGACGGCATCCGCATCGCCCGGGAGATCGCGGCGAGCGAACCGCTGGCCGGATGGCTGAAGCGCGAGGTGTGCCCGGGACCCGAGGTCACCTCCGACGAGGAGCTCAGCGCGTACGCCCGCCACGTCGCGCACACCGTCTACCACCCGGCCGGCACCTGCCGGATGGGCGCCGTCGACGACGAACTCGCCGTCGTCGCACCCGATCTGAGGATCCGGGGCCTCGACAACATCCGGATCGCCGACGCGTCCGTCTTCCCGACCATGACCGCCGTCAACCCGATGATCGGCGTGCTCATGGTCGGCGAGAAATGCGTGGACCTGCTGGGAGGCACCCGACGATGAACAGCACCGTGACCCAGGACACCGCCGAGCCCGTCTTCTCCGTACGCGACCTGTGGAAGGTCTTCGGCCCGAAGGCCGACCGCGTGCCGGCCGACGAGGAGCTCGCCTCACTCGCCGCCTCGGAGCTGCGCGAGCGCACCGGCTGCACCGCCGCCGTCCGCGACGTCTCCTTCGACGTCCGCAAGGGCGAGGTCTTCGTCGTCATGGGCCTCTCGGGCTCGGGCAAGTCGACGCTCGTCCGCTGCCTGACCCGGCTCATCGAGCCGACGTCGGGCACCGTCTCCATCGACGGCGAGGACGTGCTGTCCATGGACACCGGCCGGCTCCGCGAGCTGCGCCGCCACCGGGCGGCGATGGTCTTCCAGCACTTCGGGCTGCTCCCGCACCGGACGGTGCTCGACAACGTCGCGTACGGGCTGGAGATCCAGGGCGTGGGACGCGGCGAACGGCGCGAACGCGCCGCCGAGTTCATCACCAAGGTCGGTCTGGAGGGCATGGAGCACCGCAGGCCGAGCCAGCTGTCCGGTGGCCAGCAGCAGCGGGTCGGACTGGCCCGCGCGCTCGCCGTGGACCCCGAAGTCCTGCTGTTCGACGAGCCGTTCAGCGCCCTCGACCCGCTCATCCGCCGGGACATGCAGGAGGAGGTCGTCCGCCTGCACCGGGAGGAGGGCCGCACGATGGTCTTCATCACCCACGACCTGAGCGAGGCGCTGAAGCTCGGCGACCGCATCGCGCTGATGCGCGACGGCCGGATCGTGCAGCTCGGCACGCCCGAGGAGATCGTGGGCGCCCCCGCCGACGACTACGTCAGGGACTTCGTACGGGACGTACCGCGCGAGCAGGTGCTGACCGTCCGCTCGGCGATGCGCCCCGCGCTCGCCGACGAGCGCGACGCCGGCCCCGCGCTCGCCCCGAGCGCCACCGTCCACGAGGCCATCGAGGCCGTCGCCCGCACGGGAGTGAACGCCCGGGTCGTCGAGGACGGCCGCTGCCTCGGCGTGGTCGACCACGCGGGACTCCTCGGTGTCGTCGCCGGGGTCCCGGCCGCGACGGGAAAGGCGGTGGCCTGATGTACGCCCATACGACCTGGCCGCCGCCGGGCGGCACGACCGGTGCCGCGAACCCGGCGCCGCGCCGCGGCGCCCCCGCCCCCGACGCCATGGGGCGGTGGGGCCGATGACCGCCACCGTCACTCCCGCTCCTCCCCGCCCCACCACCACCACCACCTCCGCCGCGTCCGACGCCGCGCCCGGTGCGCTGCGCGCGCTCGCGCGCCACCGTGGCGGGCTGATCGGCGCCGGCGCGGCCGTCGCGCTCGTCCTCGGAACCGTCCTCCTGGGCGGCGGCAGCTGGCCCGCGTCGCTCGCCGTCGACGTGTCCGGGCCGCTGGAGCGCACCAGCGACTGGATCATCGACAACCGCGACGGCCACCCGCTCTTCCTCCACTTCCTCGGGCACGTCAGCAACGTCGTCGTCGTGTCCGTCCGCGCGGTGTACCTGCTGCTGCTCGCCCTCGGCTGGGCCGGCGTCACCGCCGCCGCCGGGCTGCTGGCCTGGCGCGTCGCGGGCGTCCGCCTCGCGCTGACCTCCGTCACCGCCTTCGCGGTGTGCGGGCTGCTCGGCATGTGGGTGCCCACCATGCAGACGCTCGCCCTGATGGTCGTCGCCGTCGCCGCGTCCGTGCTGCTCGGAGGAGTCCTCGGCCTGGCCGCCGGCCTGTCGGACCGGATGAACCGCGCCCTCCGGCCGGTCCTCGACACCATGCAGGTGCTGCCGGCCTTCGCGTACCTCCTGCCCGTCGTCCTCGTCTTCGGCATCGGCGTGCCCGCGGCCGTCCTCGCGACCGTCGTCTACGCCGCCCCGCCCATGGCCCGGCTCACCGCGCTCGGGCTGCGCGGCGCGGACGCCGGCGTCATGGAGGCGGCCGAGTCCCTCGGCGCCACCGGCAGGCAGCGGCTGCTTACCGCCCGGCTGCCGCTGGCCCGCAAGGAGCTCCTGCTCGGCGTCAACCAGTCGATCATGATGGCGCTCGGCATGGCCGTCATCGCGTCCGTCATCGGCGCGGGCGGTCTCGGCGACCGTGTCTACCAGGCGCTGGCCTCCGTCGATGTCGGTGCCGCCCTCGCCGCCGGTGTGCCGATCGTGCTGCTCGCCATCGTCCTCGACCGGGTCACCGCGGCGGCGGGGGAGCGGATCGGTACGGCTCCGGCCCGCCGGTCCCGGCTCGGCTGGGCCGTCGCTCTCGTGGCGACCGCCGTCGTCGCCGTCGCCGGCCGCCTGTCCGACCGGCTCACCTGGCCCGACCCGTGGACGGTCGACATCGCCCAGCCCGTCAACGCGGCCGTCGACTGGATGACCGCCCACCTCTACTCCGGCGTGCCCCTCGTCGGCGGTACCGCCGACTGGGCGGGGCGGCTCACCACCTGGGTCCTCAACCCCCTGCGCGACGGCCTGCAGTGGCTGCCCTGGTGGGCGGTCCTGCTGGCCGTCGGCGCCCTCGCCCTGTTCATCGGCACGTGGCGCACCGCCGTGACCGCCGTCCTGGCGATGGCCGCGATCGGTGTGCTCGGCGTCTGGGACCCGGCGCTCGACACGCTGTCCCAGGTGCTGGCCGCCGTGGCCGTGACGCTGCTGCTCGGCTGCGCGCTCGGCATCGCCGCGGCCCGCAGCACCCGCCTGGGCCGCGCCCTGCGTCCGGTGCTCGACGTCTTCCAGACGATGCCGCAGTTCGTGTATCTGATTCCGGTGGTCGCCCTGTTCGGTGTGGGCCGCGCCCCGGCGGTCGCCGCCGCCGTGGTCTACGCGCTGCCCGCCGTCGTACGGATCACGGCCCAGGGCGTACGTGGGGTCGACCCGGCCGCGATGGAGTCCTCGCGCTCGATGGGCGCGACCGGACGGCAGCAGCTGTTCCAGGTCCAACTGCCGCTGGCCCGGCCCGCGCTGCTGCTCGCCGTCAACCAGGGCGTGGTGCTCGTCCTCGCCGTCGTCGTCATCGGCGGCCTCGTGGGCGGCGGTGCGCTCGGTTACGACGCGGTGTTCGGCCTCGCCCAGGGCGACCTGGCGACCGGTCTGGTCGCGGGCGCGGCGATCGTCTGCCTCGGCCTGATGCTCGACCGCGTCACCCCGCCGACGCAGCGCCGTGAACCCGTAGGAAAGGGGGCCTGAGATGGCTCGCACACGCATCGCGCTCGGTGGCTCCGCACTCGTGACCGGGGCCGCCCTGGTGGCCGGCCTCACCGGCTGCGGCGCCGCCGACATGACCCGCCAGTCCTCCCCGTACGCCGACGCGAAGGGCTCCCGTACGGTGACGCTCTCCGTCCAGTCGTGGGTGGGCGCGCAGGCCAACGTCGCCGTCGCCCAGTACCTGCTCGAACACGAGCTCGGCTACCGGGTGGACACCGTCCAGATCGACGAGGTGCCTGCCTGGGACGCGCTCAGCCAGGGCCGGGTGGACGCCATCCTGGAGGACTGGGGCCACCCGGAGCAGGAGAAGCGGTACATCGAGGACAAGGGGACGATCGCGCGCGGCGGCGATCTCGGGGTGACCGGCCACATCGGCTGGTTCGTACCGACGTACTTCGCCGAGAAGCACCCGGACGTCACCGACTGGAAGAACCTGAACAAGTACGCCGAGGAGTTCCGTACCGCGGAGAGCGGCGGCAAGGGCCAGCTCCTCGACGGCTCCCCGTCGTACGTGACGAACGACAAGGCGCTGGTGAACACCCTGGACCTCGACTACCAGGTCGTGTTCGCAGGCTCGGAGGCGGCGCAGATCACGCAGATCAAGCAGTTCGCCAAGGAGAAGAAGCCCTTCCTGAGCTACTGGTACAAGCCCCAGTGGCTGTTCGAGAAGGTCCCGATGACGGAGGTGAAGCTGCCCGCGTACACCGAGGGCTGCGACGCCGACCCCGAGAAGGTGGCCTGCGCGTACCCGCACACGCCCCTGCAGAAGTTCCTCAACGCCCGCTTCGCGGACGGCGGCGGCGACGCGGCCGCCTTCCTGAAGAAGTTCCGTTGGACGACCGACATGCAGAACGACGTCGCCCTGATGATCGCGGACCAGAAGCTGTCGCCGCAGGAGGCGGCAGGCCGCTGGGTGAAGGAGAACGAGGCCACCTGGCGGACCTGGCTCCCGTCCTGAGGTGAGCGGCGGGCCGACGGGTGTGCGGCGGGCCGGAGGTGAGCTCCGGCCCGCCGCACATCCTCACCCCCCGGCCCGGGGTTCCGGCGAGACGCGCCGACGTCGGGCGTAGCGGCGGCCCATGGGCTCGGAACTCAGGCCGTGCAGGACGATGCTGACCATGACGGTGATCACCATCACCCGGGAGATGAAGTCACCGCCACCGGCGTCCCGCAGTTCGATGGCGGCGAGGAGGCCGAAGACCACCGAGGCCACCCCTCTGGGCCCCATCCATCCCAGGAACAGCCTGTCGGACAGGGACAGATCCGTACCGATGAGCGCGAGCGTCACGGGCACCAGGCGTACCAGGGTGCAGGCGAGGACGGCGTAGAGGATGACGGAGAGGTGGAAGCCGTCCCAGAACTCGTCGTTGACCATCTGGCCGAAGAGGAACCACAGGGCGAGTGTCAGGAGGGTGACCAGGTCGTCCGTCATCTTCACGGTGTCCTCGGGGAGATGCCGCAGCGACGGGGCGACGCACACGCCGGCGACGAACGAGGCGACGAAGCCGTTGCCGCCCAGGGCGAGGGACAGGGAGTACGCGGCGACGGGCACGCTCAGCACCGCGAGCCTCGTCGCGGCAGGCAGTGTCCAGCCCCTCGCCCAGGACCGGCGCAGCAGCCGTCCGGCCAGGTGGCCGACGAGCGATCCGGCGCCGACGGCCCAGCCCGCCGCCGTGAGGGCGCCGAGGAGGGCCTCGGCGTAGTCGTCGCCGACCGTGCGGTACTCGGCGGCGGCGGCGACGCAGATCAGGAACACCGGGGAGACGATCCCGTCGCTGAGGCCGCCCTCGACGTTGAGCACCTCCCGCAGGCGCGCCGGAATGCGCTCGTCCCGCACGACGGCCGCGGCGGGCGCCAGATCGAGCGGGACGACGACCGTCGCCAGAGTCGCCAGAACCCATCCGGGCCGGTCGGGGAAGAAGGCGAGCGCGGTCAGGAACGCGGCGCCCAGGGTCAGCGGCAGGGCGACGCCCAGGAGACGGGCGACGACGCTCTTCTCCCGTCGGACGGCTCCCGCCGGAACCTCGGTCGCGTCGACGAAGAGCAGCAGGGCGAGGACGACCTCCACCGCGTGCTCGAAGCCGGCCATGTCGCCGAAGTCGAAGACGAGCGGCGGGTCCGAGCCACTGGTGAGGGCGATGCCCGCCACCATCATGGCGATCGGTGCGGTGACGCTCCACAGCGCGAGTCGGCGCGACAGGACGCACCAGGTGAACAGAATGCCCGCGATGACGGTGACGGCAAGCAAGACGTCCGTGCTTTCGGAGAGGCTCGGTCCCGGCGGGTTCGTCCCGGCGTTGCAGCGTAGGACGAATGCCGCGCCGCGCCGTGCCAGCACGCCGACAGCGGCCTTGACGGGGCGCTGACCACCCCTGCGGAGCCGCTCACGCGGACGGTTCCGCCTCCTGTCCGTGTCCTGCCGGAGTGCCGGTGCCGAACGCGCGGCGGTAGGCGGCGGGCGAGACCCCGAAGGCCGTCCGCATGTGCGCGCGGAGGGAGTTCCCGGAGCCGAGGCCTGCGCGATGGGCGACGAGGTCGATCGGAAGGTCGGTCGTCTCAAGCAGCTGCCTGGCCAGTTCGAGGCGTTGTGCCGTGAGCCACTGCACCGGGGTCACCCCGGCCTCGTCGCGGAACCGCCGCGTGAAGGACCGCAGGCTCATCCGGGCGTGCTCCGCGAGCCGGGCCAGGGTGAGGGGCTCGGCGAGGTGTTCCAGGGCCCAGGCGCGGGTGGCGGTGGTGCTGGCCAGGGTGGGCTCCGGCACGGGACGGTCGATGAACTGGGCCTGCCCGCCGTCCCGCCACGGAGGGACCACGCACATCCGGGCGGCGCGGTTGGCGACCGAGGCACCGTGGTCGCGGCGGATCATGTGCAGGCAGAGGTCGACACCCGCGGCCACGCCCGCGGAGGTCAGCACATCGCCGTCGTCGACGAAGAGCACGTCCTCGTCCACCTTGACCTGAGGGAAGGCCCGGCGGAACTCCGGGGCCAGGTTCCAGTGCGTGGTGGCGGGCCGGCCGTCGAGGAGCCCGGCGGCGGCTAGCACGTACGAGCCGGTGCAGATGGACACCAGGCGGGTGCCGGGCCGGATGCCGGCGATGGCCGCGGCGACCTCGGGCGGCAGCGGACCGCCACGCCCGAGCTCGGGCATGGCGTGCGTGGGCGGCAGGACCACGGTGTCGGCGGCGGCGAGCGCCTCGGGACCGGCCGAGGGCTGCACGGTGAACCCGGCGTCGCTGAGCACCGGGGCACCGTCGGCGGTACAGACCGTGACCTCGTACAAGGCACGGCCGTCGGCGCCCTCGGCGCTGCCGAAGACCCGGGAGGGAATGCCCAGCTCGAACGGGGGCACCCCGGGCAGCGCGAGCACGGCGACCCGGTGCGGCGGCACCGGCGCACCTTCCCGCGCGGCCCCCGTCGCCGGTTCTGCTGCGTTCCCCATGGCCAGATCCTGTCACATGCTGGCCAAACGGCCAACACCATGTCGGACCGCGCTACCGGATCGTGGAGGCATCGCCCCCGGAACGGTCCGGGGGCGTGCCGATCGAGACGGAAACGAGGCGGACAGCATGCGTGCGATGGTCGTGGAGCAGTGGGGCGGACCCGAGAACCTGGTCGAGCGCGAGGTGGAGCGCCCCGAGCCCGGCCTGAACGAGGTCCTGGTGCGGGTCCACGCGGCCGGAGTGAACCCCGTCGACTGGAAGACCCGTGCCGGTGGGGCCCTCATCGAGTGGGGCGCCGTCCCGGCCGTCGGGTGGGACGTCTCCGGCACGGTGGAGGCCGTGGGCCCCGGCGTGGGGATCTTCCGCCCCGGCGATGAGGTCTTCGGCATGCCGCTGTTCCCCCGGCAGGCGGGAGGCTACGCCGAGTACGTGGTGGCCCCGGCACGACACCTCGCGCCCAAGCCCGCCTCCCTGACCCACGTGGAGGCCGCCGCGCTGCCGCTTGCGGCGCTCACCGCCTGGCAGGCCCTCGTCGACGCGGCGGACGTCCGCCCCGGAGAGCGGGTGCTGGTGCACGCGGCGGCCGGAGGAGTGGGCCACTTCGCCGTCCAGATCGCCAAGGCCCGCGGGGCGTACGTCATCGGCACGGCGAGCGCGGGCAAGCACGACCTGGTGCGGGAGCTGGGCGCGGACGAGGTGGTCGACTACCGCGGGACCCGCTTCGAGGACGTCGTCTCCGACGTGGACGTCGTCCTCGACGGCATCGGCGGGGAGACGGCCGAACGCTCCCTGAAAGTGCTCCGAGACGGGGGCAGGCTGATCACCCTGCCGGGCCCGGACGACGTCCCCGCCGCGCGGGACGGGGTGCGGGCGACCTGGGTCCTGGTGGAGCCCGACCACCTCGGCCTGCGCGAGATCGCGGCCCTGGTGGAGCGCGGGGAGCTGAGGCCGGTGGTCGAGGCCGTCGTGCCGCTCGCCGAGGCGGCGAAGGCCCACACGATCGGCGAGCGGGGCAGCACCACGGGCAAGATCGTCCTGACGGTCGCCTGAGCCGCGGGGCCGCGGCCGGCTGCTCCGAGCGGGCCGCGGCCGGCCGCTCGCCCCCGGCCTAGCCGCCCGGCGCGACGAGGCCGCCGTGGAGAATGACCGGCGGTAAGTCCCCGCTCGGAAGGCCCCCTGATGAAACTGCCCGCTTCTGGTCGTCGCGTCCTCATCAGTGGTGCCTCCCGGGGCCTGGGCCGGGCCGTCGCCCAGGCGTTCGCGGCCAACGGCGACCGGGTCGCCGTCCACTTCGCCTCCCGCGCAGAGGAGGCCCGCGTCACCCTGGAATCCCTCGACGGAACGGGCCACACCCTGGTCGGCGGCGACCTGGGGGACCCCGCGGGGGCCGTGGCCGTGGCCGACACGGCGGCCGAGGCGCTCGGGGGGATCGACGTACTGGTCAACAACGCGGCGGTGAACCTCCGCCACCCCCTCCCCGAGACCCCGTACGAGGAGTGGGTGGCGGTCTGGCAGCAGCACGTGTCCGTGAACCTGCTCGCCACGGCCAACCTGAGCCATCTCGCGGCTCGGCGGATGATCGACCAGGGATCGGGGGGCCGCATCGTGAACATCGGCTCCCGGGGCGCCTTCCGGGGCGAACCCGACCACCCGGCCTACGGCGCCACCAAGGCCGCCGTCCACGCGCTCGGCCAGTCGCTCGCGGTCTCCCTCGCCCCGTACGGGATCGCCGTCGCCTCGGTCGCGCCCGGATTCTTCGCCACGGAACGGGTCTCGTCCCGCCTGGAGGGGGCCGAGGGAGCCGCGATCCGTGCCCAGAGCCCCTTCGGCCGGGTGGCCGAGCCCGCCGAGATCGCGGCCGCCGTCCTGTGGCTCGCGTCTCCCGCCGCTGAATGGTCGTCCGGAACGATCCTCGACCTCAACGGAGCGTCACACCTCCGTAGTTGACCGCTGGCTCGCTGGGCGGACCCCGGAGGTGACGGTCCCGGCAAGGGGATCTTGACTGCCCGCAGGGGCGAAGTTACGTTGAAGATACAGTTAAGTTTTTCAAGTGCGTGCGAAAACTAAATTCGGGGAGCCGTTCCAGTGGTTTTGGTCGAGAGGGAAATCGAGCTTCAAAGCCTGAAGCGAATGCTGAACGACTGCACGACGAACGGCCGAACGGTCGCCCTCGTGACAGGCCCGGGGGGCGCGGGGAAAACGACACTCCTCTCCGGCTTCACCGGGTACGCGAAGAGCGCCGGCGCCCTCGTGCTGAGTGCGTCGGGGGCACGATCCGGGCAGGTCCACTCCTTAGGCGTGCTGGCTCAGTTATTACGCTCCATCGATCTTGGCGTGGAGAAGGGGGAGCGGGTCGAGCGGCTCCTCGCCCTTCCGGGAGTGAATTCCCGAGATTCTTCGCTGAGCCCTTGCGCAGTGGATGAGCTGACCGAGCTACTCCTCGAAGCCGCGGGTGGGCAACCTCTGGTGCTGGCTGTCGATGACACGCAATACGCGGATCCGGCCAGTCTGCAGGCTCTCCTGCTGATCCTGCGCCGACTCGCGTCGAATCCCGTCGTCACCGTATTCGCCGAGTGGCGCGTCTTCAGTTCCGAGCCCCCGCTGGTCCTGGCCGAGTTCATCAAGCAGCCGTACTTCCATCTTCTGAACGTGCAGCCGCTCTCCCGTCACGGCGTGACCGACTGGCTGCGGAAGCGACGTCTGGGGGAGGCGAACGCGGAACGGCTCGCTCCCTCCTTCCTGGCGGCGACAGGCGGCAGTCCGCTGCTCCTTGAGGCGCTGTTCCAGGACCGGTGTCGCGGGTTCTACGAGCGTGATCCCGAAGACGTCGATGCGGTCTCCCCGACGGACGCGGCGCTCAAAGGGGCTCACTTCAAGGTCGCCGTCGAGGCGTGCCTGCACCGCTGGGATCCTCGACTCCTCGATGTGGCCCGCGGCTTGGCCGCCCTCGGTGCCCCGGCATCGGCCGACGTACTGGCCCGGCTGCTCGACAGCGAGCAGCGGACGGTAGTGGAGGCGTTGGACGCTCTCGCCGGAACGGGGCTGCTCCGCTCCGGATGGTTCAGCCACCAGGCCGCCCGGGCCGCCGCGCTGAGCGGGCTCGACGGCGAGGCGCTCGCCGCCCTGTACGAGCGCACCGCACTGCTGCTTCACTCCGACGGCGCGGTGCCGTCCGAGGTCGCCGAACGTCTGGTCGCCGCGGGGGGCATCGCGGAGAACTGGTCCGTGGACGTCCTCCGCGACGCCGCCTGGCAAGCGCTGAGGGAAGGGAATCCCAGCCGCGCGGCCGAGTTCCTCGAGGTTGCCCGGCAAGCCTGCGGCGATGCCCGGGAGCGGGCCGAGGTGACGGGCGCGCTGGCGCGGGTCCTGTGGCTGACGAAGCCGACGGCGGTGACCCCACTCCTCGCGCCGCTGTACTCCCTGCTCCAGGAGGGCGGTCTGGCCGACCGGGACGTCGTGGCGCTCAGTACCCTCCTCGCTTGGCAGGGCCGCGCCGACGAGGCCGCCCTGGTGCTGGAGCGGGCCGGCACCCAGGAAGGCGAGTGCGATCTGACCGGTGCCGCCGAGTCGACGCTCGCGCGTCAGTGGATTCGATGGGTGGTGCCCTTCAAGGGCACGGACGGTGCCGACGGGACCACCCCGTCGCACCGCGCCGAGGAGACCGCCGAGTGCGAGTCGTGGAGCGACCTCGTCAAGAGTGCCGAACAGGTCCTGCAGTGTTGCAGGATCGCCGACGCCCTCCCGGTCACCGTGCTGTCCGCTCTGCTCGTTCTCACCTTCGACAACAGGCTGGACGACGCCCAACGCTGGTGCGAAGCGCTCGGGCCGGAGGCCGAAGCGCTGCAGGCCGTGGCGTGGGTGGCCGTGCTCGCGGCCGTCCAGGGCCTCGTGGCGCTCCGCAGGGGTGACCTGGTCGAGGCCGAGCGGCACTCGCGCCGCGCCGTGACCGTGATGCCTCGGCACAACTGGGGTGCGGCCCTCGGGCTGCCGCTCTCCTGCCTCGTCCACGTCACCACGGCCATGGGCAGGACGGACGAAGCGGAGACCCTCATCAAGGAGGTGCTTCCCGAGGCGCGTCGCAATCCGCTCTGGCTGCACTTCCTGCGTGCTCGTGGACGCTTCTACCTCGAGAACAACCGCCCGTACGCGGCGTTGGCGGACTTTCAGACGTGCGGTCGCCTTCTCCGCGGCACCGCTCTCGACCGTCCGAATGTCGTCCCCTGGCGAAGCGACCTGGCGGAGGCGCGGTTGCGTCTCGACGATCCACTCGGTGCCACAGCACTCCTCGACGAGCAGTTGGCGCTGGCGGACGTCGACGACACCCGAGTGCGTGGGCGCTCCCTGCGGATCATGGCCGCGACGGTGAAGCAGCCGGCCCGAGCTTCCCTGCTGAGGGACGCGGTGAAGGTGCTCCTCGACTCCGGGGACCGGCTCGAGTTGGCCATGGCGCTCGCCGATTCGAGTGACGCGGAACTCGAATGCGGCCATGTCGCCGAATTCAGGCTCATCAACCATCAGGCGAAGCGGATGGCCAAGACGTGCGGGGCCGAACCGCTCTACCGGAGGCTGCAGAATTCCGGCAGGGCGGAGGAACCGGGCGACAAGCCCGCGTTGCGGACGACCATCCACAGGTTCGCCCTGCTCAGTGAAGCCGAGCGCAAGGTCGCGGCCCTCGCGGCCCAGGGGCGGAGCAACCGTGAGATAAGCCGGACTCTCTTCATCACGGTGAGCACCGTGGAGCAGCATCTCACCAAGACCTATCGAAAACTCGGAGTGAGCAGCCGATTCGGCCTGCCGGTGGAGCTGGGCCTGGTGGGCTCGGCGGATCACTGAAGCACTCCGCGTCCGGCCGGTGGGCTCCGGTGATCCACCGGCGCTGGGGTGGGAGGCCCGCCACGATAGGGGGTTGATCAGGGGTGGGGCCGCACGTGATCGCCGGTACGTTGAGGCGCGATGGCAGGGAGTTCTCATACAGGTCAACCGAACGAAGGAAAAGCCTTGACTGAAACGATTTCCGGCCGGCAGATCGAGATTTCCTGGCCCGACCTGGGCATCACCGTGACCGCGGAACTCGACGGCCGCAACACCGAACTCGCCGACGCGTTATGGGAGGCTCTGCCCTACCAGAGCCTGCAGGGACACGCGCTGGTGGCGGGAGAGCACCTCTATCACGCGGCACCGATCCCCTCGCTGCTGCACCTGACCGCGGAAACCCGGATACCCGATCGACGCGACGCACCCGACGGGACCGTATTCCTCTCCGCTCTGCAGCATTTGGGCATCAAGTACGGCACGCTGACCGAACCGATGCCGGCGTCCCCGGTGGGCCGGATCCGGCAGGAGGACGTGCCGGGACTGCTGGAGGCCGGGAAGGCGGTCTGGGATTCGGTCTATTCGACGAAGAAGCCGATCCTGGTGGAGGTCCGCAGGGCGGGAGCCGAAGGCGGCCACCGCATTCCGAAGCTGACCGCCGCGGATCCCGACGCGAGCCGACTCATCCACGACGTGCACACCGCGACCGAACGGGCCTGGCTCTCCGAGCCGAAGGAGCTCGCCGACCTCCACGCGGGGTCGATCCCTTCCGGGGCGGGAAGCTTCGAGACGGTGCTGCCCACTCTGCTGTTCGTCAACGGTGAGACCCGGCCGCTGGGCTACGCCACGTACGGCGGTCTGATCCGCGGCGCGGTCCAGGACATGCCGATGGACTCACTGCGTCATATGACGCGCCTGCTGGTCGGCATTCCTGCCGAGTTCCTGGGCTACTGCGGCCTGGAACAGCTGTGGAGCTTCACCCAGCGCTTCCTGGACTGCGTCGACCGGCTCGACCGCGAGGACTTCCTCGCCGTGGCGGGCCAGCTCGCCCTCTACATCAACTGCCTGGGTGGCTGGAACCTGCACCTGTACCCGTGGGAAGCCGGAGACCACCTGCGCCAGCTGCGCTCCGACGAACCGGTCCGCCAGCGGTGAGCCGACTCCCCGAACGCGTGGACGCCGTCGTCATCGGCGGCGGTGTCATCGGCAACTCGACAGCGTTCCGGCTCGCCGAGTCGGGCGTCCGTACCGTCCTGCTGGAGCGAGGCGCACTCGGATCGGGATCGTCCGGGACCACCGCGGGCGTGGTGCGCACCTACTTTCCGGGCAAGCCCCTCATCAGCAGCCTCGCCGTCCGGAGCCTGGCCGCCTACCGGGCCTTCGCCGAACGCACCGGAACCGACCTCGGTCTGCGGCGCATCGGCCTCCTCGTGCTGTTCACCGACGAACAGCAGGTGCGGGACTTCCGGCAGACCCACGCCGCACAGCGGGCAGCCGGAGTGGACGTCGAACTGGTGACCGCGGCCGAAGCGGCGCGGCTCAATCCGCTGGTCGACGAGCGGACCGTCCTGGCGGCCGCCTGGTCGCCCGAGGCCTACGCCTGCGACCCCGCCGCGATCGTGCGCGGCTATGCCGAGGCGGCCCAGCAGGCCGGCGCCGTCCTGCGCACGGACACACCCGTCACCGGCATCGACCCGGACGGTCGGGTCCACACGCCGTCGGGAAGCATCCGCGCCGACCATGTGATCTGCGCGGCAGGCCCCTGGGCGGGCACGGTCGCCGCCATGGCCGACGTGCGCCTTCCTGTGACGACGTACCCCGTCGAAATGCTCCTGACCGACGCCCCCGGCAGTGCCCCGCACGACGCTCTGCCGATGACCATGCACCCCTCCAGCCTGCGGATTCGAAGCTGGGGGGACCGCATCCTCGTGGGGATGGGCCGCCCCGCTCCGGACGAGACCCGACAGGACTGGCTGCGACGGGTGTCGCACCACCTCGGCACGACCTTTCCGACGCTCGCCGGCCACCGCCTCGACAGCGGATGGAGCGGTGACCTCGACGTCAGCCCGGACGGGATGGCTTTCATCGGCCGCGAGCACTCCCGCCGGTTCTTCTACGCGGCCGGCTTCTCCGGTCAGGGACTGTGTCAGGCACCTGCCGCCGGAGAGATCGTCCGAGACCTCGTGCTCGAGAAGGAATCCTGGATCGACACGACGGGACTCTCCACCGCCCGGTGAATCCCGGGCTTCTGTCCACCTGTTCCGAGAGGAAGACCATGGTCGAGCACACCGGCGGAGAGTTCGTTCGGGAGATGATGCGGTGGCACTTCAGTCCGGAGACCGGGTCCCCGTTCTGGCTGAGACGGGCCGAGAGTCTCGATTTCGATCCGCTGACCGATGTCCGGGACTTCGACGATCTCAGCCTGTTCCCCAACGTGGTGGACGAGCTGCGCGACATCGCCGTACGTGACCTGATTCCCCGTGGCTACGGCGACAAGCACGAGGCGGCCGTCTACGAGAGCGGCGGGACCACGGGGCGGCCCAAGGCGGTCCCGTACAGCGCGGAGTGGCATCGGCGCAGCGTCGAGTGGTTCAGTGAGCGACTGGACTCCCACGGCGTACCCCGAGACGTCGACTGGCTCAGTGCCGTCCCCACCGGGCCGCACAACGTCGGAGCGATGGCGGTCGACACCGCGACGCTGCGGGGTGGGCTGAACTTCAGCATCGATCTGGACCCGCGATGGGTGAAGAAGCTGATCGCGGAGGGCCGGACGGACGTCGCCGACGCCTACACCGATCACCTCATCGAACAGGTCGGCCACATCCTGACCGGCCAGGACGTGGGCGTCCTCTTCGCCACCCCGCCGCTCCTCGAGCGCCTTTCGCAGCACGACGACCTGGTCGAGCTGGTGAACCGGAAGGTTCGCGCGATCATCTGGGGCGGTACGCATCTGGACGCCGACACCCGGGACCTGCTGCGCGACGAGGTCTTCGGCGGCATCAAGCTGGTCGGCGGGTACGGCGGCACGATGATGCTGGGGACAGCGGTGGAGCGACCCGGTCTCCGGGACGACGAGCCGTGCGTCTTCGACTCCTTCGCGCCGTACACCACGTTCCGGGTGATCGACCCCGACACCGGCCAGGTGGTTCCGTACGGGGAGCGCGGGCGCATCGTGGTGCATCACATGAGCCGAAGCGCCTTGCTGGTCAACAACATCGAGCGGGACTGCGCGACGCGGATCGCACCGGTGGACGGCGGCTTCGGTGACTCGGTCGCGGACGTCGCACCCGTGGCGACCTTCGGTGCCACGGCCGTGGTCGAGGGCGTGTACTGATGCTGTCCCTGGACGTTCTCGGCCCCGGAGGCCCCTATCGGTCCCGGCGCCAGGAGGCCGTGCGAGATCTCACCGGGAACCAGGTCGCGACACTGAGCCTCGCACCCTCGCTCTACGTCACCCGCGCGATCAAGGCCATGCGCCGAGCACCGGCGCCACCCCTCGACGCACGGATCGCGGCGTTCGCACAGGCGGGCCGGGCCTTCGCCACGCAGACGGTCGCGGGGCTGACGGCGGAGGAGTACCAGCGCACCGTCAGTGCGACCACCGGGATACCGATCACGGTGGTGCGCGACGCCACCGCCGACATCGCGGGGGCCGCCGAGCGGATCCGCCACAGCGTGGAGAACGCGCGGCCGGCCGCCGCGGTCGGCTCGTGGCGCGATCCGCGGGCCCAGGGCGGCGCGGCGGTGTGGACCCGGCGCGGTGAGGTGTTCGCCGTCCACGCGGCGGGCAACCACCCCGCGGTGCACCAGGGTTGGTTCGACGCCCTCGCGCTGGGCTATCGCGTCGCCGTGCGCCCCTCCCGTCGTGAGCCCTTCACTCCCCACCGGTTGATCACCGCCCTGCGCGAGGCCGGGTTCGGCGACGAGGGAATCGCGCTGCTGCCCACCGACCACGACGTGGCCGGTGACATCCTCCGGCACGCCGACCTGGGAATGGTGTACGGCGGCGCGGACGTCGTGGGCAAGTACGCGGACGACCGACGCGTACTGCCGCAGGGACCCGGGCGCTCCAAGATACTCATCACCGCCGAGACGGACTGGGAGCCGATCGTCGACACCCTCGTGGAGTCGATCAGCGGTGGTGGGGGCGTCGGTTGCGTCAACGCCACCGGGATACTCGTCGAGGGCGACCCCGCGCCCGTGGCCGCGGCGCTCGCCGAACGCCTCGCCGCGCTGCCCACCCTGCCCCCGACGGACGAACGCGCGGTCCTGCCCGTCATGCCCATCGGTCCCGCCCGTCGGTGGGACGCGTACCTGCGGCAGCGGGCAGCGGGCACCAAGCCCTGGCTCGGCGGTGACAGCATCGTCGGCGATCTCGGCGACGGTTCGGCGGCGCTCCGGCCGGCGGTGCACCAGCTCGACAGCCCGTTCGCCGAACAGCTCGGCATGGAACTGGGCTTCCCCTGCGCGTGGGTCGCCCCCTGGGACCGCGACGCCGGGATCCGGCCGCTGCGCGACACCCTCGTCCTCACCGCCGTCACCACCGACGCGAACCTGATCGACGCGTTGGTGGCCGAGCCGACCATCGCCAACGTCTACGTCGGTGACCATCCGACACCGTGGATGGCGCACGGCCTGCCGCACGACGGCTACCTCGCCGAGTTCCTCATGCGGACCAAGACGATTCGACGCTGACAGCCGCTGACGACCACCGGGGCTGTGCCCGGCACCGCCCCGCGTGCAGCCCATGGGGCAGTGCCGAGCACCACCCCAGGGGCTGCCGCGGTCAGCGGTGGTCCGTCAGGTGCGACGTGTCGTTGAGCAGTCGTACCGACGCGGCCCCGTCCCCGGAATAGGTCACGGCCGACAGCGAGGCCGCCGACAGCTCCATCCGGAACAGCGTCACCGGCGGTGCGCCCAGCGCCAGCCGAAGCAGTGTCCGCAGCACCCCGACATGCGACACGACCAGCACCGTCTGCCCCTCGTACCGTGCCAGGAGGCGGTCCCGCGAGAGAGTGGCCCGCCGGGCGACCGCGGAGAACGTCTCCCCGGTTCCGCCCGGCACGGCCTTCGGAGAGGCGAGCCACGCCGCGAGCTCGTCCGGGTGGCGCTCGCGCACCTCGGCGAAGGTAAGTCCCTCCCAGGCGCCGAAATCCGCCTCGGTGAGCCCTTCGTCGACATGGACCTCCAGTCCCAGACGACGAGCCGCCGCCTCGGCCGTCTGCCGGGCCCGGCGCAGCGGCGAGGACACCACCGCCTGCACCGGGCCGCGTGCCACGAGCACCCTGCCGGCGGCCTCGGCCTGCCGCAGCCCGGTCTCCGACAACGCCGGATCCGAGCCGCCACTGCCGGATATCCGCTTCTCCGGTGTCAGGGCCGTCTCACCGTGGCGTAGCAGCACAAGGGTCGTGGAGCCGCCCCGGGCGAGAGCGGGATTCACGCCGACCGCTCCCCGAGCGCGGCGATGACCGGAGCGAAATTCTCCATGTTGTATTCCATGACCGTGAAGTAGGTGAAGCCGTAGCGCTCGCGACGTTCCTTGATCTGCTGTGCCATGTCCGCGGGGGTTCCGACCAACACGCTGGGAACGTCCTCGGGGCTGTGCGCGGCGTCGGGCGGCAGGGGAGCGAATCTGTCAGGTACCGAGGCGCCTTCGGAGGGCGGAATTACCTGCTGCACCAGAAGATTGAGTTCCACGGAGTCGGCGCGGTCGCCGAGCAGGCCGCGCACATAGGTGATGCGTTCTTCCATCTGCGCGGTTCCGGCCAGTTGAAGTGAATCGCCGGCGGCGTTCGCCCAGCCTCCCGGGAAAGCGATGATGTCGGCGTGCGCGGCGGCCACCCGCAGCAGCCGGTCGCCCCAGCCCGCGATGAGCAGGGGCGGCCCGGAGGGCTGCGCCGGACGCGGCTGGTATTCGGGGTCGTTGAACAGACGACGCAGCGTGGTCACCGTCCGTTCCAGCTGGTCGACCCGCATTCCGCCGCTGGGGAACGGGATCTCCGCGGTGTCGAACTCGGCCTTCACATAGCCTGCGCCGAGCCCGAGCTCCATACGCCCGTCGATGAACTGGTCGGTACTCGCCACATCACGTGCGAGAAGAGCGGGATTGTAGAACGGCGTGTTCAACACGAACGTCGTCAGCCGTATTCGTTCGGTCGCTTCGGCGGCGAGCACCATCGCCGGAAACGGTGCGGGCATTCCTAGGTGGTCGGCCACTCCGACCACATCAAAACCGAGTTCCTCGGCTCTGCGGCACTTCGCACGCCACTCGTGTCGCGAACCGGTGACGAACATGTTGACACCGAAGCGTAAGGGGAGTTGGGAAGACATCATGCCTGTGTACCACACGTTGATGGTGTACGGGTGTCCCGGGCGTCCTCAAGTGCGGGGCGCGGGCCTTGCGTTGGCCGGCCATCGACGGATGGAAGGTACGTGCCGTTGGCCGGTATGCGTCAGGACTGCGGGGTTTCGCTCTAGACTTCGGTCAGGGTTTGGTAAAGACAGGTACAGCGCGGGGGAGCCCCGCACAAAACGATTGGGTAGCCAGTGCTTCTGAAGACGTTCGGCTGGTCGTTCGCGGTGACCGCGCTCGGCCTCGTCGCGGCGGTGATATACGGGGGTTGGGCGGCCTTCGGGATCGTGGCGATCCTGTCCATCCTCGAGATCTCGGTGTCCTTCGACAACGCGGTGGTCAACGCCGGGATCCTGAAGAAGATGAATGCCTTCTGGCAGAAGATCTTCCTCACCATCGGTGTGCTCATCGCCGTCTTCGGCATGCGGCTGGTCTTCCCCGTCGTGATCGTGGCGATCAGTGCCAAGGTCGGCCCCATCGAGGCCGTCGATCTGGCGATCAACGACGCCGAGCGCTACGAGCAGCTCGTCACCGACGCCCACCCGTCGATCGCGGCCTTCGGTGGGATGTTCCTGCTGATGATCTTCCTCGAGTTCATCTTCGAGGACCGCGACATCAAGTGGCTCGGCTGGCTGGAGCGCCCGCTCGCCAAGCTCGGCAAGATCGACATGCTGTCGGTCTGCATCGCCCTGGTCGTCCTGGCGATCAGCGCCATGACCTTCGCGACCCAGGCCCACCAGCACGGCGGCACGCACGTCGACAAGGCGTCGACCGTCCTGCTCTCGGGCGTCTTCGGCCTGATCACGTACCTCGTCGTCGGCGGTCTCTCCGGCTACTTCGAGAACAAGCTGGAGGAAGAGGAGGAGCGCGAGCACGAGGCCGAGGAAGAGGCCCGGAGGAGCGGCAAGCAGGTCCCCGCGATTGTGATGGCCGGCAAGGCCGCGTTCTTCATGTTCCTCTACCTGGAGGTCCTCGACGCCTCCTTCTCCTTCGACGGTGTCATCGCCGCCTTCGCGATCACCAACGACATCGTCCTGATGTCGCTCGGCCTCGGTATCGGCGCGATGTACGTCCGGTCCCTGACGGTCTACCTGGTCCGCCAGGGCACCCTCGACGACTACGTCTACCTGGAGCACGGCGCCCACTACGCCATCGGCGCGCTGGCCGTGATCCTCATGATCTCCATCCGCTACCAGATCCCCGAGGTGGTCACCGGTCTCATCGGTGTCATCCTGATCGCCTGGTCCTTCTGGTCCTCCGTCCGCCGCAACCGCAGGCTGGCGGCGGGCGAGGGAGAACACACGGGATCCACCGAGAAGGCCGAGGTGCCCTCCGGCGTCTGAGCCGGACCGCCGGCGCGCGCCAGAGGCGCGCGCCGGCGGATCACGCGGTGCGGCACTCAGGCCGCGGCGGTGAGGGCCTCGAACTCCTCGTCGTCGAGTCGCACCAGCGCGGCGTCGACGTTCTCCTCCAGATGGGCGGCACGGGACGTGCCCGGTATCGGGAGCATCACGGGGGAGCGGCGCAGGAGCCAGGCGAGGGCGAGCTGCGCGGGGCTCGCGCCGTGCAGCCGGGACGCGGCGTCCAACGGTCCGCCCGGTCGGGCGAGTTCGCCCGTGGCGATCGGGAACCACGGGATGAAGGCGATGTTCTCGGCCTCGGCGTACGCGAGCACGTCCTCGGCCGACCGGTTCGCGAGGTTGTAGAGGTTCTGCACGGACACGATGTCGACGTGCGTACGGGCCTCCTTGAGCTGCTCGACCGTCACCTCGGACAGCCCGAGGTGACGGATCTTGCCCTCCTGCTGCAGCTCGGCCAACGCACCGAACTGCTCGGCCGGCGGCACGTCGGGATCGATGCGGTGGAGCTGGTACAGATCGATGACCTCGAGTCCCAGGTGCCGCAGACTCAGCTCCACCCGCTCACGCAGGAACTCGGGTCGGCCGTCGGGCCGCCAGTCGTCCGGGCCCGGACGTGTCACGCCACCCTTGGTGGCGATGACCAGGTCATCGGCGTAGGGGTGCAGAGCCTTCCGGATCAGCTGCTCGTTGACGCACGGGCCGTAGGCGTCCGCCGTGTCGATGAAGGTGACGCCCAGCTCGACCGCTCGACGTAAGACCCGGACGGCCTCGTCCGGATCGCGGGGTTCACCCCAGACGCCTGGGCCGGTCAGTTGCATGGCGCCGTAACCGAGACGGTTCACCGTTAGGTCGCCACCCAGGGCGAAGGTGCCGGAGGCGTCGGCCGGACGTGCGACGGACTGTGTGCTCACGATCAATCCTCGAAGGTCGAATGTCGAAAGGGCCGCTGGCCGCAGGGGCCCCACGCACATGCACGTGCCCCTGCGACCCCACCAAGCATGCCCCATCGCCCATGCACCGGAGAGAGGGCGAATTCCGCTCCGGGACGAGGCTGTTGCCGGGACGGACTACCTGACGTCGTCGCGCATGAAGGGGGGCCGGGCGGTGAGCTGTTGTTCCGTCCACGCGAGTCGTTCCTCCAGCGCCGAGCGGAGGTGGCCGGGGGCGACGGAGAGCACGCCGACGAGAAGCTTCCGGCAGCGCGCGAGCACCATCGGCATACCGGGTGCGATGGCGAGGATGTCGTCCAGACCGACCCGCAGGAGCCCCTCCCAGTCGGCCACCGGCAGGATCACCCGCACGGTGCCGGATGCGTCGGTGATGGACCGGGTCTTCTGCGCGATCGGTCCTGCAGCCGCATGGCGGAGGAGGTCCTCGATGGCGTCCAGGGCCTGTACGGCGGTGGCGGGGTCGTTGATCGCCGAGGACAGCGCGCGCAGACCGATGTCGGACAGCAGCCGGAAGGCGAGCACGGGGTCCTGGTGGAAGGTGCGCTCGGGTCCGACGACGACCGCCTTGAGGACCTCGGCTTCCGGAACCGTGCCGTGGTGGACGTCGGCCACGGCATCACCGTGGTACAGGATGTCTCCCACCTTGACCCGCAGGACGACAGCCGCGTCCCCTCGCTGCGCAGCGGCGACCAGCGGCACCAGGTTGAACTGCTCGACCAGTGCGGAGGTACCCCGCCAGGAGACCGACGCGGTGGCGGACTCGGGCGGCGGAACCGCCCCCGGTGCGGATTCCCGGGCGTCCGGCGCACCGCCCGGCGGACAGTAGACGTCGAGTACGTGGAGGCCACGGTCACGCAGCTCGTCGAGGACGTGGGACAGCTGGATCGAACGCAGTGCGACGAGCTGGAGGCGGCGGACGAGCACGAACGCGACGGCAGCCATGGCCAGAGCGGCGATCGGCACGGCCACGGACACCGTGGCACGCGAGCCGATGGCCAGGACCGCGGTGACGGAGTAGACCAGCACTCCGAGGACGAAGGCGAACACTCGCCACACCATCGGGTCGGAGCGGAACAGGGCGAGGCGATGACTGAAGTTGCCCGCGGCCCACTGCACGACCAGGAACATCAGCGAGAAGATCAGGGTGGTGACGCTGAGGACGCCGACGCCGAGCACGTTCAGCACCGCCACGGCGCGGTCGGCGGCGACCCGGGAGCCGCCGCCGATCGCGGGCAGCAGGATGCCGAGTACGACCGCCACGCCGACGGCCACCGCGTGCGTGATGCCGGCGCGCAAGGCCCGCCGAGGGCGGACGACACGTTCGGCCGAGTGCCCCGTGCCCACCGTGGTCATCGGCGGCCCGGACATGACGGGGCTCGATCGCATGCTCCGCGCGAGCACCGGCGGATCGTATGAGTCGGCATCGCCACCTACCCGTCTCGGCGTCGGGATCCACTCTGCGTGGTTTCTCGGGGGCGTGCCCGTGCTGTCGTACGAATGGATGACCCGGCACCGCTCGGAGCGGAGGCGCCCGGACGAGGCGCCGCCGTAGATCGACGCGGGCCGGCTCGACCGCCGCGCCTTCCCTCAGCGAGCTCCGACTCCGAGATCAGCGACGGCCTCGTCCAGAGCCTCCACGCCCTCCGGACCCGCAGGTACCCAGGCTGGAGGATGTTCAGTGCTCGCAGAGGGAGAACTCCCGCTCGTAGAGCTGCTCGTTGTGTTCGTCCACGAAGAACTTGCGTTCCCGCATGAGCTGTTCGCGGAAGTCCTTGGCCTGCTCGAGCGTCATGGTCGAGGTGTCGGACCACGGCTGCTGCGGTGGTACATCGGCTGTCGAGACGATCCGTTCCGACGGGTCGACCAGGAAGAACGCGAGAATCTTGCGATGTCCCGCCCGGGAGGGATCCGTGAGGCGGAACGAACCGACGCGGTGCTGAAGGATGTTCGGGAACGCCAGGCAGCGGCCCGCCGGGGTCGACGCCGATCCGAATATCTGGTTCAGAGCGTCCTCGTTCTCCAGGCCGTAGACGTCACGAAGACCGTTGTCGTCGTTCTGCTCGTAGTCCGGGTCGTCGAGTGCCGCCCGGAAACTCAGCCGGCTCTCGGTGATGTTCTCGCTGTCCCAGTAGTAGATGCCGGTCGAGACGATGCGCTCGTTCATCATCCCCTCGACGTGCCAGGAACCGCCCTGGTACTCGGGCTTGTCCGGGGTGAGGTGAATGGTGGCGAGCTTGACGATGACCTGGAGGCGGCGGCCGCGCAGGTCGACTCGGTCGGATGCGTCGGGCACCTGGGGCGCGGTGAAGGCCGGGGCGTCCGGGATGACCGGGCGGCGGTTCTCCCACCAGTCGTCCTGCGCCTTTTCCCACGCGTCGAGGGCCTCTTCGTAGGCTGCGTCGTCGCTGTAGGAGGACTTGTCCGGCTGCTGCGGCTCCGAGTCGTACCATCCCCAAGGATCGGCCTGGATCCGCAGGGGCCGCGGATGGCGCAGATCGGTGAGCACGTTCTCCAGCAGCGGGCGCATGCGCGCGAACAGATCCGGCAGGACGGCGGTCAGCTCGCGATGCGCCTCGGGGTGAACGTTGTTGACGTACGAACGGAAGGCGACGGCGCCGTCGTCACTGACGTCGACCTCCGTGGGCAGCCACTGGAACTTCTCCGAGAACTCGTACTTCGCGTAGTGGTTCGCAGGGTTCCGCCACGCTTCTTCGGGCGCCCCGCTCGCCTCCCTCACCAGGCAGAACAGTGAGGGATGGACCAGATCCAGTACCTGGCCGTCGGATCCGGGATGCCAGTCCTGATCTGCTGCGGGGACCTGCTCCAGAACCTCGACCGCCTCGCGCAGCCGGGCCCTGAGCGTGTCGTCGATCAGCGTGTCCGACTGCCACACCCCGTCGACGGCGGACACCTCGACGCCGGTTCGCCGGTCCCGCAGCGCGGCGTAGTGCACGAGTTCGTCAAGCACATAGCGAACCTGGGCTTCGGTGAGGCCCTGGGCGATCGCTTCTTGTGTCCACCTGGCGACGACGTCGGCGTCGTTCATCTTCTCGAACCACCCCGGCTTCGCCCGAAGGTGTGCGCTGAGCTGCATCATCTGAAGTTCCCGCAGAGTTCGGGGTGTCGCGAACGAAATCGAACGGGAAGCTTGAAAGGGCAGCGGGAAGGCAGACAGGCCGGTCAACGCTCTTGATCCTCCGAGTCGGTGTGCGGTGACGGGAAGCCTACTTCAGCGGACTGACACGGCAGCCGTGCTCCCCGTCGTCGCTGGTCGGGGCGGCACGAGACCAGCGGAGACGGTCAGTCGGCGGTGAGCGTGCAGCGGTGGGTGTGCGCCGAGCGTTCGGCGAAGGCCGACAGGGCGGTGCGGAGGCCCGTGTGGTCGAGGGCCAGGGGGGAGCGACCGCGTCCGCCGCCCGCGGGGGCGACCACGTAGGCGGCGCGTTCCGTCGTGCCGCAGTCGGCCCACAGGACGTAGCGGCCGTCCGGGGCATCGCCCGCCGGCCGTTCGGCCAGTTCTTCGAGGCGTTCCCGTGCGCTCCACTCCAGCGCGGGGCCGTACGACGCGGTGAACGTGTAGAGCGGTGCGCCCCGCAGTCCGCCCAGCGTGCAGCCCTCGACCGGCTTCGGTCCCGGCGCGGTCTCGACGGCCGTCCGGACGCCCCAGCGGGCGGCGGTCCGCGGGTCAACGATGCCGGCGCAGCTGCCCGAGACCGAGGCGAAGGGCTTGTGGTCCCAGGCGTTCACGGAGGTGCCGACCTTCCGGACCGGCTCGCCCTCGGTGACCTCGCACCCCTCCTGCCGGGCGTAGGCCGTCGCCGTCCGCGTCAGCACCGCGGTGAGCCCCGCCCGCGCCTCCGGGCGGCCGAAGTCGGCCCGGTCCATCCTGGCGCGGACCTCGGCGACGATTCCGCCGTCCCGGGTGCCGCCGCAGTCGAGCAGGACACTGGCGGTCGCCTCGCCCCGCCGCTCCCGGTCGGGATCGAACGCGAAGCCGCCGGTCCATCCGTGGCCCAGGGGCGCGTCGGTGCCCGCCGCCTCCAGCAGGGGTGCCCGGTCCCGTGCGTCACTCACCGTCACGCGCAGGTCGATCCGGCCGTCCTCCTCGTACTCCTCGTCGGCCTCGCTCACCCGGCACTGCCAGAAGTCCCTGCCCGTCCTCGTCTCCGCCGTGACCTGGGCCCCGCCCACGAGCTCCCGCACGGGACCGGCCGCCAGGGTGCCGTCGCACGCCGAGTCCAGGGCGCGGTCGTCGAGCCAGGCCTGGAGACCGCCGGACAGCCAGAACAGACCGCCCGCCGCCAGGACCGCGCCGCCCGCCACCACGGCCGCGAGCTGTATCCGCCGGCGGCGTCGGTGCCGGAGGAGCCGGTCCGGTTCCCGCTCCTGGGTCCCCGCGGTCTCAGCGGTCTCTTCGTTCTTCTCCGTCTTCTCGGTCATCCCCACACCTTTCCGAGCACCTTCGTGTCACCGCAGTCGCCCGACGCGTCCAGATAGCGCGCGAGAAGCGAGTCGGCGCGGGCGAGGAGCAGATCGCGGTCGGCTCCCTCCAGGCCGAGGCGGTGCAGGGTCCGGCCGCCGGCGCACCGGGCCTCGGCCCAGACGGCGAGCTCGTACGTCTTCGCGCCGGCCGCCGGCCCTTCGCCGCGCCCGGCCTGGGCGAGCTCGCGCCCGTACTCCGTACGCACCTCCGGCAACACCTCGCCCCACCAGCTCGCGGAGCTCACCACCATGCCGCCGCCCGGCTTCGAGAGGGTCGTGGAACAGGCCCTGGCCCAGGCGTGCGTGGACCCGTGGGACGACTGCTCGGCGCCCTTCAGGGCGGGGCCGAGCAGCGCCGGGCGGAACCAGGCGCACTCCGACGGGGGCGCGTCCGGCGCCGGGTCCTGAGGGGACGGCGACACGGGCCGTACGTCGGTGTCGCGCACCGGGGCCCCGCCGCAGCGCCCCTCGGCGCGTACGTCCTCGGCGACGGCGGCGACGAGCCCGCCGAGCCACTCGGTCGCCGGGCTGTCCGTGGACGCGTGGACACGGAAGGACGTGACCGGGCGGGCGTACCCCGGCAGGCCGTTCGGACAGGGGACCGTGACGAGCTGGTCCGCCCGCTTGTGCTCCTCGGCCCAGTCGGGCATGTCCTCGTACGCGGTGCGGCCCACGATGTGCTCCACCCGGACGCCCTTGAGCGGCGGGTCCAGGACCGGCTCCGCCGTCACGGTGAGCCACGGGTCACCTTCACCGTCCCCGCCGAGGGTGCACGACACGAGGCCCCGCGGCCCCGGACCGGTCCGCAGCGTCCACCAGGCGTCGTCGGCCAGCAGCTCCGCCGTGTCCTTCCGGGGCAGCGCCCCGCCGCAGGCCCGGGCCAGCGCGTCCTCGTTGTGCCGGTCGCGCTGCTCGGCCCGTACCAGGAGGAAGCCCGCCGTCAGCGCCACGAGCAGCAGGACCAGCGCGGCCTGTGGCAGCCACCGGTGCCGCCGGAACCGGGCCCACGCCGAATCACTCATCCTCACCCCTGCTCCCGCGCTCGTGCGCGGGCGTCGCACCTGCGAACCAACCACCGCACGCTATCCCACTGGCCCCACCCGCCCACGGGCGGACAGCCGCACCCACCCAGCGGCCGATGCGCCCCGTGGCCCGAACGTGCGGCATGGGGAGGGGGAGGCGGGGTAGGCGCAAGGGAGCTGCCCGAGGTGGAGGACGTGGGCTCCGAGGAGTGGGACACGTGCCTGGCGGACCCGGAGAGCGTGTGCGAGACCGCCCCCGGATGATGCCCGCCTCGCGGAGCACGAGGAAAGGAGCCCCTGTGAAGGAGCACGAGCGGCGGCGTCGCGCCGCCCGAACCACGCCGGCGGACGCGGAGGGCGAGAGCGGTGACCGGGAGGCGCGGAAGACCGCCGAGGAGGCGGTGAAGGGCCGCGCCGGCGACACCGACCTGGAAGGCGCCGACGGCCACCACGACAAGCGCTCCCGTCCCGGAGTGGGACGGGAGGAACAGACCGAGAAGCGCGGCTGACCCCGCGGAACGACCGACAACCCACCCACGACGCCTGCGACCCAGCGGCCCGCCCCGTCCTCCGGGGCGGGCCCTTCGCGTGTCGCCGTTCGCGTGGCCGTGCGCCGTCCCCCTCGCGCCGTCCCCCCTTGCGCCGTCATCCTCGCGCCGGCCCGTACCTGTACGACCTCTTGACGCCCCTCGCGCGGCCTCCCTACTGTCACGCCAGAATTTCGAACCGCTGACGAAATCTCGAACACCCAGGCCCACTTCGGCCGCGCACGAGCATCTGTGCCGCCCGTATCCACCGTCTCGAACAATGGCCGACATATCGAACATGAAGGACGGTCCGTGACCGACGCTTCTTCTCCGACCTCCCGCCGGCCCGCCGAGCAGGCGCTCGCCGCGCTCGGCCTGAGCGCGCCCGCCCCGGCGCCCGCCGACGCCTCGCCCCACACCTTCCCCGGTGGTGGTCGCTGGCGCACCGAGATTCCGTCCTGCGAGGGCCCCGAGGCGCTGGCCGTGGTCCTGGCGGAGGCCGAGCGGCTCGACGTGCCGGTGCACCGGATCAGCCAGGGCAGCGGCGTGTGGATGCTGACCGACGCGGAGATCTCCGACATGGTCGCCGCGACCGCCGAACGCGCCATCGAACTCTGCCTGTTCACCGGCCCGCGCGGCACCTGGGACATCGGCGGGTCGGTGCACACCGACTCGCGGGGGGCCGGACCGCGTGCCCGTGGCCACGACGCCGTCGCCGGATGCGTCGAGGACGCCGTCCGCGCCACCGAACTGGGCGTGAGGTGCCTGCTCGTCGCCGACGAGGGTGTGCTGTGGACGCTGCACCGGGCGCGTCTCCTGGGACTCCTCCCGGCGGACACCACGCTCAAGGTCTCCGCGCTGATCGGTCCGGTCAACCCCGCCTCGTACGCGGTGTACGAGCGGCTGGGCGCCGACTCGATCAATGTGCCGAGCGACCTGACGCTGGATCACCTCACCGGCATCCGGCGGGTGTCCGCGGCCCCCATGGACATGTACATCGAGGCCCCCGACGACCTCGGCGGCCATGTGCGGATGTACGAGGTCGCCGAGCTGATCCGGCGCGGCGCGCCGCTCTACCTGAAGTTCGGCCTGTCCAAGGCGCCGGGGATCTACCCGTACGGCACCCATCTGCGGGCCCTCGCCCTGGACACCGCCCGGGAGCGGGTGCGGCGCGGCCGTCTCGCCCTGGACCTGCTCGCCCGGCACGGCGCGGACGGCGCGATGGCGCCGCTCGGCTCCCGGCTGCCGGGGCTTCTGCATCGCTTCGATCTCAACGACGAGAAGAACGAGGACTGATGACCATGCGCAACCGCAGAGCCGTCGTGACCGGCGCCCTGGCCGTGACCGCCTCCCTCGCGCTCGCCGCCTGCGGGCAGAACGCCGAGGGCGGCGGCAAGGACGGCTCGGGCGGCGCCGAGGGCGCCACCATCGGCATCGCGATGCCCACCCAGTCCTCCGAACGGTGGATCGCCGACGGCAGGAACGTCGTCAAGAACCTGGAGGCGAAGGGGTACAAGACGAAGCTGGTGTTCGGCGAGGACGACCCGGACCAGCAGGTCGCCCAGATCGAGAACCTGATCACGCAGGGCGTGAAGGCCCTGGTGGTCGCCGCGATCGACAACAAGTCCCTGAACAACGTGCTCCAGCAGGCCGCCGACGCCGACATCCCGGTCATCGCCTACGACCGGCTGATCCTCGGCTCGAAGAACGTGGACTACTACGCCTCCTTCGACAACGCGAAGGTCGGCGAGCTCCAGGCCACGTACATCGTCGACAAGCTCGGCCTCAAGGACGGGTCGAAGAAGGGTCCGTTCCGCATCGAGCTGTTCGCCGGCTCCAACGACGACAACAACACCAAGTACTTCTTCAACGGCGCGATGAGCGTGCTCGACCCGTACATCGAGAGCAAGCAGCTGGTGGTCGGCTCGGGCCAGACGGCGCTCAACCAGGTCACCACCCTGCGCTGGGACGGCGGCACCGCGCAGCGGCGGATGGACGACATCCTCACCTCCGCGTACAAGACCGAGCGGGTGGACGCGGTGCTCTCGCCGTACGACGGCATCTCGATCGGCATCCTGTCCGCACTCAAGTCCGACGACTACGGCTCCAAGTCCAAGCCGCTGCCGGTGGTCACCGGCCAGGACGCCGAGCTGGCCTCGGTGAAGTCGATCATCGCGAGCGAGCAGACCCAGACCGTCTACAAGGACACCCGGGAGCTCGCCAAGGTCGCCGGGAACATGGTCGACGCGGTGCTGCACGACAAGAAGCCCGAGGTCAACGACGACAAGACCTACGACAACGGCGCCAAGGTCGTCCCCGCCTACCTGCTCCAGCCGGTGAGCGTCGACAGGAGCAACTACGAGCAGGTGCTGGTCGGCGGCGGCTACTACACCGCCGCGGACCTGAAGTAGCCGGGAGGAGGCGACCATGACGGGACCCGTCCTGGAGATGCGTGCGATCGGCAAGACCTTCCCCGGAGTCCGGGCGCTCTCGGACGTCACGCTGACGGTCCGCCGGGGCGAGGTCCACGCCCTCTGCGGGGAGAACGGCGCCGGCAAGTCGACCTTGATGAAGGTCCTCTCCGGCGTCCACCCGCACGGCGGTTACGAGGGCGAGATCCTCTTCGAGGGGGCCGCCTGCCGTTTCCGGGACATCCGGGCGAGCGAGCGGCTCGGCATCGTGATCATCCATCAGGAACTGGCGCTCGTGCCCTACCTGTCCATCGCGGAGAACATCTTCCTCGGCAACGAACGGGCGGCGCGCGGGATCGTCAGCTGGAGCGAGACGCTCGAGGAGGCGGCCCGGCTGATGCGCCGGGTCGGCCTCCACGAGCATCCCCAGACCCGCGTCGCGGACATCGGCGTCGGCAAGCAGCAGCTCGTGGAGATCGCCAAGGCGTTGTCCAAAGAGGTGAAGCTGCTCGTCCTGGACGAGCCGACCGCCGCGCTCAACGACGAGGACAGCACCCAACTCCTGGATCTGATCGTTGAGTTGAAGACGCAGGGAATCACGTCGATCATCATCTCGCACAAGCTGGGCGAGATCCGGCGGGTCGCCGACACGGTGACGATCCTGCGCGACGGCCGCGCCATCGAGACCCTCGACGTGGCGGATCCGGCCACCACCGAGGACCGGATCATCAGCGGCATGATCGGCCGGGACCTCGACCACCGCTTCCCCGACCGCACGCCGTACGCGGGCGAGCCGGGCACCGCCCCGGCCCTGGAGATCCGCGACTGGACCGTGTTCCACCCGATCGACCGGCGGCGCAAGGTCGTCGACGGGGTCTCGCTGTCGGTCCGTCGCGGCGAGATCGTCGGCCTCGCGGGCCTCATGGGCGCGGGCCGCACCGAGCTCGCCATGAGCCTCTTCGGCCGCTCGTACGGGCGGTACGGGGGCGGCACGGTCCTCAAGGACGGGGCGGTGATCCGCACCCGTACCGTCCCGGAGGCGGTCGCGCACGGCATCGCGTACGTCACCGAGGACCGCAAGCACTACGGGCTGAACCTCATCGACACCATCGGGCGGAACATCTCGCTCAGCGCCCTCGGCAGGCTCGCCCGCCGGGGCGTGGTCGACGCCCACGAGGAGCGGAGGGTCGCCGAGGAGTTCCGCACCTCCATGAACATCAAGGCGCCCACCGTCTTCGAGCCGGTGGGCCGGCTGTCCGGCGGCAACCAGCAGAAGGTCGTCCTCAGCAAGTGGATCTTCGCCGGGCCGGAGGTGCTGATCCTGGACGAGCCGACCCGGGGCATCGACGTCGGCGCCAAGTACGAGATCTACACGGTGATCGACCGACTGGCCGCCGGAGGCAAGGCGGTGATCGTCATCTCCTCGGAACTGCCGGAACTGCTCGGCATGTGCGACCGGATCTACACCATGGCGGCGGGCAGGCTCACCGGCGAGGTGCCCCGCTCGGAGGCGACGCAGGACGTGCTGATGCGCCACATGACCAAGGAAGACACGAGGGAGAACGAGGATGAGCGCTGACGTCACGGCCGAGAAGCCGGTGACCCGCCCGGCCGGGGGCAGGGCCCGGCCGCTGCTCGACGGCCTGCGCCGCAACATGCGCCAGTACGGCATGCTGATCGCCCTCGGCGTCATCGTGGCGCTGTTCGCGGTGTGGACCGACGGCGACCTGCTGCTGCCGCGCAACGTGTCCAACCTGGTGCTGCAGAACAGCTACATCCTGATCCTCGCGATCGGCATGATGATCGTCATCGTGGCCGGACACATCGACCTGTCGGTCGGCTCGATCACCGCGTTCGTCGGCGGTGTGGCGGCCGTGCTGATGGTCCGGCACGACCTGCCATGGCCGGTGGCGGTACTGCTGTGCCTGGCCATCGGCGCCGTCGCCGGCGCCGCCCAGGGACTGCTCATCGCCTACGCCGGGATGCCCTCGTTCATCGTGACGCTCGCCGGGATGCTGGTCTTCCGGGGCCTGACCGAGGTCTTCCTCGAGGGCCAGACCCTCGGCCCGTTCCCCGAAACCCTGCAGAAGCTCTCCAACGGCTTCCTGCCCGAGGTCGGCCCCAGCACGAACTACCACAACCTGACCCTGGTTCTCGGCCTCGTGCTGATCGCCGTGGTGATCCGCCAGGAGGTGCGCGACCGGCGCCGGCAGAGCGCGTACGCGCTGGAGGTGCTGCCGGCCGGCCTCTTCGCGGTGAAGCTCGCCGCGCTGACCGCCTCGGTCCTGATCTTCACGCTGCTGCTCGCCAGCTACAAGGGCGCGCCGGTGGTGCTGCTGATCCTGGCGGCGCTCCTGGTCGGCTTCGGCTATCTGATGCGCAACGCGGTCATCGGCCGCCATGTGTACGCCATCGGCGGCAACCTGCCGGCGGCGAAGCTGTCCGGCGTACGGGACCGCAAGGTCACCTTCCTGGTCTTCCTCAACATGGGCATGCTGGCGGCGCTCGCCGGTCTGGTCTTCGCGGCCCGCTTCAACGCGGCCTCCCCGAAGGCCGGCCTCAACTTCGAACTGGAGGCCATCGCCGCCTCGTTCATCGGCGGCGCGTCGATGAGCGGCGGCGTCGGCACGGTGCTCGGCGCGATCATCGGCGGTCTGGTGCTCGGCGTGCTGAACAACGGCATGAACCTCGTCGGCATCGGCACCGACTGGCAGCAGGTCATCAAGGGGCTGGTCCTGCTGGCGGCGGTCGGTTTCGACGTGTGGAACAAGCGGAGGGTCGGCGCTTAGAACTCCTGGACGAGGCTCTCAGCGGTTCCCCAGGAACTGGATCGTGAGATCGAGGAAGTCATCCGGGTCGCCGTTCTTCGGAGCCTCGACCAGAGCCAGTCCCCCCTTGCCCGACTCGAGAGAGATCAGAGCCGCCCACGCGCCTCACCTGCCGTTCGACCGCCGAGGGCGGTCCGACGCTCCAGCTGTCGGCGTCCCGGGCGGATCCGGCGCCGCCCCGGCGGCGCCGTCCTCAAGGCCGGGCGGCGACCACCCGGCCGGTGTGGTCGGGTGGTCGCGATCCTCCGGTCAGTGGCAGGCGTGCCGGAGGACCTCGAAGTCGGCGTGCAGCCGCCGATGGTGGTCGACCTGCCGCACCGGACCCGTCAGCGTCACTCGGGCGGTCAGCCGCGGCTCCGTGCTGGATGCGCTGAACCGCAGTTCCAGCGCTCCCGGTTCCACGATGCGCTGCCCGGTCCGGCCGGTGAACGACGCCAGGTCCGCGGGGACGACCGAGCGGATCCGCGCCCGCTGACCGGGGGCCAGGTCGAGACGTAGGTACCCGATGAGTCGTTGTACGGGCTGGACCACGGAGGCCACCGGGTCGTGCAGGTACAGCTGGACGAGTTCGGTTCCGGCGCGGTCGCCGGTGTTCGTCACGGTGAGGGCCAGCCGCACTTCGCCGTCCGTGGGGACCTCGGTGTCCTCGACGACCAGGTCGCTCCATGCGAAGGCGGTGTACGTGAGGCCGTGTCCGAAGCCGAAGGCCGGGGCCGGGTCGATGCTGGAGACCTCGCTGCGGTGGCCCAGGCGGGAGGCCAGGTAGGTGGACGGCTGGGCGCCCGGGTGGCGTGGCACGCTGACGGGCAGCCGGCCGCTCGGGCAGGTCCGGCCGCTGAGGACGGAGGCCAGGGCGGCTGTTCCGGCCTCGCCGGGGAAGAAGGACTGCAGGACGGCCGCGGACTCGTCGGCCGCACGGCCGAGCGCGTAGGGCCGGCCGGCCAGCAGAGTCGTCACGACCGGAGTCCCGGTGTCGAGGAGGGCGTCGAGCAGCCGGCCCTGCGCGCCGGGGAGGACGAGGGACTCGGCGTCGCAGCCCTCTCCGCTGGTGCCCCGGCCGAAGAGCCCCGCGCGGTCACCGAGGGCCGCCACGACGATGTCGGCGCGTCGGGCGACGTCGAGGGCCTCGGCGAAGCCCTCGGTACCGCCGTCGTCGATGCCGGTTCCCCGGGCCACGAGGACCTCGGCGCCGGGGAACTCGGCCACGAGGGTCTCGCGCAGGGTGGGCAGGGCGATGCCGGCGGGGATCTCGGGGTGCTGCCCGCCGACGTGGACGGGGAACGAGTAGCAGCCGAGGACGGCGGTGGGAGCCTCCGAGTTGGGGCCGATCAGGGCGATCCGGCGGGGAGCGCCCGGGTCCAGCGGCAGGGTGCCGTCGTTGCGGAGCAGCACGACGGCCTGTTCGGCGATGCGGCCGGCCAGCTCGCGGTTGGCGGCCGGGTCCAGGTCGACCGTACCCCGGAGGGCGTCGGGGCCGGCCGTGGTGTCGGCATCGCGCAGAGCCGGGGGGACCGGGCTCCAGTCGGGGTCGAGCAGCCCGAGCCGGGTCTTCTGCAGGAGGACCCGCCGGACCGCGCGGTCCACGAGCTCTTCGGGCACGTGTCCCTGCCGGACCGCGTCCAGGAGCGGGGCACCGAAGGTCTTGACGGTGGGCAGTTCCACGTCGACGCCGGCCGCGAGGGCCGCCCCGGCCGCTTCGCCGAACGTGCCGGCGACGCCGTGCAGCGTCTTCAGGAACGCGATCCCGAAGTAGTCGGCCACGACGGTGCCGGTGAAGCCCCAGGCGTCCCGGAGGAGTCCGGTGAGCAGGCGGTCGTCGGCCGCCGAGGGAATGCCGTCGGTGTCGGTGTAGGCGTGCATCACCGACCGGACGCCGCTCTCCCGGACCGCCATCTCGAACGGGGGCAGGATCACGTCGGCCCGCTCCCGTGCGCCCATGCCGACCGGTGCGAGGTTGCGGCCGGCCCGGGAGGCGGAGTAGCCGGCGAAGTGCTTGAGGGTGGCGACGACGCCGGCGGACTCGAGCCCCTGGACGTAGGCGGTGGCGATCGTCCCGACGAGGTAGGGGTCCTCGCCGATGGTCTCCTCCACGCGCCCCCAGCGGGCGTCGCGGACGACGTCGAGGACGGGGGCGAGCCCCTGGTGCACGCCGACGGACCGCATGTCGCGGCCGATGGCGGCAGCCATCTCCCGCACGAGCGCCGGGTCGAAGGTGGCGCCCCAGGAGAGGGGGACGGGGTAGGCGGTGGCGCCCCAGGCCGCGAAGCCCGCGAGGCACTCCTCGTGGGCGACGGCCGGGATGCCGAAGCGGTTGGCGGCGGTGATCCGGGCCTGCGTCCGCATCAGTGAGAGCGCGCCGAGGGCGGGATCGACGGGGACGGTTCCGAAGGGCCGGGTGAGCTGGCCGAGACCGTCGGGCAGCAGCTCGTCGAGGTCGGCCGGCTCCTCCATGTCGTGCTGGTGGGGCGCCACCTCGGCGCCCTCGTCGGAGGCGCCGACCCAGATGCCGAAGAGCTGGGCGACCTTCTCCTTCAGGGTCATCTCGCGGATCAGCGCGTCGACTCGGGCTTCGGCGCTCAGCGCGGGGTCGCGCCAGGCGTGGTACGGGGCTTGGGGCTGGATGGCCACGGTGCCGGTCACTTTCCTCCGACCCCCATCAGGCCCTGGACCAGGGCGCGACGGGCGAACAGATAGACGAGCAGGATGGGGAGCATGGACAGGACGACGGCCGCGAGGAGACCGGGGATGTCGACGCCGTGTTCCGTCTGGAAGTCGTAGAGGCCCATCGTGATGACCTTGTTCTCCGAGGACTGGGTGAGGACGAGCGGGAACAGGAAGCCGTTCCAGGCCTGGAGCGAGGAGAAGACGACGATGGTGGAGAGACCGCTCTTCGACAGGGGCAGCACCAGCTGGACGAAGATCCTCCAGGGGGAGGCCCCGTCGACGGTCATGGCCTCGTACAGCTCGGGAGTGATGTCCCGCATGACGCCGGAGAGGATCAGGGCGCAGACGGGCATGGCGAAGGCGGCGGTCGGCAGGATGACGCCGAGGAGGTTGTCGTAGAGGCCCGCCTCGTTGATGAGGTAGAACATCGGGACGATGACGGCCTGGGACGGGATGGCGAGCCCGAGCAGGAAGAGCCGGAAGACCCGGCCGGCGGCCTTGCCGTCGCTTCTCACGATGGCGTACGCCAGGGGCGGCACGAGGAGCAGGACGATGCCGACCACGCAGACCGTGACGATCATCGTGTTGAGGAAGTACTGCGCGAAGCCGTCGTTGAGGTCGTTGACGTAGTTGTCGAGGGTGAAGTGCTCGGGGAAGGCGAGGGGGCCGTTCGCCGCGTACTCCGTCCGGGACTGGAAGGTGGCGACCAGCATCACGTACAGCGGCAGACCGACCACGAACAGCCAGACCAGCGAACCGAGTCCGGCCAGGTAGTTGGGGCGGCTTCTTGGGCGGCTTCTCATCACACGCCCTCCATGGTGCTGCGCATCCTGTCGTAGCCGGTGAGGCGCACCATGACCAGGGAGACGAGCGTGGCGACGAGGACGAGGAGGAGCGCGATCGCGGAGGCCCCTCCGAAGTCGAAGCTCTTGAAGGCCTTCTGGTACATGTAGTAGGCGCTGTTCGTGGTGTCGGTGCCCGGCCCGCCCTGGGTGAGGATCAGTACGGTGTCGAAGGTCGTGAGCCCGCCGACCACCATGAGGATCATCGAGGTGACGACGGTGTTGCGCAGCTGCGGCAGGGTGATGTGGAAGAACTGGCGGACCGTGCCCGCGCCGTCGATCCGGGCCGCCTCGTAGAGGACCCCGGGGACGGCCCGCGCGGCGCCCTGGTAGATCAGGGTGTGCAGGGGGGTGAACTGCCAGGTGCTGACGAAGACGAGGACGCCGATGGCGCCGACCTGTGTGCCGAACAGGTTGCCGTCGCCGAAGAGCCACTTCGCCTCTGAGGGGACCCCGAAGTTGGGGTCGAGCACGGCGCGCCACAGGACGGAGACCGCGGTGATGGAGAGCAGGAGCGGGACGAAGTAGACGGCGGAGAGCACGGCCCGGTTGCGCTGCCGGCCGGCGGCCCAGACGCCGAGCAGGATGCTGATCGGGGTCTGGACGACGACGCCGAGAACGGTGAACACCAGGCTCAGCCAGAGGCTCTTCACCATGACGGGGTCGTCGAGCAGCCGGCTCCAGTTGTCCAGACCGGCGAACTCCGGAGAGCCGAGGCCGTTCCAGCGGGTGAAGGACAGGACGACGACGAGGAGGAGCGGTACGAGGGCGAACAGGCCGAAGAAGACGGCGGCGGGCGCGGCCCAGGCGATGCCCGGGCGGCCCACACCGGTCACGGCGCCGCCGGGCCGTCCGGGCCGGGCGGTCTTCTCGGCGCTGTCCACGGCGGGGACTGCGGTAGTGGTCATGTCAGGCGTTCCGGAGGTCAGGCCGCGGGCAGGCTCTGCATGGCGGCGATGAAGGCGTCGGGACCCGTCTGGCCGCTGAAGAACTGCTGGACGGCCTGGTGGATGGTGGTCGTGGCCGCCGGGGGATAGGCCTGGTCCCAGGAGAGCTGGAAGGAGGGGGCCTTCTTCACCAGGTCGTACTGGTACGCCGAGTAGGCGGGGCTGGCGGAGCCGTCCAGGAACTTCGGGGTGTTGGTGGTGGTGGGCAGGTTGCCGATGCCGAGCTGGCCCTTGACGAACTCGTCCGAGTACATGAGCTTCAGGAACTCGGCGACGGCCTCGGGGTGCTCGGTGGTCTTCAGGACCGAGTAGAAGTTGTTGGTGTTGCCGGCGAGGTTGGCCGGGTCGCCCTTGCCGCCCTCGACGGTCGGGAAGGTGCCGTAGCCGAGGTCGCTCTTCACGAAGTCCGGGTAGGCGTCCTGCAGGGTGGAGTACTCCCAGGAACCCATGAGCTCGAAGGCGGCCTTGCCGGTGGCGAGCAGAGCGGGGGAGCCGCCGTCGGTGAACTTGACCGAGTCGTAGTTGGTGCCGAAGGCGCCGGCGTCGATCAGCTCCTTGAGCATGCCGAGGGCCTTCTTGCTGTCGGCACTCGCCCAGACGCTCTTGTCCCCGTTCACCGCCTGCTGGAAGTGGCCGGGGCCGGCCACCCGGTCGTAGACGTACTGGAACCACATCTGGGTCGGCCACTTGTCGCCGCCGCCGAGAGCGATCGGGGTGACTCCCTTGGCCTTGAGCGCCTTGACGGCGGCCAGCAGCTCGTCCCAGGTGCGCGGCGCGGTGACACCGGCCTCCGCCAGGACCTTCTTGTTGCTGAACAGCAGGACGGGCTGGGTGCCGCGCATGGGGATGCCGTAGGGCTTGCCGTCGACGACCGCGGTGTTGAAGACCGACGGCAGGAAGTGGGACTTCAGGCCCGGGTCCTTGGCGATGAAGTCGTCGAGCGGCATGAGCAGGCCCGCGTCGACGTACGGCTTGATGCTGCCGCCGCCCCAGTTGAAGAAGAGGTCGGGGGCCTGCTTGCCGCTGATGATCGTCTGCAGCTTGGACTGGTAGTCGGCGCCGGGGATGGTGTCGAGGACCGCTTTGACCTTCGACGTCTTGTTGAAGGTGTCGACGAGCTGCTTCTCCACCTTGTTGGTGGCATCGCCGTACACCAGGACGTGGATCTCGGCCTGGCCGCCGTCGGCGGAATCCCCGGAGCCGCCACAGGCTGCCAGGGACAGTGTCATGGCCAGCGACGCTCCACCGACCACAGCAGTTCTGAGGAGCCGTACATGACGCTTCATCGCCTCACCTTTCGAAAGTGTTTCGCTCTTGGTTTCGAAACTTCACTGCGGTCGGACGCTAAAGTTGGCGTGGTGAGCAGGTCAACCCTCCGGTGGAGGGTTATCAAAGCGTGACCATGTCCCTGCACGGAGCGGTGCTTTATGCTGCTCGGATGCGAGATGGCGAGGAGAGCAGGCGAATCACGCTGGCGGAAGTAGCGCAGCAGGCCGGGGTGTCACTTTCGACAGTTTCGAAAGTTCTCAACGGCCGGCAGGACGTTTCGTCGGCCACCCGCGTCAAGGTCGAGCGGCTCCTCGACGCGCACGCGTACCGACGGACCACCCGCGTCGCCAGGGAGGCGCCCCTCATCGAACTCGTCTTCCACGAGCTCGACAGCGTCTGGTCGATGGAGCTGATCCGCGGGGTGGAGAACCTCGCCAAGGCTCACCGGGCGAGCGTCGTGCTGACCGAGAGCGGCACCCGGCACGCCCCGGCGCCGGACTGGATCGAAGGAGTGCTGCAGCGCCGGCCGATCGGCGTGGTCCTGGTGTTCTCCTCCCTCCCCGACGCCGTCAAGCGACAGCTCGGCGCGCGGTCGATCCCCTTCGTGATCGTCGACCCGGCGGGGGACCCCGAACCCGACGTGCCGTCCGTCGGTTCGGCGAACTGGACCGGCGGCGTCGCCGCGACCCGCCACCTCATCGACCTCGGGCACCGTCGCATCGGCATCATCACCGGCCCCGAGGACATGCTGTGTTCCCTGGCCCGGCTCGACGGCTACCGGTCCGCGCTGAACATGGCCGGCCTCACGCACGACCCCTCCCTCGTCCGGTTCGGCGACTTCCACGTCGAGGGCGGCTACGCGTGGGCCATGGAGCTGTTGCGGCTGCCGGACCGACCCACCGCCGTCTTCGCCGGAAGCGATCTGCAGGCGCTCGGCGTCATGGAGGCGGCCCGGGTCTGCGGGCTGCGCGTGCCCGAGGACCTGTCCGTCGTCGGATACGACGACGTGATGATCGCGCGCTGGTCGAGCCCCCCGCTCACCACGATCCACCAGCCGCTGCGCGAGATGGGCGAGGAGGCGGTGCAGATGCTGCTCCGCCTGCGAGCCGGGGAGCCCTCGGTGACCCGCATGGAGCTCACGACCAGCCTCGTCGTCAGGAAGAGCACCGCCCCACCACCCGCGCGCGTCCAGGCGGGTGGCGCGGACACCGCGGAGTAGCGGGGGCGCCGGTGCACGGCGGGGCCTCCGGTGGTGGCTTCGGTCGAGTGGGCTCAGGCTGGGACATGTGTGTCGCCCGGCTCGGCCGACCGTGGAGACGACGTTTGACGTGGCGGCGGCGGGTGAGGCGATACGCCGAGAGGTGGACACGGAGACAGGGGCCGTGGCAAGAGGGCGCCGCGGGCGACATGAGCCTCGACCGACGGAGAGCGGCCCTGCGCGCCGGTCGGACGAGGCCATCCCCGACCGAGGGGCGTGCCACCGTCCAGCACGAGGAAAGGCAGCACCACCGATGACCGACAGCCGACCCGCCACCACGACCGATTCCGGCGCCCCGGTGGAGAGCGACGAACACTCGCTCACCGTGGGCCCGGGCGGTCCGATCCTGATGCAGGACGCCTACCTGATCGAGCAGATGGCGCAGTTCAACCGCGAACGGATTCCCGAGCGCCAGCCGCATGCCAAGGGCAGCGGTGCGTTCGGCCACTTCGAGACCACCCACGACGTCAGCGGCTACACCAAGGCGGCACTGTTCCAGCCGGGCACCCGCACCGAGCTGGTCGTCCGCTTCTCCACCGTCGCCGGCGAACGAGGCAGCCCGGACACCTGGCGCGACCCGCGCGGTTTCGCGGTGAAGTTCTACACCAGCGACGGCAACTACGACATGGTCGGCAACAACACCCCGGTGTTCTTCGTCAAGGACCCGATGAAGTTCCAGCACTTCATCAGGTCCCAGAAGCGCCGCGCGGACAACAACCTGCGCGACCACGACATGCAGTGGGACTTCTGGACCCTGTCGCCGGAGTCCGCCCACCAGGTCACCTGGCTGATGGGGGACCGCGGTATCCCGCGCTCCTGGCGCCACATGAACGGCTACACGTCCCACACGTACATGTGGATCAACGAGGCCGGTGAGCGGTTCTGGGTGAAGTACCACTTCAAGACCGACCAGGGCATCGAGTTCTTCACCCAGCACGAGGCCGACCAGATGGCGGCCGTCGACACCGATTACCACACGCGAGACCTCTTCGAGCACATCCGCGACGGCGACTTCCCGAGCTGGACGCTGCACGTGCAGGTCATGCCGTACGAGCATGCCGCGGAATACCGGTTCAACCCGTTCGACCTCACCAAGGTGTGGCCGCACGGGGACTACCCGCTCATCCCGGTCGGCCGCATGACGCTCGACCGCAACCCGACCGACAACCACGCCGAGATCGAGCAGGCGGCCTTCCAGCCGAACAACCTCGTCCCCGGCATCGGACCGAGCCCCGACCGGATGCTGCTGGCCCGGCTGTTCTCGTACGCGGACGCCCACCGCCACCGCATCGGCGCCAACTACCAGCAACTCCCCGTGAACGCGCCCGTCGTCGACGTCCACACGTACTCGAAGGACGGGGCGATGGCCTACCGCAAGACGGCCGACCCGGTCTACGCCCCCAACTCCAAGGGCGGACCGGCCGCCGACACCGACCGCTACGGGAACCCGCCCAGCTGGACCGCGGACGGCGAGATCACCCGGGCGGCCTACGTCTCCCACCCGGAGGACGACGACTGGGGCCAGCCCGGCACCCTCGTGCGCGAGGTGCTGGACGACGAGGCCCGCGACCGTCTGGTGGACAACGTCGTCGGCCACCTCCTCAACGGCGTCACCGAGCCCGTCCTGGAGCGTGCCTTCGCCTACTGGACGAACATCGACAAGACCCTCGGCGAGCGCATCACCCAGGGCGTACGGGCCAAGGCCGACGAGAAGGATCCCAAGGCGGCCGAACAGGGCAACCCGGCACGCCGTTCCATGCAACAGAAGGCCTGACGGAACCCCTCGGCCGGCGCGGGGACACGCCCTCAGTCGGAGGACGTGTCCGCCGGCCGGGTGGGATTCCGGGCGGGCTGACGACGCCGCCGCTGCCGCGGCGCCAGGGCGGGGTCCCACGGGAGCCGGTCGAAGGCGTCGGGCGCGGGAGCGGTGACGACCTTCGGGAGGGCGCCCGGGTGCTCCCGCGCGAGCCAGCCGACGAGCTCCTCCCGTACGGCGCAACGGGTCGTCCACAGGTCGTCGGCGTCCTTGGCGGTCACGATCGCCCGCACCGTGATGCCGGTCGGCGAGGTGTCGGTGACGGCGAGGTCCCAGCCCCGCCCGTCCCAGCTGTCGCACGTGGTGAGGAACTCCCGGAGGTGCTCCCGCACGAGGGCGACCGGTGTCGTGTGGTCGCAGTGGACGAACACCGACCCCGTCATCTCGGCGCCGCCGCGCGACCAGTTCTCGAACGGCCGCGAGGTGAAGTACGAGACGGGGAGCGTGACGCGACGCTCGTCCCAGGTCCGGACCGTGAGGAAGGTGAGGGTCACCTCCTCCACGACACCCCATTCGCCGTCCACGACGACGGTGTCACCGATGCGGACCATGTCGCCGAAGGCGATCTGGAAGCCGGCGAAGAGATTGCTCAGCGTCGACTGGGCCGCCACGCCGGCCACGATGCCGATGATGCCGGCCGAGGCGAGCAAGGACGTGCCGAGGGTACGGAAGGAGGGGAAGGTGACGAGCGCCGCGGCAGCGGCGAGCACTCCGACGGCGACGGCCACCACCCGCATGATCAGCGTGACCTGGGTACGGACCCGGCGGAGCCGTGCGGCGTCGCGTGAACGTCCCGCGTACCGCGCGTACGAGGACTCGACGACGGCCGCGACCGTCCGTACCGTCAGCCAGGCTCCGCCGCCGATCAGGCACAACAGCAGAACGCGGCTCACGACCTCCGCATGCTCTTCGAGCGGCCCCCGTCCCGGCGCCGCCACCGGGTAGCTCCATCTGAGCAGTGCGGCCAGCACCACGACGTACAGCGGTGTACGGCAGCGGCGCAGCAGCCCCCACAGCGGGGTCTCCGGATGCCGCGCGTCGGCGAACCGTGCCAGCAGGTCCGCCGCGCGGCAGACGACGAAGGCCGCCAGCGCCGAGCAGCCGACGGAGATCGCCAGCCGAACAAGGCTCTCCATGTGCTCTCCAGACGATGAGTCGAAACAGGCTCGTTCCTTCGCCTCACCGACGGCGAGCACACCAAACATCCGCCCGGGGACGGGGCCGAAGGCCGGGACGGCGTCGTGCCGCCGCGGGGATGAGAGCCGCGGACCGGGGTACGCGAGGGACATCCGACCCGACAAGGGAGGAAAACATGGGTCTGGGAATCTGCATCATCCTGATAGCCGTCGGAGCCATACTCACCTTCGCGTCCGACTGGGAACTCGAAGGGGTCGACCTCGACTTGGTGGGGCTGATCCTCATGGCCGTCGGCATCATCGGCACCGCCGTGTACACGAGCATCCTGCGCCGCCGCCGGGTCGTCGTTCCCCCGGTCGCCCCGACGGTGACCGACGACGAACGGCGGGGTCTGGGCTGAGACGGAAGTCGGCGTTCTCCGCGTAGACCGGGCGTAGTCGCTCGCGGACCTCGGCGTCCACGTGAGCGCTCAGGCCACTCCTGTCGCCGCGACCCTCAACGCCTCGCGCATCGCCGTCGCCGGCTCCCGTTCCGAGGCGGCCGGGTCCCGGGTCTCGTCGGGTTCCGTGCGGGTCAGGCGGACGAGCGCGCTCACGGGTGCGTACCCCGGGCTCCGGACCGACCGGCTCGACCGCGAGGGCGTGTTCGAGGGCCTCCTCCAGGGGAGTGCCGGGGCGCCAGGCGCGCAGACAGGCGGTGATCACGTCGATGCCTGCCGTGAACAGCGGGCTGACGCATGCCTCCTTGCTCGGGAAGCAGCGCCAGACCGTGTCGCCGTGGCGGCGGAAGCTCGGCAGGAGCTTCTCCAGCAGACCCGCCGCAGTCGTCCACCGGTCCGCCACGGCAACCCTGCTGGAGGGGCCGACCTTCGGCGAGGACGGCAAGCTGCGCGTCGTCGACGTCACGGCGCCCGCCGGCGAACCGAAGGTGTTCCGCGTCGACGTCCGCACGAAGACCTCGCGTCCGCTGTAGACGGACGATCGGGGTGCCTACACCAGACATCGCCTTCGACGAGCAGGGACACCTGTACGTGAGCGACTCACGCGGCCTGTCCGAAGGGAAGGCCATCGGCCGTGTGGTGCGCGTCGACCGGGACGCAGGGGAGGCCGGGCGTCCCGGGTACCGGCTCGTTACATCGGCTCGGGGAAGATGTCGCTGATGCTCCAGGCGACGCTGAAGCAGGGAGGGAGGGAATAGGCCTCCGGCTCGGTGTCCATTGCCTGGAGCGCGAGGATCTGGCTCATGGGTGCTCTCCACCTTCTTCCTGGGGTCGTGTCGGTCGGTCACTGCGTACCTCGGCACGGAGTTGCTCACCTCCGCGCCCAGGCGTTCATGGGGCGCCCGCCCGGTGCGGTCAGGTGGCTGCCGGGATCCGGGGGCGCGCGTGAGGGGGCTCCGTCAGGAGCGGGCCGGCCAGCAGGCGGTGCAGGGCCAGCAGGACGCCGGCCCCGCCACTGGACAGGTCGGCGGTGAACCGAAGCGAACCCGCTCCGAGGAAGCGGACACCGCGCCGGTACGGGACGGCGTACTTCAGCAGACCGGTCGCGGCGCGCAGGGCGTCCCCGCGGGCGTCGTCCGTACCGGTGAGCCCGGCGTGCTCGGTCAGGAACCAGGTCAGTCCGGCCAGCCCCCGGTAGAGGCCCGCCTCCTTCGTGGCGCAGGAGACCCGGATGCCGGCGACCAGCCTCGGGAGCGCCGCGGCGCAGCGCTCGTCCGGCGCGTCGGCCACGTAACGGGTGAGCACCGCCGCGACACCGGCCGCGCCCGTGGCCAGGTACGGCATGGCACGGGTGAGCCGCGCGTTGTCGGAGATGGACAGGGCACCGTCGTCCAGCGGGAAGGTCCGGTCCAGCTCCTGGTGGAGCAGCAGGCGGCCCGCCTCCAGCCAGCGGGCCTCGCCGGTGTCGCGGGCCAGGCGGTGGAGGAAGAAGGCGAGCCCCGAGCGGCCGTGCAGCAGGCCGCGGGCGTCGTGCTCGCCGAGGGCGGCCGACAGGTCGGGGGTGCGCAGCAGGCCCTCACCTGCCGCGGCGGCCCGCTCCAGGTGGCCGCTCTCCCCGGTCAGCCCGTGCAGGGCCAACCAGGCCAGGCCGACCCCGGCCCGCCCGTCGGCCAGCGTGCCGCAGGAGGCGGTGAGCGGGTGGCCCTCGGCGTCCCGGAGCAGGTCGACGGCCTCGTCCAGCCGGCCGAGGTCGGCCAGCACCCGGGCGATGCCGGCCGAACCGACGAGCAGTCCCGGGGGCAGCGCGTCGCGTAGCGCCAGCGTGTCGCGGCGCAGCCGCTCGAGGATCTCCTCCGGCACCGCGACCCCGGCGCGGCGCAGGGCGTGCACCCCCCCTGCCGTGCCGTAGGCCAGGCACACGTTGTTGGTCCGGAACGCTTCGGGCGAGGGCGGGAAGGCCCATTCCGGCCGGTCGGCGTCGGCCGTCTCAAGGAGCCCCGCGGCCACGTCGTCGGCCAGCCGGGTGAGGCAGCCGCGAGGATCGGTGTCCAAGTCGGCGGGGGAGGGCAGACGGACGGGGGCGTCCTGGTCATGCGCCCGGTTCTGCGCCTGGTCCTGTGCCCGGCCCGCCGTCCGGTCCTCCGGCAGGTGGAAGGCGGTCGCCCGCTGCCACAGGTCCCGTGGCGGAGCCACGTCCGCCAGGTCGCGGCGCAGCAGTGCGAGGTTCGCGGGTGCGTGTTCGGCCATCTCGTTGAACGGCGCCAGGAAGGCGAGCGCGACCGCCGACATGCCGTACCGGTCCTGCAACAGCGGATCGGTGTCGGTCCGGCGCAGGCCGGGCGGTGGTGTGAACCCCGGGGTGCCGATCCCGGAGGGTTCCGTGGACAGCGCCGAGGCCGCCTCGAAGTCCACCAGCCGGACCCCGCCCGACGGCGTGACCACGACATTGCCCAGGCTGAGGTCACCGAACCGGTAGCCGGCGGCGTGCAGCCGCCCGAGCGAGGCGTCCAGCGCGCCCAGCAGGTGCCGGCACGTCGCGTAGTAGGCGCCGACGGACTCGGCCGTGCGGTCGGCGCGGGCCAGCGGGGAGGTCCGGCTCAGCCAGCCCACCAGCGGCTGCCCCGCGACGTACTCGGTGACGAGGAAGTCGTGCTCCCACTCGGTGAAGTGGTCCAGCGGCTCCGGGCCCACCCCGGGGGCGGCCGCGTGCAGCGCGCACAGCACGCGGTACTCGTGCCGCAGCCGCTGCTGTGCGTCCGTCCCGTCGAAGACCAGGCCGTTGTGGGCGCGGGCCTCCTTGAGGAAGACGGTGCGGCCGGTCCGCCGGTCCCGGGCCTGGTACGCGCCGCCGGCGTTGCTCAGGCGCACGGCGCGGGTCACCTCGTAGTCGCGGATCAGGATCGGCCCCTCGTGCGGCTTCTCCTCCTGCTCGACGAAGGGGTCCGCGATCCCTGCGGGCGGGTGGAAGGCGGGCAGCCGCAGGTCCACGACCTCGCGGCCGGAGCCGTCGCGGACCAGCCCCTCCCGGGTGCCGTCGGCCCGCAGCCGGCTGCGGGCACCGAAGGAGCCGTAGCGGTAGTGGACCGTCCGCGAGTCGCGAAAGCGCCGGTCGGTGAGGACGTACGGCCCCTCCTCCCCGTCGAGCGCGTCGCGCAGGCGTTCGAGGAGTCGGCGGGCGGTCGCCGTGTCCGGCGGGTAGACGGCGCAGAACTTGCCCGCCTGGGCTCGCGCGGCGTGCTTGTGATGGAGGAACAGGAAGAAGAGCCGGGCACTCAGGTGCTTGAACGGCACGCCTTCGGAGAAGCAGATCCCGGCGACCGTGTCGAGCACGTGCTGCGCCCGGTCGAGCCGCGCCGACACATGGATCTTCCAGCCCTGCTCGGCGAGCCCGGTCCCCGGACTGCCCCAGGCCGTCCAGATGCCCTGGGCGGCGCCGCGAAGGCCCGGCGGCACCTCGCCGGGAGCGAATCGCGGCCCGGGGTCGGCCACGCTCGGCAGCGGCAGGTAGTACTCCCGGTCCGCGAGCGCTTCGCCGAAGCCTTCGAGCACGGAATCTCCTCGCGGGGGTGCGGAGGGCGGTCACAACGGTCGTGCCGGACGCTAGGACCCGCAGGTATGGAAACGGTTCGGCGTCGGCATGCGACCGGTATCGGGCGAGATCGCCCTCCTCCGTGGCCCGGGTGCTCCGCCGCCGTGTCAGCCGGTCTTCAGAAGGTCGTCGACGGCGTCCGTGGACAGTTCGACCCTCACCAGCGCGGCTGCCAGTCTCGGCAGGTCGTCGGGGTCGACGAGGCGCGCCAGGGCCTGAGGCGTGGTCGGAAGCCCGAGTCCGGACGCGGCGTGGCGGGCCCGGTCGTCGAAGGACGGGCGCAGCTCGGGCCACTCGGTCTGGGCCTCGCGGCAGAAGATGTCCGCTCCCACCGGCCCGATGCGGGGGACCTCCCGCAGCAGCTCGCGGATCCGGCCGGGGTCCCCGTCGGCCGCGTCGCGCAGCCGGCGCAGGTCTCCGCGGTACCGGTCGAGGACGAGCTCCGCCCCGGCTCCCAGCGCGGTGGCCGTGCTCTCGTCGTAGCGGCGGTAGTGGGCGCGGCCGAGTGCGTCCACCCGGTTCTGCCAGGTGGCGTCCGCCATCGCGCGGGGTGTGCGCATTCCGGCCCGGAACAGCTCGCGGGCCGCGGCCACCGCGATGTCGGCCTTGATACGTACGGAGAAGAGCACGCAGAGGGTGAGGAGCTGGTACAGGGGCGCGGGTGTGTTCCGCAGCGTGATGCCGGCTTCGTCGGCGTGGGTCCGCCCGTACTGGTCCATCAGCCGTCGTACGGTCGTGCGCCGTCGCTGTGTCATGGCGTCGGACTCCCTCTGTCATCGGTGAGTGCGGTGAGGAGGCCGCGGGCCCTTCGGAGGGAGCGGGGCCGAGGGGGGTTCTTCCACGGGTCGTCCTTGAGCAGACCGTCGACGGTGGCGAGGGTCCAGCGGCGGGCGGTGAGGTCCGGATCGTCGAGTTCGGCCCAGGCCAGCGGCGCCGCGACGGGGGCGCCGGGGCGGGCGCGGACGGCGTAGGGGGCGACGGCGGTCTGGGCGTAGGCGTTGCGCTGGATGTCGAGGTAGAGGCGGCCGCGACGGGCCTGCTTCCGGGCCTCGGTGGTGAACCGGTCGGGGTGGCGGGCGGCCAGGACGTCGGCGACACCGCGCGCGAAGCTCCGTACGTCGTCGAAGGGCTCCCGGCGGTCGAGGGCCACCACGACGTGAAGGCCTCGCGACCCCGTGGTCATGAGCAAGGACGGCAGTTCCAGCTCGTCCAGGAGCCGGTGGAGGCCGAGCGCGGCGTCCCGTACCGGGGCGAAGTCCTCACCGGCCGGATCGAGGTCGAACACCAGCCGGTCCGGATGGTCGGGCCGGTCGGCCCTGGAGAGGAAGCGGTGCGGAGTGATGCACGCCTGGTCGGCGAGGTAGCGCAGGGCGGCGGAGTCGTCGCAGACCATGTAGGTGACGCTGCCGTCCTCCTTGGGCAGCTCGGCGCGGTGGATCCAGTCCGGGAAATGGTCCGGGACGTCCTTCTGCATGAAGGCCGGGCCGTCGATGCCGTCGGGGTGCCGTTCCAGCATGAGGGGCCGTCCGCGCAGGTGGGGAAGCATGCGCGGGGCGACCGTCCGGTAGTAGCCGGCGAGGTCGGCCTTGGTGATGCCGTCACCGGGGAAGAGGACCTTGTCCGGGCGGCGGATCTCGACGTCGTGGCGGCCGGTCCGGTTCCGCTCCGGCGGCGGGGGCTGCTTCTTCGGGGTCATCGGGGTCACCGGGTCCTCTCGGCTGCCGTCGCATCCTCCTCACACGTCGGGCGAGGCGGTCCCATCCACGCGGCTACCCGGCTGTGCCGCCCTCATCCACGGCGGTTCTCCGCCCGCATCAGCGGACCAACCGCCGGGCGGCACGTGACGCAAGGTCCCTGGATGCCCGGTTTGCGTGCGGTGCCATGGGGCACGCGGACTCCCATGAGTCCTGGGGCTCGAAAGAACCGGGACACAACAGCGTGACTCCGCGAGAGCACGCGAAAGGGTGAGAGCAGATGCCGACCGCAATCGTCCTGGCCGTCGTCGCGGTCCTCGTCGTTGCCGGGCTCCTCGCCGGCGTGGCGGTGGACCGCCGACGGCGAGCGCGACTGCGCGATCGCTTCGGGCCCGAGTACGAACGGGCCGTCGAGGCGACCGGCAGCAGAAGGGCCGCGGAACAGGAACTGGACGCTCGCGCACGACGCTTCGCCGACCTGGAGATCAAGCCCGTACCCGGTGAGGTGCAGCAACAGTACGCCCGGCGGTGGATGCGCATCCAGGAGGAGTTCGTGGACCGGCCCGAGGCCGCCGTCCGCGACGCCGACGAGCTGGTGACGGCGCTGATGCGCGACCGCGGCTACCCCGACGAGGGGTACGAGCAACTGCTGCGCGACCTGTCCGTGCGACACGGCCGCGCCCTGGAGCAGTACCGGGCGGCCCTGGAGGTCCGTGCGATGACCACCGACAAGTCCGCCACCACCGAACAGCTGAGGGGCGCGATGATGCACTACCGCACCCTCTTCGACGACCTGCTCGCCGACGGCGAGCCGACCGGCACCCGCCGGTCCTGACGCGGAGGCAGGAGAGATGCGACACCACGACAGGTCCGAGCGCACGACTCAGGCGCCGAGCCGACGCCACCAGACGGACCCGATGGGCCGACGCCCCGAACCCATGGCCGGCCGCCCGGACGCCACGGCCGACCGCTCCGACACCTGGGCCGGACAGGACCGTTCCGGCTCCGCGCGCCCCGCGTCCGGGACGGCCGGAGGCGATGCGGAGCGGCCGCCGCCGGAGCACAGTCCGGCGGTCGCGCCGACAGCGCCGCGACACGCCCAGCCCGGGACCGCCGACGCCCGGGACGATCAGCCGCGGCCTGCCGACGCCTGGGACGATCAGCCGCGGCCTGCCGACGCCCGGGACGACCAGCCCCGGCCCGCCGACGCCCGGAACGCCCAGCCCCAGCCCTCCGACCCCGGGCAGGTGCCGCCCCCGCAGGTGCCGTCCCAGCGGACGACGTCCGCGCACCCGCCCGCGCCGCCGGTCGCGCCCCAGACCCCGCCCATGCCAGTCGAGCCCCCCGGCCACGGCGGCCCGCCTCGCCATGCGGCGCCCGCCCCGCAGGACCCGAGGCAGAACGCGCACGGCGCCGGTGCCGTCGCCGGGGGTGCCGGGGAGCACGGACCGGACCACGCCCGCTCCGCACGACCCGCCGGCGAGGCGGACGCGGAGGAGATCCCGGACCTGCTCGGCCCCGCCGGGGAAGCAGAGTTCCGCAGGCGCTGGCACGAGGTCCAGGGTCGGTTCGTCGACGACCCCCGCCAGGCGGTCCACGCGGCGGACGTGCTCGTCGGGGACGTGATGAGGGCCCTGGCCGACACCTTCGCCCTGCACCGGCATGCCCTGGAGGGGCAGTGGAGCCAGGGACTGGAGGCCGACACCGAGAGTCTGCGCCGCGCCCTGTGCCAGTACCGCGCCCTGTTCCACCGCCTCCTGTCCACCTGACGCCCGTCTGGGCGTGACCCCGGCTCCCGTGCCCCGGGCGGCGTCACCACGTGCGACGACACCCCGCGCGCCGTACAGCGCGCGGGGTGTCGTCGCACCGGCCCTCCGGGCCGGGGCCACGGCCGTCAGCGGCGGCCGCGCAGCTTGCCCAGCAGGCGCCGGGCCTGGGCGCGCCTGCGGGGGTCGGCTGCGGCCCGGCGGACGGACGCCGCCGCGCCACGGCCCTGAGGGCTGTGGGCGAATCGTTTGATACGGGCCAGCAGTGCGGTCATGGGATTCTCCTTCGGTCGAAAGGGCGGGACGGTTGCCGGTTGCCGTGGGGCGTCGCCTGTCGGAAGAACGCCACGACATGGCCGCGGCCCGCCGTGCCGGGCACCGAGTTCTCACTCCGTGTTGCCCGTCGCCGCCGTCTCACACCCCGAAATCGCCTGGGCCCCTGGAATCTCCGTATCGACGCGGCCCGGACGACGCCCTCTTGATGCTTCGTCAGGCATGCCACCGGCACGGCCCGCCCGCGCGTCGACGGGGCGCGCTGTTTCAGCTCGACCTCGACGAAGGCCAGCGGGGCGGTACCGGCGTTGACGACCTCGTGCTCGCCACCGGCCGGGCGGGCTTAGGACGCGCCCGCCCTCAGTTCGGAGACGGTGACCGTTCCGTCGGGGGTGATCACATGGGTACGCCCGTCGGTGACGGGGACAACGACCCCGACGGCAGGTTAGGCCCCCGCCTTCCTCTCCTGGCCCCGGGCTGCCTCTGGAGTGACGAGAAGTGGGTGGCATGGATTCCGGTTGCCGGGGCATGCGGGTGTTGAGCGACGGGACACGCTCACGCCGGGCGATCCACGGTTCCCCCCTTCCCGTGGGTCGGCGGCACCGGGTGCGGCCCGCACCAGTGGAGGTGCGGGCCGCACCCATGCCGCCGTACGCCTGAGGCCGTCTTCGGGTTTGACCGCCGGAAGAGCGGCAAACCGAACGGAGAGGCACCGAAGCGCTCGCGGCGTTCGGCGTTCCGTCGCGGTCCCGGGGGCGCAGGGGCGCCACCACGCGTCGGCTGGGCCGCCCAGGCACCCACCGCGGCGATCGGGCCGACCGTTCCGTCGCCGCACATGGCCCCCGGCGATGCCGCCGTCACGGCAGCCGGAGTCCGCAGTCCCGTCCGAAGATCCCAGCGCCACGGGCCGGAGCGGCGGGAGCCGCACGCAAGCTCCCGCCGCGCCCCCCGACGCGCCGCGCGGACGGAACGGGGCGGAGCGATGGGCCGAGGGTCCCGCCACCGGTGGCGGCCGCCCGGACCAGGCCGGACGTGGTGAGCACGGAGACGACGGTGCCGACGGCGGCGGGCTCGGTTCGGGACACCGGGGCCGCCGGCGCTCCGGGCGTGGGCGGGCAGCCGCTCCACGACGGCGAAGGCGCCCGTCGCGGACGGGGGTCCGCCCAGGCGCTCGCGAGGTCGGTCGATCCGCCCGGTGTCTGACGCGGCACGGTGCCGCGCCGGACGGAAGCCCCCGGTTCTTCACGGGGGCTTTCGCCTTGCGGTGCCGGGTGGGCCGGGCGTGGCAGGCACCCGCCGGAGAGCACACGGCACCGGACGGGCCCCGGCGCCCGTGCTCCGGCCCGTGCCGGCCACCTGAGCTGTGCGGACGCCCCGGAGCCGTCGTGCGGGCGCTGCGCGAAACACCCCGTGGCGCACGGGGCGCCGTCCTCGTACTCTGTCTCGACCGGCGCGGCCACGGGGCCGGGACACCGGGCGGGGGACGGCACGAGGAGCCCGGTCCGCCCCTGCCGCCGTCCCCTGGCGTTCCGTCGTCGGGTGTGATCCCCGTTGCGGGCGGTGTGGGAACCATGAAGACGGGAAGGCGGAGTACGAGGTGGCCGGCCGCGCCGACCCACCGGGACGAGGGGAGTACCAGCGCCATGACGGACGCGATCACCGTGGAGCGTGCGACACCGGAGCCGCTGCTTTCCGCAAGCGCCGTCTACGGCGACGCCTCCCACGGCGGAGCGATCGCCGCCGCCCGCGCCTTCACGGCCGACTTCCTCGCGGCCGCCCCGTCCGTGCGTCCCGAACCGGTGGCGGGCGAGCGTGTCGAACTGGCGCAGTTGGTGGTCAGCGAGCTGGTGACCAACGCGATCCGGCACACGGGCGGCCCCTGTCGACTGCTGCTGGAACTGCGTCCGGACACCCTGGAGATCTCGGTCTTCGACCGCGAGGCCGCCGCCCCCGTACCGCGCGGACACGATCCCCGTCGCATCGGACAGCACGGCGTCGAGATCGTCGTCGCGGTCTGCGAGAGCCTGACGGTGGAGCCCGAGCCGGAGGGGAAGAGGGTCCGTGCGTGTCTCTCGCTCCTGCCGGAGTACGCCGGCGCGGCCGACCCGGCGGACCGGATTCCGCACTGACGCACGCACCGGCTCCGTACCGGCCCGCCGGGTCCGGCCTGGGCGAGCGCGGGGGAGCGGGTCGCTGCACGGACGTGACAGGCGTGGTGGGGGCCGGACGCGGTCTCGTCCTGTCCGCGTTCGACTTCTCCGGAGCCCGGGGCCGCTTCCGCAGACCGGCGGAGACGGGAGTGATGCTCCACCACGCCACGGCCACGGCCACGGCCACGCCGACACCGAACACCAGGATCATCGTGACCGGCACGACGGAATCCTTCCGGGTCGAGGACCGCGTTCGAGGATCCGGCTGACCGCGAACAGGACGCCTCAACGCGTTCCTCCGCCACGCCTCCGACGCACCTGGCCGATCTGACCGTGCCACGGGAGCCGGAGCAACGCTGACGGCCCATCAGGTCTTCACGAAACCATGACACCATCGACGCATCCATCGTGCGGGCATGAGGTGTAGCAGAGACGCGACGGGTCAGGCGAACACCGCACCCCTCGCCCACAGTTGCCTCAGCCGGAGGACGTCATGACCCAGCCCCCAGTCGCCCCGCTCCCCTCACCGCGCGTCGTCACGCAGCCCATGGTCATGGAGCTGCTCGCCCCGGACGTGGTGGCCCGGATCGACACCGCCGTCAGCTACAACTCCCGCGATCCGCACGCCTTGAGCATCGCCTTCCACGTCATGGGCGAGGATCCTGTGGTGTGGCGCCTCGACCGTGAGATGGTCCTCACCGGATCGCTGAAGCCCACCGGCGAGGCAGACGTCCACCTGCGGCCCGCCCCCGACGGCACACTCCTCCTGCGGCTCGGGCCGGCCGGGCACTGCGCCACGATCAGGTGCGACCAGGAGGCCCTTGCCCGCTTCGTGCGGGACACCTTCGCTCTGGTGCCGCAGGGCACGGAGGAGCGCCACCATGACTGGCGCCCGCTGCTCGCCCTCCTCGGTCGTTGAGGCAGCCCCGACGGAGGCTCGGAGGAGGGCTGCTGAGCGCCACTCAGGGAGTTCGTCGGTGTGGATGTGGAAGCTCCGGGTAGGCGAGCCGACACACAGCCACGCATCCCGGCAAGGGATACACGTGAAAGGGGAATGGTGTGACGGTCACAACGATGTCGGCCACGGAAACCGAGGCCGGAACGGGAACGCTGCCGCTGATCCCGGACGCGGTGGCGGTCGCACCCAAGGATGCGCGGGCCCTGTCGAAGGTCTTCTTCCAGGAGCTCGCGGTGCTGGAGGAGGGGACGCACGAGTACCAGTACGCGCGCAACACCCTCATCGAGATGAACATGAGCCTGGTCCGCTACGCCGCCGGGCGGTTCCGTCACCGCGCCGACGAGATGGAGGACATCGTCCAGGTCGGCATGATCGGCCTGATCAAGGCGATCGACCGCTTCGAGCTCTCACGGGAGGTCGAGTTCACCACCTTCGCCGTGCCCTACATCGTCGGCGAGATCAAGAGGTTCTTCCGGGACACCTCGTGGGCGGTGCACGTACCCCGCCGGCTGCAGGAGGCCCGGGTGGAGCTGGCCAAGGCGACCGAGGAGCTCAGCACGCGCCTCGGCCGGATGCCGACGGTCAAGGAGCTCGCCGAGCTGATGAGCCTCACGGAGGAAGAGGTGACCGAGGCGCGGCTGGCCTCCAACGGCTACAACTCCTCGTCGCTCGACGCCGTGCTCAGCGGTGACGACGAGGACCACGACGCCTCCCTCGCCGACTTCATCGGCAGCGAGGACCCCGCCATGGAGCTGGTGGAGGACTTCCAGTCCCTGGCCCCGCTCATCGCCGACCTCGAAGAGCGCGATCGGCGCATCATCCATCTGAGGTTCGTCGAGGAACTCACCCAGGCCCAGATAGGGGAACGTCTGGGCTGCTCCCAGATGCACGTCTCGCGCCTGCTCTCGCGCACCGTGAAGCGCTTGCGCGCGGGCCTGCTGGAAACCGCCTGAACCGGCCGGCCGTCCGCGCGCCGCGCCGCCCGAATCGGCGCGGCGCGTGGGTGACGGCCTTGAGGCCCCGCAGCCCTGGAGACACGCCGAACGGCGGGACGGTGGCGGCGCCCGCCGAGCCCGCGAGAGCGAAGGCGGCGGCCCCGGTTCGACGCGGGCCGGGGCGGTTCGTGCGGGCGCTCATCGCCCTGGCGGCCCTCGTGGGCATGGTGGCCTTCGCCGTGGTCCTGGCCAGACTCACCCTGGAGGCCTCGCCGGCGTCCGTCCCCCTCACCCACAGCAAGACGACGTCCTCCTCAACACGACGGGAGCGCTCCTCGGCTACGTGATCGTCGGCCGACGGCTGGGCCGTGCCGTCCACCCCCGCACCCGCCCCCGCTGGTGGCGGCGTCGGCGCCAGGGCGACTCGCCCGCCTGACACCCCGGTACGACCGCAGGCGGCCGGTCGAAACGACGAGAATCCCGCCCGACATGACGATCGGACGGGCTCTCGTCACCGTTTCCGGCCTCCCGACGACGAAACGCTACGACGAAGTCGGCCACGGTCCCACATGCTCAAGGTCGCTCAGACGATGTCGAACAGGTTCCTCTCCCGGTCGCTGAGCGGGACCCCCCTGCTGCCGTCCACATCCGTACGGAGCAGTTGGCGGGCTTGTTCCAGCATGATGGCGCGGGCGTCGAATTGCACATGCGGGTACGCCTCTTGGGAGGTGTCGGCCCAGTGTTCCAGAACCTGGGTGATGCGAGGCCCCTCGATCTCTTCATTGAGCGACCTGCTGCGCTCCAACACACCTATCGTGGCCGGGCGGTGGCGCGATACCCGCATGGGTCGCTGCCCCGAGGCCGCCATGGCTTGCCGCTCTCGATCCATCAGGGCGCGGATGGACTGCGTACGAAGTGCGCCGGTGTCCAGAAGCCCGAGGGCTTCTGCCGTGGCGGCCGCGCCCGACAGGCCGCCGTACAGCAAACGCTGGTGAATGCCGGCCTCTCCGTGCCCCCGGGCTTCGCCGTTCTCATCGGCGGGTCCACCGCCGGTGGCCAGTCGGCTCGCGTTCTCCAGGGTGAGGCATCCTCTGATCAGCATGCTGAGCATGGCCTCCCAGAAGTTCGGGCGGTTCTCCCCTCCTGACGCGAGGAGGGTGATGCAACGGGTGATTTTTTCGTGGAGGCCGTCCCTGAGCGTTTCCCAGCTCGTGCGGCCTTCGTCATCGGCAGGCGGCCCGGACTGCCGGCTGAATTGAAGAGAGCGCTGCGCCCAGCCGACGACGTGCCCGATCGGCTTCTCCTGTGTCGCGTTGATGGCGGCCTCGTAGATCGCTTTCCATGCGATGGTGTGCGAACGCTGAAGCGGGCGGAACTGGGTCGGCGGGCGCTCACGCCGGCTCAGTTCGACGGCAGAGGTCCACAACTCTCCGGTGTACGCATGCGAATCCACCTCGACATCGGCCACGAACCCGCTGTCCAGCACACCGAAGTCGAGAGGGCTGAGCAGCTCGTCGTTGGGATTCCTGAGGTATTCCTGGAGGGTCGGCTGTGCGGCTCGCCCCAGTACAGCGGTGCGGGCGTCGTGGAGCTGCTGGTAGTGGGGTGCCAGGTATTCTGTGACGTTGGGGAATCCCGTGGCAACCGTCTTCCAGAAGTGCGGCTCCGCAACCGCGCGCTGGCCACTGTCCGATGGCTGTTCGTACAGACCGCGAAGAATAGTGTCCATGATGAGCCGGGGCTCCATACGGTCGTTCCCCGTGCGGGATTCCTCCCTGCGGAGCAAGGCCATCCGGTGCCCTTCGGCGTCACCACCGGACCTCCCGCCGAAGGAGGCCGCGGGGCTGAGCTGATAGGCCTCCATATAAAGCCTGATGAGCCGCGCCAGACCATGCTGCCATTCCTGCACGGGAACGGCGTGGTTCCGCATGTCCGTCAGCAGACCCTGCGTCATCGCGATCTTTGCACGGAATTGCGGGATCATGTGCCTGGTTCTCTGGACGAACAGTGCGTCACTTGTGCTGTCCAGCTCCTGCACTTCATTGTAGATGTACGTGAGCAGGTGTTCGGCAGCCTTGTTCGCATGAGAGGTCAGCGTTGCCCGCAGCAGGGTCCAGGCTGTGGTGTGGTTGTTCTGTCCGTCGTCACCGTACTGGGTCGGCGGACGGTCCCTGTCGCTGATCACGATATCCCCGACCCAGACGTCTCCGTAACGCACAGGGTCCTGGGCGTTACTGAAAGCCTGGACGTGCGCACGAAAATCACTGGACGGTTCGTAACGGGAAAGGTCCAGGGTGCGTTGGCGAAGAAGAGGGGGCGGTGCGAAGCCCCCCGTGGTCGAATGTCCGTCCAGATCCATGTCCATCCGCTGCAGCGCGACCGGCCCTGTCGTCGCACTGGCAGGCCGGGCCGTCGCACCCGGAGCGGCGACCGCCTGGGCGGAAGGCCCCCGCATGGCGCGCGTGGCATTGCTCTCGGCCTCACGTTCGAACCGGTCCGACGGGTCGGAGACCCGTAGTCCCGCGCCGTTGTCGGTCCCCGCCACAGGGCCCTGACGCTGCTGGATCACATGCGTCAGTTCATGGGCGAGGGTGTGCTGGTCCGCTCCACCCACTCCGAGCACGACATGGTTGCCGGAGGTGTAGGCGCGGGCACCGACCTGGGCAGCGGAGGCCCGAGCGGCAGTGTCGTCGTGCACGCGGACGTCCGAGAAGTCGGCGCCGAGCCGGGTCTCCATGTCGGTCCGCGTCTCGTCGTCCAGAGGCCTACCGCTGGTGCGCAGCACGTCATGGACGGCGGAGCGCTGAACGGTGGGTTGCTCGGCCTGCTGATGCCCGCAGCCGGCATCGTGCTGATGCTGCTCCGGCTGTGCCCAGGGATGTCCGGCCTCGCGGAGCATCTGCACCACGGCAGCGTTCCCCGCGCTCGACTGCAGGGCCAGGAGGCCCGCGGGGGACCTGGTCGAGGGCACCGCCTTGGCGGAGGAACCGTCTGACGTGTGGGCTTGTTCGTTGGCGGCGTGCATCGGATCCCCTCACGGGCTGCGTGCCCGGCGTGCTGGGCGGATGGGCGCCGGCGGCGGGCGACAGGCGACTACGGCCGGCGAACCCACGACCCTTCCAGACGACGCCAACGCACCCCTAACGTCCGCACGGCACCGGCCGACGATTCGGCGCCCCCGCGTTAGCGGACCCTCGGGGCGTGGGAATCGGCGGCAGGTGAGGAGTCGGCGGGCTGACAGCACGTCAGCAGTGCCTGACGAAGCCCTGTGTGCCGCGCCGCGTCCCACCGCCACCGGCCTGTTCCAACTCGCCCACCTCATGGGCGGAGCCCTCGGCCCGGCCCTGGCAACCACGCTCGTCCTCAGCTGAGCAACCGATCCGCACGGGAGCATGACCCGCGCGCGCGGGCGTGCCTAACCCCAGGGGTCGAGAGCGAGCTTGCCCCGGGTATGGCCCGCTTCGAGCTGCTGCAGCACCATCGCTCCCTCCGCCAGGGGGTGGACCCGGGGGATACCCGGCGGATACACGCCGCGGGCGATGAGCGCCTCGATCTCGACGAGCAACGACTGGTGGACAGACGGGGCCGCGCCCGCCAGCGCACCGATGTGCAGTCCCTTGACCTGAACCTGGTGGGTGAAGACCAGGTCGTGCGTCGTCAGGGTGGCATCGCCGGACGCGGCGCCGAACACGACGATGCGTCCGGTGAAGGGTTTGGTGACCGACAGGCTGGTCCTGAACGTGGCCTGCCCCACTGATTCCAGGACCAGATCGACGCCGCCGGTCAGGCGGGTGATCTCCTCGGCCAGATCAGGGCGTCGACTGTCCAGGACCTCGTCGGCGCCGAGGGCTTCGACGGTGTCGTGCTTCGCCGGTGACGCCGTGGCGATCACACGCGCACCGTAGTGGCGGGCGAGGCGAACGGCGGCCTGCCCCACACCTCCGGCCGCGGCATGGACGAGGACCACCTCACCCGCCTTGATCTCGCCCAGGGGTTTCAGTGCCGCCAAGGCGGTGGCCCAGTTCAACACCAGTCCGAGAGCGGCGGCGTCGCTCCAGCCGGACGGCACGGGGAGTACCCCCGCGGCCGACATCGTCATGTACTGCGCGAAGGCGCCGGGGCCGACTCCGACGACGTGGGTGCCGAGCGGCAGCGGACTCCCGACACCCGGGCCGACGCCCACGATCTCGCCGGCGGCCTCGAAGCCCGCCGCATACGGGGCCTGCGGGCCCCCTCCGTACGTGCCACGGGTCTGCATGACGTCAGCGAAGTTGACCCCGGCGGCGCCCACGCGGATCAGGTACTCGCCCCGCCCCGCGGTGGGGCGGCGCTGATCGGTCATGAGGACCAGGTCCTCCGGTCCTCGATGCGACCGCTGGATCAGTGCTCGCATCGTCTGCTCGGCAGTGTGCTGCTGCTCGTTGGTCTCCATGCACCGAACGTAGGAGCCTGACACTTGCGTCAAGGTCAAGTGCCGGTCAGAGATCAGTACGGCGGGCCTCGCGCAGGTAGGCGTCGAGTGCCGCCTGCTGATCGCTGAGAACGGCGATGCGAGCAGCGAGCCGATCACGATGACTCTGCACTTCGTGCAGGAACTCCGAGCACACCGCGTCGGTGCCGGCATCGGAACCGTCGGTGAGACGGGGCAGGAGTTCCCTGATCAGCCGCACGGGCAGCCCGGACTCCAGCAGGGTGCGGATGACGAGCACCCGGTCGATCGTGGACTGGCAGTAGTCACGGAACCCATTGCTGAAACGGCCAGGGACGATCAGGCCCTCGTCCTCGTAGTGCCGCAACGATCTCGCACTCACACCGCTGACTCTGGAGGCTTCGCTGATCTTCATACCTGGAGGCAACACCCGGGACCACCGCGATCTTCCGGCCCTGTCGCCACGAGGCCGCTGCCGTCGACGGTGATGTCCGGCGAGGTTCGGGATGCGGCGCCGGCCTTGTTCGTAGAGGGGGGACGGCGCCTGCCTGGTGATGCGGGCAAGCAGGCCACTTGGTTCACGCCGAAGGTCTTCGAACCGCTGTAGGAGTCGTCCCCGGGCAAGGAGTCACTTGACGCCCTTCCGGATCACGACGACGGGGTCAGTGCAGCGGCCTCTGTGGCCGGTGCACTGACCCCGTCGTCGTCCTGCCGCCCGTCAGCGGGAGCGGAGGTCCTGGCAGAGGGCGTCCAGGATGTGGGCCGCCTCGGGGTGGCCCGCCTGCCGGGAGCGTGCCGAGGCAGCGGTCAGACGGCTGATGGCCGCGGCGGCGCGGTCGAGGCCGTCGCCTTCGATCAGGGCCGCGATGCGGACCGCCTCGGCCCGTGGGATTTCGCCCCGTTCGCCGCCCTCGTCGTGTGCGGCGATGGCGGACTCGGCCTCCGGGAGGGCCTCGTCGAAGCGCCCCGCCTCGGCGAGGACCCGGGCGCGCCGGTAGTGGTTCTCGCCGCGTTCGTACCAGACGGCGAAGTCCTCCTCGCCGGAGGGCAGAGCGGCGAGGACCGCGTCGGCTCGGGCCAGGTACTCGAGCGCCGTGTCGGTGCCCTCGCTGTCGCGGGTCTGGAGGGTGAGACGGGCGAACTCCCGCATCATCAGGGTGATGAGCGGGGGGTTGGGGGCCTCGGCGTGGGCGGCGAGGGCGCGTTCGTACGCCGTGTCCGCCGCCTCCCAGCGCTCGGCGAGGGCAAGAGTGGTCGCCGCCTCGGCCGCCACCAGCGTGAGGACGCCGCCACGGTCCTTCGCGGACCAGCCCGCGACGGTGTCGGCGAGACGGAGCAGCTCCTCGGCTGCCGGGAGGTACTCCTCCAGGTCGCGCAGGCCGCGGCCCAGGGTCAGGCGCCCCTGGGCGAGCATGCGTTCGTCGACGGTGGGCGGCACGTCGGCGAGGGCGGACTCCAGCACGGCCACGGCGTCGGCCTGCCGGCCGGACCGGGCGAGGACGTCGGCGAGCTGGAGGCGCGCCTCGATGGCGCTCCCGGGGTCGTCCGTCCGGTCGAAACGGGCGGCGGCCTCGGAGAGGTGGCGTACGGCTCCGTTCACGTCGTCGAGATGTGTCGCGGCGTGGCCGAGCAGCAGGTACGTCGGGCCGAGCGGGAGGGTGGGGTCGTCGTGGGCGACGGCGTCGGCGATCGCGGAGTGGAGCAGGTCCGTCGCCTCCTGCGGCCGGTCCTGGGCGAGGAGCAACTGCGCGAGATGGATGGACGGGCGCGGCAGGCGCCAGGGCCGGTCGGCGGATTCGATCTCCTGGAGGGCGGCGCGGAGTTCCTGTTCGGCCTCGGTCAGGTCACCGCGGCGCGCCAGCAGGTCGGCGCGGAACTGACGGGCGTTGGCGGCTTGGTGGGGGTAGCCGAGACGGGACGCCTCGGAGCACAGGGTGTCGACGCTCCTCTCGAACCGCTCGGTGAGGGTGTCGACGTCGTCCGTCCCCTCCGAACCCTCCTGGTCCTTCTCGTCCTCCTCCGCGCGCGCCAGAGCGGCGTGCAGCTCCAGGTGCGCGGCGAACGTCACCGAGTAGCGGAGGGAGAGGTACGCGAGGATGCGCTCGGCGCGCAGGTCGGTGCCGAAAGCGGCCTCCCCGTCGCCGAGCGGCTCGCCGTCGAAGGGGGTCGCGATGAGCAGCTTGTCCGCCTCGCGGAGCATGTCGTCGAGGGCGGTCCGGATCGAGGCGCGGTCGGGGGCGGCCATTTCGCCGTCGCGGGACCCCGGGGCGGCGGTCCAGGCGCGAGAGCGGGCCCTGGCGGCGAGCGCGTGCCAGGGCATGTCCAGACCCTCGAAGTGCCGCACGGCCGTGTCGAGTTCGGCGGCACCGCTCGTGTGGCGGTCCTTGAACCAGAGCTGCTCCGCTCTGTGTTCGGCGAGTTCCGCGGCCAGGAGGCCTTCGGGGCCGAGGGTGTCGTCGTACGGCTCGGTGGCGTCGGCGAGCCGTTCGGCGACGCACGCCCAGAGCCTGCTGTCGCCGGGGTGGCCGTCCCGCGCCATGCGGCGGGCCTCGCGCACCAGGGTGGCGAAGTCGTCGGGAATCCCGATCCGTGCGGGGGCCGGGGTCGCGGGCGTGGCGCCGGCCGACACGGTGCGGGCCGCGGTCGCGCGCAGGCCGAGCGGGAGGGGCTCGTCGAGCAGCGGGGCCAGGGCGAGCCGGGCCCGGCGGCCGTCGCCGACGGACGTGGTGCCATTGCGGCTGTCGAAGGCGGCGGCGAGGGCTTCGGCCTCGCCGCGGACGTGCGTGAGGAGCTCGGCGGCGGTCCAGGCACGGCCGGGCGGGCCGGCGACGGCGGTGTCGTCGTGGCCGGCCTCGACGAGCCGGGCGATGAGGACCTCCGTACCGGTGAGGAAGTACAGGTGGTCCAGCGGGGCGCCCTTCGCCTCGAAGAGGGACCGGTTCTCCGCGAGGATCTCCAGGCCGCGGCCCTCGTTGCGGGAGTGGGCGCAGAACTCCAGGTGGTAGCCGACTTCGGCCTGCATGCCGGTGGTGCCGCGCACCTTGCGGTAGCCGGTGAGGTGGTGGGAGCGCGCCTCGTCGGTGCGTCCCGCGCGCAGCAGCGGGAGCAGCGCCCGCGCCTGGCTCATCTGGGGTTCCTCGCTGCATCGCTGCTCGCCGTCGAGGACCGGCTGCCAGAGGGCGAGGGCGGCGGCGTCGTCGCCCGAGACGAGGTGGTGCCAGGCGTGGTGCCGGGTCTCGCAGGCCTCGCAGTCGCTGAGCTCGGTGCGGGGGCGGGTGGCCCAAAGGTCGTACGCGTCGGCGAGCCCGGTGCCGGTGTGGTGCGCCAGGTGGTAGCGCATGGCCGCCACGGGCTGGACGGCGTGGTCGGCGGCCTCGTACCGGCTGCGCATTTGGTCGATCCAGCCGCCGATCGACGCCAGGGGCACCTCGGGCACCTGCAGGAGCGAGGTGGTCACCCACTTGAAGCGCCAGAAGACCTGGTGGGCCTCGTAGGGGCTGAAGGCCTCGGAGGAGGCGTCCCACAACTTGAGGATGCGGGCGAAGGCGACGGGCGACTTGCGGTGCTCGCCGGTGAACTCGTACGCCGTCATCAGTTCCAGGAGGGCGGTGACGAGCACATCGGGCTTCTCGAAGACCTCGGCGGTCTCGACGAGTTCCTCCGCGGTGACGGTGCGCGCCAGCCCGTGGGGGCGCTCGTGATTCTCACGGAGCGCCTCGAGAACCGCCTCGGGGGTGTCCAGCATTTACAGTTCCTTCCGGGGCTCGGAGCCGGGGGCCGCCTCGCCGGGCTGGTGCATGGCGTGGGTGAGCAGGCCGATGAAGGCCCGGTTGAGCAGGGCGCTCTCGCTGGCGCGCAGCGGACGTCGGCTGAGCAGCAGTGCCTGGCCGTACAGGGCTTCGGCGGTGGTGATCGCGAGACCGCGCTCGCCGATCGTGAGGGCCTGGCGGACCAGCGGGTTGAGGTGGTTCAGGACGAGCTGGGCGCGCGGGGTCTCGTCGCGGAGGGAGTTGAGGATGTCCCCCCACAGGCCGTCGCTGTCGGCGGCGAGGCTGGACCGCGTCCGTTCGTGCCGGGCGTCGCGGTTGTCGAGCAGCAGGGCGGGGGCGGTGACGGGCTGGAAGTCGCGGAGGACGACGTCGCAGTCGTGGACACCGATCGTCTCGCGGGCGACCGCGAGGAAGGCGGCGGCCCGCAGTTCGGCGCCGGGGTCGACGGCGTCGAGGTGCGCGGTGACGGTGGTCGGGTCGAGGTCGTCGACCGTGGTGCCGGGCCTGATCTCGGGCAGCCGGTGGACGAGGTCGCGGTCGTAGGTGTAGCCGCCGTTGACGACACCGAGTCCGGCTGCCGAGGCGATCGGCGCGACCTGACGGAACTCCTCGACGCTTCGGGTCACGAGGAGCGTCGGGTGGGTCCGCGCGAACTCCTCCAGGGTGACGTTGCCGTCGGAGGTCTCGAACGGCAGCCAGGGCAGCACGATGCGCAGCAGCTCGTCGTCGTGGCGGGCGAGCGCCTTGACCGCGAGGTGGTGGCTGTCGATGAAGCGGTGCAGGAGGGCGGGGTCACGGGCGGCGAGTCCGGTGAGCCACTCGCGTATCCGGTCGCCGAGGGCATCGCGTACGGCGGACAGCGTGCCGTCCTCGTACAGCGACTCGCGGGAGGCGGTCGGCCGCAGGCTGGTGGTGTCGACGACACAGCGGACGAAGAACGCCCATTCGGGGAGCAGTTCGGGGGCCTGGTCGGTGAGGAGCATGCCCTTGAGGTGGACGCGGTGCCCGGCGCGCTGGGCCGGGCTGACCGCCGTCGGCAGGACGTAGGCGACACCGCGCAGTCCGGCGGCCGGCAGGTCCAGCTCGATGGTGTCGAGCGGGGCGAAGTCGAAGAGCTCGCGGCAGTACGCGGTGTACGCCTCCCGCTTGGCGAGCGGGGAGCGGTGCGTCCGCTCCCACGGCGGCGCCGCGTTGATCCGGTGGCTCTCGCCGCGCGTGTCGATGACGGTCACGTCGTGGCGGAGGAGTCCGCCGTAATGCCGGGCGAGGGAGACGACCTGCTGGGGGGTGGTCCATTCCGCGTTGTCGGCGCGCGGGACGAGCGTCACGGTGGTGCCGGGCTCGGGGAGCGTCGCGGACGGCAGGGTCCGGATGGTGTAGCGGCCGTCGGAGTGGCCGCGCCATTCCACGGTGGGCGCGGCCGGGTCGGCGGCGGACCGGCTCAGCACGGTGATCTCGTCGGCGACGACGAAGCAGGCGAGCAGGCCGATGCCGAACTGGCCGATGAACTCGCCGCGCGCCGCGTCGAGTCCCGCGCCGTCGAGCGCCCCGTCGACGGTCCGCTTGGAGCTGCGTCCGATCGTGGCGAGGAACCGGTGTACGTCGGCCTCGGACAGGCCGATGCCGGTGTCCGTGATGGTCAGCGTCTCTCCGGTGCGCACGGTGATCGCGCCGGCGGCGTCGGGCGTGAGGGCCTGCCGGGCGGTGATGGCGTCGACAGCGTTCTGCAGCAGCTCGCGCAGGTAGACCCGGGGGCTGGAGTAGAGGTGGTGGGAGAGCAGGTCGACCAGTCCGCGCAGGTCCACTTGGAAGGTGTGGGCGGTCGGGGAGGTCTCGAAAGTCTGGGACTGGGACACCTGGGACGGTCCTTCGGTGCGTGCCCGCCCGCTCTATGGCGCGGCGGGGGCGTGATCGGGTGTGTCGTGCGTGCGTGCGTGCGTGTGGCGGGCGGGCGGGCGGGCGGGGTGGGGTGGGCGGTCGCGGTGGGCGGATGCTGTGTGCGGCTGGGGACTCGGGCTCTGCGCGGCTGGGGACCCGGGCTCTGCGCGCCTCGGGACGCAGCCCGTGGGTGAACCCGGACCCGCCTGGTGCGCGGCTCGGGAGTCGCTCCGTGCTCCGGTCCGCACTCGGCCGTGGGCGGACCCGGAGCCGGCCGCTGCGCTGCGCGGGAGTGCCGTACTCGAACGGCGTGTGTGGCGAGGGGCCATGGAAGGGCCCCGGGGTCCCAGGGCCTCCGGACGGCGGGCCGTGGGGGAGCGGGAGCTCTCGTACCCCCTGCTCCCTCCCGGGTCCGACCGGGTCGTGCCTGTCCCGCTACCGTCAGCCTCCGGCGTAGGCGCGGTACTCCTTGTACGCCTTGGCCGGGTCCGAGCCGTTGAGGTACTGCCAGGGGAACTCGGTGACCCGCCCCTCGGTGGCCCGGAAGCACTCCCGTGCGGAGGCGACGTCGCCTGCCAGCGAGAACGCCATGGCGAAGGTGTTGTAGACCTGGAGCCAGTTGCGTCCCCGTACGAAGTCCGGGTGGCGGATCGAGTGGTCGGCGGCCTCGCAGAGCGAGGCGATCACCTCGGGGCGCCTGATGTAGCGAAAGTCGGGGCCGGAGTCGAGGGCCAGCCAGTGCTCCAGGTGCGCGACCGCGACGAGCTGGCCGAGGGGCGTCCCCCCGGGCGCCGCGAAGGCCGACGTCCGGGCGAACGCGTGCATCTCCTCGTGGGAGCCGCTCCACTTCTCACAGACCTGCTGCAACCGCTGCTGGTGCGCGCCCAGGTGGTGGGGGTCGCGGCGCACGGTCGCCTCGAAGCGACGCCGTGCCACGTCCCGCTCGACCTGGAGTCCCCGGCCGGTGACCTGGAGGGCGTACCAGGGCGAGGTCCAGCCGGGTTCGCGCTCGGCGACCTCGTAGAGCCACGTCTCGGCCGTGGCCAGCCGGTCGTGGAAGAGCTGGAACTGCTCACGGGACACCTGCGAGGCACGGGCGCCCGTCCTGGCCTCCCAGGCCCAGCTGATGTGGCGGACGGCAGCCACCAGCCGCGGCAGTGGAGCCTGGGGATCCGCCGCCATGACGTCGGCGATCCAGCGTTCCGTGCCGACGACGTCGCCGACGGCCCAGAGGAGACCCGTGCGGTCCTCGCTCTCGGGCCGTGCGTCGAGCACGTCCCGTACCGTCGCCCAGTCCGAGGCCTCGGCTGCCACGCGGACGCGCCGGGCGTCCGGATCGCCGGAATCCTTGTCGACGCGCGCGACGGGCCGGCCCGTCCATCGTCCCAGCGTGTTCCCCAAGTCCCGGAGCAACGCCATATCCCCACCCCTTGCTGTAGCGCACAGGTGGTTGATGATCCTTCCACCCGTGGGTGTAGTGACTATCACGTGCGGCTGACAATCGCACACCTGTATCGGTGCGCTGACGGGTGCGCAGAAGCCCGCCGTGATCCGGCTGCCCGCGAGGCGCGTCCGAACGCGGTCCGCGAGCCTCGGACGGTACGGGGCCGGGGGCGCGCGATGTGCTCGCTCTTGGTCACCGCGCGCTCGGCGGCCGAGGAGCGCGGCCTGTCTCCCGGGCTCTGACCTCCCCGTTTCCGTTGGCCTGGACTATTGCGGAGAGTGACAAGGTCGGGAATGATCTCCCGCCGTGACACTCTTCCTCGGCACCGTGCTCGCGGTCCTTCTCGGCGGGCTCTACCACGTCCTGGTCAGCCCCCAACGCGCCACCACCTGGGCCGCGGAGCGCTTCGTCGCCACCGAGCACGGACTTCCGCCGCGTGAGGCACTCGACTCCCAACGCCCCGGCCCGCCCCCGGCGGCGCACCTTCGGGAGGAGCGCCAGGCCGTCGCCGGCGCCGCCTGGCAGGGGAACTGGAAGACCGCCGCGCGATACGTCGGCGAAGCCGGCGAGGACTGGGACGAGCGCTGGACCCGGCTCAAGCTCCTCCAGCAGGCCGCCGAGGAGGACGACGCCTGGCTCGACGCCTGGCGCGCCGCCGAGCCGGACAACTGCGACGCCGCGACCCTCCACGCGAGCCTGATGGTCCACCGCGCGTGGGCGATCCGGGGCGGCGGATACGCCCACGAGGTCATGACCTCGAACATGGAGCGTTTCAAGGCAATGCTCCCCGCCGCGATCGAGGAGGCACGGAAGGCAGCGCTGCTCGACCCCGCGAACCCGGGCCCGTGGGTCGTCATGATCACGGCGGCACGCGGTGCCCAGTACCGCCGCGCGGCGTTCAGGCCGCTCTGGGACGGGCTCGTCGCCCGCGCGCCCTACCACTACGAGGGACACTGGCAGGCCCTCCAGTACTGGTGCGCCAAGTGGTTCGGCAGCGACCGGCGCATGCTGCGGTTCGCCCGCCAGGCGGTGCGCAAGGCTCCGTACGGCAGTCCGCTCGCCGGGATCTACCTGCACGCGCTCGACGAACTCACCGAGCGGTCCTCCTTCGGCTCCGTCCCCGTCACCCCGCTGTCCAGGAACATGCTCAAGCGGGTCGCCGTATCGTTCGACCAGGTCGCGCCCGACGACGAACGTCTGCCGCTCCTGCGGCACCTCCTGGCCCACCACATGCTGAAGTCGATGCTGTACGCGGGCGCCCTGGAGCAGTTCCGCCGGATCGGACCGTGGTGCGGCGCCCCGCCCTGGCGGAAGGACGGCAACGCGGTCGTGGCCTTCGAGAACGCCCGCGGAACCGCCGTGAGACTCTCCCGCGCCCGTCCCACCTCGGCCCCCCAGACCCACGGCATCGTCCGTTGAAACGACCCCGGGGGCACGTGTAGTGGATCCTGGTCCACCTCCCGCCGCGTCCCTGGACGCGGGCCGTACCTCGGCGGGCGGGTGGTCAGGCTTCGTGGCTGGTGACGAGGGCGGACCGTCAACCCTGGGCGGCCGCCACCAGCGCGGTGAGCACGCGATGGGTCTTGCTGTCGTGGACCTCTGACAGCGTCACCCCTCGTTCGCGCACCGCCTCTTCGAGCTTGCGCTGCTTCCGCTCGGCCCGCGCCCTCAGCTCGTCCTCATCGTCCCCGTCCTTGGGCTTCACGCGGATCGCGGCCTCCAGGAAGTCCAGGCCGGCGACCGACCAGGCTTCCAGGTCGACCTCCAGATCGTCGAGCGGCACGTCCTCCACCTTCGTCGAGTGGATCGGCCCCAGGGCGACCAGCCCGTCGAACCGGACGTCGCGCGCGCAGGCGTGCACGAACTGGTCCTGCACCGCGTCGATCGGCGCGTTGGGATCGCCCCCGGGCTCCACCGCGGCCTCCAGGACGCCCGGCGGGTGATCGTGCACCAGGGAGGCGGCGAGCACACGGCCGTTCTGCGACCAGTCCTCCTCGATCCTGTACGTGACGGACAGCTGCTCCACTTCGAACGGGGCGGAGAACCGGCCGACCAGCTGTTCCCGGGTGCAGGGACGCAACTTGACGGTCAGGTCGTCCCGTCCACCCCCGACCCGGAACCGTACGATCACACCGCCGTCCAGCAGCAGCAGCTTCCCCTGCGCGGCGCCGTCCCGGTCGTCGGCGAACCAGATCCGACGCGTCATCAGTACGCCCTGCGAGGCGCCGAGAGCCGTCAGTGCCCCCGCCACGTCGCCCTCGATGTTGACCTTGATCTCGACCGGCAGCAGGTCCATGGCGTCACTCCTGCACGCGTCTCGAAAGTCGACGAAACTCTCCCGTCCAGGATATCGACGCCCTCTCTGGGCCGCAGTCCGGCTCACCGTCACCGCCGCGGCATACCGCCGTCGCTGCGCGCCCGTCGGCCGGGTTCCCCGCCCTACCCGGTGGGCGAACCCCCCTCGCGGGCCGCCGGGCCGCGCCGGGCAGCCCCGATGCCGCTCGCTCGTTCCTCCAGCGTGTCCCCCTGAGCGACGACAGCTACCGTGATTACGGTAAGCGACCTCCGATCGCTGTCTGGAGTCGACATGGCTGACCGTCCAGCCGTCTCACCCTCCTTCTGGAAGTGAGTCGTGGTAGCGCGGACTTCTGGCCGGCTCGGCCGTGGGGTGCACGGCGCACTCCGGCATAGGAGCCTGGAGGTGTGATCAAGCCACAGAAGGCGGCGGCCGGGGCGTACCGGCGGAGCTGGCTGCGCGGGGCCCCGCCACCCCGCTGGGTGCGGGTCCTGCCCGTGCTGCTGCTCGTCGGGGTCGGAGCGGCCTCCCTCACCGAATCCGTTCCGCTGGACATCGGCTTCCTGCTCGGCGCGGTGCCTCCGCTGGCCGTCCTGGCCTACGGACCCTTGGCCACGGCCTTCCTCGGCGCCGCGACGATCGCGCTGTTGACCGTTCCCCTCTTCCATTTGAACCGGCCCGGTAACACCGACCTCTTCACCCTCGGCTTCGTCGCGACCCTGAGCATCTTCGTCTCCTTCGTCCGCGGGCGCCGGGACGAGCAGCTCGACCTGGAACGTACCGTCGCCGAGACGGCCCAACGGGCCATCGTCCCGGACGTACGGCGTCGGGTCGGGCCCGTGCTCTGCGCGAGCCTGTACCGCGCCGCCGAGCGCGGCACGCTGGTGGGAGGCGACTTCTTCGACGTCCGGTCCGGCCCCCACGGGGTGCGGGCGGTCCTCGGCGACGTGCAGGGGCACGGTCTGTCGGCTGTCGCGACGGTCGCCTCCGTCCTGGGGGCGTTCCGCGAGGCCGTGCTGGACGACGTGGACGCGGAGGCGATCGCCGCGCGGCTGGACCGCAGGCTCGTGGTCGACTCGGCGGGGACGGAGCACGCGGAACTCTTCGCCACGGCCGTCTTCCTGGACTTCGCGCCGCGCGGGCGGGAGGTCCGCGTCCTGGCCTGCGGCCACCCGTCGCCGGTCCTGCTGCGCGGCGGCGCCGTGAGCACCCTGGAACTCGACCCCGGACCGCCCCTGGGACTGGGGCTCGCCGACGTCATGCCGGGAACCGCCGCCACGGTGTCGCTGCTGCCCGGGGACCGGCTGCTCCTGGCGTCGGACGGTGTCCTGGAGGCACGGAACGACTCCGGCGCCTTCTACCCCTTCGTCGAGCGGCTGGCCCGTATGACCGGTGTGGGCCTCGACCAGCTGCCCGACGAGATCTGGGCCGACCTGAGTCGGTTCGCCACCAAGATCCAGGACGATGTCACCCTTCTGATCCTCGCCTTGGACACCTCCGGGCCGGGCTGACGGGCCGGAGCTCCGGCGCCGCGCGGCGACGGCCGTGCGGGGTCGGCCGGGGCGTGGGGCCGGCTCCCAGTGCGAGCGCGGCCCGGTAATGGCGTTGCGCCAGGCTGTGGTTGCCCGCGTCCTGGGTCATCGAAGCGAGGAGATGCGAGAGGCGTGAGGCGCCCGAGAGCACGTCACGCCGGATCTGCCCTGCGGTGGCTGCGGCGGGCAACTGTCCGACGTCGTCCGAAAGATACGCCGCCGGCGCCGAGCGGGCGTGGGTGCCTCCGTAGGCGGCCGCGAGGCCGGCGAAGACCTGCGCCATCTCGTCGAGTATTCGGATGTCGTCGAGCGTGACCTGCTGGGCGATCGCGGCTGGGCCCCCGCCCCTGCCCGGTCCCGATGCGGAGCGGCCGGGGATTCGGGAAGGTAGGGCACAGGACCACAGGCTGGATGGAGGCGAGCACCGCGAAGACGATCGAGGTGACACCGCGTGGCCCGAGCCGGCCGATCGCGACGCGTTCGGGGCGGGTGAGTCGCCACCGATCGCGGAGTCGAGGGGTGGCAACCGAGACAAGCGACTCCGGACGGATGGTCACCCGGCCCAGAGCGCCGACGCCGTCGTGGGCGGCGAGGAGCAGCGCCGGTCGGCAGGGGGCCCGGCCGCATATTGCGGCGTCGGCGAGGGGGGAGGTGCTACTGGGAGAACCAGAAGTACAGGGTCCGGCCGTAGTCGCCTGTCGCCGTGGTGGCGGCGCCGCTGGGGCCGAGGGCGGCCGGTGGGTCGAACTTGGTACCGATGGCCGGGATGGCGTCGAGGAAGGAGAGATCGCCCTTCGGGAAGGGCGGCGCGGTGTGGCGGGGGTCGGGGCCGAACCGGGGGGTGAAGAGGCGGAGGTAGAGGTTCTCGTCCTCGGAGACCATGGTGATGCGTCCGGCGGTAGTGTGCAGGGACGCCCAGCGGACGTCGGCGTGGTAGCCCTTGAACTCCGGGTACACCCAGCCGTCGGCACCGGTCGCGGTGTCGTTGTACTGCTTCGTCCAGACGTCCGTCGCGACGCCGCGCAGCCGGTTCTTCCACACCCTGTGCGGTCCGTGGCCGAGCCATGTCACGCCGGTCACCTGCGATTCGGGATGGTCGAAGCCGACGCCGAAGAGGTCGTGCTCGCCGCTGAGGTGGTAGCGGTAGTCCAACTGCAGCCAGCCGCTGCGGTGCAGATGCCACCGGACGTGGCGCAGGACGCCGGAGTACGTGGCCTCCACCGTGTAGCCGTTGCCGTCGGGCCCGTGCGTCAGGCGGCCGAGGCCGGCCGTCCCGGTGGTGGGCAGTGGGCCACGGGACAGCGCGAAGTCCCTCCCTCGGTGGGTGACGCCGGCCAGCATGCCCGTCGTGGCGTCGAGCGTGACGGTGGTGTGGCGGGATACGAGGGTGAGCCTGTCGTCCGCGAGTCGGCCGCGTACGGCGGGTCCCGGGCCCGTCCGTACCAGCCGTCGGGCCTGGTCGGTGGCGGATGTGATGGTCCAGGTCCAGCTGTGGAGCTCGTGTCCGTCGGCGTCGGTGACGGTGAGCGCGATGGCGTCGGCGCGTCGCCAACTGGACGGCAGGGGCAGGCGCAGCACTCCTTGCGCGCCGGGCTCGATGTCCGGCGCGGAGGCGGTGCCTTGGGCGCGGATCGTGTGGCCGTCCCGCCGCTGCGACGGGGTGTGGAAGTCCAGGAGCCGCCAAGTGAACCGGCAGGTACGGGTGTTGGTGAAGGCGTAGTGGTTGGTGAGGTGGATCCGCCCGTCGAAGTCGTTCGGCAAACCGGAGGTGAACCGCTCCGGCTCGGCGAGTTGCACGGGCGACCAGATGTCCTTGATCGTGTAGAAGCTGGCCTCCTTCTCACGGAAGGGGCCGAGGATGCCGTCGGGTGCGGCGTTGCCCGCCACATCGATGGCGCCGCCGAGGTCGTCCCGCACGATGCCCTCGTCGATCAGTGACCACAGGAAGCCTCCGGCAGAGAGCCGTTCACGGCCCATCAGCTTCCAGTAGTCGTCGAGCCCTGCCCCGGCGCCGCCGTCGTAGAGACCGTGGAGGAACTCGGTGGGCATGAAGACGTCCCCCCGTTCCCGGAGGATGCGGCGCGTGCTGTCGTACGTCTCGTAGTGGTCGGTGTTGATGCCGCCGAAGTTCGCCCAGGGGTGGAGAACGGTGCGCTGCTGGGGGTCGTGGCGGGCGTAGTCGCCGTCGAGGGCGGTGTTCCAGCCGCCTTCGTTGCCGTTGCACCAGAACAGGATCGACGGGTGGTTGACGTCACGGGCGACCATCGAGGCGACGAGGGGTCTGCCTGCCGCCTCGTCGTAGGACTTCTGCCAGCCGGCCAGTTCGTCGAGCACGTACAGCCCGAGTTCGTCGGCGAGGTCGAGGAAGTGCGGGTCCGGCGGGTAGTGGGACATCCGGACCGCGTTCATGTTCATCTCCTTCATCAGGAGGATGTCCTTGCGGCTGATGCGTGCGCTGGTCGCCCGGCCGGACGTGGGCCAGATGGTGTGCCGGTTGGCCCCCTTGAGGAGGACCTTGACGCCGTTGACGTACACACCGTCGCCGGGGCGCACCTCGACGGTGCGGAAGCCGAATCTCTCGTCGACGCGGTGGACGGTGCGGTCGTCGTCGGCGCGGAGCGCGACCTCGACGCGGTAGAGGTGCGGTGTCTCCGCCGTCCACTGCCGGGGGGAGTCGACAGCGGTCCTGAGGGTCACCGTCGTGTCGCCGGAAGCGACGGCCGCGGTGAACGGGGCGCCGACCGGGCGCCCGGAGAGGTCGGTGACCTGGGCGACGAGACGGTCCGCGGAACCGGTACCCGACAGGTGGGCGTCGATCCGCAGCGTGCCGTCGGCGCGGGCGTCGACGGCGATGCGTTCGATGTGCTGGAGCGGGAACGCCTCAAGATGGACGGGCCGGTAGATGCCGCCGAAGTTCCAGTAGTCTCCGAGACGTTCGGCCCTGTTGACGGAGTCGTCGGCGGACTCCTTGCTGACGGTCACCTCCAGGAGGTTGTCCCGGCCCGGCCGCAGCTTTCCGGTCACCTCGTGACGGAACCGGTAGAAGCCGCCGCGGCGGACGGGACCGGCCGACTCGCCGTTGATCCACGCCTCGGTGTCGGTCATCGACCCTTCGAAGACGAGAAAGAGGCGTCTGTCACGCCAGTGGGCGGGCGGCGTGAAGGTGTGCCGGTAGTGACCTTTTTCCTCCGGGCGCAGATTCCACCCGTAGTTGTACGTACCGTATCCGTGGAACTCCCAGTTGGACGGAACCGGGATGCTGCCCCAACTGCCGCTGCGTCGACCGCTGGTGCAAAGGAAGTCCCAGTCGACCGGGTGGTCGGCGTCCTCTCCGGACAGATACAGACGCTCGGTGCGCGTCGAGGCGTCCGTTCCGTCGGCCGTTCCGGCGGCCCGAGCCGAGCCCGTGGGGAGACCTCCGGCGAGGGCCGCGCCCGCTGCGCCCAGGATCAGAACACCACGGCGTGACAATTGCATGACATCTCCAGACTTCAGAAACCATCGGGAGGGAACGGCGGGGCGGCGCGCGCAGTCGACGGGTCAGGGTCCGTAGACGGTGGTCGAAGCGCTTGCGTCGGCAACCCCGGAGATCAGAGCACATCCGCAGGGGCGATGACGACGTGAGGAGTCGAACGAGCGGTCGTGTCAGCCGAGGCGCCACTGCTGGTTGCTGCCCCCGTTGCAGTCCCACAGTTCGACCAGTGCGCCACTGGCGGTGGAGGCACCGGTCACATCCAGGCACAGGCCTGACTGGACGCTGGTGACGGTGCCGTTGGAGTTGCGGTTCCATTGCTGGCTGGTGCCGCCGTTGCAGTCCCATATCGCGACTTTGGCGCCGGCCGTGGTGCCGGTTGCGTCGAGGCACTTCGCGCCGCCGTAGACGGTGAGCTGCTTGGCCGACGTACTCGTCCAGGTCTGGTTCGTGCCGCCGTTGCAGTCCCAGATCTGCGTCTGGGTGCCGTTGGTCTGCGAAAAGCCGGGCACGTCCAGGCACTTGCCGGAACCGGTGGCGTGGACCGGACCGGTGGTGGTCCTGCCGGAGCCGTCGAGTCCGAAGAAGGCGATGGCCCGGGCCGCCATGCCGCTTTCGGGCAGGGAGTGCCCGACACCCTGGAAGCTGTTCGCCTCGACGGGTGCCTGCGCACCGGTGGAGCCGTAGCGGGTGCGGGTCCAGTTGGGCTGCGGGGAGTCGGTGAAGACCGGGGTCTGGCTCACCCCGAGCACATTGGTCCACTGCTTGATCTCTTCACCGAAGTTCGCGTAGTACAGCGCTTCGTCCTCGGTACCGTGCCACAGCTGCATCCGCGGCCGGGGGCCGGTGTACCCGGGGTAGGCGTTGCGGACGAGGTCGCCCCACTCCTGCGGGGTCTTGCTGATCTTGCCGGTGGCGCAGTCGGTGTTCCAGCCGGAGCCGTTGGTGGTGGCGAAGCAGCCGAACGGCACACCCATGAACGCCGCGCCGGCCTTGAACAGGTCGGGGTACGCGCCGAGCATGACATTGGTCGTCATCGCGCCGGACGAGGCGCCGGTGACGTAGACCCGGCCGGGGTCGGCGTTCATGTTCTGCAGGGTGTACCGGACCATCGAGGCGATGCTCGTGGGGTCACTGCCCCCGTCATGCTTGAGCGCCTGGGGCGAGGAGACGTCGAAGCACTGCCCGCTGACGTTCGCGTCCGGGTAGACGACGATGAACCCGTACTGGTCGGCCAGGCGGGCGAACTCCGTGTTGGTGTAGAAGGCCGGCCCCGTACCGGTGCAGTAGTGCACTGCCACCAGCACGGCCGGGCGGGCCGGAGCGCTGTCGGGCCGGTAGACGTACATCCGCAGGTTTCCGGGGTTGCTACCGAAGTTGGTCACCTCGGTCAGTGACGCGGCCGACGCGGTGGCGGCCGAGGTGCCGGTCAGTACGAGCGCCGCGATCAGCGCCGAGATCGCCATCAGCATGGCTACCAGTACATCCGTGACGCTTCTCTTCGTGGACTTCCGGGACATGACGGTGTCCTTTCTGGAATCCGGTGCCGGCCGGGGGATGACCGGGGTAGTGAAGCGCTTCGACGCTTCCATTGCCCCGGGTGTGATGTCAATGCCTGTGCTACGGCTCGAGTATCGAGTGAAGCGCTTCAACACTCGCTGACGGCCACCGGCCGACCTTGATCGCCGCGACGGGAGGAGCCGTTGTCGACGATCCAGAACACGCGCTTGGCGCTTACGCGGGGTTCCTGGCTCAGACACCGGCCGGAACCGACAGCCCGCAATGAGCTTCTTCGAGTTGGCCACCGATCGGGTGATGGTCGTGAAGCGCAACGAACGAGGCCCCCGAGCTGTTGATCGAGATGTCTGATGTCTCAATCACGTTGCTCGGGGGCCTCGTTGGTCATCCATTCTGCCGCACTTGACCTGCCGCATGCGCTCGTGGAGTGGGTCACCATGCTGACTGGCCGCCGCGCGAGCGCCCGTCGAGCGCGGTGTCGCGAGCCTGAAGTCCTGGCGGATCTTCCGCAGGTCCCGATGCAGCCCCAACCGCATGACGTCAATCGTCAAGGCCATCCTCACGCTGGAGCGGCAGCGCTGAGGATCCTTAGTGAGCGCTTCGTCTGGCGATGACCGCCACATGAAGCGCTCACCCGGAACCGAAACCTCTGGGGTCAGTCCTGATCTTGGCTGTACTGGGCCGCGTACCAACTGGAGTCGATGGCGGGGTTGCGCAGCACCCCCCAGAATCGGTCGTCAGGTATCGGTGGCAGGGGCTGATTGCCCAGGTCCGCATGCAGATCCGCACGCCAGTCGAGAGTGAAGTGACTCCGGGTCTCCGCGCTCTCGCACACGGACCTGTACGGGGACCCCCAGATCCCAAGGGCTATTTTCTCCGCGGCCCACCTGCGTGTGTGGTCGCGGCCGGCGTCGGCCTGTGCGAGCACCGCGCGGAGTCGCAAGGCGAGCGGGCCGGTCTGGTCCGGCTGTGGCGGGGCCACACCGCGCTCCCACGAGTCCAGGGCTGTCTTGACCTCCGGGTAGTTGTTCAGGCCCGTTTCGACCGCCAGTCTGCGCAGCTGCTTCCGCGCGGCATCGACCACCTGCTCATACGGCAGGACTGCGAGCAGCGCACCGAGTTCCTCATGCCCGTCCAGGTGGCTCACGTGGAGGAGGTCGGTGGGACTGTAGGACAGGTCCAGCTCCGGCAGCTGCTCATCCGGTGCGGGAAGAGGATCGTCGGCACTGTACTGCGGCCTGGCAGGCGGACGCCCCTCCCAGAACAGCCGGCCGTTGAAGGTGACGACACCGGCGTCCTGGCCGCGCTCAAGCGTGCCGGCCAGTTCGGCCAGATACTCCCCCAGCGAGCCGGCCTGCCCGAAACTGGTGCCGGTCTCGTCGAAGAACCGTCCGATTACACCGAAGGAGTCCCGCCCGGTACGGCAATCCATCAGAAGACCGTCCGACGTCACGTCGTAAGAACCGAACTTCACGTAGTCGTGAAGCCAGTAGCCCTCGGTCTCCCCGTCGGGGCCCTGGTCGATGCCGCGCATGAACCCGGTGTCCCCGAGGATTCCGCTCACTCCGAGCGGCCGGTCGCCCGTGCTGAAGCGGAAAGCCTCAGGTCCCTCCAGCGCCCCGTTGTGCCGGAGGAGTGATGCGACCAGGTCCGAAGGAAAGGTGACCCCCAGTTCCTGTTGCGCTGCTGCGATCTCCTCGTCTCCTGCGGGCGGCCGAAGCGTGGCAAACGTGCGGGGCGCGTGCTCGCGCAGCCACGCGTCGATGCGAGTCCATGAGTCCTGGACCAGGTCTGATGTCATAGGGCCGACCTTAGAGCCGGCGGCTGACAACAGCCTGATCGTCGCTCACCGGCCTTGCCGCCGGGTTGGCGTTCAGGCCGGCAAGCTTCGAGTGGACCCTTGTCCCGGCTCATCAAGCTGCTGGCACCGGACGCTGCAGCCGCCCACTCGACGCTGAAGCGCTCAGTCGCAAGCACCCGATCGGTGGCCAACTCGAAGAAGCTCAATGCGCCGCTGGTGGCCGCGTGGGCCGGTCCGGCGACGTGCGTCGCGGCCGACGCGACCAGGGCCGCGAGCACCACGGACAGATGCCTGCGGCTGAAACGTACGAAGGTCGAAAGGTCGAACGCGGTGGAGGATGGAAGCCGACCAGGATGCGCTTCCTCGGCGGGCTAGTCCCTCACGATGCGCCACCGGTTGTCGGCCGTGCCGTCGTCCGAGTCCTGGACTGCGAACGCACCCGCAGCGGTGGAGTTGTTCGCGATGGCGAGCAACTTGCCGCTGTTCTCGTTGCGGATCCTGTAGGTCCCGTCTCCCTGGTCGAGCAGCGTCCATCGGTGGTCGGCGGTGCCGTTGTCCGACCACTGCAGGACGGTCGCGCCGTCTGCCGTCGACATGTTCAAGACGCCGAGCACCTTGCCGCTGTGGGCATTGCGGAAGCGGACCGCGTTTCCGTCGGCGATCATGTGCCAGTCGTGGTCGGCGGTGCCCGAGTCGTTCCATTGCAGAGCGCGGCCACCGTCGGCCGTGGACATGTTCTGGATGCCCAGCACGAGACCGCTGCCCACGTTGGCGAGCCGGACGGTGCCGCTGGTGTTCCAGTAGACGGTGTAGTTGTGGCCGTGCGCGTCGTGGAACGGGCCCAGGTTGACGGTGGAGCCGTTGGCGGTGGCAGTGAAGGCGAGCGAACTGCTGCTGGTTCGTGTGATCGACGACGTGTTCAGCGTCGGGAGGGAGCTGAGCGAGGAGCCACCGTAGTCGCCGGACAGGACCACCGGGCCGTAGGTGATCGCGGTGACGTTCGGGTTGTCGTTGGCCGTTCGCATGATGACCCGCATGGGCAGACGGACGGTGACCGTGTCGCCGGAGGTCCAGGAGCGGGTCAGGGTGGCGTAGCTGCCTGGGGTGGTGGTGATGTTCTGCCGCGTGCCGTTGACGCTGATCGTGGCCCCGGCGGTCCAGCTCGGGATGCGGATGCGCATGGCCCACGTGCCGCTGACGTTGCCGGTGACCTGCAGGGTCGTGGTGTCGCTGACGGGGTACGTCGTGGTCTGGGTGACAGTGACTCCGCGCCCCGACCAGTTGAGCACCGAGGGCACGAACAGGTTCACGATCAGCGTGTCGTCACTGCGGAAGTAGATGGAGTCCATCAGCCTGGTGTGCATCTCCAGGCCCGTGCCCTGGCAGCACCAGAAGGTGCCGTAGTCGGTGCTCCAGGTGCCGCCGCCCCACGCCGGACCCACCCCGCGCCGGCCTCCCGGGTTGAGGGGAGTGAAGTAGGTGACGTGGCCGTGGTCGTCGGCCGGGTTCTGCTGGCCGATCATCTGGTTGAGCCACGCCCGCTCGTAGTAGTCAAACAGCGCGACCCGGTTCGGGTCCAGCGCGAACAACTCCCGGGTGAGGGTGAGCATGTTGAAGGTGTTGCAGCTTTCGCACGTGTCCTTGTTCAGGTAGCCGGCGATGGCGTTCGGGGCGCGGAAGTGTTCCGCCTGGCTGTTGCCACCGATGGCGTAGGTGTGCGCGTTGACGGTGAAGTTCCAGGCGTCGGTGGCGATGTCCCGGTAGCGGGTCGTGCCGGTGGCCTTGTACTCCCGGGCGGCCCCGATCCACTTGGGCACCTGGGTGTTGGCGTGCAGTCCGCTGAGCTGGTCCTGGCCGGACGCCAGGGGGTTGAACACCGCGGCGTGGTCGAACCGCTGGGCGACGGTGAGCCACCGCGCGTCGCCCGTCTGCTGGTAGAGGTCGGTCAGCACGGTGTTCATGCCGCCGAACTCGGTCTGCAGCATGGCCTGCATCTGCTGGCTGCTCAGCCTGCCGGTGCGCCGGTCGACCCATCCGGCCAGGGCGAGCAGCACGTCACGGGCCTGTGTGCTGCCGATGTGGCGCCATACGTCCAGCAGGCCGGCGAGGGTCTTGTGGATGGTGTAGTATGGCACGTTGCCGTTGCTCAGGGTCCGCTGTTCGAGAGCGGTGAAGTCGGACTCGGGGTAGCCGGAGAGGTACCCGGCGTTGAAGCCGGCGGCGCCGTTGTTGGCCTGGCATGTGGCCAGCTCCGCGACCATGTAGGTGGCCTTGTCCCGGCAGACGGTGTCCCCGGTCACGGCGTACAGCTGTGCCCAGGCCGTGAGGAAGTGCCCTTGGACGTGGGTGCGGAAGGGGAAGTCCGGTGCGTCCCAGCCGCCGTTGGCGGCGGCGCCGTCGGTGGAGAGCCGGTGGTTGGTGCGGAAGTTGTAGAGCAGCCGGTCGACATCGATGAACCGCAGATAGTTCTGCGTTCGGTGCTGGTTGTCCAGCCATCGGCTTGCGGTGAGCCGGACCTGGCCGAGTTCGAAGGGGTGCGCCGAGACCCCTAAGTCGGCCCTTGCGGGAGGAACGGCCGCCTGCGCAGGAGATGTGCCCATGAGGGATCCCGTGGCAGATGCGGCGACCGTGGCCCCGGCTGCTTGCAGCAGGCGCCGTCTGCTGATGAAGGAAGACATCTTGCACCTTTCGATGACGAGAGAGCGATTGCTCGGTCGCTGACACCCGACGAGGCTTCCGCCTCCACCCTCAGCTCCCTAGCCGGTGACGCGATGGAAGGTCCATCGCTGGTCGGAACTGCCGACGTCGCGGTACGGCCGTCGGCGGTCATCCGCACGACCGCCGCGCTGTCCTCCGCCGAGGGCCCCACCACGTCGAGCGCCTCGCCGCTGCGGACACAGGCGATGGCGTGATGGCCGTCCCCGGGGACGGGAAGGCCCACCGCTGGTTCGACGCGCGGTGACGAGCCACTGGATGACGGCGGTGCCGTCCGCGTTCGACGCACGGTAGACGTCGGCGACCTTGCCGCTGCGCACGCTGACGCACGTGTAGACCCTGGTGGGCGCGATGGTGCACTGCACACGGCCATGCCGGGCGAGCACCCGAACGTGCTGCCGGCCGGACCTACGGCCGCCACCCTGCTAGGGGCAGCAGGCCCGGCAGCGCGAGCGTTTCGGCGCCGACCGCGGCGAGTCGGCCGAGCCGCGGTCCGGCGATGTCCAAGAACCGTTCTTTTTCAGAATGCATTGCGTGGACGGGCGGTTTTCCCACGAGAAACACCGCCTGGATCTCGAGGGCGTCGAAGTCCGCCGCGCCTGTAAAGCGCGCGGTTCGGGGCATGGGGGGTGGGTTCCTTCCGGGGGCGAGGCCGCTCTCGCACCGCGAATGACCGATATTCCGAACGCGGGTCGAACTGCCGGACGGGTTCGGCACCGAACGTAAAGGGTTTCCCGTACGGAAGTCAACGTGTGTGACGGTGCGGGGTCTTCGGTATCCGGGCGGCGCGAAATGCGCCGAACGGCACTCGTCGGGAACATTGACGGAACCACGGACCAAACCTATCTTCTGCTCGAAGCCCGCTCACTGTTCGTTATGCCGAACAAGCGCATCGCTCGTCGCGGCGATCGGCCCAGCGGCGCGCGGCGGCGGCCTGAATTCGTCGGCTCTCTGGACGCTGGGTGAGCCGGTGACGGATGCGTCAAGCGTCCACCCGCCCCTTCGGCCTGGAGTGACCCCAGAAAATCCGACACCTGGCGGCTGGAATTCTCCCCATCCAGGGGAAGTGATCCCAGGCGAAACGGCGAAAGAACCGTCCGGAAGAGTTCGAGCGGGACACGCCCGACTTCGTGCGTACCACTCCGGATCGACAACGAGTGCTTCCAGGTTCCGGCCCACCTCGCCCAGGGCTGGGGTGGTCCCCGTACCTCGAATATCCGATATACCGAACAGGCCGAATGGTGCGACACGGTCGACGCTGAACGTAAACGGCATCCCATAGGGAGGTCAACTTCTGTGACGGCCCGGCAATTTCGTTATCCGGGCGGGCGTCATGCGTCGGAACGGAACGCGTCGGAAACGTTGACGGAGCCTAGGGTCGAATCTATCTTGTGCGCGAAGTCTCGCACGCTGTTCGTTATTTCGAACAATCGGGTCCTCGTTGCAGCGGTCGACCACGCGGACCGTTCGGGCCCGGAGGAAGCATGTTTCACCGACAGCGGTGAGACGAGCCCCAGAAACGCGGTACGGCTTCGTCCGGCGGCGCCGGAGACCGGGAACCTCATGCCACCGCGCCCGTGAAGGGGCCCGGTTCCGGGCCGGGGCGCTCGAACCGCTTACTCAAGGATGTGAGAGGTCACCATGCGCAGACGCCAAATCCGCAGCGGACACCGGTTCCTGGCGCTCCCCGCCGTGCTTGCGGCTCTGGTCTCGCTGGCGGCGATGCTCGTCGCCGGACCGGCCCACGCGGCCACCAGCGGCGCCTTGCGGGGTGTCGGTTCCGGCCGGTGTCTCGATGTGCCGGGCGCCGGCCAGGGCGACGGCACGAACCTGCAGATCTGGGACTGCCACGGCGGGACCAACCAGCGGTGGACGCTGACGGACGACAATCGGCTGACCGTGTACGGCGGCAAGTGCCTGGACGTTCCGGGCCACGCCACCACGGCCGGGACCCGGCCGGTGATATGGAGCTGTAACGGCGGTACGAACCAGCGGTGGCGGGTCGGCGCCGACGGCACGATCGTCGCCGCGGAGTCCGGCTTGTGCTTGGACGTGTCGGGCGGTGGCGCGGCCAACGGCACCGCGGTGCAGCTGTGGCACTGCCACGGCGGTGACAACCAGAAGTGGACCGGCCTGTCCGAGCCGGGCGACACGTGTCCGCTCCCGTCGACGTACCGGTGGACCTCGACCGGCCCGCTGGCCCGTCCGGCGAACGGGTGGAGCGCGCTGAAGGACTTCACCACGGTGCCGTACAACGGCCAGAACCTGGTCTACGCGACCACGTCCGACGGTTCGTCGTGGGGCACGATGGCGTTCCGTCCCTTCTCCGACTGGTCGGACATGGCGACGGCCACCCAGACCGGGATGAACCAGGGCCTGGCGGTGGCGCCCAAGCTGTTCTACTTCGCGCCCAAGAACATCTGGGTACTGGCCTCGAACGGGTGGGGCACCGCCTGGCCGTTCACCTACCGCACGTCCAGCGACCCGACCGATCCCAACGGCTGGTCCGCCCCGCAGCCGCTGTTCACCGGCAGCCTCCCCGAGTCCGGCCCCATCGACCCGACCCTGATCGGCGACGACCAGAACATGCACCTGTTCTTCGCAGACGACAACGGCAAGATCTACCGGTCGACCCTGCCGATCGGGAACTTCCCGGGCAGCTTCGGTTCGTCGTACACGACGGTCATGAGCGACACCGCGAAGAACCTGTTCGAGGCGCCGGAGGTCTACAAGGTCCAGGGACGGAACCAGTACCTCATGATCGTCGAGGCCCGGGGGGCGAACGAGGACCGCTACTTCCGCTCGTTCACCGCCTCCGGCCTGAACGGTCCGTGGACCCTCCAGGCCGGCAGCGAGAGCAGCCCCTTCGCGGGCAAGGCCAACAGCGGTGCCACGTGGACCGACGACATCAGCCACGGGGACCTGATCCGCGTCGACGCCGACCAGACCATGACCATCGACCCCTGCAACCTGCAGTTCCTCTACCAGGGCTACGACCCCGCCACACCTCAGGGCACCCCCTACCAGCAACTGCCGTACCGACCGGGCCTGCTCACCCTGCGGCGCTGAACCCCGCGGGCACCCGAGCACCAGCTCATGACCCCGACGATCAGGCCCGCACGGCGGCCCACGCCGTGCGGGCCAGGAAGGAAGAACCCCATGGTCCCCCTGTACCGACGATTACCGCGCCTCCTCGCGGCCGCCACGCTGACGCTCGCCGCCTGCGTCACCGCCACCGCCACCGTCCACACGGGCGCCGAGGCCGCGCCGGGCAGCCCGGCGCTCACCCCGCCGATGGGCTGGAACAGCTGGAACAGCTTCGGATGCGGGATCACCGAGGCTCAGGTCCGTCAGGCCGCCGACACGATGGTGTCCTCGGGCATGAAGGACGCGGGTTACCAGTACGTCGTCGTCGACGACTGCTGGTTCGACCCGCAGCGCGACGCGGCGGGCAACCTCCGGGCCAATCCGACCACGTTCCCCAGCGGCATGAAGGCGCTCGGGGACTACATCCACGGCAAGGGCCTGAAGTTCGGCATCTACCAGGCCCCCAACGAGAAAACGTGCGCCCAGGGCGTGGGCACCTACCCCGGCTCGACGGGCAGCAAGGGCCACGAGGCCCACGACGCCGCCGCCTTCGCCTCCTGGGGCGTCGACTACCTCAAGTACGACTGGTGCTCCGGCAGCGGCACCCTGGGCGAACAGATCGAACGGTTCACGATCATGCGCGACGCCCTGCGCGCCACCGGCCGCCCGATCGTCTACAGCATCAACCCCAACAGCTTCCACGCCCCCACCGGCGCCACCTACGACTGGGGTGAGGTCGCCGACCTGTGGCGGACGACCGAGGATCTGCTCGACATCTGGCAGAACACCAACACCAACAGCTACCCGATGGGCGTCGGCAACGTCCTGGACATCACCGCACCACTGGCCGCGCAGTCGGGTCCGGGGCACTGGAACGACCCCGACATGCTGGTCGTCGGCCGCCCCGGGCTGTCCCTGACCGAGTCCCGCACCCACTTCTCCCTGTGGGCGCTGCTGGGCGCTCCGCTCATGGCCGGCAACGACATCCGCACCATGTCCGCCGACGTGAGCGCCATCCTGCGCAACCCCCGCCTGGTGGCGGTGAACCAGGACCCGCTGGGCGCGGGCGGACGCCGGGTCCGCGACGACGGCAGCACCGAGGTGTTCGCCAAGCCCCTGGCCGACGGCTCCGTCGCCGTGGGCCTGCTCAACAGGGGAGGAAGCCCCACGACCATCACCGCCACGGCCGCGCAGGTCGGCCTCGCCGGGCAGTCGTTCGCCCTCACCGACCTGTGGACCGGCGGTACGTCGAGCACCACCGGCCAGATCTCCGCGAGCGTGCCCGCGCACGGTGTCGCCGTGTTCAAGGTGACCGGAGGCAGCCCGCTGGGCGCCACCACCGCACGTCTGCGCGGTACCGGGTCCGGCCGCTGCCTGGACGTGGACCGCGCCGCCACGGCGGCCGGGACGAAGGCGCTGATCTGGGACTGCCACACCGCCGCCAACCAGCTCTGGACCATGTGGGCCGGTGGCGAGATCCGCGTCTACGGCGACAAGTGCCTGGACGCCTCCGGCCAGGGCACCACCAACGGCACACCGGTCGTCATCTGGCCCTGCAACGGTCAGGACAACCAGAAGTGGACCAGGCAGGCCGACGGGTCGGTGCGCAACGTCCACGCCGGTCTGTGCCTCGACGCGAACGGGGCCGGCACCGTCAACGGGACCCCCGTCGTCCTGTGGACCTGCAACGGCCAGAACAACCAGAAGTGGACCACGCTCCCGTAACGCGAGAAAGGAAATTGCATGAGCAAGTCCTGGATGCGCCCATTGATCACGCTTGTCGCCGCCGCGCTCGGGCTGACCGGGGTGACGGCGGCAGGGGCGACCCCGGCCGGTGCGGCCTCCGCCGCCTCCGACACGCCCCTACGCGTCATGCCGTTGGGCGACTCGATCACCTGGGGCGTGGGAAGCAGCACGGGCAACGGCTACCGGGGCCCGCTGTGGGACAGGCTCGCGGCGGACGGCCATCCGCTGGACTTCGTGGGCACGGGGCGGGCCGGTTCGATGTCCGACCCCGACAACGAAGGCCACTCCGGATACCTGATCGAGCAGATCGCCGCGCTCGCCGACGCCTCGCTGACCCGCTACCGGCCCAACGTCGTGACGCTGCACATCGGCACCAACGACCTGAACCGGTCCCACCAGGTCTCCACCGCCACCGCCCGGCTGAAGTCCCTGGTCGGGCGGATCACCGCCGCCGCCCCCGACGCCACCGTCCTCGTCGCCTCCCTGGTCGTGTCCACCAGCGGATCCGAGGAGCAGTACCGTGCCGCCTACAACCGGGCCGTTCCCGGCATCGTGAGCGAGGCACAGGCCGCGGGCAAGCGCGTCGCGTACGTGGACATGAGCGGCCTGACCACGGCCGACCTGGCCGACGCCCTGCACCCCGACGACGCGGGCTACCGGAAGATGGCCGACGCCTTCCACCGCGGCGTCCAGGCCGCGGACAGCGCCGGGTGGCTGAGGAACCCCGCCCCCGCCCCCGCACGCGTACAGTCCGGCATCACCGGCAAGTGCCTGGACGTCAGCGGCGCCGGCACCGCCGACGGGACCGCCGTCCAGACGTGGAGCTGCGGCGGCGGCGCCAACCAGTACTGGTCCGCCTACACCGACGGCACCCTGCGCTCCCTGGGCAAGTGCGTCGACGCCGCCGGCTGGGGTACGGCCAACGGCACCAAGGTGCAGCTCTGGGCCTGCCACGGCGGCGCCAACCAGGTCTGGCAGCCCTACAACGGCGGTTACCGCAACCCCGCCTCCGGCCGCTGCCTCGACGTCCCGGGCTCCTCCACCACCGACGGCACACAGCTCCAGCTCTGGGACTGCCACAGCGGCTCCAACCAGAAGTGGACCACCCTGTCCGCCGGATGACCGCCGCTCCCGGGATCCGAAGCCCGTCAGGGCTCGGATCCCGGGAGGGCTCCGGCGTCGGCGAGGAACCGCGCCCAGGGCGGGGCCCCGCAGGGACCTCACTCCGACTGCCGGGTTCAGGCCGGGTACGGCAGGTCGGCCTCCGAGGTGCCGGCCGGCCGGGTGTGCAACGTCGCGTTCGGGCTGCCGATCCGCAGCTGCCAGGGGTGCGGGCTGTCGGTGGTCACGTGGAGGCGGTCGCCCTGGCGGCGCAGGTGGAAGCGGGCGGTCTCGCCGGGGCCGTCGGTGCGCGGGATCACGACGGTGCGCTCCGCCCCGTCGGCGAAGGCGTGGACCCGTAGTTCGACGCCGTCCGCCCAGGCGGAGACGGGATGTTGGTCGTCCGCGGCGAGCGGGATGACGGAATCCGGGCGGGCGAGCAGCGGCAGGGTGTGGAAGCCGTGCTGCTCGCGCACCCATCGGGGGCCGGTGATCTGGACGCCTGTCAGGACGTTGGTCCACGTCCCCTCGGGCACGTAGTAGTCGACCGTGCCGTCGTCGGTGAAGACCGGGGCGACGAGGAGGTCGTCGCCGAGCAGGTACTGCCGGTCGAGCGTGGCCGCGGCTGGGTCGTCGGGGAATTCCAGGACCATCGCGCGCATCACCGGGACGCCCGTGGCGTGCGCCTGCTGGGCGGCGCGCTGGAGGTAGGGGGCGAGGCGGTGCTTGAGGAGGGTGAAGGAGCGGGTGACGTCGACGGCTTCGTCGCCGTAGTCCCATGGCACGCGGTAGGACTTGCTGCCGTGCAGCCGGCTGTGCGAGGAGAGCAGGCCGAACTGCACCCAGCGCTTGAAGACCGCGGGGGTGGGGGTGCCCTCGAAACCGCCGATGTCATGGCTCCAGAACCCGAAGCCGGACAGACCGAGGGAGAGGCCGCCGCGCAGGGACTCGGCCATGGCGTTGAAGTGGGACTCGCAGTCGCCGCCCCAGTGGACGGGATACTGCTGACCGCCGGCGGTCGCCGAGCGGGCGAAGAGCAGCGCCTCGCCCTCGCCACGGACCTCGCGCAGCAACTCGAACACGGCCTCGTTGTAGAGGTGGGTGTAATAGTTGTGCATCCGCTCGGGGTCGGAGCCGTCGTGCCAGACGACGTCCGTGGGGATGCGCTCACCGAAGTCGGTCTTGAAGCAGTCCACGCCCGTGTCGAGCAGGCTGCGGAGCTTGCCGGTGTACCAGGCGCGGGCGGCCGGGCTGGTGAAGTCCACCAGGGCCATGCCGGGCTGCCACAGGTCCCACTGCCACACGCTGCCGTCCGGACGGCGCACCAGATGCCCCTCGCGCATGCCCTCCTCGAACAGGGCCGACTTCTGCGCGATGTAGGGGTTGATCCAGGCGGAGATCCGCAGCCCCCGTTCCTTGAGGCGGGTCAGCATGCCGGTCGGGTCGGGGAAGGTGGCGGAGTCCCAGTCGAAGTCGCACCACTGGTAGGCGCGCATCCAGAAGCAGTCGAAGTGGAACACGCTGAGCGGGATGCCGCGTTCGGCCATGCCGTCGACGAAGCGGTTGACGGTGGCCTCGTCGTAGTCGGTGGTGAAGGAGGTGGTCAGCCACAGGCCGAGTGCCCAGGCGGGCGGCAGCGCGGGGCGGCCGGTGAGGGCCGTGTAACGCTCCAGGACCTGCTTGGGGGTGGGGCCGTGGATGACGAAGTACTCCAGGGTCTGGTCCTCGACGCTGAACTGGACCTGGCCGACCGCCTCGGAACCGACCTCGTAACTCACCTTGCCGGGGTGGTTCACGAAGACGCCGTAGCCGCGGTTCGTCAGGTGGAACGGGACGTTCTTGTACGCCTGCTCGCTGCTGGTGCCGCCGTCCGCCTGCCAGATGTCCACGGACTGCCCGTTCCTGACGAACGGGGTGAAGCGCTCGCCGAGTCCGTACACCAGCTCGCCGACGCCCAGGGCGAGTTGGCCCAGCATGTGGTGACGGTCGGCGGCGTCGGTGACGAAGCCGATGCCGCGTTCGCCCACGGAGGTCAGCACCCGGCCGTCGGCGGAGAACTCCAGGCGCCACGGCTGGGAGGTGTCCACCCGCAGTGACAGCTCACCCGCACCGAGCTCGACAACCGCGCCGTCCCGGTACACCTTGCCCACGTCCGGTTGCGCGCCGGGCAGTGCGAACTCGGGCCCCCGGCGCACCGAGCCGGCGTGGTGGGTGGCACGCACCCCGATCACGCCCTCGGCCGGAGACCAGCACTCGACCGTCAGCAGCGCGCTGTTGAGCGTGCCGCCTCGGCCGCGCACGTGCTTCACCGGCGCGTAGAGGGTTACCCGGTGCTCGTCGGCCCGGACGTCCGCGACCTCGGTGGCGTAGCCCGCGGTCACTCCGGGACGCATCAGCCAGTAGCCGTCGGTGAACTTCATCGGGTGGTTTCCTCCGTCCGCGCGCGGTGCGCGGTGATCAGGCCCCGGTACCAGCGGTAGCTGTCCTTGGGCGTTCGAATGAGCGTCCTCGCCGGCCGCGACGGCATCCGCGACGGCATCCGCGACGGCGGCGAGGTGGTCGGCCGGGTCGGCGCTCCGGTCCGGGTCGTGGGACAGGCCGTCGGGGGCGAGGGTGTCGTCCTCGGCCGAGCCGTTCCCGGTGATCCGGACCGGTGGGAGGCGTGGGTAGCGGGACGCGGGTCGCGGAGGAGCTCCGTGAGCGCGGCCGGGACGACGGAGCGGCCCATGGTGGTGTGCCGGGCGCCGTACGGATCCAGCTCGCCGACGCCGACGCCGACGCCGACGCCGACGCCGACGCCGACGCCGACGCCGACGCCGACGCCGACGCCGATGCCGACCGCGGTGCGGGGCTCGGAGTCGTCCCCGCGGTGGGGCGTGGCGGCGACGGTCACCGGCCCGTGGAAGTCGATGCCGGGGAGGTCCAGCGGCTCGCCGATCATCTCCAGGTCACCGGGCAACCGCCGGGGACCGGCGGCGACGCCGGCAGCGTGACCGCCGACGCGGCCAGGCCAGTCGAATGGGCACGTCGCAGCCGCGGCCGCCTGCGTGGTCGGCGCACGGCCACACGGTCGCGGCTGTGTCGGCGCAGGTACTCGATGTGCTCCGTGCCGGGCCCTCGCGGCCCAGGCCCCGGCAAGAGGCCGTCGTCGGCCGACCGGTGTGCGGGGCCTCGGAGCAAGCGTCCTCGTCGTGCCCCCGTGCGGACCGCGCGACAGATTCACCACGGGCGCTCACGCCCGAGGCTGTCGGTGCCGCAGACGATGGTCGGCCGGTGGTCCCAGTGGAAGGCGCACCTCTCCACCGGCACAGTTGTGGCGACCCCGTGCACCTGGTCCCACGGGATCGCGGGATCGCGGAACGGCCACCGAACGGGGGCTGGGAAGCAGAACCCACGGGAGGGACACCTCACGAGCTGAAAGTCATCGGTTGGTTGGTGAAGCGCTTCGACGCTGTCACCACCTAAGATGTGATGTCAATGCCTGGTAAGAAAGAGGACTCCCTTGCGGCAGCCTTCTTGCTTCGTCGGAAGTTCCTCACTACCGTCACTCGATCGATTGAAGCGCTTCGACGATCCGTCGCGGAGGTTGCCGCCGACTCTTCGGGCCAGGAGCCTCTCCTGATCACGGAGGCCAACGCCCGAGCGGCGTCCGGAGCCCGGGTGCGTACGAGGGCGTCTTCGAGCCGTTCCACCGGGCGCGTTCGAGGCAGAGCGCCAGGTACGGATCCCGTACGCCTGTCCGTTGCACGACCTGCGCGGCGGACGCCCAGGGGCCGCTCCGGAGCCGGCTGCCGAGCAGTGACCCCAGCGCGACCGGTTCGGGCGCCGGCCCGCCGGCACCACCCGCCGCCACGGCGCCGGCAGCGTCGGACCGGCCGGGCCGGAGCCCGACCATGTCGAACGCGGACCTGGAGAGGCCGAGTCCGGAACCGAAGCCTTCCGGTGCCGGACTCCTCTGCGGCGACTCCCGTGCACAGGGGCCGATGGGGACCTCAGACGGCGAAGGCGAAGCGCGCGAGTCGCACCGGGCCGCACAGCCCGAGGCGGACGTCGTGCACACCGGCCGCAACGACGACGGGGGCGCTCACCGTGGCGTAGTCATAGGGGCCGGCCGCAACCGGGGACAGCGTGAGCACCGCCAGCACCGGACCGTCACCCAGCGAGAGTTCGACCGTGCCCTCGCCCGCGGCCTCCACCGTGATCCCCGCGGCCCCTTCTCCGAAGTCACAGTCACGGAACACCAGCTCGCCCCTCAGGCCGGTCACAGGGGTGACGGAGTCACCCGATGTCTTCGCCCGGTCCACGATCTCCGTGTCGCTCTGCTCGTCGAAGTCCACCGCGTCCAGGCCGTCCACCATGACCGGCCGGGGGACGGACGGCTCGCCGTCGAGGCCGACGGTCCGGGCCAGGCGGATGTCCTCGCTGGAGGCGCCGACGAGGATCTCGTAGAGGCCCGGTGCGACCCGGTGACGTCCCTGCGCGACGTCCCAGAACGCGAAGGCCGACATCGGCACCCGGAAGGCGATCTCCGTGACCTCCCCGGGCGCGAGCGTCACACGCCGGTGCGCGGCCAGTTCCCTGCGCGGCCGTGGCACCGACGGCTCCACGGCCCGGGTGTAGAGCTGGGCAACCTCGTCCGCGATGACATCGCCGGTGTTGGCGACCGTGAAGGACACATGCAATGTCCCGTCCTCGACGCGAGTCGTGAGGCCTTCGTAGGAGAAGGACGCGTACGACAGGCCGTGGCCGAACGGGAAGAGGGGCGCGCCCTCGAAGTAGAGGTACGTCTGGCGGCCGCCGATCACGTCGTAGTCGAGGAGACCGGGCAGGTCGGAGTCGTCTGCGTACCAGGTCTGCGGGAGGCGGCCGGCGGGGGAGACGTCGCCCGCCAGGATCCGGGCCAGGGCGCTGCCGGCGGCCTGGCCGCCGTGGGCCGTCCACAGCAGCGCCGGCACCTCCGCGTGATCGACCGCGTACGGGTACGCCGAGACCAGCGCCAGCACCGTGTTCGGGTTGGCCGTGCGGGCCGCGCGCAGCAGGCGTTCCTGGTGGGCGGGGAGGGCCAGGGTCGTACGGTCCTCGGTCTCGCGTCCGTTGATGTGAGGATCGTTGCCCGCGACCACCACCACCACGTCAGCCTGCGAGGCGACCCTGTTCACCGCGTCCTCGCCGCTCTCGACGACGACGACCTCGAAGATCTCCCCGTTCCCGTCGGCAACCTTCAGGCCGTCGGCGGCGACAGAGAGGGGGCGACCCGTACCGATGTGCCGAAGGAGGTGGCCGTTCTCGTGCGGTTCCAGTCGGAACGTCTCCTGGACGAACCAGCCTCCGGGCTGGTCGGCGGAGGCGCGGACATGTCCGTCCTCGGCGACGGAGAGATACCGGCCGTCGGGGGCGCGCAGGGTCAGCACGCCCTCGCCCCAGTCGATGAGGGAGAGCTCGGTGCCGGTCGCCTCGGCGGTGAGCGGGGGCAGGTCCGTCCGGCCCGCGAGCAGGGCCGGGTCGAGGGCGCCTTCGGCGCCGCGCACCTCGTCGTCGGCGTCCGCCTCCGGGACGTGCAGGAAGGCTCCGGCCGAGGTCTTCAGCAGGATCCGGTCCACGCCCTCCGCGAACCGCACGCGCTCCGATCCGAACCGCTCGGACAGACCCGCCAGCGGAGTGCAGCGGCGCAGGAGCGTGCCGCTGTACCAGTCGAGCTTGCACTCGTCGGCGAGCAGGCCGACCACCGCGAGCCGGGTGCCGGGCGCGAGCGGCAGCAGGCCACCGCTGTTCTTGAGCAGTACGACCGCCTGCTCGGCGGCCTCTTGCGCGAGGGCCCGGTGGTCCGGGGTGTCGAAGGCCGTGGTGAGCGCGTGCGGGTCGTACTCCGGGTCGAACTCGCCGAGCCGGAAACGGACCGAGAGGTGGCGGCGGACCGCCGCGTCGACGTCCGACTCGGTCAGCAGGCCCCGCTCCAGGGCGCCGCGGACCCGTGCGGTGATCTTGGAGCTGTCGGTGCCGTGGTCGGTGAAGCTGTCGACGCCGGCCAGCAGCGCGGCGGCCGTCGCCTCCTCGTGGGTGTCGAAGTAGTGCTCGGAGTCGACCAGGTTGGAGGGCGCGCCCGCGTCCGAGCAGACAAGGAGATCCTCGTCGGTCCAGGTGCGCAGATGCTCGCGCAGATAGGGCGAGACGTGGTTCGGGCGGCCGTTGACCAGGTTGTACGCCGGCATCACACCGGCCACGGCGCCCGCCTCGACCGTCTCGCGGAAGGCGCGCAGGTCGTATTCGTGCAGGACGCGCGGGCGGACCGAGGAGGACGTGACGTCGCGGCCCGTCTCGTTGTTGTGGGCCAGCCAGTGCTTGAGGACGGGCGCGGTGCGCCAGTACGTCGGGTGATCGCCGCGCAGGCCGTGCGTGTAGGCGGTGGCGATGGCCGAGGTGAGCTTCGGGTCCTCCGAGTAGCCCTCCTCGTTGCGGCCCCACAGAGGGTGGCGCAACAGGTTCACGGTCGGGGACCAGACGTTCAGGCCCACGCGGTCGTCGCGGGCGCGCATCGCGCGGACCTCGTTGGACACCGCCTCGCCTACCCGTCGCACGAGATCCGTGTTCCAGGTCGCGCCCAGGCCCACCGCCTGCGGGAAGACGGTGGCCGGCCCCATCCAGGCCACGCCGTGCAGGGCCTCCTGGCCGGTGCGGAACGCGGCGACGCCGAGCCGCTCCACGGCGGGCGCGAACTGGTGCAGGAAACCGATCTTCTCATCGAGGGTGAGCCGCGAGAGGAGGTCGTCGACGCGCTTCGTCAAAGGCAGCTGCCGATCGCGGAATGGTAGTGGTGTGTGCGGCGTGTGTGCGAACACGTGGGATCCCCTTGAGGTGAGCGGCGAGTGCTCTTGAAGCGCTTCGATGCTCATCAGATCCCAGAGCGAGTGTCAAGAGAGCAGCACCATCGCATCAAGAAGGGTCTACAGGAAGCGGACAAGAATCGCCTCCTGCCCCTCGGAGGAATCTTGGAAGCGACTCTTGTGCGCCCCTGGGTGTTCACTTAACCTCACTGCAACATCGAAGCGCTTCGACTGCGCATTGCGTCGCAGTGGTCGGATGTTCGCTTTCAGCTCAGCCGGTTCCAGTCACGACACCGCAGCCGACGGCCCACCGCCGGGTGTCCAGGTGCGCCACGAAGGGTTGACGCAATGACGCCGAATGCCGCCTCCTCCGGACTGAGCCGGAGAAGCTTTCTCGCCTCCACGGCGGTCGCCACCGCAGCGGTGGCCGGGGGAATGCCGCTCCTCACCGCCTGCAGCGATTCGGGGAGCGGCGGGTCGCGCGAGGGCGCCACGTCGGGCAAGGCCGCGGACAAGCTGCTTCCGACCTATGTCGCCAGCACGGTCGCCAAGCCGGACATTCCGTCGAAGAACGGCTCGTCGGCGGGCTACACCAGCAAGGTCGACCTCGCGACCCTCGCCTCCTCGGTCCCGACACGGCTCGGCACCGGCGCTCCCATCGAGATCATGGCCCCGCTCTGGGGCACCCCGCCCAAGCCCGGGTGCGCGTACTACACGGCGCTCGACGCCGCGGCGGGCACGAAGATCACCTGGCAGAACCAGGACGGCAACACCTACGGTGAGAAGCTCGGTGCCGTTCTCGCCTCCAGCTCCATACCCGACATGGTGGTCGTGCCGAGCTGGGAACTGGTCGGCAAGATCTCGAACGCGGTCACCGCGAAGTTCATGGACCTCGGCCCCTACCTGGCGGGCGACAAGGTCAAGAAGTACCCGAACCTGGCCGCGATCCCGTCCGACTCCTGGCGCATGAGCATCTTCGGCGGCGCGCTGCGCGGGATCCCGATGCCCGCTGCCGCCGTGCCCGGCATCGTGCCCTACTACCGCAAGGACATCTTCGACAAGAAGGGCTACACCGTTCCCAAGTCGGCCGACGAGTTTCTCGGCTGGGCCAAGGAGGCCACCAGCGCCAAGGCCAAGGTGTGGGCCTGTGGGGACATGAGGTGGTCGGCGGCGGGCATCTTCGGTGTCCTCCCTGCCGGGTCGCTCGGCTGGAACATCGGGGACGACGGCAAGCTGACGTACCGCATCGAGCACCCTGAGTACCTCGAACATCTGGAGTGGGTCCGCAAGCTGTTCGCCGCGGGCGTCGTCCATCCCGACGACAAGGCGAACACGGGCGACCCGAGCCAGCGGTTCACCTCCGGACAGATCCTGGTCTTCAACAACGACATGTCCGCCTGGTACGGCAAGACCACCGAACAGGCCCAGTCCAACCCGGACTTCGAGATCCACGGCATGGACTACTTCGGCGCCGACGGCGGCAGCCCGACGCTGTACCCCAGCCAGCCCGCCGGCATCTGGTCGATGATCCGCAAGGGCGCCTCGAAGGAGACGGTCGAGAACGCGCTGGCCGCCGCCAACTTCGCGGCAGCACCCTACGGCACCAAGGAGCGGATGTTCGTCGACTACGGCGTCGAGGGCACCCACTACACGGTCGAGAACGGCGCCCCGGTCAAGAATGACCTGGGTGTCCAGGAGGTGAACAACGCCTGGGTGCTGCTGGCGGCCCCGGCTCCCTACACCGCCCACCCCGACCTCCCCGACATCGCCCGCATGCAGGTCGAGTGGCAGCAGCGGCAGGGTGCCTTCGTCAAGAAGACGTCCACCTACGGCATGAACATCGTCGAGCCGACCCGATTCGCCACCCTCTCCAGCCAGTTCGAGCAGCTGGAGATCGACTTCGTGCGCGGCAACAAGAAGTTCTCCGACATCCAGCAGGCCATCTCCACCTGGAAATCCTCCGGCGGCGACAAGTTGCGCGACTGGTACAAGGAGCTCCTCGACAAGAACGGCAGCGGCAACTGATGTCCGTCACGGCCGGGAGCAGGCCCGACGGGACGCGACCCTCCGCGGCCGTCGAAGAGCCGAGGGCCGCGGTCGCCGCGGCCACCGTGAAGGAGAGCGTGCCGCGCAGGGCCGCCAAGGCCGCCAAGGCCGGCAAGGCCGGCAAGGTCCCCTTCCGTGTCCGGTGGCGCCGCGACCGCGCGCTCGTCCTGATGACGCTGCCCGTCATCGCCCTGCTCCTGCTCTTCAACTACGTCCCGCTGCTCGGCAACGTGGTCGCCTTCCAGGAGTACGACCCGTACGTCTCCAGCAACGGCATCACGGCGATCTTCCACAGCCCGTGGGTGGGCGTGGAGCAGTTCTCGCGGATGCTCGACGACCCGCTGTTCTGGAGCGCCACGAAGAACACCATCGTCCTGTTCGTGCTCCAACTGGTGCTGTTCTTCCCCGTCCCCATCGTCCTCGCGCTGGTCATCAACAGCGTGATCCGGCCTCGGGTGCGGGCCGTGGCGCAGGCGATCATGTATCTGCCGCACTTCTTCTCGTGGGTCCTCGTCGTCACCGTGTTCCAGCAGATCCTCGGCGGCGCGGGCATCGTCGCGCAGACCCTGGAGAAGCACGGGTGGAGCGGCTTCGACCTGATGACCGACGCCGACCTCTTCAAGTATCTGGTCACCGCGCAGGCCGTGTGGAAGGACGCCGGCTGGGGGATCATCGTCTTCCTCGCGGCGCTGTCCGCCGTCAGCACCGACCTGTACGAGGCCGCCGCCATGGACGGCGCGGGGCGCTGGCGACGCATGTGGCACATCACGCTGCCCGCGCTGCGCCCGGTGATCGCCCTGCTCCTCGTCCTCAGGGTGGGCGACGCGCTGAGCGTCGGATTCGAGCAGTTCCTGCTCCAGCGGTACGCGGTCGGCGCGGGGGCCAGCGAGGTCCTCGACACATACGTGTGGAACATGGGTATCCAGAACGGCGACTTCAGCTACGCGGCCGCGGTCGGCCTGGCCAAGGGACTCATCGGAGTCTGTCTCGTCCTGGGCGCGAACAAGTTCGCGCACCTGCTGGGCGAGCAGGGGGTGTACAAGAAGTGAGCCTCAACACGCAGCTCATCCGCAGCCTCAAGGCTCCCGCCCGCCCTGTGTGGGAGGAACCGCCGAGCAAGGCGGGACTCGCCGCCAAGGGCGGTTTCCTCGTGCTCTCCTGTCTGGGGGTGCTCGGTCCGCTGTGGATCGTGATCGTCACCAGCCTCTCGCCGAAGCCCGTGATCGACCAGGTCGGCGGCCTCGTCGTGATCCCCCAGGGCATCACCTTCGTCAACTACACGGAACTGCTCAGCGGAGGCCAGGTCAGCCGGGCGATCATGGTGTCGGTCGGTGTCACGCTCGTCGGCACGCTGTTCTCGATGACGGTGTCGGTGCTGGCGGCCTACGGCCTGTCGCGGCCGGGGAGTCTGGGCCATCGGTTCTTCCTGATGGCCATCATGGCGACCATGTTCTTCGGTGCCGGCCTCATTCCGACGTACCTTCTGGTGCAGTCGCTGGGCCTCACCGACACCTATCTGTCGCTGATCCTGCCGAGTGCCGTCAGCGTCTTCAACATCCTCGTCCTGCGGGCCTTCTTCATGGCGATCTCACCCGAACTCACCGAGTCCGCCCGCATCGACGGGGCCAGTGAGATGCGCATCCTGCTGACCATCATCATGCCGCTGTCGCGCGCGGTGCTGGCCGTCATCTCGCTGTTCTACGCGGTCGGGTACTGGAGCGCCTGGTTCAACGCGTCCATCTACCTCAGCGACCAGCAGATGATGCCGCTGCAGAACGTGCTCATCCAGCTGGTCCAGAAGAACACCGAGGCGCCGACCGGCCTCCAGCAGGCGGTCCGCACCGGCCAACTCTCGTCCCTGGGACTGCAGATGGCCGTCATGGTCCTCGCGCTGATCCCGGTCGCCGTGGCCTCCCCGTTCGTCCAGCGGCACTTCAAGAAGGGCATGCTCACGGGAGCCATCAAGGGCTGACGCCCTCTGGTCGCGCCCACGCGGCGGAGCCGCACATCGACATGGCCCCACGCCACGATCCCAGCTCGAATCTCCCCTTTCGTCTCAGGACCGAGGTATGTCATGAGTACGTTCCACCTCAGCAGGCGCTCCGTTCTCGCCGGTTCCGCTGCCGCCGCCGCGGTCGTCTCCCTGCCCGTGGTTTCGGGGCAGGCGCAGGCCGCCGCCCCCTCGGCCGTCGCCGAGAGCGGCTACCGGTGGCGCGGCGCCGTCATGGGCGGTACCGGGTTCATCAGCGGGGTGCTGTTCCACCCGTCGGTACGGGGCCTTGCCTACGCCAGGACCGACATCGGGGGTGCCTACCGCTGGGACGACCGCACCGACCGCTGGATCCCGCTGACCGACCACCTCGGCTGGGACGACTGGAACCTCCTCGGCGTCGAGGCCATGGCCGTCGACCCGACCCACCGGAACAGGCTGTACCTGGCCCTCGGCACGTACACGCAACCCTGGGCCGGCAACGGGGCCGTGCTGCGGTCCGAGGACCGCGGTGCCACCTGGAAGCGCGCGGACCTCACCGTGAAGCTCGGAGCCAACGAGGACGGGCGCGGATGCGGTGAACGGCTTTTGGTCGACCCGCGGAACTGCGACACGCTGTGGCTCGGCACCCGGCACGACGGACTGCTCAAGTCGACTGATCGAGGAGCCACTTGGCAGTCCGCGGCCTTCCCCGCCACTCCGAGCGCCACCGGCCAGGGCATCACCCTCCTGGTCGCCGCGGGCCGTACCGTCTACGCCGGCTGGGGCGACTCCGACGGCACCGCCGACCGCCCCAACCTGTACCGCACGTCCGACGGAAAGACGTGGGAGCCCGTCCCGTGGCAGCCGACCGGCACCGCCGCCAGGGTGCCGATCCGCGCCGCGTACGACCGTCTCACCCGCGAGCTGTACGTGACGTATGCCAACGCCCCCGGCCCCAACGGTCAGTCCGACGGCAGCGTGCACAAGCTGCTGACGACGAACGGGAAGTGGACCGAGGTCACCCCCGTGAAGCCCGGCGGGGTGACGAGCGACGGCGGGACCGACGCCTTCGGCTACGGCGGCATCGCCGTCGACGCCCGTCGGCCGGGGACGCTGGTCGTGTCCACCAACAACCGCTGGGCCGAGATCGACACCGTCTTCCGGTCCACCGACGGCGGCCGCACCTGGACGTCCCTGAAGGACGAGGCCGTCCTCGACGTCTCCGAGACCCCCTACCTCAAGTGGGGTGGCGACAAGCCCAAGTTCGGCTGGTGGATCCAGGCCCTCGGCCTCGACCCGTTCGACTCCGGGCACGTCGTCCACGGCACCGGCGCGACCCTGTACGGCACGCGCGACCTCAGGCGCTGGGCGCCGCAGATCCGCGGCCTGGAGGAGACCGCGATCCTCCATCTGATCTCGCCGCCGGTCGGAGAGGCGCATCTGATCAGCGGCAACGGCGACATCGGCGTGATGTACCACGAGTCGCTCACGGCATCCCCCTCGCGCGGAATGGCGTCGAACCCCGTGTTCGGTTCGACGACGGGGCTCGCCCAGGCCGCGGCCCGACCCTCGTATGTCGTGCGGACCGGCTGGAGCGGGAGCGCCAACGGCGCCTGGTCGAACGACGGCGGACAGACCTGGTCGCCCTTCGCGTCACAGCCGGCCGCCGCCAAGGACGCGCCCGGCCCGATCGTGACCAACGCCGACGGCAGCGTGCTTCTGTGGTCCCCCGGGTCCTCGAACGGCATCGTCAACCCGGCGTACCGCTCGACGGACAACGGCGCCACCTGGTCCGAGGCCACCTCCGTCCCGAAGGGCGCCGTCCTGGTCGCCGACCCCATGGACCCGACGAGCTTCTACGCCTACGACACGACCGCCGGCACGGTCCACGCCAGCACCGACGGCGGCCTGACCTTCACCGCCACGGCCACCGACCTGCCCTCGGGCGACGCGCAGTTCCAGCTGACCGCGGCACCGGGGCGCTCCGGTGATCTGTGGCTCAGCGCGAAGGAGGCCGGGCTGTACCGCTCCACCGACAGCGGCGCCACCTTCACCAAGGTCGGCAGCTGCCAGTCCTCGCACACCCTGGGCTTCGGCAAGGCCGCCCCGGGCGCCACCTACCCGGCGATCTACATGGTCGGCGCGACCGAGGGCTTCAACGCCGTGCACCGCTCCGACGACGAGGCGAGGAGCTGGGTGCGGATCAACGACGACCAGCACCAGTGGGGCTGGATCGGCCGGGCCGTCACCGGCGATCCGCGCGTGTACGGCCGGGTCTACCTCGGCACCAACGGGCGCGGCGTGCAGTACGGGGAGCCCGTCTGATGCCCGACCTGAGCGACGCGACCCGCGGCCGCCTTCTCTTCGGCGGCGACTACAACCCGGAGCAGTGGCCCGAGGAGACCTGGCACGAGGACGTCCGGCTGATGAAGGCGGCCGGGGTCAACTCGGTCACCCTCGGCGTCTTCGCCTGGTCGATGCTGGAACCGGAGCCTGGCGCCAGGGAGTTCGACAGGCTGGACATGCTGATGGATCTGATGCGGGACAACGACATCGGCGTCGTCCTCGCCACCCCGACCGCCTCGCCCCCGCCCTGGATGGGCCGACTGCACCCGGACACCCTGCCCGTCACCGAGGACGGCCGCACCGAGTGGTGGGGCGGCCGGCAGCACTTCTCGCACTCCAGCGCCACCTATCGGCGCTACGCCGCCGCCATCGCCGAGGACCTCGCCGCCCGCTACGCCGGCCATCCGGCGCTGACGATGTGGCACATCAACAACGAGTACTGCACCTTCGACTACGGCGACGAGGCCGCAGCAGCCTTCCGTCGCTGGCTGCGCGAGAGGTACGGCACCCTCGACGCGCTCAACGAGGCCTGGGGCAGCGCCTTCTGGGGCCAGGGTTACGACACCTGGGACGGCATCCTGCCGCCCCGCCTGCCCCACTACATGCGCAACCCCACCCAGGTGCTGGACTTCAGGCGCTTCACCTCCGACATGCTCCTGGAGTGCTACGTCGCCGAGCGGGACATCGTCCGCCGCCACACCCCGTACATCCCGGTCACCAGTAACTTCATGCCGCTGTGGATGGGCCAGGACGCCTGGCGTTGGGCCGAGGAGGAGGACGTGGTCTCCGTCGACATCTACCCGGATCCGCGTGACCCGCTGGGCGCTCAGAGCGGCGCCCTCGTCCAGGACATGACCCGCTCCCAGGCGCACGGGCCGTGGATGCTCATGGAGCAGGCCGCCGGGCCCGTCAACTGGCGAGGCGTGAACCACCCCAAGCCCCGGGGCCTCAACCGGCTCTGGTCCCTGCAGGCCGTGGCCCGGGGCGCCGACGCCGTCTGCTACTTCCAGTGGCGGCAGTCCCGGCAGGGCGCGGAGAAGTTCCACTCCGGCATGGTCAGCCATGCCGGGGAGGAGGGCCGGACGTACCGGGAGGTCAAGCAGCTCGGCGCGGAGCTGCAGCGGATCGCCGCCGAGGCGGCCGGCCGGACCATCACCGCGGACATCGCGATCCTGCATGACTGGCACGCCTGGTGGGCCGGCGCCCAGGACGGCCGCCTGTCCGGCCGGGTGGACTATCCGGACGTCCTGCACGCCTGGCACCGAGCCCTCTGGCAGGCGCACCTCACCACCGACTTCGCCCACCCCGAGCACGACCTGACGCCGTACTCCGTGGTCGTCGTGCCGCAGCTCTACGCCCTCACCGACGCGGCGATCGACCAGCTCCTCGCCCATGTCCGCAGGGGAGGCACCCTCGTCTGCGGCTTCCAGACCGGCGTCGCCGACGAGGACGACCGGGTCCGCGCCGGTGGCATGGATCACCGGCTGCGAGAACTGTTCGGCATCCGCACCCTGCACGAGTGGTGGCCGCTGGACGTGGGGGAGACCGTCACCTGCGGGGGCTTCAGGGCGTCCCTGTGGTCGGAGGAGCTGGAGGCCGACGGTTCCGCCGACGAGACCGTGCCCTACGAAGGCGGTGAACTCGACGGACTGCCCGCCGTCCTGCGCAAGGGCCGGGCCTGGTACGTCTCCACGCTCCCGGAGCCGGAGGCGCTGCGTGACCTGCTGGCCCGGATCGCCTCCGCCGCAGGCGTCCGACCGGTGCTCGACGGCCTCCCCGAGCAGGTCGAGGCCGTCCGCCGGGGCGAAGCGCTGTTCGTGCTCAACCACGGTCGCGAGCCGGTGACCGTCGAGGTGCCCGGCACTCACCACGATCTCCTCACGGGGAACGCCGTCACCGACCGGGTCACCCTCGGCCGCTACGGCGTGGCGGTGCTCCGGCCATGACCGCTGTCGACGGGCCCGTCCACGGCACCGGGGAGCCACACCCTGCCGCCCGTCGGGAGGTCGGCTTCCTGAGCGGCAACGGCCATCACGGCGCCCTTGTGTTCGGTGATCCGAACGCAGAGCGCGTCGTCGTCACCTCTTACACCCGAGTACGGCTGAGCGGTGACGGCGCTCACCGACGGCTGCCCCGTACGTCTCACCGGCCCACGCGTCAGGGCGCCGACCCGGTACTCGCCCGCACCGTCAACTCTGGTGCGATCAGCGAGACTTCGTCGGTGCCGCGACCGTCGATCTTGGCGACCAGGCGCTCCACCGCCTGCCGGCCCAGCTCCTGCGCGGGGATGGAGACCGATGTCAGTCGGACCGAGGCCTGGACGGCCACCTGGTCCGGGCAGATCGCGACCACCGACACGTCCTCGGGGACGGCGCGGCCCTGCCGGCGCAGCAGGGCGAGCAGTGGCTCGACCGCCTGCTCGTTCTGCACGACGAACCCGGAGGTGCCCGGGCGCTCATCGAGGATGCGGGTGAGGATGGCGGCTATCGCGTCGTAGCCCCCGCCGCAGGGCCGGTGCAACATCCTGATGCCCAACTCCCGTGCACGGGAACGGAGTCCGTCGAGGGTGCGCTCGGCGAAGCCGGTGTGCCGTTCGTAGACCGCGGGGGCCTCGCCGATGACGGCGATGTCGCGATGCCCGAGCGTCGCCAGATGCTCGACGCACAACGCGCCGGTCGCCCTGAAGTCGAGGTCGACGCAGGTCAGTCCAGAGGGGTCGGCGGGCAGTCCGATCAGCACGGACGGCTGGTCGGCGCTACGCAGCAACGGCAACCGCTCGTCGTCCAGTTCGACATCCATGAGGATCATCGCGTCGGCGAGCCCACTGCCGGTGACGCGGCGGACGGCTTCGGGACCCTCCTCGCCGGTCAGCAGCAGTACGTCGTACCCGTGCGCCCGGGCCGTCGTGGCGACCGCGATGGCGATCTCCATCATCACCGGCACGTACATGTCGGTGCGCAGGGGAACCATCAGCGCGATGATGTTCGACCTGTTGCTGGCCAGCGCCCGCGCGCCCGCGTTCGGGTGGTATCCCAGCTCGCGGATGCTCTGCTCGACCTGCAGTCGGGTGGCCGCGGAGATGGGCCGCTTGCCGCTGAGGACATAGCTCACCGTGCTCGCCGACACTCCGGCGTGCCGGGCGACCTCGGCGAGGGTTACCATCCAGCTCTCCCAGCCTTATGAAGCGCTTCGATCAGTTGAGCGTATCGCTCCTGCGTGAAATGTATGCCGACCCTATCCCCAGCACAGCGCGTTGTCCATCCTTCGTTGAAGCGCTTCGACGGAGGGTGCACGGCTCCGTTCGCAGGCCCCCGGGTGCTGCGTGTCGTACCGTTCTCGGGTTCGGGGCGGCAGCGGGAGGGGGCCTCCGTTCAGCCGTCGAGGGGCTCGTAGTCGAACCAGTCGAAGTGGACGGTGCCGGCCGCGGCGTACATGCCGATGACCCGGCCCGTGAAACCGCCGGCGACCTCGGTCGACAGGTAGCGGCCGTCGAGGGTCGCGAGACCGGTGTACGTGCCGTCGGGCTGCTCGACGCCGAGGGAGACGACGTCGGGGCCGGTGCACGGTCCGTGCGGAGCCGGTGGTTCCGTGATCGTGACGGCGAGGACCACCGGCCCGGCGGGCACGGACCGCGCTGCCACGACCGTGCGCAGGTCGCCGACGTGGGCGATGATCCGCACCTTCGTACCGGACGCCTCGATCGCGTAGTGATGCCGCTCGTCGAGCCGGACGGCGAGGCCGCCGCGTCCCTCGGAGGGATCGACCAGAGCGCGCGCCCGGCACGCGAGGTGCTGCTGGCGTCGGCCGGTGAACACCACGTCGGGTTGGTCCAGGGAGCCGGCCCGCGCGCGGAGGGTCAGCCAGCCGGGGCGCTCCTTGGTGGTGCAATGTTCGGCCGGCCGGTCGCGCAGGGAGATCCAGGATGGCCGCAGTCCGGCCAGGTCGAAGTCGTCGCGCTGCTCCTCGACAGGGCCGGGGGAGAGCGGCCACGGGAGCTCGGGCAGGTCCAGGGCGATCTCGCCGACGACCGGCCAGCCGTCCGCCCAGGTCACGGGGGCCAGGAAGGTCTCCCGGCCGAGCACGTGCCAGCCCGGTGTTCCGCCGCCCGGCCGTACGCCGAGCAGCACCATCCACCAGGAGCCGTCGGGGCCTTGGACCAGGTCGGCGTGCCCGGTGTTCTGGACGGGGTGGTCGGTGCCGCGGTGAGTGAGGACCGGGTTGGCCGGGCACGGCTCGAACGGGCCGGTAGGCGAAAGGCCGCGGGCGATCGAGACGCCGTGGCCGCGCTCGGTGCCGCCCTCGGCGATGAGCAGGTACCAGTAATCGCCGATCCGGTACAGGTGCGGCGCCTCCGGGGCCTTGGCGCCGGGCCCGCCGGACCAGAGCCCGTGCGGTGTGCCGTACGTCTGCCCGGTGGACAGGTCGATACGGACCTGCGAGACCCCGGCGACCGTGCACCAGCAGGTGCCGTCCTCGTCCCAGACCAGGTCGGGATCGATGCCCGGGACACCCGGCGCCCAGATGGGGTCCGACCACGGTCCGGCGGGGTCGGTGGCCGTGACGATGAAATTGCCGCCGCCCTCGCTGCAGTTGGTGACGATCAACCAGAAGCGGCCGTCGTGGTGGCGCAGGGTGGGGGCGTAGATCCCGCCGGAGGACGGCATGTCCGCCGGCAGGCGCAACTGCTCGGGCCGGTCCAGGGCGTTGCCGATCTGCGTCCAGTGGACGAGGTCGCGGCTGTGGAAGAGGGGTACGCCGGGGAAGTACTCGAAGCTGGAGCAGGCCAGGTAGTAGTCGTCGCGGACGCGGCAGACGCTGGGGTCGGGGTGGAAGCCGGGGATCACCGGGTTGGTGATGCGTTCGTCCGGCCGGCTCAGAGGGGGCACCTTACAGGTCCTCTCGTCGATTCGTGAGGGAGTCGTGGCGTGGTCGGGGTGGTTCAGGGAGCGCCAGGGGCCATGGGGGTGACGCGGAGCAGGACGGCGGACGGCGTGGTGGGCAGGGTCAGGCTCAGCTCCGCCGTGTCGGGCAGCCAGTCGGAATCGGCCCGACTGGCCGAGGGATAGAGCAGGTCGACACGGGCGGGGGTGTTCCGCAGGTGGGGCAGGTGAAGCGTCGCCATGGCGTCGGTTCCTGAGCGGCGCCAGGCCGTGAGGTAGGTGGTGGCGGGCGTACGCATGGCCAGGGCGATCCAGGGGGCGTCCCAGGCGGGAAGGCCCAGTGGCCAGAACGGTACGGCCTGCGGCAGGTCGGCGCGGATGGCCTTGTACACCGCCACCGCCTCGTGGACCAGGGCGCGGGCCTCCCGCCCGAGTTCGGTGATGCGGCCGGAGAGATGGATCCGGCCGAGCAGCGCGTTGGTCATGGCGAAGGCCACCTCTTCGAGGGAGTCCTCCGGCCGGGGGTACGCCCAGACGGCACCCTGTTCGGGGGTGACGGCGGTGGGAGCGGAGGCCGCGATGGGCGCGTAGAGGTGGAGGTTCTGCTGGTCGCTGGTGGACTGCAGCTGCAGCCGGGAGAGCATGGCGTCGTCCCAGCGCATGCCGCCGGAGGCGCAGTTCTCCACCACCAGGTGCGGGTGCCGGTCGAGGACGCCGTCGAGCCAGTCGAGGTGCGCCCGGTTGTGGCCGAGCAGGCCGTCGCCCGGGGTCTCGCCGGGGTGGGCGCTGGTGCCGGAGCCGGGGTCGATGTTGTGGTCGAGCTTGAGGTAGCCGACGTCCCACTCGCCGACCAGGCGGTCCACGACCTGGTCCAGGTGGGCACGGGCGGCCGGGTGGCGCAGGTCCAGGTGGTGCCGGCCGGTCTCCGTGACGCGGGCGCCGTCGCGGCGGAAGAACGCCTCGTCGGGCAGGGACTCGGCCATGGGGCTGCGGACGCCGATGGCTTCCGGCTCCAGCCACAGGCCGGGAACCATGCCGCGTCGGCGGATGTGGTCCAGTACCTCGTGGATCCCCTTCTCGCCGGGGAAGCGAGAGCCGGCCGGCTCCCAGGCGCCGACGCTGGTCCACCAGCCGCCGTCACCGTCGTCGTACCAGCCCGCGTCGATGACGAAGTGCTCGGCGCCGGCCGCGGCCGCCGCGTCGATCAGCGGCAGCAGCTTGTCGGTGGTGGGGTCGCCCATCAGGCAGTTCATGTAGTCGTTGAAGATGACGGGCAGGCGCTCGTGGTCGGCGTGAGGGCGGCGCTGGGCGCGGCGGTAGCGGGTCAGCGCGGCGAACGCGGAGTCGGGGCCGCCGTCGGCGCTGAAGGCCAGCGCGGCGGGTACGGTACGGAAGACGGCGCCGGGCTCCAGGGAGTGCCGCCAGCCGTGGTGGGTGTCGGTGGGCCCGAACAGCGCAGCGTAGGCCGCCTCGTCGTGCTCTTGACACTCCCAGCGCCAGCCCCCGCCGTTGTGCTCGATCTGCCACACCCAACTGCGTCCGGTGTGCCGGTCCGTCAGGCCTCCCATGGGCAGGTGTCCGCAACTGGACCATGCGCCCTGTCCGTTCAGGGCGAAGCCCGCCTTGCCGTGCCCGTACGTCACGCGTCCGCTGACGCCGGGTGTGGTCCGGCGCATCGGCTGTCGCTGCCAGCGGCACTCGGCGAGCCAGTCGTTGTCCGCCCACAGCAGGTCGGCGGCGTCGACGGCCGCCGGGTCCCGTGGGGTGAGGCAGCCCACCGCGAGCGAGCTGACCGACTCCAGGTGCAAGGTGGTGTGCCCTTCGTTGCGCAGCGTCACTTCACTGCGGAGCACGGGGATGCCGTCTGGTGACCGGTACGTCACCTCCGCGACCAGCCCGGTCTCCGGGTCGTGGAGATGCACGGTCAGCGTGTGCCAGTCGCCGTCGCGGGCCGCTCGGTGGGCCCGGTGGCGCAGTCGCCCGCCGAGAGAGGTTCCGATCAGGCGGCTGCCCGACCAGTCGCGGCCGTGACCCGCGGCCGTCACCTCCACCAGGGGGAGTGACGTACCGGGGACTGTCCGCGCTTCGTCGGGCAGTCCGAGGTACGTGAGGCCCGGCCTGCCGTCCTCATCGAGGACGATGTCGAGGTGAAGGGCCTCGTGCCCCCAGTGGAAGGTCCCTTGTTCCTTGGTCATGGCGGCCCTTTCGAGGTCAGTGCCGGGCGGTTCCTCGTGTACGGGGAGTCGGAGTCGTGCTCTGACGGGTCTGCGCGGGCCGGAGACGGCGGTGAGGGCGGGGTGCGATGTGCTCCGCGAGCCGCTCCGGACCCCGGTTCGCGACCCCCGCAGGCCGGACAGCGGCGACTGTCGAAGCGCTTCACCCCAGTCGTAAGATAACGGACAGGTTTCGCGAGAGACAAGGGTCCCAACCGCGGAGACTGTCTTCATTGCGGGTGGAGAAGCGCTTCGACACCGCGCTTCAGATCCAGCTCCACGTTCGGCTTCGGCTCTTCGGATCCGCTGGTGGACACGGTCAGGGAGGCGACGAGGACGGTGGCGTCGGGGGCGGCGGCGCCAAGTCCGGACAGAAGCGCCGCCATCAGTGCGGTCACGCTGCAGGGCCCGGGGGCCGGCCGTCAGGCTGCCGCGCGGGCTCTCGGCTCACCGGGACGGGGAGTCGTCAGGTGAGTCAGAGCCCGCGTCCGTGTCGGAACCGTGCCGGGGTGGTTCCGCACGCGTCGGCGAAGACCCGGTAGAAACGGCTGACCGAGCCGAAGCCGGCGGCCGCAGCCACCTGGCTCGCGGGAAGGTCGGTGGTCACCAGCAACCGGCGTGCTTCAGCGAGCCGGTACAGCTTCACGTACTCGCCGATCGTGGTGCGCACGACCTTGCGGAACCGGGTCATGGCATAGGTCGGGTGGACATTCGCCGCCGCGGCGACGTCCGCGACAGTGATCGGCTCGCGGAAGTGATGTGCGATGTACCGCGCCATGGACACCGCCTGGCGCAGGGCCGGATCGTCACCGGCGTGTCGATGTGCCGGATCGCCGACCGTGGCAAGCGCCAGGCGTCGGACGCGCGCTTGTATCTCCAGCATCGCGATGCGGTGCAGTTCGTCGTCACTCGCGGCCAGATCCGCGGCCCACTGGGTGAACTTCGCCGGATCGCTCGCGTCGGCACGGGCTGCGGGAGAGATCACTGGAACCCCCGAGAGCACACGGGCGAGGAGCGGTTGGGGCAGCCCCCAGGCGAGAAACCGGTCGAAGGGCACATGCAGCCAGTGGACGCGTGTCGCCTGGCTCGTCACCAACTGGTGCGGGATCGCGGCCCAGAACACAGCGAGGCCGCCCACCGCGACTTCGAGGAGTTCGCCGCCGTAGAGATAGAGCATCGACCCGCCGCCGGCCACGAAGTTGATCTCCAGGTCGTCGTGCCGGTGCGCTGCCGCCATCAGCGTAGGGCGTCCGGACCAGCCGCGCAGGTACGAGGGTTCGTCGACCAGAGCACCCTGAGGATCCAAGAAGTTCTCGCTTCGAAACGGTGCAGACATCGCGGGTACTCGGTTCCTATCGTCATGGAGCAGTGCCGAAGCCCGCACCGTCATGCGACCGGCACCAGCCCGCACCCACTCCTACGTTCCTGATGGAGATTTCGCGTGTTCTCACTCGGCATCGTCGGAGCCGGCCAGTTCGCCGGTTCGTTCGCCAAACTCTGGCGCCTGCACCCGAACGTCGGTGACATCAAGGTCACCGACCTGCTCCCGGAGCGCGCCGAGCAACTCGCCACCGAGCATGACCTCGCCGGTACGCTCCCCTCGTTCGAGTACATGCTCGACTCCGATCTCGACGCCATCGCCCTCTTCACCCAGCGCTGGACCCACGGCCCCCTCGCCGTGCAGGCGTTGCGTGCGGGCAAGGACGTCTACAGTGCGGTCCCGATGGGCGTGACCGAGGCCGAGATCGCGGACATCATCGCAGCGGTCGAGGAGACCGGCCGGATCTACATGATGGGCGAGACGAGCTACTACCACCCGGCGACCGTCTACGCGCGCGCCCAGATCGCCGCAGGAGCGTTCGGCCGGATCTTCTACGCGGAAGGCGACTACGTCCACGACATGGACTGGGGCTTCTACGACGCGTACAAGTACAGCGGTGGTGAGAACTGGAAGTCCACTGCCAGCTACCCGCCGCTGCTCTACCCCACGCACTCGATCGGCGGAGTCCTCGGCGCCTGGCAGACGCACGCCGTGAGCGTCTCGGCGATCGGCGTTCCGGACGAGCGCGGCGACGGCGTGTTCGATCGCGAGATCAGCCAGTTCGACAACGACTTCTCCAACGCCACCGCCCTGTTCGAAGTCGCGGGAGGCGGCAGCTTCCGCACGAACGAGTTCCGCAGGGTCGGATGCATCGGCAAGGAGTCACGCTTCCGCTACTTCGGTACGGAAGCAGTCCTCGAACAACTCGGCTCGGTCAGCCTGTGGCAGGACAAGAAGGGCGAGCGCGACGTCACCGCGCACCTGCACCCCGCACCCACCCTCACACCCGACGACCCGGCGCTCTCCCACGTCGCCCCGGAACTGCGCGACGCCTTCGCCTCCGGTACGGCACCCGTCCACGACCGCTCTCGACTCCCGCTCGAGTTCGCGCACGCACCCAACGGCCACGAGGGAAGTCACCATTTCCTCGCCGACGACTTCGCCATCGCGGTCACGGCACGAACGCCTCCACCGCTGCACGCGTGGACCGCCGCCCGCTACACCCTCCCCGGCATCATCGCCCACCAGTCCGCCCTCCGGGCCGGTGCGCGCCTTCCCGTCCCCGACCACGGAGACGGACCCCGAATCACGTAGCACCACTCGACCACAGTGGCGCTCGGGTGTGGCGCAGGGCGGTGGAGTCACCGGCTTCGTTCAGCAGGCCTGGGGGAGGGACGGTGCGCACCAGATCGTCTTGCCGTCGGTGGTGTGCCGGGTGCCCCCATCCTGGCCGTCGACCAGGTGGACGTCTCATGAGCCGCGCTGTCGCGCGGGGCGGGGCCGGCGGTACGGATGGTGCGAGGTGACGCCCCGAGTTCACGGCGGCAGGCCTTGTTGAACGCCTGGAGGTCGGGGATGCCGACCGAGGCGGCGACGGCGGGGATGGAGAGCGTGGTGGCCCGCAGGAAATGGCGTGCGCGTTCCATCCGGCGGGCCCGGATGTAGCCGACGACGGTTTCCCCGGTGGCGGCGCGGAAGAGCCGGGTCAGGTGGTTGTGGGAAACGCCGGCCGCCTGCGCGATGTCCGGCACCGTCAGGGACTCCGCCAGCCGTGCCTCGATCAGGGCCGTCGCGGCCGCCACCGCCGGATGAACGGCCCGGGGGCTCTGCTCCCGTGGCGGGGTGAGCCGGGCGATGCGCCACAGGGCGGCCCACACCTCGGCGGTGGCCCGGGCCGGGGTGTTCGGCCAGGAGGCCAGTGCCTGCCGCAACTGTGCGGTGAGCAGGCCGAGCTCGGGTCCGCTGCGCTGGATCACGGGAATGCTGTGGGGTGTTCCCGCCGAGCCCAGGCGGAGGTGGGCGTAGAGGTGCTCGGAGCGGCCCCGGTAGCGGTAACGCACCTCGGTTCCGGGCGGTACGAGGCTGACCCGCCCGGGGCGGATCGCGTGCTCGGTGCCGTCGACCGTCAAGTCCGCCTCGTAGCCGTACAGATGGAGCTGCCACAGGTCCGGCAGTGAGAACACGTCCACCTGGCCGGCCGGACCGTGCACGCCGATACCGAGGGCGGCCAGAGCGGGAGGCTCGTCGAGATGGGCGAGGACCGTCTGCATGGTCCGTGTTCTACCACGGCGGACGCGGCCGGTCCTGGGGCGCGGTCGTCGATGGAGGTGGCGGACGGCACGGTGAAAATCGACCAGTTGAGGGTGAACGCGGCCCACGCGGTGCGGGGCGGCCGGACCTAGCGTGGCCGTCATGGAGAACAGGCAAGAACTACTGAGATCGGTGCAGATGGCGCGCTTCGTGGCGCGCGGGTCACTGCGGCTGGACGCGGTGGTTCCGGCGGAGATGAACGCCGAGGGCTTGGCGGTACTGGCGGGCGGGGTGCCGCCGGTGCCGTACGGGACGCCGCTGTCCGATGCGTACGTGAAGGGCTCCTTCGTCCGCAGGCTGCTGGAACTGCCGCAGGTGGCAGGGGCCCTGCGCAGCCTGGTCGGCCCGGAGCCGTGGGTGGACCACCACTTCGTGCATACCCGCGAGCCTCACGGCGGCGCCGCGCAGGCGCTGCACGGGGACGCCATCATCGACGTCCGACCGGACGCCTTCGACGTCCAGTTGATGTACTACCCGCAGACCGTGACGCTGGAGATGGGCGGAACGCTCAGTGTGCCGGGCAGCCATCTGCGGCGGATCAACGAATCGGACACCGGCCGCTACCAGAACCTGCGCGGTCAGGACCGCTTGGTCTGCCCGGCCGGCACGGTGGTGCTTCTGCACCACGGCATCTGGCACGGGGGCCGGCGCAACGACAGCGACACCGTCCGCTACATGTTCAAGATCCGCTTCAATCCCAGGGTGCGTCAACGACGTCTGTGGGACACCTCGGACCTCCACGACCCGCAGGTGACCGCAGAGCTGGACGCGATGTTCCCGTGGTACGAGGGAGCGACCGGCCGGCTGGAGCGGTACAACCGCATCCTGCTGTGGCGGGAGCTGACCGGCGACGACGGGTTCGACCTCGACCACTGGGTGACCCGGGTATCCAACCGCCCGAAGGAGACGGTGGTATGACGACCGAAGCGATCCCCTCCCCGTCGGCGGACACCGGAGACGCCACCGCCGCCCCGGTGCTGCGGCAGCAGGTGCTCGTGCTGTACCTGGCGAGCTCGGCGCTGGACTCCCATGTCGTCGGCTGGTCGCGCTACGACGGCACCGGCCGCACCTCGCCCACCACGGGCGACGGCGCCGAGCCGCCGTACGAGTCGGGGGTCGCCGCGCTGCAGGACGGCTGGCGACTGTTCCAGGCCGCCCAGCTGATCCCGCCGTACCCGGGTCACGAGTACGACGTCTCCTTCCTCAAGCACGAGTTCTTCTTCGAACGGGTCGTCGACGTGCGGGCGCAGACCGGGGCCTGACGTCGAACCGCTTGACTCGGCGATGGAGAGTGACGGAGTGGTTTCGCGGGGCCCGGGGGAGCTGATGGGAAAACAGTTTCTCTGCGGCTTTCATTGACAGGTCAGGGCGGTGGATGCGAACGTCGAAGCGCTTCGACGAACGGCCACCGTAACCAGCTCGCCTGAGGGGTTTCCACGTGAGTTCCGCGCCCGCGTCCGCATCCGAGCCGCCCGATTTCCGTGATCCCGCGCTGCCACTGCAGAAGCGCGTCGACGACCTGCTCTCACGACTCACGCCCGAAGAGCGGATCGCGATGCTGCACCAGTACGTGCCGGCCGTCCCACGGCTCGGCCTCGCCGCCTTCCGTACGGGCAGCGAGGCCCTGCACGGGGTCTCCTGGATGGGGGTGGCGACGGTCTTCCCGCAGGCCGTCGGCCTCGGCGCCACCTGGGACGAGGACCTGGTGCGCCGGGTCGCCGAGGCCGTCTCGGTCGAGCTGCGGGCCTTCCACCACCACCGCCGGCCCGCAACCGGCGGCGGCTTTCACAGCCTGCAGGCCTGGGCGCCCGTCCTGAACCTGCTGCGGGACCCGCGCTGGGGACGCAACGAGGAGGGCTACTCCGAGGACCCGGTGCACACCGCCTGGCTCGGCGAGGCCTATTGCCGGGGCCTGGCCGGCGACCACCCGACCTACCTGCGGGCGGCTCCCGTTCTCAAGCACTTCCTCGCCTACAACAACGAGGACGACCGCTGCACCACCTCCTCCGGACTGCGCCCGCGCGTCCTCCACGAGTACGACCTGGCCGCCTTCCGGCCCGTAGTCGCCTCCGGCGCCGCGACCGGAGCCATGGCCGCGTACAACCTGGTCAACGGCCGCCCCTGCCACGTCAGCCCGCTGATCGAGACCGAGCTGCGCCGCTGGGCGCGGCCCACCGGACACGAGCTGTTCGTGGTCAGCGACGCCGAGGCCCCCTCCAACCTGGTCGACCCGGAACACTACTTCGACGACCACGCCGAGTCCCACGCCGCCGCGCTCAAGGCCGGCATCGACAGCTTCACCGACCACGCCGAGGACAGCGCCACGCCGGTCGGCCGGCTGCGCGAGGCGCTGGAGCGGGGCCTGATGGCACAGGCCGACGTGGACCGGGCGGTGCGACGCCAGCTCGAACTCCGCTTCCGCCTCGCTGAGTTCGACCCCGACCTCGATCCGTACGCCGGGATCGGACCGGAGGTGATCGACTGCCCCGAGCACCGCGCCCTGGCGCGGCACGCGGCGACGGAGTCGGTGGTGCTGCTCAAGAACGATGGCCTGCTGCCGCTGGACCCGGCGCGGACACCGAGGATCGCCGTCATCGGCCCACTCGCCGACACGCTGTGCGAGGACTGGTACAGCGGGACCATGCCCTACCAGGTGACCATCGCCGACGGCCTCGCTGCCGCACTCGGCGCCCACGGCGGCGAGGTGGTCCGGGTGGAGGGCGCCGACCGTATCGCGCTGCGCTCCCGCACCACCGGCGAACTCCTCGGCAAGACCGCCTTCGACGTGACCGACTGGGGGCGCGGCATGCTGACCCTCCGCGCCGCCGACACCGGCCACTACCTGAGCCTCAAGGACGACGCCACCGTGGCGGCCGACCAGAAGGTGCTCAAGAACTGGGAGATCCACGAGACCTTCCTCCTCGAACCGGCCGGGGCGGACACGGTGCTGCTGCGCTCCGTGCTCACCGGCCGCTACGCCGCCGTGGATCCGACCGACGGCCGCGTCACCGTGACCGCCGATGCCCCGGACTCCGCCGAACGCTGGGAGCGAGAGCTTCTGCGCGACGGCGCGGCCGAGGCCCGGGCAGCCGCCGAGGCGGCCGACGCGGCGGTCGTCGTCCTCGGCAACCACCCCATGATCAACGGCCGTGAGACCGAGGACCGCGCGGACATCGACCTGCCCGCGACGCAGGAGGAGCTGCTCCGCACGGTCGCGGCCGTGCGCCCGGAGACGGCGCTCGTGGTGATGAGCAGCTACCCGTACGCCGTCGACTGGGCCGACGAGCACCTGCCCGCCGTGGCGTGGACCTCCCACGGAGGGCAGGAGACGGGCCACGCGCTGGCCGCCGTGCTCGTCGGCGAGGCCGACCCCGCCGGGCGCCTCCCGCAGACCTGGTACCGGGGCGACGATCCGCTGCCGGCCCCGCTCGACTACGACATCATCAAAGCGGGCTGGACCTACCAGTACCACTCGGCCGCGCCCCTCTACCCCTTCGGCCACGGCCTGTCGTACACCGACTTCTCCTACCGCGACCTGCGGTTGTCGCGGTCGTCGACCGGCCAGGACGGCGCGGTCGACATCACGGTGACCCTGGTGAACAGCGGTGCCCGGGCCGGCAGCGAGGTGGCGCAGCTCTACGTCCGGGCACTGGACGCCCGTCACGAGGCGCCCAAGCTGCGCCTGGCCGACTTCCGCAAGGTGCGCCTGGAACCAGGGGGAAGCAGCGAGCTGACGTTCCGACTGCCCGCCGAACGGCTCGCCCACTGGGATGTCGCCACCTCCGCCTTCACCGTCGATCCCGGCCGCTACGAGATCATCGTCGCCCGCTCCGCCGATCACCCGGTCCTCACCGCACCGCTGACGGTGACCGGGACGGCCTCGGCGCCCCGGGTCGTCGTGGAACGGCGGACCCTGGCGGTCGACTTCGACGACTACGCGGACGTCACCCTCGTCGACGCCACTCGGACGGACGGTGACGCGGTCACGCCCACCGACCCCGCTCGGCCCGGGACGCTTCTCTTCCGCGACGTCGACCTCTCCGGGGCCGTCCGGATCGAGGCCGAGACCGCCCGCGAGGACGCCGGACCCAGCGAGGCGCGGCTGGTCGTCCGGGTGGGCGACCAGGTGCTGGCCGAGCTCGACGTCCCCCTCACCGGCGACCGCTACGCGTGGCAGACCATCGCAGGCGAACTGGACGCCCCGCCCGAGGGCGTCCGCGACCTGCGCCTGACCCTGCACGGTGACTTCCGCCTCTCCGCCTTCCGCTTCGGCAGCCCTGGCAGAGCCGACTGACCGGTTGCGCCCGCCCGTGAACCGGCGGCCCGTCCGACGGGGGGAGGACGGGCCGCCACTCCCGTGCCCAGCCGAGCCGTGGACCCGCGAGGCGCGTGGCCCCGATGCCACTCGAACCCCCGCCACCTCGTCCGCACTCCGACCGGAGGAAGCCCCGTGCCGCTCACCGACCTCGGGACCGACGACCTCGTCGGCTACCAGCCGCAGCTGTCCGCTCCGAACGACTTCGACGCGTTCTGGCGTCGCACCCTCGCCGAAGCCCGGTCCTGCGACGGGACGATCAAGGCCGAACGGGTCACTTCCGCCCACCTGTTGCACACCGTCGAAGTCGACGACGTACGTTTCCCCGGCTGGAACGGCGAGCCGGTGGCCGCCTGGCTCCTGCGCCCGCGCGGCGCGGAGGGACCGCTGCCGGTCGTCGTCACGTACATCGGCTACAGCGGCGGCCGTGGTCTGCCCACCGACCATCTGTTCTGGTCCGCCGCCGGCTGCGCCCAGCTCGTCGTCGACAGCCGGGGCCAGGGCCACGACACCCCGGACCGGACGACGGGCGACGGCACGCAGTGGGCCGGGGGGTTCATGACCCGAGGCATCGACTCCCCCGAGAACTACTACTACCGGCGGCTGATCAACGACTGCGTACGCGCCGTGGACGCCGTTTCCGGGCTGCCCGGCCTCGACCCGCGCAGGATCGTGGTGACCGGAGGCAGCCAGGGCGGCGGCCTGACCCTCGCCGTCGCCGCTCTCGCCGGAGACCGCGTGGCGGCGGCACTGCCGGACGTCCCGTTCCTGTGCCACTTCCGCCGCGCCGTGCGGATCACCGGGGAGGGCCCGTACCCGGAGATCGCCGAGTACCTGCGCCGGCACAGTCGCGACCGCGTGGAACAGACCCTCGCCACCCTCGACTACTTCGACGGCGTGCACTTCGCTCAACGGGCCACCGCGCCGGCTCTGTTCAGCGTCGCCCTGATGGACCCGATCTGCCCGCCCTCCACGGTCTACGCCGCCTACAACCACTACCGGGGCGAGGACCGCACCATGACCGTCTGGCCCTTCGGCGACCACGGCGGCGGCTACGGCTCCAACCCGCCGGTCCAGCTGTCCTGGCTGCGCGAGCGTGGTCTCACACCGGACCTCTGACCACCGCGTGAGCACCTCGGTGGAAAGTGTCGGATTCAAACATCAACGAACATCCAGGCGTGACAGGGTTCTTGACCGGGCGTCGGCGCGTTCCTACGCTCACAGCCGTGGGAGCGTTCCCACGCCCCTCTGTCTCCCGTCCCTCGTGCCACTACGGAAGACCGCGCTCACGCCCCCCACGTCACGGAGTCACCATGACCGACGCACGCCGGAGTCACCGCACCGCTCCGTCATCCTTCCGAACACGGACGCGGCCCGGGCGCAGGCTGATACGCGGTCTCGTCGCCGCCACGCTGGCCGCGTCCGCGCTCGCCGTACTGCCCCAGACCGCGCAGGCGGCCACCGCCCGGCAGGTGGAACGCCTCGACCGAGGACTGATCAGCACGCACACCAGCAGCGGGAACCTGGTGTCGTGGCGGTGGCTCGCCACCGATCCCGACGGCGTCGCGTTCAACATCTACCGGGGTACCACCAAGCTCAACTCCTCGCCCCTCGCCGCCTCGACGAACTACTTCGACTCCGGCGCGGCGGACTCGGCCGACTACACGGTCCGAGCGGTGGTGAACGGCATGGAGCAGGCGCCCTCCGAGCACGCGCTCCAGTTCCGCTCCGGGTACCTGGACGTGCCGATCTCGCCACCGACCGGCGGTACGACACCGGACGGGGTGTCGTACACGTACGAGGCCAACGACGCCGGCACCGGGGACCTCGACGGCGACGGCAGGCTCGACCTGGTCCTGAAGTGGCAGCCGACCAACGCCAAGGACAACTCGCAGTCGGGCTACACCGGCAACACGATCCTCGACGGCGTACGGCTCGACGGCACCCGCCTCTGGCGCATCGACCTGGGCCGCAACATCCGCTCCGGCGCGCACTACACGCAGTTCCAGGTGTACGACTACGACGGCGACGGGCGCGCCGAGGTCGCCATGAAGACGGCCGACGGGACGAAGGACGGCGCCGGCGCGGTCATCGGCGACTCCTCGGCCGACCACCGCAACTCCAGCGGGTACGTCCTGTCCGGCCCCGAGTACCTGACGATGTTCAACGGCCGGACCGGCACAGCGATGGGCACGGTGGACTACGTCCCGGCCCGCGGCACGGTCTCCTCCTGGGGCGACTCGTACGGCAACCGCGTCGACCGCTTCCTCGCCGGCACCGCCTACCTCGACGGCGCCCGCCCCTCGCTGATCATGGCGCGCGGCTACTACACCCGTACGGCCATCGCCGCCTGGGACTGGCGGAACGGCCGGTTCACCCGCCGCTGGACCTTCGACACCAACTCCTCCACCAATGCCGGCAAGGGCTACGACGGCCAGGGCAACCACGCCCTGTCGATCGCGGACGTCGACGCCGACGGCAAGGACGAGATCGTCTACGGCGCGATGACCGTCGACGACAACGGCGCGGGTCTCTGGACGACCAAGCTGGGGCACGGCGACGCGGCCCACCTCGGCGACCTCGACCCCTCCCGGCCGGGCCTCGAGTACTTCAAGGTCTCCGAGGACAAGAGCAAGCCGGGCTCCTGGATGGCCGACGCCCGCACCGGCCAGATCCTGTGGCAGACGGCCTCCGGCGCCGACAACGGCCGGGGCGTCGCCGGCGACATCTACGCAGGCAGCCCGGGTGCCGAGGCCTGGTCCGCCTCCGACACCACCCTGCGCTCCGCGACCGGCACCGCCCTCGGCCGGGAACCCTCCAGCATCAACTTCCTGTCCTGGTGGGACGGCGACACCGTCCGCGAACTCCTCGACGGCACTCACATCGACAAGTACGGCACCTCCGGCGACACCCGCCTCCTCACCGGCTCCGGCGTCTCCTCCAACAACACCACCAAGGCCACCCCGGCCCTCTCCGGCGACATCCTCGGCGACTGGCGCGAAGAGGTCGTCTGGCGCACGTCGGACAACCGCGCCCTGCGCATCTACGCGACGCCCCACCAGACCGGCACCAGGATCACCACCCTGCTCCACGACACCCAGTACCGCACCGCCCTCGCCTGGCAGAACACCGCCTACAACCAGCCCCCGCACCCCGGCTTCTTCATCGGCGCCGGCATGCCCACCCCGCCGCGCCCCACCGTCTACACCCCCTGAACGACGCGCAGCGGGAGGATGCGGACCTCCGGAACCACGTCTTCTGTGAAGCGGGCGACCTGGTCGACCGATTGCACCTCCGGCCGCCCTGGTCGGGCCGCATCGTGCCGACCACCTGAACCATGCGCAGGACGTCCGACGGCTTTCGGCCCGCCTCCTCAGCGGCGAGGTCGATCGTCGGCACGGGCGATCTCGCCGGTCGGGGCGCCAGTGGACGACGCGCGCAGGGCAACCGCTCGGGCGCGCCCGAGCAGGGCGATCAAGGAGCGCGTGCCGTCTCTTTCCCGGGTGTCGACGGGCCTGTTCACTCCACGACGGCTCCCATTGCCCCAGGCTGCGTGGGAATCTCTCCTTCGACTCGACGTCGGAGTAGCCGCCGGCGGGACCAGCCCCACGTGCCCAACTACCGTGCCAGGTGACCAGGTCGTTGGGGGAGCATCGCATCGCGCCGGCGGCGGTCGCCGGCCAGGTCGGCCCGAACTGCCGGAGCGCATCTGCGGGCGGGGAGAGGGCTGATCGGCGAGCTCCTCGCCGAGGCGTCCCCGCAGTCCGCACGGTGCGGCTCCTGGGTCTCAGCGCAGTTCCTGGGCCAGTCCGACGATGATGCCCTCCGGGCCGCGGACATAGCAGAGGAGGAAGCTGTCCTCGAACCGGGCGATTTCGCCCAGGAGTTCGGCGCCGTGAGGACGCAGGCGGGCAACGGTGTCCTCGATGTCGTCGACGGTGAACATGACCCGGTGCGTGCCCAGAACATTGTGCGGCCGGTTGCGCGGCCCGTCGCTGATCGCCTCGGGGCTGCGGTACTTCGCCAGCTCGAGCCGGCTGTGACCGTCCGGGGTCCGGACCATCGCGATGTCGCAGCGGACGCCGTCGAGTCCGGTGCACTGGTCGGCGACGAGGCCCTCGATCTGCGCCCTGCCCTCCAGCTCCATACCGAGTTCCAGGAAGAACGCGAGGGCGGCCTCCATGTCGTCGACCACGATGCCGACGTTGTCCATCCGCTGAATCGCCACGCTGCTTTCTCCCTCTTCCTCGTGCCGCGACACTCGTCCGAAGGCACGTACACCACGACTGCCGCCGACCTTACGGTCGAGGTTCTCACGGGCGCGACGCGACACCCGGTCGGTCACGCCCGCGCGTCACGCCACCTCATGAGTGCCTGGTGCGGCGCGCCGTGCGGCACGGTTCTGGTCCCAGGCGAGGCGGGCGGCGACGGCGGTCATCACCACCAGCAGGGGTACGACGGCCCGTGTCGTCAGCGGACGCGGTTGGCCTCGTGGGCCAGGTCGACGGTGTCCCCGTCGAGGGTGATCAGCAGGGCCCGCGCCAGGATTTCCAGGACCGTTCTGGTCTCCCGTACGTCTCCGGTGGATTCGATCTCCCTGCGGCTGGTGGGCCGGCGGGTGTCCGGGGTGTCGGTGCCGGGAGTGATCAGCCGCGGCATCACCTGACGGGCCGTCGTGGCCTGTGCCGGAGGAGCCGAAGACGGCAACGACCCGTGCCGGTCCGTGAGCGCCGGCAGGTCGTCGACCAGCCGGTCGCGGCCGAAGCAGAGGTCGCTGTCGCCGGGCTCGAAGCGGGCAAGCCCGGGGGAGGGGGCTGATTCGTCCGGCGGACTCCGCGGAGCGGGAGGCCAGTTCGTCGGACACCCGGGCCTGGCGTCCCACGATCGCGCCCCCTTCACGGGCGGCGCCCGCGCCCCCTTGGCCGGGCGGCGCCGCCGACCGGTCTCCTGCCGGTGATGCATCCAAGCCGTACCAAGCGTGGCGGCAAGGCGCATGTGCGTCGTACGGCGGCCATGCGCGGATTGATTCACCGCCGGGAGAGGGCTGCGCAACGAACGCCTGTCGGCGAAAGCTCGGGGTGAGGAGGCTTCCACCTTCCTGCACCCGAAGGCCTCGCCCGTACCCCGGGGGCGCGGGCGGGCCGGTCGGCCGGACCCACGACAGACAGGAGGACGTCATGCCGCTGAGCGATGACGAGGTGCGTGACATCGAGGAGAACCGCCGGCGTGCCGAGCGCGAGCACGCGGAGTTCCGGGCCAGGCAGGAGGCCGAGCACCGGGCACGGAGCGGCACATCCTCGCCTTCGACAAGGCGGCGGGTGTGTGGTGGAAGTGCGCCGGGTTCGGACCGCTCCGCAACCACGTTCCCGCCGTGGGCGTGGAGCTCGCGGGCGACATCAACCGAGCGTGCGGCGGTGACGTCTGGTACGCCACGAACACGGCCGCGTACGGCTGGGACGGGGTGGCCCGGCGGGGCAGCTGGGCCGTGTCCGGCAATCACTGGGTCCCCCGCGTCGGGTTCGCCACGAGCAGTGCCCCGGCGGCCCCGAAGATCAGCGCGGCCGAAGCCGTCCGACGTGGCGAGGTCCGCCTGGGCAGCCCCACCGGCCCCAAGGCCGGCGCCCCGTAGCTCCAGGCCGTGCCCCGGGTGGCCGGGTCCGCCCCCGTCTCACCCCTGATTCCCTCGGACAGCGCGTACGGGGCGATGACGATCACCCGGTAGGCGCGCCTGTCGCCTGTCGCCTGTCGCCTGTCGCCGGAGGCCAGCGGTGCCGCTGGTGCCGTCTGCCGTCTGCCGACGGACGTCAGCGGTGCCGTCTGCCCCGAGGGGCCGTGACGGCGAGGACGGAGAGGAGGATCAGGGCGCAGGCCGGGGCGAGGACGGTCCAGGGAGCGAGTTCGGCGTAGGGCTGGTTCTCGGAGAGCAGCCGCCCCCACTCGGGGGTGGGGGGCTGTTCGCCGAGGCCGAGGAAGCCGAGCGAGGCCAGGACGAGGACCGTGGTGGGCAGGCGGAGCAGGGCGTTGCGCAGGAGCGGGGCGCTGAGGGCGGGGAGCAGGTGGCGGCGCAGCAGGTGGCCTCGTCCTGCGCCGAGGGAGCGGGCGGCGGCGACGTGGCCGCCGGCCCGTTCCTGTTCGAGCAGCGCGGCGCTCTGGGCGGCGTACGGACTCCAGCCGACGAGGCACACGGCGAGGGCGGCGCCCCAGAGGGAGGGGCCGACGGCCGCGGTCACGAGCAGGCCGGCGAGGACGGCGGGCATGGTCGCGACGACGTCGGTCAGGCCCGAGCCGATCCGGGGCGCGAGCCCGAGGAGGAGGCCCGTGAGGGCGCAGACCGCGGTGACGGCGAGGGCGACGGCCGCCGTGCGCAGGGCGCCGTGGCCCAGGCGGGCGAGCAGGTCGCGGCCGAGGGAGTCGGTGCCCAGGGGGTGGGCGGTGGAGGGCGGGAGCAGGCGGGCGGCCGTATCCACGTGCAGGGGGTCGCGCAGCAGCCCGGTGAGGACGAGGACGAGCAGGGCGAGGGCGCAGCCGGCGGCGATCAGATGCCGGGCGCGCCCGGTCGGCAGTTCGGGCCGGGGCAGTGCGGGCAGGGCTCCGTCCCGCAGGGCGCGGCCCAGGAGCGCGCGGCGCAGCGCCTGCACGAGGAGACCCGCGACCGTACCGAGCAGCACCAGGGAGAAGGTCGCGGTCTGCAGCGGGGGGAGGTCCTGGGCGATGGCCGCGTCGAGGGCGAGGCGGCCCAGCCCGGGGATGTTGAAGATGCGTTCCACGGCGACGGCGCCGCCGACGAGGGCCACGACGGTGGGCAGGAGCTGGGGCAGGACACCGGGCAGGGCACGGCGCAGCGCGTGCCGGGCGGTGTGCCGGGGAGGGAAGCCGACGGCGCGCCAGGTCTGGGCCCACGGTTCGTGGAACGCGGCGGGCAGTGCCTGGTCGAGCAGGCCGCCGATCATCGCGCCGGAGGGGAGGCCGAGCGCGAGTGCGGGCAGCACCATCGAGGCCGGGCCGTCCCAGCCGCCGGTGGGGAACCAGCCCAGCCATACCCCGCACACCAGGGCGAGCAGGGAGGCGAGGAGGAACTTCGGCAGTGCGGCGAGGACCGCGGCCCCGGTGCCCGTACGCTCCCGCCGCAGCCGTCGGCGGGCCCCGAGGCGGATCGTGCGCGCGCTGACGGCCGCGGCGACGACGACGGTGACGAGGAGAGCGCCCAGCATGAGCGTGACCGACACGCCGAGGGCGGCCGTCACCTGGGGCAGCACGGGCTCTCCGGACACCCATGAGGTGCCCGCGTCGCCGCGCGGCAGTCCGCCGAGCCAGTCGGCGAGGTGGGCGAAGGGGCCGGCGTCGAGGCCGAGTTCCTCACGTACGGCGGCGAGTTCGGCCGGGGTGGGGTCCTGGTCGGCCGAGCGGGCGCGCAGGACGGTCAGGGCGGGATCGGTCCTGGACAGCCAGGGCAGCAGTGCCACGGCGGTCACGAGCGCGGTGCCCGCGCCGACGCGGCCGACGGCCGCCACCCAGTGTGCCGGGCGGGCGGGGGCGGTGCCGTGAGTGCTGCTCATGCCGCGCATGCTGCTCATGCCGCGCACCTGCTCATGCCGCTCATGCGTTGTGTCCGCTCAAGTCGCTCAAGTCGCTCATGTCGCTCAGGCCGCTCATGTGTCGTGTCCGCGTATCCGCTTATCCGCGGTGGGTGTCGAGGGTGATGAGGGCGCGCTCGCGCGGGTCGAGGCTCACGCCCTCGACGCCGGTGGCGATGCCCTGGACGACCTTCTCGTGGACGAGCGGCACGACCGCGTCGGTGCGCAGGATCTCCGCCTCGGCCCGCAGGATCTTCTGCTGTCGCTTCGCGGTGTCGCTCTCCTCGGCGGCGGTCCGGATGGCCCGGTCGACCGAGGGGTTCTCGAGGGCGGCGATGTTGTAGACGCCGGTGCTCGTGAAGTCGCTGGCGAGGTAGGCGACGGCGTCACCGGTGTCGAGGAGGGTGACCCGGGAGAAGACGAGCGCGTCGTACGTCCCCGCGAGGAGGTCGGCCTCCATCTGCGTGTACTCGCGGACGTCCTGCTTCACCGCGAACCCGGCCTTCTCCAGCTGCTGCTGGAGGACGGTCGCCGCCTCGGGCAGTTCGGCGCGGTTGGTGTACGTGGCCAGGCGCAGCGTCCTGCCCGCGGCCTCCGACTTCACCTGGGCGGGGGTCGCGGCCCGGGCGCGGCCGGTCACCGCGGTCCGCTGACCGGCGGCCCACGGCACGGCGGGGCCGAACAGGCCCTGCGCGGGATCGGCGTAGCCGCTGAAGACCGAGTCGACGAGGGCGGAGCCGTCCACGGCCTCGCGGGCGGCGGCGCGCAGGGCGGGGTTGGTGAACAGGCCGCCGCCGGTGTTGAGGATCAGGCTGTCGGTGCGTACGGAGGGCACCTCGTGCCGCGTTCCCTGGACCAGGAGCTTCGCCTGCGCGGTGGGGATCCACTCGGCGATGTCGACGGTGCCGGAGCGCAGTGCGTTGGCGCGGGCGGTTCCGTCGGCGATCCACGTCACGTCGATGCCCGCCGCCTTCGCCTTGCCGCCCCAGTAGCCGTCGTAGCGGTCGAGGGTGGCCTTGGTCTTGCCGGTGAGGCGGGTGATCCGGAACGGGCCGGTGCCGGTGCCGACCGGGCTGACCGTGCCGTCCGCCGCGTACGCCTTGGCGGAGAGCACGGCCAGGGCGGGGCTCGCGAGCCGGAGGGGGAGTACGGGGTCGGCGTTCTTCGTCGTCAGGGTGACGGTGTCGGCGTCCACGGCGCGTGCGGTCAGGTCCACGTCGCTGAGGACGCGCGGCTTGGGGGTGGCCCCGTGCGCGTGCCCGAGGGCGGTGACGACGGCCTGGGCGGTGACGGGGGTGCCGTCCTGGAAGGTGGCCTTGCGCAGTTCGAAGGTCCAGGCGGTGGCGGAGTCCCGCTTCCAGGAGGTGGCGAGCGCGGGGGCGGCCGTGCCCTTGGCGTCCAGGGCGGTGAGGCCCTCGCCGACCGACAGTTTGCTCAGGACGGTGGCGTCGTTGCTGTACGGAGACAGGGCCTTGGCCGGCGGCACGGCGAGGGCCACGCGCAGCCGCCCCTCCCCGCCCGCGGCCCCGGCCCCGGCGGAGCCCCCGTCGCTCGCCGCGAAGCAGCCGGCGAGGAGGGGGGTGAGGGCGAGTGCCGTGAGGAGACGGCGAGAGTTGGTGCGCATGGGGACGTCCTGTCAGGTGGCATGGGGGACCCTGGCGAGGCCGGTCGGCGCCCCCAGGAGGTGCCAGCTTATGAGGGTAGGCTTACCGAACTTCACCCGGGGTGGGTGAATGCTCAACTACTAAATGATCGTGCGGGGCCCCCGCACCACGCACCGTCGAAAGCGCACCGCATGACCCCGCTCGCCCGACTCCTCGTGGCCAGTCAGTTCGCCTTCAACATCGGCTTCTTCGCCGTGCTGCCCTATCTCGCCGATCACCTGGGCGGCGCACTCGGCCTCGGCGGGGCCATGGTCGGCTTCGTGCTCGGTCTGCGCACCTTCAGCCAGCAGGGCCTTTTCGTCGTCGGCGGCGCGCTCACCGACCACTACGGGCCGCGGCCCGTAGCCCTCGTGGGCTGCGCGCTGCGGGTGGCCGGATTCGTCTGGCTCGCGTTCGCCGCGAGTCCGTGGAGCGTGATCGGGGCGGTGGTCACGGTGGGCTTCGCCGCCGCCCTGTTCTCACCCGCCGTCGAGTCCGAGATCGCCCGCGAGGCGCTCCGCGTCGAACGGGCCGGCGGCTACCGCCGCACCCGCACCCTCGCCCGCTTCTCTGCCGGAGGCCAGGCCGGCGCGCTCCTCGGCCCGGTCCTCGGCTCGCTCCTGCTGTACGGGGGCGGAGCGGGCCACTTCCGCACGTCCTGCCTGGCCGGGGCGGGCGTCTTCCTCCTCGTCCTGGCGGCCCACGCCCGGCTCCTGTCGCACACCGCCGAACGAGCGGCGCGTACGGAACAGGGAGACGCGGGTACGGGAGGGGGCCGGGCGGGCGCGGAAGGGCACGTGATGGCGGCCTCGGAACAGGACAGGGCCTGGCGGACCGTCCTCGGCGACCGTCGCTTCCTCCTCCTCGCCCTCGCGTACTCCACCTACCTCCTCGCCTACAACCAGCTCTATCTGGCGCTCCCCGCGGAGCTCGACCGCGCGACCGGCTCCCAGGCGGCGCTGGGCTGGCTCTTCGCCCTGTCGTCCGCCGTGGTGGTCGTCGGCTCGGCGCCCGTGGAACGCCTGGCCGCCGGCCGCCTCGGCCGCCCCGCCATGATCCGCGCCGGACTGCTGCTGATCTCGCTCGCGTTCGCCGCCACAGCCGCACTGCGCGCGCTCGACGGCCCATGGGCAGCCGTCTCCTTTACCCTGCTCCTCACCCTCGGCCAGATGCTGGTGCTGCCCGCCACCCGGGCACTGTTGCCCGACCTCGCGGGCGAGCGGCGCCTCGGCCTGGCCACCGGGGCGCTGTCCTCCCTCTCCGGCGTCGTCGTCCTCGCCGCCGGCGCCCCCGTCGGAGCCCTCCTCGAACACGACGGTCCCGCGCCCTGGCTCCTGCTCGCCGTGGTCCCGCTGCTCGGCCTCGTCCTCGTACCGGCGCAGCGGCCGGCGACGGCAACCGCCGAAACGCGACCAGCGTCTCTTCCTTCGATGTAACGCCTGCTCATTCACAGCCGTGACCGATGCTGAGCAGGTGGCGCGGTGGCTGATCCTGGTGATCGGACTGCCCGCGGACCCGTCCCGCCACCACGTGGCCGTATGGCGGGAGTTGCGCAGGGTCGGAGCCCTCTCGCTGGGGCAGGGATTCCGGGAGATGTTCACCGCCGCCCTCTCGGACTCGGCCACGGCGCGAAAATGGAGGTAGATGCTCACTGCGACGTGTCCCTCGACTCGGCGGCCCACCCGTCGGGCCGAACGGACGGAACCTGTCCGAGGGCACCGACAGCCCCGTGTCGTCGATTCGGTCAGGCGTCGAGCAGCGGATCGGCCGCCGTCGGCCGGCCCAGGTACCAGACGGGGCCGGGGTCGGGCACCGCGAGGGGTGCGAATCCCAGCCGGTCGTAGAACGCGCGGGCCTTCGTGTTCGCCTGCGCCATGCACAAGTGGACGGCGGGCACGCCGGCGTCCCGCAGCTCCGCGAGCAGCGTGCGGATCAGGGCGCGCCCGTACCCGCGCCCCTGCCACGGCGGCAGCAGGTCGATGTGCAAATGTGCGGGGTACGCGGCGAGTTCGTCGCGGACCATGCGTTCCGGCGTGTGCAGCAGCCTGGCCATCTCCTCGGTCGGAGTGGCGGGTTCACGGGCGGGCTCCGGATGGCGCGCCGCGACCTTGGGGAGCCATTCGGTACGGAACCGCAGGGCGAACCTGTCGGTGTCGGCGGCGCCCAGGACGTATCCGACCGCCCGGCCCGCGCCGTCGTCCAGGACGAAGGCGAACTCCGGCTCCAGCTCCACGTAGGGGTACGCGAAGATCGAGGGCATCAGTTCGGAATCGGCGTACAGCCCGGAGGAGTCGCCGCCCTTGTGGGCTGTCCTGACGCAGATGTCGGCGAGTGCGGTCCGGTCCGACGGCCGGTAGCGGCGGACGAACGATTCGGTCATCGTCTCAGTCTTCATCCGTGTCACGATCCCAGAATGGGAGCGCTCCCGCATGGAGTTTCCGCGGGCCGTCCGGACGCAACGGCCGTGGCCGCGAGGCGGGCAGCGCCGGTTCCCTGCGAGCGGGAACCGGCGCCTCGCTCCGGTGGCGGTGCTACGGGTTGACGCAGACGACGGAGCCGACCGGATGGTTGTTGCCGGTCGAAGTCGCGGTGAACCCGAAGGTGACGCTGCCGTCCGGCGGGATGGTCCGGTTGTAGTCGACGTTCCTGACCGTGACCGTGCCGTCGGAACCGGTTGTCAGCCCGCCGTTCCAGAGGCTGCTGATCCGAGTGGCCGCGCCGGGCGTCCACTTCACCGCCCAGCCGTCACGCGCTGTCGTGCCGTGGTTCATGACCTCTACGGAACCCTGGAAGCCGCCGCTCCAGGAGTTGGTCACGCTGTAGACGGCCATGCACCCGGTGTGCGGGTCGGTCGGAGTCGGAGTCGGGGTCGGGGTCGGGGTGGGGGTCGGAGTCGGGGTGGGGGTGCCGACCGAGCCGCGGATGCCGGTCACTTCGCCGTTGCCGCCGTCGAAGACGATGTCGGAGCAGGAGAAGAAGTTCTCCTGGCTGTCCGAGCGCACCCACTGGATGAACATCACCGCGTCACCCGAACGGCCCGCGGGCAGGTTCAGATCCCAGTGGTAGTGGCCGCCGTCCGTGCCCGGCGAACCCGACTGCGGCGGGTCGGTGACGGTCTGGATGAGTTCCAGGTCGTCCCAGCCCAGTTCGGAGCTGGGCAGGTAGCCGGGCTTGGAGAGGTACACCCTGAAGGAGCCGGGGTGCGCGGCCCAGTTGCTGTGCTTGACCTGGATCGTGTTCCCGGATGTCAGGTGCGTGCGGGGCCAGTCGGAGCGGGCGGCGTTGTATCCGGTGAAGTTGTACGGCGACCGGTCACCGGCGCTGCACAGCTTTCCGTCCGGGACGTAACCGGGGCCGCGCCCGCCCGCGTTGGAGTCGAGTACGGCGAACCAGTTGTACAGCGAGTTCGGGCCGCTCTCGCTGAGCGCCGCCTTGCACGCCGGGTTCGTCGGGTCCAGAGAGCCGGTGCTGGTCTTGGCATCCAGCCAGCAGAGGTACGTGCGCGAGCCGGGCGTCATCGTGACACCGTGCGCCTGCGCGTTGCCCTGGCCGAGTAATGTCAGGCCGATTCCACCGAGCAGGGTCGCGAGTACGGCAGCCAGGGAGGCAAGTCGTCTCTTGCGTCCAGCCATTGTTTCTCCTGTGAGTGTGGGTGGGGAGCGTTCCGAGGTAGGTGTTCTCCTCTTGCGGTGCGGTGCGGTGCGGTGCGGTGCGGTGCGGTGCGGTGTCGTGCGGTGGTGCGCCTCGCCCTTCCGGGGCGGGACTCCGCCGGAGGGGCGAGGCGATCTGGGGAGGCGCCGCGCCGGTCGGGCGCGCGGGCGGCCGGGCGGGTCCGGCGGATCAGGGCCGGACCGGCCGCGGATCAGGTCATACGCAGGCGGTGCCGTTGAGGCTGAACCCGGACGGCGCGGCGAACCCGCCGCTGTACGTGCCCTGGAAGCCGAACGTCTGACTGGCTCCGGCCGCGATCCGCGCGTTGTGCGCGAGCCCGGTCGCCGTCACGGTCCCGGAGGCCGTGGGGACGGTGGCGTTCCACGCCTGGGTGATGCGCTGCCCGGAGGGCAGGGCGAAGGACAGCGTCCAGTTGTCGACCGGGGTCGAACCGGTGTTGGCGACCGTGACTTCGGCCGTGAAGCCGCCGGTCCAGACGTTCGGCGCGTACGTCACCTTGCAGGCCGTCGCAGGGCCGGGACCCGGCTCGCCGGTGCCCGGTGCGCCGAGGTTCACCGCGGAGGAGAAGGAGTTCACGGTGAGCCCGGCGCCGTTCTGCCACGGCTCGAAGCCGGCCTGGACGCTCGTCAGGTACCAGTTGTTCTGGGCCATGCCGCGCGAGACGGTCTCCCGGACGAAGTCCATGACGTCGAAGTCCCAGCCGGCGATGGCCGACGGGGCGACGAAGGAGATGACGTCGTTGGCGCCGTTGCTGCCCGTCCACACCTGCCAGCCGCGCCCGCCGACCGTGGCGGTGCCGACCTGTGAGCCGATCGGCTGGATGGGGCCGACCTTGTTGAACCAGATCATGATCTCGGTCCGGTTCACCCCGTCGGTCCTGGGTGTGGGGTCCAGCCAGATGTCGTACGAGGCGTTGTACGTCGCGTCGCCGACGTAGCCGTACGAGATGCTGCTCGGTGCCGTGGCGATGCCGCTGACCTGCGCGGGGAGCTTGGTCCCCGGCGAACAGTTCGTGTAGTGACAGCCGTTGAAGACCGAGGGGTACGACTTCGGGGCGCCGTTGGTGGGCACGCCCCCGTCGGCCCGGGTCACCCGGAAGCCGGTGTCGGTGGCGGTGACGCACTGGGCGGCGCCGGTGCCCCAGCGGTTGTTCTGGACCACGTAACGGCCCTGGATCGTGGTCGAGCCGTACTGCTCGCAGATCAGCGTGTCGGCCCGGGCCACCGGCGCGGCGGTCATGAGTGCCGCGACGGTGGCCAGGGCGATGAGCAACGTGGCGAGCATGCCACGAGGGGTGCTGAGGCGGTGCGGTGACGCCGGCATGCGGGAGGCCTCTCTCAAGCAGTGATCGAAGTAGTGATCGAAGTAGTGGGTGAAGGGGTGGGTGAAGGAGTGGGTGAAGGAGTGGGTGAAGTGATGATTGAAGAGGTGAGGTAACGGGTGCTGGGCGGGCGCTGGACGGGGTGACCGAAAGGGCGCGCGGTGAGTGGTGCCGTGGGCAGGGAACGTCACGGACCTTTTGGGAGCGCTCCCACCCCTGGCTCGGTGCACTGTAGGAGCTGAGGGTGTACCTGACAACCCGTCGCGGCGGGGTCCGTTCCGGACGTGTTCCGCGGCAAGGTGACGCCTCGGGCATCCCATTCCGTCCGGGCCGTTGACGGCGCCGCACCGGTGCCGCGAATATGGCCATCGCCGATATGGGAGCGCTCCCATATCGGCGAGCCGCTCGCCCCCATCGAGGAGCCCAGACGTGAACAGACGTAGAACGGCCCTGCTCTCCCTGACCGCCCTGATGGCGGCGGGCCTCACCGCGGTGCCCGCCGGCCCTGCCGGGGCGGACGAGGTCGAGCAGATCAGGAACGGCACCTTCGACACGACCACCGACGGGTGGTGGTCGGACAACGTCACCCTGGGGCTGTCCGACGGCAGGGTCTGCGCCGACGTGCCGGGCGGCACGGTGAACCGCTGGGACGCCGGCGTCGGCCAGAACGACCTCACGCTCGTGAAGGGGGAGTCCTACCGGTTCAGCTTCAGCGCGACGGGCACCCCCGAGGGCAACTCCGTCCGTGCCGTCGTGGGCCTGCAGGTCTCGCCGTACGACGCGTACCACGAGGTCACACCGCAGCTGAGCGTCTCCGGGAACACGTACACCTACACCTTCGCCTCCCCCGTCGACACCACCCAGGGGCAGGTCGCCTTCCAGCTCGGCGGCGCCGCGGACCCCTGGCGCTTCTGTCTGGACGACGTGTCACTCCTGGGCGGGGTGCCGCCGGAGCGGTACGAGCCCGACACCGGCCCCCGGGTCCGGGTCAACCAAGTCGGCTACCTGCCCGGCGGGCCCAAGAACGCCACTCTCGTCACCGACGCGACCGTGCGGCAGCCGTGGCAGCTGAAGAACGCCTCCGGCGCCGTCATCGCCCGCGGCTGGAGCGTCCCGCGCGGCGTGGACCCCTCCTCCGGACAGAACGTCCACTCGATCCACTTCAGCGACCACCGCACCGCGGGGACGGGCCTCACCCTGGTCGCCGACGGCGAGACCAGCCGGCCCTTCGACATCGGCACCGCCGCCTACGAGAAACTCCGCCTGGACGCCGCGAAGTTCTACTACACCCAGCGCAGCGGGACCGCGATCCGCGACGACCTGCGGCCCGGGTACGGCCGCGAGGCCGGTCACGTCGACATCGCCCCCAACCAGGGCGACGGGAACGTGCCCTGCCAGCCCGGCGTCTGCGACTACACGCTCGACGTCACAGGCGGCTGGTACGACGCCGGCGACCACGGCAAGTACGTCGTCAACGGCGGCATCTCCGTCTGGCAGCTCCTCAGCACCTACGAGCGCGCCAAGTTCGCCCGCACCGGGCAGGCCGAGAAACTGGGCGACGGCTCGCTGAACATCCCCGAGAGCGGCAACAAGGTCCCCGACATCCTCGACGAGGCCCGCTGGGAGCTGGAGTTCCTGCTCAAGATGCAGGTGCCGGACGGCAAGCCGCTCGCCGGCATGGCCCACCACAAGATCCACGACGAGCAGTGGACCGGCCTGCCGCTGATGCCCTCCGCCGACCCGCAGAAGCGCGAACTGCACCCGCCGACCACCGCGGCCACCCTGAACCTCGCCGCGACCGCCGCCCAGGCGGCCCGCCTGTACAAGCCGTACGACTCCCGGTTCGCGGCCACCGCGCTCGCCGCGGCCCGCAAGGCCTGGGCCGCGGCCCTCGCCCACCCCGACGTCCTCGCCTCCGAGAGCGACGGCATCGGCGGCGGCACTTACGCCGATCGTGACGTCACCGACGAGTTCTACTGGGCGGCGACCGAGCTGTACCTGACCACGGGTGCCAAGGAGTTCGAGGACCACATCCTGAAGTCCCCGGTCCACAGCGCCGACATCTTCAAGCCGATCAGCTTCGACTGGGCGGGCACGGCCGTCCCCGCCCGGCTCGACCTCGCCACCGTCCCGAACCGGCTGCCCGGTCGCGACAAGGTCCGCCAGTCCGTACGCGAGGGAGCCGACCGCTACCTGGCCACGCTGAAGGCCCACCCGTACGGCATGCCGTACGCCCCCGCGAGCCACACGTACGACTGGGGCTCCACCCACCAGATGCTCAACAATGCCGTCGTCCTGGCCACCGCCTACGACATCACCGGCAGCGCGAAGTACCGCGACGGGGCCGTCCAGAGCATGGACTACATCTTTGGCCGCAACGCCCTGAACATCTCGTACGTCACCGGCTACGGCGAGGTCAGCGCGGAGAACCAGCACAGCCGCTGGTACGCCCGCCAGCTCGACCCGAAGCTGCCCCGTCCGCCCGTCGGCTCGCTGTCCGGCGGTCCGAACTCGAGCATCCAGGACCCGCTCGCTCAGAGCAAACTCCAGGGCTGCATCGGACAGTTCTGCTTCATCGACGACATCCAGTCCTGGTCGACCAACGAACTCACCATCAACTGGAACTCCGCCCTCACCTGGATGGCCTCCTTCGTGGCCGACCAGCGCTGACGGCGCTCGACAGCAGGGCGAGCCCGCGTGGCGCCACCGGCGCCGCGCGGGCGCCCTCGTCGGCCCCTGGGGTTTTTGCCCCGTTCTGACGGGTACGCGCAGGTCATGGATCGCTCACAGGCACCCGTACTCGACGCGCTGGCCGCCTACCACGCGAAGCGCCGCACCCCGTTCACGCCGCCCGGCCACAAACAGGGACGAGGCGCGGACCCCCACGTGCGGGCCATCCTCGGTGACGACGTGTTCCGGTCCGACGTCCTCGCCACCGGCGGCCTCGACGACCGGACCTCGTCCCAAGGTGTCGTCGCCGAGGCCCAGGAGATCATGGCGGACGCCGTCGGCGCGGAGCACACCTTCTTCTCGACCTGCGGCAGCTCGCTCTCGGTCAAAGCCGTCATGCTGTCCGTGGCCGGACCCCACGAGAAGCCCCTCGTGGGACGCGACGCGCACAAGTCGGTGGTGTCGGGCCTCGTCCTCGCCGTACGGCACCTGCGCCGAGCTGTCCGCCATCGCCGAGGCTTGCCACGAGCAGGGTGTGCCCCTCATCGTCGACGAGGCGTGGGGAGCGCACCTCCAAGCACACCAACACCTACGGTTGACGACTTTCACAAACCCCGGCCAGGGTCCCGACCGGTCGCGATCGCGGGCGGGGCAGGCTAGGCGAACGCGAAGACGCAGAGGAGGAGCACTGCGAGAATGGCGAGCGTCTCCCACCGGATCGCCTGCCTGAGCGGGCTCAGCGACAGGGGCTTCCCGGACCGCGAGGCACCTGACCGGTTCGGGGCGGAGTCGTCGTACGTGTCGTCGCTCATCCCGTCATGTTAGCCATGTCGTATCCGGCGGCCGTGTCCTCTCGTCGGTCCTTGTCGCGGCCGACAGTGAACTCAGGTAGCCGCAGGGCCAGTCGCTTGCGGATGTCGAGCGCGCCAGCGCGCGTAAGCGGGGGCGGCGGCGCACGTGCCCCGGTGGCCGGCGGCGACTCGGTGGAGGATGTCGTCGCCGTGGGGAGCGAGCGGGCCGTCCGTGTGCCAGGCCAGGACGTGCCGGTACCACAGGGGGTTTCCGGTCAGGGGGCGTACGGCGGTGCCTGGGACCTCGATGAAGGTGGCCTGGCAGAGGCTGACCGCCAGGCCCGCGCGGACCAGCTCGATGAGCGGGCGGCCCTCGGCCTCGTACGGGGCGAACGGGTGCCGCCCGGCCGCCGCGCAGATCGACGACCAGTACTCCCGGGTCAGGTCGCCGTCGGGACGGGGCACGGCCCAGTCCTCGTCCAGGAGGGCGGTGAGCGGGACCTCTTCCAGCCCTGCCAGCGGGTGAGCGGCGGGCAGCAGGGCGAAGACCGGTTCGGTGGCGAGGGGATGGAGCGTCACGCCGTCGCGCTGCGGCAGCCGCTGGTCGGGGTGGTCGCCGAGTACGGCCGCCTCCAGCCGGTCCGCCGCCAGTTCGTCGAGGAGTGTGACGGGGGAGTGCTGGCAGCGCGCTGTCACCTGGGCGTCCGGTAGTACGGCCTTGACGGCCAGGACGAGTTGACCGAGAAGTGGCGCACCGACCGAGCCGATGCGGACACGGTCGCAGGCCGACATCCGGCGGGCCGCGCGGGCGGTGTCGGCGATCAGGCCGTCCATACCGGGGAGGACGGAGCGGGCCCGGTCGAGCACCAGCTCTCCGAAGGGCGTGGCGACGGCCCCCTCCTGTCCTCGGTGGAACAGGACTCCGCCCAGCATGGCCTCGATACGGCGCAGTTGGGCGCTGAGTCCGGGCTGGGTCATGCCGAGCGAGGCGGCTGCGCGCGTGAGGCTGCCGGCCTCGGCGATCGCGCACACCACTCGGAGATGGCGTACCTCCAGATCCATGGCGCGGATGTTATGGACCGACGACGGCTTCAGGAAACCCTTGCGACAACCGCAAGCTATGTGAAATGTCACACGCTATCTACCTGGAAGGTCGTGATCACGTGAGAGTGCGCCCCGCCTTCCTGCCCGTTCGCGCCCTGTTCGCGGCGCCCCTGCTCGCGGTACTGCCGCTGCTCCTGCCCGGTACCGCTCCGGTGGCGCGTGGGGCCACGGATCCCGTCTCCGCCTGTGCCCTGGACGGCGCCACCGGCTGGACGGACGAGGGACACGACACGGACTGGTCCGTCTTCGAGCGCCCCTCCGGCACCGTTCGCGTCGGCATGATCTTCGTCGACTTCCCCGATGCCCCCGCGACCGAGGCCCCGGCAGATGTCGCCGCCCAGCTCACGCCGGGGGCCGACTGACTGTGGAACGCCTCGTACGGCCGGGCGCCGACGCCCATCGCTTCGTCGCGGGCTGGGACGTCATGGGCTCATCGGCGGACGAGGCTCGCAGTTCTTCGCCCGGCACTCCTGGAAGTTCGGCTGGACCATGGACAGCCAGGTCGTGTGCCGGGCTTCGGCCGGCAGCGACACCGTGTACCTCACCGCGGTCGAGTACGGCAGCGGAACGAAGATGGCGGTGATCCGCACCGGCCCCGGTACCGCGTGCGTCGTGGAGTCGAGAGGGGCGGTCCAGGCGGACGGCGGCGCCTGCTCGACGGGCGCGCTGGTCTACAAGGTGGACGCCTGACGGGTACGGGGAGACCGTCCGCGTCACCAAGTGGTAGCCCCATGAGTGACGGGTGCGACCCGGGACGATCCGTCCCGGGTCGCACCCGCGTGCCCGGCGTTCAGGGGCTCTCGGGGAAGTGGCAGGCGACCTGGCGGGGCCTGCCCCGGGGCGGCGATCCGCAGCGGGCGGGGCCCGCCCGGGGCGGCGATCCGCAGCAAGGGGGCTTCAGCGCGGCAGATCGCCTGCGCCTTCGGGCAGCGCGGGTGGAAGGAGCAGCCGGGCGGGGGAGCGGCCGGGCTCGGGGCGCCGAGCAGGGCGGCCGAGGCATAACACGGGGTTATGGGCGACTGAGGGCTCCTCCTGCCGTGCGGCGTGGCGTCACACTCCAATGCAATGTCACATCCCACGGGCTCGGCCTCCTCCCGGCCGTGAAAGGGATCCATGAACCCCGCATACGCCACCGTCGACCACACGTTCACCGTCCCCCTGGACCACAGGACTCCCGGCGGACCCACGATCGAGGTCTTCGCCCGCGAAGTCGTCGACCCCGCCCGTGCGAAGGAGGAACTGCCCTGGCTGCTGTATCTCCAGGGCGGCCCGGGCGGCAAGTCGCCGCGTCCGTCCACCGGTTCGCCCGGCTGGCTGGACCAGGCGCTCACGACCCATCGGGTCCTGCTGCTCGACCAGCGTGGCACCGGCCGCTCCACCCCCGTCACCGCCCGCTTCGCCGCCCGGCACTCCCCGGACCGGCTCGCCGCCCATCTGTCCTGTTTCCGCGCCGACGCGATCGTCGCCGACGCGGAACTGATCCGCCGGCACCTGTGCGGAGACGCCCCATGGGAGACCCTCGGCCAGAGTTACGGCGGCTTCATCACCCTCACCTACCTCTCCCAGGCCCCCGAGGGCCTGCGGGCCTGCTACGTCACCGGCGGCCTGCCCGGCCTCACCACCACCGCCGACGACGTCTACGCCCGTACCTACCCCCGCGTCCGCGACCGGGTCCTCGACTTCTACGCCCGCTACCCCGAGGACGCCCCCCGCCTGCGGAAGATCGCAGACCTCCTCACGGCCGGCGACGTCCACCTGCCGAACGGGGACCGGCTCACCTCGCACCGCCTCCGTACGCTCGGCCTCCTGCTCGGCATGGGGGACGGATTCGAGCGCCTGCACTGGCTGCTCGACGAAGCCCTCGACCCGGACGGCGCACCGACCGACACCTTCCTCCACCAGGTCATGACGCTGACGGGCTTCACCGACAACCCGCTCTTCGCCGTCATGCAGGAGACCCTGTACGGGCAGGGCGCCGGCCCCACCGGCTGGTCGGCCTCCCGAGCCCTCACCACATGCGGCGAGTTCGCCGCAGACGCCGATCCCCTGCTGCTCACCGGCGAGATGATCTACCCCTGGATGTTCAGCGAGATCACGGGCCTTCGCCCCTTCGCCGACGCCGCCGACCTACTGGCCGCCCGGACCGACTGGCCCCCCCTCTACGACCCGCACCGCCTCGCCGCCAACGAGATCCCGCTCGCCGCGATCGTCTACCACGACGACATGTACGTCGACGCCGGCCTCTCGCTGCACACGGCACGCGAGGTCGGATCCACCCGCGTCTGGGTCACCAACGAGTGGGAGCACGACGGCGTCTCCAGCTCCGGCGGACGCGTCCTCGCCCGTCTGATGGACCTGGCCGCAGGCCGCGCGTAACCCCTCGCCGTGTTCTGCCCCTCCCTCCGCCCGCGACAGGAGAGCCATGTCCGCCCTGCCCCGCCTGCGTTCCCTCGCCGCCGCCGTCGCCCTCACCCCGTGCCTGATCACCGTGCCAGCGGCGCACGCGACCGCGTCGTCCGTCGTGCCACTCCGTTCCGCCGACTGCGCGCTGCCCGGCCGGACCGGCTGGACGGACGAAGGCCACGACACCGACCGCGTCCAGTTCCAGCCGGCCACCGGAACCCGCCGTGTCCTCACCGTGTACGTCGACTTCCCCGACGCACCGGCCACCGACACCACCGAGCCGTACGCCGCCCATCTCGCCCCCGCCGCCGACTGGATGCGCACGGCCAGCTACGGCCGCCTCCGCCTCTCCGTCACCCCCTTGCACCGGTGGGTCCGCATGCCGGCGGACTCGACCTCGTACGGTTTCGCGCGCGGCCTCACCTTCGAGGCCCACGAGAAGTACGTGCGCGACGCGATCGCCGCCGCCGACCCGTACGCGGACTTCTCCCGCTACGACATGGTCTACATCGTTCCCACCCGGACGGCGGCCGCGATCCCGTTCTCCCCGACCTACCTCTACGACCCCGCCACCGCCGGCGTGGCCGCCGACGGCACCCGCCTCAAGTGGGCCGTGACCTTCGGCCAGGACATGTGGCGCTGGGGTCACAAGGTCGTCGCTCACGAGACCGGTCACACCTTCGGGCTGCCCGACCTCTACTCCTTCACCGGCCCCACCCACCAGCACGCGGGCGGCTGGGACGTCATGGGGGACATCGCGGGGGCCGCCCCGCAGTTCCTGGGCTGGCACTCGTGGAAGCTGGGCTGGACTCGTGACCGACAGGTCGCCTGCCTCGCGGGCCGCGGACACCGCACTGTACGCCTGGCTCCCGTGGAGCGTCCCGGCGGCACCAAGATCGCCGTACTGCGCACTGGTGAGACCACGGCGTACGTCGCCGAGTCCCGCCGCCCTGTACGCAACGACCGCTCCGCCTGTTCCAGCGGTGTCCTCATCTACCGGATCGACTCCGCGACCCCGACCGGCGAGGGCCCGGTGCGCGTCATGAGCGCCAACCCGTCCACGACGCCGCCCGCCGGCTGCACGCAGCTCGACCTCGCGGCGTTCCAGCCGGGCCAGACCTTCACCGACCCGGACACCGGCGTCCGGATCGCGGTCCGCGCAGGCGGACCGGCGGGGGATGTGGTCAGGCTCAGCAGCACCTGAGGAGGATCCTGACCTGTGGGCTCCCCTGGCCGGCCACGGGCGGCGAGACTTCGAAGGTCCGCCCGGCCGGGCGGCCGCCCAGAGCGGGCGGTCGGTGTCATCTGTGGGCCTGACAGCTTCTGGGAACACCTACCCTCGCCACGAGAGAGAAAGCCGCCAGGGCTTGGACCGCGGAGCGGGCGACCAACCGGCTGAAGGACTTCGACGCCGTTACGACCGGGTTCGAGAAGCGGGGCTGAGTCTGTGCGGCGGCGTTTCGGGTCTGGATGTGGTGCCGGACTCGATCTGGCAGTGCGTGCAGAGTCTGGAGTCGTTTGGCAGGGAGATAGGTGCGGACCGGCACCGGCTAGGTGTGACCGCATCCGGCCCCTCGCGTGGTTGGGAAGTGCTGCGGAGCTTGGCTGCATACGCTGCTGCGCAGAAAGGCGTGGACGACCTTCTGACAAGGTCCGCGACGTCGTCGGCCACTACCTCGACCCACCGGAGAAGGCCCTGGTCCTCTGCGTGGATGAGATCCAGGCACGGGACCGGTCTCAGCCGGTCCTGCCGATGGTGCCGGTGTCCCCGAACGCCGCAGCCACGACTACGTCCGCGCCGGCACGACCACTCTGCTCGCCGCTCTCGAGATCGCCACCGGCAAGGTCATCGGCTCCCTCCACCGCCGCCACCGGGCAGTGGAGTTCAAGAAGTTCCTGACCGGACTCGACAAGGAAGTCCCCGACGACCTCGACGTCCACCTCATCCTGAACAACGATCCCGTTTCCAGACTGCGGCGTGCGTGCGGAGGTCCTCGTGGGGCTGCGACGAAGGTCACGGTCTGAGTGTGTTCTTACGCGCCTAATGTGGAGGGATGAGTGATTCACCCCCGTGCCCGCTGGTCGGCGTCGCCGCCACGTACATGCCCCGGCTCTCGGAGTTCTCCTTCGAGCCGGGGCTGGTGGCTGCCGTCGACCAGCATGCCGCCGCGGTGTGCGACGCGCTGATCCCGGCGCAGCGGGGGCCGGAGGCCCGGAGCGTCCGGCGGGGGGAGCTCGCCGATTACGTCCTCGGGTTCACCGACTGGCTGGCTGAGGTCGACTGGGCCGAGCCGGTCGGCCACGACTTTGCGACCCTGCGGCTGACGGCGGTCTGCTGGCTGATCCGAGAGCACGACCTCCTGGACGTCCGCGCGGACGGCTGACCGAGCGGCGCGGCGGCGGGCGGCCGGAGAAGCCCGCCCGCCGGGGCGGCGCCGTCAGAACTGGTCCGACGGGGGCTCTCGGCGGGTGGCACCGCGTTCCATCCGTTCCTGCGTCGTCGGCATCCCGCTCCGGGCGTCCTCGCGGCCCTTCTGGTACGCGGAGATCTGCTCCTTCGCGCGGCCCGTCTCCACCTCGGCGGCCGACAGCCAGCGCTCCCAGCGGCCCCGCATCGGGGTGACGAGTCCGCCGCCGACGCCGACGATCACGACGCCCGCGATCGTGGCGAGGACCGCGGTGAGGACCGGGCCGGTGACCGAGGTGGCGATGCCCGCCTGGCTCAGCGCGGCGATCACGCCGAGGCCGACGATGAAGGCCCAGGCCGCTGTGGCCAGGACCTTCCCGGACGATGTCGTGCCCAGCGCGCCCTGGATGATGTCCCGGACGGCGCGGGCGATGGCCATGGCGACGACGACGATGACGCAGGCGACGATCGCCTTCGGCAGCCAGGCGACGATGCCGTTGATCATGACGCTGACCGGGTTGGGGCCGAAGACCCCGAAGGCCAGCTGGAGGGCGATCAGCAGGATCGCGTAGTAGAGGATCTTGGCGATGATGCCGGTGGCGTCGTACTTCGACCCCTTGAGGGTGTTCGAGACGCCGCTGCGCTCGGCCATCCGCTCGAAGCCGACCTTCCGCAGCACGCGGTCGGCGACCTTGGCGATCACCTTCGCCACGAACCAGCCGATGAGCAGGATCACGAGGAACGCGATGAACTTCGGGATGAACTCGGCGACGGCCGACCAGGCATCCGTGAATCCCTGGCCGAAGTCGACCGAGAGGGCGAGGGGCTGCGACATGGCGCCATTACTCCGCTCGGGACGGGCCCCGTACGGACAGGGGCCTGGACTTCCGAGGTAACTACGGGTCGGGCAGCCCCGCCCCCGGTCAGCGCCTTGGTTGGGCCGACGGGTGGAGCAATCTTCCTTCCGAGGCACCGAGCATCCCCCGGGCGGCTAATCGAATGATCTGCCGATCATCTGCCGCGTGGTGATGCTCTCTGCGCCGTGGCGCGTTCCTGCGCTCCCAGCGACCCCGTCACGGAAGGCGGGCCTCTCGGAGGTGGGAGAGCGGGCTGCGCTGCGCCGCATCCCCCCCTGCCGGGCATGGCCTGGCGTTCTCACGGCGGTCGATCGGTGACTGACGAGCAGCGGACAGGCCCCAGGGGCGGTACCCCTTTGCCGGCTTTCCCTCTCCCGCGAGGAAGAGCAGGCAGCGGACCACGGCCTGCGTGCCGAGCCCGACCCAGGTCGCCCGTGTGCTGACAGCTGTAGGCAAACAAGGACGCGGCCCGCACCTTGAGGCGTTCTTCGGCCGCATGTACTACGCGGCCATGCGTTCGGCGGCGGTCATCCACCTGCAGATCTCACAGTGCCATCTGCCGTAGACGGGCTGGGGCATGCTCAACCTGAACGGAGGTGTCGTCACGGCCGGCAAGGAGTGGACAGACGATGGCTCGGTCCACCAGCTGCACTCCTTGAAGCGGCGAGCCGTCAAGGCCACGCGTCCCGTGGATGACTTCATCTTCACCCACCTCGGTTCCGGGTCGACGACTGGCCGCCACTGCACCCGCACTCCGCCGCCGCCCTCGGACAGACGCTGGACCACCGCACCCGGGTGCTCGCAGGTGCTCACGGGGATGGCTCTGAGCCCCGAGAAACGAGTGCCGAGCGGCTGGACACACAAAGCGGGATTCCGGGGTCCGGCAACGCCAGTCATCTGGACGCCGATTCAACAACCGAAAGAATGACAACGAGCCCTGGGCCAATTAGGCTTGAGCTGTATGGACTGGCGACCGAGAGCACGGCCACCCCGACCTCGGTTACGGACGGCTCACGCCGACCTGGTTCCCCGGATGCTGCGAGCGAGGTGGAACTCGTGTTTCCTCTGCTGACTGCCGAATGTTCATCATATCGAGGCACCCACACGTACCCCGCGCACCATCAGGGGATTTCCAGCGGGCGGGACGTCATCCCCATGGGAGGGCACTACGAGGACTGCGCCGCGATCGGACAGATGTGCTCCGGCTTCTGCGCCGCTTCCCCGGACGCCGCGAACTGCTATTGCCATTGCGCTCAGATCACTGCGCAGTGCCTCCATTCCCCGCTTCCGCCTTGCCACGTGAGTGCGTAAGCAGTCCGGACATCCGCGGGTCGATGGCTCCGAACGAGCGGGAGGTGAGTTTCCGTGGTCGGCTCCAGCTGGTCACGCACAACGGGCCTCGACCGCGTCATGTCCTCATCCGCGGGAGACCCCTCCGTCGTCATCGGGCTTCTGGACGGCCCCGTGGATGCGCGTCATCCAGGCTTCGCCGAGGGAGCCCTAGCTCCTCCGCACTCACCACCGCCTGACAGCCGATCAGCCCGGCACGGGACGGCGGTGGCAGGGGTCCTGGCTGCCAAAAGGAACGGCGACGCGCCGGGTATCTGCCCTGGCTGCCGGGTATTCGTTCGACCGATCTTCGAGCAGTACGGGCCGGCCACCTCCCGACCGCGTGACCTGGCTGATGGCGTCGAGGAGTGCCTCGCGGCAGGCGCGCGGATCATCAACATCAGTGCCGGATTCGAGCACGGTGGCTTTCCCGTCGAGGTCCTCGGACACGCCCTCGACCTCGCCGCGCAGCGGGGGGTCATCGTGGTGGCGGCGGCAGGAAACCAGGGCCGGGTCAGTGGCTCGCCCCTCGTCTCCCACCCCCACGTCGTTCCTGTCGCATCGTGCGACGGAGCCGGGAGACCGCTCCCGAACGGCAATCTGTGCGCCTCTGCGGGGCGCCGCGGAGTGCGTGCCCCGGGAGCGGCGGTGGAGACACTCGCGCCGGGGGGCGGAGTGCTGTGGCTGAGCGGTACCAGCCTGTCGACAGTGCTCGTGACCGGCGCACTGGCTCTGGCGTGGTCGGTCGCCCCCGCGGCGCCGGCCGCCCTCTTCCTTCAGGCGTTGTCAGGTCCCCCATCCGCCAGACGGCGGATCGTTCCGCCGTTGCTGAACGCGGTCACCCTTGTCCGGGCCGCGTCGTCGACAGTTCCGGAGCCGTGGCCATGAACGCAGACGGATCGCCGAAGCCAGCAGGGCGCGAGGCTCAGGCCTCTCTCTCGACATCCGATGCGCGGACCCCCCGTTTCCGGGTGCGCCTACCGGGTTTCGTCATCGAGGAGGACGTCGGCCTCGGTGACGCGATCAAGAGGGCGACGGCGTCGGCAGGGATCACACCCTGTGGCAGCTGCCGCGAAAGGGCGGCCGCGCTCAACCGCTGGGTGCGCTTCACGTCTCGCTAGCGAATTCCCCTCACCACCCCTACGGGAGAACTGATGGACCTCGACACAGACGCTGCTTCCCACGAGCCGACGGTCACACCTGCGGGGGCGGAGGACAGTCCGCTCAGCATGATGACCGCGGAGCCGACCGAGGTGTCAGCCTCGCATGTGCAGCTCGACACGGCGGCACCACCGGCGAGGACCCGGCAGTTCGTGTACGCGATCGGGCGGATCGACGCGCGCTTTCCCAGCCTGAGCATCGAGAAGGAGTTCGCCCAGGCCACCGGCCGCGCGGAGACCGCGAGGCTGACCAACAGTCAGGCCGCTCAGAGGGTGCTGTCGGATCCGGCGAACCGCTACCTCGCCCGCAGGATGTGCTGGGTGTTCACGATAGAGGGCATGGACACCTACCTGCTGGTCCCCCGGGACGAGACGGACCTCGATCTGCTCCTGGGGGCGCTGCGTCCTTCACCCTCCCGGTCGGACACCGACGTGGCGATCGGCACACTCGGTCCCTTGGCGCCGTCCGAGAAGTGCGGCGGTCTCGTCGTCCCCATGGTCATTTTCGACCAGATCTACTCCTTCGACACGGAGTCCTTCATCGCCCAGATCCCTCCTCCCGACGGAGTCGACGCAGGCGCGTTCCAGGAGACTGCGGGTGAGCTGTTCGACAGGATTACCCAGCTGGCAGACAATGCCGGAAATTCCGACGAACACCGCGCCCTCAATTACCTGACGACGCGCTACCCGGAAATCTACGCGGAGACAGCCAGACAACATGCCCGGAACTCGTCCCTGACGAACGTGGAAGCCTTCCCCTCGCCACTGTCAAGTGTGCGAACCGTGATCACCGCCGTGTTCACCTACACCCACCGAAGCACCAACTTCGTGGAGAAGTTCGCGGCGCTGGTGGACACCACCGAGGTGTTCCCGTTTCTCGCGACACCCGGTTTCAACTCCTACTACAACCACTGAAGAAGCAGCGATGACGACCGGCCGAGAGTCCTCAGGCGAGAAGTCCGCGCGTGCAGCAAGGACCGCCGCGCTGCTGCAGCGGCCACCCGATGCGCCACAGCCGGAGACGGCGGACATCGCCGTCGACTGCACGGCGAACTGGGACGCCGCCCAGGCCTTCTATGAGCAGGGGCAAGTGGCCTACACAGCGGGCGATTACAAGGCAGGGGACTTCTACGTATCTGTCGGTGACGGCTTTCGACGGTTGGCGCTCCTGTGCTCGACTGTCGACGCTCGGGATCCAACGCTCGCCGGTGTGACCCCAGCCGGCGACGTCGATGATTCCCCTCTGGCACTCACCGATCTTCTGGGCCGCCTGAACAAACTCCAGGAGCTCGCCACGGAGAGGGGCCGGCCGGCCCGCCCGGGCGGACTGCCGACAGAGCTCGAACACGACGATCGCTGCCTGCAGTACGCGCGAGCCGCCTCGCACTACGCCTCCCGTGCGGCGCAGGCTTTCGCCGCCGGCGATGTCTTGTCGGGCAACCGATACCTGCACGAGGCTCAGGCCCACTGGGCTCTGTTCAATCTGTGCGTGAGCTCGACACAGGCCACGGCGCGCGGTTAGAGCGTGCCTCCTTGGTACTGTCCGCCGTGCGAAGCTGTGCGCCATTGCGCCTTCGATAGTCCGTGGACTTGCTCTGCCCGCCCTGCTGACATCGCTCATCGATCGCGGCCTCTGGCGCCACCCCGGCGATGTGGTGCCGGCGAGGGCCATTCCGTGGTGAATGCTCGACCTCCGCCTCCACAGCAGCGGCGAACATCCGCCTCGCGCCCTCCCGGACGATCTCATCGATCAGAAAAGTACCGGTCTCGGTGGTGCCGTCTTCGTTGACTACGCTGAGCACGGGCGTGCCTTCCCAGCCCGCGCTGCGAACGGGGCCTACTCGGTGAGCCATGAGCCGATCACCCAGGAAGCTACGCCCTCCGCATCCCGCGCTTGAGGTGCACGGGGCGACGGCAGTGGGGGCAGCAGTATCCGCGGGGCTCAGGGACAAGATCGCGGTGGGCTTCGGTGCAGTGGCCATCCGGGGCTGAGGCAACGGGCATGCGCGTCCTTCTCCCCGCAAGACGAGATGTGTGCAGGGCTAGTAGACGGGGCGGCTCCACCGCTCGTCTCGGCCCTGCTGCTGGATTGCCGCTCCGCTGAGCGAATGCGTCCATACCCAGGGTCTGGTTAGTACCAGGCCACGGCCCAGCTCGGCGTGTTTTGCCGGACGCTCACGGAACAGGCCGCCAGCTCAGGACCGTGCAGCTCCAACGCCATCACGCACCAGCTTGTTGGCGCCGGACCGTTCCCATGCCTTGCAGTCGTTGTACGGCTCCTGATCCCTGCGCCGGCTCCGGCGCGGGGATCACGGATTCCGGTGCCCGCCGGGTGGGGCTGCCCGGGTATCGGCGGTGCCGGAAGGACCCGGTGAGGGCTCGCCCGCCGCGAGGTGCTCCAGAACCTCCGCCAGTTCCTGGCAGGCGCGGCGCACCGACCGGCGGGTCGCACGCTGCTCGGTGATGACGGAGGCAAGAAGGAGGGCGGTCAGGGCGGCGGAACCGTTGAACGCCTGGAGCTTGGCCATGATCTCGACGTCCGTGAGGTGGAGGAAAGCGCCCCGTCCGGAGGTCGCCTCGAAGGTGGCGAGCACGGAGGCGAAGAGCGCGCACAGCATGCTTCCGACGAGCTGGAAGCGGAGCGCTGCCCAGATCAGCAGGGGGAAGACGAGGAAGAGCATGCTCATCGGGCTGAGCACGGCCATGGGCATGAGGATCAGGGTCGTCAGCCCCAGAAAGGCCGCCTCCTTCCAGCGCTGTGCGCGGAACCGTCCGGTCGGCCCCGCGAGGACGAGCAGGAGCGGGGCGACGAGCAGCACCCCCATCGTGTCGCCCACCCACCAGGCCAGCCAGACGGGCCAGAACTCGCTCTTGTCCAGGGAGCTCTTCGCCACCTGCAGTCCGACCCCCGCGGTCGCGCTGATCAGCATGGCGCCGAACCCGCCGAGGAAGACCAGGAAGAGTCCGTCCCGCAGCCGCGCCATGTCGAGCCGGAAGCCGGCCCGTCTCAGCAGCAGGAAGGCGCAGAGTGGCGCGACGGTGTTGCTGACCACGGTGACCACGGTGGTGGGCCCCGGAGTGGTGAGGGAGGCGATGACGAGGAAGGAGCCGAGGGCGATCCCGGGCCAGACTCGCGCGCCTAGCAGCAGTAGGGCGGCGACGGCGACGCCGGTGGGAGGCCAGATGGGGGTGACCACCACGCCTTCGACGACGAGGCGGCCCATCAGGCCGAGTCGTCCGGCCGCGTAGTAGCAAACCGCCACGGCCAGCGACATCAGCGCCGCCTCCGTAGAGGACCGGAACTGGCGAATATCCAACACGTCAGCCATCAGACACCGGCCGGGCCGCCACGACCTGGCAAGGGCCCTGCGTGTCGGGCGCCGTCGTCCGGCACGGGCCCGGGCCGGTCCGAGGACCGACCCGGGCCCGAGGAGAGCCCCCTCCCCTCACTCCTCGGCCGCCGACCGGGCCGGACCGCCGTCATGGCCGACGACCAGGACGGCCGCGTCGTCCTCGTGACCCACCGTGGCCGCCAGCTTCATCACGGCGGTGGCGAGCGCCTCGACGTCCAGCCCGGCGACGGCGGTGATCCCGGCGAGCCTCGTCACCCGGTCCAGACCCTCGTCGACGTGGAGCGAGGGCCCCTCCACCACCCCGTCGGTCAGGAGGACGAAGACACCGTCGGCGGTGAGCCGGTGGCGCGTGGCCGGGTAGTCGACGCCGTGCAGCACACCGAGCGGAGGCCCGCCCTCGCTGTCGTCGATGCCGGAGCGGCCGTCGGCGGTGGCCCAGACGTGGGGGATGTGACCGGCCCGGGCGCACTCCAAGGTGCCGGCAGCGGGGTCGAGCCGCAGGAAGGTGCAGGTGGCGAAGAGGTCGGCGCCCAGAGAGATGAGCAGGTCATTGGTACGACCGAGCAGCTCTCCTGGGTCTCCGGTGACGGAGGCCAGCGCGCGCAGTGCCACGCGGACCTGTCCCATGAAGGCGGCGGCCTCGATGTTGTGTCCCTGCACGTCACCGATGGACATGCCGATCTGCCCGCCGGGCAGGGAGAAGGCGTCGTACCAGTCACCGCCGACGTTGAGCCCGTGGTAGGCGGGCTCATAGCGGACAGCCAGCCGGGCGCCCGGAAAACTGGGCAGGTCCGAGGGCAGCATGCCGCGCTGCAGGGCCACGGCGAGCTCGACACGGGAACGCTGCGTCTCGGCCAACTCTCGCGCCCTGGCGGTCAGCGACCCGAGCCGGACCAGAAGGTCCTCGCTGCTGTCGGCCAGCCGTCTGCGGAACATCGATCACTCCGACGTCACGACAAATCCTCGCATCACTCCGTCCCGTCTCCAGCACGCGGGACCACACGGGACCACCTCGGTACGAACAGGTCCTTCCTACTCTGCCCGGAGGGGACAGCGTCCGCATCTCATCGGCGGCCCGCGGCCAGGTCTCCTTCTTCCAGACCACGACCGCCACGTCGTCGCGCTCGATCGCCCGCCGGGCGGGCTGCCACGACCAGCTGTACCGCTTCAGCAGTTGCCAGGTGCCCTCCACCGTGTAGCTCACGTGGCACAGCCGGCCGATCAGCCTCTTGATCCGGGCCGGTGTCCACCGCTGGTCGGCCCAGCCGCGGACCTTGAGGCACACGCTCCAGCTCCCATTCCCAGTCTCGAGATCTGCGCCTCGCTGAACCTCGTCCGCCCCGGCGATCCCTTCGACAGGACCCCCGCTTCACCGCACTCGCGCTACTGACGACGCCACCGTTCCACGGACCGCTCACTGACCCGCAGCGCGCGGGGCTGGACGGAGGACCGTGGAGCGAGGACACGGCGGCTGCCGCGGAGCGCGTTGCAAAGCCTGAGACGTTCTGCTGCGCCGCGCCGCCATGGGTGTCAGAGGGTTTCCGCCTGCCTCGCCCTCGGGCGGGAGTCTGGTCCGTGACTGGTCCGGGAGATGTGACTGAGCGACCCCTTTCCCCACCTAGCGTCTTGGCTCTGTGTCGATGGGTGACGCTTCGGAACGGACTTCTGGAGTGCAGTTTGCCTTCAGGGAGCTCGACTTGGCGGTCTAGAAGAACCCAACCGCTTTCGGGGAGTAGGACACCAGCAGATTCTTCGTCTGCTGGTAGTGGTCCAGCATCATGCGATGGGTCTCGCGGCCGATGCCCGACTGCTTGTAGCCGCCGAAGGCGGCATGGGCCGGGTACGCGTGGTAGCAGTTCGTCCAGACGCGGCCCGCCTGGATCGCGCGGCCCGCGCGGTAGGCCGTGTTCGTGTCGCGGGTCCAGACGCCGGCGCCCAGGCCGTACAGGGTGTCGTTCGCCGTGCTGATCGCGTCGTCGAAGTCCGTGAAGGACGTCACCGCCACCACCGGGCCGAAGATCTCCTCCTGGAAGACCCGCATGCGGTTGTCGCCCTCGAAGATCGTCGGCTGGACGTAGTAGCCGCCCGCCAGATCGCCTCCGTGCTCGACGATCTGGCCGCCCGTCAGGATCCGCGCGCCTTCCTTCTGGCCGATCTCCAGGTAGGAGGCGATCTTCCGCAGCTGCTCCGCCGACGCCTGCGCGCCGATCATCGTCTCGGTGTCCAGGGGGTGGCCCGGGACGATCTTCTCCGTGCGGGCGACCGCCGCCTCCAGGAACTCGCCGTAGTGGCCCCGCTGGACGAGCGCGCGCGAGGGGCAGGTGCAGACCTCGCCCTGGTTGAGGGCGAACATCGTGAAGCCCTCGAGAGCCTTGTCGCGGAAGTCGTCGTCCGCCGCCCACACGTCGTCGAAGAAGATGTTCGGCGACTTGCCGCCGAGTTCCAGCGTCACGGGCTTCAGGTTCTCGGAGGCGTACCCCATGATCAGCCGGCCGGTCGAGGTCTCCCCGGTGAAGGCGATCTTGGCGACCCGCGGCGAGGACGCGAGCGGCTTCCCGGCCTCCTCGCCGAAGCCGTTGACGACGTTGAGGACGCCCGGCGGCAGCAGGTCCGCGACCAGGCTGAGCCAGAAGTGGATGGACGCCGGGGTCTGTTCGGCCGGCTTCAGGATCACCGCGTTGCCCGCGGCCAGCGCCGGCGCCAGCTTCCAGACCGCCATCAGGATCGGGAAGTTCCACGGGATGATCTGCGCCACCACCCCCAGCGGCTCGTGGAAGTGGTACGCGACGGTGTCGTCGTCGATCTCGCTCAGCGCACCCTCCTGCGCACGCAGCGCCCCCGCGAAGTAGCGGAAGTGGTCGATCGCGAGCGGGATGTCGGCCGCCAGCGTCTCCCGGACCGGCTTGCCGTTGTCCCAGCTCTCCGCGACCGCGAGGGCCTCCAGATTGCTCTCCATCCGGTCCGCGATCCGCAGCAGCACGGCCGCGCGCTCGGCCGGTGCCGTCCGCCCCCACGCCGGGGCCGCCGCGTGCGCCGCGTCGAGGGCGCGTTCCACGTCCTCCGCGGTGCCGCGGGCGACCTCCGTGAAGGGGCGCCCGTCGACCGGACTGGGGTTCTCGAAGTAGCGGCCGAGCGCCGGAGCGACGTACCCGCCTCCGATCCAGTGGTCGTAGCGGGCCTCGTACGACATGAGCGCGCTCGCGGTTCCGGGTGCGGCGTAACGGGTCATCGGCATGGCCTCCCTGGGACGCGCCGGCCGTCCCTGGCCGGCGCTCACCGGTGAGTGTGCGGACCCGGACGTTGCAAGACCGTTGCACCGGAGGACAGTTCCGCCTCCAGGGAGTCGAGACGCGCGCGTACGGGAGGGAGTTGAGGCGCCGGAACCGTCGCGCACAACGCCCGCCAGACCACCAGGTCGTCCTCGCCCCAGCTGCTGTACGCCCAGTCCGCGAGCAGCCCGGGATCACCCCGGTCCACCAGCGCCGCCCGCAGCCGGCCCGCGAGCCGCTCCCGCAGCCGTACGACGCCGGGGGCGAGCGAGGCCGGAAGCAGCGGGCCCGCGTACTCACCGGCCGCCGCCGCGACGGCCCCCGAGGCGAGCCGTCGGTCCACCGCCGCGAAGTCCGCGTCCATCCCACCCGCCAGCCGGTACGGGCGCGACCGCAGCAGATCCGGTCCCAGCAGCGCCCGGAGCCGCGACAGCTCCGCCCGCAGCGTCACCGGCGTGACGGACTCGTCCTCGTAGAGCAGCGTGAGGAGCTCCTCGCCGCCGATCCCTTCCGGGCGGTGCGCGAGCAGCACCAGGATCTCGCTGTGCCGCCGGCCCAGCCGGACCCGCCGCCCGCCGAGCGACAGCAGGGCCTCGTCGCGGCCGAGCGCCGCGAGGCTCGCCCTGCCCGCCTCCGGCGCGGGTCCGAGCAGCGCGAGCTGCGACTCCGCCGCCCGTGCCACCGCCTGGACGAAGCCGAGACTGTGCGGGTGCGCCAGCCGCCTTCCGCCCGTGATGTCGACCGCGCCGAGCACCCGCCCGCTGCGCGGGTCGTGCACGGGGGCGGCGGCACAGGTCCACGCCCGCACCGGGTGGCGGAAGTGCTCGGCGGCGACCACCTGGACCGGCCGGTCGACCGCGAGGGCCGTGCCGGGCGCGTTCGTCCCGGCCGCCGCCTCCGACCAGCGGGCCCCGGCCACGAAGTTCATCCCCCGCGCCTTGCGCAGCGTCGCCGGGTGGCCCTCGACCCACAGCATCCGCCCGGCGGCGTCGCAGACCGCGAGGAGATGCTCCCCGTCCGTCGCGTACGCCCCCATCAGCTCCCGGATGACGGGCATCGCCGCCGCCAGCGGATGGCCGTCCCGGATGTCGGCGAGCTCGTCCTCGTCCAGCTCCACCCGGGCCGCCCCGTCCGGACTCACGTGCGCGCGTGCGGAACGGCGCCACGACGCGGCGACCAGCGGCCGGACCTGCCCGGAGCCGGGGGCCTCGGACTGGGGGTCGGGCACCGCCCCGCCGGTGTGGGGAGCCTCTCCGGGGTCGCGGGCCGTTCCGTCCGTCGTCCTCGTCCGCCCGCCGCCGCCACCGTCGGCCGTTCCGTCCGTCGCCTTCGCCCGTCCGGCCACCCACATGTCGCTCAACTCGGCCTCCTCGTCGAGGTCGTCCCGGCCCGTCGAGGTCATCGTGATGCGCGGGAGCGCCGTCGACAAGCGCCCGCGCGCCCGGTCGCGCGCACCCTGTCCGGGACCGGCTCCCGACCGCTCACGTACAGTAGGGCTCGGGCCGTGACTGGCGCTTGAGGTGGATCACCACCGGGGAGCGGCCCGGCGGGGGCGTGCTCGACCGGCGTGTCCGTACCGATGCCGTGCGCCTGGGCGAATCACCTGTCAGAGACGACGCCCAGGAGTTGCCATGTCCACCAGCACCGCCACACTCATGGACGGCACGGCCCTCGCCCGCCGTACGGTCGAGGAGACCGCCGCCCGCGCCGCCGAGATCACCCGTCGCACCGGTGTCACGCCGTGTCTCGCGACCGTCCTGGTCGGTGCGGACCCGGCCTCGGTGACGTACGTGAAGATGAAGCAGAACCGCTGCGCGAAGGCCGGAATCCGCTCCCGGCACGTCGAGCTGCCCGCCACCACGACGACCGAGGAACTCGTCTCCGCGATCACGGCGCTCTCCGATGACCCCGAGGTCCACGGCATCCTGCTCCAGCACCCCGTCGGCCCGCACATCGACGAGCGCGCCGCCTTCGAGGCCATCGCCCCGGAGAAGGACGTCGACGGCGTCACCATGGCCTCCTTCGCCGCCATGGGCTTCGGACTGCCCGGCTTCGTCTCCTGCACGCCCGGCGGCATCATGCGTCTCCTCGACGCGTACGACGTCGAACTCCGCGGCAAGCGCGCGGTCGTCGTCGGCCGCAGCGCGATCCTCGGGAAGCCGGCCGGACTCCTCCTGCTCGGCCGCGACGCCACCGTCACCTACTGCCACTCCCGCACCGAGGACCTCTCCTCCGTCGTCCGCGAGGCCGACATCCTCGTGGCCGCGGTCGGCAAGCCGAACTTCATCAAGGGCGCGGACATCAAGCCCGGCGCCGTCGTCATCGACGCCGGCTACAACCCGGGCAACGTCGGCGACGTCGACTTCGTCTCGGCCGCCGAGCGCGCCTCCCTCATCACCCCCGTCCCGGGCGGCGTCGGCCCCATGACCATCGCCGTGCTCCTCGCCCAGACCGTCGAGGGCGCGGAGCGCCGGCTCGGCCTGTAGGGCCGGTTCGTGACGGGGCGGCGGACGCGGTGGCAGAAGGGGCGTCGGAAGGGGCGGCGGGCGCGATCGAGGCCGGCGATGGTCACGTTTCTGTACAGGCCGCTCCCCGCGCCCCTAAATGGGTGGCCGCGGAGCCGCCGACCGGCGAACCTTGAGCTTGTGCCCCACCAGTCCACCGCCACCCCGTCGCCGGACCGCCGACCGGGCGAACCCGAACCGCGCGATGTCCCCCATGTCCCCCATTCCGACTCCGGTTGGTCGCCCCGCATCGTCCGGCTCGGCGCGCCCCGGCCCGGACCGGCCGCCCGGGGCGCCCGCCGGTTCGGCGTGCCGCTCGTCCCGCTGCTCGTGGCCGGGCTCGTGGCGACCGCGTTCGTCGCCTCGCGGGGCGGGACCGAGCCGAGCGCGTCCACGGCCGAACGGCCCGGCGGCGACCAGGCCGGCGCGCCGTCACCGGTCGTATCCGGCGACGCCGAGGCCATCCCGCCGGGCGGCCGAGGATCCACCGAAACGCGCACGGGTGACACCGGGACGGACGACGGCCGCACCGCCGACACGCCGACAGCGGGCGTGACCTCGGACGCCACGCCGAGCCGGACCGCCTCCCCGCACCGGGCCGTCGGCCCCGGGGAGCTCGCGTCCGCGACGCCCACCCGGACCGGCGGCACCACCGCCCCGCCCCGGCCGACCGGCCCCGCGACGAGTGGCGGCGACTCGCCCCGCCCCGTCTCCTTCGAGGCGTTGCGCGTCGGCGACTGCTTCGACATCGACCGCGGCGCGCCGGGCACCGCTCTCCCGCGCGCCTGCGACACGCCGCATCACGCCGAACTCGTCGCCCGGCTCCGCCTGACCGGCGTTCATGCCACGGACACGGCGATCCGTGAGGCCGCCGCACTGCTCTGCCGTGAACCGCTGCGACGCAAGGCCGAGCTCCAGCCGCTCGGCACGAGCTGGACCACCTTCGTCCAGTACCCGTACCGGACGAGCTACCTCCTCGGCTCGGACGCCGTCGCCTGCAGCCTGGCGATCACGTCCACCGACGGCGGCACCCTCAGCCGCCGGCTCCAGTAGGACCGGCGGCGAAGGCCGTCGCCAGAGCCGTCGCCGGATCGCGGTCCGCCGGTCCGGCGGGGGACCAGCGGGCACCGGACTTCAGGTAGGGCCACCAGCGTCCGTCCTCGCCGAGCCGCAGCTGCGCCTCCGCACCCACCACCGTCCACCGCGCGCCCCCGGACCGTCGCAGGACCGGGCGCTCGTCGTCCTCCCAGGCCTCCGTGAGCCGGGTCCCGGCCCACGCGAGCGCCTCGGTGTCCGGCGTCCAGTCCTCCTCCAGTACGGCGAGGGCGGCGGCGCCGCCGAACCGCCACGCGCGTGTCGCGAGGTCCATCTCCGCCTGCGTCCGGCCCGAGCCGGAGGCGAGTCGTGCCGTGAGCCACGGTTCGGGGGAGTCCGCGGCCATTCGCACCGCGTCCTGAGCGACCGTCAGCGAGACCACGGGCGTCGCCGTCCGCGCCTTCGGGGCGAGAGACCCGCCGCCGGCCGGCGCCCCGCCGACAGATGACCCGACGGCAGATGACCCAGGGGCGGGAGCCCCGCCGGCAGATGACCCAGCGGCCGACGCCTCGGCGTCCAGCGCCTCGACCAGCATCCGATGCGCGCGGCCCGCGGCCTCCGTCGCGAGGAACTCCAGTGCGGTCGGGTCGACCCCGGGTTCCGGTTCCGTATCCGTGTCCAGGGGCAACGACCGGCCCGGCGCGTCCCCGGCGACCGGAGGCGCGGGCAGCGGCGGCACGAGGAACGCCGCCGCGTAGGCCTCCTCGGCCGACACGCCCGGCATCCCTCCGCCGCCCTCGGCCGCGTCCGCGTCCGGCGTGTCGTCCGCTCCTCGCCCGCCGTGCGCGGCACGCGAGGCGCTGCGCGCCTGGAGCTGGTCCAGGAGAGTGCGCTCGCCACGCCCGCGCATGAGGAGCAGGACGAAGGGATCCTCGTCGAGGAGACGGGCCACCTGATAGCAGAGCGCCGAGGTGTGCGGACAGTGGTCCCACGCCTCGCAGCCGCATTCCGGGTCGAGATCGCCGATCCCCGGCAGCAGATCGAGCCCGGCCGCCGCCGCGTCCTCCACCAGGTGCGGCGGCATCTCACGGTCGAGGAGCGCGGCGATGTGCCCCGCGCTGTCGACGGCGAGGTCCAGGAGCCGCTCCCACTCCTCCTCCGAGAACTCCCGCACCAGGACGTCGCTGCGGTACGCCGTGCCGTCCCGGTCCTTCACGACCGCCGTGATGCGGCCGGGCCGTACCGACACGGCCCCCACCGCTCCCGCGCGCGCGTGCCGCCGTCCCGCCTTGAGCTGCTGGCCGTCGAGCGCGGTGTCCTCCAGGGCCTTCAGCCATGCCAGACCCCACCAGGTCCTGGCGAAAGCCGCTCCCCGCGCGGGGGGCAGTGCCGCGAACGTCCGCTCGCCGCCCTCGTGTCCGTAACCGCTCATCGTGCGTCACCCCGCAGTCGTACGAGCTCCGCCAGCTCGGCATCGGTCAGTTCGGTCAGCTCCGGCGGGGCGTCGCCGCCGGTCCCGAGGACGGTGTCCGCGAGCTCCCGCTTGCGGTCGAGCATGGTGGCGATCCGGTCCTCGATCGTCCCCTCGGCGATCAGCCGGTGCACCTGCACCGGGCGGTCCTGCCCGATCCGGTACGCGCGGTCGGTGGCCTGGGCCTCAACGGCCGGGTTCCACCAGCGGTCGTAGTGCACGACGTGCTCGGCGCGGGTGAGGTTGAGCCCGGTACCGGCGGCCTTGAGGGAGAGCAGGAAGACCGGGACCTCGCCGGCCTGGAAACGGGCGACCATCGCCTCGCGTTCGGCGACCGGCGTCCCGCCGTGCAGGAACTGCGTCCGTACGCCCCGTGCCGCGAGGTGGGCCTCCAGAAGCCTGGCCATCCCCACGTACTGGGTGAAGACAAGGGTGCACGCGCCCTCGGCGAGGATCGTGTCGAGTAGCTCGTCGAGCAGCTCCAGCTTCCCCGAGCGGCCCTCGATCCTCGGCCGCTCCTCCTTGAGGTACTGGGCGGGGTGGTTGCAGATCTGCTTGAGACCGGTCAGCAGCTTGACGACCAGACCGCGCCGCTCCATGCCCTCGGCCTCGGCGATCGCCGTCAGGGTCTCCCGTACCACCGCCTCGTAGAGACCGGCCTGTTCCGGCGTCAGGGAGACGGCCCGGTCGGTCTCCGTCTTCGGCGGCAGCTCGGGCGCGATGCCGGGGTCCGACTTGCGGCGGCGCAGCAGGAACGGGCGGACCAGCGCCGCGAGGCGTGCGGCGGCAGCCGGGTCGCGCCCGCCCTCCACCGCGGCGGCGAACCGGGTCCTGAAGGCGCCCAGGGTGCCGAGCAGCCCCGGCGTGGTCCAGTCGAGGATCGCCCACAGCTCGGAGAGGTTGTTCTCCACGGGCGTGCCGGACAGGGCCACGCGTGCGCGTGCCCCGATGGTCCGCAGCTGCCTGGCCGTCGCCGAGTAGGGGTTCTTGACGTGCTGAGCCTCGTCCGCGACGACGAGTCCCCAGCTTCGCGCGGCGAGTCGAGCCGCGTCGAGCCGCATGGTGCCGTACGTGGTGAGGACGAACCCGCCGTCGGCGAGGTCCTCCAGGTCACGGGTCGCGCCGTGGAAGCGGCGCACCGGTGTGCCGGGCGCGAACTTCTCGATCTCGCGCTGCCAGTTGCCCATCAGGGACGTCGGACAGACGACGAGGGTGGGCCCGGCGGAGGCCGGGTCGGCCTGGCGGTGCAGATGCAGGGCGATGACCGTGATCGTCTTGCCGAGACCCATGTCGTCGGCGAGACAGCCACCGAGGCCGAGCGAGGTCATCCGGTGCAGCCAGTCGAGCCCGCGCAGCTGGTAGTCGCGCAGGGTCGCCGCGAGCGCCGGGGGCTGGGTGACCTGTGGCTGGCCGCCCTCAGGGTCGGCGAGCCGCTCCCGCAGCCGCTCCAGCCAGCCGGTCGCCGCCACCTCGAAGGACGTGCCGTCGACCTCGGTGGTGCCGGTGAGAACGGCCGAGAGGGCGTCCACCGGAGTCACCGCGCGGTCCTGCTGGGACCGGGCCCGGCGTACCTCGGCCGGGTCGACGAGCACCCAGCGGTCCCGAAGGCGGACCAGGGGCCGCCCGGCCTCGGCGAGCCGGTCGAGCTCGGCGCGGGTCAGCTCCTGATCGCCGACGGCGAAGCGCCAGTTGAAGCCGAGCAGGGCGTCGGCGGAGAGGAAGGAGGGGAGAGCCGAGGAGGAACGTCCCTCCTCCGCCTCTTCGTCGGGCCCGAACGTCGCGGCACCGGACCCGAGGCGCTGCTGCGCGCGTTCGCCGGAACCAGGCCCTTCGGCGCCGGAACCGGACCCGCCGGCGGTGCCTTGTCCGTGCGGCAGCGGCTCCCCGCCCACCGGTCCGATCACCGCACTCGCCGTCAGCCGGTCGGCGAGTTCGCGCGGCCAGTGCACCTGGACACCACTGGCCGTGAGGGCCCGGCCCGCCGTGCCGAGCAGCTCCGCGACCTCCTCGTCGGCGAGTTCGACGGTGTCGGGTACCGCCGCTGTGAGGAGCGGGGCCAGCGGGGGCCAGGCCCGTGCGGCGCGCCGGAGGCCGAGCAGGGTGTCCATCCGGGCCCGGGGGCCGAAAGCGGCCGCCGTCCGCCCGGAGCCCGCCCACACCTCGGCCGCGTCCGCGACGAGGGTGGGGTCGGCGACACCGTGCAGCTGCAGGACCGCCCGGAAGTCGGGCGCCTTCTCCGACTCGGCGGTGAAGCCCGGCAGTTCGAGCCGGAGCGAGAGCCTGACGCCCGCGTCGTGCACCGCCGCCACATCGGCGGCCCACGCCCGCTGCTCGGGAATCGGCTGCGGCGCGTCGGCGGCGAAGGCGGGGCCACCGGCGGCGAGGGAAGCGGCCGGCGTACGGGGGAGGGTGTCCGCGACGGCGTCGGCGAACGCGCGCAGCAGCGCCTCGGGTTCGGGAAGGAGCGGCGGCTCGTCCGACGAGAGCGGTACGGCGTGGGCCTCGGGAGGCATCGAAGCGGCGAGCGTCCGCAGTGCGGTGAGTTCGCCGGGCCCGAGCGGACCGGCCCGCCACGCGTCGATGTCGCCGGGGGTGAGGCCGGGCAGCAGCAGTCCGCGTGAGACCAGATCGAGGGCGAGGAGTGAGGCGGCACCCCAGAAGGCGCTCGCGGGCGACGCGGTGTCGGAGAAGCGGGCGCGGGCGAGCAGCGGCAGGGCGTCCCGCACGGAGAGGGCACGTGCGGGGACGGTCACCGGCCGGAGGCTCGCCCCGTCGACGACCGTGATGTCGACGACCGTGACGTCGGTGTCGGTGTCGGTGGCGGTGCCGGTGCCGGTGGCGGCGGTGGCCGTGGCGGTCCTGCCGTCGTGCCGGGTGCCGGTGGTGAGGGCGTCGGGGTCGGACAGCGTGTCGCCGTCCGAGGACCAGAAGGCGATGCGGCCCGCGCGGGGCGGATCGGCGGGGAGGAAGACGGCGGAGTGGCGGGTGAGTTCGAGGGAGGGGGCCTGGAGTGGCTCCTGGAAAGGCTCCTGGAAGGAGTCCTTGGCGGATGCCGGGGTGTACACCTGAGCGGGTTCGCGGGCGGAATCATCGGGTCCGTGCGACAGCGACAACGCATTCCTCAAATTTGACTACCTGAAGTCCGAGCGGCCGAGGGTACCTCACCACTCCGGCTCGACAAGGCATCCGCCTCGCGTGATCCATACCACAGTCGCCGGGGGTGGGGTTCGCCCCACCCCCGGCCCCCGGCGCACCCCCGGCCGGGGACGGGTGGTGACGCCATGGCCCCGGACGATCACGAATCCGTACGTTCTCGGTAGGCGCCCAACGACCTTCACCGCCACCGTCGTCGACCGCGTCGCCGCCACCGCGTCACGGTCACCGCCACCGTCTTCACCGCGTCGCCGCCGCATTCCGACCGACAGAAACCGGAGCCCGTCATGTCCCAGGCCACCGTCCTGCCCCCGGCCGCCGCCGCACCCGCCGCGGCGCCCGCCCGCGCCAGGGGCGGCAGCGAGTTCACCCCGCTCCTGCGGACGGTCAGGTCACAGGGCCTCCTCGAACACCGCCCCGGCTGGTACGCCCGCGGAATCGCCGTCAACCTCCTCGGCATCGCCGCCGTCGTGGCAGGGCTCGCCCTGATCGGCCCCTCCTGGTGGGCGCTGCTCCTCGCCGTACCCCTCGCGCTGCTCTCCGCCCGGGCCGCGTTCGTCGGCCACGACGCGGGCCACGCGCAGATCACCGCGAACCGCAAGGTCAGCCGGATCCTCCAGCTCGTCCACGCCAACCTCCTCCTCGGCATGAGCCGGGAGTGGTGGAACGACAAGCACAACCGCCACCACGCACACCCCAACCACCTCGACAAGGACCCGGACGTCGCGGCCGACATCCTCGTCTTCGCCGAGCACCAGACGGCCGGCCGCACCGGACTGCGTGGATTCCTCACCCGTCACCAGGCCTGGCTGTTCTTCCCGCTGACGACCCTGGAGGGCATCGCGCTCAAGGTGTACGGCGTCCAGGCCCTGCTCGCCAAGGACGGTCCCTGCCGTTCCCGCCGCGAGCGGCTCGTCGAAGGCGCGCTGCTCCTCGCCCACTTCGCCGGCTACACGGCTCTGCTGCTCACCCTGCTCACCCCGGCTCAGGCGCTCGTCTTCGCCCTCGTCCACCAGATGCTGCTCGGCGTGCACCTGGGCATGGCCTTCGCCCCCAACCACAAGGGCATGGAGCGGCCCGACGAGCACGCGGACGGCGACAGCTGGGGTCATCTGCGACGCCAGGTGCTCACCTCGCGCAACATCAAGGGCGGCGCCCTGACCGACTGGTTCCTCGGCGGCCTCAACTACCAGGTCGAGCACCACCTCTTCCCGAGCATGCCGCGCCCGAACCTGCGCCTCGCCCAGCCCGCCGTCCGGGCCCACTGTGCCGCCCTGGGCGTGCCGTACACGGAGACCGGTTTCGTCGACTCGTACCGCCAGGCCCTCGGCCACCTGCACGAGGTGGGCGCGCCGCTGCGGTCCGAGTGGGCCGAGTAGGGTCGCAGACGGTCACACGCGATGTGATCATCGGTCCGGCGGTCGGTGTTTCGACCGCCGGAGAGCGGAGAAGGGGAGCTCCTCGCCATGAGCGACGGCACGGTCACCACGGTCAGCAGCAACGGCACGTACACGTTCACCAAGCCCAACCGCGAGGGCATCACCCTCCTCGCCGGGCTCGGCGTGGAGGGGGACGTCCACGCGGGAGTGACGGTCAAGCACCGGTCCCGCGTCGCCCAGGACCCGACCCAGCCGAACCTGCGTCAGGTCCACCTCATCCACGCGGAGCTCTTCGACGACGTCGCCGGAGCCGGCTTCGAGGTCGCTCCCGGCGACCTCGGTGAGAACGTCACCACTCGGGGGATCGACCTCCTCGGCCTGCCGACCGGCACCCGTCTGCACCTCGGCGCGGAGGCGGTCGTCGAGATCACCGGGCTCCGCAACCCGTGCGCCCAGATCGACAACTTTCGGCACGGACTGCTCAAGCAGGTGCTCGGCCGTGACGAGAACGGCGAGATCGTGCGCAAGGCCGGGATCATGGGCATCGTCCTGACCGGCGGCGAGGTGCGCCCCGGCGACTCGATCCGCATCGAGCTGCCGGAGGGTCCGCACCGTCCGCTGGAGAAGGTCTGAGCCATCGGGCGTCATTCAGGCCCAGAGCGGAACCGGACCCCGCGGCTCACCCCTCCAGGGCGCAGGAGTTGACCACGTCTCCGCCCGCGGGTCGGGTGATCGTCCGGTTCGCCGGCGGAGTCGCGCCCTTCTCGACCCAGCTCGTCAGCGCGTCGAACGCGGAGCGGTAGCACGGCAGGATCGGACGCAGACGGTCCGGATACGTGTCGTACAGGCCGTCGGTGTGCGTCCCGTCCTGCACCGTGTAGAACCGGTGCAACCCGCCCCGGCCCCGCGCGTCGATCATCCGCGCGTACACCTCGGAGTCGGTGGCGAGGGGCAGCAGGGTGTCGAGGTCGCCGTGGAGGGTGATGAGCGGCTTGCCGATCCGACCGGTGAGCGCGACCTTCGCCACCGCGCGGTGGACGGACGCCGGCCGGGACGCGTAGTCGTACGAGGCGTCCGAGGCGCAGGGCGCGAAGAGCTGCTCCACGGTCCCGCCGGCGGTGGAACCGGGGCAGGCGGGGTCGTACGAGGGGTCGAACTCGGCCCGGAAGATCTTCTGCGTCAGCCCCCAGTACGCCTTCTCGTGGTACGGCCACAGGAAGCGGGACCCGGGCGCGAAGCCCGCCCCGATCAGATCCTCGTCGGAAGCCTGCCCGAACGACCGGGCCACCGTCACCGGCAGGCTCGTCAGGAGGTTGGGGCCGCGCGAGGTCCACAGCACGCCCTCCCAGTCGACGCCGCCGTCGTACAGCTCGGGCCGGTTCTCCAGCTGCCAGCGCGTCAGATAGCCGCCGTTGGAGATGCCCGTCATGTACGTGCGCTCCGGGGCGGCGCCGTAACGCTGTCGAACGGCCTTCTTCGCGGCCCGCGTCAGCTCGGTCACCCGGCGGTTCCACTCGGCGACCGCGTCGCCCGGACCGCGTCCGTCGGTGAAGAAGTCCGGTCCCGTGTTGCCCTTGTCGGTGGCCGCGTAGGCGAAGCCCCGGGCGAGGACCTGGTCGGAGATGAGCGCGTCCGTGGAGTACTGGCGCCGGGTGCCGGGCGCGCCGGTGACGACGAGGCCACCGTTCCAGCGGTCGGGCAGCCGGATGACGAACTGCGCGTCGTGTGCCCAGCCGTGGGTGGCGTTGAGCCGCGAGTCGTCGGGGAAGTAGCCGTCGATCTGGACGCCGGGCACGCCCGAGGGGTTACGGGTCCCCAGGGCAGCGAGCCCGGCCTGGTCCGCCGTGTCGGTGTACGGCGTGCCCGCGAGCCCGGCGGTCGTCAGATCGGCCAGGCAGGCGGACTGCTGGTGCTCGGCGCCGGGAACGTGGAGCCGGTCCTGGCGCGCGCAGTGCGCGCTGCCTCCCGCCTTCGCGGGCTCCTCCGCCCCGGCGGGGCTCGCGGGGGCCAGGACGGTGACGGCGGACAGGAGCGCGGCGAACAGCGGGACGCCTGGGAACAGGCGCATGGAGGCCTCCGGGGGACGGCGGAAAGGTATGCGGCGCCACATCGTGCGGCGCACCCCCACCACCGGGCCATGGTCCCGGACCACACCTCGGGCTGTCGGGCCGTGTGGCTCGGAAACCGATCAGGAGGGCCGGACCGCCATCGCGTCCAGCCCCTCGAGGAGCGCGGGCAGCCGCGGACCGCGGGCCACCGGCAGGACCTCGCCCGGCAGCTCGTCGAGCAGGACGAAGGCCATGTCGTCCGGCCGTGCCACCAGCGACCAGCCGGGGCCGTCCGCGCGCAGCGTCCGTGCGCCCCCGTCCGTACCGGCGTCGGAGGACCGCACCCGCCCGACCGGCGGCGGCTCCTCGAGGTAGCCGCGGATCTCGTCGAGGGCCCGGCGGACTCCGGCGTAGGGGTCGGGGACGGACTCGGCGTCGGCGTCGACGGCCGGTGTCGCGACGGAGGGCGAGACGGCCTTGCCCGAGGGCGAGACGGCCTTGCCCGAGGGTGCCGCGTCGGCGGTCGGCGCCGCCTTCGTGGGGGAGGGCCTCTCGAACCACGTCGTGGTCGGGGGCCCGGACGTGACCGGCGGCCGGGACGAGGCGGCGGGCTCGAACGATGCCGCCTCCTTGGCCGGGACCGCCTTGGCCGGGACCGCGTCGTCGGACGGGACCTCAGCCCCCGCCCCGGCCGACGAGTCGTCCGTGACCTGGCTTCGCCAGGCGTCCCACTGGAGTGCCACCTGGTCGGCGCCGAGGCGCCGCTGGGCAGGTCCCCACACGTCACCGGACGGCGGGACCAGCGGGGCGGGATCGCCCTCCTCCGGCTCCGGGTCGTGCGGGGCCGGTATGCCGGGCGCGTGGGTCGCCACCTCCAGCGGCCAGCCCGGAAGCCCGGCGACCACCGAGTGTTCGTCGGGGGAGAGGTCGTAGGCCATGCCGCAGTCCCAGGAGGAGATGGCCACCGCGACGAGCGACACGTCGTCGACGACGACCGTCCACCGTGCGCCGAGCCCGTCCTGGCCGAACACGAGCCCGTAGCCCTCCGCGTGCGGCTCGACGAGTCCGAGCGCCGCGCACGCCGCCGGGTAGTCGTCACCGAGGACGCTCGGGAAACGCGCGGGCGTCAGCAGTGCCGCGGTCAGCACGAACAGCGCGTCGGCAGCGCCCTCGGCCTCGGCTTCGGCGATCGGGTCCGTCCCAGCCACGCATGCCTCCCCATCTGGTTGTCGGCGCACCTTAACCAGTGAGTAGGGAGCCCTGTCCATAGCCCGGCGCCGTGACCTGCATCGCCGTACGGGCGCCGCTGGGTCCCCCGCGCTCGGGCCGGCGCCGCACACGGGTCCTACGCATCGGCCGCCGGTCGCCGCGCCGGATCCTCCCGCAGGCCGAGCAGCGAGCGGGCCACGGCCCTCGGTGACTCGTCACGTTCCCGGGCGAGGGTGAGGAGAGCCCGGCAGGCCAGTTCGTTGACCCCGAACGACAGCATCCCGGGGGAGACCCGGCTGGCCGCCTCCTCGGCCCGCCCCGGATCGTCCTCGGCGCAGGCGGCCACGTACTCGGCGGCCGCCTCGAAGAGGTTGTGCCCCTGCCGGGGGCGCGGTGGCGCCGACGGGGCGGCCTCGGGCGCCCGCCGGGCGGACGGAAGGAGCCTGCGCAGTCTTTCGGGTACCCGTGCCACGCCGCACCGCCTTTCCCGGGCACGACTGCCCGGCACATCCACGGTAGTCAGTGAAGTGCCGGGAAAGAAGGGTGCGTTGGGGTGCGTCGGGGTCGGCTAGGAAGCCTCGCCGCTGGTGGACCGCTGCTGGACCGGCGGCGTGGCGTTCCTCAGGAGCGGGAGGTTCCTCTCGACGGCCATCTGCCAGGAGCCGTCGTCGATCATCTTCTGGAGGGCCCGTCGGATGGTGCCCTTCGCATCGCCGCCCTCCGGGACGCCGATGCCGTAGGGCTCGTCGCTGACACTGAACCCGGCGAGCTTGAACCGCCCCTTGTACGCGTCGTGCGCGGCGTACCCGGCGAGCAGCGTGTCGTCGGTGGTGACGGCGTCGACGGCGCCCGAGGCGAGGTCGTCGATGCAGCGGGTGTAGCTGTCGTGTGTCACGACCTGTGCCTGGGGGGCGAGCGTCGTCCGGATCAGGAGCGCCGTGCTGGAACCCGTGGCCGTGCAGACCTTCCGGCCGTTGAGGTCCGTCCGGCGCTTCACGGTGGTGTCGTCGGCGGGGAGCAGGACGTCCTGATGGGCCATGAAGTAGGGACCGACGAAGTCGACCTTCTTGTCCCGCAGGGAGTTGATCGTGTAGGTGGCCACGACGAGGTCGACATCGCCGCCGGTGAGGAGCGACTCGCGGGTGGAGCTCCGGGCCTCTTTCCAGACGATGTCGGCGGGTTGGTGCCCGAGCGCGCGGGCGACGTAGGTGGCCACGTCGACGTCGAGACCTGCGTACGTGCCGTCCGGGTGCTTGAAGCCGAGTCCGGGTTGATCGAACTTGATGCCGATGGTGATCTTGGAGCCGGTCCCGGTCGGGGTCGTCCCGGAGGCCCCGGTGGAGGGCGTGGAAGGTGTCGACGGCGAGGAAGATCCCTGGCCGCTCGGCTTGCCCTCGATGCGGTCGCCGTCGTCCTTCTCGCCGCCGAGCGGGAGGAGGTTCCAGACGAGCACGCCGCTGAGTACGACGACCGCCCCCGCTGCCGCCGCGTACACCCCGCCGCGCCGCTTGTGTGCCGGGGGCGGCCCGGTCGGTACCGGGGGCGCGAGGGAGAAGGCGGTGGCGGTGTCCGCGCCGGCGTCGACGAAGGGACGTCCGTCGCCCACGGCCGGACCTGGAACCCGATCCTGGAGCTGAGGTCGGGGCTGGGGCTGGGGCTGGAGCCGGGGCTCAGGTCGAGCTTGAGGCTGGAGCCGGGGCTGAGGTCGAGCTTGAGGCTGGAGCTCAGGTCGAGCGTGAGCGTCGGTTCCCGCTGCCGCCTCCGCCTCGGCGAGCATCCGGTCCAACGCCTCGCCGTCGGGACGCGCCGCCGGGTCTCGTACCAGCACGTGCGTCAGCACCCGCGTCAGCGGCCCGGCCCGCCGGGGCGGCGGCACGTCCTCGCCGAGGACCGCCGCGAGCGTGGCGAGCGTGTTCGCCCGGCGCAGCGGATGGTGGCCTTCCACCGCGACGTACAGCGTCATGGCCAGCGACCAGAGGTCGGCGGCCGGCCCGCCCTCCTCGCCGCTGACACGTTCGGGCGCCATGTAGTCGGGTGTGCCGATGATGGAGCCGGCGGCGGTGAGAGCGGTGGCCCCGTGGATCGCCGCGATGCCGAAGTCGGTCAGGACCGGCTGTCCGTCGGGCCGCAGCAGGACGTTCGGCGGCTTGATGTCCCGGTGCTGGATACCCGCCGCATGGGCCGCGCGCAGCCCCGCGAGGATTCCGCGCCCCAGTGTCGCCGCCTCGCCTACGGCGAGTTGACCGCGGTCGAGACGGTCCTGGAGCGAACCGCCGGGGACCAGTTCCATGACGAGCCAGGGGTAGGTGCCCTCGCCGCCGTCGACGATGTGATGGATGGTCACCACGTGGGGGTGTGCCACGCGCGCGAGTGCCCGGGCCTCACGCAGCACCCGGACGCGGAGTTCCCGCGCGGCCCCGGGGTCGTACTCGGCCAGCGCGGGGTCGGGCGGGCGGACCTCCTTCAGGGCCACGTCGCGGTGGAGCGCCAGGTCCCGCGCGCGCCACACGGTGCCCATTCCGCCCCCGCCGAGCCGCTCCACCAGCTCGAACCGATCGTCGATCACCCGCGCCACGCACAGCCCCCTCAGTCATACCGTCGACCCCGCCCCGACTCTGCCACATCCGGGTGGTGGATCCGGCCGGATCAAGGACGGGGCCGCGGTCCACGGGGCGGGCGCCCCTACGCCCGCCCGAAGACCGCCGTCAAGGTGTGCCCCCGCTCTGCGAAGGTGACCGCCGTCTCGCCCGTGGCGTGCTCCTCGTCGCCGCCGTACGGCTCACCGTCGAGCGTCCAGCCGCTGAACACGTACCCCTTCGCCGCGACCGCGTCGTGGGTCGTGACGGTGCCCTGCGGATACGGGCCGGGGGTCGCGGCCTCGACCGTGCCGGCGCCCTTGGGCGAGACCGACGACGTGACGGCGCACATCGCGTCGGAGGTCTTGGCGGCGCGGTACGCGGCCACGGCGGTGCCGGTCCTGCTCAGTACGTCGGAGGTGTCGGACTGGCCCGGCTTGCCGAGCGGGACGCCGATGGTCTCGCCCCGGTATGTCTGGCGGGGGTTGGAGAAACGGTTGATCCGGGTGCAGGCACCCTTCGTGGCCTTGCGGCAGCTCGACTCGTAGGCCATCACGGACGACCAGTCGCCCTTGGGCGGGAAGTAGCCGGTGGCGCCGTCCTCCGGCTGCACCGGCTGGGTGACCCGGTCGTGGTCCGCACTGAGATTGTGGCCGATCTCGTGGCCCATGGAGTAGCGGGCGATGGCGCTCTGGCCGACGACGCTGTAACCCCAGGCGGCGGTCGACGGGCCGGGGTCCGGCGGGGTGCAGCCGACCAGGGCGTCGATGAGGGCGTACCCCTTGCCGCCCTTGCAGGCGGCCGCGGCTGCCCGGGCGCGCGCGACCGGACCCGGGGCCCGCCGGGCCTCCGCGGCGATCGCGGCGTCCGGCGGGTCGCCGGTGGGCTGCGCGTCCTCGTCGGTGAGGGGGGAGAGCTGAACGATGGTCACCCGGCCGGGAGCCAGGGGCTCGACGGCGTACAGGTCTCCGCCGAGCAGGAACTGCGCGGAGAGGGTCTCGTTGCCGGGCGTCCCGTCGCAACCGCCCTCCAGCGTCAGGACGACGTTCTGGTCGACGGTGCCCGCGACGGTTCCGTGCCGGACGAGGGTGGATCCGACGGTCGACCGGGACTCCTCGACGGCCTGCACCGTCAGGTCACCGAAGAGAGGAAACGTCACTTCTCGGCCGTAGCCGCTGCCGAACACACGGGGGCGAGCGCGGCGGGTATGACGCGCGCGCCGGAGTCCTTGCTCGCGCTCGTCTCCGTCCCCGTGCCCGTGCCCGTGCCCGTGTCCATGCCCGTGCCCGTGTCCCGGGGGCCGGCGCGGTGGTGGTCCGTTCGCCGGTGTCCGGGTTCAGTGCCCCGCCGCCACGGCCGCCCGTACGTCTTGCTCGTGCGTCGCGGCTGTACCGGCCGGCCCTGCCGCGTCTCCGGCCTGGGCCGGGGCGAAGCCGGTGGCCGTGGTGACCCCCAGCACCACCGCCCCGAGGGCCACGGCGCCCGTCCCTCTGTAGGGGGCCATCTCATCCTCCTGTTTCCCGGGGGCACCTGTTCTCCGTGCACCCGGCTCACCTGCAGAAACGAGAGGGAGACTTCCTCGGGACGGTGAAACGATCACCTGATCGTCGAGAGCGTCACCCTCGACGGCGGAGTGTCCGTTCCACCTGTGCTCCGCATGGCGGTGCGGAGCACGCGATCCGCGCTTCAGCCCTCCCGTACGGCCATGGCCAGGTAGCGCGCGTCCTCGTCGACGTAACCGACGAGCCGCCAGCCCGCCTCGGCGAGTACGGGGCGCAGCCGGGGCTCGGCGCGCAGGTCGTCCGGGGTGATCTGCCGGCCGTGCCGGGCCGCGAGGGCCGCCCGCCCGATCGGGTGGAAGAGCGCGAGCCGGCCGCCGGGCCGTACGACGCGGGCGAGTTCACGCAGACCGGCGACGGGATCCGCGAGGTGCGAGACGAGGCCTGCGCCGAAGACCGCGTCGAGCGCGCCGTCGCGTACCGGCAGGCGCCCGACGTCGGTGAGCAGCAGCGTCGCCGTCCCGTCCGTGCCGCCGCGCCCGGTGGCGACGGCCCGCTCGAGCATCTCGGGCGTGAGGTCGGCGCCGAGTACGGTGCCGGTCGGGCCGACGGCGGCGCGGAGCGGCGTGAGGGCGCGCCCGGTTCCGCAGCCGGCGTCGAGCACCGCGTCGCCCGGACGCAGGCCGAGCTCCTTCACCGCGGCCGCGTAAGCGGGGCCGTCGTCGGGGAAACGGCTGTCCCAGTCGGCGGCGCGGGCGCCGAAGAACTCTCGGACGTGTGTGGGGTCATCGCTCATGCGCTCATGATTCCGTACCCGCAGGAGTGACCATCGGTGTGAACATTGTGTGTGCACCTTCTGCGTGCATGTTCGAGCCCGGCGCGATCGTTCGGGATCATCTCTGTGTCATATTCCATCAGCTTTCGAAATGCGCCCCCGATGCGCCCCCTGATGCGCACTAGCGTCCGGGAGCCATGGGACACCTGGACCACGCCACCTTCGGCTGGCTGACACCTGCACTGTCGTACGCGATGGCCTGCGTCGGCGCCGCTCTCGGGCTGCGCTGCACCGTACGCGCCCTCGACGCGACCGGCCGCTCGCGGCGCAACTGGCTGCTCACGGCCGCCTCAGCGATCGGCACCGGCATCTGGACGATGCACTTCGTGGCGATGCTCGGCTTCGGCGTGACCGGTACCGACATCCGCTACAACGTTCCGCTGACCATCCTCAGCCTCGTCATCGCGATGGCCGTCGTCGGCGTCGGTGTGTTCGCCGTCGGCTACGGACGCGACCGGGTCCGCTCGCTCCTGATCGGCGGACTCACCACGGGTATCGGCGTGGCGAGCATGCACTACATGGGCATGGCCGCCCTCCGGCTCCACGGCGAGGTCCGCTTCGCCCCCCTGCTCGTCGGCCTCTCCGTGCTCATCGCCGTCGTCGCCGCCACCGCGGCACTCTGGGCGGCCCTCAACATCCACTCACCCGCCGCCGTGGCCGTCGCCTCGCTCGTGATGGGCGCGGCCGTCAGCAGCATGCACTACACGGGCATGTTCGCGGTGCGGGTGGACGTGGTTCCCTCGACCGCGGCCCTCCCCGGCGCCACGGTCATGCAGTTCATCTTCCCGCTCGCCGTCGGCCTCGGCTCCTACCTCTTCATCACCTCCGCCTTCGTCGCCCTCTCGCCCACGGCAAAGGAACGCGCGGCGTACGCCTCCGCCGGTCGCCTCACCGACGAGCGTGCGGTGGACGTCGCACCACCCGGCTTCCGGGCCGCTCAATCCGCCCGCACACCCACGAGCTGAACCGAACTCCGCACGCCCCGCACCAGAGACCGTCGCAGCCGGAACGAGGAGGCCATGCGAACTCCCCGCAGGACCAACGACGCCGAGGCGTCGGCGCCGCCGTCGGCGGCCGCGCGTGGGCGGCGCGCACACGCCGGGCCGCCCGCCGACGAGCCGGGCGAGCCCACCCCCGAGGCCTTCCCCACGACCGGACACGCGGCCGGCACTGGGCGCACAGCCGGCATCGGACACCCGACGGGCACCGGACACGCGGCCGGCACGGGCCACGGGGTCGGCACCGCTCACACGGCCACCACCGGACGCATCGGCACCACCGGCAACGCCGTCACCGCCGCGCCGTTCGCGCCTCCCACCGCCCCACGTCGCGGCCTGCGCCCCCGTACCGTCCGCGCCAAGATCGTCTCGCTGCTGATGGTCCCGGTCGTGTCGCTCCTCGCGCTGTGGGGTTTCGCCACCGTCACCACCGCCCAGGACGTCGCCCGGCTCCGCCAGCTCCAGCGCGTCGACGCCGAGATCCGCGAGCCCGTGACGGCCGCACTCGCCGCCCTCCAGGCCGAACGGCGCGCCGCCGTACGGCAGATCGCGGCCCCCGGCGCCACCCGGGCCGCCGAGCTCAAGGACCGGATGCGCCGCACGGACGAGGCCGTCGACCGCCTCCGCCTGAACGACACGCACACCGTCGGCGACACCGGGGACCTCCCCGGCGACGTCGGGCAGCGGGTCAGCGAGTTCGTCGGCAAGGTCGCGGGCCTCGCCCTGCTCCGTACCGCCGCCACCGACGGGCGCGCCGACGGGATCCAGGTGTACGAGGAGTACACCGCGGCGGTCTCCGCCGCGTTCGCCGTCGGCGGCGCCCTCACCGGCATCCAGGACACCCAGCAGGGCTCCGACGCGCGCGTACTCCTGGAATTCGGCCGGGCCGGCGAGATGCTGTCCCGCGAGGACGCCCTCCTCACCGCCGCCCACCTCACCGGCCGGTTCACGGAGGAGGGGCTCCGCGCCTTCTCCGGCGCCGTCGAGACCCGGCGCACCCTCACCGCCTCCGCCACCGCGGACCTGCCCGCCGCCGAACGCGCCGCGTGGAACCGGCTCGCCGCCGGCGGAGACCACGCACGGCTCACAAGGGCCGAGGACCTGATCCGCGCCGCGAGCCCCGGCCGCCCCGCCGCCCAGGCGGTCTCCAGCGCCGACTGGGACGACACCCTCACGGCCGTACGGAGCGGACTCACCGCGATCGAGACCGACGCCCGCACCGCCGCGGGCGAACGCTCCGACCCCTTCGCCGGCGGTGTCCTCACCGCGGGCGGCGCGGCGGTGATCCTCGGCCTGGCGGCTGTCGCCGCCTCCCTCGTCATCTCCGTCCGGATCGGCCGCGGTCTGGTGGTCGAACTCGTCAGCCTCCGCAACACCGCCCTCGGCATCGCACGCGGCAAACTCCCCGCCGCCATGCGCCGGCTGCGCGCCGGGGAGGAGATCGACGTCGAGGCCGAGGCCCCGCCCGGCCCCGTCTCCCAGGACGAGATCGGCCAGGTCGGCGAGGCCCTCACCACCGTCCACCGCGCGGCCCTCTCCGCCGCCGTCGAACGCGCCGAACTCGCCAGCGGCATTTCCGGTGTCTTCGTCAACCTCGCCCGGCGCAGCCAGGTCCTCGTCCACCGCCAGCTCAACCTCCTGGACAGCATGGAGCGGCGCGCCGACGACCCCAACGAACTCGGCGACCTCTTCCGGCTCGACCACCTCACCACCCGGATGCGCCGCCACGCCGAGAGTCTCATCATCCTCTCGGGCGCCGCCCCCGGCCGCGCCTGGCGGATGCCCGTCCCCCTCACCAACGTCGTCCGCGCCGCCGTCTCCGAAATCGAGGACTACGCGCGCGTGGAGGTGCGCCGACTCCCCGAGACGGCCGTGGTCGGCGGAGCCGTCGCCGACCTCACCCATCTCCTGGCCGAACTCATCGAGAACGCGGCCCAGTTCTCCCCGCCCCACACCAAGGTCCGGGTCAGCGGCGAGCCCGTCGGCAACGGGTACGCCCTGGAGATCGAGGACCGGGGCCTCGGCATGGGCAAGGAGACCCTCGCCGAGGCCAACGCCCGCATCTCCCAGTCGGAGGCGCTCGACCTCTTCGACAGCGACCGGCTCGGCCTCTTCGTCGTCAGCAGGCTCTCCTCCCGCCACGACATCAAGGTCCAGCTGCGGACCTCCCCGTACGGCGGCACCACGGCCGTCGTGCTGCTCCCGACCGATCTCCTCCAGGGCGCCCTGCCCCCGGGCCGAGGCGCGGGGGCGACCGGCCACGGAAACGACACACCCCATGCCGGAACCCCGCAGGTGCGCGACCCCCGTACGCCCGCCACCGGCAGGGGAGAGCCGGGTGCGGATCACCGGCAGAGCCACGACGACCGGACGACGGGTGACCGGTCCGGCGCCGACGGGTCCGGCGCTGATGGGTTCGGCGTCGATCGGTCCGGCGCCGATGTCGGCTCCCACCGCCTCGGCGCCGACCGGCGTACGGACGACGCACGCGCCGCACGCGAACGCGAGGAGGCGCAGCGCGCCGAGGCCCGCCGCTTCGGCCGTCCCCAGGTGTCCCGTCCGCCGGCGCAGGCCGGTCCGCCCGCCCCCGCCCTCGGGGGAGGCGCCCCCGCCGGGCCCGTTCCGACGCCCCGCAGGACCGCCCCTCAGCCGCCGGGCGGTACGAGGCCCGGAATCCTGCCCAGGGAGACGAGCGGTTCCCGACCGCCGGCCCCGCCCCAGGCTCCCGCGTCCTCGCGCCCGCAGCCCCTTCCGCGTCCGACCGTCGTTCCCGCGCTCGCGCCGCCCGCGGAGCCAGGACCCCCGCCCGCCGGGGTCACCGAACTGCGCCGTCGCGGTTCCTCCGTACCGCCGCCCGCCCGGGAACAGCGGCCCGGCACGCCCGCGAGTCCCGCAGGTCCCACGGGTGCCGCCCGTCACGCCGGACACGGCGACGACGCGGAGGGCGAGCTGCCGCGCCGGGTACGGCAGGCGAGCCTGGTCCCGCAGCTGCGCGAAGCGCCCGCCTCGGCACCGGTGTTCGTGCCGCCCGAGCCGGGCACGGACGCCCGCACCCCGGAAGTGGTCCGGGACCGGATGTCGGCCTACCGCGACGGCTGGCAGCGGGGCGGCGGCGCGGCCCCCGGCAGCAGACGCCCCCTCGGCACCGGCACCGGTCACGAACCCGGCCACGGCACGACCCCCCTCGACGACCCCCGCCCCGAAGGAGACCAGCCATGATCGACCACGAGAGGATCTCCCACCACCGGTCCGGCGAGCTCGACTGGCTCCTCGACGACCTTGTCATGCGGGTCAGGGAGGTCCGCCACACCGTGGTGCTCTCCAACGACGGACTCGCCGTCGGGGCCTCCAACGGGCTCAGCCGCGAGGACGCGGAACACCTGGCCGCCATCGCCTCCGGCTTCAACAGCCTCGCCAAGGGGGCGGGTCGCCAGTTCCACACGGGCGGCGTCCGCCAGACCATGGTCGAGATGGACGACGGCTTCCTCTTCGTCGCCGCGGCGGGGGACGGCTCCTGCCTCGCCGTCCTCAGCTCGGTGAGCGCCGACATCGGCCTCATCGCGTACGAGATGGCCCGCCTCGTCAAGCGCGTCGGCGAGCACCTGCACACCCCGCCGCGGCTCACGGTCACCCCGCCGGCCGCGGGCTGACCCGGAGAAGGCCCATGAACGAGGACAGCACCGGCGGCGGCCCGTCCGCGCCGGGCAGTCAGTGGTACGACGCCGACGCCGGACCGCTCGTACGCCCGTACGCGATGACCGGTGGCCGGACCAAGCCCGGGCCCAGCAACGTACGGTTCGACCTCATCGCCCTCGTCGTCGTGGACGACGACCCGCCCGGACCGGCCGAGGAGTCCCTCCTCGGCCCTGAGCACCGGTCCCTGCTCGCCCTGTGCCGGGCCGAGACCCAGTCGGTCGCCGAGCTCTCCGCCGACGCCGACCTGCCCGTCGGCGTCGTCCGGGTCCTCCTCGGCGACCTCCTCGAAGCGGGCTTCGTACGCGTCAGCCGGCCCGTTCCGCCCGCACAGCTCCCCGACGAAAGAATCCTGAGGGAAGTAATCGATGGCCTACGAGCGCTCTGAGAGCACCGGCGCGGACAACGGCGGGGACGACGTCGCGGACACCACCGCCCTCGCCCTGAAGATCCTGGTCGCCGGCGGATTCGGCGTGGGCAAGACCACCCTCGTCGGCGCGGTCAGCGAGATCCGTCCGCTTCGCACCGAGGAACAGCTCAGCCGTGCCGGGGAGTCGGTCGACGACACCGGGGGAGTCGACCAGAAGACGACCACGACCGTCGCCATGGACTTCGGCCGCATCACCATCCGCTCCGGGCTCTCCCTGTACCTCTTCGGGACGCCCGGCCAGGACCGGTTCTGGTTCCTGTGGGACGAGCTGTCACAGGGCGCCCTCGGGGCCGTCGTGCTCGCCGACACCCGGCGACTCGAGGACTGCTTCCCGGCCGTCGACTACTTCGAGCACCGGAAGATCCCGTTCGTGGTCGCCGTCAACTGCTTCACGGGCGCGCGTACGTACGGCGCGGCCGACGTCTCCCGCGCACTCGACCTGGACCGGGGCACGCCCGTCGTGCTGTGCGACGCGCGCGACCGCGACTCCGGGAAGGAAGTCCTCATCCGGCTCGTCGAGTACGCCGGGCGGATGCACACCGCCCGGCTCCTCGACACGGTCGGCTGAGCCCTCGTACGGCGACCCGGGCCGAGGGGGGCGTGCCCGGCGGAGCGGGGCCGGTCGAGCCCCGCCCCGTATGGCGACCCGGGTCGGTCAGTCGGCCACGTCGGCCTGGGCGATCACCTTCTGGATGCGCACCCGGACGAGGAGTTCGCCCGGGACCGCGTTGCGCTCCCCGAACTCGTCCGCCCGGTCCTCGCCCATGTAGCGGGCCCCGATGCGGCCGGCCCAGTGACGCAACTCGGCGGGGTCCTCGCTGAGTTCGGCGTGGCCGCTGAGCGAGACGAAGGCGAACGGCGGAGTGTCGTCGTCGACGCACAGGGAGACCCGTGCGTCGCGCCCGAGGTTGCGGCCCTTCACCGTGTCCTTGCCCGTGTTGAACACGAACTCGTCCCCGTCCAGGAGGAACCAGATCGGTACGACGTGCGGACTGCCGTCATCACGCACGGTCGCCAGCTTGCCGGTACGGGTCCCCTCGGACACGAAGGTCCGCCACTGATCATCGGTCATCCTCGTCATGCCCCCATCCTGCGGCACGCGCGGGCGTGGTGCAGTGCTTGCCCCGTTCACGACAGTGCGTAAGGCTTGCGGCGATACGGCGGACCACTGCGGCACGGGGACCACGGGACAACCGGGACCACGGGACGCACCACCCAGGGGGAGGACCACTGATGGCGTTGGACAAGGGACTGGACTGGCTGCTCGACGACCTGACCAAGCGGGTCGGATTCATACGACACGCGCTCGTGCTGTCGAACGACGGCCTGGTGACGGGCGCGAGCAGCGGACTCGCACGCGAGGACGCCGAACACCTCGCAGCCGTCTCCTCGGGACTGCACAGCCTGGCCCGGGGTTCGGGCCGGCACTTCAGGGCAGGCCGGGCGCGCCAGACGATGGTGGAGTTCGACGAGGCGCTCCTCTTCGTGACGGCGGCGGGCGAGGGCAGCTGCCTCTGCGTCCTGAGCACGGCGGAAGCGGATGTCGGCCAGGTGGCGTACGAGATGACGCTGCTGGTGAACCGCGTGGGCGAGCACCTCGGCGTGGCCGCCCGGCAGCCGGGGCGCCCGGAGGGCGGCCTGATCTGACGCCCCGGGCACCGTCCTGTGGGCGTTGTCCACAGGCGGTTGTCCACAGGTCGTGCGGGGTTCGTCACTCTGCGTTACGTTCTCGGTGGTGGGTCGGAGAGATCTGCGACACGGAGAGAACACGGACGTACGGGGGAGGGCCACGGCATGGCGGTGGACGAAGGGGCGCGCACGGTGACGGTGACACCGGGGCGGGCCGCGCAGGAACTGGAACTGAGGCGCGACGAGTTCCGGCTCGCGGTTCAACTCGGCCTGGTCAGGACGGTGCCGGCGGGGGAGGGCGGTCGACGGCGGGTCGAGCGGCGCGAGCTCGACCGTCTCAGGGCCGCGCCCGACTTTCCCGCCGGCCTGCGCGAACGGGTGCAGGCGGTCGGTACGGCGGAGGCCGCGGCACTCCTGGAGATCACCCCGGAGCGCTTCACCAGGCTGGCCCGGACGGGTCACGTGAGTCCCGTGCGGTTCTCCCTGAACCGCTACCGGGCGGTGGTCTGGACGTATCTCGCGGAAGAGGTCGCCGAATTCGGCCTCATGTGCCCGGCGCTGCTCACCGGGCGACTGCCGATGGAACTCCGCGAACGACTGGCCGCGCACGAGGACCTGCGGCCCAGGAACTGGCGGGCGCGGCGGCTCGGTGCGCTGCTCCGCGCCACGGACGACCCCTGGGCGCAGGCCGCAGCCATGGCCTCGATGCTCGACCCGGTCCAGGTGGCCGAGGTCGTCGACGACCCGTATGAGCGCGCCCACCTCGACCGGTTGCGCCCGCCGGCGCCGTCCGGCATGCCGGTGCAGGCGGCGGCCCGCGACCTTGCCGAGCGGCTCATGCGGGCCGACGACCCGGACGAGATCCTCTGGCACCGGCTGAGCCTGGCCCTGGCACTGGACGAGGCCCGGACAGAGCAGCCCGCGCCGTATCCGGGCGGTTCGGGTGGTCCGGGCGGTTCGGGTGCTGCCGGGGAACGATGGCCGGGAGCGGGGGTGCCCGTGCCGGTGCTCCGGCAGCCGGTTCCGACCATGGCGCCCGTACGGGCCGTACTGTCCGTACCGCCTGTGCCGCCGACTCCACCAGCGCTGGTTCCGGCTCCCGCTCCTGCTTCTGTTCCCGCTCCTGCTTCGGTTCCGGCTCCAGTAGGGCGGCGGGCTGTGGTCGACCGGCAGCCGAGCCGTCCGGCCGCCCGCACCAGGCTCCTCGACCGGCTACGACGCAGGAGGGCGGCCGACGGCGGCCGGGCCGGTGGACGGAAGCGCCCGGTGTCCTGGCCCTGACGGCGACGCGCGGCATGCGGCGCGGGCGCGGTGTGGGGAGGATGGGCTCATGCTGCTCGCCCGTGTTGCGGAGGTGTCCCGGGAGGTCGCCGCCGCGTCCGCGCGCTCACGCAAGATCCGCCTCCTCGCCGAGCTGTTCGCGGAGGCCGAGCCCGAGGAGAGCCCCCTCGTCATCGCGTACCTCTCGGGTCGGCTCCCGCAGGGCAGGATCGGGGTCGGCTGGAGCGTCCTCAAAGAGGCGGTCCCACCCGCCGTCCCGCCCGCCGAACGGCCGGGCCTCACACTCGGGCTCGTCGACGAGGCGATGACGGAGCTCGCGGCGGTCTCCGGAGCCGGCTCCCGAGCCGAGCGGACCCGGCTCGTCCACGCCCTGTTCGCCGCCGCCACCGACGAGGAACAACAGCTCCTGCTGCGCCTGCTCACCGGGGAGGTGCGCCAGGGAGCCCTCGACGCCGTCGCCCTGGAAGGAGTCGCCCAGGCCGCCACCGTGCCCGCCGCCGAGCTGAGGCGTGCCGTGATGCTCGAAGGCTCGCTGCCGCCGGTCGCCCAGGCGGTGCTCGCCGAAGGCGCCACCGCGCTCGACCGGTTCACCCTCCGCGTCGGCAATCCCGTACAGCCGATGCTCGCGCACACCGCGGCCTCCGTCACCGAGGCGATCGGTGCTCTCGGGCCCTGCGTCGTCGAGGAGAAGCTCGACGGCATCCGCGTCCAGGTCCACCGGAGCGCCGACGTCGTCCGGGTCCACACGCGCTCGCTCGACGACATCACCGACCGGCTTCCCGAAGTCGTCGCGACCGCCCGCGCCGTACCGGCCGACGGATTCATCCTGGACGGCGAGGTGATCGCGCTCGACCCCGACACCGGACGGCCGGTGTCGTTCCAGTCCATCGCCTCCCGGGTCGGATCCCGCACGGACGTCGCCGGTGCGCACGCCACCCTGCCCCTCACTCCGGTCTTCTTCGACGTCCTCGCGGTCGACGGCGAGGGACTGATCGACCGGCCCGGCCGGGAACGGCACGCGATCCTCGCGCGACTGCTCCCCGAATCCCATCGGGTCCGCCGCCTCGTCGTGACCGATCCCGCCGATCCCGGGCAAAGGGAGGCAGCCGAGCGGTTCCTCGCCGACACGCTGTCCAGGGGCCACGAGGGCGTCCTGGTCAAGGCGCTGGACGCGCCCTACGTGGCCGGCCGCAGAGGGCGCACCTGGCTGAAGGTGAAGCCGGTCCACACCGTCGACCTCGTCGTCCTCGCCGTGGAGCGGGGGCATGGGCGCAGGACCGGGCTGCTCTCCAACCTGCATCTCGGCGCGCGCACGGCGGACGGCGGCTTCGTCATGCTCGGGAAGACCTTCAAGGGACTTACCGACGAGATGCTGCGCTGGCAGACCGAGCGGCTCGGTGAACTCGCCGTGGAGGACGACGGATTCACCGTGCGGGTACGGCCCGAGCTCGTCGTCGAGATCGCCTACGACGGTCTCCAGGCCTCGACGCGCTACCCGGCCGGTGTCACCCTCCGCTTCGCCCGCGTCCTGCGCCACCGCCCCGACAAGCAGGCCTCCGAGGCCGACACCGTCGAGGAGATCATCGGCGGTTCCTGAGCGAAGGGCGGCGGATCTCGCGGGACGACGCCCCGCGAGGGATGCTGGAGACGTGGCACGACGATCGCCGGCACGACGAGCGTGGGCGCCACGAGCGACCGGCGGGCCGTGAGGAGATGAGCGACGTGTACGACTTGCACATCGACACCGACGTGACCGTGCAGCTCAGTGGCTGCAGCCGGGAGGACGCGCAGGCGGTCTTCGCCGTCCTCGACGGTGTCTACGAGCTGGAGGACATGACGGCCCCGGGCCCCCAGGCGGCCGCGGGACTTTCCCCCACCGTCTGGATGGCCACCTTCGACACGGCCGGCGGACGTCACCAGGAGGTGCGTCCCACCCACCTGACCTCCCAGGTCGGCGCCACACTCAGCGGTGGTTACCACGCCGTCAACGAGGTCGAGAAGGTGCTCGCCGTCGGCTTCGACATCCAGTCCCAGCAGTCCGTCTCCGGCGACCAGGAGACCGAGGCCCGACTGCTGCTCGCCTCCCGCTGAGCCTGATGCCTGCGCCTGAGGCGCGCTGAGGCGCTGAGGCGTGAACTCCCCGGACGGAGCGGACGGGCGCCGTCCGGGGTTCACGTGTGCCCGCGCGCTGTGAGGGACCCCCACCGCATTCCCCGGTATACACCGTGTGTAGAGTTCTCCGTCTGCCGTGAGTGCCGCCCTGACCAGGCGGTTTCCGGCCGTATCGAAGACATCACCGGGGAAAGCGGGTTCCAACATGTTCCGATCCAGGCTGGGCCGACGCAGGGGGACGGCCACTGCCCTGATCGCCGCGGCGTCACTGATGCTCACGCTCGGCGGCTGCGGAGTCGACACCGTCACACCGCAGGACGCCCGGGGAGAAGGCGGAACGGACGACAAGGCGGGCTCCACCGCCCGTCGCGTCGACTGCGCCGAGGTCAAGTGCATCGCGCTGACCTTCGACGCCGGCCCGGGCAAGGACACCCCCCGGCTCCTCGACATCCTCAAGGAGAAGCAGGTCCCCGCGACCTTCTTCCTGCTCGGCAGCAAGCACGTCGACCGCTACCCGAAGGTGGTCAAGCGTATAGCCGACGAGGGCCACGAGGTCGCCAACCACACCTGGACCCATCGGATCCTCACGGATCTCGACGAGTCGGAAGTCCGCGACGAGCTGTCCCGCACCCAGGACGCCGTCGAGAAGATCACCGGCCGGAGGCCCACCCTCATGCGCCCGCCGCAGGGCCGCACCGACGGGGCCGTGTCCGATGTCAGCCGGGAGCTCGGACTCGCCCAGATCCTCTGGAGCATCACCGCCAAGGACTACTCCACCACCGACTCCGCCCTCATACGGCAGCGGGTGCTCGAACAGGCGCACGGCGACGGGATCATCCTGCTCCACGACATCTACGACGGAACCGTCCCGGCTGTTCCCTCCATCATCGACGAGCTCAAGCGGCGGGGCTTCACCTTCGTGACCGTGCCCGAACTCCTGGCGCCGGGCAAGGCCGAACCGGGTGCCGTCTACCGCCCCGAGAAGGACTGACGAGACCATCCGAAATCGGGTGAGGTGACTCACACCGCCCACAGAGGCATGCTCGGAACATTCGGAAAAGGTTTACCGTTCATACGTACGTGACACCGAAGGGGCCCGGTCCCCAAGGTCCCCCCCATGAGGTGACCGCCCTTCGCGTCACGGCAGATCGGCCCCGGTTGGAATCCCCCGTCCAACCGGGGCTCTGTCGTTCCTGGCCCCCCTTCCGCACGGCACGACAGTGGCGCATGAGCGGCGTGCACCCCGGCGCGTTCGACCCGTTCGAGTGAGCCCCGGCATGGTGGCTCCGCCCACGGGAAGTGATCATCCCGAGCGCCGAGTCGATCACTCGCCGGCCGCTCCGACCAGGGACGATCGAAGGGGGACCCCGTGTTTCGCACCGCTCCGCGCGCCTGCCGCACACGCCGTGCGTTCGTGACCGCGGCCGCCGCACTCCTGCTGTCCGGCTGCACCGTCGTCGGCTCCGGCGCCCCCACGACCCCCGGCGGTGTCCCCTCCGGCGCGGCGGCTCAGGACGCACTCCTCAAGGCCGCCGAGCATCGACTCGTGGTGGACTGCCTGAGCGGCCGGGGACTCTCTCTGACGTCCAGGCCCCGCGCCCCGGACGAGGAGCGGAAGCTCCAGGCGGCGCTGTTCGGCGCCGGCCCCCGAGAGCTTTCCGTCACCCTCGCCACGGGCGCCACCGTCACCGCCCACGAGGACGGCTGCGTCGCCGGTGCCCGGCAGCGGCTCTACGGCGACCAGCGCCGCTGGTTCCGGGCACAGGTCGTCGTCGACAACCTCCGAGCCGAGGCCCAGGCCCGGATGCGCGCCGACCCCGCCCACCGGGCGGCGCTCGCCCGGTGGACCCGGTGCGTGACACCACCGGGCAGCCCCCGCCCCGACCGTCCCGATCCGGTGGTCGCCACCCGCTGCTCCCGCGAGAGCGGACTCGACGAGGTCCGCGAGCGGCTGGAGGCCGCCGAGCTGGCCACCGTGCGTGCGCTGCGCCGGGACGAGGTCACCGCATACCGGCAGCTGCGCGACCGCGCACTGCGGCAGGCAGTCGAACTGCCCGCGCCCACCCACCCGCAGAAAGGCACCACCCCCTCGTGAAGCGACTTCTCGTCACCACCGCCGCGGCCCTGTTCGCCGCCGCCTCAGGACTCGCCCTCGCGACCTCCGCCGGGGCAGCCGAATGCCCCAGCGGCGAGTTCTGCGTCTGGCAGGACTCCAACTTCGGTGGGCAGCGAGCCAACTGGAGCGGCGACGACGGCTGGTGGGAGAGCTGGATCTCCGACACCGACTCCTCCTGGGCCAACCACGGCATCTCAGGACCCGGCATCAAGGACCACGTCAAGGTCTACGAGAGCGCCTGGCAGGGCGGCAGCATGACCATCTGTCTCGCCCCCGGCCAGGAGGTCGGCTACAACGGCGCGGCCAACGACCGGGGCGACTCCCACATCTGGTCGATGGGCTGCTGACCCGTTCCACGCGCCCTCCCCGCGTCGTGGTTCGGCCGCCCGCCCCCTCCCCGCCGCTCACCGGGCGGGGAGGGGGCGGTGCGGCCCCTCAGCGCTCGTCGCCCAGCCACAGGTCGGGGCCGAAGACCTCGTAGTGGATGTCGGCCGCCGCGACACCCCGGCCGACGAGGTCGCCGCGGACCGTGCGGAGGAAGGGCAGCGGCCCGCACAGATACGCCGTGACGCCGGCCGGCAGGTCGAGCGCCGTGACGTCCGCGCGGCCCGTCCGCGCTCCGGAGTCGCCCGGCTCCTCGTACCAGAGGTGCAGCGTTCCCTGCGGCAGCGCCTCCACGAGGCGCCGCAGCTCGGCGGCGTGGGCGTGGGCCGCGGGGGTGCGGTCGGCGTGGACGACGACGACCGGCCGGGTCGAACCCGTGGACGCCAGATGGTCGAGCATCGCCAGCATCGGAGTGCTGCCGATTCCGGCGGAGGCGAGCAGCAGCGGGCTCCCGCCCTCGGGCAGGACCAGGTCGCCGAACGGCGCGGAGACCTCCACCGTGTCGCCCGCGCGTGTGTGGTCGTGCAGCCAGGAGGAGACCTCGCCGGCCGGGTCGCCGGCGACCCGCTTGACGGTGATCCGCCACTGCGGGTGACCGGGAGCGGCGGACAGGCTGTACTGGCGTATCTGCCGGGCGCCGTCGGGCAGGGCGACCTGGACGCTCACGTACTGGCCCGGTCGGAACGCCGCCGTGGGCGTGCCGTCGGTGTGGCGCAGGACGAAGGAAGCGGTGTCGGGCGTCTCCTCCCGCCGCTCGACGATCTCCATCGTCCGCCAGACCTGGCCCTCGGTGACACCGGCCTGTTGGTAGAGCCGGGACTCCACCGCTGTCAGCGCGTTGGCCATCAGCCAGTACACCTCGTCCCATGCCTGTGCGACCTCGGGCGTCACCGCCTCGCCGAGAACCTCGACGATCGCGGCGAAGAGGTGCTCGTGCACCGTCTTGTACTGCGCCGAGGTGACGCCGAGCGAGGCGTGCTTGTGGGCGATCCGCGACAGCATCACGTCGGGACGCTCGTCCGGCTTCTCGAGCAGGGCCACGGCGAAGGCGGCTATGGAGCCGGCGAGCGCCTTGCGCTGCTCGCCGGCGGCCTGGTTGCCCCGGTTGAACAGGTCGCGCAGGAGGTCGGGGTGGGCGGCGAAGAGGCGGCCGTAGAACCGCTCGGTGATCTCGTCGAGTGCGCCGCCGACGGCGGGCAGGGTGGCGCGGACGACCGGGACGGCCTGCTCGGACAGCATGGGAACTCGCAATCTGGTAGATGATCTACGTATTTAAAGGTGTGCGTGCGCGCCGCCGGGCGCGTACGACTCAGGGGGTGGGGCGTGGGGTGAGGGAGAGCAGGAGGGGACCGGTCGGGGAGTCGACCAGCTCCGTCACGGTCAAGGGGTCCAGTGCGCGGTAGAACGCCTCCTGCGCCTCGCGCAGAGCCCCCCGCAGCCGACAGGCGGTCCGCAGGGGACACGGGGGGTCGCCTTCGCAGGCGACGACCTCCTCCTCGCCCTCAAGCGTGCGGGCCAGCCAGCCCACGGAGGAGCGGCGACCCCGTTCCGTGAGGACCAGGCCGCCGCCGCGGCCGCGCCGCGCCTCGACCACGCCGAGGTGCTGGAGCCGGGTGACCACCTTCGCCATATGGGCGTAGGGAACGTCCATCGACTCCGCCACCTCGCGGGTGGTGACGGATTCCTCCGATGTGGTGACCGCCAGGCGCATCACGGCGCGGAGTGCCAGGTCGGTGAACTTCGTCAGCCTCACGCCATGACCGTATCAAAGCGGTATCCGGCATACGTATTAAGGGTCCCTGTGTACGCATAAGGGGGTCCCCTGCGTACGTTTCAAGGGCCCCGGGTCCGTATCAGGAGCGTCGTCGGTAGTGCCGCCACAGCCACCAGCCGCCCGAGACCAGGCAACTGGTGGTGAGGACGATCCCCACGACCGGCCACCGTCCGTCCGCGATGCGGACGTCGGTGACGATCACGAGGATGAGGGTGACCGTAGGCAGCAGAACGGAACCGGCGGCCCGCAGCCCCGCTCGAGCCATCACAGGGTCGAGCCGGACACTCCGCGAGGAGGGTGGGTCGGGGGAGCCGACGTAGAAGGCGGTGGCGCGGTCGGTCAGGCGTGTGGTGCCCCGGTAGTACCCCACGGCCATGTACGGGAGCCAGACCAGCGGCGCCACCAGGCCGACCAGGAACACGGCGCCGAGGATCGCCCACCTGCCGATGCGGACCCATAGGCCGGCTCCGCCATCGGGCGTGACGAGGCCGAGGACCCGTGTCATCCGGCCGATCAGGTCCCAAAACGCCGCCACCCGCCCCCGGCCTCCTCCGCTCCCGGGCCGGTCTCCTCCGCTCCCGGGCCGGCTTCCTGCCGGGTCGAGCGCGGCCCGCGCGATCTCGGTGTCCCCGTACACCCCTTGCAGAACGAGGAGTTCGGCAGCGCGCTGCGGGTCCGTGGAGTCCCGCCCCTCGGCAGCGGCGATCTCCAGCACCGTGCGCACCTGGGTGAGGAGCGCGCCGCAGAAGGCCAGGGGGATGAGCAGCAGGAAGGGGCCACCGACGAACGCGCCCTCCGTCGTCACCGCCCGTCGTCCACGGTCCGTGATCAGGGCGCGCAGGGCGACCGCGTCGGCCTCGGGGTGCGCCTCGCGGAGGCGGGCCACCGTCGGGCCGGCCCCCGGGCCCAGATGACGCAGAGCGAAGGACGCGAGCGACTCCGGAAGCCTGCCGGGCTCCGCCCGGACCTCCCTCAGCAGGGATCCGGCGAGCCCGGCGGCCGGTGCCGCCCGCGTCCTCCTCAGCACGTCCGCGTGCTCTTTCTCCGTGTGCTCCTCCTGGGCCTCAGGCCAGGACCTTGGCCTTCGCCTTCTCGAACTCCTCGGGAGTGATCGCGCCCTTGTCCTTCAGCTCCGCGAGCCGGGCCAGCTCGTCGGTGGCACTGCCACCGCCCTCCTTGGCGGCGGTCCTGCGGATGTAGTCCTGGAGCGCGGCCTCGCTCTCCCTGGCCCGCTTCATGTCACGCTCGCCCATGCTCTTGCCCCGGGCGATGACGTAGACCAGCACGCCGAGATACGGCAGCACGATGCAGAAGAGCAGCCAGCCGGCCTTGGCCCAGCCGTTCAGGGACTGGTCCCGGAAGATGTCGCTGATCACCTTGAAGAGCAGGAAGAGCCACATGATCCAGAGGAAGAACCACAGCATGGTCCAGAAGAGGTTGAGGAGGGGGTAGTCGTCCATTCCTGCGCACTCCGTTCCCGCACCGGCCGGGGGAGGCCGGGCATGCAGCGATCGTCACCCAGCCCCGCCGCTTCCGCATGTCGTGGCCGCCCATGTGCGGGGCTCCGGCCGCCGTGTTCGGATGGAGGGCGCGTACGGCACGAGGAACGGAGTGCCATGGGGCCGGTGGAATGTGTCGTGCTCGCCTTCCCGGGGGAGCGGCTGAAGGTGGCGGCGGTGGAACCGCGGCCGAGGACTGCTGCTGGGCGCCGACGCGCTGAGGGGCGGTTCGGCAGGGGCCGCGCCTCAGGCGCCGCGCAGAGCCGCGAGCGCGCGGTCGGCGTGGGCGCTCATGCGCAGCTCGCTGCGGACGACCTCCCGCACCCGCCGGTCCTGGCCGATCACGAACGTCACCCGCTTCGTCGGCGCGAGCGAGAACCCGCGCTTCACTCCGAACAGGTCGCGTACGGCACCGTCGGGGTCCGACAGCAGGGGATAGCCGAGGGAGTGCCGCTCGGCGAACTCCTGCTGCCGCTGCACCGGGTCCGTGCTGATGCCGACGGGCATCGCGCCGACGGCGCGGAACTCGGCCGCGAGATCCCGGAAATGGCAGGCCTCCGCGGTGCAGCCGGGGGTGAGCGCCGCCGGGTAGAAGAAGAGGACGACCGGCCCTTCGGCCAGCAGGCCGCTCAGGGAGCGCGCGGCCCCCGTCTCGTCCGGAAGGCTGAAGTCCTCGACGAGGTCACCGACGTTCATAGAGGCCCGTCCCCGATCCGTACGTGCTCCGCCACCGGCGACTCCGGTGGCCGGCCGGTGACGTTACCGCACGGTAGGACGCGCCGTCACCCTTTCGGGTGGGCGGTCAGGCGCGGTCATGCCCGGTCGGGCTCGGCACTGCCCGTTCAGGCTTGGTGGGTAGAAGCCGCCGAAGCCGCCGCAGCTGCCGTAGTCGCCGTGATCACCTCTGCCGCCGCCCCGCTCCGGGCCGTGGCGCGCCGGTCGAGCACGGCGAGGGCACGCTCGCCCCAGCGCAGGTTCTCCTCCTCGAAGAACCTGCCGCGCATCAACGTGAGGTACGGCCCGACCCGCTCCGCCTCGTTGAGGTACGTCTCCTCGTCCCGTCCGGCGAGCATCCATGCGCGCAACCGGTCGTAGCGGGCCAGCTTGGCCCGCGAGGTCTCCATCCGCTGGGCCACGAACCCGCGGACGGCCGCCGTGTCGCCCCCGTCGCAGGCCTGGACCTGGACCAGCAGTTCGTCCCGTACGGCGCTGGGACGCGGCGGTGTGGACGTATACGCCGCCAGATCCCGCATCCCGGGCTCCGTCAGGCTGAACATCCGCTTGTTGGGACGCCGTTCCTGCTCCACCACGCGCGCCGTGATGAGACCGGCCTCGGCGAGCTTGTCCAGCTCGCGGTAGAGCTGCTGCGGGGTGGCGGCCCAGAAGTTGGCGACGGACACGTCGAAGATCTTGGCAAGGTCGTATCCGGATGCCTCGCCCTCCAGGAGAGCTGCGAGGACGGCGTGCTTGAGCGACATCCCGACACGCTAGCAGCACGTTGAATAGTTTCCTCCGCACCTATTCAACCGGCGACCCGCAGGCCGGACGGGGGTCCTACGCTGGCACGTCCGTGCGGCGCCTGCCTAGGCTGGGGGGAGGGGACGGCAGATCCGAGGGGCAGCGCGATGGACAGCCACACGTTTGTCTACACCACCTATATCCGGACCACCCCCGACGAGCTCTGGAAGGCGCTCACGGACCCGGCGTTCACCCGCCGGTACTGGGGCGTGGCCTTCGAGAGCGAGTGGACCCCCGGCGCCCCCATGGTCTGGGACGAGGTCGGACGCCGGACCGCCGACCCCGAGCAGGTCGTCCTCGAGGCGGAGCCCGGCCGCCTCCTCTCGTACACCTGGCACACCTTCACGCCGGCCTGGGCGGAGGCGGTACGCCTCGACCAGGACGTGTACGAGCGGCTCACCCAGGAGCCCCGGTCCAAGGTGACCTTCCTGATCGAGCCCTCCGGCGACACGGTCAAGCTGACGGTCACCCACGGCGACCTGGACCCCGACGGCCTGATGGAGGGGATGATCGGTGAGGGCTGGCCCGCGCTGATCTCCAGCCTCAAGTCCCTTCTGGAGACGGGCGAGGAACTTCCGGAACCGCCCCGCTGACCACTGGGAGCCGCCCCGCCGCCCCGGTCCGCATCCACCCCGCTGACCCATTCGAGTCGTCTCGGCCGCCACTGCGCCGCCACGCCCAGCGCCTTGATCATCTTTTTCTCCTTTCATCCGTTTTGATGCTGCGGTCGGCACCGCTCGCCGACGTCCCGGTCGTCGTCGGAAAGGGGAGGATGTGTCGGACGTGTCGTCACGCAGATCCGTACGGGGGTGGGGAGCGCTCTCCCTGGCCGTCGGAGCCGTCCTCGTCAGTACGGCGGCCCAGTCGCCCGCCGACCCCGACACGGGGGCCTTCGCGGCCTCGGAGCCCACCGCCCTCGTCACGGTGGACGGCTGCTCCGCAGGCGGAGGGCTCTGCTCCGCACCCCGCCACACCGTCGCACTCCGCGGCGGACGGGTACTGACGGGGGAGGAGTTCACACTCGGAGCGCAGGTCTCCGGACCCGTGGAGCTCGCGCTGCGCACCCCCGGCGTGCTCGCCGACGTCACCGTCACCGACCAGCGCGGCCGCCGCGTCGCAGGGGCGCCGAGCGTCGACGGCACCCGCTGGACCAGCGCCGCGGCGCTCCCCGCGGGCGCCCGGTACGCCGCCCGCCTCGTCGTCGAGCGGGCCGGGGCCCACGGCCCCGACCGACACCTCGCCCGCCTGGACTTCCGTACGGTGGCCGCCCCCGCCGGGCAGCGGCTCACCGTCACCTTCGGCCCCGACGACGACGGCACGTACGGCGTGGGCCGGCCGGTCACCGCCGAACTCAGCCACCCCGTACCGGCGGAGGAACCCGAGGCCCGGCGAGTCGTCGAACGCGCCCTCCTCGTGCGGACCGAACCCCACGTCGAGGGCGCCTGGTACTGGGTCGACTCCACCACCCTCCACTACCGGCCCCGCGCGTACTGGCCCGCCCGCACCACGGTCCGGGTGCGCAGCGGCCTCGAAGGGGCCAGGGTCACCGGCAGCCTGTACGGCGGCCGCTCACAGCCCCTCACCTTCACCACCGGGGCCCGGATCGAAGCCGTCACCGACATCGCCGCCCTGGAGATGACCGTGCTCCGCGACGGAGAACCGCTCCGCACCTTCCCGGTCACCACCGGCAAGGCCGGCTACCGCACCCGGGGCGGCACCAAGGTCGTCCTCGGCAAGGAGCCGCTCGTCCGGATGCGCGGCGACTCCATCGGCATCGCGCGCGGCAGCCGCGACTACTACGACCTGAAGGTCCGCTGGGCCACCCGGGTGACCTGGAGCGGCGAGTATCTGCACGCCGCGCCCTGGTCGCTCGACGCGCAGGGCAGCGAGAACGTCAGCCACGGCTGCACCGGCATGAGCACCGCGGACGCCGCCTGGCTGTTCGCCACCGTGCGGGAGGGAGACCTCGTCCGCGTGGTCAACGGGTACGGCGAGCTCATGACCCCCTTCGACAACGGCTTCGGCGACTGGAACCTCAGCTGGCCCGAGTGGCGCCGGGGCAGCGCCCTCGCCCCCGGTGCGGCGGGCCACCGCTCCGGAAGCACCGCGGCCGCCCTCCGCCCGACACTGTGACCCGCGAAGGCCTACCGGTACTCGACCGTCAGGGTCACCGGCGTCGCCTGGTTCACGAAGAGGTACGCCGTCCCGGTCGGCGCCGATGTGAACCCGAGCCGGAACTGTGTGACCCCGCCCCGGTTCAGTGCCGCGAGCGCCTCCGCCGACAGGTCCGTCGACACCGCGCTCCCCGAAGAGAACGCGTCGATGCGCGCCGCGCCCGCCACCGACGCCGCCGCCGACCAGTCCGCCGGCTCGACCGCGCAGCCGCCGAAGCAGCCCGAGCGCAGGTCCACCTGCAGCCGGTTGCCCGCAGGCGACGCCCACGGATCGCCCGAGCCGCTGGAGCGGGTGACGGTCAGCCAGGCCCGGGTGATCTCCTTGCCGGCCGGAATCCGCGAGGTGTCGAAGGAGACCACCGACCGGTTCACCCTGCCGTCCGTGCCTCGGCCGAGCGCGAGCCCGTACACGTCCTCCAGGGTGCCGACCGCCGCGCCCGAACCGTCCGCCGCCGCCTTCACGTAACCGTCCTCGGCGTCCGTGCTCGACAGGACCGTCCGGTCGCCCGTGGGCGGCGGCGTGCCGGTGCCGCGCAGCGCCCGCACCATCCCCATGATCGCCTCGATCTGCTTCCCGCCGTGCCGGGCGTAGGCCGCGTCACCGAGGTAGCCCCACCAGTTCCAGCAGCCGTTCGGGTTCTCCAGGGTCGCGGTCGGTGCCGCCTGCGGATACAGCACGATCATGTCGTTGGTGTCGGCGTACTCGTTCAGGTACGCGTTCTCGACGAAGCGGGTGCCGAAGCCCTGGTACGCGTACCCCTGCTTGCAGCCGTGCAGAGCCACGAGCAGTTTGCAGCGCGCCCCCTGGGCACACGAGACCGGGACGTACGCGAAGCCCTCCGCGCCCATCGACAGGGCCGCCGCCGAGCCACCCGGCGCGTACGCGTTCTGGTCGAAGCGGATCAGCGAGCCGCCGGTCCCGGAGCCGGGCGCCGAGACAGAGCCGAAGAGATGCCCGAGCAGCGCCCCCTCCGTGTCGATCCCGCAGTTGTTGAGGAACGGAGTCTGCGTCACCGTGCAGGAGTTGGGGCCGAGCGGAGTGATCCAGGCGTGGCCCGCGGCCGTCGACCGGTTGTACTGGACCCGGGCGCCGAAACGGCCGTAGTAGTCGGCGAGCGCGTCCGCCACGGGCCGCTTCACCGTGGTGTCGCCGGAGCCGCTGAACACGTACACCGGGTCACCGGCCAGATTCGCCACCGGGTCGACCTGGCCCTGCGCCGACCGGTCGCGCGTGGCTTGTTCCAGGGCGGCGAGCTGAAGGTTCTGCGTGGTGTCCATACAGGCGTTGAGCGCCGTGGCGAGCTGGCCGCGCGCACAGTCGTACGGCCCCGAGGCGAACGCCGCCGAGCCCTCGAACGTACCCGAGTACGCGACGTGCAACTGGGTGGCCATATAGCCGCCGGACGACACCCCGGCACTGAACACGGAGCCGATGTCGTAGCCCTGGAGCGTGCCGGGCACGGGCGGGGGAGCCGCGGCCCCGGCGGGGGACGCGGTGGGAAACAGGGACGCGGCGACGCACAGCAGCAGCGCCGCGAGGCGGCGTGGCCCGCGGCGACGGGTGGGACGGGGTGAACGCATGGGATCTCCCGGGCGGCTCGTTCCTGACGGAGGGTCGGCCGGGAGGCTATGGGCGGTCAGGAGCCCTCCTCCATGGGCGAGGACGCCACAATCCGGCCACTCCGGTATGGCGGCCCGTCACCTGGCAGCCGCCGCGGGGACGCCCGACGGGAACTGCGAGGATGCCCTCATGGAAGACCACCAGGACAGGGACGGCCTGCTGGCCGAGGCGGTCGCGCTGCGCGGGCAGGGCCACCGGGAGGAGGCCCGCGAGCGGCTCGTCGCCCTCGCCGCCCGGTATCCGCGGGACGCGGAGATCGCGTACCAGACGGCCTGGGCGCACGACGTCCTCGGCCTGGAGACGGAGGCCGTGCCGTACTACGAACGCGCCCTCGCCGGCGGTGGGGCCGCGGGGACCGGGCTCACCCCCGAGGACCGGCGCGGGGCGCTGCTCGGCCTCGGCAGCACCTACCGCGTCCTGGGCCGCTACGAGGAGTCCGTCGCCCTCCTGACCGGCGCCGCCGAGGAGTTCCCGGAGGACGGCTCCCTGCGGACCTTCCTCGCGATGGCCCTCTACAACACCGGCCGGCACCACGAGTCCACCCGGCTGCTGCTCCGCCTGCTCGCCGCCACCAGCGAGGACCCGTCCGTACGGGAGTACCGCCCGGCCATCGAGCACTACGCCGAGGACCTCGACGCGATCGAGTGAGGTGGGGTGAGGTGGGGTGAGGGCGCGGCCCGCGTTCCTTCAGGCGTTCACTGCCCTCGGCCGTACACCGCCGTCAGTCGTTCACCGCCCTCGGCCGTACACCGCCGTCAGTCGTTCACCGCCGTCAGGAGGACCACCGCGTCGTCCAGGGCGGTGATCCCGTGCCGTTCCCTGAGCATCCGCAGCGTTCCCGTCGGCAGTTCCTCCGTCCGGCCCGCCAGCGTCAGGTTCACCCTGCCCCGCAGTACCTGGAGGCTCGCCGCCGGCGGCGCGTTGTGCTCGTCGAGGGACGTGCCCGCCGTCAGGGCGATCACGGACTGCCGGAGTACCCCGTCGTGCATGATCAGATGGGCGCTGCGCCCGTGCGGCGCGGTGCGGGCCGCGGCCATGTGCTCGTCGGCGAGGGCGGTGAGGTCCAGCTTCATGACTCTCCCTGCGGGATGCGCGGGCGGATACCCCCAGCCTCCCGTGTGCCGTCCGGGACGCAACTCGGGGCCGCCTCTCGTGCGGACCGCACCAGCACGGTCCCGCCGGCGGCGACGAACACCCCGGCGGCGAGCAGGGCCGCGGACCAGCCGTGCTCCGCGTACAGCCAGGCCCCGGCGAGGGAGCCGAGCGCGCCGCCGCCGAAGGTGGCCAGCATGAAGACCGTGTTCACCCGCGCGGCCACCTCCCGGCCGATCCCGAAGATCCTCGCCTGGTTGGCCACCTGGCAGGAGCTCACCCCCACCACCAGCAGATTCGCCCCGACGACCAGGCCCACGGGCGAGTAGGGGACCAGGCCGGCCACACCGAGCCCGAGCCCCGCGAGACCCAGCCCCCCGGCGCTCACCAGAGGTGCCCCGTACCGGTCGGTGAGCGGCCCCGCCGTCGCCGAGAGCAGCGCGGCGGGCAGGGTCAACACTCCGAAGAGTCCGGCCGCGCCCGGCCCGTACCCCAGCGGCGGCGCCGCCACGTGGAAGGCGAGCACCGCCCAGAAGACACTGAAAGCGGCGAAGACACAGGCCCCGAGCAGCGCCGAGACCCGCAGCGCCCGGTGCGCCGCCAGGAGCCGGGGCAGCCCGGCGAGGAGCCCGGCGTACGAGGTGCCACCGTGCGCCCCCAGTCGCTCGGGCAGCCGGCGAGGCAGGACGCACAGCAGGGCCGCCGTCGCCATGGCGGCCACGAGGTAGGCCGTCCGCCAGCTGCCGCTCGCGTCGGTGACGGCGCCCGAGACCGTGCGCGAGAGGGTCGAGCCCAGCGTGAGCCCGAGCCCGACGAGCCCGACGACCCGGCCCTGCCGCCCGGGGCCCGCGAGCACGGCCGCCACCGGGGTGAGGATCTGCGGAAGCACCGTCGTCGTGGACAGCGCCAGCGTCGCGAGCGTCAGCGTGACCACACCCGGCGCCGACGCCGCGACGAGCAGCGCGGCGGTGGTGAGGACGAGCAGCACCGAGGTCAGGCGTCGGAGCCGCGCGGTGTCGGCCAGCGGTACGAGCAGCAGGATGCCGAGCGCGTACCCGATCTGCGCGGCCGAGGCGATGAGCCCCGCCGTTCGCTCCGACACGTCGAGGCCCCGGGCGACAGCGGCGAGGAGCGGCTGCGGGAAGTAGATGTTGGCGACGGTGACGGCTCCGGCGACGGCGAAGAGCAGGACGTTCACCTTCACGGGCCGCTCGTGCGCGGCGGCGGGGTCCGGGGCGGCGGTGCTGCGAGGGTCCACGAAGTCTCTTCCGTACGGCGGGAGGGGGAAGGGGAGGGGGAAGGGGAGGGGGAAGGGGAAGGGGAGGGGGAAGGGGAGCGGGAGGGGAGGCATCCAGGCTCCCCGCCCCCGCCCCGGCGGAACAAGGTGTCATCATGAAACCGGCGTTGAGCCACACTCAACGATCAGAGCGGTCGACAGGGGGCCCGGTGCTCGAACGGTACGAACTGGACACGTTCCTCACGCTCGCCGAGGAGCTCCACTTCGGACGCACCGGCGGGCGACTCGGCGTCTCCACCGGCCGCGTCAGCCAGACGGTCAAGAAGCTGGAGCGCCGCATCGGCACCCCGCTCTTCGCGCGCACCAGCCGCAGCGTCGTCCTCACCCCGGTCGGTCTGCGCCTCTACGAGGACCTCCTCCCCGCCTACGAGCAGCTCCGTACCGCCCTGGAGCGCGCCACCGAGGCCGGTCGGGGCGTGCACGGGAGACTGCGGACCGGCTTCGGCACCCCCTGGGACGCCGAACTGCTCACGGCCGCCGCCGACGCCCTCGTCGCCCGTCATCCGGGCTGCGAGATCACCGTCCGCGAGGTCCCCCTCGACGGCGGAGTGCGGCCCCTCCAGGACGGCGAACTCGACATCCAGATCGCCGCCTTCCCCGTGCGCGAGCCGGATCTGACCACCGGTCCCGTCGCCGTCCGCGACGACCGGGTCCTGCTGCTGCCCGCCGCCCACCCGCTGGCCGGACGACCGTCCCTCGGCCTGGAGGACCTCGCCGAGCTGCCCCTGATCACCATCGGGGGCGCCCACCCGCGCCACTGGCTCGACCACCACTATCCCCGGCACACCCCGTCAGGGGCCGCCATCCCGCGGGGCCCCGTCGCCGTCACCTGGCAGGAGGTCCTCTCCCATGTGACGGCGGGCCGGGGTGTCACCCCTGGCGCGGCCCGGGGCGCCCGTTACCACCCGCGAAGCGGCATCGCCTACGTTCCCCTGCGGGACGCCCCTCCCCTCGAGTACGGCCTGGTCTGGCCCACCGCAGCCGACTCCGCCCTGACGAGGGCGTTCGTGGCGGCGGTCGGCACCGTGCGGGAGTCCTGACACCCGGCCGTTCAGCCGCCGTCGCGTCGCGGGAGTCCTGACCCCCGACCGATCAGTCGCCGTCGTGCGGGACGAGCGCGCCCGTCAGATGGTCGTACGCCACGTGCGCGTGCAGCCGGACGCCCGTGACGAGGGTGTCGTCGTCCGCATAGAAGTGCGGGTTGTGGTTGGTGACCAGACCGCGCCCGCCGGGCACCGGCACCGGACGCCCGGACGCGTCCAGGGTGGCGTCCTGGACGCCGAGCATCACGTACAGGCCGCCGAAGCGGCTCACGAACTCGGAGACGTCGTCGTACCCGAGCGTCGCCCCCGTCTCCACCACACGCTCCTCGCCCACCACACGGCGGAAGGTCGGAAGACCCGCCTCCACCCACGGCCCACTGTTGTGCACGGGCGGCACGGACTGCAGGTACTCCACCGTGGCCGTCGCCCCGAACGCCGCCGCCGAGTGCTCCGCGAGCGTCGTCAGGCGCTGCTGGACCCGCCCCATGTCGGACTCCACGGCACACCGGACCGTGCCCCACAGCGTCACCGTCTGCCCGACGATGTTGAAGCGCCCGACGTCCTCGATGTGCCCGATGGAGACCGTGACCGGGTCGAACGCCGACACCTGCCGGTACAGCTGGCCGATGCCCGTCAGGACCGCCCCCACCGCCGGCATGGGATCGATCCCGTCCCAGGGCGTGGAGCCGTGGGTCTGCTTCCCGGTGACGACGATACGGACGAGGGTCGAGGCACCGTACTGGTTGCCGATCCGGTACCCCACGTACCCCTTCGGATGCGGAGTCACATGCAGCCCGAAGGCCATCGTCGGCACCGGGTCGGCGAACGCGCCCGCCGCGACCATCTCCCGCGCCCCGCCCTTCTCGGTGACCGGCGGCCCCTCCTCGGCGGGCTGGAAGACGAAGAGCACGGTGCCCGGCAGCCGGTCGCGCACCCCGGCGAGCACCGTCGCGGCGCCGAGGAGCGCCGCCGTGTGGCAGTCGTGCCCGCAGGCGTGCGAGACGGGGAACGGACCGCCCGGATAGTCGGCGTCGACCACCTCGGAGGCGAAGTCCACCCCGCACAGGTCCTGGACCGGCAGCGCGTCCATGTCGGCCCGCAGCGCGACGACCCGCTCGCCCGCGGCACCGCCGCGCAGGACGCCCACGACCCCGTGTCCGGCGATGCCCGTACGGACCTCGTCCAGGCCGAGGGAGCGCAGGTGGTCCGCCACCAGGCGGGCCGTGTTCACCTCACGGTTGGACAGCTCCGGATGCCGGTGCAGGTGGCGCCGCCAGGCCACCACCTGATCCGCCACCTCGGCCGCCCGCTTGTCCAGTTCCTCGTGGATCGCCTCGCCGCCCAACGGGACTCCCTGTCGTTCCGGCCGACGCGGATCGGCCGTGGCCATGGGGTACGTGCTCCACCAGGCTGCCATCCCCGGCGGCACCGGTCACCGTCCGGCGCGCACCCGCCGCAGCGCACCGCACCGCACCGTGCCGGCACCCGAAGCCGTACCGCACCGCGCACGCACCCGAAGCCGCATCGCACCGAACCCGCACCGAACCCGCATCGCTCACGATCGTCTATCCGATCGTCACCACGCGCGCCCAGTCGGGCGGGGTGTCCGGCTCGTAGTCGGGATCGTTCTCGATCCACGAACCGCCGCGCGACCCGTCACGGGGGAACAGGCCCACCACCGTCCGGCACGGCGGCCGGTCGTCCGGCCAGGGCGTCTGGCCGTCCGTCAGGACCACGATGACGTCGGGCCGTGGCACCGTCCGCAGCGCCCGTGAGAAGCCCGTACGAAGATCCGTACCGCCGCCGCCCACCAACGGGATGCCCTCGGCACGGCACAACGGATGGACGGTACGGGCCGCCGCGTCGCACGACATCACCGTCACCAGGTCACGGCGCCCGCCCACGGCCCGGGAGATCGCGGCCACCTCCAGGAGCGCGCCGCCGAGCTCCGCGTCGCTCACCGATCCGGACGTGTCCACGATCACCGAGACCCGGGGCGGTCTGCGCCGGAGACTCGGCAGCACGGCACCCGGCACGCCCGCCGAGCGCCGCGACGGCCGGCCGTACGAGTAGTCCTCGCCGGCGCCGGACGCGGAGGCCGCCGAGCGGACCGCCGCCCCCAGCAGGTCCCGCCACGGCTGCGGCGGGTGGAAGACCTCCTCCGCCCACCGCTTCCACCCCTTCGGCGTGCTCCCGGGGCGGCCCTTGACGGCCTGTGCCACCCGGAACCGGACGGCGTCCTGCTGCTGTTCGCTGAGGCCGTCAGCGCCGTCGGGCCCCAGATCCCACTCGCGTTCCAGCCCGTCGGCACCGCTGCCGCAGTCCAGCCAGGCGAGGTGCTGCATGCCGGAGCCGAGTCCGATCCTGCGCAGGTAGTCCTCCATCAACTCGCCGGACGCGAGCCCGAGGGAGTCCGGAGTGACCGCGCCCTCGGGGCTCACCAGCCCGTCCCCGAACACGTCGTCGTTGATCTCGCAGTCCGCCGCGATGTTCATCAGCAGCCTGGCGCCCGGGCCGGTCAGACCGCGCTGCCGGGCGACCCGGTCACCGCGCCCGTGGTGGTCGCGCAGGAGGTGCGACACCTCGTGGACCCACACCCCGGCCAGCTCCTCCACCGGGGTCCGGTTCACGAAGACCGGCGAGACGTAGCACCGCCAGTGCCGGTCGACGGCCATCGTCGGCACCCGCCGGGACTCGACGACGTGCAGGGCGAACAACGCGGTCGCCAGATACGGCCGGGCCCGGACGGCGAACAGCCTGGCGGCGAAGAGCTTGTCGAGGTCGAGCGTGCCGGCGTCGGCACCCGCACCAGCACCAGCACCCGCACCCGTGCCCGTGGCCACGCCCACGCCGGTGCCTGCACCCGCACCCGCACCCGCACCCGTGCCCGTGCCCACGCCCACGCCGGTGCCTGCACCCGCACCCGTGCTCATCGCGCGCCCGCGGCAGACGCCGCCCCGTTCACGCGTCGCGCGCCGCTCGCGACCAGGGTCGCCGCGTCATCCGCACGCCGGGACATCGAGACCGCCCCCGCGAGCCGTTCGATGGTGGGTGGCACGTCCCACTCCGTACGGCGAAGCGCGGCGAGCGTGGTCGCCGGGACGACGACCAGATCCGGCGCGCCGGTCTCCACGGCCCTGGCGAGCAGAGCCCAGGCGGCCTCCCAGCGCGCCTTCTCGGGGCGCGCCCCGACCGCGGCCACCACAGCGTCGAGCGCGGCCTGGCGCAGATCACCCCGCTGTGGCAGCTCGGCGCCGGCCGGGTCGGCGAGCAACTCCTCGGGGTCCGGGAGGTCCAGCCGGTCCAGGCTCGCGAGCAGTTCGAGCCCCGGACCGTCCCCGACGGTGCCCCTGACCAGGAGCGAGATCACCTCACGGGAGGAACCGGCGGCGGTGGCGAAGGCGATGAGGCGCAGGCTCATCTCCCAGCTGCGGGGCGAGGGCCAGGCGCCACCCCGCCGGGTTTCCCCGTCGGGCAGCCGGTGGACGAGGGTGGGGCGGGTGGCGAGGAGTCCGCACACCGCGCGCCGGGCGAAGTCCACGGCGTGCGACAGGCGTTCCGGGTCGAGCCGGGGCAGTGTCGCCCGTGGCCAGATGCCGCCGAGGCCGCGGACGACGACGTCGTGGTCGTGGGTCCACTGGAGGTGGACGAAACGGTTGGCCAGCGGTGGGCTCAGCTCCCAGCCGTCGGCCGCCGAGGCCCGCGGATTGGCGGCGGCCACGATCCGCACCCCGGACGGCAGCCGCAGGGCGCCGACCCGCCGCTCCAGGACCAGACGCAGCAGAGCCGCCTGCACCGCCGGTGGGGCGGTGGACAGTTCGTCGAGGAACAGCAGCCCGCGACCGGCCTTCACGAGCCGTACCGCCCAGTCCGGCGGGGCCATCGGGACGCCCTGCTCGGCGGGGTCGTCGCCGATCACGGGCAGCCCCGAGAAGTCGGACGGCTCGTGCACGCTGGCGATCACCGTCGTCAGCGGGAGGTCGAGAGACTCGGCGAGCTGGGTCAGCGCGGCCGTCTTGCCGATCCCCGGCTCACCCCAGAGGAGTACGGGCAGGTCGGCGGCGACCGCGAGGGTCAGGGCCTCCAGCTGGTCGTCGGGGCGGGGTTCGGTCGTGGAGTCGCGCAGCAGGGCGAGCAGTTCGTCGGCGACGTCGAGCTGGGCGGGGGAGGTGGTGCTCAAGGGCATGGGTGATCACCTGTGGGTTGGTCGTGAGTGGGCCGGTACCGGCGTGACCCCTCGGACCGGCGATGTCGGGAGACACCGGCGCATTCGAGAGACACCGGCGGCATCGGGAGACACCGGCGATGCCGGTGAGAGGGCAGGTGCGGCTTCGATCAGAGGGCGTAGCTGTGGCGAGGGCGGGCGCGATGGTGTCGAGGGCGGGCGTCCCCGGGCAGCACACGGCCCGGTCCCGGGCCGTACAGGTCCGCTCGGTAGAGCCCGTACGCGATCCGCCGCCGGGCGGCCGACTCGAGTACGTCCCGCAGCGCGCCGTTGCGCAGCGCGGCGCCGGGACCGAGCAGGCCCTCGACCACGGCCAGCGCGCCGACGGTGTCGCCGTGGTCCAGGCGTTCGCGGACACCGGTGAGGCAGTCCGGACGGCGATGGGCCTCGTCGATGGCCTGGAGGCAGGGCAGGGGAGGCCCGCCCAGCGCGACCAGGAGCTCCTCCCGCCGGAGCTCGGCGGGGCCGTGGTCGAGCGGAGCAAGTACGCCGTCGGAGAGGCCGATCCGGTGCCGGACTCCCCGGCACTCCACCAGTCGGGGCTGCCCGGGCGGGTCCGCGACCGGGGCCGGTCCGGCGGGCCGGTGGTCGGGTACGAGCGCCGAGGCGACCAGCGGATGCAGCCGCCCGGCCTCGATCAGACCGGCGCGCAGCAACTCCAGGTCGGGCGGCACCCAGGTCGCGGCGTCGGGCAGCGTGGGCAGCGTCCGCGATGTCGACGGGGACGTCACAGCGGCCACCGATGCCGGTCCACCGCCGGCCGGCACGTCGAGAACCACCTGCCGGCGGGCCCCCAGACGTACGCGGACACGCCCGGAGGTCCGCCCTTCGGCCCGGAGCAGGATCCCGGCCTCCGCCGCCCAGCGGTCGACGGCGCGGCCGGGTACCTCCTCGTGTGCCGACGGCGGATCCACGGAGGGTCCCGCGTCGGCCCCGGAGCGGACCCGCAGCTCGTCGCTGCGCCCCGCGTCCCAGAGATGGCGGTGCAGATCCAGGCGGTACCGCCGACTGGGGCGCGGATGCGGATGCCGGCGCTCACCGCCCGCGGAACGGGAACCGTCCCACAGAGCGAGGCTCATCCGCTGTCCGGCGTCCGCCCACGCGGGCGCGGTCCGCACCACGAGGTACACCGAGTGGGAGGCGATGTCCCCCACGTCGTCGTCCCTCACGTCGTCGTCCCCCGCGACGCCCCCCGGGCCGTCCCCCGAGACTTCGTAGCGTGCCAGCGGGACGGTGAGCCCAGGGCGCAGGACGCCGTCGGGAGCGATCCGCGGCATGTGCCAGCGCAGCAGGTCGGGAGCGAGTCGCCGGAGATCCGCCCTGACCAGGGCGGCGAGTTGCCGCCCGTACGCATGGGCGGCGGAGCGCAGGTCGAGATCGACGTCGACGCCCGCGGCGGCACAGGCGCCCGCCCAGTCACCGGCGGTGCGCCGGAGTGCAGCGGTCTCGATCATGGAGGGCGGCACGGCGAACTCGCGCACGCGCAGCCAGAGGGAAAGGCGAGAATCGCCGTTCGCGGTATGAGTGAGCATCAGCACTCACCTTGCGCGGACGGGACCCCCGATCTGATAGCAGAGTAGGTCGTCATCACGATGATCGTATCGAGAGGGCAGGCGGCGGGCCAGAGGTTTTTCTCCGCGAGGGTGAGGACGCGCCGGAGACAGGCGCGAGAACGGCGCGCGCCCCCACCCTGTGCGGGTGGGGGCGTGCGCCGTGCGGGTGCGCGACCGAGTTCAGCCGGTGAAGACCTCGGTCAGGGACCAGATCGCGAGGCCCGCCATGCAGACACCGCCGATGCGCTGCACGGTCTTGAGCGGAACACGCTTCGCGATGAAGCGGCCCGCGACCAGGGCGAGCGCGGAGACGCTCATCAGGGCGGCGAGGGAGCCGATCGCCGTCGACCAGGTGCCGTTCGTGGCGGCCAGGTTGGCGGTGGTGATCTGGGTGAGGTCGCCCCACTCGCTGATGAACACGGCCATGAAGGCCGTCGAGAAGACGGGCAGGAAGCCGGTGACGGTCTTGCCGCCCTCGTCGGCCTCGTCGTCGTCGCCCCCGCCGCGCAGCAGCATGAACGCGCCGAAACCGAACAACAGGGCCGAGACGAGCTTCACGGACCAGCCCGGGAGCAGCCCGAGCAGGCTGCCCGCGCCGACCGCGATGGCGACATGCGCGAGGAAGGCGGTCGAGGTGCCGATCCATACGTACAGAGGACGCATCCGCGTGCCCATGGCGAGGGACGCGAACATCGTCTTGTCGGGAAGCTCGGCGAGGAAGATCAGCCCGAAGGCGGTGAGGATCGCCAAGGGGTCGAGGTGCATACCGGGGCTCTCTGCTCGGTCCGGGCCCGTGGACTCGGCGCGGCACCGCGATGGGCGACGGAAGGACCACTCGGCCCGGCATGACGGACCACGCCCACGGAAGCGCGGACGCGGTTGATGCCTGGCCGAAGGTCTCGCCCGCCCGCGTCGAACGCGGACCCGGTCACCGGGAACCCGAGGGCTCCAGTATGTCGACGACCGATTCGCAGGGCTACTCCCCTTCGCTGTCCCCGAGTGTAGCGGACCGGGGCGCGAGATCGAGTAGACACTGTCTACTCGATCTTGGTAGACAGTGTCCATGCCTCACACATCCGAAGATCATCACGCGCCCGGGACGAAGAGCGAGGGCGGCGACCGGAGCGACGGCGACCGGAGCGACGGCGGCCTGCGGGAGCGACTCGTCCGCGTCGGCGTCGAGCTCGTGAACGCCGAAGGCGCCCAGGCCCTCTCGCTCCGCGAGATCGCCCGCCGCGCCGGCGTCTCCCACGGCGCCCCCCGCCGCTACTTCCCGACCCATCTCGAACTCCTGTCGGCCATCGCCCGACAGGGCTTCACCGAACTGGCCGGACGCATCGCCGCCCAGGACCGGGAGACCGCCGCCCCGCGCGCACGGATCGAGCTTCTCGCCCGCGTCTACCTCGACTACGCCGACACCCGACGCGGCATGTACGAGCTCATGTTCCGGCACGACCTGCTGGAGAGCGGCGGCCTCGGGCTGCGGGAGAGCGGCGGCCTCGGCCTCCGGGAGAGCGGCGGCCTCGGCCTCCGGGAGACGAGCCTGCCGCTCTTCGCCCGCCTCACCGAACTCGTCGCCCGCGTCCGTCCCGACGCCGCCGAACCCGCCGTCCTGTCCGGCGCCCTCTGGGCCAACCTCCACGGCATCGCCCAGCTCTGGCACTGGGGGAGCCTCCGGCTCGCGACCGGCGGCGACGACCCTGCCCCGCTCCTCGCGGCCGCTCTCGACGCGCACCTCGGTCCCGCGGGGGAGGCCTCGTGACCCCGCGTCGTGCCCCGGTCCTGGCGTGCAGCGTCGTCGGCGCGGCGGTCGTCGCCCTCGACGGCACCGTCCTCACCATCGCCCAACCCGCCCTCCAGCGCGATCTGCACGCCGATGTCGGACAGGTCCAGTGGACCAGCACGGGATATCTCGTCGCCGTCGCGAGCCTCCTGGTCTTCGCGGGACGGCTCGGCGACCGCCACGGCCACCGCCGGGTCTTCGCCGTCGGCGCCCTCGGCTTCGCCGCGGCCTCCACCGGAATCGCCCTGGCCCCCGGCATAGGGACCGTGATCGTGCTGCGGGTGCTCCAGGGGGTGTTCGGGGCGCTCCTCCAGCCCGCCACCCTCGGCATGCTCCGTACCGCCTACCCGCCGGATCGGCTCGGGACCCCGATCGCCGTGCGCACCGCCGCCATCGGCCTCGCCGCCGCGGCCGGCCCGCTCGTCGGCGGCGCGCTGGTCTCCGCGTACGGCTGGCGCTCGGTCTTCCTGCTCGGCGTACCCCCGACCCTCGCCATCGGCCTGCTCGCCCTCGCCACCCGAGACCGCCCCACCGAACCGGGCCCGCCGTACGAGACGGCTCGCGCCCCGCGGTCCGCCACGGTCACGGGCCTGTCCGCGCTCGACCCCGTCGGTGCGCTGCTGCTCGCCGTCACGCTGGGTCTGCTCGTGCACGGGCTCGTCGAGGCCGCCCGTCCAGGCGGCGCCCCCACCGGTCTGCTCGCCGTCGCCGGGGCCGTCGTCACCGGGTGCGCCCTCGCGTGGCACGAGCGTCGCGCCGCGCGCCCCCTGCTGCCCCCGGAGCTGCTCCGGAGCGTGCCCGTCATCGCCGGCCTCGCCGTCCTGCTCGCCGCCTCGGCCGCCCTCTTCGGCTCGCTCTTCGTGGCGACCTACTTCTTCCAGGACGTCCAGGGGCTCGACCCCCTCGGCTCCGCGCTGCGCGGCCTCCCGCTCGCCGTCCTCATGGTGCTCGGCGCGCCGCTCTGCCCACCGCTCCAGCGCCGCTTCGGCCCCCGGCGCACGGCGACCGCCGGCGCCGCCCTGCTCACCCTCGGGGTGCTGCTGCTCTCCCGGCTCGACACGACGGCCGGCGCCGCCGCCGTCGGCGTGAGCGCCGCACTGCTCGGCGCCGGGTTCGTCACCCTGATGGTCACCGCGACCTCGGTCGTCGTGCACCGCGCCCCCGAGGCCCACGCCGGAGTCGCCGGAGGCCTCCAGCAGACCGTGATGAACATCGGGCCCGCGCTCGGCGTCGCCACCGCGACCCTGCTGCTCGCCCTCGTCCCGGACGGCGGGTTCGTACCGGCCCGGGGCGCCGCCCTCCCGGCCCTCGCCCTGATCGCCGCACTCGCCCTCCCCGCCGCCCTCGCCCTGCCCCGCGGCGCCGACCGGCGGCGGACACGCCCGGAGCCGCCGTCACCCCGGCCCGGACGCGGCCCGTGCGTACGATCATGAAATGCCGGCAGGTCAGCGGGTTCACCCCGACGCACCGAAGCGCACCCAGTTCAACCTCGGTCGTGCGCTGCCCTTCCTGGTCCTGGCCCTGGCGTTCGTCGCCGATCTGATGACCCCCGAGCAGGAGCGCTTCGACCGGCTCCTCGTCGCCGCACCCGCGCTCGCCGCCGTCACCTGGAGCGTGCCCGGGACGATCGTCATCGGGCTGCTCGCCGTCGCCGCCCGACTGCTGCTCGGCGTCGTCAGGGACGAGTTCGCCGCGGCGCCCGAACTCCTCGCGAACCTGATCGTGATCGTCGGCGTCACCGCCGCCGCTGCCTGGGTCAGCCGGGTCCGCACCCGCTACGAGCAGGACCTGAGCGAACTCACCGCCGTCGCCGAAGTCGTCCAGCGCGTCGTGCTGCGCCCCCTCCCCACCCACCTCGGCCGCTTCGACCTGCACCTGCTGTACGTGGCGGCCGCGGCCAAGGCCAGGATCGGCGGTGACTTCTACGAGGCGGTACGCGTCCCCGGGGCCGTACGGGTCATGCTCGGCGACGTCCAGGGCAAGGGACTCGGCGCCGTCGAGACCGCCTCCGTGCTCCTGGGCTCCTTCCGCGCCGCCGTCAACGACGCGGCCGACCTGGCCGCCCTCGCCGACCGGCTCGACGAGGGCCTCGCCCGCTACGGCGCCTGGGATCCGGACTCCGACGCCGCCGAACGCTTCGCCACCGTCGTCCTCGTGGAGTTCCCCGACGGCGAGGACATCGCACGGCTGCTCAGCTGCGGCCACCCCACCCCGCTGCTCCAGCGCGGCGGCGGGGTCGAGGCCGTGCGCTTCGCCGACCCCTCGCTGCCCGTGAACCTCGCGGGCCTCGCCGACTCCCACCACCACATCGAGGAGGTGCCGTTCGGCCCGGGGGACCGGCTGCTCCTCTACACCGACGGGGTCAGCGAGACCCGCGACCGGACCGGCACCTTCTATCCGCTGGAACTGCGCCTGCGCGGCTGGGTGCGTGAACCCGCCGAGAACGTGCCGGCCCTCCTCCACAAAGACCTCACCGCGTACGGATCGGGCAGCCTCGACGACGACGTCGCCGCCCTGCTCGTGGTGTATCCACCCGAATCCCGTTGACCCCGACCCGCCCTCGTCGTCCCCAAACATCGAGTTCGGGGCGGCTTGTGTCGTTCCCGACCGGTTGCGTGACACGTGCGCTGTTCGTGCGCTCTGGCCGCTCCGCCCCACATACGTGAGGCTTGCGACCGTCCGCATCGCGGACAGTCACCAGTCCAGTCGAGAGGAACGGGTGCACGTGCCCAAGGAGAACCCCTTCACCACCGGCTCGTCCGAACACTTTCCCGGCTTCCCGGACGTCACGGCGGCCCTGACCGCGGCCGAGACCTCCCGGATCACCGCACGCGGCCTCTGGGCCGCCGACGGAACGGTGGACCCCGGCGCCGTCCGGCTCGGCCAGACCCTCGCCAACGCGCTCCTGAGCGAAACGACCGACGGCACCGACACCGCCACCGCGCTGCTCCCCGCCGAACTCGCCGCGATCGTCGAGGAGGTGCGCGGCCTGGCGCTGCCCGCGTACCACCGCATCGAAGGGGCCGCGGAGAGCGAGGGCAGCGCGGAGAACGTCCGGCTCTCCGCCTTCAGCCTCCGACAGCTCGGCCCGGGCCCGCACCCGCTCGTCGTCGTGCCCGCCGGCTGGACCCCCTTCGGCTGGCCCCTGTTCCTCTGGTCCTACCTGGTCCTCGCCCGCAAGGGCTACCACGTCCTCGCCTACACGCCCCGCGGCCTCGGCATCCCCGGACTGCCCTCCACCTCCAGCGGCTTCGTCGACGTCGCCGGACCCCACGACTGGGCCGACGGCTCCGCGGTCATCGACTTCGCCGTCGACCGCTTCGCCCCGAGCGTCATCGGCTTCATGGGGGAGTCGTACGGCTCCGGCATCAGCCAGCTCGTCGCCGCCCACGACGACCGGGTCGCCGCCGTCGTCGCCCTCAGCACCTGGGGCAACCTCGCGACCAGCCTCTACGACCACAACACCCGCCACCTCGCGGCCGTGAAGGCCCTCCTCGCCCTCACCGGCGGACCGGTCGAGAGCAAGTTCGACGAGGCCAACCAGGCGATCCTCGCCGACTTCCAGGCCGACCGGAACCTGGACGCCGTCGTCGAGTGGGGCCTCAAGCGCGCCCCCGAGTCGTACCTGTCCCTGACCAACGAGAAGGGCACGCCGACCTTCTTCTCCAACACCTGGCACGAGAGCCTCTTCGCGGTCAACCAGACCGTCGAGACCTTCAACGGCCTGGACGTCCCCAAACGGCTCAACATGTGGATCGGCGACCACGCCGCACCCGAGGGCCCCGCCCTCATCGGCCCGCCGGCCGTCCGGGGGGAGATCAACCTCCCCATGGCGGAGGCGTACGCCTGGCTCGACCACCACCTCAGGGGCGAGCGCAACGGCGTGGAGGACTGGCCGCAGGTCTGCAACCAGGTGATGTTCTCGTACGTGACGGAACCCGTCCTGGACCCGGAGACCGGCGAACCCACCGGCGAGAACCGGATCGTCGTGCCCGCCCGCCGCGAGACCAGCCCCGGTTGGAGCGAGGTCACCGGCAGCACCGAGGTGTTCGGCCTCACCGGCGACGGCGCGGCCGGCACCGACGGCCGGCTCGTCCCCACGGGCGACCCCGGGGCGGAGGAGACCGGCTGGCGACGCGCCTTCCTCGCGGGCGTGGACACCGAGGCCACCGCCATGGACGCGATCATGAAGACCGGTCAGGCGGAGTGGCAGGGCAACCCCAAGATCTACGACACCCGCAAGATCGACCGCCGCCACGCGGTCGCCTGGACGACCGAACCCTTCGTCTCGCGCGACGGGGAGGACGGCGTCGGCCGCCGCGTCCGCGGCATCCCCCGGCTGCGCCTCACCGTCCGCTCCACGGCCACCTCGGCGAGCCTCTACGCCCACCTCCTGGACGTCGCCGAGGACGGCACGGCCCGGATCATCAGCCATGAGCCGCTCAACGTCTACGGCCTGACGCCCGACCAGGACACCACCGTCACCTGGGAGCTCCAGGCGGCCGCGTACGACATCCCCTCCGGGAACCGGCTGATGCTGGTCGTCGACAGCAAGGACCCGCTGTACGGGGACGCCTCCGTCACCTGGACGCAGACCGTCATCGGCTCCCCGCAGGGCGAACCGTCCCGCCTGGAACTGCCGCTGGGCTGACCGGGTCGGCTCCTGTCCGAGCCGTACGGCGGACGGGCCCGCGGCTGCACGCGCGCGTGCCCGTCCGCCGTGGCGCCGGGGCGGCGGCGAGAGTGGCGGTCCCAGCGGGCCGGGCCCGAGGTCACGTCACTCGGACCGCCGCGTATCCGCCTCTGGTCTGACGGCGCATGGGCCCGCAGCAGGACGCGGCGCGGCGGCCGGGACTCCTAGCGTGTCCTCATGATCCGATTCACCAGGGCGGCCGTCGCCGCCCTCCTCGTCTGCTCCGTCGCCTTACCCGCCGGTGTCGCCACCGCGGCCACTCCCGATGCCCCGCCGCCGCTGCAGGCCGCACAGGCGGCGAAGGCCGCCACGCTGCCCGCGCCCACCGGGCCGTACTCCGTCGGGAGCACCGTCCTCCCGCTCGTCGACCGCTCCCGCACCGACCCGTGGGTTCCCGCCGCTGACGGACGCGCGCTCATGGTCACCCTCCACTACCCGGCCGCGGCCGGCGGTGGCCGCCCCGCCCCGTACGCCACCGGGGAGGAGGCGCGACTGCTCGCCGGGCAGCTCGGGCCCGGCGTGTCCGGCGACGTGCTCGCCCGGACGCAAACCCACAGCAGGACCGACGCGCGGCCCGCCCCGGGCCACCGCCCCCTGGTGCTGCTCTCACCGGGTTTCAGCGTCTCCCGCTGGACCCTCACCCATCTCGCCGAGGACCTCGCCTCCCGCGGCTACGTCGTCGCCTCCGTCGACCACGCCTACGAGTCCTACGGGATCAGCCTCCCCGGCGGCCGCACCCTCACCTGTGTCGCCTGCACCGCCCTCGACGAGGGAGGCGTGCACGGCAGCGTGGTCACCTCGACCCGCGCCGCCGACATGCGCCACGTCCTGGACCGGCTCACCGGGCCCCGGCCCGTCTGGAAGCACGCCGACGTGATCGACGCCCGTCGGATCGGCATGGCGGGCCACTCCATCGGCGGGGCGAGCGCGGCCTCCACGATGGTGGCCGACGCGCGCGTCGACGCCGGGATCAACATGGACGGGTCGTTCTGGGAGGACCTGCCGGCGGACGGCCTGCGAGGCCGTCCGTTCATGATGCTCGGCACCCACGACGCCATGCACCTGCCCGGCGGCACGGACACCACCTGGGACCGGACGTGGAACGCCCTCGACGGGTGGAAGCGCTGGGTCACCGTGGCCGGCTCCGAGCACTTCACCTTCTCCGACGGTCCCGTGATCTCGCGCCACTTCGGCCTGCCGCAGCCCGAACTGCCCACCGACCGCGCCGTCGCCGTCACCCGGACGTACGTCGCCGCCTTCTTCGACCAGCACCTGCGCGGACTCCCGCGCCCGCTCCTCGACGGCCCGTCGCCGGCGAACCCGGAGGTCCACTTCCCGCACCAGTGACCCACCAGTGACCACGCCGGAGGTCCGTCCACTCAGTCGCGGTACGGGGTGTTCGCCGCCGCCCAGTCGGCGAGAACCCGCGCGCACTCGGCGACCGATTCACGCCAGGTGCGCGCCGCGCCCTCCCCGGCCTCGTCGCTGACGTGCTTCACGATGCGCAGCGGCACCCCGGCGATCCCGGCGGCGTGCGCGAGGGCGTACCCCTCCATGTCGACGAGAGCGGCCTGCTCCGCGAGCCGGGCGCGGGCGGCCTCGTCCGAGATGAACGTGTCCCCGGTCGCCAGGACCGTGTCACCGCCGTCCGGGAGCGTCAGCGGCGCGCCGTACGACTCGCCCGTCAGCGTGGCGAGCAGCCGGCCGTCGAAGTCGTGCTGCACCACGGTGCCGATCACATGCGTCCCGGTCATGCCGGGACGCAGCGCCCCCGCCGTCCCCAGGTTCACGACCCCGGACGGCCGCGGGCCGCGGCCGAGGGCGAGCGCGAGCGCGGTCGCCGCGTTCACCTTGCCCATGCCGGTCAGCAGCACCGGCAGGTCCGTGTCCAGGAACTGCGCCTCCTCCTTGACGGCGAGGACGAGCAGCGGACGGCCGGCGGTGATCTCTCCCAAGAGTTCCATGGGGGTCACGCTAGTTCGCGGCGCCTTCCGCCGTACAGCCGAGGTCCCGGTGGGCGCGACGGGCGCTCACCGCAGCTCCATGCCGCGCGCCGCGAGCTCCTCACCGAGCAGGCGCAGCGCCTTCGGGCCCACGCCGTGCAGGGCGCCGAGCTCCGCGGCGGGAACCCGGCCGGCTGCCCTCTCCCCGCCGTGGTGCCACGCGCGGTCACACAGGCAGCAGGCGACCGATCAGAGCCCCCAGCTGGCGGGCGTTGCGGCACGGACGCATCTCGACGAGCTCGGCGTACGCCGGGGCCACCGAGTCGCCGGTGCCCCACAGCGAGGGCTGCTCGGGATTGAGCCAGTGGACCCGGCGGGCCCGGTCCGCGATCCGCTTCAGGGCCGCGAGGTTCGGGTCGGAGCCGTTGGTGCGCGCGTCCCCGAGGACGAAGACCACGGTGCGCGGGCCGAGGGCCTCGGCGTACCGGGCGGCGAACTCACCCAGGGCCGTCCCGTAGTCGCTCTGCCCGTGCCACCCGGTCAGCTCCGCCTCCGCGAGGATGCGGTCGCCGAGCCCGGCCGGGTCCGCGGAACCCCGGGCGATCAGCCCCGTCACCTCGTCCACCCGGTTGACGAAGGCGAAGACGCGCACCCGGCTGAACTGGTCGTGCAGGGCCTGCACCAGCAACATCGTGAACTGCGCGAAACCGGCCACCGAGCCGGACACGTCGCACAGCAGGACCAGCTCCGGTCGCCGGGGAGGGCGTCGGCGCAGCACCGGCCGCACCGGCACGCCACCGGTCGACAGCGAGCGGCGCAGCGTCCGCCGCAGATCGATCTCCCCGCGCGACGCCCGGCGCCGGCGGGCCGCGAGCCGGGTGGCCAGCTTGCGCGCCAGCGGCCGTACCGTACGCCGCAACTCGTCCAGCTGCGCCCGGCCGGCCAGCAGGAAGTCGACGGTGTCCGCCGTCCCCGCGACCGCACGGCGCGCGACCCGGTCGCGGCCCTGGCGCTCGGCGACCCGCCGCCGGGCCTCGGTCCGCACCCGCTCGCGGAAGGCCTCGATGCGGCGCCGGATCTCGTCGTCGAGCAGCCGCTCGGTGAACTCGGGGTCCTCCGCCCCGGGCACCGCCCGGAGCCGCTCCCGCACGCGGGCGAGCAGCGTCTCGGGACGCAGCCGGGACAGCGTCTGGTACGAGGACCAGCCGTCCGACTCGGGGCCCGAACCGTAGCCGCCGAAACCGCCCACCGCCTCGGCGGCCAGCCGGTCGAGAGCGCTGCCGTCAGCGGTGGTGAGCGCCTCGGCGAGCCGCTCGCGCAGGGCCGCGAGATCCGCCGGACCGGCCGGGGCGTTCTCGTACGTCTCCGCGGCCCGAGTGTGGCCGAGGGGAAAATACAGGTCGAAGACGCGGTCGAACACGGGGCGCTGCGCCTCGCCGTGGAGCAGGGTCGCGGCGAGGGCCTCGCGTACCCGTTCCCGGTCGGTGAAGCCGACGGCCTCGAGGGCCAGCCCGGCGTCCACGGTCTCGCCGGTCCCGATCCCGAACCCGTGGGCGCGCAGCGCCCCGACGAGACCGGTGAGGCGGGTGGCGGCCGTCGTCGGTGCGGTGGTGACGTCCACACCGTCGACGGGCCGGCTCACACCGCCTCCAGGTCGAGTTCGGCGGCGGCCCTCACGATGTCGTCCTGGTGCTTGAGGAGGACGCCCAGGGTCTCGCGTACGACGCGCTCGTCCAGGCGGTCGGCGCCGAGCGCGAGCAGCGTACGGGCCCAGTCGATCGTCTCCGAGACGGACGGCACCTTCCGCAGCTCCATCGCCCGCAGCGCTCCCACGACCCGCACCACTGACGCGGCGAGCGCGTCGTCCAGCCCGGGGACCTTGAGGGTGACGATCCTGCGCTCCAGCTCCTCCTCGGGGAAACCGATGTGCAGGAAGAGACAGCGGCGGCGCAGGGCCTCGGAGAGTTCGCGGCTCGCGTTCGAGGTGAGGACCGTGAACGGGCGCCGGGTCGCTTTGATCGTCCCCAGCTCGGGAACGGTGATCTGGAAGTCGCTGAGCACCTCCAGGAGCAGCCCCTCCACCTCGACGTCGGCCTTGTCCGTCTCGTCGATGAGGAGCACGGTCGGCTGCTCGGAGCGGATCGCGGTGAGCAGCGGCCGGGGGAGCAGGAACTCCTCACCGAAGATGTCGGTCCGCGTCTCGTCCCAGGACTCGCCCCGCCCGGCCGTGATCCGCAGGAGCTGCTTGGCGTGGTTCCACTCGTACAGCGCGCGGGACTCGTCGACGCCCTCGTAGCACTGGAGCCGGACCAGACGTGCGCCGGTGACCTCGGTGACCGCCTTGGCGAGTTCCGTCTTGCCGACGCCGGCCGGGCCCTCGACGAGGAGCGGCTTGCCGAGGCGGTCGGCGAGGAAGACGGTCGTGGCGACGGCGGGCGAGGCGAGATAGCCGGTCGTGGCGAGCCGGTCGGCGACATCGTCGACGGAGCTGAAGAAACCGGTCGTCATGGGCTGTCCCCCCGGGGAGCGGAATCTCGTACTGGTCAGTAGCCTCTGCTGTACTTGATCAGATCAGGCACCGCAGCACAACCGCCCCGCGCAAGGTCCGTGCCGCGCGCGGGGCGCCACCCGCTGGTGCAATGGGGGGACCAGGGACCGGGTACGTCACCCGGCGACCGCGCGGCGGTGGAGGTGTCGTGGCGGAACGGGAAGCGGAGCGGGAAGAGGCCCTCCTGGCCAGGGTGCGGGCCATGGAGCAGGCGATCGGCGAGATAGGCACGACGCTCGACGAAACGAGCACCTGCCGCGAACTCGCGGCCTTCGCGGCCCGACACCTGCACGCCTCCGCCACCGTCGACCTGCCGGCGGAGCCGGGTGCCCCTCCGTGGCGCGCGGCCCACGCGGGACCGCCGGAGTCGTGGGAGCACAGGGACCGGCCGGCTGAGGAGGCGAGGGCGCCCCACTCGCCCGCCTCGCCCCACTCGGCCGCCTCGCCCCACTCGGCCGCCTCGCCCCATTCGCCCGCCGGGGCGCACGGTGGTCCCTCGGCTGCGGACTCCGGGGCGGAGGCGGGCCCGGCGGTCCTGGACGAGGGCTCGGTGGTTCGCGATCCCGCCTCCCCAAGCGGCATCCCTTCCGCGCCCGCCGCGCCGGACGGCCCGGGGGGCTCCCGAGCGCCAGGCCCCGAGGAGGCCCGGTCTGCCGTGCCACCGACCGGAACGGCGGGTCCTGGCACCGCGGACGGGGCCGAGGCGGCTCCCGGGACCACCGCCCACCGTCCGACGGGCCGTGGGGCGTCCGCCGCCGTCCCGGCCGGTCCCACGGCACCCGGGGGCGCCGCGCGGGGCGCCGCAGCCCCCGCCGGCGGACCGGTGCGCCCCGCGGACGCCGCCGCCCCCGGGCCGGACGACCCGGCTGCCCGCGTTCCGGTCCCGCCGGACGGTGCCGCCGCTCTCGGAGAGACCGCCCTCCACCGGCTCTCCCTCCCCCTCGCCGTCCACGACGAGGAGCCGGTCGGGACGGTCAGCCTGACCCGTACCGGTGGTGCGCCCTTCTCCGCTGACGAGGTGGCCCTGCTCCGGCACGCCGCGCGCCTCGCGGCCCGACAACTCGGCCATGCCCGCCGTCTCGCGGCCGCCGAGGACGCCGCGCTCCACCTCCAGCGCGCCCTCGTCGCCGAGCCCGGACGGCCGCACCCCAACCTGGAGATCGCCGGCGGATACCTCCCCGCCGGGCCTCGCGCCCTCGTCGGCGGGGACTGGTTCGAGACCGTACGGCTCCACTTCGGCCGCAGTCTGCTCGTCGTCGGCGACGTCATGGGGCACGGCCTCGACGCGGCCGTCGACATGAACGCCTACCGCAGCGCACTCCGCGAGGTCGCCGCGACCGACCTGCCCCCGCACCGGGTGCTGCGCCACCTCGACTCCGTGGTCGCCGAGGACGACGCCCGTCGCCCCGCCACCGTCCTGCTCGTCCGGGTCGACCCGGCCCGCGGCACCGCGACCTTCGCGAGCGCCGGGCACCTCCCGCCCGCGGTGTTCGGCGCCGACGGCTCGGCCGAGATCGTCGACCTCCCCGTGGGCCCACCGCTCGGCACCGGCGTCGGAGGCTACGAACCGACCACCCGCCCGCTCCGCCCCGGCGACACCCTGCTGCTCTTCACCGACGGACTCGTCGAACGCCGCGGAGAGGACATCGACGACTCCCTCGCCCGCCTCGCCGCCCTCCGGCTTCCCCGGGGCTCCGGCCCCGACCAGGTCGTCGACGAGGTGCTCCGCCGCCTCGGCGCGCACGGCGCGGAAGACGACGTGGCCGTCCTCGCGGCCCGCATCCGCGCACGTGCACCGCAGTGACGCAAGGTCACATCCGCCCCACGGAACGCCGTGACGCACGGTCACGCCGCCCCTGCCTCCGGCATGTTTCAGCCCTGAGCGGGATTCTTCCGGCCGGACGCTTGTGCGCGGCCCCGGGGCCCGGCACGCTCCTCGTATGAACACGGCCAGGCATGCCAGTGAACGTCTGATGAGCTGGCCCTCGCTGACCCCCGGCCGCGCCCATTGCGGCGCCGCGCTCGGACTCGGCACCGAGACGCAGGAGATTGTGCATTTCCACGGCGAGCACGAGGCCGACGTCCACCTCACCCGTGCCATGGTCGCGAAGCTGCGCCCGGCCCTCCTGGGGTCGAGCGCGGTCCGGCTGCGCGCCGGATCGGGGTGGGTGACGGTCCGTCTGGACATGGGGTCGGACATCGACCTGCTGGCCACCCTGGTGAGCGCCGCCCTCCAGGCCAACGGCATCCCCGACGTCGCCCCGGACGGCTGCACCCGCACCCGCCCGGTCTCCGGACACCGCTGAGCGGAGCCCCGCACGGATTCGACCGGACGCCGGGCTACGCGCGCGTGCCCCCCGAACCCGCCGCCGGGACCGGGAACAGCATGCACGTGCTGGTCGCATGGGCGAGCAGCCGGTCCTCCGCGTCGTACAGGCCCGCCTCGGCGAGCGCGGTCCGGCGCCCGCGGGAGATCACCGTGCCGATCGCCCGCACCTTGCCCGTGTCGACCGTGATCGGGCGGAGGAAGCGGGTCGACAGATCGAGCGAGGTGTACGCCGTGCCCAGCGGGAGCGTCGAGTGGACCGCGCAGCCGGCCGCCGAGTCGAGCAGGGTCGCGTAGACCCCGCCGTGCACACTGCCGATCGGGTTGTAGTGCTCCTCGCCCGGCTCGAGGGTGAACACCGCGCGTCCGTCCTCGACCTCCTCGAGGCCGAAGCCCAGAAGCGCCGCGATCGGGGGCCCGGGCAGGCGTCCCGCCACCATCTCCCGCAGGAAGTCGAGGCCCGCCATCGTCCCGGCGGCCCGTGCGGTGGCTCCGGCGTCCTCCCACTCGACCGTGCGCGACCGCCCCATGTCCACCCTCCGCCCGACGTGGCCGGCTGATGTCAGCTGGCTCTGTACTGCGAAGCTAGCTGTCCTGAAAGCTGACTGTCAACGACGCAGTCAGGTGGCTACAGTGTGACGATGAAGTGGCTGGAGACGGACACGGAGAACTGCCCGGTCCGCCGCGCCCTGGACCTCGTGGGCGAGAAGTGGACCCTGCTGATCCTGCGCGACGCCTTCAACGGCGTCCGCCGCTACGACGAGTTCCGCGGGCACCTCGGGCTCTCCGAGGCCGTCCTCGCCGACCGGCTCCGCAAACTCGTCGCGGCCGGCCTGCTGCGGTCGGAGCCGTACCGCGAACCCGGTTCCCGGACCCGGTACGAGTACCGGCTCACCCGCAAGGGCGTCGACCTCTGGCCCGTACTCCTCGCCCTCAAGCAGTGGGGCGACACCCACGCGGGAGAACCGGACGGTCCGGTCCTCGACATCCGGCACACCGACTGCGGATCCCCCGTCCGCGTCGTCGTCCAGTGCGAGGGTGAGGAACAGGCCACCCTCACCGCCCGCGACGTCGTCGTCCGCCCCGGCCCCGGCGCCCGCCCGCTCACCCCCTGACACCCGGCCGGACGGCTCCACGGGCGAACCCCTGGGGGGCCGCGGGATCCGCGGCTCCACGGGCGCCCCCCCGGATCCCGCGGCCCGGCACCCGTTCGGCCGCACCCCTGCGATGTCCCACCGCCCGGCCGGGTACCTCACGAGGCATGCCCTCCACACCCGGTCCGCCGTACGACGGTGCCCCCACCGAGCACGGCCCCGAACACGGCCGTGAACACGGTCACTGGTTCCATCGACTCCACACCCGCGCCCTCGTCTCGCCCGTCGGGCTCGCCTGGAACCGCGGCCGCGCCATGGAACTCATGCACCGCGCCATGGGCTTCGCGGCGCTCAGCCTGCTCACCCTCGTGCCGCTGCTCATCGTCGTCGCCGCGGCCGACCTCGCCAGCGGACAGGGCTTCGCCCGCTGGCTCGTGCAGGGCCTCGGAGTCTCGGAGGTCTCCGAGGAGGAGGTCGAGCGGCTCTTCGGGCAACCGGGGCAGGCCCTGCAACGCACCACCGCCTTCGGCCTCGCCGCCCTCGCCGCCTTCGGCGTCACCTTCGGGTCCGCCGTACAGACCGGGTACGAGCGGGCCTGGGACCTCCCCACGGCCCGCTGGCACACCATGTGGCGGCACGTGGTCTGGCTGGCCGTCCTGATCGCCTGTCTGCTCCTCTTCGTCGCCACCCCCACGCCGGCCCGGTCCCCGGCCATGATCACCGCCCTCGTGGCCCTGGCCGACCTCGTCGGCACCTTCCTCTTCTTCTGGTGGTCGCAGCAGTTCCTGCTCTGCGGGCGCATCCGCTGGCGCGCCCTCGCCCCCGGAGCCGTCCTGACCGCGCTCGGCCTGCTCGGGCTGCGGATCTTCTCCCAGCTCGTCTTCTCCCCGCTCATCGCCTCGAACGCGGTGACGTACGGTCAGTTCGGCACCGTCCTCGTCCTCCAGTCGTGGCTCGTCGGCGTCGGGTTCGTCGTGTACGGAAGCGCCCTCGTCGGCCGCCTGGTCCACGAGCACCTGCTCGACCGGCGCCTGCGCAACGGCCCGCCGCCCGGCGCCTGACCCGACCCGCCGCCCGGCGCCTGACCCGGCCCGCCCGACTGTCCGGCGTCGGCGCCGGCGCCGCCTCCTGCACGGTCACCGTCGACCAGCAGGATCCCGAGACCCTCGTCGTCACCGTGGAGGACCGAGGCCCCGGTCCACGCCGGAACGGCGACCGGAACCACGACCGGCGTCCCGACAACGGGGCCCCCGCCCCCGCCGGGTCCGGCTACGGACTCGTCGGGATGTGGGAGCGCGTCACCCTGCTGCACGGAGAGTTCGCCGCGGGTCCCCGCCCCGGCGGCGGCTTCCGCGTCACCGCCCGCCTTCCCCTTCCCCTTCCCGCAGGAGCCACCCCTTTATGACCGAGACCACCACCGAGCAGATCGTCCGGGTCGTCCTCGCCGACGACCAGCCCCTCGTGCGCACCGCGCTCCGGATGGTCATCGGCGACACCACCGACCTCGTCGTCGTGGGCGAGGCCGCGGACGGCGCCCAGGCCGTGCGCCTCGTCGAGGAGACCGGCGCCGACGTCGTCGTCATGGACCTGCGCATGCCCGGGACGGACGGCATCGAGGCGACCCGCCTCATCACCGAGGGCCCCACCGGCGCCCGGGTGGTCGTGCTCACCACCTTCGACGACGACGACCACGTGTACGGGGCGCTCCACGCGGGCGCGTCCGGCTTCCTGGTCAAGGACATGGGCCTGGACGACATCCTCGCCGCCGTCCGCGTCGTGGCCTCCGGCGACGCGCTCATCGCCCCCAGCGTCACCCGGCGCCTCATCAAGGAGTTCACCGCCCGTCCGCGGACCGCCCCCGCCGAACCCCGGCGCCGGGCCGAGGGGATCACCGACCGCGAGCGCGAGGTCCTCACCCTGGTCGGACGAGGCCTCTCCAACACGGAGGTCGCCGCCGCACTCCACATCAGCGTCGCCACGGCCAAGACCTATGTGACCCGGCTGCTCGCCAAACTGGACGCACGCGACCGCGTGCAGCTGGTCATCATCGCGTACGAGGCGGGGCTCGTCTCCGCGACCTGACAGAACACGGCCCGGACCGGCGGGAAACTGATCACACGATCCGGTGATCCACCCCCGAGCGGCCTGGCGCCGCCCGCCGGACCGATTGGATGAAGGTGATCCCATCGGCCCGTCGAAAGAGAGCCGCCCATGGCGAACATCTGGCTGCCGCCCGTCGAGTACGTCGCGACCCTGCCGAGAGCGACGGCATACGCCTGCCTCTACTTCACCGACACCCGGGGCCGCCCCTTCCAGCTGCGCGCCAGCTACGACACCGAGCTGTGGCAGTGGCCCGGCGGGAACATGGACCCGGGGGAGACCCCCTGGGAGACGGCGGTGCGCGAGTGCCACGAGGAGACCGGGATCACCTTCACCGGCGAACCGCGGCTCCTCGGCACCCACTTCGTCACCGACCGGGGCGAGGACTGGCCGGCCAACCACATCGGCTTCGTCTTCGACGGCGGTGAGCTGACGGACGAGCAGATCGCCGGCGTCGTCCTCGACCCCGGGGAGCACAGCGAGTACCGCCTGCGCACGCTCGACGAGTGGGAGCGGGAGATGGAGCCGCGCGAGTTCGCCCGCCTCGCGGGCACCGATCGGGCCCGCAGGTCAGGCATCCCGTTCTACCTGGAGACCGGTTCCGAGGGAGACCGGCCGTAGGCGTACGCGGGGAGTGAGGTGGGGGCCGTCCCTCCGGGCGGTCCCCACCCCGGGCCGGACCCTTCAGGCCCGGCAGCCCACCGGGTGGGCGATGTCGACCACGAAGCGCTCCGGCGAGTGCAGCCGGAAGGTCTTGTAGACGGGTTTGGTGTCGAAGGCGGCTCCGATGGTGACCACCCCCTCGAAGTCGCCGGTCAGGGCGACCCCCTTGAGCGCGGGCAGATGGATCTTCAGCAGCCGGGGCCCCTGGTAGACGGACTTTCCGGCGTCGTCGTGGGCGGCCGCGGGGGAGAGGCGGATCTCCAGGAACTGCTTGCCCGCCAGCGGGACCCGCTGGCCGGAGCCGTCGTAGTGCAGCGCGCCGACCTGGTGCACGGTGACCGGGGGCATGGCACCCCGTATGTCGATCACGAGCCGGTCGAAGGTCGCGTGGCCGCCCCAGCGGGCGTTGACGACCAGGGCCGTGGCCTGGGTCGACGAGCTCGGGGAGGGGGCGGTCGTGGCGCCGGCCGGGATCGTGGCGCCGATTCCGGCGGTCAACAGGATTCCCGCGGCGAAGGCCGCGAGGGTGTGACGGTGATGCATGACGTCCCCCAATTTCTCCTGCTCGGGGACAGTGGTGTCACTGACAGAGACACTCACTCAAACCATATGGTTCCGCCCCATATGGGGTAAATGGCCATCTCTCTCCATGGCCGGGCGTGCGGTGGCCGGGTGGCGTCCGAGCGTCCGGATCCGGCGCACCCCGTAACTCCTCGGCCGCTCAGCAGTTGACCAGGGCATGAAGAAGCGCAGCATGCTCGCCATCGCCTCCCTCGCCGCAGGCGTCGTCACCGCTCTGATCACGCCTCCGCCGCAGGCCAACGCCGCCGAGAACCCCCTGGGCGGTGCGACCGGCCTCCTCCAGGAGGACCAGGGCGTCGACACCGTCCTCGACACCGTCCAGGGCGCCCAGAGCACCCTTCCCGCCCCCGGCGCGGGCGGGCTGCTCTGACCCGTGCCACCCGAGGCGACCGGTGCCCCGCGCCCCCGGCGGGCCGCGGGGCACCGGCACGCCATGACCCGGGAGGAGGCGGCCCGTGCGCGCGCCGTGCGTGACTAATGACAGGATGTCCTCATGAGCGACAACGTTTACTTCGACATCACCATCAACGACCAGCCCGCGGGCCGGATCGTGTTCCAGCTGTTCGACCAGGACGTCCCGAAGACCGCGCAGAACTTCCGCGAGCTCGCCACCGGCGAGCACGGCTTCGGTTACGCCGGCTCCCCGTTCCACCGCGTCATCCCGCAGTTCATGCTGCAGGGCGGCGACTTCACCCGTGGCAACGGCACCGGCGGCAAGAGCATCTACGGCGAGAAGTTCGCCGACGAGAACTTCAAGCTGAAGCACGACCGCCCGTTCCTGCTCTCGATGGCCAACGCCGGCCCGAACAGCAACGGCTCGCAGTTCTTCATCACCACGGTCGTCACCGACTGGCTCGACGGCAAGCACGTCGTCTTCGGCGAGGTCGTCGAGGGCCAGGAGCTGGTCAAGAAGATCGAGGGCCTCGGCTCCCGTTCCGGCGCCACCTCCGCGACCATCAAGGTCTCCGAGTCCGGCATCGTGAAGGCCTGATCGCCTTTCCGAGCTGAGCCGAGGGCGCCGAGCGCCCTCGCTCGCCCCACCCGGCCGGGGCGGGGGACGCCGTCCGCGCGACGCGCGTCCCCGCCCTCGCCGAGGCCTTGCTCGGGCGCGGCTGCACGAGCAGCCGCACATGAGCCGCACCCGGCACCCGACTCGTAGATGAGCCGCGCCCCGTGCCACCCCTCAGGTGAAGGCGGGCGCGTTCCGTTCCGCCCACGCCGCGAACGGTCGCGGCGCCCGGCCGAGCACACGCTCCACATCGGGGCTCACCCGCTGCTCCTCCGCGCTGGGCTCGCCCATCACCGACAGCATCCCGTCGACCGCGTCCTCCGGCAGGAAGCGCACCAGCCGGGACCGGGCCTCGCTCGCGCTCAGCGCCACGAACGCGACCGGCGCCCCCACCACTCCGGCCAGGGCCCGCACCTGCTCCCGCGGTGACACCGCGACAGGACCGGTCAGGACGTACGTCCGACCCGAGTGCGGCGCCGGGTCGCGCAGCACCTCCACCGCGACGCCGGCGATGTCCATCGGATCCACCACCGGCAGCGCCACATCGGCGAACGGAGCCGCCACCGTACGCGCGGAACGGACCTCCTCGGCCCAGAGGAACGCGTTGGAGGCGAAACCACCCGGCCGCAGCACGGTCCAGTCCACTCCCGACTCCCGTACCGCGGTCTCGAACGTACGCAGAACGTCGTGCGACACCGAATCGGTCCGCGTTCCCACCAGTTGCGACGACTGGAACACGATCCGCCGCACCCCGGCGGTCACCGCCGCCGCGACGATCTCGCGTGCGTCCAGCTCGTCCCCGAGACCGGCGACGAGCAGGTACACCGCCTCCGCACCCTCGAACAGCCCAGCCAGACCGTCCACATCCGCCAGATCCCCCCGCCGGTGCGTCACCCCCGCGGGCAGCCCGTCGGCCGGCCGACGGCTCACCGCCGTCACCTTCTCACCGGCCGCGGCCAGCAGCTCCACCAGCGGTCGTCCGACGTTTCCGGTCGCTCCGGTCACCACGATCACAGGTCTTCCCCTCCAGGAAGTCATCGGCGGAGCGCGTGTGCTCCGCCGTCCTCGTGACCTCATCCTGGAAGGCGAACCGGCCACCCTCTGGCCAGTTTCACGGAAGGACCTCAGCTCTCCTCGCCGAAGCGACGCTCGAACTTGGCGATCCTGCCCTCGGAGTCCACCGTCCGCGCGGTGCCCGTGTAGAAGGGATGGCTCTCGGAGGAGATCTCCACGTCGATCACGGGGTACGTGTTGCCGTCGTCCCACTCGATGGTCCGGTCGCTGGTCGCCGTGGACCGGGTCAGAAAGGCGTAACCGGCGGTGCGGTCACGGAAGACCACGGGGCCGTACTCGGGCTGCTTGTCCTGCTGCACGTGTCCTCCTCGGGCTGACGCCCTGGCTCGTCCGGCCTCATCGGCGCGGCACCCCCAGCCTCCCCGCGCCCACGGCGGCCGACCAGCGCCACGGGCCCGACCGGGTGATCCTCAGTCGTGTTCGGGCCGGCGTGCCGCGAGCAGCAGGGCGATGTCGTCCGGGCGCGAGGTGACCTGCCGGGCGTCCCGGATCACCCGGTCGGCCGCTTCCGCGAGCGGCATCGAACCGGTCGCCGCGAGCGTCCGGCGCAGCAGTTCGATCCCGTCGTCGATGTCCTGGCCGGGCTTCTCCACGAGCCCGTCGGTGAACAGCGCGAGCACCGCACCGGGGTCCAGCCGCAGCCGCGTCACCGGATACGAGGCGCGGACGTCGATCCCCAGCACCAGCCCGCCCGCCAGCTCGACCCGCTCCGTCGTCCCGTCGGGGAGCAGCAGCAGCGGCGGCAGATGCCCCGCCCGAACCGCCCGCAGCTCGCCCGACGCCGGATCGAGGAGTACGTAGCAACAGCTCGCGAACTGACCGGGATCCAGGTCGATGAGCAGCCGGTTGGTGCCCCGCATCACGTCCTGCGGCCGATGACCGGCCAACGCGAAGGCCCGCACGGCGCTCCGCAGCTGCCCCATCGTGGCCGCGGCGGCCACCCCGTGCCCCTGGACGTCGCCGATCACGAGCGCGAGGCGTCCCCGGCCCGTCTCGATGACGTCGTACCAGTCCCCGCCGACGTCCATGCCCTGCGTGCCCGGCAGATAGCGGGCCACCGTCTCCACGCCCTCCCGGACGGGCAGCCGGTGCGGGAGCAGCGCGTCCTGGAGGCCCCGCGCGACCGCCGACTCCGTGTCGTACCGCTGGGCCCGCTCCAGGGCCTGCGCGATGAGGCCCGCGAGCGCAGTGAGGACGGTCCGCTCCTCCGAACTGAACCCGCGCGGCCGGTCGAAGCCGAGGATGCAGGAGCCGACCGGCCGGCCGGAGGCGATCAGAGGGAGAAACGCCCGCGCCCCCGAGTGCGCGTCCAGCGGCAGATCCGGATAGCTGCGGCCCAGTTGCTCCATCGACTCGAAGAACAACGGCCTGCCCGTCGTGAGCGTCTCCACGCCGGGCACCCGTGCGTCCAGGGCCACGCCGTCGAAGGGTTCGAGGAAGCCCGGCGGGAAGCCCGTCTCCCACGCCAGATACAGCCGACGGTCGCTCAGCAGGTAGATGGCCAGCTGACGCCCGCCGAACGCCGGAAGAAGCTCCTCCGTCACGACCGCCGACACCTGGCGGGCCGTCACCGCCTCGGACAGCGCGATCGCCAGGGCCACCGGCCGGTACAGGGCCGAGACCCGGTCATCGGGAAGGAACAGGCTGTCGTCCGTCCGCCCGCCGCTCTCGGGTTCCCGGGTGGGCCGGCCCGGATCGTTCTCCGGCAACAGGACCATGGTGACGCCGTCCCGCCCGGGATGGAGGGAGACCGAAAGCCACTGACTCCGTTCCGGACGGGCCAGGAAACGCACGGGTTCACCGGAGATCATCGCGGCGCGGAGCTGCTCCTCGTGGAACGGGAGACCGAACCAGGGCAGTGCCTCCCACAGTGGCCTTCCCGCCAAGGCCGCGCGGGGGCGGCCGAGCAGCCGCTCGGTGAGCTCGTTGACGTACGTGACGCGTCCGAGGCGGTCGATCGCCAGGATCGCCCGGGGGAGCCGGTCCGTGGCGTCGGAGCCGATCAGACCGGTGCCGAGGTCGACGAGGGTGCAGGTGAGCCGCAGACCGGTGTGGACGCCGCCGAGGCCGAGCCGTGGTGGTCCCTCCCCGCCCGGGCCCGTGGCTCTGTTCGTCTCCGCGGGGGGTGAGGTCTGACGCGCGCGCGTGGAGACCTCGAGCAGGTGCAGACCTCCGTCCGGGCCCTTCAGCCGGATCCGGCGCACCACCGGCCGTCCGTCCGGCCCCGTCGCCTGGCGGGCCGCCGCCCACAACGCGTAGCCGTCCTCCGGATCCAGGAGCGACGTGAGGGCCCCGATCGGGCACGGCGAGGGCACGTCCGTGCCGAGGATCGCCAGGAGGCCCGCGTCCATCGTGACCATGCCGGTGTCGAGGTCCCACTCGAAGGCGCCGAAGCGGACCGGCGGCGCACCCGAGGTGGAGAGCTGTACGCAGACCGGGTCGCCGGGCCATTCGACGGTCGTCCCCTGACGGGCCAGATCGGCCAGGGTCTCGCCGAGGTGGAGTGCGCCCCGCGTCATCCGGTTGCGGTCGCGGGTGTCCACCGGGACCCCGGGGGACGGCGCCCGCAGCGCGACGAGGACCCCGAACCGTTCACGACCGGCGACGACCGGCGCGTACAGCGAGGCGAAGGGGAACGGCAGGCTGGCCACCAGCTGCGGAAATCGCCGCATCGCCTCCTCGACGTCGTGGAGGTGGACGGGCTGTCCGGAGCGATGGACCTCGGCGACCGGGAACGGCCGGTTCGTGTGCATCCGAAACCACGGCCGGAACAAGGGACCCGGCAGCCCCACCAGAGCCGCCATCCGCAGCAGCCCCGGCGCTCCGGAGCGCAGGTAGACCCCGCCCGCGTAACCTCCGACCTCGTCGACCGCCCGCAGCGCCGCCTCCGCGAGCGTCCAGGTCAGGGCGCCGGAAGCAGGCCCGTCGGCAGCTCCGTTCCCGGACGGACGCCCGGTACCGCCCGCCAGGCCGGGGCCGGACGTGCCGTGCGAGGTCACACAGTCAGGATGCGCCTCACCGGGACGGCACCGCATCCCGGACCCGTTCCTTCCCCGCCTCCGGGCAAACGGTGTTGACCGCACGCGTCCGCGCCGTCACACTCGGTCGTCGACCGGCGCCGCAGGGCGCACGACACCACCACTCACGACCAGGGGGCAGGATGACCGGCCGAGTTCTTCCGTACGAGGTGCAGGGCGAGGGGCCGAGGCGGGCCCTCCTGCTGCACAACTGGTTCGGCGACCGCACCAGTTTCGCTCCGCTGCGGGCCCATCTGAACGATGCCTCGGGCTCGTACGCCTTCGTCGACTGCCGCGGCTACGGTGAGGCGCTCGATCACGCGGGCGCGTACACGATGGAGGAGGTCGCGGCCGACGCGCTCGCGGTCGCGGACGATCTCGGCTGGGACTCCTTCTCCGTCGTCGGCCACTCGATGGGCGGCAAGGCGGCGCAGCTGATGCTCCTCGACGCCCCCGACCGCGTCCGTTCGATCATCGGCATCTCGCCCGTCTCGGCGGCCGGTTTCCCCATGGACGGCGAGACCTGGGAGCTCTTCGCCGGCGCCGCCGAGGAGGCGGCCAACCGGCGCGCGATCATCGACAACACCACCGGCGGCCGGTACGACGACGCCTGGCTGAGCGCCCTTGTCGAGCGTTCCGTCCGGCGCTCCTCGGCGACGGCCTTCCGCGCCTATCTGGACTCCTGGTCGCGTACGGACTTCCACGAGCGCGTCCGCGACAACCCGGCTCCCGTGCTGCTCGTCGTCGGCGCCCACGATCCGGCGCTCGGCGCCGAGGCGATGGAGGCGACCTGGTTGCGCTGGTACCCCAACGCGCGCCTGGAGGTCCTCAAGGACGCCGGCCACTACGCGCCCGAGGAGACCCCCCAGGCCCTCGCGGAGGCCATCGAGGCCTTCCTCGCCGCCTGACGGGACCGTTCGCGGTGTCACCGGGGACTTCGGCCCCGGGTGACACTCCGGCCGGAGGAGCGGAAGGGCGAACCCTCACGGTCAGGTGCAGGGTGAGGCTCACGTTCAGGACGAGGGTCACCTCGGAGGGCCCTCAGGTCCTCTTCAGCTTCAAGGCCCGCCAGGTGATCGACCTCGGTGCGACCCACGACGTGCACGGAGCGTCCGGCACCCGGCTCGACCGGTGCCCCGCGACAGCCCAGGCCGTGGCGCTCGACGCCCTCCAGTCCCGCTGACCGTCGGCTCGCCCGCCCGCCGGGGAAGGGGCGTCTTACCCTGGAGGGACGGGCGGGGGACGGAGCACAGCGCTCCTCCCCGAGCCCGGAGCCGTGCAGGCAGGCGGAAGGACGGCGGGCCATGTTCTTCAGTGATCGCACCGATGCCGGTCGGCAGCTGGCCGCACGGCTCGACCACCTCAAGGGCCATGACGTCGTGGTGCTCGGTCTGCCGCGCGGCGGGGTGCCGGTGGCGGCCGAGGTGGCCGACGCCCTCGACGCCCCGCTCGACATCTGCCTCGTACGGAAGCTGGGGGTGCCCCAGCAGCCGGAGCTGGCGATGGGCGCGCTCGGCGAGGGCGGCGTTCGGGTGGTGAACGAGCGGGTGCTCCACGAGGCGGGGGTGGGGGCGCGTGATCTGGCCGCGGTCGAGGAGCGCGAGCACGCCGAGCTCGATCAGCGGGCCCGCCGCTATCGGGGCAGCAGGCCTTCCGTTCCCCTGGAAGGCCGGACCGTCCTGGTCGTGGACGACGGTCTCGCCACGGGCGCCACGGCCCTGGCGGCCTGCCGGGTGGTACGGGCGCGGGGCGCCGCCCGGATCATCCTCGCGGTGCCGGTGGCGCCCCGTGGATGGACGGCCCGGCTCGGCGGCGAGGCCGACGAAACGGTGAGCGTGCACGCGCCGGACCTGTTCTACGCGATCGGACAGTTCTACCGGGACTTCACCCAGACCCCGGACGCGGAGGTCATCGCCTGCCTGGACCGGATCCGCGCCGCGCACGGCCCGGTCGTCCAGGACACGGACATCAGGATCCCCGTCGCCGACGGCGTCATGCTCGCGGGACGGCTCGCGGTGCCCGAGGGCGCCACCGGCATCGTCCTGTTCGCCCACGGCAGCGGGAGCAGTCGGCACAGCCCCCGCAATCGGGCGGTCGCGGCCGCGCTCAACCGGGCGGGACTCGGAACGCTCCTGTTCGACCTGCTCACCGAGGCCGAGGCGGTCGACCGGGCGCAGGTCTTCGACACCCCGCTGCTCGCCGACAGGCTCGCCCGCGCCACGGAGTGGCTCGCCGAGCGTCCGGAGAGCGAAGGCCTCCCGCTGGGCTACTTCGGGGCCAGTACGGGAGCGGCCGCCGCGCTGTGGGCTGCGGGCGACCTGGAGTCCGCCGTGGCCGCCGTCGTCTCACGCGGTGGCCGGCCGGACCTCGCGGCCGACCACCTGGCGCGGGTCAAGGCCCCGACGCTCCTCGTGGTCGGGGGCAGGGACGCGCTGGTCCTGGACCTCAACCGGCGGGCCGAGGCGCTGCTGCGCTGCGAGAGCCGGCTGGAGGTCGTGGAGGGCGCCACGCACCTCTTCGAGGAGCCGGGCGCCCTGGAGGAGGTGGCGGAGCTCGCCACCTCCTGGTTCACCGGGCACTTCCGGGATCAGTAGGCGCCGTTGACGTTGTCGATGGAGCCGTAGCGGTCGGCCGCGTAGTTGCAGGCGGCCGTGATGTTGGCGACCGGGTCGAACAGGTCCATCGACGTGCCGGGCACGTGATAGGCGAGGAAGGTCGGCTCGATGACCTGGAGCAGGCCCTTGGAGGGGGTGCCGGCCACGGCGTTGGAGTCCCAGAGGTTGATGGCCTGGGGGTTGCCGGAGGACTCCCGCATGATGTTGCGGTGGATCCCCTCGTACGAGCCGGGGATGCCGCGCTGGGCCATGATGTCCAGCGACTCGCGGATCCAGCCGTCGAGGTTGTTCGCGTACTGGGTGGCGGCGGCGGGCGCGGCCTGGACCGGAGCGGCGGCGGCGGGAGCGGCGGCCGAGGCGCCGGTGCCGGTGGCCGGGGTGGCGCTCCGGCGCTCGGAGCGGTTCGCCCGTTCGGCCGTGGCGGTCTTCTTCGCCTGCGTGGGGGCGGCCTTCACGGAATCCCGACGAAGCGTCAGTTCAAGACCCGGATGAATAAGTGACGGGTTGTCACCCACGGCGCTCCGGTTGGCGCGGTAAAGGCCCTTCCAGCCGCCCTGAATTCCCTTCTTCTGGGCGATCAGGGAAAGCGAGTCACCACTGACGACCGTGTAGGTGCGTGCGGCGGCCGGGGCGGCGGGTGCCTTGGCGGCGGCCTTCGCGGCGACCGGGGCCGCGGGGGCGGTGATGTTCTTGGCGGCGATTTCCGGGGCTCCGGAAACAGGCGCGGCGCCGGCCACGGCCGGGGCGATCAGCGGGAGGGTGAGGGCGGCTCCGCCCGTGCCGACCAGCGCGAGTCCACGGGAGACGGGGCGGCGGCGGGGGCGGCGGTGCTTACCGTGAGCAGGCATGACGAGATTCCTCTCCGGCGCCTTCGGGGTGAGCTGTCGGGTTCGGACTGGAGATGTCCGGCCGCGCGCACGCGGCTTCACCCCGAGCCGTTCCGGAATCCGGGCCGGCGTATTCGTGGGTCCCCCGCTCCTGCCGTCGGGTGAAAGGGAGGTATTTCGAGCGGTGGCAGGATTCGGCGATCCGCTCGAATGGAGGTGACCGTAGGCCAGTAATGCGGCGGAGAACAAGAGGATCTGAGTCCAGGGGTCGGTGAAAGGATCACCGAATTCATGGAATTCAAGATCGACCTCGACTCCTGCGCATCGAACTTCCTTGTCCCGCACGGCCTGCACGGATTCCGATCACCGGGGAATCCCCGGGAACGTGAGTCGCGTCACCAGGTGCTCAATGTCCGAATAGGGGTGGTAATTCTATTAATGGAGAAGTGGGCGATAAGGGACTGTTCGACCGCGCGGGCACTCAAGGGCATAGGTCGCAAAACCGACATTCGTCATGAAAGATGGAGCCACCCCGACCGAGGAGCCGCCCGGATGTCGCCCTCCGCCTCCCTGCTCGACCCCGAGACCCTCGACCGTGAGGCCGCCGCCCTCTACGAGAGCGCCACCTGGCAGCGGATCGTCACGGACTGGACCGCGCCGCCGGCGCCCGCACCCGCTGTGGAGGGCTGGCGTGAGCTGCTCACCCTGCCGGTGGAGCGGCTCGTCGCCGACGCGCTCGACGCGTTGCCGCCTTCCCTTCCCGCCGAGCGCCGGCTTCCCGGCCGGATCGGAGCCGTCCTGCCCGACCGGCTGCACGCCTGGCGTCGCATCGGCCAGCCCGAGCTGCGCCCCTCGGTCCACCTCGGGTACGCGCGCCTGGTGCTGACGGAGTGGGGCTGGCAGAACGCGCCGTACAAGCTGCGCGACGTGCGCGGGGCCCGGTGTGTCTGCGGCGCGCTGCTCGCCGCGCACCGTCTCGGCTACGGCAGCGCGACGACGATGAACGAGGCGGCCGCCTGGATCATGGCCGAGCTCCGGTCGCGGGGGTGGCATGAGCTGATCGGGCCGTGGAACCGGGCCCCGGGCCGTACGGCCGCCGACGCGGTGGCCCTCCTCGACGCCACGATCCACCGCGCGGCGCACGCCGGGCGCTGACGGACTCTCCGCGGGCGCGGGGCGGGTGTGGGGCGGGTGGGAGGCGGGTGCGCGACGGCGGCGAAGCGGCCACCGCCCCGCACCCGGACGGCGTACTCAGCCGGTGATGCTCGGCGCTCCGGTCTCGATGTGACCGGTGTACCGGCGCGACCAGGTCCCGTCGATGTCGGCCAGGATCGTGAAGTCGTACCAGCCGTTGTTGTAGGCGACCGCGTTGAAGAAGTCCTCCCGAGTGGAGCCGGCCGGGACCGTGTAGGTCCAGGGGCCGTCCGTGCGGTAGGCGTTCGAGCGGATCGTGAACGTCACCGGCCCGGCCGAGGTGTTGCTCATCCTGAACCACAGGGCCGTCCGCCCCGTCCCCGGCTCGGTCGCGAACCTGGATGTCACCTCGACGGCCTTGCCGGCCTTGGAGGCGTCCCCGATGAACCGGCGCAGGAAGCGGTTGGGGCCCATCATCGAGATGTCGTACTTGCCGGACCCCGATCCCAGGCCGATGTTGAAGTAGTCGGTGGCCGTGCCGCCCGCGTCGACGGTGTACTGCCAGGCGGCCGTGTCGCGGTGCTGGTGCGGGTGGATCGAGAAATGGGCCGCGCGCTTGGCCTCGGCGCCCTGGTTCGCCATCGAGAACCAGGCGAGGATCTTGCCCGCGGCTCCGAACTCGAAGCGGTCGAGATTGCCGTTCACCTGGTACGGCAGCGCGCGGGCCGGCCGGGTGCCGGACTCCTGCGCGGGCTGGGCGTTGTTCTGCGGGGCCGGGTTCGGCAGCGGACCGCAGGTCGCCTGGCCGATGACCTTCGCCGTGGAGGGGAGGCCGGCCGGTACGCCGTACACCGGGTGGGCGAAGTCGAAGACGCCGGTCAGATCGCCCGTCACCTTCCGTCGCCAGGCGCTGATGTGGGGGCAGGTGGCCGGGGTGCCGAGGGCCGTCGTCCAGCTCTCCATGAAACGCAGGACCGAGGTGTGGTCGAAGACCTCCGAGCTCACCCAGCCACCCCGGGTCCACGGGGACATGACAATCATGGGGACGCGGAAGCCGAGGCCGATCGGTACGCCGTCGAGGTACTCGCCGGGGGTGCCCGGGGGAGCGACGGGTGGCGGCACGTGGTCGAAGAAGCCGTCGTTCTCGTCGTAGTTGAGGAACAGCACGGTCGAGTCGAACACCTCGGGGTCGGCGGCGAGCGCCCGGTAGACGAGATCGACGAAGTGCGCGCCGTCCCCGGGCGGTGCGTAGGGGTGCTCCGAGAACGCCTCGCTCGCGACCACCCACGACACCTGGGGCAGCGTGCCCGCGACCACATCGGCGCGGATCGCGGCGGCGATGTCGTCCGGGGTCGAGCCGGTCACCTTGGGCACCGAGCCCATGCCGCGGTCGTACAGCGGGTCCCCGGGCCGCGCGTCGGTGAACTTCTTGAAGTACGCGAGACCGTTGTCGCCGTAGTTGTCCTGGGCGTTCTGGTAGACCCTCCAGCTCACCCCGGCCCGCTGGAGCGCCTCGGCGTACGTCTCCCAGGTAAGGCCCGACTCCTCGCCGCCGTCCTTGCTGGAGCCGTCGATCTTCCCGCTCCACAGGAAGGTGCGGTTGGGGCCGGTGGCGCTCAGTGCCGAGCAGAAGTACGCGTCGCAGATCGTGTAGTGGTCTGCGAGCGCGTGATGGAAGGGGATGTCCTCGCGGTCGAGGTGGCCGAGGGTCCGGGTGTTGCCCACGCCGGTGACCCAGTTGTCCAGACGGCCCTTGTTCCAGGCGGCGTGCTGTGAGGTCCAGCTGTGCGGCAGGTCGCCGTTGCACTGGGCGAGGGTCTCGCCGTCCACGCCGCCGGCGGGCGGGGTGTCGCTGAGCTTCCAGGGGTACTGGCGACCGCCCCAGTCGGGCTGGTTGAACATGCCCCAGCCGCCGGGGAGGTTGCCCGCGGCGCGGTCGCCGAAGCCCCGGACCCCGCGCAGGGTGCCGAAGTAGTGGTCGAAGCTGCGGTTCTCCTGCATGAGGATCACCACGTGCCGGACGTCGGTGAGGGTGCCGGTGGCCGCCCTCGCGGCGGCGGAGGCCCGGGCCGTCGGCAGCGCCGCGCCCGCCACGAGCCCCGCGCCGATACCGACGAATCCTCTGCGGCTGATGGGAATCATGCCCCGCCCCTCCTGTCACGCTGTGCCCCGGCGGCACGTCGGAGACATGATGAGGGAGGGGAGCTCAAAGGTATACAGCCGTGCGGTAATTGGTGGATTGACAGCCCAGGGCGCCATGGAGCCAGGGGATATGGGCCTGTGGATTGGTCCGACTGCAGACCAATGCCGGTCGAAGGTTCAGACGGTGAGGACCTTCACCCCGGCCTCGGTGAGCTGGGCGACCGCCTCCGCGCCGATGCCCGTGTCGGTCACGAGGAGGTCGATCCGGTCCAGACCACAGATCCGCGCGAAGGCCCGGCGGCCCATCTTCGACGAGTCGGTCACCACGACGACCCGGCTCGACCGCTCCGCGAAGAGCCGGCTGATGCTCGCCTCGTCCTCCTGATGCGCCATCACGCCGAGCCCTGCGTCGACCCCGTCGACCCCGAGCACCACCACGTCGAGCACGACCTCGTTGAGCACCCCGACCGTCAGGGGGCCCACCAGTTCGTACGTCTGGGGGCGCGCGACCCCGCCGGTGGTGACGATCTTGATCTGCGGGCGCACCGCGAGCTCGCCCGCGATGTTGAGCGCGTTGGTGACCACGGTGAGCGCGGGCCCGGAGCTCGGCGTTCCGGCTGTCCCGGCCGTCCCCGCGGTGTCGGCCCGACCGCTCGCGAACCGCAGGGCGAGGGCGCGTGCCACCTCCGTCGTCGTCGTACCGCCGTTGAGCCCCACGACCTCACCGGGGGCGATCAGGTCGGCGGCCGCCTCCGCGATCCGTCGCTTCTCCGCAGCGTGCCGTGTCGACTTGTAGCGCAGCGGCAGCTCGTACGAGACGCCGTGCGCGACGGCCCCGCCCCGTGTCCGTATCAACAGCTGCTGCTCGGCGAGCTCGTCGAGATCCCGGCGGATCGTGGCGGCCGACACCTCCAGGGCGGTCGCCGCCTCCTCGACCTCCAGCTTTCCCGAGGCTGCGAGTAGTTCAAGGAGCGTGTTCCACCGCTCGTGCTTGGACATGGGTCCCTCCCTCGGGCTCGTGCGCGCGACCGATTCTATCCGCCGACGGGCGCGGGACCTGGAAAGCGCATGCATGTTTCTGCTTGAATGGCATCGACTTCAAGCATCTTCCATCATTTCAGTGCACTCTTTCTTGCAAGGAGACCGGCATGAGCACCACCCGCACCGCCGTGGAGATCGCGTCCCAGCCGACGACCTGGCGTCAGGCTGCCCGCACGCTGCCCCAGCACACCTCCGCGCTGCCCCGACGGGGCGAGCGGGTCGCGGTGATCGGCTGCGGTACCTCCTGGTTCATGGCCCTGGCCTACGCCGAACTGCGCGAGTCCGGCGGCCATGGGGAGACCGACGCCTTCGCCGCCTCCGAGTTCCCCTACGGCCGCGGCTACGACCGGGTCGTGGCCATCACCCGCTCCGGCACCACCAGCGAGGTACTGACCGTCCTGTCCCGGCTGCGCGGCACCATCCCCACGGGCGCGATCACGGCCGATCCCACGACCCCGGTCATGGACCTCGCCGACGAGGTCGCCGTCCTCGACTTCGCCGACGAGGAGTCGGTGGTCCAGACCCGCTTCGCGACCACGGCGCTCGCCCTCTTCCGCGCGCACCTCGAAGCCGAGGACGCCCTGCCCGAAGGCGTGGCCACCGTCGAGGAGGCCGCGCGGGACGCGGAACTGGCCCTCGCCTCCCCGCTCGACGAGGACGTGCGCGCGGCGGAGCAGTTCACCTTCCTCGGCAGGGGCTGGACCTACGGTCTCGCCCTGGAGGCCGGGCTGAAGATGCGCGAGGCCGCGGGCGCGTGGACGGAGGCGTACCCCGCGATGGAGTACCGCCACGGCCCCATCAGCATCACCGGTCCCGGCCGGGTCACCTGGGGCTTCGGGGCGCTGCCGGCCGGACTCGCGGACGAGGTCCGCAAGGTCGGCGGCACCCTCGCGGAGAGTGACCTCGACCCGCTCGCCGACCTGATCCGGGCCCAGCGGCTCGCGGTGGCCGTCGCCGAGGCCCAGGGACTGAACCCCGACACCCCGCGGAACCTGACCCGCTCGGTCGTCCTCACCGATGCCCAGGCCTGAACGCCCGTCGCCCCGCCCCGCACCCGTTCACACCCCGGAGAAGGACCAGCCATGCCGTTGACGCCGACCGATGAGATCGTCCGCCGCGCCCGCGCGGCGGGCACCGGTGTGGGGGCGTTCAACGTCCTCCAGCTCGAACACGCCCAGGCCATCGTGGCCGGCGCCGAGAGTGCCGACCGCCCCGTCGTCCTGCAGATCAGCGAGAACACCGTCCGCTACCACGGCGCCCTGGAGCCGGTCGCCCTCGCGTCCCTCGCCATCGCCCGCGCCGCCAAGACCCCCGTCGCCGTGCACCTCGACCACGCCGAGAACCCCGACCTCGTCCGCGAGGCCGTCGGACTCGGCCTGGGCTCGGTCATGTTCGACGCCTCGAAGCTCCCCTACGCCGAGAACGTGACCTCGACCCGCGAGGTCGTGGAGTACTGCCACCAGCACGGTGTCTGGGTCGAGGCCGAACTCGGCGAGGTCGGCGGCAAGGGCGGCGCCCACACCCCCGGTGTACGGACCGATCCCGACGAGGCCCGTGCCTTCGTCGCGGCCACCGGCGTCGACGCCCTCGCGGTCGCGGTCGGCAGCTCCCACCAGATGCTGACCCGGGACGCGGTCCTGGACTTCGCCCTCATCACGCGCCTGCGTGCCGCCGTCGACACACCGCTCGTCCTGCACGGCTCCTCGGGTGTGTCGGACGCGGACCTCACCGCCGCCATCGCCGCCGGCATGACCAAGGTGAACGTCTCCACCCATCTGAACAAGGCCTTCACCCAGGCCGTCCGCACCCACCTGACCGAGCACCCCACGGCGGTGGACCCCCGGCACTACCTGAACCCGGCGCGCGCGGCCGTGGCCCGGGAGGTGGCGCACCTCCTCACGGTCCTGTCACCCGCCTGACCTGGAGACGACACCGGACGCCCTCCTCGCGCCCGTTCACCCTTCCTGGAGCGCCGCGAGGAGGCCGCGTACGGCGGGGAGGGACAGCGAGGACTTCCGTACCGCCGCGTGGATCGAGCGGACCGGCTCCGGCCCGCGGACCCTGCGGACGACCACGTTCGGATGGCGGCTTCCCAGGCCCATCAGCGGCACCAGGCTGACGCCGAGACCGGCCGCGACGAAACCCTGCGCGGTGGCGTACTCCTCGCACTCCACCGCGATGTCCGGGGCGAACCCGGCCGCCGCGCAGGCGTCGAGGACCGCGTCAAGGCAGGGGCCGGGGCGTTCGCTGCCCACCCACGGTTCGCCGGCGAGCTCGGCCAGGTCGACGGCGGTACGGCGGTCGGCGAGCGGATGCCCCTTGGGCAGCACGGCGCGATAGGGATCGTCGAGCAGATGGACCAGCCGGAGTCCGTCGCCCGCCGCGTCCGGCCCGCCGCCCCGGGGACGTACGACGAGCGTGAGGTCCGCCTCCTCGTCGGGCGGCGCGCCGTCGGCGATCCTCAGATCGACGCGTACGCCCGGGTGTTCGGTACGGAACCGGGCCAGGGCGGGGGCCACGAGATCCGCGCCCGCGGTGGCGAAGTAGCGGACGGAGATCCGCCCGGTGCGGCCCGCCCGCAGATCGGCGAGAGCGGTCTCGGCCTCGGCGACCTGGCGCCCGATGACGGCGGCGTGCTCCGTGAGCAGCCGCCCGGCGGCGGTCGGTCGCACGCCCCGGCCGAACCGTTCGAGCAGGGCGATGCCTGCCTCCTTCTCCAGGACGCCGATCTGCTGACTCACGGCGGACGGGGTGTAGCCGAGGTTCCCGGCGGCGGCCGTGATGGAGCCGCTGGTGACGACGGCCCGGAGCACCTGCATACGTCTCACATCCAGCATGTAGCACAGCTTAACGCTGGATGCATGATTCATCGCTTGTCCTGTCGGATGGGGCGCGGGACGGTGAGGACATGACATCGGCGACACGTATGGGCGTGCTGGCCCTGCTCTGGGGCTCGGGCTTCCTCTGGATCAAGATCTCCCTCAACGAGGGCCTCACTCCCGGGTGGATCACCTTCGTCCGCTGCGTGCTCGGCGCGGCGGTGCTCCTCGCGCTCGCGTACGGGGCGGGGCAGCGGCTGCCACGGGACCGGGCCACCTGGGGGCGGCTCGTCGTCGCCGCCTTCTTCTGCAACGCGCTGCCGTTCCTGCTCTTCTCGGTCGGCGAACAGACCGTGGACAGCGGAGTGGCGGGCGTGCTCAACGCGACGACCCCGCTCTGGTCCCTCCTCATCGGCCTGGCGCTCGGCACCGAACGTTCTCTGCGCGCCACCAACTCGGCCGGGCTCGCCCTCGGCTTCGCCGGGGTGCTGCTGATCTTCGCGCCCTGGAGCCACGGCTCCGGCCTGATGAGCTGGGGCGCCCTCGCACTCCTCGGCGCCTCCGCGAGCTACGCCGTGGCCTTCGCCTACATGGCCCGGCACCTCACCGGCCGGGGCACCGCGCCGCTGGCGCTCTCCGCCGCGCAACTCCTCACCGCGACCGGCCTGAGCACGCCCGCGCTCGCGGCCGGCGGAACGGCGACGGTGACCTGGGCGGGCGTCCTCGCGGTGGCCGTCCTCGGCGTCTTCGCCACCGGACTCACCTTCCACCTGAACTACCGGATGATCGAGGAGGAGGGCCCGACCGCCGCCGCCACGGTCGGCTATCTGCTCCCGGTGGTGTCCGTCGCCCTGGGCGCGCTGATCCTCGACGAACCGCTGACGGTACGGGTGGCGGCGGGGATGGCGATCGTGCTGGCGGGGGTGGGACTGACGAGGTCACGGACGCGACCCCGACGTCCGGTCGGTCGTACGTACCGCCCGCAGCACCTACCCGAACAGGCCCTGGCCGACCCGCTCGACCACGAAGACGGGAATCTCCCGCTCCGTCCTGAGCTGGTAGTCGGCGTAGTCGGGGAAGGCCGCGACCGCCCGCTCCCACCAGGCCGCGCGCTCCTCGCCGGTGACCAGGCGGGCCTTCATGTCCCACGCCCGGGTGCCGTCGCGGACCTCGACAAGGGGTGAGGCGACGAGGTTGTGGTACCAGACCGGGTGTGCGACGGCTCCGCCGTTCGACGCGACGAGCGCGTACGCCCCCTCGTGCTCGACCCGCATGAGCGGGGTCTTGCGGAGTTTGCCGCTCTTCACGCCGCGGTTCGTGACCAGGACGACGGGCATGCCCCGCAAGGTGGTGCCCTTGGTGCCGCCGGACGACTCGTACAGCTCGACCTGCTTGCGCACCCACGTCGTCGGGCTGGGCTCGTATTCGCCTTCGAGTGGCATAAGCATCCCTTTCGTCGATTCGCGGCGTCGCCACCCGTCCGCCTCCGCGTTGTCAGTGCCGACTCCTAGGCTGGCTCCCGACGTGACGGACACGCGCGACACAGGGGAGAGCACAGAGCATGCGGGAATTGTTCCTGGCGGGTCAGCGGGCGTACATCCGATGGATCGACCTGCCGGGCGCGGGGGACGGGCCCGTGCGTGTGTTCGTCCACGGCCTCGGGTGCACCTCGGCCTCGGACTTCGCCCATATCGCGGCCCACCCCGCGCTCGGCGGCGGCCGGGCGCTGCTCGTGGACCTGCTCGGGTACGGGCTGAGCGACCGGCCGGCGGAGTACGACTACCGCATGGAGTCCCAGGCGGCCGCGGTCGCCGCGGTCCTCGACCACCTCGGGCTCACGGGCGTGGACCTGGTCGGGCACTCCATGGGCGGTGCGGTGGCGATCCACCTGGCGGCGGCGCGCCCGGAGCTCGTGGCGAGACTCGTGGTGGCGGAGCCGAACCTGTACGGGGGCGGCGGAGCGTTCAGTTCTCCGGTGGCCGCCCAGGACGAGGACGCGTTCGTGGCGGAGGGGTTCGCCCGGATGGTGGCCGGCGCCGACCGCGCCGACTACGCGGCCCGGCTGCGCCTCGCCGACCCGCTGGCCGTGCACCGCAGTGCGGTCGCCCTGGTCGAGGGCAGTACGCCCGCGCCCGGTGACCTCCTCGCCGGGCTCGGGATTCCCCGGACGTTCCTGGTGGGGGAGTTGAGCCTGCCGGACCCGGACGCGGAGAAGGCGGCCACGTTCGGCATCCCGGTGGTCGAGGTCCCCCACGCGGGACACAACCTGATGCTGGACAACCCCGACGGCTTCGCCAGGGCCCTCGGCCGTGCTCTCGGGGATGGCTCGACCCCACCTCCAGGACAGGGCTGAAACCGATGCGGCCTCCCGGTCGAGAGGACCGCACCCCTGAGAGGATCGATGCCATGACCGTCCCGTTCTCCTCCGGCCCTCGGCACTCCCACCCGCACCCGCACCAGGAGCCCGCCGTGCCCACCCCCCTCACGTACGCCGACGTCAAGATCGCCGCCGATCGGATCGCCGGACAGGTCCGACCCGTCACGGTGGCCGACGCCGACCCCGGCGCCGAGCCGTACACGCTGCACTTCGCCCTGGAACACATGCAGCACACCGGCTCCTTCAAGGCCCGCGGCGCACAGAACTTCCTGCTCGCCCACCGGGAGGACGGCACCCTCCCCGCCGCCGGAGTCACGATCGCCTCCGGGGGCAACGCCGGACTCGCCTGTGCCTGGGCCGCGCTGCGGCAGGGCGTCCGGGCCACCGTCTTCCTGCCGACCACCGCCCCGAAGGTGAAGGCCGACAAGCTCGCCGGCTACGGCGCCGATGTCCGGCTCGTCGGTACGGAGTACGCCGAAGCACTCGCCGCCTGCGAGGCGTTCGCGGCCGACACCGGGGCGCTCGCCTCCCACGCGTACGACCATCCGCTGATCGCCGCCGGCGCCGGCACCCTGCTGGACGAGATCCACGACCGGATCCCGGACCTCGACACCGTCGTCGTCGCGGTCGGTGGGGGCGGCCTCTTCTCCGGCGTCGCCACCGCCGCCCGGCACCACGGCATCCGGACCGTCGCCGTCGAACCCGAGAACTGCCGCGCCCTCGACGCCGCGCTCCGGGCCGGACACCCCGTCGACGTGACCGTCGACTCCGTCGCCGCCGACTCCCTCGGCGCCCGCCGGGCCTCCGCCACCGCCCTGGCGGCCGCCCGACACGAGGGAGTCCGAACCGTCCTCGTACCGGACACCGAGATCATCCGAGTGCGCCGATCCCTGTGGGACGACCGCCGCCTCGCCGTCGAGCACGCGGCCGCCACCGCCCTGGCCGCCCTCACGGCACCGGACCGGCAGGGTGCGACGGACCACGGCTACCGCCCGGCCCCGGGCGAGAAGGTCTGCGTCGTCCTCTGCGGCGCCAACACCGACCCCACCGACCTCACGCACACCGGGGCAACCGCGTAACGCGCCCATGGGCCGCACCCACCCCGAGGCACCCCTCACCCACCCCGACGACCCGGCGTTCCGCGCCTGGCTCCAGACGCTCTCCCACGCCGTCGGCCACGACTTCGAGGAGGAGCTCGCCTCGCCGGGCGGACGCGCCTTCCTCCGGACGACCTTCACCGACAACGGTGCCGTCCCCGCGCCCTGCTTCGCACCCCTCGTGGACGAACACCGGCGGGTCCACGCCGAGCGCGTCGTGACCGCGCTGCTCGCCCGGGCGCACCGGGACACGGGCCGGACCTTCGACGTACCGGTGCGCTACGAGTGGTCCGACGACCGGGACGGGATCGGCCGGGTCTCCGTCGGCCACGAGACCGTCGACGCCCTCGACCCGGTCGACATCGCCGTGACGGCGGCGGAGGGCCTGCAGTGTCATCTCGCCGACCGCGAGCTCCTGGTCTGGCCGCTCTGCCCCGACCACCGCACCGGCCCCCACGCCACCCGTACGCCCACCGGAGCGGCCTGGGTCTGCTCGGTCACCGGCCACGTGGTGGCACCGCTCCCGAGCTGAGCCCTCCTGGGAGGGCCGGTGGCGCGGGGGGCTCGTCGCGTGCGTCAGGATGGGGGCATGACCGAAATTCGTACCCCCCGTCTCATCCTCCGGCGCTGGAGCGACGACGACCTTGTCCCGCTGGCCGAGATCAACGCCGACCCCGAGGTGATGCGCTGGATCGGGGACGGCTCGGTCCGGGATCTGGAGCGGACCGCCGAGGACATCGAGCGGTACGAGGAGGAGTGGGACGAGGAGGGCTTCGGGATCTTCGCCGTCGAGCTCATCGCCTCGGGCGAGCTGATCGGCTTCGCCGGTCTGTCCCTGCCGGAGTTCCTCCCGGAGGTGATGCCGGACGTGGAGATCGGCTGGCGTCTGGGCAGGCAGTTCTGGGGACAGGGATACGCCTCCGAGGCCGCCCACGCGGTCCTGGAGTTCGCGCTCCAGGACCGCGGGCTCGACCGGGTCGTCGCCATCACCCACATCAGCAACCAGGCCTCCGAGAACGTCATCGGCAAGCTCGGCATGACCGAGGAGCGGGAGACGACCCACCCGGCCTTCGGCGTTCCCCTGCGGGTCTACGCGATCGACCTCACCGAGTACGAGGCCTGACGCCCCGGGTCACCGCTGCCTCAGTGGCGCTCGGGCAGGTCCCGTTCCGCCGGCAGTGACGTGAGGTCACGGGCCGTGGGGGAGGCGGCGGCGCGCGAGGACGCCGTGGGCGCCGGCTTCGTGCCGCAGAAGGCCGCCTCCAGCGTCCCGCCGAGCGCCGTGTTGGCGGCACCGTGGTTCGAGGTGTTCGCCATGGCCGCGAGGCTGCGGCGGCCGTCGCGGGTCGAGAAGGCGTACGTGTAGAAGCCCTGCACCGTGCCGGTGTGCCCGTACACCTGCGTACCGCACGACAGGTCGTAGCGGCGCAGACCGAGCCCGTAGAACCGGGTGTTGGTGGTGTCGGTCGGCGTGACCGTCGTCATGGCCTCCATCATCGCCGGGGACAGCAGCCGGCCGCGCATGAGCGCGCTGGTGAAGGTGTTCAGGTCGGCGGGATGGGAGATGACGGCCCCGGCGGACTGGGCCCAGGAGACGGTCTGCTCCGTGGAGTCCACCAGCGCGCCGCCCTCCTCGTCCGGATGCAGGTAGCCGCGCACGTGCGTGCCCTTGATCCGGGTGTCGGGGTGCACGTACGAGGTCTTGCGGAGCTTCAGCGGCTCGAAGATGCGGCGCTCGTACGCGTCGGCCACCGAATGGCCGGTGGCCGCTTCGATGAGCATCCCGACCACCACGAAGTTGGTGTTCGAGTACTTGTAGGACACGCCCGGCTCGGTGGTCCGCGGCTCGCTCAGCGAGAGGCCGACGAGCTCCTGGTAACTGAACACCCGGTTCCGCACGGCCTCGAAGCCCGGTACCGTGTGCTCGAACATCGCGTTCGTGTGGTCGGCCAACCCGCTGCGGTGGGTCAGCAGATGACGGACCGTGATGCGGTCGTCGGGGAGCAGGCCGGGAAGGTACGTGTTCACCGGTGCGTCCAGTTCCAGCTTGCCCTCCTCCACCAGCTGCAGCAGCACGACCGTGGAGAACGTCTTGCTGACGCTGCCGATCCGGAAGCGCGACTGGATGGCCATCGGCGCCCCCGAGACCCGGTCCTGGACACCGACCGTGCGGCTCCGGACGCCGTCGGGACCGGTGAACCGGGCCATGGCACCCGGAGCACCGTTGTCCATGGCCGAGTTCAGCGCGGCGACCACACCGTCCATGTCGGGCTCGGGGACCGCGGGTGTCGTGGCGGCGATGGGCGGGACGGGAGCGCCGGGAGCGGCGAACGCGCTGGTGGCGGGGGCGACGCCCGCGGCGAGCGCGGCGATCAGGGTGGCACTCACGGCCAGGCGTCGGTGCGACGACAGGGGCACGGTGATTCCTCGACTTCTTCCGAATCGTTCGTCACGGCGCACTGTGGAGGTACGCCGCAGGGCACCGGAACATCCGACCGCGAGGCCTGGCCCCGATACCCATGGATCATGAGTGCCAACGTCCGAAAACGGTTCCTGACACGGGGAACGGGTTGTGGAACCCGCACGTCCGCCGGAGGGGATGACGCGGGGGACGCGCAGGGGCCCGGCCGGTCGACTCATGTCGACCGGCCGGGCCCCTGGGGATCATCAGACGAGGTCGAACCGGTCCAGGTTCATGACCTTGTCCCACGCGGAGACGAAGTCGGTCACGAACTTCTCCTTCGCGTCGTCGCTCGCGTAGACCTCGGCGAGCGCGCGCAGCTCGGAGTTCGAGCCGAAGACCAGGTCGGCGCGGGTGCCCGTCCACTTGACCTCGCCCGTGGCGGAGTCGCGGCCCTCGTACGTCGTCGCGTCCTCGGACGTCGCCGTCCAGGTCGTCCCCATGTCGAGCAGGTTGACGAAGAAGTCGTTCGTCAGGGAGCCCGGGGTCGTGGTGAGGACGCCGTGCGCGGACTGCTGGTGGTTCGCGCCCAGGACGCGAAGGCCGCCGACGAGGACCGTCAGCTCCGGCGCGCTCAGGGTCAGCAGGTTCGCGCGGTCGACCAGCAGGTACTCGGCCGGGAGGCGGTTGCCCTTGCCCAGGTAGTTGCGGAAGCCGTCGGCCTGGGGCTCGAGCGCGGCGAAGGACTCCACGTCCGTCTGGTCCTGCGCGGCGTCCACGCGGCCCGGCGTGAACGGCACCTCGACGTCGAAGCCGCCGTCCTTGGCCGCCTTCTCGACGGCCGCGGAGCCCGCGAGCACGACCAGGTCGGCGATCGAGACCTTCTTGTCGCCCGCGGCGTCGAAGGAGGCCTTGACGCTCTCGAGCGTGCGCAGCACCTGCGCGAGGTCGTCCGGGTTGTTGACCTCCCAGTTGCGCTGCGGCTCCAGGCGGATGCGGCCGCCGTTGGCGCCGCCGCGCTTGTCGCTGCCGCGGAAGGAGGACGCCGCGGCCCAGGCCGCGGAGACCAGCTGCGCGACGGTGAGGTCCGAACCGAGGATCTGCTCCTTGAGGGAGGCGATGTCCGCGGCGTCGATCAGCTCGCCCTCGCGGGCCGGCAGCGGGTCCTGCCACAGGAGGACCTCGGAGGGGACCTCCGGGCCGAGGTAGCGGACGGCCGGACCCATGTCTCGGTGCGTCAGCTTGTACCAGGCGCGGGCGAAGGCGTCCGCGAACTGCTCCGGGTTCTCGTAGAAGCGCCGCGAGATCTGCTCGTAGGCCGGGTCGAAGCGCAGCGAGAGGTCGGTGGTGAGCATCGTCGGGAGGTGCTTCTTCGACGCGTCGTGGGCGTCGGGGATGATCGCCTCGGCGTTCTTCGCCACCCACTGGTTCGCGCCGGCCGGGCTCTGGGTGAGCTCGTACTCGTACTCGAAGAGGTGCTTGAAGAAGTCGTTGCTCCACTGCGCCGGGGTCGTGGTCCAGGTGACCTCCAGACCACTGGTGATCGCGTCGCCGCCCTTGCCGGTGCCGTACGAGTTCGCCCAGCCGAAGCCCTGCGCCTCGAGCGGGGCGGCCTCGGGGTCGTCGCCGACGTTCTCGGCGGGGCCGGCGCCGTGGGCCTTGCCGAAGGTGTGGCCACCGGCGATGAGGGCGACCGTCTCCTCGTCGTTCATCGCCATGCGGCGGAAGGTCTCGCGGATGTCGCGGGCCGCGGCGATCGGGTCCGGGTTGCCGTTGGGGCCCTCGGGGTTGACGTAGATGAGGCCCATCTGGACCGCGCCGAGCGGGTTCTCCAGCTCGCGGTCACCGGTGTAGCGCTCGTCGCCGAGCCAGGTGGTCTCGGGACCCCAGTACACGTCCTCGTCGGCCTCCCAGACGTCGGCGCGGCCGCCGGCGAAGCCGAAGGTCTTGAAGCCCATCGTCTCGAGGGCGACGTTGCCGGTGAGGATCATGAGGTCGGCCCAGGAGATGTTCTGGCCGTACTTCTTCTTCACGGGCCACAGCAGACGGCGGGCCTTGTCCAGGTTGCCGTTGTCCGGCCAGCTGTTCAGCGGCGCGAAACGCTGCTGACCGGCGCCGGCGCCACCACGGCCGTCGCTGATGCGGTACGTGCCCGCGCTGTGCCAGGCCATACGGATCATGAGCGGGCCGTAGTGGCCGAAGTCGGCGGGCCACCAGTCCTGCGAGGTGGTGAGCACGTCGGCGATGTCCCGCTTCACGGCCGCCAGGTCGAGGGAGCCGAACGCCTCGGCGTAGTCGAACTCCTCACCGAGCGGGTTCCCCACGGCGGGGTTGGTGGCGAGGATCTTCAGGTTGAGCCGCTCCGGCCACCACTGGCGGTTGCCGCCGCCCTGGGTCGGGTGCGCGGCACGGCCGTGCGCCACCGGGCAGCCGCCCGACTCCTGGGGTACGGGGTCGGTGACGATGGCGTCGTGGTTCTCGGACATGGGAATCCTTCCGGACGGGGCGGATCGCGGTGCTCAGCCGGGGCGGGCACCAGTGGGGTGTCTTGTGCCCGACCGGAGCCGTGGTGTGCCTTGGCTATTGCCGGAAGCGATCCTACGATGGACAGAGTCCAAGTCAAGAACCACGCCAATCATCCGAAGAGGTGAGCCGAAAATGAGCGACCTGCTGGAGCGCCTGCGGGCGCGTGGCTGGCGGATGACGTCCCAGCGGCGTGTCGTCGCGGAGGTCCTCTCCGGTGAGCATGTCCACCTCACGGCGGACGAGGTCCACGCGCTCGCGGTGACGCGCCTGCCGGAGATCGCGCGGGCGACGGTCTACAACACCCTGGGGGAGCTGGTCGCGCTGGGGGAGGTGGTGGAGCTCTCCACCGACGGGCGGGCGAAGCGGTACGACCCGAACGCGCGCCACGCGCACCAGCACCTGGTCTGCTCGAACTGCGGCATCATCCGCGACGTCCACCCGACGGGCGACCCTCTGACGGTCCTCCCGCCGACGGAGCGGTTCGGCTTCACCGTCTCGAAGGCGGACGTGACGTACCGCGGGCTCTGCCCGGCCTGCGCCTGAGAGGGCCGAAAAACGGCGGGAGCCCCTCCACCGTGGCGGTGGAGGGGCTCCCGGGTGTCGCAGCGAGGCGGCGGCGCTCCTAGTTGAGGGCGGCGAGCGCGTCGTCGTAGCTGGGCTCCTCGGCGATCTCGCCGACGAGCTGCGCGTGCAGGACGGTGTCGTTCTCGTCGAGCACGACGACCGCGCGGGCGGTCAGCCCGGCCAGCGGGCCGTTCGCGATCTCCACGCCGTAGTTGGTGTGGAACTCACGGCCGCGGAGCGTCGAGAGGTTCTTGACGTTCTCGAGGCCCTCGGCGCCGCAGAAGCGGGCCTGCGCGAAGGGGAGGTCGGCGGAGATGCAGAGCACCACCGTGTTCTCCAGCGCGCCGACCTTCTCGTTGAACGCGCGGACCGAGGACGCGCAGGTCGGCGTGTCGACGCTCGGGAAGATGTTGAGGACCTTGCGCTGGCCGGCGTAGTCCTTCAGCGACTTGTCCGCCAGGCCCTCGGCGACGAGCGTGAAGTCAGGAGCCTGGCTACCGGGGGTCGGCAGGGTGCCGTTGACCTGTACCGGGCTGCCCTTCAGCGTGACCTGGGCCATGGGAGATCTCCTTCGGACGATGTAAGTGACAACGAGGGGAATCGTACGGCGTGGCGGCCCACCCACGGGACACGGCCCAATTGACCGGTACGCGCGGGGTGGTCCGCGCCTCTTGACGCCCCCTTACTTCACTTCTTAAATCATGGAGGCGACTAAGACTCCTGCTATGTCATGGGCATGGCAAGAGTCGCGTCTTTCCCCACACCCGACGGAAGTGAGAGTCATGCCCTCCGCCCGTTCAGCACGGCGGCCGTTGTTCACCGCCGTGACGGCACTCGCCCTGGCCCTGGCCACCGCGGCGCTCGGCCCCAGCGGCCTCCCTCAGCACAGCGGTCCCGCCGAAGCGACCGCCGCCCTCCGGACCGCGGTCCTCCAGCCGGCGGCCGAGGCGGCCGCCGTCACCTTCTCCGACACCTTCGACGGCGCCGCGGGGCTCCCCGTGGACGGCTCGCGGTGGCAGATCGAGACCGGTGACAACGTCAACAACCACGAGCGGCAGTACTACACGGCCGGCAACCGCAACGCCGCACTCGACGGCCAGGGCCACCTCGTGATCACCGCCCGCAAGGAGAACCCCGGCAACTACCAGTGCTGGTACGGCCGCTGCGAGTACACCTCGGCTCGGCTCAACACCGCCGGGAAGTTCACCGCGCAGTACGGCCACGTCGAGGCCCGGATGAAGGTGCCGCGCGGCCAGGGCATGTGGCCCGCCTTCTGGATGCTCGGCAACGACCTCGGCCAGGTCGGCTGGCCCGCCTCCGGCGAGATCGACATCATGGAGAACGTCGGCTTCGAGCCGTCCACCGTGCACGGCACCCTGCACGGCCCCGGCTACTCCGGCTCCGGCGGCATCGGCGCCGGCTACACCCTGCCCGGCGGCCAGGCCTTCGCCGACGCCTTCCACACCTTCGCCGTGGACTGGTCGCCCGGCAAGATCACCTGGTCCGTGGACGGAACCGTCTACCAGACCCGTACGCCCGCCGACCTCGGCGGCCGTGCCTGGGTCTTCGACAAGCCGTTCTTCCTCATCCTCAACCTCGCGGTCGGCGGCTACTGGCCCGGCGACCCGGACGGCTCGACCACCTTCCCGCAGCAGCTCGTCGTCGACCACGTCCGCGTCACCACCGCCGACGGCCCCACCGCCGGGGGACCGATCACCGGCATCGGCGGCAAGTGCGTCGACGTGGCGGGAGCGAACAGCGCGAACGGCACCCCCGTACAGCTCTACGACTGCAACGGCACCGGCGCCCAGCAGTGGACCGTGGGGACCGACGGAGCGATACGGGCGCTGGGCAAGTGCCTCGACGTCACCTCCGCGGGTACGGCCGACGGCACCCCCGTCCAGCTGTGGGACTGCAACGGCACCGGCGCCCAGCAGTGGACCGCCAACGCCGCCCGGGACATCGTCAGCCTCGGATCCGGCAAGTGCCTCGACGCCACCGGCAACAGCTCCGCCAATGGCACCAGGCTGCAGATCTGGTCGTGCGGCGGCGGCGCGAACCAGAAGTGGACGGTGACGCGCTGACCTGCGGAGCAGTCTGACGGTGCGGCGGGTGACGCGCTGACCTGCGGAGCCGTCTGACGGTGAGGCGGGCGGCCCGCCTACGCTGGTACCCGTGCCGCCCACTCCCCGCCTCCACCGCGTCGCCGTCCTCGTACTCGAAGGGGCGAAGCCGCTCGACGTCGGCATCCCCGCGCAGGTCTTCACGACCCGCGCGAGCATGCCGTACGAGGTGAGGGTGTGCGGCGCGGAACCCGGTCTCGTCGCCGGGGGCGACGGCCTCTCGTACGCCGTCGCCCACGGCCTCGATACGCTCGACTGGGCCGATATCGTCTTCGTCCCCGGTTACCGCTTCCCCGACCGCGAGGACCCGCCGCGGGGTGTGGTCGACGCACTGATCGCGGCCCACGACCGGGGAGCCCGCCTCGCCGCGATCTCCACGGGCGCCTTCGCGCTCGCGGCGACCGGCCTGCTCGACGGCAAGCGCGCCACCACCCACTGGCACTACACCCAGGCCCTCGCGGCGAAACGCCCGCTCGTCCACGTGGACGAGAACGTGCTCTTCGTCGACGAGGGCAGTGTGCTCACCTCCGCCGGCGCCGCCTCCGGCATCGACCTGTGCCTGCACATCCTCCGCGGCGACCTGGGCGTCGCCGCCGCCAACCACGCCGCCCGACGGCTGGTCGCCGCCCCCTACCGCAGCGGCGGCCAGGCGCAGTACGTGCCCCGCAGCCTGCCCGAGCCGCTCGGGGAACGATTCGCCGCCACCCGCGAGTGGGCCCTGCACCGGCTCGGCGAGCCGCTCACCCTCGACGTCCTCGCCCACCACGCGGCGGTCTCGGCGCGCACCTTCTCCCGGCGCTTCGTCGAGGACACCGGGTACACGCCCATGCAGTGGGTGATGCGTGCCCGCGTCGACCTCGCGCGGGAACTCCTGGAGCGCTCGGAGCGGAGCGTCGAGCAGATCGCCGCCGACGTCGGCCTCGGCACCGGAGCGAATCTGCGGCTGCACTTCCAACGCATCCTCGGCACCACGCCGAGCGAGTACCGGCGGACCTTCACCAAGGGCGACTAGCGCCCCACGACGCTCTCCCGGGCGCCACTCGGCACTCGGGGCGCCCGTGAGGTGTCACCGCGCAGGGCGAGGGCGATGAGCACGACGAAGGCCGCGATGCCGCAGAGCGTGCGCGCGATGTTGAAGAGTTCCCAGCGGCTCAGCAGTTCCGCGGTCCCGGGTTCGGGGCCGCTGACCGCCCACTGCTTGATCCTGCCGTTGATCGGCACGTTGCCGAAGCGGGTGATCAGGAAGGACGCGAAAGCGAGCAGAGAGGCCGCGGCGGCGGCGAGGCGGGGCCGGCCGCGGCTGAGGACGGCGAGCGCGAGTGAGCCGAGGGTGGACACGACCATCGCGCCCTGCACGGTGATTCCGTTGACCTTCATCAACTCGGCGTGGAAGGCGAACCGCATGTCCTGCGGTACGGCGTCGAAGGTGGGTACGAGGTTGGCCGCGCCGTACCCGAAGGAGCCGGCGAGGAGACCGGTGGCGAGCAGTGCGACCCCGTGCACGATCCGGATCCGCGCCCTCACTTCGCACGCTCGCTCGCCCCGGCGGCCGGAAGGACGCGGGTGAGCTGGTGCGACCGGCGCATCCGCCCGTCCTCCGTGAACTCCCCGAAGAGATGCACCTCGGTCGAGGTCGGTCCGCCTCTGCGGGTCCGGGCGTGGATGGTGAGGCGGGCGGCGATCCGGTGGCCCTCGGCGACGGCCTCGTGCACCTCGAAGCGACAGTCGACGACGTTCTTCCGTACCGGGCGGAGGTGAGCGAGAAGCCGGTCGTGGTCGAGCGGCAGGCCGTCGCTGACCTGGACGACGTCGGGCGTGTAGTGACGGGCCATCACGGATTCCGGGGGATCGCCCCGGACGGTGGAGTCCGTGAGGGACGTGAAGAACTCCGTGACGAACCGTGCCGGGTCGCGGGAAGGGGTGGGCATGACGCTCCGATCCAGAGACGTTACTATCTCTTACATAGCTGTAAAGATATTGCCGGTCGCCAACGTGGACAAGGCTGTAAGAGATGACTGTCTCCGGAGAAGCTCCCGCACCCCGTGTCCGTCGGCGCCGGGCCGATGCCGAGCGCAGCAGAGCAGCCATCCTCGACGCGGCCGTCCGCCTCCTCCGCGAGCGGCCCGAGGCCGGCCTCGAGACCATCGCCAGGACCGCCGGAGTGACCCGGCAGACCGTCTACGCCCACTTCTCCTCCCGGGACGAACTCCTCGCCGCCGCCGTCGACCGCGTCACCGCTGACGCCGTCGCCGCGATGGACGCCGCCGCCCTCGACGAGGGCCCCGCCGTCGCCGGGCTCCTGAGGTTCCTCGACGCGTCCTGGCGGGCGCACGAGGCCAACGCCTTCCTCCTCCGGGCCGCCCCCGTGCGCACCTTCGGGAGCGAGAGCGACCGGGAGCGGCACGAGCCCGTCACGAGCAGGCTCGCCCGTCTCTTCGAGCGGGGCATCACGTCCGGCGAGTTCGTGACCCGTCAGGACCCTCGCTGGCTGGTCGCCGCCGTGGTCGCACTCGGCCACGCGGCCGGCGACGAGATCACCGCCGGCCGCCTGACGGCCCCCGAGTCCGAGGCCGCCCTTCGCGTCTCCGTCCTGCGCCTGCTGGGCGTCGAGGACACCCAGTCGGTCGGTCGTCGGTCGAGTAGTCGGTCGAGCAGGACCCCTCCGCCCCGATGACCTTGGCGTGATCCTTGCGGACCGTGGCGATCCCGCCTCTGGCCCGGCCGCTCCCACCGCGCGAACCTGGTGGCACCGCAGAAGGGACACTGTTCATGACTCGCATCGCCATCAATGGTTTCGGTCGCATCGGACGCAACGTGCTGCGCGCCCTGCTGGAGCGCGACACCGACATCGAGGTCGTGGCCGTCAACGACCTGACGGAGCCGACCGCCCTCGCGCGGCTGCTCGCCTTCGACTCGACCTCCGGCCGCCTCGGCCGCCCGGTGAGCGTCGACGGCGACACCCTCGTCGTCGACGGCCGTCGCATCAAGGTCCTCGCCGAGCGCGAGCCCGCGCAGCTTCCCTGGGCCGAGCTCGGCGTCGAGATCGTCCTGGAGGCGACCGGCCGGTTCACCAACGCCAAGGCCGCCCGCGCCCACATCGACGCCGGTGCCAAGCGCGTCCTCGTCAGCGCGCCCGCCGACGGTGCCGACGTCACCCTCGCGTACGGCGTCAACACCGACGCGTACGACGCGGAGCTGCACACGATCGTCTCGAACGCCTCGTGCACCACGAACGCGCTCGCGCCCCTCGCCAAGGTCCTCGACGACCTGGCCGGCATCGAGCACGGCTTCATGACGACGGTCCACGCCTACACGCAGGAGCAGAACCTGCAGGACGGCCCGCACCGCGACCCGCGTCGCGCCCGCGCCGCCGGCGTCAACATCGTGCCGACCTCGACGGGTGCCGCCAAGGCGATCGGCCACGTGCTGCCGAACCTCGACGGCAAGCTCTCGGGCGACTCGATCCGCGTGCCGGTCCCGGTCGGCTCGATCGTCGAGCTCAACACGACCGTCGCCCGCGACGTGACCCGTGAGGACGTCCTGGAGGCGTACCGCACCGCCGCGGCCGGCCCGCTCGCGGGTGTCCTGGAGTACTCGGAGGACGCGCTGGTCTCCTCCGACATCACGGGCAACCCGGCCTCGTCGATCTTCGACTCGGAGCTGACCCGCGTCGAGGGCCGTCACATCAAGGTCGTCGCCTGGTACGACAACGAGTGGGGCTTCTCGAACCGCGTGATCGACACGCTCCAGCTGCTGGCCCGCTGACCCCGGACGCCACCACCGAGCACCGCCACCGCGCCTCGCCCTCGCCGAACCACGGATTCGGCGGGGGCGGCGTGCGTTTCTGGGCAGCTGCCCAAGGCGGTGGCGCGAGGTCTGGGCTCCTGCGGACAGACACCCGCCCAGGCGAGCTCGATCATGGCCTGGTCACGTATGCGAGGACGCGCAACGTGCCGGATCCGTAGAGGAGTTCGTATGCCAGGGAGAACGAGCCGCGTGTGGGGCGGTCTGCTGCTCGCCGCCGTGATGGCCGTGTGCACCGCGCCGGGCACAGCCGGAGCGGTCGCCGACGCGGGGACCGCGGGCACCATTCCGTCCGTCGGCACCGACTGGGGCCGGACGGGCCCCTACGAGGTGGACGTCGACATCGAGGCGGTGCACACCTTCTACTACCCGCGGACCATGGGACAGTCGGGCGAGCGCCACCCGGTGATCATCTGGGGCAACGGTACGGGCGCCGTCCCCGGGATCTACAGCTCGCTGCTGCGCCACTGGGCGAGCCAGGGCTTCATCGTCGCCGCCGCCAACACCCCCACGTCGAACTTCGCGATCAGCATGCGTGCGGGGATCGACGTCCTGGAGCACCGGAACGCCGACAGCTCCAGCAGGTTCCACGGCAAGGTGGACCTCGACCACATCGCCTCCGCCGGTCACTCGCAGGGTGGGGCCGCCGCCGTCAACGCGGCCGTCGACCCGCGGGTCGACACCGCCGTCCCGATCCAGCCGGGTCCGCTGACCGACCCGGACCTCATGGACGAGCCGGTCTTCTACCTGGCCGGTCAGCGCGACCTGACGGTGTGGCCGGCCCTGGTGAAGGCCCTGTACCGGGACACGGACCACGTCCCCGCCGTGTACGGCGAGGTCCGCGGCGCCGGGCACCTCAGCTCCATCGGCGACGGCGGGGACTTCCGCGCCCCGACCACCGCCTGGCTGCGCTACTGGCTGCTCGGTGACGAGAACGCGCGCGGGATGTTCTTCGGCCCCGGCTGCGGCTACTGCGTCGACAGCGACCTGTGGTCCGGCTGGGACCGTAACGCCAAGGCGCTCCAGATCCCCGGGCCCGCCGCCTGACGGCGACTCCGAGCGTACGACCGGCTCCGGGACGGCCTCTCGGGAGGGCCCGTCCCGGAGCCGTGTCGCTCCGCGGCGTCAGCGGCGCACGGCCCGCATCAGGAGGACGGCGCCGAGGACCGGGACGCCCAGCGAGAACGCGAGGATCAGCAGGACCTCCATCGGGCCGATCCGGGACGCGTCCCCGAGCAGCGCGCCCAGGAAGACCACGACGGGCACGGCCGCGCCGGTGGCGGTTCCGATGAGCTTCTGACGGTTCTCCCACTGGGGCGCGCCCCACAGCAGCACCAGGGCGACGATCAGCGCGATCGCCCCGGCGTACGGGTTGAGCACGAGGAGCACTCCGGAGACGCCGAGCAGGGTCGCGGTCAGCTTGGTGCGGCCGGTCCTGGGCGACGCCGCCGGTCCGGCCGGCGCCTCCTCGGCGAGGGCGGAAGCGGCGACGGTACGCGGCTCACCGAGGCCCGACAGGACCGCGCGGACCTGGTCGTCGCCCTCCGCGCCGCTGACCTCGATGTGCTCGCGGAGGTCCGCGAGGAGCTCGGCCCGGCGCTCGGCGGGCAGCTCGGCCGTCTCGCGCGCGACGGCGTCGAGGTAGGCGGTGACGAGCGGGTGCTGGTCGGTGGCGTTCATGCGGAATCCCCCTGTGGGTCGGTGAGGAAGTGATCGACGGCGTCCCTGAACAGCGGCCACGCCTGGGCGAACTCGGCGAGGGAGGCCCGGCCGACACCCGTGAGCGTGTAGTAGCGGCGCGGCGGTCCGCTGGGGGAGTCGCGCAGCTCGGTGTCGACGAGCCCTTCGCGGCGCAGTCGCGACAGCAGGGGGTAGATCGTGCCCTGACTGGTGGTCATGACGCTGACCGCGGAGAGCTCGGCGACGAGCTCGACGCCGTACTTCGGCTCGTCCCTGAGCAGCGCGAGGACGCAGTACTCCAGCACCCCCTTGCGGAGCTGGCTGGGGACCCTGTCGCCCGCCTCGTTCATTGCGTTACCAGGAACCATGCAATGCAAGATAGCTCGGGAAGGTGATCACGACAAGCCCGACCCCCGGGGCACGCCTCGTGACCACGACAAGCCCGGCCCCCCGGGGGAGCGAGCTCTCCCGGGGGGCCGGATCACAGCGGCACCAGTCAGCCCGCGGCCCGGTACGCCTCCGTCAGCTTGCCGACCGCGCCCGCGAGATCGCCGGTGAGCAGCAGATGGTCCGCGTCGGCGAACGGCTTGGCCGTGGCCTCGGTGATGTTCTGGCCGATCCTCTGCTGGACGATCTGCCGTGCCACCGCGACGAGCTTCCGCCCCTCGGCGGAGTCGCCCCGGCCGACCGCCTGGAGCGCCTTGCCGGCGACCCGCAGCGCCCGCAGCGCGGGCTCCCCACCGGACGGCGCCGAGGTGAGGGTGGTCAGCCCCCAGCCGTACGGGTACTGCGGGTCGTAGCTGCTGTCGCCCACGTTGAGGGGCAGCTGGGACTCCGACTTCGGCCACGTCACCGGCAGCTGCCCGGTGAACGGCCGCTTGCCGTAGAGGACGTCGGCGACGCCGTCGCCCTCCGTGCCCGGCAGCCAGGACGCGACCAGGGCGTCGACGGCCGGGAGCCGGTCGCCGATGAGCTGCGGCCGTCCCGACACGACCAGGACCGCGCACGGCATCGCCGCGCAGACCTTGTCGACCGCCGCCTTGTCGGCGGCCGTCAGCTCCAGGTCGTTGCCGTTGCCCACGTCACCGAACCCCTCCGCGTACGGGGTCTCGCCGACCACCACCACACCGACGTCGTAGCCCTCGGTCGGCGCGGAGGCGTCCTTCGACCAGCCGATCCCGGCCTCCGGCGCGGCCTTCCGCATCCCTTCGAGGATCGTCGTACCGGTCGTGGTGCGGCCGGAGGAACCCTGCCAGCTGATGGTCCAGCCACCGGCCTGGTTGCCGAGGTCATCGGCGTTCGACCCGGCCACGTACACCTTCTGGGCAGGCTTCAGCGGCAGGACGGAGTCCTCGTTCTTGAGGAGCACCTGCGACTTCGCCACGGCCTCCCGCGCCACCGCGCGGTGCTCGGCCGAGCCGATCGACGGCAGGTTCGTGGTGTCCGCGTACGGCTTCTCGAACAGACCGAGGCGGAACTTCTGGGTCAGGATGCGGGCCACCGCGTCGTCGATCCGCGCGGTGGAGATCCGGCCCGCCTCGACCTCGGAGGTGAGGGTCCGGGTGAACTCCTGGTAGTTCGTCGGCACCATGATCATGTCGAGACCGGCGTTGACCGAGGTGCGCACATCGCTGGGGTAGTCGCCGGGGATCTGGTCGATGGCCTGCCAGTCGCTGATGACGAAGCCCTCGAAGCCCATGCGGTCCTTGAGGACGCCGTTGATCATCTCGGCGTTGGCGTGCATCTTCACCGGACCCTGCTCGTCCCCGAGGACGTCGAGCGAGGAGTACGAGGGCATGACCGTGCCCGTACCGCGCTTCACCGCCTCGGCGAACGGGGCCAGGTGCACCGCTTCCAGCTCCGCGCGCGTGACCTCGGTGACGCCCTGGTCGATCGTGTACGACCCCGTGGTCGAGGAGCCGAAGGCGGTGCCGCCGTCGCCGACGAAGTGCTTGGCGCTGGTGAGGACCTTGTCGTTGCGGTCGAGGTCCTTGCCGTTCCGCGCACCCTGCATCCCGTTGATGACGGTCTCCATGGCGGTGACGAGGGCCGGGTCCTCGCCGAAGGCCTCGTAGGAACGGCCCCAGCGCTCGTCTCGGGTCACGCAGACGCACGGCGCGAAGTCCCAGGGCACGCCGGTCGCCCGCACCTCCTTCGCCGTGACGGCGCCGGTCCGCGCGGCGAGCTCCGGGTCACGGCCGGCGCCGATGCCGATGTTGTGCGGCATGATCGTCGCGCCGATGACGTTGTTGTGCCCGTGCACCGCGTCCACGCCGTAGATCAGCGGGATCTGGTGGCGGGTCGCCTGTGCGCGCAGCTGGTACGCGTCGACCATCGCGGCCCAGGCCGCGGGCGTGTTGGGGGTGGGCACCGAGCCGCCGCCGGAGAGCAGGGAGCCGAGCGCGTACCCGGCGATGTCCCCCTGCGCGCGCAGCGCGTTGCGCTCGGCCTGCGTCATCTGGCCGGCCTTCTCCGCCAGGGACATCCGGGAGAGCAGATCGGCGACCCGCTTGCGTACCGGCAGCCTGGCGTCGAGATACGGCAGGCCGTGCGCGTTCACCACGACGAGCGGGGTCTCCGCCGGTGCCTTGGCGCCGTCGACCGTCAGCCTGAGAGGAACGCTCTCGGCGGCCTCTGCGGCGCCGTCCTTCAGCGTCTGTACCGTGATCGAGCGCGTCGTACCGGACGGCGTCCCGGCGGGGAACACCATGCTGCCCGTGACCGGCGTGTAGTCCTTCCCCGGCTCGGCCCCTCCCGGCTCGGTGCCGCCGCTCTCCGTCTCGTACGTCACGGTGACGGGCTCACCGATCGGCCCGGAGCCGGTGGTGGCCACCGAGACGTCGACCCGGGCGCTGCCGCCCTCGTCGACGGGGTGCACGACGGACCTGGTGACCACCTTGGTGTTCAGGGCGGGCTCCGCCGTGCCGTACAGCTCGACGCCGTCCAGGGCGAACGCCCCCGGCCCGCCGGTCGGGAGCGTGACCGCGTACCCCCACATCCGGTCGAGCCCGAGGACCTGGTCGATGCCGCCGACGGGCTGGTAGTCGGTCCGGTACTGGAACTCCGAGAACGGGACCTCGACGAGGTGCCAGCCCTCCCAGTCGTCGGTGAACGAGGTCGTCCACAGCTCGGAGGCCTCGCCGTTCGCGCCGCCGTCCTTGATCTCCAGCGCGATCCGCTTGCCCGAGCCGGGCGGCAGCGGCGCCGTGTTCTGGCCGTACCACCAGAACCGGATGCCCTTGTACGCCGTCCAGTCGTGCGCCGGCCGGTCGAACGCGAAGTCGTGGGTGAAGCCGCCCCAGCCGCTGATGTCGTAGCGGCCTTCGAGGACCGAGCCGCCCTCGGGGGCGTCGGCACGCTCCCTCAGTTCGAGCTTCGGGTGGGACTCGGTGGCGTTCCCCCAGGTGAACAGGCCCTCGGCGGGCGGCGACGCGAAGGGGACCTCACCCTCGAACCGGTCGACGGCTCGGGGCGCGGGTTCCTGGGCGGCGGCGCTCGGCAGACCGCCGGTGAGCAGGCCGGTGAGGACGGCCGTCGCGGCGACGACGGCCGCGCTCACCCTTCTTCGGGGACGTGCGGATGGCATGCGGGCTCCTTGAAGGGCCTTGGTGGGGCCCTTGTGCGGGGGAGGGGAGTTGAGGGGTGGGCGGGGGATCAGGCCGCGTTGTGGGTCCACTTCTGGTTGGCCCCGCCGGTGCAGGTCCAGATCTGCGCCCTGGTCCCGTCGGCGGAGGAGTTGCCGGTGATGTCCAGGCACTTGTTCGCGCCGGTGTTGACCACGTCGTGCGTGGTGGCGTTGTACGTCCAGCGCTGAGCCGCGGTGCCGTTGCAGTTGTACAGCTGGACCTGGGCGCCGTCGGCCGTCGAACCGCCGGTGACGTCGAGACACTTGCCGAGCGCCCGGACGCTGCCGTCGGCTGCGAGCGTCCAGCGCTGCGCCTCGGTGCCGTTGCAGCCGTACAGCTGGACGGGGGTGCCGTCGGCGGTGGCGCCGCCGGCCACGTCCAGGCACTTGCCGGCCAGACCGGTCAGCGTGCCGGTGCCGCTCTCGCCGTCGGTCGTTCCCGACCAGGCGAAGGTCGCGGTGGTGCGGGCGGGCAGCGTGTACGTGAAGGACTGGTTGCCCCAGTCGACCCGCACCGACTGGGCGGAGGTCCCGCCGTTGTGGGCGATCAGCGCCTTGGAGCCGTCGGCGTTGCGCCAGGCCACGTTCTGGACCGTGCTGTTCGCGGTGGAGTCGATGCGGTACGCGCCGGGCTTCACGAACTTGGTGAGGTGCCCCGTCGTGTAGTACTCGACCGTGTAGTCGACCTGTCCGGCCCGGGCGCCGCCCTCCTGCACGGTGATGAGACCGGTGCAGGTGCCGCAGCCGCCGTTGTGCGGGCCCATGTTCTGGTTGAGCCCCAGGCTCCACTTGACCAGGCTGCCGCTCCAGTTGCGGGCGTAGGTGACGATGTCGCTCATGTCCTCGTTGTGCTGGTTCCCGATCCAGGTGCCGCCCGAGTGCTCGGTGCTGAACTGCTTCACCGAGGGGTACTGGTTGTGGACCTGGGTGCCCACGGCCGGGTCGCCGAAGTAGCCGTGCCAGGCGATGCCGCCGAACAGCGGATCGTTGCGCACACCCGCGTCGTTCAGGATGCCGGCGCCGAAGTTGGCGTAGTCGCCGTAGTTCCAGTCGTGGACGAGGACCTTGGTGGTGATGCCCGCGGCCCGGAAGGCCGGGTAGACGTGGTTCTTGGTGAACTCGACGAGCCCGGCCGGGTTCCAGCTCATCCCCGGGTAGTTCATGGCGGTCGGGTTGCCGGCCTGACAGCAGTTCGGCTCGTTCTGCACGGAGAGGTAGTCGACCTTCACCCCGGCGGCCTGGTAGCTCTGCACGTACTTCACCAGGTACTGGGCGTACAGCGGGTAGTACTCCGCCTTCAGCCAGCCCATCTGGTCCATCCGGCCGTTGTCCTTCATCCAGCCCGGGGCGCTCCACGGCACGCCCTTGACCCGGAGGGCCGGGTTGAGCTGCTTGGCCTGCGCGGTGAGCAGCCGGACATTGGTGTCGTAGCCGTTGGAGCCGAAGTCGCCCAGATCGCAGCAGGTGTCGTCGAGGGAGACGTTCCCGGGCCGGGAGAGGTCCGAGGCGCCGATCGGGTTGCGGACGAACGACAGACCGATGCCCTCGGTCGGCGAGAACAGCTTGCGCATCACGTCGTCACGGGTGGCGGCGCTGATGGCACCGCCGCGCAGCAGATGGGCGGTGGTGTCGGTGATCGACGCGCCCCCGCCCTCGAACTGCTGGTACGTGGTGTTCTCGTCGACGGTGATCGTGTGGTTCGCGGAGCCGCCGGCCGGGCCGAACGCGAGGGGCGCCTGCTGGGCGAGACCGCGCGTGACGGTACGGCCGCCGGAGTCGGAGGTCGTGGTGAGCCAGACGTCGACCCGCTCGCCCGCGGCCTGCGCGGTGCCGGGCCCGGTGAGGACCAGGCTGCCGGCGACGAGGACGCCGGCGGTCAGCGCGGTGAGCGGCCGGAGGCGGCGGGCGCGGAGCCCGGCGGCCGCTCGTCGCTCTCGTCTCTCCACTCCCCGCCGGAAGAACGTGCGTACACCCATATGTGTGTTATGCACCTGACAATCCCTTCGCCGTCTCGCGCCCAACGGGCAACAACAGCAAGCCTTTTATCAAGGCCTGAAGTTATGAGGCGCCCTTCTGCCCGTCAACCCTTCAAGCGTTGTCCGCTCTCATGGGTTGCGTTCGCCCCCTGCAAGGGGATGGCAATGACGCAACTCGCTTGCGAAGTTTGCGATACTCTTGCGCTCATGACGCGACGACTTGCTCAAGTGGCCAAGAAGGTGGGAGTCAGCGAGGCGACGGTCAGCCGTGTCCTCAACGGAAAGCCCGGTGTCTCCGAGGCGACACGGCAGTCCGTCCTCACCGCGCTCGACGTGCTCGGATACGAGCGGCCCACCCAGCTGCGGGGCGAGCGCGCGCGCCTGGTCGGCCTGGTCCTGCCCGAGCTGCAGAACCCCATCTTCCCCGCGTTCGCGGAGGTCATCGGCGGCGCGCTCGCGCAGCAGGGACTGACCCCGGTCCTGTGCACCCAGACCAAGGGCGGCGTCTCCGAGGCGGACTACGTCGACCTCCTGCTCCAGCAGCAGGTGTCCGGAGTCGTCTTCGCCGGCGGACTGTTCGCGCAGGCCGACGCCCCGCACGAGCACTACCACCAGCTCGCCGAGCGCAACATCCCGGTGGTCCTGATCAACGCCTCCATCAAGGGGCTCAACTTCCCCTGCGTCTCCTGCGACGACGCCGTCGCCGTCGAGCAGGCCTGGCGCCACCTGGCCTCCCTCGGGCACGAACGGATCGGCCTCGTCCTCGGCCCCAGCGACCACGTCCCCTCGCGCCGCAAGCTCGAAGCGGCCCGCGCCGTGGCCGAGGCCGCCGGCGGAGAGCTCCCGGACGAGTACGTCGTGCGGTCGATCTTCTCGCTCGAAGGCGGGCAGGCCGCCGCAACCCGCCTCCTGGAGCGGGGCGTCACCGGCATCGTGTGTGCCAGCGACCCGCTCGCCCTGGGCGCCATCAGGGCCGCCCGCCGCCGCGGCCTCTCGGTCCCCTCGCAGGTGTCCGTCGTCGGCTTCGACGACTCCGCCTTCATGAACTGCACCGAGCCGCCGCTCTCCACCGTGCGCCAGCCCATCGAGGCCATGGGGCGCGCCGCCGTCGAGCTGCTCTGCGCCCAGATCCAGGGCACGCAGACGGACCCCGGTGAGCTCCTCTTCGAGCCCGAACTCGTGGTGCGCGGCTCGACGGCGCCGCCGCCGACCGTCTGACCCCTCCGCTCACCGTTCCTCGGCTCCGGCGCCGGGGAGGCCTCACCGCCTCCCCGGCGCCGGAGCCGTTTGTCGTTGACCTGCGGGGATGCGGTGGCCCAACCCCCGTTTCTGCCACGGCTGTTGACAAAGACGTGACCTGCTAGAAACCTGACACCCCGGCGGCGCAAAAGATTAACGAAAATGCTCAATAAGTCTGTATCTCGCCGTCATTCATTGTCAGAGTTCCGCTGGGTTCCTGGCGAACGGCCCCGTGTCGGCTCCGAGCCGGTGGCCCAGCAGACGGAGAGGCCCATATGAGAGGCAAAATCCTGAGCTGGCGGCTGACGATCGGTGTCCTGATAGCCGGACTGATCGCCGTCGGACTCCTGCCGGTCACCGCACACGCGGCAGCCGCGGCCAACCTCGCCCTCGGCAGAACGACGACGGCATCGGGCGCCCACAGCGCCTACCCGGCCGGCAACGTCACCGACGGCGGCCAGCAGTCCTACTGGGAAGGCCCCGCCGGATCGTTCCCGCAGTGGGTGCAGGTCGACCTCGGCGCCGGAACCCGCGTCGACAGCGTCGTCCTGAAGCTCCCCACCACGTGGGAGGCCCGCTCCCAGACCGTCGCCGTGCTCGGCAGCACCGACGGCGGCACCTTCACCACCCTCGCCGCACCCCAGCCACGGGTGTTCGACCCCTCCGCGTCGAACACCGTCACCGTCGGCATCGCCTCCACGACGACCCGGTACATCCGCGTCCAGGTGACGGCCAACACCGGCTGGAACGCGGCCCAGCTCTCCGAGGTCGAGGTCTACGGCGAGAGCGGCGGCCCGGTCGACCCGCCGCCCACGGGCACCAACCTCGCACGCAACAAGCCCATCGAGGCGAGCTCCACGACACAGACGTACGTCGCGGCCAACGCCAACGACGACAGCACCACCACCTACTGGGAGTCCGCCGGATTCCCGGCCGACCTGACGGTGAGGCTCGGCGCCAACGCCGATGTCACGGCCGTGGTCGTCAAGCTCAACCCCGCCCAGGTCTGGGGCCCGCGCACCCAGGCCATCCAGGTCCTCGGGCGGGAGCAGTCAGCCTCCGGCTTCACCTCGCTCAAGGCACGGGCCGACTACGCGTTCAGCCCCTCCAGCGGGCAGAACACCGTCACCATCCCGGTCACCGGGCGCTACGCCGACCTGCGGCTGACCTTCTTCTCCAACACCGGCGCCCCCGGCGCCCAGGTCGCGGAGTTCCAGGTCGTGGGCGCGGCCGCACCCGGCCCCGACCTCACCGTCACCGATCTGACCTGGACGCCGTCCACCCCCTCCGAGACGGACTCCGTGACCGTCCACGCCACCGTCCGCAACGCCGGCACGGCGGCGGCCGCCGCCACCACCGTCCAGGTCACCGTCGAAGGTGCCGTGGCCGGCTCCGCCCCGGTCGGCGCGCTCGCCGCCGGCGCCTCGGCGACCGTCCCGGTCACCGTGGGCAAGCGGCCCATGGGCTCGTACACCGTCTCCGCGGTGGTCGACCCGACCGACACCGTCCCCGAGCAGGACAACGGCAACAACAGCCGCACGGCCGCCACGAAGCTGGTCGTCGGCCAGAGCCCCGGCCCCGACCTCCGCGTCACCGGGATCACCAGCAACCCCACCAGCCCCGCCGTCGGCTCCGCCGTCACCTTCACCGCCGCGGTCCAGAACCGCGGTACCACCACCGCCGCCGGCACGGTCACCCGGCTGACCGCGGGCACCACCACCCTCAACGGCACCACGGGCACCATCGCCGCGGGCCAGACGGTCAATGTGCCGATCTCCGGCAGCTGGACCGCCACCACCGGCGGTGCCACGCTCACCGCGACCGCCGACGCCACGGGCACCCTCACCGAGACCGACGAGACCAACAACGTCTTCTCGCGTTCCCTCGTCGTGGGCCGGGGCGCCGCCGTTCCGTACACCGAGTACGAGGCGGAGGACGCCCGCTACCAGGGCACCCTGCTCACCGCCGACCAGAAGCGGACCTTCGGGCACACCAACTTCGCCACCGAGTCCTCCGGCCGCAAGTCGGTCCGGCTGGGCACCACGGGTGAGTTCGTCGAGTTCACCTCCACCAACCCGGCCAACTCCATCGTCGTCCGCAACTCGGTGCCCGACGCGGCCGCCGGCGGCGGCGCCGAGGCCACGATCAGCCTCTACGCCGACGACGTCTTCGTCCGCAAGCTGATCCTGTCGTCCAAGCACAGCTGGCTCTACGGCAGCACCGACGACCCCGAAGGACTCACCAACCGTCCCGGCGGTGACGCCCGGCGCCTCTTCGACGAGTCGCACGCCCTGCTGGCCCAGTCCTACCCGGTCGGTACGAAGTTCCGCCTCCAGCGCGACGCCGGGGACTCGGCGTCCTTCTACATCATCGATCTGATCGACCTGGAGCAGGTCGCGCCCCCGGCCGCCAAGCCCGCGAACTGCGTCTCCATCACCGAGTACGGCGCCGTCCCCAACGACGGCATCGACGACACCGACGCCCTCCAGCGCGCGGTGACCGCCGACCAGAACGGCCAGATCCCCTGCGTCTGGATCCCCGCCGGCCAGTGGCGCCAGGAGAAGAAGATCCTCACCGACGACCCGCTCAACCGCGGTCAGTTCAACCAGGTCGGCATCCGCGACGTCACCATCCGAGGCGCGGGCATGTGGCACTCCCAGCTCCACACCCTCACCCCACCGCACGAGGCCGGCGGCATCAACCACCCGCACGAGGGCAACTTCGGCTTCGACATCGACCACAACACCCAGATCTCCGACATCGCCATCTTCGGCTCCGGAACGATCCGCGGCGGTGACGGCAACGCCGAGGGCGGCGTCGGCCTCAACGGACGCTTCGGCAAGGACACGAAGATCAGCAACGTCTGGATCGAGCACGCCAACGTCGGCGTCTGGGCCGGCCGCGACTACTCCAACATCCCCGAACTGTGGGGCCCCGGAGACGGCCTGGAGTTCACCGGCATGCGGATCCGCAACACCTACGCCGACGGCATCAACTTCGCCAACGGCACCCGCAACTCGACCGTCTTCAACTCGTCCTTCCGCAACACCGGCGACGACGCCCTCGCCGTCTGGGCCAGCAAGTACGTCAAGGACACCTCGGTCGACGTCGGCCACGACAACCACTTCCGCAACAACACCATCCAGCTGCCCTGGCGTGCCAACGGCATCGCCGTCTACGGCGGTCACGGCAACACGATCGAGAACAACATCATCTCGGACACCATGAACTACCCCGGGATCATGCTCGCGACCGACCACGACCCGCTGCCCTTCTCCGGCCAGACCCTCATCTCCAACAACGCCCTGCACCGCACCGGCGGCGCGTTCTGGAACGAGGACCAGGAGTTCGGCGCCATCACCCTCTTCGCCCAGGGCCAGCCCATCCCCGGCGTGACCATCCGGGACACCGAGATCCTCGACTCGACCTACGACGGCATCCAGTTCAAGACGGGTGGCGGCGAGATGCCGGACGTGAGGATCACCAACGTCCGCATCGACAAGTCGGTCAACGGCTCCGGGATCCTCGCGATGAGCGGCGCCCGCGGCAGCGCGACGCTGACCGGGGTCACCATCACCAACTCGGCCGAGGGCGATGTCCTCGTCGAGCCCGGTTCCCCGTTCGTCGTCAACCGGACCGGCTGACCCCGTGCCCACGAATCGAGAGCGAGGACGGATGAGTTTCCGCCACTGGAGATCACGGGGCCTGAGTGCCGTGATCGCGACCAGCCTTCTGGCCCTGGGAGGACCCCTCATGTCCGCCCAGGCGGCGGGCGGCCCCAACATCGCCCTGGGCGACCCCGCCGCGGCGTCCGGTTCCCACGCCGAGTACGGCGCCGGGAACATCACGGACGGCAACCAGGGAACGTACTGGCAGAGCGCCGGCAGCAGCCTGCCCCAATGGGTCCAGGTCGACCTCGGCGCCACCACCCGCGTGGACGAGGTGGTCCTGAAACTGCCCGCCGGATGGGAGAGCCGCAACCAGACGCTCTCCGTCCAGGGCAGCGCCGACGGCACGAGCTTCGCCACCCTCAAGAACTCCGCCTCCTACACCTTCGCCCCGGGCACGGCCAACACCGTCACGGTCGCCTTCCCGGCCACCCAGGCCCGGTTCGTACGGGTCGACATCACCGCCAACACCGGCTGGCAGGCCGCGCAGCTCTCCGAACTGGAGGTCCACGCCGCCGACGGGTCCTCCGCGAACCTGGCGAGCGGCCGCACCCTGACCGCGAGCAGCCACACCGAGGTGTACGCGGCCGGCAACGCCAACGACGGCAACCGGGCCACCTACTGGGAGAGCGCCAACAACGCCCTCCCGCAGTGGATCCAGGCCGACCTCGGCTCGTCCGTCCGGGTCGACCGGGTCGTCCTCCGGCTGCCCGACGGCTGGGGCGCGCGCAGCCAGACCCTCAAGCTCCAGGGCAGTGCGAACGGCACCACCTTCACCGATCTGACCGCCTCCCGGGCGTACACCTTCGACGCCGCCGGGGGACGGGCCGCGACGATCACCTTCGACGCGACCACCACCCGGTACGTCCGGGTCCTCGTCACGGCGAACAGCGTCCAGCCCGCCGCCCAGCTCTCCGAACTGGAGGTCTACGGGCCGACCTCGGGTGACACCCAGGCACCGTCCGCGCCCGCGAACCTCGCCCTCACCCAGCCGGCCACCGACCAGATCCGGCTCACCTGGAACGCCGCCACCGACGACACCGGCGTCACCGGCTACGACATCTACGCCAACGGCACCCTGCTGACGAGTGTCGCCGGGAACGTCACCACCTTCACCGACACCCGGCCGGCGAACCAGACGGTCACCTACCGCGTCCGCGCCAAGGACGCGGCCGGAAACCAGTCAGCCGACAGCAACGCCGTCACCCGTACCGGCGACACCGGCGACACCCAGGCTCCGACGGCGCCCGCGAACCTCGCGTTCACCGAGCCCACCGCCGGCCAGATCAAGCTGACCTGGAACGCCTCCTCGGACAACACGGGCGTCACCGGCTACGACGTCTACGCCAACAACGTCCTCCGGGGCAGCGTCGCCGGGAACGTCACCACCTACACCGACAACCAGCCGGTCTCCGCTTCCGTCACCTACCACGTCCGCGCGAAGGACGTGGCGGGCAACCGCTCGACCGACAGCAACGCCGTCACCCGCACCGGCAGCGGCGGCACCGGCTCCAACCTCGCCGTCGCCAAGGAGATCAAGGCCTCCTCCGTCGTGCACACCTTCGTCGCGGCCAACGCCAACGACAACAACGTCAGCACCTACTGGGAAGGCGCAGGCGGCAGCTACCCGAACACCCTGACCGTCAAGCTCGGCTCCAACGCCGACGTCGACAGCCTCGTCCTCAAGCTCAATCCGGACACGGCCTGGTCGACCCGCAGCCAGACCGTCGAGGTCCTCGGCCGCGAACAGAGCGCCACCGGCTTCAGCAGCATCGCCGTCGCGAAGAGCCACACCTTCGACCCGGCGAGCGGCAACACCGTCACCATCCCCGTCTCCGCCCGCGTCGCCGACGTCCAGCTGAAATTCACCGCCAACACCGGCGCCCCGGCGGGCCAGCTCGCCGAGTTCCAGATCATCGGCGTCCCCGCCCCCAACCCCGACCTGGAGGTCACCGGCCTCACCACGACGCCCGCCTCGCCCGTCGAGTCGGACCCGATCACCGTCAGCGCCACCGTCCGCAACACCGGTCCGGCCGCCGCGCCGGCCAGCGCCGTCGCGCTGCGCCTCGGCGGCACGAAGGTCGCGACCGCGCAGGTCGGGGCTCTGGCCGCCGGCGCACAGACCACGGTCAGCGCCTCCATCGGAGCCCGCGACGCAGGCAGCTACCAGCTCAGCGCCGTCGCCGACGACGCGAGCGCCGTCATCGAGCAGAACGAGTCCAACAACACCTACACCCGCCCCACCGCCCTGGTGGTCGCGCCGGTGTCCAGCTCCGATCTGGTCGCCGCCTCGGTGACGACCTCGCCGTCCAGCCCGGCGGCCGGCGACACGGTCACCTTCAAGGTGGCCCTGAAGAACCAGGGCACCGCGGCGAGCGCGGCGGGCAGCCACGGCGTCACCCTCACCGTCACGGACTCCACGGGCGCGGTCGTCAAGACCCTGACGGGAGCCCACAACGGAGCCCTCGCGGCCGGTGCGAGCACCGAGGTGGCCCTCGGCCCGTGGACGGCGGCCAACGGTTCGTACACGGTGAAGACGGTCGTCGCCGACGACGCCGACGAACTCCCGGTCAAGCGCGCCAACAACACCTCCAGCCAGCCCCTCTTCGTGGGTCGCGGCGCCAACATGCCGTACGACATGTACGAGGCGGAGGACGGCACCGTCGGCGGCGGAGCCACCGTCGCCGGGCCCAACCGCACCATCGGCGACATCGCGGGCGAGGCCTCCGGCCGCAAGGCCGTCAGCCTGGACGCGACGGGGGAGTACGTCGAGTTCACCACCCGGCGCTCGACCAACACCCTGGTGACCCGCTTCTCCATCCCGGACTCCCCGGGCGGTGGCGGCATCGACTCCACCATCAACGTCTACGTCGACGGGGTGTTCAAGAAGTCGCTGCCGCTGACGTCCAAGTACGCCTGGCTGTACGGCGCCGAGGCCGGTCCGGGCAACTCCCCGGGCTCGGGCGCCCCGCGCCACATCTACGACGAGGCGCACCTCCTCCTCGGCGAGACCGTCCAGGCGGGCAGCAGGATCCGGCTCCAGAAGGACGCCGCGAACACCTCCACGTACGCGATCGACTTCGTCAACCTGGAGCAGGTCGCCCCGGTCGGGAACCCGGACCCGGCCACGTACACCGTGCCGGCCGGATTCGGCCACCAGGACGTGCAGAACGCCCTGGACAAGGTCCGGATGGACACCACCGGAACCCTCGTGGGTGTCTACCTGCCGCCGGGCGACTACCAGACGGCGAGCAAGTTCCAGGTGTACGGGAAGCCGGTCAAGGTGGTCGGCGCCGGGCCGTGGTTCACGACGTTCCACGCGCCGTCGACCCAGGACAACACCGACGTCGGCTTCCGCGCCGAGGCGGCGGCCAAGGGCTCGCTGTTCAAGGGCTTCGCCTACTTCGGCAACTACACCTCGCGCATCGACGGACCGGGCAAGGTCTTCGACTTCGCGAACGTCACCGACATCGTCATCGACGACATCTGGAACGAGCACATGGTGTGCCTCTACTGGGGCGCCAACACCGACCGGATGACGATCAAGAACTCCCGGATCCGCAACCTGTTCGCCGACGGCATCAACATGACCAACGGCTCGACGGACAACCACGTCGTCAACAACGACGCCCGGGCGACCGGTGACGACAGCTTCGCCCTGTTCTCCGCGATCGACGCCGGCGGCGCCGACATGAAGAACAACGTCTACGAGAACCTCACCACGACCCTGACCTGGCGAGCGGCGGGCGTGGCCGTCTACGGCGGCTACGACAACACCTTCCGCAACATCCACATCGCCGACACGTTCGTCTACGCGGGCATCACCATCTCGTCCCTGGACTTCGGCTATCCGATGAACGGCTTCGGGACCGAACCGACGACCTTCGAGAACATCTCCATCGTCCGGGCGGGCGGCCACTTCTGGGGCTCCCAGACCTTCCCCGGCATCTGGGTGTTCTCCGCCTCGAAGGTCTTCCAGGGCATCAGGGTGAACCATGTGGACATCGTCGACCCCACGTACAGCGGGGTGATGTTCCAGACGAACTACGTGGGCGGTCAGCCACAGTTCCCCATCAAGGACACCGTGTTCACGGACGTCTCGATCACGGGTGCACGCAAGAGCGGTGACGCCTTCGACGCGAAGTCCGGGTTCGGGCTGTGGGCCAACGAGATGCCCGAGTCGGGGCAGGGGCCCGCCGTGGGCGAGGTGACCTTCAACGGGCTGCGGCTGAGCGGCAACGCCGTGGACATCCGTAACACCACCTCCACGTTCAGGATCAACGTCAACCCGTAACCCGTAACCCGTAACCCGTAACCCGTACTCCCCAGCGAGGCCGATGCAGGTGGCTTGCAGCCACTTGCATCGGTCTTGCGTGCGTTCTGGCCGACCCCGCCAGGAACCGGGCGCGTGGACCCCCTGCAGAGCCGTTGAACTGTCGGTTTCCTGAGTGGTGTATTCGACTCATCAGCCCTTGGCTGTCGGGCAATTACGAAATCGGCGCGATATCTTGCGTTCACTTGTTGATGGTGATTGAGTGTGCGGCGCCCCACAACGCACAGGCGGTGGGGCGACCTCCACGTTCAGGCCCGAAGGGGACCACCCATGAGAAGTGCCCGGTTCCGCCGTACGCGCCGCGCCAGCGCGGTCACCCTCGTCTCCGCGCTCACGCTGACCGCGCTCGCCGCCTGCGGCACGAGCAGCAGCAACAACAACGGCAGCGGCGGTTCCGAGGGCGGTGGGTCCTCCGACCCCACCGCCCCGCTGGACCCGAAGACCAAGGTCACGCTCACGATCGACTGCATGCCCCCCGCGGCGAAGGCGGCCGAGCTCAAGGAGTGGAAGGAGGACGTCGCCGCGTTCAACAAGACGTACCCCAATGTCACCATCGAGGGCCGCTCCACCCCCGGCCAGTGTCTGGAGCCGCCGCGCTTCACCGCGATGCTCAAGGCCAAGTCCCAGCCGGACGTGTTCTACACCTACTTCACCGACCTGCCGCAGGTGCTCTCCGAGAACGGCGCCGCGGACATCACCGCGTACGTCAACGACAAGAGCGTCCCGCTCCTCAAGGACATCGACCCGAACGTCCTGAACTCCCTCAAGCAGGACGGCAAGCTCTACGGCCTCCCCACCAGCAACTACACGATGGGCCTGCTGGTCAACCGCAAGCTCTTCAAGGACGCCGGCCTCGACCCCGACGCCCCGCCGCGCACCTGGGAAGAGGTCCGCACCGCCGCCAAGAAGATCGCCGGACTCGGCAACGGCGTCGCAGGCTTCGGCGAGTACAGCGCCGGCAACACCGGCGGCTGGCACTTCACCGCCCAGATGTACAGCATCGGCGGAGAGGTCGTCGACGCGAGCGGCAAGAAGGCCGCCTTCAACAACGAGCTGGGCAAGCAGGTCGCCAAGAACCTCCACGCCATGCGCTGGGAGGACGACAGCATGGGCAAGACCCAGCTGCTCAAGTGGGGCGACCTGCAGAAGCAGATCGCCACCGACAAGCTCGGCATGTTCCTCGCCGCCCCCGACGACATCGCGTACATGGTCCAGCAACTCGGCGCGAAGTACGAGAACTTCGGCATGGGCCCCATCCCCGGCGAGAAGAACACCCTGGCCGGCGGCAACAACTACATGATCAAGCAGGGCATCTCCGGCGACAAGATCAAGGCCGCCGTCGCCTGGCTCAACTTCAAGAACCTCACGGTCGGCAAGGGCCAGTTCGACTGGGCCCGCACCAAGCAGGACGCGCTCCCCGTCGGCGTGCCGCAGCCCAACTTCTGGCTGAACGACTCCAAGACGAAGGACGACGCCGCACGCGTCGCCAACGCCACCATGCCGGTCGAGAACTTCAAGTCCTTCATGGACAACCCCGTCGCAGGCAAGGCCGAGCCGCCGAAGGCGCAGGAGGTCTACAAGGTCCTCGACAACGTGATGTCCGGCCTCCTCACCAACGAGGACGCGGACATCGACAAGCTCCTCGCCACCGCCGAGGCGCAGGTCAACCAGGTCCTCGCCACCCAGTGACGGGCACCGGTGGGGGCGGACCGACCGCCCGCCCCCGCCGGCCCCCGACCCCTCCCAGGACCACCCCGGCAGACCAGTACCAAGGAGCGACGATGTCGGCCCCCAGCCTGACCCCGAGCACGACGGGCAGTGCCCGCCACTCCCCGCCGCCCGCGGCGGGACCCGTACCCCCCGGTGGCCGTGCCCGCTTCGCGAAGAGCCTGCGGCGCAACCTCACCGCCCACGGCTTCCTCATCGGCGCCGTGCTCTGCTTCGCCTTCTTCTCCTGGTACCCGATGGTCAGGGAGTTCCTCCTGGCCTTCCAGAAGACCGAGAGCGGACAGTCGACCTGGGTCGGCTTCGACAACCTCGTCACCGTCGTCAACGACCCGGCCTTCTGGCAGGCCTGGCGCAACACGCTCCTCTTCACCGTGCTCGCGCTCGTCTTCGGCTTCGTCGTCCCCTTCGTCGTCGCCCTCGTCATCAACGAGTTCCACCACGGCCAGGGTTACCTGCGGCTCCTCGTCTACCTGCCCGTGATGCTGCCGCCGGTCGCCTCGGTTCTCCTCTTCAAGTACCTGTACGACCCCGGCTACGGCCTCCTCAACGAACTGTTCCGGTCCGTCGGCCTCCCCGAGCAGCAATGGCTCCAGGACCCCGACCTCTCCATGCTCTCCGTCGTCATCGCGTCGACCTGGATGAACATGGGCGGCGCCGCCCTGATCTACCTCGCGGCGCTCCAGAGCATCCCCGGCGAGCTCTACGAGGCGGCCGAACTCGACGGCGCCGGGCTGTTCCGCAAGATCTGGCACGTCACCATCCCGCAGACCCGCCTGATCCTCTCCCTGATGCTGCTCATGCAGGTCATCGCCACCATGCAGGTCTTCGTCGAACCGTTCCTGCTCACCGGGGGCGCGGGCCCCGAGGGATCGACCACGACCGTCGTCTACCTCATCTACCAGTACGCCTTCAACTTCAACAACTACGGTGCCGCGGCGGCGCTCGGCCTGCTCCTCCTCGTACTCCTGGCCGGATTCTCGGCGGCGTACGTGAAGCTCAGCCGCGCCGAGGACGAGTAGGACCGGGGAGACCACCATGTCCACACGCACACTCATCTCGCCGGCGCAGCTCGCCCGCCCCCGCGGCAAGGCCCTCTACTGGGTCGTCTTCGCCGTCGTCGTCGGCGGCTTCACCCTGGCGTTCCTCGGCCCCCTCTACTGGATGGTGTCCAGCGGCTTCAAGGACACCCAGGAGGTCATCCAGACACCGCCGACCCTGGTGCCGGAAACCTTCGCGCCGGAGAACTACTCGCGCGCCTGGGAGGTCATGGACCTCTCCACGCTGCTCTTCAACACCCTCTACTACGCGTTCGGCGCGCTCGCCTTCCAGCTCGTGCTCGACGTGGCCGCCGCCTACTCCCTCTCCAAGCTCAGGCCGATCTTCGGCAAGGCCGTGCTCGGCATGATGCTCGCGACCCTGATGATCCCGGCGACCGTCCTCGTCGTACCCCAGTACCTGACCGTCCTGGACCTGCCGATCTTCGAGCGCAACCTGCTGAACTCGCCCTGGGTGATCTGGCTGCCCTCGGTGACCAACGCGTTCAACATCTTCCTGCTCAAGCGCTTCTTCGACTCGATCCCCAAGGAACTCCTGGACGCCGCGTCCATCGACGGAGCGTCCCCGATGCGGATCCTGTGGTCGATCGTGCTGCCCATCTCACGGCCGATCCTCGGAGTCGTGTCGATCTTCGCCGTCGTGGGGGTCTGGAAGGACTTCCTCTGGCCGATGCTCACGCTGCCCGACCCCGCCGGCCAGACCCTCAACGTCGGCATCTACTCCCTCTCCAACGGCGTCCCGGTCAACGTCCTGATCGCCGCGCTGACCATCGCGTCCGTGCCGACCCTCCTCATCTTCCTGGTCTTCCAGCGCAACATCATGAGCGGCCTCACGGCGGGCGGCCTCAAGGGCTGACCGTCCGTCCGCTTCCCGCGCACCACCCCATGCCTTCGTCGCCGGCCCGCCTTCCATGCCCCGCAGCATCCGGGCCGGCGACGAAGAACCCCGACCTGCCCGAAAGGACCGTCACGTGGCAGCCCCTCACTCGCATCGCACCGACGACTGGTGGCGCAACGCCGTCATCTACCAGGTGTATCCGCGCAGTTTCGCCGACGGCGACGGCGACGGCACCGGGGACCTCGCGGGCGTCCGGGCGAGACTGCCCTACCTCGCCGAACTGGGCGTCGACGCCGTCTGGTTCACGCCCTGGTACCTCTCGCCCCTGGTCGACGGCGGCTACGACGTCGCCGACTACCGCACCATCGACCCCGCATTCGGCACCCTCGCCGAGGCCGAGAAGCTCATCGCCGAGGCCCGCGAACTCGGCATCCGGGTGATCGTCGACATCGTCCCCAACCACGTCTCCGACCAGCACGCCTGGTTCCGCGCCGCCCTCGCGGCCGGCCCCGGCAGCCCGGAGCGCGAGCTCTTCCACTTCCGGCCCGGCCACGGCGAGAACGGTGAACTCCCGCCGAACACCTGGCCCTCCCAGTTCTCCGGACCGACCTGGACCCGGGTCGAGGACGGCGAGTGGTACCTCCACCTCTTCACCCCCGAACAGCCCGACCTCAACTGGGACCACCCGGCCGTGCGCCGCGAACACGAGGACGTCCTCCGCTTCTGGTTCGAACGAGGAGTCGCCGGCGTACGGATCGACTCCGCCGCGCTGCTCGCCAAGCACCCGGCCCTCGCCGACTTCGTCGAGGGCGTCGACCCCCACCCGTACATCGACCAGGACGAACTCCACGACATCTACCGGGCGTGGCGCGCGATAGCCGACGAGTACGGAGCCGTCTTCGTCGGCGAGGTCTGGCTCCCCGACTCCGAACGCTTCGCCCGCTACCTCCGCCCCGACGAACTCCACACCGCGTTCAACTTCAACTTCCTCTCCTGCCCCTGGGAGGCGGACCGGCTGCGCCGCACCATCGACGACACCCTCGCCGAACACGCCCCCGTCGGCGCCCCCGCGACCTGGGTCCTCTGCAACCACGACGTCACCCGCACGGTCACCCGCTACGGGCGCGCCGACACCGGCTTCGACTTCGCCACGAAGACCTTCGGCACCCCCACGGACCTCGCCCTCGGAACCCGACGGGCCCGCGCGGCGGCCCTGCTGACCCTGGCGCTCCCGGGATCGGTGTACGTGTACCAGGGCGAGGAACTGGGACTGCCCGAGGCGGAAGTGCCGCCGGACAGGATCGAGGACCCCATGCACGCCCGCTCCGGCGGCACCGACCCCGGCCGCGACGGCTGCCGCGTCCCGCTGCCGTGGACCGCCGGAGCGCCCTGGTACGGCTTCGGCTCCGACGCCGGCTCCCAGCCGTGGCTTCCCCAGCCCCGGGACTGGGACGACTACGCGGTGGACCGTCAGCAGACGGACCCGGGGTCGATGCTGGCGCTCTACCGCGAGGCGCTGAGGCTGCGCCGCTCGGTCGCGGGCTTCGGCGACGGCCCCCTGACCTGGCTGCCCGCGGCGGAGGGAGTGCTCGCCTTCGCCCGCGGCGAGGGCCTGCTGTGCCTGGTCAACCTCTCCGCGACCCCGGCCGAACTCCCGGCGCACCAGCAACTGCTCCTGGCGAGCGGCCCCCTGGCCGCCGACGGCCGCCTGCCCGCGGACACGGCGGTGTGGCTACGGACCTGACCTCACTCACACGGTCGTGAGCGCTCCCGGTGCCGACCACGGCGCCGGGACGCCGCTCCGTGCTGAGCCGCCAGGCACGGGCTCAGACCGAATCGCCGTACCGGCGCAGGACCTGAGGCAGATAGTCCGCCCCCGGACCGAGCCGCTGCGCCTCGGCGACCGACGACACGAAGGCGACCACGTCCAGCTCGGGCCCGCCGCCACGCCCGGTCTCCACGGCCACGAGCTCGGCATACCGCCCGAGCACGAGGGCGCAGGCCACGGGCGGTGCGAGGAAATGGAAACCGAGGCTGCCGAATCGGCGTCCACGGGTGACCGCGAACAACCGCAACTCCTCGTCGGCGATCCGGACCCCGAGCTCTTCGGCGAGCTCTCGCGCGGCGTCGCGCCGCACGGCCTGCCCGTCGAGCGGGTGACCGTCGGCAGGCGGTTCCACCGAGCCACCCGGGAGCGTCCAGCGGCCGGGTGCGGCTGTGGTGGGGGCCCCGCGGCCGACCACGAGGCCCCGTTCGGTGGGCAGCAGCACCGTGACGAACACCGACCCCGGCACGTCTTCGGGGGGCCGGAGAACCCGCAGGGCCCTGTGCCGGTAGGAGAGCCGGGCCCAGCGCGCCACCAGCACACCGGGCGCGGGGAGATCGATTCCCAGACTCGCGACCAGGGGCCCGTCGAACGTGGTAGGCGTGCGGGCCTTCGTGTCGGCCCACAGGCGGTCCACCTCCCCCTGTTCCCACGGTGTCAGGGCGGGCAGAGGGTGCTCGACGAAGCTGATCCGGCGAACGTCGAGGAACTCCACGGGCCGCGCCGGGCGGGGGTCGCTACCTGAGGTGGTCACGGAGTACCTCCTCCGCCTCGTCGAGCCGCTCGCGCAGTTCGACCGCGGCCCGAACGCGACTCCGGGCGTACGCCTCCAGGGACGGTGTGACCGGTCCCAGCCCGTCGACGACGGTGTTCAAGGGGTAGACCGCGCACCCGAGGTACGCCGCCGTCAGCCGCACCACGCTCACCAGCTCCGCCACCGGCGGCACCGGATGCAGCTCGCGGTAGGCGGCGACGAGCCGCGCGAGGCCTTCCGGCCAGTCCGCGTGGGTCAGCACGGTGCGGGGATCGAGCGCCAGGCGCCCCAGCTCCCACATCGCGTCGCGCCGGCCGGGCGGATGGAAGTCGATCACGGCGGCGACGCGGTCACCCCGCAACAGCACGTTCGGCCCCGACAGATCCCCGTGCACGATCTGCGAGGTCGTCTCCGACGGCGCCTTCTCGAGCAGCCGTTCCACGTGATGCAGCGCGGCCAGCCGTTCCCCCGAGGCTCTCGCCGCCCACTGCTCGAAACCGCTGCGCGGCGGCTCCGCCTCGTACCGGCGCACCAGGTCCGTGAGCCGCACGCGGGCGCGCGCCGGATCGAAGGACCGGTCCCTCGGGCCGCGCGTGGGCCGGCCGAACGGATGGCGGGCCAGACCCCGGTGCAGGCGCCCGATCGCCGTCCCGACCGCCTCCCATCTCCGGCCCGTGAGCCGTCCGTCGGCCGTGACCGCTCCGGCGACGTACGCCGTCACCGAGAGGGCCGTCGCCCGGTACGAGGCGACCAGCCGCTCCTCGTCGATGACGGGACGGGCCCGCGCCACGGGCACACCGCAGAGCCGGGCGTACTCGCTGAGCCCGGCAGCGGCCTCGGCCCGGGTGAGATCCGTCCCGGCCGGGTACGTCTTCACGAACCAGCGGTCGCCCGTGTCCGTCTCCGCCACGAAGTTCCGGGTCGCCGTGCCCGCCGGCCCCTCGGTGAGGGAGGCCGGAACGATGCCGAACTCGCCCGCGAGCAGGAGCGTCACACGGTCGAGCAGCACACGGGAGCCGATGGTCACGACCGAGCCTTCCCCGGGGGGCGGCGCGCGAACCCGGCCATGCCGTGTGACGCGGGGCACCCGTCCCCGTCCCGGCTCACGACGCAACGCCTGGAAGCGAAGGAGCAGAAGCATGACCGCGCAGAACCCGCTGACCGCGCAGAACCGGCCGACCGCGCCACGGGCCGCGATGTGGCCCCTGTACGCGGCGGGCTTCACGACCGCGTTCGGCGCCCACGGCATCGCCGCGAGCCTCGGCGGCTTCTCGGAGGACGCCGTCACCTCGCTCCTGATACTCGGCGGGCTCCTCGCCCTGTACGACGGCGCCGAGGTCCTCCTCAAGCCGGTCTTCGGCACCCTCGCCGACCGGATCGGCGCGCGCCCCGTGCTCCTCGGCGGCCTGGTGGCGTTCGCCGCCGCCTCGGCGGTGTACGCGATCGCCGACAGCCCCGGCTGGCTGTGGGCCGCCCGCCTGGGCCAGGGCGCCGCCGCCTCCGCCTTCTCGCCCTCGGCCTCCGCGCTCGTCGCCCGGCTCAATCCGGCCGCCAAGCACGGGCGGGCCTTCGGCAGTTACGGCTTCCACAAGTCCATCGGCTACACCCTCGGCCCGCTCCTCGGCGGCATCCTCGTCTGGGCCGGCGGACTGCGCCTCCTCTTCACGGTCATGGCGGTCCTCGCGGCGGCCGTCGCGGTGTGGGCGTCCCTCGCCGTGCCCGTCGTGCCGCCGCTCCCCAAGGCCCGGCAGACCGTGCTCGATCTGGCCCGCCGGCTGACCTCCCGCACGTTCCTGGCGCCGACCGCCGCCCTCGCCGGCGCGACGGCGGCCCTCTCGGTCGGCGTCGGCTTCCTGCCGGTCTCCGGCCGCGCGGCCGGCCTCGGCACCGTGGCCACCGGCGCCGCCGTCTCCCTCCTCGCCCTGACCGCCGCCGTCGTCCAGCCCGCAGCCGGCCGCGCCCTGGACGAGGGCCGCCTGACGACCCGTACCGGTCTCACGGCCGGACTCCTCGTCACCGCCGCCGGACTCGGCTGCGCCATGCTCCCCGGCCTCCTCGGCGTACTCACCGGAGCGACCCTCATCGGCGCGGGCACCGGCCTGATCACCCCGCTCGGCTTCGCCGCCCTCGCGGCCGGCACCCCGCGGGAGCGGCTGGGACAGACCATGGGTTCGGCCGAACTCGGCCGGGAACTCGGCGACGCCGGCGGCCCCCTGCTCGTCGCCGCCGTCGCGACCGCCACGACCCTCACGTTCGGCTTCGCCGCACTCGCCCTTCTGCTGGCGATCGGCCCACTCCTGGCGCTGCGCCGACGACCCGCCTAGGGCGCGCATCGAGTCGTGATCACCGACTGTCCTGGTGAGGTCTTTGATCCAGATCATCGAGGCGTGCAGGTGGAGACTGGCGCGGTAGCTGCCGGGAGTCCTGATGTCCGGGCGGGGACTCAGGGGACATGGCCCGGCACCCGGCTCAGGTTCCGGGGAGGACACGGCGCGTTTCGTAGGCCCACATCGCGATCTCGACCCGGTTGCGGGCGCCGAGTTTGGCCATCAAGCTCGCCAGGTGCGTCTTCACCGTGCTGAGGCTGATGTGCAGCACGTCGGCGATCTCGGTGTTGGTCAGACCGCGCGCGACGGCGAGGAGCACCTGCTCCTCGCGGGCGGTGACGGGGGAGACCGGCTGGGCCGCGGGCCGGCCGGCGGGCAGGTCCGCGAACGTCTGGAGCAGGCGGACGGTGACGCTGGGCGCGATGAGCGCCTCACCGTCGGCCGCCGACCGTACGGCCTGCGCCAGAAGGTCCGGTCCCGTGTCCTTGAGGAGGAATCCGCGGGCGCCGGCACGCAGTGAGCCGTAGACGTACTCGTCGAGGTCGAACGTGGTGATGACGACGACGGCCAGCGGGTCGGCGACGCCCGGGCCGGCGACCAGCCGGGTGGCCTCGAGCCCGTCGAGTACGGGCATCCGGATGTCGAACAGGCAGACGTCGGGGCGCAGTTCGCGGGCCAGACGTACCGCTTCCCGCCCGTCGGCGGCCTCGCCGACCACCTCGATACCGGGCTGGGCGTTCAGAATGATCCGCAACCCGGTGCGGATGATCGTCTGGTCGTCAGCGACGAGGACGCGAATGGACACCGCTCTCGCTCCTCGCTCTCGGCAGTTCGGCTTCGACATGCCAGCCCCGGTCGGTACCCGGCCCGGCTCGTAGTGTGCCGCCGAGCAGGGTCGCGCGCTCGCGCAGTCCGGTAAGTCCGTATCCGTCGCGACCCCGGCCGGTGCGCCGGCCGTTGTCGCGCACGCTCACCCGTACCGAGTGCCGTTCCGCGGCGACCCGAACGACGAGCTCGGTCGCGTCGACGGCATGGCGCAGCGCGTTGGTCACCGACTCCTGCACGATCCGGTAGACGGCCGCGTCCACGGCCGGGGGCAGCGCGTCCAGTTCGCCGTCGAGCCCCAGGTCGAGCCTGAGGCGACCACCCGGGGTGCGCACCAGGCGCTCCAGATCCGCGACTCCTGCAGGGGGCGCCAGCTCGGCGCCGACCTCGCGGTCGCGCAGCGTGGCGACCATGGCGCGCATTTCCTCCAGCGTGCGCGCCCCTTCCTCCTCGACCCCCTCCAGCGCCTCGACGGCGGCGGACGGGTCGGTGCCCGCGAGCACCCGGCCCGCCTGGGCGATGATCACCATGGCCGACACGTGGTGGGCCACCGTGTCGTGCAGTTCCCGGGCGAGCTGCTCGCGCTCGCGGGAGCGCACCTGCTCCAACTGCCGCTCGCGAGCGGTCACCCGGAACCGCACGGCAGCCCCGACCACGCCGGGCAGCAGCAGGAAGACGAAGCCCACGACCTTTTCGACGACCGGGGTCTCGTCCGTGACGACACACAGCGCGCCGACCGCGAGGATCACCGCGCCGCCCAGCACGATCTCGCGTCCCGATCCCCACCGGGGCAGCGCGTACACCAGCACGAGCACGACCCCGCCGGTGTACAGGCCGACGGGCTCGCGCGGTGCGGCGACGAGCGAGGCCACCGGAAGCAGGATCACCGAGCCGAAGGCCAGCGTCACCATCGCCAGCGGGCGGGTCCGGCGCCACAGGGGCAGCAGGCACAGCCATACGGCCAACACCACCGCCACCGGCCGCCACACGACGTCCTCGCGCAGGGTGGCCTCCAGCGCCACAGCGGCAAGGCCCGCGGCGAGCAGCGCCCAGTCCCGCCGCACCCGGGCGGGCGCGTCGGGCGGCCGGGGTTCGGTCCACAGGGTTCGCAGGTCGTCTCGGAGCACGGTTCTCAGCCTAGGGACCGCGGCGTGCCGCGCATCGGCCGAAAGGACGGGTCGTCACTCCGCCCCGGGGCCGACGGATCCGCGGCTCGCGGGCCGATGCCGCGGAGCGCCCTGGCGACGAGCCTCGGCATCGGCGGCCGTACAAGGACGGCCGACGAGGTGGTTGGAGGACCCGATGCTCTCGAAAGCCCTGTTGCGCCTGGGCGCAGGCGCCGCCCGCCATCCCTGGCGGGTGATCGCGGCATGGCTGGTCGCCGCCACGCTCGCCGTCCTCGCCGCGATCGCCTTCGGCGGGCGGAATGCGGATTCGATGACCGCTCCGGGACTGGACTCCCAGCGGGCCGCGGAACTGATCGAGCGGACCGGCACCGGCCAGGAGGGGATGACCGCCCAGGTGGTCGTCACCCCCCTCGACGGCGCTGCGACGTTCTTCGACCACGACAGTGCGCGCACCGCCCTCACGCGGCTGCGGGCCGAGGTGAAGCGGCTGCCGCACGTGCTCGGCACGAGCGACCCGGCGGGGGCACTCGACGCGGGCGGGGACACCGCCGTGCGCGGCGGCCTCGTCTCGGCCGACGGGCGGATCGCGGTCGTCCGGGTGCAGTACCCCGACCAGAGCCGGCTGTCGGCAGAAGACCTCGACGCCCTCGTCGATCTCGGCGACCGGCTGCGCGCCGAACTGCCCCTGCGCATCGAGATGGGCGGGAGCCTCTTCTATGCCTTCTCCGACCCCGACGGCGGCGCGAGCGAGCTGATCGGCCTCGTCGCCGCGGCCGCGATCCTGTTCCTGGCGTTCGGTTCGCTCGTCGCCGCCGCACTGCCGATCGGCATGGCGGTCTTCGGACTGACCGTCGGGGTCGCCACGATGACGGTACTGGCGGGGGTCACGGACGTCCCCACCTTCGCACCGGTCCTGGGCAGCATGGTCGGGCTCGGAGTGGGCATCGACTACGCACTGTTCGTGCTCGCCAGGCACCGGGAGTACCTCGCGCGCGGGCTCGATCCGCACGAGGCGGCCGGACGAGCGGTGGCCACGGCGGGGCGGCCGGTGGTCTTCGCCGGCGGAACCGTCGTCGTGTCGATCCTCGGAATGGCGGTCGCGAACGTGCCGTTCATGACGGTGGGCGGGGTTGCCGTCTCGATCGTCGTCCTGACGATGGTGCTCGCGTCGGTGACGCTGCTGCCGGCCTTCCTCGGCGCCGCCGGCCCACGCCTGGCCCGGGCCGGCCGGATCGCCCGGGCTCTGCAGACCAGGAAGCCGGGCCGACTCGCACGGCGGCGGGACCCGGCGGCAGACGCCGCCCACGCCGCCGGGTGGCGTCGCTGGATCGGGCACGTCAGCCGGCACCCGGTGCCGTACGCGGTCGGCGCGGCGGGGCTGCTGCTGACCGCGACGCTGCCCGTGCTCGGCCTGCGCGTCGGCCTGCCCGACGACGGCTCACTGCCCCACAGCCGTACCGAGCGCCGGGCCTACGACCTCGTCGCCGAGGGGTTCGGCCCGGGCACCAACGGTCCCCTCGTCATCGCCGCGGACCCCACCGGTGATCCGGGAGTGCTGGACCGACTCGTCGCGACGGTCGCGGCGGATCCGGGCATCGCATCCGTCGCGCCGACGCACATCGATCGGGCCACCGGCATCGCGACCCTCGTGGTGTTCCCGACCAGCAGCCCTCAGGACAAGGCCACGGCCGACACCATCGCCCGGCTGCGCACCGACGTGCTGCCCACGGCGATCGGGCACGGCCCGGCCAGGGCCCACGTCGGCGGCGCCGCCGCGAGCCTGTCCGATGTGGGCCGACGCACCAGCCAACGCCTGCCGGTGTTCGTCGCCGCCGTGCTGGCGATGTCGTTCCTGCTGCTGATGCTGGTCTTCCGCTCGATACTCGTACCGCTCAAGGCGGTACTGCTGAATCTGCTGAGCATCGGCGCGGCCTACGGCATCATGGTCGCGGTCTTCCAGTGGGGCTGGGGAGGCGCACTCATCGGGCTGGAAGCGACCGTTCCGATCGTGTCGTTCATCCCGATGTTCCTCTTCGCCATCCTGTTCGGCCTGTCGATGGACTACGAGGTGTTCCTCCTCTCCCGCGTACGCGAGGAGTACCTGCGCACCGGCGACAACGGCACGGCGATCGTCGAGGGCGTCTCGCGCACCGCCCGGATCATCACCTCGGCCGCCCTCATCATGGTGGCGGTCTTCCTGTCCTTCGCCGTCGCCGAGGACCCCTCCACCAAAATGTTCGGGCTCGGCCTGGCCACCGCGATCTTCATCGACGCCACGGTCGTACGCATGGTGCTGGTACCGGCGACCATGACACTCCTCGGACGGACCAACTGGTGGCTGCCGAAGTGGCTGGACCGGATGCTTCCCCGCGGCCCGGTCGGCACCGACGACACCGACGCGGAATCCACGGGTGAAGCCCCGCGTCCACGGCTGGTTGACCGTTGACTCGACTCCTGCCCGTCCTTGACGTCCGGCACCTCACCGCCAACCGTGCACGAGCTCGTTAGAGCCGGGTCTCGTCCACCCGCACTTCCGCGCCCCGGATCATCTCCATCACCGTCTCCGACACTGCGCGGGTCCGGGGCTCGCGCAGGTCGAGGACCGGCGTCGGGTTCGAGACGCCATGGGCGACGAGCAGGTTCATCAGGGGCCAGAGGGCCTCGGAGCGTCTCGGCAGCGGGATTCCACGACCGTCCGGCGCGATGACCTGGGCCGTCGTGACTCCGGCGAGGAGGCTGGTGCGGGCCCAGTCGACCACCTGTGACCTGCCGTTCGGGCTGACCCGGAGAACGACGTCCCTCGTGTGGTGGAGAACCGCCAGATAGTTCATCGGGACCGTCAGGCGCCGGGCCACGTCGTACGGGGGTGAGCCGTCCGCCGGGCGGACACGGAGCAGCGTGTCCAGGACCGGACCGTGGTCCTGGAAGGTGGTCCTGCCGCGCAGCGACAGGAACCGGGCGAGCACCAGGTGGCCGCCGCGGCGCGACCAGCGGCGGGGGACAGAGCCGAAGGCCCCCTCCTCACCCGGGAGGAACTCCGCCAGCCGACGGGCCTCCTCGCCCGGCTCGGTCACCGGGGCCCGTTCCTCGACCACCTCGCGGGCCACGGCGGCGTACCGGGCCGCCGTGGCCGCGTCGAGGCGCCGGAGGTCGATGAGGTCGCCGTCCATCACGACACCGCCGACCGACATCGATATCCGCATCTGCTCCAGCTGACGACGGGCGTAACGGGTCACGTCCGTCATGCGTCCGTCGAGGTCGATCACCCGGCACGTCCGTGTCCCCGCGAGGAGGAGGCTGCGCGGCCAGAGGACCGTGACCTTCCCCGGCGTCGGCGCGTCCGGCGGATCGACGAGGACGGCCAGCCGCCCCGCCGTGATCGCCGACAGGCACAGGGACGGTACCTGGACCTCTTCGGTGACCTCGCGTCCCCCGGAACACCCGGCGGCGTCCTCCCCGTCGTGGACCCACAGCCTCAGCCCGACCGTCGCCTTGAACTCTGCCGGATCGTGATCGCCCCCGTACGTCGTGAACGTCCCACCCCCTTCGGGGCTGTACCGCACGAACGACGCCTCGCGGACGTCCGCCCGTACCAAGCGCGCGCCCACCGCACCCCCGGGGGAGCGAGGCGCCCACACCACCGTGGTGTCGTCCCCGTAGGCGGGGCCCGCGTCCCGCTCCCGGTTCCGCCGGGTGATCCGGGGAAACTCCTGCCGGGCGCTCCGGACCGCTGCGAAGGGGATCACGGCCGTTCCCACCGCCCCGAGGCCCAGGGCGCCCGCCACCCAGAACCACGCGGCACCCTCGACCCAGGCGACGTACCCCACGACGAGGAGCACCGGTCCGGCCAGACCGGCGAACGCGGCGAGGATCAGATTGCCGATGAGCACGCCGGCATAGCTGCGCATGGACCCCTCCTTCGGTCAGGTACCCAGGGGATCATCGTTCTCCCCGGCCCCGCCCCTGAGAAGGGGTCCCGCCCCGTGACTTCCGCCCGCTCCGGGCCGCTGCCCGCTCGGACGGGGAGTCAGGACACGGACCTGCCGAAGAACTCCAGCTCCGCGACCGCCACCTGCTTCGTGGGGTCGGCACGCCACGCCGTACGCAGCACCAACTGCACCGTCAGCGCGTCCCGCACCCGCACGTCGACCCGCTGGGTGCCGCCGTCGTTGATGCGGTGCTGCGAGACGTGCGTCTCGCCGGAGGAGTCCTTGACCACCAGGTCGAAGGTGCGCGGGGTCGCCTGGCCGTCGGCCTGCGTGGTGTTCTTCGAGCTGCCCGGCGTGATCAGGACGCTGAGCAGATCGGTCGGCTCGGCGAACCTGGCCTCCATGTACTGACCCGCCGAGTCGCCCGCGTACCCCGTGCCCCACCAGGTGTTGGAGTACCCGTCGCCCGCCAGCTTCGCCTGCTGCTTCGGCGCGGAGTGGGAGGCGGCCCAGGCCACCGGGTGGACCGGGACCCGCTTGGCGAAGTGGTCCTGGATCGCACGGACGGCCGGCGGACCGCCGACGATGCCGCCGACCACCACGGTGACGACGCCCGCCGCGATCAGGGCGCGGACGATCCAGCGGCTCCGGTCGCGGCTGAGCCCGGGACGCCGGCCCGCGTACGGGCCCTCGGCCGTCGAGAGCTGCTCGGGGACCATCGGAGTCGCACAGAAGCGGCAGAAGTGACGGCCCGGGGCGTTGGCCAGCGAGCACGCCGGACACGGCGTGCCGCCCGGCACGGGAACGGCCGCCTCGGCGGCCCGCACCGTCGGCCGCGCCGCCTCCGGACGCGCGGGGAGCACCGGCGCCGCGACGGCCGGCTCCGCGGCACTACGGCCCGGGACCGGGACGAGGAGGGACCGCACGAGCGTGTCCGACGGTGTGTCGGAGGCCGGCCCGTGGGATGCCGTCCCTGCCACCTCCGGTACGGGGACGGGCGCGGGCTCCGGTGCGGCCGAAGGCGCCTCCGAGGAGGGGGCCACGGCGGGCAGCGGGGCGGTCACCTCCTCGGGACCGACGGAGGACCGGCTGTCCGTCCCCTCGGCCGGGGAGCCGGCCGAATCCCCCGCGGTGGCCTGCGGCGCATCGTCCGCCGACGCGGAGGCCGGCTCTTCCCGGACCGTCCCCGCGGACTCCGAAACCGAAGCCGACGCGGAGGGCGGGGCCGACGTGCCGGACGGGGTGGCGGCGGACCCGCCCTCCTCGCTCGCCGCGCCGGCCGGGCTGTCCCAGCGCAGGAACGCGCCGCAACTGTCACAGAACGACTGGTCCGCCGCACGTACCGGGCTCGCGCAGTCCGGGCAGGGGCGGGACTGGGGCGCGTCACTCATCAGGGTCAAGCTCCTTCGGATGGACGGGAAGAGGTCGCCGAGGACGGCGGGGAGATCGTCACCGCGACCGTGAACGGCAGATGCGCGGGACGGGCCGCGGCCACGACCGCGCGCAGCCGGTGCGGATCCACGGCGGCCGGGTCGGCGACCCGGAGAACCACGTGCAGCCCGGCCACCGGCGCCCCGGGGAACGGTCCCAGCGGCGCCGCCGACCAGCTCGCACCCCCGCTCTCGGTGATCTCCGGAGGCACGCCGAAGGCGAGCCGCACCGCCGCCGCGAGACCCTGCCGGGTGCCGCGCACCCGGTGCAGCGCCACGGCCGAGGCGACCGCGTGCCGGCGGAGCGGCAGCGGCTCGTCGCCGCCCAGCTCGGCCCCGACCCAGGTCGCGAGGTAGTCCACGAAATCGGCGGGGGCCAGCGCGGGCGAGAAGTACGCCTCAAGGGAGTCGAGGACGGTGAAGAGCGGAGCGAGGACGACGTCCAGGCCGGACACGAACCGCTGCCCGAAGTCGTCCTCCGCGTAGACGGCGGGCAGCGCCGCCCCCAGCGGGTACGGGGTCGCGAGGCCCGGCACCGTACCCCGCGCGGACCCGCTCACCGCGCCTCGATCACACGGACACGATGGTCGAACGGGAAGAGCAGCGCGGACGGCGCCAGCTCGATCCGGTCCGTCGTGTCACCCCGGCGGCCGGTCAGCGGATCCGCCGGATGCAGCAGGACCTCGTCCACCAGCTCCACGCCCGGTACCCGCTGGAGCGCCGCGAAGACCTCACCGGCCCGCAGCGGGCGCCCGAACGGCCACCCCGCGCCGTGCGCCCCACCCGTCAGCGGGTCCAGATACGCGTACAACGCGTCGAGGGCCTCGGCCCGTACGCGCTCCGCCTCGGCCGCCCGGAAGGAGTGCAGCGTCGCCACCACCGTCACCCCCTGGTAGAACGGCGGCCCGACAGCCAGCCGCGTGCCCAGCGGGCGCCGCTCGTCGAGGAAGCCCGTCACCCGGGACAGCAGCTCCTCGCCCGGCACGAGCTGCTCGAACCGCAGCCGGCCGCCCCGGTCCGGTACGGCCTGCGGCACGACCAGGACCCGGACCGCGTTGTCGCCCGCCTCCGCGGCGTCCGCCGCCAGGCAGGAGATCCGCGCCGCCTCGGGCGCCGCGCGGCGCGCCAGCTCCTCGTAGTCCCGGGCGGTGACGGCCCGTTCCTGCGCACGGAGGCTGATCGGCGCACGGGACTTGGCCTCCTCGACGGTCTCCCCGTCCACCCCGCCCCGCGCCGCCTCGCGGTTCTCCACGCGCGCGATGTACGGGATGGAACTGCGCAGGACGGTGATCGTCGAGCGGGCCACATTCCCCGCCCGGCCGCCCCCGGTGCCGTACCGGACCGCCCGGATCGCCGCCCCCTTCGGCGGAACCGCCCCGAACTGCCGCAGCGTGCCGTCCGGTTGACGTACGCACGGCCCGAAGGCGATCTCGCCGGTGGTCGCGTCGAGGGTGACGTGCCGGTCACCGGGGCGCGAGGAGGCGAAGTCGCGGACGACGGTCCACTCCTGCCAGCCCGCCTCGGGGTCCTCCTCGTCGACGCCGCTGTCCGCCCGCTCGGCGACCTGGAGCAGCAGCGGCGGCCGGTCCACGACCGGCGCGTGCGCCAGTCGCAGCCGCTGCGCCGGCACGCCCTCGGACTCGCCGAGCTGCTCGTTCCGCACCGCCTCGGCGTGCGCCGCGCGGACCGTCCCGCCGATGGTGAACGCCCCGGCCGCCCGTACCGTCGGCGACTCGCTGTACGAGGGGAGACCCGCGGCGGCCTCGACGACCCGGCAGCGGACCCAGCCCGCCTCGTGCCCGCCGAGACGCGAGACCGCGTGCCCGGACGGCATGTGCAGCACCACCTCACCCGGGCGGTTGAGCCCGCCCGTGCTGTCCTCGTCGACCTCGCACACGACCCAGCCCTCGGCCCCGGTCCACGCCTCCCACACCAGCGGCGGCCTGCGCGGGTCCACACCGACGCCGTCCACCCGGCTGTCCAGGTCGAGGACGAGCACACAGTCCGGCACCGCCGCCGAGAGACCGAGCAGCAGCAGATCACCGACGCGCGGCAGGGGAGAGAAAGCCGGTACGTCCTCACCGCCGAGAAGATCCTGCGAGCGGTCCTCGGGCGCCCCACCCGCCTCCTGGCGCAGGAGGTGCGTCAACGAGCAGGGCACGACGGTCAGATCGGCGGCCGTCGCGAAGACGACCGCCTCCTCCGTCTCCGTACGCCCGGTGGACACCTCCGTGCCCGTGGGCAGCACCACCGGCTCCGGCTGCGGCGCCGAGAGCCGGAAGGTGATGTCGGCGCGGGCCGCCGCGGGAGGGAACAGCGTCACCCCGAGCAGGTCCAGGAACGCCAGATGGTTCTTCTCCGGGACCCGGTTGAGGCGGTAGACGAGCTGGTCCGCCATGTGCGCGACCGCCTCGACCAGGGTGACGCCCGGGTCCGAGACGTTGTGGTCGGTCCACTCGGGGCACGCCTGCTGGATGTAGCGCTTGGCGTCGTCGACGAACTGCTGGAAGCGACGGTCGTCGAGATGGGGTGCGGGCAGGGCCATGGTGGCTCTTTCAGTCCTCGGAGGGGATGACGTAGAAGGGGAAGACGAGGTTGCGCGGGTTGTTGGCGCCGCGCACCCGGTACCGGATGTCGATGAAGAGGGTGGTCGGCTCCCCTGGCGCGGGGGAGACCGTGACCTCCTCCACGTCGATGCGCGGCTCCCAGCGGTCGAGCGAGGACATCACCTCGTAGCGGACCCGGCCCATCGTCGAGTCGTTGACCGGAGCGAACACCAACTCATGTACCGCGCAACCGAATTCGGGCCGCATGGGCCGCTCGCCCGGCGCGGTGGCGAGGACGAGCCGCATCGACTCCTCGATCTCCCGGTCGCGCCGGACGAGCGCGATGGAACCGCTCGGGCCGGTCCGCAGCGGGAAGGCCCAGCCCGCACCGACGAAGTGCTCACTCAAGGGAAGATCCTCCTCTGGATTCCACGGGACGGGACGGCGGGAGCGCCGTCAGAACGGCAGGCTCGCCTTGAGCGGGTTGGGCAACGGCGGGGTCATCGTGATGAGGGCCGGCGCGTTGACCACGGCCTCGGTGAGAGCCGAGACCTTGAACTTCGTCCCGGCCTTGATGTTCACGCCGAGCCCCGCGTCGAGCGTGATTCGCCCCGTCGCCGAGAGCGTGAGATCCGCCCCCGACTCGACCGTGACCCCCCGGGCCCCCGAAATGGTGACCGTCCCGTCGCTGGCGATCGTCAGGGTGGTGCGCGCCTCGTTCAGCTCGACGCTCAGTCCGCCCTTCGCGGTCCGCAGCCGGATGCCGTGCGAGGCACGCGTCCGGCCGCCCTCCTCGCGCAGCTCCACGGTGTGACCGGTACGGGACGTCAGGGCACGCCACTGGACGCGCCCGCTCGTCGGGTCGACGGGCGGCACCCGGTCGGTCGCCGGGGTGTGCTTGTCGACGCCGTTGTACAACCCCGCCAGGACGTACGGGTGTTCAAGGGAACCCCGGTCGAAGGCGCACAGCACCTCGTCGTCCACCTCGGGCAGCATGAGGCCGCCGCCCCCGCGCCCGCCGAGCTGGGCGACCCGGCACCAGCCGCTCTCGTACGTCGCCGACAGCCACGGGAACCGCAGCCTGACCCGGCCGAGCGAGAGCGGGTCCTTGGTGTTGGTGACCAGCGCGACCGCGACACCGGGCATCGGCGGCGCGGCCTCCCCGCCGCCGGAAGCCGTCCCGTACAGCGACCGGAACTGCCGGCCGGACACGGTCAGCCAAGTCGCGAACTGCCGTCCGGACGCGAAGACATGACGGACACCGGTGGCGGTGTACCGCCCCTCGAACGGGAAGCCGGCGCCCTTCACGGCCACCGGCTGCCCCGGCTTCAGCGCCGGATTGCCGGTGACGGCGACCTCCAGCTCCGCGAACGACCCGGTGACGTCGTCGGCGAGCGCCGTCGCCGCCTGCGTCACCTCCGACTGGGTCGTGAACGGCGTGTCGGTCGCGGCGAGTTCGGCCGGACCGAACGGCGCGGAGAGCTGCGCCGGGGTGATGTCGGAGACGATCTCCTTGCTCGCGACGGCGGGCGTCGGCGAGGACAACGCCTGCTTGGTAAGGGGATCCCAGCCCCGCACGTCGACCTTCCCGACCTGCCCGGCGGCGGTCACGGACACCCGGCTCTGCAGCGTGTTGCTCCCGAAGTCCAGGACGTACGGGCTGGCCGCCGCCGGCGTGGTGTCGGCGGGCGCCGAGGAGGCCGGGGGCAGCGCGGCGAACACGAGCCGGCCGGCCGGGTCGAGCGACAGCCGGACGTCGTTCTCCCGGGCGAGCCGGGACAGGAAGTCCCAGTCGGTGATGTTGGGCTGGGTGGCCAGCTCGTACACCGTCGGCGTCGCGTCGACCTTGCCGAGCGGGATCCGGTTGAGCGCGGCGAGCTTCCGGACGATGTCGGAGGCCGTCATGTTCGGATAGCCCTCGACGCGTCGGCTGCGCAGCAGACGGTGGCCGGGGTCGTAGCCGCGCACGATCAGATACCGGCCGTGACCGGGGGCCGCATCCACCTCGACGGCCGTGACCTCGCCGGTGAGCATGGGCTCGCCGAGCTTCCCGTCGGTGAAGGGGGACAGCACCGCCATGGCGCCGACCTTGAGGAACGGGAACTTCGTGGTGAGGGTGCCGTCCTTGTCGCTGAACGTCAGCTGGAACGCGGACGGGACGTTGACGCTCGCGTCCACCCAGCCCTCGGTGAGGCGGACCGCGAGCGGGTCCGGCAGCGGCGTGCCGTCGAGCTGCACGTGGAGGACGGTGGTGAAGGTCTTCTCGCTCATGAGGCGCCCTCGGTCTCCGGCGTTTCGGTGGTGGACGGGAGCAGCAGTTCGGTGCCGGGGCGCAGCCGCATCGGGTCGTCGATGCGGTTCGCCTCCGCGATGACCCGCCAGCGGGTCGCGTCGCCGTACTCGCGCCAGGCGAGGGAGGCGAGGGAGTCCCCGGCGACCGTCCGGTGCACCCGGCGGGCCGACAGGGCGCCGGACGTCGGGTTCTGCTTCTTGGTCGCGCTGGAGATCTCGGTGAGGGAGAGCGAACACGTCGCCCGGATCGGGATGCCGCTGGGGCTGAAGAGGGTGTACGTCGCCGACACGGAGGTCACGTACGCGACGAACTGCACCGTCGAGAACGAACCCCAGGAGAACTGCACCCACGGCGGCGACGGCGCCTTCGCGGCGATGCTCTGTTGGGTCACCTCGCAACAGGACAGCAGAAGCTCCACCTGCTGCTGCACGTCGTTCGACGACGGGTCGCCCGAACGGTCCAGGAAGACCTCCAGCTGGAGCTGGGCCGGCTCGCTGCCGGTGAACTTGGGCGGCGCGCCCCGGTCGTACGCGACGGCCTGCTCGGTGAACCAGTGGGCGGACCGGCTCAGTTGGAGCTGATCCGGGTTGAACTCGAACTTCACCTCGCCGAGCCTCCCGCCGTACGAGCTCGACAGATCGGTCGGCGGCTGGTGGATGGCGAGCGAGGCGCGGGAGAGGCCGCTGGCCGTCGACCCGCCGAAGAACGGGGCCATCTCAGGCGCCTCCCGCATCGGTGAAGCCGTGGTGCGCGATCTCCAGGGTCTCCGTCGCCACGGCCGGGCTGCTCGGGTCGAGGGTCGGCCCCGTCCACCGCACCGGCAGCACCTCGACCAGGCCCCACTGCGCCACCACCGACCCGTCGGCACGCAGCGCCGCGATCTGCGCGGTCGGACGGGTGATCCCCGTGGCGAGCGACGAGATCCAGGCGGCGACGTTCGCGGTCTCGGGGGTGAGCGGGCGGGTGAGCCGGATGGTGGAGAAGGTGACGCGGGTGGGCAACTGCCAGACGAAGCCGTTGTTGCCCCCCTCCCGGCGCTGCTCCACCTCCACCTCGGAGGAGAGACCGTCGCAGCTGTTGAACACGCCGAGGTCCTCGCCGTCGATGGTGAGCTTGAAGAAGACGGTGGATGCGGGGTCCGGCTGCTGGGGCATGGTGGCGGTCTCTCGGATCGGCGCGTTCAGTGGTGGTGGTGGCGGCGGTGGCGGGGGGTGGGGCGGGTCCCGGTCATCGGCCGTGGTCGCGGAGGCGGCCCACCCGCTCGCGGTCGGCACGGAGCTCGGCGCGGAGGAGCCGCGACAGGGGGGTGACGAGGCGGCGGGCCAACTCGTCGAGCTGGGTGGGTGATTCGGGGTCGGCCTGGCCCGGGGCGGCGGTGCGCTGCACGGAGGGCGAGGACGAGGGCGAGGATGGGGAGGGCGCGGTCCGGGTGACCGTGGTGGCGGCGCGTGGCGCGTGCGGGGCGGGAACGGGGGCTGCCGAGGCCCGCTGGACCGGGGCGGGGGTGACCACGGGCATGGCCGGCGAGGGCGCGCGCGTGGCTGACGGGGGCGCCTCGGCGGCGGTCTGACGCTGGACGACCACCGGCCGGGCGACGGGCCGCGCGGCGGACGGCCGGGCGAGGGGGACGACGGGACGCGGGGAGCCCTGGGGGGCGGCCCCGCCGCTGCGGGGCGGAGCGGCGGCCGTGCGCTGAACGGCCGGGGCGGGGGCGGCGGTCGGCGTGACGAGAGGAACGGCGGCGGTCGGGGAGGGCGCGGGTGCGGGCTGCTGGGGGCCGGGCGCGGGCGTGCTCGCGGTGTTCGGCAGGCTCGGGGTGAGAGGCCGCGCAGTGGCGAGCGGACGCACGGCCCGCCGCTGGACGCGGGGCGCGGTGGCGCGGGGGAGGTCGGTGACGGTGACGACGGGCGGGACCGGCAGGACAGGTGGGATGGGCGGGTGTGTGGGTGCGGTGACGGAGGTGCGCGGGCCGGCGGCCACCGTCGAGGCGGGCGAGTCGGTGGAAGGCTGAGGCCGTGGCGCGGCCGTGGCGCGCTGGACCGGGGGAGGAGTCGACGGGTCGGGCGCGGCGCCGTGAGGCAGGGCGGCGGTCGAGGGCGCGGTCGGCGCGGTCGGCACGTTCACGACGGGTGGTTCGGGGGCGGGCGACGGCTGGTTCCGGTACGCGGTCGCCCGCTGCACGGGCGCGGGCGCGGACGCGGACGCGGCCGACGCCGGGGCGGGGGTGGCCGCCCGACGGGGCTCCTGCGACGGCAACGGGGTGCTCGTGAGGGGGCCCACCTGCGGGGGAGCGGGCACGACGGGGATTCCCGGGGCGGGTGACGCCTTGGCCTGCGCAGACGTCTCCGAGGGCACGGCCGTGCGCGTGATCGGCGCACCGATCGGAGACCGTCGCGGCACCGGGTTCGCACGCGATACCGGCGCGTCGGTGGTGGCGCGCTGAACCGGGGCGCCGAGTCCGGGCCGGGTCGGGGGAGTCGGCGGGGTCGTCGGGCTCACGGGGGCGCTGGCGGACGCCCGTACGGCCGGGGGCGCCGGGAGCGTCGGAGCCGCCGGGCCTGACTGGGACACCGGTGAGGTGGGGCGTACAGGGGCGGCTTGACCTGTGGGTACGCGGGCGTCCGGGGCGGCCGGGGATACGGAACCGGGCGCGGGTGCCGCACCCGCCGGGGGGACGGACGTGACGGGCGTCCGGGTCGCTGGAGCCGACGGAGTCAGGGGGCCTGCGGGGGAGGCGGAACGGGCGACGCTTCGGGCCACTGGAGTTGCCGGAGTAGTGGGGTGCGCCGAGGCGGTGGATCCGGTCGTGGGTCCCTGCGCCGCAGGACCGGCGGGCGCGGCGGAACGGGCGACGCTTCGGGCCACCGGAGTCGCGGGGCGCGCCGAGGCGGTGGATCCGGTCGTGGGTCGCGGCGCCGCAGGACCGGTGGGCGCGGCGGGGGAGGCGGGACCGGCCTTCGACGCCGGAGCCGTGGGACTGGCGGGCGCGGCTGCCGACGTCCGAGGCGGAGGACTCGCCTGAGGCGCCGGCACAGCCTGCGGTACCGGCACAGCCTGAGCCGCCGAGGCCGGCGGAGCCACGGACGTCGGCGGAGCCACCGGCGGCGTGGACGCCGTCGTGTTCCAGTCGGCTCCCGGGGCGCGCCGCGAGCGGCGTACGGGAGGGCGGCGCTGCACCGGAGTGCCGGGCGTGAGGCCGGGAGTCCCGGGCCCGCCGGGGGAAGCGGGACCCGGGACGTTCTGGGGCCGACCGGCAGCCGAAGGCTCCGGTGCGGCGGTGACGGGCGCATCCGTGGAAGGCGCCCCGTTCTCCGGCGTACGGGCAGGGGCGGCCGCCCGCTGGACGGACGCCGTGCCGGGCCCGGCCACGCCCCCGGGGCGGGCGGCACCGGCCGGAGCCAGCTGCCGCGGCGGCTGAGCGGGCCGAGCGGAGACCAGCGGCGAGCGCCGAACGGGCGTGGGCCGTACGGGGCTTGGCCGCGCGGAACCGGCGGACGGTTGCGTGATACCGGCCGCACCGACCTGGGGCGTGGACGCCGGAACAACCCGGTCATCCGTCCCACTGCGGGCCACGGCGGCACGCTGGACGGCGGTATGCGGCGAGCGAGGCGCGTTCCCGGCCTCGCGTGCCGTGCCGCCACCCCGTACCGGAGCGGCCGCAGCCTCCTCCCGTACGGGACGAGGCGTCGGCGCGGGCCGATCGACCGGCGGTGTCGCGGGCGCACGCTGAACAGCCGAAGCCGTCCCCGCCCCCGAAGCCGTCGCCGACCCCGTACCCGCCACCGGCAACCGCAGCCCCGGCAGCTCCGCCCCCTCGGAGTGCGCCGCGGACTCCCGTGCCACAGGCGCAGGCACAGCCCGTACCGCGTCGAGCATGACGCCGCCCGGTGCGTCCGGCACCGCCCCGTGGCCCAGGTCGCTCTGGAAGGAGGGGTTCCAGTGGGTCGCGAGCGACGCGGAGAAACCGTACTCCGCGACGGTCCGCGGACCCGAGGCCAGGACCCGCTGCACGGGCGGCAACGCCCGCCACGCATCCCCCGAGGCCGCGGGCGCGACGTACGCGGCGCTCTCCTCACGTATACCGGATTCCACGCCCCGAGCGTTCCGCGTCCGCGCCGCCCGCCACTTCTCGAACATTCCCACAGTCCCCTCCAACCTCCTTTCCCTGTCCCGCCGTTACGCCTGAGACCGCTCCACCAGCGACGCCACCTGGGCCACGTACCTCCGCCGGTCCGCGTGTTCCAGATCGAGGATGTCGTCCATGCCCCAGTGGAAATGGAAGGCGAGGTACGCGGTCTCCTCCTCGATCCGGTCGGCCGCGTACGTCACGATTCCCCCAGGCGGCTCCCGGCCAGCTCCACCTCGAAGGACTCCTCGCAGTGCGGGCACGCGACGGCGGCCCTGGTGTGGCCCTCCGCGTTGATCTGCCGGTAGAAGTCCTGGAGGAACGCCAGGTCGGAGGCGAACATGTTCTCCACCGTCCCGTCGTGGACCGACGGGAGCGTGCCGAGCCGGGTGATGACCCGGCCGAGCAGCACCACGGACAGGTACGCCGGGTTCTCGCGGACCCGGATGTCGCGCAGCGGGAGCAGCTCGTCCCGGGCCGTGGCCAGCCGCATCGCCCCGCTGCGGTGCACGGTGCCCGACTCGTCGACGAACCCGCGCGGCAGCTCGAACTCGAACTCCGTCCGGAGCGGCTCCTGTTGGCGGCCCTGCTGGGTGCCCGCCGATCCCTCGCGTCGCATCAGCCGAGCGTCAGCTCTTCGAAGGTGATGGTGACCTGCTCGGTCAGGGCCGCGGCGTCGCCGGCCTTCGTCGCGCTCAACTCCACCTTGGTGCACCAGGCGTTGCGCAGGTTGTACCGCTTGACCTCGGTGAGCTGGTAGTCCAGGAAGATGATGGACGCGTCCTTGCGGGCCGCGCCCATGTCGCCGGCGATGGAGGACGTGATCCACTCGGTGAAGGCGGCGGACTGGGTGGCACCACGGGTCACCGTGCACTCACCGGCCTTCTTCACGCCGGGGAGCTTCTTGATGATCGGCTTGCCGTCCGCCGATACCTGCTGGAACTCGATGACGTCCTGCTCCATCGAGAGACCGCTGATCTCCTGCAGGGTCTCGACCATGACGCCGTCGATCTGCAGGCCGAAATTGTGGGTGGTGAGGGCGTCACCGGTGTCGAGGGACATGGGGGTTCACTCCTGTTCGAGGGGGATCCGCGCGCGGCAGGCGCACGGACCCAGATCGGAAGGCCGGGGCGTCGAGCGGCACGGCGGGCGTGGAGGGGAGAAGGGGGAGAAGGGGGGAGGACTACTCCTCCAGCTCGCCCCCGCCGCCCTGGATCTGCGCGAGCCGGAAGACCACGAACTCGGCGGGCTTCACCGGGGCGATGCCGATCTCACAGACCACACGGCCGAGGTCGACGGACTCCGGCGGGTTGGTCTCCGCGTCGCACTTCACGTAGAAGGCGTCCTCGGCGCGCTGGCCGAAGAGCGCGCCCTGGCGCCACTCGTTGACGAGGAAGGCCGAGATGTTGCGGCGGATGCGGGCCCACAGCGACGGGTCGTTGGGCTCGAAGACGACCCACTGCGTCCCGACGAGGATGGACTCCTCGAGGTAGTTGAAGTAGCGGCGCACGTTCAGGTAGCGCCAGGCCGGGTCGGAGGCCAGCGTCCGCGCGCCCCACACCCGGATGCCGCGGCCGGGGAAGGCGCGGATGCAGTTGACGCCGATCGGGTTGAGCAGGTCCTGCTCACCGCGCGTGATCTGGAGTTCCAGGTCGACCGCACCGCGCACGATCTCGTTGGCGGGGGCCTTGTGGACACCGCGCTCGGCGTCGTTGCGCGCCCACACGCCGGCCATGTGGCCGGACGGCGGAACCACCCGCGTCTGGCCGCTCGCCGGGTCGAAGGCCTTGATCCACGGGTAGTAGAGGGCCGCGTACGGCGAGTCGTAACCGGCGATCTCCTGGCGCCACTTGCGGATGTCGCGGGCGTTGAGCGACGGCGGCGGGTCGAGGATCGCCATCCGGTCGCCCATCAGCTCGCAGTGCGCGATGAGACCGATCTGGACGGCCTTGACCTGCTCCAGGTCGATGAGCCCCTGCTGGTAGGCGGCCATCAGGTCGGGCACGGCGACCATGTTGATCTCGTCGTACGCCTCCAGGCCGCCGAAGCCGGTGCGGTCGGCGGAGTCGCCGATGAACTGCCCGGACTCCAGGGCGGCGGCGACATCGGCGCCCGCGTCGACCTGCCCCGGTATCCGCGCGGGCGGGGCGAGGGTCACGGCCTGCGCGTCGGGCCTGGCGAGCTGCCCCGCGGCCGCGGCCTCCTCCAGGACGATCGTCTTGGAACGCTGCTTGACCTGCGCGACCACATAGTTGCGGGCGCTCTTCTTGGCGGAGGCGTCGAAGCTCTCGACGACCTTCTCGCCGTCCTTGACGACCAGCTTGAAGCGTTCGGCCTCGCCCTCGACGTCCTGCACCTCGACGGTCAGCGCACCGCCGGCCTCGGAGCCGGCCGTGATCGCGGCGACCTTGAAGGTGCCGAGCGCGACGGCCTCACCGGCCACGAGCTGCGGCGCGGCGGCCGTGGCGGCGGCCGATCCGACGGCCCGCGTGGCGCCCTGCGCGTCGCCACCGCCGACGCGCACGACGTATGCGGCGGTGCCGCCGTTGTTGAAGAACCCGTACACGGAGTGGGCGAGGTAGTACCCGTCCGTGAAGTCACCGAACGACGCCACGTACTGGGACCAGTTGGTGACGAGCACGGGCTCGTTGAGCGGTCCGACGGGCGCGAGCCCGACGAACGCGGCGACAGAGGTTCCGAGGCCCTCGATGGGACGGGAGCCGCTGGCGACTTCCTCGACGTAGACGCCGGGGGACAGGTACGTGGGCATGGTGCGGGTTCTCCTCGGAGAGCGTGGTTCTGCGGAATGCGGTGGCTCTGCGATGTCCGACTCTCGTCGAACCGCTCCGGGCAGAGCAGGGGAGAAGGGGCGCTCATGAGGGCAGCGCCCGTTGCCCTCGCGTACATCGCGCACCCGACGCCCGACCCGGGTCTCGTACGCCCGGGAACCCGGCCCCGGCCACCGCGGCACCCGCATCCCGGCCACCGCAGGACCCGCGCCGCGGCCGACGGGCTGCCGGGGCACGCTACGCTGCCCCCGGGCAGGGACTTTCGGGCAGCCGGGCACCCCACCCGCTCCCTTAACGTTCGCCCATGACCATGTGGACCTCTCTGGACCCGGCCGAGGTGACCGTCGAGCCCGGAGCACGGGCCGGCGCCCGACTGCGGGTGCGGAACACCGGCGACACCGTCGAGGAATACCGCCTCTCCCTCGTCGGCAAACCCTCGGGCTGGTCCCGGGTAGAGCCGGACGTGCTCCGCCTCTACCCGGGCAGCGAGGGGACCGCCGAGATCTCCTTCGCCCCGCCCCGCTCCTCGGACGTGGAGGCCGGGCCTCTCGCGTACGGCATCCGTGTCGACCCCCGGGAGAACTCGGGCGCCCGCGACGTCGTGGAGGGCCGGCTGACCATCACGCCCTTCACCGAGACGCGCGCCGAACTGCTGCCGCCCGCTCTGCTCGGCCGCTTCCGCGGGCGGGCCCGGATAGCCGTGGACAACCTCGGCAACACCCCGCTGACCGCCTCCCTCGTGGCGCGCGACGAGGCGAACCGGCTCACCTTCGACGTACGGCCGAACGCCGTGCAGATCGCCCCCGGCCGCGCCGCCTTCGGTGAACTCGTGGTGCGGCCCCAGGCCGTGCGATGGACCGGCGCCGAGGAATCGCACCGCTTCACCGTCGCCGTCCGACGGGCCGGCGACGACACCGCCCTCGACCTCGACGCCACCTTCGACCAGCGCCCCGTCTTCGGGAACTGGCTCGTCGTGGCGGGCGGACTCCTGCTGACGGCCGTGATCGCGTTCGTCGTGCTCTGGTTCTCCTTCTCTCCGAAGGTGGTCAGCGCGGCGAAGGATCTCCGGGCGACGAACGCGCCCCGGCCCGCGCCGCAGGGCACCGGCGACGCGCTCCCCGAAGCCCCGCCTCCGCCCGGTGCGACCGGAGGCCCCACCCCCGGCGGGAAGTCGCCCGGTGCCCTGCCGCCCCTGACGGACGGGGGGCCGGGCGGCGGGGACGGCGGGGGCGGCGGCCCCGGTGGCGAGGGACCGACCGAGGGCGGCGCACCCGGCGGTGGCGACGGTGGTGGAGGCGGCGGTGGTGCCGACCCGACCGAGGGCGGTCAGGACCCCGGTGACGGTGGCGGTGGCGGGGACCAGCCGCCGCCGCCCCCGCCGGCCCAGCAGCCCACCCTGCCGCCGTGGCGCCTCGGCTACCCGAAGGACCTCGTCGTCGAATTCGCCCAGGAACGCCTCGCGAGCCTGGGGGGAAGCAACCCCTGCACGCTCAAGCCGGGTTGGACCCCGGGCGTGATCGACACACGGACCCGCGCCTCCCTCGCCTGCTACCAGAACGCCGTCGTCGACGACGGACGCGAGAACGGCAGGAACTCCGCCGCGATCTTCGACACGGACGAGGTGGGCGAGCTCGGCCGGGCGACCCTCACCTCCCTGTGGGCCCAGCGCATCACACCCGACTCGGTGAAGAGCGGCGCCAACACCATGCAGACCACCCAGCTGATGGCGGCCTTCTGGTGGGCGTACAACCGCGAATCCGACACCAAGGACCTCGAAAAGGCGCGCTGGTACGCACAGGCAGGCATCGACTACCTGCGCTCGGACAAGGAGACGCTCGCCCGGTACAACAGCAGCGTCGCCGACCACATACGCGAGTACCAGGCGGCCGTAGGCCTGCCCCCGACCGGTACGGCCGACTGGAACACGATCCGCAAGATGGTCGGCGGTAGCGTCATGTGAGCCGACCGGCACGTAAGCCGACGGGCGAGGAGAGGGGGCCACCCACACGGGTGGCCCCCTCTCCTCGCCCACGGCACCCGGCGCCCGCCCCGCTACGGAGCCCAGGGCGCCCGCCCCTCCAGGACCAGTCGCCCCGCCTTCCGGTACTCGCGCCGCGCCCCCGCCCGTACGTCCTCGCCCGTGACCGCCGAGCCACGGGCCGCCGCAAGGTATCCGGCCGTCACCGCGGCCGACCGGATCGCGCCGCCGGCCAGCTCGAACTCCTTGGCGCAGCGCGCGATCTCCTCCGCCACGTCCTCCGCCCTCGGGGTGCCCGCCAGGCAGGAGTGCCAGAGCGAGACGCGCTGTTCGGCGTCGGGGAACGGAAAGTCCACGACCACATCGAGCCGGCGCGTGAACGCGTCGTCGATGTTAGCCCGGAGATTCGTGGTGAGCACCGCGATCCCGTCGAACGCCTCAAGACGCTGCAGCAGATACGCGCTCTCCAGGTTCGCGTACCGGTCGTGCGAGCTCTTCACCTCCGACCGCTTGCCGAACACCGCGTCCGCCTCGTCGAAGAGCAGCACACAGTCCGTGCGGTCCACTTCGACGAAGATCCGCTCCAGGTTCTTCTCGGTCTCGCCGACGTACTTGTCGACCACCGACGAGAGGTCCACCACATAGAGATCCAGGCCCAGTTCACCCGCCACCACCTCGGCGCCGAGCGTCTTTCCGGTGCCCGACTCCCCGGCGAACAGCGCCACGACACCGCGCCCGCGCCCGCCACCGGTGCGCAGCCGCCACTCGCCGAGCACCCGGTCCCGGTGGCGGGCCCGCGCGGTCAGCTCGTGCAGCAGGCCCAGGGGCTCCTCGGGCAGGACGAGATCGGCGAAACCGACCGCCGGCCGGATCCGGCGGGCATGGCTGTCGAGCAGAGGCGCGGAGAGCAGCCGGGCACTGTGCTGCACCTGCGCCAGGGTCGGCGCGGTGCCCTCGAAGGCGGCGAGCGCCCGCGCCGTACGGGCCGCCCGGCGGATCTGATCGCGGCTGAGACGGTACGCCGCCGTGGCCTCGGCCACATCGAAGTCGCCCTCCAGCGGACCGAGTTCACACTGCCACAGATCGGCGGTGCCGAGCGCTCCGCCCGGCGCTTCGAGGGCCAGCAGCTCCGCGTCCGGTGCCCAGCCGGGGTCCGGCGCGTCGGCACCGGCGAGGACCACCGTCGTACCGGACGAGGCGAGCGCACGCACCAGCGGCCCCGGCCGTTGAGGCAGCGGCTCGACGACCACGGCGGCTCCGCGCAGCCGTGCCTCGCGCAGCACCGCCCGCGCCACCACGGCGTCGACGCACTCCGGCCGGTACCGCAGGACCGGCCGTCCGGCCCCGAGGAGTGCCGCCACGACCGCGTCGGTGGCGGCCCCCGGCACCCGCTCCCGCAGATGTACGGTGACCGGCCCTGCGGCGGCGACCCGCGCACCCAGCGGCGTGGTCACGACGTCCGACTCCGCACCGGCGGGGGACGGCATCAGCAACTCCACGCCGACACCCGACAGGAGGGAATCCATCCGGGCGTCGGCACCCAGCAGGTGCGCCACCACCCGCTCGGGAACGCGCAGCGCCCGCCCGGGGAGCGGCCGGTCCTCGTCCTCGACGTCGAGCAGGCCTCCGGAGCGAAGCGGCGCGCCCGGATGGAAGCGGTCACGTGCGACAGGGTCGAAGGGGCCGGTACCCGCGAGGTCCAGGGTGAGCCCGATCGTGGCGCGGCGCCGCCCGACATCGTCGTTGAGGTACCCGTACAGCGCCTCGAAGCCCCGGTCCACATCGGGCGCGAGCGCCACCAGCAGGATGTGGGCGTCGAGCGGGGACAGCCCGAAGGCCCGCGCGAGCGCGCAGAGCCGATCGCCCCCGCGGAGGTCCGGCAACGGGAGATCGACTTCGTGTGCCTCGTGCATCCCGTGCGTCTCGTGCGCCTCGTGGCCGACCGGACCCGCGGCGATCCGGCGTACGGCCCCCTCGGAGAGGTACAGCCCGCGCAGCGGATCACCGGCCGTGGGGTCGCCGGCACTCCGTGCGTCGACGAACGCGCCGACCCGCGCCCGCAGGACGGCGAGCCGGTCGAGCAGCGGGGAGCCGGAGCCGGGTACGGTCCGGGGGGCGCTCATTCCCCGGCCCCGTCCTGCGAGCCGCAGGCACCACTGCCGTTCTCCAGGGCTTCCAGGGCCTCCAATGCCTCAAGCGCCGCCAAGCGCTCCTCGGCCTCCTCGGGCTCCCCGGTCACCTTGCGTGTCCGGGCCTGCGGGGTCACCTTGGCCGCGCCCTGACGCCGTATCATCCGGGGCCTGGACGCGGCAGGCACCCCGGCGACACCGCGTACGACGATCTCCCCCTCGGTGACCGGCGGAGCCACCTCGTACACCGGGGTCACCGGGAACGGCGTGGTGATCACGACGTCGAGCGAGGGCTTGAGCTCACCGCCGAGCGCGGACCAGATGTCGGCGAGCGAGCGCGACTCGGCGGGCGGGACCGCGACGGAGATCGGCAGCGAGGTGGTGATCGAGCGCACCGACTCGGGCACCGCGTCCTCGGGCAGCACCTCGTGCGGAAGCAGCAGCGCCATCGCCCCCGACAGCAGCCGGTGCTCGTCCTCGGGCCGGGAGGTCCAGGCGGTCACCAGGTACGAGAGCCGGAACCAGCGCGGCGGTAGGCGCTTGCGCGTCACGACGCCCTGGGCGTCCCACTCGGCCTGGGCGCCGCGCTCCCGCCGGGCCACGTCCTCCCGGATGTCGTACAGATAGGCGTTCAGGGTCGGGGCGTTGCGGCGGGCCGCCCACTCACGGGTCGGCGCGTCGAAGGCGACATCGCCCTCGACGGCGGGCGTGAGCAGTCGGCGCAGTGCCTCGTCGATCTCATGGAGCATCAGATGTAGCCTTCGCGGAGCGCGTACGCGACGGCATGCGCCCGGTTGGTGAGCTGCAGGCGTGTCATCAGCGCGTGCAGAATGTTCTTGACGGTCCGTTCGGAATAGGCGAGTTTCTCGCTGATCTGCCGGGTGTCGAGCCCCTCGGCGAGCAGCCTGAGGACGTCCACCTCGCGCGGCGCCATCCCGAAGAGCGGCGCCGCCCCTCCGGTGGCCGCGCCCGCCGTCGTCGCCCGCTGCAGGCGCCCCACCTGGTTCAGCAGCCGGCTGACGAGGTCCGGCGGGAGCTCGCCCTCACCGCGCGCCGCGCTGTGCACGGCGCTCAACAGCCGTTGCTCGGTGGCCTGATGACGCCAGATGATGGCCCGTACCCCGTACTCGACGACGGCCAGCAGGTCGGGCTCGCGCAGCTCGCGCGCGACGAGCACGACACGCTGGTCCCTTCCGCGCAGCAGGCGCCGCAGTTCGGCCGTGGTGGGATCGTCGATCCGCTCCGCGAGCATCACCGCGACCGCCGGGGCGTCCCGGCACACCTCGTCCTGGTCAGGAACGACGTCGACGGTCGGCTGGTGCCTCAGGTGGCTGATGAGCCCGGCCCGACTGAGTGGATCGGATGCGTGGACGGTCACCGTCACCCGCTTGGTGAGCACTTCCGCTACCTGCTCTTTCTCACTCGCCTCGACCGCCAGTGCGCGGCCGCATGGTGAGCTCCCCGTGGTCTTCTGATTGCTGGTCTGCTGTGGTGGTGCTGTCCGTGGCCGGCGCGCCGGCCACGGTGGTACCTCCCAGGTTCCCGTGCGCCACTCACGTCCCGCTGCCGCCGTACTAACGCCCCGCTGTCGTCCTCCAGGACCGGTGCGATCCGCCCCTGACCAGCCAATCCTTATGTGGCGCACCTCACTTGTGGTCGCCCGTGATCCGCTCCACGTCCGTCATCAGTGAATCCAGCCACTCCGCGGCCGCGTAGTACGGCCGAGGAGCCCCCGGCGGCTCGGCGTCGAAGTCGGCGAAGGCACGTGCGCCGACGGCGACCGGTGTGCCGGGCGTGTCGCCGCCGGGGTCCAGTCGGGCGGAGACCAGCAGCATGCCCGCCGCCACCCGGTCGCCGATCCGGGTGACCGCCTCGGCCGGCTCCGGGGACAGCGGCGGGACGACGGTCGCCTCGGGCGGTACGAGCAGCCGGCCCGCGCCCCACAGGGTGTGATGGCCGGACATCAGGGCGGCCTGCCAGTCCTGGCGGTCGTCCGGCGCGTCCAGCTCCTTCGGCTCGCTCCGGTACTGCGCGTACGCCGATTCCGCCATGATCAGGGCGTGCTGCAGCGACCGATGGCCCGGCGGGACGGCCACCGGGGCACGCGCCCCGCCGGCCGCGAGCTGCGAGGTCGTGGCCACCACGGTCTCCGCCGCGCTGCGGAGCATCGTCGCCACCGACCGCCGCAACTCGTCGTGGGCGCCCCGGGGCCAGGCGAGCAGCCCGAACACGGCGCCGACCGCGCTGCCCGCGAGCACGTCGAGGAGCCGGAACTCGGCGAGCCGCCAGGTCGCGGGGGCCAGCTGGGCGAAGACCAGGGCGATGACCATCGTGAACATCGCCTGGGCCCACCCCACTCCCTTCACCGGCCCGAGCGTGAAGGCCACCAGCATCAGCGGGGGCAGCGCGGCGGCGTACACCGTCGTGTCCGTCCCGACCAGGGCGAGCAGCGCGGCCACGACGAGCGCCCCCACGAGGGTTCCGGTGAGCGCCATCCGCACCGTGCTCCTCGTCTCCCGCGCCGTCGTACGGGTCAGGGTGAGCGTGGCGAGGAGCATCCAGAATCCGTGCGGCAGCGTGTCGAGGCCCGCGATCGTCCGCGCCGCCGCGAGCGCCAGCGCGATGCGCACCGCGTTCTGGAAGAACACCGACCGCTGCCCCGCATGCCCCGAAAGACGCCGCCACCACAGCTGGGGCGCCCGCATCCGCGCGTACCAGAACCGCCCCGGTGCCGCCGCCGGGGCATCCCTGCCCCGGACGGCGATCTCCGCCGCCGTGGACAGCGCCAGCGCGGCGTCGGCCACCTCGAGGACGGCCGCGTGGCGGCGCAGCGCGGCGGGCGTGGCACCCGGCTCGGCGCCCGCGGCCACGGCCCGACGGGCCTCCTGGAGCCGGGAGCGGGCGTCTCCGGAGCTCTCCCGGCCGCGCAGCAGGGAGGCGGTCTCCAGACACGCGGCCCGCACCGCGCGCAGCACCCCGGGCCCCATGCCCGCAGGGTCGCCGGAGAGCGGCGGAATCGTCGTCAGCCGCCCCAGCAGGGTGCGGGCGGCCAGACCGGTATGAGCCAGCGCCCGGGCCCTGACGCCCGGACCCGCGGGCCGTTCCGCCTCCGGCACCCGTGAGGACCGGAGTCCGCCGCTCACCTCCCGGGCGGTTCGCAGCGCGGTCTCGCCGAGCGTGTACGGAGCGGAGGCCAGCTCGCCGGCGCAGCGCCCCGCGTGGTCGGCGGCCCGGGCGGCCAGTTCGCGGTAGGGGACGCCCGGCGTGCGATCGGGCAGCAGGAACGCCTCGGCGAGGATCAGCAGGGCCAGGCCGACCGTCGCTCCCACCAGCCGTTCGCCGAGCGACCCGGGGGCGTAGGGCGGGAAGGACGGCAGGATGTACATCAGTTGCAGCCCCGGAGCGGCGCCGGCCGGCCGCGGCCCTCCCACGGCCGTGAAGGCCAGCACGAACCCGACGACCAGCATGCCGAGGACCGCACTCCACGTCCGTACGGACAGGTAGGTGCCGATCGTGATGAGTGCCCAGCAGGCGGGCACCACGGGCACCAGCGTCGCGGCGCGCTGCCGTCCGGTGCCGGGGATGTGCGAAAGGCCCGCCATCGCGACGGCGGCGAAGAGCGCGTACGTGGCGGCGACGGCCGAGTCGAAGCCGTACAGGAAGAGGTAGAAACCGGCGGTGCCGGCGAGCGTGACGCGCACCGACCGCCGTACGGCCGCCGCGTACACGGGCGGGAGCCGGGCCTTCGGCCGCCGCGCCCCGGGAGTGCCACCCATATCCCCAGGATCCCCCGGGCCGCTCCGTCCGGCACGCGGCGGGCCGCCGTCCCGCAGGACGACGGCCCACCGGGTCGGCCTACTGCGCGGCCGGCACCGTGTCCTGGAAGGCCGTGCCCGCCGTGCGGTACGCCCCGACCTTCGCGGCCACCTGGGCCGGACTCAGGATCTGGTCCTTGACGTGCAGGACGTAGTCGACCTTCTGGTCGTAGGAGCGCGGTGTCGTCGAGGTCTGGCCGGCGAGGTCGATCAGCCACTGGTTGAAGTTGATCGACATCGGCCGCTCGGGGAGGTACCGGGCGTCGTGCCGGCCGAATTCCTGGCCGTCGACGTAGTAGACGATCGTGTTGTCGTCGATGGTCAGCACCAGGTCGTGCCAGCCGGCGTAGCTCGCGCGGACCTCGGAGTGCTGGTTGACGGCCTCCCACGGGTCGGGCCGGTAGGTCTCCCACGACGTGGTGTAGAGGATGTTGGCGGGCTCGCCCCAGCCGCCGTTGGGGAGGTACTCGAAGTCGTACTCGGCGTAGTCGTCGGCCATCGGCGCCTTGAGGTCGTTGATGGTGAAGAAGGTCTGCACGACACGGTCGCCGTCCGGACCCGACACCGGAGCGTCGGAGAAGCGCACCCGGGCCGCGTACGTGCCGTTCTTGAACTTCGAGGCCCGCGTGAGGATCTCGGTGTGCCGGGTGGACTCACCCGTCCCGGCGGTCGAGCTCCGCAGGTTCATGATCGAGTTCGTGCCCTCCTTGGCGAAGGTGACGTTCTCGGGCGCCCAGGTGGCACCGGGCACCCCGGGCCCGCCGGAGTTGGAGCGGACACTCCAGCCGTGGGCGTTGATCGCCGGGTCCGTGTGGCCGGTGTAGTCGAAGTCGTCGAAGAGCGCGGCCCCGGTGGGCGGGTCGGTCGGAGGGGTGGTGGGGTCGGTCGGCGTCGGGGTGGGTTCGTTGCCCGCCGGGGCGGTCCCCCAGACCGGCACGCCGCCCACGGTCGCCGTGACCTTGGACCAGTTGGCGTACGTCGTCTGGGCCGGCCCGAAGGAGTAGTCGTCGCTCTGGTTCAGCGACTGCCAGTTGGAGCGGTGGAAGCGCAGCTGCATGTCGCCGGTGTCCGCGCCGGGCGCGAGGGAACCGGCGCCGGCGGTGAAGCCGATCTCCAGGTAGCGGTCGGCGGTCGCGGTGGGATGGGCCAGCGTGCCGAAGGTGCCGGTGAGGTTGGCGCAGCCCTTCACCGCCCAGGAGCAGGCGTAGGTGTACGAGGCTCCCGCGTCGGCCTTGAAGTAGTAGCGCACCTTGACCTGGCTCAGCGGCACGCTCGACGCGCCGGTGTTGACCACCTTGAGCCAGGGTTCGACCTGGTCGCCGCCGGTCGAGCTCTGCCGGTACTGGACGGTGACCGCCTCACCGGCGGCCGCCGCCGGCAGGGCGGTGAGGGCGGTGGCACCGAGCCCGGTCACCGCGGCGACGGCGAGCGCGGCACGGATCCGCAGGCTCCTGCTCCTTGTGGGGTCGTTCATGGTGTTTCCTCTCCTCGGGTGGGGTGCTTCCGTTACGGGCGGGGTCATGGGGCGGTGGTGACGAGGGGCGTGGGCGTGGGGGGCAGGCGGCGTGGCACCCCGAGGGTGTCGAGCCGGGTCCGGTGGTGGCGAAGGCGCTCCTGGAAGCCCGGCCAGTCGTGGCGGCCGGTCCAGACGACCTCGGCGAGTGCGCAGAGCCGCGGAAACGTGAGGTACTCGGCGTGCGCGGTGGTGGGCACGTACTCGGTCCACAGCTGCACCTGGGAGCCGAGGACCCGGGCGGCCTCCTCCGGGCTCCAGTCCGCCGGAGCGGGTTCGTTGCCGTGCACGGCGCGCAGGTCGACGACCTCGCCGGCCTGGCCCGGCGGTTCGGCGGGGCCGGCCGACTGGGGGTAGTCGAGGTACGTCGTGCGGTGCGGCGCCATGACGACCCGGTGCCCGCGGCGGACGGCCGTACGGCCGTGGTCGGCGTCGCGCCAGGGCATGACGGTGAAGTACGGCGGGAGGTCGGCGCCGTTCTCCGTCCAGCTGAGCGGCTGCCGTCCCGCGTCGAGGAGGTGCCGTCCGATCCGTTCCATGAACCAGCCGTGCAGGGCCGAGGGTCCCGGCAGCCCCTCCTCGGCGGCCCTCCGCCGCGCGGCGGGCGAGTCGTGCCACTCGGTCGTGGGGCACTCCTCACCGCCGATGTGCACGTACGAGGAGGGGAAGACGTCCATCACCTCGTCCAGGACGGTGCGGCAGAAGTCGAGGGCGCCGTCGTGGACGCCGAGGATCGTGTCGCACACGCCCCACCGGTCCCAGACGTCATAGGTACGGCCCGGATGGTTGCCGAGCTCGGGGTAGGCGGCGAGCGCGGCCCGGACATGCCCCGGCATCTCGATCTCGGGAACGACGGTGACGCCGCGCTCCGCCGCGTACGCCACCAGGCCGGTGAGTTCGGTCCGCGTGTAGGCACCGCCGTGCGGCAGCCCGCCGACCTCGGTGAGCCGGGGCAGCGCGGCGACCGGCATGCGCCAGCCCTGGTCGTCGGTGAGATGGAGGTGGAGGACGTTGAGCTTGTGGAGGGCGAGGAGGTCGACGTACCGCCGGAGGTAGGAGACGGGGCGGAAGCGGCGGGCGACGTCGAGCATGGAGCCGCGCCAGGGGAAGCGGGGGGTGTCGGTGATCTGCGCGCAGGGCACGGACCACGCGACGCCGGTGACGGGTTCGGCGCGGAGGGCCTCGACGGGCAGCAGCTGGCGGAGGGTCTGGAGGCCGGCGAGGAGCCCCTGCGGGCGGGCGGCCCGCAGCAGCACCCCTTCGGTGCCGATGGTGAGGCCGTATCCCTCCTCGCCGAGGCCGGTGAGGGCGCGGTCGAGCGCGAGGACGACGGAGCCGTCGGCCCGCGCGGGCAGCGGCAGACCGGTGGCCGGTCCGAGCAGGGTGCGCAGCAGTCCGGCGGCGCCTTCGGCGCCGGGTGAGACCTTGAGCGCGGTCGAGTCGTCGAAGGTGAACGTGCCGGGCAGGAGGTGGAGGTGGGTGGGTTCGGGAACGAGTCGGGGCTGGGGCATCGCGGTGCGTTATCCCTTCACGGCTCCGCCGGTCATTCCGGCGGCGACCCGGCCCTGCAGGACCAGGAAGAGGACGAGGACGGGCAGGGCGAAGAGGGTGGAGGCGGCCATGGTGGCGCCCCAGTCGGTGCCGAAGACATTGGAGAAGGACGACAGCCAGACGGGCAGGGTGCGGTCGTCCTGGTTCTTGATGATGAGCATGTTGGCGAAGGCGAACTCGTTCCACGCGGTGATGAACCCGAAGAGCGAGGTCGCGAGCAGTCCGGGGGCCAGCAGCGGGAGCGTCACCCGGCGGAACGCGGCGGTGCGGGTGCACCCGTCGACCTGTGCGGCCTCCTCCAGCTCGGCCGGGACCGCCGCCAGGAAGGAGCGGAGGGTCACGATGGTGAAGGGCAGGGTGACCATGAAGTAGATGAGACTGAGGGTCGCGAGCCGGTCGAGCAGGTCGGCGTCCCGGGCGATCACGTACATCGGGATCAACAACGCTTCCCAGGGCGCCACCTGGGCGATGAAGACCATCAGGATGAAGCCCCGTCGGCCGCGCCAGTTCATCCGGGCGACGGCGAACGCGGCGGCCAGCGCCACCACGAGGGCGAGCACGACGCAACCCGCGGTCACCAGCAGGCTGTTGCGCCAGAAGATCCAGAACCCGTCGGCGGCCACCGCGTTCCGGAAGTGCTCCAGGGTGACGGAGACGGGCAGGAACCGCGGGGTCTCGGACTGGATGTCGCGGGTCGGCCGGAATGCCGTGAGGACCATCCAGTACACCGGGAACACGGCCAGGACGAAGACGAGCGCCGCCGCGGTGTTGAGGGGGAGTCGGCGCAGGGCGCGCGGGGTCACCGGTCGGCCTCCTGTCGGAGCATCTGGCGGAAGTAGGCGATCAGTACGGCGACGAGGAGAAGGACCGTGAGCGTGGAGACGGCCGCCCCGAGGTCGTAGCGGTGCAGCGACTGGGCCACCCGGTAGGCGTACACGGGCAGGGTGGTCGTCGCCTCGCCCGGCCCGCCCTTGGTCACGGCCCAGATCTGCGCGAAGCAGCGGAAGACCCAGATGACCTCCAGACAGAGGACGAGACCGAAGATCGGGCGCAGCAGCGGAAGCGTGACCGAGCGGAAGATCCGCAGGCCACCCGCGCCGTCGAGCCGGGCCGACTCGTACAGCTCGGCGGGGACGGTCAGCAGCGCCGAGTGCAGCGTGATCGCGGCGAAGGGCACCGACTGCCAGACCACCAGCAGGACCAGGACGGTGAACGCGGCGGGCCCGTCCGCCAGCCACGAGTACCCCTCGAAGGACTCGAACCCCAGCCGGACGAGGACCCAGTTGACCACTCCGAGCCGGGAGGCGAAGAGCCACTGGAAGACGGTCGTGGTGGCGATGACCGGGCTGGCCCACGCGAGGACCAGACCGGTCGTCACCAGGATCCGCATCCGCCGGCCGAGCCGCTGCATCATCAGGGCGACCAGCGTCCCGATCACCATGATCAGCACGACGTTGATCAGGGTCCACCAGAAGGTGCGCCGGACGACCTCCCAGAACTCGGGGTCGGCGAGCACGGTCCGGTAGTTGTCGAACCCCACGAACGAGGCGTCGCCACGGATGAGTTCGCCCATGCCGTACTGCTGGAAGGAGATGAGCAGATTGCGGACGAAGGGATATCCGAGGAGGAGCAGACCGCCGAGGACGGTGGGGGCGACCAGGAGGTAGGGCCAGAAGGCCGCCCGGTTCGACCGGTCGGGGAGCCGTACGGCGGGGCCGCTCACGAGCCGAGGGTCTTGGTGATGCTCTGCGAGGCGGTCGCGGCCGCCTGTGCGGGATCGGTGCCGGTGAGCACGGCGGTCATGTACTGCTTGATCGGGTTGGTGGCCTCGACGGCCGCCCACTGCGGGGAGTTCGGCGTCGCCCGGCCCTGGGCGGCGCCCGCCGCCATCGCGGCCGTCCCCTCGTCGTCCTGGATCACCCGTGCGAGCGAGGTGCGGTTGGGCACGTAACTCATCGTTCTGGCCATGTCCGTCTGCCACTTCTCGCCGGCGAGCGCCTTGACCACCTCGTAGGCCCCCTCGGGGTGGGTCGAGGTCTCGGGCACGATGAGGTCGGAGCCGCCGGTGAAGACGGCGCCCGGCTTCCCCGCGGTCTTGCCGGGGATCGGGAAGAAGCCGAGCTTGCCCTTGAGCGCGGGGTTGATCTCCTCGACGATCTTCGCGCCGCCCGGTACGGCGATGATCTGGGCGGTCTCGCCCTTGGCGAAGACCTCGGCCTGCGGGGGCTTGGCCTCGTCGGAGTCCTTGGGACCCTTGCCGAGGGCCTGGAGCTGCCGGTAGAAGTCCATGCCGGAGCGCGCCTGCGGGGTGTCGAGCGCCCCCTTCCACGAGGCCCCGTCCTTGACCGCGAGGTCGCCTCCCTCCTCCCAGACGAAGCCGGACAGGGCGTACCAGTTCTGGCCGGGCAGGTAGATGCCCTGGGTTCTGCCCCGGTTGAGCTTCGCGGTGACGGTGAGCCACTCGGCCTGCGTCTTCGGGGGTGTGGTCACGCCCGCGCGGGCGAAGAGGTCCTTGTGGTAGATCACGACCCGGTTGGCGGCGTACCAGGGGATGCCGTACTGCTTGCCGTCGACCTTCCCGGGCTCGGCGAGCCCCGGCAGCCAGTCCGCGCCGTTCAGCTCGGCGGTCTTGTCGCTGAGGTCGCGGACGCCGCCGCTCGCCGCGTACTGCGCGATCTGGGTGTTGCCGACCTCGATGACGTCCGGGGCGTCCTTGCTGGCGAGGGCGGCCGTCACCTTCTCCCCGATGCCGTCCCACTCCTGGATCTGGATGTCCAGGTCGATGTCCTCGTGCTCCGCCTCGAAGCCGGCGCGGAAGCGGTCGAGGAAGGCGTCGGTGACGCTGTCCTTCATGATCCATACGGTGACCTTCTCCGGTCCGCCGGAGGCCGCCGGGTCGCCCGACCCGCCACAGGCCGTGGCGGTGAGGGCGACGGCTGCCGCGAGGGCGACGGAGCCGGCGAGGGGACGAGTCTTCACGGGCACCTCGATGAATGGTTGACCAATTGGTCAAGTGGTCAGGTGTGTGACCAGAAGGTGGCACGCCCGGAGGGAGTCGTCAATCCCTTGAAAAACATGGGTTGTTCACCGGGTCATGGCTCAATCGCTGCGGCTAGTATCGGACTTACCAGTTGACCAGTCAGGGTGAGGGTGGATGGCATGAAGGACGGCTCCTCCAGCGGGGTGCTGAAGCGGGAGCGGGTACGGGAGCACCTGCTGGGCCTGATCGAGGCGGGCGGCCCCGGCGACCCGATCCCCTCCGAGCGCACCCTGTGCGCCACCCTCGGCGTCTCCCGGCCCACCTTGCGCGCGGCCGTCGACGAACTCGTCGCGACCGGCGCGCTGGTGAGGGAACACGGCCGCGGGATGTTCGTCGCCCCCGCCAAGATCACCCAGCGGCTCGCCCCGGACGACGCGGCCTTCACCGTCCCCCGCGCCTCGGGCAGCTGGTCCAGCACGGTCCTGGAATCCGCCACGGTCCGGGCCGGCGCCCGCATCGGCCGCAGACTCCGGCTCTCGCCCGCCGCCGAACTGCTCTACGTCGCCCGCCTCCGCCTGGTCGACGGCTCACCCATGGCCATCGAGCACCTGCACATCCCGGCGGACCTGGTGGGCGCCGCGCTCACCCCGGAGGAGCTCGAAGCGGGCGATCTCTACGACCACCTGCGGGAGCACCACCGAGTCCACGTCCAGGAGGCCACCCAGTCGATCGAACCGACCGTCGTCAGCGAGGACGAGGCCGCGCTCCTGGACGTCCCCGTCCTCTCGCCCGCCCTGCTGATCGAACGCCTCACCCTGGACACCGCGGGCCGCCCCGTCGAGTACGTCCACTCGGTCTACCGGGGCGACCGCTACCGCATCGTCTCCCGCCTCGACTTCACCCGCGACGGCCTCGTGACCTCCTCCACGGAGGGGGATGCATACTGACCGGCAGCGGAACGGCGCGCGGGGGAGGGGACGGCATGGAGCTGAAGCGGGAGCGCGTACGGGAGCATCTGCTGACCGTGATCGAGAGCCGCCGCCCCGGCGACGCCATCCCGTCCGAGCGCACCCTCTGCGCCACCCTCGGCGTCTCCCGGCCCACCCTGCGGGCGGCGGTCGACGAACTCGTCGCCACGGGCCTGCTGGTACGCGAACACGGCCGCGGCATGTTCGTCGCACCGGACAAGATCACGCAGGAACTGGTCGCCGAACACCGGGCGGCCGGCGCGCCCCGCAGCCGCGGCGACTGGACGAGCACGGTGCTCGCCCTCCGCACCGTACGGGCCGGTGCCCGTATCGGCCGCAGACTGGCGATCTCCCCGGCGGCGGAACTCGTCCACGTGACGCGCCTGCGGCACGTCGACGGAGCCCCGATCGCCCTGGAACACCTCCACGTCCCGGCCGACCTGGTCCCCGGGCTCACCGCCGCCGACATGGAAGGCGGCTTCTACGCCCACCTGCGGGAGCGGCGCGGCATCCGTCCGGCCCACGCGGTCCAGTCGATCGAGCCGACCGTGCTGAGCGAGGAGGAGGCGGCCCTGCTCGGCGTGCCGGTCCTGTCGCCCGCGCTCCTCTTCGACCGGATCACCTCCGACACGAACGGCAGGCCGGTCGAGTACGTCCGCTCCCTCTACCGGGGCGACCGCTACCGCATCGTCTCCCGACTCGCCCTCGCCGACGGCGCCGCCGGCGACCCGGCGGCGGATGCGGCACGGGGCGGGACGTGGTGGGGGACGGTGGAGTGACGGCCCGTCATCCGGACACCAGCGCCGGGGCGAGCTCGCGCCGTTCGCGCTCCGGTAAAACGGTCGGGTCGGCCGTCAGGACCTGCAGGCAGACGTGGTCGGCCCCGGCGTCGAGGTGCTCTTGTACGCGTCGTACGGCGGCGTCCGTGTCGCCGTACGCGACGATCGCGTCCACCAGCCACCGGCTCGGGCCGCCCACGAGGTCCTCGTCGCCGAAACCGAGCCGGCGGACGTTGGCCGCCTGGTGCGGGGCAGCGGCGATGTACATGGCGACATAGGCCGTGGCCACCTCGCGTGCCCGGCCGGCCGGGGGTTCGATCCCGGCCGGCCGGGATTCACCGCTCAGGGACGACCGGTGGCAGGTGCGGCAGCGGTTCACGGGCCGCGTGCCAGGCAGCGGGAAGGCCGGCGACCCCCGTCCGGGCGGCGATCACCCCGCCCACCATCGCGCAGGTGGTGTCGATGTCACCGCGACCGGCGACCGTGAACCACAGGCCCTCGTGCAGGTCGTCGAGGTGCCCCGCCGCACACCACAGGGCGTAGGGAACGGTGTCGGGCCCGGACATCCGGTAGCCGGAACCCAGGACCTCCGCGGCGTGCCGGACCGAGGTGCGCTCCGGCATCCGGGCCGCGATCCGCACACCCGACCGGACGTCGCCGTCGGGGAGGCGTGCGGCGACCGCCCGGAGGAACTCCGGCCGCGCAGGGGCGGGTCCGCCCCGGCTGCGCGTCGCCAGCGCGGCGGCGACCGCGACCGCCACCGCACCCGCGACCGCCTCCGGATGATGGTGCGAGACCATGCTCTGGCGTGCCGCCTGCTCGGCGACCGCGTCGAGGTCGGCGGCGTGCCAGGCGCCGAGCGGGGCGACGCGCATGGCCGCGCCGTTACCCCAGGAGCCCTGACCGCCGAACTGCCCGGCGACCACCTCGCGCCAGGGCTCGCCCGCTCCGATCCGACGGAGGACGTCGTGCATCGAGGCGCCGTACCCCCGGTGCGTGTCGTCGGCGTAGGCCGCCGCGAGACCCAGAGCCAGACGGTCCTGGTCGACGCTGCCGCCACCCTCGGCGAGTTCCCGGACGAGAACGAGCGCCTGGGCGGTGTCGTCACTCCACTGCCACAGCGACTCCGGCGGCGGCGTCCGTGACTCCAGGGCCCCTGGGCCCTCCCGGCGCAGGATGCCGAACCACCGGTCACCGAAGGCGTCACCGAAGGCGAGCCCGTGCAGCGAGTCGAGGACGGCGGCAGACATGCTGATCATCGGACGAGTATCACAGCGGGCCGGCGCCCCGTGCACCGCGTTTTCGGTGGGGACCCGAGGCGAACTCGGACGCCCCCGGCCGCCCGGGGGTGAGCCGGGCGGCCGGGGGCGCACCGAGAGCCGTACGGCGGAGCGTCGGCGTTCCTACGCCGCCGCCAACGCCAGCGTCGGCGACAACCGTGACGCCCTGACCGCCGGGTACAGCCCCGCCACCGTGCCGATGGCGAGCGTCGCCGCGAAGCCGCCGCCCACCGCCCACGGCGGTACGACCCACGGCAGCCCGCCCGTCGACGCGTACACCCCCGTCGCCGCCCCGCCGAGCGCCACGCCCGCCAGGCCGCCGAGGCCGGACAGCATCAGGGACTCCGTCACGAACTGGATCCTGATCTGGCCCCTCGTCGCGCCCAGGGACCGGCGGAGGCCGATCTCGTGGCGGCGTTCGAGGACCGAGATGATCATGGTGTTGGCGACGCCGACCCCGCCCACCAGGAGCGCGATCCCGCCGAGCCCCAGGAGCAGCGTGGAGAACGCCCCCTCCGTCGCCGCCTTGGCCTTGAGCGCCGACGACGGATCGCCGACCGACACGTTCTGCGGGTTCTGCGGATCGATCGTCGGAGCGAGCAGCCGCTGCACGTCCTCCACGGAGGCGTCGGTGGACCGCTCGTACACCGTCGTCGGATGCCCGTCGAAGCCCAGCAGCCGCTCCGCGCCCGCCCAGCCGACCAGGGCCGACCGCTCGATCTCGGGCGCGAGCGGCAGCGGGTCGAGGATGCCGATGACCGTGAAGTACCGGTCGTCGATCCAGACCTGCCGGCCCGGCTCGGTGATGCCGAGCCGCTCGGCGGCGACATGACCGAGGACCACGGACGGGTAGCGGCCGGTGGCGGTGTTCAGCCAGGTGCCGGACGAAAGCCCGCCCCTGAGGACGTCGAGAAGTCCCTCCGTCGCCGCCTTCACCGCGATCCCGCCGGTCTCCGCCTCGGGGATCTTCTCGGATCGGCGCACCGAACTCGTGAGGTCACCGGTCCCGGCGGCCTCCTCCACTCCCGCGATCCTGCCGACCATCCCCACCGCGTCCTTCGGCAGCTTGACCTCCTGCCCGCTGAACATCCCCTCGCCCGGCTTGGCGACCAGCATGTTCGTACCGAGCGCGTCGAGCTGGCGCAGCAACTGGGCCTGGCTGGAGGCGGAGATGCCCACGACCGCGATCATCGTGGCGATCCCGATGGCGATGCCGAGGGCCGAGAGCACCACCCGCACGGGCCGGCTCCGCAGTCCGGCGGAGCCGACGTGAAGCACGTCCCGCGGACCGAGCCGCGCGGCTGTGAGTTTTCTCGTACGGGACATCAGGCCGCGACCTTTCCGTCACCGGACGGGCCGGGCGACCCGGACCCGCCGACGGCGAGCGACGTGTCGGCCACCACCCGCCCGTCCCGTATCCGCACCTGCCGAGGCAGCCGCCCCGCGATCTCCGTGTCGTGCGTGATGACCGCGATGGTCGCGCCCTCCGCGTTGAGTTCGTGCAGAAGCGTCATCACCGCCTCCCCGGACGCCGAATCCAGCGCGCCCGTCGGCTCGTCGGCGAGCAGCAGGGCCGGTTCGCCGACCACCGCGCGCGCGATGGCGACACGCTGTTTCTGCCCGCCCGACAGCTCGTGCGGCCGGTGCTTCATCCGGTCGGCGAGGCCCACCCGGGCCAGCGCCTCGGCGGCCATCTTCCGCCGTCGGGCACGGGGAAGCCCGGAGTACAGCAGCCCCTCGGCCACGTTCTCCAGCGCGCCCACGCCCGGCACCAGATGGAAGGCCTGGAAGACGAAGCCGATGCGGCGGGCGCGCAGCGCCGACAGCCTGCGGTCCGACAGGGAGGCGATGTCGTGCCCGGCGATCTCGACGGTGCCGGCGCTGGGCCGGTCCAGGGTGCCGACGATGTGCAGCAGCGTCGACTTGCCGGATCCGGAGGGCCCGACGATGCCGAGCAACTCCCCTTCCCCGACGGTGAGATCGACGCCGTCGAGGGCCCGGACGCCGCCCGCGTACTCCTTGGTGACGCCGCGGAGCCGTACCACCGGGGTCGAAGTCTCACCAGGCGTCGTGGTGATGCCCGGGGCCGGCGCCCCACCTGGCGTCGGGACCGAGCTCGTGGTCATGGCCGAGGTCGTCGTCATGCGGACGGCACCCCGACCTTCATGCCCTCGCGCAGCCCGCCCCCGCTGACCTCGACCCGTCCCTGCCCGAACATGCCGAGCTCGACCTCCACGTCCCGCGTCGTTCCGTTCTCGACGACCTGGACGCCGAAGCCGCCGCCGGGAAGGGCGAGCAGCGCGTTCACCGGTACGGTCAGGACGTCCCGGCGCGTCTCGCCGGTGAGGTCGACGGTGACCGGGGACTGGTCGATGCCCTTGACCTTCTCCGGCTGGTCGAAGGAGACCGTGACGGGGATCTTCGGCGTCCTGTCCTGCGGGTCGTCGCCCTCCGACGCGGTCTTCCCGACGGCCGACACCTTCCCCGGAAGCTGCGTACCGTCCGGCAGCCGTACCGTCACCCGGGTCCCGGTCTTCGCCGACTCGGCCTCCGACACGGGTATCTCGAAGCGCACCACCCGCTCGGAACCGGTCACGGTGAGCACCGGCCCGCCCGGCGCGATCCGGTCGCCGGGCGCGGCGCCCGCCTCCTTCACCCGTACCGCACTGCCCGCGAAGGCGATCTGGTCCGGGCCGATGGTGCCGGTCCGCTTCAGGTCGTGGGACTTCTGCCAGCGCTTCACGGCGGCGGCCGTCTTCGCCGTGTACTCCTCGTCGACATCGAATCCGATGTACCCGAGGGCGGCGAGGTTCTCCTCCAGCTGGCGGACGTCCTTGCCCTTGTCCCCGGTCTTGAGCGTCCGGTACATGGGCTCGGCACCGTACATCAGGCGGACCGGGCCGCCCTCGACCTCGTACAGCCGCTCGTCCCGCTCGACGACCGCTCCGGTCGCGGCGATCCAGGTCAGGACCCCGGCGGGACCCGCGTTGATCTTTCGTTCGCCGAGGTGGCCGAGGGTGCCGTCCTGCTGGGAGCTGTTGCTGAGGTCGCCCCGGGTGACGGGAGCGGTCGCGGCCGGCAGTCCCTTCGGGTCGGCGGTGCCACCGGCCCCGGCGGGTGCCTTGTCGGGCGCGGACACGGCGGTGACCGCCGCGCCGCCGCCCGCGACGGCGACGATCGCCGCGAGGGCGCACAGCAGCCGGCGCCGGGCCATCGGCCGCTCGTGGCCGCTCATCGGGCCACGCTCCCGCACGCCTTGGCGGCCTTGTCGAACTTCTGCTTCTCGGCGCCCCGCGGTATCGGCATGGCCGCCTGCGCCCCGCTGTCGAACTTCGGGTCGGGCATGTTGAAGCCGTTCTCCCGCATGCACTTCGCGTATGCGAGCGCCTTGTCCTTGTCGGCCTGCGTCGGCTCCTTGCCGAAGCCGGCGCCGCCGGCCTTGTCCTGGCAGGCCTTGAACGCCTTCTCCATCTTCTCCTTCGACATGCCGTCCCCGCCGATGGTGAGCCCGACGCCCTGCTCGCCCGGCTTCGGCTCGGGCACGTCGAGCCCCTGCTCGCGCAGGCACTTGCGGTGCTCGAAGGCCTGGTCGGCCTTCTTGCCCTCGTCGCTCACGCTCCCGTCCTTCTGCCCGCTCCCGGAGGTACCGGAGTCCGAGTCCGAGCCCGAGCAGGCGGTGGCGAGCAGGGTGAGGGCGGCGGCCAGGGAGGTGGTGGCGGCGGCCCGGGTGATCCGTCGAATCGTCATGGCGTGGAGCGTGCCGCGAAGGGGTGTTTCGTTTCTCTCTGCGGTTTTGTTTACACCGGCGAAAGGTCGCTTTCGGATACACAGGAGGCATGCGCGTACTGGTGGTGGAGGACGAGGCGTTTCTCGCCGAGATGATCGCCGAGGGGCTGCGCCGCGACGCGCTCGCCGTGGACATCGCGGCCGACGGCCTCGAAGCACTGCGGAAGATGCAGCTGGGGGAGTACGACGTGCTCGTCCTGGACAGGGATCTGCCCGGGATGCACGGCGACGACGTCTGCCGCCGCGTGGTCGAACAGCGGCTGATGACCCGGGTGCTGATGCTGACGGCGGCCGGCACGGTACGGGACCGGGTCGAGGGCCTCGGCCTGGGCGCCGACGACTACCTGGCCAAGCCCTTCGCGTACGACGAGCTGCTCGCCCGTGTCCTGGCCCTCGGCCGCCGTGCCCGGCCCGCGCTGCCGCCCGTACTGGAACGGGCCGGGATCGTCCTCGACACCGCCCGCCGCCAGGCCAGCCGCGACGGCCGCCATCTGCACCTGTCGCGCAAGGAGTTCGCCGTCCTGGAGGCCCTGCTGCGGGCCGAGGGCGCGGTGGTCAGCGGCGAGGACCTGATCGAGCAGGTCTGGGAGGAGCACACCAGCTACCGCACGAACGCGGTACGGGTCACGCTGAGCAAGCTGCGCGCGAAGCTGGGAGAGCCGCCGGTGGTGGAGACGGTCCCGGGCTCGGGCTACCGGATCGGGTCATGAAGCGGGACATGAAGCGGAATGTGCAGCGGGTCATGAAGCGCGTCATGAAGCAGGTCACGACGGGGGAGCGGGCCCGGCTCACCGCCCTGTACGGCGGGCTCCTCCTGCTCGCGGGCGCCCTCCTGACAGGGGTCGTGTACTTCCTCGTGAAGGAGGGCCTGTACTCGTCGATCAGCCTGGCGGTCACCGGGACCGTACCGGCGCAGCGACTGGAGGAGCTGCCGAGCCCGCATCCGACCGCGCTCACCAGCGCCGCTCCGGCCAGTCGCCTCCCCATGAGTCCGGTGCCCGCGAGCCCCGCCCCGACGGCCGGAACCGAGCTTCCCAGCGAAGTGCTCGCGATCACGCGGTCGGTGAGCGGCGCGGCGGAGTCCGCTGCTCTGGAACGCCTCCTGACGGTGTCGCTGATCGTGCTCCTCGTGTACGCGGCGCTCTCCGTCCTGCTCGCGTGGTGGATGGCGGGCCGGGTGCTCCGGCCGGTGGCCGTGATCACGGAGACGGCCCGCCGGCTGTCGGGCGAGAACCTCCACGAGAGGATCGCGCTCGACGGACCGCCGGGCGAGCTGAAACGGCTCGCCGACACCTTCGACGGGATGCTCGGCCGGATGGAGGGGCTGGTCTCCGCCCAGCAGCGGTTCGCGGCGAACGCCGCCCACGAACTGCGTACGCCGGTGGCCGTGCAGCGCGCGGCCGCCGAGATCGGGCTCGCGGGGGAGCCCTCGCCGGAGCGCGTCGCCCGCATCCGGGCGAAGCTGATCGAGGTCGCGGACGACAGCGAACGGATCATCGAGGGCCTCCTGCTGCTCGCCGCGTCCGACCAGGGTCTCCGGGAGCGGCGCCCGGTGGCCGTGCACGAGGTGGCCCGCCAGGCGGCGGACGCGCTCGCGGCGGAGGCCGCGGAACACCGGGTGACGGTGTCCGTCCGGGCCCTGCCCCTGACGGTCGACGGCGACGCGGTGCTCCTCGACCGTCTGGTGCACAACCTGGTCGCCAACGGTGTACGGCACAACGTCCCCGGCGGCCGGGTCGAGGTCCGCACGGGCCCGGGCGGCATCGAGGTGTCCAACACCGGCCCCGAGGTCCCGTCCGAGACGGTCCCGCTGCTGTTCGAGCCCTTCCGTCGTCTGACCGAGCGCACCCACGCCCCCGGCGAGGGCGCGGGGCTCGGCCTCTCGATCGTCGAGTCGATCGCCCGCGCCCACGACGCGACGACGCAGGCGTTCCCGAACCGGGAGGGCGGCGGCCTTACGGTGCGGGTGCGGTTCGGTGGGGCGCACCAGCACCGATGATGCGATCGCCCGGTCGTCCGCCCCGCCGTCAGCCGGCGGCGGGCCGGTCGCGTTCCCCCAGCACCTCCAGGTAGTGCGGGTTGTGCATGATGCCGAGGACGTTGCCGAACGGATCGAGGACCGCTCCGGCGCGGAAGTCGCCGTAGTCGCGCAGCGGTTCGTGCTCTTTCGCGCCGAGGTCCAGCAGTCTGGCCAGCTCGGCGTCGACGTCGTCGACGTGCCAGTAGGCGACGACTCCGGCCGGGGCGGAGGGAGTTCGGGAGATGCCGAGCTCCTGATGGTGGTCGCCGAGCCGGAACTCGATGTACTCGGGGCGCTCGAAGTACGGCTCGATGCCGAGGACTTCGGAGTACCAGGTACGGGCGGCGGCCAGGTCGTCGGCGTGATAGCGGATGGTCGCGAGGCCACGGAATGTCGTCATGCAGAGCAGTCTGCCGCTCAACTAGGCCGATTCCTGTCCTAGATGGAAGGATCCCGCGCGGAATTCATCCGCGTGACGTCCGTTGCGAAGATGCCCGTCGCCGCGATGTCCGTCGTACCGTGCCGACGACCCTTCATGATCAACTTACCGGTCGGTGGGGGGCTTGTGGCAAGGCCGGGGGCGTGCCGCAGAATCACCGACCGAGGCCAGGGTGTACTGACGAACGACGGAGCGGGGAGCTGCGGGATGCGTGTGGTGCTGTCGACGTACGGAGGGCGCGGGAGCGTCGAACCGATGGTGGGACTCGCGGTGCGGCTGCGGGAACTCGGCGCGGAGGTCCGGGTGTGCGCACCGCCGGACGAGGAGTTCGTGGACCTCTTCGCCGGCATCGGCGTGTCGCCGGTGCCGGTGGGCCGCCCGGTGCGCCCTGTGATGGCCTCGGTGGCACCCGGGTCGACGGTCGGACTGGCGCAGCGGGCGGCGGAGTTGATCGCCGCGCAGTTCGGCGCGGTCGCCGCGACGGCCGAGGGATGCGACGCGCTGGTGGCGACCGGCCCGCTGCCGGTGACGGCCGGCGCCCGGTCGGTCGCGGAGAAGCTGGGCATCCGCTACGTGCACGCGAGCCATCAGCCGATCAGCCTGCCCTCGCCGCACCAGCCGCCTCCCGGACGGCGGGGCAGGCCGTTGCCGCCGGGGGTGACCGACAACCGTGAGCTCTGGGAGCTGGACGCCAGGAACGCGAACGAGATGTTCGGTGCGGAGATCAACACCCACCGGGCGGCCATCGGCCTGCCGCCGCTGGACAACGTCCGCGACTACGCCTTCACCGACCGGCCGTGGTTGGCGACGGACCCGGTCCTGAGCCCGTGGCCGGAGCCGTCGGTGCTCGATGTCGTGCAGACCGGTGCGTGGATGCGGCCGGACGACCGCCCGCTTCCGCCCGGCCTCGTGGAGTTCCTGGGCGCCGGAGCCCCGCCGGTGTACGCGGGATTCGGCAGTACGCCGATGGGCTCCGACGCCGCGAAGAACATGGCCCGCGTGGCGGTCGGGGCGATCCGCGCACAAGGCCGTCGCGTGATCGTCGCCCACGGATGGGCCGGCCTGGGCCTGATCGACGACGGGGACGACTGCTTCGCCGTCGGCGAGGTCAACCAGCAGGCGCTGTTCGCCAGGGTGGCTGCCGTCGTGCACCACGGCAGCGCGGGCACCACGACGACGGCCGCGCGGGCCGGCGTGCCCCAGGTGATCGTGCCCCAGGGCGGGGACCAGCCGTACTGGGCGGGTCGGGTGGCCGACCTCGGCATCGGCGTGGCACACGACGGCCCGACCCCGACCGTCGCCTCCCTCCTTGCGGGCCTCGAAACGGCCCTGACCACGCCGACCCGCGCGCGCTCGCGGGTCGTCGCGGCGACGGTCGATACCGAAGGAGCGATGACGGCCGCGAAGCGGCTGCTCGCCGAGATCGACGGGGACGGGCCGCCACGGCGCGCATGAACCACCGGGGTCGCCGCCCACGACCCCGGCCGTCGGTCGAACAGTCAGTCGGAGCCAGTCGGAGCCAGTCAGAGCCAGTCGGAGTCAGTCAGGCTGTCATTCCGTCAGTCGGCCAGTCGGTCGGTGCGCGCCGCCGCCGGGGCCGTACGTGCGAAATGGCGGGCCGTGGGTACGAGCGCCGCGACCGCCGGTACGAGGAAGCAGGCCGCGGCGCACGCGGCGAGGACCGGCGTGACGCCGAAGTGGCCGATGGCGGGCGCGATCAGGGCGAGACCGACGGGTGCGAGGCCGTAGGACACCAGGAAGTCCAGTGACGACACCCGGGCCAGCTTGTCCGGGGCGACCTCGCGCTGGGTGGCGGTGAACCAGGGCACGTTGAACAGCTCGATGCCGATCCCGGCGACGGCGTACGCCGCGACGACCACGGCCGGATGCACCGGCAGCGTCAGGCTCAACGGCGCGACACCGTACGCGCCGAGCCCGGCGAGCGCGGCCCAGCCCTGGGAACGCGGCCGCCAGCGGGCGATGACGAGGGCCCCGGCGAGCGCGCCCACGGTGTACGCGGTCATGGCGGCGGCGAGGACCCACTCGGTGCCGTAGCGGTCGCGGCTGATCAGGGGCAGCGCGACGCTGGTGGCGGAGTATCCGAGCGCGATGACGGCGACGAGGGCGGCGAGTCCGGCGAGGAACCAGGGATGGCGGCGCGCCTCCCGTATGCCGTCAAGGAATTCGGTGCGGAACCCGGCCCCGGCCCGCGGGGAGCGCCTCGCGGCGGACTCCGCGGAATCCTCTGCGGCGGCCTCCGCGACGACGCCCTCCTGAGCGCCCGGCTCCGCGCCCTGCCGAGCGCTCGGCTTCGAGCCCGGCTCCTCCTCCGTCACCTCCGCGACGACGCCCCCCTTGCCCGGGGCGAGCGCGGCGATCAGCCACAGCACCCCGATGCCGAGCAGCAGCGTCCGGACGTCCAGGAAGGCCGCGAGCAGCGCGGTCAGGGCGGGTCCGGCGAGGGTGGAGCCGCGTACCGCCATGGTCATGGCGGCGTTGGCCTGCTGGCGACGCCCGGGTTCGACGGTCTCCGCCGTGAGGGCCTGGAACGCCGGCCGGCAGGCGCCCTGCCCGGCACCGGCGAGGGCCGCGGCGAACGTCATCAGCACGAGCGACCGGCCGAGGCCCGCGGCGAGCAGGGGCGCGGCGGCCGCCGCGGCGAGGGCGGACCAGAGGACGACCGCACGGCGGGAGTGCCGGTCGGCCAGGACGCCGCCGACGGCGACGGCGGCGAGGAATCCGGCCGTGCGGGCGGCGAGGACGAGACCGAGTCCCGCGGCGCCGAGGTCGCGGTGCAGAACGGCGAGCCCGAGGACGAAGGGCAGGGCCCAGGTCGCGAGGCCGGATGCGGTGGTGCCCGCCCACAGACGCAGGAAGGCGGGGTCCCGTACGACCGAACGCGGGCGTGGGACGGGGGACTTGGCGACTGTCGGCGTGGGTGTGGTTGCCACGGTGTGCTGCTCCTCGGACGTGGGGGAGCGGTTCGTGAACCGACCCCCCGGGGTCGTTAATGAAAATGATTGCCATTACAGTACCCTTCGAACGCGGCACTCCTGCCCGGTGCACGACAACACCCATGCCCCGCCCCTCCCAGACCGGAGAATCCATGCGCCACCCCGCCCGTCTCGGTATCGCCCTGACCCTCGCCCTCGCCACCGCGGGCTGCTCCACCGCGGCCGGTGGTGGAGACGCGGCGGACACCGAGGCCGCCGCGAGTCCCTCCTCGAAGACCTCCGTCACCAGCTGCGGCCGCGCCGTGTCGCTCGCCGAGCCGCCGCGCCGCGCCGTCGCCCTGGACCAGAGCTCGACCGAGATGCTGCTCGAACTCGGACTCCAGGGCCGGATGGCGGGCACGGCCAACCTCAAGACCAAGATCCCCGCCCCGTACGAGGCCGCGTACGCGAAGATCCCGGTGATCGCGCCGAAGATCGCCACCGGCGAGCAACTGCGCTCCGCCACCCCCGACTTCGTCCTCGCCGGCTCCGCCGACCTCTACACCAAGGACCGCGCCGGCACCCGCGAGGAGCTGGACGCCCTGAAGGTCCCCACCTTCGTCAGCGCCGTGGACTGCCCGCAGCACAACCCGGCCGGCCGGACCCCCTTCGAGCTGCTCTTCTCCGACTACGAGAACCTGGGCAAGCTCTTCGGCGCCGAGGAACGCGCCGGCAAGCTCGCGGCGGACCAGCGCGCCGCGGTCGCCAAGGCGGGCGTGAACGCCTCTCCGGCGCGGCAGGGAGCGGACCGGCCGACCGTCGTCTACCTCTACTCCGTCTTCAACGGCATGCCGTACGTGGCCGGCAAGACCGGCCTGCCCAGCGAGATGAGCCGGATCGTCGGCGCCAAGAACGCCTTCGACGACGTCGAGGAGGACTGGCCCGAGGTCTCCTGGGAGGAAGTCGCCCGGCGCGACCCGGACTTCATCGTGATCGGCGACCTGTCCGAGCGGGGCCGCCCCGGCGACAGCGCCGCCGAGAAGCGGGCCACGATGACGGCGCACCCGGTGATCTCACGGCTGGACGCGGTCCGCCACAACAAGATCATCGAGGTGCCGGGCATCGAACTCGACCCCTCGGTCCGCTCCGTACACGCCCTCGGACTGCTCGCCCAGGGCATGAAGGACCTCGGACATGCCCGCTGACCACCAGGCTCCAGGGGCCCCGGGAGGGGCGTCGCGCGCCTCCGCCGGCCACCACGCCGGAGGGCCCTCGCACGCGCCCGCCGCCCCGCCCCCTGACCCGTCCGCCGACCCGTCCGCTGACCCGTCCGCTGACCCGTCCGCCGACCCGCCCGCTGCCCCGTCCATCCGCATGAGCCCGGCGGAGCTCCTGCTCCCGACGGCCCGCGGACGCGGCCGTACGACCGAGCCCGCCACCCCCGGGCCCCTGACGCCGGGCCTGCCGGATCTGCCCGGCATGCCGGGCCCGTCGGCACCAGTCGGCCGACCCGGCAGGCTCCACAAGGCCGCACCGCCCCACCCCGGTTCGCCCCCCGGCCCCGGCGGCCCCGGCACCCGGCCGGGCATCCGGCGGCCCCTCCTCCTGCTCCTCTCCACGGCCACGCTCGTGGCCTCGATCGCCGCAGCCGTCCGCATCGGCACCGCCGACACCGGCTGGACCGACCTGGCCCGCGCCCTCGCCACCCACCTCGGCCTGGACGTCCGGCCACTGCCCCCGCTGGTGGACTCGCTCATCTGGGACCTGCGGCTGCCGCGCGTCCTGATGGCCGCGCTCGTGGGCGCGTCGCTCGCCGTGTGCGGCACGGTGCTCCAGGCGGTCACCCGTAACGCGCTCGCCGACCCCTACCTGCTCGGCGTCTCGTCCGGCGCGTCGACCGGAGCCGTCGCCGTCGTCGTCCTCGGGATCGGCGCGAGCACGCTCGGCGTCACCGGGGGCGCGCTCGTCGGCGCGCTGCTCTCCTTCGCGCTGCTGCTCCTCCTGTTGAGGCGTACCGGCCTCGACTCCGTCCGCATCGTCCTCACCGGAGTGGTCGTCGGACAACTGCTCACCGCGCTGACCTCGCTGATCCTGATGGCCTCGGCGGACGCGGACACGACCCGGGCCGTCACGCACTGGCTGCTGGGATCCATGGCACCGGCCCGCTGGAACACCGTCGTGGTCTGCGCGATCGTCACCCCGCTGGGCCTGGCCGTGGCGTGGCTGTGCTCGAACGCCCTCGACGGGCTCGCGTTCGGCACGGACACCGCCGCCTCCCTCGGCATCGGCGTACGACACACCAGGATGCTGCTGCTCGTGGTGACGGCCGCGCTGACCGCGGTCGCGGTGGCCACCGTCGGCGCCATCGGTTTCGTCGGGCTGATCGTGCCCCACGGGGTGAGATTCCTCGTCGGACCGCTGCACCGGGTGCTGTTGCCGTACGCGGCGCTGGCCGGCGCGGTGTTCCTCGTGTGGACGGACGCGCTCGCACGGATCGCCTTCGCACCCCGCGAGGTTCCCGTCGGCGTGATCACCGCACTCCTCGGCGTACCGCTCTTCCTCCTCGTCCTGCGCAGGAGAGGTGAACTGTGAGGATCACCGCCGACAATCTGAGCTGGTCGGTGGCGGGCACACCGGTGGTGCGTGAGGTCAGCGCGACGATCGCCCCCGGCGAGACCGTCGGTCTGCTCGGCCCGAACGGCTCAGGGAAGTCCTCCCTGCTGCGCTGCCTGGCCGGGCTCCGCGCCCCCGACGCGGGCACGGTCGAGTACGACGGCACATCGGTGGCGGACTGGAGCGCGCGCAGGATCGCCCGCCATGTCGCCTTCGTCGCGCAGGACTCGGGCGCCGACAGCGATCTGCGGGTCGCCGACGTCGTCGGCCTCGGCCGCACCCCGTTCCGGGACCGCTGGCGCGGAGCGGACGCCACCGACCGGGCGGTGATCGCCGCCGCCCTGGAGGTCGTCGGCCTCACCGCACTCGCCGACCGCTCCTGGAAGGCACTGTCGGGCGGTGAACGCCAGCGGGCCCACATCGCCCGCGCGCTGGCCCAGCAGCCGTACGCCCTGCTGCTCGACGAACCCACCAACCACCTCGACGTCAAGCACCAGCTCGAACTGATGGAGCTGCTGACCGGCACCGACCGGACCGTTCTGGTCGCCCTCCACGACCTGTCGCTCGCGGCCCGCTACTGCGACCGGCTCCTGCTCCTGCACCACGGCCGACTGATCACGGCCGGGACTCCCGAGGCCGTCCTGACCGCCGACCGGCTCGCCGAGGTGTTCGAAGTCGACGCCGAACTCACCACCGACGCCCTGGGACGCCCGACCGTCAGCTACCGCCGCCCCCTCGGCGCATCCGCCCCGACCCCGACCCACACTCTGAAAGAGACACGATCTTGAACACGTCCGTTTCCCCTTCACTCTCGGTCGACAAGCTCATCGCGGCCTCCCTGGCCGGCGAACACGGCCCGCTCCCCGCCGAACTCGTCGCGACCAGCGTCTTCTGGATCCACCACGGCACCCGCCTGGCCGGCGGTGACACCACCTACCTCAACCAGTACGTCCTGGTGCGCGTCGGCGGCACCTTCGGCGGCTGCGCGTTCGAGGCCGGCGAGCTCACCCCGGAGATCTGCCGCGACTACTCCGGTACACCGCTCGACGTCCTGCTGCGGGATGCTCCGCGCCCCTTGCGGATCGCCGCCCTCGACGCCTACCTCGCCCACACGCGACCGCACCGGGTCGCCGCCGAAGAAGGGGATGCCGAACCGGTCGGCCTCCCGAGCGGTACGCCGGAGATCCGTGCGAGGGCCCGCGACGCGGCCATCGCCGGTCTGCTCGACATCGAGAAGGGCGCCAAGGTGGGCCTCATCGGTGTGGTCAACCCGCTGGTCGCGGCGATCCGCGAGCGCGGCGGGGAACCCCTGCCCTGCGACTTCAACCTCAGGGCGACCCAGTGGGGCGACCCCGTCACCGACGACATGAACGAGGTGCTCGACCGCGCCGACGCGGTCGTCGCCACGGGGATGACCCTGAGCAACGGCTCGTTCGACACGATCCTGGAGCGCTGCCGCCACCGTGGCATCCCGCTGATCGTCTACGCGCAGAGCGGCAGCGCCGTCGCCCGCGCCTTCCTCGGTTCGGGAGTGACCGCCCTGTCGGCAGAACCGTTCCCCTTCTCCCAGTTCAGCGCCGAGGAGACCGTCCTGTACCGCTACCGCACGGTGGACGGCGCATGACCAGCGCCACTCACCGGGCCCGCGCCCCGCGGACAACCCATACGGCCGCGCTCACCGCCGAGGCCGGAGCCGAGCCGGCCGCCGAACCTGCCCCGGCCGGCACGGGCGTCGGCGTCGGCACCAACACCGGCGTCGGCACGGGCGTCGGCACGGGCGTCGGCACTGACGTCGGTACCGGAACCGGCCACGCCCCCTGCCATCACGGCGAGCTCCTCCAGGGCGTCTTCCTCGACGCCGACGGACGCCGGTGTGCGGGCCTCGTCACGCTCCCGCTGGCCGGCCCCGGCAGCCGGGCCGAGTTCGTCCGCCGGCCCGGCGCACCTCCCGAGGCGCTCACCGTCGTCCCCGCCGACCGGCGGAAAGCCGCACGCGCCGCGGCCCTCGCGGTGACGGAGTGCGCCTCCCAGGTCGGACTGCCGCCCTGTGGTGGGGAGTTGAGGCTCACCGGCGACGTACCGATGGGCCTGGGCATGGGCAGCTCCACCAGCGACGTGATCGCGGCGGTCCGAGCGGTCGCCGACTCGTACGGGCTCCGCCTCGCCCCCGACGTCGTCGCCCGCCTCGCCGTCCGCGCGGAACGGGCCAGCGATCCCTTGATGCTCGACGCCCGTCCGGTCCTCTTCGCCCAGCGGGAGGGCCGGATCCTGGAAGTCCTGGGTCCGACCCTCCCGCCGCTGGTCGTCGTGGGCTGCGTCCTCGGTGGGGGAGCACCCGTCGACACCCTCGCCCTGCCGGCACGGGAAGCCACCGATGCCGACGTTCGGGAGTACGAACGGCTGCGCACCCTCCTGCGCCGTGCGATGGCCACCGGCGACGTACGGCTCCTGGGCCGGGTCGCCACGGCCAGCGCACGGCGGGGCCAACGCGTACTGGGCCACCCGGAGTTCAAGACCCTGACCGCGATCGCCCGGCGTGCCGGAGCGGCGGGCGTACAGATCGCGCACAGCGGCGCCGTGGCAGGCGTCCTGTTCGACCCGGCCGCACCGGGAGACCTGCGCGGGCGCCTGCGCCGCTGCCGCGACGCGCTGAACACCCACGGCATCCCCACCACCCGCACGTTCACCACCCCCGCCACCACCACCCCCGCCCCGTCGCTCACCACCAAGGAGCTCCTCGATGGACCAGCACATCGCCGAGGCGATCGGCCGGCCGGACCTGATACGCCTCGACGACCGTCTCGTCTGCCTGCGCTTTGAGACGATGAAGGTGGTCTCCGCGCTCGCCGCCGTACGCCACCTCCTCGACACCGGAGTCGTACGCCGCGGGGACACGCTGCTCGACAGCTCCAGCGGCATCTACGCGTACGCCCTCGCCCTGGCCTGTCACCGGCACGGCATGCACTGCCACATCGTCGGCTCCACGACCGTCGACAAGACGCTGCGCACCCAGCTCGCCGTACTCGGCGCCACGCTCGAACAGATGGATCCCTGCGACGACCTCAAGCTCGACCAGAAGCGACGCGTCGAGCGGATCCACGAGATCCTCGCCGCCCACCCCGAGTACCACTGGATGCGGCAGTACCACGACGACATCCACTACCTCGGATACCGGGCGATCGCCGACCGCATCCGAGCGGAGACGGGCACGGACCGGCTCACCGTCGTCGGCGGAGTCGGCTCGGGCGCCTCAACCGGCGCCCTCACCCGCTACCTGCGCGCCCCATCGGGCAAGGCGTCGGGCAGCGGCCGGACCGACGGCCCGAACGACGCCGCGACGGACGGCCGGACGGACGCCGCGACCGACGTCGAACTCGTCGGCGTCCAGCCCTACGGCAGCCTCACCTTCGGCGCCCAGCACACCTCCGACCCCGAGATCATCATCGCCGGCATCGGGAGCTCGATCCCCTTCGCCAACGTGTCCCACGAGCTGTACGACACCCTCCACTGGATCTCCTTCGACGCCGCCCTGTCCGGCGCCGTCGACCTCCTGCGCCGCCACGCCGTCTTCGCGGGACTGTCGACCGGCGCGGCCTACCTCGCCGCACGCCACGAACACGACCGCGCCCCCGAACGCACCGTCGTCTTCATCGCCCCCGACACGGGCCACCGCTACACCGACACCGTCTACGCGCGCCACCGCGAAGCGACACCCCTCGCCCACCTCGCCCCCCGCGACATCGCGGACCAGGCCGAACTGGCCCTTCCCTGGTCGCGGATGCCCTGGAACCGCACCCCGACCCCGCCACTCACCGCCTGACCCCCCGGCCCCAGGGAGCGGCCCCCGCACAGCGCTATGGGTCTTCATCTGCCTGCGCACCCTGCGACCGCCGACCGCGATCGCGCTCATCGCGCTGATCACCGCGGCCTCGGTGACCGCTCACCTACGCCTGGCCGGCCGTCTGGACGTCGACGTGTTCCTCGCACCGCCGGCGATCGCCGTCGCGGTCTTCGTCCAGATGGACCGCCAGGCGCGGCGCCGGCGTGAGCTGTCCACGACCTGGCTCCCGCCGACCTCGCCGACGGCAACGGCCGCGACCAGGCCCTTCACAAGCTCGCCGAGCGCGAGACCTCCCACCGCCTCACCGTCCGCTGCCACATCGACGGCACCCCCGCCGAGCCCCTGCCCGAACGGGTCCGGTCCGCCCTGCTCCGCATCGCCCAGGGCGCCCTCGCGAACGTCCGCGAACACTCCGGCGCGACGACCGCGGCGCTCACCCTGACGTACCTCGACGACCAGGTCGTCCTGGACGTCGCCGACGACGGCCACGGCTTCGACCCCGCGGCTGAACCGGCTGCCGAACCCGCCGCCGCGCGGCACAAGGGAAGGCAAGGGGGCGGGGAGCCGACAGGCACACGCGGCCACGGGCTCCCCGCCATCCGGACCCGCACCCGTCGACTCGGCGGCACCCTCACCATCGAATCCCTGCCGGGCGAGGGTACGGTCCTCTCCGCCGCGATCCCCGTCCATGCGGCGACGACCTGACCCCGATCAGCTGCACGCGTATCAGGAACGCCGTCGTGTCGTCAGATGCCGCAGCTGGACGCGGACCAGAAGCGGCCGTCCCGGTGGTCGAGGTGGGTGTGGTCGCCGTGTCCGGGGTAGCCCGGGCCGAGGATCCCGTTGAAGCCGTGGTTACGGGCCTGCTGGGCCAGCCGGCACAGCGAGTGGGGCCCGGAGCCCAGGTCGGCCGCGTCACCGTAGAGATGGCGGCTCGACGAGGCGCCGCCGACCGCGTCGTTGCAGGCATGGCTGCGGAAGCCGCTGGTGACACGGATGCTCTGGTCGCCGAGGGCGTGCCGCAGTGCCTCCAGCTTCCACATCGTGCGCAGGGCATTGGACTTGGCGGTGGCCGCGCTCACGGCACCGCCGGCCCAGGTGGAGTTGCAGTTGTTGAGCTCCGCGTAGGAGAAGTGGACGGGGGTGCAGTCGTCGTCCTGGAGCGCGTAGATCTTGCTGAACGTCGCGGGGCCGGCGACACCGTCGGCGGCCAGGCCGTAGGCGGTCTGGAAGCGCTTGACCGCGGCCGCCGTCCCGGGGCCGTAGTCGCCGTCGATCGCCAGCACCCCGCCGTAGCCGGGATACCCGGCCACACGAATCTGCAGCGCCGTGACATCGGCACCGGTGGCCCCCTGGGAGAGGGTGCGCGACCAGGTGTAACAGCCGTCGGCCTGGGCGGTACCGGCGGTGGCGATCACCCCGCCCAAGGAGGCAGTCATGATCATGACAAGCGAGAGGAGTAGTCGCAGTGGCAGGGAACGCAGGGGACGTCGGGACATCGATCCTCCATGGCCTCACGAATCCGAGGTGACCCAGGGGCGAGAGTCCCCGGGAGTCCCCCCGAGACTGACGGCCCGGTCGACGCGCGTCAACCACACCGGAGCAGGCGTCATTTGTCGAGCCAATGGCGCCGGATGAACGGGAGAACGCCCCCGCCCCCCATCCCTGACGGTGGGCGAGACGGAGACGACGACCGGGTACGTGTCGTCCACCCGGGGCGCCAGGTTCTCACCCGCCCCTGTTCGGCCCACAGGTCATTGTCAGACCCTCGCGAGAGGATCACCTCATGACGACGATTCCCGCCGATGAGGCGCTGTCCGGCCTGTCCGACCAGCCCACCGTGTCCGACCGCGCCGCGTACGAGGCCGCTCTCCAACACCTCCGTGAGGCCTCGCGGTCCTACTACGGGGACGGTGACAGCGCGATGGACGACACCACGTACGACCGGCTTCGGCTCGCCGTCCTGGCCTGGGAGACGGAGAACCCGGCGGAGGTCGCCCCGGACAGCCCCACCGGCCTGGTCGCGGACGGCGCCGCCCCGGCCGGAGACGTGGCGCACACCACCCGCCTCCTCAGCCTGGACAACGTCTTCGACGCCGAGGGGCTGGTGGCCTGGGGCGCCTCCGTCGAGCGCCGCCTCGGCCGCGCTCCGGCCGGCGGTTACACCGTCGAGCCGAAGATAGACGGAGCGGCCGTGGCCGCCCGCTACCGCGACGGCCGCCTCGTGCAGGTCATCACCCGCGGCGACGGCCGGCACGGCGAGGACGTTAGCCATGTGATCGGCCAGATCGACGGCCTGCCCGAGCAGCTCGCCGAGGCCGTCACCGTCGAGGTCCGGGGCGAGGTCGCCTTCACCCAGGAACAGTTCGAGACGGCGAACGAGGTCCGTACCGCCCACGGCGCGCAGGTCTTCGTCAACCCCCGCAACGGCACGGCGGGCACCCTGAGGGCCAAGGGCCGCCCGTACCGGCTCCGGATGACGTTCTGGGCGTACGGCGTGGTGGAGCTGGACGGCGTGCCGTTCCTGCCGACGGGCGCGACCCACGCCGAGGCGCTGGCAGCGGTGGCCGGCGCCGGGGTGCAGACGACCGCGGCCTCCCCGGCGGGCCTGCTCGTCGTCTCCGACCTGGCCGCGGCCCAGGCACAGGCCGACGCGGTCGCCGCGATGCGTACGGAGCTGCCCGTGGGCATCGACGGCCTGGTCATCAAGCTGAACGACACGGCCGAGCAGGAGGCGGCCGGACTCGGCTCCCGTTTCCCGCACTGGGCCATCGCGGTCAAGCTGCCCGCGATCGAGCGGCAGACGGTGCTCGAGGACGTCGTGTGGGAGGTCGGCCGCACGGGGGTGCTGGCCCCCACCGCGATCCTCACGGCGGTCGAGATCGACGGATCGACGGTCACCCGGGCGACCCTGCACAACCCGGCGGACATCCGGCGTCGCGACCTCCACATCGGTGACACGGTGACGGTGTACAAGGCGGGCGACATCATCCCGCGCGTCCAGGCGGCGGTCGTCCCGCTCCGCCCGGCCGGGGCGACGCCGGTGCCCCTGCCCGAGACGTGCCCCCGCTGCGGCGGCGAGATCAACACGGCCCAGGAGCGGTGGCGCTGCGCGAAGGGAACGGCGTGCGCGCTCCCGGCCCTCATCGAGTACGCCGCGGGGCGCGAGATGCTCGACATCGACGGCCTCGGCAAGACGTACGTGGCGGCTCTGGTCGAGTCGGGCGACGTCCGCGACGTGGCGGACCTCTTCACGCTGACCGTCGAGCAGCTGACGGCCGCGTCCGGCAGCGCGAAGCGGGCGGCCAAGCTCGCCGAGCAGATCACGGCCGCGAAGGACCGCCCCCTCAACCGCGTCTTCTGCGCCCTGGGAGTGCTCGGCACCGGGCGCAGCATGTCCCGCCGTATCGCCCGGCACTTCGGCACGATGGACGCGATCCGTCAGGCCGACGCCACCGAGATGCAGGACGTGGAGGGGATCGGCCCGGAGAAGGCCCCGGTCATCGTCGAGCAGGTCGCGGCGCTGGCCTCGGTGATCGACAAGCTGACAGCGGCGGGCGTCAACATGAGCGAGCCCGAGGACCCGGCGGCGGCCCGGGGCGGCGGCCCGCTGGAGGGCAAGGTGATCGTGGTCACCGGAAAGATGGCGGGCCCGCTGGACGGCTTCGGCCGGTCCGAGATGAACGCCCTGATCGAGAAGGCCGGCGGTCGTGCGGGAAGCAGCGTCAGCGCGAAGACATCCATCCTCGTGGCCGCCCCGTCCGCGAACGGCAAGCCGAGCTCGAAGGCGGTCAAGGCAGCCGAACTCGGCGTGGAGGTCCTCACCCCGGAGGCCTTCGCGGAGCGGGTCGCCGACTACCTGACCTGATGAGCCGATGCGGTGTGTGGGGCACGGCGGTCCGCCGCGTGCCCCCAGCACACCGCAAGACCGCGGGACCACCCCGTGGCCGCGCGCGACGATCGGAAACGCGACAACCGATGAGTGCACGCCCCGCGCCCGGTCCACCCTGCACACCCCACGCACCCAAGGAGCGGCAGATGACCGAATCGACGACATTCGACCTCGGGCCACAGACCCGCATCGTGGCCCGTCTCGCGGAGGGCGTTTCCGACGCGCTGCTGGCCGGCCCGACGCCATGCCCCGACTACCCGGTCCGGACCCTCCTGGGCCACCTCACAGGACTTGCCGAGGCCTTCCGCGACGCAGCCCGGAAGGACCTCGGACCCACGACGAACACGGCCCCCGACACGGCCGTGCCCTCCCTCCCCGCCGACTGGCGCGAGCGCTTGCCGCGAGTGCTGGACGAACTGGCCGAAGCCTGGAGGGATCCGTCCGCATGGACGGGCATGACCCGTGCGGGTGGCGTGGACCTGCCCGGCGAGATCGCGGCGGCGGTCGCCGTCGACGAGCTGGTGATCCACGGCTGGGACCTGGCCCGGGCCACCGGTCAGGACTACACCCCCGACGAGACCGCCCTGCGGGCCTCGCACGCCTTCCTGCTGGAGACCGCCGAGGACGAGAGCCGCGGCGGCGGCATCTTCGGAGCCGTCGTGCCCGTCCCGGACGACGCACCGTTGCTGGACCGGGCGGTAGGCCTGAGCGGCCGAGACCCGAACTGGACGCCACCGGCGGCCGGTGACCGATGACCGGCGGCCGGTGACCGGCGGCCCGTGACCGGTGAGGGAGTCGCCCGGTGGACGTATCTCGGTCCCGGCGTACGAGGGCTGTTCATCCAGGCTCCGAGGCCCCACCATGCTCCTGACTACTCGTGCGTAACACGTCGTAGGGGGAAGTGTGTTGAAGCCCGGTTCCCGGATCGCCGTTCCGATGCTCGCCACCGTCGTGTCCTTGCTCGTGCCCACCACCGCTGTCCGGGCCCAGCCGCCTGCTCGGAGCGAGCTCGCCCACACACCGGTCGTGTTCGTCCACGGCTACAACGCCGACCCCGGCGTCTGGGGCGGCCTGCGTGAGGACTTCAAGGCCGACGGCTACACGGACGCCGAGCTCTTCTCCTTCGGTTACGACACGCACCGGTCCGTGAACGAGGTCCTCTCCGGCGAACTCGCCGCGTACGTCGAGGGAGTGAAGCGGCAGACCGGCGCCGCCCGCGTCGACCTCGTCTCCCACTCCTTCGGCAGTCTCGTCACCCGCTGGTACGCGAAGTACGACCCCGCAGGCCAGGCCTCGGTCGCCCACTGGGCCTCCCTCGCCGGCCCCAACCACGGCACCGGCACCGCATGGGCCTGCGCCCTGTGGGACCAGGCGTGCCGCGACATGACTCCTGGCTCGTACGTCCAGAAGGGTCTGGTGGCGGGCGACGAGACACCCGGCACCGTGCGCTACGCCACCTGGTGGTCCCACTGCGACGAGGTCATCAACCCCGACAGCAGCGTCCCCCTGGACGGCGCGACCAACAACGCCGCCGGCTGCCTCGCCCACAACGACTTCCTCGGCGACGACACCGTCTCGCAGGGCGTCCGCGCGTTCCTCCGTTCCTGAGGGTTCTCTCACCCGCGCAGCCCGGAGCTCCGGTGCGGCCGCCGGGAACACGGTCCTTGACCCTCACGTGGCGTCAGGCCGCATAGTCGATGCCGTGGAAGATCACTGGACCGTGGGACGCGTGGCCGACCTGGCCGGCGTGAGCGTCCGCACGCTGCATCACTATGACGAGATCGGGCTCGTTCGGCCGTCGACACGCACCGCGGCCGGGTACCGGGCCTACGCGGCCGGAGACGTGGAGCGGTTGCGGGAGGTGTTGGCCTACCGGCGGTTGGAATTCGGGCTGAGGGAGGTGGCGGAACTGGTCGACGACCCGTCCACCGACGCCGTCGCACACCTGCGCCGACTGCGCGCCCTGATGCTGGAGCGGCGCGATCGGGCCGACGCCACGGTCGCGGCCATCGACAGGGAACTCGAGGCGCGGGCGAAGGGGCTGAACGTGACGCCGGAGGAGCAGCTGGGGATGTTGGGTGCACGGCTGTACGACGAGATCGGCGGCGCCTACACCGCGACACGGCGTACGGACCCGCGGATCGCCGCGCACATCTGGGGCGCACTCGGCGACGCGCGGACGGTGGTGAACGTCGGGGCCGGCACCGGCTCCTACGAGCCCGCCGATCGCGACGTGACCGCGGTGGAGCCGTCGGCGGTCATGCGGGGGCAGCGGCCCGCCGGTTCGGCGCGGTGTGTGGCCGCGGCCGCGGAGAGTCTCCCGTTCGCGGACCAGTCCTTCGACGTGGCGATGGCCGTCTCCACGGTGCACCACTGGGGCGACCCGATGGCGGGGCTGCGTGAGATGCGGCGGGTGGCCCGCAGGGTGGTGGTGCTCACGTTCGACACCGACGAGCCCGGATGGCAGGACCGGTTCTGGCTCACCCGCGACTACCTGCCCGAGTTCGCCACCGTCCTGGAGGGTTTTCCCTCGCTCGCCGGGATGGCCGACGCGATCGGCGGCCGCGCCGAGCCGGTGCCCGTCCCGTGGGACTGCGCCGACGGGCTGTTCGAGGCGTACTGGCGCCGACCGGGGGCGTATCTGGAGGATCACGTGCGCCGCGCGATGTCGGTGTGGACGAGGGTCGGGCCGGAGGCCGAGCAGCGGGCGGTACGCAGGCTCGCCGACGACCTCGACTCCGGCCGGTGGGCGGAGCGCAACAGCGGCCTCGCACGCCTCGACGCCGCAGATCTCGGCCTCCGCCTGTTCATGGCGTGAACCGCGTCGAAGCGACATCCGGCCACGGCCCCTCCGCGAAAACCGGTTGGCGGACCACATCGGCCGTTGCTAGCCTCCCGGAGGCCGTGCGAGAGAACGAGGAGGTGGTACCCGTGAACGCAGTATCGACATGGGTGCTCCCCTCCGGGGTCACGGTCGGGCGATAGGTCGTCCGGGAGCGCCGTACACGAGCCCTCCCGAAAGGCACGACCGTGCACTTCACTTCTGAACAGCGTCTCGACGACGGCGTCCTCGAGCGCGAATTCACCCTCGGCGAGATCCCCGGCACCCTGTGGACGCCTGGTTCCGCGCAGGCCCCGCAGGCCCCGCTGGTCCTGATGGCCCACAACAACGGCCTGCCCAAGGCGGACCCCCGGCTGCGCGCCCGGGCCCGGTACACCGCGTCGCGCGGCTACGCGGTGGCCACCATCGACGCCGCCGGGTGCGGTGACCGTCCCCGTTCCGCCGCCGACGAGGAGGCCCGTGCCGACCTCCGGAGGGCGATACAGGCCGGTGAGCCGGTCGACGAGATCTTCGAGTCCCTCATCGCCCCGCTGGTCGAGAACGCGGTCCCGGAATGGCAGACCACTCTGGACGCACTCCTCGAACTGCCCGAGATCGGCGGCGGCCCGGTCGGGTACTCCGGGGGGTGGGCCGCCCTCGGCATCCGGCTGGCGGTGGTCGAGCCCCGCATCGCGGCCGCAGGCTTCTTCGCCGGGGGATTCGTGCCCCGTGCCCAGCGCGAAGAGGCCAGGCAGGTCACCATTCCGTTGTTGTTCCTGCTGCAGTGGGACGACACGGGGAACCCCCGGCAACGGGCCCTGGACCTGTTCGACGCCTTCGGCAGCAAGGAGAAGACGCTGCACGCCAATCCGGGAGGGCACACCGGCACGCCGTGGTTCGAGCTGGAGGACGGGTGCCGGTTCCTCGACCGACACCTGAAGTGACGCCGGCCGGCATCCGCCGACCGTCAGCCGCAGTGGTACGTGAACGTCGCGGCCGACGAGTGGGTGCCGGGGGAGGTGATCACGAGCCGCGCCACGGCCTGGTGCGTACCAGGCCCGCGGAAGGTCCACAGAAGGTGGAGACTCGCTTCCTTCTGTCCGCGGGCCACCTTCTCGCGCAGGGCCCCGGACCGGGTCCCGTCGCTGCGTTCCCAGCGGTACACGAGGGTGCCCGGCCTCCCGTCCGTCCGCACCAGGCCCACCACGTCCGCCGTGCCGTCGCAGCCGAGCCGCTGCCCCGGGGCGCTGACGGCGACGTCCCGCACCGCGACGCGGGGCCCGTACTGCCGCCAGGCGAGGAAGACCAGGACGGCGACCAGGACGACGGCGGCGAACGCGTAGCGCCACGGCCGACGGGAGCGGGCCGGCCGTGGCGCGGGGACGCCGGGGAGCGTGCCGTGCCAGATCTGGACCGCTGTGGGGCTGTTCTCGGCACGCCGGAGGGCCGCCGCGGTCACACCCGGCCCGAACCGCAGCACTTCGCCCTCCACCCGGTCGGGAGCCGTCGCATCCGACGCCGGGCGCTCGAACCAGTGGCTGCCGAGCTCGGTGGCGCTGTAGTCGTCGTCGTTCATGAGATCGTGCACCGCCGGATGAAGATCTGCTGCAGGGAACCGCCGTTCGCTGCGGCGGGGTACGTGGTCACGCGAAGCCCCCAGTAGCATCCGGCGCCCCGGACGTCGTGGGCGAGGGCGAGGGTGTACCGAGTGGCTCCCTCGCGCTGGTAGGTCTCCGAACCGTCGGGCGTGCCCGGTGCGCCCTTCTCGTCCCCGGTGAACCACTCGACGTGGATCGTCACCGGCCCTGTGCCGTCCGTGGTGACCTCCACGGCGCCCGAAGCAGTGGTCGGCCCCGTCTGCCGCAGGCTCGTGACGGAAACCGCGGTCACGGCGACGGGAGAGGGAGCGGCCGTCGTGGTCGGAGGCGTTTCGGCAGGGGTCGTGGCCGGGGTTCCGGTGGACGTGGATGTGGACGCCGGCGTGGGCGTCGACGCGGTGGGTGATGCCGAGCCGGACGAGCTCGTCGGGGGAGTGGCCGTGGTCGGCGCTGCCGTCGTGCCGTCGGTGGAAGACCCGGCGGGGGTGGCGCTCGGCCCGGTGCTCCCGGACGAGGCGGACGCCGAAGGAGGTGCTGTCGGCGGGAGTTCCGGACCCGGGGAGGACGGCGACAGCGGCGACGTGCTGGGCCCCGGCGAGGCCGTTCCCGGGCCGGTGCTCGTCGTAGCGAAGGCCTGGGCGGCCTCGTCGCCGTTCGTCGCCTCGACGCCGGCCCGCGCGGCGAGGGCGAGCAGCAGCGCCAGGACGAGCGCGGCCGCACCCGCCGGCACCCCGCGGGGGATACGCCACCGGGGGCGCGGCGGCGGGGCGGGCAGGGTGGTGGTGGCCAGCACCGTCGTCCCCTCCGACGCACCGCCGCCACCGGAGGAGGGCAGGAGCAGGGGAAGAAGCGCGGCCAACGCCGCCAGCCGTCCCCGGCCCCGCTCTTCCCAGTCCGGTCCGTAGGCGGCGGTGGCGACGGACTCCAGCTCGGTCACGAAAGCGGCCGCGTTCTCCGGCCGCTCGTGCGGGGACTTGGCCAGACCCCGCCGGATCAACGGGCGCAGCGGCTCCGGCGCCTGACCGTCGGGGACGGGTGAGTCCAGATGGTGCAGGGCGAGCTCGGCGAAGTTGTCGCCGGAGAACGGCTTACGGCCGGTCAGACACTCGAAGAAGGTCGCGGTCGCCGCGTAGACGTCGGCCGCCGGTGACGCGGGTGCGCCGTTCCACTGCTCGGGCGCCATATAGCCGGGCGTTCCGGCGACACCCGGTGTGGCGCCCCGGCCGGCCGCGATCCCGAAGTCGACGAGCTTGGACGACCCGTCGACGGCCACCAGGACGTTCTCGGGCTTGTAGTCGCGGTGCACGACGCCCGCCCGGTGAGCGGCGGCGAGGCCCAGGAGCGAGCCCTTGAGCACGACGAGCGCGGCCTCGGGGCCCGTCGACCCCTCCCGCGCGATGAGGGCCCGCAGGGCGACGCCGTCGACGAGTTCCATCACGATGGCCGCGCCCCGCGGCGCCTCGACGTACTCGTAGAACCCGACGACGTACGGACTGTCCAGAGCCCCGAGCAGCCGGGCCTCGGACCGGAAGCCCCGTACGAACGCCTCGTCCGAACGGAACCGCTCACTCAGGTACTTCACGGCGACCGGCATGCCGGTCGCCTCGTGCGTGGCGAGCACGACGCGCCCACTGCCACCCGCACCCAGTTCCCGGGCCTCGACGTACCCCGGAACCACCCATGCGCCCATGTCCATCCCCCTCGACGCCGCGGCCGACCCATCCCCCTCACATGGACAGATTCTGGCCACGGCCGGTTCCCCACGAAAGAGGGCAGCCGAACGCACTACGGCCGCGACACCTCAGGAACGCGCCCCGAACAAAGGGGAGTCGCCCGTGAAGCAGCCGAGCCGTCGACGCGAAGATGCCGCAGCCTGGGTGAATCGACCGGGAGGAGCCGACTCACCCCCGGGCCTCAGGGGGCGTCGATGTCGAACTAGTCTTCGCATCATGGCCCTGCGACCTGACGAGTTCTACGACCACGCGCTCGCCGCTGCCGACGGTGAGCGTCGGCTCCCGCTCGCGCGCATGACGGGGTGGACCATCAGCCCCTTCGAAGCGGACGGACTGCGCGTCTCACCCCTGCGCCCTCCGGTTCTGCCCGAGCCGCCGCGACACGGCGAGGACCCGTCGAACTGCGACGCGTGCCGCGACCGAGGCGACGGGATCTGGTTCAACGCCCGCTGGCGGCTCACCCGGATCACCGGAGTCGGTGTGCCGCTGGTGCTCATGCTGCACCCGATCGAGCACTACGACATGGCGGACCTGCCCGACGAACTGGCAGCCGAGTTGGGGGTCCTGTCCACCCACATCGTCCGCCACGTGCAGGCCCTGCCCCACATCTCGCGAGCCCACGTCTACCGCATCGGGGACGGAGGCGCCCATCTGCACATCTGGTTCTTCGCCCGGCCAGAGGGACAGACCCAGCTGTACGGCTCATGGATGCCCGTCTGGGACGACCTGCTGCCGGAGTACCCGGCAGACGTGGCAGAGGCGGATGCGGCGATCGTGGCAGACGCATTGGTCGCCTCCGTCGGAGGAAGCCGCTCACCTGCCGACGAACCGCCGCACGAAGTGGCACCTTCCTCCAGTTGACGACCGCTGACCTGAGCTGCATCTCTGCATGCGCGAAACCCCAGGAAGGGGGCCTACCGGGGGTTTCGGCGCAAGGGGACGGACCGTCAGTAGGCGGCGGCCGTCTTCGGGTTGGGACCGTAGGCGTTGTCCTGCCGCTCGCCTTCGGTGGCGAGTAAGACGATCAGGATGACGCCGCCGACCAGCGGGATCAGGGCGAAGAGGGCCGACCAGCCGGAGCGCCCGGTGTCGTGCAGGCGCCGGACGGTCACGCCCAGGTGCGGCAGGAGCACGGCCAGGAAGTAGATCGGGTAGAGCAGCGGGAAGGTGCCGATCGCGAGGTCGACCGTCACGACGACGACCACCGCGATGATGTTGATCAGGAAGAACATCCAGTGTTCCTTGCGGCGCGCACGTCCACTGAACACCACGTATTTCTTGAGAACTTCGAGGTACCAGTTCACTTTTTCCCCAATGAGTAGGTATTGCGAGCGGGATCAAGCCCCCTGCGGGGCAAGCTTTGCGCAGGATCGATCGGATCGCTTCGACTTCTGAGAATCCTGGTGCGGGCCTCTCGCGTGCCCGTCAGGTGACGGTCTGCGGACGACATGACATCCGCGATCCCCTCCAGTGCTGCGCCCCACCCCCGCCAGGCGCCAGTCACGGGCTCCCGTGCCGCCGCCTCTTGCTGAACCTATCGAGATTCGATAGTTTCCAATCGAAAGTCGATGCGATGACGTGAGGGTGGTCATGGGAAAGCTGGCAGTGCGTGCGTTGCGCACCGTGCTCGCGGTGGTGCTCGCCGGCACCGTGTTCGTGCAGGCGTTGATGGTGTGGGTGCTGGTCAGTGGGCGCGACCCGGAGGACGGGTCGCTCCCACTGACCGCGCTGCGGGTGATCGTGTTCCTGGGGATGGTGTCGGCGCAGGTCGCTCTGGTGTGTGTATGGCGGCTGGTGGCGATGGTGCGACGTGGAACGGTGTTCTCTCACGCGGCCTTCCGGTACGTGGACGGTGTGATCGGCGCGATCGTCGCGGCTGCCCTCATGTGGTTCACGGTGACCGTCCTCAACGCGCCGGGCCAACGCGACGACCCGGGCGTCACCGTCATCATGGGCGGGATCGGCGTGGCCATCCTGGGGGTCGCGCTGATCGTGCTCGTCCTGCGGATGCTGCTCGCCCAGGCCGTCGAGCGCGATGTCGAAGCGGCGCGGATGCAGGCCGAGCTGGACGAGGTCATCTGATGCCGATCGTCGTCGACATCGATGTGATGCTGGCCAAGCGGAAAATGTCCGTGGGCGAGCTCGCCGGCCGCGTGGGGATCACGCCCGCCAATCTGGCGGTACTCAAGAACGGCCGCGCCAAGGCCGTCCGGTTCGCGACGCTCGCCTCGCTCTGCGACGTGCTGGAGTGTCAACCGGGTGACCTGCTGCGCTGGGAGGCCGAGGACGCCGCAGGCGGATGACGTGCCCGCAGGGCGACGCCACGTGCTCGCTCCGATAGCCCCGCCCCCGCGCACTCACACCGGCCGACCCAGGGCACGTCCGACACACGCCCCAGGCGCCGGCCTGAGCGTCGTCCTGCTCCTGCTCCTGGTCCTCGTCGTCACCCTCGCCGGCCGACACAGATCGCCGCGGTTGCCGTTCGCTCTGCCCCCGGCCACCGTGGAAAGGGAGTCCTGCTGATCGACAGCCGCTGAAGCGGCTCGGCCGGGGGCATCCCGCCGCATCGCGTCCGTGCACCCAGCACGTGACCCCCGGCCGTTCGGGTGGCCGCGTCCTCCCGGCCCGACTGCAAGGGAGCAGTACATGACAGAGGTCCGCCCCGGGGACCGTGTCCCCGTCGACCGACCAGCGGGGTTCCGTCCACGGCCGGACCATGACGACCGCGAAGCCCCCACTGACCTGCGGCTCATCGGGATCGACCCGAATTTCTGGTATCCGGTGGCCGTCTCCCGGGCCGTACGGAAGGAGCGCACGCATGCCGCCGTCATCGCCGGCGAGCGGATCGCTCTGTACCGCGGCCGGAGTGGCAGGGTGTACGCCTTGGAGGACCGGTGCGCGCACCGTCAGGTGCCGCTGAGCCTGGGCGTCGTGGAGGGGGACGCACTGCGTTGCTGCTACCACGCATGGACCTACCGAGGCAACGGTCGCATCTCGCAGATCCCGTACCTGCCCAAGGGCTGCAAGCGGCCTCCGCGCGGTGTGCGGTCGTACCCGGTCCGCGAGGCGTTCGGCCTGGTGTTCGTCTTCCCGGGCGACCCGGAGAGGGCCGATACGGCGCCGTTCCCGTCACTGCCGGAGTTCGACGCGGCCACCCACCGGACCATGACGTTCTCCCGCACCGTGAAGTGCCACTACTCGTTCATGCACGAGAACCTCCTCGACATGAACCACCAGTTTCTGCACCGGGGAGTGCTGGGCAAGATCCAGCCCAAGCTGCTGGGGTACGAGACCGGTCCGCGGTTCGTCGAGGCCCGCTACCTCTTCGTCCCGGCAGGCGGCCGGAAGGACCGCGGTGCCGGCCTGCTCTCCGCCGAGGGAATCGGCGGGCGGCAGACACCCGACGTCATCACCATTCGCACCGAGTACCCGTACCAGACGCTGCAGGCGATCCCCGACGGCGCCGAACTTCCGGCGTTCTCGCTCTGGGCCGCCTACGTGCCGGAGGATGCCGAACAGCGCACGAACCACGCCTACGGCCTCCTGATGATCGCGAAGCCGCCGATCCCCGGGGTGATCCACCTGGCGTGGCCGCTGATCCGTCGCTTCACCGAGCGGGTGTTCGCCCAGGACCGGATGGCGGTCGAGGCCGAGCAGCGGGCATGGGACGAGCAGGGCGAGGACTGGAACCAGGAGGTGTTTCCCCTGATCCTTGACCTCCGCGACGTCCTGCGCACCAACGGTGTGCCCTTGGACCCCGGCAGGGCCGGGTCGTGGGGGGCACCGACGAGCCTCAACGGCTTCGCGGAAAGCCCAAGGCCCGCGTCCGACGGGCCGGCTGGGCAGGGATAGTCCCGCGTACGGGAAGATGCGAGACGTGCCGACCCTGGGCAGGATCCAAGCGACACGCTCGGCAGCGACGCGACCTCGCGGTCAAGACATGCGCCGTCGCCTCAGGCGATGACCGCGCCCATGGACAGGTTGTGTCGCACCGCACGGCCCTCCGCTCGATCCGGTGGGACGGGTCCGAGTGCCCCAGGGGAACGGCTTCCCGGGCGTTCCACAGATCCTGCTCAAAGGTTACGACCGCGTACGGCCGTACCTCCTCACCTGCGGGAAGTCCCCCTGTCCGATCCGGCGCCCGGTGAGCCGGTGGAGATGAGGGCGGTGCGGCCTCCGGAGCGGAAGAGTGGTCGACACCGGGGCGCCGCAGGCAGCGGCGGGCGCTCAGACGTGACCGTCCAGGAGTCCCCGTACCTCGGCGAGGGTCATGGGCCCCGCCTGGTGCGCCACCGCTTCTCCCTCCCGCAGCAGGACGCAGGAAGGGGCTCCGGTGATCCCGTATCGCTCGGTTGCGGCCGGACACCGCGTGATGTCGGTGCGGACGGCCAACAGACGGCCCGCGTACTCGTCGGCGATGCCACCCACGACGAGGTCCATCGCCCGGCAGGGCTCGATCGCCTTGGGCCATGTCCCGGTGAAGTACGCGAGGACCGGGACTCCGCTCATCCTGAGGATGAAATCGAATTCCGCATCCTCACGGGGTTGGTGAACCCGTTTCGTCATGAGCGCCCCTGACCTTGCGTTCCGTCGTTCCATCCCCATAGTCCCCCACGCGCCTGCGGCCCGGACCGGCGGCTACTCGGTGCGGCCTTGCCCCGCCAGGGCTCCGGATCCCCGAACTGCGAGCCCTGTCTGTTCCGGCGGATCGGCGCGGCCCGCGAGCTGTGCGTGGAGATCGTCCACGACGGGGCCGCAGCTCGTACCGGCCGGCCACGACGCGAGGCTCGCCGACGGCGAGGAGAGTGCGCGCCCCGGGACACTCCGGCGGGCACCCCGGTCACCCGTGTACCGACCCGGTGCGGCCCCGAGGGCCGCACCAGGCCGGGCATGCCTCATGCCGCGGCAGCGGCTGCAGGGGCATAGCCAGGCCCGACATTCCTCTTCCCGCCGGCCGCGCGGGAAAATGGAAGCGTGAACCTGTCCGAGAAGTCGGGCCACGGGCTGCGTGAGCTGGTCGGCACCAGCCTGTTCAGTCACGTCGCCGGGCCCGCCGGAGCACAGAACCGGGCGCGCATCCACGGCGCCCCCGGCCCGCGCTGGTTCGGCCCCGAGAGGCCCATCCGCACGGTTCACGGGGACGCGTCGATGTTCATCGGCGGCCTGAGTGCGCTCCTCCTGCAGTCCCTCCACCCGCGCGCGATGGCCGCCGTCGCCGCGCACTCCGGTTTCCGGGGCGATCCGTGGGGACGCCTCCAGCGCACCAGTACCTTCCTCGCCTTCACCACCTACGGCACCGCCGAGGACGCCCAGCGCGCCGTGGACCATGTCCGCGAGGTGCACGAGCGGATCAGGGGTACCACCGCCGGTGGGGAGCCGTACCACGCCGCCGACCCGCATCTGCTGTGCTGGGTGCACGTGGCGGAGGTGGACAGCTTCCTGCGCGCACACCAGCGGTTCGGGGCACACCCCCTCGACGACGCCGGCTGCGACGCGTACGTCGCCGACGCCGCTCTGGTGGCCCGCGCCCTCGGCGTCCCCGATCCGCCCTGCGACCGCAATGCCCTCGAGGCCCGGCTGGCGAGCTACCGTCCCGAACTGCGCGCCACGCCGCAGGCCCAGGACGCGGCCCGCTTCGTACTGCGCGAGCCCCCGCTGCCCTGGGTCGCCCGCGGCCCCTACGCCGTACTGGCCTCGAACGCGGTCCGTCTGCTGCCGCCGTGGGCCCGTGTGCTGCTGGGCCTGCACGTGGCGTCGTATGTCCCGGAGGATCTCGTACGCCTGTCCGGGCGGGCGCTGACGGGGACGATCCGGTGGGCGATGGGGGCGCTCCCGCCTCGCGAGGAGCTCGCCGAGCCACGCTGACGGCTCCACGTCCCGGGCCGCCCGGGGCGTCCGGGCGGCCGCACAGGCTACCCGGTCCGCCCGGCCCGCCCGGCCCGCCTGGGACGGCGCACCGCGAGGTGGCTGTCGAGGGACGTCACTCCTTGACGAAGGCGAGGAGGTCGGGGTTCACGGTGTCGGGATGCGTGGTCAGCATGCCGTGGGGGAGACCCTCGTAGCTCTTCAGCCGACCGTTGCGCAGCAGCTTCGTCGACAGCGGAGCCGAGTCGTCGTAGGGGACGATCTGGTCGTCGGTGCCGTGGGCGACCAGAACGGGCACCTCGATCTGCTTCAGGTCCTCGGTGAAGTCCGTTTCTGAGAACGCCTTGATGCAGTGGTAGTGGGCGTTGGCCGCGCCGCTCATGCCCTGCCGCCACCAGTTGTCGATCACACCCTGGGAGACCTCGGCGCCGGGGCGGTTGTAGCCGTAGAACGGCCCCGCTGGAATGTCGACGTAGAACTGGGCGCGGTTGGCGACGAGCGAGGCCCGGAAGCCGTCGAACACCTCGATCGGCAGGCCGCCAGGGTTGGAGTCGGACTTGACCATGACGGGCGGGACGGCCCCGACGAGCACGGCCTTCGCCACCCGTCCCGGCTTGGCGCGAGCGACGTACCGGGCGACTTCGCCGCCCCCGGTCGAATGGCCGATGTGGACGGCATCGCGGAGGTCGAGCGCGTCGGTCACGGCTGCCACGTCGGCCGCGTAGGTGTCCATTTCATGTCCGGTCGCGCTCTGGCCGGAACGGCCGTGCCCGCGCCTGTCGTGGGCGATGACGCGGTACCCGTGTTCCAGGAAGAACAGCATCTGGTTGTCCCAGTCGTCGCCGCTCAGAGGCCAGCCGTGATGGAACACGATCGGCTGGGCGTCGCGCGGCCCCCAGTCCTTGTAGAAGATGCTGGTGCCGTCCTGCGTAGTGACCGTACCCACGAACTTCCTCCGCCCAGGTGTACCGATGAGACGACCCTTGGGGTCGATGCACGGAAAGAGACAGCCTGCAACGCCGACACGGCACGCGGGGAGCGGCCTGACGGATTGCGGCCTCGTTGAAGAAACATACCCGTATAAGGCATTTCTCTCATTCCCTGTGGTCCGGAACGAGGGGGGCCGTCGGCCGGTCCGTGTGCCGGTGAGCGTCGTTAATCGGTCGTACTGAACGACCGGTCGGTAAACCTGAGTCGTCTCTGTGCAGGCCGGCAGTTGCTGAGGAGCTGGAGCGAGCGGGTGCGGGCCCCGGGCGAAGCCGTCCGGCACCAGCGCTGACCTGCTGAACATCCTTTCGATCACCGGTATGTGGTGGCAGGTGTCCGGATAGCAACCGCGAAGATGCGATCGCTCTGTGTGTCAGCGAAACTCCGAAGCGCAAGAGGGGCGGTGATCGCAAGGTAGATGCCGCCTCAACTCTTCGAATCGAAAGTGAGTCCCTGTCATGATCCGCCGTTTCGCTGCGGTCTCCGCGTCCGCTCTCCTCTGTCTCGTCGGCACGGCCGGTGTTGCGGAAGCCCGGGCCGAAAGCCTGTACGCGCCCTCCGCCGTCGTGCTGAGCATCAGCAAGGGGGCCGATGCGAGTACGGCCACCGTCCAGCGCGCGGTCACGCTCAGCTGCGCGCCGACCGCCGGCGGAACGCATCCCGCCCCGGAGGCCGCCTGTGCCGAGCTCAAGGCCACCGCTGAGGGAGGCGCCTTCGAGGGGCTGCTGGCCGCCCCGGAACCGGACCGCATGTGCCCGCAGCACTTCGACCCCGTCACCGTCACCGTGGACGGAGTGTGGGAAGGGTCCCGCACCTCGTGGGAGTACACCTTCGCCAACACCTGCGCCATGGGCGTCACCCTGAACGGTGGGGCGGCCTTCGCGTTCTGACCGGCGCAGCTTCGGCCGCGGCGGATTCCGAGGCCCAGTCGACGTTGTCGGACGAGGGTCAGACGTGCGCGGCTCCGCACGCGGCGGATGCTGCACCACGCTGACGCACGTACATGTCGGCGCTCGTGCACGAGGTGTTGTCCGACAACAGAGTCGAACAACACCTCGTACGGGAAGGACTCCGGCCGGGCCGTCAGCCTGGCTCGCCTGTATGGCCGCCCGGCGGTTCGTAACAGCGCCTTTCTGCGAGCCACCTGGCCGCCGGCCCCCGTGCCCCAGGGGCCACCGGGCCACCGGGGACAAGGGGAGGGGTGTCGTCCGTATAAGAGGGCGTATGTCTTCCACGGCACGATGGCCGTAGCCGCGATCCGCTGTGGCTCCGGCCGTGAGCACCCGACAAGAACTCGTCCCCATCAGGGGTGAGAATGATGAAGGCCGACCAACCCTCCACGACGTACTTCAGTTCACCTCGGCGGGTCCTCGCCCGTGAGCCCGTCGACGGATTCACGGATGAGGTCGGCGTGACCGGCGTGGCGGGCGTACTCCTCGATGAGGTCAAGGAGAATGCGGCGGAGGTTGGGGCGTTCGCCGCTACGGGTCGTGTAGGCACCAAGTTGGTCCAGCCCGCCCGTGTTCAGCGCCTCGTCGACGATGGCACGGGAGCGGGCGACTGATTCCTGCCAGAGAGCGCGCAGTTGCTCGGGGGTGTCCTCCGCGGCGGAGCGGTAGTCCCAGTCGGGGGTGCTGTCCCAGTCGACGGTGTCCCAGGGCGCACCGACAGGGGAGCCGAGCCACAGCCGTGCGAAGTGACTGTCTTCTACGTGCGCCAGGTGCTTGAGAAGGCCGCCCAGAGTGATGGTGGCCGTGCCGAGTGTGGCGCGAAGGCCGGAGGCGCCCAGGCCGGAGCATTTCCAGGCCACGGTCGCCCGCTGCCGTTCGAGGGCGCCGAGGACGGCTGCTGCCTCGGTGCCGGCGAGTGGTGGTTCCGGCCAAGCTTCGGCTGCGCTCTCAGTCATGGCTGCAGACCTTAGCGAACGGAGCCGACAGTGCATCCGACGGGTGCACCGCAACGAACCGATCACCCAGAACCAAAGGAGTTGTCGGACAGGCTGTAGGCCTCGGGGTCGCGCAGGCCGACGCAGTCAAAGGCCCAAAACGCCTCTGAGTAGACGAAGGTGCCCGTCATCCATGGCTCGTGAGCGGACAACCGGGCGACCTGGAACGCGGCTTCAGGGATACGCAGCGACGGTGAACGGAAGCCCACCGCGCCGGCACCCTCGAAGCCGCGCGTGCCGTAGTAGTGCGGCGAACCCTCCAGGAAGACCAACGGCACACCCCGGCTGTCGGCTGCTTCGAGGGCGTGGGCGATGAGCTGTGTACCGATGCCCTGACGCTGGAACTCCGGGACCACGCCCAGCGGTGACAGCGACAGGACGTCCACGATTCGGCGCGGAGCGTCCAACCGCGTCGCGCTCAGCAGGACATGCCCGACGACCCGGTCATCAACGACAGCGACAAAGGACATCGGTGCCAGTGCAGCCTCAGCAACGCGAAGTGCCTCCACGAGCCCGGGAACCCGCTCGTTGTCACCGAAGGCACGCGTATGAACGTCGCGCACCTCTCGGTGATCCTCAGCGGTCTCGTGCCGGATCACCAGCCCGGCACCAGCGGGAGCGCTCCGGGTGCCTTCGGGCGCATGGTGTGACGTCATGGCCGCGAGGGTAGATCGCGGGGCGGCTCATGCGCGAGGCAATTGCGCACCAGGTCGTCACCCCGCGTGCTGCGGCCTGGTCTGCTGTGCCTGCTGCCCGGTTGGTACGAAGACGGCAACGTAGTCCTCGAATCCTTCATGTAGGCCCCATTCCTCACGGGCCATGGCGGCTTCGTGTCTCGCTCGGGAGTCTTGGCGACCCTTGGCGTAGACGTGGACCGTGTAGATCGTGACGGGGTCGAGTCGCAGGGTCCGGTCGTCTCCGTTCCCACCTGTGAGCCAGCCCGCGGCAGGTGCGGCAGGTCCGGTGGTGGGGCCGTAGATGCCCATCCGTCCGCTGGAAATCGGCTGGTGTGGCCACGTGCCGAGCAACTGCCATTGCTCCGGCTGTTGGACAGGAGCGACGTCGGTGAGGATGAGGGTCACCGGTCACCGCATTGGAGGGAGCTGAACTGAGCTGAGCTTGGCCGAGTCGTGCTCCGTCTGGGTTTGGGCCCCTTTCCATGCAGGGGCCACACGCGTCAGCCCCATATCCCGAGGGCGATCTCTTCGAAGAACCGGCTCCATTCGCCCTCCTCGTGTGCGAAGGGCGTCTCGTCGACCTGGGTGATGTGTTCGCGGAGGCTCTCCATGGCTTCTGCGCGGGCCTGATCGTCGTCGTGGGGGAGTTTCCTGAGTTCGGCGAGACCGGTCTCGACTGACGTGAGGGCGTGGACGAGTGAGGAGACGTCCTGGTGCATGGGGACGCAAAACTCCTCTCCCTCCGCGAACGAGTGGATCTGGCCGGTCTTGGGGTCGAGGGCGACGACGGCGTACTGGAACTCCCCGAGGATCTCCCACTGTTCGGCCCCTTGGGGGAGGGTGGCGCCGACGGCGTCGAAGGCAGCTTTGAGGGTCGGCCGGCACGCGAGCCGGTCGCAGGCGTCGAGGTCGAGCTTGCTGGAGAACAGCTTGCTTGACGGCAGGCCCACGGTGGCCAGGACCCTGGCTGTTTCAGGGTGCATGCGGCTACTGGCGTGATGGGGGAAGTACGTGACACCGGTGAGGCCGAGCGTGCCCAGTACATGTATCGGCATGGTGGCGATCAGCACATTTCGCGGGTCGAAGTGTTACCAGATGCCCTGCTCGAGCTCTTCGAGGGAAAGGTTCCACTGGGACTCATCATTCTCGAACGGGGTGGGGTCGAAGGCCTCGACGACTTCCCGGAACCGGGCGGCGAGTTCCTCGGGGTGGGCATCGCTCTCGTGGTCGTTCTCGACCTTCCGGAGTTCGATGAGAGCGAAGACGAGTGATTCGATGTCGCGGTGGAGCTCGATGTAGTCGACCGCGCCCTCGGGGAAGGCGTAGATCTTGCCCGACTTCGGATCGAGGGCGAGCAGCGAGGTGAACAGGTATCCCACGCTCCACCATGAGCGGCTCTCGAGAGGACACTGCAGACCGTAGTGGTCGAACCGGCTGCCGAGCGTGATGGCGTCGACGTCCGGAGCATAGGGGTCTTCGACGTCCATGCGAGAGGTGAACACCTCGGAAGTGGGAAGCCCCACGGTGCTGAGGAAGTCGGCGGTACGCGCGTCAACGCCGGTGACGCCACTGTGCGGGAAGTAGATGACGCCGTCCAGGCCGTAGGCACTGGTCACACTCTGAGGGGTTACGGTGAAGTTCACTTTTCAGAAGCCTCGATACGACTGTTGCCGTGCATTTTTCTGACTCGTTGTGATCTTTCGGGTGCTGCCGAAGTGAACGTGAACCCGGTCAGAACACTCAAGGGAGCAGTGTATGGCCGAGCCTCGTTCGGACTATTGCAAACCCGCATCCTCACCCGACCACGAAAACCGCCTCGCCAGCCGCCACCATGCCGGGTACGTTCCTCTCGTGTGTTACTACGCCGACAAGCCCTACAAGCTGCATTACGCCTGCGTGCCCTGCCGCGTGGCGTTCAAGCGGCACCCCGGGCCCGGCGACGCACACCGATGCCCCCGCTGCGCCGAGCCAATGCTCTGTGCCGGCCATGACTTCGCGGCACCACGGCGCCGAGACACCAAGGCGTGGACCGTCGTGGCTGCGGTGCTGGACGCCGGACTGCGTTACGAAGGCCGCGAACCGTGCGGCTGCGGCAGGGAACCCAAGTTCCGCCCCCGTACGCGGGCCCAGTTGCGGGCACGTCGCATCGCAGCAGCACGAAGCGGGACGCCCCTCGCCGACATGCTCGGACGCGTAGATCCACAGACGCCCGCATGACCTGATACTCCGATAGATCCACGGCACGTGACCTGCTGCCGGACAGTGTCCCCGGATCTGGCTGGCTCGCGAGGGCAGTCGCACATCCCCCAGGGCGTCGGGTTGAAGTCGCCCGGTTGTAGGTCGGAACCCACGCGGTCACGCCTGGAGCAGCAGGCCACACGTCCGTACCCGTGGCAGTTTCGCCGTGGGTGTCGCCAGAGTCCTCCGTGCCGAACTCTGCGTACGACGCGCCCTCGAAGCCGGCCGCCCTTGAGCCCGGGTGTGGCCGTGACCCGTGCATCCGCGTAGACGTCCTCGTCCACGGCGTCCCGTCCACGGCGTCCTCGTCCTCGTCATCGTCATCGCAGCGGGCGGAGCGCTGCCCCACGTGGTGCCAGGGCAGTCGATCCAGCGGGCGGCAGGCCGCCCATACCCCGAAGGCCGGTGATTCTGCCGATGCGAGCGTGCCACGGTGCCCGGACAGTGGCCGGGCCAGTTCACCCCGCGGCCGCCGACCGGATTCCTCGGAGGGCGGTCGCCCCACGACACGAGAGGACGACTCCGTCGTGAGACGACACCTTGCCCCAGCCTCTGCCGCGACCGCCGCCGCAGCCTGCCTCGCCTTGCTCCTCGCCCCCGGCGTCCAGGCCGCCGGTGCCGGAGCCCCCGGCGTCCGCGCAGCCGAAGCCGCCTCCGCCGGAAACCCCTACGAGCGTGGTCCCGCGCCGACCACCGCGAGCGTCGAGGCGCTGCGCGGCCCCTACGCCGTCGCCGATACCACCGTCTCCTCCCTCGCCGCCACCGGCTTCGGCGGCGGCACCATCTACTACCCGACCTCCACGAGCGACGGCACCTTCGGAGCCGTGGTCATCTCGCCGGGATTCACCGCCAGCCAGTCCTCGATCGCCTGGCTGGGGCCGCGGCTCGCCTCCCAGGGCTTCGTGGTCTTCACCATCGACACGATCACCACGCTCGACCAGCCCGACAGTCGCGGGCGGCAACTCCTCGCCGCACTCGACCATCTGACCCAGCGCAGCACCGTACGGGGCCGCGTCGACCCGGCCCGGCTGGGCGTCATGGGGCACTCCATGGGAGGCGGCGGGACCCTCGAAGCCGCCAAGAGCCGGCCGTCCCTCAAGGCCGCCGTGCCCCTCACCGGATGGAACACGGACAAGACCTGGCCCGAGATCACCACACCCACGCTCGTCATCGGCGCCGACGGCGACACCATCGCGCCCGTCGCCACCCACTCCGAGCCCTTCTACGAGAGCCTCCCCGCCTCGCTCGACAAGGCGTACCTGGAGCTCAACGGCGCCACGCACTTCACCCCGAACGCCTCGAACACGACGATCGCGAAGTACAGCATCGCGTGGCTGAAGCGCTTCATCGACGACGACACCCGCTACGAACAGTTCCTCTGCCCGCTGCCCCGGCCCAGCCTGACCATCGAGGAGTACCGGGGCAGCTGCCCGCTAGGCTCCTGACACCCTGTGCTCCGTCACAGAGCAGGGTTCCCGGGTCTGGGCCACCGTCCAGACCCGGGAACCTTCCACCGTCCCGTACGGGTCGGTAACGTGGCGGGCGTGAGCGGAACGACGCACGCCGCAACCCCGCGCCGACACCCGCGGCTGTACGACAGGGCGGCCGAACTCGCGGCGGTGGCACGCCTGTCGGCGCGGGTCCACGCGGGAGTCGGCGGTGTTCTGTTCGTCACCGGGGACCCGGGCGAGGGACGCACCGCACTGCTCGCTCGGGCGGTCGACGACTTTGCCGAGATTTCCGATACTCCCGCCGTCGTTGCACCTTCCGGCGTTGCCGCTGTTCCCCTTGTGGGACCGACCGCGGCAGCCGGACCTGACACGGGAGCCGAGACGGGAGGCGAGCCGGGAGCCGAGAGGGGAACCGACCCGAGAGCCGAGCCGAGTGCCGAGCCGGGAGCCGAGCGGGCCTCTCGTACGCGGGCCGAGAAGCCGTCCTGTACGGCCTTCCGTGTCGCCGCGCCGCGGCATCGCGGACCGTGGAGCGGCGCGCGAGCCCTGTTCGCCGCCCTCGCTCCCACCCCGGCGGACGCGCGCCGGGCGCTGCGTCTGGCGCGCGGCGAGAAGGGGCTCGGCCCATCGGTGGCCGAGCTCCTCGCCGGCCGTCCGGCGCTGATCTGTCTCGACGACCTGCACCTGTGGGACGCTCATTCGCGCGCCGCGTTGGCCGCGGCCTGGCGGGACTTCGACCGGCGCCCCTTCGGGCATCCGTCTTCGGGCCGCCCCGAATGGGGCGGGGCGGCCCGCCCCGGCTGGCTCGTCTCGGTCGCTCGTCACCACCGGCTGCCGGACGTACCGGTGGCGGAGACCGTGCGGCTGGGCCGGCTGACGCGGGACGGCGCCAGGGCGTTGCTGGCCGACCTGTGCACGGCCCCACCCCCGCCACCGGTCGTTCAACGCCTGCTCGACGAGTCAGATGGACACCCCGGATTCCTCGTCGCCGTCGCACGGCGCCTCACGGCCGCCCAACTCGCCGGTGTCGCGTCGTTGCCGTCACCGGTGGCCGAAGGCACCGTCCTCACCGAGGTGTACGGCGGTCTGCTCGCTCGTCTGCCCGCGGACTCCCGGCGACTGCTCAGCCTGGTGGCCCTGGTCGCCCTGACGGACCGCACAGGGGATACGGCCGGGTGCACGGCGTACGAGGTCGGCATCGAGTCCGTACGCTCCGGCGCGCGGGCGACCCGTACCCCCGTCGAAGCGCTGGACGGCCTCCTCGCTGACGGTCTGCTGAACCGCACAGGCGACGTCCTGCGCTTCGAGGATCCGTTCCTCGCGCGCGCCGCTCGTCTCTCGGCACCGGCGGGCTGGCGGCGCCGGGTCCGTGCGGCCGAGGGGCCCGGCCCGATGCGTACGGCCGTGGCGACGCGGGCGGCGCTCACGCGGGGCGAGAACCATCGCGCCCACCGCCTCGGCCCCGCCCCCACAACACCCGCACTCGCTGCCCCCGCCACACCAACCACACCCGCATCCGCCCCCGCCGGGCGCGCCCCCGCGCCGGTGGTCCGCGGCCGCTCGCAACTCGTGCGAGGGCTGGCCGTCCTTGCCGGGGGCCCGGTCATGGACGCCTTCGAGGCACTTCTGCAGGCGGCCGAGCAGTTACGGGACCGGGCACCGGTCGAGGCATCCGACGCCCGGTTCCTCGCGATGGAGGCCGCCTGGGCCGCGGGCGATGTCGCCGCCTGTCTGACGGCCCTGGACGTCGGAAAGGAAGCCCGCGGTACGGAGCGGGACTTCGCCGACGGGCTGACCGCCGCCCTGACCGTACGTCTGGACCATGCCCGGCCACCTCTGGCGCGGGTGGTCGCGCGGGACGGCGTGAAGGACGACCCGAGGCTGCTCCTGCGGGCGGGATCGGCAGCACTCGTGCTCGGCGACACCACCGCGGCGACCCGGGTCCACGCCCGTGCGCTGGCCCGGGCCCGCGCGGAGCGCCGTACGTCCCTGCTGCCCCGCGTCCTCGAACACCTCGCCTACGCCGAACTCCGGGGCGGCCGGTACAGCCGGGCGGCGCACACCGCACGGGAGGGGCTGCGGGCGGCGGAGCTGGCGGGGCAGCGGAACGTGGCCGCCCACCAGCACGCCGTCCTGGCCCTGGTGGCCTCGGTAGTCGGCGACGAGCGGGCGGTGGTGGAGCATGCCGGACGGGCTCTTGAGACGGCCCGCCCTCATGGCCTCGTACAGGCCGCGACCCTCGCCGAATGGGCGCTGGCCCGGGGAGAGCTGGGGCGTGGTCTGGCCGCACAGGCCGCGGCGCGGCTTGCTCCGCTCGTCCGGACCGGCCCGAGGGGCGGCCACTTCGCGCTGCGGATGCTGGTCGTGCCCTGCTTCGTGGAAGCGGCCGTCGCGGCCGACCGCCGGGCCGAGGCCGCTGCGGCGGCGGAGGAGTACGCCGTCTGGGCCGTCCAGGGCATCGACAACGCGGCGCCCGCGCAGCTGGCCCGCTGCCGGGCGCTGCTCGCGAAGGGCGAGGAACCGGCGTACTGGTTCGGCGAGGCCGTCCGCAGGCACGACCACTGCGCGAACGACTTCGAACGCGCCCGCACCCTGCTCGCCTACGGAACGTGGCTGAGGCGCCGTAGACGCCCCGGCGTCGCGCGCGGCCCGCTGCGCGACGCTCTCGTCACCTTCGAACGTGCGGCCGCGGAGGGCTGGGCCGAGCACGCACGGTCGGAACTGCGTGCCACCGGCGGCACCGCCGGCGGTGCCGTGGCCCCTGTCGCCTGGGGACGGCTGACACCACAGCAGCAGCGGATCGCCCGCCTCGTCGCGGAGGGCGCCACCAACCGGGAGGTCGCCGACCGCCTGACGCTGAGCCCCCGTACGGTCGACCATCACCTGAGGAACGTCTTCGCCAGGCTGGGCATCCGCTCCCGGGTCGAACTCCCCGGCGTCGTGGGCCAGTGGGACGCCGAAGGGTAGCCGGCCGGGGCGCAGGAGACCGGGGCGACGGTCACCTGCTGCGTGAGGGCCACTGCCTCGAGGCGAAGGCCCCCACGTAGGGTTCGCACGTGGTCAGAGGGCGCCGTTCAGGCCCCACCAGCCGCCGGTGATCTCGTCGCCGACTCGCAGGCCGCCCGTACCGGTTCCCCGGTAGTGGGAGAGCCAGTCGCCGTTCGACGCGAGAAGGTCGGGCCGGCCGTCGGCCGACCAGTCACCGACACCGAGGATCGACTCCATGCCGTTCCAGCCGCCACTGCCGACCAGCGCACGTGCGCCGAGGACGCCGGCCCGGCCCGGGTAGAGCCAGAGTTTGCCGGTGGACTTCTCACGGGCGATCACGTCCTCCCGGCCGTCACGGCTGAAGTCGCCGTGCCGGGTGAGGGCGTCGAGGGCGTTCCAGCCGCCGCTGCCGACCAGACGTCCGGTGTCGTCGCCGGGCAGGAACCACAGGCGGCCGACCGTGTCCCTGACGAGGATGTCCGACCTCCGGTCGGCGTTCATGTCGCCGAACCCGGACAGCTTCGGCGCGGTCGCCGCGTACCAGCCGGGGTAGGGGGTCGTCTCGCACTCCCGCGCGGTACGGACGAGCTTCACCGAGCTGAAGTCGCTGTCCGAGCTGAAGTTGGTGGCGATGGGGTCGGGCTCGATGGTGGTGTAGCCCTGTGAGCGTCCGTAATTCGGGTCGTCGTAGAGACAGGCGATCAGGGACGTGCGGTTGACGACCTTGACGAGCTTGTTGTCCCAGGTGCCCAGCGTCGCCTTGCTCGTGTTCGTCTTGAACATCGAGCCGGTGGCGCGGTCGTCCGGCCAGGCGCAGAAGTAGCCCGACGGACAGTCGCTCACCGCGGCCTGCGCGGGCGCAGTGCCCGCACCGGCCAGAGTGAGCGAGGTGAGCCCCAGCGCGGCGGCCGCGGAGGCCATCAGAGGGCATCGCCACCGGCGACCAGGGCGGCTGGACCCACCTGTTCCGGCTGCCGGCCGTCCACAGTTCGTGGTTGCGCGAGATCCTCGAGAACCTCACACGGCACATGCACGCTGGCCTCTTCCAGCGAACTGCCCAAGGTGTCGGTAGCCGGTCTCCGACTTGCTCCGCAATCGAACGGCGCCAGACAGTGGTGCCTCCCGAAGTGGTGAACATCTGCTGTTCGTTCTCATGAACAAAGCCAGGTGGACATCGAACGCGACGAGATCCACGGCCTCAACGGGCTCCGGATCGATGCGCGGACCGAGCGCGGCATCGAGCTCCGCCGGTCGCGGCGATGGGCATGACGTCTCACATTCCCCGTGGGACTACTGCCCTACATGCACCGGTCGTCCAGAAAGGAGGGCATGACGAAGGCGCGCGCTCATGCGAGATTCAGACGGCCGTGGTACCCCGCCGAAGGCATGGGACTGGGGGTTGTGGACCGTGCGCGGCGCGGCGCGGTTGCCCGACGGTGCCCCGCCCTCGAGTGCTCGATCCGGGCACCTGCGGATCCCGCCCCTTGCCCAGGCTGTGCAGCGGCCACGCCGGACGGCGGCGCCCCCTGCGCAGCCTCGTGCTGCTGAGCGGCCTACCTCAAGCCAATGTGTGGGTCCGGCAGACCCTCTGATGATCAGTCGGTGACGACGACATCCTCGACCGGCGGGGCCTTCGCCTCGACCGGCCTGTCGTAGTGCGAGAACGTGGTCGTCCCCGACACCTCGCCGCCCGTCGTGACGATTTTCAGGAGGTACGGCGGGCCCTCAGCGGCGATGTAGACGGTGGTCGTCTCGCCGTCGCTGCCGACCGGCTTCGCCAGCTTCAGCGCTTTCCGCCCCTCAACGGTGGTCACCTCGCCCTTCGCGGAGTCGTCCTCCCAGCCGTTCTCCAACCAGGTAGAGGTTCTCTTCCCGCCGCAGAGCGCCAGTTCGTCCGGAGCGTCGGGGCCGTCGACGGACGGCTTCGTCCAGCGGCCCCTGAGATCGTCGATCAGGGCCTCCAGGTCCTCCGGGCTCCGGTGCCGCTCCTGCATCCGCAGGAGCGACTCGTCGCGGCGCAGGTACACGTCCTTGTCGTCGATCTTGATCACTTCGGCCGTGCCCGCCGGGCCGTAGGACATCTTGGCGGTGCAGTTGCCCCGGTTGTCGCGGGAGACGTAGCCCTTCATCGGTACCGCCATAGAGAGCACGTCGGTGTGAACGGTCACGGACTTCGCCGCCTCTGTCGCCGTGATCGCCCTGCCGAGAATCCCGGGTCTGGTCAGGTCGCCCAGGAACGGACCGCAGGCGGTCGCGGAGAGAATGACGGGCGCGCAGAGCAGGGCGGTGGCGGGGCGGCGGAGTACGGCGGGCATGGTGACAGTGTCTCCGAGGGGGATGAACGGGGAAAGGGCCCTATAAGACCCCCGGCCCCCGGCCCCCGGCCCCGGCCCCCGTCCCGGCACTGCGTGCTGCGGCGCACGCCCACCGCGGCCGACGACCACGGCCGCGCCGTCGACACCGTGCTCTGCGTGGGGAGGGGCGCCTGTGTCACCGAAGACCAAGACCGGGCCGACCGCCCTCTCTCGTCCCGGGCTCGTCCGATTGGTCGGATCCTCAGGTGGTCGTGCTGGGCGCGGCAGAGCTGAGGTTATGGATGTGTCACCGGACATCCATGAGCCTCAACCCTAGGAGCCATTTGATGCGCCCCATCAGAGCAGCTTGTCTCGGAACGGCCACTGCGCTGGTCGCCCTTCTCGCCGGCGTCCCTGTCGCGGCCACCGCTGCGACCGACACCGAAGCGGCCCGCGCCAAGGACAAAGGCAAGGTCATCACACTCATCGGCCGGCTCGCGGAGCAGTCGCGCTTCCCCGTCAACCCCGGCGGCAGCCCCGCCCAGGGCGATCGGACCGTCTTCCGCTCGACTCTCTTCGACCAGGACGGCAAGCAGGTCGGCGAAACCGGCGGCACGTGCGACACCACCCGCGTCGCCAACGGCGGAGCGGAGGTGTGCATCGTGACCTACACCCTCCCGGGCGGCCAGATCTCGGTGCAGGGGATGGTCTTCGGCCATCTCAACCCGGGCCCTCCCCCCGCGTTCGACAACGGGATCACCGGTGGAACCGGGGAATACGACCGGGCTCGTGGCTCGGTCCACGCCGAGACGATCGCTCCGGGTACGAGGCGCTTCACGATCGACCTCGACTGAAAGACGGGCGCCACCGGGCCCGTTCAGGGTGGCATGAGGGAGGGACATGTCTTCGTGGTGAGCTTGTCTCCCCGCGCCCGCCAGTGGCCTCCCGTGGTGAGCCGGGAGGGAGACGCGGCCGTGGACTGCCGCGGGCGACGCCGAGCGGGGCCGGTGGCCGGGGCCGGTGGCCAGGTTTGCAGGGGAGCGGTGCGGATGGCCACGTGCCGTTCACCCTGCCACCCTGCCACCGAGCCACCAGGCCGGTCGGGCACGCCAGAGTCGTACACGAACCGGCCTCCGGCATAGTGCGCAGCGGTCAGCGGCGGCCCACAACTCGTTGGTCGTCGTTCGCCCCGGCCCCCGTGAACACCGCAGCCGGACGCGGCGAGCCGGGCGAGCCGGGCTGTCTGGGTGAGACCGTCTGCAAGCGGGCGATCGATCCCGTGCTGGTTGAGGATCACCGCTCCAGACGGAGCGCGAGGTCCTCGGTCGCTTCGCTGCCCAGCGGGAACGGCATGTGGCCGATGATGGGTCCGGCCACGACCGCAGCCCCGGTGACCGGTTCGAAGCCGTACTCGGCCATGAGACGGCTCGCGCCCGGATTGGGTGTCCGCCCGGCGCCATCGACATGCCAAAGGGTCAGGTCCGTGCCGAGCTTTGTCATCGTGACGTTCTCGGCCCGAAGCAGGCGGCTGATCTCCTGTAGCAGCTCCAGTCCGCGAAACTCCGTCGGTACGCGTTTTACGCGGCCGTTCTTCACGAGGAGCAGACCGCTCGCTCCCCGGCGGTCCGGTGTCGTCCGGGCGGGGGCGGACCAGCCGGCCGGGTACGGCGGCGGCGCGTTGTCCGCGTCGCACGGGATCGGGGCGTGCGGAGCCGGTGATGAAGCCGGCGGCAGGGGGGTACGAGGTCGGCTGAGACTGAGACTGAGCGGCTGAGGAGGCAAGGCTGGGCGCGTGGGTCCGGCTGCGCGCCTCGCGGCTGTGGAGTGAAGTCCAGCAACTCTGCTGCCCGGCGCCCCAGATGGGCCAGTACTGACCCGGGCAGCCATTCCTCGGCCCGGTCCGTAGCGGTGCGCTCGATCACCTGCGCGGGTGTGGGCCGCTGCGCCGGGTCCTTGTTCAGACACGCGCGCACGAGAGCGACGAGTGAATCGGGTACGCCGGTGAGGTCGGCCTCCTCTTCGGCGATCAATGACATTTTCCGCCTGGGCGCGGTCCTCGTCTACGCCGCCACCGGACGCCCTCTCTTCGGCGCAGCGAATCGCCGAGGGTCACGAGGGTGATGGTCTCGAACAGGGCCTGGCCCTCGTCGCGGACGATGCCCAGGCATTGGCGGAATGCTCGTTCGGCACCTGCTGCGTCGCCCGAGCCAAGGAGCAGTGCGCCGAGGGAGTGAAGGTGCGCGACCGGCGGAGGTCCGGTCTCCGAGTGGAGAGCGATCGTGCGCCGTATCGCTGTCAGTCCCTCTTGCATCCGGCCGGCCTGGGTTCAGGCCTGGCTGAAGTTCGCCAGGGATCTGGCGTGTGCCTTGATGTCACCGATCTGCTCGTACAGAGCGGCCCGCCGCTGCGAGGTGGGCGAGGCTGGTCTCGCTGCGGTAGGAGGCTCCGTGTGCCACTCCGAGAAACTGCTCCATCTGGGCTTCACCCCGGAGGTCGCCTGCACGCTGGGCGGCGGCGAGCGCTTCATTGACCGGTTGTCACCGGTACTGGATGGCCCACCAGTTGGCAAGGGTCCAGCCGAAGAGCGTGTCGGCGGTGGGCCAGGCCAGTTCGGGTCGGATGGCGGCGGCGGTTCGGACGGCATTCTGGATGGCGGGCATCTCCGCGGTGATCCAGGCCGGTGCCTGATCCGTGTCGGTGAACTCCGGCAGTGGAGCGCCGGGGTCCGGAGCGGGGTCGATATGCGCTCTGGTGCGGGTGGCCAAGTCGGCCTGTCGGGTTGCTGCCCGGTACCACGCGATGATCCGCAGCAGACCGGCCTGGCGTACGTCGGGACATTCCTCCTGGCCCGCCCGCTCGGCGGCGAACTCACCCAGAAGTTCGTGGAACCGGTAGGCGCCTGGTGTGGGGCTTTGCAGGAGATGAGTGCTGACGAGGATCTCAAGGAGGCCGAGGGTCTGCTCCATCGGGTGATCGAGGAGGGCAGACGCCGCCTCTGTGGAGAAGGGTTGGGCGGGCCACAGGCCCAGGCGGCGGAAGGCCGCGCCCGCCACCCCCTCGCCGACGACCTGCATCGCGCTCCGCCTGGCGCGGGCTGTCACTCAATGCCTGGTAAATCATCAGGAAGACCTCCATGACATCCAGGTGGTCGAGGGTGAGTGCAGTAAGCCGATGTCCGGCCCGGTTGAGGCGGTCGGCGGTGGCGGGGACTGCTCGTCCGCCGTGGGCCAGACGTGCGCCGACGATCCGCAGTGCGAGAGGCAGTCCGGCGCAGGCCGTGAGGATCTGCTCGGTGGCGGTGCATTCGGCGGCGAGCTGTTCGGGGCCGCAGGTCGCGGCGAGCAGCTGGTGCTGCTCGTCCGCCGCGAAGGGCTGGAGCGTGATGTGGGTGGCCGCGGCCAGACCAGTCAGTCTGTGCCGGCTGGTGACGACTACAGCGCCGGGGCCGCTGCCTCTGAGGAGGGGGGGCGAGCTGTGCGGTGTCGCGGGCGTTGTCCAGGAAGACGAGGACGCGGCGCTCGGCGAGGGTGGCCCGGTACAGGGCGGCCCGGTGGTCGGTGTCTTCGGGCAATGAATGGGCTGGGACACCGAGGTCGGTGAGGAAGCGGGCGAGCAGGTCGTGGGCGGTACGGGGGGCACCTGATCCGAAGCCCCCGTAGATCCGCGTAGAGCTGCCCATCGGGGAACGAGCCTCGGATGCCGTGAGCGGCGTGGAGGGCAAGGGTGGTCTTACCGATACCACCCATGCCCGAGATGACGACGACCGAGGGCAGGCCGTCGGCCCCGGACGTCAGCAGACGCTCGCGCAGGGCGGCGAGTTCCCCGTACCTGCCGGTGAAGTCCCCGATGTCACGGGGGATCTGGAACGCTGTCTCGCGGACGAGCTCCGAATCCGCGGCTGCATCGCCGGGGTGGGTGGCATTCGGCTGGTGTGAGGCTGTCGGCTGAGGATCCAGTGCGGGCGAGCTGCCCCGGGCGGCGCGAGGTGAAGCCGGGGCGAGCACCTTGCGGAAGACTTGCTGGGTGGCCGGGGCGGGGTCGACGCCGAGTTCGTCTGCCAGGGAACGGCGCAGGCTGTGGTACGCGGTGATGGCGTCGGCGGTGCGCTCGCCCTGGTGCAGAGCTGTGATCAGCTGACGGTGGAACGGCTCGCGCAGCGGATGCGTGGCGGCATAGTGGGCGATGTCGGCGGTGACCTCTCGGTGGCGGTCTGTGCGGAGGTGAGCCTCGAACCGCATCTCAACTGCCTGCAGATGCTGCTCGACAAGGTGCGCGACCTCCGGCGCACCGTGAAGGGAAGGAAACTCGGCCACCGGCCGGCCACGCCACAGGGACAGTGCCGCGGCGCTCTCCTTCTCGACGGTCTCCCAGTCACGCGCGCGCAGGATGTCCTGAGCACATACGAGGTGCGTGCTGAAGACCTCCGCATCAAGTTCGCCGGGGCAGAGCCGAAGGGAGTAGGAACCCCGGTTCCTCTGCAGCCTGCGGCTCTCTGGGCCGAGCAAAGATCGCAATCGTGCGAAAAGGTTGTGCAGCGAGGCGAGCGCAGTTCGGGGCGGATGGTCGCCCCACACAGCGGCCATGAGGCGATCGACCGACTGCGGCATGCCGGGCTGCAGCAGCATAGTGGCCAGCAATACGCCGGCCTTGGGCCCTGGTATCAGCCGCTCCCTAGAGACTCGCTGTTCCAGGCCGGCATGATGCGCACCGCCCCGCCCCCCATCGTCTGGGCGGTGGTACGGGTTGGAACAGCACGAGAGAACGAAGCGCGCTTGCTTGGGTGTTGGGGCTGCTGCAGGGTGCCGTATCCCATCTCCGCGCGCTCGCGGCCACTACGGCCGCGAGCCCACATGTGCTGCTGGTCTCGAAGCCCATCACCAGCGGTGCCGCCGGTAACTGCCGTAACTCATGGAGACGTTGTAGTTCCTGACCGGTGGTGTCCGCCACGGGGCAATGCGTGATCGCCGGCGCGGTGCACCACTCACGTCAGGCGGCTGCATCGTCAGATAGACAGAGGACCACCGCCTGAGCGACAGCGAGCGTCAGTCCCAGGTCACGCTTGGCCGCCCGTACTGCACGCCAGAACAGGCGACCAGACAGGGTCACCGGCTCATCAGCCCGCCGCCGACGCTACACGCATGTGTACGACAACAACACCTGGTACTACTCCGCTGACAGTGTCGGATAGCCAACTCCGCCGAGTGCCCTCCGCGGAGCACACTCGGTAGCTGGAGTCCGTGCGGCCCGAAGGGCGCACCAGGCCAAGCGACTCGTAGTGCCGTCGCCGGGCCAGGCTCCCTTCTGGGCGCACTCACCCATGTCGCGGACCTGACCGGGGAACAGGTCGCGTCCCTCGTGACCGAGCTCATGCGGGCCGACGTGGCCACGGCGAGCAGCCGGTGACCACGCAACTCGTCCTCGGCATCTACCGCTGCCGCGAGATTCCCGCGAGCGGCGGCGTGGGCCGCCGCTCGCGGGACCTCCTGGACCCCTGGGGCAGAGCGACGAGCAAGGTCAGTAAGAGGCTCGGCACCCATGACGGACACCGTGGCAGGTTCGCGACACGACCGGCAACCGAGGTCCCGAACATGCCCCACAGTTCGATACCAGCCACTTTCGCCTACGGGTCGTCCTCTGGTGCGGATGCCTTGACGGGCCGCAGCTCGCCCGACTCTCCGTTTGCGCCGCTGTTCAGGCGCAGGAACAGCAGTAGCAGTAACACATCAGCGCGCCGTAACGGCCGACCTCGAAGGAGTACTCCGTGCCCGCCGGGATGTACATCCAGTCCCCGGCCGTGAGCTCATGGCCGTTGTAGACGATCGATCCGCCCGCGATGAACCGGATGCCGGCACCGCCGTTGTGCGCGTGCGGGGACGCCTTTGCACCCGGTTCGGCGACCGTGATGTAGAGCTGGGACTCACAGGCCATGTACACCGGAAGTTGCCACTTGCGGAACCCCGGCGGGACATTGTCGACTTCGAGAAGCTTGATCGCTTCATCGACCCCCGCGTCCCTTGACGTGATGATGCGGCCTTCGACGTCGAGTCCGCTCTCGCGGACAGCCTTCTTGATCCGCTCCACTCCCTGCTCGAACGTGAGCCTGTTGGGATCGAAGGTCTGCTGTGCCATGGACTTCTCCTTGTGTGCGACGGTCACGGACCATCTCGTGCGTCCGGTCGAAGGAGTGAGTTCCCCGTCTACTCAAGGCCCCACGGCAGCCAGGGAGGTTTCACTGCGACAGCCGCATCGGGGTAACCGTGTGGCGCAGGCGAGTTCCTGGACATACGACGAGGTCCTCGGTACCGGTTCCCGGTCCGCAGGGCCCCATTCCGATCCTCCCCCGTGGCCGGATCAGAACTGGCGTGGCGGGTCTGGTGGCAGGCCTCGCACATGTCGTCGCCCATGCCCTTGAGAGCGAGTCTCCAACGTGCTGTCAGTAGGCGCACATGCCTCCGTGGCTGCCCCAGCAGCCCGAGCGAATGGAGGAGAACGTGTCTGGCTCGCCCGCGGTGGGGACGCGGGCAACCGACGAGTCGGCGACGCCCTTGTTGCCCCACCGGCCCCGCTCGGCTCCAACGCGCTGCTCGGCGACCTGCAGCGCGGCCAGCGGGGCCTCAGCCCCAATGATCTTCTCGATGCTCGGCGTCACGCCGCGCATGCCCAGGATCATCCGCACCGAGACACCGGGGTTTTGCGGCGGAGCGTCCCCGCCGGTCGCGAATCGATGGGACGGCGTCCAGCAGGGGCAGGAGCTGGGGTGACGGCGTGCCGGTTTCCGCCGGTCAGCGTCACAGCGGGCGGGGTTACGTGGCGGTCGACGATCAGGTGGCGCTTGGAGCGGGGACGGGCCGGTCGACGGGCGAGGGGCCGCCGTGATCCCCCTGATCCAGTGAGTAAGCAGACGGCCCGGGCCCATGCAACGACCCGGGACGATTGCTCGCACAGGACAGCGAATGCCTGGATCCCCCCCCGGGCCGTCAAGGCCGCCTCAAAGAGCGGCATCGCTGTCCGTTGCGGGGCTCGCGGTGATGACGCGGGTGCCGGGCTGATGCCGCTGTGTCCCCGGGCCCTTGAGGCCTCTGTCAAGAGCGGCGCAGCCCGGCGCCTCCGTGACCACCGCGAAACCAGCGACGGCTTGCCAGACGTCGATCGGTACGGCGCGCGCTCCAGGGTCGACCGCTTGTTCATCCGCGAGCCCACGAGCTCTGCCGAAAGATCGAGCCCCTGGAGTGCGCTGGTGTCCCGAACGGCTACTGAGATGGCGGACCAACGAGTCCTGGATCAGGGCGCCGCGTGACCCGCATGCGGTCACGGATCCCACTCAGGTCTTCGAGTGCGATGCCGCGGCCTCGGGAACCTCGCACACCGCGATCAGGGAGAACACGCCGTCGTGTCTGCCCTTGGGGGCGAGCTTTCAGGGCGTCCAGCTCGCCTCACTCACCTGCGGCGGTCACGGGCAGCCCGGACCGTTCGGGTTGACGTTGCAGCTCACCTGCCAATTGCTCCAGGAGCCGTTGGTGTAGCGCTCCCGGAACCAGTAGTTGTCGTCGCTGCCGATGGCAGCGATGGTGAAGTTGTAGGGGCTGTCCCGCAGATAGTCGATGTCGATCCCGCTCTTCACCCACCCGCCCATGGATACCCAGCCGTTCCAGGAGCCGTCGGTGTAGGTCCAGTTCGTCCACACCGCATGATCGGCGCCGACGACGAACTCTTCCTTCGTCCCGTCAGGGAACGTCGTGGTCGAGATGCCGTACTCGCAGAAGAACTTCTGGCTCTTGTTCGTGCAGTAGGTCGCCGCCTGCGCCGGCGTCGCCGCGACACCAACCCCGGCGAAGGCGGCCAGGGCCGCAACTGCCGCGAGGGCACTCTTGAGTCTGCGCATATCCATGTTCCTTTGCATAGTGGCGTGATCGTGCCGGGGACGAGGGTGAGCCAACGCCCCGGCGTCCCCGGTGTGTCAATATCCTCGGCCTCTCCTCTAACGCCACGTTGGCGCTTCGCTTACGTCCATGCGGGACGAGTTCTCGGAGCGGTGGTGGTGGGCATGCCCGGGAGGTGGAGGTCGCGCGCCAGATGGGCCGCGAGCAGCACGTCCGCCCCGGACCCGTTCACCTACCGGCGTCTGGACGCGGTCGTGGCCGGCATGGTCGACAGCGCACGCAAGCTGCCCCAGCGCCGCCAGGCCGGGGCAGGGCGCGGCTTGTCGTGCTGGTGGGGGAGTGGGGGGTACGAATGGTCGAGGCGATGGGCGACACCAACCCGCCGGTGACGCCCGTGATCGCCAGAGGCGACCGGATGGTCGTCCCTCAGGCTTCGGAAGCGACGCACGGCTGGTTCACCGCCTACTTCAACGCGGGCGGCAGCCCGATGGAGGGACTGCTGGGCGACCTGTCACTCTCCCAGGCCCCCGGCGAGGGAGTTCCCGCCCGTGCTGGACGCCTCCGGGATGTGAGGATGTTGCCCTGGAGCCGCTGCCGGCCCTTGCCCTCGCGGAACGGATCCAACGCGTGGCCCGAACCGGCGCGGCTAGCACGGGGTGGTCGAGTACCGCCGCCGGATGCGCGCGGCCGTCCTTCATCCAGCAGTTCCGTCCCCTCAGCGCTTGCCTGCGTCACAGCACTGGGCAACAGCGTCGGCGTGGCGTTCCTCCCCGCAGCGCAATCTGACCAAGCGATCTCGAGTCGTGCACTGTCCCGGCAGGGCAACCGGGTCCATGACTCGGTTGAGGCACGTTCCGGGGGCCGGCCCTACGCCGGGTCAGGGGTGTGGTGGGTGGGAGCGGCGTCGGTCGCTTTCGTCGCGGAGGTCTTCGGTGTGGCGGGTCAGGTTGCCGACGCGCGTGGCCAGGTCGGGATGGCGGGTGAGGTGGGTGTGGGTGCGTGCGAGTGGTTCGAGGAGCAGGGTGGGGTCGCTGTCCGCGAGGGCCGCGGCGAGGTCGGCCCGCGCGTTCGGGGGCAGGGTGTCGAGGGCGGTGATCTGTCCGGCGAGTTGGCGCAGGTCGGCGGCATGTGATCGGGCCCAGGCCGTGACGGTGCGCTCGGCGGCTCGGCGGTCGCGGATCGTCTGGACGCGTTGTTCTCCGGTGGTGCCGGGGTTGCCGGGGCGTACGCGGAGGTAGCGGCGTTCGGCGGCCTGGCGGCTGGTGACGCCGAGGGGGTGGGCGAGGTCGGCCCAGCTGGCGCCGGCGTCCCGGGCCGCCTCGATGAATCCGGGTTCCCACGCGGCGAGCTGTTCGCGCAGCTCACGGAGGAGGAGGAGGGCGGCGAGCGCTTCCTCCGAGGAGCCGTGGGGTGTCGGGTCGGTGGCGGTCGCGGACCGGGCTGCCCGTACCGCATCGTCGATCGCGGCCAGGGCGACGAGCGCCGCAGGAAAAGTGACCGGCTGGTCGGCTCCTGTCACAGGATCACGTCCTCTTCATCATGTCATCCATCCGTTGACAGTCGGCTTGTCGTCGTTTCGATGACATGCTACAACGGAGGCAGATGAAGCGCATTGGCAGTCACTGCCTGATCCCACTGGAGGTGTTTCGCGATGTTGATGCGCACCGACCCGTTCCGCGAGCTCGACCGTCTTGCCCAGCAGATGCTGGGGACGACCGGCACCTGGTCACGGCCTTCCGCGGTTCCCATGGACGCCTACCGTGAGGGTGACGTCTACGTCATCGCCCTCGACCTGCCCGGTGTCGCGCTGGACGCGATCGACATCGACGTCGAGCGGAACATGCTGACGGTCAAGGCCGAGCGCCGCCCCGTCGCGAAGGCCGACGACGTGCAGATGGAGCTGTCCGAGCGGCCCCTCGGCGTCTTCTTCCGGCAGCTGATGCTGGCCGACACCCTCGACACCGAGAAGATCACGGCCGACTACGAGGCGGGCGTGCTCACGCTGCGCATCCCGATCGCCGAGCGCGCCAAGCCCCGCAAGATCACCATCGGCCGGGGCGACGACCGCAAGCAGATCAGCGGCTGAACCGCGGTAAAGACCGGGAGCGGAGGGCGGAAGCCTCTCCACCGCCTCCGTCCTCCGCTCCCCGCATCCACGTGTGCAAGGGGGTCGTGATGAGACTGCGATGGCAGACGTTCCTCGACGAGGTCCAGGAGCGCGGCGACTACAACTCGCCGCAGGAGGCCGAACGCGCCGCCCGCACCGTGCTGGCGCTGCTCGGCGCCCATCTGGTCGGTGACGTGCGGGCCGCACTCGCCGCCCGCCTGCCGGAGACCTTCGCCCTGGTGCTCCTCAACCCGCTCCAGGCCACCGAGCCTCTCTCACCGGAACGCTTCGTACGTGCGACGGCTGCCTGGATCGAGGGAGCCACCGAGCGGACCGCGGCCTGGGACGTCAGCGCCGTCCTCAGCGTCGCCGCCGACGCGGCCGGCGAGGAACTGACCGCCCGGATACTCCTGCAGCTCCCACCCGGCTACGACCTCCTCTTCGGCCGGCCGCACCACCCCCGGTGAGCCGGCACCCCTGAAACGTGTTCGCCCCGCCCGGTCCACGGACCGGGCCCGAAGAGAACGGCGATCTCCACCGGCATGACTCTTCAGACCGAGACCACGACAGCCCCCGCCCACGGGAGCATCACCAGCGCGGCGCCCTACTCCCAGATGCTCGAGCGCGTGCGCTACGAGGGCGCCTACCCGACCCTCGAACGCGCCGACGAAGCCGTCCACCACGTCCTTACCGCGCTGGGACGACAGCTCGTCGGCGACGAACGCGTCGACCTCGCCGCCCGCCTCCCCGTCGAGGCCGCCCTCGTCCTCACCGCCCAGGTCCCCGCCGTCACACCCCTCACCGGGTGGGAGTTCGTCAAGGACCTCGCCCAGCGCACCGGCAGCACACCCGCCACCACCCGCTGGAACGTCGGCGCCGTCCTCGCCGCCGTATCCCAGCTCGCCGGACCCGAACTCCTCGACCGCATCATCAACCAGCTCCCCTCCGGCTACGCCCTCCTCTTCGGCAGAGCCGAACTCCACCAGCCCCGGCGCAGGACCACCCCCTTCTGACCCCCCATGCGCCTCGGACCGCGACAGCAGCGACGCAGATTCCGGCTGGCCCATGATCAACACACTCGCCAGAGCGACTTCGCTCACGCGGTGTACTTCTGGTGGCCAGGCGGTGACGGCCCTTCTCGCCCGGTGGCACGACCAGTTGAGGGGACGGGACGACCCGTGAATAGGATCGGCTCTCATGTCGAAGCTTGACGAGCTGCTCGTTGACGTTGCCACGCTGGTGGAGTCCGGGCAGAGCAATCAGATGTCCCTGACGGTGGTCACCGGTGGCGCGGTCATCACCGGCCGGCTGGCGCCCGAAGCGGTGTGGAGGCAGCGGGTCTCGGAGGTCCTGGCGGACTCTGACCGCCTGGGAGAGTTCTCCGCCGTCTTCACCGCACCGACCCGGAGGGACGGGCCGCCCGCGTATCTACACTTCCACATGGCGCGGATCCTTCAGGGCACGGTCGGGATCCCGGAGACGGGCGGGATGTACCGCGTCTCGATCGCGGACGTCAGCGCCTGGACCATGGGCGACTTCAGCTACACCGATCACTGACCCCCCGCCGCGTCCGAACCGTATGCCAGGATCTGGCGAGCGCTGTTCCTGGAGCGCCGGCTCAATCTGTCCGACGCCCACGCCGAGGAATGGGCTGGTCGGGGGCGCCACCGTGCCCTGCCGTCCTGACCCGCTGTGGCAGCGTCTGGCTTCTTCCGAACATCTCGGGCAGGACGCAGACCGCACCTTGCGCCAGCTCCACCTGGCAAGAGAGCCCGGCGTTCGACCCCCGAACCATGCCTGAAACCCCATGCCACGGGGGAGGGGCCTGACCGGCGCACGCGCCGGTCAGGCCCCTCCCCCGTCAAGCCGGTGCCGGCGCCCGCTGATCCCCGGTCAGACGGCCGGGGAGCCGAGCACCGCGGAAGCATGCTGAAGGGGGTCGAGGCCGCGGGCGGGCGCGGTGTTCTGGGGGAGGCTGCGGCAGGTGAAGCCGAGCTTGGCCATGGCGCGGAGGACTTCACCGGCGCTGAAGTCGCGGCGGTCCTGACGGGTGATGACCTGGCCGACCTGCTTGGCGGGGTAGGTGCGGCGGCCGATGATCACGGACTCGCCGCCAGCCGGCTCGGGCTTGACACCCTGCATGGACTGCAGGACGCCGCTCTTGGTGAGGTCGAAGGGGAAGCGGGCGATGACACAGCGCATGATGCCTCACAGGAAGAAGAAGGAGGGAAGGTTCTGCCGTGGTGAGGCAGTTCAGAGGGCCAGGGCGAGGACGCCCAGGGCGCTGCCTTGTTCGTCGATGACGGGCAGCACGTCGAGCCGGCGGTGGCGCATCGCGTGTTCGGCTTCGGCCGTCGTGGTCAGGGGCGAGGTGAACAGCCCGCGGTCGCCGGGTACGGCGCGCAACCGGATCTGGTCGTTGTAGGCGGCGCTGTCGCGGACGGCGGTGAGCTGGGCCCGGGTGACCAACCCGGTGCACAGGCCGTCCTCGTCGCAGACGAGGAGATGCCCGGTGCGCGCACTGGTCATCACGGCCAGGGCCACTTCGACCGTCATGTCATCGCAGACCTGTGGTCCGGCCACCTCCATGACGTCGTTGACCGTCTGGGGCCCAGACCTGGTGTTCACCGAGCTGGGCTGCATCCGGACCAGCGTCACAATATGCCTCCTGCGTAGATGGGCGAGTTTTCGGCGCACGTGGTTCTCAGGCCGCCGCCGCGGCGAAGGCGGGCCGGCGGGCGCCGGCGCGCCGGGCGGCCGAGGCGGTGCCGCGGCGGCCGCGGGAGGAGGATGTGCTGCGCTTGGGGCGCTCGGGCGCCGGTGCCGTGATGGTGACCGGGATGCCGGAGGGGACTTGGGCGCCGGTGATCCGGGTCAGCGCCTCCTCGCCGGAGCGGACCTGGGTGGTCTCGGGCACGATGCCGGCGTCCTGCATGAGACGGTTCATGCCACGGCGCTGCTGGGGCGTGACGAGGGTGACGACGCTGCCGGACTCGCCGGCCCGCGCGGTCCGGCCGCCGCGGTGGAGATAGTCCTTGTGATCGGTCGGCGGGTCCACGTTGACCACGAGGTCGAGGTTGTCGACGTGGATCCCGCGCGCCGCCACGTTCGTGGCGACCAGAACCGTGACGTGCCCGGTTTTGAACTGCGCCAGGGTGCGGGTGCGCTGCGGCTGCGTCTTCCCCCCGTGCAGAGCCGCCGCCCGTACCCCGGAGTTGAGGAGGTCCTGGGTGAGGCGGTCCACGGCGTGCTTGGTGTCCAGGAACATGATCACCCGGCCGTCGCGCGCGGCGATCTCCGTCGTCAGCCGCTGCTTGTCGGCGCCGTGCACGTGCAGGACGTGGTGCTCCATCGTGGTGACCGCGCCCTGGGAGGGGTCCACCGAGTGGACGACGGGGTCGGTGAGGTAGCGGCGGACCAGGAGGTCGACGTTGCGGTCCAGGGTCGCGGAGAACAGCATGCGCTGGCCCTCGGGGCGTACCTGGTTCAGGAGCGCGGTGACCTGCGGCATGAATCCCATGTCGGCCATCTGGTCGGCCTCGTCCAGGACGGTGATCGCGACCTGGCTCAGTCGGCAGTCGCCGCGGTCGATCAGGTCCTTGAGGCGGCCGGGGGTCGCCACGACGACCTCGACGCCGCTCCGCAGCGCGTTCGCCTGACGGCCGATCGGCATGCCGCCGACGACGGTGGCCAGGCGCAGCTTGACGGCGCGGGCGTACGGCGTGAGCGCGTCGGTGACCTGCTGCGCGAGTTCCCGGGTGGGGACCAGGACCAGAGCGAGCGGCTGGCGGGGCTCGGCGAGCTGTCCGGCGGTGCGAGCGAGGAGTGCCAGGCCGAAGGCGAGGGTCTTGCCCGAGCCGGTCCGGCCGCGGCCCAGGACGTCACGGCCCGCCAGCGAGTTCGGCAGCGTCGCGCCCTGGATCGGGAACGGGACGGACACGCCCTGCGCGGTGAGCGCGGCCAGCAGGGTCCTCGGCATGTCGAGATCGGCGAACGCCTCGACGGCGGGCAGCGCCGGAGTGATCGTTTTCGGCAGGGCGAACTCCCCCTGCACCGGGGTGGGCCGCCGGCCCTGACCTCCCGAGCGGCGGGGAGCACCCGAACGGCTCGGGGCGGACGACGCACCGAAGCGGCTGCCCCGGGTCGAACCGGCGGCTGAGCCGAAAGCGGGAGCGCTGGTGCGGCGGGTTCGGGAAGAGCGGCTGTTCGTACGTGTGGGGTTCATAGAGAACCTTCCTTGATACGGCACGTATCGAGGAGTTCCGCAGCGTAAGAGCGGCATGCGGAATCACAGGTACGGACCGAATGGAATTCGAGAAGCGAAAGCGAACGTGGCGCACGGAAAATTCGTGGCGACGCAGGCGGAAAGTAAATGTGCGCGGAAGTGAATCCGGGGCATCGAGGGGTGCGGCTCCGAAGTGGGGGCTGCGTACCTTGAGGTGGTGTTCCGGCAGGAGAAATCACTGCGCGGAAATAGATGCAGCTGGGGCCCGCACCCCGAGGGATGCGGGCCCCAGCTGCAAGATGCGCGTCAGCGTCAGACGGTGACGATGTTCTCGGCCGTCGGGCCCTTCTGGCCCTGCGCGATGTCGAAGGTGACCTTCTGGCCCTCCTGCAGTTCGCGGAAACCCTGGGCGGCGATGTTCGAGAAGTGGGCGAACACGTCAGCGCCGCCACCGTCCTGCTCGATGAAGCCGAAACCCTTTTCCGCGTTGAACCACTTCACGGTGCCGGCAGCCATGTCGTATCTCCTTGGGGCAGTACACCGGCATCCGTACCGTACGGACGCCGTGTCGCCGCGATGATGCCCTGCCCGGAAAATACCGGAAATATAAAGCACTTCCGAGCGGCATGCGGCCGACGGGAGTACTCGAAGTTTTTGGGTACCAAAACTGCAACTGAGATAGACACTAGCACGTCCCCGTAGTCTTTGTGCGTCGAATATTTCCCCTGGGTGTCGCTGGCAAAAACCCTCTACGCGATGGTCGTCAAAATCTCAGGTCGCGAACACAGGTATTCATGCACCGAATGCGGCGTTTCGGGAGAGAGACGGTCGGCAGGTCGGACGGTGACCGGCTGGTGTACGGAGCCGTCGAGGTACTGACGAGTCTCGGGCGGGGAGTGGCCGTCGGCGAGGGTAGAGCGCGGAGCACGAGCATGCGCAGGACCTCGCGGGTGGTGGCGTCCTCGCCTGCGAGGGCGTTGTGCTTGAAGGAGTCGGCCTTCTGCGTCGTATCACCTTTGAGGCCGGTGACCTTCAGGGCCCGTTGGTCCTCGCCCGCTATATCAGCTTCCATCTTGTGGAGACCCGGTGCCGCACTGCCGACTCGACTGGCTGGGCAGCGAGGTGAGCGCCCCAGTTGGCGAAGTCCGCCTACGGGGGTGCTCAGTCACGCCCCTGGGCTCCGGCCCCACGGCCGTATCCCAGCCCTGTTGTATCGCGGCGCTGCTTCCCGCTCCGCGGCCGTATCCCAGCCCTGTTGCACCGGGCGCTGCTTCCCGTGCCACCGCTGTGTTCCGTCGCAGCCCTGACCGCCGGGCGCTGCTGTCTTGGCCTGCTCAGCCATACGCCCCGGCCGTAGCTCCGCCGCCGGTGCCGCCGCGGTCTTCGGCGCACCCTTCCGTGCCTGCTGCCTGCTGCCGGCTGCCGTCGGGTTCGCCCCCCGTGCGGATCTGCCTTCATCCGTTGTCGGTCCATCCGCGAGGGGGCCGGCGTCCCGTCCATGGCCGGGCATCGTTGCCGTAATTCCGGGCCTGGGCGGAACTCACTCTTGCCGCGCTGCGCTGGGCGCGCGCCAGTGACCCGGAGTTCCCGGCCTTGACCGGCCAGTACGGTGTCCAGCCCCCGGATGTGCCTTGCCGGCTTCGGGCGGAAGGTCCTGGTCGTGGCCTGCTCGCTTGCTGGTCTGCTCGGCGGTCTTCAGCGCGGTGCCGAGGAGAGGTGATCACCACTCACCCCGCAATGGCACCAACTGCTGCTATTCGTCCTTTCGTTCGTGCTCGCGGACGCAGGCCGGTAGTAGCCTGATGGGACGAGTCGGTGAGACATGGGGGTGGGGTGTGCAGGCGCCTGGGACGGTCGTGCAGCTCGTTCTGCTCGTCCTTCTGGTGCTGCCCGGGGTCACCTATCAGTTCGTCCGGGAACGCCGCCGTGGGCCGGTGCCCGGTGAGCGTGATCTGGGTGAGCGGGTGCTGCGGGCGATCGTCGCGTCGATCGCACTGGATGCTCTGTACGCCGTGGTGGCGGGGCCGGCGCTGGTTCGCCTGGCTCAAGGCACCGGCGGCGGCTGGGACGGCTTCGTGGAGCGGCCGCGAGTGGTCGGTTTCGTCGCCGTGGTGCTGTTCCTCGTCGTGCCGGCCGTGGCGGCGGCCACTGTTTCCCTGGTGGACCGGCAGCGGCGCAAGGCCCATTTCCTGCCCACGCCCAGCGCCTGGGACCACGCGTTCCGCGACCGCGAACCGTGCTTCGTGCGCGTGCGGCTCAAGGACGGCAACTGGGCGGGCGGCTGGTACGGCGACCGGTCGTATGCCTCCTCCTACCCCCACCCGGCCGAGCTGTACCTGCAATCGGCACGCGTGATGGGTGCCGACGGGTCGTTCGGCGCGCGCGTCCACGGGACGGCGGGCCTGCGGCTGCGGGCAGAAGACTTCGACGTGCTGGAGTTCGTCGAACCCGGAGAACCGGCGGCCGTGCCGGGGGAGGAGCGATAAATGGCGCACGAACCCGAGCTCTCGCCCGAGGAGGCGGCGCTGCTTCAGGAGGCCACGGAACGCGGCTACACCCCGAAACGCACGGTCACCGAACCGGACGAGGCGCCCAGCGGCCCGGCCGGCACCTCGAACGGCAGCGAGGACTGACGCGTGGCTGTTGTCGGGCCCTTGAACGGCAGCGAGGACTGACGCGTGGACGTGGATGGCGGGCCCTCGAGTGGCAGTGAGGACTTACGCGTGGGTGGCGGGCCCGCGAACGGCCTGGCCGAGCGGTTCTGGGAGGCGTTCCACGTGGCCCGGCACAGCGCGGACCCCGCGTCGGTCGAGAAGGCGATCGACCTCGGCCAGGCGCTGCTGGCCGCCGAGGACGGGGCCGAGCGCCGCACGGTCCTGTCGAATCTCGGAGGCCTGCTGCATACCCGCTACCACCAGACCGGTGACTTCGCGTTCCTGCAGGAAGCCGTCCGGGCTGTCACGCAGGCCTACCTCCTGGCGTACGGAAGCCCGGAGGATTCGGCGAGCTACGCCAACAACATCGGCATGCTGCTGCACACCGCGTTCCAACAGAACCAGGACCGCGCAACCCTCGCCGACGCGCTGGAGTGGAGCCGGGCGGCCGTCGAGGAGGAACCGTCTACGAAGAAGGCGTTCTACCTGGGTAACCTCGTTGTCGCGCTGCGGACAGAGTTCACCGTGACACAAGACCTCGCCGCCCTGGCGGAAGCCGCCGAGCACGCGCGGGCCGCCGTCGCATGCTCCCCCGACGACGTGTCCACCGCCAGGAGTCTGCACTTCCTCGCCGTCGTCCTGCGCGACTGGTTCCATGAGACGGGGGAGGGCGGTGTCGTGGAGGAAGCCATCGACGCCGCCCGGCGAGCGGTTCAGCTCACGCCGGCCGGGTCGTCCGACGTGCTCGACCGGCTGAAGAACCTCGCCTACCTTCTCCACGACCGCTACCGGGCTCACGGAGCGCGCGATGATCTGGCCGAACTGCTTCGGGTCCGCCAGACGCTGGTGGCCCACACCCCGGTCACCCATCCATGGCACTCGCAGAACCTCTTGGAGCTGACGGCCACCGAACGGGACTGGGCTGCGCTCACCGGCGAGCCCCCGGCATCGGACTGTGACTGGGAACGCGCCGATTCCGAAGCCGATGTGTGCGGCCGGTACGCCGCTGAGTTCAAGCAGACCCGGGACGTGGCCCGGCTCGACCGGGCGATCGAGCTCGGGCGTTCGGCGGCGGCGGCGACCCCCGTCGGCCATCCCCGTCGGGGCGTGCGGCTGGACCACTTCGCCACGGCGCTGGCCACCCGGGGTGAAGAGTTCGGGGACCACGCCGCGCTCGCGGAGGCCGTCGGCATCGGGCGGGAGGCGGTCGCGTGCACGCCGGCGGGCCATCCGCGGCGGGTCCAGTTCATGGGCAACCTCGCTGTCAACCTGAACGCGTTGTTCCACGCGACGGGAGACCTGGCCCACGTCATGGACGCGATCGACGTCGCCCGCCGCGCCGCCGAGGCCACGGCCGGGCAGGGCGACCACCCGCGTTCGCTCGGGATCCTCGCCGTCGTGCTGCACAACCGGTACCGGGTGACCGGCGAGCTGCAGGTGCTGTCGGAGGCGGTGGACCGTGCGCGGGAGTCCGTCCGTCTCGGCGCGAACCTGGTCGCCCAGCAGGCCCAGCGGCTTTCCAACCTCGGCACCATGCTGTCCGACTGGTTCACCAGGACGGGCGAGGCGAGCGTCCTCGACGAGGCGATCGCCGCCCACCGAGCGGCCGCGGATGTGACGGCGGACGACGACCCGGGCCGGGCCGTGCGGCTCGCCAATCTCGGCGGTGTGCTGGGGACGGCGTACGAGAAGTTCGGCGACCGGAACGCGCTGCGGGACGCGATCGCCGCGCGTCGCGCGTCCGTGGCCGCGACTGCGCAGGACAGCCCGCACTGGCCCGGGTACACCGCAAGCCTGGCCGCCGCGCTCGGCGACTGGTGCACGGACCCCGCCGCAGCCGCAGCCGTCGCGCGACAAGAGCCGCCGGATCCGCACCTCCTTGCCGAGGCGGTCGACCTGGCCCGCAGCGCGGTGCGGAGGCCCGAGCCGGACGCCTATGCGCGGGCGGGTTTGCTGACCCGCGTCGCCAACGTCCTGGCGCTCGGCTTCCGGCACCTCGGCGATGACGACGCGCTGACCGAGGCGCTCGGCTACTACCGGCAAGCCGCGGCGTCTGCCGGATCACCGACGCAGAGCCGGGCGGAAGCGGCGGACCGGTGGGGCGATCTGGCCGCCGAGACCGGGCAGTTCGACGTGGCCGCCGAGGGGTACGCCGCCGCGGTCCGGCTGCTGCCCCGGCTCGCCGGGCGCCGCCTGGGCCGCGAGGACGCCCAGTACTGGCTCGGCCGGTTCGCCGGGCTCGCCGCCGACGCGGCCGCGTGCGCGCTGGCCGCCGGCGACGAGGTGAGCGCGGTGACCCTCCTCGAATCCGGACGCTGCGTCCTGGCCGCCCAGGCACTCGACAGCCGCGGCGATCTCTCCGACCTGCACGAGCGGGCACCCGAGCTGGCCGAACGCTTCCAGACGCTCACCGCGGAGTTCGAAACCGACACCACGAGCGACCGCGTGGCCCTCGCGGACGACCTCGACACGCTGACCGACCGGATCCGCGCACTGCCCGGGATGGAACGGTTCCTGCGGCCCCCGCTGCTCACCGACCTCACCGCGCAGGCGCACGAGGGACCGATCGTGTACGTCAACGTCAGCCGGCACCGGTGCGACGCACTGATCATCACCCCGGACGGGGTCCGCTCACGCGCGCTGGACCGGCTGAGCGAAGAGACCGTGAGTCACCGCGTACGCGCTCTGCACACCGCGTTCACGCAAGCGCGGCCGGCCGCCGAGCAGACGATCCACGACACCCTCGAGTGGCTGTGGGACACCGTCGTGGACCCTGTGCTCGGCGAACTGGGACTGACAGCACAACCAGCGGCGGACGGTCCGTGGCCCAGGATCTGGTGGGCCCCGGTCGGGCCGCTCAGCCTGCTCCCCCTGCACGCGGCCGGCCACCACCGCGACGGCGGACCCGCGCTCCTCGACCGCGCCGTCTCCTCGACGACACCGACGATCCGCGCTCTGGGCCACGCCCGCGCGGCCCGCCGCGACGACCGGAACGAGCCGCGGCTGCTGGTGGTCGCGATGCCGCACACTCCCGACGCCCCGGACCTGCCCGGCGCACAGATCGAAGCCGACCACCTGGCCGCTCTCATACCCGGCGCCACGGTCCTGATCGGCGCGGACGCGACGCGCGACACCGTTCTCGACGCCCTGCCGGCCAGCGGCTGGGCGCACTTCGCCTGCCATGGATACAGCGACCCGGACAACCCGTCGGACAGCCACCTCGCCCTGCACGACCACGACCGCACGCCGTTTCGGGTGCTGGACCTCTCCCGGCTGCGCCTGCGGAACGCAACGTTCGCGTTCCTGTCGGCCTGCGACACGGCCCGCACCACCGCCCGCCTGTCCGACGAGGCGATCCACCCGTTGGCGGCATTCCAGATAGCCGGGTTCTCCCAGGTCGTCGGCACGCTCTGGCGCGTCGACGACGTCGTGGCACCAGCCTTCAGCCAGCGGATCTACAGCGAGCTGACCGCGGACCGATCCGGTGCGTTGTGCGCGTCGGCGGCAGTCCATCACACAGTCAGACAGCTCAGGACGAAGTACCCCAACCTGCCGTCGGTGTGGGCCGCACACGTCCACGCGGGCGCCTGACGACGCGCACTGCGCCGTATCGGAGGCTGCCCCCCCCAGCCGACCCAGCCGACCCGGCCGGCCGCGCCGGCAGCCGCCATCGAGTCGTTGACCGGAGTACGCAAGGACACACCGGACGAGTACGCATCCCTTGCGCCACACCCGTACGGCTTCCGCCGGACGTCCGCCACCGAAGCTGTCACCGGCGGCCTGCCCGTCCACATCGCCGCGCGAACCCTCGGCCCCAAGACGCCGGCGACCACCCAGACATACCGTCTTCCAGAACGACCTGGTGCGGACCTACCGCAGCCTTGGGGACCGGCGCAGGGCTGACCGGCCCCAGGAGGAGTACCGCGAGCCCTCCGACCAGGAGTGGCAGGACTTCCAGCAGCACGTCGACCTACGCAAGGTCTCCCTTGGCGCCGGTGGACGGCCTCACGCCACTCCCCGCAAGCACGAGCACGCCTGCATCCGCTGCCCTGTCCTCCCCATCGCCCCGCCAACGGGGCCGCCTCATCGAGATCACCCAGGACCATCGCGAACACACCCGCGAAGTCCGCGGCAACGGCCGGCTCGGCGAAGCCGAAGGCTCCAGGTCAGTCTCGACACCGCCACCGCCAAGCTCAACAGCCTCAGCCGGGCCCCGGCCCCCGGCCCCCGGCCGACCCCCACTGGTCAACCCCGACTGGTCGACCTCGGCATGCCCGTCTTCACCGGCCCACCCGCCACTCCCACACCCCCAGGAGAGTCCCCGCACGCACCCGAAACGCCTGATCTCGTTCGGCTGCCCGCACCTGCCCGCGGGCCCGGGAGGCAGGCCGGTCCCGCCGGCCGCTGACCGCGTCGAGGGTGAGACCACAAGAGCCGGTGGCGGTCGACGGGCCTGGTCAGCGCCCCGGAATCGCGGTTGTCGACCAGATCACTCCGTTACGGGCAGGCACTCGGCGAGCAGGTCGACGACGTCGCGCCAGGCTCGCTGCGCGTGCCGTGGGTGGTAGCCGACGCCGGGGACCGTGGGGTGGTCGACCGGCGGGTGGTGGAAGGCGTGCAAGGCGCCGCCGTAGACCACGAGCCGCCAGTCGACGCCCGCGGCCTGCATCTCGGCGGTGAACGCGTCCCGTTGCGCGGGCGGCATGATCGGGTCTTCCGACCCGACCCCGGCCCACACCGGGCAGCGAATGCGCGCCGCCTCACCCGGCCGGCCCGTGGTCAGCGCGTTGACTGTCCCGATCGCGCGCAGGTTGACGCCGTCGCGCCCGAGTTCCAGCCCGACGGCGCCCCCGGTGCCGTAGCCGACGGCAGCGATCCGGTCGGGGTCGGTCCGCGGCTCGGCGCGCAACACGTCGAGCGCCGCATGACCGATGGCCCGCATCCGGTCGGGATCAGCGAGCAGCGGCATGCAACGGGCCAGCATCTCCTCGGGATCACCTAAATAGCGCCCGCCGTGAAGGTCGAAGGCAAGCGCCACGTACCCCAGCTCGGCGAGCGCATCGGCCCGGCGGCGCTCGACGTCGCTGAGCCCTGTACCCTCCGGCCCGAGCAGCACCGCGGGCCGGCGATCGACACCGGCCGGAAGCGCGAGATGCCCGATCATCGTCAGACCGTCGGCCGGATACTCGACCGTGTGCGTCGTAATCGTCGTCATGCGACGGGACTGTAGTGATCGTCGAGCCCGGTCGGGCGGCTGTTCCGCCGCTGGCAGAACAGCGCGGGTGTCCCTCTGCGATACGGCGATGGCTCACGATCCGCCACGAACCCCGTTCCTGCGGCAGCGGACTCGGACCACCCGCCCTGGCCGCGGTGCTGGAGGCGGACCTGCCGATACTTCCGCCGGATGCACACCCCGCGCCGGACGAGCAGCCATCGGATATGCCTTCGGGCCTCGGCTGCGATCGGCGGTAGGACGCGGTCGAGGAAGTCCCGGGCGCTCTCGCGGGCGTCGGCGACGGAGGCCGTGGAGCGGGCAGCTGCGACGCTGACGCTCATCGTGTCCATCAGCTTCCCCTGGTCTCTGGCTCGCCTAATGCCCGGTCCGTCCCGGCCGTCCGGTGCGTGTGCCCGGCCTGTGGCGGGCAGCCCGGCGCCGGCCGTCTTCGCGCCGGCCCACGTCTCTGTTCGAGGTCGATTACCTCACCGTCGAACATGCGGAAATCTATGTCGGCCGGAGTAGACATTGGGTGGTGTCGTGGTTATGGTTTCTCTCGTAGCCCAGAGAGACCGCAGGGCCTGGCAGAGACGAACTGCCGGTCAGCAGTACCCGCAGTACAGGTAGTTGCAGTGTGCAGGACGGTGCGGTGGTGGAGTTCCGAAGCCAGGGTTGTTGCAGGACGGCGACGGGACTGACGACCGGACCGGGTGGCCCGCAGTGATCAGGGGCTGCCGTGAGCAGTACCGCAGTGGCAGTACCCGTAGTAAATGCAGTTGGCAGTACCCAGCAGTGAAGTCGGTTGGCAGTACCCCTGGTGAAGGCGTCGGCTGCGGGCGCGCGCACCGGGAAGTTCGGCAGTGGGGTTCTAAGCCGGAGCAGACGCAGGACGGGCGACGGGGCTGGCTGCCGAAGTGGCGCTGTGGGAGGCCACCAGCAGTAACGCAACACCAGCGGTACAAGCAGTTCGCAGTAACAGCAGTACGCAGTTCCCGATTGGTAGTGATTGATCCAGAGGGAAGAACGGAGGAGCCAAGCACCATCAGGATCGCCCGGGCGGAAGTCGTGAGCCCGGGTACCGCAGGACATCGATAGTGAGGTGGTCTCCGGTCAAGCAACCGCGATCCCCGCAGCCCCGACAGCGTTCAGGTCGGGCACGCGGACACAGAAGGCCGGCGCGGCATCAGGGCCGGCAGATGGTGTAGTAGTTCCTTCGGGGCCCGGGTGCCAGTACGGCACCCGGGCCCCTCCACGCGTTCCACAGAGAGGTGCAATGACCGCAGACGACACCTACGGCCGTCTCGACGACGACGACTACCCCGCCTACACCATGGGCAGAGCCGCCGAAATGCTCGGCACCACCCAAGGCTTCCTCCGCGCCATCGGCGAAGCCCGCCTCATCACCCCGCTCCGCTCCGCCGGCGGACATCGCCGGTACTCCCGGTACCAGCTGCGCATCGCCGCCCGCGCCCGGGAACTCGTCGACCAGGGCACCCCCATCGAGGCCGCCTGCCGCATCGTCATCCTCGAAGACCAGCTCGAGGAAGCCCAGCGCATCAACGCCGAGTACCGCCGTGCCGCAGAATCAGCGAACCCAACGGCCGCGGCTTGAGCCGGGGCGTGCCCGTCGGCCCTCGGCGGGCCTGCGCGCACTCGGTCCGAGGCATGACGTGTACTCATTTCCTGTGGTGAGCATGTGCGGGCGTGTACCGTCTGCGTCAGCTGTCGTGGTTCGGAAGTTCCCTTTGCCCACGCCTTGAGCGTGGGCGTTTTGCTGTGCTGTGCCGCAGGAACCAGGGCGATCACCTCCGCCTTCCGCACGGTGCGGGAGGCGTTCATCGACTGGAAGGCATGAGACATGGCTACCGGAACTGTGAAGTGGTTCAACGCGGAGAAGGGCTTCGGCTTCATCGCCCAGGACGGCGGCGGCCCGGACGTCTTCGCCCACTACTCGGCGATCAACTCCTCGGGCTTCCGTGAGCTCCAGGAAGGCCAGACCGTGACGTTCGACGTCACGCAGGGGCAGAAGGGCCCCCAGGCCGAGAACATCAACCCCGCCTGACCTTCCCCCGCATCGCATCGAGTTACCGGGGGCACTGGCAAGGGGCGCTGATGCTTTCGCGCTCCCTGGCCGGTGCCCCCGGGATGTCCCAGGATCGGGTGCACCATCGAGCGCCGGCCCTACGGAGTTCCCCCACCCCGCCCAGACCTCGGCCGGATTTACGGCCAGTCCCGCGCCGGTTTGCCCGTAAGGAGGCCGGCACCGACCAGGCCAGGACCGAGGTAGGGGCCGGCCAGTGCCCTGATCCTCCAGCCGTAGATCGTGATCTCGATGATGAGGGGCGTCGAGGCGGCAGGTGTCCGGCGTGGATCATCTCGCCCGAGATCGCCCATGCCGTCGCGGGCGTCGGCTCCTTCTCCGTCTACCAGAGTTCGCCGCGACGGAGGGCGTCCCTTATCTCGCTGAGCTTCGCGGTCGTTGCCAAGGTCCGCTCCTGTGCTTGTTCAGCGAGTCGGAGGGCATCGTCGATCTCGCTGAGCTTCCTGGAGGACAGGGTGGCCGCCCGCTCTATCAGGTCGTCCCGGGACACGGTGGTCAGCCACGTGCACGGGGTGAAGCCTGGACGCGGGAACGCGAGCCGCAGCACGCCTTCGAGCGGCAGCCCTTCACCGGCGCCGACCGTCACTTCGATGCCCAGGCCGCTGATGTCGAGGCCCGCCGGAGCGACGACCTGCATCACCTGGAACCCGGACGCGTCGTCTCCTGACAGCAGTACGACCAACCTCCGCTCGTCGAACTGGACCCACCAGACTTCGCCACGTTGCACAAGCCCTCCGATACACAGGACGGCAGGCAGACGCTGCGCGACCTGACGCGGTGTGGAGACGGGTGGCGGCCACCGTTGATCATCGGTGTGTGAAGACAAACGATCATGCGGTGGCCGCAGGTCACAGCGTAGACCCTGCTTGCTGGCCGGAGGCGTTCGAGGGCCTGATGAGCCGGATAGCGGGACGCTTCACACGGGTCGAATCCCGACGCCGGGCCCGGAAGTTGGTACTCGGCTTGTTGTCGGACCTGCCGTGCAAGAACTGCTGGACCATCGCCGAGTGGGCCGGGGACAGGCCCCCGGAAGGGCATGCAGCACCTGCTCGGGAGGGCGAAGTGGGGTGCCGAACAGGTCCGCGTCGAGGTGGGTGACGACGTGGTGGAGAGCATCTGCACGACGACGAGGCGGTGCTGGTGGTCGACGAGACCGGCGACGTGAAGAACGGAACCGACACTGTTGGAGTCCAGCTGGCAGTACACCGGCACCGCGGGCAGGATCGAGAACGCCCAGGTCGCCGTCTACCTGGTCTACGCCGGCCGCCGCGGGCACACCACAGTGGACCGGGAACTCTATGTTCCGCGTTCCTGGACCTCCGATCCCGACCGCTGCCGGGCCGCCGGCCTCGGTGACAATACGGAGTTCGCGACCAAGCCGGAGCTGCCCGCTCGCAGGGTCACCCGATTCCTCGACGCCGGCCATCGGGCCGCCTGGGTCGCGGGAGAGCAGGGCTACGGCGGCAACCCGAGGCTGCGCACCGCGCTGGAGGAACGCAGCACCGGTTACGTCCTCGCGGTGGCCTGCTCGCACGAAGTCACCACAGGCGCCGGGAGGTTTCGCGCCGACATGTTGGCCAGGAGGGTGCCCAAGAGGGCCTGGCAGAAGCTGTCCGCAGGGGCCGGAGCCAAGGGCCACCGCTTCTACGACTGGGCCGTCATCGACCTCGCCGGTCCCCGGCCCGGGAGCCGGCAGCTGCTGATCCGCCGCAACCGCAGCACCGGCGAACGTGCCTACTACCGCTGCTGCCCGCCTGCCGCAGTGCCGCTGACCACCCTGGTGCGCGTCGCTGGATCAAGGTGGCGGGTCGAGGAGTCTTTCCAGTCCGGCAAGGGCCTGGCGGCCCTGGACGAGCACCAGGTCCGCCGCTACCTGTCCTGGTCCCGCTGGGTCACCCTGGTCATGCTCGCGCATGCCTTCCTCGCTGTCCTCCGCGCGAACGAATACGAGGGTCATCCCTCGTCCGACGAGCACTCGTCAACCGGACCGTCTTTGACCCTGTGTCGAGTCCACGCTCGACGTGATCGCCGACTGCATCGAGGCATATCCCTTGGTGGGGGCGGCCGCGAAGCGCCCGGCCGCCGGCAGAGGGTGACCCGGTGCCGCGGCTGTTCCTTGGCAGGTCAGCATGTTGAGAGCACCGCGAGGGAACCGTGGTGCAACACCCGGGCCGTTCATGTCGTACGAGAACACCCTGACGGAGTGGGTACTGGCGTCGCAGCCGCTGCTCCACCCGTAGCTGATGCTTTGTCGCCACTGGAGGGAGCTGACGCTGGGCAGGACCTGGGACGGGTCGAACCGGGGGCGGTGAAGGTGACGCACCCACTCTCCCGTGCCCAGGCACGTGTCCTTCTCGACGCCCTTCGAGTTCTGGATGCCTCCGCTGCTGTTGACGGTCGCGCTGGCTTCGGCGTAAGGGGCGCGGACGTTGTCGGCGACAGCGACGGCTGCTCCGGCCGTCGCGACCTCCACCGCCGCCGTCCCGGACGTCGAGCAGCGTGTCCTTGACTTCCGCAGGGCCGAGTGTGCCTTCTCCCGGCGTGCCGAATCCTTTCGCTCACGGACGGTCAAGCCGGGCGTAGTTTTGGTCCGGTTTGGGAGCGGCAGAGTGGGCATGGAAGTCGTCCGACCTCACGGAGAGAAACACTTTGAAGAACAACAGGAAGGCGGGCGTCGCTGTGCGTGCCGCCCTCGCCGTGTCCGCAGCCTTTGCCCTCGCTCTGTCCGTCGCGGCGCCCGCCGCGGGGGCCGCCCCCGCCGCGGACCCTCACGGGCTCTCGTGCGAGAAGGGCAAGCACAACATCGATGACTACACCGGCTGGGCGCTGTGCACCAACGTCGGGAGCGAGCCCATCACCTTCTGGGTCCACCTGATCTGTGGCTGGTCGCCCGACGCGGACGGTGAACACATCCGCCTCGAGCCGGGCGACTCCGGCCAGTCGACCGCGCACTGCTCAAGCCTTGGCTCGGGGATCGGTGAGATCCAGGTCCGCTCCTCCTGACAGCAGGCGCCGCAGAGAGGCGTACCCCCGGCCTGTTGCCCGGGGGGTACGCCTTTCCGCCGTGCCCGCAGCGCGCGGCACAGGCCTGGCGGGCGCCTCCAGATCCGGGTGCGAGTAGTTGCGTACAGGAATCCCGATGAGAACGATCATGGTCCGGTCGGCGCGAGCGTGCTGACGCGGTTCTCGTACTCGCGGCGGGCCTTGCGCTGGGCAGGGGCGTCTTGGAGACCGTTGACGGCGGGCGGTGCACGGCAGGGACAACACTGAAGCGGAGGGTGTAGCCCTGGCTGCGCCGTACGGTCACCCCCTGGTCGAGCGCGGTTCGACGGCAGGAAGGTATCGGCGCGCGACTGCCCGAACCCTGTGGTCCTGGGGCTGCTCCTGCCGTAGGGCACCGCCGGCGTAGACGCTGTCGGTGTCCACGTCGAAGGCGCGCAGCGCCTCGGCAGCGTGTCGACCGGCGCAGGGCAAGCTGTACGGCGCTCTGGTGGTGGTTCCGGAGGACTTCACGGCCTCGGTCGCCGGCTTGACCGCTCCGGGCGCCGGAGTTCGGTTCGGCCGGTGCTGACGGTTCTGACGAATCAGTCGGCGGGCAGTCTGGGGTCCTCCATGGCCAGTCGGACGTCGCAGAAGGCGGCGTACGCGGCTTCCTCGGCGTCGGGGCAGCAGCTGACGCGCGCTGGTGCCGGGCAGCCTTCCGCCAGTGCGGCGGAGCGACTGCTGCTGGCCGATCCGGTCAGCGTCCAGGTGGAGGACGGCCACCCGCTCGGCAGCAACAGTGGCATGGGGCTGACGGCCTTCTACTACGCCTTGATCCTCGTCGTCTCGGGAATGCTCGGGGCCGACGTGCTGCACAGCCAGGTGGACGCCGCGCTCGGGTACGGGCACAGCGACGTCGGGCCGTGGCGCCGCCAGCGGCGTCTCGTGGCGGCCTCGCGGGCCCGCACCTTCGCCGTGGCCGCCACGCTGATGCTCGGGCTTTCTCTGGTGATGGGCAGTCTGATCATGGGCGCCGCCGTGGGGCTCCTGGGTATGGACGCGGCGCATCTGCCTCAGCTGTGGCTGCTGTCGGTGTCCGCGGTCGCCGCAGTGGGTGTCGGCGCCCTGGCCCTGCTCGCCGCCTACGGTTCGCCGGGGATGCTGCTCGTCACGATGGTGTTCATCGCGATGGCGGTCCCGTCGGCCGGCGCCACCACCCCCGTTGAAGCGCTCCCCGGTTTCTACCGCGGGCTGGCGCAGTTCGAGCCGCTGCGGCAGATCACCGGCGGTGTCCGGTCGATCCTCTACTTCGACGCGCGAGGGGCGGCCGGGCTGACCCGGGCCTGGGTCATGACCGGCGCGGCACTCGCCGCCGGGCTGGGCTTCGGGTTCGGTGTGACCTGGTTGTACGACCGCCGTGGCTTGCATCGCCACCGTGTCCCGCGACGCGGCTGCTTTCCGGATTGACGTGCTGTGGCATGTGATGACCCCGCGCGCAGTCTGGGGTGGGCGCCTGGCGGGGGAGGCCGGGCATCGGAAGGGGGTTCAGATGTCGAGTTCGACGTCGGTGAGCGGGTAGGCGACGCAGGAGTGGGTGTAGCCGAACTTCTCGTCGGACAGCCGCAGCCGGGCCTCCTCGGCGGTGTGGACGGTGCCCTTGACGACCCGGACACGGCACAGGCTGCACTCGCCGGAGCGGCAGGCGGCCTCGGGGCGGATGCCTTCGTCCTCCAGGGCGTCGAGGAGCGGCCGGTCGCGGCGGGTGCGGAAGCTTTGCCCGCGGGCGGTGACGGTGACCGCGGTGTCCGGTGGCGTGTCCGTGGGCCAGTGCGGCTGGGCGGTCGGGTCGGCGGGGGCGCCGTTGGCCTCGAGGCGGATCCGGCGGGGTGGGTGGCCGAGTTCGGCGAGCTGGGTGAGTGCGTACGGGTAGAGGGCCTGGGGCCCGCACACGTACACCATCCGTCGGTCGAGCGGCCCGGCCAGAGTCTTGATCAGGCTCGCGGTGAGGAATCCGGTGGGCCCCGCCCACTGCGGTCCGGGCTCGGCGACGACGTGGTCGACGCGGATGTTCGGATGGTCCGCGGCGAGCGCGTCGAGCTCCTCGCGGAAGAGGATGTCGTCGGCGGAGCGTGAGCCGTAGACGAGGTGGAAGCGGCGGTCGAGTCCGTGGTCGACGATGTCGCGGATCATGCTCATCGCCGGTGCGACGCCGGAGCCTCCGGCGAGGAAGACGACGTCGTCGCCGTGGAAGAGCTGGTTGTGGTGGAACGTGCCCATCGGGCCGGTGGTGACGAGGGTGTCGCCGGCCTTCACGGTGTCGACCAGGTGGTTGCTGATCCGGCCGCCGGGGACCCGCCGGACGGTCAGGTCCCAGTGGTCGGGGCGGGCGGGGCCGGAGGAGATGGCGTACGGGCGGCTGGTGCCGTCCGTGTGTACGGCTACGTACTGACCGGCCAGGAACGGCGGCAGGTCGGCGCCGTCGGGGCGCCGCAGCCGGAGTGTGACGGTGCTCGGGGTCTCGCTGACCACGGCGGCGACGGTGAGGGTCAGCCGGCCGGGGTGGTAGGCGTCCAGGATGCGGCGGGTCGCGGCGGCGTGGTCGGCGGTGTCCGCGGGACGCCGGTCGATTTCCGCCTGGATGTCGTCGTGCCCGTCGAAGAGCGGCGCGAGAGGGTGCTTCACAGGTGTCTCCTGGAGGGTTCAGGCGGCGGTCTGGGCGCGCAGGAGGCGGCGGGCGACGCGGTGGCCGGCCTCAAGGGTGGGCTGGAATCCGCCGAACCCCGCCCAGGAACCGGCCAGATGGAGCCCTGGCACGCCCGGGTCACGCAGGCTGTCGCGGAAGAGCCAGTTCTCGGTGCGGTCCTGGTCGTAGCCGTAGATCGCGCCGCCCGGGTGGCCGAGGTAGCGGGCCATGGTGAGCGGAGTGGCGACGTCGACCTCGTCGATCGCGTCACGAATCCGAGGGGCGACGGCCTCGACCCGGTCGAGGAGGCTCTCGGCGTAGGCGAACTTGGCCTTCGCGTACTCGACGGGCGGGACCTTCTCCCACACGTCGCCGTACTGCAGGGTCATGAGGCTCACGTGGGTGGCCCCGGAGGGGGCGAATCCGATCGGGGCGACGTCGTAGGAGGAGACGCAGATGCCGCGGGCGGGCTCCAGGGTGCGCCAGGAGGCGTATGTGCGCTCGTCGTCGAGGTCGGCGTTGACGAAGGTGGTGCTGGTGGTGAAGCCGAGTTCCGCCGGGGCGGCGTCGAGCCCCATGTGCAGGACGAAGCCCGAGACGCCGACACGGCGGGTGGCGAGGTCGGTGCGGACGCGGTGCGGGACGACGGAGTCGTCGAGCATCCCGTACGTGACGGGCAGTGAGGCGTTCGAGACGACGTCCCGGGCCGAGACCTCCTCGCCGTCGTCGAGGCGCACCCCGACGACCCGGCCGCGCTCGGTGAGGATCCCGGTGACCGCCGTGTTGAACCGGACCTCGCCGCCGGCGGCGAGGAAGGATTCGAGGATCGCGGTGGACATCGCCTGTGAACCGCCCCTGACGTGCCAGGGCTTGAATTCCAGGTAGGCGAAGAGCGTCAGCGCGAGGTCCTGGAAGGCGAGCCGGGACGGCGGCTGGCCGAGGTAGGTCCAGTACGTGGCGAGCACCGACTTGAGGCCAGGATCATCGAAGTGCTCGTCGAGGACGTCGGCGAGCGGCCGCAGGCCCTGCCGGAAGAGGAGCGGGTCGATCTCGGCGCCCGGCATCCCGCGCATGGCGGCGATCTGCCAGAACGCGACGTCCCGCAGGAGCTGGAAGAATCGCTCGATACGGTCCCGGTTGCCGGGGAACGCCTCCTCCAGGGCGTCGGCGGCCCCGGCCCAGTCGGCCGGCACGGTCACGTCGTGGCGCCCGGGAACGACGGCCCGGTACAGGTCCTCCTCCTGCACGAAGTCGATCCGGTCGGACACGCCCAGCTTGTCGAACAGGCCCCGCAGGGTGAATCCCTGGCCTTCGAGCCCGACCCCGGACAGCTGGTGCAGCGCGACCTCGAACTCGTACCGGCCGCGCCGGAAGGAGGTGGCGCAGCCGCCGGGGACGTTGTGCCGCTCGACCAGCAGGGTGCGCAGCCCGGCGAGCTGGAGGGTGGTGGCGGCGGTCAGGCCGGCGTTGCCGGCACCGATGACCACGGCGTCGACGTCGGTCATGCCCCGGCCGCCCCGGCCGCCCCGGACGCCTCGCGCGCGATCCGGTCGAACTGGGCACCCATCGCGGCGGCGAGGGCCTGGGCGGCGGAGAGCGGCCGGACCATGACGGTGAAGTCGTCGATCTTTCCTTCCTCGTCGAAGTGGAGGAAGTCGCAGCCCTGGATCTGCCGCCCGTCGACGGTGGCGGTGAAGACGAAGGCGTGGTCGCGGCCGTCCGGGTTCGCGATCTCGCGGACGTAGGTGAAGTCCTCGAAGACCCGCATGACCCCGCGAAGGATCGCGGCGGTGATCGCCTTGCCCGGGTACGGCTTGAAGGCAACGGGGCTGGTGAAGACGACATTCTCGGCGAGGAGCGCCTCGATGGCGGCCTCGTCGCGGTTCTCGACAGCCTGGCGGAACGGATGCACGACATCACCTTTAGTCAATTAGTTGATTAGGTGCGTCGGAGGTTAGGGCCGCATCGCGCGGGTTGTCCACCCCCATGCCGAGATGATGGCGAACTGGAATAGTCACCTCCATGACTATTCAATGATGCGATAGTCTGGTCTCATGGCATTGCGCAACGCGGTGATGGCCGCGCTCCTCGAAGGGGAGGCGTCCGGCTACGACCTGGCCAAGGGCTTCGACGCCTCCGTCGCGAATTTCTGGATGGCCGCCCCTCAGCAGCTCTACCGGGAGCTCGACCGCCTGGAGCGCGAGGGGCTCATCGCCGCACGGATCGTCGAGCAGGAGCGCCGGCCGAACAAGCGGCTCTTCTCGCTCACCGAAGCCGGCATGTCAGCCGTGCGTGCCTACGTCGCCGAACCGCCGGGCAAGCCGACGGCCATCCGCGACGAGCTCCTGGTCAAGGTGCAGTGCGCGGACGTCGGCGACATCGAGGCCGTACGAGCGGCGATCACCGAACGCGTGGAGTGGGCCACCGCCAAGCTCGCCCGGTACGAACGACTCAAGGAGCGCCTCCTGAAGGGGTGCACGGAGGACGAGTACTGCGCACAGGTCGAACGGATCGGTCCGTACCTGACACTGCTGCGCGGCATGGCGTTCGAGCGGGAGAACATCCAGTGGGGCGAGACCGTGCTCCGCATACTCGAACGACGCACCACGACGGCCCGCGATCAGGAACACGCCACACCGCAGACGTGAACCCTTCGGCAGCGTCCCCATACCGACTCACCGAACAGAGGCCCCCATGCCCGGCGCGCAGATTCCCTTCTCGCGGTACGTGGCCCTCGGCGACAGTCAGACCGAAGGCGTCGGCGACGGCGATGACCTGACGGGACTGCGCGGTTGGGCCGACCGCCTCGCCGAGCACCTGGCCCGCCACAACCCCGATCTGCTGTACGCCAACCTCGCTGTCCGAGGCCGCCTCGCCGGCCAGGTCCACGCCGGACAACTCGACGCCGCGCTCGCCATGCGACCGGATCTGGCAACGGTGGTGGCCGGCGTCAACGACCTGCTGCGGCCCCGGTTCGACGCCGACGAGGTGGCCGGCCACCTGGAGGCGATGTTCGCCGCGCTCACCGCGCAGGGGACCCGCGTCGCCACGCTCACCTTCCCCGACGTCGCCCGCATCACCCCCCTCGCCCGGCCTGTCCGCCACCGCGTCACTGCCTTCAACGAGCGCATCCGCGAGGCCGCGCATCGGCACGGCGTCGTCGTCGCCGAGACCAGCCACCACGCCGTCGTCACCGACCCCCGCCTGTGGAGCACGGACCGCCTGCACGCCAGCCCCCTCGGCCACCAGCGCATCGCCGCGGCCATCGCCCACACTCTCGCCCTGCCCGACAGCGACGACTCCTGGACCCACCCCCTGCCCGCCCTCGCCACCCCGCAGCCCGCCGGCCGGCGCACCGGCGCCGCCGATCTGCGCTGGGCCGCCGAGTTCCTCGGCCCCTGGATCACCCGCCGCCTGCGCGGCCGATCCTCAGGCGACGGCCGCACCGCCAAGCGCCCACACCTCACATCCCCGGATGCCGCGCCCGCCCACGAGACGTGACCTCGACAGGCCGACAGGGCGTAGGAACCGAACGGTCAGCACCCAGCAAGTCGACGGTCTCGGGCGGGAGCGAGATCTCCTCCCGCGGGACGGGATGGCCGGTGACGTCGATGGCCACGCTGGAAGCCCAGCGGCTCCTGGCCCACACCGACCTGCCGATCGGGCAGGTCTCGGACCGGCTCGGCTTCACCGGCCAAGCGGTGTTCGCCCGCTTCTTCCAGCAGCAGACAGGAAAGACCCCCTCGGACTTCCGCCCCGCGCAGCGATGACCACCTGCGATGTCAACCGCCCCGGGGGCGGCTCGCAGGCTGGACAAAGGCGTGCGCCGGCACGACCGGCCGAAGCAAGACCCACCTCGGCCAAGGCCGCCCGCAGCCGCTCAGTTCGTTGAGCGTGTCGGCGGGTCGGTCCAGGTACGTGTTCAACGAAGGTCTGTCGCCGACAGGAGGTGTCCGCGCAGGTGAAGCGGCGGACTCGCAGGCACAGCATCACACGTCTTCCAACGCTCGGTAGGTCAGCGGGGAAACGCAGGTAGGACCCATGAATGCGGTTCGACCACCTTCCGCAGCCCGGACACTCAGCACCAGCCGACCTACGTGTGATCCCAATCCAGATCGCCTCGCCGTCATCCTCCACCGACACCACCAGGCCGCCTCCTCCGACCGGTCCGCAATGGCCGTACGCGCCCCGGGCATGAAGACGCTCGACGGTACGGAGCTCCTGATCGGGCGCGCCCTGCGCCCCCTGCGACAGCTCCGTCCCGACGCGCTGCGCACCGAACTTGACGTCGACGCGACAGTCGACGCCATGGCCGAGACCGGCCTCCCCGACGCCGTGCTCCGCCCCGTGCGGACCCGCTGGCTCGACCTGGCGGTCCTCGTCGACGACGGCGTCTCGATGCTCCTGTGGCAGCGGCTCGCGGGCGAGGTCCGTGCCCTGATGGAGCGGTGCGGCGCCTTCCGGGACGTACGCCTCCACGGCCTCGACAGCCGCACGCCCGGTGGTCCCCGGTTGACCGGCCGCCCCTACGGAAGGCGAGGCCGGGCGCGTCCGATGTCCACGGTTCTCGACCCCTCCGGTAACACCCTGCTCCTCGTCGTGAGCGACGGCGTCGGACGGGCATGGCGGGACGGGACGATGCACCGGGAGCTCGACCGCGTCGCGTCGACGGGACCCGTGGCCGTCCTCCACGCGCTCCCGCCGCGGCTCTGGGCGGGCTCGGGCATTGACGCGCGGCCCTGGCGCGTGACGACCCGCCGCAGGGGAGCGGCCAACCGGTCCTGGCACGTCGAGGATCCCGTCCTGCCGCCGGAACTGGCCCCCTACGACGGCGTCCCGGTCCCAGTGCTCTCCGCAGAGGGGAGCCACATTGGCACCTGGGCCCAGCTCATCGGCTCCCACGGAGAGACCGTGGTACTGCCGCTCCTGACCGGCCCGGACACGACTGCCCCCGCCGTCGGCGCACGGGCGTGCACCCGACCTGCCGGGGCCGTCGCGGCCGAGGACGCCGTGCTGCGGTTCAAGACCTCGGCGTCCTCGGAGGCGTACCGCCTCGCGGCACACCTGGCGGCCGTGGCACCGCTCCCCGTCCCGGCGATGCGGCTCGTCCAGCACGCCCTGCAGCCGTCCGTCGACACGGCCCACCTGGCGGAGGTCTTCCTAGGCGGCCTCATGCACGGCGTTGACGGCTCCGACGACCTCCCGCACCACAAGACCTTCGACTTCACCGAAGGCATCCGCACGGTTCTGCTCGGCACGGTCCCGCCCTCCGCACTGATCAGGACGGCACGGGAGGTCACGGACCATCTCCACGGGCTTCCGAACGCGTCGACGGGATTCCCGGCCTGGCTTCCTCACAACGAAGGCCCGCAGCGGGTCAGGTCGGGCAGCCGCAGGCCCTTCGGTTGGGTCGATGAGGCCCTCCGGCGCAGACTCGGCATCGCACCGCCAGCCCCGCCGGAACCCGAATCCGCACCCGAACCGCTTAGCCCGCACGCCGAGCTGCGGGAGCTCCCTCACGGCTTCGTCCTCAACGAGGAGCTGACGGGATGGCGCCGGCTATCCGCCGCCGACAACCGCTTCGAAGGCCCAAACGGCCTGCTGTACGAGGTGCTCGCCGAGTACGAGGGGGGCTGGTCGGACATCGGGCTGCTCCTGGCCCACGACGGAGAGGGCCGTGTGCTCGTCATCCGCACACCCGAAGTGCGCCAACCCCGCCATGCTGTCGACCTCGTGATGACCGAAGTGACGGCGCTAGAGCGGCTGAACGGCTTCCTCGCGCCGCGGCTCCTGGCCTGGGACGCCCACCGCCTTCGGCCCTGGATCGCCGTCGAATGCGCGCTGGACGACGCCTCGGAACCGGCACCCAACCTGCATGAATTCCTAGGCCAGGAGGGCCCCCTCCACCGAGCGCGCCTGCTGGAGGTAGCTCGCCAGCTCGCGGCAAGCCTTGCCAACGCCCACGAGAACGGCCTGGTCCACGGCTCGCTCACCCCCCCCGTCGTGTGCTGGTGGCCGGGCGGCAGATGCAGATCACCGGGTGGATGACCGCTTCCGTGGACGGCAGGACCAGCCCGCACTGCGACGCGTACGGGCCCCGCCCTCGGCACCGTGCCCCGGAGCTGATCACGCCCGGCGTCGAACCGACCCGCGAGTCTGACGTGTACGCGCTCGGTGTCGTCCTTATGGACGCGGCGACGGGGGAGGGACAGGGGGACTATCTCTCCGAAACGTTGGCCCTGCCCGCTGGCTTGCTTTCCATCGAATGGGTGGCGATTCTGGAGGCATGCACCCGGACGGAACCCGCGCACCGGCCGTCTGCAGCCAGGCTGCAGCGTGCCCTCGACTCCCTCGAGTTCCAGAGGTCCGGGGACAGCCAGCCGATGCGGGTCTCCCTCGGGTTCGATCCCGGTCTGGATCCAGTGGGACTGGACCTGGAGAGCGAGCATCGCGGTGGCCAGGGCCCCCACCTCGTGCTCTGCGGGCGTCCGGCCGAAATCCGAAGGAGCGTCCTGCGACGCGTGCTGGATCAGCTGACGCGGCAGAACCCGACAGGTCTCGAACTGATCTGCGCTGACTACGACGGACGCAGCGGACTTACCCGCTTCGAGGACGTCGTACGGGGTGCCTCGTTCCTCCGCCTGCGCGGCGACGATCCGGCGCATGCCCTCTCGTTCTGCGAGAAGCTTCGACAGGAAGTTTCGAAACGCTGGAACATGCTCGGGAGGAACGTCAACGACTCGGACTTCGGGGCGCTCGCACACGACGCGGACGAGTACGGCATTCCACACGTTCTGCGGCGTCTCATCGTCGTTGTGGACGACTTCCAGAAGGTGCTGCTGGCGCGGGAAGTGGTCACGGTGCTGAGACAGGTTGCGGTGGAAGGGCCACGGCTCGGCATACATCTCATCGTCAGCACTGACGGCACGGCCGAAACCATGATTACGCGGGTATTCGGGGCACGGCAGCCGGTGCGCATCGATCTGCGAGCCCAGCGGTGGGGGCACGAACCCCTGACTGAGTCTTTGATGGTGGAGGCAACCCTGCAGGTTCCGTCGGCGGACGGGCCGGTGTTCTTCCCTGCGGGAGTGGAGGGTGCCTTCGAACCGTCGCCAGGAAACTGATGCCGAACGTAAGAAAGTCGGTGATCGACCCCAGGGGACCCGCACTATCCCCGTCCGCGGCCAGCACGCCGACGGCTACCCCGTCCTGTCCGAGGAACTCCGCGGCCTGCTCCATGCCACCGCTGGCCAGGGCCGCACCGAACTCATCACCCCGCCCCGGGTACCGGACAAGCTGCCGGCCCTAACCGAGTACGACCGCACCTTCGCCTACGCCAAGCACACCTGGAAGTCACCTGTCGGCACCCTCAAGCGGATCACCGCGGCCACTGGCACGTCCGTGTCACCGTCCCTGACACCTGGAACCACGTCGGGATCCTCCCCGCCCCCCCCGCTCCCGGCGACCAGGCCTGGCACCACCCCGCCACGCCCGGCGCCACCTTCACCACCTGGGCCGGCGGACCCGAGATCCACACCGCCCTGGCCAACCCGATCCAGTCCTGGCGTATCGAGATCCTCGACGGCCTGTTGTGCGACGACGGCAAACCGCTCGACGACTGGTCGAAAAAACTCAAGGAAGCCTGGTCCGCCCTCGCCGCCCAGGCCGGCCTCCACGGCGACCCCAACCAGCGCCAGGCCGCCCGCCTTGCGCGCCGTACGCTCCCTCCTCCTCTACGGCATCGGCTCCTTCGCCCAGCGCCTCCGCATGGTCACCGGCACCACCCTCCGCACCATGGAACGCGACGTCCCCGCGGACGCCGAGACCATCGGCTTCACCGATGAGCAGATCACCTGGCAGCGCCCCACCGGCTTTACCCGCGACCCCAACGCCCACCCCGAATGGGCCGCCACGATCTGGTCCGGCGCCCGCGCCGCCTTGGTCTCCCAGCGCCACCGCGACGACAGCACCTACGCCGGAGCCCTCCACGCCCCGCCCGGCAGCGTCGTCGCCTTCCGCACCGACGCCGTCTACCTCACCGAACCCCAGGCCTGGCCCTATCACGGCCAGCCCGGCGACTACCTCCACAAGGGCCACCTCACCGGCCCCCTGCCCGCGCCCGCCACCGAGGACGAACTCCTCGCCTGTGGACGATCGCGTTATTCCCCAGGGTTAAGTTCACGTAATTCCCCAGGTGCTGGGCTTGGAAGGGCTAGCTTGCGCCGGGTAGTCCCAGGGCGATCATGAGGGCTGACGAGAGCTGTTCCGCGAACAGAGCCGACCCGGTGAGCGTCTGCCGGATGGTCTCCTCGTCGGGTGTCAGCCCGGCGGCGGCCGACCAGGCGAGTGCGCCGGCGATGGCGGGTTCGATGGGGAAGTGCTCCAGAGGGATCTCGTAGCTCTTCGCCATCTCGCGGTTGAGCAGGCCCTCCCAGCTGCTGCCGTCCGGCGTGAGGGCCTCGACGAACCCGACGTCGCTGTCCAGGAAGGACACCATGATGGCCGGTGTCCCTGTGCTCTGGACGAGGTTCGCCAGGCTGCGCCGTCCGGCCTCGGCGAAGTCCGTCACCTGCCAGCCCTCCGCCAACGCCTGCGTGTCTTCAATGCCCGTGAACCCGGCTGCCCGCATGAGCTGGTGCAGTTCCCCCGTGGACCGGGTCGTCAATGATCCGCCTGAGTTTCCCATGGTCAGGAAGCTAGCGGATGCCTCTGACAAGCCCGCTCGCGGCACTGAGACGGCACCATGGGAAGCCGCGACAGCGGGACCCTAGTGCACCTTGTCGGCCGTGTTCCTGGGCCGCTTGTTCGGGCGGTAGCTGGGGCCGTTCATGATCACCTGATGGCTGGTGTTGATGAGCCGGTCCAGGAGCGACTCGGCGACGACGGGGTTGGGGAAGAGGGGATACCAGTCGCTGGGCGCCCGGTTGCTGGTGATGATCAGAGACCGGCCCTGCCGTTCGGAGACGAGCTCGTAGAGGTCGTCCGCCTGGGCCGCGGACAGCTGGCGCATGGCGAAGTCGTCGAGGATGAGGACGTCGGGCCGGATGAGTTCGCGGATCCGTTTGTCCCAGGTGCGGTCCGCGTGGCCGCCGGCGAGGTCGGTGAGGATGCGGCTGGTCTTGGCGAAGCGGACGTGGGCGCCCTGGCGGACGGCGAGGTGGCCGAGGGCCTGGGCGATGTGAGTCTTGCCGACGCCGACGGGGCCGAAGAGGATGACCGACTCGCCGGCGTGGAGCCAGCGCAGGGCTCCCAGGTCACGGATCTGTGCGGCGGGGAGTTTCGAGGAGGCGGTGAAGTCGAACTCCTCCAGGGTGACCTGCTGCTCGAACTTCGCCCGTTGCAGGCGCCGTTGGAAGGCGACGGTCTCGCGGCGGGTGATCTCGTCCTGGCTTGAACGTCGACATCGCCCTGCGCGACGCCGGCCGCGCCGCCCTCCAGAAGAGCGCTTCCGCCGCGCCCGGGAGGCTTGATGCCCCCGCGCAACCGCCGCCCTGCCTCCGATCCGCAACTGAATGAGCCAGCCAGGAGGGGCCCAGGCCGGGAGGTCCAGTGTTTCGTACGTGTCGCCGGCGTCCCCTGCGGAGAGTGCCCCCAGGGCGGCCACGGCGTAGCAGACCGCCAGCAGGCGAGCAGGAGGATCGGCCGGAGGTTGCGCCGCTGGGCTTGACCCCGTTGAGGTCTCATCGGCACCGTGCCTGGTCGGTCCTTCGGATTCCGGTGCCGCTCTTGTGCCCTCGGTTCGGGGATGTCACACCACGTCGGTGGCCCGCCGCGGCGCCCGTGGGCGGTGGCCGGGCTGGCGTGGCGCCGGCTCCGCGGCGGTGGGTGCGGAGCCGGCGGTAGGGGTGGGGCTCAGGGGGCCAGGGGGGTGGTGATCTGCCAGCTGGAGGCCTGGCGGGCGTCGTCGGTGGTGTAGTGCTGCGCGACGTAGAGCTCGCCGGACATGTGGCGCAGCGAGCGCTCCTCGGGGCCGACGCCCCACTTGAAGGAGGTGCCGGAGCCGTTCTGGCCCTTGGTCGCGCACCACGTGGCGCTCTGCCGGAAGGCCGCGCTGCGGTCGTCGGCGGCGATCCGTACGCGCAGCGACGGCTTGTCAGCCTTCAGGTAGTGGCCCGGCTTGCCGACCGACTCGAAGGAGTAGCAGCCGGGCATGCCGGCGAGGGAGGGGACGACGACCCAGGTCGCGTCCTCGCGGTCGGACTGCTTGCTCTGGGCGTTGAGGGGTCCGAGGAACCCGTCTGCGCCGTCCGGGCTCGACCGGCGGGCGAACCAGCCGGTCAGCTTCTTGTCGCCCGCCTGGAGGGACTGGCGCTTGAGCCGGTACTGGGTGTCCTCCTTGAGGAAATCGGCCACGGCGGCGTCGTCGGTGCCGGCGAGCACCTTCTTCGCGGCGGCGACCAGGTGGGGGTTGACGCCGCTGTTCTCGGCGGCGGCCTGGACCTGGCGGGCGAGCGTGCGGTTGGCCTCGGCGAGCTTCTTGCGGCGGTTCTCGTCGTCCTGCTTGTACGCGGCTTCGGCGCCGGTATGGAGGAAGGCCTTCCAGTCCGCGGCGTCGGCACTCAGGACGGCCCGCTGCGCGGCCGCGAGGAGTTCGGAGCCCTTGAGGTCGGCCGGGGCCAGGCGCAGGAGTTCGCGGATGAAATTGTCGTCGCTCAGCGTGAGCATGGCCGGGGAGGGCGTGAGGCGGAAGAGGGCCGCGGTGTTGGTGCGGGCGGCGAGTTCCTTGCGGCGCTCGGCCTCCTTGCGGTTCTGCTCCTCCAGCTCTTCCAGTTCCTTGGCCACGTCGCGCTTGTGGGCCTCGCGGGCGCCGTTGACGATGAACTCGCGCCAGTCCGCCGCCTCGCCGACCAGGGCCTTCAGCGCCGCGGCGCGGACCTCGGGGCCGGACGCGGGGTGCCTGGCGACGGCGCGGACGAAGTTGTCGTCCGTCAGGGCGAGCAGGTCGGGGTTGCTGGGGATGCCGATGGCCAGCAGTACCTGCGACCTGGCGAGCCGGGCGACGCGCTCGGCCTCGGCCTTCTCGCGCTCGCGCTGCTGGTCGAGGCGGTACGCCTCGTGGACGCCGGTGACGATGAACCGCACGTGGTCCTCGGCCGCCGTGCCGGACATGGCCTGCTCCGCGGCCGTCCGTACCGCGTCGAGCTTCTCGCCCGCGTCGCGGGCCTTCTGCCACAGCGCGTGCACGAAGTCGTAGTCGCTGAGCAGGAGCACGTCCGCCGTCGGGTCGAGTCGGACCACGGCCGCGGCCTCCACGCGCTGGGTCTCGGTCGTGCCGATGCCGGCGGCGCGGGCCGTGACGTCCCGCGCCGCGGCGGGGCCGTCGGCGTGGGCCGTGCCGGGCACGACCGTGCCGGTGACCGCTGCCAGCGCGGTGGCGGTGACCAGGCCTCGGGAGACGGTGCGCCGCATCCACGCGGGCGTGAGGTGAGGGGTGTTCATGCTGATGTCGGTACTCCTCCGTCGCCGTGGTCCGGCGACACGATGGGTGCGAGAGGTGAGGGAGCTGAGCCGTCGGGAGGCGTCAGTTGACGAAGGCGAGGCGCCATTCCTGGCTGGGCAGGTTGGTGAAGCAGTCCACGACGTAGGCCGTCGGCTCCTCCCCCGCCGGGGTTCCTCCCATGGACAGGCACTCGCCGGGGGCGTCGACGGGGCGCAGCTGGAAGAGGTTCAGCTCGGCGCCTTCCAGGAACTGCATCGTCCAGCGCTGGGCGGGGGAGCCGTTGCACCAGTCCTGCACGACGGCGGCCGTCGACGAGGCCCGGTGGGTGAGGCACCGGCCGCTGTGGGCGGCGACGATCTCCCAGCCCGTCGTCTCGCCCGGGCGCACGGTGAAGACCTGGTGGAGTGCGGTGGTGTCGCAGGTGCCTTCGATGGCGTGGGCTCCGTTGCGCAGGCTTCCGCCGGCGATCGTGAGGCACTTGCTGCCGTACTTCACCTGGAGCTGGGCGTCCATGGCGCCGCCGGCCGCGGCGGGAGCGGGTGAGGGCGTGGTGGGGGCCGCGTGGGCGGTGCCGGTGGCCGCGAGGAGGGCGGTCGCGGTGGCGGCGACCGCCAGGGCGGAGCGGAGTGTCTGGGACTTCATGGGATCCGTTCTCTTTATGTCTCTTCGTGCGGGGATGTGCGACGCAGACGCAACGGGGCGCACCGGGACCGCCGGGACTCGTCGGGGCTCGTCGGTGGAGGAGGCGCCGCGTGGGGTCACCGGTACGGACGGGCGGGGGCGCGGGCAGGCTCAGGTGCGCCTACGGACGTGCTCGGCGCGTGCGTCCCGGGGATGTGGCCGGAGCCGGGCTCTCAGCGGGTGCGGAGGCTCGCGGGTACGGAGGTGCCGGTCTCCCGCCAGTGGGACGGGAAGGCGACGGATTGGATCGTCGTGCGCTTCGCGCGCACCGAATCACGGTTCATGGTTCCCCCGGAATGCGAACGTGCCCGGGGGCCGGTCCGGCCCGGCGAAGTGCGGTCAACACCTCGCCGATCCCCTCCGGCGCCTGCCCCCGTCAAATGATCATCGGAACCGTAACCGGCGGGTGCCGAAGGAAGCAAAGGGCTATTTTTCGCCACTCCCCTGGGGTGCGCCGGTGGCCGGGATGCGTCTGCCGCGTACGCTCCGTGTGGTCCGGATTCCTTTCGGGCGGCGGGAGTTGTCCGCGTTCCCGGTCGCCGTCCGGCGCCTCCGGGCGGCTCGTCGGTGCCGTGTCGTCGTGGGTCGTGGGGGCGGCGGGAGGGGTGAGTTCGACCGATTCCGAGCGGCGGTCCCGGGCTCCCCCTTGCCGGGCAGCCCGGGAGGGCCGTCATGTCGAGGTGAAGCTCCGCATCAGGTCGGCGGCGACGCTCATGGCGATCGTGGCCGGTTCCTTGCCAGTGATCTCGGCGATGCCGATGGGGCTCTTGATCCGGCCGATGGTGGCGGCGTCGTGACCGCCCTCGGTGGCCGGGCGCCGCCGGAACCGCGTCCATTTTGGCGGCCGAGCCGATCAGTCCGATCGAGCCGAGGCCGGAGGCGCGCAGGGCGGCGTCGCACAGGGCGGCGTCCTCGGCACGGTCATGGGTCATGATCAGGACGTGGGTGCCGGCCGGCAGCTCCGCGAGCACCTCCTCGGGGAGCAGCGGGGTGTGGTGGACGTGGATCTGTGCCACCGCGTCCACGAGCACGCCGAGCCGTTCGTCGGTGAGCATGTCGGGGCGGGAGTCGGTCAGGTGCAGGTCGATGTCGTGGCGGGCCAGGATGCGCGCCAGTTCCAGGCCGACGTGTCCGACGCCGAAGACCGCCACCGCCTGGACGACCGGGAGCGGTTCGAGCAGCACGGTGACGGTTCCGCCGCAGCACTGCACGCCGTGCCGGGAGGTGACCTTGTCGTTGAGGGCGAACTCCATCAGCTCGGGCTCCGGCGCGGCGGCGGCGATGAGTTCGCGGACCCGGTCGATCGCGACGGCTTCTATGTTGCCGCCGCCGATCGATCCCCGGGTCTCCGTCCGTCCGACCACGAGTTTGGCTCCGGCCCGGCGGGGCGCGTGGCCCCGCACGGTCGCGAGCACGCCGGGCTCCCGGCGGGCCCGCAACCGCGCGACGGCGGTGACCCAGGTGGTCGTGTCAGGCATGGACGGGTGAGCTGGCGTCGACGGGGACGGTGGCGCCGTCGCGGGTGTGGTGCCCGTCCCGCCCACCGGCGCCCCGGGCGGTTTAGATCGCCCGGTACACCGCTTCCGGTGTGGCGGGCGAGGCGAGTTCGACGCTGACTCCGGCGGGCCCGAACGCCGCCGCGGCCTGCCGCAGCGCTTCGCGCACCGAGAACGCGAGCATGAGTGGTGGCTCGCCCACGGCCTTGGAGCCGTAGACCGCTCCCTCCTCGGTGGCGTCCTCCAGGAGCCGGACGTGGAACTCCTCCGGCATCTCGGAGAAGCTCGGCAGCTTGTACGTGCTCGCGGCCACCCGTGAGCGGGCACGCCGGAAGAGGGGTGTTCAGCAGCCGTGCGCTATGAGACCCGGAGTCCACGCGGTCCGGTGGGAGGAGTGGGACAGCTCGGAGAAGAGGGTCATCCGGCGTCGTCTCCTTTCAGTGGCTCGCGGATCGGTGCGCCGAACCCACGGTGCCGGGGTGGCCCGGTCAAGCCCATCGGCCGCCCTTCGCCGTGGCCTGCGGACGCCGTCGGCGCGGATGTTCCGGCGGGGTGGGCGGCCGTGTTCCGGGGCTTCCCCGGTCGGCCGCGATCGATGAATTCAGGTCGAACGGGCTGGTGGGAGGAGGGTGCTCCGTCTTCCGCTCCGCTGGTACGGGGAGGTCGCGGGTGCGGGGCGGAGATCGCTCCGGCCGTGCCCGTGCCCCATGGGGGAACGGGTGTACGGGCCTGCCGCACGCGGGCCGGAGGTGGGTCGGCGGACGGGTGGACGGGTGTCCGGTCTGCTTGTCCACCGGCTATTTCGGGCCACTGCCGACCCTTATTCGTTGATCATTCCGAAAGTGCCGTTGGTAGGGTTCTGGAGCTGGTTTGACCAATGCTTGACCAGGCGTTCGGTCGTGACGGGGTGTCACCGGGCGCATCCCGTGGCGTGGACCAGCACAACAGCGGGTTCCGGGGGGAAACGGCCCGTGGGGGAAGTGTGCCGTTCCGCGGTCGTCGCGGGGCGGTGGTCTCCCGGCGGTCCCCCCTGCCCGCGCGACCTCTATCACGGCTGAGGGCCGGGCCCATTTCTTGTTCCCAGGGGGATTCACCACACCATGCACCGAGGCACACCCGGACCAGGAGTCCGTCGTACCGTCACCCGCGCGGTGGTCGGTACCACCGCTGTCGCCGCCGTCCTCGCGGCGGGCGCCGCGCCCGCCGCGTTCGCGGCTCCGGCGCCGCCGCACCAGGCGGCGCGCGCGGTCGGCATCGGCACCACCGAGACCCAGCGCGTCGACGCCGCCGCCGTGGTCAGGCTCGACCCCGCGGCGGACGTCCTGCTGCTGAGCGACCACGACTTCGTCCACGCCCTGTGGCAGAAGGCCAGGGAGGGCGGCGAGGCGTACGACGCGGTGCGCACGGCGGCCGAGAAGGCCATGGCGAGCACGCTGGCCGAGGACCACGTCGCGTACATTGTCACCGGCGTCCACGAGGCGTACCGACAGGACCAGGCGCGCGAGCGCGAGAAGGCCGAGGCCGCGCGCCTCGCCCGGGCCGCGCGGCAGCAGGTCATGACGGTCATCGGCATCACGGGCGCCCCGGAGATGCTGGAGCTCAACGACGAGAACTTCGCCCGCGCGGTCCTGCGCCACCCGGCCTCAGGGCCGGAGGTGCGCGCCTCCGCCACGGCCGCGCTGACCGGCACCGCGGACGCCCGGCAGGAGTTCATCGCCAACGGCGCGCGCGAGGCCCACAACAGGGACGTCGCCAGGGAGCTCAGAGAACTCGCCGAGAAGGACCGCAAGGAGGCGGAGCTCCGCAGGAACCAGGCGGCGGTCAACCAGCGCAAGGAGCTGTCCCTGACGGCGCGCTGGGGCGACGACATCGACCTGAGGGCCCACCCCGCGTGGCAGGTCGTCCCTCCGCTGGCGCCGTGATGGGGGCCGGCCACCGTCCTTCCCCGCGAAGGACGTTCCGTACGGTCCTGACCGTCTCCACCCTGGTGGCGGCGGTGGCGGGAACCGTGGCGGGCACCGCCGTCGACGCCCGGGCCCTCCCGGCCGGCCACGTCCTCGCGCAGGCGTCCCCGGACACCCCGCAGCCCTCCGAGGAGGTACGGGCGGCGCTGGCCGCCGCCGCGGCCGGGGCGCGGGAACAGGTCCGGCGGGTCGCCCTGTCGAGCCTCCCGGCGGAGCTGCGCACCTCCGCGTGGAACGCGCTGCGCCACACCTCCGGAGACGCCGCCATCACCGCCTGGCTGGCGCCCGGCGGCGGCTACGACGCCGCCCGGCAGCGGCTGCGGGACACCCGTACCCGCAACCGCCTGTTCTGCGAGCGGGTCGTCCGGACCCACCCGGCCTCGTTCGCTCCGCAGACGCGGGCGGCGGCGGAGCGTGCCCTCAAGGGCACCGACGCCGAACGGGCCGCCTTCGTCAAGACCGGCTATGCCCAGGCCCAGCTGAGCGACCGGGCGGTGCGCGAGGCGGTGGCCGAGGAGCAGCGGGCGGTGCTGGAGCGGGACCGGGAGTTCGTCCGGACGCTCGTCGTGCGCGATCCCGGCGAGCAGGTCCGGGTGTCGGCGCAGTGGGCCCTGCGGCCCGGCACGACCGACGAGGACGTCCGCGAGTTCTACGCGTACGGCTGGATGACCGGCGCCGCCGTCGACCTGGAGGGGTACCAGCTGCGCACCTCGGAGTCCGAGGCGCTGCGCCACCGGACGCTGACGCTGCTGCTCGAGGCGGCGGCCGAGGCGGAGGACGCGCTGCGCACGGCGGCCGACGTCGCCGCCGCCCGTGCCGAGGCCGAGCGAGCCTGGCAGGCCGTGGCCCGGCACGCCGGTGACGCCGGCACCGCGTGGCAGGCGGAACGGGAGCACGCGGCGCGCCAGGCGGAGACCTGGCGGGGCGTTCAGGAACTCGCCCAGGGCGCCGCCGAGGAGATGTGGAAGAGCATCGCGGGCGCCGCCGGGGCGAACCGGCAGTCCTGGTCGCAGGAGGAGCAGGCCGCCGGCGGGGTCGCGGCGTTCTGGCAGGAGATCCTCCGGCAGGCCCGGGACGGCGAGACGCGTGTGAGGGGCTGACCACCTCTCCACGGGTGCGCGCGGGGGCGGTCGGCCGCTTCCGGCCGGAGGCCCGCGCCGTACCGCCGGGTGCTCCGCCCTCCTTGTACGGACGTCGAGGGCGAAGCACCCGTTTCTCTGTGTTCATACAGTGGATTTCATATATTTCGGGGGGATTTTCCTCATGGGAGAGATATTCCGGCCAGGGGCCGGGAGACGGACCGGTCGGGTCCGGGCCGTAGCGGCGAGGGCGGTGTCGGGGGCGCTGGCCACGGTGCTGCTCGTCGGTCTGACCGGGCAGGCGTCCGCGACAGCCGCCGGGCCGCCGGCCGGCGCGGCTCTGGACGCCCGTGCCCTGGAACTCGTACAGCGGGGGAACGCGGTCCTGGCCGCCCTGCGCGCCGCGCCGGCGCCGGACGCCCGCACCGAGCTGGACCGGCTCAGTGACCAGCACGACCGTCAACTGGTCGAGGACTACGCGGAGTTCGATGAGGAGGAGGAAGTCCGCGAGGCCGCGCGCAAGGCTCTGGAGAGCACCGATCCGCACGCGATCCGGGACTTCCTGGAGCGGGGTGAGGCCGAGGCCCGCCAGCGCGCCCGCGACAAGCGGAACGCGACGGACGTCGGGAACCGGCAGAAGATCGAGGCGATGCGGGGCACGGGCGGCCCGTACTTCAACGCCGAGGCCGAGCGGGTCCTCGCCGGCACCGCCCAGGACCGCGCGGACTTCCTGGCCTTCGGCGCCGAGATCGCCCGGCAGCGGGACAAGGCCACCGAGCAGAACGAGCAGCAGCGCGCGGCCGAGAACCGCAAGCGCGTGGAGATGCTCGCCGCGATGGGCGGCCCCGAGGTCAAGCGGGCCGCCCAGGTGGCTCTGGCCACCGGTGACGCCAAGGTGATCGCCGAGTTCCTGGAGAAGGGCTACCTGGTCGCGGCGCAGCGGGACGCCGACGACCGGGCCGCGCACGAGAAGGCGCAGAAGGAGGCCCTGGAGGCGGCGGAGCGACTGCGCAAGCTGGCCGAGAACTCCGCGCGGGCCGCCGAGGCCCGTACGAAGCTGATCGCCGTCCACGGGGACGCCGTCCGGGCCCTGAAGAACTCCTCCAACGCCATGAGCCTGGCGGCCGCCGCCTCGCGCACCGCCGACCGGATGCTCGCGGCGGACCGGGCGGGCAAGCGCCTGTCCGACTACTCGGAGGTGAAGAAGGACGTAGCCCGCCAGGTGGGCTTCGCCGACACCGCCGCCAAGCAGGCCCAGGTCGCGGCGGGGCAGGCGAGGGTGCAGGCCGAGATCCTGGTGGAGACCGGGCTGACGTACGGCACCCAGTGGTCCGACGTCGCCACCGGCATCCAGGCTGCGGCCGACGCCGCCTGGCAGGCCGCGCAGACCGCCCAGCACGCGGTCGACGCCACGGCGGCCGACGCCGCGGGCCTGAACTCCCAGCACCAGGCCGAGCTGAACGAGAAGCAGGCCAAGGCGTGGCGCGCCAACGCCGAGCAGCACGCCAAGGCGGCGGCCGGTCTCGCGGCCTCGGCCGCCAAGCAGGCGAAGATCGCGGCGGACGCGGCGGCCAAGAGCCGTCAGGCCCGCATCGACGCCGAGAAGGCGGAGAAGACGGCCTGGGAGCACGCGCAGCGGACCCGGGACGCTCGGGTCGAGGCGCAGCGCCAGGCCAGGATCGCCGACGAGCAGCGTCGGATCGCCGAGCGCGAGCAGAAGCTGGCGGCGGCCGCGCGCGAGCGTGCCGAGCGGGAGCAGCAGGTCGCCGCCCAGGCACGCGCCCGGGCCGAGGCCGAGGCGCGCACCGCGTCGGCCAAGCGAGCCGAGGCGCAGGCGGCCGCGGCCACCGCGGCCGAGATGCGCGCGCGGGCCGCCACGCAGGAGGGCACCGCCGCCACGGCGGACAGGAACGCCAAGGCGGAGGAGAATAAGGCCCGCGACGCGCGCAACGCCGCCTTCGAGGCGGAGCGGCAGCACGACGCCGACGAGGCCCGTGCCAAGGCCACCGAGGCCCTGGCCGCCGCGGCGAGCGGCACCTCGGACTCGCAGCTGGCGCGACAGGCAGCCGACCAGGCGCGTCGGGACGCCGACGAGTCCCGCAAGGCCGCCGTGGCCTCGCGCGGCGCGGCCAACGCGGCCACGGACGCGGCGACGCGGTCCCGGTCCGCCGCCATCGAGGCCTCCGGCGCCGCCGCCCGCGCCCGGGCCGCCGCCAGTGAGGCCACCGCGCACGCCTCGCGTGCCAACGCCGCCGCGAACAAGGCGGAGGCCGCCGCCTTCGCGGCGGACGCCGCCGCGGGCAAGGCCGAGCGCGAGGCGGCCCTCACGCACGCCTCCGCCCAGCGGGCGAACACCAAGGCGGCCGAGGCCACCGCGCAGGAGGGTCGGGCGGGCGTCGCCGCGCACGAGGCCTCCCGGCTGGCCGGTCTCGCCGCCATCCACGCCAACCAGGCGCTCCAGGCCGCCAACCGGACGAGGGAGGAGGCCGACGGGGCCGTCCGCGAGGCGGCCATGGCCCAGATCCAGGCCGGGGTCGCGGTATCGGCCGCCGCCTCGGCCCGCACCACGGCGGCGGGCATCGCCGACCCGGCGAACACCGCCATCACTCTCGCCGCGCCCTTCGCGGGTACGGACATCGGTGCCGACTTCGCGGTGACGGTGGACAACGCGGCCCTGAAGATGGGCAAGGAGCAGGCCGACGCGGCGGAGGCGAAGGCCATCGAGGCGGTCAAGGCCGCGGAGGCCGCCGAGGCCGCCGCGAAGCGGGCGAACGCCCAGGTGGCTCCCGCGTTCAAGGCCGCCGCGGCGGCGGCCCGGTCGACCGCGGACGCGGCACGGTCCTCGGCGGCGGCGACGGTCTCGGCGGCCCAGGCGGCCGAGGACGGAGCCAAGGCCAGGGCAGCCGGAGCGCGGGCCGACCAGGCCGACGCCCAGGCGCAGGCCGACGCGCAGCAGGCCCGCCAGGCGGCGAACGCCGCCGCCGCGGACGCGGTGGCCGCCCGCAACGCCGCCACCCGGGCCGAGGCCGAGGCGGAACGCGCGCGGGCCGCCGCGACCGACGCGGAGAACCAGGCGGCGGCCGCGCTCAGCGCCGCGACCCTGGCAGAGAAGGAGGCGAGCACCGCACAGGCCGCCGCCACCCGCGCCGAGAAGGACGCCGCCGACGCCGCCGAGTTCGCCGAGTCCGCCGAGCGGCACGCCAAGTCGGCGGAGACGGCCGCGGCCAACGCCGGCCAACACGCCCGCGAGGCCGACGAGGCCGCCAAGCGCGCCGAGGAGTACCAGCGCGAACTGCGCCGCAAGGAGCGCGAGGAGGCTGCCAAGGAGAAGGAGAAGGGCGACGACAAGCCCGTCAGCCTGGAGGACGCAGAGCGCAAGGCCCTCGAAGCGGCGGGCATCACGCCCGAGGAGTACGCGGCGGCCCGCGCGCTCGCCGAGGACGACCTCATCGACTACCTGCTGGAGAACGGCGGGGAGATCCTGGTCGAACTCTTCCTGGAGGACATCAAGGCCTGCATCGATGACCCGGACATCCCGACCTGCCTCTGGGCCATCGTCCAGAACCTGGGTCCGATGAAGGTCCTCAAGATCGCCAGCAAGATCCCCCGGATCGCGAAGGCCATCGCCGGCATCAACACCTTCCTCGACAAGTCCGCCAAGGCGAAGAAGGTCGTCGAGAAGGCCGAGAAGGTCATCGAGCGGGCGAAGGCCGTCCTCTGCCCGACCAAGCCGAAACCGAAGTCCGCCCCGCAGAGGTCCGCGCCGAAGGCACAGGCCGGAGCGGTGGGCCTGCGGTTCCTCTCGGCCGCGTCCTCCGGCGGCGGCTTCGACGGGTGGGACGGCTGGGACGGCTGGGACGACTGCGAGTTCATCCCCCTCGGCCAGAATCTCCCCGAAGGAGGTTACGAGGTGGCTCTCGACACGCTCGCGCTGCGGAACCTGCGGGACTTCCACTTCGAAGGCGGAAGCAAGGTCACGAGACAGAAGGGCCTGTTCAACTCCGACCTGACGCTCGGAGACCTGAAGGACGTCTTCCTCGGCGCCATCACGGACCAGGGAGCGTGGAAGCAGGCGAGCGGCGGTAGCGCCTACCGCGAGCGGAACGTCTGCCTCGATCCGAAGAAGAAGTTCGGCAGGTCCTCCCGGGACAGTGGAGAGGTGGAGACCCACTGCCTCACCATTGTGGTGAGCGTGCACGGTGACCTGGTGACGATGTATCCGATCCGTCCGACGGACGCCTGAGACGGAGGGAAGAGGAAGATGGGTCTGGGAATTCGGAAGTTGAACCGCGTGCAGGACGTGGTCGAGGAGTTCGGTGACGACGTCGAGGGCTCGTTCCTCGCGATGTGCGCACGGGCTCCCCGTGACAGCCTGCGGCACGGCGTCTCGCCGTACGACCTGACGATGTTCAACACGCCCCAGCTGGAGCGTCTCGTCGTCGAGCTGGAGGAGCTGCCCGAGGAGGAGAAGACACCCGTCGTGCGGCGTGTCATCGAGGAGGCCCATCAGGCGGTCCGTCGCTCGGGCTACCTCCTCTTCATCGGGGACTGACCCGGACCCGGGCCGTCCCCGGCGCGCGACAGGCGCCCGGCGACCGGGATCCCGGGCACGACATGGCGAGGGCGGACCCCCATCGGGGGTCCGCCCTCGCCGTACCCGGGAAGGGGTTCGCCGTAGGGCTACCAGCGGCACCAGCGGCCGCTGCCGCCCTTCGGACGGGCTACGAACCCGATCAGCCACAGGACCAGGACCGCGAGGGCGATCCACCAGAGGCCTTCAGCGCGAAGCCGGCGCCGAACAGGACGAGAACGAGCAGAAGAACGAGAATCAGGGCGCCTGCCAGCCACGCGACGCTCCAGGGGA